>CAWCJA010000001.1:0-287942 GCA_963795915.1 uncultured Actinomycetota bacterium
GCTGACCTCAACCTACGGGCTGGTGATCGTCGACGAATGCCACCACGTGCCCGCCGCCGCGTTCGAACACGCCGTCCGGCAGATCCCCGCCCAACGATGGATCGGCCTGACCGCAACCCCCTACCGCCGCGACCAGCTCGACGACCTCATCGGGCTCCAGCTGGGGCCCACCCGCCACCACAATACCCCGCCAAGCGCCTGTACACTCCCCACCGGACTACATGGGCGCCGCCCCGGAGCCACGGCTGCACCTATACACCACCGACTTCCGGTATAGCGGGGAGACCGAGCCGTCAGCTCCCGGCGGGATGGCCGCGGTCTACCACGACATGACCGCCGACGAAAACCCGCAACCAGCAGATCATCGACGACGTCCTCGACGCCCTCGGACGAGGCCGTCACTGCCTCGTCCTGACCAACCGGACCGGCCACCTCGAAACGCTCGACCAGCAGCTCCCTCCGAGCCCACGGCTACGACCCGGTGGTGCTGCGCGGAGCCATGGGCGCCAGAGCCCGCACCGCCGCCCTCGCCCGGCTCAACCACCACCCCCTCACCACACCCCTCCTCGTCGTCGCCACCGGGTCCTACATCGGCGAGGGCTTCGACTGCCCCGCACTCGACACGCTCTTCCTCACCACCCCCATCGCGTTCAAAGGACGCCTCGTCCAGTACGTCGGACGAGTCATGCGACCCCACCTCAACAAGACCACCGTCGAAGTGCACGACTACCACGACCCCGCCACCGGCGTCCTCGCCTCATCACTGAAAAAACGCGCCCCCGGATACACCAGCCTCGGCTTCACCGACCCACGAAAGAACTAATCACCGAAGCTCGCCATGGCAGAGTGGGCGATGCACGCACCCGATCACCATGGCTCCCGTCGTCCTCCGTCAAGCCTTCACTCCGCTGGGGGTACGCCTCCCCGCGGCAACACTGCCCCAGCTGTCGCCGCAGACATCACCGCAGGACGCCCCCGACCCAAATCGTCGTACCTTGCTACGAGTCGCACGTTGAGCAGGTGTGCCCCACTCCGCCGCCTGCCTGCACCCCTCCTGACCGCTCTCGGCTGAAGGATGGGCGGCGGTTCGCCCCCAATCAGAACGCGCGCATCTGGCGGGACTATCGCGGCAACGGTGTAAGAGGCCTGATCGCCCGGTAGGGCTGGAAGGTCGAGATGACCGAGAACATGACAACACTGGTGGACGTGAACCCATCAGGATCCGGTGAACCGCCGGAGGAGCTGGCGCCGTTGACGGCGGCGGAGCAGGACACGGTCCGGGAGCTGGTGCGCCAGGCTCGCGCGAGTGGCACCGCGTTGACCGGCCCTGGCGGGCTGCTGAAGCAGCTGACCAAGATGGTCGTCGAAGCCGCCCTCGATGAGGAGATGAGCGAGCACCTCGGCTACGACAGCGGCGCCCCGGAGGGCCGTAACCGGGGCAACTCCCGCAACGGGAAGCGCACGAAGACCGTCGTCACCGACAACGCCGGGACGGTGGAGATCGTGGTGCCGCGGGACCGGGATGGGACGTTCGAGCCGGTCATCGTGCCGAAGCGAGCTCGGCGCCTGTCGGATCTGGACGCCGTGGTGCTGTCGCTGTCGGCCAAGGGCCTAACCACCGGGGAGATTTCCGCGCACTTCGCCGACGTGTACGGCGCGGAGGTCTCCAAGGACACCGTCACCCGGATCACCGACCGGGTCATCGACGAGATGACGGCATGGTGGGCCCGGCCGCTGGAACCGGTGTACGCGGCGGTGTTCATCGACGCGATCATGGTCAAGGTCCGCGACGGGCAGGTCCGTAACCGGCCGATCTACGCAGCGATCGGGGTGGACCTAGCCGGGCACAAGGACATCCTGGGGATGTGGGCCGGCGACGGTGACGGCGAGTCCGCGAAGTTCTGGTTCGCCGTCCTGACCGACCTGAAGGCCCGTGGCGTCAAGGACGTCTTCTTCGTCGTCTGCGACGGCCTGAAGGGGCTGCCCGACAGCGTCAACGCGGTGTTCCCGAGGGCCATCGTCCAAACGTGCATCATCCACCTGATCCGTGGCACCTTCCGCTACGCCTCGAGGAAGTACTGGGACGAGCTGTCCAGGGACCTCAAACCCATCTACCAGGCCCCCACCGCGGCCGCCGCCGAGACGGCCCTGGCTCAGCTGGACGAGAAGTGGGGCGCCCGGTACCCCGCGATCATCCGGCTGTGGCGCACCGCCTGGGCCGAGTTCATCCCGTTCCTGGACTACGACGTCGAGATCCGTCGAGTCATCTGCTCCACCAACGCGATCGAGTCTCTCAACGCCCGGTTCCGGCGGGCGGTCAGAGCCCGAGGTCACTTCCCCAACGAGCAGTCCGCCATGAAGACCCTGTACCTAGTGGTCCGGTCGCTGGACCCCAAGGGCACCGGTCAGACACGATGGGCCGTGCGGTGGAAGCCGGCCCTGAACGCGTTCGCCATCACCTTCTCCGACCGCATGCCCGCGGCCGAGAACAACTGAAGATGAAACCGCCTCTTACACCGTTAGAGCGACAGTCCCCATCTGGCCCGCTGTCGGGACGCGTTCCTATGCCGCTGCCAGGGCGGTAGCCAGCTCCTGCCGTTGTGGGCCTGCGGCGCCGGGGCAGGTGATGCTGGGATGATGCGGCGGGTGTCGATGGAGTTGGAGAATTTGGAAAGCGGTCGACGTCGGTGTGCGCCGATTGCGGTGGCGAGCGGGTTGGGTATTCGGGGGAGGCTGTCGTGGATGACGCGACGGAGGCGGTGTTCACTGCGTTCCTGTATGACCATCCAGGCAACCCGGAGGTGTTCATCGACACCACGTTCGGCACCTGGGGTGGCGATTCGGTGGATGACCACGAAACGTTCGGGTCGCGCACCGGGCGGGTCGAACCGGACGGGCAGATTGGCTGCAGCCTGGTCGCCGGTGCGGAGCTGGCGCCGGACAGCCCGATCTACGGGGTGAAGCTGACCCGGGAGCAGGCGCTGACCCACCCGCGGTTGGCGCAGTTTGGGAGGTCAACGACGAGGTCCTGCAGATCGAGGAGATCATCCGGCTCTTCCACTCCTCAGCGCACACTCCGAGCTAATCGCTGGAGGGACCGGCCAGTCGTTGCCCGGGCGTTGGCGGGTTAGCCCGGGATGGGTGATGTTGATCTGGGCGAGTCGGTGGGAGCCTGCGTCGGGTCGCCGGGCACCCCTTCTCAACAAATGCGCGCGGGTAGCCCCCGAAGGGAGGACAAGTCAGGCCAAAGGATGTGCGGTTCCACGAAACCGGCAGCAAGCGACGTGCCGACCCCCGACGGACCGGTGGTGCCCTTCCTTTGGTGCACGATCGTGAGTCACCGACGGACCCCGCGTTACCCCCCTTGAGGGATTCGTCTCGAACGGCCCGACCACACCCGGCTGGCACCCCGCCCCACACATGTGGGCAGGCTCCTCGACCGAGTTTGTGCCCCACTGTCGTCACGAACGTGCGCCTCACCGGACGCGCTCACTACGCTCCTAGGTGGGGTTCAGCGGCGGGCTCGGCCACGAGCTTCGGGGGCGCCTCCGGGTGCGGGAGGTCGGCGCGGTCCTGGCCCCGGTGACCGATTCGGCGCGTGGTTCGTCGGCGGCACCACGAACACGACGACCCTGCCGACCTGCTCCTTGAGGGAGGCCATTCGTTGGGCGGTTCACGGGCGGGGGACGCGCACGGCAATCACGGCGATGTCGTCGCGCGGGGTGCCGCCCTGGAAGGCGAGCACGTCCTGGACGATCGCCTGCGCAGGCCGCACGGAGTTCTGGTGGGCGATCACTGAGGCGTTTAGGCGCTGTTCACCGTAGAAGTCAACGCCGCGCCGGCCTTCGGTGACCCCGTCGGTGTACATCACGAGTAGGTCCCCGGGCGCAAACTTTAATTCGGTGTCGGTGAACTCGACCTCGGGCATGACTCCTACGAGCGAGCCGGGCGAGCCGACCGCCGTTAGCTGGCCCCCGAGGGTCAGGTGGAGGGGGAGGGGGTGACCCCCGGCGCTGAGCGTCGCGGACCAGAGTGCGCCGTGGTGCCGCAGCCGGGCCACAGCGACGGTGCAGAACCGGTCGTCGCCCTTGGCGATCAGGACGTCGTTGAGTGAGTGAAGCACCTGGCTGGGGTTGTCCTGCTGCACGGTGAGCGCCCGCAGTGTGTGGCGCACGAGGGCGGTCATGACCGCGGCGTCGATCCCCTTGCCGCAGACGTCGCCCAGTGCCACCACCCAGTCGCCGGTCTTGATCTGGAAGACGTCGTAGAAGTCGCCTCCGAGCTCTTGGCCGTCACCGGCCGGATGGTATGCCGCCGACACGTCCAGTCCGGGGATGGTCGGCGGGGACGGCGGGATCAGGGTGGACTGCAGGGTACGGGCGAGTGCTTGGACACGGATCTCGGACTGCTCGGCCCGCTGTTTGGCGTGGAGCAGCTCGCGCTCGTACGCACGTCGGTTGGTGGCGTCGAAGACGGCCACCCGGATTAGACGGGGCGTGCCCCGGTCATCGCGCTCGAGCACGGCGTTGACCAGGGCGGGCAGTCGCTTCCCGGTGGCGGTGACTACGTCGAGCGCGACCTCCCGCATGGAGCCGTGCATGCGCAGCGTGGGCGCGTAGTGGGTCTCGTGGTAGATCCGGCCACCCGCGGTCAGCAGCTCGGAGAAGGTGCGGTGCCCTACCAGGTCCTCACGCCGGTAGCCGGTCAGGTCGCAGAAGGTGCCGTTCACTTTGAGGATCACGCCCTCGGGCGTCGTGGTCAGGTAGCCGCACGGTGCGCGCTCGTAGAGCTGTTCCGCGTCGTCCTGAAGTAACGCCGCGTAGAACTCTTCGCTTAGCGCGAACCCGGTCATGGGCCGAGGGCGGCGAGTCCCCGTACGAACGGCGCCATGGCGGCAATCGTCTGCTCGGGGGCGCTGAGGTGGGGACAGTGCCCGGTTGCCTCGAGGATGACCAGCACCGAGTTTGGTATCTGGTCCGCGACGTACTTCCCCACGGACACCCCAGCGATGGCGTCGTCGCGGCACTGCAGGACGAGCGTCGGGGTCTGCACGTTGCGCAGGTCGGCGCGGTTGTCGGACAGGAACGTGACCTCGGCGAACCGTCGGGCGAGGTCAGGAGCGGTGCGACAGAAGCTCGCGGTCAGCTCGGCCCCGAGCTCGGGGCGGTCGGCGTTGCCCATGATGGCTGGAGCCATCACGCTCGACCAGCCCAAGTAGTTACTCTCCAACGCGTCCAGCAGCTCACGGATGTCGTCCGCGGTGAAGCCGCCGACGTAGCCCTCGTCGTCGATGTACCGGGGGGATGGACCGATCAGCACGAGTTGGGCAAACAGCTCCGGTGCTGCCCGGTCCGCAAGCACGCCGATCATGGCTGAGACGCTGTGACCCACGAAGATCCCGTCGACCACGTCGAGCTCACGGCAGATCGCGATGACGTCCTCGGCGTAGCCCTGGAGCGACGAATGCCGATCGGAGTCGTACGCCGCGCGGTCGGCCGCCCCGCAGCCGGCGTGGTCGAAGGTAATCACCCGGAAGTCCTCCTCGAACGCCGGTGCCACGAACCGCCACATGTGCTGGTCGCAGCCGAAGCCGTGGGCGAACACCATCGCCCGGCCGTCGAGTCGGCCAGAGACCGTCACGCTGTGCCGGCCGAGCAGATCCATGAGCCCGAGCGTAAGGCTGAGCGCCAGGGAGTGGGTGGGCTTTGGGTAGCGGTCTGGCTTTGCCTATCCTCGTGGCCCTGGCCGACCGCGCGCCACATCTGCGCGCGGCGCTTTCCGCATGTTGAAGGCGGTCTCGAGCCGGGTCATCTCGTCCGGTGCCGGCCGGCCCGTGAGCCGCCCGGAAGCGTCCAGCACCAGCGGGAGCAGGTGGAGGTCCCCGACGGTGTTGAGGAGAGACGCCGTCACGCCCCCAGCACCCACGACACCGCGGTATCGGTGGCCTCGTGCGCCCGCAGCGGCTCGTACCAGGTCGAGGCGAAGTGCTGCGACCGTGAAATCGCCGCACTGACGACTAGAGTTGACGGGCGAAAAGTGGGTACTTCACGGCCGTGGTGATCATCGGTGGAGGGTGGGGCTCGCGCCGGCGCGGGTACGGCCCGTTCGGGGGCGGTGGGTACCGGCGCGGTTACGGCGGTAGGAGCTCGTGCCTGCGGGACGCCTGTCTGGTGGAGAGCGGCTGCTGTCTCGCGGAGGCCCTTGGGTGCGGTCCGCAGCTGGCCCTGCTCGCTCCGTCCATCGCCCAGCGCGCGGTGCGGGCCGGCCTCGGCCGGGACCGCGGGGCGGGCCCCGATCTGGCCGGGCAGACCCGGGCGGTCCTGGTCGCCGCAGTGCGGCGGTACCAGCAGGAGATCAGTCCCCGCCGTGCGCGGCCCTGCTGCCGCTACACGCCCACCTGCTCGGCGTACGCGCTGCAGGCGCTCGAGATCCACGGAGCCGGGCGAGGCCTCTGGCTGTCCGCTCGACGGCTCGTGCGCTGCCGGCCCGGGTCCGCGGGAGGACTCGATATGGTCCCGCAGCCCGTAGCGTGTACGCCGGCAGCGGGAGCGAAGCCTGGGGATCAGCGAAGCGCACCCTGACTGGGGCCGGCGCGTTCTATCTAAGGTTGTGTGTCGGCGTTTGGGATATTCTTGTTGACCCACCGGCGTCGTTGTCGACGGCCATCATTTCTTCGGGCGGTCGCCCGCGTCTGCCCCACCCTTATGGGCGGCATGGCTGTGCGGTCGGCGTGGCCGCTCAGCCTCGGGCTCCGCTCGCTCGCCCTGTTTGCGTCGTCGTCGCGCGGCATTGTCGGCCTTCCGTTGCTCTGCGGCCAGAACGGTCGGGGAGCGCACTGGCCAGACGTAGGCCAGGTCGTCGGGAACGTCTGGGAACCGCGTGGAGTAGTACTCGCGGTCCTTGCGAACGAGCGCCGACTGGTGGCTGCGGTGCACCGCCTCGTCGCCGAGCCATGGCGGCAGCCCCCCCGCGGCCTCGAGCTCGGGCTGGCTGCGCACCACGTCGATGCCGGCCGCGCGGAGGTCGGTGGCGATCGTGAGGGCGCAGGAGTCACCGAAGCCGAGGTCGGTCCAGGTCGCGCAGCACGTGAACCCGTACCGTCCCAGGGCCTCCTCGAACCCTTTCCACATCAAGACAGCCGGGTGGTTCTTCCAGCCGTAGTCGGTCCTCGTCAGTGCGCGCACGACCTGGATGGTCTCCACGCGCTGCTTGCCGAGCCGTTTGGGGTCCAGGGCATGCGCCGAGCGCTCGAAGTCGGCGTAGGGCAGGAACGTCTGCACCGCCCCAGTGTGCCTGCGCTCGAGGGTCCACCCGCGAAACCAAGCGGATGCTGAGCCGCCTATGCGGTCGGCAGGACGTCCTTGACCGCGTCCACCACCTTGGCCAGGACCGGGCGGTCGTCACCACCGCTGGCCCACGCCGGATCCTGAGGCAGAGGCCCCATCGGATCCGCGTTCTCGAGCGCGGTCGCGGGCTGGGCGAGCGAGCGGCGGAAGGCCTCGTCCAGACCCTGGAGACGGTGTCCCTCAGGGAGCAGCGCCCTTGTGAAGTCGTCGTCCGCGCAGACCATGTCGTGGTGCAGGCTCTCGACCAGTGCCTCGACCGTCACCCGAGGCACGTCGGTGAGGCTGCCGACCAGGGTGCCGACCAGGGCAGACGGCAGGAGGGGTACGTGAATCTGCGGTCGATCGAGACCGGCGTGGGCGGTGTAGGCCTCGAGCAGCGCACCGTAGCTGAGCTGGTCGGGTCCGCCCACGTCGAAGTGCCGCGACGGGCCGGTGTACTCGAGCGCGCCGAGCAGTGCCTCGAGCACGTCGACGACAGCGATCGGCTGAACCGTGGAGTTCATCCAGGTCGGCACCGTGTGGAGGGGCATCCGTTCGCTCACCTGACGGATGATCTCGAACGAGGTGGACCCGCTGCCGAGAAGCACCGCTGCTCGTAACACCACAACCGTCGCCGGTACATCACTGAGGATCTGCTCGACCTCACGTCTGGACCTGATGTGCGCTGACTGCTCGGCCTCGTCGACATCGGGGACCAGTCCCGAGAGGTAGACGATCCGATGAACCGCGTGGGTTCGTGACGCCTCGGCGAAGTTGCTGGCCGCCTGGCGGTCGGTGTCCGCGAAGTCCTCGCCGCCCATGCCGTGGATCAGGTAGTAGATCGCGTCCATGCCTGAGCAGGCGGCAGTGACCTGCCCGCCGTCGAGCGCGTCCATCACGACCGTCTCCACCTGGTCGGCCCACCACGGCTGTTCCCGGTCCGGAGCGGACGTCGTCGTCCGCACGACGTGGCCGCGTTCGACCAGCAACGGCACGAGACGACCACCGACGTAGCCGGTCGCCCCGGTCACCAGGATCTTCAAGTCGTTCAGCTCTCCCTCGGGGCCGGCCCCCCGGCCCAAGTCGGTGTCGATGTGTGAGCCACGTCTGCTCCGCAGAGTGCACGAAAGCGTAATGCTGAGAGCTGACCGGCCCAAGCAGGGCATCTCGACGCCGGTGTTCCAGGTCGAGATCTCAGTCATAGCCCGGCGCATCTGACCTGGCGCACGACGTCTCCCGGGGGGCGGGCGCCACGCGGCGACTGAGTGTTGCGGTTGCAGGGGATCTGCGCCGACACGCCATGACGCGTCCCAGCGGGGCCCAGCCCTGCAGCGCCCTGGTTGAAGCCATTCGTTGTTGGTGGCCTTCCGTCAGGGAGCTCATCGGTGCCAACAGCAGCAGGCACAGCCCATACGGTGAAGCTGGCAGAGCCGATGTGGGTGTCGCCGCCGTGATCGGGTATCGATGTCATATGAGCGCTCTGGATTCCGCGGCTCGCGCCGCCTCGTACGCCGGTGGGCAGATGCTGCGCGCCGCAACTGGGATCATTGCCACCCGGCCGGCTGATAAGCCCCTGCACCCTCGGGGCTCTGTCGTTCAGGGCACACTGCACCGGTTCGCTGTCGAGGGCACGGCCGGTGCGGGGTGGCTGACCCAGGCGGGTGACGACCAAGTGCTGGTCCGACAGTCCAGAGCCATCGGACTGCCGGCTCCCGTCCCAGACATTCATGGCCTTGCTCTCCGGGTGCCGACAGCGGGTGGCCGGTACGGCGATGTGTTGTTCGCCTCCACGGGGCTCGGCCGGCTCACCCGCTTCATGCTCACCGCTGCCCGGTCCCCGTCCCAGAGGCCGTTAACCACATTGCTGCCATATCGCACACCCATCGGCGCCGTCCTTCTGTCCGCGGTCTTCCAGGACGAGGCCACAATCGAACTGGCGTGGGCTATCAGCTCAGGCGTGTGGCATCCGTTCGCCGAACTGTTGCTAGACAAAAACCCCGTCAACGGGGCAGACAGGCCCGTGTCTTTCGATCCGGTAAGAAACGTAGTGCCAGGCCTGGAACCGTACGACTGGGTTCGACGGCTTCGAGAGCCCTCCTACGCTACCGCTCGACGGTCCCGCCGGTCCTCAGCAACGATCCAGCCCACCGACACATCCCACGGCTAATGCTGCACCCATGGCGACACGTTGGGGCAGACAGTGGTCAGCATCGAGACCCACCGCGCACTGTGCGCGCGCCGGAGTTGGGACGACAAGAGGCCGGACCGCGCCTCTGAACCCTCGCGGCGACTACGGGGCTGCAGTGGCTTCCCTTCTCTCGCCTAGACAGCGGACGCACCGGCGAGTTCCGGCTCCTTGCGGTATCAGTCGACCCTGCGAGCACTTGAGCGGAGTCGAGCGAGGGACAAGCAACCAGAACCACAATCGAGGCCCCGACAACGTCCGCTCATCAAGCATAGCCGGAGCTATTGGCGCCCATCAGCCGATCAGCCGATCAGCCGATCAGCATCACGGCCTCCCAGTCGCATCCACCGTGGTGGTGGGGTCTATCGCGAAGGGGCGCCAAAGGAGACCCCAGCAGCTCGACGGAAACGTCCTCTTCTGCCGCGGATGGCGCCCCTCGGTACCAGGGAGGGCTCAACTCAGCGGTTGAGCGCGCGGAAGACCCTCACCGTTGCGCCCCTGACGTGCGTTTCCGGGCGGGCATGGGGTGGGTTCCTGCTCGTTTGCGTGTGTCTCTACGCGCCCAGCATGAGTCGGACGGCTGCCTCGGCATGCAGACGGGTTGTTGGCAGGAGCGGGACGTGGCAGTCCTCCTGCGACACCAGGAGCTCGATCTCGGTGCATCCGAGAATGACGCCGTCGGCCCCGTCCCGGGCCAGGCCGGTGATGATTCTCAGATAGTCCTCGCGGGACTCGCGCCGGACCTCACCCAGGCAGAGCTCTTCATAGATCACCCGGTGCACGATCGAGCGATCCGCCTGGGAGGGAACGAGCACGTCGAGGCCGTGGCTGCGAAGCCTGCCGACATAGAAGTCCTGCTCCATCGTGAAGGCCGTCCCCAGAAGTCCCACCCGCAGCATCCCCTGGGCCCGCGCCTCCCGGGCGGTGGCATCTGCCAGGTGAAGGAGAGGGATGTTAACAGCGGCTTCGACCTCCTCGGCGACCCTGTGCATCGTGTTGGTGCACAACACAAGCAGCTCGGCGCCCGCGGTCTGCAGGTCGCGGGCGGCCGCCGCGAGCAAAGCCGCTGCGTCCTCCCACCGCCCCTGGGCCTGCATGGTCTCTACTCGTGCGAAGTCGACCGACAGCAGCAGGCACTCAGCAGAGTGCAAGCCTCCAAGAGCCTCGCGCACACCTTCGTTGATGAGTCGGTAGTAGAGCGCGCTGCTCTCCCACGACATCCCACCGATCAGCCCCAGCCGCAACATCGCCACCACTGCAGTCGATCACACCCGCCCCTGGCCCGTGCGCGGAAGCCCTGTGCGCAGACGCAGGTCGTTGGTGCCGGCTGGGCGGTCAGTGCGTGGACGCGAGGCCGTGGAAGAGGGTGTTGGTGTTCCCGCCGACCCAGATCGTGCCGTCCGGGTCGGCCGTGATCGTGATGTCACCGGCTCGGTTGAGCCGTTGACCCTGGGACACCCGGTAGCCGCCGGACATGGTGCCGGTGCGTAGGAACCATTGCGCGACGGCGGCGTTCATGCTTCCGCAGACCGGATCCTCGGCGACGCCGACGCCCGGTGCGAACGTCCGGAGCTCGAACGCGTGCTCGCCCCCGTCGGGGTACGCGCCGATCGCACCGACCATCGCGGCCGGAATCCGCGACAGGTCCGGCCGGAGGTCGAGGACCTGCTGCGCCGTCGCGAGCCGGATAACGGCCCAGCCCGGCCCGTTGTCCACCCACTGGTGGGCGAGCACCTGGTCGTGGTCGATGCCAAACGCCTCAACGATCTGCCCCAGGTACTCCGCGCTGAGGTCCCCGCTGCGCCGGGTGGGGGGAGCCGCGAACCACAGCAACCCGTTGTGCCGGCGAACCTCGACCAGCCCTGCTTCACACTCCTGGACGAGTCGCTCCGATACGCGGGGTGTGCCGCCGTGTTCCAGCCAGGCGTGCGCGGAGCCGAGCGTCGGGTGGCCGGCGAACGGCAGTTCCCCGCCCGGGGTGAAGATCCGCAGCCGGTAGTCCGCCTCGGGTGTGGTCGGGGACAGGACGAACGTTGTTTCCGACAGGTTCGTCCAGCGGGCTATGCGCAGCATGTGCGTGTCGTCCAGACCGTCGGCGTCAAGGATCACGGCCACGGGGTTGCCGAGGTAGGCAGTGCCGGAGAACACGTCGACCTGGGCGAACGGGCGTTGGCGTCGCATCCGGCTGGCCCTTCGTCAGTCCGACTCGGTGGCGGGGCGCCACGTGCCATCGAGCGGGACACCCGCGGCGGCGGCGATCCGGTCGCGGGATCCGAGCAGCCGACTCCTTAACGTGCTGAGGTCGACGCCGACGAGGCGACCGTCTTGTTTGACCACGCGGCCGGCGACCAGGACCGTGTCGACGAGGCCGGGATGGCCGGCGGACACGATCGTGCCGGCCGGGTTGTTGAACGGGAACACGGTGAGGTCGTCGGCGTTGAGGAGGATGACGTCGGCGTCCTTGCCCGGTGTAAGGCTGCCCGTTCGGTCGGCGAGTCCGCACGCCGCAGCTCCGTCGGCGGTGGCGAACTCCAGCACATCCGTCGCGTTCAGGCTGCCGTCCAGGCCTCGTTGCGTGACGTGCGCCGTGCGCATGGCGGCGAACAGGTCGCCACCTGCGGAGGGGGCGTCGTCGGTGGAGAGGGACGGACGCAGGCCAGCGGCGAGCAGGCGGCCGGTCGTCGGCCAGCCGATGCCCATGGTGAGCTCGACGCCGGGGCTGATGGAGACCGAGCTCCCGGCGTTGGCGAGCATCCGCAGCTCGTCGTCGCCGACGCCGTTGACGTGAACGAAGGTCGTGCTGCCGGACAGGAGTCCGTGCTCGTGCAGGTCGGCGATCGGTCGGTGTCGGCCGCCGGTCTCGATGTGCACGCTCGTGCGCAGGCCGAGGCGGGCGGCCAACGCGAGCTCCGCGGCGACGGTGTCCAGGTCCGTCAGCTCCGGTCCCCGCAGCCCCCACGCCATGGTCACGAGCCCGTCACCGGACACCCCGGACCGCACGCGCCGGATCTCGTCGTCCACGGGCGTCGTGGTGCCCCAGCCCGCGCCGTAGCAGAAGATCGAGCGGCCGGGCACGTCCCGCAGACCCTGTACGGCCGCGTCGGCGTGCTCGGGCGTTCGCCCGCAGTGGAACCAGTCGAGCATGGTCGTCACGCCCGAGTGCAGGGCTTCGAGCCGGCCGAGCAGGTTGCCCAGGTAGACGTCCTCGGGCTCGTAGTGCGGCTTCAACGTCCCGTGCACCCCGGCCAGGTACTCCGCGAAGGTCCAGTCGGCGCCTACCCCGCGGAACGCGGTCTGCCAGGTATGCCGGTGGGTGTCCACGAAGCCAGGCATGACGACCCGGTCGGTCGCGTCGATGACGACCGCGTCGGGGGCGTCGATGTGCTCGGCGACAGCGACGATCCTGTCGGCCTCGAGCAGGACGTCACCACGGTCGAGGTCGCCGATGACCGGGTCCATGGTGACCACCGTGCCGCCGGTGACGAGGATCCTCAAGGGGTGCCTCCGGTCGCGGCTGCGACCACATCGGCGACGAGATCGGCCGTGTCCTCGGTGCCGGCCGCCAGTCGGACCAGGCCGCTGGGAAGGCCGGACGCGGTGAGCTGGTCCTCGCTGAGCATCCCCCGCCACATGGCTGCCGGGTGGACGGCCAGTGACTCCACGCCGCCGAGGCTGGCGGACCGGCGGGCATACCGGAGCCGACCAATAAAGGCGTCGGCGGCCTCGTACCCGCCGGCGAGCTCTAGGGCGAGCACGCCGCCGAACCCACTCATCTGACGCGCGGCCAGGGCGTGCTGCGGGTGGGACGACAGACCGGGGTAGTGCACCCGCGTCACGGCCGGGTGGCGCTCAAGCGCCTCCGCGAGGGCCTGACCGTTCTCGTTGTGTCGGGCCATGCGCAGCGGCAGGGTGCGCAGGCCACGCAGGAGCAGCCACGCGTCGAACGGTCCCAGGGTGGCGCCGGTCAGCAGAGCCACGTCCCAGATCCGGTCCAGGAGCTCCGCCGAGCCGGCCACCACTCCGGCCGACACGTCGGAGTGGCCGTTGAGGTACTTCGTGGCGCTATGCCACACCAGGTCCAAACCGAGCTCGGTAGGTCGCTGGTTCAGCGGGGTCGCGAAGGTGTTGTCCGCCAGGGTCAGCACGCCGTGGGCCCGCGCGAGGGCGGCGACTGCGCCTAGGTCGGTGACCTCCAGGGACGGGTTGCTCGGCGACTCCACGAGGATCAGCCGGGTCTGCGGGGTCAACGCCTCCTCGAACGCCACCAAGTCGGTCTGGTCCACCTGGGTGGTCGACACGCCGAGACGAGGCAGGAGGTTCAACAGCAGGGAAGCCGTTCCGCCGTAGGTGGACCGCTGCCCGATGACGTGGTCGCCGGCGGACACCAGGGCCAGCACCGTCGTGGTCAGGGCCGCCATCCCCGACGCCGTGACCATCGCTGCCTCGGTCCCCTCCAGCTCCGCGACGACCGCCGCCACCTGGGCGTGGTTCGGGTTACCGAAGCGGGTGTAGAAGTCCTTCCCCCGCGGCTCGACGGCCGCCCGCGCGAACGACTCCGAGTCCTCCGCCCAGAACGCGGCCGTCTGGAAAATGGGTCGCGCGACCGACCGTGAGGGGTGGATGTCACGGTCGGCGTGAATAGCCCGCGTGCTGGTACCCGTCATCGTCCTACTCCCGTCGACCCGTTCCGTGGTGCCTCCAGGGTGCGCGAGCAAGGAGCGCCAGGCCGTCCAAGTCGGCAATGTTGATCGACAGTTGCCCCATCAGCATCCGGTGGATGGTGGTACCGACCCCACCAGAGCAATATCCTGCCAACATGGACGACGTCGACCGAGCCATCCTCGCGGTCCTCGACCGTGACGGGCGGATCAGCAACACCGACCTCGCCGACCGCGTCGGCCTCTCCCCGTCGCCCTGCCTCCGTCGCGTTCGGCGACTGGAGCGCACCGGGGTGATCCGCGGCTACCGGGCCGTCATCGACCCGGCGGCCATCGGCCGCAGCCTCCACGTCCTGGTCGGCGTCCGCCTGGTGCGTCACTCCCGCAAGGACGTCGTCGCCTTCGAGCGTGCCGTCGTGGAGCTACCCGACGTGCAGCTCACCCACCACGTAGTCGGGAACTTCGACTACATCCTCCAGGTCGAGGTCGCCGACCTCCCGGCCTACGAGAACTTCCACGCCCACCGGCTCGCCAACCTGCCCAGCGTCGCCACCGTCACCAGCTACGTCACCATGAAAACCCTCACCCCCTGACCGAAGACCCCAAGACCCCGAACCCAGATCAAGCGAATCTGTACCGACAATCTCGCCCCCGGGTGGTCGGCTCGGGGACTATCGCGATAACGGTGTAAGAGGCCTGATCGCCCGGTAAGGGCTGGAGGGTCAAGATGACTGAGAACGCGATGACACTGGTGGATGTGAGCCCATCAGGATCCGGTGAACCGCCGGAGGAGTTACCGCCGTTGACGGCGGCGGAGCAGGACACGGTCCGGGAGCTGGTGCGCCAGGCCCGCGCGAGCGGGACCGCGTTGACCGGCCCGGGTGGGCTGCTGAAGCAGCTGACCAAGATGGTCGTCGAGGCCGCTCTGGACGAGGAGATGAGCGAACACCTCGGCTATGACAAGGGTGACCAAGCCGGCCGGAACCGGGCCAACTCCCGTAACGGGAAGCGCACCAAGACAGTGGTCACGGACAACGCCGGGCCGGTGGAGATCGGGGTACCGCGGGACCGGGACGGGACGTTTGAGCCGGTCATCGTGCCGAAGCGGGCTCGGCGGCTGTCGGACCTGGACGCAGTGGTGCTGTCGTTGTCGGCCAAGGGACTGACTCACGGTGAGATCAGCGCCCACTTCGCCGACGTGTACGGCGCGTCGGTGTCCGAGGAAGTCGTCGGGCGGATCACCGACCGGGTCGTGGCAGAGATGCAGGCTTGGTGGGCTCGCCCGTTGGAGAAGGTGTACGCGGCCGTCTTCATCGACGCGATCATGGTCAAGGTCCGCGACGGGCAGGTCCGCAACCGGCCGGTGTACGCGGCGATCGGGGTGGACCTGGCCGGGCACAAGGACATCCTCGGGATGTGGGCCGGCGACGGCGACGGTGAGAGCGCGAAGTTCTGGTACGCCGTGCTGACCGACCTGAAGGCCCGCGGGGTCAAGGACGTCTTCTTCGTCGTCTGCGACGGCCTGAAGGGGCTGCCCGACTCGGTGGGCGCGGTGTTCCCCGCCGCGATCGTCCAGACCTGCGTGATCCACCTGATCCGCGGCACCTTCCGCTACGCCTCCAGGAGGTACTGGGACGAGCTGTCCAAGGACCTCAAACCGATCTACCAGGCACCCACCGCCCAGGCGGCAGCCGCCGCGCTGGATGCCCTGGAAGACAAGTGGGGCGCCCGATACCCGGCGATGATTCAGCTGTGGCGCAACGCCTGGGCCGAGTTCATCCCGTTCCTGGACTACGACGTCGAGATCCGCCGGGTGCTGTACAGCACCAACGCGATCGAGTCCCTCAACGCCCGCTTCCGGCGGGCCGTCCGGGCCCGCGGGCACTTCCCGAACGAACAGTCCGCGATGAAGACCCTGTACCTAGTGGTGCGGTCGCTGGACCCCAAGGGCACCGGTCAGACACGATGGGCCGTGCGGTGGAAGCCAGCCCTGAACGCGTTCGCCATCACCTTCTCCGACCGCATGCCCGCGGCCGAGAACAACTGAAGATGAAACCGCCTCTTACACCGTTAGAGCGACAGTCCCTCGGCTCGAGGTACCCGATCGTGCCGAGGAGCGGACCTGCCGAGTTGAGGATGTTATTTGAGGATCGGAGGTGGTGCGGAGGCCTGTCTTCGCGCAGCGCGCCTGGCGCTGTCCCCCAGGGTCTCTCAACGTGTTTAGTGCCGGCCTGACCGCTCGACGGACGCGGACATCTGGTTCGCGATGCCGGATCTGATGACTGCGACGACTGCAGGGATTCGAGCGACGTCTTCGCGGGTGGCGCCTACGAAGACGATGATGGCCATCAGCAGGTCAATGGTCGCGTCTAGGTCGGCGCTGTCGGAGATCTGTCCGTCGTGGACGGCCTCGGCCAGGCGGGCGCGGATGTCGATGAGGGCGGGGCGACCGAAGGCTTGCGCGAGTTCGGCGCCCAGGGCGGGCTCGGTGGCGCTGATGGCGGTGGAGGCGCGCAGGACTTCTCCGTACGGTCCGCGCATGGCTGCGGATACCTCGCTGAGCCAGGCTCGAAGGTCGTCCCAGATGTCGCCGGTGTGCGGGACCGGGTTGTGGGGCACGCCGAGGAACCCGCCGAGGATCGCGTCGGCGACCAGGGCCGACTTCGAGGGCCACCACCGGTACAGGGTCCGCTTGGCCACCCCGCTGGCGGCAACGACGCCGTCCATCGTCAGCGCGTCGTAGCCACGCTCGGTGAACTGCGCAGCCGCCACAGAGAGGACCCTGACCCGGATGGCCGGGTCCCGGGGCCGGCCCCGCTTGGGCGGGGAGGGGATGTCGGAGGCGCTCACAGGGTCGAGGCTAACAAGGCTGTTGCATTTAGGAGACGGTCCGTATTCAATAGGGTGAGACCCATCGAAGGAGATGCCATGACGAGCTCGATCACTCCCCCACCGGCGCCCCGCTTCTTGAGCGACGCCGCCCGAGCCGGGCTCGAGGTCCCCATCGTGCGGGTGCCCAACCCGGCGCTCGATGATGCCGCGGGTTGGACGGCGATGGTGGCGCAGACCGACGTGATGGTCGCCGAGATGTTGGCCGGGATGGCGCTACCGATGGAGTCGGAGCTGCAGCAGATCGACGGCGTGCCCACCTATGTGGTGACCCCGACCGGTGCGCCGACCGGTGACGACTCCCCCGTGTTCCTCAGCATCCACGGCGGCGGACTGATCATGGGCGGCGGTGACCTGACCCGGGTGATGACCGAGATCAGCGCCCTCAGCGCACCCGTCGTGCACTGGGCCCCGGACTACCGGATGCCGCCGACTCACCCGTACCCGGCAGCACTGGACGACGTCGTTGCTGTCTACCGAGCCCTGCTGGAGGTGCGCGACCCAGCGCAGATCGTCGTCGGTGGCGGCTCGGCTGGCGGGAACCTCGCCGCAGCGCTGCTCCTGCGCGCCAAGGCGGAGGGTCTGCCCATGCCCGCTGCGCTCGTCCTGCTCACCCCGGAGGTGGATCTCACCGAGTCCGGCGACAGCTTCGTCACCCTGGCCGACGTCAGCGTCGGGCTGCAGAGCCTCCGCGACGCCAACCTGCTCTACGCCGGTGGACATGACCTGACCGACCCCTACGTGTCCCCGCTCTTCGGCGACCTCACGGGGTTTCCGCCCACGCTGCTCATTTCCGGGACGCGCGACCTGTTTCTCTCCAACACGGTCCGGATGCACCGCAGGCTGCGTGAGTCCGGCGTCGACGCCGACCTGCACATCTTTGACGCCCGACCCCACGCGGGCTATGGCAACGCCCCCGAGGAAGCCGCAGTGTCCGCCGAGATCGGCGCGTTCGTCAGCAAACACCTCACGCCCACGACCTGACCCTTGCCACCTTTGACCGCCGCGCCGACCGTGCCATCTCGACCTGCTCCGCCCTTGGCGCCGCCGATTCACGCCATGCCCTCCAGGAGATGTGAATGACCAGAACAGCCGTCATTACCGGGGGTACCGGTGGCATGGGACTCGCTACGGCCCGGATCCTCGGCCAGAATCACCGCATCGTGCTCGCCGACCTCGACCAGGGTCGCATCGACACCGCGGTCAGTGAGCTGGGCGCGCGAGGCGTCGACGCAACGGGCCAGGTGTGCGACATCACCGACCGGGCATCCGTCGACCGGCTCTTCGACGTCGCCGAGGACGGTGGCCATCATGTCCGCGCGGTCGTTCACGCGGCCGGGATCAGCCCACAGATGGGCACCCCGGGCAGCATCGTCCGCATCAACGGCATCGGCACTGTCAACGTCGCGCAGGCATTCCTCACCCGAGCAGCCGAGGGCGACGCCCTGGTCAACGTCGCTTCCACGGCCGGACACGGCCTCCCGAAGGTCCTGATCCCCTTCCGCGCCTTCCCACTCGCCGAGAAAGACCCCGCCGCCTTCGAACGCGTCCTCGTCAGACGCGCACGAGTGATGGGCCGGAAACTTCACACCGGCATCGCCTACGCGCTCAGCAAGGCTTTCGTCCTGTGGTACACCCGGTCCCTCGCCGTCGCTTTCGGCGACCGCGGCGCCCGCATCGTCTCCGTCTCCCCCGGCAGCTTCGACACCGCGATGGGCCAGCTCGAGAAGGACCACGGCGCGTCCGAGTTCCTCAAGGTCGCCGCCATCAAGCGGTTCGGCCATCCAGAGGAGATCGCCCAGGTCCTGGCCTTCGCCGCCGGCGAAGGACCGGGCTACCTCACCGGCACCGACATTCTCGTCGACGGCGGCACCCGAGCCGGCCAAGAGTTCCGGAAGAAACGCTGAGGCGCCAACGCACCTGACCTTCCCGTCGCGGCAAGCTGACGCCGCACCGACATTGAACAGGATCGAGCCGTGCACGAGTACCGACTGGTCGCCGCCCTGGGTAGCTCGTTCGCGGCAGGGCCGGGCATCTTGCCCGTCGCGGATCCCCATGCGATGGGGTCCACTCGCAACTACGCGCACCTGCTCGCGGACCACCTCGGTGCCGACCTCGTCGACCTCACCGTCTCCGGCGCCACCACGGCCACGATCCTAACCACCCCACAGACCACCATGACCAGAGTGCAGTACCCGCCCCAGATCCTGGGAGTACCGGCACAGGCCGATCTCGTCACTGTCACCGCCGGAGGCAACGACCTGAAGTTCGCGGCGACAATGCTGTACAACGCGTGGTTGAACACCGATCCGTCCAGCCCGATCGCCACGATGATGGCGCCGGAGTTCCCCCACGGCATCCCCGAACCGACCTCACCCACGATCGAGGCGATGGCCCAAGGACTAGTGGACATCGTTCGCGAGGTCCGTGCCCGAGCCGTCAACGCGCGCGTGATCCTCGTCGACTACCTGACCGTCTTCACCGAGACCACCGACACCACGGCCACCGCCGAAGACTGGCCCTTCGCCCCCGAGCAGACAGCGTCATTCCGTCGCATACAAGACGGCATCGCACAGGGCTTTCAGCTCGCGGCCAACATCACCGGTGCCGAGGTCCTGCAAGCCTCGGAACTGAGCGTCGACCACGCGCTCGGCTCCGCCGAACCCTGGGTGTTCGGATTCCAGCCCACGCTCCTAACGACCGCCTGGTCCTTCCACCCCAACGAACCAGGCATGGCGGCCATCGCACAGAAACTGGGTGACCTCCTGCGCCGCTGAAACGGCCTGCGTCTTCTGAACCCCAGGCCGAAGGTTCGCGGCCCTGGGTGACCTTGTGGGCTACTACGAGTGCTCTCGTCGTTTCCCCCGACCTCGTGGATTCGACGACACCGCTAGTCCTCGAACGCACGCATCTGCCGCGTGGAGGGCGGCTACGCTCGCCCGGATCTGCCGCTGTCGGGGCGGGACGCCCGTCCCTATGCCGGCTGTCGGGGCGGGACGCCCGATGCCGCTGTCGGGGGCTAGACGCCCGTCCCCTATGCCGGCTGTCGGGGCGGGACGCCCGAATGCCGCTGTCGGGGGCTAGACGCCCGTCCCCTATGCCGGCTGTCGGGGCGGGACGCCCGATGCCGCTGTCGGGGGCTAGACGCCCGACCCTCTTGTTTGGTTGGTCTTGCCCAAATGCTCAGGCGATGAGAGCGTGAATCTGTGGACGTTCGGAGCATTGCCGAGATGATGCTGGCTGAATGTGCATCGGCTGGTCAGTCAGCCCGGCGGGTGGCCGCCGCGGTTGCGGACGACTTGCGCGTTGAGCTGCGCGCGAAAGCTCGTGAGCAACAGATGCGCATCCGGACCGCCCAGATGGATGACGTCGTGGTGGTAGCTCGCCTGGACGCCAGCCTGTGGAATGACGACACGGCGACGATGCGAGCCAAACTCGCACCGCCCGCCTGACTTCTGCGCGACGAACGGTAGGTATCGCGCCGTAAGCTCGCCCGGGATCGCCCCACCGTTTCTATGCCGCGGTGAGCGCCACGCCCGGCTTAGCCGCTGTCGGCAGCGTCCGACCATGCCGGGACTGGGTCCTTCGTCGAGATGGGCTCGAGAGCTGTCTCCCTAATGTCATCGACGATGATGAGACCGTGAGCAGAGGCCCTTCGCGACGCGTCCGTCGACTGATCGACGCGGGTCGCGTCTCGGACGAACTGCTGGCGATGGCGGACCGGGAGGCGGACCTTCTGGAGCACCCGTACATCGGCCTGGAGCATGTCGAGCTAGCGCGACTGCGCCTCGCCGGGAAGGCGATGGAAAGGCAGGCGTTGCTGGCCCATTTGACGCAAAGGGTGGGTCGGCGGTGGTGGCGACCGCTGGGACCACGTTCGGCGTTCCGCCCCAACGGACTTGCGCGAGCGCGTGCCGCCCGTCGAGCCGCTGAAGAAGACGAGCGTCGATCGCACTGACATGCCGCGTTCAGGGGGAGACTCTTGTCCGCTGCGTTGGGGTCCATCTGAGCCCCCGCCGATGTGAGCCACTGAGGCCGGAGTCGGGCAAATCCCCGGTTCATTACGGGAGCTGTGCCCGTACCCAGCCACACGAAGGCCGCGGTCGACGCGCCTACCTTGCCGGTCCGGCGCCTGCCGACACCCGGGTGTAGGCCGGTAGTCCTTGGCTCATCCGGTGACGTGCAACGGTGCGGGTAGCGACGCCGAGACGGCGGCCGATCTCGTCGTCGGGGTGGTGGCGAGCCAGCCGCCGCAGAGCGGCCTGTTGCTCTGCAGGTTGCAGCGGGACACGCTCACCGTGCACGGCGCGGTCGACGGCGACCTGGTCGACCAGCTCCTGCGGTGTCAGGCCGGCGGGACTGGTGGTGGGTACCCAGCCGTTGCGTTCGGCTCGCAGGCGGGAACGTACGGCGGCGGGGCTGTCACCGGGGTCCTCCACCTGGAGGTCCTCGTACAGCCTGTCCACTGCGGCGGTGGTGCGTGGGGACGGGCTGGTGTGGCCGTTGATGGTCTGCCAGACGGTCCGCTCGTTCAACCCCGCGGCCGCGGCCAGCTGCTCGACGGTCCACCCATCGGCAACCAGGGACTGCAGCTGCCGAGCCGGGTCGGGCTCAGGCCCGGACACGGCCCGTGCTGCGGGGCTGACCGCCAGCACCGCCTCGGCGGCCGTCGCGGTCATCCTGGTTACCTTTAACACTCGGGTCAGCGTCGAGACGCTGACACCGCTGGCGCGGGCGATCTGTTCCGAGGTCATCCCGGTGTCGTGCAGCTGCTCGATGTGGTCCCGGACGGGGCCGGTCTCGGTGAAGGGCGCCCAGGTGCCGGCTTGCTGCCGCTGGTAGCGGTCGCGCTCATAGGCGTTGATGGTCGGGCGGTGCTGAGGCTGTTGCCGCCACGACTGGTCACGGCGGCGTGCCGGCGCCGGCTCACCCTTGCCCACAGCAGCGCCCGGACCCGCCTCCAGGGCCGGCTGGCTGACGGGAGTGCTCATCACGGCCGGTCCCCGTAGGCCACGCTGGAAGACCGAGTGGGGCTGAGCGCAGCGGCAGCCGGTTGGGCTCGCGCGCCATCCAGCGACGGCGCCGGCGAATGCCCCGCCGCAGGCCGGTCTTCGGCCGGGATGCCTAGGTCGGGGTTGTCCCGGTCCAGCCGTTCTAGGATGGTGTGGGCGGTGCCGAGCACCCGGGCCGCGGTCGACCGAAGAGTGGCCTCCAGATGGTCCTTGTTGGGGACCCAGCCGCCGACGTAGGCGAAGGTGTAGCTGGAGGTGTCCAGTCCGTTCGCCGCGGCCACGAGGAAGGCGACGGACTCGGCCTCGAGCTCGACACGGCCCCGCCCGCCCGGCTTATGCAGATCGGCCGCCGGGACCTGTTCAGGGGCGTGCATGAGCACGTGCCCGAGCTCGTGCGCCAGCGTCTTGACCTGCTGGGCCGGCGCGAGATCCGGGTTGACCTCGACCTGCCGGGTGGTGTGGTTGGTCCGGCCCCGGGCCCCACCACCCGGGTCGGTCATGAGCAGAGTGAAATCCTCCTCATCGACCTGTTGGGCCAGCCCGTCCCACAGCCCCGGTGGCGCCTGCCCGGTGAGCAGCTGGGGCGCCGGTGGCGGGACGGCCAATGGTGGGGCGCCGGGGACTGGGTCAGTCTGCGAGACGTCGAACACGAACGCGATCCGCACCCCGACCAAACGCCGCGGTCCAGCGGCCGGCTCGGTCTCCTTGTTCACCGCCGGTCCAGAGTCGCGGCCCGGATCCGCCGCGCGCCGCCTCCCGGGCCCGGTGCGGGTTCGCCGGTCCTGCTCGTCGTCGACGCTGACGCGCCGGGTCACGGGGGCCAGGATCTGGATGCCCTGCTCGCCCTTACGGACCTGCCGCCCGAGGGACTGCCAGGTCCGGTACCCGGCGACCTGGACGGCGTCGGGCCGCTGCATCAGGATCGACACGGTGTTGTTGAAGGAGTAGTGGTGGAACTTGGCTGCGGTGGCGAGCCACGCCGTCCATGACGGGCCGTCGGCCAGGGCCAGCACCTGTTCGGTCAGCTGCTGGTGGAACGCCTCGAGGCGTTCCCGTTTCGCGGCCTCGTCTTTGGGCGGTCGGCGTCTAGCGCTCATGACCGGCCTCCGTCCGCGGCCGCCGCAGACACCGCACCCTCACGTGCTGGCCGGCACGAGGGGCAGGTGAGCAAGCCGTAGTCGATTCGTGGCTGCGAGATCTCGACGCCACAGCCGCGGCAGGCCACCCGTCGGCCCTGCTCATCGACGCCGGGAGCGGGGTCACGGAACCCTCCGCCGTCACCCGGCCGCCGCCCGGTCGAGGCCCTGGTGCGGTTGACCCCACCACCAGCACCCAGGATCGCCTGGCCGGGTCCAGGTAGGCCATCGAGCCTCTCGCCGCACGGCCCGGTCGACGTCTGGTGGAGAGTCGTCACGGCTCGCCGCCGCCGTCGACGACCCCCGTGTCGAGATCAACCAGCGCCAGGTGCCGCGGGGAGGTGGTGGCGTCCTCATCGAACCGCGCGCGCCGCTCGGTGACCACCAGCTGGGTGGTGAAGGTGTGGAACCGAGCGGCGGCAGGCCACTCGTCATGCCGACTGACGCACCGGGCGCCGAGCCGCGCGGCCATTCGATCCAGGAACAGCGGCAGGCTGAACCGGTGCCACTCCTCGAGGGGGGCACCGTGGAAGGCCTGCCCTGCGGTATACCGCTGGTCGGCCAGCACCGCCAGCTCTTGGGCAATGTGCGGATGCTGAGGCCAACAGGGCGGGATGAGCCGCTCGACGCCCCAACCAAACTCGTGGTTCACCCAGGCGGCGACATCGTCTAGCCAACGCCACAGCTCCCCGCGAAGCGCCCTGCCGCAGCGGGCCGGCTCCCAAGGCCGGTCGAGCTGCTCCAGCGGGCCGAGCGCAGCGATCATGTCCTCGTCCCCGGACAGGACGACTTCCAACTTCGCGTAGGCGAGCTGCACCAGCCGCGGGGGCAGCGGGAACGGCTCGGCGATGCGCGCCGGATCGGACCTCACCATGACGAGCCCCCAACCTGGTGACCTGTTGGCAGCTGGCCGGTGTGTCCTCGGGCCTCGCGCGCCCCGTCGTCGGGGTGGCCGTCGAACGAGTCGTTGACGCGCGTAGAGACCGGCTGGGCCGGGCTGAGGTTCAGCTGCTGGGCGGTGGCGACGACGGCGGCGGTGCGGGCGAATATCGGCTGCTGGTGGGTGCGGGCGGCGCCGATCCGCGCCTTCACCTGCGCCTGGGCGTGGAGGAGCCGCTGACCGTCCTTGCCGTCGACGCAGCGGGTGAGGCGGGCGATCAGCGGTTTAGCGTTCTCGGCGACGATCAGGGCGTGCCGCTCGGGGAGGGTGCGGATCTCCTCCGGCCGCAGCACAAGCTCGTCGCTGGACGCATGCGAGGTGCTGCCGTTGCGGCCCCGGTTGTAGGTGGTGCGGGACACCCGGGAGGTG
This sequence comes from uncultured Actinomycetota bacterium, assembly GCA_963795915.1. GTDB lineage: Bacteria > Actinomycetota > Actinomycetes > Actinomycetales > Dermatophilaceae > Lapillicoccus. The sequence goes on from CAWCJA010000001.1 coordinate 24,515, forward strand.
CCGATGAGGTCCGACAGCTCCTTGTTGAACAGGCCGTCCTTGCTGCCGCCGAACACGGCGATGACGTTGGTCAGCCCGAACAGGGCGCGGGCCTCGTCCTCGCCGTAGCAGATGACCAGCTGCCGCCAGGTCTGGGCGGCGTAGATGAACGACAACCCCAACGCCCGCTCATTCGCCATCCGAGTCCGCAGCGTCGGCAGCGGCGCCGTCGACGGCAGCTCGTCGAGAACCGCGAGGAACGGTGGGCACAGCCGCCCGAACGGCGACCGGTTCGCGACCAGCAGCGCCGTGTCCAGGACGTGCTCGGCGATCGCCGTCATCAACGGAGACGCTGAGGCGTACGGGTCGTCCCGGCCGAGGAGGTAGATGGTGCCGCCGCGGGCGATCAGGTCCTCGAGGTCGGTCGCCGGCCGGCCGGGGCCGGGGGTGCACCGGGACCGTAGGGAGGCTTGGAAGAACAGGGCCATCGACTGCTGCACCGTGGTGGTGGTGTTCCCGGCGGTCCGGTCGTCACCGTGCAATGCGCCGTGCAGCAGGCCGTGCCAGAACGGCGCGGCGTGCGGGTGGGTACGCAGGATCTCCTCCGGCACCGTGGCGCCGCGGGGGTTGGCGATCCACTCCAGGACGTCTTCGATGGTCCGGCCAGTCAGCGCGGCGGCGTGGAAGTACGCCTGCAGCACCTTCGCGCCCTCCGCCGCGTAGAACCGGGCTGCGGAGTCCCCCGACCCCTGGGCGACGGCGCCGCGCACGGTGCCGGCGGTGAAGGCCTTCGCGCGCCGTTCGGCGACCATCGAGTCGACGCACCCGTCGACCGGGTCCCACACCAGCTCCGGCAGCCCGGGCGCGAGCCCGAACGGGTCGAGCACCGCCACCGGCCGCCCGTTGCTCGAGCGGGCGTCGATGGTCAGCAGGAGGTCTTCCGGCTTGGTCAGCGTGACCAGCGCCGCACCCGGTGCGGACAGCAGCGCCGGCGTCAGCAGGTCCAGCGTCTTGCCCGACCCCTGCGGCCCGTACACCCCGGTCGTCCGGTCGAACGGCACCCACAGCTCACCCGCCCGTGGGACCGCCCCCTTACCCAGGCGCCACCCCACCTGCGCCGGCGCAAACCGCCGCCGCCCACCGTCGGAAGCAGCCGGCTCGGCAACGGTCGTGTGGATCACCGCCTGACTGACCGAACCCGGCTCGAGCACACCACCGACGTCCGACGTCGACGAGGTCGACGAGGTCGAGGACGTTGAGGACGTCGGGGAGCTCCAACGTCCCCGCTTGGCCCGCGCACCGGCCAGGCCCGACTCCACCCGCTGCGAGGTAGCGGACGCTGCCGGAGCGGTACGCGCACTTGCCGGCGGGGTCCGCCTTCCGGCGCGACCATAGAGGTCGGGGCGAATGAGCTTTCGGACCCGACGCAACCGGCCCGCGCCCAGGGCGGTCTCAGCGTCCGCCCGCGTCGCCATCCCGAGCCGGCGACCGGGCCCGGCGGTCGTCCAGTACCAGCGCGCGGCCCAGATGCTGAGGCCGAGCAGGGTCAGCTCGAGAATGACCGCAGCGGCGAGGACCAGGCCCGGAGCAGGCAAACCGTTCGGGGCCGGCACGTCGGCGCCGACGTGGCCGGCCATAAGCCCAGCCAGTGCCCCGAACAGCTGCGCGGACTCTGGCCACAGCCAGCCGTGACCGGTTAGCCAGGCGACGCCACCCTGAGCGGCCAGCGGCGCGGTGGCGGCGACACACAGCCACGCGGCCAACCCGGCCGTCGGGACTTCCCAGCCCATCGGGGGCGGGTCGGGCCGACGCCGCCTAATCCCCCCGGTGCCAGGATTGAAGACGTTGTGAGGACTCATGCCCCTCTAAGCACCGACCCCCCCTCTTACTGGACATCGTTTGGGGAACTTTTTTTGGCGGATTTCCTGCGCCTCGCCGCTGGCTCAGCCGATGCGGCGGATGCTGACGATCTGCCCAGCCCAGCCGCTGATGGGGGTGAGGCGGACGTTGAGGCCGGTGCGGGGGGCTTCGACAAGCCAGACCTTCCCGGTGGCGTCGACGCCGGCGACCATGCCGACGTGGCCGGGGTTGGCGGCGGTGCCGTCGGAACCAGGGATGAGGACCAGGTCACCGGAGCGTGATTCGGCCTGGGTGACCGGGGTGCCGTCGTTCACCTCGGTGTAGGTGACCCGGGAGATCGCGACGCCCTGGCTGGCCCAGGCGCCTTGCATGAGGCCGGAGCAGTCCCAGGCGTTGGGGCCGGTTCCGCCCCACAGGTAGGGCTCGCCGATCTGGGCCATCGCGAACTGGACAGCGCCGTTGCCCTTCGGGCTGCCGGTCAGCGTCAGCCCGTTGGGGCCCGGGGTCGGTGATGCCGGGTCACCCGTCCCACCATCGCCGCCCTCACCAGGGCACGGCGTCGACACCACGGTGCCCGTTGCACCGGCGCCGGCGGTGACGGCGGTGCTGGTTGAGGTGCCGGTGGGCACGCCGGCGGGAGGGCTGAGGGTGGCGTTCCACAGCTGCGCGGTCAGCTGGGTGGCCAGCGGCTCCCACTGCGCGTACAGGCCGCGGTAGGGCTCGTAGGGCTTCTGCACGTCGGCGGCGACGTCGGTCAACGGCCGGGTCTGCCAGTTCGGTTGCGCGACCATGCCGTCGAGGAACAGGTTGGTCGCTTTGACGGGGTCGGCGGCCACCGCGGCGGTGAAGTACATGACCCTCTGCTGGAACAGGCCGAGGCTGTCGTGGTCGACCGCGACCAGGATGTTGCGGAGTTTTGACTCTTGGTAGGCGGTGGCCAGCGCGATCACCGCGGCTCGCTGCGGAAGGCCACGGGTCTGGACGACCTGGACGATGGTCGCCGCGTTGCCCATCTGCTCCGCGTCCAGCTGCTGGTCGACGACGGTCTGCGCGGTCCCACCCGGCCCGCACACCCCAGCGTCGGTGGTCGCTCCGAGGGCAGCCAGCGGGATCCCGACGAGGAACGCGGTGACCATCAACAGCACCGCCGCCAGGGTGGCCAGTGCGGCGCGCACGGTGCCGGTCATAGGGAGATCTCCATGGGTCTATCGAGCGTGCTGAACGGCAGGGGCCGAGGTGACGTCAGCGAACGCCGGCGAGGGCGTCGTTGGTGTAGGTCAGGGACTCCTCGAGGGGGTGGCGGACGGATTGGACCTTGTACTTGCGGTCCCCGACCAGCCAGAGGGCGCGGCCTTTGCCAGACATCGCCCAGCCGGTGACGAGGTCCTGCGCCATCGGGGCCAAGCCGAGCAGGTCGCCGAGCTCGTCGGCGACGGACTGGTCCTGCCCGAGCAGGACCTTGGTGTCGGCCAGGTGCAGCAGGTCCCGGGCGATCCGGTCGGCTTCGGACCCTTCCGCGCCGACGGCGCGGGTGTCAGAGGGTTTGTGGGCGACCGCGATCTGCACGTCCCCGTCGGCGCGGGAGAGGCGCAGGTCGGAGTCCAGTGACTTGACGGCCTCGGGCCCGAGGCGCATCTGCTTCCACATCTCGTCGCGGACCACGATGCGCCGGTCGCCGGGGGCGGCGATCTCCCGCTGCCCACGGCCCCACGCGCCGAGGCAGGTCAGGGCCACGCCGACGGCGTCGTCACCCAGCGGCTGCAGCCGTCGCAGCGAGAGCGACTGGATGGGTGCCGCCCAGTCGATGTCGATGTTGGTGAGCTCGTCGAACATCCCGGCGAGGTGCCCGGTGACCATCTGGGAGAGGGCATCCCGCAGCAGCCGGGTGCCGTCGAGGAAGTCCTGCCGGGTCTCGTACCGACAGTCGGCGATCAGCTGGTCGGTGGGCTGGTCGATCCCGTGCCACAGCAGCGGGATGGTCACCGGCGCCAGGGTGCTGGCGCCGGCGCCGTACCCGGTCAGGGACCGGAGGACGGTTTCGACGACCCGCTCGTCCGAGGGGGAGAACGGGACCCGCTGCTCGCCGATGTGTTGGGAGCCGACGAGCCCGCGGACCAGGACCAGCCAGCGGGAGAAGATGATCGCGGCCCGCCGCTGCGCCTCCTTCGCGTCCAGGTCGGCCCAGCCGGTACCAAGGGGCCCGACGTCGAGGGGGTTGACGCGGGTGGGCTGGCCGGGGCCGATGGCGAACGGGGTGACCCCGAACGCCCGGCACAGCGCCTCGTACTCGTCCTTGGAGTCGCCGAGGATCAGCGCCCGGTAGCCGAACTGGAGCATCCGGATGATGAACTGCTTGACGCACGAGGACTTCCCGGTGCCGGGTTTGCCCATGACGAACACGTTGGGGTTGGTGACCGGGATCTCGTCGTCCAGGACCCACCCGTTGGGGTCGCAGTAGAACGAGCCGCCGGACCACTCGTCGATGCCCATCTGCGCCCCGGTCGGCGGCAGGCCCGGGGCGGCGATGAACGGCCAGAACACCGGCGCCTGATCGCTGGTCATCCGGTACTGCGGCAAGGGGGCATACCCCGTCGACCAGCCGGCTCCTCGCTCCCGCAGCCCGCGCGGGGACCGAAGCTTCGGGAACAGCCTGCCCTCTTGGGCCTCCGGCTCCGGGATGACGCGTTGCGGCAGGGACTGACCGTGGTCGGCGAGCAGCTGGCCCACCGCCCGGCCCCCGGAACGGCCCTGAGTGTCGCGGCGGATCATCGTGCGCCCCGGGACATCTTCAGGCCGACGCCGAGCGGGATGGCCGAGGCGATGAAGCCCGAGTCCGCGGCCAGATCGAGCCGTTGCGGGGTGTATCCGGCGCGCCGGATCGCCGACTCCAGCTGGCGGCCGTAGTCGTCGACCGCCCACTCACGGGGCACGGTCACCGAGGCAACGGCGGCGGGGCGGACCATCGCCCGGCCGCGGGCCAGCTTGGCGTCGACGGCGTGGGTCTGCGCCTCGTTGCGGCGCTGCCGGGCCCGGGTCTGCTGGCCCAGACGGCGGCGCAACGCCCCCCCGGTGGCGGCGGAGATCTCCGCGCTGGCTGAGGACCGGGAGGCCTTGCGGTCGGAGACCAGGGGGTAGAACACGGTGTAGCAGCGCCGCTCCCCCGGGGTTCCCGGGACCAGGACAGGCGCCAACGCCCCGAGGATGGCGCCGCGGTCGGGCAGCAGCACTGCGGCGGACACCGAGCTCCACGCGTCGTGGTCGTACCAGCGCACCGGTGTGCCCGCCTGCCCCGGGCCGGCCAGTGCCCACGGCACCTGGGCGGCGGTGCTCGGGTGGGTGGCCGCATCGGCGGCCGCCTGCACCAACACCGCCCGGTCGGCCGGCGCGAACCCGGTCCGCACCGCTGCGGCCAGCTCCTCGGAGTCGAGCCAGTCCACGCTCGAGCAGCGGACCGCACCGAGCAGGTGCGCCTCGACCTCGGCCAGCAGCCCGTACAGCACCCGGGCCCGGCCGGTCAGGCCCCGGCCGGCCTGTCGGGCCGGGCGGGCGATCGCCGACTCGGCGACCACCACGGTGACGAATGCCTCGGTGCGCACCCCCGCCGCAGTCAGTGACACCGCCAGGTCCTCGTTGACCCGCCGGGACAAGGCGGGGGCGTCGGCGCGGCGGTTCTCGGTCACCCACTGCGCCCGCTCCGCGCCGTCATCGGGCACGGTGCGCACCTGCACCACCAGCATCCGGGCCATGTCGGTACGCGCCAGGACCTCCTGCAGCTGAGCCAGCCCCTCGCCCATCCGGTCCCGCTCTCGGGCCTCGGCGATCCCGATGCCGGGGTGCACCACCCGCGCGGTGGCCGCCCAGGTCTGGGCGGCGTGGTCCTGGATGATGGCTACCCGGGTCAACCTGGCCCCGCGTGGGGGGCCGTCGTGCACCTGCACCCCGGACAGGATCCCCGGCAGGTCCGCATCATCCGGGGCCACCGGTTCGCCGACAGCCACCTTGCCCCGGAACGTCGACCAGCCCATCCCCCGACCGACCGTGTGCGTCACCAAGGCCCCGACCCACTGGGTCGCCGACCGACCCCGCACCGGCACCACCACCAGCACCACTACCGCGGCGAACGCCAGCAGGCACACCCCGGCCAGGGCCCACCGCTGCACGCCAACTGCGACCAGCAGCGGCACCCCGGCCGCCATCACGGTGGCCAGCTGTGGCCCGGTCATCCCGAAGAAGAACCCGACCCGGTCCCGGGTGTAGTCCGCGTACTCCACGCTCATCGTGACTCCTGATCTGCTGCGCAGCTGCTGCGCTTGGTTGACGTGATCTGGTCTGCCTTGTTCCGGTCTGGCCGCCGTGAGCAGCCAGACTGTGGGACCCGGGGGGTCAGAGCGCTGCCGCGCCGGCCCCCTCGAGCGCGCCGACACCACCGGCGCCACCGCCGGCGCCACCGGCGCCCGGGCCACCACGCGAACCGCGACCGCCGGTGCCGCCGGACGCGCCGTTGTGGCCGCCTGCGGTGCCGCCCGTGGCATCGGCGCTGGTCGAGGGCCCGCCTACGCCGCCGCCAGGGGCGGGTGACCCGGGAACCGGCCCGGCGCCTGCGCCAGGAGGTGGCATGTTGTAGGGATCTCCGGTCGGTGCCGGTGGGAGGGCCGACGGCCCAGCGCCCGCACCAGGGTTGTCTCCAGAGTCGTTGCCGGGTCGCTGCTCCGCGTCGCCCGGGGGCTTGTCCTGACTCTTGCTGTTCCCGTTGTTGCTGCTGTTGTCGTTCTTGGAGGCCGGGGGGCTGGCGAAGTACGGCTGCGGGTGGCCCACCCCAGCGGCGCCGAGTACGTCGGCGCCGAACGCGGCGGCACCCTGCGCTGCCGCTGACCCTGTCTTGAGCGCTGACCCGAGCGGACCCATGGCTGACGCCACGCGGCCTTGGGTGGTGGTGGCCGCGTCCGCCTCCCCTTGCGAGCTGGACCCGTCGCCACTGGTTGCGGTGGCCGCACCACTGCCGGAGCTGGACTCGCCACCCTCAGCGTCTGCGCCCTTGCCGCCGAGGAGTCCAGCGACGCCGCCGGCGGCGTCCAGGGAGGCCCGGAACGACTGGCCAGAGGAGGTGCCCGGGTCGACGAACGCGAGCAGTCGGAACAGCACCAACGGGGCGAACGCCCCGATGATGATCAGGACGGTGCCGATCACCGCCTGCCCGACGGCAGCCGGCAGCGCGGTGTCGCCCGTGCCGGAGACCACTCCCTCGGTGAGCTTGACTCCGATGGCGAAGATCAGTGCCGACAGCGGGGCCATCATCAGAGCGGCCAGGAACCAGCGCAACGCCTTCCAGAACCACGCCCGGGTGCCCTCGGCAACGAGTCCGGCAGCGGCGATCGGGGACGTGGCGATGATCAGGATCAGCGCGCCAGCCCGCACGAGCATGATCGCTAGGTAGCCGATCGCGGCCAAGATCAGCAGGATCCCTGAGACCCCCAGGACCGTCGCCACTGCGGCGTCGATACCGTCGCGGACCGTCATGGGGTGCACCAGGTTCAGGTCACCGAACGACGGTTTGCCCAGCGCCAGCTGCAGCATCCCCCGGGTCAGCCCGGAGGTGGCCACCGTCATCAACGTCCCGATGCCGAGCATGCCGGCCCAGGCGGCCCCGAACTGGGCCACCCCCAGCAGCAGCCGGGCCAGGCCCTGGCCGCTGCGTTGGAAGGCGGCGAAGCCGATCTGCACGAACGCCAGCACCAGCGCCAACGCACCGCCGATCGCGAACGTGGCCGGGTAGATCTGCGCCATCGGTCCGCCCTCGGACAGATCCGGGGTGGTGAACGCGTCGACGACCTTGAACGCGAACTGGACCATCCACAGCGCCCCGGCCCACAGCGCCTCCATCGCCTGAACCCACTGGTTGGTCGCGACCGAGGCACCCACTTGCGAGCCCAGCCAGGCCAGCGGGAAGAGCGTCTCCCAGTCGAACCCCGGCGGGTCGAACGCCGGCAGCAGTGCGGGAGCGGCCATGGGTGCGCTACCCAGGACGGCCAGCCCACGCAGGCTAACCACGGCGCAACGTCTTCCAGCCGGCGTCGATAGACGCGTCAGTGCCCGGCCAGATCGACGGCGCCGGCGCCGGCTCCGCACCCGGCGCGACGACCCACCGTCCGCCGCCGCCGTCCCAGGCCATCCGCTGGCAGTCGGCGACAGCGACCTGGCCGCTGGCCTTGCGGGTGGCGTCGACCTCGAGGTCAACGCAGACCACGGCCCAGTCCGGTCCGTCCGTCGCTTTGACCATCCCCATCAGCGGGGTCGCTCGGATCGCCAACCCCGACCCGGCCCCGCCGGCGGGCGACAGCTTCGCTGCGGACAAGAACCCGGCGATGGCCTGGACACCGGTCCAGGTGGCAGCCGTCGGTCCGCCGGGCGCGGCCCACCCCGTGATGACCTGCCGGGCGTGGTCAATGCTGGCGTTGTTCAGCACGTCGGCGTCGATGGCCGCCAGCTGCGCGACCGCCCCCTCCGGGGTGTGCGGGAACCCTGATGGGATGCCCAGCGGGCCGGTGCTCGTCGAGGCCGGCAGCACGATCGTGCCTGGGTCACGCACCGACAGGGTCGACGGCTGGGCCTTCTGCAGGTCGGACTTGGCCATCGGCGCCGCCGCGAGGGCGTCTCGTCGCTGCCGCACCTGGTCGCCGGTCTCACCGGCGGTCCCTGACCCGGCACCGGCCCCAGCGCCGCCCGCGTCGACCGAGCTGTTCCGGGCCGGGTCGGTGGCCCGGTCGGAGGCGGGGTCGGAGGCGGGGTTGAACCGCAGCCACACCCATAGGCCCACGCCGGCGACGAGGGACAGGACCAGGACCAGAACCATGGCCAGCGCGGCCACCAGGCGGCCGGGGCCCCACTCCACCGGCGGGTCCACCGCCGCCGGTGGGCGCCGGCGGGTCAGCATCCGGACCCCACGATCCCGTTGATGACCGCGATGATGGTCACGAACAGGATCGCCATGATGACCGCCACCGCCACCCCGATCGCGCCCCTCGAGGACGCGTGCGGCATCGCGAAGATCTTGCCCACACCGATCGCTCCGACCGACACGATGGCGGTCGCGATGATCAGCCCGATCACGCCCCACTTGATCCAGCCGATGACCTGGTCCTGGTAGGCCTGCATCCCGGGCGGAGCGGACGGGCAGACGGTTGCGAGGGTCTGCACCGCAGCCGCGTTCATGCGTTCGCTGACGGTGCTGACGGTGAGGTGGAGTGAGGAAACGGTGACTGCGGTCATGGCGTAACGCCCTTCCTGGTGGTGGTGCGGATGTGGGAGAGGTGGACAACTGGCGGGGTGGGGGTGGCCGGCGGCCGAGTGCTCGGGCCTGCGCGCGTCGCCGGCGCACGTCGGCGGCCGGGTCGCCAGCCGGAGCCGGCCCTCACTGATCGCCTCGGTGGCGGCGCGGTCCTCGTGCGCCCGACCGCGGCTCGGTATCGGCGCGGTAGCCAGCGGCGCGCAGCAGCTGCATCCCGGCTGGCATCAGCTGTCGGGGCAGGTCGGAGGAGGTGATGCCTTGAAGGGCGAGGTCACGCCGCGTCGGCAGCAGGACCACACGCCCGGGATCGGTAGAGGCCGGCAACGAGGCCGTGACCACGTCGGCGAGGAGCCGGGGCAGCCGGTGGGCTCCGACCAGGGCGACCGACAGCGGCTGGTCGAGGTTGCGGACACCATCCAGCTCAGCGGTCGCGGCCGCCAGGCGCTGCGCCCCCGGGACCGTGGCCCGTGCGGTCACCACCAGGGCGGAGGCCCGCAGCAGGTGTCCCAGCCAGTGACGGCGGTCGGTGGGCTCCTCGGCCAACCTCAGCAGCTCCGGCAGCGCCCAGCCGGCGTCGACGACGGTCAACGCCACCGTCGGGGCCTCGGCTACCGCCGGAAGAGCGTCCGGGTGATAGGTGCGTTGGGTCAGCCGTTCCAGCCGGAGTTGCCCATGGCCGAAGTCGGCGCCCCGCGTCCCCCGCCGCCACTGGCCGGACCCGTGGCAGCCGTGCTCGGTGACGGCGGCTCCGACCAGGCCGGAGCGGGCGGGGTCGGCGGCGTCGACAAGCCGGACATGGGCGCCTGCCCGCGCGGCGGTCTCGGCGAGAAGCAACGCGATGGTCGACGTGCCAGACCAGCCGTGAGCACCGACGACGGTGACTACCAGACCTGTCGGGCCGCCGGTCGCTGGACGTTTCTGCGTCCGGCTGGTGAACGCGTCGTCCCGGAACTGGCCTGCCCGAACTGCGGCCCAGGCCCGGTCCAGTTCCTGCGCGGTCGGGGGCGCGGTGGGGGCGCCGCCGGTGCAGCGGCGGTGGCCTCGGTCAGCGTCCAGGTCGTCATCGGAGCCGGCTCTCGGTCGGCGCTGACAGCTCAGACGCGTCCAGGACAAACGGCCGGGGACGGACCGCGCGTGCGGGCTGCCCAACAGCACTGCTGCTCGCCCGGTCGACCAGGACCTGACGCAGCAGCTCCGTCGGCACGTCGACGGCCAGCCGGGTCCGGGCGTCTCGGGCTCGGCGCAGCCTGGCGAGAATCGCCTCCAAGCCCTCGATCGCCTCAGCGTCTGCGCCGGTCGCGCCCTCCACCAGGGCGTGAATGTCCCCGAGGGAGAGCTGCGCCGCGAATGGGTGGTGCGCTCCGGAGCTCGGTCGGCGCTCAGATGGGCTGGGCGGGTGCGGCGGCTGGTCGGTCATCACTGGCCGCCTTCTTCCGTGTCGGTGGGTTCCGTGGTCCGAGTGCGTGAGGTGGTGGTGGCGGTGCCAGCGGTTGGCGGGACGGCCTGCAACCGGCGGGGTGAAGCGGTGGTGGCGGCACCCACGGCGCCGCCCATGTCGAAGTCGTCACGGAAGCGGTCGCTGGCACCGCGCAGGGCAGAGACGGCTCGGTCGCGCCGCCGGCGCACCTGACGGTCGGTCACACCCCACCCAGCCGCCGACCGCTTGGTCCCCTCCCAGGACCCGATGTGGGCTCCCGGCCGCAGGGTCTGGGTGGGGTCAGCGGCCACCTGGGCGTCGACGAGGACCAGGTCCCACAACAGCGCCGCGTCCTGCGGGTGCAGCACCCGCCAGGCGGTCGCCCAGACCAGCAGCTGCAGCAGCGCCAGGTCCGGAACCTGCTGCTCGAAGGTGACCCGCTCGAGGGCGTGGTCCCCGCGGTCGACGTCATCCGGTGACGGGATCGGCACCAAGGCGGCCCGCCGGTGAGTGGAGGCGCCGTAGTCGCGAAGGACCGCCCGGCGGGTGTCCATCAGGACGTTCTTGGCGACCGCCCGGGGCTTGGCTCGCCACGGGTAGTCACGCACCTGCAGCCACAGCTGGCCCGCGACGATGTCACCGATCTCCGGCCCCAGCGTGGCCAGGCTCCGGATGATCCGGTTGGCCCCCGGCGCCAACAGGCTGGCCACGAAGGTGGCCGCGGAGTCGTCCACTCCCCCGTCGGCCGACCCCACCCGCACCAGGGCCAGCAGCAGCTCATTAGCGCGGCCCGGCTGGGTACGGTCAGCGACCGCGTCGACCAACGCCGCCGCCGACTCCACCTGGCTCAGCACCGGCTGCACCCGCACCCAGCGGTCCCAGTGCCCGGCGTCATCGGCCAGCACCGCCCGCTCAGCGGGCCGGCCCAGAATCTGCTCGATCGGCATCGCCCTGCGTCCCTTCTCTCGTCGAGCTCACGAGAAGGACGCTGGGCCGCAAACGTTGGCGGTTCCGTTACCCCCGCGAGGGGGTAACGCGGCCAAAAGGGCCCCACAAGGGGGGTAACGTCGCGGGCCGGTTAGACAAACATGCAGGTCACAGACACCCCGGCCTCGTTAGGTCACGATTAGGTCACAACCAAGATCGCGCCGTGCAACCCCGGGTACAGGAGCCGCGTTACCCCCGCAGCCCCGCGTACAGGCAAAGGGGTAACGGGTCGCATCCCCGCATACAGCTGGGGGGTAACGGGCTCTGGGCGCCCACCTCCGAGGGGGGGTAACGCACCTCCGGGCCGGTCGCCGCGCACACGTCTGCGACCCGGCTGGGGCGGTGCCGCCCTTCCTGCCGAGCCGAGAGTCAGAGCCGTCGAGTCACTGACGTTCACGGGTCTCGTGACGCGCTGCCCTGACCAGCCAATCGTTAGGGCCCGGGCACGGAGAAGGCCCCCGCCGGCAGGGGTCGGCGAGGGCCTTCGTCAAGGTCGCTCCGTTGCTACGAGGCGGTCTTGAACTTCACCAGGAAGAACTCCGTCTCGACGCCACTCAGCGGGTCACCACGGTCTGCAGCTCGGCCACCGCGAACCGTGAGGTGGTCTGGGTCTGCAGGTTGTTGAAGGTGCCGCCCGTGCCGTCTGAGCCGGTCCAGTCGACCCGCCAGGTGATCGTGTACGTCGCCGTCACCTGGTCGTCGCCCCCGACCCCGAGGCTGTTCTTCACGTACCGGTAGGAGCAGCCCTGCGGGTTCACCGGAGACACCCACGTGTCCACCGTGGCAACGAACGGGGTGCCCGGTCCAGAACAGCTGACCGCGGCCGCACCGTCGCCCGGCGAGAACGACAAGCTCACCGGAGTGGCCGTGGCCTTGCCCCACACCGCACCCACGCTCACCGTCTTCGACACCGGCTGCCACGTCGCCGGGTCCGTCCAGAACCAGGTATTCGCATTCACCAACGTGTACGGGTGACCGTCCTCCCGCAACGTCCCCATCGGGTAATGCGACGGAACGGGCGTCGGCATACGAAGCTGGCCGAAGGCTGCCGTCGCCAAGGCGATCGATGGCGGCGGCGGCGGGGGGGCGGGGGGCGCGGCAGGAGCACCCGGCGCAGCCGGCGGCGCAGCCGGGGGGTTGCAGTACGCCACCCACGCTGCGTTCGCCGGAACTCGGCGGGCAGTACGCAAACCCACCACTCGCGGGCAGGTTCCCGGGGATGAAGGGGTTGCCGGTGCCGCCACCCGACGATCCGGAACCGGAGCCAACGACCGGAATGGCCACGCCGCCACCGGTGCCGCCACCGGTGCCGCCACCTGTACCAACGCCGGTACCGACGCCGGTCCCAGCACCGGTCCCACCCCCGCCGGGCTGCTGGCCGCCAGGTACGGATACACCGATGTTGACCGTTCCGTTTCCAGGGTCGACCGCGATGGGTCCGTCAGCGGCGGCGTGCGGTGCAGCTACGCCGATCATCAGGCCGGCAAGGACCCCGGCCTGGACCCAACGGGTCACTCCCCCGGCGTGCACTTGTTCACCTGGTCGATTGTGGTGTCGTCGACTCGCCAGCCCTTGCGCAGTGCGCTGTCAGGGTGCCGGTGACCGGGAGTGTTTGGCGTCCCGACAACGAGCTTGTTCCCGGTCTTCTTGTCCAGGTAGCCGGCCTGCGAGCCGTCCTGGCAGTCGTGGAGCGTCGCCGTGTTCGCCCCCGTTGATCGGGCTCGCGCCAGGTGATGACGGAGATGTCGGCGCCGTAACCCTCCTCGTTTCGCGAGGTGAGGGTTTGATAGCCGGTGCGCAGCCGACTCAGTTGAGGATCCACCGCGACCTGCTGAAACGCCTGCTCGGCCTCATCCGACGACAGCGATGCCATCGTGAGCGTGAGGGAATTGAACTTGCGGTACACCAGCTCAGCGTCCTGCCGGTCCTTCTTCTCCTGGGCGGCCGCGTCGAGGGACGTCGACGTAGACGTGCTTGGGGTCGCCGAGGTGCCGCTGGTGGTGGCGGCGGTTCCGGTCGTGGTGCTGGGGGCGGGTTTGGCGTCGGCTTGTGTGGAGCAGCCCGCGAGGGCTGCACAGACGGCGGCTGCGGCTGCAGTGGACAGCGCGGCGGTGAGGGTGGTGCGTCTGGGGTTCATGGGTACCTCCTTCCTGGGGTGAGGCCAGCATCCGTGTCCGGTGTGACACGTTCGACCGGGTTGGCAGTCCCCATGGTTACCCCTTCGTCGGTGATTTGCGAGTTTCGGCGGGCGGGTGTGGCGCCCTCGGGTGTCAGCTGGCACGGGAGAGCCAGTCGCGGTGGTGGGCCAGGATCTGGCGGGTTCGTGGGCTGAGGTCCAGCGGTGGTTCCCCGTCGTCGGAGCGGTTGCAGACCTGCTCGACGAGGGTGCGGCGGGCCTCTGCGGCGAGTCCGTCGGCCCGGTCGACGGCGGCGGAGTCGAGCCGGGGAGCTTCCTCGTCGGGGGCGGCCAGACGGGCGATGTCGACGGCCGCTCGCGCGGATGCGGTGTCGCCGGCGGCCAGGGCGCTGGTGGCCAGCAGGTGAGCTACGTCGACGATGGCAACGGTGAGGTGCTGGTCGACCCGGTCGCCCTCGAGGAGCCAGGCGCCACCTTCCTCCCGCATTTGGGTGAAGGGCGGCCCGGTGACCAGCTGTAGGGCGGTGGCGTAGTCCTCCAGGCCGGCGGGCCCGCGGGCCTGGCCACGGGACCGGAGCCGTCGGAAGAGGTCGGCGTCCAGGAGTAGTCCTGAGGTCTGGTAGATGCCGACGCCTCGGGCCTTGCCGGCGGCGCTGTCCTTCGCGCCGGCCAGGTACTCGGTGCCCGTGACGGGGGCCTTGCCGAGGTACTCGCGCAGGGTGCTGAGGTAAGCGCGGGCGGTGCCGGCACTGAGACCGAAGCTGGTACGGATCTGCTCGGCCGTGGCGCCCTGAGGCCGGAAGGCGAGGTAGGCGGCCAGCTCGGCGTAGTACGCGACCCGCTTGGGCGGCGGCTGGGTGGTGGTCAACGTCAGCGGGCCGAGCACGGCCAGCTTGGCCCGGGGGCTGTCCTGGTCGAACCATGCGGCCACGTCGGCGTCGAGGTCAGGGTCGGCGGCCGTTACCTGCTCGAGCACGTCGACAGGGACCGTGGGGGCCAGGATCTGAAGATCCTCGGCGGTGGTCGCGGCGACGTCGATATAGGCCTGATCGGCCAGCGGCAAGGTGGTCACCCCCGTGGCCCGGCTGCTGTCGTGCACCGCCGGTGTGGAGCGGGGCTCGACCAGCTCGACGCGCAGCGCGCCAGCGCTGTCGGTCAGCTGTTGCCATGGCTGGTCGCCGCGGGCCTGCGGCACGGTCTCGTCGGGGGCGTTGCGTAGGTGCGTCATCAGCATGCCGACGCCCCGGCTGGTGTCCTCGTCCCATCCGATGGCCCGGACGGTCAGCCCGACCCCGGGCAGGGTGAGGATGCCGGAAGCGTCGACGTGCGCGACCGTGGCGCCGGGGAAGCCCTCGCCGGGGGCGTGCTCGTCGACGATGACGGCCGCGGCCGCGGTGGTCCCGGCCCGCTCATTAAGCACGGCCAGCAGATGGGCGACCTGGTCCCGACCGCCGTCCAGCCCGCCGTCCTGCCCGGCGCTGGTGGGGTTACCGGCGTTTGTGGCTACGGCCGGCGCGCAGACCAGGACGTGAACCCCCCACGCCTCGTCGTTGGCGGCGACCCGGCGGGCTTCAACGACCGGCAAGCCAACCTCGGTGTCGGTGTAGTCGGCGGTGGTGATCGCGGACCTGGTCGCCGAGGCCAGCACGGCGCGGGCTTCCTCAAGGGGGGCGTACCGCAGCCGTGACGGGGCGGTCTCTACGAGCTCCTGGCCGAACCCCAGCATGGTGACGGTGACCAGCTCAGCCCAGGCGTTGACGCCCATCTGGGCTGACATCACGCGTGCCAGGGCCAGGCAACGGTCCCGGTCTCCGGTCAGCACCAGACCACCCAGCTGCTCGAGGTTCAACAGCCACGCGCTGGCCGCGTCGGACCCTACGTCTACAAGCGTCGGGTATGGCGCGATGGCGTCGACGATCGTGGGGTCCGCGCCAGCCATCTCCGGGTCCAGTCCGGCCGGGAACGTCCACACGCCCCCGCTGACCAGCTCGGCGGCCTTCCCGCCGGAAGTTTCCAGGGTGAGGTGCTCGACCTCAGGCTCGGAAACCGCCGGAACAACTGCGGGGTCAGCCGGGGCAGTGTCGCGGGGGTTCGCCACGGCGGCGACATCCAGACGCCAGGGCGAAGGGAGGGCGGCGGGTTCACTGAGGTGCAGGGTGATGTCACCGCGGGTCAGCTGCACGGCGGCCACGTGCAGGGGGCTGACGTCGGTGGCCGCGACGCGGCGAAGCACTTGGTCGACCCGGTCGGTCTCGTCAGCCGAGGGCGCGGCGGCGGTGACAATCGCCCGCTCGATCGGGATCAGCTCTGGCGGGGTGGAAGCGACGGTGCGGCCAGGACGGCGGACCCGCCACTGTTGGCGCCTGACGAGCACGAGGGCCCCGAGGACACCCGCTGCCAGGACGCTGCCACCAGCGACGTACCCGGTCACGGTGAACAAGGGCCGTTCCTCGGCAGCCACACCCACTCCTGACGTGTGGGCGCTATTCGACTCAGACTGAGCGGGCGCTGGGACACCGGCAGCCGACTCAGACGGCCCCGAAGGTACCTCCCCGGGACCGGCCGGGGGCGTGACTGCGGTGGCCTCGGAAGGGTCGTTCTGCTCCTGCGCAGAGTGATGACGAAGCTCAGCACCGAGGGAGGAGGGGGCCGACGCGGCCGGCGCCTGGGACACGACGGGCGGCGCCGGGACGGCGGCCGGCTGGGGGGCAGCGGGCGCGTCGACTCCTGCGCTGGTCGTCGGCTGCGATGGGGTTACCGAAGGGGCCGGCGGCGGCGCTGGGACGTCCGCCACTGGCGCCGCGCTGGCGTCGGCGACGGCCGGAACGGTCAGGGTCCACCCGACCTCGATGTGGTCGGGGTCCGTGAAGTGCTTTCCACCCGGTTCGACTCGCCCCTTGTTGGCGTCCCACACGGTGCCCCAGTGGTTGACACCATGCTCGGCGGAGATCTCCGAGAGGGTGTCTCCCCGCTCGACCGTAACCTCCTCGGTCACGGTCTGAGGGGCGGTCTGGGGTGTGGCGACGGTGTCTGGGTTGGCCTGCGCGTGGTGCTGGGGCAGCGTCAGCTGCTCGCCGGCGTGGATGGTGATGTCGTGCTTCAGGTGCGGGTTGAGGTTGACGATCTCGATGTAGCGAGTCGGGTCCCCGAGCTGCCTCTCGGCGATGCCCCACAGGGTGTCGTACCGGCGCACGGTGTACGTGGTGGTGGCCGTGCTGGGCTGCGTCGCCGTCTTCGCGGCCGTAGCTGCGCGAGCGTGGCTGGCCGGCGCTGCGGACCTCGCGCCGACGGTCGAGGGCTGGGAGGGCGCGGCTTTCATGGCCTTGGGCGGGGTGTCGCCGATGAGGGTCGCGGTGGCGATGGTGCCGTGTCGCGCCCCAGAGTCGATGCCGGTCTGGCCGGCGGCCAGTGCCGGGGAGGCGCCGGCGGCGAGCAGTGGCGTGGTCACGAACAGGGCGACGATGGCGGCAACCAGGATCGCTGCGGGTTGCACGCTCCAGGTCAGCCGATGCGGCGTGCGGGCGGGGCGGCGGCCGCGGGTGCGGATCGCTGCGGCGCCCTCACGCAGCAGGGACAGGGTGAACCAGGCCCAGCCGATCCACACCAGGGCGGCCAGGACGACGAACATGCCGTGCCCGGACAGGTCGGGTCCGATGGCCGCTCTCCACATTGCGGCGGGGTCCGGAACGGATGTGGGGACGGCGCCGATGCGGAACAGCAGGTAGGGCACGCCGACGACGAAGCCGAGGGTGACCAGCAGCGCACCGATGCCGCGCAGCACGACACCAGCACGCCCGGGGGGGCGAGGGTCATGGCGACCCCGGACGTCGCTGCGGGTAGGACGGCGGTGTGTCGTCATGGGGACTCTCCTGTCCTCAGGCCAAGCAGGATCTGCGCCTGGGCGCTACGGGTGACCGTGTACGTGTAGCCGCTGATCGGGCCAGTGGCGCCGGCCTGCACTGCGATGTCGACCTGGCCGGGACCGGCGACGCTGATGTTCCCGGTCAGTCCCGAGCGGGTCAGGACGCCGCGTGCCGCCGCCGCGGCCGCGGCAGTGCGGGTGATGTTGTCGGGCCCGTTGGCGAAGCTGGCGGCGCGTACCGCCTCACCGGCGACCTGGTCTGCCCGCTCCCCCGCACGGATCTTGGCGCCGCCGTCGACGACCAGGCCGGCGACCGCGAACACCGCCATGAACGTTGCCGCCACCCACAAGCTGATCGACCCGTTGTCACGCCGGAGACCGGATGAGCGCACGCGGTCAGCAAGGACCCGCCAGGTTGGAACCAGCGCGATGGTCCGGGGCACGCTTCGGGTCATGGTTCGGGTCATGGTTCGGGTCACGGTGCACCTGCCCGGTTCGGGTCGATCGGGCTGACCGCGCTCTCGGACAAGGTCCGGGTGCCCGGCGCGCCGGGTAGAGCGAGGTCGGAGATCGCGACATCGCAGACGACGCTCACGGTGACGACCTGGCCCGGTATGCCGCGGGCGGCGGCGCCGAATCCGGACACGTCGACAGAGACGTTGCCGCCGCCTTGGCAGTTGATGGCCTGCGCAGCCAGCGCCGCCCGGGCCGAGCTCCTGGCGGTCGCTGAGGCTTCACCGGCCGTGCGGGCCAGTGACGCCTCCCTGGCCGCGTTACCGGCCACGGTGGTCACCGTGGTCCCGGCGATCGCTACTCGCCCGGCCAGCACCATCAGCGAGATCAGCAGCAGCATGACGGGTGTCGCGATGGCCATCTCCAGGGTGGCTGAACCCCGGTCCCGCTGCCCGAGGCGGCGAGCCGTACGGCGAGTGACGCGCCTCATTGGGTGAACCGTTCGAGCCCGGCGTGCGAGGACTGCACGACGGCGATGTTGAGGCCCGGCAGGGGGATGACGTTCTGCGCCTGGCCGGAGCAGGTGACGTCGATGGTGGCGGTGGTGCGCGCCTCGGTCACGGTGGGCGCGACGACCAGCCCGTTAGAGACGTCGGCGAGGTACGACCTGGCCGCGGTGGTGCCGGCACCGGGTGGGGCGTGGAGCACCTTGCCCGCCCTGACTCCGGCCTCGGCCGCGGCTTGGCACATGCTGCGGGCTTCGAACCACAGACCGGTCTGCACCGCCCCAAACGTCAGCATCAACACCAGCGGGAACAGAATCGCCATTTCCAGGCTCACCGCTCCCCGTTCCCGGCCGGAAAAGACGGTGACGATCGGTTCCCGGAGCCGCTCCATGCGCACGCCGAAGTCCGGCCCGGTACGAGGGCCGAGCCGGAGCTCGAGGCGCGGACGGAGAGACATCAGGGACCTGCCGTCAGCGGATCTGGCTCTGGTGGTTGACGACCGCGTTGACGATGACGACGCCCAGGGCGATGGCGGCCGCAGACAGGACGGCGGTGACGATGGCCTGCTCGAGGCTGAGCGCGCCCCGGTCGCGGCGGTCGGTGATCCGGCTGCGCAGGGTGCGGTCCAGACGCGAGGTCAGCACCGTGTGCAGGCCGAGCCCACCAGCGGCGAGGGTGCCGGCGAACACGTAGGCAACGGCCACGGCCGTGCTGAGGGTGCCGGCGGCGGTGCTGCGGGTGCGGTTGACGCGGTTCTTCATCATGGTTCCTTCTCTCGGGATTGAGCGAGTTCCTGCGGGACAGTTGGGATGGGTAGCGTGGTCACAGCGGGTAGCGCCGGGAATGGGTGGCTACCCGCTGCTGATGATGCGGACAGCGGCCGGGTAGACCAGCAGCGCGGCGAAGCAGGCGAACAGCACCACGTTGGGGGCGACGAGCCGCTCGTTGGCTTTGCCGGCCTGCTCCAGCTGGGCCACGTTGTCGGCGTTGCGCATGCTGCGCGCCTCCGCCATCAAGGTGTCGAAGACGGCGGCACCGTCGGCGGCGACACTGACGATGTCGGCGAGGTTCACCAGCTCGTCGACGTCGATGCGCCGGCCGAGGTCCTTCAACGCCGCCCAGGGCAGGTCGTTGTCCAGCTCGGCGCGCAGCACCTCGGTGTGGATGAGCCGGAACGGTCTGGAGCCGGAGACCCGGGAGGCCTCCTCGAGCGCTTCGGTCGCGGACCCGCGGGCCTTGCGCTCGAGCCCGACGAGCGCGAGGTAGGCAGCCAGGGCGGATCGGAACTCGGCGCGCGCCTTCTCGGCGTCCTCGGCCAGCTGACGAGAGGGGTTGACCCAGCAGAAGAGCCCGATCCCGATGGTGGCGACCAGGGGGATCGCGAACGGCAGATGGACGCCACCAAGGGTCAGGATGGTGCTGACGAGGGTTGGGAAGAGCACGCCGCCGACGGCCCAGCCGATCTTGGTGACGGCCAGCTCGGCGCGAGAGCGACCCAGGATGGCCAGGTCCTCGTCACGTGCCCCTGCGTGACGTTCGGCGGCAGCGACAGCGGCCGCTGGGATCCACGGCCGTCGTGCACTCGGCGCGTCGTCCCGGTTCGCCAGCCGGCGGGAGGGCTGTGCGTTCAGCTGCGCCATGACTGCCGACAGGCGCGGAGGGACGGGTCGTAGCGCGCGGACCGCCAGCCCTACCGCGGACAGGATGAGCATCCCTCCCAGGACGATGAGGGACAGCGGGCTGGTCAGGTTCATGACGTCCTCCCGATGGCCCATCGACCGGACGGGGCGGCTGCTTGCTGGGTGGACGGCTCGTCAGTCGGCAGGTCCTCCAGGAACCTGGCCCCGAGGACCGGGCGAGCCAGGCGCGAGAACCAGAGCAGCGTCAACCCGAACCCGAGCACGATCACCCCGAGGGCCAGTTGTCCGGCGGGCTGGCTGTAGGGAGCCATGTAGGTGCGGGCGAAGATCGACAGCAGCACCCACGCGCCGACGGTGACGGCCAGAATGCCGCGCAGGTTGCTGATCTGCTTGGACTGCTCGGCCAGGATGTCCCGGCGCATCCGGACCTGCTCGTCGACGTCGCCGGCGAGCTGGGCCAGCACATCGGCCAATCCCACTCCCCCGTGTCGGTGCCGCACGATCAACGCCACTGCGACGTGGTCGCCGACGGGGTCGTTGATCTCCTTGGCGAACTGCCGCAGCGCCGCCTCGGCTCCCTGGGGCCCCATCCGCGAGGCCAGCACCTGCGTTTCCTTGGCGATGGCCGGCGGGCTAGCGGCCGCCGCCCGGCCGACGGCGTCCTGCAGCGTCTGAGCGGCACCGGAGCCCAGCAGGTCCGACAGTCGGCGCGTCCACGACGACAGCGCCTGTAGCCGGGTGATGTGCTGCCGCAGCGCTACCGAGGGGCGCAGCAGGGTGGGTGCGAGCAGCACCACCGCCGCCCCCCCGAACCCCATCGCGATCCACCCGGTCAGCAGCATGGCCACCACACCGACGGGGACTGCGACGATCAGCTCACGCCAGTGCCGGGACAGCCACGAGCGACGGCCGTCTGCGGGGGCCGGGTCCTTGGCCGGCATCTGCACCCCGGCCACCAACGCGGCACCTAGGGCAAGCCCGGCCAGGAGCAGCATCCCGCCGACTGCGATCAACAGGGTCATGACCACCCCACTGCATCGTCGGTGCCGTCCTCGCCTCGCCGGCGGCGGCTGGCATGGTCGCCCCAGGTGGACGCGCCTCGGCTGAGCCAGTTCATGTCGAACCCGACGTCGGTCAGCCGTTCCCCGAGCTCGTCGTCGGGCTTGCGGCCGGTGGGAACCGCCCGCCCGTCCGCCCCTGGCTGGAACAGCGTCTCGGTGGAGGGGTAACCCCGCTCGTCCAGCTGTCCGGTGTGTACCTGAACGATCTCGGAGACGAACCGCTCGTGGTTGCGGTTACGAGACACGTGGACGATGAGGTCCAGGGACGTTGAGGCCATCAAGGCGAAGTCCGCCGGCAACGGTGGGTTGGCGGTGCGCACCATCTGCACCAGCCGGTCGAATACCCCTCGGGCAGATACTGAGTGGATCGTGGCCATCACCCCGGACACGCCGTTTGAGGCAGCGTCCAACAGGTAGACACCGTCCTCTCCCCGCGTCTCCCCCACCACGATCACGTCCGGGGAGTCACGCAGGCTTTGGCGCAGCAGGTCGCCCATGGTGATCCGGCCCCGGCCCTCGGCGTTCGCCGGCCGTGCCTCGTAGGAGCGGACCAGCGCCGCTGGGCGTAGCAGCTGCACCGACCCGTCCGGCTGGTAAAGAACCTCGCCCCTGCTGTCGCGGGCCGGCAGGACGTGCAGGCCCAGCTCCCGGTCGTCCTCGACTGTGACGATCATCTTGTCCAGCGGAATGGCCCGGCACATCGCCCGCAGCAGCACTGTCTTGCCGACGCCGGTGGCCCCCGAGACCAGGACCCGCCCGCCCGCGAGCACGGTGGCCGCCAACAGCTCCCGGCTGGCCTCGTCGACCATGCCGAGCCGGTGCACCTGCTCGAGCGAGGTCTCCACATGCCGGTGCACCCGGATGGTGCCCGCGGGGTGCGGGGTGACGTCCATGGCGGCGGACATCCGGGCGCCGAGCAGGCCGACCGACTTCAGCCGCAGCTGCAGCAGTGGCCGGGCGGTGGAGAACTCTCGGCCGGCGGAGTCGTCCAGGCCAGAGCCGGCCAGCATCTGCAGCATCTGCTGCAGCTGCACGTCGGTCGAAGCCAGCGGCGGCCCGAGGACCTTCCGACCGCCGGCCACCCGCAGGACCGTGGGGTGAGTGCCGTTGAAGAAGATGTCTTCGACGTCCTCCCGGGCCAGCAGCGGCTCCAACGGCCCATACCCGCCCAGCGCCGCGATGACCGAGGCGACCAGGTCGTCCTCGTCAGCGTCACTGAGGACGGTCATCCCGATCTGGGCGCGGTGGGACACCCACGACTCCAGCTCCTCCACCACCAGGCTCTCGGTACGCAGCCGCTTTCCCAGCGGGTCGAGCCCGGCGTACCTCGCGCCATCGGCGGACAAGCGGGCGGCCACCCGCTGCTGCAGCTCGGCAACCGCGTCGGAGAACCCGCTCTGCCCGACGAACGGAACGTCGCGAAGCGTCGCACCCGCCGCACCTGCCTCTGACCACGACGGCGAACCCGCTGCGGAGTCGTTCACGGACCGGTCGTCGGGACCACCAAGCCCAGGGCTCCCCAAGCGCCCCGAGACCAGGTCGGGCAGGTCGGTGGGGTCCGGCCCTTCGGACCGGCTGGAGTAGCTGCGCTCCGTCATGACAGGTCCTCACGCATAGTCGAGCCCGGCGAGGTGATCGGGACGAGGTCAGCGGTCGAGGTGGACGCGGAGACCTGGGCGGCAACCCGGTCGGCCAGCTGCCCAGCAGCCCGGACGATCCGGGTCCGCGCCAGCCCGAACATGGTGGCCGTGGACCCGTCGACCAACGACGCCGCGCCCCGAGGATCGGCCGGAATCTGATCGACCCGGTCGGCTCGCTCGAACCCCAGCGCCTCGGCAACCTGCTCCGGCGAGTACGGGCCGGCGCCGTTGACGACCAGGCGGACCCGGTCAAGGTCACCCAGGCGGCGCCGCAACAGCTGGATGGCCCCCGTGGCACCTTGGACCGACCGGGCGGTGGGGCGGACGACAAGCAGGACCAGGTCGCAGGCGTCGACGACCGGCCATCCGGACGACTCACCGAGCCGGCCGACGTCGACGATGACGGCGCGCTGCAAGACGGACGAGCACCGCTCCACGCAGGTCGCCAGGCGCGACCATCCCCCCTTGGCCAGCACACCGGCCTGGCTCGCGCTCTGTAGGCCCGCCAGGATCCAGGCGTCGCCGGCCTCCGGCAGTGACAGGGCGTGCTGCGGCAGCAGCGCGGCTGCGTCAAGGGCGGCCAAGTGGCGGGCCGCCACCAACCAGGACAGCAGCCCCGTGTCCGTGCTCGCTCGGCCAGGAAGCAGCCCGGGCACGACGTCGCCGCCGGAGGGGTCGGCGTCGATCAGCAACACCGGTGACGGAAAGGCCAGCGTCAGCGCGTTAGCGATAGTCGTCGCGCCCGGCGCCGACTTGCCGGCCACCACGGCGATCGTCGTCACTGCCCGGCTCCTGCCGCCGGCAGGACCACCAGGGTCAGCGCCCCAGTCGCGCCGGTCCGTGCCAACGCCACCGCGTCGTCGTCAGGGACCCGCAGGTCGACCACGACGTCTCCAGTGGCCGGGTCCGGATCACCGGATGAGACCACCACAGCCTTGACCGGCGCAGCCTTGGCCAGCACCTGGCCGGCCGGCGACTGCGGATCCGCCGGCGCGGGCACGGCCATCACCTGCTGACCAGGCGTCAGGCCCTGCTGCGGGCGTTGCCCCAGCTTCAGACGCACCGGCACCAACTGCTGTCCACTGGCCAGTACCGGAGCGTCGCCGACCTGGCGCGGGCTCAGGACCGCTCCGCTGGACAGATCGGTGAGCGCGGTCTTGCCCAGCAGGGCGCCGTCCTGGGGACGAACCACCGACACCTGCGGTCCGACGACCACGTCAGCGGTCGTCAGGTCGGCCGCCGTCAACGTGCTCCCGGTCTTCACGTCACGGGCCAGCACCACCACGGTGGTGTGTCCTGAGTACAACGGGACCGCGTACAGCAACACCAGCCCGCCCATCAGGACCAGCACCGCGACCCCGACGAGCCACCGCGTCTGCAGCTGGCGCGGCGCCGCCGCCACCTTCGGAGTTGGAGCCACGCTCGGCTGGATGGTCCTGAACCCGAAACCCCGGGTGTGGGTGTCGTTCCTCGTGCTCTTCATCGTCAGCTCCTCTGGAGGCTGCGGGTTGGGGTTCGCGGGTGGGCCGGTTCGAGCCACACGTCGTCACGTCTTGCCGGCTCGTCGGGCCTAAGCACGGCACCCCCGCCTTACTGGACATGTTCGAGATCAATTGGAGAGTAAACCACTAGTGGCATACTGCAACACCCACCGCGACACTGGCAGAGCCGCGGACGGGGAGGTCGGTCGCTGAACACGGACTCGCGTCCAGCTCGGTCGCGGCTTAGCAGTGACAAGAGCGACAGAGCAGCGCCAAGCTCGATCAACGCTTGGATGAACCGCGAGGATCTCGGCCTCACCGGCCGACCGAGCGACAAAGCGGAGGTCAGGCGCGCGCGACCGGCTGGCTGTTGGCAGCCGCGCACTCGAAGCCACGCAGGGCAGAACCCCGTCACCACGCCGACTGTAGACCTTGGACGCGTTCTATGCGATTTCTGCTTAAATTGATATATCTATAGATTCGCCCTTGCGCCCACCCGTACGATCGGAGGTATGGCTGGTGCGGGCGTTCCCAACCTGGCGCAGAAGTTGCAGCACCTGTTCCGCACCATCCCTCAGTCGGAGGGGCGCGGCTTCTACACCAACGACGCGATGGTGCGTGAGCTTGCCGACCGTGGCGTAGCCATCACCGTTCAGCACCTGAGCAATCTCCGTAACGGCCGCCGAGACAACCCATCCGCAAGGCTCCTGGCGGAGATCTCGGACGTATTCGGAGTGCCTATGAGCTACTTCTTCAACCCTGAAGAAGAAAGCCGCGTGAACACCGAGCTCGAAGCGCTAACTCAACTTCGTCGTGCGAACGGGTTGCGCGTGCGCGGCGACCTCGACGCGCAGGGCCTCCTGCAGCTCATGGCTGCTCTGAGAACCATTGAGCGCCTCGAGGAACACGATGACCAGGGCGACTGAGTCAATGTCGACGTGGCGCCGGGCACACAGGGCCGCGCGAGAAGGGCGCGCCCTCATACCGACCACTGGCTCAGTGGACGACCTGGTAGCGGCCGTCGGCGCGAGCCGAGGGCGACCGTTCCGTATTCTCGGAGCGCCGCTCCGCCGCACCATGACCTCCGGAGCTTGGATACCAACAACTCAGGCCGATTATGTGCTGTACCCCGAGAGCGCCTCCCCGACAAGGCGTGAAGCAGTGATCTGCCATGAGCTGGGACACGTTCTGTTGCACCACGATCCGGCACTCCACGAGACTCTGTCGCCGGCGTTGCTAGGTCAAGTCGCGCCGAGTCTCAGCCAGTCGACCGCCAGGGCGATGATGTTCCGATCCAGCTACACGAACCAGGAGGAGGCTGACGCCGAATACCTCGGCACTGTCCTGGCCACGGCCCTGGCTGGTCGGCGCGAGGCTTCCCACTGGGAGTCTTCATCGCGCCTCTCCGAGCACTTGCGATGAGCCGCCGATGTCGATGCTGATGCTCGTCGCACTTTTTGCCATGTGGTCGGCCGCCGTGTATCGAGTCGGTGTCGCCCTACGCCAGCCCGCCACGCATAGAACCGAATTCGCGGTCTGGGTCACCTTTGTAGCAGCCGCCGCGACGGGCTACGCCGCGCGTCCCCAGCTAGATGCCGCAGTCGGCATCCCTAATGTCACCAATCTTGGCAGCCGCCTCGCTCTCTGCATCGCCATCGCCGCCGGTCAGCTGTTCCTTCGAGACATGCGAAGCCCCAAGCCCAACCCGCACGGCCGCCACTGGATTCTGGCCGCTTCAGTAGCCACTGCTGCGATCTCGGTCATCTCCTGGAGCCTGGCGCCCCTTCACGACGCCGAGCACCTCGACCTCGCCACGGTCGACCCATCGATAGCGACATGGCTCTATGCGGTCGCGATCTACGTGTACGACGGATGGGCCGTCGTCGTGACCACGCGGTACGTCTCCCGAAACCTCGACGCCCTACGTCGAACTGACCCACCGGCCGCCGTCGCAGCCTTCCTCGTCCGCGCCTCCGGTTGGACCGGAGTCCCCGTCCTCATGCTCTGGGCCGTACATGTGACGCTTGCTCAGGTCGCCGGAGTGCCGGAGCCCTACCTGGAGCGAGTGTCTGCGGTCCTCTTCCCCGTCTCACTAGCACTGATGGGGGCGGGACTTCTCATGATCCCTCTGCTGCCCGTCATGCAACATCGGCGGACCGCCCTGCGCCTGTCCGGCAGCCTCCAGCCACTATGGGAGACCCTGCTGATCCATCACCCGGAGGTAAGGCTGCCGCGCCGCGGCCCGCTCATGGCAGGGTGGCTTACACCCCGGATCACCGCCCAGCGTCAACTGATCGAGGTCTCCGACGCACTGGAAGAGCATTGGGTTCCCAGGGTTGAGAGCATCGAGGCGCTGGCGGTGGCCGTTCGATCTCCGCAGGCTGTCGGCAGCACCCAGACCGCCAAAGACGTCCTGCTTGCCCTCGACCAGACACCATGGCCTGGACCCCTCCTGCACCTCAGCGACGCCATCACTCGAACGAGAGAACCCTCGCATGCCCGCTGATCTAGACGACCTCGCGCGACTCGAACGGGCTCGCGGCGGGCGGACACCGAAGTGGATCGCCGGCGCGCTCACTCCCGCCAACGTCGTCATGGGCCTCATGGCGTTCGTGTCACTCAAGCACTCGGCAAGTGTCGCGGCGGCGGTGGGATGGTGGGCGCTAGCCCTAGCCCTCGTGGTCGGGGTTCCTTACCTCATCCTCTTTCGAGCCCTCCGTACCGGAAAGGCGGACGACCGGCAGGTGGTCCGCCGATCGCAGCGCCCGGCTCTCTTCGCGGCCGCCGCCGCCGCCGTCGCCCTCGCACTCTTGGTTCTCTACGTCACGGGGGCGCCTCGGCAACTCGTCTGGCTCATCGCTGCCATGCTGTGCGGCCTCACGGCCATGGGCATCACCACCATCTGGTGGAAAGCCTCCATGCACATGGCCGTCGCCGCCGGCGCCGTGGCGGTCCTGTTCATCGAGAACCACACCGCCGGGCTGATCGCTGCCCTCCTCCTACCGGTCCTCGGTTGGGCCCGCTGGAAAGACGGAAGGCACTCGGTCGCGCAGCTCCTCGGTGGTGCGCTGATTGGATCCTCCGTGGCCGGGATCGTTTACGGACTGCTCATCCAAGTCACGTGACAGCCCCTTTGGTCCTCGCCAGAGCATCCAGCACATCACGCAATGGGATGCCGAGCTGGTGGCTCAGCGCGATCAGGATCCGCCGATCTGACAACGGCAGGCGCTCACCCGCCTCCCACCGCAGATACGTGTGGACCGACACGTTGACGCTCGTCGCCACTTCAGGCGCGCTTCGCCCCGCCATCATTCGCAGCGCTCTCAGGTCCACGCCGGCCGGTAGCACGAGCAGCTCGACAGGTGCTATGCCGAGCGCCTCCGCGATTCTCGGCACGAGTCGCGCTCGAGGCTCGGCAACCCCGCGCTCCCACTCGGACACTCGCTCGCCACCCGCGATGCCCACAGCCCTGGCTAGCTGATGCTGAGTCAGCCGCCGTTTCGTGCGCGCGGTCAAGATGGCTTCGCCCGAGACTCTTGTCCGCACGGCGAGAACCTACCTGGGTGCCGACGCAGCGCACGTCCCCCGGCTATCCGACGGGTGTGGCTGTGCTCCCTGTGACCACCCGGCTACTGCGTGGCCCGCGCAGCGACCGTCAGTTACAAACTTACCATCTCACGAGCGCATACAGAATAAAAGTTCTTCAAAATCTGATGTCCAGTAAGAGGGGGGGTCGGTGCTTATGGGTGTGTCGCTCGCGCTGCGGGCCCTCACCACGAGGAACAGCAATGGAGAACCCCCTAGGGACTCAGGACGGCCGCGCGACGCCTCGCGCCAGTCAGGGCGCTCTGCTTCGCGCCCTCATGCTGGAGCGCTTCGGAGGACTCAACTCACCCTCTGCCCTCGACTCGGAGGGTCACGTGTCTGCGCCTGAGTCGGCTGCGTCACTGGCAAGCAGACGGCCCCGGCGCCGGTACAGAGGATGGTCACTCGCGTCTGGCCGCCGGCGATGAGCTCTCTCCCGAACGACATGACCATGGGCCGGGCAGAGAACCTTCCGCCGGCAGTTCACGTTGACGCTACGGCCATCTTGGGCATCGGTACGAGAACCGGGACCTGCCAACTTTCTAACCCGACTGGCACGCTGAACACGAAAAAAAAAATGTTCCTCGTTTGGATGTCCGCTTCTTGGGGGGATCGGTGCCTAGGCGGTACCAGTCCGCTCCGTCGGCGCCTCACTATAAGAAGCTCAATGGACGCTCGAGAACGGGACCATCGCGCCCCTTCAGGCGAGGACGAACGGCACGCCGTTGTTCGCTCTCCTACGCTCGAACGCTTCGGCGCGCCGGCGCCACCGGCCCCCCCGGACATGTTCACCACAGCTAGAGGGCGCCAGGTGGTCCGCGCCCAGCCACCTCACCCAGCGCTACGGCGGCGCAGGGGACCGAACCCAGGCGTGGACTGGCCGAAGAAGCAGGGGGGATCACGCCGGCCGGTCGATTTCACCACCACCGGCGCGTTACCCACATGCGAAGAAGCCACCGCGCAAGTCGAGGAGCCTACGCACGTTCTGGTACTCGGCAAGCAAGTCGACATTCTCGTGCTCACTCGGCGGCACCGTCGACTCGGGGCGTGCGGTGCGATACCTGTGCAGGTCCGCCGTGCACAACCGGTTCGGCGTTTGTCAGCAACAAGATTGGGAGGAGGAGCGGGTCATGAAATTTGAGGATCAGGATCCCAGCGAGGCCCTGCCAATCCTCCTCACCTCCAGGGAGGTGGCCATGGCGCTGAAGGTGTCACCATCGACTCTGTGTCGTTGGCGGCAGACGGGTCTGGGTCCTCGTGTGACCTGGCTGAGTCCGACGTGCCCGCGGTATCGGCGCAGTGATGTCGATGTATGGCTCAAGCGTGTGGCGGCATGAGCGTCGTCCGACTTGAGAACGGGCGTTACCGTGCGAAGTTGAAGAGCGGCCGTGTGGACGTCGCGAGCCGAGTCTTCGACACCCGACGGGAAGCCAGAGCGTGGCTCGACCGGGAGCGCGCCGCGCTGGCCGGCGGGGTCGATCCGCGGGCCGGACGTGAGCGGGTCCGGGAGGTTTTATCCCGGTGGCTGGCCGTAAGGCGGACGACGGTTGCGGCAAAGACGTATCGGGCCGACCAGGACTTGGGCCGGCTCACGCCGACCAGCATCCAAGCGCTCCACGTCAGCGCAGTGTCCGGTCGGGAGGTGGCGCGATCCTTCGAAACCCTCCTCGCGTCCGGGCTGGCGGAGTCGTCGGTCGTCCGCTACCGCGCCAGCCTGTCGGCGTTCTTCGGCTGGTGTGTGCGAGAGAAGCTGATCCTGAGCAACCCCGTGTTAGCGGTCAGGGTTCCCAGGCAGTCAGCTGAGTCCGTCGAAATGCTCCCGTTCTCCGAGGACGAGCTCGAGGCGGCGTACGAGGAGTGGGCACAGGTGGATCAGCGTTTGGCGGACATCCTGCTGGTCCTCGGCTGGACGGGCCTGCGATGGGCGGAGGCCAGAGCGTTGACCGTGGCTGACCTCATGGAGATCCCGACGCCCGGCCTCATGGTTCGTCGATCGGCCCCAGAGGGCGTCGGCACGAAGAGCACCAAGGGCCGGCGGTCCCGTCGTGTCCCGTTGGCTAATCGCGTACTTCCGATCGTCCACGCGCTCGCGGAGGGAAAGCAGCCGGGAGACCTCCTGCTGACCACTTCGCGGGGCGCCACCTTGCACCGATCGTCCGTAATACGGTCGATGAGGTGGGCAACCACCGGGCACGGCCGCCGCATCCACGACCTTCGGCACACCGCTGCCTGCCTCTGGTTGGCGCGGGGTGTTGACCCGGGAACAGTCCAGGCATGGATGGGTCACGAGTCCATCGCCACGACGAATCGGTACCTCCACTTTCTCGGAACCGGAGCCGATTCGGCGGGCTTGGACCGGCTGAATTCGCGGACGGGGGGCACCGGGGGGGCACGCGAGCGCAGCAAGGGCGAACGACTATGACGAAACCCCGCCCTGGTTTCCGCGTCTGCGCTGGTGGGGCGGGGTTCTCTCGTGGTGGAGCTGCGGGGATTCGAACCCCGGACCTTCTCATTGCGAACGAGACGCGCTACCACCTGCGCCACAGCCCCTTGATGCGTCCGAAACTGTAACACCCCGCGAGCGGGCTCCGCGTCCGCCTCGACCCCTCGCCTACGCTCCTGGCTATGTCGTCGCAGCCGGGTGGGCAGCCCGCCGCCCCGTCCCCATCAACGTCCCTCTCGGCATCCCCCTCGGCGTCCCCCTCGGCGTCTGACGGCGTCCGCCGTTCGAGCGTGCCGCCCGCCGTGCGCGCCGCGAGCGAGTGGTCGTGGCGGCTGCTCGTCCTCGGGGTGGGCCTCGTCGCCCTGCTCTACCTGCTGGGGTTCCTGTCCGAGGTCGTCATCCCCATCGTCGTCGGCGTGCTCCTCACGGCCCTGCTGTCGTCGGTGCACCAGCGGATCGCGCGGGTCATGCCGCGCGGCCCCGCGGCCGGTCTCACGGTGCTCGGCACGATCATCGTCATCGCCGCCCTGCTGACCCTCGTCGCCACCCAGATCAGCGGCGGCTTCGACTCGATGTCCGACCAGGTGGGCACCGGCATCGCCCAGATCCGCGACTGGATCCGCACGTCCCTCGGCATCTCCGACACCCAGTTCGGCCAGTACCTCGACGAGCTGAAGTCCTCCCTCTCCAGCGCCAACCTCGGGTCCTCGCTCAGCAAGGCCGGGGTCACGGCGGGCCACTTCGTCGCAGGCACCTTCATCGCGCTCTTCTCGCTGTTCTTCTTCCTCTATGACGGCCCGCGCATCTGGGCGTGGGTCGTGCGGCTGTTCCCGCGGGTGGTCCGCGACCGGGTCGACTCCTCCGGTGGGGTCGCGTGGGGACAGCTCACGGCATACACCCGGGCCACCGTGCTCGTCGCCGCCGTCGACGCGGTCGGTATCACGGCCGGCGCGCTCATCCTGCAGGTGCCGTTCGCCCTGGCCATCGGCGTGCTCGTCTTCCTGCTGTCCTTCATCCCCATCGTCGGCGCCCTGCTGAGCGGCGCGGTGGCGGTGCTCATCGCCCTCGTCGCCCACGGCCCCGTGACCGCCCTCATCATGCTCGCGGTCGTCATCGGAGTGCAGCAGCTCGAGTCGCATGTGCTGCAGCCGTTCATCCTCGGCCGGTCGGTGCGGATCCATCCGCTCGGCGTCATCCTCGCCATCGCCTCGGGCGCCATCCTCGCCGGCATCGTCGGCACCCTCGTGGCCGTGCCGACGCTCGCGGTGGTCAAGGCCGTCGCGGAGCACCTGTTCTCACGAGGCGTGGAGGACGAGCGCGAAGAACACACCGCCGACGAGCCTCAGCCGGTCGCGGCCGAGTAACGCGTCGGGCTGCAGGCACGACCGTCACGGCCCCGGCAGGGTATGCCGCGCGCGCACCGTCACGACCGCGCCGCGGCTCCCACGAGACACCGGCTCGGGACGGAGCTGAGCCGACCGGGACCGGGCCGGACGGGTAAGCTCTGCGGCGAGCCGATGTTGACGAGCCAGTCCACGCCGTAGCGGTCGGTCAGCTGGCCGAACTCGTCGCCCCACATCTGCTTCTCCAGCGGCGTGCTGACGGTGGCGCCCTCGGACAGCTTCTGCCAGTAGCCGCGTAGAGCGTCGCCCTCGTCGCCGCTGAGGCTGACGACGATGCTCGACCCGCTCTTGCGCTCCATGAACGACGGGGTGTCGGCGCCCATGAGGGTGAGGCCCGCGTCGGTCTCCAGCTGGGCGTGCATGATCAGGTCCCCGTCCGGGCCCTCGGTGCCGAACTCCCTGAAGGTGCTCGTGGTCAGCGCGCCGCCGAACACGCTCTGGTAGAAGGCCATCGCCTCCGCGGCGTCGGTGCCGAAGCTGAGGTAGGGGTTGAGTCGCTGGGTCATGAGGGGGCTCCTGATGTCGGCGGATCGTGCTGCGGACCCCTGATGGGTCGAGACGATAGACCCGCCGGCGCCGACGACGTCATCGGTTCGGCGGAACCCGGCGCTCCCTCGGTGACGCCTCTGCGACCCTTCGAGGAACCGCTCTAGCGACCGACGACACGGCGCCCGTGCAGGGCCGCCATGACCTCGATCTCGTCGTCCTCGACCTCGATCGGCACCGGTCGCTGAGCCGCGGGCGACGAGGGCGCGACGCGCTCGGGCCGGTGAGCCGGCTCCTTGAGCGTGTAGGTGGGCGGGGGCACCGGCACCGGCTGCCACGCGTCCGGGTCCACCGCGCGGGCCGCCGGGGCTGCGACCGGCTCCGGCGCGGCGGCCAGCACGTCGGGGCCCGTCGCCGGGTCGGCGGTGGTGCCGAAGACAGCCGGCTCCGCCCGCCGCACCGACGGCACGGACGACCGCTGCCGTGAACTCTGGGGGGACCGCTGGGACGCCCGCACCATCGAGACGTCCCCGGCCCGCAGGCGCTCGAGGCGACGCAGCTCGGCGCGCCGCGCCCGTCGGGCCTTCTGCTCCTGGATCGCCGCGACGCGCAGCCAGACGACGACCGCGACGAGCGCGGTGACCGCCAGGGTGAGGCTCAGCCACTTGAGGATGTGCGCCGCCGACAGGACGATGGTGACCGGCACGGCCACGAGAGCGGCGAGGAAGAGGATGCCGCGCACCCGGCGGAGCACCACCTGCAGCGTCGTGCGGTGCGGGACGAGCTCGATCGGCGCCACCGGATGCACCGGCCCGCCGAGAGCGGTGGAGTCGGCTCCATCGGCCCCGGCAGAAGAGGCCGCCCCGTGCCGCGCCCGCAGCGGCGAGCTGACCGACGCCCGCTTGGCGACCACCTCGGCACGGGCGGGGACCGCAGGACGGGCCGACGACCCGGACGGGCCGCTCGAGGAGCTCGTGGCCAGCATGGTGGCCGGGAGGGGAGAGCGTCGTTCGAGCACCCGCATCGCCTCGCTGAACCGGTCGACCGAGCGGGCGGTCGCGAGGTGCTCGCGGCGCCGCACCCAGTGCTGGATGAGGTAGGCCACCCAGATCGCCACGATGACGAGGAAGATGAGGCTGCTGGGCTGCACGACTCCGACGGTAAGCCGTGGCACGGCCCCGGTCTCGTACCGATAACGGTGTGTCGCTGATGTGCCGCGTGTGACGCCTGTGACGAGCCGTCACACCCCGTCCCGAGGGCCCCGCCGACCGGGTCAGGACCCCCACCGCGCCGCCGTCCACCGGTCGAGGACGCCGCGCCCGCCGAGCTCGTCCGACGTCAGCGCGAACGTGCGGTGGTCGCGCCAGCCGCCGTTGATGTGCAGGTACCGCTCCCGCACCCCCTCGTCGCGGAAGCGCAGATGCTCGACGACCCGCAGCGACGCGGTGTTCTCCGGGCGGATG
This sequence comes from uncultured Actinomycetota bacterium, assembly GCA_963795915.1. Lineage (GTDB taxonomy): Bacteria > Actinomycetota > Actinomycetes > Actinomycetales > Dermatophilaceae > Lapillicoccus. The sequence continues at coordinate 58,203 of CAWCJA010000001.1, forward strand.
TTCACCTCTACCCGGTGCATGCGCAGGGCGCCGAAGGCATAGTCGCAGAGCATGGCCAGGGCCCGGGTGGCGATGCCCTGGCCGGCATACCGCTCGGCGACCCAGTAGCCCGCCGCCCCCGACAGCAGCGACCCCTGCACGATGCCGAACAGGTGCATCTGGCCGGCGAGGTGTCCCTCGACCTCCAGGGCGAACGGCACGATGCGCCCCGCCCGCGCCTCCTTGTCCAAGCCGCGCACGTACTGCCGGAAGGTCACGCGCCGGCCGACACCGTCCGGGGCCGTGGGCTCCCACTGGCCGACGTAGTGAACGTTGTCACCGCGCACCCGGTCCCACTCCCCACGGTCGGACTGCCGGAGGGCGCGCAGCACGAGGGTGGGCTGTCGCCCGTCGCGCGAGACGAGCGCGACCGGCCACTCCTGCACCGGCCGCTCCATCACCGGTGGTCTCCCCCGCCCAGCTGGTCGACCGCGTGGGGGACGACGTCGGCGAGCACCTCCAGGGCGTCGCGCACCCCACCGCTCGAGCCCGGCAGGTTGACGACGAGGGTATGCCGCGTGGTGCCGGCCAGTCCGCGCGAGAGCATCGCCGTGGGCACCCCCTTCGCCACACCGGCCGCGCGGATCGCCTCGGCGATGCCGGGCAGCTGGCGGTCGAGGTGGCGGGCGGTCATCTCCGGGGTGGCGTCGGTCGGCGAGATACCGGTGCCGCCGGTGGTGAGCACCACGTCGGCGCGGGCGTCGATGGCCCGTCGCAGGGCGTCCGACACGGGCTCCCCGTCGACGACGACGACGGGGTCGCCGACCTCGAACCCCCACTGACGCAACGCCTCGACGATGATCGGCCCGGTGCGGTCCTCGTAGACCCCCGTGGCCGCGCGGGTGGAGGCGCAGATGACGACGGCGGTGCGCGTCACGTCTCCCTCCAGTCCCCCGAGCGGCCCCCCGACTTCGCGGTGACCCGGACGTCGGTGATGCGGGCGTGTTTGTCGACCGCCTTGACCATGTCGATAAGGGCGAGGGCACCGACACAGACCGCCGTCAGCGCCTCCATCTCGATGCCGGTGCGGTCGGCGGTGCGCACGGTGGCGGAGACGTCGACGCCGTCGTCGGCCACCTCGAGGTCGAGGGTGACGCCGTGCACCGCGACGGGGTGCGCCAGCGGGATGAGCTCCGGTGTGCGCTTGACGGCCTGGATGCCGGCGACGCGAGCGACCGCCAGGGCGTCACCCTTGGGGACGTTGCCGGAACGTAGGGCGGCGACGGCGGCCGGCGAGAGCAGCACCCGGCCCCGGGCCGAGGCCTCGCGGGCGGTGATCGCCTTGGCGCTGACGTCGACCATGTGGGCGGACCCGTCGGCCCGCACGTGGGTCAGCCCGCGGGTGACCGCGGGGCCCTCGCCCCCAGCACCACCAGCACCACCAGCACCACCAACACCACCAACACCACCAACACCACCAACACCAGCAGGACCGGCAGGACCGGACGGGGTCCCGTCGGCGCCGTCGCTCATGACGTCATCCTGCCCCCGTCGTCGTCGAGCAGCCACATCTCCACGGTGTCCCCGGCCTCGGCGCGGCTCGTCTCCGCCGGGATGACAAGCAGGGCGTTGGCCCGGGCGAGGTCGGCGACGAAGTGGGACGCCTGCCCCCACACGGGGTCGACCACCCAGCCGTCCTCGGCGCGGGACGCGACGGCGCGGGCGACCTGGGTGCGGCCGGGCGGCGACGACAGCGGGTGGAGCAGCCGAGCCTGCAGCGCCGGCCGCAGCTCGGGGGTGAGCCCCATCATCCGGCGCAGCGCGGGCCGCACGAACGCCTCGAAGGAGACGTAGGAGGAGACCGGGTTGCCGGGCAGCGCGAAGAGCGGCACCCCACGGCCGTCGGACTCCCCCACCGTGCCGAAACCCTGAGGCTTGCCCGGCTGCATGGCCACCTGCACGAAGTCCACGCCGTGGTCGCGCAGCGACTCCTTGACGACGTCGTAGGCGCCCATGCTGACGCCGCCGGTCGTCACGATGGCGTCGACCTCGCGGGAGAGGGCGTCGACCACCTCGAGCACCGCGGCTGGGTCGTCGTCCACCGTGGGCCGCCGCAGCGCCAGGGCGCCGCAGGCCGTCACCGCGGCCTCGAGCATGTAGGAGTTCGACTCGTGGATCTGGCCGGGCGCCAACGGGTCTCCCGGGGAGACGAGCTCAGCGCCCGTCGAGACCACCGCGACCCGCACCCGCGGACGGACCAGGGCCTCGCCGTGCCCGGTGGCCGCGAGGAGGGCGATGCGGCGCGCGTCGAGCACCATCCCGCTGTGCAGGACGAGGTCGCCGGTGCGGACGTCCTCGCCCTGGGGCCGCACGGACGTGCCGGCCGCCACGCCGGCCCGGATCTCCACCGTCTGCGTGCCGCCGTCGGTGTCCTCGACCTTGACGACGGCGTCGGCCCCGGCGGGCAGCATCGCGCCGGTCATGATGCGGATCGCCTCGCCCGCGGAGAGGGCGCGGGTCGCCACGCCTCCGGCCGCCACCTCGTGCACCACGGGCAGGGTCACGGCTGAGCCGGCGTTCCCGGGGTCGGCCCCGGCGACGTCCGCCGCCCGCACGGCATACCCGTCCATCGCCGAGTTGTCGAAGCCGGGCAGGTCGACCCGTGAGTGCACGTCCTCGACGAGCACGAGGCCGAGCGCGTCCGACAGCGGCACCCGGGCCGGGGGGAGCGCCGACACCGCCGCGAGGACGGCGGTGCGGTGCTCGTCGAGACTGCGCACCTCAGCCGACCGTCTGCAGCGTCGTGCCGTCGGGCACGCTGGAGCCGTCGGCCGCGTCGAGGGTCACGTCGCCCACGCAGACGACGTCGGCGCCGAAGGTGACGTCGCCGGTCACGCGCAGCGAGCTCGCCTCCCGCAGCGAGGGCGCCCCGCGGGGGAAGCGGCGCTCGAAGTCGGGGACGAGCTTGTAGAAGCGCCCGTCGAGGTCGACGTAGGGCTCCGGGTGGTCGATGACCGAGACGACGAGCGACTCGTCGTCGAGCTCGAAGATGTCGGAGCGCACGAGGAGCAGCTCGTTCGTCGTCTTGACCGGGCGGAACCGCGAGCGCGGCACGTGGATCGCCCGCGCGCCCTCGATGCGCTCGATGGCGGCCCCCATCGCGGTCTCGATCTGGATGACCTCGGTGGACGCGCTGTCGGAGGGGTCGACGGTCTTGCGGTTGACGATGATCGGCAGCCCGATGCCCGCCTCCCCACGGTCCTCGCTCTCGCGCAGCAGCCGGTCGACGACGCTCAGGTCGACCCAGAGGTTGTTGGCGTGGAAGGTCGTGTGCCGCGTCGTGTCCTGGAAGTGCTCCTCGTCACCGGGCGCGACCATCGCGCTGTCGCGCAGCACGAGGCGGCCGTCGCTCTTGCGCACGGCGAGGTGGCCGCCCTTGCGGTCGTTGACGGTGCGGTCGCACACCTCGGCGACGTAGGGGACGTCGTGCTCGACCATCCACGCGACGATGCGCGGGTCGCAGGTGGCGCCGAGGTTGTCGGCGTTGGAGAGGAAGACGTAGCGGAAACCCTTGTCCAGCAACGCCTTCAGGAGCCCACTGTTGGCGAGCGCCAGGTAGACGTCGCCGTGGCCCGGGGGGCACCACTCGAGCTCGGGGTCGGCCGGCCAGTCCACCGGCGCCAGGTCGTCGGCAAGCAGCTTGGGCTCCGCGCTCTGCAGGAAGTCGAGCGGCAGCCCGTCGACGGGCAGGTCGGGGTAGCGCTCCAGGATGGCGAGCGACGCCTCCCGGGTGCGGAACGAGTTCATGAGCACGAGCGGCAGGTCGACGCCGTGGCGCTTCCGCAGCGCGAGCGTCTGTCCGGCGATCACGTCGAGGAAGGTCTGCCCGTCCTTGACGACGAGCGCGGACTTCGGCCCGGTGATGCCCATCGACGTGCCCAGCCCGCCGTTGAGCTTGACCATGGCGACCTGCCGCAGGGCGGCCGACATCGCGTCCTCGCCAGGCCAATAGTCCTCCAGCGACGGGACGTCGTCGAGCGGGTCGATGCTCGCCTCGGAGATGGTGCCCCCGGACCCGGTCGCGAGCACCTGCTCCAGCTCGGCGTAGCTGACCTCGAAGGCCCGCACCGAACGGGCGGTCTCCCCGTGCGCGGTCATGCGACGTCGTGCCTCTGCCAGCCCCTCAGCCGTCATGGCGCCCACCCTACGATGAGCCGGGTGACCGCCGGGGCGACGTCCACCGCCGCAGCCAAGGCCCGCCTGCGCGCGCAGGTGCGGGGGCAGCGAGCGGCGCGCACCACCGGACCGGACGCGGCCGACCGGCATACCCGAGCCGTGCGAATCAGTGACGCGGTCGTCGCGGGTCTGCGCCGTCTCGTCGGCGAACAGGTATGCCGCGTGGCGGCCTACGAGGCGCGGCCCACCGAGCCGCCCACCGACGTCCTGGTCGAGCGGCTCGTGGCGTTGGGGTACGAGGTCGTCCTGCCCGTCACCCGTCCGGACCGCGACCTCGACTGGCGCTCGGCCGCCGACCCTACCGACTCGCTGCTGGGCCTCGACGCGGTCGGCAGGGCGCGCCTCGTCGTCGTGCCGGCGCTCGCCGTCGACGCCGACGGGCGACGCCTCGGGCAGGGGGGCGGGTCCTACGACCGCGCCCTCCCCCGGCGGTCCGCCGAGGCCCTCGTCGTGGCGTTGGTCCACGACGACGAGCGGCTCGGGCCCGGCGCGGTGCCGGTCGACGCGCACGACGTCGCGGTCGACGCCGTCGTGACGCCCGGGGCGGGGTGGGTCAGCCTGAGCCCGCGGGGCTGAGGACGAGGTCCTCCGCCGTGGCGGCGTCCACCGCGGCGCGGCTGGACGGCCACGGGAACGTCTCCCCGCCCGCCCACGCGTCGAGCTGGTCGGTGTAGTGCGCGGAGTACGGGTGCCCGCTGGCCCCCGTCTGGTTGACCCAGGTGGACGCGTCGAGGTTCCCGAGGTCGACGACCATCCGCATCGACGGGCCCTTGGACACCTCGAACGTGCCGGTGGAGGCGTCCCAGCCGTTGGCGTTGACGATCGAGGGGCCGCCACCGAGCGGGATCGGGCCACGGTTGAACAGCTTGGCCACGAGTGGGGGCACGCTGTCACCGCCGAGCACCTGGTTCTTGATGGTGAGGGTGTGCAGCTCGCCCCACGTCCACGTCACCGGGTCCTTGCCGAGGTGCTTGGCGAGGTCGAGCCGGGCCTGCACGAGCGCCTTGCGCAGGATCTCGTCCCGCGACTCCACCAGCCCCGGTGTGCGCTTGTCGTCCCACCAGCCGTTGGTGGGGTCCTTGAGCAGGCCCAGCATGGCGGCCATGTACCGCCCGCCGCCGTCGGCCTGGAGGTCCTGCGGTAGCTCGTCGTTGAAGGTGTACTCCACGACCCGCATCCAGACCGCGTTGAAGTAGGCCGCGCGCACCGACGCCTTGCCCTTCTCGGCCGGCTGGGTGAAGTCCCAGTCGCCGAGCAGCTGCTGAGCCTGCTGCGTGAACTCGTCGCCGGACAGGTCGATCTGCAGGAGGGACTGCACGAGGGTGGGCGCGAAGGAGTTGTAGGTGTCGTTCTGGATCTGCGACATCCGCTCCGGTGAGACCTTGTCGGTCTGCTTGAGCAGCGTCTCGATGCGCGAGCTGCGCCAGCCGAAGTCCCAGTCGGTCGTGAGGTAGGGGACGTTCGGGCCGGTGGCCGCGGTGACCTGGTTGTTGGCCGTGACGACCATCCCCTCGGGCGGGTCGTAGGTCCACGGCAGCTGGTCGAAGGGCACGAAGCCCTTCCAGTCGTAGCCGCTGTCCCAGCCCGGCGCCGGCCAGTAGCCCGGCGGCGTGTTGGGCACCGACGTCGAGCGGATCGGGACGAGCCCCGGCGCCTGGTAGCCGATGTGCCCGGCGGTGTCGGCGTAGACGAGGTTCTGGGCGGGCACCGCGAACTTCGCCGCGGCGGCGCGGAACGAGGTGAAGTCCTTCGCGGTGTCGAGGGCGAAGACGGCGTCGGCGGTGGCGTTGGGGACGAGCCCCGTCCAGGCCAGCGACACGGCATACGTGTCCTGCTGCGGGACGAGCCGGACGAGCGCGTTGCGGCCGACGCGGCCGACCGAGTCGATGACGTCGGAGATGATCGGGCCGTGCACGGTCTTGCGCACCGTGAGCTTGACGTCGTTGCCGCCGGCCACCTTGATCGTCTCGGTCGTCACCTCCAGCGGCGCCTGCTGGCCGTCGCGCAGGTAGGTGCCGTCGGTGACCTTCTCGAGGTAGAAGTCGGAGACGTCCGGGGCGAGGTTGGTGAACCCCCAGGCGATGGAGTCGTTGTGGCCGATGATGATGCCCGGCATGCCGGAGAACGAGAACCCGGAGACGTCGAACGGGCAGGCCGCCGAGACCGTGCGGCAGTGGAGCCCCGTCTGGTACCAGATGCCCGGGATCGACGTGCTGAGGTGGGGGTCGTTGGCCAGCAGCGGCTTCCCGGTCGTCGACTTCGCCCCCGAGACGACCCACGAGTTGGAGCCGACGCCGTCGCCCCGGCCGAGGAGGGCCGGCACGTTCTCCAGGGCCTGCTGGACGCCGGCGAACAGGGCCGTCGTCGTCCCCACCGTCGGGGCCACGGGAGCCGGGGGCGTCGGGGCGGCCGGGGCCGCTGCCCCGGCTGAACCGGTCACGCTCAGCGCCGACGGGATCGCGGAGGCGGCGGGCGTCGAACCGGGCGTCCACTCGTCGGCGCCGAGGATGGGGGCGTGGCCCGCGACGGCGTAGTCGGGGTAGAGCACGGCGAGCCGGTCCGGCGACATCACGGTGCCCAGGCGGGCCCGGGTCAGCTCGTCGCCGTAGTTGCTGATGAGGTCCCAGCCCATGGCTTTGAGCCAGGCGAGGGAGTCGACGGCACTCCACTTCTCGACGGTGTAGCCCGGTACCTGCTGGGCGAGGACGGCATACTCCAGGCCCATGTCGCTGGGGGAGGCCGCGCGGCCGATGTAGTCATTGACGCCGTCGGCGTAGGCGTTGAGGTAGGCCCGGGTCGTCGGGGCCAGGAGCCCGAGCTCCTTCTCGGCCGTGGCCCGCCACCCCAGGGTGCGCACGACCTTGTCGGTCTCGAGCCCGCCCGGCCCGACCAGCTCGGACAGCCGCCCGGCGGTGACGTGACGGCGGAAGTCCATCTCGAAGAACCGGTCCTGCGCGGCGACGAAGCCCTGCGCGCGGAAGAGGTCGTCCGGCGAGTCGGCGTAGATCTGGGGGACGCCGCGCGCGTCGCGGATCACCTCGACCTTCGCGCCGAGGCCGTTGAGGCGGATCTCCCCGCTGGTCTGGGGCCACGACTGCCGCACAAGCCCGGTCGCCACCACCGCCACCGCGACGACGAGGAGCACCACGAGGAGCGCCAGTCCCAGACCGACCCGCCGTGCCACCTTCGCTCGCCCCACCCTGCGAGACTAGGACACCCCGGAGGCGCCTTCGGTCAGGCGAGCCTCGGGGGCCGTCGGCGGTGTGGCGGTCGAGACCAGGCAGGAGGGCGCGGTGACGAGGCTCGGCGCGCTCCCCACCGAGTACCTGCTCAGCGACCTCACCCTCTCCCTGCTCATCGGCTCCGCCGTGCTGCTCGTCGCCGTGGCGGCTGTCCGGCTGTCGGTGCGGTCGGGGCTGCCGTCCCTGCTCGTCTTCCTCGCCATCGGGCTGGCCCTCGGCGAGTCGGGCCTGGGCATCACGTTCGACTCCGAAGAGCTCACCCAGGTGCTCGGGTATGCCGCGCTCGTGCTCATCCTCGCGGAGGGCGGGCTGACGACGCGGTTCTCGAGCATCCGCTCGGCCGTGGCCCCTGCCGCCGTGCTGTCGACCGTCGGCGTCGTCGTGTCGGTGGCCGTCGTCGCGGTGGCGGCCCGCTTCGTGCTGCAGCTGGACTGGACGGTCGCGCTGCTCGTCGGCGCCATCCTCAGCTCGACCGACGCCGCCGCGGTGTTCTCGGTGCTGCGCACGGTCCCGCTGCCCCGCCGCCTCGCCGGCATGCTCGAGGCGGAGTCCGGCTTCAACGACGCCCCCGTCGTCATCCTCGTGGTCGCCCTCGCGAGCGAGACCCTTCCCAACGCGGAGCACCACACCTGGTGGGTCCTGCTGCTCCTCGCGGTGGTCGAGCTCGTCGGAGGGTCGGCCATCGGGCTCGGCGTCGGCTGGGCCGGCGGCTGGCTGCTGCGGCGCGTCGCCGGGTCGTCGTCGGCGCTGTTCTCGATCGGCGTCATCGCCCTCACGGTGCTGGCGTACTCGATCGCCGCGAGCGTGCATACGTCCGGGTTCATCGCCACCTACCTCGCGGCCCTCGTGCTCGGCAACGTGCGGCTGCCGCACCGGGCGGCGGTCCACGGCTTCGCCAGCGCGCTCGGCACGATCGCCCAGATCGGGCTGTTCGTGCTCCTGGGGTTGCTCGCCTCCCCCGACCGGCTCCTCGAGCGGGTCGTGCCCGCCGTCATCATCGGCTTCGTGCTGCTGCTGGTGGCCCGGCCCCTGTCGGTGCTCGCGTCGCTCACGCCGTTCCGGATCCCCCTGCGCGACCAGGCGTTCCTGTCGTGGGCGGGGCTGCGCGGGGCGGTGCCGGTCGTCCTGGCCACCGTGCCGGCCACGGCGGGGACGCCGGGCGCCGAGTGGATCTTCGACCTCGTCTTCGTGCTCGTCGTGATCTTCACCATCATCCAGGCGCCGACGCTGCCGTGGGTCGCCCGCCGGCTGGGGCTGACGGAGTCCGTCCAACAGCTCGACCTCGACCTCGAGACCACGCCGCTCGACACCATGGGCGCCGAGGTGATCCAGGTGACGATCGGCGACCGGTCGCGGCTGCACGGCGTCGAGGTCTTCGAGCTGCGGCTCCCGCCGGGGGCCAACGTCACCCTCGTCGTCCGCGAGGGCAAGGGCTTCGTCCCCGACGGCCGCACCGTGCTCAAGCACCACGACCAGCTGCTCGTCGTCAGCACGCAGGACGTGCGCCAGAAGGCCGAGCAGCGCATCAAGGCCGTCGACAGCGGTGGTCGTCTGGCCGGCTGGGCGTGACGGGAAGCGATTCGGGCGCCGGGTCGTTACCCCCGTAGACTTCCGTGCGCGTGCTGAGAGCTGCTGGGCAGCCCGAGTGCCGCGCACCCCCGATCTCGAGGAGACCTTCGTGCCGACGTATGCGTACGCCTGCACCGCGTGCGGCCACGCCTTCGACGCGGTGCAGAAGTTCAGTGACGACGCGCTGACGGAATGCCCGGAGTGCGGCGGCCGTCTGCGCAAGGTCTACACGTCGATCGGCGTGACCTTCAAGGGCTCGGGCTTCTACCGCAACGACTCGCGGGCCGGCGCCGGAGGGTCCGGCGGGGGCTCGTCCGACAAGGGCTCCGAGAAGGGGTCCGACAAGGGGTCCGACAAGGGGTCCGACAAGAGCTCGGAGAAGGGGTCCGACAAGGGCGCTGCGGCGTCTTCGGGCTCCGAGAAGTCGGGGGCCCCGAGTGCTCCGGCCGCGACGGGCGCCGGGTCGAGCGGGTCCTCCGGGTCCAACGGGTCGTCGGGCTCGTCGGGGCCCGGCGGGTCCTCCGGATCTGGCGGGTCGTCCGGCACGTCGGGCTCCTCGGGCAGCAAGGCCGCCGCGCGCTGACGGCTCGTCCCCACCCCCCGGCCACCAGGTCACATCGTCCACAGGGCGGACCCGTGGCGGCCGGGCGGCGGCGCGGCCTGCATAGGGTCGCGCCATGACCTCCACCTCCAGGCCGGCCACCTCCTCGACCGCTCCCACGAGCGGCGCGTCCTCGGACCGCGGCCCGCGCGCCGAGATCGGGGTCATCGGCGGGTCGGGCTTCTACGCCTTCCTCGACGACGCCGAGCGGGTGCGGGTCGACACCCCGTTCGGCGCGCCCAGCGGTGACCTCGTCGTCGGCGAGCTGCACGGCCGGCGGGTCGCGTTCGTGGCCCGCCACGGCGAGGACCACCGCTTCCCCCCGCACCTCGTGCCCTACCGGGCCAACCTCTGGGCCCTCCGGTCGCTCGGCGTGCGCCAGGTACTCGCCCCCTGCGCCGTCGGGTCGCTGCGCCGCGAGCTCGGGCCGGGCACCGTCGTCGTGCCCGACCAGGTCGTCGACCGCACCTGGGGCCGCCCCCACACCATCTACGACGAGGTGGGCACCGTCGTCCACGTCGGCTTCGCCGACCCCTACTGCGTCCGTGGCCGCGCGGCCGTGACCGGCGTCGCCGGCCGGTCCGGGATGGCCGTCGCCGACCACGGCACGCTGGTCGTCGTCAACGGCCCGCGGTTCTCCTCGCGGGCCGAGAGCCTCTGGCACCAGCAGGCCGGGTGGGACATCGTCGGCATGACCGGGATGCCGGAGGCAGCCATCGCCCGCGAGCTGGCCCTCTGCTTCACGACCGTCGCGCTCGTCACCGACCTCGACGCCGGCGTCGAGGGCGAGTCGGGTGTGACGCACCACGAGGTGCTCGCGGCGTTCGCGCAGAACGTCGACCGGCTGAAGGCGATCATCGGCGACACCGTGGCGTCACTACCGCCGGCCGAGCGCGACGACACGGCCACGTGCCCCTGCCGTCGCGCCCTCGACGGGCTGACCCTGCCCTTCGACCTCCCGACATGAGGACGAGGGTCGGGCCCGGCATCCGCCCGGGCCGGCGCACTCCCCGCCGCCCGCTGTCCCGCCGCGACCGGTGGCACCGCACGGTGGCGGCCCGGGTGGTCAGCGCGCTGCTGGCGGGGGCCTCCCTGTGGCTCGTCGCATCGGCCCTCGTGCCGCGTGCCCCCGATCCCGGGGTGCCGGTCCTCGTCGCGACGCGCGACCTCGCGCTGGGACAGACCCTCGGTGCGGGCGACGTACGGCTGGAACACCGGCCCGAGGCCTACGTACCGGGTGGTGCGCTCCACGCCGTCGAGCCGGCGACCGGCCAGGTGCTCGGCGGACCGATGCTGACCGGGGAGGTGGTGACGACGTCGCGGTTCCGGGGGTCGGGGGCCCTGACCGGTCTCGCGCCCGGCACCCTGGCCGTCAGCGTGCCCGTCGGCGACCCGGGTCTCCTCGCGACGTTGCACCCCGCCGACCTCGTCTCGGTCCTCGTCGCCGGCACCGGTGACACCGTGGCGTCAGCGGCCCCGGTGCTCGCCGGCGAACCAGTGCCCGGTGGGGTGCTGGGGGGCTCCGCCGGCGGCATCGGCGCGGGGGCACGCGTGCTCTTGGCCATGACGCCGACGGAGGCCAAGGCGCTGGCCGCCGCCCTCGGCGCGCCGACCGGAGCCGGGTTCGTCATCGCGCTGCACCGCTGAACGACCGGACTCGTCGGCCCACGCCCGGCCCGCCGGAGGCTACGCTCGTTCACGCCTGCGACAGCCGTGCTCCAGGCCCCACGGACCGGAAGGAACCACCGTGCTCAAGGGATTCAAGGACTTCCTCATGCGAGGCAACGTCGTCGACCTCGCTGTCGCGGTCGTCATCGGCGCCGCCTTCGGCGCCATCGTCAAGGCGCTGGTCGACAACATCATCAACCCGCTCATCGCCGCCATCTTCGGCAAGCCCGACATCAGCGGCGTGCTGAGCTTCGAGATCAACAACGCCCAGTTCTCGATCGGCTCGGTACTCCAGGCGATCCTCAACTTCGTCTTCGTCGCGGGGGCCGTCTACTTCGTCATCGTCCTCCCGATGAACCGGCTGGCCGCCATGCGCAAGCAGGGCGCGGAGCCGGAGCCCGAGGCCCCGTCGGAGGAGGTCCTCCTGCTCGCCCAGATCCGCGACCTGCTCGGGGGCGCCAGCACCACCGTCGTCGGCCCTCCTGGAGACACCGTGCCGCCGCAGAACATCCCGCCGGCGCGCCCGATCGACTGACCCCGCGCCCGTTCCGACCCCAGGTCGGAAGGGCAGACCCCGCACGCCCGCGCGGACCCGACACCGGTGTCGGGTCCGCGCTCGTGTCGGGGTGAGCGCGACCGCGACCGGCCGATGAGTTCCGCCGGGTCCGGTGGTCGGAGCTCCATGGCCACCGTGATCATGCATGCCGTCGTCAGCGTCGACGGGTTCATCGCCGACGAGCACGATGACGTCGGCCCGTTGTTCGACTGGTACGGCAACGGAGACCGGCCCATCGGGGACGAGGACATAGACGAGGGACACGCCGGGTTCCGGGTCAGCGAGCGGTCGCAGCAGTACGTCCGCGGGCTCTGGAGCCGGATCGGGGCCATCGTGCAGGGACGTCACCTGTTCGACCTCACGAACGGGTGGGAGGCCCAGCCGCCCGCCGGCGACCACCTCGTCGTGGTCTCCCACCGGCCCAAGCCGGAGGGCTGGCACCCGGAGGCGGATGTGCCGTTCTTCGACGACGTCGCCGCGGCCGTCGAGGAGGCGCAGCGGAGGGCCGGCGAGCGCATCGTGGCCGTCTGCGCGGGGGACGTCGGTGGGCAGGCGCTGGCGCTCGGGCTCGTGGACGAGGTCGCCATGGACCTCGTCCCCGTCGTCTTCGGGCGGGGCAAGCGCTACTTCGGCTCCATCGACACCCAGCACCTGTTGGACGATCCCGACGTCGTCATCCAGGGCGACCGGGTGACGCACCTGCGCTTCGCCGTCCGCCGCTGACGGGGCCGACCACCGGCCCGCCGCACCCGGCCCGCCGCACCCGGGCCGGCGGCCACGGGGGCTGTCGGTGCGGTGCCCTACCGTTCCGGCATGTTCGATCACGTAGGCATCCAGGCGGCCGACGTCGACGCCGCCGTCGCGTTCTATCTCGAGGTCTTCGGGCCGATCGGCTTCTCCGAGGCGGCCCGCTATCCGGTGGGCCCGTCGTCGGTCGTGGGCCTCGCTGGACGGCAGGGCTTCCCGGGCTTCTGGATCGGCCCGTCGGGGGGTGGCGAGACCCGAGAGCTGCACATCGGGTTCACCGCCGCGAGCACCGACGAGGTCGACGCCGTGCACGCCGCGGCCGTCGCCGCCGGCGCGGAGGTGCTGCACGCCCCCCGGATCTTCCCGGAGTACCACGGCGGCTACTACGCCGTCTTCGTCCGTGACCTCGACGGTCACAACGTCGAGGCGGTGCACCACGGGCCCGCGCCGGCCACCGACCCCGCCTGAGTCGTCGACCTCGGCGACCCCGCCGGGTCACCACGTCGTGATGAGCTGGGCCCAGCCGGGTCCCGTGGGGCGTCCCGCTGAGCCCGGCCCGGACGTCAGTCCCAGTGCGGCGGTCGCTGCTCCTGGAGCCAGCGCTCGTGGGTCGCGTCGCTGCGACGCTCCCCCCACCCCGCGTCGGTGTCGTCGGCCGTCGGGTCGATGACCGGGGCGGCGGGACCGGGGCCCGCCGGGGTGGGGCTCGACGCGGATGACGGCGTCGTCGGGCCGGACCGCGCCCGACGGAAGCCGCGCCGTCGGGCTAGGGGCGTCTCAGGTTCTGGTGTTGCGCCCTCTTGGGTCTCCGCCTGCGGTGCCCCTGGCACATCGGCCTTCGGCGCCTCCGCCCCGTTGACCTCGAGCTCAGGAGCCGTGGCGTCAGGGGCATCCGTGGCATCAGCGGGGTCGGGCTCGCTCGGCTCGGAGCCGGCGCTCACAGCGACCTGGGGCTCCACCGCCGCCTCAGATTCACGGGCCTGGACGGATGTCTCGGGCTCGGCGAGGTCGTCGGCCGCGGCCGGGTCCGTCTCGCCCAGGGCTCGCGCCGCGTCGCGGACGACACCGACCACGCGGGCCACCTCCCGGGCGGGGTCGCGGTAGAGGTCCGTGCTCCACACCCGCAGGTGGGTCCAGCCGCGCCGCTCGAGCTCCTGCGGCCACAGCCGGTCCCGCTCCCGGGTGCCCGGCCACGCCGCGTACGCGGGTCCGTCGCCCTCGACGGCGACGAGCCAGCGGTCCGGGGTGCGGTGGTCGGTGACGGCGAGGTCGACGGTGTGGGGGCCGGTGCCGTACCGCTCGGCGACCGTCATCCCCTCCCGCCGCAGCCGCGCGCCGAGGTCGGTGATGAGCGGGTCGACGTGGTGCTCATCCCCGTCGCTGCCTTCGCCCACCCCGCCCTCACCGCTGCCTGCGTCGGCTCCGGCCGCGCTCGTCGCCGCCCGCTGGAGGAGCAGGCGCAGGAGCAGGCCGCCGTCACGCAGCCGCTCGGGGTCGAGGTCGTCCGGGGCGATGGACGACACGACGACCAGCCGGCGCCGGGCGGCACCCAGGGCGGCCGCGAGGCACGCGGGACCCTCCGGCGCCGACAGCGCGGGGAACCGGTGGAGCACGCGGCCCCGGGTCGTCTTGCCGTAGCCCACGGCGAGGATGACGACGTCGCGGGAGAAGCCGTGGGCCGCGGTGAGTGCGACGACCTCGACCGGTCGGCGCTGCTCGGCGTCGAGGAAGCGCAGGGCCGCCTCGTCCGACGGGTCGTCGAGCCGCTCCACCACCTCGGCCAGCGCCAGCCGGATCCGCTCGGCGTGCCGCTCGGTGACGGCGACGACCCCCAGCGTCTCGTCGGCGTGGGTGCGGGCGTGCTCGAGGACGAGCCCGACCACGCGGTCGACCTCGCCGTCGGTGGAGTCGATCGTCGTCTCGTGACCGGGTTCGACCGCGGCCCGCCCGTCGACCAGGTGGAGCGCGACGGGGGCGGAGCGAGCCGGGTGGGGCACGGTGACGAGCCGAGGCTCGGCCGTGTCGCCCCCCGCGGGCACGAGCCGCTCGTCCTCGTAGCCGTGGGCCCAGCCCAGGCGGTGCACGGGCAGCCGCCCGGCCAGGTCGTCGAGCAGCGACGCGTCGGCCGGTGCCGCGTCGGGGGCCCCGGCCCCGACGGTGAAGGGCCGGCTCCCGCCCTCCCCGGGATCGCCGACGACGACGACCTGGCGCCCGCGGGACATCCCGCTCACCGCCACGGCCGTGCTCGTCGACCCCGCGCCCATGACGACGACGACGTCGAACCACGCCCCCGGCGGCAGCGCCTCCCCCACGAGCAGCGGGCTCATGGCCCAGCACGGTGCGACGCCGAGCAGCAGGTCGTGGGAGGCGTCGAAGGTGGCCCGCAGCCCGCTCGGGCGACCGCGTCGGGTCGTCTCGGCGCGCAGGGTCGTCGCGTGGTGCTGCCCCGACCGCACCGCGGCCTCGCGACGCGCGTCGGCCTCGGCGCGCACCCGGGCGGCGGTGACCCGCAGGTGGTCCCGGTCGGCCCGGGCGAAGCCGTGGGCCGCCTCACGCAGGCCCGTGCCGTTGTGCGCACCGTAGCGGCGGTCCGAGTCGGCGACGTGCTGCGCGATCGACACCCACCACAGGTGGGCGAGCTCGGGGGCGACCTCGGCGGCGGGCACCCCACGGTCGGCGAAGTCGTCGACGACCTCACCCATCCCGGCCGCCTTGAGCTCGTCGATGACCGGGACGACCTCGGGCAGCACCGCGAGCCGCTCCGGCCGTGCCGCCAGCGCCGCGAGCCGCTCCCGCAGCCGGGCGAGGGGTATGCCGTACAGGTCGCCGCCTGCGGCGGTCGGCCCGAGCCGCTCGCCGAGCCACTGCAGGTCGGCGTCGAGCCGGTCGTAGGCGTCCTGGGCCTCGTCCAGGCGTGGGGAGATCTCCGGGCGGCCACCGGCGCCGACCAGGGCGTGCCAGGCGGAGCGCTCGGTGCGGGCCCGCACCAGCTCGGCGTGCAGGTCGGCCGGCGGACGGCCGGGTCGCAGCAGCCGCGTGGCGAGCCGGCGTACGCGCGAACGGGTCCACGGGCTGAGCTCGACCCCCTGCTGGCGCCGGTACTCGCGCGAGCCGGTGGCGGCCACGTGCTCGTCGAGGGGGATGTCGAAGATCTCGGGCCGGAACACCTCGAGGGTGTCGCGCACCCCGCTCATCGTCGTGAGGGCCGACCGCCAGTCGGTGACGGTGCGAGCCGCGGGCAGGGACGACTCGGCGAGGATCTCGTCGAGCACGGCGGCCTGCGCCTCGAACCCGCCTCCGGCCAGCCGGTCGACGATCTCCTGGGCCCGCTGGGCGTCCGCGGACGTGACGATCCGGGCGCCGTACCAGGGGTCTCCCGACCCCCCCGTCGCCCAGGCGCCCCGCTCAGCCGCCCCGGCCAGCTGCGCGGACAGCTCGTCGAGCCGGTCGCGGGACAGCCGCGCGAGCGCCGCCCCCCGGATGCGCACCCGGGACGCGGGCGGTGGCGTGCGGGCGCCGAGCTCGGCGATGGCGCACTGCGCCTCGTGCATGGTGACACCCCAGGGAACACGCACCTCGTGGAGCGCGGCGACGTGGTCGCGCAGGGTGTCGCGCTCCGCCCTCAGGCGGTCGTCGACCTCGGTCCGCCGCCCGAAATCGAGACCCCCGGCGTGCTCGTCGGCATGGGGGTCGGTCTCCGGCTCGAGGAGGCCGGCGGCCCGGCGCATGGTCTCGCGGTGGTCGACCAAGGCATCGGCGGCGTCGAAGAGCAGGCCGCCGAGACCGACCGCCGCCAGCCGCTCGTACACGTCGGCGAGCTCGGCCCGCCGCTCGGCCAGCAGCAGCACGCTGCTGCCCTGACCGGTGAGCGCGGCGACGACGTTGGCCACGGTCTGGGTCGTACCCGTGCCGGGGTATGCGTGGACGACGACGTCGCGGCCGCGCAGCACCGCGCCGACGACGCTGCCCTGGGCGGCGTCCGCGTCGAGGACGAGACGCTCGCCGGTGGGGTCGGGGTCGGGGTCCACGTCGGGGGCCGGCGCCACCACCTCGACCGGGTCGCCGTCGCGGTCAGCACCTTCGGTCGACAGGGCGGCGATGACCGGATGCGCCGCGAGCCGCTCCGCGTGCTCGGGCCGGGCCAGCTCGGCCAGGTCGGAGACCATGGCCAGCTTGCCGTGCGGGTAGGTGCCGACGAGCACGCGCGGCGTGACGGTGAAGCCGGGCAGCCCGGCGCAGAGCCGGCCGAGGGCGGCATACACGGGGTAGGGGTCGAACCCGCTGGTCAGGCCCTGGCCGATGAGCGACATCTCCGCGAGCGCGGCCGTGTCGATCTCGATGTGAGCGGCGGCGCGCAGGTACTGGTCGAGGACGGGGTTGACCTCGACCTCCTCGGCGAGCACCACGTCGTAGTCGCTCGCCCGCGGGTCCGTGGGTCGCAGGGTGCAGGACCGCAGGAGCACCGGGGCCTGGGGCGGGAGGCTGGCGCCCGGGTGGTCCCAGGTCGCGAGCCCGGCGGCGAGGAAGCAGGTCCGGATGCCGTGCTCCGCGTGCAGGCGGACGGCCCGCCCACGGATCGCCGCGGCCCCGGTGCGGGCCTCGGCGAACGCCGCCCGCTCGCGGACGAGGTCGGAGAGGCGGGTCGGCCGCCCCGCGAGCAGCATCGAGACCCCGCCCGGGTGGGCCGTGGTGAGATCGAGCGTGCCTTCGGGCTGCTCGGCCCCCCACAGGAGGGTGTTGGGACCACCGACCACGGTGAGCCGGCGCCGCCACCCGGCGAGCGCCGCCGACACCGCGGCCACGCGCTCCGGCGCGCGGGCCTCGTCGCGCTCGAAGGGGGCGGGGCTCACCCCGAGAGGCTAACGAACTCAGGCCGAGCGGCCGGGCTTCCGGTCCGGCAGGGCGAGGCGGAAGATCTTGCCCCAGGTGGAGCCGACCTGCTTCCAGAGCGGACCGGTCGTGTAGGGCAGGCCGTAGCGGTCGCAGATCTCGCGCACCTGGACCGCCACCTCGGCGTACCGGTTGGAGGGCAGGTCCGGGAACAGGTGGTGCTCGATCTGGTGCGACAGGTTGCCGGTCATGAGGTGCATGGCCTTGCTGCCGGAGATGTTGGCCGAGCCCATCATCTGGCGCACGTACCAGTCGCCGCGGGTCTCGCCCTCGATCATCTCCTCGGTGAAGGTGTCGGTGCCGTCGGGGAAGTGGCCGCAGAAGATCACGGCGTGGGCCCAGACGTTGCGGATCGCGTTGGCGGTGAGGGTGCCGACCAGGGCCGGCACGAACGAGCCGGTCAGCGCGGCGACCGCGGGGGTCGCGACGTAGTCCTTGGCGAACTGGGTGGCGACCTTGCGGCCCATGGCCTTGAGGTCGCGGCGCAGCTCGGTCTTGCTCTTCGTGCCCTCGGCGACGTCCTGCAGCTCGAGGTCGTAGACCGCGATGCCCCACTCGAAGACCGGGGCGAGCAGCGCGTTGTAGAGCGGGTTCCCGAGGTTCCAGGGCTTCCACTCCTGCTTCTCGTCCATCCGCAGGATGTTGTAGCCCACGTCGCGGTCCTTGCCGATGACGTTGGTCCACGTGTGGTGCAGGTCGTTGTGGGTGTGCTTCCACGATGCGGCGGGCGTGACGAAGTCCCACTCCCACGTCGTCGAGTGGATGTCGGGGTCACGCATCCAGTCCCACTGGCCGTGCAGGACGTTGTGGCCGATCTCCATGTTCTCGAGGATCTTGGCCGCCGACAGCATGGCGACGCCCGCGACCCAGGCCGGCGGGAGCGAGGCGAACACGAGCGCCGCGCGGCCACCGACCTCGAGGGTGCGCTGGGCGCGGATGACGCGGCGGATGTAGGCCGCGTCCTTGGCGCCACGGTCGGCGATGACGGCGTCGCGGATCGCGTCGAGCTCACGGCCGAGCCGGGCGACGTCCTCGTCGGTCAGGTGCGCCGCGGCCGGCGGGCGGACCGCGGGGTGGCCCTCGGTGGCGAGCACGGAGCGGCGGCGGGGCGCCGGCCGGCCGGTGGGCTCGGCGGCGGGGGGCGACACCCGCATCAAGGCGGTGGTGGGCAGGCTCATGGTGGTCGTGCTCCTCAGATCTCGAGGTGGACGGGCCCCGCGGCAGCGGAGACACAGGTCTGGATGAGCTGGCCCTCGTCCCCGTGCACCTCGCCGGTCCGCAGGTCGCGGACCTTCCCGGCGAGGAGCGGGGTGACACAGCTGTGGCAGATGCCCATACGGCACCCGCTGGGCATGAGGACTCCGGCGTCCTCGCCCGCGTCGAGGAGCGACGTCGCTCCGTCGACATCGACCTCGCGGTCGGACTTCTCGAAGGTCACGTGCCCACCGTCGCCGCCGGCGCCATCCAGCGCCACCGGGGCGAAGCGCTCGACGATGAGCTGGTCGGGCACGTCGCAGGCGTGCCAGAGCGCGGTCGCGGCGTCGAGCATGCCCGCCGGCCCGCAGACGTAGGCGGCGCGGTGGCGCCAGTCGGGCACGGTGGCGTCGAGGTCGCTAACCCCGCTGAGGTCGAACCGCCCCTGCTCCCCCGTCACCCAGTGGACGACGCGCAGCCCCGGGTGGTCCTCACTGAGGGTGCGCAGCTCGTCGCGGAAGAGGGCGTCGTCGAGCGTGCGCGAGGAGTGCACCAGCACGACATCGGCGTCGGCGCGGCGGCCGACGAGGGTGCGCAGCATGGACATCACCGGGGTGAGCCCGCTGCCGGCGGTGAGCATGAGCAGCGGGCGGGGGTGCTCGGGGAGCACGAAGTCGCCCTGCGGCGGAGCGAGGAAGAGGACGTCACCGACCCGGGTCCCCCGCACGAGGGCCTCGGACACCGGCCCGGCGATGGTGACCGTGATCGCGGGGTCCGCGCCGGCGGCCGTGGTCAGGGAGTAGGAGCGCCAGTGACGCACGCCGTCGATCTCCACCCCGACCCGCGCATACTGACCGGCCTGGTGGCGACGCCACCCGCGACCGGGACGGACGTGGATGGTCGCCGAGTCCGCCGTCTCGGGGACGACGGCGGTGACGACGCCGCGCAGCTGGCGGGCCGAGCTGAGCGGGTTGACGAGCCACAGGAAGTCCTCGGGGGCCCGCGGGGTCGTGAAGACCGACGCCACGGCGCTCAGGGGACGGATCCGGCTCATGCTCCCCAGAATGCCGTGGAGGGGCTAGTCGGCGCTGCTGGTGCGGCATACGATGTCGGCGTCAGAACTATCGTGACGCAACAAGAAACAGGCTCACAGCATGACGACAGGCGCCCCGGACCCTCCCTGGTTCGCTGTTCCGGTACAAGTCAGCGAGGCCCTGCGCCCCCGTCTCCCCGACGTCGTCGACGAGGTCATCGCCGCTGTGGCCGTGGCGGTCCCAGCGTACGCGCGCCCGCTGGAAGGCCGCTTCGGAGACGCCGTGCGCCAGGGGGTGGAGATCGCGCTGGGGCGCTTCCTCGAGCTGCCCGGCACCCGCGAGACGGCCCTGCGGCCCGACAGCCGACGTGTGTATGCCGCGCTCGGCCGCGGCGAGGTGCGACAGGGACGCACGCTGGAGGGCCTGCTGGCCGCCTACCGCGCGGGGGCGCGGGTCACGTTGCGGCGGATGTCGGAGGGCGCCATCGCCGCGGGCCTCGACACGGAGGCCCTCGTGGCCCTGGGCGAGTCCGTCCTGGCCTACATCGAGGAGCTGTCGGCGGCGAGCGCCGAGGGGTTCGCCTTCGAGCAGTCGGAGCGGGCCGGGGAGATGGACCGGCGCCGGGTGGAGCTGCTCGAGCTGCTGCTCCACGGCCAGGCCGACGACGTCGCCGCCCAGGCGGCCGCCGCGGCAGCCGGGTGGGTGCTGCCGCCCCTGCTCGTGGCCGTCACCCTGCCGCTCGACGAGGCGTCCGGACTGCGGTTCCGGCTGGGGTCACGGGCGCTGACGATGGCGCGGGCCACCGACGCTGTGGCCCTCGTGCCCGGGCCACGGTCCGCCAGGGACCGCGCCGAGCTGGAGCGGGCCCTGCAGGGGCGGCGGGCGGTCGTCGGCCCCGCTCGCGACTGGCGCCGGGTACCCGACTCCCTGCGGCTGGCGACGCTGGCCGCCACGACGCTCGGCGGGTCGATCGCGCACCGCGGGCCGGAGGCGTTCTGGGTGGAGGACCACCTCGCCGAGCTCGCCCTGGGCGCCGAGTCGCAGGCGCTGGACGACCTGGCGGCGCGCAGGCTGGCGCCCCTCGACGGGCTTCGTCCGGCGCAGCGCGAGAAGCTGACGACGACCCTGCTGTCGTGGCTGCAGCACTGGGGTCAGCGGGCGGTCGTCGCCGAGGAGCTGTCGATCCACCCGCAGACCGTGGGCTACCGGGTCGCCCAGCTGCGTGAGCTCTTCGGCGCCGCCCTGGACGAACCCCAGGTGCGCTTCGAGCTGGAGCTCGTCCTGCGCACCGGCCACCGCTGACCAGTCACCTCGAGGTATGCCGCGCCACCGCCCGGCGGTGCAGCTCGCGCAGCCGGTCGGCCAGCTGCGGAGCCGGACCCTCCACGACGACGTGGAGAGCAACCGCGTTGACCGGCAACGGGTTGACCGGCGATGCGGGCGCCCCGAGCTCGGTCCGCCAGGCGACCAGCTGCTCGCTCGACGCGGCGTAGACGATGCGGCGCAGACCGACCCAGGCGTGCGCCGCGGAGCACATCGGGCAGTGCTCGCCAGAGGTGTAGACGCTGGCCCCGGCCCGCTGCTGCGCCGACAGGTGCTCGGCCGCCCACCGGGCGAGCTCGAGCTCGGGGTGCCGCGTCTCGTCACCGCCGGAGACGCGGTTGCGGTCCTCGTGCAGCACGGTGCCGTCGGCGTCGACGAGCACCGAGCCGAACGGGTCGTCACCGGCGTCCAGCGCCTCCTCGGCGAGGTCGACGCAGCGGGTCAGCAGCTCGAGGTCACGCGCATCCACGGGGGCTCCTCTCGGGGACGGGCTCGGATGCGCGTGACGCTACCGGGGCGAACCCGCTGTCCCGCTTGGGGTCCAGGCAGCGTGGGTACGGTCGCCACCATGAAGACACGCACCATCGGAACCACGTCCGTCTCCGCCATCGGCCTGGGCGGCATGCCCATGTCGATCGAGGGCCGGCCCGACCGCGAGCGCTCCCTCGCCACCATCCACGCCGCCCTCGACGCGGGCATCACGTTCATCGACACCGCCGACGCCTACCACCTCAAGGCCGACGAGGTGGGCCACAACGAGTCCCTCATCGCCGAGGCGCTGCGCACCTGGGGCGGCGACCGCGACCAGGTGCTCGTCGCGACCAAGGGCGGCCACCTGCGCCCCGGTGACGGCTCGTGGACCATCGACTCCTCCCCCGCCCACCTGCGCGAGGCCTGCGAGGCGTCGTTGCATCACCTGGGCGTCGAGGCGATCGGCCTCTACCAGCTGCACCGCCCCGACCCCACGGTCCCGTACGCCGAGTCCGTCGGGGCGATCCGCGACCTGCTCGACGCCGGCAAGATCCGGATGGCCGGCATCTCCAACGCGAACCCCGCCCAGATCCGCGAGGCCCAGGAGGTGCTGGGCGGACGGCTCGTGAGCGTGCAGAACCAGTACTCGCCGGCATACCTCAGCTCGAAGCCGGAGCTCGAGCTCTGCACCGAGCTGGGCATCGCGTTCCTGCCGTGGTCGCCGCTGGGTGGCATCTCCAAGGCGTCCGACCTCGGCTCGACGAACGCCGCGTTCCAGCAGGTCGCCGACGCGCACGGGGTCAGCCCCCAGCAGGTCACGCTCGCGTGGATGCTGCAGACCTCACCGGTCGTCATCCCCATCCCCGGCTCGTCGCGGCCGGAGACGATCCAGGACTCGGCCAAGGCCGCGGACCTCACCCTGACCGACGACGAGATGGCGCAGCTCGACCGGGCCTGAGCCCTCGTCATGACCGTCATGCCTGGCCCCGGTGGGCTGACCACCGGGGCCGAGGTATGCGTCGGCTACCCTCTCTGAGGCGCCTCACCGGCTCCGCCCTCGTAGCTCAGGGGATAGAGCACCGCTCTCCTAAAGCGGGTGTCGGCAGTTCGATTCTGCCCGGGGGCACCACACGGCGCGTCACTCGTCAGCGACCTCCGAGCGTCTCGTCGTCGGTGAGGTCGATGACCGTGACGTCGACGCCCTCGATGCCGAAGGGCGGGTCGGTTCGTCCGAGCACAGTGCGGAACACCTCGTAGGCCGTGATTCTCACCCGGTGGGCCAGCTCGCGGTAGTCGTGGCCGTACCGGCTGACAACGAACAGCGAGGCGCCCGTGCAGGTGTCGTCCTCGCCGAGGAGCTCGACCCGGTCGAGCTCGCAGTCCACGATGGCGTCGACGGCCTCTCGTAGGTAGGCCAGGATGACGCGGTCGGCGACGTGGATGGTTCGCCCCGAGTCGGTCACGGCCTGCACCGGGCGGCTGCGCCGGACCACTGACGTCAAGCGCGACCGGATCGCCGCCGAGATGTCGGTCCAGCCCTCGACCGGTGACTCCCGCAGCGCGTCGGCCGCGAGCCGCAGCATGTCGGGGTCCCCGGACGGCGGGGGTCCGGCGGGAGCCCCGTGCTGGGCGGCGGTCACGGCTTCCACGCCCGGAGGTGCGCCTGCAGGCCGGCGCGGGCGCGGGACAGCTGTCCCCGCACGGCGGTCTCGGTGGTCCGGAGCACGGACGCGATCTCGGCGTAGCTCATCCGTTCCACCTCCCGCAGCAGCCAGGCCGATCGTTGCGTCTCGGGCAGCCGACGGAGTGCGACGTCCAGTGCGTCCATGAAGCCGGCCCCCGATCGGTCGGCCTCGTCCCCGGCAGTCAACTCCATCATCACGTCATCGGCAACGGGCAACGGGCGGCGCTTCCGCAGGAGGTCGATGGCCTTGCGGCGCGTGATGGTGAACAGCCACGTGCGCAAGGAGGCGTCGCCGCGGAAGTCCGGCAACGTCGTCCAGGCGGCGACGAACGCGTCCTGTACCGCATCCTCGGCGTCGCCCAGATCGGTGAGGGTGCGCCGGGCGAAGCGCAGCATGGCCGGGCCATGACGGTTGACGATCTCGTCGAACGCCGCCAGGTCACCGAACGCGGCGGCGCGACGCAGGGTGCTGTCCGAGGCGGAGGCCCAGTGGCTCGCGCCGACCCTCGTCGGCGAGGACGTGGCCACCGTCACCGGCGGTCAGCCCTGCTGCCGGCTCGCGACATGCCTTCGACGAGTGGGCCACTGCCGACGTCACGGAGATGTGAAGTGACGCTGTTCACACGCAGAACCTAGGGCAAGACCGTGAGGATCGCCTGTCCACCGCCGACTAACCAGGTGACAGCACAGACCACCGACTGAAAGGACGGACCGATGACCGAGTCCACCACCACCTCTCCGGCCACGCTCACCGCCAGCAATGGTGACCACGGCAAGACCACGATCGCCGACACGGTCGTGTCGAAGATCGCCGGCATCGCGACCCGTGAGGTCGACGGCGTCTACGACCTCGGCGGTGGCGTCCAGCGCGCCGTGGGCCTCCTGCGCGAGCGCATCCAGACCACCTCGACGAACCTCTCGCAGGGCGTCTCCGTGGAGGTCGGCGAGAAGCAGGCCGCCGTCGACCTGACGATCATCGCCGAGTACGGCGTCAGCATCGGCGACCTCGCCACCGGCATCCGCCGCAACGTCATCAGCGCGGTGGAGCGGATGACCGGCCTCCAGGTCACCGAGGTCAACATCGCGGTCAGCGACGTCCACGTCGACGACGAGGACGCCCCGGCCACCACGGCCGGCGCAGCCGCCCGCGACGCCGGCGAGGACACCGAGCCCACCGAGCCCCGGGTCCAGTGACCTCCGCCGCGATCGGCTCGTCGGACGACGGGGCTCTCCAGGCCGACGATCCCGGCCGGCCGGTCGAGCTCGCCGACCAGCTGGCCGCGCTCGCCCGGTCCGTCCCGGGGGTGGTCGACCTGCACGGAGGTGTCTTCGGGGAGGTGGCCACGTACCTGCCTGGACGCCGCCTCGCCGGCATCCGCATCGCCCCGGACCGCGTCGAGGTGCACGTCAGCGTCCTCTGGGACGAGCCCGTCCGGGCCACTGCGGAGGCGGTGTCCACCCGTCTCGAGCCCGTGGCGGGGCGCCCCGTGGACGTCACCGTCGACGACGTCGTCCGCCCCGGCTTCCCGGCCGGTGGCACCGACCCGTCCGGCCCCACCGGACCTGGTCTCTCCTTCCCCGCTTCCTCCTCGTCCTCTCCCAAGGAGTTCCCCTCATGAGCAACACCACCAAGGGCCTGTTCGCCGGCCTCCTCCTGGCGGTCGCCGCCGCAGCCGGGGGCTTCCTCGGCTTCCTGCTCGCCATCGTGCTCGGCGTCGTCGGCCTCGTCATCGGCCACTACCTCGACGGTGGGTCCGGCAGCCTGTCCGAGAGCGTGGAGGACCTGCTTCCTCGCCGTGGCGGCCGGGGCAATGTCTGACACCCTCACGGGTCCGTCGCCGCTCGCGGAGCCGAGCCACCGAGGCCGGCTGGTCATCAAGGACCAGGTGATCGCGACGATCGCCGAACGGGCCGCGGTGGCGATCCCCTCCGTCCTGCCGATGTCCGCGCCCCTCAACCCCTTGAGCCGCAGCCTTCCTCGGGCCGAGGTCATTCAGACCCCGACCCACGCCCGTATCACCGTCCGCCTGGCCACCGCCTATGACCGCCCGCTGTATGCCGTCGCGGCTCAGGTGCGTGACCACGTCACCGAGACCGTCACCCGACTGACCGGCCTCACCGTCGACATCGTGAGCGTCGAGATCGCGTCCGTCGTGGGCGACCCGGACCGGGTGGCCACGAGCGCACCGACCCCAGCCCGGAAGGAGCTGTCATGAGCACCACCTCCACCGAGGCGAGCTCGGCCACGCCGGCCATCACCCCGGTGCCCGCCAAGGCTCCCGCCGCCGCCCCGGCGACGATCGGTACGGGGGTCGTCCTGGCGTTGCTGCTCCTGGCCCTCGCTGCGGTCCTCGTCCGCGACACCCTCGTGTCCGCGGGGCTCGTCACCGGGCCCTCCTGGCTGGCGTGGTTCGCCGACAAGGCCACCGTCATCTCGGCCTCCAGCCCCTGGATGGTCTGGGCCGGTCCCCTCGCCGTCATCATCGGGCTCCTCCTGCTCGTCGCGGCGCTCAAGCCGCGTCGGTCGACCCACTGGGCCGTCGGCGACCAGGGGGTCCACATCGGCCGCCGGGACGCCGCGCGGCTCGCGGCCCACGCCGCCGGCCAGGCACCCGGGGTCGTCGACGCGGACGCCTCGGTCTCCGGACGCCACAGCGTCCAGGTCTCAACCGCGACGATCTCGACCGACACCGCCGCCGTCACCCGCGACGTGGACGAGGCTGTCCGTCGGCGGCTCGAGCCGCTTCGCCCCGCCCCGTCGGTGCGCTCCCGCGTCACCCTGAAGGAGAGCTGACATGTCCTCGACCACCCGCGGCCTCGTCGCCGTCGACCGGGTCGTCACCCTGCTGGCCGGACTCGTGCTCGTCGTCGCCGGCGTCGGGCTCTTCGCCTGGCACGAGGACTACCTGCGGACCAGCCCGTTGCGGATCGACGCCACCCAGGTCTCGTTCGACTGGATGCCGGGTCTCGCCCAGGCCGCATGGTGGCCCTGGGTGACCGGCGCGGCCGGCATCGTCCTCGGCCTCGGGGCCCTCGTCTGGCTCCTGCGCCACCTCACCGCTCCGCGGGTGGGCACCATGACCCTCCCCGGCTCGGGAGCTGCCGGAGCCCTGAGGCTGGACGTGGGTGCGGCCGCAGACGCCGCCGCTCACGACCTCACGGCCCGCTGCACCGACGTCCGCTCGTGTCGAGGCCACGTCGGGCTCGACCGTGGTCAGCTCGTCGCGGTCCTCGAGCCGACCATCGAGCCTGGGGCCGACCTCGCGGAGGTGCAGGCCGCGTCGGAGGCCGCCGCCCAGCAGCTCGTCCGCTTCGTCGGTCGGAGCGATCTCACCTACCGCGTCGCGATCCATGTGGCCCGTCGTGAGCACGCGGTTTCGGGACCCCGCGTCCGCTAGGGCCAGCCGGCCCTCAGCTCATCCCGGTTCCACAGCACGGGCCAGACCATTCGGTCTGGTCCGTGTTCGGTCGCCCCGGCTTGGGACGTCAGCCCCCCGCAGCGGACCGAGCCGACAGCTGAGCCGGCAGGTCGACCGTCACCGTCGTCCCCTGGCCCACCGAGCTCTCCACGCCGAGGCAGCCGCCCATGGCCTCGGTGAGACCCCTGGCCAGGGGCAGGCCGAGCCCGATGCCCTCGTCGGAGTGCCGCCCGAGCCGGTCGAACGGGACGAACAGCCGGTCGAGATGGTCCTCCGGGATGCCGGCACCGTTGTCGCACACGGTGATCCGCACCCGGTCGCCCTCCGACCGCCAACCGACCGTGACCGCGGTGGCCACCGTGTCCGCCCGGTGGTAGCGGATAGCGTTCGTGACGAGGTTGAGCAGCACCTGGCGCACCCGCCGCTCATCGGCGAGCACGCATACCGGCTCCGGCCCCGGCGTCACGTGCAGGGCGACGCGCTCGGCCTCGGCCAGCGGCTTGACCATGTCGAGCACGTCCTCGACGAGCGGGGCCACAGGGACGTCGTCCTGGGCCACCGGTAGCGAACGGGCCTCGATCCGCGCCACGTCGAGCACGTCGCCCACCATGGTGAGGATGTGGTCGGCCGCGGCCGCGATGTGCCTCAGGGCCGCGGCGCGACGCTCCGGGTCGAGGTCGAGGGTGCCGAGCAGCTCGGTGAAGCCCGTGATGGCCTGCAGTGGCGTGCGCAGCTCGTGCCCGAGCGCCGCGACGAAGTCGCTCTTGGCCCGGTTGGCCGACTCCGCCGCCGTGCGGGCCAGGTCGGCCTCGGCCCGCCGTCGCCGCTCCCGCTCGGCCGCGCGCTTGGCCGTGATGTCGAGGACGTTGACCGACAGCGCCCTCGGGGTGCCGTGGGCGTCCATGATCGGCGAGACGGCGACGACGAGGTCGAGCCGCCGCCCCTGGGCCGTGCGGGTCGTGGCCTCGTACTCCTCGTGCCGGTCGCGCGTCCCACGCCGCCCGCCTGTGGGCCTCGAGCGAGGGACGAAGACGGCGTCCAGCCGGGTGCCCACGAGGTCGCGCTCCGGAATGCCGAGCATGGCGTGCATGGCGTGGTTGACGCGTGTCACCGCGCCCTCGGGCGTCGCCAGCGCCATCCCGACCGCGTTGTCCTCGAAGGCGCGGCGGAACCGCTCCTCGCTCGCGGCGAGCGCGCCCACGACGGTGTCGTGGTCGATGGCGACCGAGGCGAGGTGCGTCAGCCGCTCCACCAGCCGCTCCTCCCGACGGGACGGCAGGTGCGGTCGCGCGTGGTAGACCGCGAACGTGCCGCAGATCCCGTCGCGTCCGTGGATCGGGGTGGACCAGCACGCCCGCAGGCCGAACCGGTCGGCGAGGTCGCGGTAGCGCTCCCAGCGCGGGTCGAGGCGGATGTCCGCCGCCACGACGGGGTGTCCGGTGTATGCCGCGGTGCCGCACGACCCGGCGTCCGCGCCGATCGACATCCCGTCGATGCTCGCCGAGTAGTCGCTGGGCAGGGAGGGCGCGGCCCCGTGGTGCAGGGTCGCGGCGTCGCGGTCCAGCAGGAGCACGGAGCAGTAGCACTCCGGGACGAGGTCCTCCAGGGTCTGCGCGATGCCGCCCAGCACGGCGGCGATCGGCTCGCCGGTCGCGATCTGCTCGAGGATCTCGGACTGGCGCGTGAGCAGCGCGACCGCATCGGCCGAGTCGAGCCGCAGGTCGACGGTCACGGCCCGGACCGGTAGCCGACACCGCGGACGGTCACGAGGTGCTCGGCGCCGAGCTTGTGCCGCAGCCGGTGGACGTGCTCCGTGACCGTCGCCTCGCTCTGCCACCCGTGCGAGCTCGACCACACCTGCTCGATGAGCTGCGCCCGCGTGAACACCTGTCGCGGGTGGGCGACGAGGAACGACAGCAGGTCGAACTCGCGCGCGGTGAGCGGCACCGGCCGGCCGTCGAGCTCGACCTCACGGGTGCGCGGGTCGACCCGAAGGCTCGAGCCCGATGCGTCGGCGGCCGCCGGGGAGGTCGGGGACAGCGGGGAGGTCGGCGGCGTCATCGGGTGGCCGTTGCTGCGGCGCAGGACCGAGCGCACCCGCGCGGCGAGCTCGCCGGGGGAGAACGGCTTGACGAGGTAGTCGTCGGCGCCGAGGTCGAGGCCGACGATGCGGTCCCCCTCGCCGCTGCGACCCGAGAGCACCACGACGGGGGTCGGGTCGCCGGCGGCCCGCAGGCGGCGCAGCAGGTCGAGGCCCGAGACGCCGGGCAGGGACAGGTCGAGGACGACGAGGTCGGGGCGGTCCGCGAGGATGCGCTGCCAGGCGGTGTTGCCGTCCGCGGCCTCGCGCACCACGTAGCCCTCGGCCTCGAGCTGCCACCCCACGACGGTGCGGACCCGGCTGTCGTCGTCGACGACGAGCAGGGTCGGACGCGCGTCCGTCACCGTGCTCGCCACCATGCGCGCTCCTGCCCGACGAGGCCCGCGCGACGGCACCGTGCGACGCAGCCCTCCTGTCCCCGGTGACCGTACCCCGGGCGGTGCGGCCACCGGGAGGGAATGTCAGGGGAAGGTGGCGCGGGCCTCCTCCGGTGTGGGGCCACCGGGCGAGAAGAGCAGCACGGCGTCGTCGAACCCGGCCCGCGCATACTGCTGCAGCGTCCGGCCGAGCACCGGCAGGTCGGCCCGCTCGCCCACCGGCACCGCACAGACGACCGCCCGGCGGCCACCCGTGGCCCGGTAGCGGGCGTGGGCGGCGACGATCTCGTCGGGGGTGGCCTGCAGGCCCGAGGCGAGCCAGCCGTCGAAGTCGCGAGCCGCCCGCTCGACGTTGGCCCCCCAGGAGCCGAGGAGGAGGTCCGGCCGCCGGGCGGGCCGCGGACCGAGCCGGGCCGCGCCGTCGCCGCCCTCCTCGAGCAGCGTCCGCAGCCGGTCGGCGTTCCTGCGGAAGGTGCCGAACCGGGACGCGTAGTCCCGGTCCAGGGTGAGGTAGTCGGTCTCGGTCGAACCGGGGCTGACACCGAGGGTCAGCCGGTCGCCGCAGACCGCCAGGAGGCTCAGAGCCCGGTGCGCGAGGTCGGCCGGGTGGTGCAGGGGCAGCTGCACGGTCGCGGTCCCGAGCTCGACGGCGTCGGTCGCCGTGGCCGCCACCGCCAGCGTCGTGAACGGGTCGGGCACCAGCGGCCCTCGCCCCACGATGTGGGGGGTCCACAGCGACGCGAACCCCGCCGCGACGAGCCGACGGGCCCACGGGGCGACCGGGAAGGGCTCGGCGTCGTCGAGGTGCACGAGCGTCGCGCCCAGCCGCATGACCTGTCCCCCCGCCGGGCTCAGGTCGACGACGTGAAGTGCTCGGCGGCGAACCGCTCGTACCAGCGCAGCGCCTCGGGGTCGTCGACGGAGGCGACGTTGGCGGCCTTGGCCAACGGCGTGCCGAGCATCAGCTTCTTGATGGGCACCTCGAGCTTCTTGCCGCTCAGCGTGTGGGGCACCGCCGGCGCCTCGACGATCTCGTCGGGGACGTGCCGTGGGGTGAGCCGGGTGCGCAGCGTGCTGACGATCGTCGCCTTGAGCTCGTCGTCGAGGGTGTGGCCCGGGGCGGGAACGACGAACAGCCCCAGCCAGTAGGCGTCGTCGGGCTGCTCGACCCCGATCACCAGGGTCTCGGCCAGCTGGGGCAACGGCTCGAGGACGTCGTAGAAGTCGCTGCTGCCGAGCCGCACGCCCTGCCGGTTGAGGGTCGAGTCGGACCGACCGTGCATCGTGACGCCGCCGTCGGCGTGCATCGTCACCCAGTCGCCGTGCCGCCAGACGCCGGGCCAGGTGTCGAAGTACGACTCCAGGTAGCGCTGCGCCCCGGGGTCGTTGACGAGGTAGACCGGCATCGACGGCATCGGCTGCGTGACGACGAGGTCGCCCACCGTGTCGACGACGGGGTGGCCGTCGTCGTCCCAGGCGGCCACGTCGACCCCCGCGAGCCGGCCGCCGATGACCCCGGCCCGCACGGGCGTGTACTCGTTGGCACCGACGAACGCGCCGGAGATATCGGTGCCGCCGCTGGAGGAGTCGATCCTGAGGTTCGGATGCTCAGCACTGGCGACGTGGTCCATCACCCAGTGGTAGCCGACCGGGGGCAGCGAGGACCCGCTGACCATGAGGAGCCGCAGCCGGCTCATGTCGTACGCCTCACGCGGCGACACCCCACCGGTCATCGACCCCGTGATGACGGCCGCGCCCATGAGCATGACGTCCGCCTGCGTGCGCGCCCCCACCTCCCACACGGCCCCCGGGGGGAAGAACGCACTGCCTTCGTAGAGAACGATGCTCGCGCCGAGACCGAGGGCGCCGAGCTGCATGTTCCACAGCGCCCAGCCGGTGGACGTGTAGGTGAACATCCGCTCCCCCGGCCGCAGCCCCGCATACAGACCGGCCCACTTGCTCCCCTCCAAGACGATGCCACCGTGGCTGTGCACCAGGCCCTTCGGCCGCCCGGTCGTGCCCGAGGTGAAGAGCACCCACAGCGGGTGCGAGAACTCGACCGGCTCGAAGACGAGGGGCTGGTCGCGCGCCACGACCTCGTCCCACGTCGAGACCCCCGCCGGGGCCGCCCGGTCCGGGAACGCATACGGCACATGGACGACCCGCTGCACCGTGCCGAGGCCGTCGCGCAGCTGCTGCACGACGTCGCTACGGTCGACGGTCCTCCCGTTCCAGTGGTACCCGTCCGCCGCAATCAACAGGACCGGCTCCAGCTGGGCGAGCCGGGCGATCGTCCCGTCGACCCCGTAGTCGGGCGAGCAGCAGGCCCACATCGCGCCGACGGCCGCGGCGGCGAGGAGCCCGATCACGGCGTGCTCGGTGTTCGGCAGGTAGGCCCCGACGCAGTCACCCGGGCGCACCCCGGCCTCGCGCAGCCACCCGGCCAACGAGGCGACCCGGCGGCGCAGCTCGGCGAACGACAGCCCGTGGGCGGGCTCGCCGCCCTCACGCAGACACACGAGGGCCGGGGCGTCGTCCTCCCCGCGGCGCAGCGCGTGCTGCGCCCAGTTCAGGTGCGCCCCGGTGAACCAGCGGGTGTGCGGCATGGGCTCCGGCGAGCGCACCTGGGTCCACGGCGACGACAGCTGCACGTCGTAGTACTCGAGGATCGAGACCCAGAACCGGTCGAGGTCCGCCACCGACCACTCCCAGAAGGCGTCGTGGTCGGCGAACTCACGGCCCTCCCGCTCCCCGAGCCAGTCGAGGTAGGCCCGCAGCGCCGACCCGGCGATGCGCGCGGGGGGCGGGCTCCAGAGCACGTCGGTCATCGCGGCGAGGCGGGCTCGGGACGACGGGGGTCGGCGCAGGCGACGGGCGGAAGGACCATGGTGCGACCGTAGGCGCGCGGGCCGTCCGGGTCACCCCCCGTGGGCCCCCGTTGTTGGTCCGTTGAGACGACGGCCACCGTCCGTTGAGGTGGTTCGAGAACGCTGAGGCCGATCCCTCTCACCCCGTCACCGCCGACATCCGAGGAGCGATTCGATGAAGCTCGCGCTGTACCTCCCCAACTTCCGCGACCACGTCACCGTCAAGGAGCTCGAGGACCTCACGGCGAGGGCCGAGGAGCTCGACTTCGACTCCGTCTGGACCCTCGACCGGATCATCGTCCCCGAGGCGTCCGACCGCGCTGAGCTGCAGTACCCGTTCGGCATGATGACGGACTTCCCGCTGCAGATGCCGGTCATCGCGCGCGGCAAGTGGTTCCAGGGCATGCCCCTCATCCCGTGGCTGGCCGCCAAGACGACCACGGTGCGCATCGGGATGAGCATCATCGACACGCCCTACCGCTCGCCCGGCGTGCTCGCGGCCGAGCTGGCGACGCAGGACCACCTCTCGGGCGGCCGTCTCAACGTCGGCATCGGGGCCGGCTGGATGCCGGAGGAGTTCGCCGCGGCGAGCGTCTCCCACCTCTTCCCCCGCCGGCACGCGCACGTGCGGGAGACGATCGAGATCATGCAGGGCATCTGGCAGAACGAGCTGTTCGAGTATCACGGGGAGTTCGCCGACTTCGAGCCCTCCGGGTTCGGGCACCAGCCCCTGCAGAAGCCCGGCCCGCCGATCTACTTCTCCGGTCTCAAGGACGCGGCCCGGTCGGCCAAGCGCATCGCCAAGTACGGCCTGCAGGGCTGGATCGGCATCCAGGACTCCCCCGAGGACATCGTCCGCTGGAAGGCGGCCATGGAGCAGGAGCTGAACGAGCTCGGCCGCGGCTTCCCGGAGGGCTTCGACATGTGCAGCATGATCTGGTTCGTCATCTCGGAGGACAAGGTCGACCAGACGCCCGCCGGCAAGGGCTCGAACCTGCTGGTCGGCAACGCGCAGCAGATCGAGGACATGCTCAAGCGCTACAAGGAGGCCGGTATGACCATGCCGCTGCTCTGGCCGCCCTTCCGCGACGTGCCGACGTCCAAGACGCTGGACGACCTCAAGCAGCTGACCGAGGAGATCATGCCCAAGGTCAACGCCAGCTGATGAAGCTGAGCGAGGACCAGGCCCGCGACCGGCTCGCGGCCGAGGTGCACGGTGTGCTCTGCACCATGCACCCGCGGCGCGGGCCGGACCCGCAGCCGGTCGTCTACGCCGTCACCGACGACGGCTTCCTCGGGGTGCCCATCGACACGGTGAAGCCGAAGTCGTCCAGCCGGCTCAAGCGGGAGGACAACCTCGAGGCCGACCCGCGCGGCACGTTGCTCATCGAGCACTGGGAGACCGAGGACTGGTCGCGCCTGTGGTGGGTGCGGGCCGAGCTGCACCACGAGCCGGAGCCCTCGGCGGACGTCGTGACCCGGCTGTCCGAGCGGCTCGCCACGACCGTGCCGCAGTACGCCGACCAGCCGTTCCACCGGGTGCTGGTCTGCCGCATCGTCGGCCTCACGGGCTGGGCCGCCGCAGAGACGTCGTAACCCCGGAGTCGAAGGAGTCCCCCATGCCCCTGCCGTACCGTGCCGCCGTCCTCCCCGCGCCGATCGACCGGGTCTGGCCCGTCGTGCGGGAGTTCGGCGGTCTCCCCGCGTGGCACCTCGTCATCGACGAGAGCTCGCTCGACAGCGGGCAGGACGGTCAGGTCGGTGCGGTGCGCCGTCTCGTCCTGGGCGACGGGGGCGGGGTGGTGGTCGAGCGCCTCCTCAGCCTCGTCGACGACCAGCACCGGCTCGTCTACACGATCCTCGAGAGCCCCTTCGCCGTGCGGCGCTACGTGTCGACCATCCACGCAGCACCGGTCACCGAGGGTGGGGGCACGTTCGTCGAGTGGTTCGCGGAGTTCGACGCCGACGGCGCCGACGAGGAGCAGCTGACGGCGCTCCTCGGCGACGGCGTCTTCGGCGCCGGCCTCGCGGGCCTGCGCGACCACACGTCGGGCCAGGTCGGGCCAGATCGGGCTCGGTCGGGCAAGGGCGGGCCAGGTGGGGCTCGGTCGGCCTAGGTGGTCGGCCCCACCTGGTTGACCCGCACGAGGTTGCCGGCGGGGTCGCGGAAGGCGCAGTCCCGGACGCCGTAGGGCTGGTCCATCGGCTCCTGCACCACCTCGGCGCCGGACGCCGCGACGCGCTCGAACACCTCCTGCAGGTCGCTCGTCGCCAGCGCGACGATGCCGTAGGTGCCCTTGGCCATCATCTCCGTGATGGTCCGCCGCTCCTCGTCGGTGACGCCGGGGTCGGCCGCCGGCGGGTGCAGCACGATCGCGGAGCCCTCCCCTCCGGGCGGCCCGACCGTGACCCAGCGCATCCCGGCATACCCGACGTCCTGCCGCACCTCGAAGCCGAGGGCGTCGCGGTAGAAGGCGAGCGACGCGTCCGGGTCGTCGTGCGGGAGGAACGAGTAGTGCACGTGAAGGTCCATGCCGGCCACGCTAGCCAGAGACCCCCGTCGGGGCTTCTCGATTCGTGACCGGTCGGGAGCTGTTCCTGCGGTTAGGCTCCCGGGCGTGGGGGGACTGCGGGCCGTCTGGGGCGAGGTCGTCGGGGTCGTGGCCGGGGGCGCCCGGCTGCTCGCGGGCCACTGGCCCTGGCTCCTGACGATCTACCTGCTGGGGGCCGCGGGTCACGGTGCGGCGCTCTGGGCGGCCGTTGTCGTGAGCCGTGAGCACGAGACGCTCGCCTCGCTGATCCTCCCGCTGGCCCCGATCGCGTCCCTCGTCGCGCTGATCCTCATGCTGCGTCGCCTTGCGCCGTCCCTCCGGCACGCGTCGTTCTCCCTCCGGGGTGAGCCTGTGGTGGCCCCCGGCTCGACGCCGGTGCGCGAACGCGGCCGGTTCACCGGGCGACTCGCGCTCCTGGCCAGCCTGTTGATCCCGTTCCTCACGCTCTACTCGACGCAGGGCTACCTCGAGGAGGACCGGCAGGCCTTCACCAACGCTGCGGTCGTCGACGAGATCTACGGCAACGCGGCCGTCTTCCACGGCGGCAGCGTCAACGACCATCGCGCGCTCATCGTGTCGTCGACGGCGGCGCTCGTCGTCGTCATCGTCGTCACCCTCGTCATCCGCCGGGTGCTCAACCAGCTGGGGCTGCCCGACCGGCACGTCGCCTTCGCCATCCTCGCCGGCTACGTCGAGGTGTTCTGGCTGTTCTCGGTGGCCAGCTCCTTCGACCAGGGCAAGGCCGCCATCCGCACCTGGGTCGCCGACCGGGTCGCCGTGCACTGGGTGACCGACCACGTCGACTCGGTCGTCGCCTCCCTCGGTGTGCTCGGCGGTCCGCTGCGGGCCGGGCTCGACGCCGTCCACGGGCTGTATGCGTCCTTCACCGACGTGCTGCTCGTGCCCGTCGCCTGGCTCGTCATCGGGGCGGTCGTGTTCGGCCGCACCCTCCAGCGCAAGCCGCTCGGCGTCCGCCCGCCCCGCCGCTGGTCGCACCGCGTCGAGCGGGCCCGGCACCGACTGGAGACGCTGCCCGCGCCGGCCCGGAAGGTCACCAACGACGTCGGGAAGGACCTCAAGGGCCGGTTCGGCGACCTCGGTGACGCCATGCGGCTGCTCGTCGCCTCCGGCGCGCTCGTCATCGTGCTGTTCTGCCTCGTCTTCTTCCTCGCCCGCTACGCCGAGTATGCGTCGGCCGAGGTCCTGCGGGCGGTCATCGGCCCGCGGTCGCTCGACACCGGTCTCGCCTTCGCCCCCTGGGTCGAGGTCGTCACGCGAGGGGTCTACACGGTCATCCTGATCGTGCTCGTCGCCGCGACCGTCGACCGGGTGGTCGGGCGACAGGAGGCCGGCGGACCGGCGGACGACACCACGGGGTGCCGCTGTGCCGGAAGCGACCTCACCGGTCCCGGCCGTCAGCGCCTGACCGGCAGCGCGGCATACGTCGGCGGGAGCCACCACACGCGGACCTCGGCCGGCGTCGCATCCGCGGAGGTCAGCACGTAGACGGTCACGTCGTAGGTGGCGGGCCGCTCGTCGCCAGGCTTGGCCGGCTGGACGCCGCTGAGGTCGAGCTTCACCGACGGGCCGGGGGTGTCGTCGGGGACGCACGGGGAGAACGGCAGCGTCGTGGACCCTGCGTCGACGAGGTCGGGGTAGCGGCGCTCCCAGAACCGGCCGTCGACCCCCTCGATACCGATCTGGCAGCCCGACAGGACGATGGACGGGTCCGCCGCCCAGTGCATGACGACCCGCCACAGGGCGCTGCCGTCGGGGAGGGTGACGGCCTGCGACCGGCCGTCGGCGGTGACGGAGGTGACCCGCGTGAGCGAGGTGAGCGAGACGTCCGCCTCGATGGGGTAGCGCAGGGTGCCGTCGTCGTAGGCGGTGCGCACGGCGACCGTCCCGCCGTCCGCCGGTCGCACCGCCTGGTGCAGGTCGCGGGACCACCAGTAGTCGTCGAGCCGGGACGCGTTGCCGGCGGCCGCGAGCACGAGCGCGAGCGGCGCGAGGACGACCCCGACGCGGTTGCGCCGCCACCAGGTCGTCACGCCGTCACCCCCGCCGGGTGGGGTGCCGCGACCGTGACGGGAGCGGTGGCCGCGGCCCAGGCGGCGGCCTGGCCCGCCGTCACGTCGAGGGGCACGACCGCCTCGTCGTCGTAGCGCCCGTCGGCATCGGCCCGCAGGTGGAGCGTGGCACCGAGCACCGCGTCGGCGGGCAGCTCGACCAGCACGGCGCACACCATGGTGATGCCGGGAACGCTGGCCAGACAGGAGATTCCGCCGCGGGACCCACGGGCACCCAGTGTCCAGCTGCGCCCGGCCGAGCCCTCGACCTGGCCCGCGCGCAGGGCCGCCGTCGTGGTCCGGGGCGTCCACGTCAGGTCGGCGACGACGACGACACCGGGGGTGCGGAACCCCTCACCGGGGTCGACCACCGCAGAGGTGCCGCCGCGCAACCCGGTGACGACGAGGTCTCCGGCGCGCAGGTGCACCGTGTCGCCGACGGCCGCCGAGCGCTCGTACGGCCGCGACGCCTCGGCCGGCGCCGGGGTATGGCTCTGGAGCACCTGCGTGACGGCGAGACCGACGAGGACGAGCACCCAGGTCAGAGCGTGTCGACGAGGGCTCATGCGGGCGCCACCACCTTGAGGGGCAGCGTGCCGGTCGCAACGGCCTTCGGGTCGAGCCACTGCAGCTGCTGGTCCACGGTGTTGGCGCGCTGGGTGTGGGCGTTGACGGTGACCCCGACCGAGGCGGGCGGCGGTGCGGTCGCCCGCTGCTCGTAGATCCACGCCACCTCGTAGGTGAGCCCCGGGCCGACACTCGTCAGCAGCGTGCTGTCGGCCACGACGTAGATGCCCCACGGGCGCGCGGTGTCGCTGAGGCCCACCGCCGTGCCGCTGGAGGTCTGGTAGACGTCGCCGACACCGGTCAGGGTCACGACCTCGCGCAGGACGTCCAGCCCGACGGTCTCGGCGCTGTCGTTGTGGACGGTGCCGATGATGCTGACGAAGCGCCCGCGTTCGGACCTGCCCACCGAGCCGAGGTCGCTGGTGGTGCTGGCCCGCGACACGACGACCGTGAGCGGGGCCGCCGTCAGGCCGGTCCCGGCCGTCAGGGGCTGCTCGGGCGGGTCGACCTTGCCGAGCCCGCCGAAGAGGCCGGTGAGCAGGAGCAGGACCGCGCCGACCGTGTACGCGTAGTGCTGGACCGGCCGGTCACGTAGCCACGCGAGGGCGACCTCGCGGGCCGAGCGCGCGCGAGCGCTCGGCTGCGGCTCGTCCCCCCTGACCACGCGCGCGATCCTACGGCGACGGACGCCCGGCTCGGCGGATCCGCTGACCGCGATCCCGTCCCTCCGGCGGGAAACCCCGGCCCGGTCAGCGCGCGAAGAGGATGGAGTCCTCACCATGGGCGAGCAGGTCGGCCGGGTCACGCCACACCTCGCACGCACCGGCGTCGCGGAGCTCCGCCTCGCTCACGCCGCCGGACTCCAGACCGATACCCGGCATCCCGGCACGACCGGCCGCGATCATGTCCCAGACCGCGTCACCGACGTAGACCGCCTCGGCCGGGCCTACTCCGGCCCGCTCGAGCG
Organism: uncultured Actinomycetota bacterium; assembly: GCA_963795915.1. Classification (GTDB taxonomy): domain Bacteria; phylum Actinomycetota; class Actinomycetes; order Actinomycetales; family Dermatophilaceae; genus Lapillicoccus. Next base: position 96,316 of record CAWCJA010000001.1, read on the forward strand.
CCACCTCGAGGATATCGGTGTCGGGCTTGCTGTGCTCGGCGTCGTCGGAGGTGGTCGTCGCCGTGACGGCGTTGTCCGCGTCGACCCGAGCCATCAGGGCCGTGAGATCGGCGGAGCCGCCCGAGGTGGCGATGACGACGGCGAGCCCCGACGTGTGACACCGGCGCAGGAGGTCGGCGGCACCCGGAAGGGGCCGAACGCGCTCGCGCCACGTGGCGAAGAGCGCGTCGTGGGCCGCGACGACCGCCTCGTCGTCGGCCCGATCGTCGTCGTCGCGGTCCTCGCCCAGCAGGTGGTCGAGGATCTTGTCCGAGCCCAGACCGACGGCGCGGTGGATGCGCGCCATGGGCACCTCGTGCTCATACCCGCGCAGGGCCTGCCACCAGCAGGTCGTGTGGACGAACGCGGTGTCGACCAAGGTGCCGTCCAGGTCGAAGAGGACTGCGCGGGGGCTGGGCATGCCCCTGCCTTACCCGCGACTCCGGTCTCGAACCGGGATCGGGACGTCGGCCTACTGCTCGTGGATACGGAGGGGACTCGGCACCCCGCTCACGCCGTCGTCCATGACGACCAGGGAGTCGAGGCCGGCGTCAGCGAAGGACCTGGCCCGACCTCGAACCTCATCCGCTGTACCCGACAGGGTGAGTCGCGCCACGAGGTCGTCGTCGACGAGGTCCGCCCCTGGCTGCCCGCCGAGCAAACGGCCACGAAGCTCCCGGGCGAGGCCGTCGTCCACCCCGGCGAGCGTGGAGATGCGTGACGGTCCGTGGACGCCGAGGAACTGGGCCACCCGCGGTCGCAGTCGGTCCCGGGAACGGGCCACGTCGTCGGGCCCGTCCGCCACCGACGTCATGACGTAGGCCGTCAGCGGCATTCCGACGTGGCCCGAGGCGACCCACTCCACGTAGGCGGGGGAGGTCAGGACCGAGAGCATGAAGCCGTCCGCGACCGCTGCTCCCTGACGCAGGGCGACCGGGCCCTTGACACCGAGGTGGATGGGCACGTCCGACCGCTGTGGCGCGAAGGACAAGGCGGCCGAGACCGGTTGTCCACCCACCGATCCGCGAAAGGCCTGACCGGACAGGAGGATTCGGAGCGCGGCGGCATACTCGGTCAGCCTGCCGATCGGCTTGTCGAACGAGTAGCCCAGCATGCCCTCCATCCACCGGGCGTTGCTCGCACCCAGACCCACGATGAGCCGGCCCCGGCTGAGCTCGTCCAGGGCCGCGCACTCCATCGCCGTGAGTGCCACGTGCCGGGTCCAGGGGTTCAGCACCCCCAGCCCGATGCGCACCTCGGACGTCCGGGCGGCGATCCCGGCGGCCACGGTGAACGCACCGCGTTCCAGGTAGTCCTCACTCACCCAGACCTCGTCGTAGCCGAGGCGCTCGGCCTGCACCGCCAGCTCGACCGCCGTGACCGCATCCCGGTTACCGGCCGGGGCGAAACCCAGCCTCACGAGGCGGCTTCGTCGAACGCCGCAAGTGTGGGTGCGGCGGCCACTCGCACCCCCGGCAGGACGGCGTCGGCGATGGCGACGTCCTTGAGGCCCGTGGAGGTTCCGATGACGACGACCGTCTCGTCGTCCCGGATCCGACCGTCGCGCACCAACGCGGGCAGCACGGCGAAGGCGACCGCCGTCGACGGTTCGGGGAACAACCCCTCCATCCGCGCAAGATCCTGCTGCGCGCCCATGACCTCCGGGTTCGTCGCTGACTCGGCCCCGCCTCTGGTCTGCCGCAAGGCCCAGAGACCCTGCCAGCTCGGCAGGAGCGAGGCGATGGAGAAGGCGACGGTGGGCTCGTGGGGTGCCGGCCGGGGAACGTTCTCGCCCTCGGGAGATGCGAGCCCGGCGGCATAGGGTCCGTGGGGCTCGGCTGCCACCATCCGGGGCACCTTGTCGGTCAGCCCGAGGGCGCGAAGATCCGCGAACCCGCGCACCATGCCGACCAGTGCATCGCCGTAGGCCACCGGCGTCACGACGACGTCGGGGACCTCCCCGTCCAGCTGGCGGTACAGCTCGTAGGCGATGGTCTTGTAGCCGTCGACACCGAAGGGGTTGGAGCCGGACGGAGGCGTGGCGTACCCCGACATCGGCACCCAGCCGCGCTGCTCGACCGCCTCCCGCATGACGGTCCACCGGTCGCCGGGCTCGCGGAAGGCCACGACGCGAGCGCCGTAGCTCTGCATGAGGACCTTCATCGCCGTCGGCACCGACTCCAGGGTCAGCACCACGCACTCGAGACCCAGCCGAGCCGCATAGGCCGCGACGGCCGCCCCGTGGTTCCCCGTGCTGGAGACGACCAGCGTCTCGGCCCCACGCTGGGCGGCACGGTTCACCGCGACGACCGCGAGACGGTCCTTGTAGGACCAGGTGGGGTTGCGCGACTCGTCCTTGAACAGCAGCCGCGGGAGGCCGACGGACCCACCGGCCCGCGGCAGAGCGACGAGCGGGGTGTTCCCCTCCCCGAGACCGGACAGGGGCTCGAGGTCGAGCGGCAGCAGCGACGCGTACGCGAGAACCCCACGGCTGTCGAGCACCCCGGGCTCGGGAAGGCCGTCGACGTGCTGGAGGTCGTACTCGGGCCGCGGGTACACGTTGACCCCCTCGGCCGCGCACGCCGCGCACAGATGGGGTGTCGTCTCCTCCTTGACGACCCGGTCGCAGCGGGGGCAGCGGAGGGTTCCGAGGTAGGCGCTCATCCGCCGATGACCGTGAGGCCGCGCACCTGCGACGTGAGCCGCCGGCAGCCGTCCGGCGTGATGACGAGGAGGTCCTCCACCATCATCCCGCCCCATCCCAGCTCGTAGTACGGGGTCTCGAAGCAGAACGTCATGCCCACCTCGAGCGACCCGAGGTCGTCCGGGCGGATGATCGGCGGCTCGTAGGCCGTCAGGCCGATCCCGTGTCCGGCGTGCTGGCGGCGGTAGGGGTCGGGACCCCCGGCGCGCTGGACGACGTCGACCGCGCGGACGAACACGTCCCGGGCCCTCACCCCCGGCCGGGCCATGGCCAGCTCGGCCTCCTCGCCCGCGAGGATCGCGTCGTAGAGACGGGTCTGCTTGGGGGTGGGGTCGCCGACGACCGCGGTCCGGCCGATGTCGGACCAGTAGCCGTCGAGGGTGCCGCCGACGTCGAAGCGGACCAGGTCGGCCGGCTCGAGTGCCCGGTCCGTCGGGTAGGCGTCAGCCAGCGCCGAGCGGGGTCCGGACGTCACGACGACGAACCGGGGCTCGAGGCCGTCCTCGACCATGCAGCCCGCCACCACCGCCGCCAGCGCCCGTTCCGTGATGCCGACACGAGCGGCGTCGATCGCCGCCGCGATGCCCCGCTCGACGGATGCGGCCGAGCGCACCAGGAGGTCGAGCTCGCCGGGCAGCTTCGCCGAGCGCACCGACGCGAGCCAGGCGGTGGCGTCACGCCAGTCCACGCCAGGCAGTGCTGAACACAGCGCCGCGTGGATCCCGGCCGAGGCCGAGCCCAGCTCGAGGCCGATGGTCGCACCGGTCAGACCGTCCTCGGCGACGAGCGCCGCGATGGCAGCGGGGAGGTCGGCATGTTGCTCCACGAGCCGGGTCGCGCGTGCCCGGCCCCCCTCGGACTCGAAGAAGAAGCGGCCGTACGCGGCGTACCGGTCCTCGGGCACTCCGGCGTCGAAGGCCGGCGCTGCGTCCGCGACGGGTCCGGCCACCGCCGTCCCGGCGCTGCTGCTCAGAGCGGCCACGCCGGACACCCCGTGCACGGCGCCGGACACGCTCCGGTAGCCCGTGGCGTAGTCCACCGCTGGGCCGGAGAGCGACAGCACCGCGTCGAAGGGGGCCTGGGTGAGCCGCTCCGCCAGGCGGGCCGCACGCCGGCGGACGAGGTCCCGTCGCGGCTCGCCCCAGGTCTCGCTTCCGAGGTCGGTCAGCGTCGTCCCCTCGGTCATGCTGCTTCCGCCTTTCGGTACGGCTGGATGACGTTCTCGCTGAAGTCAGCCATCGCGTCCAGGGTCTCCTCCACCGTGTTGCAGGCGAAGAGCAGCCCGCACAACGTCGTCGCGCCGGCCGCGGCGTAGGCGTGCACCTGCTCGAGGATGACGTCCGGGGGGCCGATGAGGTTGCGGTCGACCCAACCGCCCTGCTGTGACTTCAGGGTGGACGCCGACAACGACCGCATATGGGTCGCGAGCTGCGACCGGTCGAACCGCTCGAGCGCGAGCTCGACGGTGCGGCCCACCCCCACCGAGAGCTGCGGGGCGACGTCGAACGCCGCGGGCAGCACCCGGCCCGCGGTGGCGGCGATGGCCCGGATCTCGGCGACCCCGGCCGCCACCTCGTCGGGGGTGAGGACCGCCGGGAGCCAGCCCGAGGCGTACAGCGCCGCCCGCTCCCGCGATCCGGGAGAGTTGCCTCCCGAGAGCACCGGTAGCCGGCGCTGTCGGGGCTTCGGGTAGCTCTCGATGTCGCGGAAGCTGATGAACTCGCCGTCGAAGTCGGCCCGTCGTTCGGAGAAGAGCACCGCCAGCGCCTGGAAGAACTCGTCGGCGTGACGTCCACGGTGGAGGCGCCGCCCGGGCCACATGGCCTCCGCCTCCTCCCGGTAGGCCCCGATGCCGAGGCCCAGCTGGAACCGGCCACCGCTCAGCAGGTCGAGGGTCGCCGCCTGCTTCGCCACCACCACCGGGCTCCGGAAGGACATCACCGTGACGGCGGTCCCGAGCGTCAGGGTGGTCGTCTGGCCGGCGACGTAGGCGAGGTACAGGTACGGGTCGTAGAACCGCGGTGGGTCCGGGAACTCGGCTCGGACGTAGGCCTGCGTGCTGACGTGGTCATTGCCCCAGACCGAGTCGAACCCGAGCCGCTCGGCCTCGACGGCGAGCCGGACGGCGTCGTCGATGTCGGCGTACGGCACCGGGTACATCATCCCCTCGGTACCCGTGGGAACCCCGAAGCCGAACCTCACCGTGCGCTTCCGGGCGTCGTCTCGCGCACCGGCGACGTGGGCGTCGACCGCCAGGCCGCGGCGGTCTGGGGGATCGAGAAGAGCAGGTAGACGATGCCACCGAACAGGGGCAGCACGTGCCAGAAGCCGTCCCCCATGACGCCCGTCACGATGTTGATCGCGACCGTCACGAAGAAGGCGGCTACAGCACGGCCGTTGACCGCCGGCAGCCGGTCGAGCGCCGTCGCGTAGCTCATCCGGTGAACGAGGTAGTAGTCGACCAGGATGATGCCCGGGATGACGGGGAGCGCGTAGCCGAGGTACCCGATGAAGGTCAGGAAGCTGGCGATGATCCCCTGCGAGACGCCGTAGAAGCCGATCACCACACCCAGGAGCGCGACGATGAGGTTCGTCGTCCGGCGGGACAGACCCGCTCCGTTCGCGGTTGCGAGGCTCGCGGCGTACAGCTCGTTGGTCTCGACGGTGACGCTCTGGACGAAGAAGGCGATCGACGCCAGCCAGGTGAGCCCGATGATCCCGAACGCGGCTCCGAGGTCCGACGTCCGCAGCCCCAGGCCGAGGATGAGCCCCAGGAGGTTGAACCCGAAGTTGCCGACGACGAACTCGGCGAAGGTGGTGGTCCACACCGACGATGCGGATCGGCCGAACCGGGTGATGTCGGCACTGATCGTCGCCCCCGCCATCCACTTCGAGATCCCGGACCCGACGAGCGCGGCCAGGGCGATGCCGCCGGCCTTCTGCGGCTGGGCGTTGAGGATGGCCCCGAACCCGCCCGCGTGGGTGATGGTCAGCACGTCCGCGACGACGACGAGGGCGACCATCAGTGGCACCCCGATGCGGCCCATCCACTTCAGTCCCTTGGCGAAGCCGAAGCCGGAGATGACGAGGTAGATGGCGCCGAGGACGATGCAGTAGACGAGCTGGAGCCCGGTGTTGTTCGACCCGGGGAAGACCGCGACGGTGATGCCGAGGATGTAGCCGTAGAAGAGGGCGATGACGACCGCCATCACCAGCGACGGAAGGCGGCTCCCCTCCCGTCCGAAGGCGAAGCGGGTCGTCAGGGCGAAGGTGATGCGCTCCCGGAAGCCGATCATGCCCATGCCCACGGAGACCACGGCGATGACGAGCGAGATGACCAGCGAGATGAGGACCGCCTGCCAGAACCCGAAGTAGAGGCCGATGGTGTAGCCGAAGACGAGGTCCGACGCGGAGACCGTCAGTCCCATGCGGACGAGGGAGATGTCGAACGTGCGGTGGGTCTGGCTCTCCGGGACCCGCCCGTTCGCATAGTCCTCGGAGACGCCCTTCGGGTCGGGTTCGACCTCGTTCACCGAGGGCGAGCGGGTTTGGCGTGAGTCCATCAGGTCTCCTCGAGCTCCGTGGCATTGTGGAATGACCGCAAGCGTAGGAACGTCCAGGCCGTGGCCCTATGGGTAGGGGACGCGACAACCGGAGGGTGAGTTGTGCAGTTCTCACAAGCGATCGGAAACCTGCGAGAAACACGGTCGAGTCTGGACGCCGAGATCCTGCATCGGGTGTGGGGCTCGGAGGGCTACGACGAGAACCATGTCGACCCCACCGAGCTCTCGGACCGGGTCCATGGGAACGTCGACTGGCTCCTCGCCGCCCTCCTCGACCCGTCCGACGACCCCGAGGCGATCCCCGGGTTCGACACCGTCGCCGCGTCGGCGGATGACATCGGGTCCCGCCGCGCGTTGCAGGGGGTCGGCATCGACGCCGTCATCGGCTCGTGGCGGACCGCGGAACAGCTTATCGAGCAGCGGCTGGTCGGGTTGGCGGACGAGGTGGGGACCGCTGAGCTCCTGGCCGCGGTCATCAAGCTGGGCTCGCTCGTCAGCACGCTCACGGACCGCTCGGTCGTGTCCTACCGCCGCATCCAGCAGGAGGTGACCAGCCACTACGACCGCCTCACCACCGACCTCGTCGCGCGCATCGTCTCCGACGCCGGGCTGTCCGCGGCGGAGGTCCATCAGCGGGCGGAGGTGGTCGGAGCCGACTCCACCGCCGCGTATGCCGCCGTGGCGATCGGGTTCGCCCCGGGGGTCGAGGTGCCGGTGACCCTCCAGGCGCAGCGCGACATCCTCGGCTACCTCGGGATGCGCGTCGCTGGTCGGGTGCTCATCGGATCCCTCGACGACGCCCCCCTCCTCCTGGTGCCCACGACCCCTGGGCCACCGGCGCATGTGCACCAGGTGCTGACGTCCGCCCTGCGGTTGGCGTCGACCCAGCAGGCCGCGCCCGTCATCGGGTTGGCCGCCAGTGCGACCCGGCTGTCCACCGCGCACGACGCGGCGCACCAGGCGCGGATCGCGGTGGAGGTCGGCATCCAGCTCGGACGCAGGAGGGTCGTGGTGCGATACGTGGACGTCGCGGTGGAGGCTCTGCTCCTGCAGTCCATGGAAACGGCGACGATCCTCGCCGCCCAGCTGGCCCCGATCCTCGGACGACCGGAGCTGGTGGCGACGCTGCGCGCCTGGCTGGCGTGTGGTCAGTCGGCCCGGGAGGCAGCACGCCGGCTCTACGTGCACCCCAACACCGTGCCGCACCGGCTGAGGGCGATCGCGCGCCTGCTCGGTCGGTCGCTCGACGGCACCGACGACCTCCTCGACCTCCGGCTCTCCCTACGGGCCGTCGATCTCGGGCTGGTCGGCTCCGGCACGGATCCGACGTGACGGTCTCGGTGGTCGTCGGCGGGTGGCTGGGGTCCCTTCAGGCGCCCCAGCCGGCTTGGTAGCCGCCGACGCGCTCGTCCTCGATGCGCTGCTGGTAGCCAGACTCGGCATACGCCCGCATCGGGTCGGCCGGCAGGCCGCGGGACTCGCGCCACGCCGCCAACCCCGGACGGACGTCGGTGTAGAACGCGTCCATGACCAGGCCGTTCGCGCCCAGCACATCGCCGTCCTGCTGCGCCTGCGTCAACGCGTCCCGGTCCACCAGCAGCGCCCGGGCGGTCATCTCCTGCACGTTGAGCACCGACCGGATCTGGCCCGGGATCTTCGCCTCCACGTTGTGGCACTGGTCGAGCATGAACGCCACCCCGGAGTCGCGGCCGTAGCCGCCACCACGGATCACCTCGTAGAGGATCCGGAACAGCTGGAAGGGGTCGGCCGCACCGACGATGAGGTCGTCGTCGGCGTAGAACCGGCTGTTGAAGTCGAACGACCCCAGCTTCCCGAGCCGCAGCAGCTGGGCCACGATGAACTCGATGTTCGTCCCCGGGGCGTGGTGGCCGGTGTCGAGGCAGACGAACGCCTGGTCGCCCAGCTCGCTCACATGGGCGAATGACGTACCCCAGTCGGGCACGTCCATGTGGTAGAACGCCGGTTCGAAGAACTTGTACTCCAGCACCATCCGCTGCGTCGGCGCCAGGTGCTCGTAGATCCGGTGCAGCGAGTCGAGCAGCCATTCCTGGCGCGATCGGATGTCCCCCTGGCCCGGGTAGTTCGTGCCGTCGGCCAGCCAGATCTTCAGGTCCCGCGAGCCGGTCTCCCCCATCACCTCAATGCACTCGACGTGGTGGTCCACCGCCCGCTGCCGCACCGCCTTGTCCGCGTGGGTCAACGAGCCGAGCATGTACTCGTCGTCCTGGAACGTGTTGGAGTTGACCGTCCCCAGCTCGACGCCGAGCCCTTTCGCGTGAGCCTTCAGGGCCGCGAAGTCGTCAACCTGGTCCCAGGGGATATGCAGCGCTACCCGGGGCGCCAACCCCGTCAGCGCGTGCACCTGGGCAGCGTCGGCGACCTTCTCGAACGGGTCGCGCGGCACCCCCCGCCGCGTGAACACCTTGAACCGTGTCCCCGAGTTGCCGAACGCCCATGACGGCAGCTCGATCTCCTGTTCGGCGAGTCGGTCGAGAACGTCGCTGTTCAGTGTCTGCACCTCACGCAGCATACGGATCCTCCATCGCCGCAACCGGTGTCGTCTCAGGCGATGCGGCGCTCGGCGTCCTCGTAGTCGGCCTCGAGGTCACCGGTGTGGACGGGTACGTAGCCGACGAACGTGCCGTCGAGCCACAGCTCGACGTCGTACATGCGCTCGCCGCGCAGCCAGACCAGCGGATGACGCCGGCCGAGGCCGTCGACCCAGCTGAGCCGCGGGTGTCGTCCCAGGGGTCGACCGTCGACGGCGAGGGTGGCCCCGTCGTCGTCCAGCTGCAGCTCGATCCTCACGACACCAGCCTGCGGCATCGGGCTGTCCGTCCGCTCCCAGTTAACACAGAGTTCGCGCACGGGCACCGATGCGATACCTGCCCGTCACATCCGGGAGGGCCACGTAGGCTCCGCTCGTGTCCGAGGTCGACGAGCAGAGCCCGCCGCCGCTCACGCTGGCGCGCGCGTGGGGCGGCGAGGGACACCTCACCGACCTGCCCGTCGACGAGCACGGTTTGCCGCGCAGCCCCGTGCACTGGGTCGACTTCGGTGGCCCCACGGGAGACCTCGACGGCCCCGAGGAGCCGCCCCTCGTGCTGGTGCACGGGCTCGGCGGCTCGCACCTCAACTGGGTGCTGGTCGCTCCCCTCCTGCGCGCGCGGCGGCAGGTGTATGCCGTGGACCTCGCGGGCTTCGGCCTCACCCCCGCCGGCTCCCGCTCGACCACCGTGGAGGACAACGCCGCCCTCGTGGCCGCCTTCCTCCGAGAGGTCGTGGGCCGGCCCTGCGTGCTGGTCGGCAACTCGATGGGCGGGCTGGTCTCCATCCTCGTGGCGAGCGCCCAGGCGGCGGACCCGTCGCTCGTCGAGCGGCTGGTGCTGCTCGACCCGGCGATCCCGACCCGACGGCGCGCGATGGACCGCCGGGTGGCCGGTACCTTCGCGCTGTACGCGATCCCCCGGGTCGGGGAGCTGTTCACCCGTCAGGTCAGCGCCCGGATGAGCGACGAGCGCCGCGTGCAGGACACGACGAACCTGTGCTTCGCGGACCCCGGGCGGGCCGACCCGGAGGTCCTGCGGGCGGGCGTCGCCCTCCTCGGCCACCGCCGCCGGCACCACACGGACGCCGACGACTCCTACCTCGGGGCCGCCCGCTCCATCCTGCGCGCCCTCGGCCGGCGCGGGCGCCTGCGGGCGGCGATGACCGCGGTGACGGTGCCCGTGCTGCTCGTGCACGGGGACGCCGACCGGCTCGTCCCGGTGGAGTCGGCCCTGGCCGCCGCAGCGGCCCACCCGGGCTGGACGGTGGAGGTGCTCCCCGGCGTCGGGCATACCCCGATGCTCGAGACGCCGGGAGTGGTGGCGGACCTCGTGAACCACTGGCTGGACGGGGCGGGGTCGGAGGGCGAGACTCGGTGACACGTGGTGGGACCAGGAACGCATGGGAGGGGCACGGGCATGGCGCTGTTGCGGGACTCTGAGGCGTTCAGCGGGTTCGCGGTGTCGGACGTGGCCGCTGCCCGGCACTTCTACGAGCAGACCCTCGGCCTCGACGTCGGCGAGGAGAACGGCATCCTGCGGCTCCACCTGCCGACCGCGGCCGGGAGCCGGGACGTCATCGTCTACCCCAAGCCCGACCACACGCCCGCGACCTACACCGTCCTCAACTTCCCGGTGGCCGACATCGCCGCCACCGTGGCCGAGCTGACCGCGCGGGGCGTCCGCTTCGAGCGCTACGAGGGCACGCCGGCCGAGACCGACCCGGCCGGGGTGTTCCGCGGGGGCGGGCCACTCATCGCGTGGTTCACCGACCCGGCCGGCAACATCCTCAGCGTCATCGAGCAGTAGGCGCGCTCGAGGGCCGAACGGCTCGGCCGCGCCCGAGTGTTACGACGACCCGCCCGGTGCCTCGTCAGGCGGTGCGGCGGCGACGCGGAGCAGCTCGAGGAACACCTCGACCGGCTGGGCCCCGCTGACCGACACCCGCTCGTTGGCGACGGCGAACGGCACCCCGGACGCCCCGAGCTCCCGGGCCGCCCGCTCGTCGGCGCGCACGACGTCGCCGTAGGTGTCGTCGGCGAGTACCGAGGCGACCCGCCGCTCGTCCATCCCCGCCTCCGCCGCGCACCGAAGGAGCGTGTCGTGGTCGTCGACCGCCAGGCCCTCGACGAAGTGGGCGGAGAACATCCGCTCGAGGGCCGCGTCCTCGAGACCCGGCCCGCCCATCTCCCGGGCGAGGGCGATGAGGCGGTGGGCGTCATAGCTGTTGGCCGTGAGCGCCCGGCCCATCTCGAGGTGCAGGCCGTCCTCCGCCGCGATGTCGGCGACCCGCTCGTTCATGGCCGCTCCCGCGGCTTCGCCACCCCCGTACTTCTCACCGAGGTGGGTGGCCGTCGGCACGCGCAGGCCGCGCGGCATACCGGGGTCGAGCTCGAAGGCCCGATGCCGCACGAGCACCTCGTGGGGGCGGTCCCAGCGGTCAACCGCTCGACGGAGGCGGTGCTTGGCGATGTAGCACCACGGGCAGACGACGTCGGACCACACGTCGACGACCACGGCGGCGGCAGGCGCGGCACCGGTCGTGGGGTCGGCCGGCGGAACAGCGGGGTCGCTCTGGCTCATCCCCTCCATCCTGGCACGAACGCCGAGATCGGCCCCCCGCCTGAGGCGAGGGGCCGATCCGGACGTGAGGTGGGTCGAGGTCAGACCCGGCCGTAGCTGAGGTTGGTCTGGGTCCAGATGACGTGCAGGCCCGAGAGCGTGCCGGGCTTCTCCGCGTCGTAGAGCTTGCCGCCGCCGGCGTAGATGCCGACGTGGTAGGCCGGGTACCCGAAGAAGATCAGGTCACCCGGGACCGGGTTGGACACCGGGGTGGCGAACTGGCGCTGGGCGTCCGCCGTGCGGGGCAGGCTGATGCCGGCCCGCGCGAAGACGAGCGAGGTGTAGCCCGAGCAGTCGGCGCCGCTCGTGGAGATGCCACCCCAGACGTAGGGGATACCGCTGAGGCTCGCCGCGATGCCGATGATCCCGCCGGCCGACGGGGCAGCAGCCGGGGCCGCCGCGGCCGCCGGCTTGGGGGCCGACACCGCAGCAGGCGCAGCGGCGGCCGGGGTGGTGCGGGGAGCGGTGCGCGAGGCCCGCGTGGTCGTGGCGGCGGGGGCCGCGGCCGGAGCCACCACCGGAGCCGGCGCAGGGGCTTCGATCTTCGTGATCTCGAGGGCCTCGGCGGCCTGGGCCGGGGCGGCCTGGGCGGTGAAGCCGACGACACCGAAGGTGGGGGCCACCGCGTTGTCGATGGCGGGGGCGGCGACGGCGACGGTCTGGGACGCGATCTGGGGCGCCGTGGCCACGGCGCCGGCCGCGACCGCCGTGCCGCTGTCGGAAGGGGCCGCCGACGCCGGGAGGGCGAAGGAGGCGACGAGCCCACCGGACGCGACGGCGACCGCAGACACCTTGACGGCGGGGGAAGCCGTCTTGGAGGCGATGTCGGCGATCTCGTTCAGCGGGGAGAACCCGGGTGCGCGGTGGCGCCCGATGTGATGACGAGCCACGGATTGACCTCTCGGACGCCTACGAGGTGAGCTGTCGGGTTCGGGTGGGAGGTGGTCGTTCACCCGGTTCCGTTGGGCCGGAAGGGACTCCGACCCAGGGAACTTCACCCCGAGGACGTCTCGCGACGACCGAAGGATTGGTTCCCCCGCTCCTGCCATTGGTGTGGTGAGTACTGGTTCACGGTGGGTTGACAGGACTAGGCGATGCCCACCGGGACCTTGGTCCAAGGGAGACCAAGTGCGGCAAACCCTAGCGCGGCGCCCGCGCAATGTCACGCGAAGGTCACAGAACCGCCAAGAAACGGCTACAGCACGCCCTCGCGAGTGTCAAGTTCCAGGTGTTTAGCCAGGTCAGAGGGGGTTCCTGCGGCCGTCCACGGCCGTCGACGACGGCGCGACAGCCCCGCGACAACGAGATGACGGCCCGATGTCCGGCCCGTCATGCCGTCGTCATCAATGTGGCGTTCGTCACAATCGGGTTTGACCGGCGTCCCGCCCTGGTCGGGTGACGCGGCAGACCGAGCGCGGCCACGGTCACACCACGGCGGCGAACACGTGCGAGGCCACGCTCTCGGGCAGGGAGACTCCCGTCGCCTCCGGAGCCCCCTCCCGGACGGCCACGATGCGGTCGTCGCGCCGCCGTACGAGCACCTGCTCCCCCGGCAGGAGCCCGGCGACGGTGAGCAGCGCGAGCGCCTCGTGGTCGACCTGCACCGGCTCGCCGATGCGTCGCACCCGCACGAGCCGCGGCTCCGTGACGGCCAGCTCGGCCAGGGTGGACACCCCGGAGAGGAAGTCCTCGCCGGCCTCCTCCCCCAGCTCGTCGAGCCCGGGGATGGGGTTGCCGTAGGGCGAGTCGTGGTGGTCGGTGAGCAGGGCAAGGATCTTGCGCTCGACCCGCTCGCTCATGACGTGCTCCCACCGACAGGCCTCGTCGTGGACGAACTCCCACTCGAGGCCGATGACGTCGACGAGCAGCCGCTCGGCCAGCCGGTGCTTGCGCATGACCCGCGTGGCGAGGACCCGCCCCGTGTCCGTGAACTCCAGGCGCCGGTCGCCCGCGAGGTGGATGAGGCCGTCGCGCTCCATCCGGGCGATCGTCTGCGACACCGTGGGCCCGGAGTGCCCGAGGCGCTCGGCGATGCGGGCGCGCAGCGGCGGGATGCCTTCCTCGTCGAGCTCGAAGATGGTCTTGAGGTACATCTCCGTGGTGTCGATGAGGTCGGTCACGTCCTCATCCTGTCATCCGGGGTCGGGCGCTCCGGGGTCGCGCGGGTCGGGCCGGTCGAGCAGGGCGCTCCGTCCGCGGCCGCGGCCCACCGGGTCGTAGCGGGGCACCCATAGCCGGAGCCAGCCCGCCCCGCCGATGGCCGCGACCCCCATGACGACGGCGGCGGTGGCCAGTGGCGCGACGAGGGTGATGGCCCCGATGATCGCCGGGCCGGCGGCGTTGCCGAGGTCGGCCATCGTCCGCCAGCCACCGAGGAACTGCACGCGGGCCTGCACCGGCGCCGCGTCGGCCCCGAGGGTCATCACCAGACCCGCCCCGATCCCGTTGCCGAGCCCCAGCACGACGGCGACGGCGGTGAGGGAGAGGAACGAGTGGGCGAACGGCAGGAGCACCATGCCGACGGCGAGCACGACCATGCTCGGCAGGGCGACCCACATCCGCCCGAACCGGTCCATGACGCCCCCCGCCGGGTAGAACAGCAGCATGTCGACGGCACCGGCGATGCCGACGACGAGGCTGGTCCGGGCCGCGTCGAGCCCGATGGCCTCGGCGAACAGGGGCACGAGCGCCAGCCGGCACGCCCGGGCGCCGGAGATGAAGAGCGCGCCAACGCCCAGGGTCAGCAGGGTGCGGCGGTGCTCCAACAGCACGCCGGCCATGGGTCGACGAGGCAGCCGCGCCTCCTCCCGGCGGTGGTCGGCGGTGATGTCGGGCACGACGAGCACGAGCACCAGCGCGGCCGCCGATGCGACGAACCCGACGAGGTATGCCGCCGCCACCCCCCACCGGCTGACGACGAGCGCCCCGATGAACGGGCCGACGAAGATGCCGATGCGCCCCACGCCGCCGAGGGTGGAGAGCGCACGGGCGCGCAGGTGCACCGGCACGGCGTCGGTCAGGTAGGACTGCCGCGCCAGCCCGAAGAGGCTGGCCGACGCCCCCAGCAGGCACAGGCAGCCGCCGAGCACCCAGAGGTTCGGCGCGAGGGCGCAGCCGACCATGCCGGTGGCCTCCACCCCGCAGGCGACGATGAGCGCCGACCGTTCACCGATCCGCGCGGACAGCGCTCCGGCTGGTAGGTCCATGACGAGCTGCGCGATCCACGTGAGGGCCAGGAGGAAGGCCGCGACGCTGACCTCGGCGCCGAGGGCGCGGGCGGACAGGACGATGACCGGAAGGACGGCGCCGGTGCCGACGGAGCCCAGCGCGGTGGGTCCGTAGGCCGGCAGGGCGATCGCGCGCAGGCTCCGGACCGTCTCCACCACCCGGCCACTGTAGGCAGGCCGTGGTTCCCGGCTTCCCCGTGGTGTCCGTCTCACGGGTATGCCGTTGCGCGCCGCGCAGATCCGGCTTACCGTCCAAGGACACGAGAAGGGAGGTGGTCAGATAGTGCATTCGTATCGGACACGTGAGGTGACTGCGCGATAGCGCGGGCGTTCCGCTGACCATCCTTCGGTCAGCTCCGGACGTGCGATCGCCAGACCAAGCAGTCGCTGCAGCCCGTGGGTCAGCACGCCCCGTCCAGCGTGCAGCCGGCTCTTCTCCCCACCCCGAGGGACCACCCCTCGTCGTGACGGCGGATCCGGTAGCCCACGGGCTGTTCCATGCCCGGACCCGGGACGCCGCCCGCCATCTCAGGGCCGGCCGCGGGACACCGACTCAGGGCTGGAGGCGGGACACCGTCCACGCGGCCGCGTCGTCGAGGCGCGGGCGCACCGCGACGTCCTGCGCAGCCGCCCCACCACCGGCGCCGACCGCAGTGAAGACGAGCCGGTCGTGCAGGCGGTTGCGCCGCCCGGCCCAGAACTCGACCTCGAGGCACCGCACGCGGTAACCGCCCCAGAACTCGGGCACGGGCACGTCGTCCTCGCGGCCGTGGTCGGGGAACTGCGCGGCATACCGCTCGACGTCGGCCTCGAGCTGGTCGCGGCCGGAGGCGGGCTCGGACTGGCGCGACGCCCAGGCGCTGATCCGCGAGCCCCAGGGCCGCGACGACCAGTACTCCTGCACCTCGGCGTCGTCGAGCGGCTCCGCGACCCCGCGGAACCGGATGGACCGGAACATCGCCGGCCAGGTGAGGGCGGCGGCGAGGTGCGGGTTCTGGGCCAGCTCGAGGCCCTTGGTGGACTGCCGGCTCGTCACGAAGCCGGGGCCGCGCTCGTCGAAGAAGCGCATGAGCACGGTGCGCACGTTGGGCGCGCCCGACGCGTCGACGGTCGCGACGCTGAGGGCGCGGGGCTCCGGGACGTCGTCGCCGTCCCGGCCGCGGGCGTCGGCCTCGTCAACCCAGAGGCGAGCCTGCTCCCACGGCGTGGGGGCGAGATCGGCCTCGCTGAGGCCGTCGCCGGTGTAGTCGACGCGCTGGACGGTGCTCATGCGGCTCCTCGGGGTAGTGACCCCCCAAGGTTAAGGTGACCACGAAGTCCCGAGGAGGGCGCATGGGTGTCGTCAAGATCGTCCGGCAGGGAGTCAAGTACACGCCGGTGATCGCCGCCGTCGTCAAGGAGGCCCGCGGGCCCGTCACGGAGTACGCCAAGACCCACCTCGAGTCCTCCCGGCACAAGCGGCTCGCCGTGTCGAAGGCGGCGTCTCTGAAGGCGGGCACGCTGCTGCCCGTCGTCCATGGCGAGCAGACGGTCTGGGTCGTGTTCAGCGGGGACCAGGCGGTGGCGCAGTACCCCGAGACCGGGCTGCCGCTGGCCGATCTCGTCGAGCACGCCGACCTCACGCGACGGCGCCCGCCCCAAGAGTTCCCCACCCCCCGCGAGCGGGCCAGCGCCGCCGGCCACAGCGCGGTCGCGAAGGTGCACCGGCCGCGGAGACGGGGCAAGCAGCCCCAGGATGCCGCGACGGCGATGGACGTGCCGGACGCACAGGACGTGCAGGACGCACAGGACGTGCAGGACGCGCCGAGGACCTGACCTCAACCCTTGACGCGAATGCCGAGCTGATCGGCGAACGCGTCGGCGAGGTCGAGCAGCTGTAGCCGGCTGATCGTCGCTCCCCGCAGGCTGGTCAGCCCCATCGGCGCCACGAGCCGCGCCCCCGACAGGTCGACCTTCGCGAGGGTGGCTCCGCTCCACTGCGGCGCCGTCAGGGTTCACCCGTCGAAGGCGACGTCGGTGAGGGTGGCACTGCCGAAGTCCGGCTCGACGAGGACGCAGTCGACGAACCGCACCTCGCGCAGCGTCGCCCCGCGCAGGTTGAGGAAGTCGACCTTGCCTCCGCGCACGGTCACCCGGCGCCAGGTCGAGCCGTAGGCCGCCACCGCCCCCAGGCGCGGCTCGTCGACGCGGCAGTCGAGCAGCGCCGCGTCGGGCAGCTGCACCCCCACGCCGCGGACCCGCCGCAGCTCGCACTCGGTCCACCGGGTGTCGTCGAGCCGCGCCTCGGTGAGGTCGGCGCCGTCCAGCACGCAGTCGAGGAAGCGGGCGCCCGCCACCTGGGCCTGGAGCAGGTCGTCGGCCTGGAACCGGAGCTCGTCGTAGACCCCCTCGCCGTGCAGGGGGTCCTCGGCCGGGGAGTGGTCGCGCAGGTCAGGAGCCATCCGCCGCAGTCTGTCAGGACCGCGGCGGCGGCCCCCGGAATCGAGAGGCGATCGCTACCCAGACATGAGGAGCGCAGCGCACGGGTTCCCGGGCGCTGCGCTCCTGATGTTCCTCAACCCGTGCGCTGAACGCCTAATAGGCGTCAAGCACTCGGTGAGACCGTGCGCCGCGCGCCCCATGGGCGGTTGAGCGCACGGTCCGTCGGTCAGACCTGCGGGCCCTCGGACCGCAGTTTGTCGACCTCGGCCATGGCCGTGCGCAGCTCGGTGAGCCAGTCGTCGGCGTGCTGGCCGACGAGGGTGACCGCCCAGGCGAGCGCCTCGGAGCGAGACCGGGCTACCCCGGCGTCGACGAGGGTGTCGAGCACTTGGCGCTGCGGCTGTCGCAGCCGGGTCATGACCGGGATCGCCTGGTGGGTGAAGAGGTCGGAGTAGTCCCCGATGCTCGCCCCCCACGCGACCTTGCGGCCGTAGCGCTGCTCCGCCTCCTGCGCGATGGCCACCCGCTCGTCGCGGGTCTCCTCGCGCCAGCGGCTGATCCGGCCCTCGGCGGCCGCCTGGGACGACTGACCCTCGGCGCCGGCGGGGCTGTCCACCGGCGGGAGCTCACCGCTGACGATGATCTCCTCCCGGTCGATGCTCACCGACGGGGCGCCGGTGAACCAGCCGGACGGCAGCCGGCCCGCGAACCAGTCGGCGGCGTCGTCGGCCGACGGCAGGTCGGCCTGCTGCCAGCCTCCGGGCCGGCCGAACGGGCCGCCGCGCCGGCCCCGGCCCCGCGGGCCGAAACCGGGACCGAAGCCCGGGCCGAAGCCGGGACCGAACGGCCCGCCGGGACCGAAGGGACCCCCGGGACCGAACGGCCCGCCGGGACCGCGTCGCCCGCCGCCGCGGGGGCCGCGACCTTCACGGCCCTCACGGCCCTCGCCGCGCTGGCGGCCGCCGTGCTCGTGCCCGTGCTCGTGCCCGTGCCCGTGTCCATGGTCGTCGCCGTGCTCGTGACGGTCGGCCGGGTCGGGTGAGTCCTGTGGTGTGGTGTTCATGATGACCCCTTTCGTTACAGTCATTACATGATTACACACTTCAGAACGCCCGGTCCCGTCATCGTGTTCCCTGTCCATGGGGCGGACCTCGGCGCGGCCTGTCCAGGCGGCTTTGGTTTCATGAAGGCTCCCCGCAACCGACCAAGGTGACCCCGTGAGCGACACGACCAGCACGAGCGCCGGCACGAGCCGCGTGACCATCCCCACCGACCTGCTGCCCCAGGACGGCCGGTTCGGCTGTGGGCCCAGCAAGGTCCGTCCGGAACAGGTCGACTACCTGGCCTCCCTCGGCCGCACGGTCCTCGGCACGTCGCACCGGCAGGCTCCCGTGCGCGGGCTCGTGGGCGATGTCCGCGACGGCCTCGCCCAGCTGTTCTCGCTGCCCGAGGGCTACGAGATCGTGCTCGGCAACGGCGGCTCGACGGCGTTCTGGGACATCGCGGCGTTCGGCCTGGTGCGCGAGCGGGCGCAGCACCTCAGCTTCGGCGAGTTCTCGGCCAAGTTCGGCTCGGTCACGGCCGGCGCGCCGTTCCTCGGCGACCCGACGATCGTCAAGGCCGACCCCGGCACGCTCGCGTCCCCGCACGCCGAGACCGGCGTCGACGTCTACGCGTGGGCGCACAACGAGACCTCGACGGGCGTCATGGCCCCGGTCCGTCGCGTCGAGGGCGCCGACGAGGGCGCCCTCGTGCTCATCGACGCGACCTCCGGCGCGGGCGGCCTCCCGGTCGACGTCGCGGAGGCCGACGTCTACTACTTCGGCCCCCAGAAGTGCTTCGCGGCCGACGGCGGCCTCTGGCTGGCCGCCTTCTCCCCGGCGGCCCTGGCCCGGGTCGACGAGATCGCCGGCAGTGGCCGCTGGGTGCCCGACTTCTTCAGCCTCCCGACGGCCATCTCCAACAGCCGCCTCAACCAGACCTACAACACCCCGGCCGTCGGCACCCTGGCCCTCCTCGCCGAGCAGGTGCGCTGGCTCAACGCCCAGGGCGGCCTCGACTGGGCCGTCGCACGCACGACCGACTCGAGCAGCCGGCTGTATGCGTGGGCCGAGAAGACGGCCTACACGAGCCCGTTCGTCAGCGACCCGAGCGCGCGCAGCCTCGTCGTCGGCACGATCGACCTCGACGACGCGGTCGACGCGGCCGCCGTGGCCAAGACCCTGCGGGCCAACGGCGTCGTCGACACCGAGCCCTACCGCAAGCTCGGCCGCAACCAGCTGCGCATCGGCATGTTCCCCGCGGTCGAGCCCGACGACGTCTCCGCGCTCACGGCCTGCATCGAGTACGTCGTCGAGCAGCTGGCCTGAGTCCCTGCCCCGAGGGCTCCCGAGGGCTCCCGGGAATCCCGGGAGCCCTCGGAGCCGAGCCGGTATGCGTGGCGCGCGCCCCGCATACCGCGGTTAGCGGTTGACCAGGGCCGCGACCACCGCGACGAGGATGAGCAGGGCGAGCGCCGCGAGCGTGACCCGCTGGCGGAAGCGGACGCTCATCGCACGGCCTGGGCCGTCGGGGTGTCCACCGGGTCGACCCGCACGGTGAACCGGGGGCGGCGGTGCGACGCGAAGCTCACCTGCACATTGTCGCGCCGCGCGAGCAGGACGCCGACCGCGAGCACCGAGAGCCCCACGGAGACCGAGCCGATGCCGATGGTCCAGCGCGCGCCGAGGGTCTCCCCGATCCAGCCGATGATCGGCGCGCCGATGGGGGTGCCGCCCATGAACACGGCCATATAGAGGGCCATCACGCGGCCACGCATCTGCGGGTCGACGGACAGCTGCACCATGGCGTTGGCCGTGGTCATCGCGGTCAGGGCGCTCAGGCCCATGGGCACGAGGGTGAGCGCGAAAAGCAGGTAGGTCGGGGCGAGGGCGCCCAGGGCGGTCGACACGGTGAACCCGGCGAGGGCGACGAGCAGGACGCGCAGGCGGGGGGTGCGGCGCCGCGCGGCGAGCAGGGCCCCACCGAGGGAGCCGACCGCCATGATCGAGCCGAGCAGGCCGTACTCCGTGGGACCGCGGTGGAACTCGGTGGTCGCCATGAGGGCGGTCGTGATCTGGAAGTTCATGCCGAATGTGCCGAGCACGAAGACGAGCCCCATGACGAGCATGATGTCGGGGCGGCTGCGCACGTAGGCGATGCCCTGACGGATCTGCTTCTTGCCGCGCGCGCGCGGAGCCGGGGTGAGGTCGGTGCCGCGCATCGACAGCAGGGACGCGAGGACGAAGGCGAAGGACAGCCCGTTGACCGCGAGGGCCCAGCCGGTGCCGAAGGCCGCGATGACGAGCCCGGCGACCCCGGGGCCGACCAGCCGGCCGAGGTTGAACGAGGCGCTGTTGAGGGCCACCGCATTGGTGAGGGTGTCCTGCGGCACCATCTCGGAGACGAAGCTCTGCCGCGCCGGGTTGTCCAGGGCCGTGGCCACCCCCTGGAGGAACGCGATGACGTAGACCTGCCACAGCTGCACGTGGCCGCTGAGGGTGAGGGCCGCGAGCACGAGGGCCGACGCCCCGAGGAACGACTGGGTGGCGAAGAGGATGTGCCGCTTGCTGAACCGGTCGGCGACCATGCCCGCGAACGGCGCGAGGATGAGGAAGGGCAGGAACTGCAGGCCGGTGACGATGCCGAGGGCGCCGGCGGAGTGGTTCGTGAGCTGGGTGAGCACGAGCCAGTCCTGGCCCACCCGCCCCATCCACGTGCCGACGTTGGAGACGACCGACCCGGTGGCGTAGATCCGGTAGTTGCGCACCTTAAGCGAGGCGAAGGTCGGGCTCATTCGGCGGCCACCCTGGCGAGGATCGCCGTGGCGCGGGCGAGGACGTCCTGCTCCTCCGGAGTGAGGGCCGCGACCCGGCTGGCCATCCAGGCGTCCCGCTGCCGCCGGATCGCGCGCACCGAGCGCCGTCCCTCGTCGGTGATCGACAGGATGACCTGCCGCCCGTCGGTGGGGTCGGGCTGGCGCAGCACGAGGCCGCGGTCGACGAGCGCCCCCACCGTGCGGGTCATGCTCGGCTTGGCCACCCGCTCGATCTCGGCCAGCTCGCCTGGCGTCCGGGGCGTCTCCTCAAGCCGGCAGAGCACCGAGAACTGGTGCGGGGCCACGTCGTGGCTGGACTCGAAGCGGACCCGGCGGCTGATGCGCATACACGCCAGTCGCAGGTCGGTCGCCATGCGCGTGAGCTGCGGGTGGTTCAGAGCGGTGCGGGTCTCCATCGGTCGTTAGCATAACTCATTACCTCTGCTAACGATCTTCCGCCCGACCGGGGAGAGGTGGCCGGGGCGGCCGGTGGGTCAGCTCACGTGGAGCAGGGCCTTGAGGGGGTCGATCGCGAAGTAGACGACGAACAGGGCCGCCACGAGCCACATGAGCGGGTGGATGACGCGGCTCTTTCCCCGCACGAGCTTGATGAAGACGTAGGTGACGAAGCCCGCGCCGATGCCGGCGGTGATGGAGTACGTGAAGGGCATGAGCACGATGGTGAGGAAGGCGGGGAGGGCGATCTCGAGGTCGTCCCAGTCGATGCCCTTGACCTGCTGCATCATGAGGAACCCGACGACGACGAGGGCCGGGGTCGCGGCCTCGTAGGGCACGACCGCGACGAGCGGCGCGAGGAACGTCGCCAGCAGGAAGAGCACGCCGGTGGCGACGGCCGCGAGGCCGGTGCGGGCGCCCTCCCCCACGCCCGAGGCCGACTCGATGTATGCCGTGTTGCTGCTGACGCTGCCCGCGCCACCGGCCACCGCGGCGAGCGAGTCGACGACGAGGATCCGCTCGGCGTTGGGCGGGTTGCCGTCCTTGTCGAGCAAGCCGGCCTCGGCACCGATGGCCACCATCGTGCCCATCGTGTCGAAGAAGTCGGCGAGCATGAGGGTGAAGACGAGCAGGACGGCGGCGACGACGCCGATCTTGCTGAACGACCCGAGCAGGCTGAACTGGCCGAGCAGCCCGAAGTCGGGGATGTCGACGACCTTGGTGGGCAGGGCGGGCACGTTGAGGCCCCACCCGGTCGGGTTGACGACCTTGCCGGTCGCGTCGCTCTGGCTACCGATGTGGAAGACCAGCTCGAGCACCACGGCGAGGACGGTGGCACCGGCGATGCCGTAGAGGATCGCGCCGCGCACCTTGCGCAGCATCATCGCGACGATGGCGAGCAGGCCCACGACGAAGACGACGGTGGGCCAGCCGTTGAGGAACCCACCGACGCCGAGCTCCACCGGCGTGGGGCCGGCCGGCTTCCTCACGAAACCGGCGTCGACGAGGCCGATGAAGGTGATGAACAGACCGATGCCCACGGAGATCGCGGTCTTCAGCTGGGGCGGCACCGCTCGGAGCACCGCGGTGCGGAACCCCGTGAGGACGAGCACCGTGATGACGATGCCCTCCATGACGACGAGCCCCATCGCGTCGGCCCACGTCATCTGGGGCAGTTTGGCGATGCCGAACGCGACGAACGCGTTGAGGCCGAGGCCGGTGGCGAGGGCCAGCGGATAGTTGGCGACGAGCCCCATGAGGATGGTCATGACGCCGGCGACGAGGGCCGTGCCGGCCGCCACCAGCAGCTTGGCCCGGCCGATGTCACCGCCCCCGAGGAACGCGCCCGTCGCGTCGGCCTGGGTGCCGATGATGAGCGGGTTCAGCACGACGATGTAGGCCATCGTGAAGAAGGTGACGAGCCCTCCGCGCAGCTCGCGGCCGACCGTCGACCCGCGCGCCGTGATGGCGAAGAAGCGGTCGAGGGAGGAGGCCGGCGGGGGCTCGATGGGACGGCGGGGTGCGGTGGTCGTCTTCGCCATGGCGCCGACGGTAGTGCCGCCGGCGGACCGGGCGGCCGCAGTGCGGTCGAACCGGCGTCGTGTCCCTAGGCTGGCGGGGTGAGCGACGACGAGGCCCGCCCCGCGGAGCCGGCTCCCCTCGAGCCGCTGCCGGTGCCCATGGCCCGCATCATCGAGGTCGGGCTCGGCCTCTGGCTCGTCGCCCTGGTCGTCGTCGTGCTCGTGCCGGCGTTCCACGAGGGCGAGCGGTCGTGGTGGCCCTGGTGCTGCGTCGCCGGCTTCGCGCTGGGGCTCGTCGGGTATGCGTACGTGCGCCGCGGCCGCGGCAACGCCGCCGAGGCCTGACGCGCCCCGACCGAACTCAGATGGTCCCGGCTTCGACGCGACCGAACTCAGATGCTGCCGGGCTTTGTGGCGTCAGCGTCACAGAACCCGGCACGATCTGAGTTCGGTCGCGTCAAGCCGGGCGTCAGCGTCACAGAACCCGGCACCATCTGAGTTCGGTCGCGCCGGAGAGGACGGAACGGCGTCAGGCGGGCCTCTCAGACGAGGACGTCGACCGCCAGCTCGTCGACGATCGGGGCGCCGTGGGCGGCCGCGTCGTCCGGCCGCACGTCGCTCTCGCTGTGCGCCCCGCACCCGTGGTCGAGGCTGACGACGGACCCGTCGGACGGCGACCAGGCGTTCGCGCAGACCCCGAACACCGCCCGGAGCGCGCCGGCCATGGGCACGAAGAAGCCGCACGTCGAACAGTGGTCATGGGCCTGCTGGGCCACGTCGGCGGTCGGCCCGTGGGCGCCGTCGTACCAGCGCTGCGCCGCCTCCTCGCGACCCTCGCGTGAGAGCACGCGCGGGCGACCGAGACCGAGCTCGACGAAGCCGACCTGGTCGACGTCCTCGTCGCCGGTGGCCTCGAAACCCTGCACGAGCAGGGGGTCGTCGGCCTTGAACGGAAGCACGTCGCCGGCCGAGAGGTCGCCAGGGGCGATCCGCTCGGCATACGGGAGCCACTGCGGGGAGAGCACGGCGCCGGCGCCCGGGACGAGCTGCGTCTCGCAGACCGTCGCCTCCTTCTGGCGCGGGGCGCGGGCGACGCTGACGGACCAGCGCCAGCCGAGGTAGCCGGGGGCGAGGCAGGCGAAGTAGTGCGTGGCCAGCCGCTCCTCCTCCATCACCATCTCGAGGTGGTCGCCGACGGTATGGGCCTCGGCGACGCCGTCGAGGGCCGCGCGGGCCTGGTCGACCGCGGCCCGCAGCGTGGCGTCGGTCTTGAGGGAGGTCGGGGTGGCCACGTCAGCCCTCGAAGTCCTCGGCGACGCGGCGCAGCACCCGGGCGATGTTCGTCGTCTGGCCCTTGTCGGGGTAGTGCCCGCGGCGCAGCGTGGCCGAGACGCCGTCGAGCACCTTCATGAGGTCCTCGACGACGACGACCATCTCGTCGGCCGGCTTGCGGTTGGCCGCGCGCTTCGTGGCGACGATGGAGGGCGCCGGGTCGAGGACCCGCACGGAGAGCGCCTGGGCGCCGCGGCGGCCCTCGACGATGCCGAACTCGACGCGCGTACCGCCCTTGAGCGTCGTGACGCCCTCGGGCAGCGCGTTGGCGTGCAGGAACACGTCACTGCCGTCGTCGTCGGAGAGGAAGCCAAAGCCCTTCTCCGTGTCGTACCACTTGACCTTGCCGGTGGGCACGGGGCCTCCCCTGTCGTGTTGCGTTCGTGGGTCGCCGCTGCGCGCGTCCCGCACGGCAACGCCCCAGCCTACCGGCGCACGGCCACCGGTTTTCGCCGCCGGGGCTCACGCCGGGGCTCCTGCCGGGGCTGGTCCCGCTGACGGGACGGCGTCACTCCGGGCGGATGCCCCACGACCCGGTATGCGTCTGCTCCGGGCGCAGGACCGCGAGGTCGGTCCCGCTGTTGAGGGCGTCCGGAGGGCAGGTCATCGGCTCGACGGCGATACCGGTCGAGCCCTCGGTGTGGGGGTGGGCGCGGCCCGTGAACACCTGCGTCCACGCATACGCCTCGTCGCCCCAGAGGGTGACCGGGCCGTGCGCGAGGCCGCCGACCGTGACGGCCCACCGCCCGTCGCCGTCGCGGGTGAGCCCGGTGAAGGCGGTGTCGAGGGCGAGGTCGCCGATCGGGCGGGGCGTGCGGAAGTCGACGGGGCTGCCGGCCACCGGGTGCGTCGCCACCGGCAGCAGGCGGTCGGGGTCGACCTCGAGGTAGGTGTCAGCCGGCACGTGGAGGGTGACGTCCTGCACCGAGGTGCCCTCGATGGAGACGTACGGGTGGGCGCCGTAGCCGTAGGGCGCATCGGTGTCGCCGACGTTGTGCGCCGTGGTCGTGACGGTGAGGCCGTCGTCACCGAGCGCGTAGACCGTGGTGAGGTCGAGCACCCAGGCCCACCCGGGCTGCGGGTGGAGCCGGTGGCCGACCGTCACCGACGACGAGGTCTGGTCGAGCAGGTCCCAGGTGGCCCAGCGCACGAGCCCGTGGGAGGCGTTGTGCAGCGCCGGCTCGGTGAGCGCCAGCTGCCGGTCGGTGCCGCCGAACGCATACCGGCCGTCGCGCAGCCGGTTGGGCCAGGGGATCAGCTGCTGGCCGCGGCCGGCCACCGCCATCGCGTCGGCGGGGTAGCCCGCGACGATGTCGACCCCGCCGCGGGTCCAGGAGCGGATGCCGCCCCCCACCTCGACGACGACGAGCTCGTCGCCCCCGCGCCGCACCGTCCACTGCGCCCCGCTCGGGCGGGAGCGGTCACTGACCTCGCTCGTCACGGGCCCAACCTATGACCCCTGCCCCGGTTCGGGAGTCGCGACGCCGCGGATCCGCCCCGGGCACTCCCGACCCGTGGCGTCTACCGTGGCGGTCATGACCACCGGGCCCGCCACCGCCACCGGGGCCCGCAGCCTGGCCGACGACATCCGCGGCCGCACCGACGAGCAGCTGGCCGCCCTCGTGCTCGCCCGGCCCGACCTCGCCCGCCCCGCGCCGTCCGACCTCACCTCGCTCGCGGCCCGCGCGGCCACGCGGGCCAGCGTGCAGCGCTGCGTCGAGGCGCTCGACCTCGGCCACCTGCAGGTGCTGGAGGCCCTCGTCGTCGCCGGCGACGGCGCCCGGCCCGACGCCGTCGACACCCTCATGGGGGGCATCGACGTGAGCGGCCACCTCGAGCGGCTGTGGGACCGGGCCCTGGTCTGGCGGTCGACCGACGGGCTGTATGCCGTGCGCACCGTGCCCGAGATCCTCGGCCCCTCGCCGGCGGGGCTCGGTCCCTCGTTCGTCGAGCTCGGGGTGGTGCCGGTGGCCCCGGACCGGGTGGCCGCCCTCCTCGAGGAGGCACCCGCCGGCGCCCGCGCCGTGCTCGACCGCCTGGCCTGGGGCCCCCCGATCGGTGTCGTCAACCGTGACGCCCCCGGCTCCGACGGTGTGCGGTGGCTCCTCGAGCACCGGCTGCTGCACGCGCTCACGTCCGGCACCGACCGGCCCCGTGGTGAGGGCGAGCTGCGGGTCGTCCTGGCGCGGGAGGTCGCGCTGCGGCTGCGCGGTGGGCGGCTGCACGAGGCCTCGGCCCTCGAGCCTCCCGCCCCCGTGGCGACCGAGGTCGGCGCGGCCCTCGTCGACGACGTGTCGGGCGGAGCGGTCAGCGACCTGCTCGACCTCGTCGAGGAGGTCGTGCTGCGCTGGGGTCCGGCGCCACCGCGGGTGCTGCGCGCCGGAGGCCTCGCGGTCCGCGACCTGCGCCGGCTCAGCCAGGGCCTCGACGTCGACCCCGAGCGGACCGCCTGGCTGGTGGAGCTCACGCATACGGCCGGCCTCGTCGCCGACGACGGCGAGCTGGTGCCCGTCTGGGCCCCGACGCCGCTCGCCGACGAGTGGCTCGCCGACCCCGCCGGCACGCGGTGGGCGCGGCTCGCCGCCGGCTGGCTCACCTCCACGCGCGCCGCCCAGCTGGTCGGGCAACGCACGGGCGGCTCGGCGACGGCCGCCAACGCGCTGGGACCCGACGTGCACTGGCCGCCCATCCGCACCATGCGGGCCGACGTGCTCACCGAGCTCGCCGCCCTCCCGGCCGGGCACGCCACCACCGAGGCCTCCGTCCTGGAGCGGCTGCGCTGGCGCCGGCCGCTGCGCAACCCGGCCCGGCTCGCCGACGCGGTGACGGCCGTGCTCCGGGAGGCGGAGTGGCTCGGAGTCACCGGCCGGGGCGCGCTGTCGAGAGCCGGGCGCGTGCTGGCGGCCGGAGGCGACCTGGACGCCTTGGCCGCACAGATGGCCCAGCAGCTGCCCGACCCGGTCGACCACATCCTCGTGCAGGCCGACCTCACGGCCATCGCGCCCGGGCCGCTCCACGGCGAGCTGGCTCAGCTGATGCGCCTCGTCGCCGACATCGAGTCCCGCGGCGGAGCCACCGTTCACCGCTTCACCCCGGCCTCCGTGCGCCGGGCCCTCGACGCCGGCTGGACCGCCGACGAGGTGCTCGAGTCGCTGCGCGGCGCGAGCCGCACCGGGGTGCCGCAGCCCCTGGAGTACCTCGTGCGCGACGTGGCCCGGCGGCACGGACAGACGAAGGTCGGCCGGGCCGGCGCCTACCTGCGCAGCGACGACGAGTCGGTGCTCGAGGGCCTGCTCGCCGAGCGGGCGCTCGCGTCCCTGCAGCTGCGCCGGATCGCCCCGACCGTGCTCGTCTCGGGGGCCGACCCCGACAGCCTCGTCGAGGCCATGCGGGACGCCGGCTACTCCCCCGTGCAGGAGCGCGCCGACGGGTCGGTCGTCGTGTCGGTCGCCGCCCGCCGCCGGGCCGCCCTGCGGCGCAGCGCGTCGCCGCCGCGCACGAGCGTCGTCGACCCGACGTTCGCCGCGAGCCTCGTACGCGGTCTGCGGGCCGCCGAGCAGACCGCCCGGTCGGCCACCGGCGAGGACCTGAGGCCGACGGTCGTCAGCACCGACCCCACCGTGACCCTGGCCGCGCTGCGCGACGCGGCGGCCGAGCGCTACGGCGTGTGGATCGGGTATGCCGACATGACCGGCCGCACCGAGCGGCACCTCTTCTACCCCACGCGGGTCGAGGCGGGCCGGGCCTGGGGACGGGTCGCCGAGTCGGGCAGCGAGCGCGGCTTCTCCGTGCACCGCATCACCGGCGTCGCCGGAGCGGCCGGTGACGGTCAGGACCGTCAGGACCGTCAGGACGGTCAGGACGAGGCGAGCGCCGTCACGACCCGGGAGGGCGAGGGCCGCCCGAGCTGAGCGGCCATCCACACGCTGGTCGCCACGAGGGCCTCGAGGTCGACGCCGGTCTCGACGCCGGCGCCCCGCAGGGCCCACACGAGGTCCTCCGTGGCGAGGTTGCCGGTGGCGCTCTTGGCGTAGGGGCAGCCGCCGAGCCCGCCCGCCGAGGCGTCGACGGTGGTCACGCCGTGGGCGATGGCGGCCAGGGTGTTGGCCAGGGCCTGGCCGTAGGTGTCGTGGAAGTGCACCCCGAGCCGGTCCACGCCGATCCCCTTGTCTCCCAACGCATCGAGTAACCGGTGGACGTGGCCGGGGGTGCCGGTGCCGATGGTGTCGCCGAGGCACAGCTGGTCGAGCCCGAGGTCCATGAGCCGTTGGGCGACGTCGACGACCTGGCCGAGGGGCACCTCGCCCTCCCAGGGGTCGCCGAAGCACATCGACACGTAGCCCCGCACCCACAGGCCGGCCTCACGCGCGCGCGCCACGACGGGCCGGAACATCTCCAGCGACGCGTCGACGCTGCGGCCGAGGTTGCGCTCGGCGAAGGTCTCGGTGGCGCTGCCGAAGACAGCCACCGCCCCGACACCGGCCGCCAGCGCGCGGTCGAGGCCGCGCTCGTTGGGCACGAGCACCGGCCGGTCGCGTCCGCGGCCGAGGACGCCGAGCTCGGCGAGCAGGTCCTCTGCGTCACCCAGCTGCGGCACCCACGACGCCGGCACGAACGAGGTCGTCTCCACGGAGGTCAGCCCCGCGGCCAGCAGCCGGCGCACGAACTCCACCTTGGTGGCCGTGGCCACGTGGCCCTTCTCGTTCTGCAGGCCGTCGCGGGGGCCCACCTCGTAGACCGTCACCCGCCGCGGGAAGCCCTCGGCCGGCACCACCTGCGGTGTCCTCATCGTGCGCCTCCTCGCTCCCGCGCATCCTGGCACGACCGGCCGGTGTCGGGGCCGGGCGGTAGCGTGAGCCCGTGAGCGAGCCCGGGTCGCCCCCCGCCGAAGGCGCCTTCGGCGCGCCCCCCGGCGCCGGCCAGTGGCCGCAGCCCGGACCGAGCCCGGCGCCGCCGACGCAGCCCGTCCCGCAGCAGGTCTCCCCGGTGCCGACTCAGACCTACCCGTCGCCGACCGGGCAGCCCTACGGCGTCCAGCCGACCGCCCCGACGGCATACCCACCCGCCTACCAACCGGGCTACCCCGCCCCGGGGTACGCGACCCAGGGCGGCTATCCCGGGTACGCCCCCACGTCGACGGTCCGCTTCCCGGTCAGCACCGTGGTGCTGCTCGTCGTCAGCGTCATCTCGCTCGTCGCGACGGGCATCATCGGCATCCCCAGCGCCATCGTGTCGGTCATCGCCTGGCGCCGCCACGCCCTGGCGCCCGACTCCGCCCGCCGGCTGACGACCCGGGGCTGGGTCGTCTACGCCGTCAACTTCGCCATCGGCGTCCCGCTGCTCATCTGGTTCTACGTGTGGGCGCTCGGCAACCAGTGACAAGCGGAACAAGCCCCCGGCACCTGTCGTTGGACCACAGACCATGACCGACGGCCCCCTCATCGTCCAGAGCGACAAGACCCTCCTCCTCGAGGTCGACCACCCCTGCGCCGAGGAGGCGCGGCGGGCGATCGCCCCCTTCGCCGAGCTCGAGCGCGCACCCGAGCACGTGCACACCTACCGGGTCACGCCGCTCGGACTGTGGAACGCGCGCGCCGCGGGCCACGACGCCGAGTCGGTCGTCAACGCCCTGCTCACCCACAGCCGGTATGCCGTGCCGCAGGCCCTGCTCATCGACGTCGCCGACACGATGGCCCGCTACGGCCGGCTGACGCTGGAGAAGGACCTCACCCACGGCCTGACCCTGCGCACGAACGACCGCCCGGTGCTCGAGGAGATCCTGCGTCACAAGCGGATCCAGCCGCTGCTCGGGGCGCGCGTCGACGACCTCACCGTCGCCGTCCACCCCTCCGAGCGCGGCCACCTCAAGCAGGAGCTGCTCAAGGTCGGCTGGCCCGCCGAGGACCTCGCCGGCTACGTCGACGGCGAGGCCCACCCGATCGCGCTCGACACGCAGACCTGGTCGCTCCGGCCCTACCAGCAGCAGGCCGTCGACGGGTTCTGGCACGGCGGCTCGGGCGTCGTGGTGCTGCCCTGCGGGGCGGGCAAGACGCTCGTCGGCGCGGGGGCGATGGCCGCCGCGAGCGCGACCACCCTCATCCTCGTCACCAACACCGTGAGCGCGCGGCAGTGGAAGGACGAGCTGCTGCGGCGCACGACCCTCACCGAGGACGAGATCGGCGAGTACTCCGGCGCCCGCAAGGAGATCCGCCCGGTGACCATCGCCACCTACCAGGTGCTGACGACCCGCCGGAAGGGCGTCTACACCCACCTCGACCTGCTCGACGCGCGCGACTGGGGCCTCATCCTCTACGACGAGGTGCACCTGCTGCCCGCCCCGATCTTCCGGATGACCGCCGACCTGCAGGCGCGGCGGCGTCTCGGCCTCACCGCCACTCTCGTGCGCGAGGACGGCCGCGAGGGGGATGTGTTCTCGCTCATCGGGCCGAAGCGCTACGACGCGCCGTGGAAGGACATCGAGGCGCAGGGCTACATCGCGCCGGCCGACTGTGTCGAGGTGCGGGTGTCGCTGCCGGACGGGCAGCGGATGGCCTACGCGATGTCCGAGCCCGACGAGCGCTACCGGCTGGCGTCGTGCAGTGACGCCAAGGACCCTGTCGTGCAGCAGCTCGTCGAGCGGCACCGCGGTGAGCCGACCCTCGTCATCGGGCAGTACCTCGACCAGCTCGAGAGCCTGGCGGAGCGGCTCGACGCGCCGATCATCACCGGCGAGACGTCGGTGGCCGTGCGCCAGAAGCTCTACCAGCAGTTCCGCGACGGCGAGGTGCAGCTGCTCGTCGTCAGCAAGGTGGCCAACTTCTCCATCGACCTGCCCGAGGCCTCGGTCGCCATCCAGGTGTCGGGCACGTTCGGCTCGCGCCAGGAGGAGGCCCAGCGGCTCGGCCGGGTGCTGAGGCCCAAGGGCGACGGCCGCACGGCGCACTTCTACACGGTGGTCTCGCGCGACACGGTCGACTCCGAGTTCGCCGCCCACCGGCAGCGCTTCCTCGCCGAGCAGGGCTACGCCTACCGGATCGTCGACGCGGACGACCTCACCGTCTGACCCGATCACGAGTGGCTCTCCAGCCGGGGCGTACGCTTGGAGCAGACTCCCAGCAAACGTCCAGGAACGGGACGGAGACTCGTCGACGTGACCGCCCTGACCGAGCCCACCACCGAAGCCTCGCTCCTCGTCGTCGAGGACGAGCCGAACATCCGAGAGCTGCTCGCGACGTCGCTCCGGTTCGCCGGCTTCGAGGTCTCCGTGGCCAGTGACGGGCGCTCGGCCATCAACACCGCGTCCGAGAAGAGCCCCGACCTCGTGGTGCTCGACGTCATGCTCCCCGATATGGACGGCTTCGAGGTGACCCGCCGGCTGCGCGAGTCCGGCCGTCAGCTGCCCATCGTCTTCGTGACCGCCCGCGACTCGGTCGAGGACAAGATCAAGGGCCTCACGGTCGGCGGCGACGACTACGTCACGAAGCCGTTCAGCCTTGAGGAGGTCATCGCCCGCATCCGCGCGGTGCTGCGCCGCACCCGGGGCGACGAGACGAGCGCAGCCACGCTGACCTTCCACGACCTCGAGCTCGACGACGACTCCCACGAGGTGCGCCGGGCCGGTCGCGTCATCGAGGTCTCGCCCACCGAGTTCAAGCTGCTGCGCTACCTCATGCTCAACCCCAACCGAGTGCTGTCCAAGGCCCAGATCCTCGACCACGTCTGGGACTACGACTTCCGCGGCGAGTCCGGCATCGTCGAGTCCTACATCTCCTACCTGCGTCGCAAGGTCGACACGGAGGAGCCCAGCCTCATCCACACCAAGCGTGGCGTCGGCTACGTGCTGCGGCTACCCCCGGGCACGCCGGTCGCGTGAGTGTGCGGCTGACCTCCGGGCCCGCGCCCGCCACCGGGTCGTCAGCGACCGGGGCCGTGGGCGGGGCACCCGTCGGGGCTCGACGCACCGACACGTCTCGGCTCCTGCATGCCGCCCGCACCCGGGTCACGGGTATGCCGCTGCGCGTGCGGCTGCTCACCGTCGTGGCGGTGCTGCTCGCCCTGGCGCTGGCTGCCTCGAGCATCATCGTCACGGTGCTCATGCGGGCCTACCTGCTCGACCGCACGGACGAGGAGCTGCGCACCTACGGCGAGATCGCGGCCGCGGTCGCCTACGGCAGCGGCGTGACCCAGACGATCCAGCCCAACTTCACGGTGCGCATCACCCGCCTCGACGGCTCCGGGGCGATCCAGGCCGCCGAGGCCGCCACCGAGCCCGACGCCGCCCCCCGGATCCCCACGCTGACCAAGAACGACGCCCTCGTCACCCGGGGCACCCCGTTCACCGTCGACTCCCAGGACGCCGGCGACGAGGACCTCAAGTGGCGGGCCATCGCCGGCGTCAACCAGCGCGGCGACGGGATCTACGTCGTCGCCGTGCCGCTGCGGCAGATGGAGGAGACGCTCAGCAGCGTGCTGGCGTACGCCGCCCTCATCGGGCTCCTCGTCCTCGGTGCCGCGATGGCCCTGGGCTGGTATGCCGTGCGCCGCGCCTTCGGCCCCCTCACCCGGATCGAGGACACGGCCGCCGCCATCGCCGCCGGAGACCTCTCCCAACGCGTGCCCGAGGCCGACACCCGCGACGAGGTGGCCTCCCTCTCCCGATCGCTCAACGCGATGCTCGCCCAGATCGAGCAGTCGTTCGCGGTGCGCGAGGCGAGCGAGCAGCGGATGCGCCAGTTCGTCGCCGACGCCTCCCACGAGCTGCGCACCCCCCTGGCCACCGTCCGCGGCTACGCCGAGCTCTACCGGCAGGGCGCCGTGAGCCGTCCGGAGGACGTCACCGGCGCCTTCGGGCGGATCGAGAGCGAGGCGTCGCGGATGTCCGGGCTCGTCGAGGACCTCCTCGTCCTGGCCCGCCTCGAGGGCGAGCGCCCGCTCTCGGTCGACGACGTCGACCTCGCCGTGCTCGGTGGCGACGCCGTGCAGGACGCCCGGGTGCGCCAGCCCGACCGGCACATCCGGCTCGTCGGGCTCGGCCGCCCGCTCGGCCCCGTGCACGTGCGCGGTGACGAGCAGCGGCTGCGACAGGTCGTCACCAACCTGCTCTCCAACGCGCTCAACCACACCCCGGCCGGCACGCCGGTCGAGATCGCCGTCGGCACGCTGCCCGACGGGACGGCCGTGCTCGAGGTGCGCGACCACGGCGAAGGCATCGACCCGAGCAAGGCCCGCCGGGTCTTCGAGCGCTTCTACCGGGAGGACCCGTCCCGCAGCCGTCCGGGCTCCGGCGGCACCGGGGGCACCGGCCTGGGGCTGGCCATCGTGGCCGCCATCGTCAGTGCCCACCACGGCAAGGTCGGGGTCGCCCAGACCCCCGGAGGCGGTGCGACGTTCGTCCTCCAGCTCGCACAGCGCCCGCACAGTTCGACCTCAGCCCGCTCCGAAGACTCCCCGGTGTAGTGGTGGACAACGCCACCAGCGCAGGGGAAGAGGAAACCAGCATGACGCAGCAAGAGACCCACCCGGACGCCACCCGCGGCCCGGCCACCACGCCCGTCCCGCAGTGGTACGGCGAGTCGGAGCAGCGGGGCACGACCACCGCGCCCGACACCGGCTACTCGCGCGGGGGCTACGGCTTCGGCACCCCCGACCAGGCCGGCTCCACCGGCACGACCGGTTCCGGGGCCACGCCGCCCGGGTCCTGGTACGGCACCCCCGGTGACGGCTCCACCGGCGGTGGCGGCGCATACCCCCCCGTGACGCCGACCCCGGCCCCGGCGCCTCGCAGCAAGCCGAACCGCGGCCTCGGGCAGCTCACTGCCGTGGCCATCCTCGCCGCCGCGCTCGCGAGCGGTGGCACGTATGCCGCCACCCGCAGCGCGGGCCCGCTCGCCCCCGTCGCCTCGGCGGGCTCGTCGAGCTCGACGACCACCCAGAACGGGAGCACCACCCCCCAGGTGGTGCAGGGCAGCGCCACCGCGCCGGACTGGACGGCCACCGCCAAGGCGGTCGCCCCCAGCGTCGTCTCCATCACCGTGACGAGCCGCACCGCGGAGGGTCAGGGCTCCGGCGTCGTCATCGACGCGAAGGGCCACATCCTCACCAACAACCACGTCGCCACCGGCGCGGGCACCGGCGCCACGATCAGCGTCTCCCTCAACGACGGGCGCACCTACGACGCCAAGATCGTCGGCACCGACCCGTCCACCGACCTCGCGGTGCTGCTGCTGAGCAACCCGCCGTCGGACCTCACGCCGATCGGCATCGGTGACTCGTCCGCGCTCACGGTGGGCCAGCCCGTCATGGCCGTCGGCAACCCGCTCGGTCTCTCGGGCACCGTCACCACCGGCATCGTCAGCGCCCTCAACCGGCCGGTGACGACCTCCGCCGCCGAGGCCCAGCAGGGTCAGCAGGGGCTTCAGGGGCTGCAGGGTCAACAGGGCCAGAGCACGCAGACCGCCGCGAACGCGGTCGTCACGAACGCCATCCAGACGTCGGCGGCGATCAACCCCGGCAACTCCGGTGGCGCGCTCGTCACGGCCGACGGCAAGCTCATCGGCATCAACAGCTCGATCGCGAGCCTCGGCTCGTCGTCCGGCGGCCAGAGCGGCAGCATCGGCATCGGCTTCGCCATCCCGGTCAACGAGGCCAAGTCCATCGCCGACCAGCTCATCGCCACCGGCGCCGCCCAGCACGCCTACATCGGGGTCAGCGCCGCCGACACGACGGTGACCGACGGCAGCTCGAAGCGCCAGGCCGCCCTCGTCAAGGAGGTCTCCGCCGGGACGCCGGCCGCGACCGCGGGCCTGCAGGCCAACGACGCGGTCATCGCCATCGACGGGCAGCCGATCGACTCCTCCGAGTCGCTCGTCGCGACGATCCACGAGCACAAGGTCGGCGACACCGTCACCGTCACCGTCATCCGCGGCTCGCAGAAGCAGGACCTCAAGATCACCCTGGCCGCCCGTCCCGGCTAGGGGGTGAGGTGACCGGCCGCGCCCCTCCCTGGTGGGCGTCGGCCGGTTACCCACGAAGGGCCTTCCACAGGTACATTGGCGCGCTTCCCCTGAGCAGCGCCCCCTGTGGAAGGCCCTTCCTCATGCCCGAGTCCCCGGCGGGCGAGCTCTCGCGCGAGCAGGCCTACCTGGCCGAGGCTCGCCGCGAGCTCGCCCGGATGCGCGCGCGCACCCTCGGCATGACGGCCGCAGGGGGCGACCGCATCTCCGCCGAGTTCCTCGCGATGACGCTCCAGCGCCGGGCCGACCAGCTCGTCGACGACCCGGAGACCGCGTTGTTCTTCGGGCGGCTCGACCTCGACCTACCCGAGCACGGCCACGAGCGCTGGTACGTCGGGCGGCGTCACGTCAACGACGAGCAGGGCGACCCGGTCGTCATCGACTGGCGCGCCGAGCTGTCCGGCGCCTTCTACCGCGCCTCCCCGGCGCGGCCGATGGGGGTGCGCCGACGCCGCCGGTTCGGTGTCGACCACGGCCGGCTCACGGCGTACGAGGACGAGCACCTCCTCGGCGCCGACGGCGGGGCCGTGGGTGACGGGGACGATGTGGCGCCCGCTCGCAGCCGCATCCTCGCCGACGAGATCGAGCGGCCGCGCGTGGGGCCGATGCGCGACATCGTCGCGACGATCCAGCCCGAGCAGGACGAGATCGTGCGTGCCGACGCGGCGACGACCGTCTGCGTGCAGGGCGCCCCCGGCACCGGCAAGACCGCGGTGGGCCTGCACCGGGCGGCGTGGCTGCTGTATGCGTTCCGCGAGCGGCTCGCGCGGTCGGGCGTGCTCGTCGTCGGCCCCAACCGCGCGTTCCTCGACCACATCGGGGCGGTGCTGCCGGCGCTCGGCGAGGTGGAGGTGCGGCATACGACCGCGGAGGAGCTCGTGGGCGCCACCGTCTCCGTGCGCGCCGTCGACCCCACCGCTGTGGCGGTGCTCAAGGGCGACGCGCGGCTCGCCGAGGTGCTGCGGCGGGCGGTCTGGTCGCACGTCGGGACGGTGAGCGAGGCGCTCGTCGTGCCGCGCGGGGCCTACCGGTGGCGGGTGCCCGCCGCCGAGGTCGAGGGGGTGCTGGGCGAGCTGCGGTCGCGGAGCATCCGCTACGAGGCGGCCCGGCAGGTGCTGCCGCAGCGGTTGGCCCACCACGTGCTCGTCGAGATGGAGCGCAGCGGCGACTCCCCCGACGACCGGGTGCAGGACGCGGTCGCCCGCTCGGCCCCCGTACGGGCCTACGTGCGGGCGGTCTGGCCGAAGCTCGACCCGCGGCAGGTGGTGGTCGACCTCCTGTCGTCGGCGCGTGCGCTGTCGGCCGCAGCCGACGGCGTGCTCACCGATGAGGAACAGCGGATCCTGTTGTGGAGGAAGCCTCCTCGCGGCAAGGGGTCTGCCCGGTGGTCGACGGCCGATGCCGTGCTCGTCGACGAGGTGGCGGACCTGCTCGACCGCACCCCCAGCCTCGGCCACGTCGTGCTCGACGAGGCGCAGGACCTCTCCCCCATGCAGCTGCGGGCGGTCGGTCGGCGCTGCTCGACCGGCTCGGCGACCGTGCTGGGCGACATCGCCCAGGGCACGACGCCGTGGGCCACCGACTCCTGGGCCGCGTCGTTGGCCCACCTGGGGAAGCCGGACGGCCACCTCGAGGTGCTCGACCGGGGGTTCCGGGTGCCGGCGCTCGTCATCGACTACGCCGCCCGGCTGCTGCCCTCGATGGCCCCCGGTCTGGGGGTACCGGTGTCGGTCCGCGACAACCCCGGGCGGCTCGACATCGTGCGGGTGGCCCCGGACGAGGTGCCGGCCCGGGTCGCCCGGGCGGTGGCCGACCTTGCGGCCGAGCCGGGCTCGGTCGGGGTCATCGTGCCGGCCGTCTCGCTGGCGGCGGTGTCGAGCGCCCTGAGAGCGGCCGGCATCGGGCACGGCGTGCTGGGCGCCGACCACGGCGACGTCGAGCACCAGGTCGACGTCGTGCCCGCCCAGGTCGCCAAGGGCCTGGAGTTCGACCGGGTCGTCGTCGTCGAGCCGGCCGCGATCGCCGCCGACGAGCCCGACGAGCGCACGGGCCTCCGGCGCCTCTACGTCGTCCTCACCCGAGCCGTGTCGGCTCTCACCGTCGTCCACGCGCAGGACCTGCCGGCCGAGCTCGCCTGACCGGCACCGCATACCGGCCGGGCGACGGGTGCCTAGTGCTTCTCGCAGGCGATCCCGTCGCCGTCGCGGTCGCTCCCGCTGTTGGCGGCGTAGAGCGCGTCGTCGCGGGTGAAGGTCGTGACCGGGGCACCGCCGCCCGAGACCTTGTCGACCGCCCCGGAGCGCCCGACGCCGTGCGGGAAGTCAGCGTTGAGCGCCGTGCAGTTGGCGTACCGCTGAGCCCCCGCGGAGGTGTCGACGAGCGGCGCGGGGGCGGCCGGCGCCGGGGCGGCGGGCGCCGGGGCGGCGGGCGCCGGGGCAGCCGCCTTCGTGTCGGCCGCGGCTTTGGCGTCAGCGGCGGCCTTCGCGGCGGCGGCGGCCTTCGCGTCGGCGACCACCTTGGCATCCGCGGCGGCTTTCGCGTCGGCAGCAGCCTTGGCCTCCTGCGCGGCCTTCGCCTCCGCGGCGACCTTCGCGTCCGCGGCGGCCTTGGCGTCCGCCGCGACCTTCGCGTCCGCGACCGCCTTCGCCTCCGCGGCCACCGTGGCGTCGGCAGCCGCCTTCGCGTCGGCAGCCGCCTTCGCAGCGTCCGTGGTCGGCGAGGACGCCGACGATGCGGCCACGAGGGGGGCGGCCGGCGCGCGCTGGGCCCCGCTGGCACCGGCATTCACCGCGAGCGCGACCAGCACCCCGGCCAGGCCCAGGGCCGTCCCGGGGAGGATGAACCGCTTCTTCTCGTAGAACCGCCGCGAGTCCGGCTCGGGCACCTCGAACTGCCACCCCGGAGGCGCCGGCCCCCACGCCGGGTCGGGCGCCCAGCCTGCTGGGGGCCGCCATCCGGCGGGCGGCCGAGGCCACGAGGGGGGCGGGGACCACGTCGTCTTTGCCGGCATTGCCGGAAGTATGCAGACATCTCCCAGCCGCCGCCGCGTTTTGTGGATTTCCGCCCAGCCCGACCGCGGTCGTCCGGTCTGCGTCCGCGAGTTGGGAGACTGTGGCGGTGCCGGCCCTCATCGCGTGGTGGACCCGTGACCTCGCCGCGCTGGCCCCGGAGGCCGACCCGGAGGCGGTGGCGGCCGCGGGTGCAGACCTGCTCGCCCGATGGAGGCAGCCGCACCGCCGATACCACGGGACCCGGCACCTCGTCGAGATGTTCTGGGCGCTGGGGGACCTCGGCGACGCCGGTGAGCTGGACGCTCCCGAGGCCGTCGTCGCCCGCGTCGCGGCGTGGTTCCACGACGCGGTGTACGACCCCTCGGCCGTTGCGGGCGCCAACGAGGCAGCCAGCGCGGCGCTCGCCGAGCAGGTGCTGGCCCCGCTACGGGTGCGGGGCACCGACGTCGAGGCGGTCGTCGGCCTCGTCCGCATGACGGCCGACCACGTGGCGGGTTCCGATCCCCTCCAGCGGGCGTTCCACGACGCCGACCTGTGGATCCTGGCCGCCCGCGAGGACCGGTTCGAGGACTACTGCCGCCAGGTGCGACAGGAGTATGCGTCGGTCCCGGACGGGCTCTTCCGCTCCGCGCGCTCGGCCATCCTCACCGGCCTCGTCGACGCCGACGGCCTGTATCTCACCGCGCTCGGCCGCCGGGAGTGGGAAGGCCGGGCCCGCGCCAACCTCGAGCGCGAGCTGGCCCGGCTGCGTTCCGACCCACCGTCCTGACCGGGTCGACCGCGGAGGTCGACCCGCCGGCCGTCACCGGGTGGCCAGGGCCACCACGTCGTCGACGAGCGCCTGGGCCACCTCGAGGTCGGGGGCCGGGAAGAGCGCCACCGAGGAGGCGCCGACCCCGTCCATGAGCCCGAGGTGCTCGGCCGCGTCGTCGCGCGTGCCGATCGGGCCGATGCGCACCCACCAGTCGCGCGGCATACCGGCGACGCCGTCGGCTCCGCGCGTGCGGGCCAGCTCGGCCAGCTCGTCGTGGAAGGGCAGGTGGCGCAGGCCCGTGCCCTCAGCGGTGCTGAGCGCCTCGACGACGAGCGGGGCCATGGCCCGGTGGGCCTCCCGGGCGTCGGCCGCGATCGCCGCCGACGCGAAGCAGACCACCTGGAAGCCCGGGCCGGCGGACGCGGTGTCGCGGGCCCACGCGGCGTAGTCGGGCGGACAGAGACCGGCCAGCACGACGCCGTCGGAGACCCGGCCGGCCAACGCCACCGACTTCGGCCCGCGCACGCCGGCGAGCACCGGCGGCACCGGGTCGGGTGCCGGCTCGAGCCGCACATGGTCGAGGTGGACCGTGCGTCCGTCGACGGTGACCTCCTCACCCCGCAGCAGCCGGCGCACCGCGGTGAGCACCTCCTCCAGGGCGGTGAGCGGCGACGCGGGCCGCACGCCCATCTGCTCCATCCACGACTGGATGCCGTGCCCCACGCCGCCGACGACCCGGCCGGGGGCGATGCTGCTGAGGGTCGCGATCTCCATGGCCGTCACCGCGGCCGTGCGCGAGACCGCCGGCAGGATCCCGAGACCCACCGTGAGGCGCTCGGTCACGGCCAGGGCCGCGGCGGCCAGAGGCGGCGCCGTCGTGAAGAAGCAGTCCTCGATGAGCCACAGCTCGTCGGCGCCGCCCTCGTCGAGCCGGCGGGCCAGCCCGGTCACCGCCGACCCGGGAAAGGTCCGGTCGAAGCACATCCCCACCCGCGCACGCGTCGTCATGCCGCGAGGGTATGCGCGGGCACCGACGTCAGTCGCCGTCGGGCGGGTAGAGCACCGGCACGAGCGGCCACCAGAACTCCTGGCCGCACAACGCCTCCAGCTCGTCGCGAGTGAGCCAGCGCCACCCGTCGACGTCGTCCACGTCCGCCCCGCCGGCGGACATCTCCGGGACGCTGACCTCGAGCCGGGTGCGGAACACCTGCAGGTAGGCGCGGCCCGTGGGCCACCGGCCGCGTACCTCGCCCTGCGCCTCGAACCGCTCGTAGGCGCATACCTCGAGGTCGTCGACGGTGAGGGCCAGGCCGGTCTCCTCCCGGACCTCGCGCACCGCCGCCTCGACGGCGGTCTCGCCCGGCTCCAGCCAGCCGCCCGGGGACCCCCAGGCATCGCGGCGCGGCGAGTGGACGACCGCGAACCGGCCGCCCGAGTCCTGGACGAACACCATCGCGGCGAAGACCCCGGGCGTCGTCACGGGCCGGTCGGAGGCCAGCAGGTCGACCGCCGCCCGCGTGCCGTCCGGGAAGGTCAGCGCGGGTATGCGCGCGACCGGCCGGTCACCCTGCCGCTTGCGCAGACGCAGCCCGCTCGCGAGCAGCCGCCGCACGACGTCGGCTCCGGTCGTCTCCGTGGCGCCCGCCGCCAGGACCAGGGCCATGCGCTCCTGCGGCACGTCGTAGTGGTCGCCGTGGTGCGAGCGCGGGTGCAGCCCGGCCCGGGTCGCGAAGGCGTGCAGCTCCTCGAACGACACGTCGCTGACGAGGTGGGCGAAGACGGTGCCGTGCCGCGGCCAGATGGGCTGGTCGATCCAGATGGTCATCGGCGCTCACGCTAGCGGGCCTGTGGATGACGGGAGGGGCCGACCGCCGTGAGTGCCTAGCGTCGAGGGACCAAGGTCATCAACGCCTCTCGAAAGGACCGCCCGTGTTCACCGTCGACACCGACCGCATCCAGGCCGCCGCCTCCGACATGTCCTCCATCGCTGCCGAGATCGAGGGGTCGGTGAGCGCGATGCACGCCCGGCTCACCTCGCTCGACGGGTCATGGACGGGCACGGCGGCCGCCGAGTTCCAGGGCCTCGTCGGCGAGTGGGCCGCGTTGCAGGACCGGGTGCGCGCCGACCTCGCCCAGATCGCCGGCCTCACCTCCCGGGCGAGCGGCACGTACCAGCAGACCGAGGAGGGGGTGCGCGGGATGTTCGCCCACTGAGGCGGGAGTCGCGGCCGGAGCCGGGGGTCGGGGCGGGAGCCGGGGCGGTCGAGGGTGCTCAGTCGGCCGACGTCGGGAAGGCTCCGGGCCCGAACGACCGGCGGCCCACCGCGAGGAACGCGGCGAGGTAGGCCAGCGCGGCCACGAGCCCCACCCCGACGCGGGCCACGACCGGCGCGTCGCCCGCGTAGGCGACGAGTGCGCCCAGGGCCCCGGCGACCAGCGTGTTGACAGCGCCGAGGAAGAGCGACGTGCTGCCGGCGACGTGGGCGATGGTGCTGCGCGGTCGACCGAGCGTGGAGGTCTGCATGAGCCCGGCGCGGCCACCGAGGGTGGACGTCACGAGGTAGGGCGCGATCTCCGGCGCGAGCTCGACGTAGGCCGCCCGCAGCCGGTTCATCGCGACGACGAGGCTGGCGTCCTCCGTGCTGGCGAGGATGACCCGCAGCTGGGTCAGCGAACCAAGCACGAGCACGGCCCCGGCCAGCCCGATGGCGAGCACGGTGAACGGCGTGCCGAAGCCGCTCGCCTGAGCCACGAGCGCGAGCACGACGAGGGAGGCGGAGGCGACGGTGAGGTGGATCGTGATGCGGCTCATGACCTCCGACCACATCG
Organism: uncultured Actinomycetota bacterium; assembly: GCA_963795915.1. Taxonomy (GTDB): domain Bacteria; phylum Actinomycetota; class Actinomycetes; order Actinomycetales; family Dermatophilaceae; genus Lapillicoccus. The sequence goes on from CAWCJA010000001.1 coordinate 138,229, forward strand.
TTCCTCGGGTCGCGAGCAGGCTCCAGTGCTCGGTCGCCAGCACCTGGGCCACGACCGACGCGGGCGTGTGCGGCTGGGTCGTTATGGCGCACTGCGTCGGCGTGGACGGCTCGGGCTGTGGGTCTGGCAGGGACAGCGGGGACCCGGTGACGACGGGCTCCGGCATGGCCACCCCCTGGCGGTCGACGTGGACCCGTCCAGTGTGGCGCGGCCGGCGTCGGCGGCGGGGCAGTTCCGGCGACCCACCGGGTACGCCGCCCGCTCCCGAGTCGACGCCGGGCCAACAACCGCATCGATGCCGGGCCACATCTCCCGGGAAACGGACGCCCCCACCGTCAGGTCGCACGCCACGTCGCACGCGCTGCTGCTGTGACGACGCTCAGCGCGACATGACCTGCGACCCGACCGGCGACGCGCTGCAGGGCACGGCCCTCCTGCCGACGGCCCCCAGGCCGATCGTCGTGACCGGGCCGACCGTCCCGCAGACCCGCTCGCACCCGCTGTGGCAGCGTGGCGGCCTTCGCTCACTGAGCGGGTGGTGACGTCCGGCGCATACCCGCGCTCTCGAGAGCGGAGTGAGAGCCGAGGAGGCGTCGGTGGGGGACGGAAGCGGCCCCCCGGGAGATCCCGGGGGGCCGCTTCGCGTGGTGCGGTGAGGCCGAGCGGCTTCAGGCTGACGGACTCAGAAGTCCATCCCGCCCATGCCACCGTCGCCACCGGGCATGGCCGCAGCGGCCTTCTCCGGCTTGTCGGCGATGACCGCCTCGGTGGTGAGGAAGAGCGCCGCGATGCTCGCGGCGTTCTGCAGCGCCGACCGGGTGACCTTCACCGGGTCGTTGATGCCGGCCTTGAGCATGTCGACGTACTCGCCGGTCGCGGCGTTGAGGCCGTGACCCTTCTCGAGCCCGCGGACCTTCTCCGCCACGACGCCGCCCTCGAGGCCGGCGTTGATGGCGATCTGCTTCAGCGGAGCCTCGGCCGCGACGCGCACGATGTTGGCGCCGGTGGCCTCGTCACCCTGGAGGTCGAGCTTCTCGAAGACCGTCTTGACGGCCTGGATGAGCGCCACGCCACCACCGGCGACGATGCCCTCCTCGACGGCCGCCTTGGCGTTGCGCACGGCGTCCTCGATGCGGTGCTTGCGCTCCTTGAGCTCCACCTCGGTGGCCGCCCCCGCCTTGATGACGGCGACGCCGCCGGCGAGCTTGGCGAGGCGCTCCTGCAGCTTCTCGCGGTCGTAGTCCGAGTCCGACTTCTCGATCTCGGCCTTGATCTGGTTGATCCGGCCCTCGATCGCGGACCGGTCCTCCTGGTCCTCGACGATGGTCGTGTCGTCCTTGGTGACGACGACCTTCCGCGCGCGGCCGAGCAGCTCGAGGTCGGCGTTCTCGAGCTTGAGACCGACCTCCTCGGAGACGACCTGGCCACCGGTGAGGATGGCGATGTCGCCCAGCATGGCCTTGCGACGGTCACCGAAGCCGGGAGCCTTGACGGCGACCGACTTGAAGGTGCCACGGATCTTGTTGACGACCAGGGTCGCCAGCGCCTCCCCGTCGATGTCCTCGGCGATGATCAGCAGCGGCTTGCCGCTCTGCATGACCTTCTCGAGGATCGGCAGGAGGTCCTTCACCGAGGAGATCTTGCTGTTGACGACGAGCACGTAGGCGTCGTCGAGGACGGTCTCCATGCGCTCGGTGTCGGTGACGAAGTAGTGCGAGATGTAGCCCTTGTCGAACCGCATCCCCTCCGTCAGCTCCAGCTCGAGGCCCATGGTGTTGGAGTCCTCGACGGTGATGACGCCTTCCTTGCCGACCTTGTCCATCGCCTCGGCGATGAGCTCACCGATCTGCTCGTCGGCGGCGGAGATCGAGGCGGTGGCCGCGATCTGCTCGCGCGTCTCGATCTCGGTGGCGCCGGCGAGGAGCTCGTCGGAGACGGCCTGGACGGCCTTCTCGATGCCGCGCTTGAGCGCCATCGGGTTGGCTCCGGCGGCGACGTTGCGCAGACCCTCGCGCACCATGGCCTGGGCGATCACCGTGGCCGTCGTCGTGCCGTCACCGGCGACGTCGTCGGTCTTCTTGGCGACCTCCTTGACCAGCTCGGCGCCGATCTTCTCGTAGGGGTCCTCGAGCTCGATCTCCTTGGCGATGCTGACACCGTCGTTGGTGATCGTGGGGGCACCCCACTTCTTCTCGAGGACGACGTTGCGGCCCTTGGGGCCGAGCGTGACCTTGACGGCGTCGGCGAGGATGTTCATTCCCCGCTCGAGACCGCGGCGTGCCTCTTCATCGAAAGCGATGATCTTGGCCATTCGGGTGGTTCCTCCCACGCGAATCGATGTGGAGACCACAGGGGCGCCCGCGACGGACGGTCCGGGTCGGGCACGCCCATGTTCGCGTGCGCTTCCCGGGCCTCGCCCAGGTGGTCGAGTTGTCACTCTCAGGTCGAGAGTGCTAACCCATTATTGGCACTCGGCCGGGGAGAGTGCAAACCCCGCCACCCGCCTGCGGACGGGCCTCCCCGCCCCCGCACACCCGCATACCCGCTGGTGGGACGTATGCCGCGGCGCGCCTCCCGCTGCTGGCCTGCTTCCGGTCGCCTTCACGTCAAGACCGTCAGCGTTCGGTCAGGTTCCGTCAGGCCCATTGACAGCCCGCCACCGGCCCGCAAGCATCCTCACACCGGCCGGAACTGGACATCCCCGCTCCGCGGGCCGGGTCGCACCCGGCACCGCCCGCCCGACTCCGGCGAGCCCCGGTGCCGTCGTGAGCACCGCTTGGCGCGTCGGACCCTCGCCCGAGGTCCCTTCCGCTGCGCCCTGACCTGTCACCGTCGACATGGCTCCAGAAAGCAGGATCTCGATGACCCGTCCCCCCCGGCTGCCCCGTCTCTTGGCGGGCCTCCCCATCGCCGCCGTCGTGGCCGCCCTCACGTGGCACTCCATCCCCAGCCAGGCCGCCTCCACCGACTGGACGCCCGTCTGGAGCGACCAGTTCAACGGACCGGCCGGCCAGTCGCTCGACCCCGCGAACTGGACCCCGCAGATCGGCACGAGCTACCCGGGCGGTGCGCCCAACTGGGGTACCGGCGAGGTCGAGACCGACACCAACAGCCCCGCCAACGCCTCCACCGACGGCCAGGGCCACGCGGCCATCCGCGCCATCCGCGAGGCCGACGGGCACTGGAGCTCGGCGCGGCTCGAGACTGTGCGCACCGACTTCCAGCCGCCGCCCGGGGGCATCCTCAAGGTCGAGGTCTCCGCTCAGCAGCCGAACGTCACCGGCACCGAGGCGGGCGGCATCTGGCCCGCGCTGTGGATGCTCGGTGCCCCCGCCCGCGGCGTCGGCGCGACCAACTGGCCCTCCATCGGTGAGGCCGACATCCTCGAGACGGCAAACGGCCACGACTCCAACTGGGGCACCTTCCACTGCGGCACGTGGGGCGGGGTGTGCAACGAGCCCGACGGCATGAGCAGCGGCGAGCGCACGGCCGCCAGCCTGGGCCTCTCCAGCTTCAAGACCTCGTTCCACACGTACGCCATCGAGTGGGACCAGAGCACGTCCCCGCAGGAGATGCGCTGGTACATCGACGGCGTGAACTACCACACCGTGCGCGCCACCGACATGCCTGCGGACGTCTGGACGGCCGCGACCAACCACGGCTACTTCCTCGTCATGGACATCGCCATGGGCGGCGGCCTGGCCGACAAGACCGGCGGCGGCCCCACCGCCGCCACCAAGAGCGGGGTGCCGCTGCTCGTCGACTACTTCTCCGTCTCGTCCAAGCCGGGCTCCGGCAGCACGCCGACGACCTCGACGACGACGGCCACGACGTCCCCCACGACCTCTCCCACCACGTCTCCGACGACCTCCCCCACCTCAGCGACCTCCTCGCCGGGCTCGACCCCCACGGTCACCGTGACGCAGACGGTCACCGTGACGGCCACCGTCACGGCCACCGGTACCGCGTGCCCGCCCTCCCCCACCACCTCGCCGACGTCGCCCACGACCTCCACCACGAGCCCCGCGCCGACCGGACCGGGCACACCCTCCAACCTCCGCCTCGCCGGACACACCTCGTCGAGCCTCAGCCTGGCGTGGGACGGGTCCACCACCGCGACCTACGACGTGCTCCGGTCGGGGGTGCGCATCGCCACGGTGACCGGCACGACGTTCACCGACATCGGGCTGCTGCCCAACACGCCGTACATCTACTCGATCCGCGGGACGACGACCACCCCCGAGCAGACGTTCACGATCAGCTGACCCGTCAGCGCGGTGGATCGCACCCCCTCCAGGGGGCACGATCCACCGCGCGGGCGTCCTCGGCCGTCCTCCGCCGCAGCGGCCCTGACACACTCGCCGGTATGCCGCCGCGCAGCCCCTTCGTCGAGGTCGCCGACCGCGTCCTCGTGGCCCGCTACCCGCAGTGGGACGTGAACGTCGGCCTCGTCGTGGGGTCGTCCGGGGCGCTCGTCGTCGACACCCGCAGCAGCACCGTGCAGGGGCTCGAGATCATCGACCACGTAGCGCTCCTTCGGCTCGGGGTTCCGGTGACGACGGTCGTCAACACCCACGTGCACTTCGACCACACGTTCGGCAACGGCGCCTTCCCCGCGGCGGCCATCCACGCCCACGACCGGGTGGCGGCGACCTTCGTCGCCGACGCCGAACGCCTCAAGGCGCTCGCCCGGGCCGACCCGCAGGACGCCCCAGAGCTCGGCTACACCGCCCAGGACGTCCGCGACCTGCTGGCCACCTCTCCGCGCGGCCCCGACCGGCACTTCGCCACCGCGGCGACGATCGACCTCGGGGAGCGTCGGGTCGAGCTGCGGCACACCGGGCGTGGCCACACCGACGGCGACATCTCCGTGCACGTCCCCGACGTCGGCGTCACCTTCCTCGGCGACCTCATCGAGGAGTCCGCCCCGCCGTCCCTCGGCGGCGACTCCTGGCCCCTCGACTGGCCCGTCACCCTCGAGGCGCACGAGACCCGCCTACCCGACGGCGGCGTCGTCGTGCCCGGACACGGCCGTCCCGTCGACCGGGGGTTCGTCGCCCGGCAGCGGGACGGGCTCGCCGCCCTGGCCGCCGTCGTCCGCGAGCGCCACGCGGACGGCGTCCCGCTCGCGGCCGCGCAACAGGAGCCCGACGCCCGGCTGAGTCAGCCCCTGGAGCGGCTGGCCGACGCCTTCGCCCGCGGCTACGCGCACCTCGACGACCGGTCCGACCGGTCCGACCCGACCGGCCGATCGCGCCCGACCTGACCTGTCCGGACCTATCCGGCCGGGCCCGGTGGGCCGAGGACGGCGGCGAGGCGGGCGGCATACCCCTGCATCTCCTCGTCGTCGGCGTACGCCGTGCGCGGCCAGAAGAACCCCCGCAGCCCGTCGCCCTTGGTGCGCGGCACGACGTGGACGTGCAGGTGCGGCACCGACTGGCTGACGACGGTGTTGGTCGCGACGAACGACCCCTGCGCGCCGAGGCCGTCGACGACCGCCGCCGCGAGGCGCTGCGTCGCCCCCAGGAGGGGGTCACGCAGGTCCGCGGGCAGGTCGAGCAGGGTGTCGACGTGGGCCTTGGGCACGAGCAGCACGTGGCCCTTGAACACCGGTCGCAGGTCGAGGAAGCCCAACAGCGCCGGCTCGTCGAGCACGACCGCGGCCGGGGTCTCCCCCGCCACGATCCGGCAGAACACGCACGGCGCCGGCGCGGCCACCCCGGTCCGTCCGCTCAGTCCGGCAGCTGGGTGCGCAGCGACCCGTCGGCCTCGGACGACACCGGGTCGGACCGGTCGCCGATGAAGACGGCGACGATGCTGCGGTAGGGGTTGCTCTCCACCTCGTGCAGCATCTCGCGCCACGCCGCGAGGTTGGGGTGCTCGACGGTGGTGCACGCCTCGGCGGGAGCCAGCCCGTTGATGGCGTGGGTGAGCTCGGCGACCGAGAGGGTATGCGTGGACGTGCCGCTCGCGTACCCGATGGTCTTGGCCAGCACCGCGGCCGGCAGCAGCCCCGTGCCGACGTTGACGTGAGGGAACTCGACCTCGGCCGACGAGGTCGCCGACGTCAGGCCCACGGCGAACACCACCGGCGGCTGCCAGCCCTCGATCGAGCCGGCGATGGTCTCCTGGGCGGCGGCGAGCTGCTCGGGCGTGCTCCACGAGGCGGTCATCGGGCCACCCTTCCACAGCTCTGCGAGAAGCTCTGCGAGAACTCAGGCGAGGAGTCAGGCGAGGAGTCAGGCGCGGGCGAGGATCTCGCCGTTGACGACGGCGAACCAGCCGTCGGGGTGGGCCGCCCAGTCCCGCCAGCCCTGGCTCAGCTCGGCCAGGCGCTCGCGGGTGGCCAGGCCGCGGGCCAGGGCCTGCTCGGCGAGGCCCGAGCTCGTGACCCGGTCGGCCCACAGCCCGCCCCACCACGCGCGCTCCGGCGCCGTGGCGAAGCACCAGGTGTCCGCCGAGCAGGTCACGTCCTCGAACCCCGCGGTATGCGCCCACGCCAGCAGGTGCCGGGCGGCGTCGGGTTCCGCGTCGTTGCCCCGAGCGACGGCCTCGTAGAGCTCGAGCCAGGCGTCGAGCCGCTCGTCGGCGGGGTACCAGGTCATCGCCGCGTAGTCGGCGTCCCGGGCGGCGACGATCCCGCCCGGGCGGGCGACCCGGCGCATCTCGCGCAGCGCCGCCACCGGGTCGCTGAGGTGCTGCAGCACCTGGTGGGCGTGCACGACGTCGTAGGTGCCGTCGGCCGCGTCGAGCGCGTAGACGTCACCCACGGCGAACGTCGTGGTGGTGTCGCCGCGGCCGACGGCCTCGGCCCGGGCTGCGTCGAGCGGCTCCGGCACGGCGTCGACACCGTCCACGACGCCCGGGGCCACGTGCTCGGCGAGGTCGAGGGTGATCGTCCCGGGGCCGCACCCGACGTCGAGCACCCGCATCCCGGGCAGGAGGTGCGGCAGGAGGTAGGCCGCCGAGTTGGCCGCCGTGCGCCACTGGTGGGAGCGCAGCACCGACGCGTGGTGCCCGTGCGTGTAGGTGTCGCGGGGGGCGGGGCTCATCGGGCGGCGGAGGGGAAGGTGTCGCGCCACGACCGCATCGCGACCCCGCCGTGGGCCGTGCCGTCGACCGACTCGGCCGCGAGCAGGCCGTGGGCGATGGCCCGGGTCACGCAGTCGCCGGCGGCCTGCATGAGCAGGAAGAGGCCGGTGAGGTCGGGCTCGGGCCGCTCGCCCATCGCCATCGCGAAGAGGGTGTCGCCGTCGACCATGGTGTGCACCGGGTTGATGGCGCGGGCCAGACCGTCGTGGCCGAGTCCGGCCAGCTTCTGGCACTGCGTCTTGCTGAGGGTGGCGTCCGTGGCGATGACGCCGATGGTCGTCGCCTGGCCCGGGTTGAGGTTCGCCGCCCGGCGCGGGTCGAGCTCGACGCGGTGGGCCTCCGCGTCGCTCTCCGAGGGCCGCCCGACGTCGTCGAACTCGCCCTCCAGACCGTGGCGGACGGCCCACAGCTCTCCGGTGCGCGGGTCGACCGGCGACCCGGCCGAGTTCACGGCCACGACCGCCGCCACGGTGATGCCGCTGTCGAGGACCACGCTCGCCGACCCGATGCCCCCCTTGAGGACGCTCGAGCGGGCCCCGGTGGCGGCGCCGACCACGCCCTGCTGCACGGGCCCGTCGGAGGCCGCCCGGTAGGCCGCGGCCCCCTCCTCGGCGCCGGGGTGGTTCGCCCACGCCCCCCCGCGGCCGAGGTCGAAGAGGATGGCGCCCGGCACGATCGGTACGACCTCGCCCGGCTCCCCCGCCGGCCAGCCCCGCCCGTCGGCCAGCAGGGCGGCGACGATGCCGTCGGCCGCGGCCAGACCCATGGCGCTCCCGCCGCCGAGCATGACGGCGTCGACCCGGTCGACGAGGTTGTGCGGGTGCAGGGCGTCGGTCTCCCGGGTGCCCGGTCCCCCGCCGCGCACGTCGACGCCGCACACCACCCCGCCGGGCGGTGTGAGCACCACCGTCGTGCCGGTCAGCCAGCCGGGCTCGCGACGGGTGGCGTGCCCGACCCGCAGGCCGTCGACATCGGTGAGGGAGTTCGTCGGGCCGGCGCGCACCGGCTCAGACTGTCAGACGTCGGTGGTCGGTCGGCGAGGCGCTCAGACGTTGATGCCGAGGCGGCGGGCGCTGCGGGCGCGCTGCCGCGAGGCCCGCAGGCGGCGCAGCCGCTTGACGAGCATGGGGTCGGCCTGGAGCGCCTCGGGGGTGTCGATGAGCGCATTGAGCACCTGGTAGTAGCGGGTGGCGCTCATGTCGAAGAGCTCCTTGATCGCCTGTTCCTTGGCCCCGGCGTATTTCCACCACTGGCGCTCGAAGGCGAGGATCTCGCGGTCACGGGATGCGAGCGCGCCGTCCCGGGGGTCGGCCTCGTCGTGTCGCTGCGCGTCCATGGTGGGCCCACTATAGAGCGGAATGACACGGCTGTCATTCTCCCGCGGCGGGCTCAGATCATCGTGTCGAGGACCAGCCGGATGTCGTCCTCGGTGGTCGTCGGGTTGACGATGGCGAAGCGGGTCACCGTCTCCCCGTCGTGGGTCGTCGGCACGACGAACGCCACCTCGTCGGCGAGCAGCCGGTCCGACCACGCCTGGTAGTCCGAAGGCGCCCAGCCCCGCCGGCGGAAGACCATGACCGACAGGTCCCGCTCCCGGAGCAGCTCGAGGTGCTCGCGGCGGCCGATCTCCGCCTCCGCGAAGCGGGCCACCTCCAGCGTGCGCTCGACCGCCCGCGCATACGCGTCGGTGCCGTGGACGGCGAGCGAGAACCACAGCGGCAGCCCCCGGGCCCGCCGGCTCAGCCCGATGGCGTAGTCGGTGGGGTTCCACTCCAGGCCCTGCGTCAGGACGTCGAGGTAGCCGGCGTGCTGGGTGTGGGCGGCACGCGCCAGGGCGGGGTCGCGGTAGAGCAGCGCGCACGCGTCGAACGGCGCGAACAGCCACTTGTGGGGGTCGACGATGAACGAGTCGGCCCGCTCGACCCCCCTGAAGCGGTCGCGCACGGACGGCGCGGCGAGTGCGGCCCCGCCGTAGGCCCCGTCGACGTGCAGCCACACGCCCAGGTCGGCGCACACCTCGGCCACCGACTCGAGGTCGTCGATGATGCCGAAGTTCGTCGTGCCCGCCGTGGCGACGACAGCGAAGAAGGTCTGCGGGTCGTGCTCCTCCAGCACCCGGCGCAGGTGGGACCCGGTGAGCCGCCACCGCTCGTCGGCCGGCACCTCGACGAGCTCGGCGTCCATGACGTCGCACGCCGACTGCACCGAGGAGTGGGCGCCGTAGGTGGCGGCCACCCGCCACGGCCGGACGTCGCTGCCGCGCTCCACGGCGGCGCGCCGGGCGGTATGCCGGGCGGTCACGAGCGCCGAGAGGTTGCCGAGCGTGCCCCCGCTGACGAAGACCCCCCCGGCCTCGGGCGGGAGGCCGGCGAGGTCGGCGATCCAGCGCAGGGCCTCGTTCTCGGCGTGCACGGCGCCGGAGCCCTCGAGCCACGAGCCGCCGTAGATCGACGAGGCGCCGACGACGACGTCGAACGCGGCGGCCTCCTGGGTGGGCGCGCAGGGGATGAAGGACAGGTAGCGCGGGTGGTCGGTCGAGAGACAGGACGGCGCGAGCACGTCGGCGAAGACGTCCAGGGCCCGGGCGGTCCCGAGGCCCCCGGGGGTGATGGTGACCCCGGCCTCCTCGAGCAGCTCGGCGTCACTGAGCGGGCCGTCGAGCGGCACGGGGTCGAGACCGAGCCGGTCCGCGGCATACCCGAGCACGGCGTCGACGTCGCCCGGCGAGAGGGGCCGGTCGAAGCGGTGCACGGGCGGAGTGTATGCGCGCCGCGTCACCGCCCTCCGCCACTCGACTGCCGGTCGAGCCCCCTCGCGTCCGGACATGACTGCCGGTCGAGCCCCCTCGCGTCCGGACATGACTGCCAGTCATGGATCTCGGCTGCCGTTGTACCGGCAGCCGAGTGCCTCGACTGGCAGTCAAGCGGCGGAGGGCACGGGCTGGGTGGCCGCTACCACAGCGTCATCGGCGCCGACCGGCCCGGCGTACGCCTGCCACTCCTCCCGCCCGAGCACGTCGCGCAGCACCATGCCGGCGGTGTTGTAGCCCGAGACCATGACCCACGGCAGGCCGGCGCTCGGCGTGGTCCACTGCCCGGCGGCATACAGGCCCGGCACGACCGTGCGCTGCGGGGGCCGCTGGCGCGAGAGCATCTCGGGCTCGAAGGCCCAGCCGGCGAAGGCGCCGTCGGCATTGCCCGTGTCGCGCACCATGTCGAGAGGGGTGCGCACCCGGCGCACGACGATGTGGTCGCGCAGACCCGGGATGACCGCCTCAGTACGCCGGATGAACTCGTCGGCGATCCGCTCCTTGTCGCGCTCCCAGTCGATGTCGCCCGAGACGAGCGTGGTCGGGCACTCGAGCTTGATGGAGTGCATGCCGGGCGGTGCGAGGTCGGGCTGGTGGAACGTCGCGACGTAGAGGTAGTAGGCGGCGCGCGACACGTTGCCCGCCGGGAACTGGGCGAGCGCCTCGTCGATGTCGTGGCCGTCGTAGATGAAGTTGAGCCGCTTGACGCGGTCACGGTAGGGCGCGAGGTCGAGGTCCACCCCGAGCTGCACCTGGAAGAACGACGGGCTGGTCGGCAGGAGCGGCAGGCGCCGGCGCAGCGTCGCCGGCACCACTGACGGCGGCAGTTGCTCGAGATAGAGGCGCCGGGCGTCGGCCGCACAGACGACGGCGGAGGCCGAGAACCGCCGGCCGTCGGTCGTCTCGACGCCCCGGGCCCGTCCGCCGCGCACGGTGACCCGCTTGACCTCGGCGCCGGTGACGACGACGCCCCCGGCCTCGAGGTACATGCTGCGCAGCATCTCGGCGAGCGCGCCGAAACCGCCCTGCGGCATCCACATCGTGCGCAGCGCGTGGGTGAGGAAGACCCCGGCGATGGCGGCCGACAGCGTGCCGGGCGGCGTCCCGATGCCGACGCAGAGCTGGGACACGTAGGCCTTGGCGAGCGGGTCGGTCAGGTGCTCGTCGAGCAGCTCGGTGAGGGTCCGGTTCTGGTACTTCAGCAACGTATGCCCGGGGAGGCTCAGCTTCTGGGCGAGCGGGTTGAGCGCGTCGCTGAGCCAGGGCCGCTGGAACTGCTCGAGCACCCGGTCGACGGCGCGGCCCCGGCCGGGCCGGTCGGCCACCCGGAACGAGGGCACCACGGTGTCGAGGTCGGCCACCATCTGCTCCATCGCGAGGAACACGGCCGCGATGCCCCGCCGCTCGTGCGGGAAGCGGTCGCCGAGCACGTCGGCCGCGACGGTGAGGTCGGCGGGCAGCTCCATCCGCTCGTCGGGGAAGATGCACTGGAAGTCCTGGCGGTCGGGCACCATCGGGATCCGCCGGCTGATCCCGAGCCGCTCGAAGACCTCGCGCGGCTGCATCCCCAGCCGGTAGGCCAGCAGGATGTGGCCGCCGTGGTCCCAGGAGAAGCCCTGCTCACCGTCCCCGTGGGCGTACCCGCCGAGGTGGGCGTTCTTCTCCAGCAGGGCCACCCGGGCGCCCTGCTGGGCCAGCGTCAGCGCGCACGTCAGGCCGGCTGCGCCCGAGCCGTAGACGATCGCGTCGTAGTGGACGTCCGACGGCATGGCCGGGTGGGGGAGGGCGGCCTGGGGGGCGGTCATGCCGGTCAGGAGTGCTCGCGGCGGAGCGCGGATACACGACCGGGGAAGGGGTCAGCCGAGCAGGGCGGCGCGCAGGTCCTCGACCGTGTGGGCGACGACGTCGGGCTCGGCGTCGACGACCGCCTCCGTGGTGCCGGCGCCCCACGTCACGCCCACCGCCGCCATCGCCGCGTTGCGCGCGGCCCGCACGTCGACGACCGCGTCGCCGACGTAGACCGCGTCACCGGGCGCCCCCCCGAGCCGGTCGACGGCCAGCAGCAGCGGCGCCGGGTCGGGCTTGTGGGCGTCGGTGTCCTCCATGGTGACGAGCACGTCGAGGTATGCCGCCAGCCCGGTCAGCCGCACGGCCTCCTGTGCCGGCTCGCGCAGCTTCGAGGTGGCGGCCGCCACGCGCACTCCGGCCCCGGCGAGGTCGGCGAGCAGCGTGTCGATCCCGGCATACCGGCGGATGAGCCGCTCGGTGTTGGCGCGGTTCCAGGCCAGGTAGGTGCTGAGCAGCTCGTCGGCGTGCTCGGCGTCGATCGACCGGAAGCCGCGGATGAGGGGCTGGCCGATCCACGAGCGGATCATCGTCTCGTCCTCCTGGCGGCCCAGCACGGTCGAGAACGCGTGCTGGTAGGAGGCGACGATGAGGCCGATGGTGTCGACGAGCGTGCCGTCGAGGTCGAAGACGACGACCGGCCAGCGGGCGGAGGAGGGCATGCCCCGAACCCTAGGACCGTCAGGGTTTTCCCAGGTTCGGGGCCTCCCCCTCAGCGCCACCTGAACGTACGCTCGCACAGGCTTCGGGCCGTTTCCCGTCGGGGGAGGTCGCTGTTCTGCGTTTCCATCGACCACCGTCGTGCGGCTGACCGCTGCGTCGACGGTCCCAGGAGGATCTCGTATGACCCTTGTCCCCAGAGGGCGCCGACCCGTGCGCCTGACCCTCGCGGCCCTGGCGATCGCCGCGGTCGGGATCGCGACGCCGCTCGCGGCATCACCCAGCATCGCCATGCCCGACACCGGCTCCCACGGCGGCGGCGGCCGCGTCAACGACGCCGGCGACGAGGCCGGCGAGCTGATGGAGTCGCTGGACCAGTTCGCCGACGCGCGCACGGCGCCCACGGGGCTCGTGGCCCCCGGGGCGTATGCCGCGGCCTACGGCTCGCTGGCCGGCCTGCCCCACAACGCCACCGCGTTCACCGCGGTGACTGACAAGCCCTACAACTCCGACGACCCGCGCTACCGCGACCCGGGCGCCTCCAACAGCAGCGGCGGCGCCGGCTACGTGTCCGGCCGCATCGAGGCCGTCGCGGTCGACAGTCAGTGCTCCTTCGCGGGCGCCGGCATGGGCGGCGTCAAGCGCTCCTGCGACGGCGGGACCACCTGGACCCCGATCGCCGACGCGCTGCCGACGCAGTCGATCGGCAGCATGGAGATCGCCCCCGACGGCGCCCTCTGGGTGGCCACGGGTGACGGCAACACCGGCTCGTCGACCTACGTGGGCGCGGGCGTCTACCGCCTGGCCTCGCCCGACACGGGCGCGTTCGTCGCGGGCGCCACGAACAAGATCGGCGGCACCGAGCTCGACAGCCAGATCATCCGCCGGATCCGCCTCGACGCCGAGAACAACCGGGTCTTCGTCGCCGCCTCCCGCGGCCTGTACGTGCACTCGTTGACGGGCGCGGCCACCACGGCCTGGGCCCGCGTCCTCGCCCCCTGCGCCGACGGCATGCTGTCTTGCGCCGACGTCAACGCGAGCTACCGCGACATCGCCAACGACGTCGTCGTGCAGCCCAACACCGGCGGCAAGGTCATCCTCGCCAACGTCGCGTGGCGCAGCGGTGCGGCCTACAACGGCTTCTACCTGAGCAAGGACGGCGGCAGCACCTGGGCCAAGATCAACCCCAACGGCGCGATCAACCCCAAGGACATCGGCAACGCCACGCTGCAGTACTCCCAGGACGGCTCCCAGCTCTACGTCGTCCTCGAGTCGCCGCAGGCGCTGAACTCCGGGGCCGCCAGCGCCCTCGGGGGCGTCTTCGTCTCCCGCAGCGGCAACGCCGCCGGACCGTATGCGCTCATCGCCAACTCGCAGAAGCTCGCCCAGAGCGGCTCGGCCGAGCGCAAGCAGCGCATCGGCGGCGGCTACCAGCCCGGTGTGCAGGCCTGGTACAACCAGTTCCTGGGCGTGGACCCGCACAACGCGCAGCACGTCTACCTCGGCCTCGAGGAGGTCTACGAGTCGTGGAACGGTGGCGCCACGTGGCAGACCACCGGCCGCTACTGGGACTTCGGCTTCTCCTGCTGGTCCTACCTGGACGCCAACAACACGTGTGACGGCAACGTCCTGCACTCCGACCAGCACGCCATCGCCTTCAACCCCAAGGGCGACACGGCCTACGTGGGCAACGACGGCGGCCTCTACACCCGCCCGGTGAGCCCGACCGCCAACAGCTGGACCTCGCTCTCGAGGTCCGGCCAGCTCAACACCCTGCAGTACTACTCCGTGGGCGTCGGCCTCAACAAGAGCGGCGGGGTCAACGTCTGGGGCGGCCTGCAGGACAATGGCGTCTCGCTGCTCGACCCGAAGAACGGCGGCACCATGGTGTCCCCGCTCGGCGGTGACGGTGGCATCGAGCTCGTCGACCCGAAGAACGGCTGCCGGGCCGTCGGTGAGTACGTCAACCTGACGCTCCAGCTCACCAACAACTGCGGTGTCGCCGACGGCAGCCCGGCGTCCGACAGCGCGGTCATCACCATCGCCCCGGCCGACCCGGGTCCCCGGTTCATCGCTCCGTTCTCCGCCGACGTCGCCAACCCCGACCTGTGGGTCGCCGGCGGCGAGGACATCTGGACCAACACCAGGACGTGGGCCAGCACGAGCGGTGCCGACTGGACCAAGCAGGCTGACACGGGCGCCGGTCACTCCATCACGGCGCTGGTCAGCAAGGGCGGCGTGCAGTGGGCCGGCTGGTGCGGAGCGTGCAACCCGGGCAGCTCGTTCAACCGCGGTCTCATGACCAACGCGGCGGACGGGAAGACCTACCAGCAGGTGGACATGAGCGGCACCCCGCTGCGCATGATCACCGGGGTCACGCCGGACCCGACTGACCCCAAGAGCATGTACGTCCTCTTCGGTGGCTACTCCCGCACCTGGACCGACGGCCCGGGCAACCTGGCGGCCGGGACCGGGCACCTCTGGAAGGTCACCGTCGGGGCGAAGACGACGTGGACCGACGTCAGCGGCAACCTGCCGGACATCCCGACCGACAACATGCTCATCGCCGCCAACGGCCGCGTGATCATGGGCACCGACCTCGGTGTCGTCGAGACGACGCTCACGTCGCTCAAGACCGGATCTCCGCAGTGGACGTGGGACAGCACCATCCCCGTGACCGTCGCCACCCAGGTCCTCGCGGGCCCGGACGGCCAGGTCTACATCTCGACCTTCGGGCGAGGGATCTACTCCGGGACGCTCTGAGCAGCACCCCGCTGCATCACGCGGGGCGGGGCCCGGGCGCACGTCGTCCGGGCCCCGTTCCCGTGTCCGGGCCCGCGTGGGTAGCGTGACCCGGGTGACGGCGCGCCCCCTGGAGGACCTGGTCGACCCCTCCTGGGTTCCCGCCCTCACCCCCGTCGCCGCCGACATCGCGGCCATGGGCGAGTTCCTGCGCAGCGAGGTCACGGCCGGCCGCGGCTACCTACCGGCCGGCGACGCCGTGCTCCGGGCCTTCCGACAGCCGCTCGACGCGGTGCGGGTGCTCGTCGTCGGCCAGGACCCCTACCCGACCCCCGGACACCCGGTCGGGCTCAGCTTCTCGGTGGCGCCCGACGTGCGACCGATCCCCCGCAGCCTGGCCAACATCTACACGGAGCTGGTGAGCGACCTGTCCCTGCCCATGCCCTCCACCGGTGACCTCGCCCCCTGGACCGAGCAGGGCGTGCTGCTGCTCAACCGCGTGCTCACCGTCCGCCCCGGTGCTCCCGCCAGCCACCAGGGCAAGGGCTGGGAGGCCGTGACGACCCGCGCCATCGAGGCCCTCGCCGCCCGTGGCGGCCCACTCGTCGCCATCCTGTGGGGTCGTCAGGCGCGCTCGCTCGCTCCCCTGCTCGGCGGCATACCGAGGGTCGAGTCCGCCCATCCCTCACCGCTGTCCGCGCACTCGGGCTTCTTCGGGTCGCGTCCGTTCAGCCGCACCAACGCGCTACTGGCCGAGGCCGGCGCGACGCCCGTCGACTGGGCGCTCGCGTGAGCGAGCGACAGCCGGCGCCCCGGCTCTGGACCCGCTACGTCGCCCTCGGCGACTCCTTCACCGAGGGCATGTCCGACCCCGATCCGTTGCTGCCGGGGCAGTACGTCGGCTGGGCCGACCGCCTGGCCGTCCACCTCGGGGAGTATGCATCGGACGCCGGGCAGACGTTCGGCTACGCCAACCTCGCGGTGCGTGGGCGGCTGCTCGCCGACGTCGTGGGACCGCAGCTCGACGCCGCGTTGGCTCTCGAGCCCGACCTTGTCAGCATCGTCGGTGGCGGCAACGACATCCTGCGACCCACCGCCGACATCGACGCCCTCGCCGCCCAGCTGGAGGGGGCCGTGGCGCGGATCCGGGCCACCGGCGCCGACGTGCTCATGGCCACCCCCGTCGACCCCGCCGACGCCCCCATCGTCAAGGCGACCCGGGGCCGGGTCGGGGCCTACAGCGCGTTCATCTGGGGCATCGCGCAGCGGCACGGCGCGCGGGTGGTCGACCAGTGGAGCCTGACATCCCTGCGGGACTGGCGGCTCTGGGCCGACGACCGCATCCACATGACGCCGGAGGGCCACCGCCGGGTCGCCCTGGCCGCGCTCTGGACGCTGGGCCACGAGACCGACGAGGACGACTGGCGCACCCCGTTGCCCGCTGCCGCCGCGGTCGCGCGCCGCGAGGCCCTGGCCGGCAACGCCAAGTGGGCCCGTGAGTACCTCGCCCCCTGGGTGCAGCGCCGGCTGCGCGGCCGGTCCTCGGGCGACCTGCTCTCCGCGAAACGACCGCTCGTCACCCCGCTGGAACCGAAGGACGGCTGATGGACACCTACGAGCTCTACGCGATCGACGGGCTGCTGACCGACGAGGAGCGCGCGATCCGTGACACGGTGCGCGAGTTCGGGGTGCGCGAGCTGCGGCCGCACATCGCCCAGTGGTTCGAGGACGGCGAGCTGCCGGTGCGAGAGCTCGCCCGGCAGCTGGGCGGCCTCGGGGTCCTCGGTATGCATCTCGACGGGTATGGCTGCGCCGGAACGGGATCCGTGGCCTACGGACTCGCCTGCCAGGAGATGGAGGCCGTCGACTCGGGGCTGCGGTCGCTCGTCTCGGTGCAGGGCTCGCTGGCGATGTACGCCATCCACCGCTACGGCAGCGAGGAGCAGAAGCAGGAGTGGCTGCCGCCGATGGCCGCCGGCGAGAAGATCGGCTGCTTCGGCCTCACCGAGCCCGACGCCGGGTCCAACCCCGCCGCCATGCGCACCGTCGCCAAGCGCGACGGCGACGACTGGGTCCTCAACGGCAGCAAGCAGTGGATCACTAACGGCAGCGTGGCCGGCGTGGCCGTGGTCTGGGCCCGCACCGACGACCGGGTGCGCGGCTTCGTCGTGCCCACCGACGCCAAGGGCTTCTCCAGCACCCCCATCCACCACAAGCTCTCGCTGCGCGCCAGCGTCTCCAGCTCGCTCGCGTTCGACGACCTGCGGCTGCCTGGGTCGGCCCTCCTGCCGGAGGCGGCCGGACTCGGCGGGCCGCTGGGCTGTCTCAACGAGGCCCGCTTCGGCATCGTCTTCGGCGCTCTCGGGGCGGCGCGCGACAGCCTGCAGACCGCCGTCGACTACGCCGCCAGCCGCGAGGTGTTCGACAAGCCGCTGTCGGCCTACCAGCTGACCCAGAAGAAGATCGCCGACATGGCGGTCGAGCTGGGGAACGGGATGCTGCTCGCGCTGCACCTGGGCCGCCTCAAAGAGGCCGGCACCCTCACTCCGGAGCAGGTCAGCGTGGGCAAGCTCAACAACGTGCGTAAGTCGATCGAGATCGCCCGCGAGTGCCGCACCATCCTCGGCGCCAACGGGATCTCGTTGGAGTACAGCCCGATCCGCCACGCAGCCAACCTCGAGTCGGTGCTCACCTACGAGGGCACGACCGAAGTCCACACCCTCGTCATCGGCCGCGCCCTCACCGGAGAGAACGCCTTCGGCTGACCCAGGGGCGGTCGGCGCCGGCGACAGCCAGAAGCTACCCCTCGGCGTCTCCACCGTCGGCGGTCAGTGGGCGGAGGATCTCGGCGGTCGACGGCTGCCGGGCCCACTCCGCCCAGGCCATCGGGGTGGTGCCGTGCGTCGTGTCGACGAGGCCGGGGTCGGCACCGGCGGCCAGCAGGGCCTGCACCATCTCGACGTCGCCGATCCACGCCATCTGGTGCAGCGCGGTGCGACCGAGCTCGTAGGCGTCGACGTCCGCGCCGTCGGCCACCGCTACGGCGACGGCGGCGGGCGACCCAGCGCGGTGGACGATCGGCCGCTCCCCCGAGGGCGGTGCGGCCGCTGCCAACCGACCGAAGCCGTGCCGGGCCAGCAGCGCGAGCCGCCGGTCGAACCCGTGGTCGAGGGCCCAGCCGACCTGGCGCGCCATCATCTCCGCCACGGTCTCCAGCGCCTCACCGAGCCGGCGCCGCCACGGCCCGTCCGCGTCGTTCCCGAGCCCGAACTCGAACAGCAGCTCCAGATGGCTGTCGTCCCGCCCGAACATCCGGTTGTAGAGGGCCTGGGCGTCGTTCGGTTCGGCTCCCCCCTCCAGCAGTAGCCGGGCGAGCGCCATGGCTTGGGGATGGCGCGGCTGGCGCCCGGGGCCGCCCTCGCCCTCGCCGAAGCACCCGGTGAGCGCCGTGAACGGGGTGGGCAGGCCCTGCCAGAGGTAGCCGGCATCGGGGTCGGCTCCCGCGTCGAGCAGCAGGCGGGTCGAGCCGACCGCGTCACGCTGCGGCACCCGCGAGTAGACGACGTAGACGAGCGGCGCCCACCGGAACGGGCCGCAGTCCCTCGTCGCGGCACCCGGGTCGGCCGCGAGGTGCGCGCGCACCGCGTCCGGGTCGCCGGCCACCGCGGCCGCCGCGAGGCTCGACGCCACGAGCGTGGGCTGCTCGTCCAGGAGAGCCGTAGCCGCGGCCCAGCGCTGCGGGTCGTCGTCCGCGACGTAGCGCAGGCAGCCGAGGTCGCAGAACCGGTCGGCGTCGTCGGCGAGGACGACGGCAGCCGGGTCGCGACGCAGCGCCGCAGAGACGGCGAGGTAGTGGCGCAGGCGGGGCCAGCTGGGGAACCCGTAGCCGCGGGCGACGACGAGCTGGGCGGCGGTCAACGTGAACGCGGCGGGGTCGGCCGGGACGCCGTCCGGGTGGTGGCGCTGCACCTGACGCAGGGCATGGGCCTCGCCCGCGCGGACCCCCCGCTGCAGTCGGCGGGCGTCGGTGCGGAACCGCTCGAGGTCCGGGTTGGTGGGCAGGGACGTGGCCATGACGGCCTCCTTTCGTCAGCCCGCTGTCCGCTGCGTCGGGCCGAAAGGAGGTCGGTCCTGTTCTGGTTGCTCGCTCCAGGAGGGCTGAGCCCCTTCCCGCGGACCGGAGGCGACCTGGACGCCTGCCGAGGAGCATACGACCGTCGTCATCCCACGGGCGGGAGCGACGAGGTCGGCGCCGGCCTCAGGCGCCCGGTGCGCCCAGCATCCAGCGGTGGCCGAACGGGTCGCGCAACACGGCGGTCCGGCCGTGACCACTGTCCTCCGGACCGCGGTCGATGGTCGCGCCGGCCGCCGAGGCCCGTGCAGCCGTCGCGTCGACGTCGTCGGTGGTGAGGTAGAGCGTCACAGCCGCGCCCCGACCCTCCGCCGGAGCGTCGACGTGGATCTCGGGGTAGGGGTCCGACATCATCACGCGGGCGCCGCCGATGGTCAGCTCCGCGTGCCCCACCCGCCCGTCGGGCATGATCATGGCCTCCACCGTGACGACCGCCCCCAGAGCGGAGACGTACCAGTCGAGGGCGGCGCGGGCGTCGGACACGCAGAGGTAGGGCCGGATCTCGCTCATGTCGTCTCTCTCCCCGTCTCGTGCCCAGTGTCATGGTTGCCGTCGTCCGCCACCGTATGACCCCACATGCGGTCCGGGGGTTCTCGGAGCCGACGGGATGGCGGCGGAGTACAGTCCGTGAGGTCAGGCCACCCACCTCGACGACGGGAGCCTCGCCGTGGCAGTCCAGATGAGCGACGTTGTGGGACAAGCCCTTCCGCTGCTGAGGACGCAGCCGGTCGAGTGGCGTGTGGGGGCCCGGCTGCGGGATGTGACCGTTGTCGACAGCGACACGGCGCGGCTGGTCTGGGAGCCGCGACGGGTCGTCAGCGCGTATGCCGTGCCCGTCACCGACCTCGCGGGCCGGCTCGTGCCGAGCGGACCCGACGGGGGCCGCATCCAGCCTGACCTGGGGACCCTGCCCCCGGTGCTCAGCCCACGCCACCCGTTCGCCCTGCACTCGACCCCCGGCACGGCATACGACCTCCAGACCGACGCGGGCACACTGCCCGCCGCCGCGTTCGTGCCCGACGACGCCGACCTACAGGGCTACGCCGTCCTGGACTGGGACGCGTTCACGGCGTGGAGCGAGGAGGACGAGGAGGCCGTGGGCCACCCGCGGGAGCCGCACCACCGCATCCGGTGCCTGCCCTCGAGCCGGCACGTCGTCGTCGCGGTGGGCGGCGAGGTGCTCGCCGACACGCACCGCCCGACCCTGCTCGTCGAGACCAACCTCCCCCCGCGCTGGTACCTGCCGCCGGAGGACGTGCGGATGGACCGGCTGACCCGCTCCGACAGCCGCACGACATGCGCGTACAAGGGTGACGCGAGCTACTGGTCGACGAGCGCCGGTGGCGCGCAGCTCGACGACATCGCCTGGTCCTACGAGGACCCACGGCACGACGCCGACCAGGTGCGCGACCTCGTCTGCTTCTACGCCGAGCACACCGACACGACGATCGACGGCGAGCCCGTGGGCCGTCCCACCACCGAGTGGAGCCGGCAACGCACCTAGCCCGACACGGCTCAGGAGTCGGCGTCGCGTCCGGGCGTCGGGCCCGGGGTGGCGGAACAGGGGCTGACACCGGACCGTTGGGTGGGACGACAGGCGTCAGACCGACCGACGCGTCAGACAGGGAGACGACGACATGGGTTTCTTGGACGATGTGAGCCGCAAGGTCAAGGCCAAGGCGGAGGAGTGGGACGTGCAGGGCAAGGCCGAGAAGCTGGCCGCCGAGGTCGACAAGGTCGCCCACGAGGCCAAGGACAAGGCCGCCGCCTACGCCGACGAGAACCGCGACAAGGTGTCGGGCGCGCTCGACAAGGCCGGCGCGACCATCGACGAGCGCACCAAGGGGCAGTACTCCGACAAGATCGTCAAGGCCAAGGAGCAGGTCGAGAAGGGCGTCGGCAAACTGGCCGAGCAGCGTCCCGGCGGGCCCCAGGGCCCGTCCGCCACCCCCGGCGCCGGCGGGACGGCCGCGGGCACCGCGACGGGGTCGGGCTGGGCCGGAGCGACCGACTCGCCGGGCGCGGCCAGCTCGCCGCAGGACGCCCACCGCGTCGAGCCGTATGCGCCGGAGCCCTACCGCCCCGACCCCATCGACCCGGCCGGCCCCCTCGACGAGCCGCCGCCGCCCACCGCGACCGGCACCGGGTGGCCGCAGCCCTGACGTCGGGACCGGACGCCGGCCGGCCGTCCCCGGCCGGCGTCCAGCATGTGGGACACCATCAGTAGAGTGCGGTCATGCCGGCTGTTCGTCTCATGCCCTCGGAGGACGCCCAGGACCTCGTCGACCTCACGCGGGAGATCTGCGCCAAGGACCTCGCCCCGCGGGTCGACGACATGGAGCGCGCGGCCGAGTTCCCGGCCGAGACGTTCCGGCTCCTCGGCAAGACCGGCCTGCTGTCGCTGCCCTACGCCGAGGAGTACGGCGGCGGCGGGCAGTCGTACGAGGTCTACCTGCAGGTCGTGGAGGAGATCGCCACCGTCTGGATGAGCGTGGCCGTGGGCGTCAGCGTCCACGCGCTGACCTGCTTCCCCGTGGCCGCCTGGGGGACGCCGCAGCAGCGCGAGGCCCTGCTGCCGGCCATGCTCGGCGGCGAGCAGCTCGGGGCCTACTGCCTCTCCGAGCCGATGTCCGGGTCCGACGTCGGGTCGATGACGACGCGCGCCACGGCGACGCCGGGCGGCGGCTACACGATCAAGGGCACCAAGGCCTGGATCTCCCACGCCGGCCACAACGACTTCTACACGAGCTTCGTGCGCACCTCCGACGAGGGCAGCCGGGGCCTGTCCTGCTTCGTCGTGCCCTCCGACGCACCCGGCATCGAGCTCGCCGCCCCGGAGCGCAAGCTGGGCCTCGACTGCGACCCGGTGCGGCAGGTGACCTTCGCGGGCACCCCGGTCGACGCCGACCGGCGGATCGGCGCCGAGGGTGACGGCATGGCCATCGCCATGGCCGCGCTCGACTCCGGGCGGCTCGGGATCGCCGCCGCCGCGACGGGACTCGCGCAGGCCGCGCTCGACACCGCCACGGCATACGCGAAGGAGCGACGGCAGTTCGGCCGGCCGATCGCCGAGTTCCAGGGGCTGGCCTTCATGCTCGCCGACATGGAGGCCGCGGTGACGAGCGCCCGCGCGACCTATCTCCACGCCGCGCGGCTGCGGGATGCCGGGCGCCCGTTCAGCCGGCAGGCCGCCGTGGCCAAGCTCATCTGCACCGACAACGCGATGCGCGTGACCACCGACGCGGTGCAGGTGCTGGGCGGCGCCGGCTACACCCAGGACTTCCCCCTCGAGCGCTACCTGCGCGAGGCCAAGGTGACCCAGATCTTCGAGGGCACCAACCAGATCCAGCGGCTGGTCATCTCGCGACAGCTGCTCAAGGGCACCTAGGAGACCCGTGCAGATCACCGACACGACCGTCGCCCTCGTCACCGGCGGGGCGTCCGGCCTCGGCGGCGCCACCACCCGCCGCCTCGTGGCCGACGGCGCCCGCGTCGTCGTCGTCGACCTGCCCTCGTCCCCGGGCGCCGACCTCGCCGCCGAGCTGGGCGACGCGGTGCGGTTCGTGCCCGCCGACGTGCGCGACGAGGACCAGATGCAGGCCGCCGTCGACGCCGCCACCGCGCTGGGTGAGCTGCGGGTCGCCGTGGCCTGCGCGGGGGTGGGGACGCCGGGTCGCGTCGTCGGGCGCCACGGCCCGCTCTCGCTCGAGACGTTCCGCACGGTGATCGACATCAACCTCGTCGGCACCTTCAACACCCTGCGCCTCGCCGCGGCCGCCATGACGGCCAACGAGCCGGTCGACGGCGAGCGCGGGCTCGTCGTCATGACGGCGAGCATCGCCGCCTACGACGGGCAGATCGGCCAGGCGGCGTATGCCGCGAGCAAGGGCGGCGTCGTCGCCCTCACCCTGGCGGCCGCGCGCGACCTCGCCGACAAGCTGGTGCGGGTCATGACCGTCGCCCCCGGCACGTTCGCGACGCCGATGCTCGCCGGCCTGCCGCCCGAGGCCACCGCAGCGCTCGAGGCCGGCATCCCCCACCCGTCGCGGCTGGGCCGCCCGGAGGAGTACGCCGCGCTCGTGCGCCACATCGTCGACAACCCGATGCTCAACGGCGAGGTGGTCCGGCTGGACGGCGCCCTGAGGATGCCCCCGCGCTGACCGGCCGTTCACAACCCCCGGCCGTCTCAACCACGGACCGGACTCAGATGCTGCCGGGGTTCCGCGCGTTCGGCCTTCAGAACCCGGCAGCATCTGAGTCCGGTCGGGTCGGTGAGGCGGAAGGTCCCACTGAACCGGTGGAGCGATCCCACGCGGCGGCGGTCCTCGATGGTGCGCGTCACCCACCCCGGACCCCGCCGCAGGTCGTCGAGTCCCAGGCGGACCCGTTCGAGCCCGAGGTTGCCCATCCGGTCGTAGCGGACCTTCTCGGCGAGCCACGGCCGCGGCGGCTCCGGTCCGTCGGCCACGCCGTACTTGGTCCGGCCGTCGAGCTCGAGCACGGTCGCGTCCGCGAGCCAGCCGCCGTCGACCCGGCCCACCGGATGGCCCAGCGGGTCGATGACCCATACCTGCGGTTCCGGGGCGTCGATCCCCCACTCGTCGAACAGGACGTATGCGTAGGACTCCAGCCACGACTCCCGTCGGCCGTCCACGAGCTGAAGGCTTCTCAGCGCGCACGGCCGACCCCGCCACCGGCGTTGTCGGTCCAGCTGGTCCTCGATCTCGAGCGGTGTGGCCAGTCCGCGGTGCACGGCGGCATCGGCGACCGGGACGGACACCCGTGGCCCGTGCGTTCGGAGGCAGTCCGCCACCGTGCGGGCCGGCGTCGTCACGGGCAGGCCGTCGACGCAGACGACGTCCGTCGGGGTCGAGTCGGCGTGGTGGACCCGCACGCCCAGTGCCGTCCGGCTGCGCTGGGTGGCGGCGACCGCGGTGAGCTCGACCGCCCTGCTCCATCCCAGGGGCAGCGGGAGCCCGTGGAGGGCGACCGCGGTCAGGTGGCTCAGCACGAATCCGGAGGCATGGTGCGTCAGTGCCGCGCGGGCGCACTCCACGTGTCGGAGCGCGCGGGCGGCCGGATCCACGGGCGCAGGTGAGCACGTCGCATACATCCCGGGGCGCAGCCGCTCGACCGCGCCCCGGCGCACCAGACCGGCGAGGCGGTCGTCGCCGACCCCGAGGGAGCGGGCCTGGGCGCGGCTGAACACGGCGGGCAGGTCGGGGGTCCTCATGTCGCGAGAGCGTCGGCCGCCTCCCGCCCGATGAGAAGGGGCGTCGGGCCGGCGGTGGACGACGTGACGAGCTGGTCACCGGGTGTGGACAACCCCTTCCCCCCGCGACCGGACTCAGATGCTGCCGGGCCATTCGGGCGACGGACGCCGGAACCCGGCAGCATCTGAGTTCGGTCGGGACGGAGAGGGAGGAAGGGGAGGTGGGCGACGAGCAGGGGGGAGCCGGGTCGGGCAGCCGGTCAGCTGAGGCCCGCGGTGGGTTCGGCCGGGCGGTCAGGCGCGGCGGGGGGACAGACGCCGCACCAACGCGATGACGAGGCCGATGCCGGCGACCTCGAGGAGCGCGGTGATGCCTCCGACGAGGTCGACCGCCTCGCCGGCGCCCAGCACGAGGCCCTGGTCGTCGTGCATGTCCATGCCGGCCATGCCCTCCGTCCCGTCGGCGGCGAACGGCAGACCCACGAGTACGGCGTAGGCGTAGACCGCCAGGATGGCGACGTCGAGGACGACGAGCAGCGAGACCGCCGTCGGACCCGGTCGGAGGAGGACGAGCGCGGCGAGCACGACCTGGGCGACGCCCGCGGCGATGAACCCCATCCCGAGCAGCGGGTGCTCCTGGAGGTGCTCCGGCGCGAGCAGCAGGTGGACCGTCCCGGCGCCGAGGGTCACCCCGGCGAGCGCGAGCTGCAGCCACCCGGTGGCCGAGAGCGCCCGAGGGACCGGGCGCGCCACGACGGCGGCGGCGAGCAGGGCGAGACCACCGGCCGCCATGACGTAGGCACCGGCGCCGGCCGCCGGCATGAGCAGCCGGCCCGCGGGCCCGGGGTCGGCGACGTAGCCGAGTACGCCGTGGGCGATGGAGAGGCAGGCGGCCACGACGGAGGCGGCGGCCAGACCCGCGAGGGGGCGCAGCACACGGCCGCCACCCGTGCGGACCGCGACGAGCACGAGCCCGCTGGCGGCGACCGCGATCGCGGCGAGCACGCCGCCGCCGAGCTGGTAGCCCGGGATCGGCGTGAGCCCGTTGTAGACGACGAGCCACGGCAGCGCGACGCCGACGAGGACGAGGACCAGGCCGCCGGCGAGGAGCCCGTAGGTCGCCACCCGGCGTGGGCTGGAGGACGGGGAGGAGGGGGATGAGGGCGCGGACGATGAGTCCGCGGAGACATGAGGGACGGGGGTGACGGGGGCGGACACGGGGTCCGACAGGACGGTCATGGCTGGCTACCTTTCGACGACCGACAGACCGACCGGCCCGGGACGTGAGGACAGACGTCCCGGGCCGGTCAGGTCAGGTGGTCAGTGTCCGACGACGTTGAAGAACAGGTAGAGGTTGGTCGGGATGGGCCCGACGACACCACTGGTGGGGTCAGCGATGAGAGCGTTCATCACGGCCTCGGACTTGCCAGCCGCGAGCTTCGCCCACGCCGCCTGGTTGGTCACCGCGACGATCTCGGTCTTCCACCAGCCGCCGGCCGGGCCGTCGAGGATGTGGCTGTGCGCCGGGAGGGCGTAGTTCGCCACCGCGCCCGGGCTGGTCCCGAGCGCACGGGAGATGGCCGACAGGTCGATCGTCGTCGGGTGGTTCGGGCAGGACGCCACGGCGCACATCGGCGCCGGGTTGGCACCGGCGAAGAGCGGGACGAGGACGTAGAGCACCGAGCGGTCGGCGTTGCCCACCGGTCCGACGTTGGCGGCTTTCCCGACCTCGCAGCCGCTGGTGGCGGCGGACGGGACGCTCTTGTCGCAGAAGAAGTTCTGCGGGTACTGGATCGTGACGGTCTTGCCGTCGACCCAGGCCGGTGTGGTGGCCTTCGCGACCGGCTTCACGGAGGACCCGGACGCGAAAGCCGCGCCCGCCACTCCGAACGAGGCCAGGACGAGGCCGACCAGCACCGAGATGAGGACCCGGGCGTACGGGCTCCTCCGGGGTGTCGTACTGCTCATGTGAGCTCCTTGGACATGTGCGCGGCCGGTCAGGGGTTCCCCGAGTCCTCCGGGGCAGGGGCCGCAGCACTGTCGGTCGGAGTACGCGGAGTTCGTCGGCCCCCGCCCCCCGGATGCCACCGGACGGGGCCGACTTCGACAGACTTCGCCGCAGGCTCGGCAGCCGGGTGCCCCAGCTAGGCGCGCAGCAGCGAGCGCAGCGTCTGGATCGTGTCGGCGTCCTCCGGTCGCTTATCCTCCCGGTAGCGCTTGACCCGCGCGAACCGCAGGGCGAGACCCCCGGGATACCGGCTGGAGCGCTGGACCCCGTCGATGGCGATCTCGACGACGGTCACCGGGTCGACGAGCACGGTATGCCCCGTGCGCCGGGTCTCGATGGCCTGGAAGTGCTCGGTCTGCCAGCGCAGCAGCTCGTCGGTGAGGCCCTTGAAGGTCTTGCCCACCATGACGTACGCGCCCGGCTCGCCGAGCTCCCCCTCGGCGTCGAGCGCCCCGAGGTGGAGGTTGGAGAGCCACCCCTGCCGGCGCCCCGACCCCCACTCGACCCCGAGGACGACGAGGTCGTAGGTGTGGACCGGCTTGACCTTGACCCAGCTCTTCCCGCGCCGCCCGGCGGCATAGACCGAGTCGACCGCCTTGACGACGATGCCCTCGTGCCCCGCGGCCAGCGCGGCATCGGACACCCGCTCCGCGACGCGCGGGTCGTCGGTCACCTCCCCCGGGATCCGGTGGTCGAGGGCCACCCGGGCCAGCACCTCGAGCCGCTCGCGCAGCGGCCGGTCGATGAGGTCCTCCCCGTCGACGTGCAGCACGTCGAAGAACCACGGCTGCAGCAGGGCGGCCCGCGGCGACTGGGCCCCGAACCGCGACATCGTGTCCTGGAAGGGCCGCGGGCCGCCGTCCTCGTCGAGGCTGAGGGTCTCGCCGTCGAAGATCGCGTCGCGCACCGGCAGAGCGAGCACCGCCTCGACGACCTCGGGCACGCGGCTGGTGATGTCGGCCAGGCTGCGGGTGAACACGCGCACCTCGTCGCCGCGCCGGTGCACCTGGATGCGGGCGCCGTCGAGCTTGTACTCCACCGAGGCCGGGCCGGTGACCTCCAGGGCGGCCGCGGGGTCGGCGGCGGTCGACGCGAGCATCGGCAGCACGGGGGTGCCCACGGCGAGGCCGACCCGCTCCAGCGCCTCGGCCCCCTCGGTGAGGGCGGTGCGCGCCGTGGCGCCGAGGTCGCCGGAGAGCATGACGGCGCGGCGCACCGTGGCCGCGGTGATACCGGCCGCCTGGGCGACGGCGTCGACGAGGACGCCCTCCAGCGCCCCCGTGCGCATCTCGCCGATGAGGACGCGGGTGACGAACGACTGCTCGCCCGCCGTGGCCCGGGCGCCGACCGCCCGCAGCGACTCGGAGCGCAGTGCCGCAGAGCCGGAACCGGTGGTCGCGAGCAGCTCGTCGAGCAGCGCGTCGAGGTCATGGACAGTCAGGCTGGCCTCGGCGGCCGGCTCGCCCATCAGCGAGGCCACGGTGCGGTAGCCGACCCCGACCCGGCCCTGCCGCGCGCGACCCACGAGGAAGCCGACGGCGGGCGCGACCTCGTCGGGCTCCAGCCGACGCAGCAGGCCGGCCAACGCCTCGGTCTTGGCCAGCCGCGACGAGGTGGCGGTGACGGCCTCGGCGGTCTCCACCACGTCTGCCAGCAGCACGGCGACAGTGTGACACCGGCGTCCGACAGCCTCGGGGTGGAGGCCGGCAGACGCCGGTGGGGGTGGTCGCTCTGACCCAGCGGCAGGCCGGTATGCCGGGAGGCTCAGCGGCCGGCGAGGACCGGCTGCCGGTCGTCCTGCTCGCCCGCGCCGCCCGACGGGCCGGGCCCCGCCGGAGCGTCGTCCTGGGCGAGCACGTCGTGCGCGTGGTCGTCGACCATGGTGGCTTCGTCGAACGGGTCGTGACCCGCGAGCACCCGGTCGACCTGCTCGCGGTCCACCGAGTGGGTCCACGTGCCGACGACGAGCGTGGCCACGGCGTTGCCGGCGAAGTTGGTCACCGCGCGGGCCTCGGACATGAACCGGTCGATGCCGACGATGAGGCCGACGCCGTCGACGAGCTCGGGCCGGTGGGACGACAGGCCGCCGGCGAGCGTGGCCAGCCCGGCCCCCGTGACTCCAGCAGCGCCCTTCGAGGCCAGCATCATGAACAGCAGCAACGAGATCTGCTCACTGACGTTGAGCGGCTTGCCCATCGCGGAGGCGACGAACAGCGAGGCCATCGTCAGGTAGATGGCGGTGCCGTCGAGGTTGAACGAGTAGCCGGTCGGGACGACCACGCCCACGGTCGAGCGGGAGACGCCGAGGTGCTGCATCTTCGCGATGAGCCGCGGCAGGGCCGACTCGGAGGACGACGTCGAGAAGATGAGCAGGAACTCACGCCCGAGGTAGCGGAAGAGCGACAGGATGTTGACGCCCGTGACGACCCGCAAGAGGGTGCCGAGGACGACGAAGACGAAGATCAGACACGCGGTGTAGAAGCCGATCATGAGGACGGCCAGGCTCTTCAGGGCCCCGATGCCTGTCTCGCCGACGACGGCGGCGATGGCACCGAAGGCCCCGATCGGCGCGACCCACATGATCATCGCCAGGATGCGGAAGACGAGCTTCTGCAGGTGGCCGATGCCGCGGACGATCGGCTCACCGGTCTTGCCCATCGACTGCAGGGCGAACCCGGTCAACAGGGCGACGAGCAGGGTCTGGAGGACCACGTCGGTCGTGAAGCCGGAGAAGAGCGTCGTCGGGATCATGTGCAGGATGAAGTCGGCCGTCGTACCCCCGTCGGCCGAGACCTGCTTGGCGCCTTTGGCGGCGACGTCGGCGGTGAGCTTGAGCCCGTCACCGGGGTGGATGACGTTGCCCACGAGCAGGCCGATCGCCAGGGCGAAGGTCGACATGACGAGGAAGTAGAGCAGGGCGATGCCGCCGACCCGGCCGACCTGCGAGGCCTTGCGCACCGATCCGATGCCGAGCACGAGGGTGCAGAAGATGACCGGCGCGATCATCATCTTGATGAGCGCGACGAACCCGGTGCCGAGCGGCTTGAGGGCCTTGCCCACGTCGGGAGCGATGAACCCGACCGCGATCCCGAGGGCGACGGCCGCGATGACCGCGATGTAGAGGTAGTGCGTCCGGTCCTTCTTCCGCTGCGGAGCAGCGGGCCCTACGACCGTGGTGTCGGCCATGAGTCCTCCTCGATCAACGCTGATGAGTCGCCCGGGAACGGGTGAGCGCCATCCTGTGGGCGGCGTGACCCGGGCGCCCCCTTGCGTACATTGAGTTCACGGCGGGGCGCGGCCGCGGGTGGACAATGCCGGGCATGGCGACGACGGGACTGCTGCGCGGCGTGCGCACCCGCAGCCTCGCCACCCAGATGCTCCTGCTCCAGCTCGTGCTGGTGGCCGCGATCGTGGCCGGGGTGCTCGTCCTTGCCTTCGTCGACGCGCAGCGCGACCAGCGCCGGCAGGCCGAGCAGACGGTGCTCGCCGTCGCCACCACGGTCGCGGACTCGCCGATCGTCGACCAGGCGCTCGCGACCGGCCAGCCGACGACGCTGCTGCAGCCCTTCGCCGAGCAGGTGCGGGCGGACTCGCATACCGACTTCGTCGTCGTGATGTCGGTGGCCGGCATCCGCTACAGCCACCCCGACCCGACCCAGATCGGCGGCCGGTTCCTCGGGTCCATCGAGCAGGCGGCGCACGGGCAGCAGTACGTCGAGGAGTACACCGGCACGCTCGGCCCGTCGGTGCGCTCGGTCGTGCCGGTGCTGAGGTCCGGCCGCGTCGTCGCCCTCGTGTCGGTGGGGATCACGACGGAGGCGGTGCAGCGCTCGATGCTGCCCAACGTGCCCGGCATCGTCCTGGCCGCGCTCGGGGTGCTCGCCCTCGGCGCGCTCGGGGCCTGGCTCATCGGCCGACGCCTCGACCGACAGACCGAGGGCCTGGCCGAGGACGAGCTGCGCCGGATGGCTGACTACTACGACGCGGTGCTCCACTCCGTGCGCGAGGGGCTGCTGCTGCTCGACCGGCAGCACGTCGTGCGGCTCGTCAACGACGAGGCGGTGAGGCTGCTCGCCCTGCCCGACGATGCGGTGGGGCGGTCGGTCTCCGAGCTCGGTATGCCGCCCGCCCTCGTCGAGCGGCTCACCGCCGGCGACGCGCCGGTCGAGGGGGTGCGCGACGAGACGCTCGTCGCGGGCGACCGGGTGCTCGTCGTCAACCTCACCGCCGCCCGGCGACAGGGGCGCCTGCTCGGGTCGGTCGTGACGCTGCGCGACCGCACCGACCTGCAGCGGGCCACCGGCGAGCTGGCCGTCGTGCGCGGCCTGGCCGACTCGCTGCGCTCCCAGAACCACGAGTCGGCCAACCGGCTGCACACCGTCGTGTCGCTCGTCGAGTTGGGCCGGGTCGACGAGGCGGTCGACTTCGCGACCCGCGAGCTGGAGCTGGCCCAGCGCCTCACCGACGAGGTGGTGGTGGCCGTCGACGACCCGGTGCTCGCCGCGCTCATGCTCGGCAAGACCGCCCAGGCCGCCGAGCGCGGGGTGCGGCTCGTGCTGCGGCCGGAGTCGGCGGTCCGCGAGCACCCGTTCGAGCCGCACGACCTCGTCACCATCCTCGGCAACCTCGTCGACAACGCCCTCGACGCGACGGCGAGCCACCTCGACGGCGACGGTGGACACGCCGACCAGGGGGACCGTGCCGACCGGGCGCGGGAGGTGGAGGTGCTCGTCGAGGCGGACGCCGAACGCCTGCACATCACCGTCGGCGACAGCGGGCCCGGGCTCTCCCCCGGTGACCGCGACCGCGTGTTCCGGCGGGGCTGGTCGACCAAGGCCGGCGACGGCCAGGACCGCGGCCTCGGCCTGGCGCTGGTGCAGGCCACGGTGCAGCGCCTCGGCGGCGTCGTCACGGTGGGTGCGAGCCCCCTCGGCGGGGCCGAGTTCGACGTCGACGTCCGCGTCGGCGTGGCTGCCGGCGTCGGTGTCGGAGCCGCCCCGTGACCTACCGGGTGCTCGTCGTCGAGGACGAGCCGCTCGTGGGCGAGGCCAACGTCGCCTACCTCACCCGGCTCGGCCTCGAGGTCGTGGGCGTCGCGCGCACCGGGCAGGAGGCCGTGCGCATCCTCGGCGGCGACGACGCCATCGACCTCGTGCTGCTCGACATGCACCTGCCCGACGGCCACGGGCTCTCGCTCCTGCGCAGCATCCGCGGCACCGGCCGCGCCATCGACGTCATCGCGGTGACGGCCGCCCGCGACGTCGACATCGTGCGCCAGGCGGTGGCGCAGGGAGTGGTCGCCTACCTCATCAAGCCCTTCACCTTCGCGGCGTTCCGCGACAAGCTCGAGCAGTACCTCGACTACCGGCGCGGTCTCGCCGCCCAGAGCGGCACGGTCGGCCAGACCGAGGTCGACGCGATGCTCGCCTCCCTGCGCCCGACCCTCGGAGCGCAGAGCCTGCCGAAGGGCCTCACCGTCGGCACGCTCGAGCAGGTGTCGCAGGTGGTGCGCACGCAGGGTCCGGTCTCGGCGGCGGAGACGGGCCTGGCGCTCGCGACGTCGCGTGTGACGGCGCGTCGGTACCTCGAGTACCTCACCGAGAGCGGTCTCGTGCGTCGCTCGAACCGGCACGGCACCTCGGGCCGGCCGGAGGTCGAGTACCGCTGGCGGTGAGAATGCGGCCGGGCCCTCGCCCACGCGGCCGACCGGCCGGGGTCTGGCAGCATCGACCGTATGCGCGTCACCGGGCTGCACCTCTACCCCGTCAAGTCCCTCGGCGGGGCGCCAGTGGAGGCGGCGGTCGTCGAGCCGTGGGGGCTCGCGGGCGACCGGCGGTGGGCGCTCGTCGACGACGCGGGTGAGCCGGTGACCGCCCGCGAGTGCCACGCCCTGCTGCGGCTCACGGCGACGGTCGTCGACGACGAGACCATCCGGGTCACCGACCGGGCCGACGGCGCGAGCATCCTCGTGGACACCCCGCTGGGGCTCGGGCCGGTGCGGGTCGCCTTCTCGCGCTTGGCGTCTGCCGCGCCGGCCGACGCCGACGTCAGCGACTGGCTCACGGCCCGCGTGGGTCGACGCGTGCGGCTGGTGTGGCTGGAGGACCCCACGGCACGTCCGATCAGCGGCGCTCGCGGTGGCATGCCGGGTGAGTCCCTGTCGCTCGCCGACGCCGGCCCCCTGCTGCTCGCCTCCGAGTCGTCCCTGAGGCAGCTCGACGCGTGGGTGGCCGCGGATGCCGACCAGCCCGACGTGCCCGACCTCGACCCGGCCGACCTCAGCGACGCGAGCGTGGTGGAGCCGCCCGCCGGGCTGGACATGCGGCGGTTCCGGCCGAACCTCGTCATCGACGGCGACGAGCCGTTCGCCGAGGACACGTGGGCGACGGTGCAGGTGGGCGACGTCGTGTTCCGTACGACGATGGTGTGCGACCGCTGCGTCATGACGACGCTCGACCCCGACACGCTCGCCGGCGGCAAGGAGCCGATCCGCACCCTGGCGCGCCACCGGCGGTGGGACCGCAGCACGTGGTTCGGCACCCGGCTCGTGCGGGTCGGCGGTGGCACGCAGATCCACGTCGGCGACACGGTCGTCCCGGAGGCGACCGCCGTTCCCACCGGCTGACCACCCGCTCCGCCGTACGCTGCGACGCATGGGCGTCGTCGCGAGCGTGTTCACCGGGCTGGCGGCCCTCCTGCACGTCTACATCTTCGTGCTGGAGAGCGTCCGCTGGACCCGACCGGAGGTCTGGAAGCGGTTCATGGTGACGGACCAGGCGACGGCGGACGCCACCCGGCCGATGGCGTACAACCAGGGGTTCTACAACCTCTTCCTCGGCCTGGGCGCGGCGCTCGGCGTCGTGCTGTGGTGGGCCGGTCAGCCCACCGTGGGACGCACGCTCGCGGTGTTCTGCACCGCGTCGATGGTGCTCGCCGCGACGGTGCTGGTGACGAGCGGGCGCCAGTACCTCCGGCCGGCCCTGACCCAGGGCACGCTGCCGCTCCTCGGTCTCGTGGCCTTCCTCCTCGCCTGAGCCCAGGCGCTAGGGGAACTGGATGACCTGGCGGATGGCCGTGCCGTCGGCCAGCTGGTCCATGGCGTCGTTGACGTCGTCGAGCGTGATGTGGCTCGTCACGAGCGCCTCCACCGGGAGACGCCCCTCGCGCCAGAGGGCGACGAAGGTG
Organism: uncultured Actinomycetota bacterium; assembly: GCA_963795915.1. Classification (GTDB taxonomy): domain Bacteria; phylum Actinomycetota; class Actinomycetes; order Actinomycetales; family Dermatophilaceae; genus Lapillicoccus. Next base: position 171,914 of record CAWCJA010000001.1, read on the forward strand.
GGGATGTCGCGCGACGGCACGGCCGAGCCGAGGTAGCTGCCGATGACGGTGCGGCCCTCGGCGACGAGCCGCAGCGGCGAGATGCTCGCCATCGCGTCCGGTGGCGGGAGACCGACGGTCACCGTGCGCCCGCCGGGCGCGGTGAGGTCGACGGCCGTCTCGAAGGCCGTGACGTGGCCGGCCGCCTCAACGACCACGTCGGCCTTGACGCCGTCGGCGAGGGCGCCCTGCGGGGTATGCGCGGCGTGGGCACCCAGGGCGCGGGCCTGGTCGAGCTTGGCCGGCAACGTGTCCACCCCGATGACCCGCACGCCGTCCTGAGCCAGGGCCGTGATGAGGGCGGCCATGCCGACCCCCCCGAGGCCGACGACCGCGACGGTCTCCCCCGCGACGGGACGTCCGGCGTTGACGACGGCGCCGCCCCCGGTCAGTACCGCGCAGCCGAGCACGGCGGCGACGTCAGGAGGGACGTCCAGCGGCACCGGCACGACCGAGCGCACGTCGACGACGGCATACGTCGCGAAGGCGGAGACGCCGAGGTGGTGCTGGATCTCCTCGCCCTCGCGGCTGAGCCGCCGGCCGCCCTCGAGCAGCGTGCCCTCGTTGTTGGAGCGGCTGCCCTCGACGCACGGGCGTAGGCCGTTGCTGGCGCAGCCGACGCAGTGGCCGCACCGCGGGAGGAACGTGAGGACGACGCGGTCACCGGGGCTCACGGTGTCGACGCCCGGACCGAGCGCGTCGACGAGCCCGGCGCCCTCGTGGCCCAGCAGCATCGGCACCGGGCGCACGCGGTTGCCGTCGACGACCGAGAGGTCGGAGTGGCAGACCCCGGCCGCCTCCATCCGGACGAGGATCTCGCCCGGCCCCGGCGGTGCCAGCTCGAGGTCGCCCACGGTCAGCGGCGCGCTGTCCCGGTAGGGCCGAGCCCGGCCGATCTCCTCCAGCACCGCTCCACGGATCCGCATGGCTTCATCCCTCCTGTACGTCGAGGACGTCGGTGGCCATGATGCCCTGCAACGCCGTTCGCACCGCAGCGGGCATCGGGGTCGCGCGCCGGGACGTGCGGTCGACGTAGACGTGCACCCAGTGCCCGACGGCGGCGACGGACGCGTCGTTCGAGTCCTGCCGGTCCTGGGGACCGCCCGCGAAGACGCCCAACGCATACGTGACGCTGCTGCGCCCGAGGCGCTCCACCCGCAGACCGACCGTCACCGGCTCGGGGAACCCGACCTCGCGGTAGAAGGTGCAGCCGGACTCCGCGACGACGCCGAGCTCGGGTGTCGTGGTGGCGTCGACCCCGCCCTCCGTGGCCAGCCACCCGTTGATCGCCGTGTCGAACAGCTCGTAGTAGACCGCGTTGTTGAGGTGGCCGAACATGTCGTTGTCGGCCCAGCGGGTGGGCATCGCGAGCAGCACGGGGAAGTCGGCGCGCGTCCAGGACCGGCGTTCGCCCGCGTCAGGCACGGGCACCGTCCCACGACCAGTGGGGTATGCGCAGCCCGTCCGGGACGCGGTCGGCCGAGCCGTGGTAGGCCGCCATCGTCGTCGTGGTGGCCCAGGCGAAGTAGGCGTACAGCACCGATCGCAGCGACTCCTCCGTCAACCCGACATCGGTCAGCGCCTCGTCGAAGCAGGCGACGGCCCGCCGGTCCATCTCCTCATGGGGGCCGTTGCCGCTGTGCAGCCGTACGACGAAGGACTCGTCACCGAACCGCTGCGTGTAGGTCGCCGGTCCGCCCAGCGCCTCCTCCCAGTAGGCCGCGAGCCGCTCGGTGTGGTCGGGCCGGAACCCGTGGCTGAAGGCGTGGCTCACCACCGCGTCGGCGAGGACCCGCTCGTGCCAGGCCGCGGCGAGCCGGCGCAACCCAGCGGCGCCGCCCGCCGCGTCGTAGACGGTCTCCATCGCCCCATCATGGCGAACGGGCGGGCCGTCCGGCAGGGGGGCGGCCCCACAGGTCGGACCTCGTTCGTCACGTGCGTCACACCGGTCCGGGCGTGTCACGCCGACACGCCGCTGCCCCCGAAAATTGTTGCCTCCAATCGCGATTCGGCTCTTGCGGGGGGAACCTGAAGGGGCGTACACATCTCCTACGCCCTTCCGCAAGGGAGAGCGAGTCGGACGGCAATCGAGGCCCATCCGTGCGGAGCGATCTGCACGACCCACGGGACGACATGGGTGGGCTGGCGGGCCAGCCGGCGTTCGGACGTCGTCAGCGCCGAACACACCGAGACCCGGCCAACTCATACTTGGCCGGGTCTCACCTTGTCTCAAGGTCTCGGGTGCTGCTGGGTCTGTTCTACCCGCCCCGAGTGACCCTCCGCGTGAACGACACGCGTCGGCCGGGTAAACAGTCCGCGTGCTGGTGCGCAGGCAGCCGGGGCCGCTACGGTCGTGACCGCCCCGCTGCCCGCTCCTGGAGGTTCTGTGCCCGACCGTTCCCGCCACCTCGTCGGGCTCCTCCTCGGTGCCGAGGAGGACTGGCCCCAGGCGTTCGAGGCGATCCTGCGGCGCGTCGGCCCCATCACCGACGGCTCCGGCACGGTGCACGAGGTCACGTCCGAGCGGCTCACCATCGAGCCGTTCGAGCTGACCGACCCGGTGCGGGCGGGTCTCGTCATCGACCGGCTCGCCTACTGGTACTACCACCCGCGTGAGTGGCTCAAGAAGGCCGCGCTGATGAACGGCACCTACCTGCTCAACAGCCCGTTCACCTTCCAGTCCATGGAGAAGCACTCGGCCTACTGCGCGATGGTGCGGCTCGGCCTGAAGATCCCGCGCACGGTGCTCGTCCCCTACAAGAACCCCCTCGACAACCCCCGCTGGCCCTACACGTCGGCGAAGTACAACCAGGCGTTCGACCTCGACGCCATCGCGGCCGACCTCGGGTACCCGCTCTACATGAAGCCGTTCGACGGCGGCGGCTGGCGGGGCGTGTCGCGCATCGAGAACCAGGACGACCTGCACGCGGCCTACGACGCGTCGGGCGAGATGCTCATGCACCTGCAGGCCACGGTCGACTACGAGAAGTTCGCACGGGCTCTGTCGATCGGGCCCGAGACGATGGTCATGGACTTTCGCCCCGAGCAGCCCATGCACGACCGGTATGCCGTGTCGCACGACTTCCTCTCGCCGAAGGCAGGCGCCGAGTGCGCGGCGATCAGCAAGATCATCAACGCGTTCTTCGGGTGGGAGTTCAACTCCGCGGAGATGCTCGTGACCGGCGACGAGGTCTACCCCATCGACTACGCCAACGCGTGCCCCGACGTCGCCGTGACCTCCCTGCACTACTACTTCCCCTGGGCCATCACGGCGCTCGTGCGCTGGTCGGTGTTCTCCATGGTGACCGGCCGCTCCACGAGCGTCGACCTGCATACCGACCGCTACTTCGCCGTCGCCGACGACCCGAGCCTCAGCTACGACGCGAAGATCGCCGCCTACCTGGCACTCGCCAACGAGCACTTCAGCACCGACCGCTACTGGCAGTGGTGCGAGGAGAACCTGCCGCACCTGCCCGAGCAGGTCCACGACTGGGTGTCGGGGCCCGACTTCGACCGGATCCTGCGCGAGACCGTCGACGCGACCTACCCCGAGCACGAGCGTGAGCGGTTCATGGCGCACTTCCGCGGGCTGACCGGGATGTGGGTGAAGGACACCGCACCAGCGGCCGGCTGACGGGACCGGGCGCGCGGCGCTGGGAGTTCGCCCAGAGATGTCCGTGAGGTCTATCGCGGTCGACGGCCGAGGACTATCCCTGGTTTGTCCCGTTCGGTCTCTCGTCACCTGGCAGCAGCATGAAGATCTCGGTTCGTCGCCGCCTCGTCGGCACTCTCGCGTTCTTCGATGTCACGGTCGGCAACAACACCGCCGATCCCACTGTTCCGGGGTATCCGGCGACGACGGGTTGGGACCCCATCACCGGGCTCGGCACCCCCAACGCGGCAGCCCTGCTCCCCGATCTCGTGGCGGCGGTCAACGCCCCCTGAGCGGAGGCCGTCCGACCGCCAGCCGGTGGTCGGGTGCCCGGTCGGATACCCGGTGACGTCGTCCTGACGACACAGGTGGGTATCCGACCGGGTAGGCCAGCGCGCCGGCACTCGCCCCAGCGCCGGCTTACCCACGTGACGGGTCGCGTCGCAGGTGGTGTCGCGCCCGGTGTCGTGGACCCAGCAGCGGTCGCGACTCGACCTGCGACCTCACCCCGGGCTATGCCGGGGGATCAGCCTTCGGAGACGCCGGCCGAGTCGAAGGTGGCCACCTCACGGAGCAGCCGCGCGGCGGCCTGCACCATCGGCACCGCGAGCACGGCGCCCGAGCCCTCGCCGAGCCGGAGGCCGAGGTCGACGAGCGGCTCCAGGCCCATGGCGGTCAGGGCCACGGTGGCGCCCGGCTCCTGGGACCGGTGTCCGGCTATGACGTGCTCGAGGACGAGCGGCTGGATCCGGGCGGCCGCGAGCGCCGCGGCGCAGGCGATGACGCCGTCGAGGACGACCGGCACCCGGAGGGCGGCCGCGCCGAGGATGAACCCGGCCAACGCCGCGTGCTCGAACCCGCCCACCTCGGCGAGCACCTCGAGCCCGTCGCGCTCCTCGGCCGGCACCCCGAACCGGCCCACGGCCCCGTCGACGACCTGCCGCTTGCGCTCGAGGGTCGGGTCGTCGGCCCCCGCGCCCCGGCCGGTGACGTCGACCGCGGCTCGCCCGGTCAGCGCCGCGATGACGGCGGCCGACGGGGTGGTGTTGGCGAGGCCGAGGTCGCCGGTGACGAGCAGCCGGTAGCCCTCGTCAACGAGCCGCGACGCCGTGTCGAGGCCCACCTGCACGGCGGCCGCGCACTCCGGCGCCGTCATGGCCGGCCCCGCACTGAGGTCGGCGGTCCCCCGGCGGGACTTGCTGGTCGTGAGGCTGGGGTGCGGCGGCGGATCCCCGGCCACCCCGACGTCGACGACGACGACATCGGCCCCCACCTGCCGGGCGAGCGCGTTGACGACGGCCCCGCCGGCACAGATGTTGGCCACCATCTGCACGGTGACCTCCTGCGGCCACGGGGTGACGCCCTGGGCGTGCACCCCGTGGTCACCCGCGAACACCGCGACCGCCACCGGCTCGGGGACCGGCGGCGGGCATACCCCCGCGATGCCGGCCAGCTGGGCGCCGAGCGCCTCGAGCCGGCCCATCGACCCCAGCGGCTTGGTGAGCCGGGCCTGGCGGGCGTCGGCCGCGCGGGCGGCATCGGCGTCGAGGGGAGCGATGGCCTGCACGGCACTCTCGAGGTCCACGGGCCCATCGTGGCAGGCTGGGGTGCATGGCCCTGACGCTCGTGACCGGCGGGTCGCGCAGCGGCAAGAGCCGGCACGCCGAGGCGCTCGTCGCCGACGACGCCGACGTGACCTACGTGGCCACGGGGCCGGTCGACGACGGGTCCGACGCCGAGTGGTCGACCCGGATCACGACGCACCGCGAGCGCCGCCCGTCGGGGTGGAGCGTGCTCGAGACCATCGACGTCGCGGGGGTCGTGCTCGGTGCGCGGGGGTCCGTCGTCGTCGACTGTCTCGGCACCTGGCTCACCGGGCTGGTGGACGAGGCCGGCCTGTGGGACGACCTCCCGGCTGCGAGCCGGCTCGCCGAGGCGGCCACCGACGTCCTGTGCGACGCGTTCGCCGCGTCCTCCGCGCGGGTCGTCGTCGTCACCAACGAGGTCGGCCTGGCACCGGTTCCGACCACCCCCTCGGGCCGGTGGTTCCAGGACGAGCTCGGCCGGCTCAACGCCCGCGTGGCCGCCGCCGCGGACCGGGTCCACCTCGTCGTCGTGGGGCGGGTGCTCGACCTCAGCGACGCCCCGGTGGTGCGGTGAGGGACGCCCTACGGCTGGCCGTCGGCACGCTCACGACCGCGCCGACCCGACCACCCAGGCGGGTCGACCGGCGCACCGCCGCCGCCGCGATCCTGCTGGCCCCGCTGACGGCGCTCCCCCTCGCGGTCGTCGCCGTGCTCGCCCACCTGGCTGTGACGGCCGGGGCCATGCCGGCCCTCGTGGCGGCCATCCTCCTCGTCGGACTGACGGCCCTCTGGTCCCGCGGCCTCCACCTCGACGGCCTGGCCGACACCGTCGACGGGCTGGCGGCCGGCTTCGACCGGGAGCGCGCCCTCGAGGTGATGCGTCGCGGAGACGTCGGCCCCGCCGGGGTGGCCGCTCTGCTCCTCGTCCTCCTGCTGCAGGTGTCCGCACTCGCGGCGCTGCTGCCGACCCGGCACGGGGTGGTGCTCGCCGTCGTCGCCCTACCGGCCAGCCGCTACGTACTCGCCTGGGGCTGCTGGCGTCGTCTCCCAGCAGCGCGACCCACGGGCCTCGGGGCCACGGTCGCCGGGTCGGTCTCCACCCTCGCCGTCGCCGCCGCCACGTGTCTGGCGCTCGGGCTGTCCGTGGCCGTCCCGGTGCTCGCCGACACGCGCTGGTATGCCGGTCCGCTCGTCGTCGTCGCGGCCACCCTGGGCGCGGGGTGGGTCCTCGCCGTCGCGCTGCGCCGCCTCGGCGGTGTCACGGGCGATGTGCTCGGCGCCACGGTCGAGGTGGCCCTTGCCGCGGCTCTGGTCGTGGCATCCGTGCTCGCCTGAGCGGCGGGAATGGGTGACGGCGTCGGCGGGGTTGAGACGGCATGACCGATGACGCCCGCTGGATCGCTGCCCTCCGCACCTCGCACGACCGCTTCGCAGGGCTCGTCGGTGGCCTGAGCACGGACGAGGTCACCGGTCCGTCCTACGACGACGAGTGGACCATCGCCGACGTGGCGTCCCACCTCGGGAGCCAGGCCGAGATCTTCGAGCCGTTCCTCGAGGCGGGCCTCACCGGCGCTCCCACCCCGGGCAACGACTCGTTCCCGCCCATCTGGGACCGGTGGAACGCCATGGCCCCGGCCGACCAGGTGCGCGAGAGCGTCGAGCGCAACGAGGCCTTCGTGCAGCGGCTGGAGGGGCTCAGCGACGATGAGCGGTCCGCCTTCCGGGTGCCGCTCTTCGGGTCCGACCAGGACCTCGCCGGCTTCGCGGCCCTGCGTCTGGGCGAGCACGCCGTGCACACCTGGGACGTCGCCGTGGCGCTCGACCCCGCGGCCACGGTGTCCGCCGACGCCGTCGACCTGCTCGTCGACGGGATCGACCAGCGGCTGGCCCGGGTGGGCCAGCCGGTGGACGGAGCCGCACCGGTGGTCGTCGAGACCACCGCTCCGGACCGTCGCTTCCACCTCGAGCTCCAGCCCGCGGTCAGGGTGGCGGCCCCGTCCGGCCCGTCCGCTGCGGACGGTGCTGGCAGTGCGGATGGCGCGGCCGACGTGACCCTGCCCGCCGAGGCGTTCCTGCGGCTCGTGTTCGGTCGGCTCGACCCCGCGCATACCCCGGCTCCGCTGGCCGACGACGCCACCCTGGCCACCCTGCGGCGGGCCTTCCCCGGCTTCTGAGAAGGAGCCGGCGACCCGCCTCGACCCCAGCGCGACCCCGCGCCGTCAGCGCCGTCAGCGCGGTCAGCGCATGTTGCCGGTGTGCCCCAGCGAGATCCGACCTGGCTGGGGCCATACCAGCAGCCCGTGCGGGCCGGCCTTGACCGGGATCGTCTTGATGGTCTGGCCCGTCTTGGTGTCGATGACGTAGACCGCTGAGCTGTAGCGGCCCGACAGCCACAGCTGCGAGCCGTCGACGGTCACGCCGCCCATGTCGGGCGACGCCCCCTTCGGCAGGGTCCACGTGGCCGACGCCTTGAGGGTCGTGCCGTCGAGCACGGTGACCGTGCCCTCGTCACGGTTGCTGATGTAGACGCTCTTGGCGTCGCGCGACGGGTAGACCGCGTGGGCGCCCATCCCCGTCTGGATGAACCCGGTCTGCTTCATCGTCGCCGCGTCGATGACCCAGACGCCGTTGCGCAGCATGTCGGCCACGAGGAAGCTCTTGCCGTCGGGCGAGAGCCGCACGTCCTGCGGCATCGACGACGCGCCCTGGGAGAGCCGCGCCTTCGGGCCGCCCATCGACATCGCCTGGGCCGGCGACGTGGCGCCCGGTGTCTGGATGACGTTGAGGTCGATGACCGACTGCACGGCGTTGGCGCCGGCGTCGAGGACGACGAGCTGGCCGCTGAACTCGCAGCTGACGAGCAGCGTCTTGAGGTCGGCGGTGAAGTCCGCGTGGTTGAGGCCGACGCAGGGCACCGGGGTGGAGCGGATGAGCTTCATGCTCTGCGGGTCGCGCACGTCGATGCGCCGCCGGGCCTCGGCCATGACGAGGGCGTAGCTGCCGTCGGGCGTGAAGTAGAGGTTGTACGGGTCGTCGACCGGCACGGTGCCACTGATCTTGCCCGTCGTCGGGTCGATCGAGGTGAGCGTGTTACCGGCGTCGCTGTTGACCCACAGCGTCTTGAGGTCGTGGCTCGGTACGACGTGCTCGGGCGAGCGGGCCACGGGGTAGGTGCCGATGACCGACAGGGTCGCCGGGTCGATGACCTGCATGCTCCCCGAGAGCTGCTCGGGCACGTAGACGAGGGACTTGGCCTGCAGGGCCGCGCCCTGCACCGCGTCCGGGCCGGTCCCGGCATACGGCAGGGCGCTCGTCTCCGCCGAACCCGGTGTGGCCGTGGTCGACCCGCTGCCAGACCCCGTCGCGCCGCTCGCTCCCGAGGAGCCGGACGACGATGTGGCCGCTGAGGCGCCGGCACCGGAGGCGGCCGGGCTGCTCGAGTCGGCGCAGCCGGCCAGGGCCGCGGCGCAGGCGAGCACCCCGGCGACGACGGCCACCAGGCCGCGCGGGCGGCTCATGCCGCACCAGCGAGGAGCCGGGTGACGGTGACGGCCTGCAGCCCCTTGGCCGCGAGGCCCTGGAGGATGCCGGGCAGGGCGTCGACGGTGCCCTGGTGGCCGAGGTGCAGGCTGACGATCGAGCCCGCCTTGACCGCCGCCAGGGTGCGGGTGCGCACGAGCGTGGCGCCGGGGTCCTCGTAGTCGAGCGGGTCGACATCGTAGGAGATGCACCGCTGGTAGCCCGACGCCGCGGCGGCGGTGCGGATCGTGGCCGTGCTCGTGGGGGTGCCGGAGGGCCGGAAGAGCAGGCCGGCCTGGCCGACCGCAGCGGCCACCGCCCCTGCTCCCTGGCTGATCTCGCTCCGCGCGGTCGCGGCGTCCAACGTCGTCATTGCTTGATGGCTCCAGGTGTGGTTCCCGAGGTCGTGCCCGGCCGCGACGATGTCACGACCGACGGAGGGGTTCGCCGAAAGCCACTGGCCCACGGCGAAGACGGTGAGGTGCGCGCCCGCTCCCCGCGCGATGTCCAGCACCGCCGCGGTAAGCGCCAGGTCGCCGGCGCCGTGGAAGGTCAAGGCCACGGCGGGGGATGCCGTGGGGCCGGTCCGCAGGTCGGGCCCCGGCGTCGTGAGCACGGCGGGCGGCGCGGTGGTCGAGGTCGCGGACGGCGCCGACCCCGCTGTGGCGGTGGCGGAGGTCGACCCGGAGGTCGGCCCCGAGCCTGTCGACGGGCTCACCGAGCCCGGAGGCGTCGAGGCGGAGGCCGCCGTCCCCCCGGCCGACGGCGCGGGTGTGTCGGAGCACGCCGCCAGCCCGCCACCCACCGCGATGATCCCGGCGGTGAGGACAGCTCGGCGGCCCACGGGTCGGTCGGGGCGCGGCACGGGCCCAAGCATGCCCATGTCTGGCTGGGTCCACCCTGAGCATCGTCGGCGTGTCCGCTCAGGCTGGGCCACCGTTCCCATCCGTCAGCGCGGGCGGCCCGCATTCGACGGCTGCGGCTAGGCGGAGGGGCGCCACTGGTCGAGGCGGTTGTGGTCGGGCAGGAAGCCGTGGTGCACCCCCCACAGGACGGCCTGGGTCCGGCTGGCGACACCGATCTTGCGGTAGACGGCGCGGATGTAGGACTTCACCGTGTTGGGGCTGAGATACGTGGTCGCCGCGACCTCGGCGTTGCTGCGGCCCTGGGTGATGAGGGCGAGGATCTCCGACTCCCGGTCGGTCAGCTGCTCGCTACGGCCGGGCCAGTCCTGCCCCGACGGCGGGCGGGCCCGAGTGGGGGGCGGGCTGACGACCACCTCCCCCGCGTTGACGGCCTCGAGCGCCGAGACGAGGTCGCGGGCGGGGAGCGCCTTGGAGAGGTAGCCGTGGACACCGAGCCCGTGAGCCGCGTCGATGAGGTCGGGGTGGAAGGTCCAGGTGTAGACGACGACCCGCCGGGCCCGCTCGCTCTTCACGAGCACGGCGACCTCGTCGTGGTCGGACTCCGGCTGGGCGAACGTGTCGTAGAGCGCGATGTCCACGTCGGCCTGCACCGGTTCGTTGGCGTCCAGCTCGACGACGCGTACGCGGTCCGCATAGGGCTCGAGCATGTGGGCCAGCCCGGACAGCACGACGTCGTAGTCGTCGACGAGGGCGACCGTGACGGGGGGCTGCGAGGTCGGCATACCGCGACGATAACCCCCCTAGGGGTGTACCAGCACCACCCCAAGGGTGGTTGCCTGGGAGGACCGGCGCGGGCGAGGCCCCTCCTCCCCCCCGGCTCCCCGACGGAAAGGTCGCACCATGAACGTCATCAAGACCCTCTGGGCCTCGGTCCAGGGCGACCCGGTCTTCATGCGACGCGTCAACGGCTGGCTGGCCGTCTTCTGGATCGTCATGATCCCGGTGTCGATGTGGCAGGGCTGGCTCAACTCGGTCGTCTACGTCTCCGCCCTGTCGCTCTGGGCCCTCGTGTCGGGTCACTGGTCGGCCTGGCAGGCGGCCCGGGTCGAGGTGCGCCAGCACGAGGACGCCCTCCTGGCCGAGCACCGGGACGTGCCCGCGGAGGTGGTCGACGCCCTCATCGACCGGACGACGATCGACCCCGCACCCTCCACCTCGCCCTCGCCCTCGCCCTCGCCCTCGAGCGGGACCTCTGCCGTCCGGACCGGCGCGGTCCAGCCCGGGCGCTGAAGCGTCAGCGGCTCGACGGCATCCGGACCCCCGGGTCCACCGGGTCCACCGGCTCGACCGGGTACCCCGACCCCACCGGCGGGGCCGGGGGGCCCGCCGCCGGGCTGCGGCGCGGCCACCAGAAGTGGTCGCCGAGCAGGATGGCCAGCGCGGGCACCAGCACCGTGCGCACGAGCAGGGTGTCGAGCAGCACGCCGACGCAGATGACGATGCCGATCTGGGCGAGCACGACGAGCGGCAGCACGCCCAGCACCGCGAACACCGCGGCGAGCAGGATTCCCGCGCTCGTGATGACCCCGCCCGTGGCCGTCAGGGCGCGCAGCATGCCCTCGCGCGAACCGTGGGTGCCGCCCTCCTCCCGCGCCCGGCTGACGAGGAAGATGTTGTAGTCCACGCCGAGGGCGACGAGGAAGAGGAACGCGAAGAGCGGCACGGTGTCGGCCATCGCGGTGAACCCGAAGACCCCGGTGAAGATCCACCACGAGACGCCCATCGCGGCCAGGTAGGTGCCGACGACCGTCGCCACGAGGATGAGCGGCGCGACCACCGAACGCAGCAGCACGAGCAGCGCGACGAGTACCAGCCCGAGGATGAGCGGGAAGACGACGAGCCGGTCGCGTGCGGCGCCGGTCGCACTGTCGACGGCCTGTGCCTCGCTGCCACCGACATACGTCTGCGGTATGCCGGTGAGCCCGTCGCGCAGGGCCGTCACCGTGCGCTGGGCGTCTGGCGACCCGGCGGTCCCCGTGAGGACGACGTCGACCTCGGTGAGGCCGTCGCCGGTGCGGCCCGCCGTCGCGGACGCGACACCCGGCACCCGGGTCGCCCGGTCGACGACCTGCTGGGCGCTCCCCGCCGGGGTGACGACGACGGTCGGGTCGGCGCTGCCCGCCGGGAAGGACTGGGCGATGCGGTCGGCGGCGGCGATGGCCTCCGGCTTCTGCAGGAACTGCTCGCTCGTCGGCAGACCCGTCTGCACCTGCGTCAGTCCGACGCCGAGGAGGGCGAGCAGGGCCAGGCCGCCGACGACGAACGCGACCGGGCGGGCCGACACCCGCCGTCCGATCCGGTGCCAGACCGAGTGGTCCGAGTCGACGAGCGCCGTCTGACCCTCACGGGGCACGAGCGGCCAGAAGACCCACCGGCCGAAGAGCACGAGGGTGGTCGGCAGGACGACGAGGGCGAAGACCATGGCCACGACGACGCCCACGGCACAGGCGAGCCCGAGACCGCGGGTCGTGGGCACGACCGAGAGCAGCAGGGTGAGCAGGCCGAGGACCACGGTCGTGGCGCTGGCGAGCACGGCCTCGCCGGCGTAGCGCAGGGCCCGGGCCATGGCGGCATACCGGCTGCTCGTGCCCTTCAGCTCGTCGCGGTACCGGGAGATCAGCAGGAGCGCGTAGTCGGTGCCGGCGCCGAAGACGAGCACCGACAGGATGCCGATCGTCGACTCGTCCCACTGCACGCCGGTGGCCGCCATGACGTGGGTGGCGAGGACCGCGGCAGCGCGGTCGGCGAGCCCGACGACGACGAGGGGCACGACCCAGAGCACAGGGCTGCGGTAGGTGACGAGCAGGAGCAGGGCCACGACGCTGGCCGTGGCGAGGAGCAAGCGGGTGTTGGCGCCGTTGAAGACCGCGCCGAGGTCGGTCTGGATCGCCGCCGGGCCGGTCACCTGCACGGACACCCCGGCGGGGACGGCGCCCCGGAGGTCGGAGCGCAGGGTCGTCACCGCGGCCGACACCTCGCTGTTGCCGGTCGCCGCCACCGGGACCACCCCGATCGCGGCCGTGTGGTCGCTGCTGAGGATGAGTGGGACGGGCCCCGCACTCCCCACCGGACAGGCCAGGGTGCCCCCGGACGCGCTCGCGCCCGCGCCCCCCGAGCCGGCCGACCCGGCGGACCCGGCGGACCCGGACCCGACGGACCCGGCGGACCCGGCGGACCCGGCCTTGGCGAGCTCCGTCCCGAACGCCTGGCAGAGCGCCGTGAGGTTCGTCCCGGCGAGCGTGCCCTGGTCGGCGCTGAAGACGGCGATGGCGCTCGAGCCGCCGCCCTGGGGCAGGCGCGACCGCAGCTCGACGACCCGGGTGGAGTCGGCGCCCGCCGCGAGCGTCGCGGTCGAGCTGGGGGTCGAGGCGGCCTCGCCCCAGCCCCCGATGACCGCCCCGGCGAGGAGGAAGCCCAGGAGGGCGACGACCCAGGCGAGGCGCGGGCGCAGGAGGCGGTCGGGCAGCGTATGCATGATTGTCCTCGCTCGACAGGTGACCGGGCGTAGTCTGGTCACTCGGTAACTACCTTAGAAGGTTGCTAACTTGCCTAGCGATCGTACCTCCACCACCAGGCCGTCGGCAACGCCCTCTGCTGGGCCCCAGGCCGTGCCCTCGGCATCGGCATCGGCACCGACATCGGCGTCGGCGTTCGTGGAGTCGTGGGAGCAGTCCGACTCCCTGCTCGCCCTCCGCGAGCTGACGACGACGGCCGCCAAGGTGCCCACGGCGGTCGCGGCGCGAGCAGCCCTGTCCCAGCACGAGTTCACCGCGCTGGAGCACCTCATGCGCGAGCCGCTCGGGCCGGTCGAGCTGGCCCGCATCCTCGGGGTGACGTCGGCCGCCTCGTCCGGCGTCGTCGACCGGCTCGTCGCGCGCGGGCACGCCACCCGGCGGCCGCACGAGCGCGACGGACGGCGCACCGTCGTCACGATCTCCGACAGCGGCCGCGAGGAGGTGCTCGGCTACCTCGTGCCGATGTTCTCGGCCCTCCAGCGGATGGACGCCCAGCTGACCCCCGAGCATCGGGAGGTCGTCACGGCATACCTGCAGGGGGCCACGACGGCCATGCGCCGGCTGCTCTGAGCTCCCGCAACCCTCCGTAGACGACTCGACCCGGACATCGCGTTCGGTGTCCGGGTCGAGGTGGTGCGGGCCGAGGCCGGGTCAGTCGGTCGCGTGCTGCAGACCCTTGAGCTCGGCGCGGGCGGACTGGATCTCGCCCAGCTGACGCTGCACGACGGTGCGCAGGCCCTCGGAGAGGTCCTTGCCGAGCGCGTCCTCGTACTCCGAGACGGCGTGGTCCTCGCCGGAGACGCACGCGTCGAGCACGCCGTCGGCCTTGTCACCGGTGAGCGCGTCCTTGAGGGCCATCCAACCCCGGTGCGCCTTGGCCGCGACCGACCCGTCGTTGTCGACGTCGTCGCCGTAGGCCGCGCCGAGCTGCTCGAGCTCGGTAGCGAACTGCGCGCGCTGGTCGGAGAGGCGACGCAGTGTGGTCGCCCACGCGGCGTGGTCGGAGTCGGTGAGCCGCTCGGCGGCGTCCGCGAACCCCTTTCGTCCGTCCTGGAGGGTCTCCACGAGATCCTTGCTGACGCGGCTGTCGACCGACACGGTATGACTCCTCGAGCTCGATGATGGTGCTTGCTCGACGACGCTAACCCGGCGCGGGGCCGCGCGCACGGCCAACCCGGGCGGGCTCAGGCGGTCCGGGGCTCCCCCCGGACGCTCTGCTCGTAGGAGAACACATCGTGCGGGTCGTAGGCGGCCTTGACCGCTCGCAAGCGGTCGACCCCGTCGCCCCAGTAGGCCCGCTCCCAGTCCGGCATACCGGCGTTGGGCACGTTGACGTAGGCCCCGTCGACGTAGGGGGCGAGGGCGGCGGCGAAGTCCGCGACCCATGCGCGGCAGACGGGGGTGAGCGGGTCGTCGGCGGCGGGTATGCCGCCTCGCTCGCCCCAGCCGGCGCCGGGCTCGGCGTAGAACAGCGCGTCGCGGTGGGCGAAGGCCGCGCCCCCCTCCGGCTCGGCCCGCCGCAGCGCGCCGCCGAACGCGTTGGTGAAGTAGTTGCACTCGGGGGTCGGCGCCTGCGCCATGAACGTGGCCACCACCTCGACGGCCTCGGGCGGGAACGGCGCGGAGACGAGCTGCGAGGCGAAGACCCAGCTCGCGGGCTCGTCCTCAAGGGGGATCTGCAGACCGGCGTAGACCTCGCCCCAGGGGGCGCGCCGCGTCGCCACCGTCGGGTCACCGACGCCGAGGACCGGTGCCAGGAGCCGGAGCGCATCGGCCCCATCGCCCGAGGCGAGGACGGCGAACAGGACCACCTCCTCGCGGTGGATCTCGAGCTGGCTGGTGAGGCGGTCGTCGGTGTGCGGGGCCGACGACTGCCACGCGGCGAAGAGCGGGGCAAGCGCGGAGAGGCCCGGCCACGTGGCCGTCACGAGGATCGCCTCGGTCAGGGGGTGCACCCGGTAGGTCAGCGAGGTGACCACCCCGAAGCTGCCGTTGCCCGCACCCCGCAGCGCCCACAGCAGGTCGGGGTGCTGCGCGACATCGACCGTGAGCAGCTCGGCGCCGACGTCGCCCGAGGCGACGACGACGTCGGCCGCCACGAGGTGGTCGCAGGCCATCCCGAACGCCCGGGTCAACAGGCCGAAGCCCCCGCCGAGGGTCGCTCCGACCAGCCCGACGCTGCCCTCCGTGCCGGTGGGCACCGCGACGCCCGCCGCCGCGAGCGCGGTGACGGCCTCGAGCTGGTCGAGCCCGGCGCCGACGGTCACGGTGCCCGCCCCCGCGTCGGTCTCGACGCCCTTGAGCTCGCTGACGTCGACGACGAGCCCGTCGTCGACGCTGTTCCAGCCCTCCAGACAGTGCCCGCCGCTGCGGACGCGCAGCGGCATCCCCTGTTCGCGCGCCCACGCCACGGCCTGCACGACGTCCTCGGCGTCCCGCGCATACACGACGGCCGCGGGGCGATGGGCGTGGAGCAGGTTCCAGCCGCGGCGGGCCTGCTCGTAGGCCGCGTCGGCCGGGCGGACGACCCGGCCCGTGAGTTCGCGGCCGGTGACCTGGTGCGCCGGCTCGCCCGGAGTCACACCGGCTCCTCGTCCAGCAGCACGGCGTCGCCGCCCGACGGCTCCACCTCCAGCACCTCGCGGTTGAACCTCAGCAGCTTTCCGAAGTAGAGGGCGCCGAGCACGATGAGCCCGAGGACGATGAGGTTGGGGACCAGCGCGTCGGCGGGGGTCATCAGCACGAAGAGGGCGACGGCGATCCAGACCAGCGCCGCGACCGCCACCGGCACCTCGAAGCGGCCGAGGTTGAACCCGCCCTCCTTGCGCTCCAGCCGCTTGCGCACGACGAGGTAGAGCACGACGATCGCGCCGTAGATCATGGCCGGCAGGATCGTCGAGCCGACGATCAGCTCGAGCAGCGCGGACCCGGGAAGGGCGACCATGAGCGCGATGCCGACCAGGAGGACCAGGAGCGTGGCGTAGATCGGCGTCTGGGTGCGAGGGCTCACTTTGCGCAGCAGCGGGCTCACCGGGAAGCGGCCGTCCCGGGCCATCGCGAAGGCCTGCCGCGAGCAGGCGGCCATGGTGACCATGCCCGCACCGAACATCGCGAGACCGAGGCCGATGAGCAGCACCCGCTCCAGCGTGGAGCCGAGCTGGTCGCGGATGATCTCGGCGACCGGCGACGCGCTGGCGCTCACGGCGGGGACGTCGCGGATCGCCACGGTCAGGGCGACGAGCATCAGCAGGCCGGCCACCGCCGCGGCGACGACGGAACCGACGATGGCTCGAGGCACACTCCGGAAGGGGTCCTTGGCCTCCTCGGACATGTTGGCCGCCGAGTCGAAGCCCACGAGGGTCGTCAGGCCCATGAGCATGCCCGCCATGAGCCCCCCGCCGACCGCGAAGTAGTCGGGCGCGCCCGCAGCCAGGCCGCGGGACGACAGGTTGGAGACGTTGCCGCTGTGGTTGACGGCGATGGCCACCCCCAGGGCCACCACGAGGCCGACGACCATGAGCAGCTCGAGGGCGACCGCGGTCGAGGAGAAGACGCCCAGCAGCCGGGTCGAGGCGATGATGAGCAGCGCCTGCAGCACAAGGATGACGACGGTGAGGATCCGGGCGGTGTCCTCGTCGGCGTCCATCCCGAGCAGCGGCATGAGCGCCTGGCTCGCGAGAGCGTTGTCGACGGCCACCGCGGCGACGGCGAGGTACCAGAACGTCAGCCAGCCGAAGATCCAGCCGACCTTGGGGTTGGCCAGCCTCGACGCCCACTGGTAGGAGGATCCGCTCAGCGCGATCCGGGCGGCGAACTGCGCCACGACGAGCGCCACGAGCGTCTGCCCGACGCCGACGACGACCCACAGCCAGATGCCGACGGGCCCCGCCGTGACGAGCAGCTCGTCGTAGGTCGCGAAGATCCCGACGGCCACCGAGATGAACGCGAACGAGATCGCGAACACCTGGAAGGAGCCGAGAGACCGCTTCATCTCTGGACCCGCGGCGCCCCCCGGTGCACCGGCTGCCCCTGTGTGCTGACCGATCGAAGGCTCCATGCCGTACCTCACACCGATTGGGGGTGACCGACGGTCATCGGCCCGAAACGACGACGACCTTACGACCGGGAGCCGCGACCCGAGGTGGATCCAGCAGACTCACAGCCAGAGGACCGGATGCTGGATGTTTGCCACCGGGTGCGGGCACGATCGTGACGCTCCCGGGACATCACACCCTGCGCGCGGCGTGACAGCCGTGCCCGCGGCCAGAGCCGGCGGGGACTCGAACCCCCAAGCCCCTGTTGACAAGACTGAGTGCACGCGCACCGTCTCGGCGGGCTGACCTGCGAAAACACCACCCCACCCTCCCCGTTCGGGTGATCCGTGCGATCCATGTGCGATAGGAGTGTTCACACTTGGCCGGTCCTGGCCAACCCCCGAGACGCCCGGCCACCCAGGACTGCACTCCGGGTTGCTCCTGCCCTCCCGCCGCACGCCTGTGCTGCCCGTCTTGGGGCTCATGGGCGGTGACCTCACGCCCTCCCTGCCCACGCGGCGCACTACGCCCAACGTGATGCCCGCGCAAGCAGGCGATGAGCGCTCGTGCCGAATCGAGGATTTTCGGTGACACGCGCCGAACCTCACCGCCATCGGCACCGTCACCACCGATGGGCTCACGAAGACCCCGCCGACGCACCGACCACCCGACGGCTTCCCTCGCCGAGTCGGTACCAGCTACCCCACGACGCCCTGAAACGTCGCCACCTCACCACGTCGGGCCGCCGGATACCACTGCGCTACTACTACCAGATAGCCTCGACCGACCCCGTGGGGACGGGCCCGCCGTCGCAGCAAGCCTCCGCGGCCGCCCCGTGAACGGCACCGCTGGGCTCCACGTCAAGCGGGACCCACTCTGCTCGCCTCAGGTCCCGCGCACCAGTGGTCATTTCCGGGTTTCGGGCCTCTGTGGGCGCTTCGCCTGAGAACCTGTGCGCTGAAGCATCACCGCCCCATCACGCCATGGGGGCGACGCCCCCCTGCTGAGGAGCTCACATGTCACTCACCCGCCGAAGCTGGGCCAGCGCAGTGGTGCTCGGCCTCGTGGTCGCCGTGACGGCGGCCTGCGGTGTGCAGGTCGGCGAGGGGGGGACCGTCGTCTCGCGCAAGGACTCCGTGCAGGCAAACGCGATCCGGGAGCTGGTGCGCCAGACGATGGCCGAGCAGCACATGAAAGCGGCCATCGTCAGCGTCAACGTCGACGGCAAGGACGTGCTCACGGAGGCGTTCGGCGAGAGCATCGAGGGGGTCCCCGCCACGACCGGTATGTACTTCCGCAACGGTGCCGTCGCCTTCGCCTACATCGGCAACCTGCTGATGCAGTTCGTCGACGAGGGGAAGGTCCACCTCACCGACACCATCGACCGGTGGATGCCGGAGCTGCCCGACGCCGACAAGGTGACGCTGCAGATGCTGGCCAACCAGACCGCCGGCTACCCCGACTTCGAACAGGACCCGGCATGGCGCGCTGCGTACTACGCAGACCCGTTCCACAGCTGGACCTACGAGGAGCGGCTCACGTACGTCGTCGATCCGGCGAAGCGCCCGTTCGCGCCGGGCGCGAACTGGAGCTACTCGCACTCCAACTTCATGATCCTCGGCGAGGCCCTGGCCCGGATCGGACAGAAGCCGCTGGCGACCCTGCTGCAGGACAAGGTCCTCAAGCCGTTGAAGCTGCGCAACACCATCGAGAACGAGACCTCCGACATGCCGTCGCCGTTCCTGCGCTCGTACAGCGTCGAGCGCCGCGACTACTTCCAGATCCCGGCGAACCTCCCGTTCTATGAGGAGGAGAGCTCGTTCAACACCCAGTGGGGAACGCCGATGGGCGCCAACCAGGTTACGACGATCGACGACATGGTGACGACGGCGATCGCCATCGGGACCGGCCAGCTGCTGTCGAGCGCCAGCTACCACGCGATGACCGACCCGAAGCTGATCGGCTTCGGCAAGACCGAGCCGGCGTGCACACCGGAGTGCTTCACCCAGACCGTCGCCTACAACTTCGGTCTCGGCGTGGTCCGGAACGGCAGCTGGATCAAACAGAACCCCGTCCTGACCGGCTACTACTCGGTCGAGTCCTACCTGCCGTCCAAGAAGATCGCCATCGCCGTGGTCAACACCGGCACGCCGGAATACTTCGCGGACCCCAAGACTGCGTCCAACCCGTCAAACCTCCTGTACACGAAGATCGGTGCCTACCTCGCACCGAACGACGCCCCGCCAGCGCCGCCGGCGGGCTGACCCAGCCGCATCGCCCCCGCCGACGCGCCCGGCAGTCGCAGACCAACGGTCGCCCTGGCGCAAGGTCCGTGCCATCCACGTGCGGCAAGGCGCTCCACCGATCTGGACACGACCGGCAGGAGTGACCGACTTTCTCCAGGACGCCGGCCGTGTTTCTGCAGGTCAATGAGCCCATCGGCAGGCGAGGAGCACCGTCGTGCAGAATCAGGTGCGCCCACTTCTGCTTGACCGGCGATCGTGTTGCTAGACAATGGATTTCGAGCCGGCGGGGGGACTCGAACCCCCAACCCCCTGTTTACAAGACAGGTGCGCTGCCAGTTGCGCCACGCCGGCACCCCACGCCGCCCGCCACCGGGCCCGCGAAGCCGGGCGACAGCGTACCGGCCGGTCAGCCGGCCGCGACGATGCGCTGCCGCTGCCGGCCCAGGCCCTCGATCTCCAGCTCCACCACGTCGCCGACCTCGAGGTAGGGGAAGCGGCCCGACATGGCCACCCCCTGTGGCGTCCCGGTGTTCACGAGGTCACCGGGCTCGAGCACGGTGTACTGCGAGAGATGGTGGATCAGCGTGGGCACGTCGAAGACGAGGTCGGCCGTGGTGGAGTCCTGGCGGAGCTCGCCGTTGACCCGGGAGCGGATCGGCGCGGCGGCGATGGACGGCACCTCGTCGGGCGTGACGAGCCAGGGCCCCAGGGGGTTGAACGACTCGGCGCTCTTGCCCTTCGACCACTGCCCCCCGCTGACCTCCAGCTGGAAGGCGCGCTCCGAGACGTCGTGGCTCAGCACGTAGCCCGCGATGCAGTCCCGGGCCTCCTCGACCGACGAGAGGTAGCGCGCCTGCCGCCCGATGACCACCCCCAGCTCCACCTCGTAGTCGAGCCGGGTCGAGCCCTTCGGCTTGACGATGTCGTCGTCGGGGCCGACGACGGTGTTGGGCGCCTTGTAGAACAGAACGGGGTTGGCCGGCGGCTCGGCGCCCGTCTCGCGCGCGTGGGCCGCGTAGTTCATGCCGATGCAGAGCACCGCCTGCGGGCGGGCGATCGGCGCACCCACGCGCATACTGCCGCCCAGCCGCAGGGTCGGCAGCTCACCCGCGTCGACGGCCTGCCGCACCCGCTCGATGCCCCCGCCGGCGAGGAAGGCGCCGTCGATGTCGGGGGTCAGCTCGCTCAGGTCGAGCACCGTATGCGCGTCGACCCACACCGCGGGCATCTCGCGACCGCGCTCCCCTACTCGCATGAGCCGCATCGGTGGTGCTCCTTCTCTCGGGCGGACGGCCTCGTCCGCAGCAGCGTGGCGGGCCCGGGTCGTCCGGCGCCCCAGTCAACCGTGCCCGCAGGCACCGGGCGAGCGCAGGTGCTCCCGCCGATGCCCCGTGGACGCCGGAACGGCCCCCCGGCGAGGCCGGAGGGCCGTTCTGGACTGCGACGAAGGACGTCAGGCCGGGAGGCTCAGCGTCTGCCCGACGAAGATCAGGTTGGCGTCCTTGACGGTGCCGGTGTTGGCCGCGAACAGGGCCTGCCAGCCACCCGTGACGTGGTACTTCACCGCGAGCTCGCTCAGGGTGTCGCCCGCCTTGACGGTGACCTTGTTGCCGCTCACGGCGGGGGCCGTGGTGGTCTTGGCCGGAGCCTTGGTCGTGGCCTTGGCCGGAGCCTTGGTCGTGGCCTTCGGCGTGGGCGGGTGCCGTGCGGGTGGTGGACCGCGAGGTGCTCGGCGCCGCAGCGGCCGGAGCGGAGGCGACGGGAGCCGAGGTGGAGCCGGCGCGAGCGCCACAGACCGGCCAGGCGCCGATGCCCTGGCCCGCCAGGACCTTCTCCGCGACGGCGATCTGGGCGTCGCGCGAGGCGAGGTTGGCCTGGCTGGCGTAGGCGGTGCCGCCGTAGGCGGCCCACGTCGACGACGTGAACTGCAGGCCACCGTAGAAGCCGTTACCGGTGTTGATGGACCAGTTGCCGCCGGACTCGCACTGGGCGATCGCGTCCCAGTTCGTGGCCGCGTGGGCCTCGTTGGCCATCGCGACACCGCCGACCATGGTGGCGGCGCCGGCGATGCCGACCCCCGCCAGACGCTTCTTGACGGAACGCAACCGGGGGGTGGCGTGCTTGGGGGAGTAATGCACGGAGTTGTCCTCTCCTGACGTGCGCATACGGGGTTAGCTGTCGGGTTCGGGCTGTCAGGTGCCCTGCCGGATGAACCGGCTCTCGCCCCGAGGCCGTCGAAACGGCCGGTGTTGGGTCCCCCATCCTCGTCATGCCCCGGACCATCCGGGAACGTGCCCGCCTGACGAGGCTCAGCGCAGCGGACACACACGTTGGGTAGTGCTGTATTCACCTGAATGTCGCCGCGTTCCGGACCCCCGAGTCAGTGGGACCGATCGTGACGACGAGATGACGCTAAGTCATCCAGCGGCAAAAACCAAGCCGCGCCGAGATCTTTTCGTGACCTATCCGTGTTCTGTGCGTGATCCCGGGGTAGGGTTCCGCCCCGCTCGTCGGGCCGCCGCAGCCGACCTCAGGGAGCCGGTGGGCGTCCGACCTGCGGCTCAGGCGGAGCCCACGGTCCACGGGAACGGCCACCACACGAGCTGTCCGTGCCGGGCCACGGCGAGCCCGACGAGGACGACGGCGGCGGCCAGGAGGGCGACGACGAGGACGCTGGTGGCGGGTCCGGCAGGCGCCATCCCGCGCACCAGCGACCGGGACCCGCGCCTCAGGGACGCGCCGCCCGGACCCCACCAGGCGATGAGGGCGCCGGCGGCGAACCCGGCCGCCGCGCCGGGAGCCGAGACCCCGCCGAGGGACGACGAGGTCGCCGCCGAGATACCGAGGGTCGTGCAGAACGCCGCCGACAGGGCGACGAGACCGGGCAGGAGCAGCCCGACGACGGTGAGCAGAGCCGCCGTGACGATGTGCCACGGGCTCAGCGCCACGGCGAGCGGCAGGTCGGCGCGGCGGCGGCCGTAGCGGTAGCGCCGCAGGATGAGCGCGGTCACCGAGCGGTCGCTGAAGCGGGCGGCCCAGCTCCACAGCAGGGCGACGACGAGGGCGACACCGGGCCAGGTGGCGGCGGTCGCGGTGAGCGCGGCTCCGAGGGCGAGCAGCGTGCCGGTGCGCAGCGCCCGGCCGATCCGCGGGTCGGGCTCGTCGGGGTCGGCGTCCCACGCGGCCTGCCAGTCCGACTCGTCGGTCTCGCTGTCGGACTCGTCAGCCTCGCCGTAGGGACGTCCGTCCGGCGCCGGCCACTCCGGCTGCGCGGGCGCCGGGGCTCCCCACGCGTGTTCGCGGAGCGGCTCGACGGGCACGGCGCTCGGCGGGTATGCCGCGCGCGGCTCGGCTGGGAGGGCGGCGGTCGTCGGGGACGTCGCTCGTGCGGAGGGGGCGCCCTCCGGCACCCGCACGGTGGCGGGCGACCCCGCGGCATACCGCTCGAGCGCAGCGACGACCTCCCGGGCGGGTGGGCGGCGGCGCGGGTCGGGCGCCAGCGCGGCGGCGAGGAGCGGGGCGAGCCGCGCGTCGACGCCGGTGAGGTCGGCCTCCCCGCGGCTCACCCGGCCGAGCACGACGTCCATGGGCCCCCGCCCGAACGGGGGCCGGCCGGAGGCGGCATACGCGAGCGTCGCGGCCCAGCCCCACCAGTCAGTGGCCTGGGTCACCGGAGAGCCGCCGATGACCTCGGGCGAGAGGTAGCCCGGGGTGCCCATGACCAGCCCGCTGCTGGTGAGGCGTACGTCGTCGGCGATGTGGGCGATGCCGAAGTCGATGACGACCGGCTCGCCGTCCTCGAGCAGCACGTTGCCGGGCTTGAGGTCGCGGTGCACGACCCCCACCGCGTGGATCGCCTCGAGGGCCTCGACCAGCCCGCGGCCCACGTCGACGAGCTCCTTCGGGCTGAGGGGACCCTCGTCGAGGACCACGTCGTCGAGGGACGGCCCGGCCACGTAGCGGGTCACGAGGTAGGGCCGCTCCCCCGCGATGTCGGAGTCGATGACCGCGGCCACCCGGTCGCTCGTGATGCGGGCCAGGGTGTCGACCTCACGCTCGAGGCGCCAGCGGGCCTCCGGGTCGTAGGCGACGTGTGGGCGCAGCACCTTGATGGCGACGGCCCGGCCGTGACGGTCCAGCCCGAGGTGGACGACCCCCATGCCCCCCTCGCCGAGGCGGGACACGAGGCGGTACGGCCCGAGACGCTCGTGCGTCCCCGACTTCTCACCCGCCGGCTGTGCGGCGCGGGCGGCCCCGTGGTCGAGCGCCATGCCCCCCACCGTAAGCGCTCGACCCCGGTCCTGCCCCGGTCGACGACGCGCTCGTCGCCAACGATGTGGTCACGACCGCCCCCGAGCGGGTCACTGCTGGATGTAGCCCACCAGCTGGTCGCGCTCGGACTGCAGGGAGTCGATCCGGAACTTCACGACGTCGCCGATGCTGACGATGGAGTGCAGCCGGCCGTCGACGACCACCGGCAGGTGCCGGATGCGCAGGTCGGTCATGACCCGCGCCGTGGCCTCGAGGTCGTCGTCGCGGCCGGCCGTCGTGACGTCGCTCGTCATGATGGCGCTGACCGGGCCGTCGACGATGGCGGCGCCGCTGCGGTGCAGGTGCCGCACCACGTCGCGCTCGCTGACGATGCCGGCGACGTCGGTGCCGTCGCGGCTGACGACCACCGCGCCGATGCCCCGCTCCTCGAGTAGGGCGAGAAGCTCGGCCACCGTGTCGTCGGGGTGGATCGAGACGACCCCGTCGCCCTTGCTCCGTAGCACGTCGGCGATCTTCATGCCCGAACGCTAGACCCCCGCGACCCCGCGCGCCATAGTCCCGAGGCACTCCTCCGCGGTCCTTTTCGTCCGGGTATGCGGCGGGGCCGGAGCCGCCTCCCGGGACCTCGGCCCGGGGAGCCGCACCCGGCTCGACCCCATACCCTGGGGGGACTCGAACGCCCGACGGACCAGAGGGGAGCGGCTGCGCGGTGGCCTCCACACGACGCCGACACGACCTCGTGATCGCGGCGAACCGGCTGCCGGTCGACCGGCTCACCGCCCCCGACGGGTCCGTCTCCTGGCGGCGCTCCCCCGGCGGCCTCGTGACCGCCATGGACGCCGTCATGCGCGACCGTGGCGGCGCCTGGGTGGGCTGGGACGGCGAGACCGGCCACGACACGCAGCCCTTCGACTACGAGGGCATGTACCTGCGCCCCGTGGGCCTGTCGAGCGTCGAGGTCGAGGAGTACTACGAGGGGTTCAGCAACGACACCCTGTGGCCCGTCTACCACGACGTCATCGTGCCGCCCTCGTTCCACCGCGACTGGTGGCGCACCTACGTCGAGGTCAACCAGCGGTTCGCCGACGCGGTGTGCGAGGTCGCCTCGGAGGGGGCCACGGTCTGGGTGCAGGACTACCAGCTGCAGCTCCTTCCGCGGATGGTCCGCGACCGGCGCCCGGACCTGCGCATCGGCTGGTTCAACCACATCCCCTTCCCCGCGGTCGAGCTGTTCGCCCAGATCCCGTGGCGGCGCGCGATCCTCGAGGGGCTCCTGGGGGCCGACTTCCTCGGCTTCCAGCGGGTCGCCGACGCCCAGAACTTCGTGCGCGCGTGCCGTCGCCTCCTGCAGGTGACGACCCGCAAGGACACGGTGACGATGACGTCGCGCGACGGGTCGACGCACACGACCCGGGCGAGCGCCATCCCCATCTCCATCGACTTCAAGAACCTCGAGGCCCTCGCCATGTCGCCGGCCGTCGTCGACCGCGCGGCCGAGCTGCGGCACCAGCTCGGCGACCCCCGGGTGCTCATGCTCGGGGTCGACCGCCTCGACTACACCAAGGGCATCCGGCACCGGCTCAAGGCCTACGAGGAGCTGTTGCAGGACAAGGCGATCTCGCCGCCCGACGTCACCTTCGTGCAGGTGGCCACGCCGAGCCGGGAGCGGGTGGAGGCCTACCGCGAGCTGCGGCAGCACGTCGAGCTCACCGCCGGGCGGATCAACGGGGAGTATGCGCCGATCGGCTCGACCGCGCTGCACTACCTCCACCACGCCTACCCGCAGGCGGAGATGGCGGCCCTCTTCCTTGCGGCCGACGTCATGCTCGTCACCCCACTGCGCGACGGCATGAACCTCGTCGCCAAGGAGTACGTCACCTGCCGCCACGACCTCGGGGGCGCGCTCGTGCTCTCGGAGTTCGCGGGGGCCTACCACGAGCTGCATCAGGCGTTCATCTGCAACCCGCACGACATCGAGGGCCTCAAGCAGACGATCCTCAAGGCCATCAACACCCCGGCCCACGACAAGGCCCGGATCATGCGCTCGCTGCGGCGCCGGGTGTCCGACCACGACGTCAACCGGTGGGCCAGCCGGTTCCTCGAGGCGCTGGCGGCGGCGCCCGAGCACCCGGAGCGACCGGTCCGGAAGGAGGCCCGGGCGTGACCGACGACCCGCAGTTCGAGACGGCCCCCCCGAGCGACGGCCAGGACGAGACCGAGACGCACCCCGCGGCCGCCGGGCCCGGGGCGGCCCTGCAGTCCGCCCTGGAGGAGGCCGCGAAGGCCCCGACGCTGCTCGTCGCCACCGACTTCGACGGGGCCCTGGCCGAGTTCA
Organism: uncultured Actinomycetota bacterium; assembly: GCA_963795915.1. GTDB lineage: Bacteria > Actinomycetota > Actinomycetes > Actinomycetales > Dermatophilaceae > Lapillicoccus. The sequence goes on from CAWCJA010000001.1 coordinate 198,038, forward strand.
CCCTCGACCCCGAGGACTCCGCTCCCGCCCCCGGCGCGATGGCGGCGCTCCGCGGTCTGGCCGCGCTGCCCGACACCCATGTCGCCCTGGCGTCCGGTCGCGACGTCCGGGGCCTGCGCGAGGTGACCGGGGTGGGGTCCGCCGAGCGGATCACCCTCATCGGCAGCCACGGCGCCGAGGCCACGCGGCCTGAGGTCGCGGCCCAGGGCCGGCTCGACGACGACCAGCGTGCCCTCCTCGACGAGCTGACGGCCCAGGTGGCCGAGCTCATCGAGCGCCACCCGGGGGCCCGGCTCGAGCGGAAGCGCGCCGCGGTGGCTGTGCACACCCGGGGTCTGCCCGCCGACGACGCCGAGGCGGCGCTCACGGAGGCCCTGGCCCTGGCCGAAGGGCGGGCCGACGTGCGCACACTGCACGGCAAGTCGGTCGTCGAGCTCTCGGTCTCGCACGCCGACAAGGGCACCGCCATCACCCGCCTGGGCGAGATGGTCGGCTCCGACGCGATCTTCTACTCCGGCGACGACGTCACCGACGAGGATGCGTTCAGGGCACTCGACCCCGACGACGGTGACGTGTCGGTGAAGGTCGGTGGCGGGAAGACCCACGCCGCCTACCGGGTCGGGTCGGTCAGCGACGTCGTCGAGACCCTGGCCCAGCTCCGCGACCTGCGCGAGCAGGCCACGTCCGGCGACGACGAGCAGACGTAGCGGGAGGTCGCGGGAGAGGGCGACGTCCGGGAGAGCCACCATCCCCCCGAAGGTCGACCTAGCGCGAGCGGCAGGCTCCGGTCGAGCCGCGCACAACGAGCTCGGGCCGGAAGACATACTCCGACCGGGTCGGCTCGTTGCCGGCGATCTCGTCGACCAGTGCGCGCACCGTGGCCTCGCCCATGTCGAGCACCCGCTGGCGCACCGTCGTCAGCGGCGGGTCGGTGAAGGCGATGAGGGTCGAGTCGTCGTAGCCGATCACGGAGATGTCCTCGGGCACCCGCATCCCCACCGACCGGACGGCCCGGACCGCGCCGAGGGCCATGAGGTCGGAGCCGCAGACGATCGCCGTGCAGCCGCGCTCGATGAGCCGGAGCGCCGCGGCGTGGCCCCCCTCGACGGTGAACATCTCGTTCTGGATCAGGTCGTCGACGTCGTGCTCGCCGAGCAGCTGGGCCATGTAGTGCCGGAAGCCGGCCGTCTTGCGGACGACGGGCACGTAGCGGATCGGGCCCAGCGCCAACCCGATCCGGCTGTGGCCGAGATGCACGAGGTGGCTGAGGGAGAGCTCCATCGACGCTTCGTCGTCGTTCGAGATGAAGGGCGCGTCGACGCCCGCCATGAAGCCGTTGACGAGGACGATCGGCAGCCCGCGGTCGATGAGGTGCACGTAGCGGCGCGGGTCGGTCGAGGTGTCGGCGTGCTGCCCGGAGATGTAGATGATGCCGGCGACGCCCCGGTCGAGGAGCATCTGCACGTAGTCGTCCTCGTGCACGCCGCCCGGTGTCTGCGTGCACAGCACGGGCGTGAACCCGTGGCGCACGAGGGCGCTCTCGATCACCTGGGCGAAGGCGGGGAAGACCGGGTTGGTGAGCTCCGGGACGATGAGACCGACGAGCCCGGCGCTCGTGCGGCGCAGCCGGCTCGGCCGGTCGTAGCCGAGCACGTCGAGCGAGGTCAGCACCAGCTGGCGGGTCGACTCGGCTACTCCCGGGCGTCCGTTGAGGACCCGGCTGACGGTCGCCTCGCTCACCTCTGCGTGCTTGGCGATGTCAGCCAGACGTGCCATCTCCCCCATCCTCATCGGTTCCCCTGCGCGCTCGCCGTGCTCGGGGCGCCCCGACGCCGGACCCGCGTGGGCGTCCATCGGAAGACGGTGACCGACGGGCCTACCGCGCTGAGGGTCACGGTACCGTGCGCGACCATCGGGCCTGAGCCGTATACCGCGGTACCCGCCTCAACGCCCGGCAAACAGCGCGTCTCGATGCGCACCGGGTCGTGCGCGGCTCGCGCGACGTGCACGAGCGCCGTCTCCCCGGGCGCCTCGCGGAGGAAGACGAGGGCGTCCTCCTCGGCGTGCACCCAGCGCAACCCCCCGTGACGCAGGGCGACCGAGGAGCGCCGGGCCGCGATGAGGTCACGGTATGCCGCGAAGATCGCAGCGTCCCAACGCCGCTCGTCCCACAGCATGGGGCGACGGCCGTCCTCACCGAAGCGGCCCTCCATACCGATCTCGTCGCCGTAGGTGACCATCGGGATCGACGGCATCGTCATGAGCAGCCCGGCGGCGACCTCGACGAGCCGAGGGTCACGGGCCACCAGGCTGCGGATCCTCGTCGTGTCGTGGGACCCGACGAGGTTGAACGAGTGGGTGAGGGCCAGCCACGAGATGTGCGAGCCGAACTCGCGCATCGTGTCGGCGACCGCCCGCCCACCGAGCCTCGGCACGACGACCGGGGTGCCGAGGAAGTCGGGCGCGTCGTCGGCGTCGCAGAGCCAGGTCCACACCGGCTTGGTGAACCCGGCGTAGTTCATGACCCCGTGCCACCCGTCGCCCGGCACGTCCTGGCTGTAGTCGTGCACGTGCTCGCCCACCAACAGTCCGTCGGGTCGGGCGTCCGCGACGGCGTCCCGCATTCGTGCGGCCACCTCGTGGTAACGGTCCTGCGCCCCGTAGCGGCCGGTCATGTTGGCGACGTCGACCCGCCAGCCGTCCAGACCCCCGTCGGGGCCGAGCCAGCGCCGGACCACGCCGTGCGGGTCGTCGAAGAGGCGCCGCTTGAGCTCGGCACTGTCGTAGTCGAGCTTGGGCAGGGAGGACACGCCGAGCCAGCCGACGTACTCGTCGCGGGAGGTCCAGTAGTAGAAGTCGCGCTCCGCGGAATCCGGGTCGGCCTGCGCGGCGCGGAACCACTCGTGGCTGCTGCCGGTGTGGTTGGTCGTCACGTCGCCGAGCACCCGCAGCCCCCGGTCGTGCGCCGCCCCCGTCAGCCGCCGCAGCGCCTCGTCGCCACCGAGGACCGGGTCGACGGCGTCGAACGTCGCCGCGTCGTAGCGGTGGTTGGAGCGACCCGGGAAGAAGGGGGTCAGGTAGACGACGTCGGCGCCGAGCCGCGCGACGTGGTCGAGGTGGTCCGTGACGCCGTCGAGGTCGCCGCCGTAGAGCTGCCGCCCGAGGTCCTCGCCCCGCAGGTTGTGCACCGGGTCGGTCCACCGGGCGGGCACGGCCCAGTCGGGTATGCCGCGTCCGCCGCGGCGCATGCGGACGGCGCGCGCCGACCGCGCGAACCGGTCAGGGAACACCTGGTAGACGACGGCGTCCCGCGCCCAGGCCGGCGGGGGGGCCGGATGGGCGACGAGGCGGAAGTCGCCCGCGTCCGGGACGTCCCGCAGGTGGACGCCCGTGCCGTTCACCCACGCATACCCGGTCGGCCCGCCGACGAGGACCCACCGGTAGGACGTGACCGGGTTGTGGCAGCGCAGCCGGGCGCGCCACCACGTGTCGGCGCCGTCGGTGCGGCGCCGGTCGACCGTGGCCGACACGAACGCCGGCTCGCCGTCGACCACCGTGCGCACGTGCACGTCGCTGAGGTCCAGCTCCACCGGTACCCGCAGCCACACGGTGACGGTGCGGCCGAGCCGGGGGGTCAGGTCGGAGACGTAGAGCGCGGAGCCGTCGTGGTGGGGAGCACCGAGCTCCGTGCGGGTCGGCTCGAGGGCGACGAGGTCGTCCATGCCGTCCATGCCGTGACCGTCGTGGGTGGTGCCCACCTCACTTCACGGAACCGGCGGTCATGCCGCCGATGAGCTGCTTCTGGAACGAGAGGTACAGCAGCACGATCGGGGCCGAGGCGAGCAGCGCCCCGGCGCAGAACGGGCCGAAGTACTTGTTCTTGTCGGCCTGGTTGAGCGACCACAGCCCGACCGCGAGGGTCTGGTTGTCGACGTCCTTGAGGAAGACGCTCGCGAGCAGGAACTCGTTGAAGAGCCCGACGAACTGGATCATCCCGACCGTGATGAGGATCGGCGTGATGAGGCGCAGGTGCATGGTGAAGAAGATGCGGGCGTGGCTCGCGCCGTCGACCGTGGCCGCCTCGTCGATCTCGCGCGGCACGGTGTCGAAGTACCCCTTGAGGAGCCAGACGTTGGCGCCCATCGCGCCGCCGAGGTAGGCCAGGATCAGGCCGGCGGCCGTGTTGAGACCGACCTGGGGGATGACGTCGCCCACGGCGTTGAAGATCTGGAACAGCGCCACGAAGGTCAGCAGCGCGGGGAACATCTGGACCAGGAGCAGCACCAGGAGACCCGGGCGGCGACCGGTGAACCGCAGGCGCGAGAACGCATACGCCGCCAACGCCCCGATGAACACCGCGATGACGGTGCCGAGGCCGGCGATGACCAGCGTGTTCTTGTACCAGGACCAGTAGGGCCGCAGGTCGAACAGCTGGGTGAAGTTGACCGTGCTCGCCCCCTTGGGGATCAGCGACGTGGTGCTCAGCGTGCCCGACGGGTTGAAGGCGGAGGACAGGATGAACACCAGTGGGAAGAGGGCGTAGACGAGCGCGACGGCGATGCCCACGTAGCGCAGGACGGTGCCGCTGCCGGCGGACCGGCCACTCGGCGGGGCCTGCGGCCTGCTGCGGGTGGTCTTCAGGGCCAGCGTGTCGGCGTGGGTGGACATCAGGCGACCTCCTCCAGGGATGCGGCCTTGCGGAACCCCTGCAGGGACAGCGCCGCGACGATGATGAAGATGAAGACCGAGATGGCCGAGGCGTACCCGAAGTTCGGGGTCGTGCCGCCGATGGCCAGCCGGTAGGCGTACGTGATGAGCAGGTCGGTGGACCCGACCGACGTCTGGTTGTTCTCGAACGGACCGCCCTCGGTCATGAGGAAGATCAGCGTGAAGTTGTTGAAGTTGAACGCGAACGACGCGAGTAGCAGCGGGCCGACCGCGACGAGCATGAGCGGCATGATGATCGACCGCACCGTGCGCCAGCCGGTGGCCCCGTCGATCTTCGCGGCCTCCTTGACGTCGCCCGGGATCGCCTGGAGGGCACCGGTGCAGACGAGGAACATGTAGGGGAAGCCGAGCCAGAGGTTGGTCAGGAGGATGGCCGCCTTGGCGGCGGTCGGGTTGCCGAGCCAGTCGATGTGACCGGGGACCAGGCTGTTGATGACGCCGTAGTCCTGGTTGAACATCGACTTCCACACCAGCGCCGTGACGAAGCCGGGCAGGGCGTACGGGAGGATGAGGACCGAGCGCCAGAGGCCCTTCAGCTTGACCCGTTCGTCGTTGAAGAGCAGCGCGAGCATGAAGCCGAGCAGGAACGTGCTGAGCACGCTGACCACCGCGAAGACCATGTTCCACACGAAGATCGTGAAGAAGCCGGCCCGCAGGGTCGGGTCGGTCAGCGCGTTGACGTAGTTCTGGAAGCCGACGCTCTCCTTCCAGCCGACCGCGAGGCTGGCGCCCTGCCCGCTGGAGTTGACCCAGTTGGCGTTCTTGGCGACGTACTTCTGGCCGGTCTTGGCGTCCGTGATGGTGTCGCTGCCCGCGTCGTAGGAGAGCGACGGCTTGCCGACGAAGGCCTCGGACAGCCCGACCGACTTGATGCCGCCCCCGTCGCTCGTCGGGACGGCGAACGTCTTGAGGTCGGCGCGACCGTTCTGCTCGCGGGCGTTGAGGATGTCGTAACCGGGGGCCGCCGTGATCTTGCCGGTGGTCGACTTGGTGACCCCGGTGTCCGGGAGGTCCGTCAGGCCCTGAGCGTCCCCGACGAAGCTCTTCTTCGTCGTGGGGTCGGTGAGGAGGTAGTACGGCGTGGCGGTCGCCCTGTCGGCGCCGCTCTTCACCGCCACCGAGAGGGCATACCGCGGAGACCCCGAGACCTCCTGCACGGACTGCGCGATGAGCGTCTGGATCGACTGCTCCTTGGTGACCTGGTGGCCGTCGCCGTAGTTGGTGAACGAGGTCACCACCGTGAGCGCGATGGGGAAGACCTGCAGGGCGAGCGCCAGGACGATGCCCGGCAGCAGGTACTTCATGGGGACGCCACGTCGCGGGCCGTAGACGGCCAGGACGCACAGCGCCAGGAACCCCGCGCCGATGACCCAGACGACGAAACCGCGGGCGGCCAGGCTGATGCCCAGGGCCAGGAGGCCGCCGGCCACGACGACGATGGCGAGCCACTTGAGGAGGAGGTACGGCGAACGACTCATCGTTGAATCTCCGTCAGGGGAACGAGACGACCGGGGCGGGCGGGCGGTGGTGCGGGAGGCGGGGAGTCCCTCCTTTATCGGGTCACCCGATAAAGGGACGCTTCGCTGGAGAACCGTTGTCGGGTGAAGCGCTCCCTTATCGGGTCACCCGATCAAGGGGAGGCATGCCGGGGGGCGTGCCGGTGGGTCCCCGGGCGACGACGCCCGGGGACCCGCCGCGACGGTCAGCCGTTCTTGGCGATGTTGGCCGTGATCTCGGTCTGGGCGGCCTTGAGCCGGTCGGCCGCGGTGGCCTTCTGGCTCACGACGTCGGCCTCGGCCTGGCCGAGGGGGCCCCACACGGAGTTCATGGCCGGGATGTTCGGCATCGGGGCGGCACCCTGGCCGGCCTCGGACCACGCCTTGACGTCGGCGTCCGTGCCGGAGACCTTGTCGAGCGCCTCCTGCAGGGCCGGCGGGCGGTGGCCGATGTTGAACATGTCGACCTGCAGCTCGGGCTTGGTCACGTAGTTGGTGACGAACTCCTGGGCGAAGGCGTCGTTCTTGGCCTTGGCCGAGACGTAGAACATCTGCACGCCGAGGAACGGGGTGACCTTGTTGCCCTCGAGGGTCGGCAGCGGCGAGATGCCGTACTTGATGCCGGAGGCCTTCGCCTTGTCGACCGCCCACGGGCCGGTGACGTAGTAGGGCACCTTGCCGGTGGAGAACAGGGACTGCGCGGTGTCGAAGTCGACGTTCGTCGACAGGACGTTGTCCTTGCCGAGCTGGCCGAGGTAGCTGAGGCCCTTGACCGAGCCCTCGTTGCCGACGAGCACCTTGGTCGGGTCGTAGTCGCCGTTGTCCTTGGTGCCGAAGATGCCGCCGCCGAACGCCTTCATGTAGGGGTAGGTGTAGTAGGCGTCACCGGTCTTGCTCACCTGCTGGAGCAGGGCGTTGGTCGCCTTGCCGTCGGCGACGAGCTGCTTGCCCTTGGTGATCATGTCCTCGTAGGTGGCCGGGGCGTCCGGGGCGAGCGCGGTGTTGCGCATCAGCCCGAGGTTCTCCGTGGCGTACGGCACGCCGTAGAGCTGGCCGTTGTACTTGGCCGCCTGGATCGAGGCCTTGGTGAACTTGCCCTGCTGGTCGGCGGAGAGCTGCACCGGCTCGACCGCGCCGTTCTGGACGAGCTCGCCCAGCCAGTCGTGGGCCCCGACGATGACGTCCGGGCCCTTGCCGACGTTGGTGGCGTCCTTGAAGTCCTTGCGCACGTCGGTCGAGACCTGCACGGCGACCTTGATGCCCTGCTCCTGGCCGAACTGGGTGGCGTACTTGTCGAGGATGGCCTTGCGGTCGTTGTCGCACCAGATGACGAGGTCGACGTTGGCGTCACGGACGGGGGCGGCCGTGGTCGTCGGGGACGCGGCCGCGGTGGTGGTGGTCGAGGCCGACGTGGTCGCGGCACCGGCGTCGGTGGCCGCCGGGGCGGTCGGGGTCGAGCCCCCACCGCAAGCGCTCATGAGCATGGTGGCGACGCCTGCGAGGGCGACCGCGCCGAAGGCGCGCTTCTGCATGGGTTCTCCTTTGAAACCAGGGCGACGTCCCGTCGCTGTGGGGTGCGCGGAAAGGTAGCAACTTCTTGCAAGACTGCGCCAGTCTCTGCAAGAAGTTTCATGGTCACGATCCGGACGCGATTCGGACACGGGCCCGCCGACCTCCGACTGCTCTAGCGGGGGAGCCCGTCCGTAAGCCATGATGCGAAGGTCGTCGCGGACGTCCTCGACGACGAGTACCCACCTTTACAACGGATCGTCCGGCACGTTCCTGCCGGTGAAGGAGAACGTTCGACATGGCAACTGTGACCTTCGACGAGGCCACCCGGCAGTACCCGGGCAACCCCATCCCCAGCGTCGACAAGCTCAACATCGACATCGCCGACGGCGAGTTCCTCGTCCTCGTCGGCCCGTCGGGCTGTGGCAAGTCCACGTCCCTGCGCATGCTCGCCGGCCTCGAGGAGGTCAACGGCGGCCGCATCCTCATCGGGGACCGCGACGTGACCCACCTGTCCCCCAAGGACCGCGACGTCGCGATGGTCTTCCAGAACTACGCGCTCTACCCGCACATGACCGTCGCCGACAACATGGGCTTCGCGCTCAAGATCGCCGGCGTCTCCAAGGACGAGATCGGCAAGCGGGTCAAGGAAGCCGCGAAGATCCTCGACCTCGAGCCCTACCTCGAGCGCAAGCCGAAGGCCCTCTCCGGTGGCCAGCGTCAGCGCGTCGCCATGGGCCGGGCCATCGTCCGCAGCCCCCAGGTGTTCCTCATGGACGAGCCGCTGTCGAACCTCGACGCCAAGCTCCGCGTGCAGACGCGCACCCAGATCGCCTCGCTGCAGCGCCGCCTCGGCGTCACGACGGTCTACGTCACCCACGACCAGGTCGAGGCCATGACGATGGGTGACCGGGTCGCCGTGCTCAAGGACGGCATCCTCCAGCAGTGCGACAGCCCGCGCCGGATGTACGACCACCCGAACAACGTCTTCGTGGCCGGCTTCATCGGCTCGCCCGCGATGAACCTGCTCGACGTGCCCGTCACCGACGGTGGCGTCAAGTTCGGCGACGCCGTGCTCCCGATCGCGCGCGACGACCTCAAGGAGGCCGGCCAGCACGTGACGGTCGGAGTGCGTCCCGAGGACCTCGACATCACCGACAGCGGCAAGGGCCTCGCGGTCACCGTCGACGTCGTCGAGGAGCTCGGCGCCGACGCCTACATCTACGGCCAGACCAAGGCCCAGCTCGTCGACGCCGAGGCCGGCGCGGACGAGCAGATCGGTAAGCCCTTCATTGCCCGCGTCGACGGTCGGCGCCCCCCGGAGAAGGGGTCGACGATCTACCTCGCCCCCCGTCAGGGACACCTGCACATGTTCAGCGCCGAGAACGGCCTGCGACTCGGGGCCTGACCCGACCGAACCAGACCACGGAGGGCGGCACCGCAGGCCGGTGCCGCCCTTCGCCCGTATCCCCTGCCGCGACCGGGACGTGGAACGATGACGGCGTGCCTCTCGAGCTGACCGCAGCCCGCCCCGACCCCGCCCTGCTCGACCTGCCGTGGTCGACCCCGCTGGAGGACTGGCCCGCCGAACGTCTGGCCGCGCTCCCCCGCGGTATCTCGCGCCACATCGTGCGGTTCGTGCGCGTCTCGAACCGCGTGCTCGCCATCAAGGAGATCAAGCTCGACCTCGCCCGCCGTGAGTACGCGATGCTGCGCAACCTCGAGCGGATGGACCTTCCCTGCGTCGAGCCTTTCGGGGTGGTCAGCGGCCGCCAGTCCAAGGACGGCACGAGCCTGGACGCCTGCCTCATCACGCGGCACCTGCAGTATGCGTTGCCCTACCGCGCGCTCTACAGCCAGTCGCTGCGCCCTGACACCGCCCAGCGCCTGATCGACGCGCTCGCCGTGCTGCTGGTGCGTCTGCACCTGGCCGGCTTCTGGTGGGGCGACGTGTCGCTCTCCAACACCCTGTTCCGGCGCGACGCCGGCGCGTTCGCGGCCTACCTCGTGGACGCCGAGACCGGCGAGCTGCACCCGAGCCTCACGGCCGGGCAGCGTGAGCACGACCTCGACATCGCCCGGGTCAACATCGCCGGTGAGCTGATGGACCTCGAGGCCGGCGGCCTCCTCGAGGACGTGGCCGACCCCATCGAGGTCTCGAACCGGATCCTGGAGCGTTACCACTCGCTGTGGGCCGCCCTGACCGAGGCGGAGCGCTTCGAGACCGGCGACCGGTGGCGCGTCGACGAACGGATCCGGCGCCTCAACGACCTCGGCTTCGACATCGACGAGCTCGCGATGTCGACCGACTTCGACGGCACCTCGATCCAGATCCAGCCGAAGGTCGTGGACGCGGGCCACCACTCGCGCCGGCTGCTGCGGCTCACCGGGCTGGACGTCGAGGAGAACCAGGCCCGCCGGCTGCTCAACGACCTCGACTCGTTCCGCGCCGCGACCGACCGCCAGAACGAGGAGGAGGAGCTCGTCGCCCACGACTGGCTGGCCACGGTCTACGAGCCCACGGTGCGGGCCGTGCCGCGCAACCTCGCCGGCAAGCTCGAGGCGGCCGAGGTCTTCCACGAGGTGCTCGAGCACCGCTGGTACATGTCCGAGCGGGCCGGTACCGACATCCCCATCCGCCTCGCGGTCCGCGACTACGTCGACCAGGTGCTCCCGGCCAAGCCCGACGAGCAGTCGGTCCTCGGCGTCGACACGGTGGAGATGCCGGTCGTCGCCATGTTCGACGACTAGACCGGCGACGCCCTTGCCCTGTTCGTGTCCCTGTCGGTGCGGGACTAGGCCGGCGCGCGGTAGTCGCCCTTGATCTCCTGCCAGCGGTCCCTCCAGACGCTGGGCTCGCGGCCCTCGAGGTGGGCGCGCAGGTCCTCGATGTGCACCTGCCAGCCGGCTCCGTGGGCGGCCACCTGGTCGAGCGGGAAGCCGCGCTCCTCGACGACGAGGCGGGTGCCGGCGCCGTCCGGCACGAGCAGCGCCTCGAGCCGCGTCTCGTCGCTCGTCCCCGGCTCCAGCGTCACGAGCAGCCGGTGCGGCGCGTCGCAGACCTCGACCCGGGCCGGGCCCTGCCACGAGCTCGTGAAGGCGGCGGTGACGTCGCCGCCCGGCCGGAGGTCGCCCTCGACCGTGGCCAGCCATCGCGCCAGCCGCTCCGGGTTGGTCACGGCGTCCCACAGGTCCTCGATGCCGGTGTCGAAGCGGTCCTCGACCCGCACCGTCCCGAGGCCGTCGTCCACGTAGGTCGATCCCACCAAGGTGCCCCGCTGAACGATCGTCATGACGTCTCCCGTCGTTGTCGCTTGCCCCGTGCCACTTCTGTGTGCAGGGCGCCGAACCGCCGCTCCCAGACCACTCGCCGGTGCTCCAGCCAGTCGGTGACCTCCGAGAACGCGGCGGGCCGCAGCGAGTAGACCCGCTGCCGGCCCTCCTGGCGGACGTCGACCAGCCCGGCGTCCCGGAGCACCGCGAGGTGACGGGACGCGCCGGGCTGGGCGATCGGCACGAGGGCCCACAGCTCACCGGCTGTGGCCTCGCCCTCGCAGAGCGCCTCGACCATGACCCGACGGTGCGGGTCGGCCAAGGCGTGGAGCACGACGTCCATCCCCGTAGCATACCTCGTTCGATATATAACGCAAGCGGTATGCGTTGGGGTCGGCTACGCGCCGCGCAGTCCCACCGGGTTACCGTCGGGGTCGACCAGGACGCACACGCGCGCCCCGGGACCGACCTGGCGGGGGGCGTCCCGCTCGGTGGCCCCCGCCGCCAGCAACGTGTCGCGGACCGCGTCGAGGTCCTCGACGTCGGCGAAGGCGACCGGCCCTCCGGCCGGGTCGGAACCCGGGTTGAGGGCCACCTCGAAGCCGTCGACCGAGTAGCCGACGTAGTAGGACTCGTCGGTGTGGGGCGGGCCGAACAGCGCCGTGTAGACCGCCTTGGCGGCCTGCAGGTCGGACACCGGGACCACCAGGCTGCGGATCGTGGGACTCATGCGGACTCCTCCGGGACGGGGCGGCCCCGGGGGGCCGCCGATAGAGAACGCCCCGACGCTACGCGCGGGACGCGTCCGGTGCTTCTCGATTCCTGACCGTCTCGGAGGGGAATGAGCGAGCCCGGCCGGGGTCAGCCCGCGGCGGTGATGACGACCTTGATGGCGTGCTCCTCGGCCGCCCGGCCGAACGTGTCGTACGCCTCGAGCATCTGGTCGAACGTGAACCGGTGGGTCACGAACCGGGCCGGGTCGATCGCCCCCGACGTGATCTTCTCGAGGAGCTCGGGCGCGGTGGTCGCGTTGACGAGACCGGTCGTGATGGTGATGTTGTTGATCCAGTCCCGCTCGATCGGGAAGGTGACCGGCTCGCCGTGCACGCCCACGTTGGCCACGTGCCCGCCGGGGCGGATGCAGTCGAGAGCGGTCGAGAACGTGGCGGGGATGCCGACCGCCTCGATGGCGACGTCGACCCCGAGGCCGTCGGCGCTGTGCGCCTTCAGCGCCTGGACGACGTCGTCGACCGCGTTGACGTCGACGGTGTCGGTGGCGCCGAAGGCGTGGGACTGCTCGAGCCGGAAGGTGTTGCCGTCCACGGCGATGACGGTGCGAGCGCGCTTGGCGGCCGCGGTCATGATGGCGGCGAGTCCCACGGGCCCGGCCCCGATGACGGCCACGACGTCGCCCTCCTTGACGGCGCCGTTGAGCACCCCGATCTCGTAGCCGGTGGGCAGGATGTCGCTGAGCATGGCGCCCTGCTCGGCGCTCACGCCATCGGGCAGGGGGATCAACCCGTTGTCGGCGAACGGGACTCGCACGAACTCCGCCTGGGTCCCGTCGATGAGGTGGCCGAAGACCCAGCCGATGCCGCCGAGGGTCTGGCAGTGCGAGGTCAGCCCGGCCGTGCAGTAGTCGCACGCCATGCACTTGCTGATGCACGAGATGATGACACGGTCGCCCACCGTCACCGTCGAGCAGCCCGCGCCGACCTCCGTCACGACGCCGACGCCCTCGTGGCCGAGGATGCGGCCCGGTGTCACAGCCGGGACGTCGCCCTTGAGGATGTGCAGGTCGGTGCCGCAGATCGTCGTCGTCTCGACCCTGACGATCGCGTCGGTGGGCTCCATGAGCGTGGCCTTCGGCACCTCGTCCCACGACATGCGGCCCGGACCGTGGTAGACGAGTGCCTTCATTCCCTTGCTCCTCCGTGATGGTCGCCGGCAGTGCGCCGAGCGCCGTGACGACCGTATGACCGGGCGGCCACGACCGACCGGGCCGGAGGTCCCGGGTCCTGGGCCTGCGGCCTGCGGTCTGCGCTCGGCCAGGTGGCGGACGGCGGCGCCCATCGCCGGGTCCACGTCGGTATGCGTCTGCAGCAGGCCCAGCAGCCGGGGCGCGGCCGCACCGTTGCGCTCGTAGCCCGGCACGAGCTCGGCCAGCGGGAGCAGGTCGGGCCCGAACCGCCGTTCGGCGCCCCGCTCGGGCACGAAGACGTCCTGCTGGAGGCCCGCGCCGAGGCCGAGGAGCCCGAGCACCGAGACCCACGGTCGACGGCATACCCCTGGATGAAGCGCGTCGCCGTCAGCCGCTCCACCCGGAGCTCACGAGGCGGAGGGCGCCTCGGACCCGGGCTCGACGAAGACGCTGCCGATGAGCAGGGTGGCGAAGAGCAGGAAGGTGAGAATGTGGACCCCGGTGCACCACAGGCAGATCGCGTGCACCTGGAACAGCTCGGCCCACAGCAGGTAGAGCGCCGTCAGCAGGCCCACCCCGCAGAACCCGAGCCGCGCGAAGTCCAGCCGGCGGTCGTCGCGCCGCAGCAGGGCGGGGCGGCACAGGACGAGCATCACCGCGAAGAAGACGACACCCAGCGGGGCCACGGGGATGCCGAGGATGCTCGCCCAGGCGCTGGAGGTCACACGGGCGCAGTCGATGGCGCCGTTCGCGGGGCAGGCCAGCGTCGTCGAGCCGGTGTAGTGCTCGTAGGTCAGGTAGACCGAGACGGCCAACCCGAGCCCACACCACAGCAGCGCGGTCGGGGCGAGCCAGCCGGGGACCAGCCGCTCCCGGGTCGCCGTGCGCGCCGGGGCGCTGACGTCTTCACTCATGTCTCTGGGCCCGTCACTTCACCGAGGCCGCGACCGCGGTGACCGCTGCCGACGAGCACACGGCGGCCGGCTGGTTGCCGGTCAGCTGACAGAGCCGGGCCGTGATGACGTTGGCGCTGCCCAGCACGGCCTTGGAGAGCGCGGTGCTCGGGTCGGCGATCTCAGCCGCGATGCTCGCCTGGGTCTTGCCCGCGAGGAGTGTCGCGTCGATGGAGGCCCCACCCGAGGCCACCTTGCCGCCGTAGTCGATCCACGGGATGCCGCCGCCGGAGTTGTAGGTGTCGAACAGCTTCTGGTCGTCGGCGCTCAGGGTGTCGAGCGGCTGGTGCGTGTTGGTCTGCGTCTCGACACCGGTTAACGAGAGGTACTGGCTCGTGTAGGTCGCGCCGTGGAAGCTCAGCGTGGGGGTGTCGGGGTAGACCTCGGGCGCCGCGGCGCTGGAGGTGGCCTGGAGGTTGCTGAACGTCCCGAAGCGCGACATCGCGGCGACGAACGGCCACCGCTCGGCGGCGCAGTACGGGCAGTACTCGGCACCGACGTAGAGGACGCGGGGCTTGCCGTCGGCGGTGAGCGGGGCGGCGGAGATGGGTGCCGGCGGGTTCGACGCCCCCTGGCCGGCCCCCACGGTGTCGAACACCGACGCGGGGATCTCGGTCAGCGTCTTGGCCACCGCGGCGTCGAGCGGACCGCTGCCCGCCGACGTCTTCTTCGGCGCCAGCACCGAGACGACGACGAGTACCGCCACGACCACGACGACGGCCACGACGGCGCCGACGGCGATCAGCAGCCGGCGCCGGCGATCCTGGGCCTGCTGCTGCGCCCGCAGCTGCTTGAGCCGGGCATTGTCCGCACGTGCACTCTTCGCCACGCCGACACGCTACCCAGAGGTTCTGTGGAGCCGACGCGGGCCCGCTCAGCGGCGCGCGGCGGCGCGCTGCCGGGCGATCTCGTAGAGGGTGACACCGGTGGCGACGCCGGCGTTGAGCGACTCGACCGCCGACGACATCGGGATCGACACGATCTGATCGCACGTCTCGCGGACGAGCCGGGACAGGCCCTTGCCCTCGGATCCGGCGACGACCACGACCGGCTCGGTCGCGAGCGCCAGCCCGGGCAGGTCGACGTCACCCTCCATGTCGAGGCCGAGGACGAAGAACCCGGCCTTCTGGAACGTCTGCAGCGCCCGGGTGAGGTTGGCGACCCGCGCCACCGGCACGCGCGCCGCGGCCCCGGCCGACGTCTTCCAGGCACTGGCCGTGACGCCGGCCGACCGGCGTTCCGGCACGAGCACCCCGTGACCGCCGAAGGCCGCCACGGAGCGGATGACCGCACCGAGGTTGCGCGGGTCGGTGATGCCGTCGAGCGCGACGACGAGGGGGATGCCGGGCGCCTGCGGGTCGAGCAGGTCGGCCGCGTCCGCGTAGGCGTAGGGCGGCACCTGGAGGGCGAGGCCCTGGTGGACCCCCCCGTCGGTGAGGCGGTCGAGCTCTCCGCGCGGGGTCTCCAGGACGGGGATGCCGCGCTCCGTGGCGGTCTTCAGGGCCTCACGCACCCGGTCGTCGGCGTCGACCCGCCCGGCGACGTACATCGTCGTGGCGGGCACCTCGGCGCGCAGCGCCTCGACGACGGCGTTGCGCCCGGCCACGATCTCCGAGGTCGCCTTGCCGCTCGCCCGGCCGCCCGAGCCGCGGCCGGTACCGCCGGAGCGACCCGCGGCGCGTGGCCCAGCGGCATACCCGCCCTTGCCGCCGGAGGCCGGGGCCGCGCCGCGCTGCCCTCCGGTGCGGGACTTCTTCGCGGCTGGGTGCCACTCGCGGTCGGCGGCCTTGGGCGTGGGGCCCTTGCCCTCGAGGCCACGCTTGCGCTGGCCCCCCGACCCGACGCTCGCCCCCTTAGCGGACTTGCGGATCGCGCCGCGGCGCTGGGAGTTCCCGGGCATGTCAGTCCTCGTTCCGACGGGCGAGCGACCAGCGAGCCCCGGAAGGGGTGTCCTCGATGGCGATGCCCGCAGCGGCGAGCCGGTCGCGGATGGCGTCGGCGGTGGTGAAGTCACGGGCGGTGCGGGCCGCCTGGCGGGCGTCGAGCTCGGCGGCGATGACGGTGTCGAGCGCGTCGAGGGCCTCGCTCGACGCCGAGGTGTCGGCACCGCGCCAGGTGGCGGAGAGCGGGTTGACGCCGAGCACCTCGGTCATGGCGACGACCTGGGCGCCGGCGGTGTGGGCGGTGTCGTCGTCACCGTCGTCGAGGGCGATGTTGCCGGCCCGCACGGTCTCGTGCACGACGGCCAGGGCCCCCGAGACGTTGAGGTCGTCGTCCATCGCCTCGCGGAACGAGGCGGGCAGCTCGGCCCCGGCTCCGGCGAGCGGACGCATCCGCTCGACGCGCTCGAGGAAACCGGCGATCCGGTCGACGGCGGCCTGGGCCTCGACGAGGGAGCCCTCGTGGTACTCGATCATCGACCGGTAGTGGGCAGCGGTGAGGTAGTAGCGCACGGCGAGGGGCGAGGCGACCAGCACCACCCGGCTCACGGCGAGCGCGTTGCCGAGGGACTTGCCCATCTTCTGGCCCTTGACCGTCACCCATGCGTTGTGGAGCCAGTAGCGCGCGAACCCGAGCCCGGCGGCGTGCGACTGCGCCTGCTCGTTCTCGTGGTGGGGGAAGCGCAGGTCGATGCCGCCGCCGTGGATGTCGAAGGTGTCGCCGAGGTACTTGCGGGCCATGGCCGAGCACTCGAGGTGCCAGCCGGGGCGGCCCGAGCCGTAAGGGGTCGCCCAGGACGCGGACTCGGGCTCGTCGGCCTTGCGGCCCTTCCAGAGCGCGAAGTCGCGGGGGTCCTTCTTGCCGCGAGGGTCGGCGTCCTCCGCGGCCGCCATGTCGTCGGGCGACTGGTGGCTGAGGGAGCCGTAGTCGGGCCAGGACGGGACGTCGAAATAGACGTCCCCGGAGTCGTCGGGAGCGGGGTAGGCGTGGCCCTTCTCGACGAGCCGGTCCATGAGGGCGACCATCTCGGGGATGTGTCCCGTCGCCCGCGGCTCGTAGGTCGCCGGCAGGACGCCGAGCTGGTCGAGGGCCTGGGCGGTCAGCCGCTCGTTGCGGTAGGACAGCGCGAACCAGGGCTCACCGGACTCGACGGCCTTGCGCAGGATCTTGTCGTCGATGTCGGTCACGTTGCGCACGACCGTGACGTCGTAGCCGTGCCCGGTCTCCAGCCAGCGGCGTAGCACGTCGAAGGCCACGGCGAACCGGACGTGACCGATGTGCGGCTCCCCCTGCGTGGTGAGCCCGCAGATGTACATGCCGACCTTGCCCGCCTCCAGGGGCTCGAAGTCGCGCAGGCTACGCGCGGCGGTGTCGTACAGACGCAAGGGCACCGACGGAGTTTACCGGCGGGCGGGGGTCCCGCTGCCGACCCGGCCCAGGCGCAGCGCGAGGGGGATGCCGACCAGCGACACGGCACTGACGACCAGGCACACGACGACGAGGGCCGGCCCCGATCCCTGACCTGCGGCCAGCACCAGGTAGACGGTGCCGACGAGCGCGGCGCCGAGGGACAGGCAGGTCTGCTGGGCGGTGATGAGGATGCCGCTGCCCAGGCCGGCCTGCTCGGGGGGCACCTGCGAGAGGACCAGGCCGAAGAGGGGGGTCATGACCAGCGCGCCGCCGGTCCCCGCCACGGCCATGGGCAGCGCGAGGTTGAGCGGAGTCACGTGCGGCCAGACCTCGGCGACGACGCCGGCCAGGGCGGCATACCCGACGAGCTGGATGGCCCAGCCGGCCACGAGGGTGCGCGAGCCCCACCGGCGCTCGATCCGGGGGAAGGAGGCCGACACCACCATGAACGCGGCGGCGAGGGGTAGCAGGGTGAGCCCTCCCATCAGCGGCGTGAGGTGGGCGTCGCCCTGGGTCGCGAGGGCGAAGACGAACATGAACCCGCCGAAGGTCGTGAAGTAGCAGACGGCGGTGAGCAGCCCGAGCCGCATCGCCGGCAGCGCGACGACCCGCGGTGACACGAGCGCCGCCCCGCCCCGCCGCTCTCGCCGACGTTGGTGGGTGATGAGCAGCAGCGCGGCGGGGATGGTCGCGACGAGGGTGAGGGTGGTCCAGAGCGGCCAGCCCAGCGGGCGCCCCTCGGTCAACGGCAGCAGCAGCAGGACGAGGGTGGTCCCGAGGATCACCGCACCGAGGGCGTCGAGCGGCAGCCGTTCGCTGGCGCGGGTCTCCGGGATGAGCCGCCAGGCGGCGACGAGGCTGGCCAGCCCGACGGGGACGAACACGAGGAAGACGCTGCGCCAGCCCCACCCGAACAGGTCGGCGCCGACGAGGACGCCGCCGAGCACCTGCCCCAGGGCGGCGGCCACGCCACCGGAGGCGCTGAACAGGCCGATGGCGCGGGTCCGCGAGTCGCCCTCCAACGTGGCGCCGATGGTCGAGAGCACCTGGGGCGTCATCAGCGCGGCCAGCGCGCCCTGCAGGACCCGAGCGGTCAGCAGGACGGTGAGGTTCGGCGCGACACCGCAGACCAGCGCCGCCACGGTGAACCCGGCCATGCCGAGGAGGAACAGCCGGCGTCGGCCGTGGGCGTCGCCCAGCCGGCCGCCGAGCACGACGAGCGCCGCGTTGGCGATGCCGTAGCTGCCGACGACGAGCTGCAGACCCGCGGCCGAGGCGCCCAGCCCCTGGCCGATCCCGGGCAGCGCCACGTTGACGACGAAGAACGACAGGACCGGCAGGAACACGCCGCCGATGAGGACGAGGGTGGCGACCGTGCCCAGTGCCGGCGGCCGCGCCACCCGGTCGAGGTCGCGGGATCGGGTCTCGGTCACGGCACGGCAACCACGGGCCGCCCCCAGGTATGCCCGGGGTCGGCACCCGACGGTCGGGCTAGACGTTCGCGGTCTCCGCGCCGATCGTCGTCTCGTCGCCGTGGCCGGTCAGCACGCGCGTCTGCGGTGGCAGGGTGAGCAGCCGCCGGCGGATCGAGTCGACGATCGTGTCGTGGTCGCTGAACGAGCGCCCGGTCGCGCCGGGACCACCCTGGAAGAGGGTGTCACCGGTGAAGACGACGCCGAGCCGCTCGGCGTGGAAGCAGCAGGCGCCCGGCGAGTGTCCGGGGGTGTGCACCACCTCGAGCACGACGTCGCCGACCTCGCACCGGTCGCCGTCCGCCAACGACGCCTGGGGTGGCTCGCTGTGCACGCGGTCCCACAGCATCCGGTCGTCGGGGTGCAGGTGGGTCGGGGCGCCCGTGGCCGCAGCCAGGTCCAGGGCGGCGCCGATGTGGTCGTCGTGCCCGTGCGTGAGCAGGACGGCCACGACCGCCCGGCCCGCGACGAGACCGAGGATCGGCGGGGCGTCGTGCGGTGCGTCGATGACGATGCAGGACTCGTCGTCGCCGACGACCCAGACGTTGTTGTCGACGTCCCAGGTGCCTCCGTCGAGGCTGAACGTGCCCGAGACGACCGCCCGGTCGATGCGGACGGTCACAGCCGGACCACCGACCGGAGCACCTCGCCGGCCGTCATCCGGTCGAACGCACCCTCCACGTCGTCGATGCCGATCGACTCGCTGACGAACGCGTCGAGGTCGAACCGGCCCTGCCGGTAGAGGTCGACGAGCATCGGGAAGTCGCGCGACGGCAGGCAGTCGCCGTACCAGCTGGACTTCAGCGCGCCGCCCCGACCGAAGATGTCGATGAGCGGCAGCGTGACCGTCGCCTCGGGGGTCGGCACCCCGACGAGCACGACGGTGCCGGCGAGGTCGCGGGCGTAGAACGCCTGCTCGTAGGTCTCGGGCCGGCCGACCGCCTCGACGACGAGGTCGGCGCCGTGCCCACCGGTCAGCTCGCGGATGCGCTCGACGGCGTCCTCGGACCGCGAGTTGACCGTATGCGTGGCGCCGAGCTTCCGGGCCCACTCGAGCTTGCGGTCGTCGACGTCGACGGCGATGACCGTCGTCGCGCCCGCGAGCGCGGCTCCGGCGACGGCCGCACAGCCCACCCCGCCGCAGCCGATGACGGCGACGGAGTCGCCGCGCCCGACCTGACCGGTGTTCACGGCCGCGCCGAAGCCGGCCATGATCCCGCAGCCCAGCAGGCCGACGGCGGCCGGGTCGGCGTCGCCGTCGACCGTCGTGCACTGGCCCGCCGCCACGAGGGTCTTCTCGACGAAGGCGCCGATGCCGAGGGCGGGCGACAGCTCCGTGCCGTCGGTGAGCGTCATCTTCTGCGTGGCGTTGGCGGTGTCGAAGCAGTACCAGGGCCGACCCTTCGCGCACGCCCGGCAGACGCCGCATACCGCCCGCCAGTTGAGGATGACGAAGTCGCCGGGCGCGACCGACGTCACGTCCGGCCCGACCGCCTCGACGACGCCGGCCGCCTCGTGGCCGAGGAGGAACGGGAACTCGTCGTTGATGCCGCCCTCGCGGTAGTGCAGGTCCGTGTGGCACACCCCGCACGCCTGCACCACGACCACCGCCTCGCCGGGGCCGGGGTCCGGGACGACGACGTCCACGAGCTCGACCGGTGCGCCCTTGCTGCGGGCGATGACTCCCTTGACCGTCTGCGGCATACCCCGATCCCATCACACGCCGGACACCCAGGTGACGCCCAAAGTTTTCCGCGTTCTTGACCCTGCCCACGGCCCGGTGGTGGAAGGGTCGGGCGGTGGCCCGCCCCGTTCGTCGCCGGGCCTTGGTTCCAGCACGAGGGAGATGTTCGTGAGACAAGTCAGGACGCCCTGGACGGCCGCTGCGCTGCTCACCGGGGCCGCGGGTCTGGTCGTCGCCGCCGCCGTACCGGCCGAGGCGGCCCGCCCCACGTCGGGCAAGCTGCCCGGCGGCTTCACCAACCTCGTCGTCATCTACGAGGAGAACCACTCGTTCGACAACCTCTACGGCGACTGGGGCCGGGTGGGCGGCCAGGTCGTCAACGGGCTGCAGAACGCCGGCGGCAAGGTCACCCAGGTGGCCCAGGACGGCACCCCCTACGGCTGCCTGCTCCAGGACGACGTCAACCTCACCTCCCCGAGCCCGCTGCCGACGACGTGCACGGACCCGGCCCACGGGGTCGCGGCCAGCCACTTCACCAACCAGTGGTTCACCATCGACGACTACATCAAGCCCACCGACACGACGTGCCCGGCGCCCGGGGTCTTCGCCCCCAACGGGGTGCTCAACGGCACGGGCCAGCCCGGCGGCTGCACCCGCGACATCGTCCACCGCTTCTACCAGGAGCAGTACCAGCTCGACGGCGGCAAGCAGGACCGCTACGTCACCGGCTCCGACGCCGTCGGCCTGACGATGGGGCGCTACGACACCAAGGCGCTGCCGATCTTCCAGTACCTCCACAGCAAGAGCGCGCCCAACTACGTGGTGGCCGACAACTTCTTCCAAGCGGCGTTCGGGGGGTCGTTCCTCAACCACCAGTACCTCATCGCCGCCCGCGCGCCGCTGGACACCGGCGGTGCGACACCGACTGCCACGAACTCGATCCTGGACAGCAACGGGATGCCGACGAAATACCCGCTCTACACGCCGACGAGCCCGGTCAACGACGGCCAGCTGACCCAGAAGTGCACCAACGGCCAGTCGTTCAGCTACACCCTCGCCTGCGGCAACATCGCCGTGAACACGGTGCAGCCGTCGAGCCAGCCCTCCGGCGGCGGAGCGAAGATCCCGCTCGTCGACGACGCGGTCTACCCCAACATCGGGGACCGGATGAGCGCGGCGAACGTGTCGTGGAACTGGTACTCCGGCGGCTGGGACAACGCCGTGAGCGGACACCCCGGCCCGCTGTTCCAGTACCACCACCAACCGTTCAACTACTTCGCGAACTACGCGGAGGGCGCGCCGGGACGGTCGCATCTGCAGGACGAGAAGAACTTCATCGCCGCCGCGCAGACCGGCACGCTCCCACAGGTGTCGTTCGTCAAGCCGTACGGCGACGAGAACGAACACCCCGGGTACTCCAGTGAGCCCGACGGCAGCTCCCACCTCGTCGACCTGATCAAGGACATCCAGAACGGGCCGCAGGCCAAGCAGACGCTCGTCGTCGTCACCTACGACGAGTTCGGCGGCCAGTGGGACCACGTGACTCCGCCCACCGTCGACAAGTGGGGCCCGGGCACCCGGATCCCCGCCCTCGTCCTGTCGGCCGGCATGGTCAAGTCCGGCGTCGACGACACGCAGTACGACACGACCTCGATCATGGCGACCATCGAGCGGTCCTACGGTCTCGCGCCGGTGGCCACCCGGGACGCGTCGGTCAACGACCTGTTCTCCGCGGTGCGCACCGGGCTCCCGGGCCACCACGGATGGCCCAACCCGTAAGGCCCGGAGCACCTCGTCCCACCCGTAATATGGGACGCACGAGCGGGGCAGTCGTCGAGCCGACGGCCCCGCTCAGTGCTGTCCGGGCCCGACCGTGACGACCGTCCAGGACGTAGGGCAGCCCGCGCCCCCGACCCTAAGGAGCCCGACCGTGACGGCCCCCGTCCTCGTCGTCCAGCACGAGCCCGAGTGCCCACCGGGGCTCGTCGGGACCTGGCTCACCGAGGCCGGCTTGGGGCTCGACGTCGTGCACCCGTATGCCGGGCAGCCGCTTCCCGGCGACCTCACCAACCACGCGGGGCTCGTCGTCCTGGGCGGCCACATGGGCGCGAACGACGACGAGGCGTACGCCTGGCTGGCCCCGACCAAGGCGCTCGTGCGGGACGCGGCGCAGACCGGGGTGCCGGCGCTGGGGATCTGTCTGGGCCACCAGCTGGCCGCCGTCGCCCTCGGCGGCGAGGTGCGCGTCAACCCGGCCGGCGAGCGCCGCGGCGTGCTCGACCTCGGCTGGCTGCCGGCCGCCGCCGCCGACCCGCTGGTGGCCGGGTGCGGGCCGCGGGCCGTGCTCTGGCACCACGACATCGTCACGCGGGTGCCGGAGGGGACCGAGGAGCTGGCCCGCGGCGCCACCGGAGACCTCACCGCCGCGCGCTTCGCCCCCTCGGTGTGGGGCGTCCAGTGCCACCCCGAGGCCGACGGCGCGATCGTCGCCGGCTGGGCCGGGAGGAGGCGGGAGGAGGCGGGCGACCGCCCCGACGAGGTCGCCGCTATCGACGCCGCCCGGGCGGACGTCGAGCGGGCGAGCGAGGAGCTGCGGGCGGCCTGGGCCCCGCTGGCCCAGGGGTTCGCGGCCCAGGTGCGGGCGTCGGGCTGACGCTAAGTGCGAGTGACGACGAGGGCCGTGGCGATGGCCGCCACGCCCTCGCCCCGGCCGGTCAGGCCCAGCCCGTCCGTGGTGGTGCCGGAGACCGAGACGCTCGCGCCCACCGCGGCCGACAGCGCGGTCTCCGCCTCAGGGCGACGGGACCCGATCTTCGGCCGTTGGCCGACGACCTGCACCGCGACGTTGCCGATCTCGAAGCCGGCGGCGCGCACGATCCGGGCGGCCTCGGTGAGGAGGGTGAGGCCGGAGGCCCCGGCGTACTCCGGTGGGTCGGTGCCGAAGTGCACCCCGAGGTCGCCGAGGCCGGCGGCGGAGAAGAGGGCGTCGCAGGCGGCATGAGCCGCGACGTCGGCGTCCGAGTGGCCCACGAGGCCCCGCTCGCCCGGCCACCGCAGCCCGGCCAGCCAGAGCTCGCGGTCGGCCCCCTCCTCGGCGAGCGCGTGCACGTCGACACCGATCCCGACCCGGGGCAGGCCCGGGACGGGCGAGGCCGCTCCCTCGTCAGGCATCGGCCCCGTCCCAGTCGATGGGCCCACGGTGCAGCCGGGTGGGCGCAGCCTGGGCGACCGGCTTGATGACGAGGCGGTCGATGTTGACGTGCTGCGGCAGGCTCACGCAGAACGCGATGCACGCGGCGACGTCGTCGGCGGTCAGCGGGTGGTCGACGCCCTCGTAGACGGCGTCGGCCTTGGCCTGGTCGCCGTGGTAGCGGGTGAGGGAGAAGCCCTCGGTGCGCACCATGCCGGGGCAGATCTCGACGACCCGGACCCGCTCACCGTTGAGCTCCAGCCGCAGCGTCTCGACGAGGGCCCGCTCGGCGTGCTTCGCCGCGGTGTAGCCGGCACCGCCCAGGTAGGTGACCTCGGCCGCGATCGACGTGACGGTGACGATCGTCGCGTGCGGCGAGCGACGCAGGGCCGGCAGCAGGGCCTGCACGACCTGGAGCGTGCCGACGACGTTGCTGTCGAACATGTCGCGCCACTCGTCGGCGACGCCGCTCTCGACCGGGTCGGTGCCGAGAGCCCCCCCGGCGTTGTTGACGAGCACGTCGCAGCGGCCGATCTGCTCGGCGGCGGCAGCGACGCTCGCCGGGTCGGTCACGTCCATCGCCACGGCGCGCGCGTGCCCGTCGAGGGTGGCGGCCACGGCGTCGAGCCGGTCCTGACGGCGGCCGGTGACGACGACGTCTAACCCGTCGGCGACGAGCCGGGTCGCGGTCGCCGCCCCGATGCCGGACCCGCCGCCCGTGACGACGGCGACGGGACGATCGGACGAGGTCGGGCTGTGCGGCATACGGGGCTTCCTTCTCGAGGGTCAGGAGCCGGGGGCGGCGAGCGCCGCCTCGGCCCGGATCAGGTCGTCGGGGGTCGTGATCTTGAGGGCGAGCGGGTCGCCGGGCACGACGAGCACCGGCTCGCCGAGGGCCTCGACGAGGGCGGCGTCGTCGGTGACGGCGGCCTCCCCCGCGGCCGCGTGGGCGCGGGCGAGCAGCTCACGGCGGAAGCCCTGCGGGGTCTGCACGGCGCGCAGCGCGGCGCGGTCGACGGTGCCGGTGACAAGCCCGTCGGCGTCGACCGACTTCACGGTGTCGACGACGGGCAGGCCGGGGATGACGGCCGGGTGGGCGTCGTCGACCGCGGCGGCCACGCGGGCGAAGAGGTCGACCGGGGCGAGGGCGCGGGCCGCGTCGTGCACGAGGACCACCTCGACCTCGGCCCCCGCCGTGGCCAGGGCGGCCAGGCCGGCGGCGACCGAGTCCCGGCGCTCCCCGCCGCCGGCGACGACCAGCGGTGGGAGGGCATACGCGGCGCACTCGCGGCGGGCGGTCTCGAGGTAGGCCTCGGGGGCCACGACGACGACGCAGGCCACGCCGGGGCAGGCCGTGGCGGCGCCGAGCGACCAGGCGAGCAGGGTGCGGCCGGCGAGGAGGACGAACGCCTTGGGCACGTCGGCGCCCAGCCGGGCTCCGGAGCCCGCCGCCACGATGACGACAGCGACCGACCCGCGTCCGGACGCCGGACGCGGGTCGGTGGTGCTCGTCGTGCTCCCGCTCAGGAGGCGAGGACCTCGTTGAGGATGGCCTCGGCCTTGTCCTCGTTGGTCTTCTCGGCGAGCGCCAGCTCGGAGACGAGGATCTGGCGCGCCTTGGCCAGCATCCGCTTCTCACCGGCGGACAGGCCGCGGTCCTTGTCGCGGCGCCACAGGTCGCGGACGACCTCGGCGACCTTCATGACGTCGCCCGAGGCCAGCTTCTCGACGTTGGCCTTGTAGCGGCGCGACCAGTTGGTGGGCTCCTCGGTGTGCGGGGCCCGCAGCACCTCGAAGACCTTCTCCAGACCGTCCTGGCTGACGACGTCCCGCACTCCGACGAGGTCGCAGTTGTCGGCCGGGACCTCGATGGTCAGGTCGCCTTGGGCGACCTTGAGCTTGAGGTAGAGCTTCTCCTCGCCGCGGATCGTGCGCTTGTTGATCTCTTCGATCAGTGCCGCCCCGTGATGGGGGTACACGACCATTTCGCCGACCTTGAAAACCATGTGCTGTTTTCCCCTTTCGCGAAGACCAGAATACCACGGCCGACGCGGGGGTCGCGCTCTCGGCAACGTCGTTTGCGCAGGTCAGAGGCCTACCAGCGGCCGACCGGACCCGTGACGTCCTCTTGACAAAGAGGGGTGGGCCGTGCTTCCGCGCGGTAGATATGCCCCCCGTGTGCTCGTTCCCCGCCCTTCGGGGTCCCCCCGCCTGACGGCCGGCCACCCCCCGCGACCGGCGCGCCGCCCGCGTGCGCGCACTGCTGCGCCCGCACGGGGACCGCCCGCTAGGCTGGCGCCGTGCACCGGCCGCTGACCCCGACGACCCTGACCCTGCGCCCGCGGCGAGCTGTCGCGGTCATGGGTACCGCGCTGGCCGGGGTCGCTCTCGCCTCCTGTGCGACCTTCTCGCCGACGCAGACCAACGTGCCCTACATCCAGTCCGACGGCGTCCCCGCCAACATCGGGTCGATCGAGGCCCGCAACCTGCTCGTCGTCGCCCAGTCCAAGGGCGCCACCGGCGTGCTGTCGGGCTCGGTCATCAACAACAGCGCCTCCCCGGCCTCGGTCACCTTCCTCACCGTGGCCGACTCCCAGGGCAGCAGCACCAACGGCACGACGATCCAGCTCGCCGCCCACCAGCAGCAGGCCATCGCCGGCGTGCAGTTCCCCAACCTCCCGGCCAGCCCGGGCGCCCTCACGGGCATCGTCCTGAAGACGTCGGCCGGACTCCTCAACGTGCAGGTGCCGGTGCTCCTGCCCACCGGCTACTTCTCGACCATCACCGCGACGGCCGGGCCGTCGAGCGCGACGACCGCGCCCACGGGGACGGCGGCCACCGGCACCGCCACCGCCACCACGTCGGCGGCGCCGTCGGCGACGGGCGCGAGCGCCACGACCTCCACCGCCGGCTGAGCGCGGCCTCTCAGCGGCACCTCTCAGCGGCACCCCGCAGCGCGCGGCCCGTCGCTCAGACGGTGTCGAACTTGTAGCCGAGCCCCCGCACGGTGACGATGTGCTCCGGGTTGCCGGGGTCGGTCTCGATCTTCGCCCGCAGCCGCTTGACGTGGACGTCGAGGGTCTTGGTGTCGCCCACGTAGTCGCTGCCCCAGACCCGGTCGATGAGCTGCATCCGGGTCAGCACCCGGCCGGCGTTGCGCAGCAGCATCTCGAGCAGCTCGAACTCCTTGAGCGGCAGGGCGGCCGTCACCCCGCGCACCGTCACGGTGTGCCGGTCGACGTCCATCCGCACCGGGCCGGCCTCCAGCGTGGGCGGCTCGAGGTCCTCGGGCTCGGCGAGGCGCCGCAGCACCGCCTTGATCCGGGCCAGCAGCTCGCGCGAGGAGTAGGGCTTGGTGACGTAGTCGTCGGCCCCGATCTCCAGGCCCACGACCTTGTCGATCTCGCTGTCCTTGGCGGTGAGCATGATGACCGGCACGCCGCTGCGCTGCCGCAGGGCGCGGCATACGTCGACCCCCGACAGCCCCGGGAGCATGAGGTCGAGCAGGACGAGGTCGGCGCCGTTCTTGTCGAACTCGACGAGGGCCGCGGGGCCGGTCTCCGCGATGGCGACCTCGTAGCCCTCCCGGCGCAGGAGGTAGGAGAGGGGGTCGGAGTAGGACTCCTCGTCCTCGACCACGAGGATGCGGCTCATGCGGGGGACTCCTCGGTGACGCGGTGGGCGGGGAGGTTGACGGTGTCGTCGGTATGCCGTGCGTCGGCGGCGCGCCGGCGGCCCACGGTCGCGGCGGGCAGCCGCATCGTGAACGTCGAGCCGCGGCCGGGCTCGGACCAGACGCCCACCTGGCCGCCGTGGTTGGCCGCGACGTGCTTGACGATCGACAGGCCCAGGCCGGTGCCGCCGGTCGCGCGGGAGCGGGCGGCGTCGACGCGGTAGAAGCGCTCGAAGATCCGGCTCTGCTCGGCGGCGGGGATGCCCTGGCCCTGGTCGGTGACGGCCAGCTCGACCTGCTCGTAGCCGTCGCCCTCGACGGCGCGAACCCGCACGGCCACGCGGGTGTGCGGGTCGGAGTAGGCCACGGCGTTGCCGACGAGGTTGCGCACGGCCGTGACGAGCAGCTCGTGGTCGCCCCACACCTCGCAGTCGCCGGTGCCGACGAAGGTGAGCGTGATGTCCTTGTCCTCGGCGGCCAGGCGGGAGCGGTCGAGGGCCTCCCGGGCGGCCGCCGCGAGGTCGACCTGCTGGGGGTCGCTGAGGGACGCGGCCACCTGCAGGCGCGAGAGGTCGACGATCTCCTGCACGAGGCGGGTCAGCCGGGTCGACTCGACCTGCATCCGGCGGGCGAACCGGGCGACGGCCTCCGGGTCGTCGTGGGCGTCGAGGACGGCCTCGGCGAGCAGGGCGAGACCGCCGACCGGCGTCTTCAGCTCGTGGGAGACGTTGGCCACGAAGTCGCGCCGGATCTCCTCCAGCCGCCGGGCCTGGCTGCGGTCGTCGACGAGGAGCAGCACGTGCGAGGACCCGAGCGGGGCGACCCGGGCGCCGACGACGAGGCCGGGTCGGCCGGCCGGGCCCTGGGGCAGCTCCAGCTCCACCTCGCGGATGACGCCGTCGCGGCGCACCTGGCGCGCCAGCGCGAGCAGCTCGGGCTGGGCCAGGTCGCTGCCGCGGACGAGGCCGTTGGCGACCGCGGCCGGGGAGTTGTTGACGACGGTGTCGGACGCGTCGAGCACGATCCCGCTGGAGCGCAGCACGGCGAGCACGTCGCCGACGCCCTCGGGCAGGGTGGCGGACGCGGGGACGACGGGGACCTGTCGCTGCGAGCGTTCCGAGAGGCGCACGGCGAGGACGGCGATCGCGGTGAGCGCGATGCCGGCCATGGCGCCGAGGGTGGCGGCGGTCGTCACGTCCACGACACCAGGGTAGGTCTGCGGTCGGTGCTCACGCTCCACACCGTCGGTCGGCGCCAGCGTTCACGCACGCGGCCACGGGGCCCGGAGGAGAATGTTCACCGGAGCGGCGACGTTCGTTCACCCGCCCGTGCCACCCTCGCGCTGGCCCCACCGCCCATCCACCGATTGAGGACCCTGTGCGCGACGCCTTCCACGACGACCTCGACAAGATCACCGACCAGCTGGTCGAGATGACGCGGCTCGCGGGCTCGGCCATGTCGCGCGCGACGACCGCGCTGCTCGACGCCGACGTCCACCTGGCCGAGAGCGTCATCGCCGCCGACGACCAGCTCGACGCCATCCGCAGCGAGCTCGACGCGCTCTCCATCGACTTGCTCGCCCGCCAGCAGCCCGTCGCCACCGACCTGCGCATCGTCGTCACGTCGATGCGGATGAGCTCGGACCTCGAGCGGATGGGCGACCTCGCCCGCCACATCGCCAAGGTGGCCCGCCTGCGCTACCCCGACCGGGCCGTGCCCGCCGCCCTCTCGGCGCACATCCTGCAGATGGGCCAGGTCGCCGAGCGCATCGTCGCCAAGGCCGGGTCGGTCATCGCCAGCAAGGACACCGGCATCGCGCTCAGCCTCGAGAAGGACGACGACGCGATGGACGAGCTGCACCGGCAGCTGTTCGAGGCGATCCTCTCGGACCCGTCCGACCTCGCCCGCTCGGCCCTCGTCGACCTCACGCTGCTCGGCCGCTACTACGAGCGGTTCGCCGACCACGCCGTCTCCGTCGCCGAGCGCGTCGTCTACCTCGTCACGGGCCAGTTCGACCCGCCGGAGCCCGACCACGAGGAGCAGGAAGCGGCGCCGGCCGCCCTCTGAGGGGGGACGTCCCTTCGCCGGGTACCCGGTCGGATACCCCACCCACTGAGGTACGCGTGGGGCGCCGCCCAGGTCCTCGACGGATTGCCGGGATCAGGGGCTAGCGGCCCTGGTTGGCGACCGCGGCGGCTGCGGCGGCGGCGGCGTCCGGGTCGAGGTAGCGGCCGCCCGGAGTCGTGGGGCGGAAGTCGTCATCGAGCTCGTAGACGAGCGGCATACCGGTCGGGATGTTGAGGGCGGCGATGTCGTCGTCGCTGATGCCGTCGAGGTGCTTGACGAGCGCACGCAGCGAGTTGCCGTGCGCCGCAACGAGAACGGTGTGCCCGTCGGCGAGGTCGGCGCGGATGTCGTTCTCCCAGTAGGGGATCATCCGAGCGACAACGTCCTTGAGGCACTCGGTGGCCGGCATCTCGGCGCCGAGGTCGGCGTACCGCGGGTCACCCGCCTGGGTGAACTCGTTGCCGTCCGAGATCGGCGGCGGGGGCGTGTCGTAGGAGCGGCGCCAGAGCATGAACTGCTCCTCGCCGAACTGCGCCATCGTCTGCTTCTTGTCCTTGCCCTGCAGGTCGCCGTAGTGCCGCTCGTTCAGACGCCAGCTGCGGCGCACCGGGATCCAGTGCCGGTCGGCGGCGTCGAGGGCGAGGTTGGCCGTCGTGATCGCGCGCCGCAGCAGGGACGTGTGGACGACATCCGGCAGCAGGCCCTCCGACGCGAGCAGCTGCCCGCCGCGCACCGCCTCGGAGCGGCCCTGGTCGGACAGGTCGACGTCGACCCAGCCCGTGAAGAGGTTCTTGGCGTTCCAGACGCTCTCGCCGTGACGGAGCAGCACGAGGGTGTGGGTCATGGCCCAACCCTATGGCGCGGTCGCCGCCCCGGACCGGTCGGTCGTGGGGTCGAGCAGGTGCCGGAAGGCGTCGAGGTTGCGGGTGGACTCGCCCCGCGAGACCCGCCACGCCCACTCCTTGCGCATCGAGGTGAGGAAGCCGAGGACGAGCAGGTCGTTGAACGGCGCATCGGCCGCCTGCAGCACCACGCCGAACAGCTGGTCGAGGTATGCCGCGTCGACCGCCGCGGTAGGCACCTCCCCCTTGACGTAGACGTCCCCCGACGCGTCGACGGCATACGCGAGCCCGGGCATGCGCAGGTTGCGGCGCAGCAGGAAGCGGTAGAACTCCTGGTGGTTCTCGTCGGGGTTGCGGATGACGAAGGCCGACACCGAGGTGGTGCGCTCGCCGACGAGGAGCGAGGCGACGGTGCGCAGCTTCATCTCCCCCGGCAGGGTGACGACGAGCTCACCCGGGCGCCCGCCCAGCTCCCACTCGATGCCGGCCTCGTCGAGGTAGGCGCGAGCCGTCGCCTCCACCCCCGCCCGGTCCGTGCGTTCGGCCCTGTCGGCCCTGTCGGCACTGTCGGCACTGTCGACGCCGTCGGCCCCGCTCACGGGATGAGCGCCGTCGGGGCGTCGACGAGCACGGAGAGCGGGTCGACGACCCGGGCCGAGCGGGTGCGCTTGGCCTCGGCGTAGACCTCGAGCAGGCGGTCGGTCGTCGCGCCCCAGCCGAAGCCCCGGGCGTAGTGCGCTGCCCGACGACCGAGCGCGGCGCGGCGGGCCGGGTCGCGGAGCAGGGCGTCGACCGCGTCGGTCCAGTCGCCGACGTCGTGGCCGTCGACGAGCACCCCGGCGTCACCCACGGCCATGGGCAGGCCACCGACGCGGGCCGCGACGACGGGCGTGCCGCACGCCTCGGCCTCCAGGGCCACGAGACCGAACGACTCGCTGTGCGACGGCACGAGCACGAGGTCGGCCGCCCGGTACCACTGCGCGAGCACCGGCCGGTCGACCGGCGGGACGAACCGGGTCACGTCAGCGACGTCGAGCTGGGCCGCGAGCGCCTCCAGCTCCCCGGCCCGCGTGAGACCGCTGCCGCTGGGCCCGCCCAGCACCGCGACGACGAGGTCGCCGGCGCCCAAGGCCCGGTCCGGGTGCCGCCGGCGCAGCTCGGCGGCCACGCGTAGCAGCAGGTCGGGCCGCTTGAGGGGCTGGATCCGCCCGACGAAGAGCAGCACCGTGGCGCCCACCGGCAGACCGAGCCCGGCGCGGGCCGCTGCCTGGTCCCCCGGGGTGAAGGTGTCGAGGTCGACGCCGGGTGCGACGACCCGCACCTTGGCGGGGTCCGCGGCATACAGCTCGACGAGGTCGGCGGCCTCGCCCTCGGTGTTGGCGACGAGCCGGTCGGCGGCCTCGACGACCTGCACCTCGCCGATCTCGCGCCCCGGCGGCTCGGGGGTGTCGTCGGTGGGCAGGTGGAGGTTCTTGACCCGGGCCATCGTGTGCATCGTGTGCACGAGCGGCACGCCCCAGCGGTCGGCCGCGAGCCAGCCGACCTGGCCCGAGAGCCAGTAGTGCGAGTGCAGCACGTCGTACCAGCCCTCGGGGCGCGCGGCCGCCACACGCATGACGCCGGCGGCGAAAGCGCACAGCTGGCCCGGCAGGTCGGCCTTGCCGAGCCCCTCGTAGGGCCCGGCGGTGATGTGGCAGACCCGCACGCCCGGCGCCATCGTGACGACCGGCGGGGTCGACCCGGTCGTGGCCCGCGTGAAGATGTCGACCTCCACCCCGCGGCGCGCGAGCTGGCGCGCGACCTCCGCGACGTAGACGTTCATCCCCCCGGCATCGCCCGTGCCCGGCTGCTCGAGCGGGGAGGTGTGCACCGACACCATCGCGACCCGCCGGATCTCGTCCTCCACCCCGGCAGCGTATGCCGCGGGCCGCCTCCCCCCGCCGGGGTGGTCTCCCCTTTATCGGGTGACCCGATAACAGGGCGCTGCGCTGGAGAACGGTTGTCCAGGGAAGCGGACGGGTGTCCAGCGAAGCCGCCTGTCGTCCGGCGGCTGGGCGGTCGGCGCAGCGGCATACCCTCGTCTTCGTGGCGACTGCTCGCGACCGCCCGGTCGGCGTGGTCACACGCGGGACGACCAACCCCAACCGGCTGCGGCGGATGGACCGATGGCTGGCCGACGTGCAGGGCTGGCGGCTCCGGCGGCCCACCCGCCCGCCGGTCGTCGTCGACCTCGGCTACGGCGCGTCCCCGGTCACCGCGCTCGAGCTGCACGACCGGCTGGCCCGCGTGCGCCCCGACGTGGAGGTCGTCGGCATCGAGATCGACCCGGGGCGGGTGGCGGCGGGACGGGTGCTGGAGCGGCCGGGGCTGCGGTTCGCCCTCGGCGGCTTCGAGGTCCCCCTGCCGGACGGCACCCGGCCGACCGTGGTGCGCGCCTTCAACGTGCTGCGGCAGTACGCCGAGGAGGAGGTCGCCCCCGCCTGGGCGCTGGTCGCCTCCCGGCTCGCCCCCGACGGGCTGCTGGTCGACGGCACGTGCGACGAGCTGGGGCGGCTGGCGTCGTGGGTGGCCGTCGAGGCGGGCGGACCGGTCAGCCTCACCGTCTCCCTCCGGCTGCGCGGCCTCGACCAGCCCTCGGTCGTCGCCGAGCGGCTGCCGAAGGCGCTCATCCACCGCAACGTGCCGGGTGAGCCGGTGCACGCCTTCCTCGAGGCCCTCGACCGGGCCTGGCGGTATGCCTCGCCCCAAGGCGGCTTCGGGGTGCGCCAGCGGTGGCTGACGACGTGCACGGCGATGCGCGACGACGGGTGGCCCGTGCTCGACGGGCCCCGGCGCTGGCGGCTCGGCGAGCTCACCGTGGCGTGGTCGGCGGTGGCACCCACCCCGTCCGTGCCTGCGGTGGGTCAGCGCGAGTAGTCGTCCTCGAGGCGCTCGATGTCGGCCTCGTCGAAGGGGCCGAACGCGACCTCGAGCAGGCGCGCGGGCTCGCTGCCGGTGTTGCCCATCCGGTGCGTGGCGCCTCGCGGCACCCACACGACCTCGCCACGCCGGGCCTGCCACTGGCGGTCGTCGACGGTGATGTCCATGGGTCCGTCGAGGACCTGCCACATCTCGCCGCGCTGCTCGTGGCGCTGGAGGGACAGGCGCTGACCGGGCTGCACGGTGATGACCTTCACCGTGACCGTCTCGTTGGCGACGAGCTGCTGGAAGTCACCCCAGGGCCGCTCGACGGAGACGATGTCGGCTACCGGGTCGCGGTCGCTCATGCGCGACAGTGTGCCCCAGGTGGGGCCGTCGGGCTCACCAGGTCAGGCCTTCGGGCTCACCAGCGCCCGTAGGGGCCGTCCTGGGGCCGGCCGCGGCCGCCGACCTGGCGCAGCGCCGGACGGACGTCGGTGAGGTAGACGGCCGCCGCGACGAATGCGACGATGCCGACGAGCCCGAGCACGTTGGTCAGCGTGATGACCCCGATGACGACGGCGACCGCGAGCACGACGAGCCAGAACGTCTTGGTGCGCTTGCCAGCGGCGACGTAGGCGTCGGGCCGGTGACGCAGGGCGTCGACGAGGGCGAACACCTCGCAGCCCAGGGCGAGGACACCGAGCACCAGCACAAGGGTGGTCTGGACGTTGGCGAGGGCGTTCATGTGGGGGCTCCAGGGCTGTCGAGAAGGAGGGTCACCGGACCGTCGTTCACCAAGGAAACCGCCATGTCGGCCCCAAAGGTTCCCGTCGAGACGACGAGGTCGCGTGCGCGCAGGGCCGTGACGACGGCATCGACGAGTGGTTCGGCCTGCGGACCGGGTGCGGCGGCGTTCCACGTGGGCCGCCGGCCCTTGCGCGCGTCGCCGTAGAGGGTGAACTGGCTGATGACCAGCACCGGGGCGCCGGCCTCGGCCGCCGACTGCTCGCCGCGCAGGATCCGCAGGTCGGCGACCTTGCGAGCCAGCCACTCGACCTCGTCGGGGCCGTCGGTATGCGTGACGCCGACCAGCACGACGAGGCCCGGCCGGTCGATGGAGCCGACGACGGCCCCCTCGACGGTGACCGACGCCGAGGTGACCCGCTGGACGACCGCGCGCACGGCAGGGCTCAGACGCCGGTGGCGACGACCGCGCCCACCCGGTCGCCGTGGCCGAGAACGGGCGCGTCCTCCAGCTGCGCGAGCGCGGCCGGAGCCTCGACGCCGAGACGGCGCAGGACGGCGGCGAGCACGACCGGCTTGGCGCGGGGGCTGCCGTCGGCGATCTTCAGCGCGACGCCGCGGCCGTCACCGAGCCCCACGGCATACACCGACTCCGCGCCGTCCTTGGCGATGAGGCCGACGGTGGGGCCGGCCTCCCGCACGAGGGCCGTGACGTCGCGCCGGGTGCCGCCGAGGTAGAGCGGCTCGGCGCGGACGGCGGCTGCGACGCGGGCCTCGGCGCTGTCACCGCTCGCGGCCGCGATCCGGCCGAAGGCCCGGGCCAGGCCGGTCAGGGCGTAGGCGTGCGCGGGGGCGCCGCAGCCGTCGACCACCACCGCGGCGACGGGCTCGCCTGTGAGCTCGGCGAGGACCTCGGTGATCCGCTGCTGCAGCGGGTGCTCAGGGTCGCGGTAGGTCGCGGGGTCCCAGCCGGCGGTGACGCAGGTGGCGAGCATCGCGGCGTGCTTGCCGGAGCAGTTCTGGGCGAGCGAGGTGGGGGCCCGGCCGGCGCTGAGCCAGGCGTCGTGCTCGGCCTCGTCGATGGGGTAGGCGGGCGTGTTCTGCAGGTCGGCCTCCGTGAGCCCGGCCCGCGCGAGGATGTCGGCCGCGCCCTGCAGGTGGAAGGGCTCGCCGGAGTGGCTGCTGCACGCGAGGGCCAGGAGGTGGTCGGGCAGGTCGAGGCCGGCGCGCACCATGGCCACCGCCTGCACCGGCTTGTTGGCCGAGCGGGGGAAGACGACGCCGGCGGGGTCGCCCAGGGCCCACTCGACCGACCCGTCGGGAGCCGTGACGACGACGGTGCCACGGTGGACGCTCTCGACGACCCCGCCGCGCACGACGTGGGCGAGGACGGGGGCCTGCGTGAGGGCCGGTGAGACGGAAGGGAGCGGGGCGTCGGACACGGCGGTCAGTGTGTCAGAGCACCCACACGCGCCGACCGGACTCACGGTGTTGTCGGTGCTCCGGCCCCTGGGGCCGGAGAACCGACGAACACGTGAGTCCGGTCGGGGTTGGGAGGTGGTGCTGGGTCAGGCGCCGACCTTCTCGGCCGCAGCCTTGGTGGCCTTGCGGGCGCGCGGCGCGGTCTTGCGGGCCGAGGTCGTCGCGGCCTTGGTGCGCGAGGTGGAGGCCTCGGTGCCCTTGCGCGCCGTGGTGCGGGCGCGCTTGGCGGAGGTGGTCGTCTTCTTGGCGCCCTCGGCGGCGGCCTCGGCCACGGTGTCGGCGACGCTCTCGGCGCTCTGGGCGACGCCCTTGGCCTCGCGGGTCACGGCGTCGGCCGCGATGTCGGCCACGCGGGCGGCCTGGTGGCGACCCGTCGTGATGGTGGCCTTGGCGGCGGCCTGGGTGCCCCCGACGGCCTTGCGCACGGTGGTGACGGCGCCCTTGCCGACGACGACGGTCTGGTCGACCTGGGCCACGAGGTCCTGGGTCGCCTTCTGGCGACGGATGCGCTTGACGAGGTCCTCGCCACGGGCGGCGAGCTCCTCGTACTGCGACTGCGCCTTCCCGGCGAGCTCGAGGGTGCGGTTGAGGGCGACGGCCGGGGCGTCCTGCACGGACTTCTGGACGTGCGCGGGCGACACGCTGGTGACAAGCGAGTGGCGCACGGCCACGGCGGACGTGCGGGCCTCGCGCAGCTTCTCGGCGGCGAGGTCGGTCACGCCGACGGCGGCGTAGACGGGGGTGGCGTCGGTCACGGTCTTCTTGAGGTCGGCAACGAGGGCCATGTCAGTTCTCCTTGTGGTGGTGGTGCGACGGGTGCGGCGCGGCGCTGCGCGCGGGGGTCTTGGGCGTGCTGGTCGTGCTGGTTCTGTGGGCCGTGCGGGTCTTGACGGCCGGCGAGGGCGGCTCCGGCGCGGAGGCCGGGCCGACGAAGGACTCGTAGACGTCGACGAGGACGGCGCGCTGCCGGTCGGTCAGGGCCGGGTCGGCGGCGATGGCGGCGAGCACTCCGGGGCCGGTATGCGTCGGGGCCGGGGCCTCGTCGAGGATGCCGGCGTGCACGTACAGGGTCTCCGCGGAGACCTGGAGCCCGTGCGCCAGCTGTTGCAGGATCTCGGCGCTCGGCCGCTTCAGGCCGCGCTCGATCTGCGAGAGGTAGGGGTTGGACACACCGGCCAGCTCGGACAGCTGACGCAGCGAGAGCCTGGCGTTCTGCCGCTGCTCCCGCAGGAAGGTCCCGAGGTCGGGGCCGGGGAGCTTGCTCATGCGTCCATTGTGCTTGCTCTAGTTAGCAAAACGCAAACTGGAGACAGCGTGAGGCTCCTCACACGCCCGCCGGGAACATCCGCCCCCGGCGCACCGCCCGCCGTACCGCGGGTGCGCCCGGCCTCAGCGCCGCTTGACCCCGAGCAGGGTGCGCGTCTCGGCCGTCGTCAGCGGCGGCCGTTGCAGCAGGGTGGCGAGCTCCGCGGCCCGGGCCACGAGCTCCTCGTTGTGGACGACGGCCCGGCCACGCGCATACACGAGGTTGTCCTCCATGCCGACCCGTAGATGGCCCCCGGCAGCGAGCGCGGCGGCCGCGACCGGCAGGTGCGCGCGGCCGATGCCCGTCGCCGACCAGCTCGTCACCTCGGGCGGCAGCAGCGCGACCCCGGCCAGCAGCGCTGCGGGCGTCCCCGGCATACCCCCCGGCACACCGGTCACGAAGTCGACGTGGACCGTCCCCCCGAACGGCAGGCCCTCCTGGTCGAGCAGCCGGCGCAGCGCGGCGACGTGGCCGAGGTCGAAGAGCTCGAACTCCGGTACGACCTCCCGCTCGATGCTCTGGCGGTAGAGCCGCACCATGAACGGCCACGGGTTGAGGAAGACGTCGTCACCGAAGTTCGTCGTGCCGCAGGTGAGTGAGCACGAGTCGGGCTCGGCGTCGAGCACCGTGAGGCGCTGGTCGAGCGGGTCGTGCACCGAGCCGCCGGTGGACAGCTGGAGCACGAGGTCGGTCTGCTCGCGCAGGGCCTCGACGCTGGCCTGCAGCAGCCCGTGGTCGAGCGTGGGCCGGTGGTCGGCGTCACGGATGTGCAGGTGGATGAGCGACGCCCCGGCCGCCTCGCAGCGGACGGCGGTCTCGACGAGCTCGTCGAGGGTCGTCGGCAGCTGCGGCGCGTCGGCCTTGGCGGTCTCGGCGCCCGTCGGCGCCACGGTGATGAGAGTTCCCACGGCCGGAGCCTAGGGCTGCCGTCAGGGCGTGACGACGACCTCCTGGGCCGCAGCCACCCCGCCGGCGACGAGGGGGGCGTCGACCGGGATGTTGCGTTTGACCAGGGCGAGCGCGATGGGGCCCAGCTCATGGTGCCGGGCGACGGACGTGAGCGCGCCCACGGGCCGGTCGCCGAGCACGACCGGTGAGCCCCGGTCGGGCAACACGTGGCCGGAGCCGTCGAGGTGCAGGAACACGAGCCGGCGCGGCGGCCGCCCCAGGTTGTGGACCCGCGCCACCGTCTCCTGCCCGCGGTAGCAGCCCTTGTGCAGGTGCACCGCGGTGCGCAGCCAGTCGACCTCATGGGCGATGGTGCGGTGGTCGGTCTCGAAGCCGAGCCGCGGCCGCCACGCCGCGACCCGCAGAGCCTCCGCGGCCCACGTGCCGGCGAGCGGCCGATCCCCCACCGCAGCAACGAGGTCCGCCCGCGGCACGAGGACCTCGCGCCAGCGCCGGGCCTCCCCCGGATGGTCCTCGACCGTGCCGTATGCCGCGGTGTCACCGACGAGGTCGGGCCACGGGT
The DNA here is from genome assembly GCA_963795915.1 of uncultured Actinomycetota bacterium. Lineage (GTDB taxonomy): Bacteria > Actinomycetota > Actinomycetes > Actinomycetales > Dermatophilaceae > Lapillicoccus. Next base: position 236,101 of record CAWCJA010000001.1, read on the forward strand.
CGCGCCAGGCCAGGGCCTCCCCCTCGGCCGACTCGGCCGCGTGGGGCTCGCCCAGCACGGCGACGTCGCCGGTGCGGTCGGCCACCTCGACGCGCAGCATGAAGCGCATCGAGTCCATCCACGCCCTCAGGGCCACCTCCGTGCCCGGCTCGACCGTCAGCCACGTCGTCGCCCCGTCGTCGACGAGGTGCAGGTCGTGCTCGACGTGGCCCTTCGGGCTGAGGACGAGCGACTCCCGCGACGTGCGCGGCGCGAGACCGGTCAGCTGCTGCGTCGTCATCGAGTGCAGCCAGGTCAGCCGGTCGGGCCCGGTGACGGTGAGGACGGGACGGTGCGACAGGTCGACGACGGCCAGGCCCTCCTCCAACAGCCGCTGCTCGCGCATCGGGTCGCCGTAGTGGGCCGCCACACCCGCGTCGACGCCGTGGTCGGCGACCGCCCCGGGGCGGGTCAGCAGGGGGGACGGCGCCGCGGTGGGTGCGTCGGACAGGGGGGTGGTCGTCACGCTCGTGCCTCCCGGCAGGTTGCGCACCAGCCGTGGATGGCCATGTGCGTCACATCAGGCTCAAAGCCCGTGGCTGCCTCGACATTCCCCACCAGCTCGGCGGCCGTCGCCACCGGCGCCTCGGCCACGGTGCCGCACCCGAGACATACGAGGTGGATGTGGGTCGCGTGGCCGGCCAGGTGGTAGGTCGGGGCGCGGTGGTCGAGGTGGGTGTGCGAGACCACGCCGAGCTCCTCGAGGGCGTCGAGGCCGCGGTAGATCGTCGAGAGGGGCAGCTCGGGGCCGCCGTCGGTCGCCACCCGCGCGGCGACCGCGTCGGGCGTGCCGTGCTCGAGCACGGTGAGCGCCTCGACGATGCGACGGCGCTGCGGAGTCAGGCGCATCCCACGCGCCCGCAAGGCCTCACCCAGGTCGCCGACGTGGCTCTCGTGGGCCACGGCGTCAGGTGACCCGTTTCAGCGTGGCCGAGACGTGGCTCTGCAGCTCCTGCCCGACCGCGGCCATGTCCAGGACCCAGAACAGCTGGGACTGGACCAGGCCGTAGAGGCGGGTGCCGGCGTTGTATTCCTTGGCGTGCGGGCTGCGCAGGACGCCGTCGGTGCGCAGCTCGACCTTGGCCGGCTCCATCGTGCCGACGTACATCTCGACGACCCCGGTCGGATGGCTGAGGAGCAGCTCGACCTCGCGCATGTCCTCCTGGGGCCGCCAGAAGCCGAGCTCGGTGGCGAGGGGCCGCACCTTCTCGCCGGTCTCCTGGTCGAGCAGCCAGGTGTGGCTGTGCCACTCGAGGAACCCGCGCCCGTCGTGACGGCAGTCGATCTCCTGCCCGAAGTTCGCCGACTCGATGGTGGGGTAGCCGACGACGCCCGCGCCCTCCCAGTGCCCGATCATCCAGGCGAGGGGACGCAGCCGCTCCGGCAGGTCGATATCGAGCTCGAACACCCGCGAATCGTAGCCTGGGGGCCATGACGACCCCGGCCGACAGCAGCCCGCCGCCCATCGGTGCCGCACCGACGCGCCGCCTGGTCGTCAAGCTCACGTGCGGGGCCGAGGCGCCGGAGCGCTACGCCCAGGGGGTCACGGTGGCGGCGACCGCACTCGCCAGCGGCGCCGAGGTCAGCCTCTGGCTCACTGGCGAGGCGGTCTGGCTGGCCGTGCCCGGGTCGGCCGAGGCCTTCGTCCTGCCGCACGCCGCGCCGATGGCCGACCTGCGCGACGCCCTGCTGGCGGGGGGCCGGGTGACGGTATGCACGCAGTGCGCCGTCCGCCGCGACCTCACCGACGAGGACCTGCTGCCTGGCGCCCGGATCGCCGGCGCCGCGACCTTCGTAGAGGAGGTCCTCGAGCCGGGCGCGCAGGCGCTGGTCTACTGACCGGTCCGGGGTCTCACCGGACCGACCAGCGGGAAACGAGTCCGGCCTGTCGCCCCGACCGGTGGACATACCGGTCACGAGCCCGCTGGCCGGTGCGGCCCCCACGGGGGGGTCGGCCCGTCAGCCGGTCAGCCGGAGGCGACCCGCCCGACGAGGTAGACGAGGACGCCGACCACGAGGACGGACGCGGCGCCCGCGGCGACGGCCGCCTGGGCCGACGCGGCGCCCGGGAGGTCGAGCAGCACGCGCAGCAGGGAGTGGGAGACCGCGCTGACGAGCAGGCCGAGGAGCGCGGCGGCGAGCAGCGGCAGCCCCCCGACGAGCCAGGCCGCGAGCACCGCCACACCGGTGCCGAGCACCACCGTGGCCCCCAGCACCCACGGGGCGCCCCCACGGCGGCGCAGGCCGAGCGCGAGCGCAGCCGCCACGGCCACCGAGGCCATGGCCACCGCGACCCACCGCGCACCCCGGCTCTCCACCGGCAGCGCGATGAGCGGGGCCCCGCAGGCGGCGAGGGCGAGCACGGACACCGACGAGGCGATGCCCTCGGTGAGCCGGGGACGCCCGCCGGGCCGGAACACCTGGTGCAGGAAGGCGGCGACGACGCTGACGGCGACCGCCGCCGGCACCCAGACGAGATACGGCTCGGTGCGCGTGAGGACGACGGTCGCGCAGACGGCGAGGACGCCGAGCCCGGTGACGACCGTGGCCGAGCGCGGGCTGGGGGCGGCGGTCAGGCTCGCCCAGCCCCACACCATGACGACGGCCGTGAACGCCGTGGCCAGCGCGGTCGGCACGGACCCCGCGTAGGCGGAGACGCCCAGCAGGAGCGCGAGGGCGACCCCGGTGGCGGCCGCCGCCAGGACGGCCGGGGACCCGGTATGCCGCCCCGCTCCCCCGTCGTCGGGGTCGGCGCCCAGGTGGGCCCGGCGTCGGGTCTGCGCGTCGCGGGCCTGCGCCTCCCGCGCGGCGCGCAGCGAGGCGCGGGTGACGGGCTGGGTGTCCGGCTCGTGGCCGGGCGGAGTGCTCGGGGCGGTGCTCCCGTCGGGGGTGGCGTCCGAGCCGGGACCCGTGGTGGGAGCCGCCACGGTGGCCGGGGCGGGGGTGGGGCCGGGAGCGGACGGCACCCAGCCGCCCGGCCGCCCCTCGTCTCCCGCCGTCACGGGAGGCATCCTTGCACTCCCGGGCCGCGGCATACCCGGGCTCGGGGGGTGCGCGGCGGGTCGACCGGGGCCAGGCCCACCGGCCGCCGGTCGGCCGCTGGTGGGGCGTCGCCGGTCAGCCGCCGGCGAACGGGGGCAGGATCTCGAGCGTCGCCCCGGGGGCCAAGGGGTGGTCCCCGCCGGCCGCCGCACCGTCGACGAGGAAGGTCGCCACCGCGGCCACGGGGCGCAGCGCCGGGTGCAGGGCAACAGCCCCCGCGACGGCCTCGGCGACGGTCGTGGCCGACACGAGGTCGGCCGACGTGCCCGCCGCGGCCTTCGCCCCGGCCCAGTAGCGGACCGTCACCCCCTGGTCGGAGCCGGGACGCTGGGTCATCCCTCCATTATGGTCGAGCCGTGGTGCACCTCCTCCTGCTGACCAACGCGCTGGCTCCCAGCGCGGAGGTCCTGCCGGCCCTCGGCCTGCTGAGCCACCAGGTGCGCATCCTGCCCGCGGAGCCGACGGCCCTCGTCGACGCCCCGAACGGCGACCTCGTGCTCGTCGACGCCCGCACGGAGCTGGCCCAGGCCAAGTCGCTGTGCCGCGTGCTGCGGGCGACGGGCCTGTCCAGCCCGCTCATCGCGGTGCTGACCGAGGGTGGCCTCGCGGGGCTGACGAGCGAGTGGGGCGTCGACGACGTCATCCTCGACCGCGCCGGACCGGCCGAGGTCGACGCCCGGCTGCGGCTGGCCATCTCCCGGTCCGACCCCGGCGAGGTCGAGGAGCCGGGGCCCATCCGGGCCGGCGACGTCGTCATCGACGAGGCCACCTACACCGCCCGGGTGCGCGGCCGAGTGCTCGACCTGACCTACAAGGAGTTCGAGCTGCTGAAGTTCCTCGCGCAGCATCCGGGCCGGGTCTTCAGCCGGGCCCAGCTGCTCCAGGAGGTCTGGGGCTACGACTACTTCGGAGGCACCCGCACCGTCGACGTCCACGTCCGCCGGCTGCGCGCCAAGCTCGGCGTCGAGCACGAGGCCCTCATCGGCACCATCCGCAACGTCGGCTACCGGTTCGTCGCCGACCGCCCCCGCGAGGTCGGCCTCAGCGCCGACGCCTGAGCGGTCGGGCCTCGCTGGAGAAACGTGCGCCTCGCTGGACAACGGTTCTCCAGCGAAGCGCCCCGTTATCGGGTCACCCGATAAAGGGGGAGACCGATGGGGCGGCGACGGGACGGCGAAGGCGGGGGTATGCCGGGTGGCGAGCACCCGGCATACCCCGCCTGTCGTGGGTCAGTTGGTGCCGGAGACCCGGATCGGAGCGGTCGGGTTGTAGGGCGACACCGTCGGGAGGTACGTGACGAAGCCGTCGATGTCGAGGCCGCCGAAGTACTTGTTCGTCCCGTTCTTGAAGGCCGCGAAGTTGTCCCCGCCGTCGGAGAGGAAGTTGTTCGCGGCGATCCGGTAGGTGGCGCTCTTGTCGATCGCCACCCCGCCCAGCTTCACGCTGCCATCGACCGGGCCGGTCGAGGTCATCGTGTAGGTGAACCCGGTCGACACCTGGAGCGTCTTGCGGTTGTCGCCACCCGCGTTCTTCCCCGTGACCTGCTGGGTCAGCAGCGCGTAGATGTCGGCGCCCTTGAGGTCCATCGACACGAGGTAGTTGTTGAACGGCTGCACCGTGAACGCCTCCTCGTAGGTGACGTCGCCGGGCGCCTCGCCCCACGAGCTCGCCGCGTAGGTGAGGTCGGCCCGCAGACCGCCGGGGTTCATGAAGGCGATGACCGGCTTCTGGTTGTTGGTGACGAGGGATGGGTCGTTGACCTGGGCGTCGGCGACGAGGTCACCGAGCGCCGACTCACCGGCCGGGTTGCCGGTGCGCGTCACGTCGGCGTTGATGTGCCCGACGATCTGGCCCGCGATGGGGGCGATGGCCTTCTTGTACTCGTTGATGATCGACGTCTGCGCCGGGTCCTTGGGCACGTTGCGGGTCACAAGCATGTTCTTGGCCGACATCACCGACGTGCGCGTGATGTCCTGGGTGCGCCGGTCGTAGGTCAGCTCGGTGTCGGTGAAGAGCCGTCCGAAGGACGACGCCGACGTGACCATCCGGTCCTGGCCCGCGGGGTCCTTGATGTCGCAGACGTACGGCTGGTGGGTGTGGCCCGACACGATCATGTCGATGGCCGGGTCGAGGCCCTTGGCGATCGGGATGATCGGGCTCGTCGGGTCGAGCTGGGAGCCGTCGGCGCACGCGGCGTCGTAGGACGGGTTCACCGTGTAGGGCGTGTTGTCGGGGCCGTACCAGGTCTGCTGACCGGGGGATCCGCCCTGGTGGATGAGCACGACGATGGCGTTGACGCCCTGCTTGCGCAGCACCGGCACGAGCGCGTTGGCGGTCTTGACCTCGTCGGTGAACTGCAGCCCGGCGACGCCGGCGGCGGTGACGATGCTCGGTGTGTCCTTGAGGGTCATGCCGATGAAGCCGATCTTGGCGCCCTTGATGTTCTTCACCGTGTAGGCGGGCAGGATCGTCGTGTCGGTGCCGGCGTACTTGACGTTGGCGGCGAGGTAGGGGAAGTCGGCGCCCTGGAAGGTGTGCAGGGCGCAGGAGGTCGGGTCGCCCGGGATGCACCCGCCGTTCTCCATCCGCTGCAGCTCCTTGTAGCCCTCGTCGAACTCGTGGTTGCCCACGGCGGTGACGTCGAGCTTGAGCGCGTTCATCGCCTCGATGGTCGGCTCGTCGTGGAACGCCGCGGAGAGCAGCGGCGAGGCGCCGATGAGGTCACCGGCGGCGACGGTCAGGGAGTACGGGTGACCCTCGCGGGCCTGGGCGAGGTGGGTCGAGAGGTACTCGACGCCGCCGACACCGGGGGGCGTCAGGCTGTCCGTGGTCACGTCGACGGCCTTGCCGTTGACGAGCTGGTGACCCGTGACGAGGCGCCCGCTCGAGCCGCTCGGCGGCTCGAGGTTGCCGTGGAAGTCGTTGAACGACAGGAGCTGGATGTTGATCGTGGGGCCGTTGGGGACGGCTTCGGACGTACCGCTCGTAGCGGCGACTCCGGCGAGGGCACAGGCCCCGACCGCGACGACGCCGATCAGGCGTCGAGGACGTAGGAACGACATAGTTCTCCCTGGTATGCGCGCCGGCGCGGGGACGTCGGCGGTCACTGGCTTTTCCCTGAGTCCGTGCAGGCTAGCCCCACGATCGGCTGATAACGGGCGCGGAAGGTTTCGGATTCGTGAAATCCTTCCGCTCGTGCCCGAGCCCGTGTCGCCGACCACGCCGACCACGCCGACCACGCCGACCACGCCGACCACGCTGACCGCGTTGGAGGGGCCCGCCCGGCTCGACGACGACGCCCGCATCGCGGTCGACGCCCTCGTGGCCGCCGCGACCCGGGCCGACGGGGCCGCCCCCCTCTCCGAGCAGGGCCGGCTCGCCGTCCACGGCCGGTCCGGGCACGCTCCCTCCCACCTGCTCGCTTACACCGCGGCGGCCGGCGGCTCGGTGCTGGCCGGGTACGCCCAGCAGGACGGGGACTCCGCCGAGCTGGTCGTCGCGCCCGACCACCGGCGCCACGGGGTGGGGACCCGGCTGCTGCAGGCGCTGCCGCCGGGGACCCGTGTCTGGGCCCACGGCGAGGTCCCGGCCGCGGCTGCCTTCGCCGAGGCACGGGGGCTCGTCGTCGTGCGCGAGCTCTTCGTCCTCGGGCGGCGGTTCGCGGACTACCCACCCGTGGAGGAGGTCGTGCTCCCGGCGGGGCTCGTGACGCGGGCCTTCCGGCCGGGCCACGACGAGGACGAGTGGCTGCGGGTCAACGCCCTGGCCTTCGCCCACCACGCCGAGCAGGGCCGCCTCAGCCGCGCGGACCTCGAGGCGCGGATGGCCGAGCCCTGGTTCGACGCCGCCGGCCTCCTGCTCGTCGTGCCGCAGGACGACCCGGCCACGGTGGCCGCCTTCCACTGGACGAAGGTGCGGCCCGAGGACCTAAGAGGGAGGGCCCACGGTTCCGTGGGAGACGCAGTCGCGCACGGGACCGGGAGGGCCCACGGCTCCGTGGGAGACGCAGTCGAGCACGGGACCGGGGAGGTGTACGTCGTCGGGGTCGACCCGGCATACCAGGGGCGGGGCCTCGGCCGGCCGCTCACCCTGCTCGGGCTGCGCCACCTGCAGGAGGTGGGGGTCGACGACGTCATCCTCTACGTCGACGGCGACAACCCGGCCGCGCTGCGGGTCTACCGCGGTCTCGGCTTCACGACCCGTTCCGCCGACCGGATGTTTGCCGCCCCGCCGTTGACGTGAGTTCACCTCGGGGTGGAACGATGTGGCCATGAGTACCGACGTGTCGGAGCGAGCCCGCGACCTGGACGGGCGGCCGGAGGCCGAGGACACCGGCCTCGACGCTCCGGACAGCCCCGACGTCCCCGATGGCGTCGAGGGGATGCCGGAGGCCGCCCTGGTCTCGCTGGCGAGCGCCATCCCGTCCACGCGCGTGGGCCCGGCCCGTGCGGCGAACGGCCGGTTCCTCCCGACCCCCCGGGCCGAGGACGAGCTGCCCGCCGACCGCTTCCTCGAGCGCGAGATCTCCTGGCTGCAGCTGAACGAGCGGGTGCTCCAGCTGGCCATGGACGAGAGCGTGCCGCTGCTCGAGCGGGCCAAGTTCCTCGCGATCTTCTCCAACAACCTCGACGAGTTCTTCATGATCCGGGTCGCCGGGCTCAAGCGACGGATCGCCACCGGCCTCGCCGTGCGGTCGGCGTCGGGGTTGGAGCCGCGCGAGGTGCTGGAGCGGATCAGCGAGGTGTCGCAGCAGCTGATGAGCCTGCAGGCGCAGGTCTTCCTCGAGCAGGTGCAGCCCGCGCTGGCCGCCGAGGGCATCACCATCGCCCACTGGGAGGACCTCACCGAGGACGAGCGCGAGCCCCTGCACCAGCTCTTCACCGAGCACATCTTCCCGGTGCTCACCCCGCTGTCCGTCGATCCGGCGCACCCCTTCCCCTACATCTCGGGCCTGTCGCTCAACCTGGCCGTGACCCTCGTCAACCCCAAGACCGGCAACGAGCACTTCGCCCGCGTCAAGGTGCCCCCGTCGCTGCCGCGGCTGCTGCGCGTCGACCCGCAGAGCCACGAGGGCGACTACTCCGTGCGGTTCGTGCCGCTCGAGGACGTCATCGCCGTGCACCTCGACCAGCTCTTCACGGGTATGCAGGTGCACGAGCACACGACGTTCCGCGTCACCCGCAACGAGGACCTCGAGGTCGAGGAGGACGACGCCGAGAACCTCCTCACCGCCCTGGAGAAGGAGCTGACCCGGCGCCGGTTCGGGCCGCCCGTTCGCCTCGAGGTCGAGGAGGACATCGACGACCACGTGCTCGACCTGCTGCGCCGCGAGCTGCAGATCCGCGGCAGCGAGGTCTACCGGGTGCCCGCGCCGCTCGACATGCGCTCGCTCTTCATCGTCGGCGACCTCGAGCGCTCCGACCTCAAGTACGACGCGTTCGTGCCCCTGACGCAGCCCGACCTGTCGCCGGCGGAGAGCTCCAAGCAGGGCGACATCTTCGCCTCCGTGCGTGCGAAAGACGTTCTGCTGCACCACCCCTACGACTCGTTCTCCACCTCGGTGCAGGCGTTCATCGAGCAGGCGGCCGCCGACCCGCGGGTGCTCGCCATCAAGCAGACGCTCTACCGCACCTCGGGCGACTCCCCCATCGTCGACGCCCTCATCGACGCGGCCGAGGCCGGCAAGCAGGTGCTCGCCGTCGTCGAGATCAAGGCCCGCTTCGACGAGGTCAACAACATCAGCTGGGCCCGTAAGCTCGAGCAGTCGGGCGTGCACGTCGTCTACGGCATCGTCGGCCTGAAGACCCACGCCAAGCTCTGCCTCGTCGTCCGCCAGGAGGCCGAGGGCCTGGTGCGCTACTGCCACATCGGCACCGGCAACTACAACCCCAAGACCGCCCGCATCTACGAGGACCTCGGCGTCCTCACGTGCGACCCCCAGGTCGGGGAGGACCTCACCCGCCTGTTCAACCAGCTGTCGGGCATCGCGCCACGCAGCCGGTTCAAGCGGCTGCTCGTCGCGCCACGCACGGTGCGCTCGGGCCTGCTCGAGCAGATCGAGGCCGAGGTCGAGCGCCACGAGAAGAACGGCAAGGGCCGGATCGTCTTCAAGGTCAACTCGATCGTGGACGAGCAGATCATCGACGCGCTCTACCGGGCGTCCCAGGCCGGGGTGCGGGTCGACATCTGGGTGCGGGCGATCTGCGCGCTGCGCCCCGGCGTCCCGGGCGTCAGCGAGACGATCAGCGTGCGGTCCACGCTGGGCCGCTTCCTCGAGCACTCGCGGGTGTTCTGGTTCGGTGGCGACGGCGAGCCGGTCGTCCTCATCGGCAGCGCCGACATGATGCACCGCAACCTCGACCGCCGCGTCGAGGCCCTGCTGCGGATCACCGACCCCGCCCACGTCGCCGACATCACGTCCCTGCTCGACAAGGGCACCGCGCCGACGACGTCACGCTGGGAGCTCTCCTCCGACGGACGCTGGACCCGCCACCACCGCAGCCCCGACGGCGAGCCCCTTGTCGACGTGCAGACCGCCCTCATCGACATGCACCTCAAGCGTCGCCGGAAGGCCCGGCGTCGCTGACCGGGTCGACCGGCCGAGCCGACCCGTAGCCCTCGTGAGCGAACTCTCGACGGTCGCCCCGTCCCTCGTCGTCCCCGCCGCGGGCACCGTCCCGTGGCGGCGACGCCGGGGGGCACTCGAGGTCGCCCTCGTGCACAGGCCCAAGTACGACGACTGGTCCTGGGCCAAGGGCAAGCTCGACCCCGGCGAGGAGTGGCCCGTCGCTGCAGCGCGGGAGACGGTGGAGGAGACCGGTCTTGAGGTGCACCTGCGCGCGCCGCTGCCGTCGGCGACGTACATGGTGCTCGACCGCACCGGCGAGCCGGCCACCAAGCAGGTGCGCTACTGGGCGAGCGAGGTCGTCGGCGGTCACGGCCACCTCGTCAACGAGATCGACGAGGTGCGCTGGCTCGACGTCGTCGCCGCCCACGACCGCCTCGACTACGCCCGCGACCGGGAGCAGCTGCGCGCCGTCGTGCGGGCCGACGCCGCCGGGCGGCTCACGACCTGGCCGCTGGCGGTGGTGCGCCACGCACGAGCCCGCGCCCGCGGCAGCTGGAAGGGCCCCGACCCCGACCGCCCGCTCGACTCCCGCGGCGCCCTGAGGGCCGAGGCCATCGTGCCCCTGCTGGCCGCCTTCGGCATCGGGCGTCTCGTCTCCTCCGGCTCCGCCCGCTGCGCCGACACGCTCCGGCCGTATGCCGCGTCCACCGGGCTGCCGCTGCGCCTGAAGGACGGCCTCTCCGAGGAGGGGTATGCCGCCGACCCCGCCCGCAGCCTCCACCACCTGCATCGGGTGGTCGAGCGGGGCGCCCCGACAGCCCTGTGCAGCCACGGCCCGGTGCTCCCCGACCTGCTCCACGACCTCAAGAGCCGGGTCGACCCTGCGGCCGACGAGGACGGCTCCGCGGCAACGACATTGGCCGCGGCTGCGGACGACTCGATGGAGAAGGGCGAGGTCCTCGTCTGCCATCTCGTCGACACCGGCGCCGCGGCCCGGGTCGTGGCGGTCGAGCGCTACCCCTGAGGTCTGCACACCCGGCATACCGGATCTTGGCCTGCCGTCCCACCGCCCGAAAACCGCACGGCGCCAAGGCTTCGACTCCCGTTCACCGGCCGTTCACCCGGTCTGGGCCTGCCGTCATCCCAGCGCCCTAGCGTCGGCGTCGCAAGCCCCCACACCACTGACCCAAGGGAACACACCCGTGCGACTCATCCGAACCAGCCGCGCCCTCTCCGTCGGCGCCGTGGCCCTCACCGGCGCTCTCGCCCTGGCCGCCTGTGGCAGCGACAACAACTCCACCGGCACGACCGGGTCCGGCGCTGCCGCCGGCGGGTCGACCGCGGGCGGCAGCAGCGCCGCGGGAGCCAACTGCTTCTCCGGAACGCTCAACGCGGAGGGCTCCACCGCCCAGAAGAACGCCATCGAGGCCGCCATCAAGGCGTACCAGACCGCCTGCTCCGGCGCGACGGTCAACTACAACGGCACCGGCTCCGGCGCCGGCATCAAGCAGTTCAACGGTGGTCAGGTCGACTTCGCCGGCTCCGACTCGGCCCTGAAGACCGACGAGGCCGCCGCCGCCAAGCAGCGCTGCGGCTCCGACGCGTGGAACCTGCCCATGGTCACCGGCCCGATCGCTGTGGCCTACAACGTCAAGGGTGTCGACAAGCTCACGCTGAACGCGTCGGTCGCCGCCAAGATCTTCAACGGTGTCGTCACCACCTGGAACGACCCGGCCATCGCCGCGCTGAACTCCGGCGTCACCCTGCCGGCCACGCCGATCAAGGTGTTCTTCCGCTCCGACGACTCGGGCACGACGGAGAACTTCACCAACTACCTCAAGGCCGCCGCGGGCAGCGACTGGACGGCGACCCCGGCCAAGAAGTGGACCGGCAAGGGCGAGGGCAAGCAGGGCAGCGCGGGCGTGTCCAGCGCCGTGGCCTCCACCGACGGTGGCATCACCTACACCGAGTGGTCCTACGTCACCCAGAACAAGCTGCAGATGGCCGCGATCGACTCCGGCGCCGGCCCCGTGACCCTGACCGGTGACACCGCCGGCAAGGCCGTCGCCGCTGCGACGCAGTCCGGCACGGGCAACGACCTGGCCCTCAAGCTCAACTACGCGACCAAGGACGCAGGGGTCTACCCGATCGTCCTTGTCACCTACGAGATCGTCTGCAGCAAGTACTCCGACGCGACCAAGGGCAAGAACGTCAAGGCGTTCCTCACCAGCTTCGCCTCGGACAGCACCCAGAGCGGGCTGACCCAGATCGGCTCGGCCCCGCTGCCCAGCGAGGTCAAGGCCAAGGTCCAGGCCGCGGTCGCCGCGATCGGCTGACCGAGACCGACCGTTCCTCGCGAACGACCGACCCGACCGACCTGACCGACCCGTCCCCCCACCCAGGAGCCCTGCGTGTCATCCATCACCGGCGTGTCCGCGATCGATGACTCCGGCGGTGGGGGGACCGACGGCCCGGACGGGTCCCGCTCCTCGGCCCGCCGTCTCGGCGACCGGCTGTTCGGCGGTGCCTCGGTGGGGGCGGCGTGGGTCGTCATCCTGCTCGTCGCGCTCATCGGGGTCTTCCTCGTCGCGCAGGCGGTGCCCGCCCTCCTGAAGGACCAGGCCGGCTTCCTCACCTCACGGGAGTGGTCGCCGGGCGGCGACGCCCCCCGGTTCGGCATCGTCGAGCTGCTGTGGACGACGGTCCTCTCCTCGACCATCGCCATGCTCATCGCCGTGCCGGTGGGGGTCGGCGTCGCGCTCTTCATCACGCAGTACGCCCCCGGCTGGCTCCGCCGCCCGGCCGCCACCCTCGTCGACCTGCTGGCCGCCGTGCCGTCGATCGTCTACGGCCTCTGGGGTCTGCTCACCTTCCGGGACGTCGTGCGGCCGCTCGAGGACGGGATCCAGAGCGCGCTCGGCTGGTTCCCGCTGTTCAGCCCCACCGGAATCAGCGGCGGCACGATCTTCTTCATCAGCATCGTCCTGGCCATCATGATCCTGCCGATCGTCACCGCGCTTTCGCGGGAGGTCTTCGACCAGACCCCCATCGCCCACAAGGAGGGCGCGCTCGCCCTCGGGGCGACGCAGTGGGAGATGATCCGCACCGCGGTCCTGCCGTTCGGGCGACCAGGGGTCATCTCGGCCTCGATGCTCGGGCTGGGGCGGGCGCTCGGCGAGACCATCGCCGTGACGTTCCTCGTCTCCAAGCTGTCCGACGGCACCCCGTGGAGCTGGTCGGTGTTCAACGGCGGTGAGACCTTCGCGTCGCGGATCGCCAACAACGCCGCGGAGTTCGACAGCCCGCAGCGCACCGGCGCCTACATCGCCGCCGGACTCGTGCTGTTCGTCCTGACCTTCCTGGTCAACGCCGTGGCCCGCATCGTCATCAACCGCAGGAAGGCGTTCACCGAATGAGCAGCCCCGACGCCACCGCCTCGCCGGTGAGCGGACGCAGCTCCGCTCCGGTCATGCCGCGGCCGCAGGTGCGCGTGCGCACCGCGGTGCCGACGCCCGCCGTGCGCACCGACCCGTCCGACGGCCTCGGGGCCGGCGGCCCGGTCGGCACCGGCTTCGGCCAGCGGTCCCGCGGCCGGGCGGCCAAGGACGTCATCGCCCGGGTCGCCATCTGGGCCTCCTTCGGCCTGGCCATGGTGCCGCTGGTGTGGATCCTCTACACGGTCGTCTCCCACGGCATCGGGCTCGTCGTCCAGTCGCAGTGGTGGACCAACTCCCAGCGCAACATCAACTCCACGGACGTCGGTGGCGGCGCCATCCACGCCATCCAGGGCACCCTCATCCAGGCCGGCGTCACCGCCGTCGTCGCGGTGCCCATCGGCGTGCTCACGGCCATCTACCTCGTCGAGTACGGCCGGGGCCCGTTGGCCCGGACGGTCAGCTTCATGGTCGACATCCTCACCGGCGTGCCCTCGATCGTGGCCGCCCTGTTCGTCTACGCGGTGTGGGTGACGACGTTCGGCTTCCAGCGCGTCGGCTTCGCCGTCTGCCTCGCCCTCGTGCTCCTCATGCTCCCGGTGGTGATCCGCTCGACCGAGGAGATGCTCAAGCTCGTGCCCAACGAGCTGCGCGAGGCGTCCTACGCCCTCGGTGTGCCGAAGTGGGTGACGATCAGCCGGATCGTCCTGCCCACCGCCTTCTCCGGCATCGTCACGGGCGTCCTGCTCGGGCTCGCCCGGATCATGGGCGAGACCGCGCCCCTGCTCATCCTCGGGCCCTACACGAAGAGCATCGCCACCAACCTCTTCTCGGGCCCGATGCCGACCCTCCCCACGATGATCAACCAGGACCGCTCCGAGCTGGGCCTCGCCCCGGCCGTCGAGCGGATGTGGGCGACGTCGCTCACCCTGATCCTCCTTGTCCTCCTGCTCAACCTCGCTGGCCGGGTCATCGCCCGTTACAGCGCCGTCCGGAAGTGACCCTGCCCCCATGGCCAAGCGCATCGACGTCCAGGACCTCAACGTCTACTACGGCGACTTCAAGGCGGTCGAAGACGTCTCCATGACCATCGAGCCCCGCTCGGTGACCGCCTTCATCGGCCCGTCGGGGTGCGGCAAGTCGACCTTCCTGCGCACCCTCAACCGGATGCACGAGGTCATCCCCGGCGCCCGGGTCGAGGGCAGCGTCATGCTCGACGACCTCGACCTGTACGCCGGGTCGGTCGACCCCGTCGCGGTGCGCCGCTCCGTGGGGATGGTGTTCCAGCGCCCCAACCCGTTCCCGACCATGTCGATCTTCGACAACGTCGTCGCGGGCCTGCGCCTGGGCGGCCTGAAGAACAAGAAGAAGCTCGAGGACGCCGCCGAGCAGTCCCTCAAGGGCGCCAACCTGTGGAACGAGGTCAAGGACCGGCTGGGCAAGCCGGGCGCGGGCCTCTCCGGTGGCCAGCAGCAGCGGTTGTGCATCGCGCGGGCCATCGCCGTGCGGCCGCAGGTGCTGCTCATGGACGAGCCCTGCTCGGCGCTGGACCCCATCTCGACGCTCGCCATCGAGGATCTCGTGAACGAGCTCAAGTCCGACTACACGATCGTCATCGTCACGCACAACATGCAGCAGGCGTCCCGGGTCTCCGACCGCACCGCGTTCTTCAACCTCGCCGCGACGGGCAAGCCGGGGCGCCTGGTCGAGATCGACACGACGCAGAAGATCTTCAGCAACCCCACCCAGCAGGCCACCGAGGACTACATCAGCGGTCGCTTCGGCTGAGCCACCGCGACGCTGGTCACGTCCGGGACGTCCGGGACGTGCGTCACTGGAACAGGCGCGTCACCCAGAAGACGAGCGCGGCCATCAGGCCGGCCCCGGGGAAGGTCAGCACCCAGCCGCCGACGATGCTGCCGGCCACCCCCCAGCGCACGGCCGAGAGCCGTTTGGTGGCGCCCACGCCCATGATCGCCGAGGTGATCGTGTGGGTCGTGGAGATCGGCGCGCCGAAACTCAGGCCGGCGACGTAGAGGATCGACGCGGCCGTCGCCTCGGCGGCGAACCCCTGGGGTGGGTCGAGGTGGATGATCCGGCGGCCGAGGGTGCGCATGATCCGCCAGCCACCGGCATACGTGCCGAGGCTGATGACGATCGCGGACAGCACGAGCACCCAGATCGGCACCGACGGGCCCTGGTGGTAGCCGGCCACCGTGAGGGCCAGGACGACGACGCCGGCGGTCTTGGCGGCGTCCTGCAGGCCGTGGCCGAAGGCCATCGCCGCGGCGGAGAGGGTCTGCGCATACCGGAAGCCGCGGGAGACCTTGTGCGGGTTCGCGTTGCGGAAGATCCACAGCACCGCGCTCATGGCGAGGTAGCCGAGGATGAGGCCCGCGATCGGCGACAGCACCATGGGGATGACGATCTTCTCGAGGATCCCCTGCCACTTGACCAGCGCGCCGGCGGCGAGGGCCGCCCCGCCGAGGCCGCCGATGAGGGCGTGCGAGGACGACGACGGCAGGCCCTTCCACCAGGTGAGCAGGTTCCAGCCGGTGGCGCCGATCAGGGCGGCGGCGACCAGCCAGAGGCCCGCGGCGCCCTGGGGGGCCTCGATGATGCCGCTGCCGACGGTCTGGGCGACCTTGGTGCCGAAGAACGCACCGGCGAGGTTGGCGACGGCGGCCATGCCGAGGGCGATCCGCGGGGTCAGCGCCCGGGTCGAGACCGACGTCGCGATGGCGTTGGCTGCGTCGTGGAAGCCGTTCGTGTAGTTGAAGCCCATCGCCAGCAACGTGACGAGAGCGACCGGGAGCCAGTCCACGGCAGGCTCAGCTCTCCTTGATGGCGATGCCCTCGACGGTGTTCGCCACCGCCTCGAAGGCGTCCGCCGCCGACTCCAGGGCCGAGACGATGTCCTTCATCTTCAGGACGTGGATCGCGTCGGCGTTCTCGAAGAGGTTGGCCACCAGGCGCCGGTAGTGCTTGTCGGCCTGGTTCTCGAGGCGGTTGATCTCGATCCAGTACTCCGACAGGTCCTTCATGGAGCGCAGCCGCGGCATCGCCGCCGCCGTCAGGTCGGCCATCCGGCCGATGATCTCGATCTGCTTGGCGACGCCCTTGGGGAAGTCGGTGACCTTGTAGAGGTCGACCATGTCGACGGCCTCCTCCATGTGGTCCATGCAGTCGTCGAGGCGCGAGGCGAGGAAGTGGATGTCCTCGCGGTCGAAGGGCGTGATGAAGGAGCTGTTGACCCGGCGGATGATCTCGTGGGTCGCCTCGTCGCCGCGGTGCTCGAGGTCGTGCATCCGCTCGACGACGGCCTTCCGACCACTCTCGTCGTCGACGGCGAGCAGGTTGGTCAGCTCCTTGGCCGCCTCGACGAGGTTGGCGGCGGAGACGCCGAAGAGGTCGTAGAAGCTGTCCTCTTTGGGGGTGAGGCGGAACGCCACTGCAGTTCTCCGGTCCATCGGGTCAAGGCCGTGGGCAAGGCTACGGGAAAGGGTTCGTCGGATCGCAACTCGCCGTTCACCCGCTCCTCGCGCAGGGGCCGCCCGCTCAGGCGCCGTGGACGCCGAGGACGCCGAGGACGCGGTCGATCTCGCGCTGGCTCAGCCGGTGGGGCGTCGAGGTCGCGGCGACGACGAGCTGGCCGACCAGCTCGATCTCCTCGTGGAGGGCCGCGTCGCGCAGCTCATCGGCCGCCGGATGGGCGTCGTCCGGGGGCTCAGGGGTCTCGTCGGAGGCTGCGCCGAGGGCCATCCGTCCAGGGTACGCGTCGACCCTGATGCAGACATGGGTACGCCTCGCAGGACATCATGAGCCCATGCCGAAGCGCCCCAAGCGGTCCGAGAAGGCGTCGAAGGGTTCCGAGAAGGCGTCCAAGGGACTGGGCAAAGGACTGGGCAAGGACGCCGGGAAGGGGTCGGGCAAGGACTCCGGCAGAGACTCCGGCAGAGACTCTGGGAAAGACGCCGGCAAGGAGGCACTGCCGAGCGGCGCGGCGGTGGACGAGCGGGGCGCCTTCGCCATCGCCCGGTGCGACCGCTGCGGCTGGCAGGGAGCGGCCCGCCGCTCGCGGGATCGGGCCCGCAAGGACCTGCACCAGCACCTCGAGGACAAGCCGAAGCACGCCGACCACGTCTCGCTGACGAAGGTCGGCGGCTGAGGCCGAGCACGCAGCTCCTCAGAGCGGCTTAGGCACTCGGCCGGGGTATGCGCGTCGGGCCGGGAAGCGCCTCACGGCGCGAGGCCGCTCGAAGCGGCATTGTTGGGACCCGGGGCTACCACGGCCCGACGCGTCGCCCAGTTTAGTCCCCCGCCCCAGGGACGCGAGCCGAACGGGGGGCTCTCGACGCCCGGCCCAGCGGTCATCGGCGCCCTGCGCGGTGGATCCGACCCCTCCTGGGGGGAACCCACCGCCATCGTGCGGGTCGGCACTGGCGGGGGGCATGAGAGCCGACGCTGCAGGTCAGGTGAGCTCGTCGACCCGCCACAGAGCCGCGGCGGCGTGCAGGTCGTTCGCCGTGTCGAGCAGGTGGGCCGCCCGGGCGGCGACCTCCTCCCCCTCCGACCGGTCGGCCCGGCCGGCCGCCACGACCCGGCAGAACGACGCAGCCCGCTCCAGGGCGACCGCGAGGTCACCCTCGAAGACCCCCGCCAGGATGGCGTCGGCGAGCGCCGTGACCTCTCCGGGCCCCGGCGGCTCGGCCGCCCCGGCCACGGCGTGGTCGACGTGGGCGAAGCGCACGCCCGCGGTGTAGTCGCGGCTGGCCTCGTCGGGGTCGCGGCGCACCCACTCGCGCAGCACGTAGAGCCGCCACAGGGCGCCCGGCAGGCTGCGGGCGGGCCGGTGGGCCCAGAGGTCGGCCACCGTGACCAGGCCGAGCTCCTCGACGAGGTCGACGAGCCGGGCGGTCATCGCCGGGTCATGCGCGCCCCGGCCCGCGTGCACGAGGACCGCCGCGGTCTCGTGGGCCGCCTCGATCTCGCGCACCGGGTCCACCGTGCCCCCTAACGCCTCGAGGGCCGATGCGCCCAGCATGGCCGGACGGCGGGGCGTCTGCCTTTGCTCGTCGCTCACCCCGTCCATCCTGCCGTACGCCTCCGGGCCCCGGCCGAGGACGCCCCGGCTACGACGCCCCCCGACCGGTCTTGGCCTGCAGCCGGTCGATGTGCTCGGAGGCCTGGGCCTTGTTGAGGTCGGCCGGCAGCTGCTCCCCGGCCGCCCGCGCCAACGTGTCGAGGTAGCTGCGCTGCGCTCCGGTCATCGGCTCGTCGCCGGTCACCCACTCGCTGGGGTCCTTGACCGTGGTCGAGGCTTCCCCGGGGGTGTCGGCACCGAGGGTCTCCCCCGACGGGGCACCACTGTCGGTGGTGTCCTCGGTCGTGTCCTCAGCCGTGGGCAGGGTCGGCTCGTTGGTCGTCGACGCGTCGGTGGACTCGCTCGCGCCGGTCGGCTGGGCCGGGTGGTTCTCGGTGGGCCCGGAAGCCGTCGTCGTGGACTCGGTGGACTGGCTGTCGCTCATGCACTGACAGTAGGTCGGGCCACCGACAGCGGCGACCCGAGGCCCAACCCGGCCCCACCAGGGCACCGCCCGCTGTGTCTCCGGCACCGTCCGGCTGGCCCGGGTCCGGTATCCCGCGACTCGCGAGTCGCAGACCGGACTCGCTCCACCTCGTCGGACCGGTCTCGGCATACCGGGACGCGTGGCGGACTCTCGGCCTATCGGGCTGCCTGGCGGTCGCCGTCGTCCGCGTCGTCCGCGTCGTCCGCGTCGTCCGCGTCGTCCGCGTCGTCCGCAGTCTCGGCGATGTCGCCACCATCCGGGTCATCCGCGGTGTCGGGGGTGCCGGGGCTGTCGGGATCCGTCGCGCCACCGTCGTCGCCGGCCGGGTGACGGCGCAGCACCTGCAGCAGGCGCAGGCCCGCCGCGGCCGCCACGGCCACGAAGGCCAGCCACAGGCCGACCTGCCGGGGCCCCGCGTCCGGGTCGGCGTCCAGGACGACGGGCCCGACGGCCTCCGGCGGGGCCGCGGTCGGCGGGTCGTCGTGCCCGGGCATCGTCGGGCCCGGGCGGGTCGGGTCGAGGGTCATCGTCAGCGCGTCGTACGGCGAGACGACCCCCCACCCGAGGGCGGCGTCCTTGACCCCGGCCCGTGGCCGCTGGGCCGAGGCCTCGATGCGGTACTTCCACAGGGCCGGGCCCTCGTCGGGGTACCGCTCGGCGAGCAGGGCGGCCGTGGCGGAGACGAGCGGCGTCGCGAAGCTGGTGGCAGGCGCCCCGCTGAGCAGGCAGTCCCCGACGTGCCCGAGCGCGGTGTTGAGTCCCTGCCCGACCGCGGCGACGGTGATATGCGGCCCCTGGATGTTGGCCGCCGTGTCGACCCCCCGGCCGGAGGTCACGGACGTGACGGACACCACGCCGGGGAACGCGGCCGGGTAGCGGGCGCCGTCCTTGGCGGTGGGCGCCGACTCGCGGTCACCGGCACTGGCGACGACGAGCGCGCCCTTGCTCGCGGCATACGAGACGGCGTCGGCGAGGGCGGGGTCGGGGGTGTCGACGCTGAGCGAGACGTTGACGACCTTGGCGCCGAGGTCGACGCCCGCGCGGATGCCGTCGGCGAGCCGCTGCACGGTGGGGGTGACCGCGGCCAGCCGGGGGTCGGACGACGGGTCGATGGTGGCGACGCCGAACACCTGCACCGGGACGAGCTTCGCGGCGTAGGCGAGGCCGATCTGGCCCGACGTGTCGACCGCGCGTCCGGCGACGAGGCTGGCCACCGCCGTCCCGTGCCCCGACAGGTCGTTGCGGCCCTGGGGGTCGGGGGTCCACCCGTCGATGGCCGGGAGCAGGGTGCGGCCGGGCGCGACCGCGGTGTCGGCCGGTAGGTGGGCGTTCCCGACGTCGATGCCGGAGTCGACGATGGCCACCGTCACGCCGCGACCCGTGGCGAGCTTCCAGACGGCACCGACGCCCAGCTGGTTGAGGGCGGGTGAGCGCTGCGCGACGTAGACGGGGGTCGGGCGCTTCTCGGTGCACGAGTCGTCGGCCGCCGCGGCGGGGGCCACCGGCAGAGCGACGAGGCCGCCGAGACCGACCAGCCCACCGAGACCCCCGACGACCGCCAGGGTGGCGGACCTCCGGCGCCGCGCCGCCCGCCTCACGATCCCGAGCTGTCGATCTTGGGTGCGCCCACCGCGGCTTCGCTGAGCGCCGGGCCGGCCGGCAGCTGCGCCACCCAGGGCTGCGGCACGAAGCGAGGGGTGATGTCGCGGTAGCCGAGCCGGGCCAGCGTCTCGGTGGACGGGTCGGTGAGGGTGAACGCCTGGCCCGACTGGTCGACGACCGCCACCGGCCCCGCCGTCGCCGTCGAGCTGGCCCGGACGAGGGCGCCCCGACCGGGCTGCACCGTCACCGGCTGCTTGGACGGCGGCTTCACCCACGGCGAGTCGCTCGGCTGGAGGGCGAGATGGGTCGTGGCGGCCTTGGCGTCGGCCGTCTCCAGCACCGCGCACGGGCTGCCGGTGGCCGGCTTCGGCAGGGCTCTCGGCCAGTCGGTGGGCACGAAGCCCTTGGTGTCGCTGGGCTGGATCTTGGCGAGGTCGTCGTTGGACACCGTGACCGGCTTGCCCAGCGCGTCGGGGGCGACCGCCTGGTAGACGGCGGCGGCGAAGGGGGTGAGCGGGATCGTGCCGTTGGCCACCATGACCGACATCGTGTTGCCCTGGTCCTTGTTGACGATGAGCTGGCCGGTGGTCGCCAGCTTGTTGCCGAGGGTGAACTGCCCGGACAGCGGCTTCCCGACCTGGCTGCGACCGCCCTTGAAGATGAAGGAGTCGAAGGTGAGGTCGGTGCCGGGGGTGAAGAGGTCCACCCACGACCCGGTGACCGACTGCGGGGTCTCGAGCTGGCCGAGGTACTGCTTGACGGGGTCGTAGGACGCCGGCTCGATGAGGTAGCGGCGGCCGGCCGCGAGCAGGTAGCGGACGTCCTTGTCGGAACCGATGACCTTCACGGTGAGACCACTGCCGTCGGCGTACGCGGGCGGGGTGGTGGTCGTGATGGTGAGTGCGCTCTTGGTGCCGTCGAAGCAGGACACCCACCCGGACTGGACGAGCGAGTCCGCGGGCGGCAGGTCGTCGGGCGCCCCGAGGATGCCGAGGGTCGAGCCGTGGGGCGTGGCCGCGATCTTGTCGTCGTCGACGACCAGCACCTGGAAACCCTTGTCGGACGGCAGGATCAGCCGCGCCGACGTCGCGTTGAGCACCGGGTGGAGGCTGCCCTTGATGCTGACGAAGCGAGCGGCCGAGCTCTTACCGATGACGACGTAGCCGTTCTCCCACCCGTTGGGCAGTGGGGTCGCGAAGAGCCCGGCGATGGCGGCGCCGCCGACGAGCAGGCCTCCGAGCGCCAGCCCGGCGACGACCGGTCGCGAGCGCGACACGCTCTCGACCTCACGCCCGTCCGGGGCCCCGCTGAGGAAGGCCGACACGAGCCGGCGGCGGTTGTAGGCGTGGGCCTCGACGAGGTCGCGCTTGCTGGCCACGACTCAGCTCCGGATGGAGGAGATGAGGCCGAGAGCGATGACGAGCAGCGGCACGAGGACGAACAGGGCCAGGCCCTCGGCGACGTCGAGCACGCGGCCCTTGCGCACCGTCGCCTTCTCGGGCAGCGCGAGGCTGACGAGCACTGCCGCCGCGGCCACGCCGATGACCGGCCCGATGACCACAGCCCAACCCGGGCGCTGGACCAGCGCCGTGACGGTGCCGGAGACGACCCCGAGCGCGCCGCCGACGAGCCCCACGACGACGTCACGGGCCAGGAGGAACTGCCGGGTGCGCATCATCTGCACCACACCCGCGCCCCAGACGACGCCGAGGCCGGCCCAGCCCAGCTGCACGACCTGCGGGGCTCCGACGACGACGACGAGGACGACGCTGAGAGACATCCCGAGGACAAGGTCGTGGGCGAGGTCGACGCCCCGCGTCACCCGCCGCGGGTCGACCGGCACGGGGTCGCCGAGGATCTCGGCCTCGCTCTGCATGGGCACGACCATGGTGCGGGCCGAGCTGAGGGCGAACCACGGGATGAGGCTGCCCAGCACGACGAGGACGACGACGATGACCGCGACGATCCGGTTGGGGTCGAGCGTGGTGAGCAGGGCGATGCTGCCCGCCGCGGCGGCAGCCACGCCGAGCACGATTTCGGGCAGGAACGCCCAGGCGTGCTGGCGCAGCAGACCCATGCTGGCCAGGCCGACGACGACGAGAGCCGCGCCGGCGGCGAGCAGGGGCAGGTGCCTCAGGTCGCCGGTGACCGCGCTGAACGCGGCGACGACGGCATACAGCCCGGCCGCCACGAGCACGACGGAGGCCGCGGCGAGATCGACCCGCACCCGCGCGAAGACCGCGCCGGCCAGCAGCAGGAGCACGGCGGAGACCCCGGCGACGAGGGTGACGACGAGGCCGCCCTGACGCTGGAGGAAGAGCGCGCTCGATCCGAGGACGAGGAGGAGGGCGGAGAGCCCGAGCGCGGTGGCCCGGGAGTTCTGCGCGGTCCAGCCCGCTCCGAGGCCCTCGACCGCGTCGGCCACGGCCTCGACGACGTCGTCGTAGACCTTCTTCTCCTCGGCCTCCACCCCGGTGACGAGGGTGAGCACCATGCCGTCGTGGACGCCTTGGGCCAGGAAGCTGGCGTCGAGGTCGAGGGCGTGCCCGTCGGCCCCGACGAGCGCGTAGCCGCCGTAGGCCTCGTACGCGTCGAGCGAGCCGACCATCGAGGCCACCTCGGGAAGGATCTCGGCGAGCGGCAGCCGCGACGGCAGGACCAGGTCCATCGCGCGGTCGCCCGCCGACACGGTCAGCCGGACGAGGTCGGCCGACTGCGTGTTGGTGCTCACGTCTCCTGCGCTCCTGCGTTCCCCGTGACCGGCCGCGGCCGAGTCGTCCCGGGTCGCCCGCCGACGGCCCCGGTGGACTCTAGCCGCCTCAGCGGATCACGCCGTCGGTCGTCTCTCCGTCGTCGAGCCACTGGTCCTCCACGACCAGGCTGAGGTCGTCGACCGCGCGCCGGCCCTTGTCCTTGCCCCGTCCGGCACCAGCCGCGGCCGCGGACCCCGCCGTGCGGCCCGTGGACCCGCCACGACCCGCCACCGGGCGGGCGCCGCCGCCCTTGCCGCCGGCAGCACCGGCCGCGCCTCGGGCCCCGACGAAACCCCGGCCGCCGGCCGCACCCTTGCCGTTCGCGCCCTTGCCGTTCGTCCCGGTGCCGCCGGCTACCGTCGACCCGGACCGGCCACCGGCTCCCGCCGCCGCACCGCGCCCGGAGACGCCACTCTTCGTGCCGGCTCCCCTGGTGCCGTCGGCCTTCGTGCCGCCGCCTCGTGTGCCGGTGCCGCCCTGGGCCCCGGAGACGCCACCCCGGCCGGACCCGGACGCCCCGGAGCCGACGCGTCCTGCCTTGCCACCGTTCGCCGTGCTGCCCCCCGCGCCGAGCAGGCCGGAGCCGCCGCGCAACGCTCCCCCGGCCGCGGCGCCGCGAACGGCCCCGCCCATGACCCGGTTCACACCCTGTGCGCCGAACGCGACCGGGCCGACGGCGGATCCGCGCCCGCCCGTCATCCCGAGCGATCCGGCGGCCACGCCCAGGCCACCGCCGACGAGACCGGCTGCCCCGCCGGCCCACGACATCCCGCCCGCACCGCCGACGCTGCCCCCGCTCGCGCCGCCGTTGGGCGCGAAGGTGTCGAAGCCCGTCGGGGCCCCGACCGAGGCGCTCGCTCCCGTCGTGCCGACGAGCGTGCCGTCGACGCTCGGCATGCTGGAGGTCGCCGAGATGGGGGTATGGCCCGTGCCCGAGGTGCCGGGGTCGATCCCGCCCGTCGGACCGGTCGGCGGCGTCGACGGGACGATCCCGCTGGTCGTCGTCGGGTGGGTCGTCGTGGTGGTGGTCGTGGTCGGGTGGGTGGTGGTCGTCGTGGGGTGGCTCGTGGTGGTCGTGGGGTGGCCCGTCGTGGTGGTGCCGACCACGCCACCGGTGGGCCCCCCGACGAGGGTCCCGGACGACCCGGACGTGCCGCTCGTGTTCCCCCCGGAGACACCGTTGGACGAGCCGGACGGCATCGTCGGCGCGGGGCCGGACCCGCCCGTACCCCCGGACGACCCGGTCGTCGGCATCTCCAGCGAGTTGGCCTGGGCCAGCTGGGTGCCCGCGGTGTCGAGCGAGGACTGCAGCAGCGTGTACTGGTGCTGCATGTTGCTCTCCCGCGTGCTCATGGTCGAGCTGTAGGCCGAGCTCTGCTGCTGGTACTGGCCCTGCTGCTGCAGGTAGTCGGCCGGCGACGACGCCTCGGTGTAGTCGGGAGCCGTCGGCGCCGTGGGCGGGGGCTGCTGGGCCAGCCAGTACGTCTCGGCCTTGGTCAGGGCGGTCTTCGCGGTGGAGAGGGCGGTCTGGCTGTCGGAGAGCTGCTGCGACTTCGCCGTCAGCGTCTCCGACAGGGTCTTGGTCGAGGTCACGGCGGCCTGGCCGTCGGACGAGGTCCAGGCGTCCTGCAGCCGGGGCACGAGCCTGTCCAGCTGGGCGGTGACGATGTCGAGGTTGGTGCGCGCGCTGTCGAGGTGCGTCATCGCGTCGTCGATCTGCGACGTCGAGGCGGTGAAGACCGCGGTGTAGAGCGTGCGCTCGTTGGGCCCGCCGGAGGGCCCGCCACCGGCGCAGTCGGGGATGTAGTTCATCGCATCGTCCTCTCGGTGGGCGTGCTCAGGCCGTGCCGTCGGAGGTGCTGCCGGTGCCCGACCCGTCACTCGACGGCGAGGCGCTCCCGGCGCTCGTCCCGCCGGCACCCGACCCGTCGGGCGACGAGCCGCCTCGGACCGGCGCGACGTAGGTCTCGTCGGTGGGAGCGATGCCCGTCGTGCCGATGGTCGACACGGTCACCGAGTTGTCCTGCGTGATCTTGCTGTAGTCCACGTGGGCGACCTCTTGGCCCCGGACCACGGCGTCGACCGAGGCGTGGAGGTTCTGGTTCAGCACCGTGATGGCCTTGTCGACCTCCGTGATGAGCTCGTCAATGACCCCAGAGGCCTTGCCGAACACCGCGTCGGTGGACTGTCCCGAGGGCGAGACGCCGAAGATGCTGGAGCCCTTGAGGGCCACGAGGCTGGCGACCGCCTGCTGCGCCGCCGTGAGCGCGGCGGCCGTGTTGGCGTCGTTCTGCTTGGCCGCCGTGAGGACGGCGTCCGGGATCATCGAGATGTTCATGAGCCCCTCCTCATTCTCATCATGGTGTGCGTCCCCTGACCCACCCGAGCGCGCCGCAGTCGCCGGTACGCCCGTGATGGAGCAGTTTCACATACGGCTGACCATGGCCGTCAAGCGCTGACGCAACGTCCGGTGCCGCCGGCCCGGTGGGGTCGGCGGCACCGGACGGCGGTCAGCCAGTGGTGAACCGGCGGTCAGCCGATGGCGCGATCCGGCCTCAGCCGGCCCACATGCCCTTGTTGCGGTTCTCCGTGCTCTGCGCCTCTTCCGCGGCCTGGATGACGACCGGGGGCATCTTGGCGACGGCGTCGAACATCTCCGTGAAGAGGGTGTCGACCTTCTTCTTGAACGCGTCGTAGGACGCGCGGGACTCCGTGCCCTCGCCCCACTCCGGCAGGGTGCGCAGCAGCTCACCGCTGAGGTCGTCGAAACCGCTCTTGAGGTGCCCGTGGGTGCTCTTGATGTCGGCGGCCATGCCTTCCAGCGAGCCCTTACCGACCTTGATCAGGTCTCCCATGTCTTTACCTTCTTCTGCTCGAACAACGAATGACAGTGATGGTCAGTGATGGTCAGTGATGGTCAGCGGATGCCGGTGACCGGTGCGGTCACTTGACCGACGTCGAGAGCCGCGTGGCGGCCTTGCTGAAGCTGGCGGCCGAGGAGTCCTGCGAGGCGTTGACCGTGGACTCCTGCTGGTCGAGCTTCTCGGCGAAGTTCTCCATGTCGGAGACGATCGCCTCGGCGTCCTCGAGCCAGCTGCCCACGAGGGTGAAGAAGGCGTCCGCGGCGGGGCCCTTGTACTCCGGGCGCAGGCCCTGGGCCTGACCCAGCAGCGTCTTCAGCTGCTGCTGGAACTCGCCCTCCTTGGTGCGGACCTTGCCGGCCGCCGCCTTCTGTGCGCCTTGCCGTTGCTGCGTGGTGGACATGAGCCCCTCCTTTGCTGCCCCCGACGGGGGATCCGAATGGTCGAACGGTGTCTCGCGCGGCCGGGTCGGCCTCCCTGCTCCGTTTCCGTCAGGGTCGGCCCCGCACCGGCTCCGGGCGGTCACGACCCGGAGGGACGTCCCCGGCGGTCTGTCGACCATATCGACGTGACCTGCGACGACAAGGGCTCGAGACCCTCCGGTTTGCCCCGGGGAGGGGATTTGAGTGCGCATACTCATCGGCCGCTGAGCACCCTCACCGGCGGCCCCCGACGGCCCGCACTCACCGGTAGCCCCGGACGCCGGTATGCCGGGAGGTGCCGGGCTGCGACGGACGCCCGGGACGTCCGGTCAGGCGAACAGGCCCATCGCGAGCTCGACCAGCCCGGCCGCCCAGAGCGCGAGGGGCAGGACCGAGACGAGAGCGAGCAGCTCGCCGATGTCGGCCAGCCGGCTCGCCCACAGCGAGCGGTACCCCCGACCGAGGGCCGGGGCGACCCCGAGCAGGGCGAGCCCGAGCAGGACCGTGCCCACCACGACCCCGACCGTGACCACGACCCCGGCACTCGAGGCGCCGGCTCCGTCTCGCCCGCGCACCAGGGTGGCGACGGCGAGCGCCAGGGCCGGGGCGAGGGCGGCCAGCCGCAGCAGGGTGCGGTCGCGCCGCCGGCGGTACGCGCGCGCCGTGAGCGTCAGTCCGAGGGCGGCGGCGGCCAGCAGCAGCTGGACGGCGAGCACGGAGGTCCCGAGGCGCACCAGGGTCACCCCGAGGACGGCGGCGGACCCGAGGGACACCACACCCAGACCGACGAGCACGGCGACCTGCTCGACCCCCGCCGCCGCGACGACAGAGGAGACCGCCTCGTCGTCGATCCGCCAGCCGCGACGACGGGGCCGGCGGGCCTCCCGTGGCGACCAGCTCGTGACGGAGAGACGGCCGATGTCGATGAGCACGTCGTCGTCGACGTCGATGACGAGGTCGGGCACCACCCGGGCCAGCAGCACGGTGCCGGCCAGGGCGACCGCGGCGACGACGGTGAGTGGCAAGCCCGCGACGAGCGCGACCAGGGCGAGGCCACCGACCCCGCCGCCGAAGGCGAGCCAGACGCGGGGGACGTGCCGGTCCGCACCCGAGCGGGACCGTCCGGCGAGCGCAACGAGGGCCGCCCCCGCGCAACCGCCGACGATCGCCACGACGGGTCCCTCGCGCAGCAGCACCGTCGCCCCGGCCCCACCGGCGATGCCGAGCAGCGGGGCACTCAGGTGCAGCAGCCGGGCCGACGACGGGGCCTGGGCCACGACGACGCCCACGAGGACGAGCAGCACCGCCACCGCCTCCCCCCACCGCACGTCCACCGGAGGCGCCAGGACCGTGGCGGCCACGGCGAGCGCGGCGAGGATCGCCGCCGAGACGACCGTCGCGGCCGGCCGGGCGGCCGCTGCCGGGCGACCTCCGCCACGCGGCGTGGGTCCCGGCCGCCGGCTGCGGCGCGACCGGCGCGAGGGCCCGCCTGCGACCCGCCCGGTCGGACGGATGGACAGCGGTCCGGTGCGCAGGCCCGGGTCCGGCCCGGTCTCCAGGCCTGTGGTCCCGTCGTCCGGGCCGCCGGCACCCTCCGCCGCGGACCCGGCATACCGGAGGCGCCGGCGGCTCGAGCTGCCACCGGGGGGACCCAGGGCGACGAGCGCCTCGCGGGTGCCCGCCACCGGGCCGGCCCCGCCGCCGCCGGTCGGCCTCGCCCCCTCAGTGCTGGGGAGCCGTTCGGGGTCGTGGCCCGCGCTGCCTCGCAGCCGGGGGGTGGGCACGTCGAGCTCGACCGGCGCGGTGAGGAGCATGGTGCCCGTCTCGAGGTGGGCGAGGGCCACGGTCTCGTCGAGCGGCACCGTCTCGCCGCTCATCGTCAGGGCCACGAGCTCGCGCCGGGGCTGGACCAGGGCGAGCACCTCGGAGACGAGCAGGTGCTCGTCGACGACGACGTCGTAGCGCTGCGGCCCGACGATGACCGAGAGCCACCGCGTGCCGGCGCCGGGCGTGCGAGCCTCGGGTCCGGCCACGCGCTGCTCCCCTGTCCTGCGTCGGGCCCGGACGCACCCCGGTCTGCGCGGGCCCGTCCTGCGGTCGGTCGCAGCGTACCCGCGCGGCGCACAGGACCCCTCTGTGTCGCCGTCGCCAACTATCATGCGGCTGGGCAGGGGCCGCCTCGACGAGCCGGACCACCCCACCAGCAGCCGAGAAGGGGACCATGGCGGCGATCGCGACCACCGCACCGGCGGCGACGGCCCGGGAAGGGCGGATCGAGCCTCCGCCGATGCCCTACGGCGAGCTCGAGCTGCAGGCGCCACCACCGCTGTACGCCGGGGAGGGTGCCACCTCCAACGTGCTCATGACGGCCGTGCCGATGCTCGGGTCGGTCGGGTCGGTCGTCTTCGTGGCCATGAGCGGCAAGTCGGCCCAGAGCTACCTCGCCGCCGGCCTGTTCATGCTCGCGTCGCTCGGCTTCGTCGGGGTGAGCATCTGGCGCACCCGCTCGGGAAAGACGGCCCAGGTCACGAGCAACCGCCGGGAGTACCTCAACTACCTGCGCGGCGTGCGTGAGCTCGCCCGGCGCGCCGGCGGGGAGCAGCGCCGCCACCTCACGTGGATCCACCCCGCGCCCACCGCGCTGGCCGCCGTGGCCGAGGAGGGCACGCGGGTCTGGGAGCGCTCGCCCGACGATGAGGACTGGCTGCTCGTGCGGTACGCGTGTGGGCCGCAGCGCCTCGGGCTCGAGCTGAAGCCGCCGGAGTCCGACACCATCGACAAGCTCGACCCGGTGTCGGCGTCGGCGCTGGACCGGCTCCTCGCGACCCACCGCACGCTGCCCGACCTGCCCACCGCGGTGGCCCTGGGCTCGTTCGCGCGCATCGAGATCACCGGGGCGGAGGAGCACGCGCGGGCGCAGGCCCGGGCCCTCGTCGTCCAGGCCGCGACGTTCCACGCCCCTGACCAGCTCGTCGTCGCCGTGCTCACCGAGCCGGCGTCCCTCCCGCACTGGGACTGGGTCAAGTGGCTCCCGCACGCGCAGAGCCGGCGCGAGTCCGACGCCGCCGGGCCCCGGCGCCTCGTGTGCACCAGCCTCGACGAGCTGGTCTCCCTGCTCCCGGCCGACCTCAGCGAGCGGCCCCGGTTCGGCCCCTCCCGCACGCCCACGACCCCCCACGTGCTGGTCGTCGTCGACAACGTCTTCGTGCCCGTCGGCCACTCGGTCATCACCGAGGACGGCGTGCAGGGCATGACCGTCATCGACCTGCCCGAGCGGTGGGACGAGCTCACCGACGACACCCGCGTGCGGCTGCACCTCGAGGGCGCCGACGCCAAGGACGGGCGGATCCGGGTCGCCGCCGTCGTGCCGCGCCAGGACCCCGTCCGCGGCTTCGCCGACCAGCTGAGCATCCCGGCCGCCGAGGCCGCGGCGCGACGGCTCACGCCGCTGTATGCCGGAGAGGGCCCGGTCCGCGAGGACGCGCTGAGCAAAAGTACGGAGCTGACCGACCTGCTCGGCATCGGCGACGTCCACGCGCTCGACCTCGAGCGCACCTGGCGCCCGCGGCCCCCACGCGACCGGCTGCGGGTGCCGATCGGCGTCGGCGCCGACGGCAGCTCGATGAACCTCGACATCAAGGAGTCGGCCCAGCAGGGCATGGGTCCCCACGGTCTGGTCATCGGGGCCACCGGCTCCGGCAAGTCGGAGCTGCTGCGCACCCTGGTGCTCGGCCTGGCGCTGACCCACTCGCCGGAGATCCTCAACGTCGTTCTGGTCGACTTCAAGGGCGGGGCGACCTTCGCGGGCATGGCCGGGATGCCGCACGTCTCGGCGATCATCACCAACCTCGCCGACGAGCTCACCCTCGTCGACCGTATGCAGGACGCGCTGTCCGGGGAGATGACCCGACGCCAGGAGCTGCTGCGGGCGTCCGGCAACTACGCCTCGGTCCGCGACTACGAGAAGGACCGCACCTCCGGCGACCGGCCCGACCTCGCACCCCTGCCCAGCCTGCTCATCGTCTGCGACGAGTTCTCCGAGCTGCTCTCCGCCAAGCCGGAGTTCGTCGACCTCTTCGTGGCCATCGGGCGGCTCGGCCGCTCGCTCGGCATCCACCTGCTGCTCGCCTCGCAACGGCTCGAGGAGGGCCGGCTGCGCGGCCTCGACAGCCACCTGTCCTACCGGATCGGGCTGCGCACCTTCTCGGCCGCGGAGTCGCGCAGCGTCATCGGGGTCGGCGACGCCTACGAGCTGCCGGCCGTGCCGGGCCTCGGCTTCCTCAAGCCCGACCAGTCGACGCTGCTGCGCTTCAAGGCGGCCTACGTGAGCGGTCCGCCGCGCACCGTCGTGCGCGGCGCGGTCGGTCCCTCCGGGGTCGCCCGCCGCGAGGCCCTGCCCTTCCTGCCGGGCGAGGTCGTCTCGGTGCTCGAGGTCGCCGAGGCGGCGGCCGCCACCCGGACGGGGTCGGACCCGGCCGACCCCGCCGACCCCGAGGCGGTGGCCGCCCCGGCCGAGAAGCGCAGCGTGTTCGACATCGCCGTCGGGGGGATGACCGGCCAGGGCCCCGCGGCCCACCAGGTGTGGCTGCCGCCGCTCGACGTGCCCGACACGTTCGACCAGCTGCTGCCCGACCTCACCGTCGACCCCGAGCTGGGCCTCGTCTCCCGCAGCTGGCGCTCCCGCGGCCCGCTGCGCTTCCCCCTCGGCACCGTCGACATGCCGCGCGAGCAGAAGCGCGAGACCCTGCGCGCCGACCTCTCCGGCGCGGCCGGGCACGTCGCCGTCGTCGGCTCCCCCCGCACCGGGAAGTCGACGCTGCTGCGGGCCATGGTCACCGGCCTGGCCCTCACGCATACCCCGCGGGAGGTGCAGTTCTACGTCCTGGACTTCGGCGGCGGCACGTTCACCGGGCTGCGCGACCTGCCCCACATCGCCGGCATCGGGACCCGCTCCGAGCCCGACGTCGTCACCCGCATCGCCGCCGAGGTGGCCGGCATCGTCGACCTGCGCGAGCAGTACTTCCGCGCCCACGGCGTCGACACCATCGAGACCTACCGCACGCGCCGTGCCCTGGGTGAGGTCGACGACGGCTATGGCGACGTCTTCCTCGTCGTCGACGGCTGGAGCACCATCCGCGCCGACTTCGACGAGCTCGAGGGCGACCTCCAGACGCTGGCCCAGCGCAGCCTCACCTTCGGCGTGCACCTCGTCACGAGCGCGACCCGCTGGATGGACTACCGCACGGGGGTGCGCGACATCCTCGGCACCCGGTTCGAGCTGCGGCTCGGCGACGCGATGGACTCCGAGATCGACCGCAAGCTCGCCGCCAACATCCCCGCCGACCGGCCGGGCCGCGGGATCATGCAGGCGAAGTACCACGTGCTCGGCGCGCTCCCGCGCATCGACGGCGACCACGACGCCGGCTCGCTCGGCAGCGGGGTGCAGAAGCTCGTCCGTGCCGTGGCCGACGCCTGGCAGGGCCCGGCCGGACCCAAGCTGCGGCTGCTGCCGACGACCATCTCGATGACCGAGGTCCGCGAGCTCGCCCCCGAGTCACCGACCCTCCTGCTCGGCATCAACGAGCGGGCGCTCGCGCCGGTCGGTCTCGACGTGGCGCGAGACCCGCACCTGCTGGTCTTCGGCAACGGACAGTCGGGCAAGTCCGCACTGTTGCGCACCTACATGTCCGAGGTCACGCGCCTGCACACCCCGGAGACGGCTCAGCTGTTCATCGTCGACTACCGCCGGGCCAACCTCGGCGAGTACTCCGACGAGTGGGTCGCCGACTACGCCACCAACGCGGCGACGGCCACCGAGCTGGCCGGTGGGCTGGCCGAGTTCCTCAAGGACCGGCTCCCGGGCGGCGACGTGACGCCGGAGCAGCTGCGCAACCGCTCGTGGTGGGAGGGCAAGGAGGCGTTCGTCATCATCGACGACTACGAGCTGGTCGCCACCAGCCAGGGCAACCCGCTCGAGCCGCTCGTCCCCCTGCTCGCCCAGGCCGTCGACATCGGCCTGCACGTCGTCGTCGCCCGTCGCACCGGTGGAGCCGGCCGGCTCTACGACAACCTCATCACCGGACTGCGTGACCTCGCGCAGCCCGGGCTGCTCCTCTCCGGCGACCCCACCGAGGGCGCGCTCATCGGCCAGCTGCGCGCCGTTCCCGCCGTGCCCGGGCGGGCCCGCATGCTGACCCGCGACGGCTACAACCTCGTGCAGGTGGGCTGGACCCCCTCGGCGCACGGAGCCTGACCGGGCCCTTCCCCCACCGTCTCGCGAGGACACGGACGAGGCGGGTACGCCGTCACCACACGGCATACCCGCCTCTGGTCCGCGCGGCCCGAGGGGCCTTGCTCACGCTCGGTCGGACCCGAGTCAGACCCCGTTCAGACCCGGGGCGCGTCCTGCGGTCCCTGGGGGGCCGGCGCTGTGGGCGGGGCCGGCGGCGCAGCGGGCGTGGCGGGCGTGGCGGGCGTGCGCCCACCGTGGGACCCGTGGCCGTGGCGGATGAACCAGCCCTTCTTCCACCCGATGAGGGCGACGCCGGCGACGACGAGGAACGGCCAGATGCCCGCTCCCCGGCCGTGCATCCCCGGCCCCATCTCGCTGCCCCAGGTGCCGCCGAACAGGGCGCCGAAGAGCGACAGCCCCGCGATGACGAGCAGGACGATCGACCCACCCTCACCACCGCGGACGGCCCGCTCGAGCCGGATGCGGCCCTGGGCGTCGGGCAGCACGAGCCAGGCGAGCAGGTAGAGCAGGACGCCCGGGCCGAGCAGGCCGAGGAGGACGGCGCCCACGCGGACGAGGGCGCGGGAGACGCCGAGCCGGTCGGCGACACCCGCCGCGACGCCGGCGATCACGCGGTCCGACGAGCGGGTGACGGGGCTGCGGTGCAGCGTGGCGAAGAACCGGTCGAGGGCGGGCGTGGCCGGCGGGGGGGTGGAGGCGGGTATCGTGGTCATGTCTCCATCGTGCGAGCCGCAGCGCTCCTGCACAGTGCGGAACGTCCCTGAGTCGACCCTGACCGCACCCTGACCGGACTCATCCCCCGGCTGAGACGTCCAGCTGGGGCCGGTAGCCGGCGCGCAGGGCGGCGACCGACGTCGGCGGCGTCACGACCGAGACGTCACCGTGTCGCGGCCGGTCGTGAGGTGCCCCGTACCCCGTGGGCGACCACGGCACGAGCACGTCACCCCGCACGAGCCGCGGCCCGCCGTCGAGCAGCACGAAGACGCCGTCGGGCAGGCCGGCCCACGGCGCGCGATGCAGGCGCGCTGTGGGGGTGCGAGGGACCAGCCGCTCGGTGTGCAGCCGGAGGTCGACCTCGTTGGCCCGCAACGGTGTCGAGCCCTCGGCGTGGGCGACCGCCTGGCGGTAGGCGTCGTAGGCGGGCCGGCGGCAGAGGGCACACGGACGGTGGCCCGCGGCGAGGGACACCGCCTCGTCGTGGAAGAACAACGGCGTGTAGTGGTGCGGCGCCCACTGGGGTATGCGCCGGCCGCGGAACGACAGCGCGCACGTGATCCAGAGCCGCCCCGCGTGGTGCCGCACGACCCGGCCCTGGGGTGCGGACGTCGCGTCGTGGAGGGCGCCCCGGTTGCCCGTCCACGCGCCGCGCAGCGGGATCGCGACGACCTCCCCGGTCGGCGTCACCCGGTTCTGACGGGGGCTTCGCGCCATGCCGTCCACGGTAGCCGCGACCGCCGACGAGGCATCCGCGGCAACGCATGCGACACCCACAACGGGCGCACAGGGTTCGGCGAGGTCCGAGCGACATCGTCAGAGTCGTCACGGTTCACCCACCCCGATGTGACCGGACCCGACCCGACCCGGAGCCCTCGATGACCACCCGCCGCACGAACCAGGCGCTGTCGACGACACGCCGCTGGACCGCAGGGGCGCTGCTCGCCTCCACGCTGGCCGTCGGCGGTCTCGGTCTGCACCTCGCCGATGCCTATGCCGCCACCCAGAGCGGCACGGTGGTCGCGGCCACCCCCGACGTCCTCGACCCCGACCTCCACCGCAGCCACGACTTCGGCGAGCACGCCCACGAGCACGACGACGACCACCTCGACACCGTCCATGACCACGTCGTCGTCGACCACCACCTCGTCCGCGTCGACGCCGTCATCATCGTCCTCGTCGAGCAGCGCGCTCGGCTCCAGCTCGTCCACCACGGCCGCCACGACGACGAAGGGCTCATGATGACCGACGCCCCGATCCCCGCCCCGGGGACGACGCACACCTTCCACGCGATCGGCTGCGACCACGCTGTGCTCGTCACCGACCCCGCCGCCCTCGCCCCGGCGGCTCGCCTCGCCGAGGAGCTCGTGGCCGCGCTCGACCTGGCCGCCTCCCGGTTCCGGCCCGACTCCGAGGTGAGCCGTCTCGCCGAGCACGCCGCCCACGCCGACGTGACGGCCATGGTCTCCCCCCTCCTCGGTGGGTGCATCGAGGCCGCGCTCCACGCGGCCGACATCACCGACGGCCTCGTCGACCCGACCGTCGGGCGCGCGGTCGCCGCCTCCGGCTACGACGCCGACCTCGCCGTCGTCCGCCGCCGCGCAGCCGACGGCCAGGGCAGCCCGGCCAGGATCACCAGCGATCCCGCCGCCGTCCCCGGTTGGCGCGCCGTCGCGTACGACCCGGCCACCCGTTCCCTCACCGTGCCGCGGGGCACGCTGCTCGACCTCGGGGCCACGGCCAAGGCGTATGCCGCCGATCTCATCGCCGAGCGCCTGGCCGCCGTGCTGCCGGGTGGGTTCCTCGTCAACCTCGGTGGCGACATCGCGGTGTCGGGCACGGTTCCCGACCAGGGCTGGGAGATCGGCGTCGAGGACCACCTCGGCGTCGTCAGCCAGGTCGTCGTCAGCACCGGCCAGGCCGTGGCCACGTCGTCGACGCAGGTGCGCACGTGGACGCAAGGCGGTGAGCCGCGCCACCACGTCGTCGACCCCCGCACGGGCCGCACCGCCCCGGCCGTCTGGGCGCTCGTCAGCTGCGCGGGCGTCACTGCGGTCGAGGCCAACGCCGCGAGCACGGCGGCGATCGTCCTCGGGGCCGACGCCCCGGACTGGCTGGAGGGACACGGCATACCGGCCCGTCTCGACCACGCCGCACCCCCGGCCGGCACTGCCACCGTCGTCCACGTCGACACCGTCGTCACGACGCCGGGCTGGCCCGTCCCGGAACGGCACGCGGCATGAACGAGCTCCTGTGGTTCGTCTCCCGCGCGACGGGTGTCGCCAGCATCCTCATGCTCACGGTCGTCGTCGTGCTCGGTCTCGTCACCGCCTCCCGGCGCCCGCCCAAGGGGATCCGCTCCGCGGTCGTCATGGGCCTGCACCGCTCCCTCTCCTTGGGGGCGTCGGCCTTCCTCCTCGTCCACATCGCGACCGCGGTGGCCGAGACCTACGTCACCATCGACCTCATCTCGGCCGTCATCCCGTTCACCTCGGGCTACGAGACGGCCTGGGTGGGCCTCGGCACGGTGGCCGTCGACATCGTGGCCGCTGTCATGGTCACCTCGCTGCTGCGGCACCGGCTCTCCGAGCGGCTGTGGCGGGCGGTGCACTGGCTCTCCTTCGCCTTCTGGCCCATCGCGGTCGTCCACGGCGTCGCCCTCGGCACGAGCGACGAGCCCGTGCTCCGCGGCATCACCATCGCCTGTGCCGTCATCGGCGCCGGCGCTATCGGCTGGCGCGTCCTCGCCACCAACCCCGACGCCGACCGGCGCCGCACCGTCGCCCTCCAGGAGTGGTCATGAGCGCCCAGCCCGTCCCCGACCTCGTCACCGCCCTCGACGAGGCGGGCCTCACCGGCCGCGGCGGCGCCGGCTTCAGCACCGCCGTCAAGGTCCGGGCCGCCGTTGACCACGGTGCCGACCTCATCGTCAACGCCTGCGACGGTGAGATCGGGGCCGCGAAGGACGCGTACGTCATCGACCATCACCTGTCCCTCGTGCGCCGTGGTGCGGAGCTCGTCGCCGGCTCGCGGGTCCGGTATGCCGCTCGGCGGGGCAGCTACGCGCATACCCTCCTGCAGCGGGCCGGGCTGCCCGTGCTCACGGTCCCCGACCGGTACGTCTCCTCGGAGGAGAGCGCCCTGGTGTCCCTCGCCAACGGCGGGCTGGCGCGGCCGATGACCAAGGCCGTGCCGATCGTCTTCGGGGCCACCGACCCTGACGGCCGACGCCTCCCGGCCACGGTCGTCCTCAACGCCGAGACGGTCCTGCGCATCGCGCAGGTGGCCGAGCACGGGCCGCAGTGGTTCCGGTCGTTCGGCACCCCCGACGAGCCCGGACCCCGGCTCGCCACCATCGACGGAGCCGTCTACGCCCCGGGGATCGTCGAGACCGCCGCCGGCGTCCCGGTCGCCGAGCTCATCCGGGCCGCGGGTGGCACCACCGGGCGAGCGTCGGCCGTCGGCATCGGCGGCCTCAGCGGCGGCTGGCTCACTCCCGACGAGGCGCAGTCGGCGGCCTGGTCGCGGGTCGGGCTGCAGGCGTACGGGTTCAGCCCCGGGCCGGGAACGGTCCTCGTCCTCGGCGAGGACACCTGCCCCCTCCTCCACGTCAGCGGGGTGCTCGACCACGCGGCGGGTGAGTCGGCCGGCCAGTGCGGACCGTGCATGTTCGGAGTGCCCGCCGTGGCCGACGACCTGCGGCTGCTCGCGGCGGGACGGCTCGACCGGCCCGGGGTCGGCCGGCTGCGTGGCCGGCTCGGCCTGCTCCCGGGGCGCGGTGCCTGCCGGTTCCCCGACGGGGTGGCGGGGTATGCGCGCAGTGCCCTGCAGGCCTTCCCGGACGAGGTTGCCGTGCACCTCGCCGGGTCGTGCACCGTCTCCACGTTTCTGAGGAGGGGTCATGCCGTCTCCGTCTGACAACCGCGCCGGCGACCGTCCGGTCGACCGGGGCCTCCGGTCCCTGCCCCTGGCCTTGGACCGCATCGCCTGCACCGGCCACGGCATCTGCGCGAGCATCCTGCCCGAGCAGATCAGCCTCGACGAGTGGGGCTACCCCGTCGTCCATGCCGCCCTCGTCGACGCCTCGCTGGGCGACGCCGCCATCCGGCTCTGCCCGGCCCGCGCCCTCGCCTGGGCGCGGCAGGCGGCCCCGGTGGCCGCAGCCTCTCGGACGGAGCGGGTCCGATGAGCCCGGCGCTGGCCGTGACCCGGCGGCTCACGCAGGCCGTGCTCGGCGCGAGCGCGCTCGGCACGGTGGTCCTCGCCGGCCACCTCGCCCTCAGCCACTCCTCGGCCTCCGCAACGCCCACGGGCAGCACCGGGTCGTCGTCCAGCGTCCAGCAGGCGGGCCCCGGCACGTCGCCGGGCACCGGGTCGGGCCGCACGCGGGGCGGGTTCAGCCCAGCACCCGGGGTCGGCAGCGGGGGCAGCGGTGGGTTCGCCGGCGGCGGGACGACGACGCACGGCTCCTGACCGCGGGACCCGACACCGTAGGCTGCTGGCCGAGCCAGGGCCTCTAGCTCAATGGTCAGAGCTGCGGACTTTTAATCCGCGGGTTGTGGGTTCGAGTCCCACGGGGCCCACTGTTTGCGCAGGTCAGAGGCTTGCTGGGGTGCGCCGGACGGTCTGTTCGCGTTGGACTTCTACCCGATCTTCTACCTCGGCGCCGGAGCTGGAGACTTCACAGGGTCGTCAGGCGCGTTGGGTCGTGCGGTGGTGCGCCGACCGCCGCCGGGAAGGGGGTGCGGAGCGGACCGGGGCCGAGGTCACATAGTCCGCAGGCGGCGGTGTCGGCGGGTGTCGGCGTGTGTCGTCTGGTGTCACAGCGGGCCGCTAGAGAGGTCGGCGGTGCTCGTCCCGCCCAGCGCGCAGAGGCTTGTTCGGTCGGTCTCGTCGCGGAGATCGACGCTCACGAGGGGGGTGTCCTGGCCGCCAGGACCGCGGTTCGCGCGGACCTGGCGCGCTGACCCGGGTGTGATCAAATGTGTGATACTGGGTGTGGCCCTAAGGCATGGAGGAGGTGAAGCCTTGACCAGCACGACGACCGCTCGAGGTGACCTGCGAGCCCACCGCGAGTCCGTCACCCTGGACACCGCCGAACTCGTGACCCGGCTGCGCGACATCCTCGGGGCCACCCTGGTGGCCTACCTCGGTGACGTGAAGGAGACCCGGGCTGTGGCTGAATGGGCCGCCGGGGTCCGCGCCCCGTCAACCGCGACCGTGACCCGGCTGCGGACCGCCTATCACGCCGCCGCCCTGTTGCGGGAGAAGGACTCCGCCGGCGTCGTCCAGGCCTGGTTCCAAGGACTCAACCCTCAGCTGGACGACATCTCCCCCGCCCGAGCCCTCCGGGAGCATGACCTCGCCGACACAGGGCCAGCCGTCATCGCCGCTGCCCGCGCCTTCGCCGCCGAGGGATGACCCCCGACACCCCACCGCTGACGGCCCGTAACGGCGACGGGCCGGTGTGGCGGGTCGGGTACCGTCCCAACCCCTGGGCCTGGCCGTCCTGGCAGTACGCCACCAACGGCCGGTTCCCCGGCCGCTGGGACGACGCCGACGGCAACTTCCGCACCATCTACGCCGGCACCCGGCTGCTCAGCTGCCTCCTGGAAGTCCTGGCCTGCTTCCGGCCCGACCCCGACCTCACCCACCAGCTGACCGACATCACCGACAACGCCAACGACGCCGACCACGCCGACCACGCCGACCACGCCGAGGCCAGCTTCGACCACCACGTCAACTCCGGCGAGACGGCCGCCGCATATCCCACCGTGCCGCCCGGCGATGTCCCCCGCTCCTGGCTGGGCCCTCGCACCGCCGCCTCCGCCCAGCTCACGCGGCACCTACGCGACCATAACCAGCGCCGAGTCCATCGCCCACCTACGGCCCCTGTTCGTGCACCGCGCCCACCAGCTCGGACTCGAGGACCTCGACACCGCCGCACTCAAAAACGCCCGGCCCCGCACCCTGACCCAACAGATCGCCACCCATATCTACGAGACCAGCGACCTTGACGCGTCCAGTTCCTGTCCCGGCACGGTGACGACCACCTTCTCTGGGCCATCTTCGAACGCCCAGGCGACCCCGACATCAGCCCTCGCCTACACCACCCGGTGAACCACGACCTCACCACCGACCACCCAGAGATCCAGCAAGCCTTCCGCATCCACCACCTCAACTGGACCAACGACTAACCCACAGCCAGCAGCCATCACCCCGCCACAGCCAGGCCCACCGTCGAACCCTGCAAACAGGACGGGGACTATCGCGGCAACGGTGTAAGAGGCCTGATCGCCCGGTAGGGCTGGAAGGTCGAGATGACCGAGAACATGACAACACTGGTGGACGTGAACCCATCAGGATCCGGTGAACCGCCGGAGGAGCTGGCGCCGTTGACGGCGGCGGAGCAGGACACGGTCCGGGAGCTGGTGCGCCCAGGCTCGCGCGAGTGGCACCGCGTTGACCGGCCCTGGCGGGCTGCTGAAGCAGCTGACCAAGATGGTCGTCGAAGCCGCCCTCGATGAGGAGATGAGCGAGCACCTCGGCTACGACAGCGGCGCCCCGGAGGGCCGTAACCGGGGCAACTCCCGCAACGGGAAGCGCACGAAGACGGTGGTCACGGACAACGCCGGGACGGTGGAGATCGTGGTGCCGCGGGACCGGGATGGGACGTTCGAGCCGGTCATCGTGCCGAAGCGGGCTCGGCGCCTGTCGGATCTGGACGCGGTGGTGCTGTCGCTGTCGGCCAAGGGTCTGACCACCGGTGAGATTTCCGCGCACTTCGCCGACGTGTACGGCGCGGAGGTCTCCAAGGACACCGTCACCCGGATCACCGACCGGGTCATCGACGAGATGACGGCATGGTGGGCCCGGCCGCTGGAACCGGTGTACGCGGCGGTGTTCATCGACGCGATCATGGTCAAGGTCCGCGACGGGCAGGTCCGTAACCGGCCGATCTACGCAGCGATCGGGGGGGACCTAGCCGGGCACAAGGACATCCTGGGGATGTGGGCCGGCGACGGTGACGGCGAGTCCGCGAAGTTCTGGTTCGCCGTCCTGACCGACCTGAAGGCCCGTGGCGTCAGGGACGTCTTCTTCGTCGTCTGCGACGGCCTGAAGGGGCTGCCCGACAGCGTCAACGCGGTGTTCCCGAGGGCCATCGTCCAAACGTGCATCATCCACCTGATCCGTGGCACCTTCCGCTACGCCTCGAGGAAGTACTGGGACGAGCTGTCCAGGGACCTCAAACCCATCTACCAGGCCCCCACCGCGGCCGCCGCCGAGACGGCCCTGGCTCAGCTGGACGAGAAGTGGGGCGCCCGGTACCCCGCGATCATCCGGCTGTGGCGCACCGCCTGGGCCGAGTTCATCCCGTTCCTGGACTACGACGTCGAGATCCGTCGAGTCATCTGCTCCACCAACGCGATCGAGTCTCTCAACGCCCGGTTCCGGCGGGCGGTCAGAGCCCGAGGTCACTTCCCCAACGAGCAGTCCGCCATGAAGACCCTGTACCTAGTGGTCCGGTCGCTGGACCCCAAGGGCACCGGTCAGACACGATGGGCCGTGCGGTGGAAGCCGGCCCTGAACGCGTTCGCCATCACCTTCTCCGACCGCATGCCCGCGGCCGAGAACAACTGAAGATGAAACCGCCTCTTACACCGTTAGAGGACAGTCCCACAGGACGCACGTGGTCAGGGGCTCATGGAGAGGAGGGATCCTCCCCAGGACGACGCCGAGGCGGTCCTTCTCGAGCTCGAGGTGATAGCGGGTCTCCAGTGTGACCCCGAACCGGTCGCAGGTGCCGAAGTAGCGAGGCGGTCGCTAGCCGGGATCCGGCCTTCAGGGTGGGGACGCGCGGCAGTAGGGACACCACCCGGCTGGTGCCCGGGGCGACCGCGCGTCGTGACGGGCCGTCGGTGGGACCCGGTAGCCTCCCTGGGATAATGTCGGGTGCAGGTAGATCGCCCGATGGGCAAGGGTGAGGGAGTGGCCTGCGTTGGGCACGGGAAGCATCGAATGTCCGCTCCCGGACAGGTGCACGATGGCACCCCGCGTGGCCGGCACGTGCAGGCCGGGCTGCTGCTCGGCGCCGCCGCCACGCCCCCGCTGCCGATGGACCGGGTCGTCGCCCAGGAGCTGGTGATCTACGGCTCGCACGGGATGGCGGCGCACGACTACCCCGGGCTGCTCGACCTCGTTCGCAGCGGGCGCGTGGAACCCGCAGCGCCTCGTGGGACGAGTGGTCGGCCTGGAGGCGGCCGGAGCCGGCTTGGCCGGGATGAGTAAGCGCGGGCGTCCGCCCGGGCTCACCATCGTCGACGTGTCCACCCGGAGGCGCTGAGCCGGGCTTGAACTACCGCAGCTGACCGCGGATCTCCCCGCCTGGGTAGGTGGCGTCGTGGACGTTGACGTAGAAGGCGGACGGATCTGCCGCGATCTTGTCGAGGATCCCCGGCGCCGTCGGCGTCACGCAAGTGATCTCCGCGAACGTGTTGGCCGGCTTCACCACGAGGGGGATGACGACAGGGCCATTGACACCGGCGGCCCCCTGGTGGATGTGCCCGGCCACGGCCGGCGCCGTGAGGTGGCGTACGACGAGGGTGTAGCAGAGCTGGCCGTCCTTGATCCTGAAGCTGAAGATGCCCGCGGCCCCCGTATCCGGCACCCCGCCCTCCTGCTGGGTGTCCATGAAGGCGCCCGGGTAGGCCGTGGTCCGGGCCGAAGCCGGAGCGGCACCCGCGACGACGGCAGCGCCGCACGCCAGCATCAGGGCGCCACCAACCAGTGCACGGCGGGGTGTTTTCATTAAAACGACTCCTTCGTCGACGGAGGCCGGGGGGTGTTGTCCCGACGCTAGCTGGGAGACGACGACGCCACCCGGCTGGTTCAGTCTCCCTCGTAACGACGTGTATCGCACGGGCCCTAGGACAGGTCGTCGAGCGGGACGTGTCGCCAGACCGTGTCTATAGGGTTAGCGCCCCCGGGTGAGGGCGTCGAGGCATGGGGGCCCATGGCCCGGATCAGCTACAGTGAGTTGCCGGAGTGAAGGTCTCCAAGGCGTGGTAGCTGCCGGGGTTGATGTGCAGCTTGGTCAGCACACCCGCCTGCATGAGCCGGTTGGCGAAG
Source organism: uncultured Actinomycetota bacterium (assembly GCA_963795915.1). Classification (GTDB taxonomy): domain Bacteria; phylum Actinomycetota; class Actinomycetes; order Actinomycetales; family Dermatophilaceae; genus Lapillicoccus. The sequence continues at coordinate 278,488 of CAWCJA010000001.1, forward strand.
GCGATGTTCTCGTCGTGGAACAGGTGGACGGTGCCTACGTCGATGAATGTGGGGGGCAGCCCGGAGGTCGCGGATCGGACCGGGGTCAAATGGATAGGCCCGTTCTCCCTGATGGATCGGTTCAACCGGCTCCGATGCAGCCAAAGACTTTCCCGTTGCCAGGCGAACAGGAGTTCTCGTCTCGGTCCTCTCCTAGTGCGCTGGTCGGCGGCTGAGGCAACCAACATCACGAACGAGTACCAAACGCGCACCAAAGAGAGGCAGCTCATCACCGGTCTAGCTACGCTCGGGCGGTAGACCGGAATGTCGCAATACAACGATGGACGGCTAGTGATGAGCTCAACAGACAGTGATCACGAGACCGGGCCCACCGTCGCAGTAGGGCTGGGACTGACACTCGCTGGCGTATTTGTTGTGGGCGCCCTGTTCTGGGTGATGACCGCGCTGTCCCAGCACGTCGTGATCACCCCCCCGGCCGTCCGCACGTCAACAACCGCTCCACAAGTGGCGGAGGCGATGGTGCAACCCCCCACCTCCACCACCACGGCCGCGCCCAGCGAGACCGTCACCCTGCCGCCGCCCGAGCAGCCCTCTCTCTCCTCGACCGTCACGCCTCGGCCCCGGTCCACCGCTGGAGCAGGTAAGCCTCCTCCGCGTGCCTCGGTCAGCGCGGGTTCGAGTCCTCCCGATCCCGCCCCCACTTCCACGGTCACCCCTGCCGCTCCCACCCCCGCTCCCACGGCGCCGCCCGCTCCCACGGTCCCGCCCGCTCCCACGGTCCCACACGCTCCCACGGTCGCACCGACGACCCCCGCTGCGTCGCGCACCACCAGGACCGCTTTTCCCACGGTCACCTTTCCGGTCCCGCCCACCACGCCCCCCGCGCTACGCACCACCAGGCCCGCGCCCTCCCAGCCCGAGAGCACCTGACGCAATGACGGGGCCGGGCGCCGGCCGGACCCCCGGAAGCGGGCGGCCCCGACGTTCCAGAGACCTCCCGGACAGGTGACTGTGGCCCCGCGTATGTCCCGCTCCGGGCTGTCCTTCGCCGGGGCAGTGCAGTGTGCCCTTCCCGCCGCGTACGAGCCAGACGTCGGCAGGCCCTGGATGCGAGGAGACGTCTTTTCGATGCTGGAGCGCGGGGGGGAGCAGCTCATGGCGAATGGAGTCTCCGCGGATTCTGGCACTTCGAGTACGCCGCGGATCGCATTCGAGCCCGTGCGTGTCTGGTTTGCACGTAGACCGCGAGGGTGTCCGGATGGACACCGTCATACTGCATAGCGGCTGCGCCCGCCTCGCTCTCCATCACCGCCTGGAACGCGGCCATGTCGGCCACGTTCATGCTGAGGCCAACATGGTTGGGTCGGCTGGGATCAACGAAGGTGCGGATGTCGGTCGCTACGGATCCGAAGACCTCCTCACCTTTGGGGGAGGCTGTCCGGTGAGCAACGTCGTCGACTTCGTGGGTAGCGATCAGCCTGGGCATCCGATGTCCTTCATCGTTGAAGTGATCCACGGTGCACGGATCGATGTCACGCTCCGGACGAGCGCACAGGGCGCCGGCGCCATAGCCCGGATGGGCCCCACGCGGGGGCTCTGCCCCGCGGGCCCGACGTCAGCGGGAACGACGTGAAGGCCGACCCGAACATCACGACGAATCTTCCCGCTGCTTGCCGCCGACATTGCACAGCGGCTTTCGCTGGCTTGGCTCTCTTGCGCAACGCACTCCGGTGGCTCCGGCAGGCGCAGTTGTACTGACCCGCCAGGTTGGGGCGGGGCGGCGTGCCGGGTTGAACGGGTGAGGACCTCCGGGTGAGGTGTGGAGCTGTCTAGGTTCCCATCTCTCGGACTCGGAGGTCCTCGTGGGTCACGGTAATGCCTAGTTGACTCCTGCCGGTCGGCTGCGGCTGGCTCGCTGTGTCGTTGATGACGGGTGGCCGCTGCGGCGCGCCGCGGAGCGGTTCTCGGTGTCAGTCACCACGGCGGCCCGGTGGTCTGGTCGGTATCGGCAGCAGGGGTAGCGGGGATGGTCGACCGGTCCTGGCGTCCGCGGTTGTGTCCGCACCGGACGTCGCGGCACACCGAGCACCGGGTCGTCGGTCTGCGCGTTTCCCGACGGTGGGGGCCGGCGCGGATCGCGTACCTGCTGGGATTGCACATCTCCACGGTGCACCGGATCTTGACCCGCTACCAGTGCCTGCGGCTGGCGTGGACCGAGCCCGCGGCCGTGGCCCCGGTACAGGCTCAGCGCCGGACCGTGGTGCGTTACGAATGAGCCACCCCCGGCGAGCTGGTCCACGCCGACATCAAGAAGCTCGGCCGGATCCCCGACGGCGGCGGCCACCGCGTCCACGGCCGGCAGGTCGGCGGCATTAACCGTTCCGCGCACCGCGACCTGAGGACCATGGCGGAGGCCGCCGCGGCCACCGGGCCGTCCGGCCCGTCGGGGCCGAGATGACCCTCGTCCGCGCTGGCGTCGCGCAGGTGCGGGCCCCCCGCGACACGAGGCACGCCATCGAGCGGGTCGCCCACTGGGCGGCGTCGGCGGCTCGGGACGGCGTCGAGCTCTTGGTCTTCCCCGAGGCGCTGCTCGGTGGGTACCCGCGCGGCGCCTCCTTCGGGACCGTGGTGGGGGACAGGTCCGCCGCCGGCCGTGACGAGTTCCTGGCCTACGCCCGCCAGGCCGTGACCTACCCGGGCCCCGAGATCGACGAGCTCCGGCAGATCGCCGCCGACCATCGCATCCATCTGGTGGTGGGCTTCATCGAACGCTCGGGCACCAGCCTCTACTGCGCCACGGTCACGGTGGACGAGGCCGGAGTGGTGATCGGGCACCGCCGGAAGGTCATGCCCACCGCCGCCGAACGGCTCATCTGGGCCCAGGGCGACGGCTCGACGCTGACCGTCTCCGGGTCACGGCTCGGGCGCCTGGCAACCGCCATCTGCTGGGAGAACCTCATGCCGGCCCTGCGGCTGGACCTCTACTCGCAGGGCGTCGACATCTGGTGCGCACCGACAGCCGACGCCCGCGACGTCCAGCTCGCCACGATGCGGCACATCGCGGTGGAGGGGCGGTGCTTCGTGTTGGCCTCCAACCAGGTCGCTGTCGCCGCGGACCTCACCCCCGACCTCAGCACCGGCTACCAGGATCCCGAGCAGGTCGTCTGCCGCGGCGCCAGCGTCATCGTCAACCCCTTCGGCGACGTGCTCGCCGGCCCCCTCATCGCCCAGGAAGGCCTGCTCGTCGCCGACCTCGACCTCGACGAGATCGTCCGCGGCCGCTACGACTTCGACGCTTCGGGCCACTACGCCCGCCCGGACATCTTCACCCTTCTCGTCGACCACACCCCCAGACCAGCCGTCACCGTCAGGGACGCTCCGACCTCGTCGCCCCGAACGGCACGGGTCCGCATGCCCTTCCGCTAGCTGACCTTCCGTCGGTAGGCCGCGATGGCGAGGGTGTAGGCGACAGCCAGACCCCCGACGAGCCAGGCCAGCGCACCCCAGATCGCGCCGCCGACGGGCTCCTGGGCGAGCAGAGCCCGCATCGTGTCGACGATCGCCGTCACGGGCTGGTGCTCCGCGAACCAGGCCACGGGCGCCGGCATCGACTGCGTGGGCACGAAGGCGGAGCTGACGAACGGCAGGAAGATGAGGGGATAGCTGAACGCGCTCGCTCCGTCGACGGTCTTGGCCGAGAGACCGGCGATCACCGCGAGCCAGGTCAGCGCCAGGGTGAAGAGGGCGAGGATGCCGGCGACGGCGAGCCAGGCACCCACGGGTGCGCCGCTGCGGAAGCCCATGAGCAGGGCGACGCCGATGACGACGACGACCGAGACGAGGTTGGCGACCATGGACGTCAGCACGTGCGCCCAGAGCATGCTCGAGCGCGCGATCGGCATCGACTGGAAGCGCTCGAAGATGCCGCTCTGCAGGTCGAGGAACAACCGGTATGCCGTGTAGGCGATGCCCGACGCGATGGTGATGAGCAGGATGCCGGGCAGCATGAAGTCGATGTACGAGACGTTCGACCCCGTGGTGATCGCCCCGCCGAGCACGTACACGAACAGGAGCAACAGGGCGATCGGCGTCACGACCGTGGTGATGATCGTGTCGGGACTGCGCTGGATGTGACGCAGTGACCGTCGCGTGAGCGCTGCGGTGTCGTCGATGGCGTGGCTGGTCAACGCGGTTCGCCTCCTTCGAGCTTGGTCTCGTCCGCAGCGGGCGGCTGCTGACTTCTGCTGCCGACGAGAGCCAGGAAGACCTCCTCGAGCGAGGGCTGCTTCTCGACGTACTCGACGGTGGTGACCGGCAGGAGGCGCTTGAGCTCCGCCAGGGTGCCGTTCTGGATGATCGTGCCCCCGTGGAGGATGGCGATCCGGTCGGCGAGCTGCTCCGCCTCCTCGAGGTACTGGGTGGTCAGCAGCACGGTGGTCCCGTTCTCCGCGAGCTGCTTGACCGTCCGCCAGACCTCGATGCGGGCCTCGGGGTCGAGCCCGGTGGTGGGCTCGTCGAGGAAGATCACGGGCGGGTCGCCGATGAGGCTCATCGCGATGTCCAGACGGCGGCGCATACCCCCGGAGTACTCCCCCGCCCGGCGGTCGCCGGCGTCGGTGAGCGCGAACCGGCCGAGCAGGTCGTCGGCGACCTGTCCCGTGTCCTTCAGGTGACGCAACGTGGCGATCAGCACGAGGTTCTCGCGACCGGTCAGCACGTCGTCGACGGCCGCGAACTGGCCGGTCAGGCTGACCGACTCGCGCACACCCTGGGGGTCCCGGCCGACGTCGAAGCCGTGCACCGTGGCGGTCCCGGCGTCGGCCTTGAGCAGCGAGCACAGGATGCGGACCAGCGTCGTCTTGCCCGACCCGTTCGCCCCGAGCAGCGCGAAGATCGTCCCGGCGGTGACCTCGAAGCCGACCCCGTCCAGCACCGTCAGGTCCCGGAACGACTTCCTCAGCTCCCGCACGCGGATCGCGGGCTCGGTCGTGGTCATGTCGTCGCCTCCCGTTCCGCCTCGTCGATCGCCTGGGTCAGGCGGGCCCGCTCCTTGTCGATCCACTGCGTGCCGATGTGGGCCCGTGCGAAGGCGTCGGCGAAGTCGACCGGGTCGTCGCCCACGATCTGGCGCAGGGGCGTCCCGTCGATCGCGGCGCGCTCCCACAGGTCCGCGAGGTCGGTGAACATCGTGACCAACGCGTCCCCGTCGGTGATGCCGGCGGAGTACGTCAGGTAGCGGTGCATCGCCTTGGCCGAGCGACGGTACGGCTCGGGGAGCTCGTCGATCCTCGCCTTGTCCCGCCGGTAGCCCCTCTTCTGCTCGAGGGAACCGGTGACCTTCTCGATCCAGCTGGCTGACATGTCAGCTCGCTCCTTCTGACTGTTCGACCTGGAGCTGTCGGATGCGCTGCGCCAGGAAGTCCCATGCTCTCCAGAACTCCTCGAGCTGCTGCTCCCCCAGTGCGTTGAGGGAGTACACCTTGCGAGGGGGGCCCTTCTCGGACGGCACTTTCGTGACGCCGACGAACCCGCGCTGCTCGATCCTGATGAGCAACGCGTAGACCGTGCCCTCTACGAGGTCGGTGAAGCCCTGCTCCCGTAGGCGCGCCGTGATCTCGTAGCCGTACGCCGGCCTCGTCGCGACGGTCTGCAGGACGATGCCCTCGAGGGTGCCCTTGAGCATCTCCGTCATCTGGTTCCCCACCGCGGCCCTTCCGACTACTCAGTGTTGCTGACTACTGACTAGACGGTATCACTAGGTAGTGCCGGTGACAAGGTCCGTGGCGGACTCCCGCGCGGCGCGGGCGCCCGACGACGATGAGTTCGCGGTGGTACGGGAGTCTGTCCGTCCATGGACCCGAGCCGCGCACTCCCGCCCGACCCTCACCACCCCGCCGCGAGGTGGCGTCCGTGAAGCTCCTGCTGACCTCGGCCGGGATCACGAACGCGAGCCTGCGCGCCACGCTGACCGAGCTGCTGGGGCAGCCGATCGGCCGGTCCCGGGCGCTGTGCATCCCCACCGCGGCATACGGGCAGCCGCAGTCCACACCGCAGGGCCTCTGGCGGTTCGTCAGCGGTCGGTCGGGGCAGCCCATGGTCGAGCTCGGATGGGAGTCGGTGGGGGTGCTCGAGCTGACCGCGCTGCCGAGCATCGGACCCGAGCGGTGGGTCCCGTGGGTCCGTGAGGCGGACGTCCTGCTCGTCAACGGGGGTGACGCGCTCTTCCTGGCGAGCTGGATGAGGGACTCCGGCCTCGTCGACGTGCTGCCGTCCCTCGACCGCACCGTGTGGCTGGGCTTCAGCGCGGGGAGCATGGTGCTCACGCCCCGTATCGGCGCCGACTTCATGGCCTGGCCGCCCCCGTCGGGCTCCGACGAGGCCCTGGGCCTGGTCGACTTCTCGCTCTTCCCGCACCTCGACCACGAGATGCTGCCCGAGAACACGATGGCCGACGCCGAACGATGGGCCGCCGGCCTGGGGAACCCGGCGTACGCCATCGACGACCAGTCCGCCGTGGCCGTCGTCGACGGCAGCGTCGAGGTGGTGTCGGAAGGCCACTGGCGCCACTTCCCCGCCGGCTGACCGCTACGTGCCCGTCATCGACTCAATCACGGCAGCCGGTGGTCGCGACCGTCCATACCGATCGTGCAGAGGCCCGGTGACTACACCGCCGGGTAACCCGCCGTGCCCTCCGTCTCACTCGCCATCTCGACGATGCGACAACGCCGACTCTTGTGATCCGGGTTCTCCTCATCGCCTGGAGGCACGGGTTCGGAACGCCCAGGGTATGACCAAGCCTCTCGGGTCGGTTCCCGATTTGGCGTGCCCCGGCCGTGGGACCCACAACGGACTTGACCATTGACGCCGCCTCCGGGTTGACAAGGAATGTTCGAAACTGCGCGCTGTCGGGCTTGAGGCGTAAGATGACTGTGCGAGTGGTCAAGTGGCTATGCCTGCGAAAGGCCGGATCCACCGCAGGCAAGCGACACTTCCACCGACTCGCAAGGGGGCGTGATCATCGTGGACACCGCAGCCATCTCCGGTGCCATCATCGAACTGGGGGAGACCGATCTCTGGGTCACCGCCGCTCATGTCGACGGCGCGTTCTCGGCGCCCACGCTCATCCTCGGTGCTCAGCCTGGGCAGTTCCCCGCATCAGCCAGTGTTGCGGGCCGACTCTGGTCGTGGGGCCGGACGGACACCCGGGTCGAGGGCGACCTGCTCGTCGGAGGTTTCCTAGCCCAGATGGATGGCCCCCCGATCGTCGTCGGGCCCACCGAATTCTCGGCCGCTTACCTCGTCGGACGACAAGTCGCGGCACTTCTGCGGCTGCTGCGCCTCTCGGAGCCACTGAAGGACCTGGCCATCCTCCACCCCACGGGGATGTCGGAAGAGTCCCAAACGACCGTTGACGTCGTCCTCCGCCGTAGCCCGTTCATCGTCGGGGACGTGACGTGGATCCCGCGGCCCATCGCCGCCATCGCGGTCTCCTCGGACTCGTGGACCCACCCTTACGACGCCGTGGGGGTTCTGCGCGTCGGAACGTCCACCACGGAGGCTGCGGTCTGGACCGGTAGCGTCGAGGAGGGCGAGCTAGCCCGCTGGTGGGCGGCTCCCCGTCTGACAGGCACCGTCGACGAGGCCGTGGACGCCCTGCAGTCTGTGATGACCACCGTTGGGCGCGACGTCCTTGACGAGATCGTCATCGTGGGGGGCGGCAAGGACGTCCCGGCGCTGGTCGACGCTGCGCAGTTTCGCTTCGGGGTCCCCATCGTCACCGTCGACGCGTTGTCACGCGCCTTCGGTGAACGGGCAGCGGCGATGCTCCTCGCCGAGCAGGAGTACAACCCTGACGCGTACCTGGGAGCTAGCGCCCCATCGCTCTCGAAGCACGTCGTGCGCCGTGAGACGCACCCCTTGGCCTACCACGCGGTAGCGCACCGGCGCGCGGTCGTACCCGCCCGCATTGCGCGCATCGCCGTAGCCGCAGCCGTCGTCGTCGCTGCCGGCACCGGCACGGCGGCAGCGCTGGCCTCGCGCAACGCCAACGAGGGCATCGTCACCGGATCCCCGACGAGTGTGCTGCCGGCCGCCCTGCGCGCACCCGCCTATGCGCCGGACGGCAGCGTCGTGGGCTCCGCGGAGGTGCCGATGGGCACCGCCATGCTGTCCAACGGGTACATCGTCCCGAACTGGCTGCAGGCGGTCGTCTCCCCCGTACCGTCGCTCACCTCCGCGCGTCCCGTGCTCACCCCGGTGGCGTTGCCCAGCCCGTCCCCCAGCTCATCGACGACCAGCCCGGCTGCGTACACGCTCACCCCGGCGACAACGTCACCGGCAGCGACGGGCGACGCGGCCGCCGCTCGGTCCGGGACGTCGACGCCCCCGCCGGCCGCTCCCGGAACATCATCCGGCTCGACGCCGGCTCCATCGTCGCATTCATCGCTCGCAACGTCACCAGCGACTACGACAACGTCACCGACGACTACGAACACGACCACGACACCGACGACAACCACAACGTCACCGACGACAACAACAACGTCACCAACAACGTCACCGACGACAACAACAACGTCACCAACAACGTCACCGACGACAACAACAACGTCACCAACAACGTCACCGACGACAACAACAACGTCACCGACAACAACAACGTCACCGACGACTATGACGGGTCAAGCGCCCACTGGGAGCACCGGTACGCTATTGCCGTCCGGCCCCCTGCCTCCAACCCCGTAGGCGACGATTTGCCGGCGCCCCAGTTGCACCTCGAATTTCTACCCTGTCGACTATTCGACTTGCGCCCACGAGGTGTTGAGGACGTCGCTGGCGTCGAACCGGCGGTCCCCCTCGACGGCGATGCCGCCGGCCCAGGTTAGCGCGGTGTAGCTGGCTGAGAGGGTGAGCATCCGCATGATCTCGAGCAGGTCACTGGGCCTGGAGACCTGGAGGTTCGCCATCATCTCAGCGAGACCTTCGGCGTTCTCGGCATACTCCTGAGCAAGGACCTGGACCATCTGTTGGGTATCGCGCTGGTCCTGCTCCTCGCGCAGGGCCGCGCGGAGCACCTGGTGCGTCGCCACCAACGATCCGTGGCGAGGCCGCGCTATGCCGCGACGTTCGGTGGAGGTCATCCCACTGCTCCTCTGTCCGCGCCGCTCAAGGGCGCCGCCGCTCACTGTCGAGAGCCCCAGCCGGTCCCCGATCCTCGCCAACCTACCCGGTTGCCTCCAGGGTCCAGCGACACGACCCGCTCACAGCGAGGACGAATGCGCCGCCCTTCAGAAATGTGCGCAGGTCCTCTCCGCGCCCCGTGCCGCGCACGACGGCGGCCACTGAGCCGTCCGCTGCCGTGATGGTCACCACGAACTCATCCGTCCCGCTGCCGCAGTCGTAGGAGGATTTCACCTGCCAGCTCGACCCAGCGGGCGTGAACCGAGGTTGCGAGG
>CAWCJA010000002.1:0-910327 GCA_963795915.1 uncultured Actinomycetota bacterium
CGGCGGCCAGGATGACCGGGGTAGCGAGGAGGAACGAGAACTTCGCGGCGTCCTCATGGTCGAGCCCGCGCAGGAGGCCGGCGACCATGGTCACTCCGGAGCGGGAGATGCCCGCTAGCAGCGCCAGGGTCTGGAAGAGACCGATGACGACGCCTTCCCGGTAGGCCAACGTGTCCAGCGGACGGTGGTCAGCGGCCACCAGGCGCCGCGAGGCGACCGGCGGGGCGCCAGTATCCCCAGGGGCACCCGCCGCCTGACTGGGGGCGAGGGTGGCTCCGGTGGAGGCCGTCACGGGCCCAGACGGCTCGGCGCGGGAGGACCGTTTCGAGGTGCGGAGCTCCGCGGTCCGGCGGAGGCGTTCCCCGCCGAGGAGGATCAGTCCGTTGATGGTCAGGAACCCTGCGGCGGCCAGGGGTTTGGCGAAGAGGGTGCGGACGGTGTGTTCGAGGGCCAGCCCGGTGATGCCGACGGGGATGGTCGCTATCACGATCAGCCAGGCCAGCCGCTGGGTTGGTGTGGTGATCTGGCGGTCGCGGATGCTGGTGAGGAAACCGCCGATGATGACTACCCAGTCGCGGCGGTAGAAGACCAAGAGCGCCGCCGCGGTAGCCACGTGGAGGGCGACCACAAACGACAGGTACGGGGAGGTGGCCGAGTCGCCCGTGGCGTTCTCAGTGACCAGGTGCGACCAGGACCCGCCAATAAGCGCCGGAACCAGAACCGAGTGACCCAAGCTGGAGATCGGGAACAGCTCGGTCACCCCCTGCAGCGCACCGATGATGACGGCCTGCAGATACGTCAGCTCCGGCACGGACACGTCCCGCCGGTCCAGTCGGTCGACGATGTCGCGTGGCCGCCGCCTGCAGACGCCGGCCGGTACGGCTCCGCGACGCGGCGAGCGACCATCCGCGCTCCGCGGGTGCCGGTCACGCAGTCGACCGGCGGGGGCGCGGGGACGTCATCCAGGCGCCGATGAGGCAGATGACCCCCAAGGCCAGCGAAACCACAGCGTGGGTGGTGTGATGCCGCGCCAGCGTCGGGTCACTGCCGGGAAAGAAGGGCGGCAGGCTGTTCGCCGGCTGCGCGAAGTAGACCACCGCGACCACCAGGAGCAGCAGGCCCACCACCACCAGCACGGCACTCAAAGTCTTATTCGTCGACATGCGCCCAATCTTGACAGCAACGCCGTCATAGGCGGCGCCAGGGGCCGGGATGGACCCTTGGGAGCCAGGTCGTCCGTCCCGTCCAGGGCGATCAGACGACACCGAGGGGTCTCGGGGGCCCCGGCTCGCTCACAGTCGAAGCCGAGCATCGACATCCGCGTGCGCGGAGGAACGGGGCTACCTGTTCGACCGTGAGTCCGAGCCACGTGGGTCCGTTGATGCCGACTCGCTGGTCCTGTGGGTCCTGGACCGGCGGGGAGGGGTAGACGTCGGCGCCGGGCGGGCACCGTGGGGTGTTCACCCCTCAGCTTCCTCCACGATCCTTGCCGGTCCATCACCGCTGGACGTCTCCGGACAGCGTGCGCGGGGGCAAAGGCCTGCCGGCCGCACTCGTGCGCCAGGCTGGGGGGCGCACGACGTCCAAGGTGACCGGTCAAAGCGCCGTGCCGGGGCGGTCCTCAGCGGCCGGCGTCTCGGGCTGTGGGCGGGGCCCGGTCGCCGCAGCCAGAACGGCGGCATTCGGGAGGGAGAATCTGCCGTCGTCGGTCATCAGCTCGGTGTAGGTCAAGCCGATCCCCAAGACCTGACCGGTGTACTCCCCGCCCAAGCCGCCGGACCGCAACAGGATCCACGACCCGACCTCGAACGGCCTCGAGGTCAGCAGCACCAAGCCCGCGAAGAGGTTCGCCAGCGCCTGCTGGGCCGCGATGCCGAGCACGACGCCCGTGATCGCCCCCGACAGCAGCAGCTTTTCGATCGGCACGTGAAGCAAAGTCAAAGTGACCGTCGCCACTACCAGGTACCCGAGCACCGTGATGCCCAACCGGAGGTTCGACGCGGTGCCTGCGCTGGCGCGCAGACCCGCGGCCCGCGAGACCTCGTTCGCCGTGCCGCGAACCGCGACGGCCCCGATGACGGCGAAGAGGGCAGCGCCAGCGAACCAGATGACTCGTAGGCGACCGTCAGACCCGTCCGGCACCCCCAAGCTCGACTGCACAGCGAAGAGCAGGAGCGCAACAACGCCGGCGACGCCCGCGCGCCGCAGGTCCGGCCTGGCTACCGTGGCGGCCTGGACGGGAAGCAGTTTCAACACGAAGGTAACTCCAAAGGTTGGCGAATCGAGCGGGCGCAGGCTCCGGACTGAGCAGGGAGCCAGTCCACGCCGGCGTCGAGGTTTAACGGTAGGTAGCCACCCTGGACGGCGACTGGGCGCCTGCCCCTCGAGGCACCGTGGAAGCGAGGGCCACGTGGCGGCGATGGCCATGAATGCCGGCCGCCGTCGGCGGCGCACGGCATGCATGGTCTGTCGACAGCGTCATCATCGAGGTGAAAGTCCCTTGGAAGCCACCGAGAGGCTCGGTCGCGCGCTTATCCCGCACGGCGAACGTCATCCTGCTCGACTTCGGTCACGGAGCTGTGGCCGTCACGCCTTTCGGCATGCCGCTGGCCACCGGCGCCTCAGGCCCCCTCGGATGGCTCCTGGCGCTCTGCATCAGCGGGTGGGAACCAAGTCCGCGCCGGTGGCCGTTCACGCAAAAACCCATAGGCTCCCTGGCCAGCTCCCGGCCGAACTGGCCGGGGTGGACCCCACCAGCGAGCGGCGTCGGTAATGCGTGCTGCAACGATGGACCTTGGTGCCGTTCAGCTTGTGATCTTCGCCTGGAGGGTCAGCCCTCGGGAGGTCCTCGAGGTGGGCTGGCGCTACCGGGTGGGGTCGAGGTTGACGCCGAGGATGTCGAGCTCGGTCGCTGGGCGCTATAGACCCGGTCCGCGGCCAACGTTCTCGTCAGGATTGGGGTGTGGGCTCCGGGGTCGCCGTCATGAATGCGAGGGAGGAGTTCCAGGCTCTGCCGGGGCGGCGAGGGACCCCCCTGCGACGCCGACCGGTGCGAGGGTGTCGAGCGACACGAGTGGTGGTCGACGGCTCCCACACCCGCACGCACATGCACCACAAGCCTCAAGGACGTGCATGAGCCCCCCACCTGGGACGGAGATCGAGCGGCGGCTGGCGCCTGCGCACGGAGCAGCCGTCGGGCTGGTCCGGGGGGCCCGCCAGGCGCCGTTGGCGGTCGCTGCCGTCGGCGTGGTGTCGTTGTTGCGGGCCGTGTCGGGCCTTCTTCCGATCGACCTGGACGCCCCCTTGGGACCGACACCACGGCGGCCTCGGGGGTGGACCCGGGTGGGTGGGTGGCGGATGGTGTCGCGTTCGAGTTCTGGACCGACCGGCTCCGCACCGACCCGACCCATGCGACTGCGGCCATCGTGGCCGTGGGCGCCGAACCGGTCGGCCTCGCCATCACCGACGACGGCTGGGTAGTGGTCGCCAACTCCAACAGGTCCTCACCGGGAACGGTCGCGAGCCTCGCCGTCATTGACGCCCGAACAACGAACGACCAGCAACCCACGCTGCGGGCGTACGCCCCAGCCGGCGTATTCCCCCGCGAGATCACCACCGTCCCGCACACCGACACCGTCCTGGTCGGCAACTACGACTCCCAGCAACTCCAACTGGTCACCCTCACCAGCCTTCGCTGAACACGCCTGGTCAGCGCCGCGTCACCACCCCAACCCGACTGGACGCCCGAGAATGTTGTCGGCGGCGCAGACCTCCCCTACCCGGGGCGGCCGTGTCTGACCGCCGCGAAGGGCGGCGTCTTTCCGCCGCCAAGCGGCGGTTCAGGGCTCAGTTAAGCAGGGACAGGAGTACTTCCGCGGTCGCCTGGGGGACGTTGACCGGCGCCAAGTGGGTGTCGGCCAGCTCCCGGTACCGCCAGCCGGGCTCCGACCGGAGCCGCGCGGCCGTCCGCAGAAAGCCGTCTGTTGGGTCCTTGCCTTCGGTGCAAAGGATGAACGCGCGCGGAACCACCGCCGCCGCGGGATTGCCCAGCCGGATCGGCTGGGTGTAGGTCGCGATCGGGTGCGGGACAGCCTTGGAGAAGAACCAGGCCTGGTCCGCCGGGTCCGGCGTAATCGATCTGATCCAGTCCGCGGAGTCCCCCGACGGTACGGGAAGGAAGCCGGGCGAACCGGCGGCCTCCGCCATAGCACGGTCGCGGGCGCGGTCCTCTTCCGCTGATGCGCCGAACGTGTCGTACATGTTCTCGCCGTCCGCCGGCACGCTCGCGTCGAGGTACACCAGCTGAGCGAGGCGCCCCGGGACGCGGTCTGCCACCCCGGTGATGATCATCCCGCCGTAGCTCCAGCCGACCAGGGTGACCTCGGTCAGCTCCTCGAACTCCAGCACGTTGACGACGTCAGTGATGTGCGTGTCGAGGTCGATCGACGGGGTGGCGAGATGGACCCGATCGCCCAGACCGGTGGCGGTGGTCGCGTAGACGTCGTGGCCCGCCGCCCGGAGCAACGGGATGACCTTCTTCCACGCCCAGGACCCCGCAGAACGCGCCCGGCACCAGGACGAACGTTGCCATCGCACCCTCCTTCCACCAATCGCGACACGTCGCGCCAGCCCATGGTTCAGTCGGAATGCTTTCGGCCTTGACCCGACGTCCAGACGATCAGGTCGGTCAGCAGGTCGTCGCGGGCGTCGATGTGCCCACCGGGGACCAGGAGCAGTCCGGGCGGGGGTAGGTGTGCGGCGAGCCACCGGCCGTGCGCTGGGGGGACGCTGGTGTCGTCCTCGGCGACCATGACGGTGGTCGGGCAGGTCACGTCGGCCAGGTCGAAACCCCAGGGTCGGGACAGCGCCAGGTAGTCGTCGACGATCCCGTCGGCACCGGCCCGGACTCCCTCGGTGAAGGCCGCCACCAGGCGAGCGGTCAGCTCCTCGGGCAGTCCGGGACTCTGCTGGATTCTGTCGATCCATTCCCGCACGTCGGCGAGGACGCGGTTCCGGTCCACGTCGGGACGGGTGTAGGCCTGCCACTCGGTGACTTCGGTGGGGTCCATGCCGGCGAAGAAGTCAAGGTCGTCGGCGTCGGCCGGGCCGATCCCGCAGACGGTGGTGCACCGGGTCGCCCGCTCGGGCGCGAGGGCGGCCACGGCCAGCGCGGGCGCGCCGCCGCCGGAGATACCGACCACGCCGAACGACTCGACTGCCAGGTGGTCGGCGATGTCGAGGATGTCGGGGACCGCGCTGACCACTGTGCGGCCCGGCTGGCGTTCGGACCGGCCGTATCCAGGCCGGTCATAGGTGATCAGCCGCACCCCCAGCCCGGTGTCGTCGAGGACTGGTCCGCGCAGCAGACGACTGCCTGGAGCGCCGTGCAGATAGAACACTGGCCGACCCGATCGGTCACCCCAGTCCCGAAACGCCAACGCCCGACCATCCCGAGTCTGGATGATGGTGTCGATCATCGTGGTCTCGACCATGAGCGCTCAGCCCTCCGGCCGCGGCACCTTGCGCAGCGGCTCCAGATAACGAGTCTTCGTCTGCTATTCACTATGGCCGAGACACCCCCGGGGGGTCGCGACTTCAGGCGAAACTCAGGACCTCAACAGCCAATCCGCACTCAGGGCACAGACCCCCCTCGACCGCTAGCAAAACGTGCGTCCTTCCGCGAAACGGCACGGTCACCGCAGCTCGTTCGTAGCCGCGATGGGTTTCGGGCTGAGCGGCGATCGGCAGCAGTCCTACGCTGACCGGGTGCTGGACCTGGAGGCCATCGATGTTGAGGAGATCGCCGCCGCCCTCGCGGACCAGACCGACTATGAGCACCGGTGGCTGATCGACCCACGGACTGGCGAGATGGCCTTCTGGACTAGCGACACCGGCATCGACGGTAGGAATCCGGTCGAGCTCAACGACCTCAACCTGATCATCATCGACCCCCTCCCGTCCTTCATCTGGCACCGCGACATGGTCGACTTCGCCGACGGGATCAGCGACCGGGGTGCCGGCGAGCGCTTGAGCCGCTCGCTGCAGGGCAAGGGTGCGTTTCGCCGCTTCAAGAACGAGCTCTATCAGCGTCATCCCGATCTGATCGCCGTCTGGCATGCCTTCAGGGACGCCAGGGCACGGGCTCGAGCCGTGCAGTGGCTGGCGGAGGAGGGACTCATCGAAGAAGACGCTGCCCAACTGTTCACCCGAGATCACCCGGACCCTCGCCTACCCTGACCGCCGTTCTTAAGTCTGGCCGGTCGGATGCTTCTCGGGCCGGCACGGTCCTACCGGCGCCTGCCGGCCAGGACGGGTTACCGGATCTGCCGATGAGCGCTCGTTGTTTCAAACTCGCCCGCAAGCTCGGCGGATGCTGAGCGACATATCGGGATTGGCCGCGACCCTGTGGATGCATAGTGGTTAGGGGGGTGCAACAAGGTTGGTGGCGACTGCCCGCAGGGCCCACAGCACCGCGTGGGTCGTCAGCTTCGACCGCGGCGCAGCCGCCCCGAGCATGTTGTGACGCCACACGTGCCCGCAACGGGCGCAGGGGTAGCGACGGACGATGACGTACAGGATCGGTGGGCGCCACCCGACCGGAACGTGTGCGAGCTTGCGGAGGTGGCTGGATCCTATGACAGGGCGGGATCGGTACCGGGTGGTCTCGGCGCTCTGACAGAAAATGTCCGTCGAACTCGATGATTTTGTAAGCCGTAACCGAAATCTAGACTGCTCGGATATCGCGTTACCGTCTTAGCCAACCACCGGTTCAGCCGTCCCATATGCACGTGATAGTCGGCGCCAACCCAGATCGTTCATTCAGCCCCGCCCGGGGCCGCACCACAGGGATCCCCGCCGCCGCCGGGGCTCACAGGCACAGGCCGCGGACGTCCGGGCTAACGCGACCGGCCTGGCACCTTCGACGGAACCACGAGAAGATGCAACGGCCGGCCGACACCTCCCGGGAGGCGATCGTGGCCGCAACCTCCCACCTCACGGCATCGCAGACAGGGTTAGTCTATGCTCAGCCGGCGGCACGGTCGTGAACGGAGATTTGCAGTTCTGCGGCGTTTCCGAAGACGGGTAGGGCGCGCGCTCCGTCCGGAAGCGCCAAGCTCCCGGTCAGGTTGGCGGGGTTGTCTTGTTCGGGTTGGAGGTCCAGCCTCATTGGCATTCGCGTCTGGGCGCTGTTGGCACCGATAACGAGGGAGTTCCACTGGTACCAGGCGCCTGTCGTAGGGCCGTCGAGCCCGATGTCGACGATGAGCTCGTCGGTCCAGTCCGGTACCTGCTCGAGGTGATTGCTGAAGTCGAAAGTGGTGTTGCGTTCGGCTACGCTAAACACCCGTAGGGAGATGACATACCGGGACAGCGTTGCGTCCGGGCCCGCGTTGTCCGGGGCGGGGTTGGTTTGTAGGGTCTTCTCCAGCAAGAAGGTGGACACCACCGGCACCGGCGCCAATGCTTGGTCCTGTCCCGCTGTGTCGGCCGCCGGCTCGGCGTCCGGGTGGGCACCCTGGCTCGTGGTGGCGACTTGCTCGAGCATTAGGGGGCACCAGTGTGCGGCTTGTTGTTCGCTGATGATGACGTCGAGGCCGCGGATGGCTAGGGACATGTCGGCCTGCCAACTTGTCCCGGGGTCGTCCGGGGTTGGGGGGGCCATCTGGGTGAAGCGCGCCGACACGGCCCACCGACCGAACAGGAACCGTTGCAGGTTCTGGTACGCCTCCTCGGAGTTGACCTCTCCGTAGGGCCCGGAATGCGACTTGTAAATGTAGGCCCGGTGTGCTCCCTTGACGTAAGCGTTGTGGATCCGGACCAGCCCGTCGCTCTGCGGGCCGACGACGAGCTTGGACGGGCCGTAGTCGACCGGGTCGGTCCCCACGATGCAGAACACGTTGTCGACGTCGAAGATGCCGTCCGGGATTTCCCGCGGGTCCCAGGGCCCCCCGACGGGGTCGGGGTCCGGTGGCAGGTCGCCGAAAGTGGCTCCCTTGGTGAGGTAGCCGTACATCTTAGGCGGAGAGAACATGTCCGCACCCGCCGGGCCAAACACTTCCATTGCGATGTTGGCAGCGCCAAGGTCGGTGACGATTCCCCCGTGCGGGGTGCCAAGCGTGAACAACTTATCCACGATATCCCGGGCATGCCGCCGGGGGTCACCGTTCTCATCCGGGGTCTCGCAGATCTTCTGCATCATGCATCTGGTGAGCAGGCCCCCCATCGAATGCGCGACAACGTTGACTTTGGGCGCGCCGGTCCGAGCGAGGATCAGGATGACCAGCGCATAAAGATCTTCGGCGGCCTTCTCCAAGTCGAACCCGTCAGCGGACACATCACGGTGTACCGCGTCGACGAATCGGTGCCATAAGTTCTCGGGCGGAGGGGGCCGAAACGTCGTCGCCGCGGAGTCATAGAAGCGGTGAACCCAGATCGAGTTCTCCGGTAACTGAGCGCCGTTCGCGTCGTTCAGCAGGGCCAGCTGCGACCCGTGCACCAGCAGCTTGTAGTCGTGGTCCATCATCAGCCGCAGCAAAGGCCCCTCGAACTGATAAAAACGCGGGTCTCCGTCCCCGTCGACCCTCACATGCGTAGCGCCAGTGTTGAATCCGTAGAACGGGTCCTCCACCTGCGCATCAATCCCCGCCGTGGGCCCGGCGTACCCCCGCACATACACGATCGGCAGCGCCCTCATCGTCGGCTGCCCTCGAATTCGGCCGGAAGGCCGCGGCCGACCCCGAGCCCTAGTATCGTGACCATTACTTGCTCCCTCAGCGAAGCCAGGACGAAACGAGCTGACGTGGCACGTCCTACACCCCATCAGGGCCCGGAACAACCCCTCCTTGGTCTGCGACCGTGCGGGTTAGATGACCGGCCGACGCTGGCTGCGCGGGTGCGTCCCGGGCGTGATCGAGCGGTCGAGGAGGTTCCGAGATGACTGCGGAGCAAACTGAACCTTCGGGCGTGGGGTCGAAAGAGTTGGATGCTTCGTCTGCGCCGGCAGAGCCGCGGGCTCACCCTGCTCCTGGCGACGGCGACCCCGGCAGCAGCGAACCGCGGACGTCTACGGCGGTGCCGCGCACCGAGGCCGTGACCACGGTGGAGAAGCAGGTGGTAGTCCACAAGGAACAGCCGCGGCGACTGAAACCGGGCGAGACGGCGTTGATAACGGTGTGGCTGATTGCCTTGACCGGTGCGACGATTCTGGCGCTGTTGTGCCTCTGGCCGTTAACTCAGCAAGTCCAGCTCGCGGCGCAGAAGGCCGGGTCCGCGGTGCCATCGTCTGGGCCAGCGTTGAACCTCATCGTCGCGCACCCCCTGCTCACCCCCGACTTGAGCATCCTCACGCTTGGTCTGCTTAGCGGCATTCTCGGCAGCCTCGTGCACACCTTCACCTGGCTGAACCAGGCCAACAAGGGCTCCGCTCCAACCCCGACTCAACGGCGCAAAGCGCACCGCCCGCACGACGTGGTCTGGTTCATCACCGCCCCGATCCAAGGCGGCTTGCTCGCCTTGGTCGTCATCTGCGCCCTGGCAGCCGGCCTCCTCAGTAGCGGTCAAAGTCAGGCCACCACGACGCTCAGCCTTTTTACGGTGGCCGCAATTGGCGGCCTGACCGGTCTGTTCAGTAGGCGGATGACCGCCAAGCTCGCCCAGCTCGTCAACCAGGTCGGGCCCAAGAGCAGCACCACCACCGTCACCACCGCGCCAGGCCACCCAGCGACCACCACCACCACTGCCACAGCGAACACCGCCCAGAACAACACTTAACCCTCGAGTGACCCACACAAGGACCACCGTCCTTTCTGCGACGCATAGAGCGTTGCGAAGGACCCGGTCGGGCGACCGGGTATACAAGAGAGCAATCCGGTGCGTCTTGAACGCTCCGGGGCTGCGATACGGCCCCGGCACGCGGCTAGAGAGCAGTGCCACTATTGAACCCGTGATGGGAGAGAAGTCCCGGGATCAGCAACACCACGCCGGGAGCGGTGCGCCGGGGTGGAGATTCGAATTCATCGAGGACCCCCGCGCCTTCCTGGCCCGCGCCGGCATGGCCCTGGCCGCCAAGCCCGTCGTGACGAATGTCGTCGCGACCGCAGCGCAGCGACTCGTCAACAGCGAGCCAGCCACCGAACCCTTCGCGGTACCGCAGTGGTTTGCCTGTCTCTTCGACGGCGACGCGGCGGTGAGCGCCGCCATGCGTACCCGGCTGTTTCCAGGGCACCCCATAGTCGTCCTCCCTATGCCAGGGGACGCGGCCGCCGCGTTGGCCGCGCTCGTACACGCGCGGGGTGAACGCATCGGGGCGGTCAACGGTGCCCTCCCAGCCGCCCACACCATCGCCACCGAAACCGCTCGCCTCGCCGGCGGGCAGGTGCGGGTCGCCATGCGGATGCGGCTCTTCGAGCTGGACGCCCTCATCCCGCCGCGGACCGTCCCTGGCAGGCTCCGACTCGCCAGCCCTGCGGACCGCGGCCTGGTATGCGCATGGCTAGCGGCCTTCGCTGCGGACGCCGACCAGCAGGCTGGGCGGCCATCAGGGTCCACCCCGGACATTGCGACCCCCGAATACGTCGAGCGGCGCATCGGCCAGGGCAGCTTGTCCTTCTGGGAATTCGGTGGCCGACCCGTGACATTGGTCGGCGCGAGCCCGCCAGTGTTCGCGGTATCGCGGATCGGCCCTGTCTACACACCCCCGGAGCTGCGCGGACGAGGATACGCCAGCGCAGCAGTCGCCGAAGTCTCTGCCGATCTACTCGCCCACGGTATCCGGCCTTGCCTTTACACCGACCAAGCCAACCCCACATCCAACCGAATCTATCAAGCGCTCGGATACCTTCCCGTCCTCGACCAGGCAAACCTCCTCATCGAAACCGCTGAAGCTACAACGAACCCATGACTATCAAAGGTCTATGTCACCGGTTGGTCGTTGGGTGGAGGGAGTGTGGTGCCGTCGCGCAGCAGGATGGGTCCGACCAAGCCCGAGGCGCCCCCGGGCGCAGGTGGGGCCGGGGCCGGCGCAGGTGCGGGGGTGGGCGGCGGGGGTTGGGTGATGGTGGCCGCGAACGGGGGCGGTGGCGGGACGGATGCGACGGGCTCAACGAGGTCGGCCAGGGTGACGGCGCCGTCCAGTCGGGGGACGCCGAGGGCGGGTAGGCCGAGGAGGTCCAGTACGGTTTTGCCGACGCTGACGTGGGAGTTCCAGCGGCTGTCGATACCTGGTTTCACCCGGCCACCGAACATCAGCAGCGGCACCCGGGGACCGTAGGCCAGCTGCACCCCGTCGGGGGTGTGCTCGACGTTCGGGGTGATCACGTGGTCATCCCAGCCGCCCCAGTCATCCCAGGTCAGCAGGAACACGGTGTCATCCCAGTGGCCGGCGTTGACGATCGCGTCGACGGCCTGCCAGATCTTGTTCTGGCCCCGAGACACGTCCGCTACCGGGTGTTCGTCGTAGGGGCTGTCCTGCCACACCATGCTCAGCTGCGGCAGGTTCCGCGCGTCGGTGACGATCTGATCGCTGCGAACGATGTTCGGGGAGCCGTTCAGCTGCTGGTAGAACGCGACCGGGTAGGACGAGCTGACGGTGTAGGCCTTCCACGTCACCTGGTGCTCACCGGCGTGACCCAGGATGGAGGGCATGTCCCACACCGGCGGAGCCTGGGCGCGGGGTGGGTTACGCAGCGTGGGGCTTTGCCCGCCCACGATCAGCAGATGATTCGGGGTGGAGTTCGTGCCGAACCCGGAACAGTGGTTCTCCAAGAACGCGCCCGTCGCGGCCAGGTACGCGTAGTACGGCAGCACCGCGACGGCGTCGAACTGCGTATGCGTGGCCGGGTCGTCGAACCCGACTGTTGGGCGTGCCACCACTGGGCGTACGCAGCACGGTGGTGCGGCTGATCCTTAGCCGGCGGATTCGGTTGCACCGGCCAGTCCCACGCCACGTTCGCGCCCCACGCCCGCATCGACCGGAAATAGTTGTCGGTCGTGTGGTTCTCCTGAACGCACACCACCACATGCTTCGCCGTCGCCGCCACCACACCAGACTGACCCCAGCAAGATCTAGCGGTCAATCCTCACCCCGCACCCGTAAGGCCGTGACGCCCGCGACTTACCGCTGGGCCGCGCGCTGGAGCCAAATGGTCGGCCGAACAGACGTGGGGCCTGCCCCAATCTGAGTGGTCGGCGCTGGTCGCACGAGGTGCGTCTAACCGCCGCGTGTGAACCAGATTGTCGGCAGGCCCTGGATGCGAGGAAGGGTCCTTCCGATGCTGGAGCGGGGGCCGGAGCCGCTCCTGGCGGATGGAGTCTCGGCAGTTCCGGACCTTCGAGCACGCCGCGGATCCCATTCGAGTCCGTGCGTGTCAGGTCTGCACGTAGACCGCCAGGGTGTCCGGGTGCACACCGTCATACTGCATGGCCGCTGCGCCCGCCTCGCTCTCCATCACCGCCTGGAACGCCGCCATGTCGGCCACGTTCATGCTGAGGCCAACATGGTTGGGTCGGCTGGGATCAACGAAGGTGCGGATGTCGGTCGCTACGGATCCGAAGACCTCCTCACGTTTGGGGGAGGCCGTCCAGTGAGCAACGTCGTCGACTTCGTGGGTAGCGATCAGCCTGGGCATCCGATGTCCTTCATCGTTGAAGTGATCCACGGTGCACGGATCGATTTCACGCTACGGACGAGCGCGTGCCGGCGCCATAGCCCGGATGGGCCCCACGCGGGGCGCTGCCCCCCGCAGGCCCACGTCAGCGGGAACGACGTGAAGGCCCACCCGGACATGACGGCGGATCTTCTCGCTGCTTGCCGACGACATTCCGCAGCGTGGCTGTCGCTGGCCTGGCTCTCCCGCACAACACTCCGGTGGCTCCGTCAGGCGCCTAGTCGACGCCATATGGTGACGTCTGCCGCCTCCGATTGGCACGCTCGGCCGCACCGCTGACGCTGCCGTCTTGGGAGGCATGCTCCTGACGGAAGTTCTTCCCCAAGTCGGCTGGGCCGCCACGACGATGCCACTGTGGCTCGGGCGCCCATGAAGCCCTGAGGTTGCGTCTTTACCTCGGCGTCGGAAGGCGGGTAGCGAAGACAGCCATCGGCGCAGCTCCCACCATCGACGCCAACGTCGCCGCCATCTGGAGCGGCATCCCCCGAGGCCGGCCGACCGGCATGGCGCAGTCCATCGACACCGTCGGTGCCTGAACCAGTCGATGTAACCGACGGCGGCGATCTCGAGGTCGTCGATGCGTTTCCAAGCGGCCGGTATGCCCGTGACGTAGTCCCGCGCCGGACAGGGGGCGGGCTGCGCTTCAGAACCGCCGACCACGCCACCCCGCTGTAGGCGCTCCTTTCCCACCCCGACCTGCCAGGCCCCCACCTGAACCGCAGCTGTCCCAGTCGGATCCGCGCCTCGACACTCGCGCACCAGACGCACAGCGCGGGCGCTCGAACGCTCGGTCGTTTGGGCGTTCGGGCGGGAATCAATCGCCTTTCCGCATCCGCTTTTCCTGCTGGGGCTCACACGGGAGCGGGCGTCAGGAGTCGGCGCTTCAGGGGGAGGCCACGCGGCAGCCAGATGGACCCCCGGGCGAGCGAAAACGTCGTCGCCGGCCCGGTATGGCGACGGACTGTTGGATGTCCGATCGGGATCCCCCCGGTGTGACGGGTCGGACCGCGCTACGGTCGGAAGGTGGTGGGGCCGCCGCCGCCCGAGGAGGTTCGAGTTGGCTGACACGCCGAGTCTCCAGGGCGCGGACATCCACGTCCCTCCGCCGCTGGTGTACGCGGCGCCCCTCGCCGCCGCCTGGGCAGCCAACCGACTTCTACCGTGGCGGATGCCGGTTTCGAGGTGGCGCGCCCGTGCCGGCATGGGCTTGGTCGCGGCGGGCACAGCGGTGAGCGCCGCGGGGGCCACGTCGTTCCGGAAGAGCCGTACGCCGGTGATCCCTGGGCGGCCGGCGGCCGCCATGGTGACCACCGGGCCGTACATCTACACCCGATGTACCTCGGTCTGACGGTGGCCTATGTCGGCGGCAGCCTGCTCCTCGGCACGTGGTGGGCGCCCCTTTGCCTGCCGGCGGTCGTCGCCTTCGTCGACCGCAACGTCATCCGGCGCGAGGAGGCTTACCTACGCAGCCGGTTCGGTGAGGAGTACGACGAGTTCTGTCGCCACACCCGCCGCTGGGTCTAAGGATCAGCCCGATGTGCGCGTTTCTCGCGTCCTGACCGTCACCTCGATAAACCGGCGAGGTTGCTTTCTGGTCCAGTGACACGGGCATCGATGGTGAGACCCGGAAGAGCTCGACGGGCTGGACCTGATCCTGATCGACCCCCTCCCGTCCCACGTCTGGTAGTAGGACATGGTCGACTTTCACGACGGCATCAGCGACCGCGTCGCCGGAGAGCGTCTGAGCCGCTCGCTGAAGGGCAAGAGCGCGTTCCGTCGCTCTAAGAACGAGCTCCACCAAAGAAACCCCGAGCTGACCTACCTGGCACGGCCTCCGTGATGCCAGGGCGCGGTTCCGGGCTGTCCAGTGGCTGTGGACGAAGGGCTGGTCGACGAAGACGCCGCCCAACGGTTAAAGGGTGACCACCCCAGCCCCTCTGGCGTGAAATCCGGCAGCGCGACACGCGACCGGGCGCGCGTGGGGCACCCGCGTCACATCGCCGCGTGTGTTGGCGCTACAGGTTTCGGTCAGTCGCGGTGTTTACTGCCGTTATTGGCGACGACGTTCCACAGGCTGGCCGCATTCGTGCCGCCGTTGCCGCTGAACAGGATCGGGTCGTTGTGGGCGGCGACAGTGCCTGCTGCCGTGACCCCAACGGTCGCCGATATCGGGGCGTTACAGTTGTCGAGTGCCGAGGTGGTGCACGCGCTGCCGCTGGTGGGCGCCAACGCGCTACCGAAGACGCCGTGCGCCTGGTTGTCCGAGCCGTAGGAGGTGGAGATGTAGTCACCGACCATGCGGCCCTGGCTCGTGGTCGCTGCCCAGGCCGGCGACATCCCGGTCCGGATCACCTGTGGGCTGCTCCAGCTTGCTCCGGCGTTGGCGGAGGACACGAATCCGACGCTGAGGTTCGTGCTACCGGCCGGGTAGTAGTAGTAGGTCAACCCCAGTTGCGCGGTCCCAGCGGAGGTCGCCTTGTTGACGCCCAGGCCGGGGATGAAGTGGTCGATGTTGCTGTTCGTTCCATCGATGGGCGCCCGGCTGACGCTGGACCAGGTGCTGCCGGTCGCATCCAGCGAGTGGGTCAGGACGATGTCGTTCACCCTGCATGAGCGACGGAACCGGCAGTCCGACCAGGCCACGTAGACCGTGCCGGATCCGTCGATCTCTGCGGAAGGAAGCGGCCCTTCACGCAGGCTGCCCGCGACGGTGTGGTGCCTGACGGTGGAGATCGTCACCACCGGACTCCAGGAGGCGCCCCCATCAGTGGAGTGGAACGCGCCGATAGCCGTCTCATTCGCGTTGGCCGTCGGCACGATCACGTTGCCGTCGGGTCGCACCACCGGCTGGCCGCCGATCACCCCGGCGTTATTGGTCGCCGGCGCGGACCACGTCAGGCCGCCGTCGTGTGAGGTGCTCATCTGCAGGCGGTTGCCGTTGCCGTGGTCGTCCCACTCGGTGTAGC
The DNA here is from genome assembly GCA_963795915.1 of uncultured Actinomycetota bacterium. Classification (GTDB taxonomy): domain Bacteria; phylum Actinomycetota; class Actinomycetes; order Actinomycetales; family Dermatophilaceae; genus Lapillicoccus. The sequence goes on from CAWCJA010000002.1 coordinate 15,632, forward strand.
AGTTGCCGTAGTGCGGGCTGGTCGCGGTGTTGTCGCACACGATCCAGTTCTTGTCCAGGTCACCACCGGCCGCGGTGGTGACCGGCGTGCTCCACGTGGCTCCCCCGTCCGTCGAGCGGCTGGTCATCACGGCGTTGCCGTGCACTCCCCCGGACTCCAGCAGCGTCAACGACGACACCAACCAGGTGTTGTGGCTCGCGTCGTAGGCCACCGACGCATCGGTCGCACGATCGTTTTTGCCGCCACCCGCCCACTTCGTAATCCCCGGAAGCAGGCCATCAGTCCACGTCAAGCCGTTGTCGGTCGACGTCGCGAACCCGATCGCGCAGGCGCCCCCGTCATAGATGCGGCCAACCTGGAAAGCAGCCACGATCGTGCTGCCGTAGGAGAAGGTGTCCGGCTCGACATTCGCACGATGGTTCGTCATCGCCGACGCAGCGCACGTCGACTGCGTGAACGGGTCAGTCGAGATGGCCGACCAGGTTGCCGCCGAGGCCGAGCCCGGAAACGCGATCACCGCCAGCACGGCCGCGCCGACCGCGAGCCCGACCCTCAAACCCCGCATGTACCTCTGACGGTGCGAATGCTCGGACATCCATCCTCCCCTCGCCACAACTTTCCACGTCCGGGCAACCGCCCGAATGAACAAACGCTAGGCCCCGCGAACACCCGACCGCCGACTTTCCGCCAAACCGCTCGTCAGGCCGGCTCGGAAGTCGGACCCCCCGTTGCCGCTCGTTCGATCCCACCACCTGGAACGTCGTCGGCAGCAATCCCTCAGACGTCTTGAGCCACCCGGTCCATGCTGGCCTCCTTGCGGCGGTAGCCCATTTCGCGAGTCGGGTAGCTGCCTGAGGGCTCTTCGGACGCTGTGCGCGCTGAGCCGTTCTTTCTCGCACAACTGATGTCGGCGACGTTCGAAAGCGGGGCCGTTGCGATGGTCACTGGAAACCACCCCGTCGAAACGGCCTCACATTCGAGTGACAACGACAACTTCGCCGATTGAGGAACCTCCACAGGGCGGGTTACCTCGGAGTCTGCGCCTGAACCCGGGGCTGAGGACCGTGAAGATGGGCGGGATGAGCAGAGGAACAGCGGCGGCACGAGTCTCGTGGAGCCTCGCCGACAACGGCGACACGTGGGCGAATCCCGTTAGCCTCTGTCTGAAGTGAGAGGCGGAATCGTGGAAGGCCCCGCGTGGACTGACCGGACGTGGTAGATCGGCTACGTGAGCGTGCAGGATCGGCTACGAGCCCAGCAGGAAGACGGGCCGATCCATCAGCTTCGTGCCGCAGAGGTCGTGCGATTCCTGACACGCGTCGGCGCTGTGGGTCACGACGCGGCCCAGCTCATGGCCGGCGAGATGGTCCAGACATTCACACCGGTACCGACGTTCGAGCAGATGCGGGCGCTCAGTCTTGCCGACCAAACCGAACGGCGGGCGCGCCAGGCCGTCTTCTTCCACCGGGCGCTACAGATGCGACGCCGACTGGGTCAGGGCGTGCACGACCGTTGGGAGGCGTACATTTTCGCCGACGGCGCGCCGGGCGATGCGGCCGACCGGGCCGGACTGGAACTGCACCTACCGGTCCCCAGCCGCCAGCTCAGTGTGCTCCACAAGAGGGTCCGCACCGGGCAGGTGTGGGATCTGACCGTACCGCCCGAACTGCTGGGCCTCAATGAACGGGACGACCTGCTGAACGTGGTCAACATCGGCGAGCTCGTGATCGAGCCCGGCGGATACGTGGTCGTCCAAGGCAATCTGCTGATCCTTGGCTGCCAATCCCTTCGACAGGTTCAGCGCGGACATCCGTCGCAGCCGGGGGCAGCCACGGAGGAGGCGCACGGCCGTCCGATGACCATCGCCCAGGAACGATTGCGGTCTGGCATCGCTGTCCTCGCCACGCCGACGTCGGTTGATGCACGCACCGGCCCGTTCCACGGGCGCGGCGGCCGGCCCGGCACGAACGGCGGACCCGGACGGGCAGGCAGACCCCCGGCCGGTGTCCCAACCATGCTAGGGGTCGACCTACTCGAACCGCCGGGGCAGCAGATGGATGGGTCCGATGGGGGCCCCGGCGCGGGCGGAGGGCACGGCGAGCCCGGGCGCACCGGCGGGGCTACGAAGACCGCCGAGATCTCGATCGGACGGCTCAGCGGGTCGCTGACGTTGCTCGTGGCCGGTGGCCAGGGTGGAGACGGCGGTATGGGGGGCCATGGTGGGAACGGCGGGCCAGGTGGGAACGGTGCACCCGGGCTGCGGACGTTGTCTGGGCCCGTGCCCAGCGGGCGCCCCGGACGAGGCGGCCACGGCGGAGACGGCGGGGACGGTGGACATGGCGGGAACGGCGGGATCTGCTCCAACATCTTCGTCACCGTGCCCGCGGCGATGACCGATCAGGTGCACGTCCTGACCTGCCCGGCAGCCGGCGCAACCGGCGGACCCGGTGGCTGGCCCGGCTACGGCGGGACTGCCGGACACCCCGCCCACGCCCCAGCGAACCACGCTAAGCACACTCGGCCCGCGGCAGGCGCAGGTGCCACCGGAACGGCCGGAAATGTCGGGCGCGACGGCCTGACCCGCCCCGGACCCCAGGTGTTCATCAACGGCAAACCCCTGTGACGAAAGGACAACCGGCCGATGAGTGTCCACCAGATGCTTGACAACCTCGGCCTGCCCGGCAACGGCGCCGACGAGGCTGGTCTCCTGCACACGCGCGTTGCCCTACACAACGTGAACCAGCTGAGAGACCTGCTCGACATCGGCCTGACCCCGCCCCAGCGTGCCGCGCACGCCGACGCGCTCCTGAACGGCATCAGCGCCCCGCCCGGCCAAGACGGCGTCGCCCTGATGCATCGCCTCATCCGCCACGTGGTCGGCAGCGGCACCCTGTCGGTGTCCGACCACGAACAGCTCACCGCGGCGCTGCCCATCATCGCCAGTGTGACCACCCAGCCCACGCCAACCCTTCTCGCCCTCCCCCCGTCAACCGCCAACGCCGCGCAGACAGACAGAAGCGGGCCAACCACACTCCCCGACACCACCGCCGCGTCACCAACGGTCAGCCCCACGCCCCGCGACAGTGGCAACGTGGCGTCCTCTCAAGATGGACCAGCGCCCGCTGCGCCCTCCGAGCCGTCCGGGAGCCCAAACCCGGGAGGACCCACCGCACCAACGCCGACCGCCGCCGCGCCCGCCACACCGACCGCCCCGATCGCAACACCCACGGGGCCGGCCCTGCAGGTGAGCACCGAATGGGATGTGTCCACCCCAGACGGCAGTCTTCGGGTGATCGACTTACCGAATGGCATCGACCTGCTCGACGGGGGCTGCATCGTCGCTCGCGCGACTCCACTGCACTTCGCCTGTTCGACCCTCACCCGCATCGGCGCTCCACCACCCGGCTTCGGTGACTTCAACATCGTAGGAAGGCCAGGCGGGCCGGCGCCGACGCCGCCCATGCCGCCGGGCATGATCCAAGCCCAAACAGGAGCGCCCGGCCAGTGTGCCTCCAACAAGGCCGCCGGGCCAGGCGGCCAGCCCGGTGAACCAGGCCGTCCAGGCAACCCCGGGACCGACGGGGCGCCCGGCAACGACGGCATCGCTAGCGCCCTGGCCACCATCACCATCACCGCCGGCCTGAATCTCGACCAAGCCAGCGAGAAGGCGCTGACAGTTGCCACACAAGCGGGACCGGGCGGGCCAGGCGGCCACGGCGGACCGGGAGGTCAGGGCCAGCAGGGCGGCAACGGCGGACCAGGCGTCACCTGCGGGTGCACCGGCAACTCCGGGGCCATCGGCGGCCTTGGCGGGAAAGGCGGAAGCGGTGGGCGTGCAGGCGATGGCGGCAATGGCGTAGATGCCGCTGGAAACATCGCTGTGTTCCTACCCACCGGCGCACACACCGACATGGTCCGGGCCATGCCCTCCCCCGCCCCGGCCGGGCAACCCGGCACCCCCGGCGCTGGCGGACCCGGGGGCTGGGCGGGCAACAACGGGCCTTCCGGGAAGGGACTTTGGCCGACCCAGACCGGGCCGAGCGGCGGTCCCCCAGGAGAGGCAGGCGGCCCCGGCAACCCCGGGAAGCGCACCGGTGCCGCAGCACAAATCACGGTCACAGCACCATAACCACCGGCACCCAGCAAGGATCACCTGTACTCGCCGTCCTAAGCGAACCGTGCCCCCAGCCAACTCTCCCACCACGGCCGCGCCACGACCGGGCACCCCAACCTGGAGAAGCGTTACCCGTCCAGAAGCGAAGCCCCGGGATCTCGCTTCGCACACCGGGTCGGGCACACATGCAAGCAAGGTGCTCAAGCCCGTAAACCCCCAATAATGCTGAGACACACATCTGAGGGGGGGTGGAGAGCGTACGTCTGAGCGGGGGGCGTGCGTGTCTACCCAGCCGGGGTGTCGAACGAAGCCGAGGTTCCCTCCCCCACGACCCGCGACCTGTGCGCGCTCCTGCAGGCGTCCCGCGCCGTCGTGCAGGGCTACTCCGATCAGTAGATCTGCCCGGCGCACTGATCAGCTGACCGCCGGGTGGAGGGTGGCCCGCTCCGACTTCGACGTCTGGGTCCCCGACCAGCACATCGCCACCCGGGCCTGAAAACGTCCCAGCCCATCCCCAGCCGCCAGCATGTGGGACCGCGACACCGGAGGCACGACTTCGTGACACCCCGAACCCGGCGAGACCGCCCGGCCCCGCAGCCAGGGCACAACCATCGCAGTAATCGCCACGCCTTGATCGCTCATGCTTGTGTCGGATGTTCGAGGACACGGTGCGGACGCGGGCCCCCTCGGGCGGCGCCTCCGGATCCGGGACCGCGGAGGTGACCCCTATCGCCGCCGTGTGGGGCGCCGACCCACGCCCGACTACGCCGCGTGGAGGGCGGATGCGCACGCCCGCTCGTGCCGCTGCCGCCGCCCTCAACCGGCCTCTACCCTTGACTTGATGCCCCCCGAGTTCTGGGCCGGCGGCCTCGCCGGGTTCGGTGCCTGCCTCGTCCGGTGGTGGTTCGTCGACCGCCGGCGCTGACCTCACCGGTGGACCGTTGGGGTGACAGCAGCAGAGTCACCTTTTGCTTTCAGAGAAACGGCCCCTCACCTGCGATTTCGCAGGTGAGGGGCCGGTTGGCCACGGTGGGCGATATTGGGTTGAAGTCGGTGCGCTACGCCGTCCCCCGCCCTCACGGCTTCGACAGATCTATGTCGAGAACGTGTGTCCCATGTGGGCAAGTCCCCCTCCGGACACTCGACATATCCCTCACGGCGGTGGAGATGCCAGCCGCGGCGCACCAGACACAGCGAGCCACGTCAGACCGTCGGACATCGTGCGCTCAAGGGGGCGGCCAGCGCGGCCAGCCTCAGCTCACGGGATCCAGCGCTAGTAAGCCGGGCCGACGTCGATCCAGGGCCCCGTCGGTAGGAGTCGGTGGGAGTCGGTAGGACCGGAGTCGGCCGGGAGGGTCCTCAGCAGGTCACCTTGTTGAAGCTGAGGTGCGGTGCATCAGCGAAGGGGATCTGACCCGGGGTCCAGCTGGCGTGAGTGGTGTCGTGCACGGATATCGGTGAGCCGTCGGTCAGGGTTCCGGTGACGTTCACCGTCCCGTGGATGACGGCGGAGGACCGGTTCGCTGAGATGCCGAACCAGTCCGTGATGTGTCCGGTCAGCACCGTGTCGGGGGGGCCGGTGATCGTCGCACCGATGATGTTGCCGTTGGGATCTGTCTGGAGGTCCACGCTGGAGGGCGGGTAGAGCGTCAACGTGCCGCTGCCGGTGAAGGTGGTGGTCGACCAGAAGTCCAAAGCCTTGTTGACGTTGACGTTGACGTTGACGTTGACGTGCTCGATGCCGTTGCCGCTCATGTCGAGGAACACCAGGTCGTTGACCAGCCAGTCGGGACAGGTCGACGGGTTGGTGGGGGTCCCGCACGGCGTCTCGAACCCCTGCTGGCTGGCGAAGTGGGCCGTCTGCACGCACGGACCCGGCATCACCGGGGTCCCGCAGGCCAGCGGAGGGGCAGGGTCGGCTGATGCCGAGCGACCCTCAAGGAGACCGAAGACGGCCGCGACGCCGAGAACGGCGGCGCGGCGGCCCGAGGCGCTTGGAGATGACGAGCCATGGAGTACCCACCCTTTGCTGATGGCTCCCCCGACGGCCGCTCGATGGGTGGCTCAACCGAGCGTGCGTCCCCTCGACCGACGGGAAGGACGGTCAAGCGTTGGCCTGACCCCGTTCCGTGCGACCTCGACCGGCAGTTCGCCGGACTGAACAACCTCGTCGACAACGTCAGCATCGCCGCCGCTCGTGAGGCGGCCTGGACACGCGGCAAGGTGCTCTGGCGGCTCCGTGACGACACCTATAGCTCGGTTCGTCGACGCTGCTGGGCCGGCGCCGCCTCCTGGTGTCGGACCTCCTCCTGCGAGGCCGACGAGGGAGAGCGCGCCACGGAGGCGTCCGGTGCGGTGCAGCAGGGGTACGCCGGTACCGTGCCGACTCCGTCGGTGACGTCTTCGGTGGAGACGCGGTCAAGGAGGGGGAACGGTGCCGGTTCTCCGGTGGTCGGCCGCGTTCTCCGGATAGGCGAGGGGGCGCGTCCGATGTCGTCAGCAGCCGCCCACGCACCATTCAGCGGCTGCGCGGGCTTCGCTTCTACTGTGGTGTGGACACCGCTCGACCCGAACCGCGAAGCGACGACATGGATGGTCCCCCGCTCCTGTTGAGGCGGCTTGCCGCATGCCTGTCGTCGGGCGACGTGGACGCCGCAGCTGCCCTGTTCTCCCCTCAGGGGCACATCACCCTCCACGATGGTGACCACCCGGTGGGGCGCGTGCATCCCGGTGAAGGGCTGGCGGCCGTCGTCCACGCGTTCTCCGACATCGGCTATGCCGCAGTCCTTCATCACGCCGGAAGCGCCTGGCAGGAGGACGGGGTCCTGACCGGGGTCCATCGCTCCGCCTTCCTGGGCGCCCCGCCGACGGGTCGGCGCGTCTACCTCAACGTGCATCTCCGCGCCGACGTCGGGGACGACGGCCTCCTGGTGGACCTCTTCGTCACCACCAGCCAAGCCTCGCTGCGTCACCAGCTGCAGGGTGGCGGGGACGCCCAGGCGGTAGCCGACGGGCTCACGGCCGAGGTCCGCCACCGGATGCGCACCGCTCGGCCAGTAGTGGAGGGGCGCCCCGACCCCGCGGCCGACGCGAGTGCAGGCGAGGTCGTTGCGCAGGACAACGCCGAGATGGGAGTCGCACACGCCCAGAAGCCCCAGGGCGGGCGACCAGCCGCGAAGGTTCTCGGGGCGGCGGTGTTGCTCGTCCTTCTCCTCGCGGCGGTCGCGTCGCGCGTGCTGCCGGCTGTCGGTGGAGACGAGTCCTCCCCTGAGCTGCCGCCGGTGGTGTCGAGTCCGGGCACCGTCCAGAGCATGCCGACGACCGATCCGACCGCCCAGAGCGTGTCGGCCACGACGACCGCCTCCCCCGCGGCGTCACCGTCCTCACCCTCGGCGGGCAGCGCCGTCATCGTGCTCCCGACCGGGCCCCCGCAGGTTCAGCCCGGACGGCAGGTGGTGCTGCCCTCCGACGTGCTCTTCGGCCTCGACTCCGCCCAGCTGAGCCCGGAAACGCAGAATGCTCTCTCGGATCTCGCGCAGCAGATCAAGACGGCCCACATCACCGGACAGATCCAGGTCAACGGGTACACGGACAACCTCGGCTCCGCCGCCCACGGCCTGGACCTGTCCCGGCAACGGGCCCTGGCCGTCGCCCAGGCCCTCCAAGCCGCCCTCGGTGCCAGTCCCGTCACCCTCCTTCCTCAGGGCTTCGGCGACGCCGATCCCATCGCGGACAACGGGACCGAGCAAGGTCGGGCCCGGAACCGCCGAGTGACCATCGTGCTCCCGACGACCACCGGGTGAGCCGGCCGATGCGTGCCAGGCCGTCGAGGGCGGCGTGGCGTTCGTGGTCGCCCACGACCCAGGTCACGGTCCCGCGGTGGCCGCGACGATTGGCTGGTGTCGTAGCTGGAGTCCCTTCGGGTGAGTGCATCCCAGGGCCGCTCGTGGTGAAGGACATCAAGGCAGCCGAACCCCGGAGATCGCCCCCCATGCGGTTTCGTCGTGCTTGGATGGCCGAGTCGACGTCGACTGGTCGACGGTGGTCGCCGAAGGAGGCGCCGGGATGAGCACAGCGAACCCCACGGACGTGCTGGTGGCCGGGGGTGGTCCGACGGGGATGACGGCCGCGGTCGAGCTGCGCCGTCGCGGGGTCGGCTGCCGGATCGTCGACCCGCTCGCGGAGCCGATGCCCTACGCCAAGGCGGTGGGCATCCAGCCCCGGACCCTCGAGGTCTTCGAGGGCATGGGGATCGTCCGCGCGGCGCTCGACGAGGCAGTGCCGCTCCGGGGCCAGATCGTCCTCGCCGAGGGCGCCGAGGTCGCCCACCTCGACATCCCGACGCTGCCCGACATCCCCTACGGCTTCGTCGGCATCCCGCAGTACGTGACCGAGCGCATCCTGGACCGCCGCCTGCGATCGCTCGGCACGACGGTCGAGCGTGGCGTCCGGCTCACCGGGTTCACGCAGGACGCCGACGGCGTGACGGCCACCCTCATCGGTCCGGACGGCGACGAGACGGTCCGCGCGGCATACCTGGTCGGGGCCGACGGGGCGCACAGCGTCGTCCGCAAGACGTTGGGACTCTCGTTCGAGGGGGGCGCGTTCAGCGAGGAGTACATGCTCGGCGACGTCGAGGTGGACTGGTCGCTGCCCGCCGGCTATGCCCTGCGCGCCACCGCGACCCGGCCGGACGGCTCGACCGACCTGCTCGTCGCCATCCCCATCAAGGGTCATCAGCGCTACCGCATGTCGATGATCGCCACCCCCGAGCTTTCCACGGCAGGTGACGGCGGTGACGGCGACGGCGTGGCGCACGGGTTCGAGGGGGCGCGCACGCCGACGCTCGCCGACATCCAGGCGGTGCTGGACCGGCTCGCGCCCGAGCCCACGACCGCGCGCAACCTGCGCTGGTCGTCGGTGTTCCGGATCAGCCACCGCATCGTCGACCGCTACCGCGACGGGCGGGTGTTCGTCGCCGGCGACGCCGCGCACATCCACCCGCCGACGGGGGCGCAGGGGATGAACACCGGCATCCAGGACGCCCACAACCTCGCCTGGAAGCTGGCCCTGGCCGTGCAGGGGTACGCCTCCGACGCGCTGCTCGACAGCTATGACGCCGAGCGACGACCGGTCGGGGAGGAGGTCGTGGGCCGCACGGTGCGCAGCGCCCGCGAGGGGCTCGGCGCCGACTCCGACGACCCGACCTTCGTCATCCGTCGGGAGGGGCAGCTGCTCATCGACTACGTCGACAGCCCGGTCATCGGCGGGCGCGAGGTCGGCCCTCCCCCCGGCACCCGCGCCCCCGACGCGACCGGCCTGACCCGCGAGGGGATGACCGTCCCGCTGCGCCTGTTCGACGTGCTCGGCCGCGACGTCCACACGATGGTCGGGTATGCCGCGCCCGGCACCTCGGCGGAGTCACTTCAGACGCTGACGGACGTCATGACGGCGGCCGTCAGGGGCGCCCACGAGCAGATGGACGCCTACCTGGTGGCCGCACCCGGGGCGGACACCGGGTCGACGCTGGTCCCCACCCTGGTCGACGCCGACGGCGCCTTCGCCCGGGCGTACGCCGCCGAACCCGGTGCGGTGGTCGTCATCCGCCCGGACGGCTACGTCGGCTACCGGGGTGACGCCACCGACCGTGGTTCGCTGACGGCGTGGCTGGCCGGCACGTTCGCCTGACCGGCTATACCCCGCTGGGCCCGGTTGCCGGCTCAGCCGCCCACCCGGGAGCCACCGTGGCGCTGGATCTCCGCCGAGACGCGTCACGCGCTCTCGATGACGGCTTTCGCCGTGTCGAGGGCAGCCATCTCGCCGTCCATCGACGTCTGCACCGGCTTCGACACCACGACCGTCTTCAGACCGCTGACGTCGGTGCGCAGCGAGAAGGTGACCTCGGCCCGGCGACCACCTGGTGGATCGTGGTGCCCACCGCCATCGGGCCGTGCGCGGAGACCTCCCGCACGTGGGTGCGCCACCTCCCGTCGTTGGCGGGGTCGGCGAAGAACGAGAAGACCGTGGCGACCGGCCGGTTGATCACGATGGTTCGGTGCGCCTCAGGCATGGCCGCCCTCCCGGCTCCGGGCGGAGATGGCGTCCGGGCTGATCCATGATGGCCCGGGCCGACCGTCACGCCTACGCGCGACCGCCGGTCCCCACCGGGCGCCGCGGCTCAGTGCAGGGACCGCAGCTTCGGGGGCGGCGGCGGCTTCGGGCGGACGAGCCCGTCGGTCGGCGCCGGCAGCGTGCTGCCGTCCAGCGTCACGAGGGCCGGCATCGGCTGGCCGAGCGGTCCGGCCCACGGGGCGGGAGGCGTCGGCGTGGGGGTCGGATGCGGTGGGGTCGGCTGGACGATGACCGATCCGGGCACGGGAGGGGCCGGCCGGCTCAGCGCTGCGTCCACGTGGTGCGCCAGCGAGGGGGCGCCGTCCACCCGCGGCACCCCCATCGGCGGCAGGCCCAGCAGGTCGATGACGGTCTTGGGAATGCTGGCGTGCGAGTGCCATTGGGCATCGATGGCCTGCGCGACCTTCCCGCCGAACATGAGCAGGGGTATGCGTGAGCCGCCGATGGCCTGGAAGCCGGCGGGGTGCACAGCGTCCGGCAGCGTCTCGACCGACGGGGCCCGCACCGTGTCGACGTAGCCGCCCCAGTCGTCCCACGTGAGGATGAACGTCGTCGTGTCCCACTGGCCGGCGTCGACGACCGCCTGCACCCGGTCCCAGACGAGGTTCTGACCCTTGGTGACGTAGGTCGGGTCGGAGACGAAGGGCGGGTGCTCGTCGTAGCCCGCGGGACTCCAGACGTAGCAGACCTGGGGCAGCTGGCCGGCGGCCGCCATGGTGAGGAAGTCCTTCGGCGGGTGCACGTGGTCGGACCCCGGCGACCGTCCCAGTGACGCGTAGAACTTCGTCGGGTAGCCGCCCTGGTCGGGAAAGGCGCCGTAGCTCACGCCGCCGGCCTCGGCCGCGGTGAAGACGGACGGGATGTCCCAGACGGGGTGGGCGCCGACGAACGGCGGGTTCTTCATCGTCGGCATCTGGCCGCCGACCGCGAGCATGTGTCCGGGCGTCGAGTTCGAGCCCGACCCGAAGTGGTGGTCGCAGAAGACGAACTGCTTCGCCAGCCACGAGTAGTAGGGGATGACGGCGTCGTTGTCGATCTGGGCGTCCATCGCCGGGTAGTCCCCCATGGCGTAGTGCACCCAGGCGTTGCGGTCGTGGGGCTGGTCGTGGTTGGGGGGCGCCGACAGCAGCGGGCCTCGGGCCGTGATCGCCGCTCCCCAGGCCGCCAACGTCGGGAAGTAGAAGTCCGTGGTCTTGTTCTCCTGCAGGAAGACCACGACCCGATGGCCGGGAAGGACCGCCATGACCACTCCCTCCGTCGCGGCGTCGAGAACGCCGTCCCCCCAACCGTAGGCATGCGCCGCCCGGCACGCCAGGGCTCGCCCCCGGGTCGTTCGGACGATCCGCCCGAGTCCGGGAGCCCGTAGCATCGCCAGCATCGACCTCCGGTGCGGGGGCGGCTCGTTGACGCTGAGGGGCACGCAGTGAACGGACGCAGGATCGTGATCGGGACCATGGCCGCGCTGGCCGCTACGGGGCTCATCGGGGCCACCGGGCCGGCCGCCCAGGCGGCGCCGGCGGCCCACGGGGTACCCGCCGCCGCCGCAAGGAGCACGGACAACCCGGCCGGGACCGTCCGGGCCCTCATGAGCGCCAACGGCTTCCAGGCCCTCATCGACTCCGTCACCCGACAGGTCCACGCCCAGTACCCGAACGCGGAGCTCAAGGACGCGGTCGGCACGTCACCGTCGGGGCCGACCACCTCGGTCACCGACGTCACGCGGTGGGACTTCCTCTTCAACGACGTCATCGGGGGGACCGACCACATCATCGTGAAGGCGAGCCTGCTCCTGCCGAGCTGGACGGCCCTGGTCTTCGTCCAGCACAACGCTGGCGTCTACGCCAAGACCCTCGCCGGCCCGGTGGCCATGAGCCCGTTCCAGGCGACGCTCCGGCGCCGCCTCGCCGGGTACCAGGAGCCGTTCACGAAGATGGTCTACGCGCAGCCGTACCCGCTCATGGCGCCCCACCCGTTCCCGAACCCGGTCTTCATCTTCTACTCGGGCGCCGACCCCACCACCACGGTCGACACGGTGACCCGCGTGGTCGAGCCGTGGGGCGCCTGAGCCCACCTCCCCCGCCCGGAGCCCACCGGTCAGTGGTGGCGCGCCCGGTGCCGCGCCAGGACGTCGAGGCCGAAGTCGGCCTCGGGGTCACGCCAGACCGAGTGCGCGTGGTTGGCCCCGCGCTGCGTGTTGTCCCACTCGATGAGCAGCCGGGGGCCCTGGACCCGGTAGTAGTGCGGCTGTCCGGGCTCGGTCGACCCGGCCCAGGCGACGTGCACCGCGTCGAGCGCCGCGTCGTCGTAGGACGGCAGCGGCGACACGCCCTCCGGCACCCGGTCGAAGTAGGTGCCCAGCACGGCATACAGCAGCTCGCGCTGCGACCGGTCGAGGTCACGACCCGCCACCCCCTTGGCGGCGGCGGTGTACTCCACGGTGCGGTGGTCGTCGGCGCTGTAGGCCGCAGCGTCGTCGATGGCGTCGCTGAGGGCCTGCAGCGTGGCCTGCTCCGCGTCGTCCGGGAAACGGGGGTCGCGCCAGATGGCGGCGAGGGGCACCACCTGGTCACCCGGGGCCACCGTCGTGCGGTTGGCGGTCACGAGGTCCGAGGGCGCTCGGTCCAGGAGCACGGCTCGGGGGGCGAGGTCCGCGGGCAGTGAGCGCACCAGCTCGCGGGCGAGGTCCTCGACGCGGGCGAGCGGACGGTTGACGGCGCCGCCGAGCAGCGGCGCCGACGCCGGGTCGGCGCCCATGAAGCACGGCGTCGTCGAGACGAGCTCGCCGTCGACGACGAGGTTGTTGAGCGACACGTGGTGCCCACCGAAGCGCCACCCCCATGCCCCCGTGCTGCCCGGCTCGCCGAAGATTCGGAGGTAGTACAGCCCCGGGTCGCGGCCGCGCTCACGGTCGAAGCGGGTGACGAACCCCTCGACCCGGTCGAGCACGTTCTCCAGGCCCATGGTCGTCGCGACGGTGACGTAGCCGCCCAGCGACAGGCCCGTCGCCACCAGGCGCATGGCCGCCCGGTGCTGAGGCGGCTGCTGCTCGTGCACGGTGAGACCGCCGTGGTCCGTCGGGGTGTAGAACCAGCGGCGGCGCTCGGCGTCGGCCTGCTCGTCGCCGGAGGGCGCCGGCCAGTGGGCGGTTCGGCGCTGCTCGCGGGTGAGCGTGGCAAGCCACGCACCGGCGGCCTCGGCCATCGCGGCGGCCGTCTGGTGGCGGGGGTCCATATGGCCTAGCGTCGCCGACACCGACACCGACGTCCACTGGAGGAACTGTGACCACGCCCACCGACGAGAACCGCGACCTGCTCACCGTCGTCGCCTACATGCGAGCCGCTGAGGGCAAGACCGACGAGCTGCGCGCCGCGCTCGAGGCGCTGGTCCCGACCACCCTCCAGGAGGACGGCTGCGTCAACTACGACCTCCACCAGGGCGTCGAGGACCCGCGCTTCTTCACGTTCTACGAGAACTGGGTCTCCGGCGACCACCTCGACACCCACCTCGCGGCTCCTCACCTCGCCCAGCTCGTGAGTCGGATGGGCGAGCTGCTCGACGAGAACGGCCTCACGGTCAACCGAGTACGCCGGATCGCCTGACCGCGTCCGGCCCCAGGTCGGCGACGGAGGCGACCCCGCACAGCCCCAGCGTGAGGTCGACCTCGGCGACGAGGTTCTCCAGGACGGTGCGCACGCCCGCCTCGCCGTCGACCGCGAGCCCGTAGACGTGGGGGCGGCCGACGGTGACGGCACCCGCCCCCAGCGCGAGGGCCTTGACCACGTCGGCGCCCGAGCGCACCCCGCTGTCGAGCACGACCGGCATACCGCTTCCCGAGCCGCGGAGCGCCGCGACGACGTCGACCAGCGCGTCGAGCGCCCCGACCGCACCGTCGACCTGGCGCCCGCCGTGGTTGGAGACGAGCAGACCGTCCACCCGGAGGTCGGCCGCCCGCCGGGCGTCGTCCGGGTGGAGCACCCCCTTGAGGAGCACGGGCAGGCGGGTGCGGTCGCGCAGGGTGGCGAGGTCGTCCCACGAGAGGGAGGGCTTGGAGTACACCGCCAGGAACGTCTCCACCGCCGCGCGGGTCAGCGGCGAGCGGAGGTTGTCGGCGAGGCCACCCGGCAGCTCGCGCGCCATCGAGGCCAGCGTGCGCAGTGCGCCGGGGGTGGGCCGTAGGCGGGGCGAGGGGGGCCCCGCGGCCAGCCGGTGCGCGACGAGCTGCCGGAAGCGGGGGTCGGAGGTGTACTGCGCGATCCCGATCCCCCGAGCGAAGGGCAGCGACCCCCGGTCGAGGTCCTGCGGGCGCCAGCCGAGCATCGTCGTGTCGAGCGTGACGACGACGGCCTCGGCCCCGACCGCCTCCGCGCGCCGCAGGAACGAGTCGACGAGCTGCTCGTCGCTCGACCAGTAGAGCTGGAACCACCGGGGCGACTCCCCCATCGCCCCCGCCGTCTCCTCCATCGGCGAGCTGCCCTGGCTGGAGATGAGGTACGGCAGGCCCAGCGAGGCGGCCGCGCGGCCCACGAGGACGTCGGCCCCCCGACGGACGATGCCGGCGGCGCCGATCGGAGCCACGAGGAGCGGGGCGGGGATCCGGCGGCCGAGCAGCGGGGCGGAGAGGTCGCGGGCGGAGACGTCGCGCAGCATCCGGGGCACCAGGCTCCAGCGGTCGAACGCCGCCCGGTTCGCGGCCATCGTCGCGCCGGTGCCCGCGCCACCGGCGACATAGGCCCAGGCGTCGCCCGACATGGCGCGCCGGGCCCTCTCGGCCAGCCGGTCGGGGTCAGCGGGGACCCGGGGGCGCCGACCGAGGGCGCCCGCGCGGTAGACGGCGTTCTGGCGGGCCCGACCCGGGCCGAGGGGGTCCGTTACGGGATCGCTCACGCGTCCGCACGCTACCGCCGCGAGGGGCCGCGAGGGGCCGCGAGGGGCCGCGAGGGGCCGGGAGGGGCCGGGAGAGGCCGGGAGAGGCCGGGAGAGGCCGCGGAGGCCTCGGACCCGGCTGGCACACTCCGCCCATGGCGGGGGTCGAGCTCTCATCGCGCACGGGACGGGGGATCGTCGCGGCCGCGGTGCTCGGGTCGGGGATGGCGTTCCTCGACGGGACGATCGTCAACGTCGCGCTCGTGCGGATCGGCACCGACCTCGACGCCAGCCTGGCCGACCTGCAGTGGGTGACCAACGGCTACCTGCTCTCGCTCGCCTCCCTCATCCTGCTCGGCGGCAGCCTCGGCGACCGGTTCGGCCGCCGGCGCATCTTCGTGCTCGGCGTCGTCGGCTTCGCGCTCGCCTCGGCCCTGTGCGGCGCAGCCCCCACCCCCGGGCTGCTCATCGCCGCCCGGGTTCTGCAGGGGGTCGCGGGCGCACTGCTCACCCCGGGGAGCCTGAGCATGATCGAGGCCAGCATCCGCCGGGAGGACCGCGCCCGGGCCATCGGCTCGTGGTCCGGCCTCGGCGGGGTCGCGGGGGCCATCGGCCCCTTCGTCGGGGGCTGGCTCGTGCAGTACGCCAGCTGGCGGTGGGCGTTCTTCCTCAACATCCCCCTGGCGGCGGTGACCGTGGTCCTGGCCCGCCGCTTCGTGCCCGAGACCCGTGACGAGCTGGCCGAGGGCGGTCGGTTCGACGTGCTCGGGGCCGTGCTGGCCACCGCGACGCTGGCCCTGACGACGTACGCCCTCATCCAGCACGCCGCGCTCGGGCCGGTGCTCACCGCCGCCCTCGCTCTCGCCGGGATCGCTGTCGGGGTCGGGTTCGTCGTCGTCGAACGCCGCACGCGGGCCCCGATGGTGCAGCCGTCGCTGTTCCGCGAGCGCCAGTTCACAGGGGCCAACCTCATGACCCTGATCACCTACGGCGCTCTCAGCGCGATGTCGTTCTTCCTCACGCTCCAGCTGCAGACCGTGCTCGGCTACGGCCCGCTCCTGGCCGGGCTGGCGACCCTGCCGATGACGCTGCTCATGCTGCTGCTCGCGGCCAGGGGCGGTGCGCTCGGCGCCCGGATCGGCCCGCGGCTGCCGATGACGGTGGGCCCGCTCGTCTGCGCCGCGGGCGTGCTCCTGCTCGCTCCTCTCGGCCCCGGCGGCTCCTACGTCCTGGGCGTGCTACCCGGTGTCGTCGTCTTCGGGCTCGGGCTCTGTCTGCTCGTGGCGCCACTGACCTCCACGGTGCTCGCCGCGGCCCCCGACCGGTATGCCGGTGCGGCCAGCGGGGTGAACAACGCCGTGGCCCGGGCGGGCAGCCTGCTGGCGGTGGCCGCGTTCCCGGCCGTTGTCGGTCTGAGCGGGGACGCCTACCGCGACCCGGCGGTGTTCAGCGGGGCCTTCCGCAGCGCCATGGTGCTGTCCGCCGCCCTGCTGGCCGTCGGGGGCCTCGTCTCGTGGCTGCTGATCCGCAACCCCCGACCGACCGAGGTGGCGCCGCCGACGCCCGGCCCGTGAACCCCGTCCCTCCGCCGCGGCCCGTGCCAGGATTGGGCGGTCCGCAGCAGCCGGCGTCACGCGATGAGCACCTGGAGCCCGCCATGCCCAGCACCCCGCCCAGCAGCACCGGAACCAGCCCGACCGACACCGGCGGCACCAGCGACACCGACGGCGGGGACCTCTCCGCCTACAGCGACGACGACCTCCGTCTGGACCGGCAGTGGTGGGCCGCGGCGAACTACCTCACCGTCGGTCAGATCTACCTCCAGGGCAACGCACTGCTGCGCGAGCCGCTCGCCATGGAGCACATCAAGCCGCGGCTGCTCGGCCACTGGGGCACCAGCCCGGGCCTGTCGATGATCTACACGCTGCTCAACCGGCTCATCCGCCGCACCGGCTCCGACTGGCTCTACGTCACGGGGCCGGGCCACGGTGGCCCCGCGCTGGTCGCGGCCGCCTACCTCGAGGGCACCTACTCCGAGGTCTACCCCCAGGTCAGCGAGGACGCCGACGGGGTGCTGCGCCTGTTCCGCCAGTTCTCCTCCCCCGGCGGCATTCCCAGCCACGTCAGCGTGCAGACCCCCGGCAGCATCCACGAGGGGGGCGAGCTCGGCTACGCCCTCGCCCACGCGGCCGGCGCCGCCTACGACCACAAGGACCTGTTCGTCGCCTGCGTCGTCGGCGACGGCGAGGCCGAGACCGGCCCCCTCGCCGGCTCGTGGAAGGTGCCCACCTTCCTCAACCCCCGCCGCGACGGTGCGGTGCTGCCGATCCTGCACCTCAACGGCTACAAGATCGCCGGCCCCACCGTCTTCGGCCGCACCGACGACGAGGACGTCGAGGCCTTCTTGCGCAGCCAGGGCTGGGACCCCGTCACCGTCTCGGGCGACGACCCCGACCAGGTGTTCCGCGACCTGTGGGCGGCGCTCGTCCGGGGGTACGAGCAGGTCACCGCCCTGCGCGAGCAGACCCGGGGCGGCGAGCCCAGCCGGCCCGTGCGGCATACCTGGCCGGCGATCGTCCTGCGGACGCCGAAGGGGTGGACCGGCCCCGACGTCGTCGACGGCGTGCAGATCCAGGGCACCAACCTCGCCCACCAGGTGCCGCTCTCGGGCATCAAGGGCAACCCCGAGCACCTGCAGATCCTCCAGGACTGGCTGGAGACCTACTCCCCCGACACCCTCTTCGACGAGAGCGGGCGGCTCGCCCCGAGCCTGCGCGCGCTCGCCCCCGACGGGGACAGAAGGATGTCGGCGACGCCCTACGCCAACGGCGGCCGGCTGCGCACCGAGCTCCCCCTGCCCGTCCTCGACGGCTTCGCGCTCCCCGTCGACGCCCCCGGCGTCCTGCTGCACGAGAGCACCCGCCCCATGGGCGAGCTCATGCGCGACGTGTATGCCGCCGACACCCGCGAGGACGGCGGCGGCACCTTCCGGCTCTTCTGCCCGGACGAGACGGCCAGCAACCGGCTGCAGGCCGTCTTCGACGTCACCGAGCGGTGCTGGCAGGCGCCCCTGCTGCCCACCGACCAGAAGCTCTCGCCCGACGGCCGGGTCATGGAGGTGCTCTCGGAGCACCTGTGCTCGGGCTGGCTGGAGGGCTACCTGCTGAGCGGCCGGCACGGGGTCTTCGCCACCTACGAGGCGTTCGCCATGGTCTCGGCGTCCATGACCATCCAGCACGTCAAATGGCTGCAGCACGCACAGGACCTCGCGTGGCGGGCCCCGGTCTCGTCGCTCAACATCCTCCTGACGAGCACGTGCTGGCGCAACGACCACAACGGGTTCTCGCACCAGGGGCCAGGCCTCATCGACGCCCTGCTCCCCCTCGCGCCCGGCGTCGTACGGGTGTGGCTGCCGCCGGACGCCAACACCGGCCTGTCGATCCTCGACCACTGCCTGCGCAGCACCGACCACGTCAACCTCATCGTCCTCGACAAGCAGCCGCACCTGCAGTACCTCGACATGGCGGCCGCCAACGAGCTGTGTGCCGCCGGGGCGGGCGTCTGGGAGTGGGCGTCGACGGCGAAGGCCGACGAGATGCCCGACGTCGTGCTCGCCGCCTCCGGAGACGTGCCCACACAGGAGGCCCTGGCCGCCGCCGACCTCCTGCGCGAGTGGACCCCCGACCTGAAGGTGCGGTTCGTCGACGTCGTCGACCTCATGGCGCTGCTGCCGGAGAACGACCACCCGCACGGCTTCGCTGACTCGGTGTTCGACGGGCTCTTCACCGCCGACAAGCCGGTCATCTTCGCGTTCCACGGCTACCCCCGCGCGATCCACCAGCTCGTCCACGGGCGCAGCAACCCGGGCCGGTTCCACGTGCGCGGGTTCAACGAGCAGGGCACGACGACGACGCCGTTCGACATGGTCGTGCTCAACAAGGTCTCGCGCTACCACCTGGCCATCGAGGCCCTCCGCCGCAGCCCCCGGCGGGCGGCCCGCTGGCAGGAGCTGACCGCACACTGCAACGAGATGCTCACCCGCCACAACGCGTACATCCGCGAGCACCTCGAGGACCTCCCGGAGGTCCGGGACTGGACGTGGCCCGGGTGACGACGAGCCTCTACCTCGCCTCGTCCGAGGGCTGGTCGGGCAAGTCGGCGGTCGCGCTCGGCTTCCTCGACCAGCTGAGCCGGCGGGTCGGCCGCGTGGGGGTGTTCCGGCCGATCCTGCGCACCGCCCGGGCCGAGGACGACCACGTCCTCGACCTGCTCCTGTCTCGCCTCGAGACCGGGGCGGAGGTTGCGGCCCCGCTCACGGCGCAGGAGGCCGCCGGCGTCTTCTACGACGACGTCCACCACGACCCCGAGGCGGCGATGTCGATGATCGTCGACCGCTACTACGCCGTCGCGCACCGCTTCGAGGCGATGCTCGTCATCGGGTCCGACTACACCGACGTCGCCTCGCCCGCCGAGTTCAGCTTCAACGCGCGCATCGCGGCCAACCTCGACAGCCCGCTCGTGCTCGTCCTGTCGAGCCACGGCCAGACCTCCGAGCAGGTGCGCACCGCGGCCGACCTCGCGGCCGACGAGGCTCGTCACCACCACGCCTCGGTCGTGGCCGTCGTCGCCAACCGGGTCACTCCCGACCGGATGGCGGCCACCCTCGAGGCTCTGCAGGGCACGGCCGGCGGCATCCCCGCATACGCCATCCCGGCCGACCCCGTCCTCGGCTCACCGACGGTGCGCGAGCTCGTCACCGCGGTGGGCGGCCACCTCGCCTACGGGGAGGACGCGCTCCTCGACCGCGAGTCGAGCGGCCTGCTCGTCGCCGCGATGACGATGCCCAACGTCCTCGAGCGGCTCTTCGAGGGCTGTGTCGTCATCTGCCCGCCCGACCGCGCCGACGTGCTGCTCGGCCTGCTGCTGGCCCACCCGGCCAAGACCTTCCCCACGCCGGCGGGCGTCGTGCTCAACGGCGGGCTCGAGCTGCCGCCCGCGGTCGCGCGGCTCATGGACGGGCTCGACATCCAGGTGCCGCTCATCACGTCACCCGGCGGCACGATGCGCACGGCGGCCGACCTGTATGCCGTCAACGCGCGGCTGCTGCGGTCGGCGACGCACAAGATCGAGATCGCGCTCGACCTGTTCGAGAAGCACGTCGACTGTGCCGGGTTGCTCGACCGGCTCGACCTCACCGACACCGGCGTCGTCACCCCGCTGATGTTCGAGCACCGGCTGCTCGACCGGGCCCGCGCGGCCGGGCGGCACATCGTCCTGCCGGAGGGCGAGGAGCCGCGCATCCTCCGGGCGGCCGACCAGCTGCTGCGCCGCCAGGTCGTGCGCCTCACCCTGCTCGGCAGCCCGGCCGGCATCCGCGCCAAGGCGTCGCAGCTGGGGCTCGATGTCTCCGCCGCCACCCTGGTCGACCCGCACGACGAGCCGCTGCGCTCCCGCTTCGCCGCGGAGTACGCGCGGCTGCGGGAGCACAAGGGGGTCACGCCCGACCAGGCCTGGGACGTCGTCGTCGACCCGAGCTACTTCGGCACGATGATGGTGCTCGACGGCCTGGCCGACGGCATGGTGTCGGGGGCGATCCACACGACGGCGCACACGATCCGGCCGGCCCTCGAGGTGGTGCGCACCTCGCCGGGCGTCGACGTCGTGTCGTCGGTCTTCCTCATGTGCCTGCCCGACCGCGTCCTCGTCTACGGCGACTGCGCGGTCAACCCCGACCCTACGGCGGAGCAGCTCGCCGACATCGCCATCTCGTCGGCCGCGACCGCTGAGCAGTTCGGGGTCGAGCCACGGGTGGCCATGCTGTCCTACTCGACCGGCGGGTCCGGCACCGGCGCCGACGTCGACAAGGTGCGCGCCGCCACCGCGCTGGTGCGTGAGCGCGCGCCCGGCCTGTCGGTGGAGGGGCCGATCCAGTACGACGCCGCCGTCGACGCGGCGGTCGCGGCCACGAAGATGAAGGACAGCCCCGTGGCGGGCCGGGCGACCGTGCTGATCTTCCCGGACCTCAACACCGGCAACAACACCTACAAGGCCGTGCAGCGCAGCGCCGGCGCCGTGGCCGTCGGACCGGTGCTGCAGGGGCTGCGCAAGCCGGTCAACGACCTCTCCCGGGGAGCCCTCGTGCAGGACATCGTCAACACCGTGGCCATCACGGCGATCCAGGCGGAGAGCCAGACGTGAGCCGGCCGGTGCTCGTCATCAACGCCGGGTCCTCGTCGCTGAAGTACCAGCTCGTCGACGCCGCCACCGGTGACGTCGCCGCGAAGGGCAGCGTCGAGCGGATCGGCGAGCCGGGGTCGTCGGTGCGTCACGAGGTCCACGGCGAGACC
Organism: uncultured Actinomycetota bacterium; assembly: GCA_963795915.1. GTDB lineage: Bacteria > Actinomycetota > Actinomycetes > Actinomycetales > Dermatophilaceae > Lapillicoccus. The sequence continues at coordinate 37,088 of CAWCJA010000002.1, forward strand.
TTCACCGCCGACCAGCCCGTGTCCTCGCACGCCGAGGCGCTCGACGCCGTCACCGCCGCCTTCGGCCGCTACGGTCCCGACCTCGAGACGGTCGGGCTGCTCGCCGTCGGGCACCGGGTGGTGCACGGGGGTGACCGCTTCAGCGAGCCGGTCGTCGTCACCGACGAGGTGCTCTCGGTGGTCGAGGAGCTCGAACCCCTGGCGCCGCTGCACAACCCGGCCAACCTCGAGGGCATCACGGTCGCCCGCGAGCGCTTCCCCGACGTGCCGCAGGTGGCCGTGTTCGATACGGCGTTCCACCACGGCATGCCCGCCCGCGCCTACACGTACGCGGTGCCGGCGGCCTGGCGCGACGAGCATCGGGTGCGCCGCTACGGCTTCCACGGCACGTCGTACGCCTACGTCTCCAGGCGAGCCGCCGAGCTCCTCGGCCGGGCCCCGGACGACAGCCGCCTCGTCGTGCTCCACCTCGGCAACGGGGCCAGTGCGGCCGCCATCGACGGGGGCCGCAGCGTCGACACGTCGATGGGGCTGACGCCGCTCGAGGGGCTCGTCATGGGCACCCGGTCGGGCGACATCGACCCGGGGCTGCTCTCGTTCATGGTGCGCACCGGCCTGGGCGCCGACGAGGTCGACGCTGCCCTGAACCGCGAGAGCGGGCTCAAGGGGCTGGCCGGCACCAACGACTTCCGCGAGGTGACGGACCTGATGGCCTCCGGGGACGCCGGCGCCCGGCTCGCCTTCGACGTCACCGTCTACCGGCTGCGCAAGTACGTCGGGGCGTATGCCGCCGCGCTCGGCCGTCTCGACGCGCTCGTCTTCACAGCCGGGGTCGGCGAGCACTCGGCGGCGCTGCGCGCGGCGGTGTGCGACGGCCTCGGCGTGCTGGGGGTGGAGCTCGACGCGGCGGCCAACGACGCGGCGGGTGGAGGCGAGCGCCGGATCTCGAGTGACGCCAGCCGGGTGGCCGTGCTCGTCGTGCCCACCAACGAGGAGCTCGAGATCGCCCGGCAGGCCGCAGCGCTCGTGGGCTGAGGCCTGCCCGCATACCCCTCAGCGCTGGTAGGTCCCGACGATCCGGGCGCGGCCGAGGGTGTGGAAGAAGAGGTTGAACCCCAGCACCGCCGGGGACGCCCCGGCGACGTCGAGGTGCTCGACGTCGACCGCGTGCACGACCACGTGGTAGTGGTGCTCGACGTGGCCCTCGGGCGGAGCCGCCCCGACGTAGCCCTCCTGGCCACCGTCGTTGCGCAGCTGGACCGCGCCGCCGGGCAGGGCCGAACCGTCGTCGGCCCCCGCCCCACTCGGCAGCGAGGTGGTCGACAGGGGCAGGTTGGCGACCGCCCAGTGCCAGAAGCCGGACGCCGTGGGCGCGTCGGGGTCGTAGACGGTCACAGCGAAGCTCTTGGTGCCCTCGGGGAAGCCCGACCAGCTCAGCTGCGGGGACACGTCCTGGCCGCCGGCGTCGGCGCTGACCTGGGCGGAGTCGAGCCGCTGGCCGTCCGTGACATCGGTGGACGTCACCTCGAACCAGGGCAGCTGCGGCAGCTCGGCGTACGGGTCGCGGGACGGGTGGGCGCTGGTGGTGCGGTCAGTGGAGGACACGAGGCCACGGTAACCCGGGCGCCGCGGCGCAGCGAGGGGGGATCAGGCCGGAGCGGCCGTGCGCTCCAGCGCCTCGAGGGCCTTGTCGGCGTGCACCTGCATGTTCGTCTCCGAGGCGATGACCTCGACGATCGTCTGCTGCCGGTCGATGACGAAGGTCGCGCGCTTGACCGGGGTGATGTACTTCCGCCGCACGCCGTACGACGTGGCGACGAGGCCGTCGAGGTCGGACAGGAGGGGGAAGTCCAGACCCTCGGTGCGAGCGAAGCGCTCGAGGGCGGCGATGTCGTCAGTGCTGATGCCGATGCGGTGCGCACCGGCCGCTGCGAAGCGGTTCCCGAGGTCGCGGAAGTGGACCGCCTCCCGAGTGCAGCCCCCGGACCCGGCGGCCGGGTAGAAGAACAGCACCACCGGCCCGCGCTGGAGCAGCTCGGACAGCCGGTGCATCTTGCCGTCCTGGTCGGGCAGGTCGAACTCGGGCGCCGGGGAGCCGGCCGGAAGCGTCTTCACGTGGGGGTTTCGATGCTGCCGCCCCTCACGGATTGGCCGGCGCCGGGCGAGCCCCCGGGGCGGAGACCGGGGCGGGGAACTCGCCCTCGGGCACCCGGGCCCCTCACCTATCCTGCGGCTGTGACGTTCTTCCGGGACCTGGCCGCGCTGCTGCGGTTCTCCGGGTTCCGGCGGCTGTTCGCCGTCCGCCTGCTCTCCCAGGGCGCCGACGGCGTCTTCCAGGTCGCCCTCGTCTCCTCCGTCCTCTTCTCGCCGGAGCGGGCCCCGACCGCCCTGGCGATGGCCACCGGCTTCGCGACGATCCTGCTGCCGTTCTCGGTACTCGGCCCCTTCGTCGGCGTCTTCCTCGACCGCTGGTCGCGGCGCAAGATCCTCGTGGTCGCCAACCTCGTGCGGGTCCTCGTGCTGCTCGTCGTGGCCTGGCTGGTCGGCCAGGAGAACGTCGGCTGGGCCTTCTACGGCACGGTCCTTGCGGCGTTCTCGGTCAACCGGTTCCTCCTGGCGGGCCTGTCGGCGTCCTTGCCCCACGTCGTGCCGCGCGACCTGCTCGTCACGGCCAACGCCGTGTCGCCGACCTCCGGCACCCTCGTCTACCTGCTCGGTCTCGGGGCGGGCGGCGCCATCCACGCCGCCTTCTCGTCCGACGCGGTCGTCATCGTGGCGGGCGCCGTCCTCTACCTCGTCTCGGCCCTGGTCGCTCTGACGCTGCCCCATCTCGGCCCCGACCTCGCCGCCGCCGACGACGAGGTGCAGGAGGCGGTCACCCACGTGTTCCGCGGCCTCGTCGACGCCGCCCGCCACCTGCCCCGCCTCGGCCGGCTCGCCCTCACCGTCGTCTCCGCCAGCCGACTGCCCTACGGGATGATGATCGTGGGCGTCGTCCTGCTCTTCCGGCATCATGCCGCTCCCGGAACCCCGCCGGCCCAGGGCCTCGCCGGCATGGCCGGAGCCGGCATCGCCGTGGGCGCATCCGGTCTGGGGTTCGGGGCCGCGGCGTTCATCACCCCCTCGCTCACCGAGCGCTTCGGCATCCGGCGCTACCTCGTCGGGCTCGGCCTGCTCGGGGCTGTCGTCCAGGTGGTGCCCGTCTCGCTCTTCACGACGTGGGCCATCGCCCTGTCGGCCTTCGGGCTGGGCATCGTCACCCAGGGCATCAAGATCTGCGTCGACACGACGATCCAGCGCGTCGTCGGTGACGTCTTCCGCGGCCGGGTCTTCTCGATCTACGACGTGCTCCTCAACGCCGTCTTCGTCCTCGCCACCGTCATCGCGGCGATCCTGCTCCCGGCCGACGGGCGGTCGGTGCCGGTCCTCGCCGGCGCCTCGGTCTGGTACCTGCTCGTCACCGCCCTCGTCGTCCGCTTCTGGCCCCGTCCCGCCGAGCGGCCGGTGGTCGAGCGTGTCCACTAGCGCGACGACAGTGGGCTCGCTCGACGCTGTAGCGGCCACCCGCTACGTCACGCCCCTGCGGGAGGGCGGTTCGCTGCCGGGACTCGTCGAGGCCGACGACCTCGGCATCTACGTGCTGAAGTTCCGCGGCGCCGGGCAGGGGGTCAAGGTCCTCGTCGCCGAGATCGTCGTCACCGAGATGGCGCGGCTCGTCGGGATCCCGGTCCCCCGCCTCGCCCTCGTCGAGCTCGACGCCCAGATCGCCAAGTACGAGGCCGACGAGGAGGTGCAGGACCTCCTCAACGCCAGCATCGGGCTCAACCTCGGCGTGGACTACCTCCCGGGGTCCTTCGGCTACGACGGCTCCAAGCCGCCCGACGCCGACGCCGCGGCCCGCATCCTCTGGCTGGACGCCCTCACCGCGAACGTCGACCGCACGTGGGACAACCCCAACCTCCTGCTCTGGCACCGGCGGACGTGGGCCATCGACCACGGCGCGGCGCTGTGGTTCCACCACGGCTGGCCGAGCCGCGCGCCCGACGCGGGCCGGTTCGCCCGGCAGCCGTTCGACGCCTCGAGCCACGTGCTGCGTGAGGTCGCGTCCGACCCGCGGGCGGTCCACGACGCGTACGCCGGCCGGCTCACCCCCGAGGCGCTCACCGACATCCTCGGCCTCGTTCCCGACGCCTGGCTCGAGCCGACCCCGTGGCTCGACGGCCCCGAGGCGGTGCGCGCGGCATACCTGGATCTGCTCACCGCGCGGCTGCAGGCGCCGGACGCGTGGCTGCCCGGAGCGACGCCGTGATCGGCTACCAGTACGTCACCCTGCGCTGCGTGCCCCGGGTCGAACGGGAGGAGTTCGTCAACGTCGGGCTCGTGCTCTTCGCGCAGAGTGCGGACTTCCTCGGCTCCGCGCACGACCTCGACCACGCACGGCTCCGGGCCTTCTCGCCTGCGCTCGACCTGCCCACGGTCGAGGACCTGCTCTGCACCGTGCAGGCGGTATGCCGCGGGGACGAGGGACGCGGGCTGCCTCACCTCCAAGGGCTCGGCCGGCGCTTCGGCTGGCTCGCGGCCCCCCGCTCGACGATCGTGCAGCCGGGCCCGCGCCACGGTGGGCTGTGCCACGACCCGGCCGCCGAGCTCGAGCGCCTCATGGCGCTGCTGGTGCGCCCCCTCCCCTGACCCGCCCCTTGCCTCCCCCAGACCCCCGACCGGAGACGCCGGGGTCAGGGGCGGGGGCGCAAGGCCCACATGGCGACGGCGGCGGCCGCGGCGACGTTGAGCGAGTCCACTCCCCCGGCCATGGGGATGCGCACCGCGAGGTCGGCCGCGGCGAGCGTGCGCGCCCCGAGCCCGTCGCCCTCGGTGCCGAGGACCAGCGCCAGACGCTCGGGCGGGTCGGCGGCCAGGTCGTCGAGGGAGACCGCGTCCGCGGTGAGCGCGAGGGCCGCGACGGTGAAGCCGGCGGCGTGCAGCGTGTCGACGCCGCCCGGCCACGGGTCGACGCGGGTCCACGGCACCTGGAAGACGGTGCCCATCGAGACGCGGATCGAGCGCCGGTAGAGGGGGTCGGCGCACCGCGGGGTCACGAGCACCGCGTCCGCGCCGAGGGCCGCGGCGCTGCGGAAGGCGGCCCCGACGTTGGTGTGGTCGACGACGTCCTCGAGCACGAGCAGCCGCCGGGCCGACCGGATGAGGTCGGCCACGTCGGGCAGGACGGGGCGCCCCATCGCCGCCAGCGCACCCCGGTGCAGGTGGAACCCCGTCAGCGACTCCAGCACCTCGTGCTCCCCCACGAGCACGGGGATGCCGTCGGCCTCCGCCCGCGCGACGACGTCGGCGAGGTCGACGAGCCACCTCCGGGCCATGAGCAGCGACCGGGGCCGGTGTCCGGCGGCCAGGGCGCGGCGGATGACCTTCTCCGACTCGGCGATGTAGACGCCGCGCTCCGGCTCCGCCCTGCGGCGGAGGGCGACGTCGGTGAGCGCCACGTAGTCGGCGAGGGCGGCCGCGGCCGGCACCACCGGCATACCGGAGCGGGCCTGCTCCACGTCGGTGGTGGTGACCTCGATGGGCATGGGTCCGGCTGCTTCCGTCAGGGGAAGAGCACGAGCTTGCCGATGGCGACGACGCCGATGAGGACGATGAGCCCCCGCAACGCCGCCGGCGGGATGCGCTGGCCGATGCGGGCGCCGACGACGCCGCCGAGGAACGAGCCCACGGCGATGAGCAGCACGACGACCCAGTCGATCGAGCCGCGGGCGAAGATGACGAACATGACCGCGGCGACGCCGTTGACGACGGCGCTGAGGACGTTCTTGTAGGCGTTGAGCCGCTGGAGGGGCTCCGCGCTCAGGGCGCTGAAGAGGCCCATGAGCAGCACGCCCTGCGCCGCGCCGAAGTAGCCGCCGTACATCCCCGCCACGAAGGTACCGAGGCCGAGGGCCCAGCGGTGCCACGACGGGTCGGCCAGCTCGGCACCGCGGCGCGCGGCGGCTCCCCGCTGCAGCCGGGGCCCGACGAGGACGAGCACCAGCGCGATGACGATGAGCACCGGCACGATGGCCTTGAACGCCGCCGGGGGGAGCACCAGCAGGAGCCCCGCCCCGAGCACCGAGCCGAGGAACGACAGCGGGGCCAGTCGACGCAGGGTGGCGGAGCGGCCGGCCAGCTCGTGCCGGTAGCCGTAGCTGCCGCTCACCCCGCCGGGCACCAGCCCGATGTTGTTGCTGACGTTGGCGGTCAGCGGCGGGTAGCCGAGGACGAGCAGCGTCGGGAAGGTGATGAGCGACCCCGAGCCGACGATGGTGTTGATGGTCCCGGCTGCGAACCCCGCCGCGAGGATGGCGACGAGGTGGAGCAAGGACATCCGGCCACCCTATGACGGGCGACCGGACGTCCTCGCGCGGGGATGCATCGGGTGTTCAGGCCCAGGCGTCAGGACGCCTGGCCCACGACGTCAGCGCGGCGGGAGCCCGCCATCAGCCGGAAAGGCCGGTGCGACCGGCGCGACCGGCGCGACCGCATCGACCGGGGCCACCGGCGGGACCGGGTCGGCGGCCGGCTGCAGAGCCGGCTGCGAACGCCGCGCCGGCGTGGCGTGGTCGGTGGCCTCGGCACTGGCCTGGCCGGCCTGGCCGCGGGCCTCGGCGAGCGCCTGCGCCGGGTCCTGGAGCGAGGTGTCCGCGAACGCGTCGTCCTCGGGCCCTGGGTCCACCCAGGTGTCGTCCTCCTCGTCGACCGTGGCCTGGTTGCCACCGAGCGCGCCGCTGATGCCGCGCAGGGCGTCGGTCACCTCGCTGGGGATGATCCACATCTTGTTGGAGTCACCCCGGGCCAGCTGGGGCAGCACCTGGAGGTACTGGTACGCCAGCAGCCGCTGGGTGGGCTTGCCGCGGTGGATGGCCCCGAAGACCTGCTGGATCGCGCGGGCCTGGCCCTGGGCCTCCAGGATGCGGGCCTGGGCCGAGCCCTCGGCCCTCAGGATGGACGACTGCTTCTCGCCCTCGGCGGCCAGGATGGCCGACTGCTTGACGCCCTCGGCGTTGAGGATCGCGGCGCGGCGGTCGCGCTCGGCGCGCATCTGCTTCTCCATCGAGTCCTGGATGGAGTGCGGCGGGTCGATGGCCTTGAGCTCCACGCGGTTGACGCGGATGCCCCATCGTCCGGTCTCCTGGTCGAGCACCCCGCGCAGCTGCGCGTTGATCTGGTCGCGGGAGGTCAGGGCCTGCTCGAGGTCGAGGGAGCCGATGACGTTACGCAGCGTCGTCACGGTGAGCTGCTCGATGCCCTGGATGAAGTTCGCGATCTCGTAGACGGCCGACTTGGCCTCGGTCACCGTGTAGTAGATGACCGTGTCGATGCTGACGACGAGGTTGTCGGACGTGATGACCGGCTGGGGCGGGAAGGTGACGACCTGCTCGCGCAGGTCGATGTTGGCCCGCACCTTGTCGACGAACGGGACGAGGAAGTGCATGCCGTCGTCGAGGGTGCGGCTGTAGCTGCCCAGCCGTTCGACGACCTGGGCCGTCTGCTGCGGCACGATCCGCACGGTGCGGATCACGACGACGAGCGCGAAGATCACGAGCAAGGCGATGACGACGAGGGTGACAGCGCTGCCGCCCATGGGAGCTCTCTTTCCTGCCGGCCCCCGAACGGTGCGGCGAAGGCTGGCTCTGGTGGTTGCGGTCCGGGCCGGTCAGGCCCGGTGGGTCAGGTGGGTGGGGCGGGGAGGCTGGGTGCGGTGGCCGATGGCGGGCTCACGGGGCGTCCACCGGGTGGACCCGGGTGACGACGGCGGTGGCGCCGTCGATGCGCAGCACGCGCACCTCGTCGCCCGGCTGGGGTGGCACGGGGTCCGTCGTCGTGGCCGACCACGTCTCGCCGCCGACCTTGACCCGGCCGCCGTGCTGGGTGACGGTCTCGAGGACGAACGCGGAGCGGCCGATGTAGGACGCCGTGCCCATGGTCACGCCCTCGGGGCGCACGGAGAACCGGCGCTTGGCCCACGGCCGTCCGACGCCGAGCAGCACTCCCGACGCGGCGACCGCGACGACCACCTGCACGGCGAAGGGGGCGCCGACCGCGGCCGCCGCGGACCCGCCCAGCGCTCCGCCGGCCAGCATGAGGAAGACGAAGTCGACCGTGGCCGCCTCGATCGCCGCGAAGGCCAGAGCCACCCCGACCCACGCCAGCCATCCGTAGTTCTCGAGCACCGACCGCCTCCTCCGCCCTGACGAGGGAAAGGTCGGTGGTCCGACGCATACCCCTCATCCGGTTTGACGCGTTGGCCTCCACAGTAGTTCCGTGGCGGCCGCACAGACGGGGACGGCGGTGCGGCGCGCCTCAGGTGGTGGCGGCCCGGGCGCTCCAGCGATCACCGTGGCGCTCCACGACGAGCGGCAGCCCGAACGCCTCCGAGAGGTTCTCGGCGGTGAGGGTGGGCTCGAGCGGGCCGGCGGCGACCACCCGGCCCTCCTTGAGCAGCAGCACGTCGGTGAACCCGGGCGGGATCTCCTCCACGTGGTGGGTCACGAGCACCAGCGCCGGGGCGTCGACGTCCTCCGCGAGGACACCGAGCCGGGCGACGAGGTCCTCGCGGCCACCGAGGTCGAGGCCGGCGGCCGGCTCGTCGAGGAGCATCAGCTCGGGGTCGGTCATCAGGGCCCGCGCGATCTGCACGCGCTTGCGCTCACCCTCGCTGAGGGTGCCGTACGTGCGGTCGGCGAGGTGCGCGGCGCCGAGGGACTCGAGCAGCGCCATGGCCCGCCGGTAGTCGGCCTCGTCGTACTCCTCCCGCCAGCGCCCCACCACGGCGTACGACGCGGTGACGACGACGTTGCCGACGACCTCGCTCGCGGGGAAGCGCTCCGCGATGGCCACGCTGGAGAGGCCGATGCGCGGCCGCAGCTCGAACACGTCGACGGCCCCGAGCACCTCGCCGAGCACGCCGACGACTCCTGAGGTGGGGTGCATGCGGGCGGAGGCGAGCTGCAGCAGGGTGGTCTTGCCGGCGCCGTTCGGGCCGAGGACGACCCAGCGCTCCCCCTCCTCGACCTCCCAGGTGATGTCGTCGAGGATGCGCTTCCCCCCGCGAACCACGCTCACACCGGCCAGGGCGAGGACGTCGCTCATGCACGAGACCCTAGCCGTCCGGGAGCGGGTGTCTCGACCCGCTCCTAGACTGGCTTGATGCCGGCTCTGCCCCTCTCGGTGCGCTTCGCGCTGTGGGGCACGGCCGCTCTCCACGGCGGCCCCGGAGCCTCGTCGGACCCGGAGACCGCGGTCCGCGCGGCCCACCCGGACGTCGACCACGTCGTCGGGGACCCCGCCGCCCGCCTCACGTTGTGGCGTGACTTCGGCGAGTCGGCCGTGCTCGTCGCGCTGCCGCGTCCGGGCGACCTCACGGGTATGCCGCGCACCGGGCTCGACGCCTCGGGCGCGGCGGCGACGGTCGGCGAGTGCGTCTTCGTCGCCGGGATGGGTGGGCTGCTGGTGCCGACCCTCTCGACCTTCGGTCCGGCCGACGACGAGGGAGTGCAGGCCGAGTGGACGGCGTACGACGCCGAGCCGGTCCCGCGCCACCAGCTCGAGGCACTCTCGCTGCGCGACCTCGACCGCGAGCTGACGCAGGCGGTGCGCGACGGCGCCGAGTCGCTGCAGGCGGTGGAGGGCCGCCCGTGGTCCTCCACCCCCCGGGAGGACACCGAGCGCCGGCTGGGCACGCAGACGGTCACCCGTCTGGGGGTCCCGGACGGCACGTCCCCGCGGGCCCTGCGGGTGATGCTCAGCGCGGCCCGGGTGGGCGTCATCGTCGACGCGGGCCTGCGGCACGCGGTCGCCCCGTCCCTGGACCTGCACTCCTCGGGGATGCGTGAGGCCGGCCTCCGCGCGCTCCAGCGGGTGGCCGACCACGCACTGGCGGGGGCCACCAACCTCGCGGTCATGGAGCTCGCCGGCTGGCGCCCCGTCTGACCCGCGGCCTGCCCGCATACCTGCGTACCTGCATACCTGCGCCCCGGGTGTCGTCCGGTGTCGAACCCCGCGACATGACTGCCAGCCATCGGTCTCGGCTGCCCTTGGAACGGCAGCCGACATCCACGACTGGCAGTCATGTCGCGATGGGCGGGACCGGGGGCGGACGTCGTCCGCCCGCTGCGAGCCGAGCCGGTCAGGCGCCGAGGACCTGGCGGTAGACCTCCATGGTGCGGTCGCCGATGCTCGCCCACGAGAAGTGCTCGACGGCGCGGGTGCGGCCGGCCAGGCCCATCCGGCGGGCCCGCTCGGGGTCGGAGACCGCGTCGGTGAGGCGCCGCGCGAGGTCGGCGACGAAGGCGTCCGGGTCGACCGGCGTCCCCGTGCCGTCCTGCACCTGCTCGATCGGCACGAGCCAGCCGGTCTCGCCGTCGACGACCACCTCGGGGATGCCACCGGTGGCCGTCGCGACGACCGGCAGCTCGCAGGCCATCGCCTCGAGGTTGACGATGCCGAGCGGCTCGTAGACGGACGGGCACGCGAAGACGGTCGCCGACGACAGCAGGGCGACGACCTCGCGGCGCGGCAGCATCTCGGGGATCCAGACCACACCGTGGGGCCGCTTGGCCTTGAGCTCGTCCATGAGCCCCTCGACCTCGGCCAGGATCTCCGGGGTGTCGGGAGCGCCGGCGCACAGCACCACCTGTACGTCCTCGGGCAGCGAGGCCGCCGCGCGCAGCAGGTACGGCAGCCCCTTCTGCCGGGTGATACGTCCGACGAAGATCACCGACCTCTCGTCGGGGTCGACGCCGTGCCGTCGCACGACGTCCTCGTCGCGCACGGGCTGCCACAGCTGCGAGTCGATCCCGTTGTGCACCACGTGGACTCGCGCGGGGTCGAGGGCCGGGTAGCTGCGCAGGATGTCCTCACGCATGCCGGCGCTGACCGCGACGACGCCCGCGGCGGCCTCGTACGACTGCCGTTCGGCGAACGACGAGACGCGGTAGCCGCCCCCGAGCTGCTCGGCCTTCCACGGCCGCATCGGCTCGAGGCTGTGGGCGGTGACGACGTGCGGCATCCCGCCGAGCATCGCGGCCAGGTGCCCGGCGAAGTTGGCGTACCAGGTGTGCGAGTGCACGAGGTCGGCACCGACGCAGTCGGAGGCCATGGCGAGGTCGACGCCCAGGGTCTGCACGGCCGCGTTGGCCGACGACAGCTCGGGCAGGTCCGCGTATGCCGTGGTGTCGGCCTCGTCGCGAGGCGCGCCGAAGCAGCGCACCTGCACCTCGAGGTCGCCGCGCTCGCGCAGCGCCCGGACCAGCTCGGCGACGTGGACACCGGCCCCGCCGTACACCGCAGGTGGGTACTCCTTGCTGAGGATGTCGACGCGCACGATCGCGACCATAGTCCGTGAGACAACGCCGCGTCAGCCCTCGCTGCGGCACGGCCCCGCCCCCTAGGGTGAGCCCCATGGCGCGAAGGTCGCAGAATCCGAAGGTGCTCGCGATCGTCCTCGCAGGGGGTGAGGGCAAGCGGCTCATGCCGATGACGGCCGACCGGGCCAAACCGGCGGTGCCGTTCGGGGGCATCTACCGGCTCATCGACTTCGCCCTGTCGAACGTCGTCAACTCCGGTTACCTCAAGGTCGTCGTGCTGACGCAGTACAAGTCGCACAGCCTCGACAAGCACGTCACGGCGACGTGGCGGATGTCGACGCTGCTCGGCAACTACGTGGCGCCGGTGCCCGCGCAGCAGCGCGTCGGCAAGGACTGGTTCCTCGGCAGCGCCGACGCGATCTACCAGTCCCTTAACCTCATCCACGACGAGCACCCCGACATCGTCGTCGTCGTGGGCGCCGACCACGTCTACCGGATGGACTTCTCGCAGATGGTCGAGCAGCACCGGGAGACCGGGGCGGGCGTGACCGTCGCCGCGATCCGCCAGCCGATCTCGCTGGCCGACCAGTTCGGCGTCATCGAGGTCGACGACGCCGACCCGCACAAGATCGGTCGGTTCCTCGAGAAGCCGAAGGACGCCAAGGGCCTGGCCGACAACCCCGACGAGGTGTTCGCCTCGATGGGGAACTACGTCTTCGACGCCGACGTGCTCGTCGACGCGGTCACGCGCGACCACGACCTCGATGACACCAAGCACGACATGGGCGGCGACATCGTCCCCGCGTTCGTCCGCGCCGGCGAGGGCTACGTCTACGACTTCAAGGACAACGAGGTGCCGGGCGCCACGGAGCGCGACCGCGGCTACTGGCGCGACGTCGGCACGATCGACGCCTACTACGACGCCAACATGGACCTCATCTCGATCCACCCCGTCTTCAACCTCTACAACTACGAGTGGCCGATATACACCTCCACCGGCTACCTCCCGCCCGCGAAGTTCGTCCACGGCATGGGCGACCGCGTCGGCGAGGCCCTCAACTCAGCGGTCTCCCCCGGTGTCGTCGTCTCGGGGGCGCAGGTGCACGGGTCGGTGCTCGCACCGCGGGTCAAGGTGCACAGCTACGCGACCATCGTCGACAGCGTCATCCTCGACAGCGTCGACATCGGCCGCTACGCGACGATCCGGCGCGCCATCATCGACAAGTACTGCGTCGTCGAGGAGCACGCCAAGATCGGCATCGACCACGCGCACGACCGGGCGCGCGGGTTCCACGTGAGCGACAACGGCATCGTCGTCGTCCCTCGCGACACGGTCGTCACGGCCTGACGAGGCGGCCGGCCGGCGGTGGGCGCCCTCGAGGTGCGGCTGTCCTGGGACGCGGTGGTCGTCACCGGTCTGCGATCGGTCGGCCCGCTCCAGTCCGGCGTCGCGGTCGTCACGTTCTACGACGGGGCGCTCGACCGCGTCGTGAAGGTGCCCGGACGCCCTGACACCGGGCCCGTGACCCTCGAACGCGACGTGACCGACGACCTCACCTTCGACCTCTGGGCGCGCGGACCCCACCTGCGCAAGGAGGTCGAGCTGGCCCTCGTCGCACCGGACGGCAGCCCGACCATCGGCTACCGGATGCACCGGTGCTGGGTCAGCGGGTATGAGGTGGCCCCCGACGTCGAGAACGCCACCGCCGTCGAGCGGATCACCCTGAGCATGGACGCCTGGGAGCGCGTCGTCCCCGCGGTGCCCGACCTCGCCGAGCGAACGGCGGAACAGCTCGGCCGGTCCGTCGTCCGCGTCGGTCTCGGCCGGCTGGTCGGCGCGACGGTCCAGGAGACCGAGGCCCGGCTGGACGTGATGCTGCGCGACGCCCAGGCCTCCGGCGCGGTGCTGCTCCTCGACGAGGCCGACGCGCTCTTCTCTCGCCGCACGGACGTCGCCGACGCCCACGACCGCTACGCCGCCACCCCGCTCGACGCCGTCCTCAGCCGCCTGTCGGAGTACCCCGGCCCGGTGCTCGTCGTCCCTCCGTCCGACGGCGACCCGCCCCCACCGGAGACCGCCGCCACCTCGTGACCGGCGGCGGTCGCGGCCGGCACGCCGACGCATACGGTGTCGGTATGCCTGCCGACACCTCCGCGCCCGCGCGCATCGCCGTCCAGATCCAGCCCCAGCACGCCGACTACCCCGCCATCCGGCGCCTCTGCGCCACCCTGGAGGAGCTGGGCGTCGACGTCCTCCTGAACTGGGACCACTTCTTCCCCCTCAGTGGTGAGGCCGATGGGAAGCACTTCGAGGCCTGGACCATGCTGGCCGCCTGGGCCGAGGCGACGGAGCGGGTCGAGATCGGCGCCCTGGTCACCTGCACGGCCTATCGCAACCCGAACCTTCTCGCCGACATGGCCCGCACCGTCGACCACATCAGCGCCCGGGGCGGCGAGGGGCGCCTCATCCTCGGGATCGGCTCCGGGTGGTTCGAGCGCGACTTCGACGAGTACGGCTACGAGTTCGGCACCGCCGGCGGGCGGCTCGACGCGCTGGCGCACGACCTGCCCGTCATCAAGAACCGGTGGAGCCGGCTGAACCCGGCCCCCACCCGCGCCATCCCGATCCTCGTCGGGGGCGGCGGCGAGAAGAAGACGCTGCGCATCGTCGCGGAGCACGCGACCATCTGGCACGGCTTCGGCGACCCGGAGGCCATCGCCCACAAGCACGAGGTCCTCGATGACTGGTGCGCGCGGGTCGGCCGCGACCCTCGGGAGATCACCCGGTCCGCGGGCGTGGCCCCGACGCCGGGCCGGATGGCCGAGGAGGTCGAGAGCTACGCCGACAACGCGCAGGCGCTCTACGACGTGGGCACCCGGCTGTTCACCGTGGGCCTGTCCGGCGAGGCGTACGACGACCTGGCCAAGGTGCGCGAGCTGCTGCAGTGGCGCGACGGCGTGAACGGGTAGCGACCCGTGACCGGATCACGGACCGCGCGCACCGGCTCCCAACGGCCTGGATAGCCTGTCGCGGTGCCCGACCAGCCCGTCCCCCCGGTGCCGGCCACGGGAACGACACCCCCCGACGGCATCCGGGACAACGCGCCCGAGACGCTGCTGGTCACCATCTCGGGCGACGACCGACCCGGGCTGACGAGCGCGTTCTTCGACGCCATCGCCGAGGTGGGCGCCGAGGTGCTCGACCTGCAGCAGGTCGTCGTCCGCGGGCAGCTCACCCTGGCCATGCTCCTGGCCGCCGGTCCGCAGACCAGCCGGCTCGACCGCCTCGAGGAGGTCGTGCGCCTCGTCGGCTCCCGCCTCGAGCTCAAGGTCAAGGTGCGCCGCGGCCGGGGTGACAGCGTGCGCCCGCCCAGCGGCCGGGCCGCTGTCGTCGTCATCGGGTCGCCGCTCGCGGCGCAGGCAGTGGCCGCCGTCACGGCACGGATCGCCGCCCACGGAGCCAACATCGACCGCATCCGACGTCTCTCGCGCTACCCCGTGACGACGGTCGAGCTCGACATCTCCGGCGCCGACATCGACGGCCTGCGGCGCGAGCTGGCCCTGGAGGCGACGGCCCTCGGCGTGGACATCGCCGTGTCCGCCGGCGGGCTCGCCCGCCGCGGCCGCCGGCTCGTCGTCATGGACGTCGACTCGACCCTCATCCAGCAGGAGGTCATCGAGCTGCTCGCCGCCCACTGCGGGCGCGCGGAGGAGGTCGCCGCCGTCACCGAGCGGGCGATGCGCGGCGAGCTCGACTTCGCCGCCTCGCTGCGCGAGCGGGTGGCCGTCCTGGCGGGCCTCGAGGTCTCGGTGCTCGAGGCCGTCCGCCGCGAGGTCGTCCTCACCCCGGGGGCCCGCACCCTCGTGCGCACCCTCAAGCGGCTCGGCTTCACCGTCGCCCTGGTGTCGGGCGGGTTCATCGAGATCGTCGGGCCGCTCGCGGCCGAGCTGGGCATCGACCGGGCCGAGGCCAACCGGCTCGAGGTCGTGGACGGGCGCCTCACCGGGCGCGTCGTCGGCGACATCGTCGACCGGGCCGGCAAGGCCCGCGCCCTGCGCCGGTTCGCCGAGGAGGCGGGCCTGCCGCTCTCGCGCACCGTGGCGGTCGGCGACGGGGCCAACGACCTCGACATGCTGGCCACCGCCGGGCTCGGGATCGCGTTCAACGCCAAGCCGGTGGTCCGCGCCCAGGCGCATACCGCGGTCAACGTGCCCTACCTCGACGCGGTCCTCTACCTCCTCGGCATCACCCGCGAGGAGGTGGAGGAGGCCGACGCCGCCGACGGCGTCACCACGCCCGCGCCGCCCCTCCCCACCCGCGCCGCCGACGCCTCCTAGGGTGGGCGTGTGTCGAGCAGCCTGACGTCGCCCAGTGCGCGCCGCCGGACGCTCCTCATCATCGGCGGCGCGGAGGACAAGCTGGGCCGCTCGGTCGTCCTCAAGCGCTTCGTCCGGCTGGCCGGCGGCCGCTCGTCACGGATCGCCATCATCCCCACCGCGTCGTCGTTCGTCGACGAGGTCGCCGAGACCTACACCCGGGTCTTCACCCGGCTGCGCGCCGGGAGCGACATCGAGGTCGTGCACGCGCCGTCGCGGGCCGCCGCCCACGACCCGGAGCTCGTCGCGCGCCTCGAACGGGCCACCGGCGTCTTCATGTCCGGTGGCAGCCAGCTCAAGCTGAGCCAGTTCCTCGTCGGGACGCCCGTGGGCGACGCCATCCACGCCGCATACGGGCGGGGGGTCGTCATCGCCGGCACCTCCGCGGGCGCCTCGATCATGAGCCGGTTCATGATCTCGCTCGGCGACGAGGGCCTCACCCCGCGGCAGCGGGCCAGCCAGCTCACCGCCGGCCTCGGCCTGCTGGAGAACGTCATCGTCGACCAGCACTTCGACCAGCGGGGGCGCTACGGCCGGCTCATGTCGCTCGTGGCCAACTCCCCCAACCTGCTCGGCATGGGCATCGACGAGAACACCGCCGTCGAGATCCGCGACGAGCGGGTCATGACGATCATCGGCACCGGCGGCGTGTTCGTCATCGACGCACGCGCCGCCGTCACCGACGCGCCGGACGCCCGCCGGGGGGCGCCGATGCTCGTCTCCGGAGCAGTGGTGCATTCGCTGCCCACGGGCGCTACCTTCGACCTGCGCAGCGTGAGCCTCACCCGGTTCGTCGAGCGGCACCCCGACATCGAGGTCGCCGTCGCCTCGGCCAAGGACCGCGCGGCGCCGACGCTCCCCCCGGCGCATCCGACCGAGACCTGAGCCGACCCGCACCCGAGGAGGACGTCATGGCGCCCGAGCGCCCCACCCCGAGCGGTCCGCTCGCCCCCGACCTCACCATCGCCTCGTCCCGGGTCTACCGGGGGCCGAACTACTGGTCCTACGAGCAGGCGATCCATCTGGTCGTCGACCTCGGCGTCCTCGAGGGCTACCCCACGGACACCATCCCCGGCTTCGCCGACCGGCTCGTCGAGCTGCTGCCCGGGCTCAGGCGCCACCACTGCTCCCGCGGCCAGGCCGGCGGCTTCGTCGAGCGTCTCCACGAGGGCACGTGGCTCGGCCACGTCGCCGAGCACGTCGCCCTGCAGCTGCAGACCGAGGCCGGCCACTTCCTGACCCGCGGCAAGACGCGGGCGGTCAAGGGCCGCAAGGGTCGCTACAACGTCATCTACGGCTACCTCGACGAGAGCGTCGGCCTCGCCGCCGGACGGCTGGCCGTGCGGCTCGTCAACGACCTCGTCGAGACCGAGGACGGCTTCGACTTCGCCACCGAGCTCGACGCCTTCATCCGCTTCACCGAGCGCACCGCGTTCGGGCCGTCCACCGCGGCGATCGTCGAGGAGGCCGTCAGCCGCGACATCCCCTGGATCCGGCTCAACAAGGCCTCGCTCGTGCAGCTCGGCCAGGGCGTGCACCAGCAGCGCATCCGGGCGACGATGACCTCGCGCACCGGCGCGCTCGCGGTCGACATCGCCGGCGACAAGGACCTCACCGCGACGCTGCTGGGGTCGGCGGGCCTGCCGGTGCCCCGCCAGGTCACCGTCCGCACGGTCGACCAGGCGCTCGAGGCGGCCCGCACCATCGGCTTCCCGCTCGTCGTCAAGCCCCTCGACGGCAACCACGGACGCGGGGTATGCCTGGACCTCCAGTCCCCGGAGGACGTCGAGGGCGCCTTCGCCGTCGCCCGCGCCGAGTCCAAGCGGGGCACCGTCATCGTCGAGTCCTTCGTGACCGGCCGCGACTACCGCTGCCTCATCGTCGACGGCCGGATGCAGGCCATCGCCGAGCGGGTGCCCGCCCACGTCGTCGGGGACGGGACGCATACGGTGCAGGAGCTCGTCGACCTCACCAACGCCGACCCGCGGCGCGGGGTCGGGCACGAGAAGGTCCTGACGAAGATCCGCACCGACGGGGCCGCGCTGGAGGTGCTCGCCGACCAGGGTCACTCGCTCGACACCGTGCCCGAGGCCGGCGAGGTCGTGAAGCTCGCACTGACCGGCAACATGTCGACCGGCGGGATCTCCATCGACCGCACGTTCGACGCCCACCCCGACAACGTCGAGATCGCCGAGGAGGCCGCCCGGGTCGTCGGCCTCGACGTCGCGGGCATCGACTTCATCTGCCCCGACATCGCCTCCCCTGTGCGCGAGACCGGCGGCGCCATCGTCGAGGTCAACGCGGCGCCGGGGTTCCGGATGCACACACACCCCACGGTGGGGGTGCCCCAGTTCATCGCCAAGCCGGTCGTGGACCTGCTGTTCCCGCCCGGGGCGCCGTCGCGGGTGCCGATCGTCGCTGTCACCGGCACCAACGGCAAGACGACGACCGCGCGCATGATCGCCCACATCTTCAAGGGGCTCGGCCGGAAGGTCGGCATGACCTCGACCGACGGCGTCGTCATCGACGAGCGCCTCGTCATCAAGGCCGACGCCTCCGGGCCGAAGTCGGCGCGGATGGTGCTGCAGAACCCGCGGGTCGACTTCGCCGTCATGGAGGTCGCGCGCGGCGGCATCATCCGCGAGGGCCTCGGCTACGACCGCAACGACGTCGCCGTCGTCACCAACATCGCCCCCGACCACCTCGGTCTGGGCGGTATCGACACCCTGGAACAGCTCGCCGCCGTCAAGGCGGTCATCGTGGAAGCGGTGCCGCGCAACGGTTTTGCCGTTCTCAACGCCGACGACCCGCTCGTCTTCGACATGCGCCGTCGCTGCAGCGGGGAGGTCGTCTACTTCTCGCTGGCGGAGCCCGGCAGCGCGAGCCGGGAGTACATCGAGCGGCACTGCCGCCGTGGCGGCCGCGCCGTCGTCCTCGAGCAGACCGACCGCGGCGACATGATCGTCATCAAGCACGGGCGCCGCAGCATGCAGCTCGCGTGGACCCACCTGCTGCCCGCCACCTTCAACGGGACGGCGCGCTTCAACGTCGCCAACGCCCTCGCCGCCACCGGCGCGGCCTTCGCGGCGGGAGCCCCGCTCCACGACATCCGGCAGGGGCTGCGCACGTTCACGACGAGCTACTACCTCTCCCCCGGCCGGATGAACCTCGTCGACGTCGGCAACGTCGAGGTGTTCATCGACTACTGCCACAACGCCGCCGGTATGCGGGCCATCGGCGAGTTCGTCGACGCGTATGCCGCCCAGGGCGCGGGACGGCAGGAGCTCGGCAAGGCCTCCCGGATCGGCATGATCGGGGCGGCCGGCGACCGGCGCGACGACGACATGCGCGAGCTCGGCGCGGTCGCCGCCCGGCACTTCGACGTCATCGTCGTCCGCGAGGACGACCGCCTGCGCGGCCGGAAGCCGCGCGAGACGGCCGACCTCGTCGTCGAGGGCGTGCGCGCGGCGATGGCCGAGGGGGCCCGCTGCCGACAGGTCGAGGTCGTGCTCGACGAGCTGGAGGCGGTGCAGCACGTGATGGCCCGCAGTAACCCCGGTGACCTCGTCGTCATGTGCGTCGACAAGCACGCCCAGGTGGTGGCTGAGCTCGAGAACCGGACCCACGTGGCGCAGGCCGGCGCCCACAGCACGGCGCTCACCGGTGACCCCGACCTCGACCCGACGGCCCTGGTGCAGGCGGCGGAGGCCGAGGGTCAGGAGGCCGAGAGCGAGGCCATCGCGGCCGAGCAGGAGGCGGCCGAGGACCCCGAGGGCGCGGACGACAGCCCCACCGGCTCCTAGACCGGGACCGGCTCGCGCTCCCCGTCGACCGGGGCGAGGGGCCGACCGTGGTCGGCGGATACCGTTGTGGGGTGGTCGCGTTCGAGCGCTGCGCCCTCCACGTCCACGTCCGGCAGGATCCGGTCGAGCCAGCGCGGCAGCCACCAGGCGGCGTCGCCGGCGAGATGCATGACCGCGGGGATGAGCAGCATCCGCACGACGAACGCGTCGACGAGCACCCCGAACGCCAGCCCGAAGCCGAGCGGCCGGATGGTCGAGGAGTTGGAGAACACGAAGCCGGCGAAGACCGACGTCATGATGATCGCCGCTGCCG
Organism: uncultured Actinomycetota bacterium; assembly: GCA_963795915.1. Lineage (GTDB taxonomy): Bacteria > Actinomycetota > Actinomycetes > Actinomycetales > Dermatophilaceae > Lapillicoccus. The sequence continues at coordinate 56,938 of CAWCJA010000002.1, forward strand.
TGACGACGACGCGCCCGGCGTGCAGGCCCTCACGCACCGCGGCCCGGGCGGAGGCCCCGTGGACGTGCGCCTCACGCATACCGGAGACGAGGAACAGCTGGTAGTCCATGGCCAGCCCGAAGAGGATGCCGACGAGCAGCGTGGGCAGGAAGCTGAGGATCGGGCCCGGCTGCGCGTGGAAGACGCCCGGGAGCCAGCCCCACTGGAAGATCGCGACGACCCCGCCGAAGGCCGCGAACAGCGACATGACGAAGCCGAGCGTCGCCGTGAGGGGCACCAGGAGCGAGCGGAAGACGACGGTCATGATGAGGAACGAGAGCCCGACGACGACCGCGAGGTAGACCGGCAGCGCGGCGGCCAGCTTCTCGGAGATGTCGATGTTGCCGCTGGCGCTCCCGGCCACGCCGAGGGTGGTCCCGTCGTTGAGGGGCGACATGGTGCGCAGGTCGCGGACGAGATTCTCGGTCGAGACGCTGTTGGGGCCGTCCTTGGGCACGACCTGGAACGCGAGCACGCGACCGTCGGTGGACTGGCCCACCGGCGCCACCGCCGCGACGTCCCCGTTGCCGTGCACGGCGGTCCCCACTCGCACCTGCTGGGCGAGGACGTCGTCACCGGTGGCGGGGGTGGGCAGGGTGGCGACGACGAGCAGCGGCCCGTTGGCCCCGGGGCCGAACTTCTCGGCGGCCAGGACGTATGCGCGGTTCTGGGTGGAGCCGGCGGGCTCCGTGCCCCCGTCGGGCAGCCCGAGGCGCATGGACAGGGCGGGCACCGCGAGGGCGAGCAGCACGGCGACGCCGACGACCAGGGTGACGACCGCGCGCAGGCTGGACATCGGCTCCAGGGGCTGCCGGTGGCGTCCCGCGCCGGACGTGCCGCGGTGGCGCCGGGGCAGCAGCCGCGGACCGATGAGCCGCAGCAGTGCCGGGGTCAGGGTGACCGCGATGACGACCGCGGTGGCGATGCAGACCGCCGCCGTCAGACCCATCGTGCCGAGGAACGGGATGCCGGTGATGTTGAGGGCCAGCAGGGCGACCATGACGGTGGCCCCGGCGAAGACGACGGCGTTGCCGGACGTGCCGTTCGCCAGGCCGATGGACTCCTCCAGGTCGACGCCCGCGCGCAGCTGACGTCGGTGCCGGTTGAGGATGAACAGCGAGTAGTCGATGCCGACGGCCAGTCCGAGCATGAGCCCGAGCACCGGGGTCACCGAGACCATCTTGATGGTCCCCGAGAGGGCCAGCGTCACCATGACGCCGAAGCCCACGCCGACGAGCGCGCTGAGGATCGGCAGCCCCGCGGCGACCAGCGTGCCGAGCATGACGAGCAGGGTCACGGCGGCGACGACGAGACCGGCGATCTCACCGGGGCCGAGCACCTCCGGCAGCCCCTGGCTGAGGTCGCTGGAGAAGTCGACCTGCGCGCCCGCGAGGTCGGCCCGGCTGATCGTCGCGACGGCCGCGTCCTTGACCTCCGGCGGCACGGCCATCTGGGCCCCGGCGAACGAGACGATGCCGATGGCGGCGCTGCTGTCGCTGGCGACCGTGCGGATGCCCCGGGACAGGTCGAGGAGCGACGCCCCCAGCTCGAGCTGACGGCCCTGCGCCTGCGCCTCGGCCTTCTTGGCGTCGAGGGCCTGCTGCTGGGTGGCGAGCTCGGCCAGGCCCTGGGTCACCTGCGCGGGTACGGCCGCCCCGGCCGCCTGGGCCTGGGCGCGGGCGGTCTCCAGCTGCTGGCGGGCCTGGTCGAGCTGGGTCTGGCCCGCGGTGAGCTGCGCATTCCCGGCGGCCAGCTGGGTGCGCCCCGTCTCGACCTTGGTCTGCTGCGCGGCGATCTGGGCGGCCGTGGCGAAGGGGTCGGTGACGCCGCGGACGCCGTCCTGCGTGGCCACGGCCTTGAGGGCGCCACTGATGGCGGTGCGCTGCTGCTCGGTGAACGCGCGGCCGTCGGCGGTGTGGAAGACGACGGTGCCGCTGCCTCCGCTGGCGGCGGGGAGCGCGGCCTTCAGCTGGTCGGTGACCTGGGCGGTGGCGGTGCCGGGGATGGTGACGGCGGACGACAGCGTGCCGTGACCGAGGGCGTACGCGCCGCCGGCGAGGGCCAACACGGCCACCCAGAGGACGACGACGAGGCGGGCGCGACGCGCGCAGAACCGGCCGAGCCGGTAGAGGAAGGTGGCCATGGCATGCTTTCGGCGGAGTCGGTGGTGAGGGTGGTGTGAGGAGTCAGTGCGCGGCGGTCAGTGCCCGGCGCCGTAGCCGGTGCGCATCCGGGTCACGAGGCGGTCCAGGAGCCGGTCCCAGGAGGCGCGGGACCGCGGGGTCACGGCCCCGCCGTGCTCCTCGATCCAGCGCTCGGCGACGACCGTGACCCCGTGCAGCAGCGACGAGCCGAGCAGCCGCAGGTCGAGGGGGTCGACGTCCGGATGGCGGGCCGACACCTCGGCGACGAGGTCGTCGCCGACCCGGGCCAGCGCCACCTGCATGAACTGCTGCTGCCGGGCGGCCGGGGCCTCGGCCCCGCCCAGGGCCTGCCACAGGTAGGCGGTGCGCTGCGGCAGGTCGACGCACCGCACGGTGCGCACGAGCTCCTCGAAGATGGTGTCGAGCCGGTCGTCGACCGGGCCCGTGGTGGCGGCTGCGGCCCGGAAGGTGTCGACGACGGCGTCGAGGATCTCGATGCAGGCGGCGAGGATGACGTCGTCGAGGGACTCGAAGTGGTTGAACACGGTGCGCCGCGACACGTCGGCCCGCCGGGCCAGCTCGTCCACCCCGAACCGCGGACCGCCCTGCTCGTCGATGAGGGCGCGGGCCGCGTCGACGATGGCCTGCCGATGCCGGGCCTTGAGCGCACTGCGGCGGTCGAGGGTCGTCTGGGTCACCTCTCGACACTAAGTGCAACGTTGCACTCAGTGCAACCTGTCGCCCTCCCCCGCCCGACGGCGGAGCTCAGCGGCATACCGGTGCAGGGCGGGTCGGAAGGCCGCGGTGTCGTCGTCCGCCGCGTGGTCGACCACCGTGTCGACGAGGTCGGCGACCGCCTCGTCGGCTCGGCCGGCGTCGACGAGCACGAGCGCCCGGAAGGCGGCGACGGCGGCGTGGCCGGGATGCGTGACGGCCACCTCGTCGAGGAGCCGCAGGGCCCGGTCGTGCTGGCCCGTCCCGCGCAGGACGGCGGCGGCCTGGATCTGGGCCCGGTGCCGGTGCGGCTCGCGCAGACCGCCCGCGAGGGCGTGCTCGTAGCCCGGCAGGGCGGCCGTGGGGTCTGCGCCCTCGTCCACGGCACGCGCGTTCTCGTAGGCGATGCGCGGGTCGTCGGGGTGCTCGGCGGCCAAGCGCCCCAGCGCCTCCCGGCGTTCCGCGGGGTCGGCCAGCGCCCACAGGTCGGCCAGCTCGGGCTCGAGCTCGTGCTCGCCCCGGGCCGCGACGACCTTGCGCCGCACCGCGCGGGCGTCGTCCGCCGTCGCCCCCTGCTCGGCGAGCCAGCAACGCAGCTCGTCCTGCTGGTCGTGGCACATGAAGGCGACGACGTCCCCGTCGAGGAGGGTGGGCACGAGGGCGAGCAGGCCCTCCATCTCGGTCGGGTAGGACTCGACCTCGGCGACCCCCACGCGGGACAGGCCCGTGCGCAGGTGGGCGTCCATGTCCTCCATGCTGCGACCGCGCAGGTACTTCGGCTTGTGGGCGATGACGACGTGGTCGGAGCCCTTGCCGGCGATCTCCCCCATCCCCTCGAGCGCGTCGTCGGGCCGGTCTCCGGTGCCCCCGATGCCGACGTGGACGCGAGCCCCCGGGGCCGTGAGCCCGTGGGCGACCTCGAGCAGGGCCTCGAGCCCGGCCTCGTTGTGCGCCATGTCGAGGATGACGGTGGCCCGCCCACCCTCCGGCAGCGGCAGCGAGTAGGTGTTGAGACGGCCCTCGTTGAGCACGGGGTCGGGGGCGAAGGTGCGCAGCCCCTCGACGACGGCGTCGCGGGGCAGGTCGAGGCCCAGCGCAGCGGCGGCGGCCGCCAAGGCGTTGGCCGTGTTGTAGCGGGAGAGCCCGGAGAGGGTGACCGGCACGTCGACGATGCGCACGAGCCGGTCGGGGTCGCTGCCCGGGCGCAGCACGACGATCTCGCCGTCGAGCACGGTGATCCCCCGGCCGCCCGCGGCCAGCGACTCGCGCAGCGCGGGCGCGTCGGGGTCGAGGCTGAAGGCCCACGGCCGGGCCCGGATCGTATGCCGCATCGCCCAGACCCGGGGGTCCTCCCCGTTGAGCACGACCCAGCCGGCAGGCTTGGTCACCGTCGTCACGATGGCCTTGACCTCGGCCAGCTGGTCGAGGGTGTCGATGCCCTGCAGGCCGAGGTGGTCGGCGGTGACGTTGGTGACGACGCTGACGTCGTTGGTGGCGACGCCCATCCCGCGCAGGAGCATCCCGCCGCGGGCCGTCTCCAGGACCGCGAGCTCCAGCCCCGGGGTCGCGAGCACCTCGCGGGCGCCGGCCGGACCGGAGAAGTCCCCGGCGTCGACCGTCCCGCCCATGACGACGACCCCGCTGGTCGAGCTCCAGGCGGTCCTCCGCCCGGCCGTCATGGCGATATGGGCCACGAGCCGGGTGGTCGTCGTCTTGCCGTTGGTGCCGGTGATGGACACGACTGGCACGCTGGGCACGCCCACCGGGGAAGGACCGCCGGGCTCGTGGGCCGAGATCGCCTCGGCGGCCTCACGCAGGACCCGGTCGGCATCGGTGGTGTCGGTCGCGTCGAGCAGGGCGGCGAGCACAGGACCGACAGCCTCACCCGTGAGCCGCCCCCAGGTGCGGTGCCGCCACGGCACGGCCACGACGATGTCGTTCACGGTGGCCCCGGTGCCGGTGCGCACGGTGAGTCGGCGAGGGCCGAAGCCCGCGACGACCCGACGGGTCACGTGGGCGGCGAACCGCATGAGGAACCGCTGGCGCTGGGCGGTGCCGGGCTTGCCGGGCCGCGGCGAGCGCAGACCGGCATGCTCCGCCACCCGGACGGCCGTGCGGCGGTCGAGCGCAAGGTACCCCGGCAGCGCGAGCGAGACCTTGACCGCGGGTCGCGGGAAGTAGAGGTTGGGGCCGTCGAGGACGCGCACCTCGCGGACCTGGACCGGGTCGGGGGCCTCCGGCGTCATGGCACGGGAGCGTAGTCGGGCGGGAACGAGCGGCGGGACGCGCCTACTGCCCCATGGCGTGCACGCCGCCGTCGACGTGGACGATCTCACCGGTCGTCGCGGGGAACCAGTCCGACAGCAGGGCCACGCAGGCCTTGGCGGCGGGCACCGGGTCGGTGATGTCCCAGCCGAGCGGGGCCCGGTCGTCCCAGACCTTCTCGAACTGCTCGAACCCCGGGATCGACTTCGCGGCAGTGGTGCGGATCGGCCCGGCGGCGACGAGGTTGGACCGGATGTGCTTCGGCCCGAGGTCCCGGGCGAGGTAGCGGTTGGTCGACTCGAACGCCGCCTTGGCGACGCCCATCCAGTCGTAGACGGGCCAGGCGAACTTCGCGTCGAAGGTCAGCCCGACGATGCTGCCGCCGTGCTCCATGAGGGGCAGCGCGGCGACGGCCAGCGCCTTGAGCGAGTAGGCGGAGGTGTGGACCGCTGTCCCGACGTCCTCCCACGTGCCCTCCATGAACGAGAACGCGCCCTTGGGGGCGAAGCCGATGGAGTGGACGACGCCGTCGATCCCGTCGACGTGCTCCTTGAGGCGCTCGGCCAGGGTGTCGAGGTGCTCGTCGTTCGTCACGTCGAGCTCGACGACGGGCGGAGTGGTGGGCAGCCGGCGGGAGATGGTCTGGGTGATCTTCATCGTGCGCCCGAACGACGTCAGCACGACCTCGGCGCCCTCCTCCTGCGCCACCTTCGCGACGTGGAAGGCGATGGAGGAGTCCATGAGGACGCCGGTGATGAGGAGCCGCTTGCCCTCGAGGATGCCCACGGGGTGCCGCCTTTCGTTGCCTGACAGGGTGGTTGGGGTCGCTGGGGTTCTCTACGGTCGGTGCCGGGGCTGCCGTCAGTGGCCCATGCCGAGGCCGCCGTCGACGGGGATGACGGCGCCGGTGATGTAGCCGGCGTCCGGAGAGGCGACGAAGCGCACGACCTGTGCGACCTCCTCCGGCGTCGCGAACCGGCCGGCGGGGATCGAGGCGAGGTAGGTCTTGCGCAGGTCCTCCGAGAGCACCTGCGTCATCTCCGTGTCGATGAACCCCGGCGCGACGACGTTGGCGGTGATACCGCGGCCGCCGAGCTCGCGCGAGATGGAACGGGCCATGCCGACGAGCCCGGCCTTGCTGGCGGCGTAGTTCGCCTGGCCGGGAGCGCCGTAGAGGCCGACGACGCTGGAGATGAGGACGATCCGGCCGCGACGCAGCCGGATCATGCCCTTGCTCGCCCGGCGGGCGCACTTGAACGCCCCGGCGAGGTTGGTGGCGACGACCGCGTCGAAGTCCTCGTCGCTCATCCGCATGAGCAGGGTGTCACGCGTGATGCCGGCGTTGGCGACGAGCACCTCGACCGGGCCGCCGAGCAGATGCTCCGCCTCGTCGAACGCGGCGTTGACCGAGGCGGTGTCGGTCACCTCGCACCGCACGGCGCGCAGGCCCTCGGGCGCGTCGCCCTGACGGTTGGTGATGACGACCTCGTCACCCGCCTCGGCGAAGGCCCGGGCGATGGCCAGGCCGATCCCCCGGTTCCCTCCGGTGACCAGGACGTTGCGGGGGCTGCCGGACGGGGAGGGCTGCGGCGTCGTCACGCCCAGAACGCTAGCCGACTACGCCCCGGTATGCCGCCCGCCACGTCTGAGGGCCGGCCGGTCGACAGTCGTGGGGGCGGCATACCGACGCCGCGGCTCCCGACCCGGCCCGGCCCCCGGAGGTCAGACCGCCTCGAGGCGACCGGAGCGCCGGTGCAGGAAGACCGCCCACGTCACGACGCAGCACAGGGCGTAGAAGGCGATGAAGGCCAGCACCGCCCCGTCGCCGTTCTTGAGCGACAGGAACGACTGGCGGAAGGCCAGGTTGACGAGGACGCCCCCGAAGGCGCCGATCGCCCCGGCGAGGCCGATCAGCGCCCCCGCCCGCCGGGTCGAGCGAGTGGCCGCCACGGCGACGTCCTCCCCCGCACCGACCTCGAGCTGGCCCTTGGCGTGGAAGATCGCGGGGATCATCTTGTAGGTCGAGCCGTTGCCGATGCCGCTGAAGACGAAGAGCAGGACGAACCCGACGAGGTAGAGCGGGAGCGACCGGGCCTGCGACGCGGCGTACACGATGCCGGCCCCGACGGCCATGGCGATGAAGTTCCAGAACGTGACCACCGAGCCGCGGTAGCGGTCGGCGAGGGCACCGCCGAGCGGGCGGACCAGGGAGCCCAGCAGCGGGCCGAGCCAGGTGAGGGCGGCGGCCTTGACGGGGGTCGCGAACTGGTCGGGGAACTGCACGAGCAGGACCTGGCCGAAGGCGAAGCTGAAGCCGATGAACGAGCCGAACGTGCCGATGTAGAGAAGCGACATGATCCACGTCTCGCGGTGGCGGGCGACCTCACGGATCTCGCCCTTGGCGTTGCTGGCGGTGGCGAGGTTGTCCATCCGCAGCCACGCGCCCAGCGCCGAGAGGACGATGAGCGGGATGTAGACGGCGACGAGGGCTCGCGGATGGCCGGCACCGAGGGCGGCGAGGATGAGCAGCCCGACGAGCTGGACGACCGGAACGCCCAGGTTGCCGCCGCCGGCGTTCACACCGAGGGCCCAGCCCTTGAGCCGGCTCGGGTAGTAGTAGTTGATGTTCGTCATCGACGACGCGAAGTTGCCGCCTCCGACTCCGGCGGTCATGGCGACGAGGAGCAGCGTGGAGAACGAGACCCCCGGCTGGAGCAGGAAGGCGATGAGGACCGTCGGGACGAGCAGCATGCTCGCGCTGATGACCGTCCAGTTGCGGCCGCCGAACACCGCGACGGCGAACGTGTAGGGCACGCGCAGCACCGAGCCGACGAGGGTGGGCAGCGCGGTGAGGAGGAACTTCCCCGCCGCGTCGACGCCGTACTCCGGCCCCATGAACAGGACGATGACCGACCACAGGCTCCAGACGGAGAAGCCGATGTGCTCGGACAGCACGGAGAAGAGCAGGTTGCGTCCCGCGACGGCGCGGCCGCGAACCGACCAGAACTCGGCGTCCTCGGGGCGCCAGTCCTCGATCCAGCGGCCGCCGAGGCGAGGTCGGGTGGTGGTGGGTGACTGGGTGGTGGTCATGGTCGTGTCCTTCAGGGCAGGGTGACGACGACGTCGGAGCCGTCGGCACGCACGGGGTAGGTCTGCAGGGCGAGGGCCGCGGTCAGGCAGTCACCGGTGGTGAGGTCGAAGGCGTTGAGGTGCAAGGGGCACAGGACGACGCGGTCGTCGATCTGGCCGTCGGCGATGGGTCCTCCGCGGTGAGGGCAGACGGCCGAGACCGCGCGCAGCGACCCGTCCCGCAGCCGGAACACCGCGACCTGCTCGCCGGCCACGGCGTAGGCCCGCCCCTCGCCCGGCGGGATGTCCGCCACCGGGCCGAGCCGGTGGTCGGTCGCCGCGAGGTCGGCGCCGGTATGCGTGAGGGTGCTCACCAGGGACCGCCCAGCAGCGTCTCGGCCCGGTCGGCGGGCACCTGCGGGAGCACCTCGAGCGGCAGCGACGTGCGGAACTGCCCTGGTGTCAACGGTTCCCGGCCCTGGGTCCACGGGTCGACGAACGTGTCGGCGTGCTCCTGCACGGCCGCGTCGAGGCGGTCGGCGATGCCCTCGGAGTCGTCGACGACGACGGCGCGGATCGTCTCGAGCCCCACCCGCGGCACGAACGCATACGTGCGCTCGAGCCACTTGGCGTTCTCCCGGTAGTACTGCAGGAACCGGCCGGTGAGCCGCTTGGCCTCGTCGGCGTCGTCCACGGTGCAGAGCAGGTCGCCCTTGCGGATGTGCGCGCCCGCGGCCCCGCCGACGTAGATCTCCCAGCGACCGCCCTCGATGGCGACGATGCCCACATCCTTGACGAGGGACTCGGCGCAGTTACGGGGGCAGCCGGAGACCGCCAGCTTCATCTTCGCCGGGCTCTCCATGCCCTGCAGCCGCGTCTCCAGCTCGATGCCGAGCTTGGTCGAGTCACCGGTGCCGAACCGGCAGAACTCCTGTCCCACACAGGTCTTCACCGTGCGCATCGACTTGCCGTAGGCGTACCCCGACGGCATGTCGAGGTCGGCCCACACGGCGGGCAGGTCCTCCTTGCGGATGCCGAGCAGGTCGATCCGCTGGCCGCCGGTCAGCTTGACCAAGGGCACCTGGTACTTGTCGGCGACGTCGGCGATGCGGCGCAGCTGCTGCGGGGTGGTCACCCCGCCGCGCATCTGCGGGACGACCGAGAAGGTGCCGTCCTTCTGGATGTTGGCGTGCACCCGGTCGTTGACGAAGCGGGCGCCCCGCTCGTCCTCCATGCCCTCGCCCCACATCATCTTCAGCAACGAGGCCAGACCCATCTTCGACGTGGCGTCCTCGGCGCCCTCCGGGGCGAGGGCCGCGAAGACCGAGGAGGGCGAACGCAGGTCGAGCTCTCGGATGGCGGCCATGAGCGCCGGCTTGTCCATGGGGATCCCGGGCACGTAGTAGTGCACGGCCGGGTCCTCCTCCACGGCGCCGCCCGCGGCGTACTCGACCAGCTGCGCCACGAGGCTCTTGCACGACCCGCACCCCTTGCCGGCGCGGGTCCTGTCCATGACCCCGGACACGGTCTTGATGCCGGACGCCACCGCGCCGCAGATGGTGCCCTTGCTGACGCCGTTGCAGTTGCAGACCTGGGCGTCGTCGGCGAGCTCGGCGACCCCGACCTCCTCGGCCGGCCCGCCGAGGTCGAAGAGCAGCTCGGCCCGGGCTTCGGGAAGCGGCAGCCCGCGGTCGAACGCCTGCTGGAGGAAGGCCACCTTGCGACTGTCGCCCAGCAGGGTCGCGCCGATGATCCGGCCGTCGCGGATGACGATCGACTTGAAGGTGCCCGTGCTCGGCTCCGAGTAGACGATGTGCTCGTCGGTGTCGCGCTCCGGCCCGGTGACGCCCATGGAGGCCACCTCGACGCCCGCGACCTTGAGCTTCGTGGCGGTGCGCGACCCCATGTAGGCGGCGGTGTCGTCGGCCCCCGTGATCCCGTCGGCGAGGACGACGGCCTGCTCCCACAGTGGAGCCACAAGACCGTAGACCTGACCGCGGTGCTGGGCGCACTCGCCCACGGCGTAGACGTCGTCGTCGTCGAGGGTGTGCATCTGGTCGTCGACGACGATGGCCCGCTCGACGGTGAAGCCGCTCGTCATGGCGACATCGGTGTTGGGGCGCACCCCGGCCGCGACGACCATGAGGTCGCACGGGATCTCGGTGCCGTCCTTGAGCGTGACACCGCGCATCTTGTCGCCGCCGAGCACCCCGGTCGTATGCGTACCGACGTGCACGGTGAACCCCAGCCGCTCGAGGCTCTTGAGGAGGACGTCGCCGCCCTGGGCGCCCATCTGCGCGTTCATGAGGTGCTGCGCCGAGTGCACGACGTCGACCGAGAGCCCGTAGCTCTGCAGCCCGCGGGCCGCCTCCAGGCCGAGGAGCCCGCCCCCCACGACGACGGCCCTGTGATGGTCGTCGTGCTTCGCGTACTCGACCATCCGTCGGGTGTCGTCCAGCGTCCGGAACGCGAAGACGCCGGGGATCAGCCCGGACTCGGCCCCGCGAGACCCCGGGAGGTACATCCCCTCCATCTTCGGCATGAACGGCCGGCTGCCGGTGGCGAGGATGAGCTTGTCGTAGGGCGTCGTGCGCCCGTCGTCGGAGAAGACCACCTTGGCGAAGCGGTCGACCCGGGTGACCCGCACCCCGGCATACAGGGTGATGTCGTTGTCGGCGTACCAGTCGAGGCTGTTGAGGAAGATGTCCTCGTCGGTCTCCTCACCGGAGAGCACGTGGCTCAGCAGGATCCGGTTGTAGTTGCCGTAGGGCTCGTCGCCGAACATCGTGATGGCGAACTGCTCGGCGCCCCCGCGCGACAGGATCTCCTCGACGGTGCGGGCCCCCGCCATGCCGTTGCCGACGACGACGAGCCGCAGCCGCCCGCGCGGGTCGCGGCCCGTCTGCGTGGGCCGGTCAGCCAGGGCCGTCATCAGTGCTCCACCATCCCCAGGTCGAGCACGACCATGCCCTGGGCCGTGCTCGGCGCGACGAGGTGCAGCTCGACCACCGATCCGGAGTCGATGTCCTCGACGACCCGCAGGGCCACGTGCACGTCGCCCTTGGCGCCGATCGGGAAGTAGCGCATCGGGATCCCGTCGCGCATGAGGACGACGGTCACCAGCTCGTCGGTGGTGTTGCCGCCGCGGAAGTACAGCGCCTGGGCGACCACCCCGTCGGGGACGACGTGCACGAGGTCGGCGTGGATGGGCACCGGCTTGTCCATGCCGGCGCCCTCGAAGGGATAGATCCCCTGGAGGAAGACGTTCGTGGTGATCATGCGGGGGTCCTTCTTCCGTGATGGGCGGTGCTGGTGGTGGGCGGCGTCCACGCCGACGCGCCCGGGGGTGGTGGTGAGCAGGTGGAGGTCGTCGCTGGAGCCGATCCGCGCGACGCGAACGGCGCAGGCCTTGAACGCCGGCATCCGTGAGAGCGGGTCGAGCGCCGGGTTGGTGAGGGCGTTGGCCGCCGACACCCCGCCCCAGTGGAAGGGGACGAAGACGGTGTCGGGCCGGATATCGGCGTCGATGCGGGCCCGGAACGACGCCCGCCCCCGCCGTGTCGTCAGCTCGACGACGTCACCCTGGGCGACGAGCAGGGACCGCGCGAGGTCGGGGTGCAGCTGCGCCTCGGGCTGGGCGGTCGCCTGGGCCAGGGCCGGGACGCGACGGGTCTGGGTGCCGCTCTGGTACTGCGCCATCAGCCGGCCGGTCGTCAGGACGACGGGGTAGGCCGCGTCGGGCGTCTCGGCGGCCGGCGCCCAGTCGACCCGGATGAGCCGCGCGCGGCCGTCGGGGGTCGCGAACCGGTCGGCGAAGAGCCGGGGGGTGCCCGGGTGGTCCTCGGCGGGACACGGCCAGAACACACCCTGCTCGGCGCTGATGCGCTCGTAGGTGATGCCCGAGTAGTCGGCCAGACCTCCGGCCGAGGCCCGGCGCAGCTCGTCGAACACCGTGCGTGGGTCGGCGGAGAAGGACTCGCCACGGCCGAGCCGGTCGGCCAGCCGCTTGATGACGGTGAGGTCGTCGACGACCCCCTCGGGAGGCGGGACCGCCCGGCGACGGCGCAGGACGCGGCCCTCGAGGTTGGTCATGGTGCCCTCCTCCTCCGCCCACTGGGCGGTGGGGAGGACGACGTCGGCCAGCTCGGCGGTCTCGGACCGGAAGATGTCAGACACGACGAGGTGGTCGAGGGCCCCGATTCGGTGCCGCACCCGGCCCGCGTCGGGCGCCGACACGACGATGTTGGACGCCATGACGATGAGGGCCCGCACGCCGCTGGGCGTCCCGAGCCGGTCGAGCATCTCGAAGGCGGAGAGGCCGGGACGCGGCAGCTCGTCGGGGTCGATCCCCCACACCGCGGCCACGTGCGCCCGGTCAGCGGGGTCAGCCAGCTTGCGGTAGCCGGGCAGCTGGTCGGCCTTCTGGCCGTGCTCCCGGCCCCCCTGGCCGTTGCCCTGGCCGGTGATCGTGCCGTAGCCGGAGGCCGGCCGTCCGGGGAGGCCGAGCGCGAGGGCGAGGTTGAGGAAGGCCTGCGCGGTGTCGGTGCCGCGGCTGTGCTGCTCCGCGCCCCGCGCCGTGAGGATCATGGCCGAGGGGGCCTGGGCCAGCCACGCGGTCGCGCGGTAGAGGTCGGCGACCGGCACCCCCGTGATCCGCTCGACCCGGTCGGGCCAGTAGGCCGAGACACCGGCGCGCACCGACGCGTACCCCGTCGTGCGGTGGTCGAGGTAGGCCGTGTCGACCCACCCCTCGCGGACGGCCAGGTGGAGCATCCCGTTGGCGAGCGCCAGGTCGGTGCCGGGGACGGGCTGGAGGTGCAGGCTCGCGCCGGCCGCTGTGGCGGTGCGGCGCGGGTCGACGACGATGTGCTTGGCGCCCTCGGCGCGGCCGGCGTCGAAGAACTGCATGGCCGGCGGCATCGTGGCGGCGGGGTTGGAGCCGACGAGGAGGACGGCCTGGGCCTCGGCGATGTCAGCGAGCGGGAACGGCAGCCCGCGGTCGATGCCGAAGGCACGGTTGCTGGCGGTCGCGGCCGACGACATACAGAACCGGCCGTTGTAGTCGATCATCGCCGTGCGCAGGGCCACCCGCGCGAACTTGCCGAAGGCGTAAGCCTTCTCGTTGGTCAGACCCCCTCCCCCGAAGCACCCGACGGCGTCGAGGCCGTGGTCGCGCTGTGCCGTACGGATGGCGTCGACCACCTGGCCGAGCGCCTCGTCCCAGGTGGCCGGGCGCAGGGGGCTCGTGCGGTCGCCGCGGACCGTGCGCACCAGCGGGGTGAGCAGCCGCTCGGGGTGGTCGAGCAGGCTGGTCGCGTTCCAGCCCTTGGAGCAGAGGCCGCCGAGGTTGGTCGGGAAGTCGGCCTGCGGCTCGAGCGTGGCCGGACGGTCGCCCGCGACCATGCTGACGCCGCACTGCAGGGAGCAGTACGGACAGTGCGTGAGGGTGGGGGTGGCGCTCACCCGACCAGCGTGACCGGGAGGCGTTTCGGGGGACGGCGCACCGCGTTACGGCCGGTTCACGTTCCCCTCACACTGCCTCGTGGCCCGCGTGAGGCGGTGTCGCACGCCGTTAACACGTGGGACATGGACGCGAAACGGCCTCTGGCTAGCCTCGACCCGATGTCCACGCAGTCCCTGGGGACGACCCTGAGCCCGCGGGGACCCCTGACCGGCTTCCGGATCGGGGTGACGTCGGACCGGCGGTCGCAGGACCTCATCTCCGCGTTCGAGCGCCGGGGAGCCGACGTCCTGCACGCGCCGGCGCTCCGGATCGCGCCCCACCACCAGGACGACGCGCTCGTCGACGAGACGTGGGCGCTCGTGGAGGCCCGGCCCGACGTCGTGCTCGTGACGACGGGCTACGGCATGCGGCGGTGGTTCGAGGTGGCCGACGCCGCCGACCTGGCCACCGCGCTGACGACGGTGCTCGACGACGCGCAGGTCATGGCCCGTGGACCCAAGGCGCTGGGGGCCGTGCGCGCCGCCGGGCTGGAGCACGTGCAGGCCACCCAGCACGAGTCGACCCAGCAGATGGTCGACGACCTCGTCGGGCGGGGCCGGCACTACCGGTGTGTGGCCGTCCAGCTGCACGGCTACACCGACGAGGCCCAGCTCGCGCGCCTCGGCGAGGTGGCCGACCGTGTCCTCACCGTGACGCCGTACCGGTGGGTGCGCCCGGAGGCCGGGGACCGGCTGACGCGACTCATCGACGCGGCCTGCTCCCGGCAGCTGGACGTCGTCACGTTCACCAGTGCGCCGGGGGCCGCCGCCGTGCTCGAGGCGGCCACCGCGATGGGCCGCCGGGACGACCTCGTCGACGCGTTCTCCGAGGCGGTCCTGGCCGCGGCCGTCGGACCGGTCACCGCCGCACCGCTCGTCGACGCCGGCGTCACACCGGTGGTGCCCGAGCGCTACCGGCTCGGCGCCCTCATCCGGCTCGTCTGCGACCGGCTCGGCAGGGACCAGGTGCTGCGGCTGCGCAGCGTGGCCGGGGTCATGGAGCTGCGAGGGCGGGCCCTCACCATCGGCGGGCGCGACGTGCTGCTCGGCCCGACCGCGCTGGCCCTGTTCCGGCGGCTGGCCGCCGGCGACCCTGTCGTGCCCCGGGCGGACCTGCTGGCCGTGCTGCCCGCCGGCAGCGACGCGCATACGCTCGAGGTGGCCATGAGCCGGCTGCGCGCCGCCGTGGGGGAGCCGGGGCTCGTGAGCACGGTGGTCAAGCGGGGGTACCGGCTCAACGCCGCGGTCGTGGCGGCCCACGACGCGGTGGGCGGGGCGGGCGGCGGGGCGGTCGGCGGGGCTTGAGCGGCCACGGGTGAGGCTGCCGGTGAGGCGCGGGTCACGCCGCCCGGCCGGTGTCGCAGGGGCGACGTAGGCTGTGGTGGTGAAGCACCAGGACGGTCCGCAGGACGCACACGGTATGCCCCTGCACCCCGTCCAGTCGGTGACGAGCGCACCGCAGTCGGCGGCCGAGGAGCAGGCCCAGCGGATGCGCCGCTACCTCGCGACGATGGCCTTCCGCGTGGTCTGCACGCTCCTCGCCATCGTCGCCTCCGGGTGGCTGCGCTGGACGCTCGTGGCCGCCGCCGTGGTCCTGCCCTACTTCGCGGTGGTCATGGCCAACGCCGTGCGCCCCCGCGCCGGCGACGAGGTGGCGCCCGTGGGTCAGGAGCCTGTCGAGGTCCGCGCCCTGGACCGCTCCGCGGCCGACGAGCCGGACCGCACCATCCATGGCCACATCGTCGACTGAGGGCTCCGCGCCGCTCGTCTGTAGTGCGAAGGGGTGCCGTCTGCCGGCCACCCAGGCGCTCCTGTGGAACAATCCCACGCTCCACACGCCGGACCGGCGCAAGGTCTGGCTCGCCTGTGACGCGCATACCCCGACGCTCGGCCAGTTCCTCGGTGTCCGCGGCTTCCTCAAGGACACCATCCCCGTGGCCGACCTCGACGAGACCGTCCACGGCTGACCGGCTCCCCACACGCCCGTGAGACCTCGGCACGGTGCTTCTCACCCCCTCTGGGGGGTTGAAAGCACCGTGGACCTCGGCCCTGTGGAGAACGAGCGGCCATGACGTCGCGGCCAGGCACCCTGGGTCGATGGACGACTGGGCGGGCGGGCCGACCCCGGGCGCACCTCCGACACCGACCACCCCGTCCGAGCTGACCGCCGTCGCCCTCGAACAGCGGGGGCTCGTCACCCGGCGTCAGTGCCTCGCCTCGGGACTGTCGCCGAAAGCCGTCGAGGTTCGGCTCCGGGGGCGCTGGACCCGGGTGCACCGGGGCGTCTTCCAGACCCAGCCGGGCCGAGACGACTTCTGGACGACAGCGCTCGCCGGACACCTGGCGTGCGGACCCGACGCCGCGTGGTCGCACGACACCGCGGCATACCGCTGGGGCCTGATCCCCGCCCCGCCACGTCGGGTGGAGCTGCTCGTGCCGGCCGACTTCGCCGTACGGGCGCCGGCGGGCTGCGTCGTTCGGCGCCTGCGCCGGTTGAACGAGCGGGTCGACCCCCTGCGGTGGCCGTGGCTCACCACCGTCGACGAGACCGTGCTCGACCTGGCGGAGAGGGACACCGTCGACCAGATGTTCGCCGTCCTGGGCCGGGCGTTCCAACGAGGGCTGACCGAGGAGTCGCTCCTGTTGCGACGGCTGGCGGTTCGGCCGAAGCACGGGCGGCGAGCCCTGCTCACCACCGTGTTGTCCGACGTGGCCGGAGGCGCCGAGAGTTCGATGGAGGTGCGCTTCGTGCGAGACGTGGAGCGCGCCCACGGGCTGCCCGTGGGCGAGCGGCAGCTGTCGACGGAGGTCGGACGCCGGTCGAGGCACGACGTGGGGTACCGCGCCCAGCGCCTGCTCGTGGAGCTGGACGGCCGCCTGGGCCACGAGGGCCGCGCCGAGCGGATGGCCGACGGACGGCGGGACCGCCGCAGCGCGACGAGCGGCTGGCTCACGGTGCGCGCCTTCTGGCCGGACGTCACGGTGGCCACCTGCGCGCTCGCCGCGGAGCTCGTCGCCGTGCTCCGGAGCCGGGGCTGGCGCGGCACGCCACACCCGTGTCGCCGCCCGGGGTGCCTTGTCGGCGTCCGGCCCCGCACATGATGGCGGTCGTTTTCACCCCTCCGCAGGGGTAACAACCACCGTGCAGGCTGCCGGGTGGTTCAGCCGCCGATGCTCGACATCGGGCGGTCGGGCTGACGGAAGCCGGGGTCGCCGATGCCGTGACCGCGCCGCTTGGCCCACATCTCGCCCTGCACGAGGCGGGCGAGCTCGGCGTCGGTGGCACCGTCGCGCAGCGGACCGCGCAGGTCGGTCTCGCGTTCGGAGAACAGGCAGTTGCGCACCTGCCCGTCCGCGGTGAGCCGGGTGCGGTCGCAGGCGGCGCAGAACGGCTCCGAGACGCTGGCGATGATGCCGACCGTGGCCGGTCCGCCGTCGACGAGGAACCGCTCGGCCGGGGCACTGCCGCGGCCCGGCACCGGGGTGAGGGTGAACCGCTCCGCGAGCCGGGCGCGCAGCTCGTCGGCGCCCACCATCTCGGCGCGGTCCCAGCCGTGCTGGGCGTCCAGTGGCATCTGCTCGATGAACCGCAGCTCGTACCCGCGGTCGAGGCACCAGCGCAGCACGTCGGCGACCGCCTCGTCGTTGATGCCGCGCATCGCGACGGCGTTCACCTTCACGGGGGTCAGCCCGGCCTCAGCGGCCGCGGCCAGCCCCTTCTCCACGTCGACGAGCCGGTCGCGACGGGTCAGCCGGGTGAAGGTCTCGCCGTCGATGGTGTCGAGGCTGACGTTGACGCGGTCGAGCCCGGCATCGGCGAGGGCGCCGGCCACCCGCTCCAGGCCCACGCCGTTGGTCGTCATGGCGATCTGGGGCCGGGGGGCGAGCGCGGCGATGCCGGCCACGACCTCGACGATGGAGCGGCGCAGCAGCGGCTCGCCGCCCGTCAGGCGCACCTGGCGCACGCCGAGCCCGACGAAGACGCCGATGACGCGCAGCAGCTCCTCGTCGGTGAGCATCTCCGTCTTGGGCATCCACGGCAGGCCCTCGGCGGGCATGCAGTAGGTGCACCGCAGGTTGCACCGGTCGGTCACGGACACCCGCAGGTCGCGAGCCACGCGCCCGAACTGGTCCGGCAGGCCCACGGTGCCCTCCGGAGCGCCCGCGGGCGCCGGGGGGCGCAGCCGGGGCAGCGGGAGGGCGGTCACCGCTCCACTGTATGCCGCCGACGCCCGGTGTTCGCGTCGGCGCCGGAAGGTAGCGTGAGGAGGTGGTCAGGGCGCTTCTCACGCGACGGATGCTGGGGGGCATCGGCCTCGCCATCGCCTTCGCTGTCGTGTGCGTCCTGCTCGGCCGCTGGCAGTGGGGGCGCTACGAGGACAAGCAGGTCAGAGCCGCCGCGGTCACCGACCACTACACCGCCGCGCCCGTCGACCTCAGCACCGTCGCCGGCCGCCTCCCCCTCGGCGAGGACGACCAATGGCTGCGGGTGACGACCACCGGCCGGTATGCCCCCGCGCAGCAGCTGCTCGTGCGCAACCGTGCGCTCGACGGCACGCCGGGGCTGGAGGTGCTCGTGCCGCTCGACCTCGAGGGCACGCTGAACGGGCAGCGTCTGCTCGTCGACCGCGGGTGGGTGCAGAACGCCGACTCCGCGTCGCAGCTGCCGAGCGTCCCGCCCGCCCCAGGCGGTGAGGTCACCGTGCAGGGCTGGCTCCGGGCCGGGGAGGCCGACCTCGGGAAGGATCTCCCGGCGGGCCAGCTGGCGAGCATCTCGGTGGCCCAGGCGCAGGAGGAGACCGGAGGGCGGCTGCTCGACGGCTACCTCGTCCTGCAGTCGGAGGCGACGCCCGCCGGCGTCCCGGCGCGTCCTACCCCGCTCGCTGCGCCCGACACCGACCTCGGCCCGCACCAGGCCTACGCGTTCCAGTGGTGGCTGACGTCGGTGTTCGGCTTCGTGCTCGTCGGCTACCGCCTGCGGGTGGCCGCCGCCGAGGAGGATGAGCCGGTCGATGGGGTCGGTGGGCTCGAGGGGGTCGACGGGCTCGAGGGGGTCGACGGGCTCGAGGGGGTCGACCGGACCGGCCGGCCAGGGGGCGCCAGACACCCGGGGACCGGCGTAGACCCCTCCGGGGACCAGTCGACCGACGGCCGGGTGCGCCGACCGGCACCCGTGCCCGCCAAGGCTCGCAAGGTGCGCATCTGGGACGAGGAGGACGGGTAGCCAGGCCCTCGAGGGCCTGCGCCGGCTCTGATCTGTGGCCGTCAGCCCCGACTGTGGCCGTCAGCCCCCGACGGGCGCGGCCAGCTCGGTCTCGGTGGCGAACTGCGTCTCGTAGAGGTCGGCGTAGAGACCACGCCGGGCGAGCAGCTCGGCGTGGCGGCCCCGCTCGATAATGCGACCGTCGTCGACGACGAGGATCTCGTCGGCGCCGCGCACGGTGGACAGCCGGTGGGCGATGACCAGTGAGGTGCGCCCGGCGAGGGCGGCGTCGAGGGCCCGCTGCACGGCGGCCTCCGACTCGGAGTCGAGGTGGGCCGTGGCCTCGTCGAGGACGACGACCCGCGGGCCCTTGAGCAGGAGTCGGGCGATGGCCAGGCGCTGCTTCTCGCCGCCGGACAGGCGGTGTCCGCGGTCACCGACGACGGTGTCCAGGCCCTCGGGCAGGCTCTCGACGAGCCGGAGCACCTGGGCGGCGCCCAGCGCCGACCGCATCTCCGCCTCGCTCGCCTCGGGCCGGACGTAGGCGAGGTTGGCGCGGATCGTGTCGTGGAACAGGTGGGCGTCCTGCGTGACGACGCCGATCGCGTCGTGCAACGACTCCATCGTCACGTCGCGCAGGTCGACGCCGCCGGCCCGCACGGCGCCGGACTCCGGGTCGTAGAGCCGGGAGACCAGCGCCGTCAGGGTCGTCTTGCCGGCCCCGGACGGGCCGACGAGGGCCACCAGGGTGCCCGGCTCGACGCGGAAGCTGACGTCGTGGATGACGGCCTCCCCCGCACCGCGGTCGCCGGAGGACGTCGACTCGAGGGACGCCAGCGACACCTCGTCGGCCGAGGGGTAACGGAACGACACGTGGTCGACATCGACCCCGAGCGGACCGTCGGGCAGGCGGCGAGCGTCCGGCTTCTCGGTGACGAGCGGCTGCAGGTCGAGCACCTCGAAGACGCGCTCGAACGACACGAGCGCCGTCATGATGTCGACCCGGACGTTGGAGATGGCGGTGAGCGGCGCATACAGGCGCGCCAGCAGGGCCGCGAGCGCGAGCAGCGTGCCGACGGTGAGCGTCCCGTTGACCGCCATGACGCCGCCGAAGCCGTAGACCATGGCCGTCGCCAGCGCGGCCACGAGGCCGAGCGCGACCATGAAGACGGTGCGGTTGAGAGCGATCCGGACCCCGGCGTCACGGACCTTGGCGGCCCGCTCGGCGTACTCCCGGTCCTCGCGTGAGGGGTTGCCGAACAGCTTGACGAGCAGGGCGCCGGCGACGTTGAACCGCTCGGTCATGCGGCTGCCCATGTCGGCGTTGAGGTTCATCTGGAGGGTGGACAGGCCGGCCAGCCGCCGGCCCATGACCCGCGCCGGCAGGATGAAGAACGGCACGAGCACGAGGGCGCCGAGGGTGAGCTGCCACGACAGCGTGGCCATGGCGGCCACGATGAGTACCAGGGACACGGCGTTGCTGACCACGCTGGAGAGCACCGACGTGAAGGCCGACTGCGCCCCGATGACGTCGGAGTTGAGCCGGCTGACGAGGGACCCCGTCTGGGCGCGCGTGAAGAAGGCGATGGGCTGGCGCAGCACGTGGGAGAAGACCTCGGTGCGCAGGTCGTAGATGAGGCCCTCGCCGATGCGCGAGGAGTACCACCGTTGCAGCAGCGTCAGCACGGCGTCGACGACGGACAGGGCCGCGACGACGAGCGACAGCCGGATCACCACCCCGGAGTCCTTGGGGGTGACGCCTTCGTCGACGATGTTCTTCAGCAGCAGCGGCACCGCGACCATGACGAACGCGTCGACGACGACGATGACAAGGAAGACGACGATCGGCCGCAGGAACGGACGCGCGTAGGACAGCACCCGCCGGGTCGTGCCCGGGGTCAGCCCGCGTCCGACGACGTCGGAGTCACGCGTCATCGAGCGCATGACCATCCAGCCCGACATACTCACGCCTGCACCACCTCCGTCGGCTCGCTCAACGTCCCTCTCGGCGACGGTATTCCGGCCCACCGACAGCCCCACCGACAGCCCCACCGACAGCCCCACCGACAGCCCCGGCGCCGGCCATCCGGGCCAGCAGCCGCACCTGCGCAGCCCGCTCGGACGCCATCGCCTCGGCCGGCGTGGCGTCGGCCACGTCGCGCAGCAGCGGCTTCAGCTCGTGCAGCGCCGCCTCGGGGGCCGCCAGCAGCGCCGCCACGAGGTCCTCGGCCGCCTGCTCGAGGTCGGCCCGAGGCACCGCGGCCGTGGCGAGCCCCGTCGCCACCGCCTCGCGCGCGCCGACGAACCGCCCGGTCGCGCAGATCTCCAGTGCCCGGGCGTAGCCGACGAGCCGCACCAGCGGGCCGGTACCCCCGAGGTCCGGAACCAGGCCGAGGCTCGTCTCACGCATCGCCATCTGTACGTCGTCGGCGACGAGCCGCAGGTCGGCGGCGAGGGCGAGCTGGAACCCGGCCCCGATCGCGTGACCCTGCACCACCGCGACGACGACCGCCGGCAGCTCGCGCCACACGGTGAACCCGCCTTGGAAGGACGCGATGAGGTCGTCGAGCTCCGCCGCCCCGCCGCTCTCGGCGACGAGGCGCAGCAGCTCCGGCTCACCCGGCATACCCCCGGGCACGAGCATGCTGCGGTGCAGCCCGGCGGAGAAGGACGCGCCCTCCCCCCGCAGCAGCACGACCCGCACGTCGGGGCCGACCGACCCACCGACCCGGGCCAGCGCCCGCCACAACGACGGCACCTGCGCGTTGCGCTCGGCGGCGTTGGCCAGCGTGACCGTGAGGACGGGGCCCTCCTGCGCCACACGGAGCCAGGGGTGGACCTCGGGGTCGCTCATGGCCGCAGGCTATCCGGGCGCCAGCGCCGCCTCCGCCCGCTGCACGACGAGCCGCGCGAGGGCGTCGGTCTCGCCGAGGGTCCCCGGCACGACCTCCGCGCCCGCCGCCACGGCGTGTTCCGCCATCCGGTCGCGCAGGACCCCGGCGGCGACCATGTAGGTGACGACGAGCACCCGCTCGCACCCGCCCTCCCGCAGGCGAGCCACGACGGCGGCGATGTCGTCGCCACCGGCGAGGGCGGCGACCGTCCACGGGCCCCAGCCCTCCCGGCCCGGGGCGGCGGCGTCGCCGATCGCGGCGATCGCCCCCCGGTCAGAGGATCCCCCGGCGAACAGGACGACACCGGTGCGGGGGTCGGGGCGCAGCCCGGCTCGCGCCACCAGTTCCTCGGCGGCGGCGAAGAGCAGCGGGTCGGGGCCCAGGGCCGCCGCCACGGGGAACGGGCCCCGGTCGCCGGCCGACATGGCCGCAGCCGCCGCCGGCACGTCGTGCTTGACGTGGTACGCCGTCGTCAGCAGCAGGGGCACGACAACCCCGCGCTGGACCCGGCCCGCGACCTCGGCGGCGGACGGCGGGTGATGGTCGAGGTATGCCGCGTGGACCTGGCCCGGCCACCGCTGCCGGACGAGCTCGGCCACGGCCTCGATCCCCTTGGCGTGCCGGGGGTCGGGTGAGCCGTGGGCGAGGAGCACGAGACTGGGCGCCGCGGCGGCCAGCAGCTCGGGCGGCACGAGGTCGCCCACCTGCTCGCGCACGCGGACGACCTCGCCGACGACGACGACCGCGGGCGAGCGCACCCCCTCGCGCTCGGCCGTCTCGGCGGCCTCGGCGAGCGTTGTGACCGTGGTCCGCTGGGCCGGGGTCCAGCCGCTCTCGACGATGGCCACCGGGGTCGTCGGCGGGCGTCCCGAGGCGACGAGGCGCCGGGCCGTGTCCGCCAGAGCCGTCACCCCCATGAGCAGGACGACGGTCGAGGTGACGGGCGCGTCGCGCAGGGCGTCGAGCGCCGCGGCACCGTCGTGCGCCGACGCCACGACGAAGGACGCCGTGATCCCCCGGTGGGTCACCGGGATCCCGGCGGCGGCCGGCACGGACACCGCCGACGTGACGCCCGGAACCACCTCGACGGGCACCCCGTGGGCGGCGCAGTGCAGCGCCTCCTCGCCGCCGCGTCCGAGCACGAAGGGGTCCCCGCCCTTCAGCCGCACGACGTCGCGCCCGGCGAGGGCGTGCTCGACGAGGATCTCGTTGATGCGGCTCTGCTGGATGGGGTGGTGGCCGGGGGTCTTGCCCACGTCGACGACCTCCACGTCGGGGCCGACGAGGTGGAGCAGGTCGCGCGGGCCGAGCCGGTCGGTGACGATCACGTCGGCCGCGCCGATGAGCTGCCGCCCGCGCACGGTGATGAGGCCCGGGTGACCCGGTCCGCCGCCCACGAGGGCCACGCGGCCGACCCGCACCTCCCCCACCCCGATGCCGGGGTCAGCCTGCCGGGGCGTGCTCGCGCGCCGGCGGCGCACCGGCAACAGCCCGCTGTCGAGTCCGGCCAGCACCGCGTCGCGCACCGCGGTGGCCCGCCGGGGGTCGCCCCCGCCGCTGACCGCGACCGTCACCCCCTCCGACGGCGTCCCTGCGGCACCCCGCGCCACGGCCGGGGTCCAGGCGGTGGAGGCATCCGCGTCGTCGGCCCGCACGCACCAGACCCGCGCGTCCTCCGCCGCCCCGGCGACGGCGGCGTTGACCTCCGGCCGGCCCGTCGCGGCGTGCACCAGCCACGCCGGCCCGGGCTCGAGGACGTCACGTGGACGGAAGGGCCGCTGCCGCCAGCGCACCCGGCCCGCGTCGGCGTGCGCCCGCATCGGCTCGCCGGCGTCCGGCGCGACGACGTCGACGACGGCGCCCGCCTCGAGGAGCGCCGTCACCCGCCGGGCGGCGACGGCTCCCCCGCCGACGACGAGGACGCGTCGACCCTCCAGCCGCAGGCTGGTGGGGTAGGCGTGTGACGGGACCACGCGCGGCTCCTGGAGGTGGGCGGGGTGCGGACGCCGGCTGGGTGGTTCCGGCGGGTCAGACCTGGTCGGGCCCCCGCGCGGGGAGCTCGGCCATGCCGGCCGCGAGGGTCGTCCCGTCCGCCTCGTCGACGAGCAGGAACGCACCCGTGCGACGCAGGTCACTGTAGTCGTCGAGCGGCACGGGCTCGGCGAGCCGGACGCGGATCCGGCCGATCCCGTTGAGTGGCAACGATTCCGGCGCCGGGCCACGCTCCAGCGTCGCGATGTGCAGCTCGTCGACGAGCTCGGTGACGAGCCCGCGCACGCCGCGGGTGCCGACCCGCACGAGGACCCGGTCGCGGGCCCGCAGCGGCCGGTCGGAGAGGACGGCCACCGTGCCCGTGACCTCGGAGACGACGGCGGGGGCGTCGGCGGCGGCGGCCACGAGGTCACCCCGGGAGACGTCGATCTGGTCGGCGAGCCGCAGGACGACCGACTGGGGAGCGAAGGCGATGTCGTGCTCGTCGGGCCGGCCCGGCTCCCCCGGCGTGGCGGCGCGGTCGATGCCGACGACCGTCGTGTGCAGCCCGGCGGGGAGCACGACCACGGCGTCTCCCGGGCGCACGACCCCGGACGCCAGCCGGCCGGCGTACCCGCGGTAGTCGGGGTGCTCGGCGCTCCGCGGCCGGATGACGTACTGCACCGGCATCCGCAGCGGCTGGGTGGACGGGTCGGTGCCGACCGGCACCGCCTCGAGGTGCTCGAGGAGCGTCGGACCGTCGTACCACTCCGCGTGGGTGGAGCGGTCGACGACGTTGTCGCCGTTCAGCGCCGAGACGGGCACCGCCTGCACGTCCTCGATGCCGAAACCGGCTGCGAGCGAGACGAACTCGTCGACGTGCCGGTCGAACACCCTCCGGTCCCAGCCGACGAGGTCCATCTTGTTGACGGCCAGGGCGACGTGCCGCACGCCCAGCAGACCGGTGACCGCGAGGTGTCGGCGGGTCTGCTCCACGACGCCGTGACGGGCGTCCACGAGGATGAGGGCGAGCTCGGCGGTCGACGCGCCGGTCACCATGTTGCGTGTGTACTGGACGTGTCCGGGGGTGTCGGCCAGGACGAACGAGCGCGTGGCCGTCGAGAAGTAGCGGTAGGCGACGTCGATGGTGATGCCCTGCTCGCGCTCGGCCCGCAGACCGTCGGTCAGCAGGGCGAGGTCGGTCGTGTCGAGCCCGCGGTCGCGGCTCGCCCGCTCGACGGCGGCGAGCTGGTCGGCGAGGACCGACCGGGTGTCGTGGAGGAGGCGGCCGACGAGCGTGGACTTGCCGTCGTCGACGCTCCCGGCGGTGGCCAGCCGGAGCAGGTCGTGCCGGGGGGTGCCCGAGCCGCGGGCGGGCGAGAGGTCGGACGCCGAGGGGGCGAGCGGCATCAGAAGTAGCCCTGTTTCTTCCGGTCCTCCATGGCGGCCTCCGACATCCGGTCGTCGGCCCGCGTGGCCCCGCGCTCGGTCAGCCGGGACGCGGCGAGCTCGACGATGACCTCCGCGGTGTCGTAGGCGGTGGACTCGACGGCCCCGGTGCAGCTCATGTCACCGACCGTGCGGTAGCGCACGGTGCGGGTCTCGAGCGGCTCGGTGGGGCGCGGGCCCCCCCAGCCGCCCGCCGTGAGCCACATGCCGTCGCGCTGGAACACCTCGCGCTCGTGGGCGTAGTAGAGCGCGGGCAGCTCGATGCGCTCGCGCTCGATGTAGCGCCAGACGTCGAGCTCGGTCCAGTTCGACAGGGGGAACACCCGGACGTGCTCACCCGGCGCGTGGCGACCGTTGTAGAGCTCCCAGAGCTCGGGCCGCTGGCGCCGTGGGTCCCACGCACCGAACGCGTCGCGCAGGCTGAACACCCGCTCCTTCGCGCGGGCCTTCTCCTCGTCGCGACGGCCGCCGCCGAAGACGGCGTCGAACCGGTGCGACTCGATGGCGTCGAGGAGCGGCACGGTCTGCAGGGGGTTGCGGGTGCCGTCGGGGCGGTCGCGCAGCCGGCCGTCGTCGATGTAGTCCTGCACGTGGGCGACGACGAGGCGCAGCCCGAGGCGCGCGACGGTCTCGTCGCGGTAGTCGAGGACCTCCGGGAAGTTGTGACCGGTGTCGACGTGGAGGAGCGCGAAGGGCGGGCTGGCCGGGGCGAACGCCTTGAGCGCCAGGTGGAGCATGACGACGGAGTCCTTGCCCCCGCTGAACAGCACCACGGGCCGCTCGAACTCGCCCGCCACCTCGCGGAAGATGTGGATGGCCTCCGCCTCGAGGTGGTCGAGATGGTCGAGGGTCAGGGCGTCGGGGACGTCGCGGCTGGTCACGGTGGCGATGGACCGTCGGTCCGGAGCGGCGACGGGGCGGTCGGCCAGAGCGGTCATGTGTGCAACCCGCATTCGGTCTTGGCACGGCCCGACCAGCGGCCCGCGCGGGGGTCTTCCCCGTCGGCGACGGGACGGGTGCACGGCGCGCACCCGATGGAGGCGAACCCGACCTGCCGCAGCGGGTTCTCGAACACCCCGTGCTCACGCGTGTAGCGCT
This sequence comes from uncultured Actinomycetota bacterium, assembly GCA_963795915.1. GTDB lineage: Bacteria > Actinomycetota > Actinomycetes > Actinomycetales > Dermatophilaceae > Lapillicoccus. Next base: position 83,286 of record CAWCJA010000002.1, read on the forward strand.
CGACGTCATCGGCGGTCCAGGCGGCGAGGGGGTTGAGCTTGACCATGTCGCGGCGCTCGTCGAAGGCGACGACGCCGATGTCGGTGCGGGTAGGAGCGTCCTCCCGACGCATACCGGTCACCCAGGCGGGGTGGCCCGAGAGGGCCCGCTCCAGCGGCTCGACCTTGCGCATCGCACAGCACTGGTCGGGGTTGCGGTCGTGCAGCCGGGGGCCGTACTCGGCGTCCTGCTCCGCGACCGTGGTGAGGGGCAGCACCGTGCGCAGGCGGATCGGCAGCATCGCGGCGTAGGCGTCCCGCGTGCCGAGGGTCTCGGCGAAGTGGTAGCCGGTGTCGAGGAAGAAGACGTCGGCCCCGTCGAGCGTCGTGCCCACGAGATGCACGAGCACCTCGTCGCCCATCGAGCTGGCGACCGTGAGGTCGGCCCCGAACGTCTCGGCGGCCCAGAGCAGGGCCCGGCGCGCGGTCTCGACGCGCTGCTCGTATGCGTCAGGGCCCGCCCCGGTGCCGGTCTCCCCCACCTCGGCCGCACCGGCGGCGGCGAGAGCCCGCAGCTCGTCGGCGGAGCGGGTGGTCGTGACCGTGGTCATGACTGACCTCCTGACGGGACGCGGTTGGCGGGGATAGCGGCGTGGTCGATGCGCAGCAGCGACACGGTGAAGACGTGGGCACAGGAGCGGCAGGACCACGCAGCGGCGTCGTCCTCGACCGGCCGCAGGTCCTCGTCGCCGCAGAACGGGCAGTGCACGGGAGTGGCCGCGCGGGCCTCGCTCATCGCAGGGCCTCCTCGTCGGCCCGACGCGCCCAGCCGGCGAAGCTCTCGTCTTCGCCGCTCCGCTGGTCGAGGTAGCGCCGGCCGAGCCGCTCGACGTAGTCGGGCACCTCCTCAGCGGTCACCCGCAGCTGCCGGGTCTTGCGCGCGAGCTGAGGGTCGTCCCCCAGGCTGCCGCCGAGGTGCACCTGGAAGCCCTCCACGCTCTCCCCGTTCTCGTCGGTCATGACGAGCCCCTTGAGGCCGACGTCGGCCACCTGGAAGCGGGCGCACGAGTTGGGGCAGCCGTTCACGTGGATCGTCAGCGGTGCGTCCCAGTCCGGCATCCGGCGCTCGAGCTCCTCGACGACGGTGCGGGCGCGCGCCTTGGTCTCGACGAGGGCGAGCTTGCAGAACTCGATGCCGGTGCAGGCGAGGACCCCGCGGCGGAACTCGGTGGGCCGGCTCGACAGCCCGACCTCCTCGAGCCCCGCCTCGAGCGCCGCGACCTGGTCCGCGGGCACGTCGAGCACGAGGAGCTTCTGGTGGGCCGTGAGCCGCACGCGGCCCGAGGCATACCGGACCCCGAGGTCGGCGACCGTGGCGAGGACCTCACCGCTGACCCGTCCGGCGACGGGGGCCACGCCGACCCAGCGCAGCCCGTCATGCTGTTCGTGGACCCCCAGGTGGTCGCGGCGGTGGCCGGGCACGGGGGTGGGGGCGGGCCCGTCGAAGAGCGCCCGTCCGAGGTAGTCCTTCTCGAGGACCTCCCGGAACTTCTCCGGGCCCCAGTCGGCCATGAGGAACTTCAGCCGGGCGCGGTTGCGCAGCCGCCGGTAGCCGTGGTCGCGGAAGATCGACACGACGCCGACCCAGACCTCGGGCACCTCCTCGAGGCTCACCCACACACCGAGCCGTTGCGCGAACATCGGGTTGGTGGACAGACCGCCGCCGACCCAGACGTCGAAGCCCGGGCCGAGCTCGGGGTGGACGACCCCGACGAAGGAGATGTCGTTGGCCTCGTGGGCGACATCCAGGCTCGGCGACCCGGAGATGGCCGTCTTGAACTTGCGCGGCAGGTTGGAGAACTCCGGCGACCCGATGTAGCGGTCGCGGATGATCTCCAACGCCGGTGTGCCGTCGAGGATCTCGTCGGCGGCGATGCCGGCGACGGGCGAGCCGACGATGACGCGCGGGGTGTCACCACAGGCCTGCGTCGTCATCAGCCCGACCGACTCGAGCCGCTCCCAGATCGCGGGGACGTCCTCGATGCGGATCCAGTGCAGCTGGATGTTCTGGCGGTCGGTGATGTCGGCGGTGCCGCGCGCGAAGTCCTGGCTGACCCCGGCGATGACCCGCAGCTGCTCCCCGGACAGTGCGCCGCCGTCGCTGCGGATGCGCAGCATGAAGAACTCGTCGTCCAGCTCGCTGGGGTCGAGGGTCGCGGTCTTGCCGCCGTCGATACCCGGGCGGCGCTGCGTGTAGAGCCCCCACCAGCGCATCCGGCCGCGCAGGTCGTCCCCGGCGATGGAGGAGAAGCCGTGCTGCGCGTAGTCGTCGACGATGCGCTGACGCACGTTGAGGCCGTCGTCCGCCTGCTTGAACTCCTCGTTGTGGTTCAGCGGCGTCCGGTCGCCGTCGGCCCAGGCCCCGGTCGCCTTGCCGGCCTGTCGATGCGGGCGCGCGGGGGCCGCCGTGGTGGAGTCGGACACCTGTTCAGTCTCCGTCCGAGGTCGCGAAGGTCGCATAACTGTCCATTATATGAACCTGCGATCTACGTTATGCCGGAGCACCCGAGGCCGGGGATGCGAGAAGATGCCTCACCCCCGGTGACAACCGTCCCGGTCCGGTCGGAAAGGGCTCTCGTGCCGCAGTTCGAGGTGCCGCAGACGCGCAGCCGCGCGGTGGCCCAGCGCCTGCGCGACGAGATCACGGCGGGCGAGCTGCCCCCGGGCAGCATCCTCAAGGACGCCGAGCTGGCCGCCCGTCTCGGGGTGAGCATCACGCCCGTACGGGAGGCCATCGCCCAGCTCGCCGCCGAGGGGCTCGTCGACGTCTCCCCCAACCGCACCCGCAAGGTCGCGCAGCTCAGCCAGAAGTCGGCGCTGGAGCTCGTCGACGTCATGGAGCTGCTGGCCTGCGCGGGCTTCGAGCGCGGCATGGACAACCTCACCGCCGAGCACCTGGCCCTGCTGCGCCGGCGCTACGAGGAGTATGCCGAGGCGCTCGACCGCGGGGACGGTCTCGTCGCCGGCAGCGCGGGCGCCGACTTCAGCACCATCGTGGTCATGGCCGGAGGCAACCGCGAGCTCCAGTCCCTGCTCGACGTCGTCGTCCTGCGCTCGGTGCGGATGATGTCGGTGACGGCCCACCCCGAGGTCTGGGAGCCCTGGCGGGCCGGGTACGCCGAGGTGCTGGCGCGGCTCGAGGCCCACGACCACCCCGGGGCCCTGGCGCGCTACCGGCAGATCTACGTCGACTACCGGCACGCCGTCGAGCACGTGCTGTGGCCGGACGCGCCCGCGACCTGAGCCTCCGGGCGGATCCGCCGCGCGTCGGTGGCGCGTCGGTGGCGCATACGCGGCGCATCAGTGGCACTCCGGCCGTCCGGTGCGCCCGGAACCCCTTGACCCGGATGCAGAATGCATCCTACGGTCGAGGGGACGCCGACACCCGGTATGAGCGAGAGGGCGTCGTCACGTAGGACCGATCTCCGCACCGTCGCGGTGGTTCGACCGGCGGTTCGCGGACCGGTCCCTGATGCAGGCTCGGGGCGCCGGACGACTCCAGGAGGACAACGCTGTCCACGGCTCACCCGGTCGACCCCACCCGCCCCTCCCCCGCACCCGCCGGCTCCGGCCCTTCCCCCGGCCCCGAAGGCAGGGCCCCTTCCGCCGGCCCCGGAGGCTCGGAGGGGGTCCGTGCCGTCGACGCCGTCATCGTCGGTGCTGGGTTCTCCGGCATGCACATGCTTCACACGCTCCGCGCGATGGGGCTGTCCGCCGTCGTCTACGAGGCCGGCACCGACGTCGGCGGCACCTGGTATTGGAACCGCTACCCCGGTGCGCGCGTGGACGTCGAGAGCCTCTCCTCCTCGTACTCCTTCTCCCCCGACCTGGAGCAGGCGTACCCGTGGACCGAGCGCTACCCGACCCAGCCGGAGATCCTCCGGTACGCCCGTTTCGTCGCCGACCGCTTCGACCTGCGCAAGGACATCGAGTTCCGCACCCGGGTCGTCTCCGCGACGTTCCGTGAGGACGACGACCGCTGGTTCCTGCGCAATGAGTACGGCGAGGCGGTCACGGCGCGCTACCTCGTCATGGCCACCGGCTGCCTGTCGTCGTCGAAGCTGCCCGAGATCCCCGGCATCCAGACGTTCCACGGACCGAGCTACCACACCGCGCGCTGGCCCCACGAGGGCGTCGACTTCACCGGGCTACGCGTCGGGCTGGTCGGCACCGGCTCGTCCGGGGTCCAGTCCATCCCCGTCATCGCCCAGCAGGCCGAGTCCCTCACCGTCTTCCAGCGCACCCCCGCCTACAGCCTGCCGGCGCGCAACCGGCCGCTGCGGCCGGGCGAGCAGGAGGAGATGAAGCAGCGCTACCGCGAGTACCGCCAGGAACAGCGCGAGTCCGCCTTCGGGGGCCCCACCGCCGCACCCACGAAGTCGGCCCCGGAGGTGAGTGACGAGGAGCGCGACGCGACGTTCGAGGGCGCCTGGGAGAGCGGGAGCCTCGTCAACCTGCTCGCGGCGTTCACCGACACCGCGATCGACCAGGAGGCCAACGACACGGCGAAACGGTTCGTGCACCGCAAGATCCACGAGATCGTCCACGACGAGAAGACGGCGGACGCCCTCTGCCCGGAGTACCCGGTGGGCACCAAGCGCCCGTGTCTGGACTCCGGCTACTACGAGACCTACAACCGCGACAACGTCACCCTCGTCAACCTCCAGCAGACCCCGCTCGTCGAGGTCACCGACACGGGCATCCGCACCAGCGACCAGGAGTACGAGGTCGACGCCATCGTCTTCGCGACCGGCTTCGACGCGATGACCGGGGCGCTCACCAGCGTCGACATCCGCGGTCGTGACGGGGTGTCACTCAAGGAGACGTGGAGCGCCGGACCACGCACCTACCTCGGCATCGGCTCCGTGGGCTTCCCCAACCTCTTCATGATCACCGGCCCCGGCAGCCCCTCGGTGCTGTCCAACATGATCGTGTCGATCGAGCAGCACGTGGACTGGGTCGCCGACGCCATCGCCTACCTCAGCGACCGGGGCTACGCGACGATCGAGCCGACGCAGGAGGCCCAGGACGCCTGGGTCGACCACGTCAACACCGTGGCCGGCTACACGCTCTACCCCAAGGCCAACTCCTGGTACATGGGCGCCAACGTGCCCGGCAAGACCCGGGTCTTCATGCCGTACGCCGGTGGCGTCGGCGCATACCGCAAGCACTGCACCGAGATCGCCGAGAAGGGCTACGAGGGCTTCACCCTCACCGCCTGACCATTCCTCGCCCCCCCGGCCCGTCCTCGAACCACCCCCCACCCCGTCCCGACCACCCTTGGAGGGTTCATGTCCACCACCCGCGACCGCGTCGACCCCGAGTCCCGCGTCCCGCTCGAGCAGCTGCTGCAGGCCATGCCGGGGGGCTTCAACGCCATCCCCGACATCGGGCAGCGCCGCGAGACCATCACCGCGATGTTCGCGATGATGGAGGTCCCCGTCAACGAGAACGTCGAGCAGGAGGACAGAACGGTCCCCGGGCCCGAGGGGGCGCCCGACATCTCGGTGCGCATCACCCGGCCGAAGAACGCCGGCAGCACCCTGCCGGGGATCTACTACATCCATGGCGGCGGCATGGTGCTCGGCGACGTCGAGGGCGAGAACTACCAGGCCTCGTTGATCAGCGAGCAGGTGGGCGCCGTCGTCGTCTCGGTCGAGTACCGCCTCGCGCCTGAGCACCCCCATCCCGCGCCGGTGGAGGACTGCTACGCCGGCCTGCTATGGACAGCGGCCCACGCCGAGGAGCTCGGGATCGACCCGGACCGGCTCGCCCTCTACGGCGGCAGCGCCGGCGGCGGTCTCGTGCTCGCCATGTCCCTGCTCGCCCGCGACCGCAAGGGTCCGAAGCTGGCCTTCCAGATGCCGATCTACCCGATGGTCGACGACCGCAACGAGACCGCGTCCAGCCGGGAGATCAGCGACGTCGGCATCTGGGACCGGTCGGGCAACATCGAGGCGTGGGGCTGGTACCTCGGGGGCAAGGAGGCGGACCAGTATGCGGCGCCCTCCCGGGCCACGGACCTCTCGGGACTGCCGCCGACCTTCATCGACGTGGGCACCGTCGACCTGTTCCGCGACGAGGACATCGCCTTCGCCAACCGGCTCATGCAGGCGGGCGTCCCGACCGAGCTGCACGTGAACCCCGGCAGCTACCACGCCTCGGAGACGTTCGCCCCGGAGGCGGCGCTCTCGCAGCGGATCTGGGCCATGCGCCTCGATGCCCTGCGCCGGGCCCTCACGACCCGCTAGATCCCGAGGTCGACGACGGTCAGCCCGGGCGCACTCCCGGGCCGGCCGAGCGTCGCGAGCGCCTCCCCCGCCTGGTCGAGCCCCACGACCCGGCCGACCAGACGCCGGGGGTCGACGTGGCCGCGGCGCACGAGGTCGAGCAGCCCGGGGTAGTCGTGGGCGGCCATCCCGTGCGAGCCGTAGATCTCCAGCTCCTGCGTGACGACCCGGTCCATCGGCAGCGGGGGCGTCGCGTCGGCGCCGAACAGCAGACCCACCTGCACGTGCCGGCCGCGCCGGCGCAGGCCCCGCACCGACGCCACCGCGGTGGCCGCGGAGCCGACGGCGTCCACCGAGACGTGGGCCCCGCCGCCGGTGACGTCGCGGACTTCCGCGGCGACGTCGCCCGAGCCGTCCAGGACGACCTCGGCCCCCAGCTCCGTGGCGAGGCGGCGGCTGGACGGCGACGGGTCGACGGCGACGACGTGCGCCCCGAGGGCGGCGGCGACCATGACGGCGGACAGGCCGACCCCGCCGCAGCCGTGCACCGCCAGCCACTGGCCCTCGGCGAGCCGGCCGTGGCCGGTCACCGCCCGGTAGGCCGTGGCGAACCGGCACCCGAGCGAGGCCGCAGCGACGAAGCCCACCTCGTCGGGGAGAGCGACGAGGTTGACGTCGGCGGCGTGCACCACGACCCGCTCGGCGAACGACCCGGCATACGTGAACCCGGGCTGGGTCTGGTGGGGGCAGACCTGCTCGTCCCCGGCGCGGCACGTCTCACAGACGCCGCAGCCCGCGACGAACGGCGTCGTGACCCGGGCGCCCACCGACCAGCTGCGCACGTCGGGTCCGACCTCGACGACGGTGCCGGCGAGCTCGTGCCCGGGGACGTGGGGCAGGGCGACCGGGTCGTGGCCCTGCCAGGCGTGCCAGTCGGACCGGCACACCCCCGTCGCCCCGACCGCGACGACCACCCCGGCGGGCGGGCACACAGGCTCGGGAACGTCGGTGAGGACGGGGAGCTGCCCGTAGGCGTCGTAGCGGACGGCCTTCACGGCAGCCACTGTGCCAGGACCGGACGGACCGCATGACCCCGCCCACCCCGCCATGTGGCACAGTCCGACCGTGAGCGAGCACGACACGCGCGAGGACGAGCTCGACGAGGCCGTCGACCGCATCGTCGAGCTGGGCAAGCCGCGCCTGCACCGCCCCTTCGGCATGCAGGTCCTGACCGGGGCCGTCGCCGGCGGGGAGATCGGCTTCGGGGTGCTGGCCCTGCTCGTCGTCGAGCACCGCACGGGCAGCATCCTGCTCGGCGCCCTGGCCTTCTCGGTCGGCCTGCTCGCCCTGCAGCTCGGCCACAGTGAGCTGTTCACCGAGGGCTTCCTCGTGCCGGTGACCACGGTCGCCGCGCGGGAGGGCACCGTCGCCCAGCTGCTGCGTCTCTGGGCCGGCACCTTCCTCGGAAACATCGTCGGCGGCTGGGTCGCGATGGGCCTCATCGTCCTGGGGTTCCCGGAGCTGCACGAACTCCTGGTCCAGCGGGGGCGGGAGCTGGCCGGGACCAGCGTCGGGTGGGGCCCGCTCGCGCTGGCCGTGCTCGCCGGTGCGGCGCTGACCCTCATGACGCGCATGCACAGCGGCACCGATGACGAGATGGCCCGGGTCGTCGCCACGGTGGCGACGGCCTTCGTCGTCGCCGGCACCGGGGTGCTGCACTGCGTGCTCGACACCCTGCTCGTGTTCGGGGCGATCCTCACGGGGACGGCGGGGATCGGCTACGGCGACTGGGTGTCGCTCACCTGGTGGGTGACCCTGGGCAACATGGTCGGGGGCGTCCTCCTGGTGACCGCCACCCGCCTCCTGCGCAGCAAGGACCGGATCGAGGACAAGGCGGAGCACGCCGACGGCGCCGACAGGGCGTAGCCACGGCCCAGCGGCGGGGCCCCGATGCGCCCGGTGGTCAGGCCAGGGAGACGAGGTCGCGGTAGTCCGGGCCCCAGAAGTCCTCGACGCCGTCCGGGAGCAGCAGCACGCGGTCGGGCTCGAGGGCCTCGACGGCGCCCTCGTCGTGGGTGACGAGCACGACCGCGCCCTTGTAGGTGCGCAGCGCGCCGAGGATCTCGGCGCGGGAGGCGGGATCGAGGTTGTTGGTGGGCTCGTCGAGCAGCAGGACGTTGGCCGACGACACGACGAGCATGGCCAGGGAGAGCCGCGTCTTCTCGCCGCCGGACAGCACGCTGGCCAGCTTGTCGACATCGTCACCGGAGAAGAGGAACGACCCGAGCACCTTGCGGACGTCGGTCTCGCCGAGCTCCGGCGCGGCCGACTTCATGTTCGCCAGGACGGTGCGCTGCACGTCGAGGTTCTCGTGCTCCTGGGCGTAGTAGCCGAGGCGCAGGCCGTGGCCGGGCTCCACCTCGCCGGTGTCGGGGGTGTCGACGCCCCCGAGGATGCGCAGCAGGGTGGTCTTGCCCGCGCCGTTGAAACCGAGCACCACTACCCGCGAGCCGCGGTCGATGGCCAGGTCGACGTCGGTGAAGACCTCGAGCGAGCCGTAAGAGCGGGACAGCCCCGAGGCGCGCAGGGGGGTCTTGCCGGAGGGGGCGGGGTCGGGGAAGCGGATCTTCGCGACCTTGTCGGACGCCCGCTCCCCCTCGAGACCGGCGAGCATGCGCTCGGCGCGCCGGGCCATGTTCTGGGCGGCGACCGCCTTGGTCGCCTTGGCGCGCATCTTGTCGGCCTGGGCCATGAGCACGCCGGCCTTCTTCTCGGTGTTGGCCCGCTCGCGCTTGCGCCTGCGCTCGTCGGTCTCGCGCTGCGTGAGGTAGGCCTTCCAGCCGATGTTGTAGAGGTCCATCTCGGCGCGGTTGGCGTCGAGGTGGAACACCCGGTTGACCACCGAGTCGAGCATCTCGACGTCGTGGCTGATGATGACGAGCCCGCCCTGGTAGCCCCGCAGGTAGTCGCGCAGCCACCCGACCGAGTCGGCGTCGAGGTGGTTGGTCGGCTCGTCGAGGAGCAGGGTCTGCGCGCCGGAGAAGAGGATGCGGGTCAGCTCGACCCGGCGCCGCTGGCCGCCGGAGAGGGTCGCGAGCGGCTGGTCGAGGATCCGCTCCTCGAGCCCGAGGGCCGAGGCGATGCGCGCCGACTCGGACTCCGCGGCATACCCGCCTTCGGCGTTGAACGCCGCGTCGAGCCGGCCGTAGCGGGCCATCGCCTTCTCGCGCACCACCTCGTCCTCGGAGGCCATGAGCTTCTCGGTGGCCCGCAGGTCGCGGACGATGGTGTCGAGGCCGCGCGCCGAGAGGATGCGGTCGCGGGCGAGGGACGTGAGGTCGCCGGTGCGCGGGTCCTGGGGCAGGTAGCCGACGTCGCCGCTGCGGGTGACGGTGCCGGCCGCCGGCTGCCCCTCCCCCGCGAGCACCTTCGTCAGCGTCGTCTTCCCGGCGCCGTTGCGCCCGACGAGACCCACCCGGTCGCCCGGGGCGATGCGGAAGGTCGCGCCGTCGAGGAGGAGCCTCGATCCGGCGCGCAGCTCCACTCCGGACGCGACGATCACAACGGACCAGTTTGCCAGCGCGCGGGCCTCCCACCGAATCGGTTGTCCCCAGGCCCCTCAGATCCTCCTCGAGCCCACCTCGAACCTCCCTCGAGACCCCGGTGTGGTCCGGTCGGGAGAGGCCGGGTGCGGTCGCCTCGGGTAGCCTCGCACCCCGTGACCCCGCCGGAGCTCAGCCTGCGCGCCATCGACCCCGCGCGGCACCGCGCCTTCGTCGAGGCGCGCTCCGGCAGCTTCCTCCAGACGCCGGCGTGGGGGCTGGTCAAGGCCGAGTGGCGGGCCGAGTCGCTGGGCTGGTTCCAGGGGGCCGACCTCGTCGGCACGGCCCTCGTGCTCTACCGCAGCCTCCCGCGCATCGGCCGCTCGCTGGCCTACCTGCCGGAGGGGCCGGTCCTCGACTGGGACGACCTCGACGGCGTCGCCGTCCTGCGCACCCTGCGGGACCACGTCAAGGGCCAGGGCGCCTTCGGGCTGCGGATCGGACCCGCGGTGCCGGTGCGGCGGTGGTCGTCCACCACCCTCAAGGCCGCCATGGCCGACGACGCGGTGCTGACGCTGGCCCAGGTGCCCCCGGACGTCACCGAGGACTCGGGTATGCGCCTGCGGGCCCTGCTCAAGCGCCTCGGCTTCACCCGCCTCGGCGCCGAGGGCGGGTTCGCTGCCGGACAGCCGCAGTTCGTCTTCCAGCTGCCGCTCGACGGCCGCACCGAGGACGAGGTGCTGGCCGGGATGAACCAGCTGTGGCGCCGCAACATCAAGAAGGCCGCCAAGCAGGGAGTCGTCGTCACCCGGGGGACGGCCGCCGACCTGCCCGACTTCCACCGCGTCTACGCCGAGACGGCCGAGCGCGACCACTTCATCCCGCGGCCGCTGGGGTACTTCCAGCAGATGGTCGAGGTCATGGGCGCCGAGGATCCCGACCGCATCCGCCTCTACCTCGCCCACCACGACGGGGACCTCGTCGCCGCCACGACCTGGGTTCGCGTGGGCCGCCACACGTGGTACTCCTACGGCGCCTCGACGGCGGCCAAGCGCGAGGTGCAGGGGTCCACGGCCGTCCAGTGGCAGATGGTCCGGGACGCCCTCGCCGCCGGCGCGAGCGTCTACGACCTGCGGGGCATCACCGACACCGTGGCGGCCGACGACGACCACGCCGGGCTGCTCCGGTTCAAGGTCGGCACCGGCGGTGAGGCGGTCGAGTACGTCGGCGAGTGGGACCTGCCCCTCAACCGGGTGCTCTACGCGGCCTTCGACCTCTACCTGCGCCGGAGGGGCTGAGCCGTGCCGCTGACCCTCCACGTCGACGCCGCCCGCTGGCGCGACCACCTGTCGGCGACGCTGCGGGCCCACCCCGGTCTCGTCCCCGTCGTCAAGGGCAACGGCTACGGGTTCGGCCTCGAGCTGCTCGTGGCCGAGTGCGCGCGCCTCAACGGCTCCGACGGCGTCGACACCATCGCCGTCGGTACGTATGCCGAGGCACCGGTCGCGCTCGCGGGCTTCCCGGGCGACGTCCTCGTGATGGAGCCGTACCGCCCCGTCATCCACGCGGACCTGACCCATCTGGGGGCCGGCCAGCTCGTCCACACCATCACGCACGGCCCCGACCTGCAGGACCTCCAGGGCCGGGTCGGCCGGCCCCGGGTCGTCGTGGAGGGGCTGTCGTCGATGAACCGGCACGGCGTCCCCCGGGCCTGGCTGCGGCCGACGCTCGACGGGCTCGGCGACGACGTCGACCTCGTCGCCCTCAGCCTGCACCTCCCGCTCGGCACGGGCCACGTCGCCGAGATCCGTTCGTGGGTCGAGGAGTTCGGGCTCCCTCACGGCCGCCAGTGGCAGGTGTCGCACCTCACCGCCGCCGAGCAGACCGCGCTGGAGACGGCATACCCCGACCGGCGGTTCCGCTGCCGTATCGGCACGGAGCTGTGGCTGGGCGACCCGGGTGCCGTGCAGATCCGCGGTCACGTGCTCGATGTGCGCCGCGTCACCATCGGCGACCACGCGGGGTACCGGCAGCGCCGCCTCCGGGCCGGTTGGCTGCTCGTCGTCAGCGGCGGCACCGCGCACGGCGTGGCCCTCGAGGCCCCCAGCGGCGCGGAGACCGTGCGGCGGCGGGCGGTCGCGCTCGCCGAGGGGGCCATGGAGGCCGCCGGGCGGGTGCGCTCCCCCTTCCGGGTCCGCGGGCACAACGCCTGGTTCGTCGAGCCGCCCCACATGCAGGTGAGCCTGCTGGCCCTGCCCGAGGGCGCGACCCCGCCCGAGGTGGGCGACGAGGTCGACGTGCGGGTGCGCAACACGACGCTGCACGCCGACGCCGTCGTCTTCGAGTGACCGCCGTCTGACGCGCGCGGCTAGGGTGTCTGCGGCAGGCCACCGCCTGCCCCGCCCTGCGACCGAGGAGGCCCCCCGTGACCTTCAACGACAACGTCCAGCTCGACACGTCGCAGGCGACCTCGGGCGGCTCGTCCGGTGGCGGCGGTGGCTACGGCGGGGGCGGCAACTTCCCCGGCGGCATCCAGGTCGGCGGCGGCATCGGCGGCCTCATCCTTCTCGTCCTCATGTTCGTCTTCGGGGGCAACGTCCTCGGCGGCGGCGGCACGCAGGACCCCGGGTCGGGGTCGGGCCCGTCGGGCCAGTCGCAGGGCCAGGGCTCGTCCCTCGACCCCAACCAGGTCGCCGCCGGCGGCGCCCAGAGCAGCGGCGGCTTCGCCCAATGCAAGACCGGCGCCGACGCCAACAAGAACGACGACTGCCTCGTCATCGCCACCGTCAACAGCGTGCAGGCCTACTGGAGCTCGGCGCTGCCGCAGTACGGCCGCCAGTACACGGCCGTGAAGACGGTCCTCTACTCCGGGCAGACGCAGTCCGCGTGCGGCACCGCCTCCAACCAGGTGGGGCCGTTCTACTGCCCCCTCGACAAGCTCGTCTACATCGACTCGAGCTTCTTCGCCGAGCTGCAGCAGCGATTCGGGGCCAACGGCGGGCAGCTCGCCAAGGAGTACGTCGTCGCCCACGAGTACGGCCACCACGTGCAGGACATCCTCGGCATCCTCGGCCGGGCTCAGCAGGACCCGCAGGGCCCCGAGTCGGGATCGGTGCGCCTCGAGCTGATGGCCGACTGCCTGGCCGGTATGTGGGTCAAGAACGCGACGACCACCAAGGACGCCAACGGCACCACGTACCTCCAGGCGATCACCCAGCAGGACATCGACTCCGCCCTGTCCGCGGCGTCCGCCGTCGGTGACGACCGCATCCAGAAGGCCGCCCAGGGCCGGGTGACCCCCGAGACCTGGACCCACGGCTCCAGCGCGCAACGCCAGAAGTGGTTCACGACGGGCTACCAGGGCGGCGACCTCAACCAGTGCAACACCTTCGCGGCCCAGACCCTCTGACGGCCAGCGTCTCGGGACCGCTCAGCCCTCTCTCGCACCCGTGTCGTCGGCCATGGCCGCACGCTGACCCTGCGGAGTCCCTCCGAGGTCGCTGGGTCCGGGCGCGTCAGGTCGGAGGCACCCCTCCCCGGCCGTTAGCGTGACCGGGTGGTGGAACGAGCAGGAGTGGATCGCCGGACGATGCTGGCCGTGCTGGCCGGCGGGGTGGCCGCCGCGCTGTCCGCGTGCACCGACCGCAGCCCTGAGAACGGCTCCCCCGCGGTGGGCGGTGCCGTCGCGGCCGGTGGCTCCTCGGCCTCCGGTGGCGGGTCTGGAACGTCCTCCGGAGCGACCGCCGGCGCGTCGTCGGCGACCCGCCAGCGGGTGTTCGCGGAACCGACCGGCATCGTCAAGGTCGCCGTGCCCAAGGGGACGCTCAGCATCCTGCCCGGCAAGGGCCAGCTCATGGCGCTCACCGTCGACGACGGCACCGACACCACGGTCGTGGAGGCGTATGCGCGGCTGGCCCAGGAGACGGGCATCCGCCTGACCTTCTTCTGCAACGGCATCAACAAGAGCTGGACCGAGCACGCGCCCCTGCTGCGCCCGCTCGCCGACGCGGGCCAGATCTTCATCGCCAACCACACCTACTCCCACCCCGACCTGACGAAGATCGGCAGCGCCAAGGTGGCCGACGAGGTGCACAAGAACGAGACGTTCCTCATGAACACCTACGGCGTCAACGGCCGCCCGTTCCTGCGCCCGCCGTACGGCTACCACAACGCGACGCTCGACCGGCAGCTCGCCGACCTCGGCTACCCCGCGGTGACGATGTGGCTCGGCAGCCTGGGCGACTCCGGGGTCCTGCCTCCCGCGACGATCGTCGAGCAGGCCCAGCAGTGGTTCCTGCCGCAGCACCTCGTCATCGGCCACGCCAACCACCCGCCGGTGACCCAGGTCATGGACCAGCTCGTCGCCCTCATCCAGCAGCGCAACCTCGTCCCGGTGCACCTCGGCGACGTCTTCGACGTCAAGGCCTGACCCGACGACCTGCCTCGCCTGACCGACCCCTTCGACCGGGCCCGACGACGTGGCTCGGCGGCATGGCTCGTCCACGTGGCTCGACGCCCTGGCTTGACCGCCAGTCATCGCGCTCGGCTGCCCGTACAACGGCAGCCAAGTCCGATGACTGGCCGTCGGGTGCGGGTCAGACGCCCGGAGCGGGAGCCGTCGCGACGAGGACGGCCACCTTGTCGATGCGGTGCTCGGGGTTGTGGAGCTCGTCGGCCCAGGTATTGCCCTCGGCGTGGTCCTCGGGGGTCGCGCAGGTCGACAGCAGGATCACGGCCTGCGTCGGGGTGACACCGGGGTGCCCCGGCACGGGGGCGCGCTGTTCAGCCAGCGAGACCGGCGCCCGGAACGACGTGCGTCGGGTCTCGGTCACGGCGTACGTGTAGCGGACCCCGGCCGCGTCGACGTCCACGAGCGAGCCGTCGGGCAGCCCGGGCAGGTCGCGGAACGGGGCCGGACCGGTCGTCCGGTGGGCGGTCACCTGGTAGCTGCCGACCCCGCCGGGTCCGGTGCCGCCCCGCGGGCCGAACGGCGACGCGGCGAGACCGCGGTCCTGGATGCGCGTGCCCGGGGCGTCGTCGGTCCACCCCTCGTAGGGCTCCACCACGAGCCCGTCGACGCCCAGGGCGGGGATGCTCAGCCGCGCGACCACCGGGGCCCCGTCGCTCGGCGTCGGGCCGGTCGGCGTCGGCGACACCGGGCTCGGGGGCGCGACAGAGGTCGGGCTCGGGGGCGCGGCCGAGGTCGTGGTCGCCGGGCTGGGCGTCGCGGTGCCGATGCGCGGCGTGGCCGTCGTGGTCGCCGTCGTGCGCGCGGTCGTGGTCGGCGGCATACCGGCGGTGGGGGCGGAGCACGCGCCGACCCCGACGGCGAAGGCGGTCACCAGGGAGGCGAGCCGCAGCGGGTCACGCGCACACCCCGAACCGGCCGTCGGCGCGCGGCCTTGCCCCTGCGTCATCACCGACGGTAACCCCCGACCCCCGCTACGGCCGAGGGTCGGCATGGCCACGCAGCACGTCACCCAGCACCTGGGCCGCCTCGGGGAACCGCTCCGGGCTCTCGCCGGCGAAGTTGAGCCGCACGTACGGCCCGGTCGGCTCCGCGGGGAACCACTCGGCCCCGGGCGCGACGACGAGGCCGCGCTGGGCGCACTCGCGGACGACCGCCTCGACGTCGGCGCCGTCGGGCAGCCGGGCCCACAGGTTGAGGCCCCCGACGGGCGTCTCGACGGCGACCATCGGGGCGAGCTCGCGCAGGCTGTCGAGGAGCAGGTCGCGGCGGCTGCGCAGCTGCTCGCGCAGCCCACGCCGGTGGGTGCGCCACCCCGGCTGGGTCACGACGTCGAGGGCCGCCGCCTGCAGGACGCCGCTGACGTACATCGCCTCCGCCGCCCGGTCGGCGAGGATGCGCTCCCGGGCCGGGCCTCGAGCCACGACGGCGGCCACCCGCAGGGCCGGTGACACGCTCTTGGTGAGTGACCGCAGGTAGACGACGTGGCCGTCGTCGTCGAGCGCCACGACCGGGCGCGGCTCGGCGTCGATCCCGAAGTCGTGCGCCCAGTCGTCCTCCACGAGGAACGCGCCGCGGCGCCGCACGCTCTCCAGGACCGCGCGCACCGTGGCGTCCGGCCACTGCCCCCCGGTCGGGTTGGCGAACGTCGGCTGGGCGTAGAACGCCCGAGCGCCGGTGCGGGCCAGCGCGCGGTCGACCTCGTCCGGGTCCGGGCCGTCCACCCCCGTCGGCACGGGGACGAGCACGACGCCCGCCTGGTCGGCCGCGAGGATGGCGCCCCAGTAGGTCGGCGACTCGACGAGCAGGGGCCGGCCGGGCCCCACCATGACGCGGAACACGGAGCTCAGAGCGCTCTGGCTGCCGGAGAGGACGGTGACGTCCCGGGCGCTGGGTGGGGCGACACCAGGCGCGACGACCGCGGCCAGCTCGGCGGCGAACCACGCCTGCAGTCCGGGCAGCCCGGCCGCCGGGGACCGGGTCATCGCCGCCTCCCCCCGCGCCGCACGGACCAGGGCCCGGCGCACGAGCCGCTCTGGCAGCAGCCCGGGAGCGGGGTAGCCGCTGTGCAGGGCCATGGCGTCGGGCGGTGCCGGGCGCTGGGTCGAGGACAGCGTGGCGGTCCGGGACTGCGGGGCGCCGAGTGCGGTGGTCTGCCAGCCGAGGTCGGCCGGCCGGACCGCATGCGGCCCCGACACGAAGGTGCCGACACCGGGCCGCGGCTCCACGAGCCCCAGGGCCGCCAGCCGGCGCACCGCCTTCTGCACCGTGAGCGGGCTCGCCCCGTGGGTGACGGTGAGGGAGCGCGTCGACGGCAGGCGCTGGCCGGGCCGGGCCGTGATCAGCCAGGCCTGCAGGGCCGCGACGATCCGGTCGCTGCTATCGTTATTCATGACAGAACAGAGTAGCGCTATCGCTCCGAGCCCGGCGCTGGTATCTCCCCTCGCCGGCGCCCGGTGGGGGCTGGTCGGCGTGCTGGCCTTCTCGCTGACGGTGCCGCTGACCCGGATCGCGGTGGGCGGCCTCGCTCCCCTGTTCATCGGCTCGGCGCGCGCCGTCGTCGCGGCCGTGCTCGCCGCGGGCGCCCTCGCCGTGGCCCGCCGGCCCTGGCCCTCGGCCCGGCAGTGGCTGCGGCTCGCCGTCGTCGCCGGAGGGGTCGTCGTCGGCTTCCCCCTGCTGACCTCGTATGCGATGACGACCGTCCCCGCGAGCCACGCCGCCGTCGTCATCGGGGTGCTGCCCGCCGCCACGGCGGTGATGGCGGTGCTCCGCGGGCGGGAACGGCCCGGGCGGGCGTTCTGGGTGTTCGCGGGCCTGGGTGCCGTGGCGGCCGTCGCCTTCGGGTCCGTGCAGAGTGACGGCGTCGGCCGGCTGCACTGGTCGGACGCGCTCCTGCTCGGTGCGGTGCTGACGGGGGCCGTGGGCTACGCCGAGGGCGGCCTGCTCGCCCGCGAGCTCGGGTCGTGGCCGACGGTGTCGTGGGCGCTCGTCCTCGCCTCACCCGTCATGGTGGCCGCCACCGCGGTCTCCGTCGCGCAACAGCCGCCGCACGCGACCGCGGTGCAGTGGCTGGCCCTCGCCTACCTCGGTGTCGTCAGCATGTTCCTCGGCTTCTTCGCGTGGTACCGCGGACTCGCCATCGGCCCGATGTCCCAGGTGAGCCAGGTGCAGCTCGTGCAGCCGGTGCTGACCATCACCTGGGCGGCCCTGCTCCTGCACGAGCCCCTCGGGTGGTCCACGGTCCTCGGCGGTCTCGCGGTCATCGGCTGCGCCGCTCTCGCTGTGCGGAGCCGGCTCTCAGGTCGCCCGTCGCGCCGCCCGTCTGGCCGCCCATCAGGTCGGCTCGGTGAGGCTGACCCGGACTGACCTCCCGCGCTCCACCGCGCGTTCGAGGACGTCGCGCCGCGGGTCCGGGAGGTCGTAGAGCTCCCGCCGCGGCAGGGCCGACAGGGCCCGGAGCCGAGAGTCGCCCAGCACCTGCGCCACCAGGGCCCGGTCGCCCCCGATGACGAGACCGGCCGGTATGCCGCTCGCCCCGGTCGGTGGCGACTCGTTGTCCGACAACAGGACTCGGAGCGCATGCCCCGCGACCGCGTCGACCAGGGCGTCGGCCTGGTTGCCACGGCGGCGGGCGAACCGCTGCTGCGACCACCCTCCGGCCGCCGTGCGCGACTGCACGTGCCGGGTGCCCACCTTGGACGCCGCCAGTGTGCCCCCGACGACCAGCGCACACGCATACCCGCCGCGGCGGACGAGCACGACACCCAGCGGGTCGGGGGGGAAGCGCTCGAAGGTCGCCTCGGCGCCGTCCCCACCGACGACGCGGTCAGGGGTGTGCTCCGCCAGCCCGTCGTGCCGCTCGGCGAACCCGGCGACCCAGCGGTCGAGGCGCTCGGGAGCGACCTCGACGACGCGGCTCACGCTCAGATGTTGAAGCCGAGGGCCCGCAGCTGCTCGCGGCCGTCCTCGGTGATCTTGTCGGGACCCCACGGCGGCATCCACACCCAGTTGATGCGGAACCCGTTGGTGAGGCCCTCGAGGGCCGTGCCCGCCTGGTCCTCGATGACGTCGGTCAGCGGGCAGGCCGCCGACGTGAGCGTCATGTCGATGATCGCCTGCGAGTCGGAGTCGACGGTGATGCCGTAGATGAGGCCGAGGTCGACGACGTTGATGCCGAGCTCGGGGTCGACGACGTCGCGCAGCGCCTCCTCGACGTCGGCGACGTTGGCGGGGGTCCGGGTGGTGTCCGTCATGTCACTCATAGCGGGTCAGCCTTTCGGTGCGGCGGGTTCGGGGGCGGTGAGGTCGACGCCGGCCCGGGCGAGGGCGTCGGTGAGGGCGGTCCAGCCCAGAAGCGCGCACTTGACGCGGGCGGGGTACTTCGAGACGCCGGCGAAGGCGATGCCGTCGCCGATGACGTCCTCGTCGCCCACGTAGGCGCCACGGGAGGTCAGCATGGCGCGCATCGCGGCGTAGGCGTCGCGCGCCTGGTCGACGGTCCGGCCGGTGACGAGGTCGGTGAGGACGGACGTCGAGGCGACACTGATGGAGCAGCCGAGCGCGTCGTAGGAGACGTCGCGCACGGTGGCCCCGTCGCCCTCGCCGTCGAGGGCGACCCGCAAGGTCACCTCGTCGCCGCAGGTGGGGTTGACCTGGTGGCTCTCGCTGGCGAACGGCTCGCGCAGGCCCGCCCTGTGGGGGCGCTTGGAGTGCTCGAGGATGAGCTCCTGGTAGAGGTCCACGTCAGGCCTGCATCTCGGTGTGCGTGGTGGGTTCACTGGGCTCGGTGGCCTCGGTGGGGACGCCGAAGATGCCGGGCACCCGGTCGAGGGCGGCGAGCAGCGCCTCGACCTCGCCGACGGTGTTGTATGCGGCGAAGCTCGCCCGGGTGGTGGCGGTGACGCCCAGCGCCCGGTGCAGCGGCCACGCGCAGTGGTGGCCCACCCGCACGGCGACGCCCTCGTCGTCGAGGATCTGGCCGACGTCGTGGGCGTGGACACCGTCGACGACGAAGGCCACGGTTGCGCCCCGGTCAGCGCCGGCGTCGGGCCCGACGACGTGCACCCAGGGACGCTGGGCCAAGCCCTTGAGCAGGTGCTCGGACAGGGACTGCTCGTGGGCCGTGACGCGGTCCATGCCGAGCACGGTGAGGTAGTCGGCGGCGGCCGCGAGGCCGATCGCCTGGGCCGCCATCGGCACGCCGGCCTCGAACTTCTGGGGCACCGGCGCGTACGTCGAGCCCTCCATCCTCACCGACTCGATCATCGAGCCGCCGGTGAGGAAGACGGGCATGGCGTCGAGCACCTCGGGGCGGCCCCACAGCACGCCGATGCCGAGCGGGCCCAGCATCTTGTGGCCGCTGAACGCGAGCAGGTCGACGCCGAGATCGGCGACGTCGAGGGCGAGATGCGGCACCGACTGGCAGGCGTCGAGCACGACGAGGGCGCCGACCTCATGGGCGCGGTCGGCGAGCATCCGCACGGGGTTGACGGTACCGAGCACGTTGGAGACGTGGGTGAACGCGAAGACCCGGGTGCGCTCGGTGAGCAGGGTGTCGAGGTCGGTCAGGTCGAGGCGGCCGTCGGCGGTCACCGGCACCCACCGCAGGGTGGCCCCGGTGCGCCGGCACAGCTCCTGCCAGGGGATGAGGTCGGCGTGGTGCTCCATCTCGGTGACGAGCACCTCGTCGCCCGCCGCCAGGGTGAACCGGTCGCCGGCGCCGCCCCCGCCACCGTGGGTCGCGTTGGAGAACGCGTAGGCCGCGAGGTTGAGCGCCTCCGTCGCGTTCTTCGTGAAGACCACCGCGTCGGGCCGCGCCCCGATGAACGCGGCGATCGTGGCGCGGGCCGACTCGTAGGCCTCGGTGCCCTCCTCGGACAGCTGGTGGGCCCCCCGGTGGACGGCGGAGTTGTGTCGCTCGTAGAACTCCCGCTCGGCGTCGAGGACGACGGTCGGCTTGTGCGAGGTGGCCCCGGAGTCGAGGTACACCAACGGTTTCCCGTCGCGCACCGTGCGCGACAGGATCGGGAAGTCGGCCCGGATGCGGGCTGACTCCTCGTCGCTGAACGCGGTGGGTGCGGTCGACGCAGTCATGGGGTCAGGCCGTCGCCGGGGCGGACGTGCCGAGGTAGCGGTCGTAGCCCTCGTCCTCGAGCCGGTCGGCGAGCTCGCGCCCACCCTCCTCGACGACCTTGCCGTCGACGAACACATGGACGAAGTCCGGCTGGATGTAGCGCAGGATCCGCGTGTAGTGGGTGATGAGCAGCACCCCGACGTCGGAGCCGGCCTTGACCCGGTTGACCCCCTCGGACACCACCTTCAGCGCGTCGACGTCGAGGCCGGAGTCGGTCTCGTCGAGGATCGCGATGCGCGGCTTGAGCAGCTCCATCTGAAGGATCTCGTGGCGCTTCTTCTCGCCGCCGGAGAAGCCCTCGTTGACGTTGCGCTCGGCGAACGCCGGGTCCATGCGGAGGTCGTCCATCGCGGAGCGAACCTCCTTGACCCACGTGCGCAGCTTGGGGGCCTGCCCGTCGACCGCGGTCTTCGCGGTGCGCAGGAAGTTCGACACGGTGACGCCGGGCACCTCGACGGGGTACTGCATGGCGAGGAACAGGCCGGCGCGGGCGCGCTCGTCGACCTTCATGGCGAGGACGTCCTCGCCGTCGAGGGTCACGGTGCCCTGGGTGACGGTGTAGCGGGGGTGCCCCGCGACGGAGTACGCCAGCGTGGACTTGCCGGACCCGTTGGGGCCCATGATCGCGTGGGTCTCGCCGGACCGGACGGTGAGGTCGACGCCGCGGAGGATCTCCTTGGCGCCGCCCTCGACCTCGACGCTCACGTGCAGGTCGCGGATCTCAAGGGTGGTCATTCGGTGTCTCGCTTCTCTTCTCGCTGGTGCAGCGGGTCAGGCGCCGACGTTGACGAACACGTCGTCATCGTCGACCTGGACGGGGTAGACGGCCACCGGCACGATGGCCGGCGGGCCGGAGGGCTGGCCGGTGCGGACGTCGAACCGCGAGCCGTGGAGCCAGCACTCGAGGGTGCAGCCGTCGAGCTCGCCCTCGGAGAGCGAGACGTCGGCGTGGGTGCAGCGGTCGTTGAGGGCGTGGTAGCCGCCGTCGCCGTCGCGCACCACGGCCACGACGACCCCGTCGACCTCGGCCTTCGCGACCGTGCCGGCCTCGAGGTCGTCGACCTTGCACACCCACGTGAAGCCGGGTGCCCCCTCGGGGAGCGGCGTGACCGCCTCGGCGCTCACGACGCCGCCCGGGTGCGCAGCGCCTCGGCGCCCGCGCGCTGAGCGGCCGAGAGCTCGGCGTCGATGTCGGCGTTGAGCCGCTCGCGCAGGTCGGCGACCGGGATCTGGTTGACGACGTCGATGAGGAACCCACGCACGACGAGGCGCCGCGCCTCGTCCTCGGGGATGCCGCGGGCCTGGAGGTAGAACAGCTGCTCGTCGTCGAACCGGCCCGTCGCGGAGGCGTGTCCGGCACCGACGATCTCGCCGGTCTCGATCTCGAGGTTGGGCACCGAGTCCGCCCGCGCACCGTCGGTGAGGACGAGGTTGCGGTTGAGCTCGTAGGTGTCGGTGCCCTCGGCCTCGGCCCGGATGAGGACGTCGCCGACCCAGACCGTATGCGCCGAGTCGCCCTGCAGGGCGCCCTTGTAGGTCACCCGGCTGGTGCAGCTCGGCGTGTTGTGGTCGACGAAGCTGCGGTGCTCGAGGTGCTGGTGGGCGTCGGCGAAGTAGACGCCGAGGAGGGTCGCGCTGCCGCCGGGACCGGCATACCGCACGTTGGTGTTGAGCCGCACGATGCCGCCGCCGAGGCTGACGGCGATGTGCCGGTAGGTGGCGTCGCGGCCCACGAGGGCGTCGTGCTGCCCGAGGTGGTGGGCATCGTCGTCCCAGGCCTGGATGGACACGACGGTGAGGTCGGCGCCGTCACCGACGACGACCTCGACGTTGCCGGTGTGCTCGCCGCTGCCCTGGTGGTCCAGGACGACGACGGCGCGGCTGTGGCGGCCGGCCTCGACCACGACCTGCCCGTTGCTGCGCAGCCCGGCCGTGCCGGTGACGACCACACGCACCGGCTCGGTGAGCTCGGCGTCGGCGGCGATCCGCAGGTGCGTCGCGTCGGGGGTGTTGGCGCTGGCGACGACGGCTGCGCGGTCGGCGGGGACGAGCACGGTGCCACGAGGCGCCTGCCCGACCGCCAGTGTGCCGACGGTGACGCCCTCGGGCGCGTCGACGGCATACGTCACCGCGCCGTCGGCCGTGGGCGTGTCGGTGAGGAGGGAGCGCAGCCGGTCGACCGGCGTGAAGCGCCACTCCTCCTCACGCCCGGTGGGCAGACCGAAGGCGTCGACGTCGAACGACGTGAGGCGCTCGGCGCGCGACTGGTCGGGGATGAACACCGCGGCCGAGTCGGTGTGCGGGACGGCGCCCTGGGCGCCCTGACGGGGACCACCGGTGGCCCCGGTGGTCTTCTCCAACAGCGGCATCAGCCGACTGCTCCTTCCATCTGCAGCTCGATGAGCCGGTTGAGCTCGAGGGCGTACTCCATGGGCAGCTCGCGGGCGATCGGCTCGACGAAGCCGCGGACGATCATCGCCATGGCCTCCTCCTCCGTCATGCCGCGCGACTGCAGGTAGAACAGCTGGTCGGCCGAGACCTTCGAGACCGTCGCCTCGTGGCCCATCTGCACGTCGTCCTCGCGGACGTCGACGTAGGGGTAGGTGTCGGAGCGGCTGATCTGGTCGACGAGCAGCGCGTCGCAGCGCACCGTCGACCGGCTGTTGTAGGCACCCTCCATGACCTGGACGAGACCGCGGTAGGAGGTGCGGCCGCCCCCGCGGGCCACCGACTTCGAGACGATCGTCGAGGACGTGTTGGGCGCCTGGTGCACCATCTTGGCGCCGGCGTCC
Source organism: uncultured Actinomycetota bacterium (assembly GCA_963795915.1). Taxonomy (GTDB): domain Bacteria; phylum Actinomycetota; class Actinomycetes; order Actinomycetales; family Dermatophilaceae; genus Lapillicoccus. The sequence goes on from CAWCJA010000002.1 coordinate 106,489, forward strand.
TGGTGCTGGCCCTCGCCCGCGAAGGCGATGGACAGCGTCTCGCCCTTGCTGTGCTCGCCGAGCAGGTAGACGGCGGGGTACTTCATCGTCACCTTGGAGCCGATGTTGCCGTCGATCCACTCCATCGTCGCGCCCTCGGCGCACGTGGCGCGCTTGGTGACGAGGTTGTAGACGTTGTTGGACCAGTTCTGGATGGTCGTGTAGCGGACCCGCGCGTTCTTCTTGACGATGATCTCGACGACGGCCGAGTGCAGCGAGTCGGAGGAGTAGATCGGCGCGGTGCAGCCCTCGACGTAGTGCACCGAGGAGCCCTCGTCGGCGATGATCAGCGTGCGCTCGAACTGGCCCATGTTCTCGGTGTTGATCCGGAAGTAGGCCTGCAGCGGGATGTCGATGTGGACGCCCGGGGGCACGTAGATGAACGAGCCGCCGGACCACACCGCCGTGTTGAGCGACGCGAACTTGTTGTCGCCGGCGGGGATCACCGAGGTGAAGTACTCGCGGAAGAGGTCCTCGTGCTCGCGCAGGCCGGTGTCGGTGTCGACGAAGATGACGCCCTTCTCCTCCAGGTCCTCGCGGATCTGGTGGTAGACGACCTCCGACTCGTACTGCGCCGCGACGCCGCCGACGAGGCGCTGCTTCTCCGCCTCGGGGATGCCGAGCTTGTCGTAGGTGTTCTTGATGTCCGCGGGCAGGTCGTCCCAGGACGTGGCCTGCTTCTCGGTGGACTTCACGAAGTACTTGATGTTCTGGAAGTCGATGCCGGTGAGGTCGGAGCCCCAGGCGGGCATCGGCTTCTTGCCGAACAGGCGCAGCGACTTCAGGCGCAGGTCGAGCATCCACTGCGGCTCGCTCTTGCGCGACGAGATGTCGCGGACGGTGTCCTCGCTCAGCCCGCGCTTGGCGGTCGCCCCGGCGGTGTCGGAGTCGGCCCAGCCGTACTCGTAGCGGCCGAGGTCCTTCAGGCCGGGGTTGAGCTCTTCGATGTGGGTGGTCATCGCGGTCCCCTTTCGGGACGTGGTGCTGACGATTGCGCTGCGGGCTCTACAGAGGGCAAGGATGCGGGGCGTCCAGGTGTTCCCGGACGGCCGGTGGGGGTGTGCGTGGGGACGAAGGTCGTGCAGACGTGGGCGCCCCCGGCGAGGGTGGAGAGGCGCTGGACGTGCACCCCGAGCAGCCGGGAGATGGCCTCGGTCTCCGCGTCACAGAACGCGGGGTACTCCTCGGCCACCCGGCCCACCGGGCAGTGACCCTGGCAGAGCTGGATACCGGTGAAGGCGCCGGCCGCGACGGGCCGGGCGGAGGCGGCATACCCGTCCTGCGTCATCGCCTCGACGAGGGTGTCGGTGCGGGCCTCGAGGTCGCCGGCGTCGCCCAGGGCGGCGATCCGGGCGGCGTACCGTGCCTCGAGGCCGGCCATGCGCTGGCGGGCGAACGCCGTGACGGCCGACGCGCCCCCGGTCTGCTCGAGGAAGCCGACGGCCTGGGCGGCGAGGTCGGCGTAGTCGGTGGGGAGGGAGGTGTGGCCGCGCTCGGCGACGACGTAGGCGCGGGCGGGACGTCCCCGGCCGCGACCGTGGGCGGCGGGCGGCCCCGCGGACTCGTGGGGGGCGACGGCGGCCTGGTCGGCGAGCGCGTCGAGGTGACGGCGGACGGCGGCGGGGGTGAGCCCGAGGCGGCGACCGACCTCGGCCGCGGTCACAGGGCCGTGCTCGGACACGACGGCGAGGACGCGCTCGCGCGTCCGCTGCTCGTCGCTCCCGATAAACACCACACCATTGTGACGTAATTGCTTCGGGCCCGGATAGTAAGGCCCTCCTAACTCCCCACTCGACTCCCCCCCACTCGACTGCCAGTCGGGCCTCTCGGCTGCCGCTGGGACGGCAGCCGAGAGGCCCGACTGGCAGTCATCCCCCCGGAGGAGCCGCCCCGGAGCTCGCCCGGAGCCCGCCCGGAGCCCGCCTGGAGCCCGCCTGGAGCCGCGTCGCAGGGAGCGTCCTTACACTCGCCAGCGTGCCCCCCGGACCCGCCGTGAGCCTCGACGCCGTCGTCCGGCGCTTCGGAGCGGTGGCCGCGTGCGACGGGATGTCGTGGACGGCGCCCCGGGGGCGGGTCACGGCCGTCCTCGGCCCCAACGGCGCCGGCAAGACGACCGCCGTCGAGTGCTGCGTCGGCCTGCAGCGCCCCGACGCGGGCCGGGTCGAGGTCGACGGCGGCGACCCGTGGCGGGCGTCCCAGGAGCACCGCGCCCGTGTGGGCGTCATGCTGCAGGAGGGGGGCCTGCCCACTGGCAGCACCCCCGCCCGCCTGCTCCCCCACCTCGCCGGGCTGTATGCCGCCCCCGCCCCCGTCGCGCCGCTCATGGCCCGGCTCGGCGTCGACCGGTTCGCCACGACGACCGTCAGGCGCCTGTCGGGGGGCCAGTACCGCCGGCTGGCCCTGGCCGCCGCGCTCGTCGGCCGCCCCGACGTGCTGTTCCTCGACGAGCCCACGGCCGGGCTCGACCCGCACGGCCGGCTGGACGTCTACGACCTGCTCGACGAGGAGCGTCGGCGCGGCGCGACGCTCGTCGTGACGACCCACTCCTTCGACGAGGCCGACCGCCTCGCCGACCACCTCGTTGTCGTCAGCGACGGCCGCACCGTCGCCGAGGGCACCCCGGCCGAGGTCGTGGGCGGCGCCAGCCTCGAGAGCGTCTACTTCGACCTCACCCGGCGGGCCGCCCGATGACCGCCCCGACGGCCGCCACCGCCAGCACCGCGCCGGCCCCCCGGGCGGCGTCGCCGACCCGGCGGGTGCTGCGCCAAGCCCGGTTCGAGGCCGGCACCCTGCTGCGCAACGGCGAGCAGCTGCTCGTCTCCGTCGTCCTGCCGGTCGGGGCGCTGGTGGCGCTCGCCCTCACCCAGAGCCCGTCGCTGGGCCCGGGCCGGCGCGTCGACCTCGCGGTGCCCGGGGTGCTGGCGCTGTGCGTGGTGTCCGCGGCGTTCACGTCCCAGGCCATCGCGACCGGCTTCGACCGGCGGGCCTCCGTCCTGCGGCTGCTCGGCACCACCCCCCTCGGCCGCGACGGCCTGCTCGCCGCCAAGGTCGTGGCCACGCTCGTCATCGAGCTGGTGCAGTGGGGCGTGGTCGCCGTCGTCGGCCTCGCCCTCGGATGGCAGCCGGCCGCCTCCGGCGTGGGGTATGCCGTCCTGTTCCTCCTGCTCGGCACGTGGGCCTTCGTCGCGCTGGCCCTGCTGCTCGCCGGGACGGTGCGGGCGGAAGGCGTGCTCGCGGTCGCCAACCTCGTCTGGGTGCTGCTGCTGGTCGTCGGCGGCGTCGTGGTGCCCCGGGCCGAGCTGCCCGCAACCCTCTCCGGCGTCGTCGGGCTGCTGCCGAGCGCGGCGGTCGGCGACGGGCTGCGCGCGGCGCTCGCTACCGGCACGCTCTCGCTCGGGTCCGCCGGGGTCCTGCTGGGGTGGGCCGTGGCGGCGAGCGTGCTCGCCGCGCGCACCTTCCGCTGGTCGGACTGACGCGTGACGCTGGGGACCGTAGTCGACCGCCTGGTCGCACTCGGGTCGGTGCACGTCGACCCGCTGCGCCTGCGGCTGCTCGGCCCCCGCCTCGTCGTCGCCCTCCTCGTCCTCACCCTCCTCGCGCTGGTCGGTCTCCTCCTGCGAGCGCGGCGCGGCGGCTGGCTGCGGCGGGCGGCCGCGGTCCTCTCGGTCGTGCTCCTCGTGGCCACGGTGGCCGCCACCGTCAACACGGCGGTCGGCGCCTACCCGACGGTCGCCGACCTGCTGGGGGTGTCCCGCTACCCCGCGCCGACGTCCGTCGAGGCGGAGGACGACGTCGAGAACGGAGCCCTCGCGTCGATCCCGGTGCCCGACACGGCCTCCCACTTCGGCGCCTTCGACGCCCAGGTGTGGCTTCCGCCCCAGTACTTCACCCAGCCCACCACCCGCTTCCCTGTGGCGATCCTCATGCACGGCAACCCGGGCCGCAGTACCGACTGGCTGGACGGCGGCTCAGCGGCCGAGACCGGTCTGGCCTCGTCCCGCGCGGGGCACCCGGTGATCCTCGTCTTCCCCACCGTGCTCCAGGACCCCTACGGCGACAGCCTCTGCGTCAACACCGCCCTGCAGGGCAACGCCGAGACCTATGTGGTCCAGGACGTCGTCGCCGCCGTCGACGGCCAGCTGCGCACACGGGCCGACCCCGCCCACCGCACCCTGGGTGGGTTCTCGATGGGCGGGTTCTGCGCCCTCAACCTCGGCCTCAAGCACCCGGACGTCTTCTCCGTGGCCCTGGCCTTCTCGGCGCTCACGGTCTGCGAACCCGACGCCATCCCGGGCGGCAACGAGGAGCTCTTCGACTCCCCCGACTGGCAGGAGCAGGCCGCTGCCAACAGCCCCGCCGACTACGTCGACCACCTCGACGGCGCCCGGGGACCGGCGGTCTGGCTCGACGCCGGCGAGTCGGAGACCGAGATCGTCGGGCCGATGGAGCAGCTGGGCGAGCAGCTGACGGCGCGCGGGTTCACCGTGCAGGTGCACACCCGACCGGGAGGCCACGACTTCGGCACGTGGGCGCCGGCGTTGCAGGACGCCCTGCCCTGGGCCGCCCAGCGGATGGCGTCCACCAGCGCCTGACCCGCCCTCACCGGCCCCCGGGGCAGCCCGGGCCGGCCTCGCGGACGGGTGGGGTATGCCGGGTGCCAGACTCCCGCGGTGACCTCACCGACCCTGCGGCCCATCGCCGACGCCGACGTCCCGGCGGTGCTCGCCCTCAACCACCGGTTCGTCGAGATGCTCTCCCCCCTCGACGCCGACCGGCTGGCGTGGCTCGTCGGGCTGGCCGACCACGCCGACGTCATCGACGTCGACGGAGAGGTGGCCGGGTTCGTCGTGACCTTCCGCCCCGGCACCGCCTACGACTCGGAGAACTACCGGTGGTTCGCCGACCGCTACGACGACGCGTTCTACTACCTCGACCGGATCGTCGTCGCCGAGCGGTTCCGGCGGCGGGGCCTGGCCGGGGTCGTCTACGACGCGATGGAGGCGGTCGCCCGCGAGCACGGGCGGATGACGCTCGAAGTGAACGTCGACCCGCCCAACGACGGGTCCCTGGCCTTCCACGGGTCGCGGGGGTACGCCGAGGTCGGGCGGCTCGGCGAGGCCGGCCACGTCGTCGGTCTCCTGGTCAAGGAGCTCGGCGCGCCGGGGGCCCCGGACGCGGACGGCCCCCGCGGGCGGTCCTGACCCGACGCATACCCTGGGTGGCGTGTCGAACGTCGCCGCTCCGTCCCTGATCCGGCGGCTGCCCGCAGTGCGCACCTCCTGGGTGCGCCCGATCCTCCTGGCCAACCTCGTGGGCGAGGTGGGCATCGTCGTCACGGGCGGCGTGGTGCGCCTGACCGGTAGCGGTCTCGGCTGCCCGACGTGGCCCGAGTGCGTCCCGGGCTCGTTCACCCCCGTGCCCTACCAGGAGGAGGGGATCCACAAGCTCGTCGAGTTCGGGAACCGCACCCTCACCGGTGTGGTCGGGCTGCTGGCGCTGCTGGCGCTGTGGGCCGTCTGGTCTCGGCTGCCCCGCCGTCGGCCCCTCGTGCTGCTCGCCGCGGCGGTCGTGGCCGGCGTGCTCGTGCAGGCCGTGGTGGGCGGGATCTCGGTCCGGATGACCCTCAACCCGGCGGTCGTGGCGTTCCACTTCCTGCTGTCCATGGTCATGGTCGCCCTGTCGACGATGCTCGTGCGCGGGGCCGAGGACGTCGAGCCGGGGACGCGCGAGCTCCTCGTGCCGCCCGTGGTCAGCCGCCTGGCCACGGTCACGGCCGTCGTCGCCGGCGTGGTGCTCCTGCTCGGCACGGTCGTCACCGGGTCCGGCCCGCACAGCGGTGACGCCGTGCAGCCCGCCCGCACGGGGTTCGACCCGCGCTCGATGGCCTGGCTGCACGCCGACGTCGTCATGCTCTTCGTCGGCCTCGTCGTCGCCGTGCTCGTCGCCGTGTGGCTGACGAGCGCTTCCGGCCGGGCCCGCACCACGTGGCGTGCGGTCCTCGTCGTCACGCTGCTGCAGGGCGTCATCGGCTACGCGCAGTACTTCACGGGCCTGCCCGAGGTGCTCGTCGCGCTGCACATGCTCGGGGCGTCGGTGCTCGTCGTCGTCGTGACGCTCGGCCTGATGAACCTGCGGCGGCACCCGGTCTGAGACCGCGCCGACCGGGCCGACCGCGTGTGGCGTGCTCGGAGCGCCCCGCGTCAGCGCAGGACGGGCAGGTGGAGCAGCGGGTCCAGCGCGACGGCGACGAAGAGGATCGTCAGGTACGTGATCGAGAAGTGGAACAGCCGCATCGGTCGCAGCACGGCGGGCCCGGCGCCGGCCTGCGCGGCGCGGCGCAGCCGGTGGGCCTCCCCGACGAAGAGGCCGCCGGAGACGACGGCGCCCGCCACGTAGAGCCAACCCATCCCCGCGACCGGCACGAGCACCAGCGACGCCGCGACCATGGCCCACGAGTAGGCGACGACCTGCCGCGCGACCACGACGAAGCGCTCGACGACGGGCAGCATCGGCACGTGGGCCGCGGCGTAGTCGTCCTTGAACTTCATCGACAGCGGCCAGTAGTGCGGCGGCGTCCAGAAGAAGACGACGGCGAAGAGGACGACCGGGGCCCATGACAGCGAGCCGGTGACCGCCGACCAGCCGACGAGCACCGGCATACAGCCGGCCGCGCCGCCCCACACGATGTTCTGGGCCGTCCGGCGCTTGAGCAGCGCGGTGTAGACGCCCACGTAGAACAGCAGGGCGGCGAGCGCCAGCGCGGCGCTGAGGACGTTGACGAGCAGACCGAGCCACAGCGTCGAGAGCACCGTGAGGACGACACCGAAGACGAGGGCCGCGCGCGGCGAGACCGTGCCGGTGACCAGCGGGCGGCTGCTCGTGCGGTGCATGAGCGCGTCGATGTCGCGGTCGAGGTAGCAGTTCAGGGTGTTGGCCGCGCCGGCCGAGAGGGTGCCGCCGACGAGGGTCGCCGCGACGAGCCACAGGGAGGGGACCCCGCGCTGGGCCAGGAACATGACCGGCACCGTGGTGATGAGGAGCAGCTCGATGATCCGCGGCTTGGTCAGCGCGAGGTACTGCCCGACGACGAACCGCGGTCCCCGCCCGTGCGAGGACGGAGCGGCCGACAGGTCGGCGCGGGGGTCCAGGGCGGTCACGGGGTCCTTCGGGCATCGGGTGGGGCGGCGGTGCCACTGTATCCCGCGGTCCTGCGCGTCCGACCCGGGCTACGCGGCCGGCCCCGGCCACCATCGGGCCGGCCCCCTGCCCGCGTCGTCCCGTCTCTCCCCGTCTGGCGTCGTCACGGAGAAACCTGCAGGTCCCCGGCTTCTTCAGGGGTGACATGGCATGTTGCCGGGTACATCCGCAGGGCTAGGCTCGGAAACACCCGGCATCGGCATGAAGGAGACCTCCTGTGACCCCGCCCGCAGCACGACGATCCGCCCGCGGCTCCGCGACCGCGAAGCGCAGCCCGGAGCTCGCGCAGCCCCTGGCCACGAAGGCCGGGTGGACCGATGTGGACGTCCGCGCGGTCGACACCGTGCGCCTCCTCGCGGCCGACGCCGTGCAGAAGGTCGGCAACGGCCACCCCGGCACCGCGATGTCGCTGGCGCCGGTGGCCTACCTCATCTACCAGAACCTCATGACCCATGACCCGGCCGACCCGGCCTGGCTCGGGCGCGACCGGTTCGTGCTCTCGTGCGGGCACTCGAGCCTCACCCAGTACATCCAGCTCTACCTCTCCGGCTACGGCCTGGAGCTCTCCGACCTGCAAGCCCTGCGCACCTGGGGCAGCCTGACCCCGGGCCACCCCGAGGTGCACCACACCAAGGGCGTCGAGATCACCACCGGCCCGCTGGGCTCCGGCCTCGCGTCGGCCATCGGCATGGCCTTCGCCCAGCGCCGTCAGCGCGAGATGTTCGACGCCGGCGCCAAGAGCGGCGAGAGCGTCTTCGACCACCACATCTACGTCCTCGCCTCCGACGGCGACATCATGGAGGGCGTCAGCCACGAGGCGTCGGCGCTGGCCGGCCACCAGGAGCTGGGCAACCTCACCCTCATCTACGACCAGAACCACATCTCCATCGAGGACGACACCAACATCTCGTTCTCCGAGGACGTCGCCAAGCGCTACGAGGCCTACGGCTGGGACGTGCGCACGGTCGACTGGCGCAAGAACAACGCCGACGGCGAGGGCGGCCACCACTACGTCGAGGACGTCGACGCTCTCCTCGCCGCCGTCGAGGCGGGCAAGAAGGTGACCGACAAGCCGTCGATCGTCGTCCTCAAGACGATCATCGCGTGGCCGGCGCCCACCAAGCAGAACACCGGCAAGTCGCACGGCTCCGCGCTCGGCGACGCCGAGATCTCCGCCACCAAGGCGCTGCTCGGCTTCGCCGACAAGCCCTTCCCGGTCGAGCGCGCCGTCCTCGCCCACGCCCGCAAGGTCGGCGCCCGCGGCAAGGCGGCCCACAAGGCGTGGGACAAGCGCTACGCCGCCTGGCGCAAGGCCAACCCCGACAAGTCCCAGCTCCTCGACCGCCTCGTCGCCGGTCGCACGCCCGCCGGTATGCCGGCCGCCCTCCCGACCTTCTCGGCCGACGTCGCCAAGGGCATGTCGACCCGGGCGGCCTCGGGCAAGGTACTGACCGCGCTGGCCGACGTCATGCCCGAGCTCTGGGGCGGGTCGGCCGACCTTGCCGAATCCAACAACACGACGATGGACGGCCAGCCGTCCTTCATCCCGACGGGCAAGCAGACAGAGGAGTGGCAGGGCGGCCCCGGCGGCCGCACGCTGCACTTCGGCATCCGCGAGTTCGGCATGGGCTGCATCCTCAACGGCATCGCCCTCGAGGGCCTGACCCGTCCCTACGGCGGCACCTTCCTCGTGTTCTCCGACTACATGCGCGGGGCCGTGCGCCTGGCCGCGATCCAGGGGATCCCGGTCACCTTCGTCTGGACCCACGACTCGATCGGCCTCGGCGAGGACGGCCCGACCCACCAGCCGGTGGAGCACCTGGCCGCCCTGCGGGCCATGCCCGGGCTCGACGTCGTCCGCCCGGCCGACGCCAACGAGACGGCCGTCGTGTGGGGCGCCATCCTCGAGAACGCCCGCCCCGCCGGCCTCGTCCTCACCCGGCAGAACCTGCCGATCTGGGACCGCCGCTCCTTCGCCAAGGCGTCCAACGCCAGCAAGGGGGCCTACGTGCTCGTCGACGGTGGCGCCGACGGCATGCAGTCCCCCGACGTCATCCTCATCGCCACCGGCTCCGAGGTCAGCATCGCCGTGACCGCGCGCGAGACGCTCGAGAAGGCAGGCATCCGCACCCGGGTCGTCTCGATGCCGTGCCGCGAGTGGTTCGAGCGGCAGACCAAGGCGTACCGGGAGAAGGTGCTCCCCGCCGCCGTCCGGGCTCGGGTCAGCATCGAGGCCGCGGTCGGCCTCGGCTGGCGCGACTACGTGGGCGACGCGGGGCGGATCATCTCGCTCGAGCACTTCGGCGCCTCGGCCGACTACCAGACCCTCTTCCGCGAGTTCGGCATCACGCCGGAGGCCACCGTGCGGGCGGCCAAGGACTCCATCAAGGCGGCCCGGGCCGCGGCGGTCGTCGCCCCGGTGGCCGAGGTCAACCCCCGCTCCCAGACGGACGGTGCCCTGACCGACACCGGTCCCGCCAAGAGCTCGGCGACGAAGAGCTCGGCCGGCGGCTGAGGCATACCGCCTCGGTCGTCAGCAGCCTCGCCCCCCAGCACCCACCGCGGCATCAACCGCGAAACACACTGCGAAACCCATTGCGACGCAACAGGAAGCTGAGCACCATGACGAACGACAACCTGCAGGCCCTCTCCGACGCCGGCGTCTCCATCTGGCTCGACGACCTGTCCCGCGACCGCCTCGACTCGGGCAACCTGGCCGAGCTGGTCAAGACGCGCAACGTCGTCGGCGTGACGACGAACCCGTCGATCTTCCAGGCGGCGATGTCCCAGGGCAACGCCTACGACGACCAGATCGCGAAGCTCGCCAAGGCCGGCAAGGACGTCGAGGAGGCCGTCTTCGCGATGACCACCGACGACGTCCGCAACGCCTGCGACGTCATGAAGCCGGTCTACGACGCCACCGACGGCATCGACGGCCGCGTCTCCATCGAGGTCGACCCGCGGCTGGCGCACGACACCGAGCAGACGGTCGCCCAGGCCAAGCAGCTGCGGGACGCCGTCGACCGCGACCAGGTCCTCATCAAGATCCCGGCCACCCTGGAGGGCCTGCCCGCCATCACGGCCGTCATGGCCGAGGGGATCAGCGTCAACGTCACGCTGATCTTCAGCCTCGAGCGCTACCGGGCGGTGATGAACGCGTTCCTCACGGGTCTGGAGCAGGCCAAGCAGAACGGCAAGGCGGTCGACAACATCGCCTCCGTGGCCTCGTTCTTCGTGTCGCGCGTCGACACCGAGATCGACAAGCGGCTCGACGCCATCGGCACCGAGGAGGCCAAGGCGCTCAAGGGCAAGGCCGGCGTGGCCAACGCCCGGCTGGCCTACCAGGCCTACGAGGAGGTCTTCTCGACCCCGCGCTGGAAGAGCCTGGAGGCCGACGGGGCCAAGCCGCAGCGGCCCCTGTGGGCCTCCACCGGCGTCAAGGACCCCGCCTACCGCGACACGATGTACGTCGTCGATCTCGTTGCGCCGGGTGTCGTCAACACCATGCCGGAGAAGACGCTGGACGCCACCGCCGACCACGGCGAGGTCACCGGTGACACCATCACCGGCCACTACGCCGACGCGCAGAAGGTGCTCGACGACCTCGACGCGATCGGCGTCTCCTACGCCGACGTCGTCCAGCTGCTCGAGACCGAGGGCGTCGACAAGTTCGAGAAGGCCTGGGGCGAGCTGCTCACGGAGGCGACCGCCAACCTCGAGAAGGCTGCCGCCAAGTGACCGCACTCTCCGTCTCCGCGACCGGTCCGGCCGCGGACGCCGTCGTTCACGCTGTCCCGCAGCTCGTCGAAGCGGGATTCGCCTCGAAGCTGTTCGCCCAGGACGCCACCCTGTGGGGCCCCGAGGCCGAGTCGGAGTCGGCCAAGCGGCTCTCGTGGGTGAGCCTGCCGCGCAGCTCCCGGCCGCTCGTCGGCGAGGTCGCCGCGCTGCGTGACCACCTGGCCGGCAAGGGGCTCGACCACGTCGTGCTCTGTGGCATGGGCGGCTCCTCGCTGGCGCCCGAGGTCATCTGCGCCACCGAGGGCAAGCCCCTCGTCGTCCTCGACTCCTCCGACCCCGACTACGTCCGCGCGGCGCTGAAGGACCAGCTCGAGCGCACCATCGTCGTGGTCTCGAGCAAGTCCGGGTCGACCGTCGAGACCGACTCGCAGCGCCGCGCCTACGAAGGGGCGTTCCGCGACGCCGGCATCGACCCCACCGAGCGCATCGTCATCGTCACCGACCCGGGCAGCCCGCTCGACCAGCAGTCCCGCGAGGCCGGCTACCGCGTCATCAACGCCGACCCCGCCGTCGGGGGCCGCTACTCCGCGCTGACCGCGTTCGGTCTCGTGCCGAGCGGACTGGCCGGCGTCGACATCGAGGCGCTGCTCGACGACGCCGAGTCGGTCTCCGACCTGCTCGCCGCCGACGACGACGCCAACCCCGCGCTGCGTCTCGGAGCCGCCATCGGCGCCACCACCCCGCTGCGCGACAAGCTCGTCCTCGTCGAGGACGGCTCCGGCATCGTCGGGTTCGCCGACTGGGCGGAGCAGCTCATCGCCGAGTCCACCGGCAAGAACGGCACGGGCATCCTGCCCGTCGTCGTCCAGGGCGACGACGACCCCGAGGTGCACTCGCCCGCCGCCGACGTCACCGTGGCCCGGCTCGTCGGTGCCGACGCGGAGGACGGCCCCGCGGGCGCGTCCGGCGCCGAGGTCGACGCCCACCGTTCCGAGGTCCGCGTCGGGGGGTCGCTGGGCGCCCAGATGCTCATGTGGGAGGTCGCCGTCGCGGCGGCCGGCCGCCTGCTCGGCATCAACCCGTTCGACCAGCCCGACGTCGAGAGCGCCAAGGCCGCGGCCCGCGAGCTGCTCGACAAGGGCACGTCCACCGCGGCCGCTCCCGCCGCCACGGACGGCGCGGTCGAGATCCGCACCATGGGCGGTGACGGCGACTGGCTGGGCGGGGCGACGACGATCGCCGGGGCGCTCGATGCCCTGTTCGCCCAGCTCGACCCCAACCAGGGCTACGTCGCGGTCATGGCCTACCTCGACCGCCTCGAGGACGCCTCGCTCGCCCACTGCCGCCGGGCCATCGCCCTGCGCACCGAGCGGCCGACGACCTTCGGCTGGGGGCCGCGGTTCCTGCACTCCACCGGGCAGTTCCACAAGGGCGGTCCGGCGGTCGGGGTCTACCTCCAGATCACCACGGCCCCCCACGAGGACCTCTCCATCCCCGGTCGGGAGTTCACCTTCGGTGACTTCATCGCCGCGCAGGCCGGAGGCGACGCCGCCGTCCTCGCCGACCACGGGCGGCCCGTCCTGCAGCTGCACCTCACGGACCACGACGCCGGGCTCGCCCAGGTGGAGCGGATCCTCGGGGTGACCGGTGGCGACTCCGGCGCCGCGCGAGGGGACGCGTGAGCCCGGCCCGCATCGCCGCCGGCCAGAACCCGCTCCGCGACGCGCGGGACCGGCGCCTCCCCCGGATCGCCGGCCCGTGCGGCATGGTCATGTTCGGCGTCACGGGTGACCTGGCCCGCAAGAAGCTCATGCCGGCCATCTACGACCTCGCCAACCGGGGCCTCCTGCCGCCGGGCTTCAGCCTCGTCGGGTTCGCCCGCCGCGACTGGGCCGACGAGGACTTCGGCACCGTCGTCTACGACTCGGTGAAGCAGCACGCCCGCACCCCGTTCCGGGAGGACGTCTGGCGCAACCTGTCGGAGGGCTTCCGGTTCGTGCCGGGCACCTTCGACGACCCGGCCGCCTTCGACCTGCTGGCCGAGACGGTGCACGGTCTCGAGCAGCAGCGCGGCACCGGGGGCAACCTGGCGTTCTACCTCTCGATCCCTCCGGGCAACTTCGCCCAGGTGTGCCAGCAGCTGAAGCGGTCGGGGCTCGCCGACGCCCGGGGCGACGCCTGGCGGCGGGTCGTCATCGAGAAGCCGTTCGGTCACGACCTCGCGAGCGCCCGCGAGCTCAACGACATCGTCGGTGACGTCTTCCCCAGCGACTCGGTGTTCCGGATCGACCACTACCTGGGCAAGGAGACGGTGCAGAACATGCTGGCGCTGCGCTTCGCCAACCAGATGTTCGAGCCGATCTGGAACGCCAACTACGTCGACCACGTGCAGATCACCATGGCCGAGGACATCGGCATCGGCGGCCGGGCCGGCTACTACGACGGCATCGGCGCCGCGCGCGACGTCATCCAGAACCACCTCCTGCAGCTGCTGGCCCTCACGGCGATGGAGGAGCCGGTCTCCTTCAACGCGCGGGACCTGCGCGGCGAGAAGGAGAAGGTCCTCTCCGCCGTCAAGGTGCCCGACGACATCGGCCGCGACTCGGCCCGGGGGCAGTACGCCCACGGCTGGCAGGGCGAGGAGGAGGTCGTCGGCTACCTCGAGGAGGACGGCGTCGGGAAGGGCTCCACCACGGAGACGTACGCCGCGGTGCGGCTCGAGATCGACACCCGCCGCTGGGCGGGGGTCCCGTTCTACCTGCGCACCGGCAAGCGGATGGGCAAGCGCGTCACGGAGATCGCGGTCGTCTTCAAGAAGGCGCCGCACCTGCCGTTCGACGACACCGCCACCGAGGAGCTCGGCAAGAACGCCATCGTCATCCGGGTCCAGCCCGACGAGGGCATCACGATGCGGTTCGGGTCCAAGGTGCCGGGCAACCAGATGGAGGTCCGCGACGTCACGATGGACTTCGGCTACGGCACGGCGTTCACGGAGTCCTCGCCCGAGGCCTACGAGCGGCTCATCCTCGACGTCCTCCTCGGCGACCCGCCGCTGTTCCCCCGCCACGAGGAGGTCGAGCTGTCCTGGCGCATCCTCGACCCGATCGAGGAGTGGTGGGCCAAGCACGGCACACCTGAGCCGTATGCCGCGGGCGGCTGGGGTCCCGAGTCCAGCCACGCCATGATGGCCCGCGAGGGCCGCACCTGGAGAATCCCGTGACCATCACCCCACGACGTTCTCCATCCGTTCCGCCCACGCGGAGCGTGGGACCCAACTCCGATACCTTGCGGGGGCCCCGGTGATCATCGACCTGCCGAAGACCACGACCGTCGCGGTGAGCAAGAAGCTCGTCACGCTGCGCAACGACGTCGGCGCCATGACCCTGGGCCGCGTGCTCACCCTCGTCATCGTCGTGGACGACCACCAGGCCGAGGACATCATCGAGGCGGCCAACGACGCCTCCCGGCAGCATCCCTGCCGAATCGTCGTCGTCGTGGCGGGCAACCGCCGTGGGGCCAACCGGATGGACGCCCAGATCCGGGTCGGCGGTGACGCCGGTGCCTCCGAGGTCATCGTCCTGCGGCTCTTCGGCGAGCTGGCCAAGCACGGCCAGTCGGTCGTCGTCCCGCTGCTGCTCGCCGACTCCCCCGTCGTCGCGTGGTGGCCCCACGAGATGCCGAGCGACCTCCGGGTCGACCCGATCGCCCAGATGGCCCAGCGCCGCATCACCGACGCGGCCGAGGCGAAGAGCCCGGCCCAGGCGCTCAAGCGGCTGGCCGAGCGCTACCAGCCGGGCGACACGGACCTGGCCTGGACCCGCATCACGCTGTGGCGGGGGCTGCTCGCCGCGGCCCTGGACGGTCCGCCCTACGAGCCGGTGACCGAGGCGGTCGTGGCCGGCGCCAACGACTCCCCCTCGTCCGAGCTGCTCGCCGCGTGGCTCGGCCTCGTGCTCAAGGTGCCGGTCCGCCGGGTCAAGACGCCCGCCGGCAGCGGGGTGGTGAGCGTCCGCCTCGCGCGCAAGGGGGGCCCGATCGACCTCGTCCGCCCGGACGGGTCGGTCGCGACCCTGTCGCAGCCGGGTCAGCCGGACCGCCGGATCAGCCTCAAGCGCCGCGGCCTGGCCGAGTGCCTGGCCGACGAGCTCCGCCGCCTCGACGACGACGACGTCTACGCCGAGACCCTCACCAAGGGGCTGCGCACGCTGTCGTCGGTGCGCCAGACCGCCAGCGAGGCGGCCGCCAAGGGCGAGGCGCCCTCCACCGGGCAGTCCCGCACGCTGGCGACCAAGCTGGCCCGCACCGCGTCCGCCGGCCAGGCCGCCGAGATGGTCGTGGCGCCGCTGCCGCCCGAGGAGGGCGACACCGCAGCCGTCAAGAAGGCGACCGCCCGCAAGCGGGCCGGGGCGCCGACCGAGCGCGAGCAGGAGGTCGCGCAGCGGCCCAAGCGCGCGACCAAGAAGGCGGTGCAGAAGGCGGCCCAGGAGAGCGCGGCCACGCGCGCGTCGACGGCCAAGGAGACCAAGGCGGCGCCGGCATGAGCGAGCCCGTCGTCCTCGTCCACCCCGACAAGCAGCAGCTCGCCGACGCCTCCGGCGCACGCCTGGCCCTGGCCCTGGCCGACGCCCAGGCCGGCGGGCGCGACGGGCAGGTGGCCCTCACCGGCGGGTCGATGGGGTCCGCCATCATCGCGGCCGTCGCCGCCAGCCCGCTCAAGGCGCTCGTGGACTGGTCGCGGGTCGTCGTGTGGTGGGGCGACGAGCGCTACCTCGACGCCGGGGACCCCGACCGCAACGACACCCAGAACGACGACGCCGGCCTCACCGGTCTGGGTCTGGACGCAGCGCGGGTCCACCGGGTGGCCGGGCCCGACACCAGCGCGTCGGCCGAGGCGAGCGCCGACGCCTACGCCGCGGCGCTGCGCGAGCACGGGTCGGGCGCCTTCGACATCGTGCTGCTGGGCGTGGGGCCCGACGGCCACGTGGCGTCGATGTTCCCGCACCACCCGGCCCAGCGTCTCGAGGGCGCCATCGCCGTCGCCGTGCACGACTCCCCCAAGCCGCCCCCGGACCGGGTGTCGCTGACCTTCGAGTGCCTCAACCGCACGCGCGAGGTGTGGTTCCTCGTGGCCGGCGACGACAAGGCCGACGCCGTGGCCGCCGCCCTCGCCCCGGGCGCCGACCGCTGGGATGTCCCGGCCAGTGGCGTCACGGGCACCGAGGCCACGCGATGGCTCGTCGACGCCGCGGCCGCCTCCCGCCTGCTCGCCCAGTAGGAGCGCAGCGCACGCCGATGCGCAGCCGCGACACCGTCCTGCCCCGCGTTCCGAAGGTCTGCGCAGAGGATCAGTCCGATGCGCACACCATCGACGGTGTGCGCGCCGGCCAGAGCGTCTGCGCAGACCGTCGTACCCGGGCCCCACGCATACCGGGGGCGCGGGCGTCACCCCACGGGGCGCGTCGCTACTGGATGAGGCCGCGCTGGCGCAGGCTGGTAAGCGCCTCGTCGAGGATGGCCTTGCCGTCGGCGTCGCTGCGCCGCTCCTTCACGTAGGCCAGGTGGGTCTTGTAAGGCTCCACCTTGTGCGGGGCGGGCGGGTTCTTCTGGTCCTGGCCGGCGGGGAACCCGCAGCGCGGGCAGTCCCAGGTCTCCGGCAGCACGAGGCTCGGCTCCTCGGCGAAGCTGGGACGCGTCTCGTGCCCGTTGGAGCACCAGTACGACACGAAGATCCGCGGGGCGGAGTCGCCGCGCTCGGCCTCGCCCATGGGTCCTGCGCCGACCCTGCTACCCCGGATGGCGTTACCGCTGGCCATGTGTGCTCCTTGCCGATCTCAGGCGGAGAACCGGGCCAGCAGGCCCAGCCCTACGACGGTGATGAACCAGATGATGCCGATGGCGATGGTGAACCGGTCGAGGTTGCGCTCCGCGATCGTGGAGCCACCCAGGGTGCTCGACATCCCGCCACCGAACATGTCGGACAGACCGCCGCCCTTCCCCTTGTGCATGAGGATGAGCAGGATCAGGAAGAGGTTGGCCACGACCAGGAGGACCTGGAGGCCGATCTTCACCGCGTTCACAGCGAGCGGGTTCCCATCTGGTTCGAGACGCTTACGGTTGGCTTACCGTCTGACCGCAGGCCTTGAGCGGACAACCGGTCCAGGATAACCCGGGACGGGCCGGCCCGCGGTCAGCCACGGTCAGCCGGTGACGTGCTCGCGGTAGCGGCAGATCGCGGCGAACTCGGCGGGGTCGATCGAGGCCCCACCGACGAGGGCGCCGTCGACGTCCGGCTGCGCCATGATCGAGGCGACGTTGCCGCTCTTGACGCTGCCGCCATAGAGGACGCGGACGCCGGCGGCCAGGTCGGCGCCGTAGAGCTCGCCCAGGAGCGACCGGATCGCGCCGCATACCTCCTGCGCGTCGGCGGGGGTCGCGACCTCACCGGTGCCGATGGCCCAGATCGGCTCGTAGGCGATGACGATCGACACGGCCTGCTCCGGGGTGACGCCGGCCAAGGCGGCCCGCAGCTGGCTGACCACGTGCTCCACCTGGCCCCCGGCCCGTCGGACCTCGAGGTTCTCGCCGCAGCAGAGGATGGGCACGAGGCCGTGCGCGTAGGCCGCGACCACCTTGGCCCCGACCGTCTCGTCGGTCTCGCCGTGGCCCTCACGCCGTTCGCTGTGGCCCACGACGACGTAGGTGCAGCCGAGCTTGGCGAGGAACGCCCCGGAGATGTCGCCGGTGTAGGCCCCGGAGGCGTGCGGCGAGAGGTCCTGGGCTCCGAACCGCAGGCCCAGCTTGTCGGCCTCGATGAGGGTCTGCACGGAGCGCAGGTCGGTGAACGGCGGCAGCACCGCCACCTCGACGGCGCCGTAGTCGTGCTTGGCGTCGCGCAGCGTCCAGTCGAGCTTCTGCACGAGGTGGGTCGCCTGCAGGTGGTCGAGGTTCATCTTCCAGTTGCCCGCCATGAGCGGGGTGCGACGGGTCACTCGCCCTCCTCGAGGACGGTCAGCCCGGGCAGCTCCTTGCCCTCGAGGTACTCGAGGCTGGCCCCCCCACCGGTGGAGATATGGCCGAACTGGTCGTCGCGGAAGCCCAGCTGCCGCACGGCGGCGGCGCTGTCGCCGCCACCCACCACAGTGAGCGCGCCGCGCGAGGTGGCCTCGACGAGGGCCTGCGCGAGGGCCTGGGTGCCGGCCGCGAACGGGGCCATCTCGAAGGCGCCCATGGGCCCGTTCCAGAAGACGGTGCGTGCGTCGCTGAGCTTCTCGGCGAACAGCCGGGACGCCTCCGGGCCGATGTCGAGGCCCATGCGGGCGGCCGGGATGGCATCGGCGGACACGACCTCGTGCTCCGCGTCGGCCGAGAAACCGGTGGCCGCGACGACGTCCGTGGGCAGCACGATCTCGACGCCCGTCGCCGCGGCCCGCTCGAGGTAGCCCCTGACGGTCTCGACCTGGTCGGCCTCGAGCAGGCTCGACCCCACCTCGTGGCCCTGCGCCTTGAGGAAGGTGAAGACCATCCCGCCGCCGATGAGCAGCTGGTCGGCAGTGCCGAGCAGGTTGCCGATGACCCCGAGCTTGTCGGACACCTTGGCGCCACCGAGCACCACGGCATACGGGCGGTCGGGGTCCTGGGTGAGCCGGCGCAGCACGGCGACCTCGGTGGAGACGAGGCCCCCGGTGGCGTGCGGCAGCAGGCGGGCGACGTCGTAGACGCTGGCCTGCTTGCGGTGCACGACCCCGAACCCGTCGGAGACGAACACGTCGGCCAGGCCGGCGAGCGCCTGCGCGAAGTCCGCGCGCTCCTCGTCGGTCTTGGCCGTCTCGCCCGGGTTGAACCGCAGGTTCTCCAGCAGGACGACGTCGCCGTCCTGCGCCGCGTCCACGGCGGCCTGGGCCGACTCCCCCACCGTGTCGGCGGCGAAGGTCACCGGCCGGCCCAGCAGCTCGGAGAGCCGGTGGGCCACCGGGGCCAGGGAGTAGCGGTCCTCCGGAGCCCCCTTCGGACGGCCGAGGTGGGCGCACACGATGACGCGTGCGCCCGCCTCGGCGAGCGCCGAGATGGTGGGGACCGACGCGCGGATACGGCCGTCGTCAGCGATCGACGGCTGCCCGGCCGAATAGTCCAGGGGCACGTTGAGGTCGGACCGGACGAGCACACGCTGACCGCGCAGCTCGCCGGCCGACAGGAGGTCGGCGAGAGTCCTCATCGGTGGGTCTACAGGCCCTTGCCGACGAAGGTGACGAGGTCGACGAGCCGGTTGGAGTAGCCCCACTCGTTGTCGTACCAGCCGACGACCTTCACCTGGTTGCCGAGCACCTTGGTCAGGCCGGCGTCGAAGATGCAGGAGTGCGGGTCGGTGACGATGTCGCTGCTGACGATGGGGTCCTCGGTGTACTTGAGGATGCCCTTCATCGGCCCGTCGGCCGCCGCCTTGACGATGGCGTTGACCTCGGCGGCCGTGGTCTCCCGGCCGGCCTCGAAGGTGAGGTCGGTGGCCGAGCCGGTCGGGATCGGGACGCGGAGGGCATACCCGTCGAGCTTGCCCTTCAGCTGGGGCAGCACGAGGCCGATGGCCTTGGCCGCACCGGTGGACGTCGGCACGATGTTGAGGGCCGCGGCCCGGGCGCGCCGCAGGTCCTTGTGCGGGCCGTCCTGGAGGTTCTGGTCCTGGGTGTAGGCGTGGATGGTCGTCATCAGGCCCTTGACGATGGTGAACTCGTCGTCGAGCGCCTTGGCCATCGGGGCGAGGCAGTTGGTGGTGCAGGACGCGTTGGAGATGATCGTATGCGCCGCCGGGTCGTAGTCTCCGTCGTTGACGCCCATGACGATGGTGACGTCCTCGTTCTTCGCGGGCGCCGAGATGATGACCTTCTTGGCGCCGTTGTCGATGTGGGCCTTGGCCTTGGTGGCGTCGGTGAAGAGGCCGGTGGACTCGATGACCACGTCGGCGCCGAGGTCACCCCACTTCAGGGCGCTGGGGTCGCGCTCGGCGAAGGCCTTGAACGCCTTGCCGTCCACGCTGATCGAGTCCTCGCTGGAGGTGACCTCGCCGGCAAGACGGCCCAGGATCGAGTCGTACTTGAGCAGGTGGGCCAGCGTCGCGTTGTCGGTGAGGTCGTTGACCCCGACGATCTCGACGTCCTGGCCGGACGCCTGGACGGCGCGGAAGAAGTTACGGCCGATGCGGCCGAAGCCGTTGATGCCTACACGGACTGTCACGGTGACTCAAGCCTTCCAAGTGGTGGTCGCGTTGCGTCTCGACCCTAGTCGAACCGACGTGACCCCGGTCACGCCCGTCCGCGCTACGGGCCGGTAACCAGCGAGCGCACCCGGCCCCCTCCCACCGGACTCCCGTGGTTGCCGGTTCATCGCCCTCCAGACCCGGAAACCGACAAGAACCTGAGTGCGGTGGGGGAACGGGGCGACCCGGCAAGGGGGGCTACTCGAGCATGTCCGCCGTGAGGTTGGCGTCGGTGCCGGGCAGCCCGAGGTCCTGGGCCTTCTTGTCGGCCATGGCGAGCAGCCGCCGGATCCGGCCGGCCACGGCGTCCTTGGTCATGGGCGGGTCGGCGAGCTGGCCCAGCTCCTCGAGCGAGGCCTGCTTGTGCTGCAGACGCAGGTGCCCCGCCTCGCTGAGGTGGTCGGGCACGTCCGCGCCGAGGATCTCCATGGCCCGCTCGACGCGGGACCCGGCGGCCACCGCGGCCCGCGCGGAGCGCCGGAGGTTGGCGTCGTCGAAGTTGGCGAGCCGGTTGGCCGTCGCCCGCACCTCGCGGCGCATCCGGCGCTCCTCCCACGCCATGACGGCGTCGTGCGCTCCGAGCCGGGTGAGCATGGCCGCAATGGCGTCACCGTCACGGATGACGACACGGTCGACACCGCGCACCTCGCGGGCCTTGGCCTGGATGCCGAGGCGCCGCGCGGCACCGACGAGCGCCAGCGCTGCCTCCGGCCCCGGGCAGGTGACCTCCAGCGCCGAGGAGCGGCCGGGCTCGGTCAGCGACCCGTGGGCGAGGAACGCACCGCGCCAGGCGGCCTCCGAGTCGCACGCCGAGGCACTCACCACCTTGGGCGGGAGCCCGCGCACCGGCCGGCCCCGCGAGTCGATGAGGCCCGTCTGACGGGCCAGGGTGGCGCCCTCCTCGACGACGCGCACGACGTAGCGGCTGCTCTTGCGCAGTCCGCCGGCCGACATGACGAGCACGTCGGAGCGGTGGCCGTAGACCTCGGCGATGAGGCGCCGTAGCCGCCGGGCCGCGTTGGCGGTGTCGAGCTCGGCCTCGACGACGATCTGGCCCCCGACGATGTGCAGACCGCCGGCGAAGCGCAGGGTGGCCGCCACCTCGGCCTTGCGGCAGCACGGCTTGGTCACCTCGAGCCGGCTGAGCTCGTCCTTGACCCTCGCCGTCATCGCCATGCCCGCCATCCTGCCACCCGTTCCGGACTCCGCCATCCGTGCGATGGCGGCCCCCTGTGCCCATGACGACCGCACGAGGGCTACCCCGTATGCCGTCGAATACCGTTGGTCCGAGCGCAAACCCACGCAGTGCGCATGCCAGGCCCGTGCTGTGCCCACGCGGGAGCAGCGGCTGGGCGACATCGCCCCTCGCCTCTCGATGAGGACGGTGCCGCCGGCGCTGGACCGACCGTCCCCGGGTCGGCATCGCGTCGTCGCCGCGCGTGAAGCAGGCAGGCTATCCGATCCGGACCCCGCCCGTGGCGGGTGGGTCGTGCCCGGTTTCCGCCGACTTCCCGCCGACTTCCCGCCGACTTCCCGTCGACTTCCCGCCGGCTTCCCGCCGGCTTCCGGGTCGACCGCCCTGGACCGTCCGGGGCCGGGACGATCAGGCGATGAGGTCCCGGTACGCCGCCGCCAGCCGCAGGGCGTCGTGCTGCCCCGGCCGCCCCTGGGCCGAGACCGTCGTCACCACGAGGCGCGCCCCGACGGAGTCGGCGGCCCGCCGCAGGGCCTCGGCGTCGTCGACGCAGCTGGGGTCGGCGAGGACGACGTCGAAGCGCAGCTCGGGTGCGTGCTTGACGATGCTGTCGATGTGGTCCTGGGCCCGGTAGCCCTTCGTCTCACCGGTGTGCACCTCGAGGTTGAGGTTGAGGATCTTGCCCGCCCGCGTCGCCACCAAAGCCTCCCGGAGGCTCGGTACGAGCACGTGCGGCATGACCGAGGTGAACCACGAGCCGGGACCGAGGAACACCCAGTCCGCGTCGCGGACGGCGTCGAGGGTCTCCGGCGGGCACGACGCGTCGGGCGGGATGAGCCGCACCCCCTGCACCCGCCCGGTGCTGGAGGCGACCCGGTGCTGACCCCGCACGACGTCGAGCGCCTCGGGGCGGTCGGGGTGATGGCCGACGATCTCGGCCTCGATCTCCAGGGGCACGGCGGCCATCGGCAGCACCCGGCCCCGGGAGTTGAGGAGCCGGCCGACGAGGTCGAGGCCGTCGACGGTGTCGCCGAGCAGGTCCCACAGGGAGACGATGAGCAGGTTGCCGAGGGCGTGGCCGGCCAGCGGGCCCTCCCCCTGGAAGCGGTGCTGGAGCACGTCGCGCCACGTGTGGCCCCACTCCGTGTCGTCGCACAGCGCGGCCAGCGCCATCCGCAGGTCTCCGGGGGGCAGGACGGCGAACTCGTCGCGCAGCCGCCCCGACGAGCCGCCGTCGTCGGCGACGGTCACGACGGCCGTCACCTGGTCGGTGAGCAGCTTCAGCGCGGAGAGCGAGGCGGCCAGGCCGTGGCCACCGCCGAGGGCGACGACCCGGGGCGACCGGCTGGCCGGCATACCGAGGGCAGGCATCCGTTCTGTCACTCCCGCCCGAGGTCGCGGTGGACGATGAAGGTGTCGACCACCCCGTCACCCATCCGCTGGGCGAGCTGCTCGGCGATGGCCACGGACCGGTGCTTGCCCCCGGTGCAGCCGACGGCGAGCGTGACGTAGCGCCGCCCCTCACGGACGAACCCGGCCGAGACCGACGCCATGAGCCGGGTGACGTCGTCGACGAACTCGGCCGCCCCCGGCTGCGCGAGGATGAACTCGGCCACCGGCTCGTCGCGGCCCGTCAGCGGGCGCAGCTCGGGCACCCAGAAGGGGTTGGGCAGGAACCGCAGGTCGAAGACGTAGTCGGCGTCGAGCGGCACGCCGTACTTGAAGCCGAAGGACATGACCGCCAGCCGCAGCTGGGCGGCGCCGTCCCCGGCGAAGAGCGACTTGGCCTTGGCGGCCAGCTGGTGCACGTTGAGGCCCGAGGTGTCGAGGATGACGTCGGCCTCGGACCGCAGCTCGCCGAGCAGTGCGCGCTCGCGCAGGATGCCGTCGAGCAGCCGCCCCGAGCTCTGCAGCGGGTGGGGCCGGCGCACGCTCTCGAACCGGCGGACCAGCGCCTCGTCCGTGGCGTCGAGGAAGACGACGCTGGGGCGGTGGCCGGTGCGGCCGAGCTCGGCGACGATGTGGCCGAAGTCGGCGAAGACACCGTGGCTGCGCACGTCGACGACGACGGCGACCCGGTGGATCATCGGCTCCGGCGTGCGGGCGAGGTACTCCTCGTGCAGCTCGAGCAGCTGCGGCAGCATCTGCGGCGGGAGGTTGTCGACGACGTACCAGCCGAGGTCCTCCAGGACGTTGGCCATCGTCGAGCGACCCGCCCCGCTCATGCCCGTGAGGACGAGCATGGGCTCGTCGCGGGTGGGCGCCCCGCGGCTGCTGCGGATCGCGGTCTCGTCGCTCACGCTCGTCCCCCCTTCGCCGGTGAAGGCCCCGTGCTCGTCAGTCGAGCACCTCGCCGGTGGTCACGTTAACGGCCGGGGCGGCGCCCGACGAGTCCCTGGCCAGGTGCGTCGCAACCGTCTCGGCCAGCGCAGGGCCGATCCCGGGCACCTCGGCGATCTCCTCGGTCGACGCGGCCCGCAGCCGCTTGACCGACCCGAACTGGCGCAGGAGCGCCTTGCGCCGCACCTCCCCCAGCCCCGGTATGCCGTCGAGGACCGACGTCGTCATCGCCTTGCTCCGGCGCTGGCGGTGGAAGGTGATGGCGAACCGGTGGGCCTCGTCGCGCACCCGCTGCAGGAGGTAGAGGCCCTCACTCGTGCGCGGGAGGATCACGGGGAAGTCCTGCCCGGGCACCCAGACCTCCTCCAGCCGCTTGGCCAGGCCGACGAGGGAGACGTCCTCGATGCCCAGCTCGTCGAGCGCGGCCTTGGCCGCGTTGACCTGGGGCAGGCCACCGTCGACGACGACGAGGTTGGGCGGGTAGGCGAACTTGCGCGGGCGCCCGGTGACCTCGTCGATGGGACCGCTGGCGCGCGGCATACCCGTGCCGTCGCCGTCGCCGTCGCGGTCGGGGCCGAGATCGAGCTCGGTCGAGTGCTCGCGCTCGTCGAGGTAGCGCGCGAACCGGCGGGTCAGCACCTCGTGCATCGCGGCGGTGTCGTCGACGGAGGGCGGGCCGCCGTCGGCGGTCTCCCCCAGGGCGCTGCGGACGATGAACCGGCGGTACTCGGACTTGCGCGCCAGGCCGTCCTCGAACACGACCATCGAGGCGACGACGTTGGTGCCCTGCACGTGGCTCACGTCGAAGCACTCGATGCGCAGCGGCGCGTCCTCGAGCTCGAGCGCGTCCTGCAGCTCCTGGAGGGCCTGGCTGCGCGCCGTGAGGTCGCCGGCGCGGGCCACCTTGTGCCGGCCCAGCGACTGCTCCGCGTTGCGCCGCACCGTCTCCATGAGCGAGCGTTTGTCGCCGCGCTGGGGCACCCGGAGGTCGACCCGGGACCCGCGCACCGTGCCGAGCCAGGCCTGCACGGCCTCGGCGTCGGTGGGCAGGCTGGGGACCAGGACCTCGCGCGGCACGGAGTCGGACGACTCGCCGCCGTAGACCTGGAGCAGCAGGTGCCCCACGAGGTCGGGCAGGTCCTCGCTCTCCTTCTCGACGACCCAGCCGCGCTGGCCGCGGATCCGACCCCCGCGCACGTGAAAGACCTGCACCGCCGCCTCGAGCTCGTCGTCGGCGAGGGCGAACACGTCGGCGTCGGTGCCGTCGGCGAACACGACGGCCGACTTCTCCAGGGCCTTGTTGAGTGCTCCGATGTCGTCGCGCAGCCGGGCCGCGAGCTCGAACTCGAGCGCGGACGACGCCTCCTGCATCTGCCGCTCGATGCGGCGAACGAACTTCGAGGTGTTGCCGGCCATGAAGTCGCAGAAGTCCTCGGCGATGGCCCGGTGCTCCTCCGGGCTCACCCGGCCGACGCAGGGCGCCGAGCACTTGTCGATGTAGCCGAGCAGGCAGGGCCGGCCGCTCTGGGTGGCCCGCGTGAAGACACCGGAGCTGCAGGTGCGCATGGGGAAGACCCGCAGCAGCAGGTCGAGGGTCTCGCGGATGGCCCACGCGTGGGAGAACGGCCCGAAGTACCGCGTGCCCTTGCGCTTGGCCCCGCGCATGACCTGCGCACGGGGGAACTCGTCGGTGAGGGTGACGGCGAGGAAGGGGTAGGACTTGTCGTCGCGGTACTTGACGTTGAACCGCGGGTCGAACTCCTTGATCCAGGAGTACTCGAGCTGGAGGGCCTCGACCTCGGTGGCCACGACGGTCCACTCGACGCTGGCCCCGGTGCGCACCATCGTGGCCGTGCGCGGGTGCAGCGCCGAGATGTCCTGGAAGTACGACGACAGGCGGGGACGCAGGGACTTGGCCTTGCCGACGTAGATGACCCGGCCGTCCTTGTCCCGGAACCGGTAGACGCCGGGGTCGACCGGGATCTCTCCCGGACGGGGGCGGTAGGTCGACGGGTGGGCCACCCCTCAACTCTAGGTAGGCCCACTGTCAGCCCCGCACAGGCCGGGCGGGGTTCTCCCGGTTCGTGGCGTTTCCGCCAGGACCATGGGGCCGACGGGCCCCGGTCGCGGGGTCAGGTGATGACGACCGAGCTGCCGTTCACCGTGGCGGTCTTGGCCGTCAGCGGCTTCTTGGCCTGGCTGGTCGACGTGGGCGCCCCGGTGCTGAGGTCGAACATGCTGCCGTGGCAAGGGCATTCGATGTGTCCGTTCTGCACCTTGGTCACCGGGCAGCCCTGGTGGGTGCAGGTGCCGTCGAAGGCCTTGAACTGGCCGGCCGACGGCTGCGTGACGACGTAGGGCGGCGATGCGTCGGGGAACGCCTTCCCCCCGCCGACGGGCACGTCGGCGACGGGCACGGAGATGCCGCCGCCCGCCTTCCCGGAGCTGCTGCCGGCGGCCGGCCCGGCCGCCCCGCCGGACGACGCCGCGTTCGTCGACCCACCACAGGCGGCGAGCGCCGCGGCCCCGACCCCGCCGGCCCCGACGAGGCCGGCGGCTCGCAGGACGGCGCGGCGCTGCATACCGCCGGGGTGCTGCTCGGTGCCGGACTCGCGGCCCGACTCGCGGCCGGAGTTCTGCTGGACATTCTCTGACTGGGCGGACTGCTCGAACTGCTCTGACTGAGGTCTCATCGCCAAGGCCTGCCTTCGTGACATCGGGTGGGGTCTGGTTCCAGGGGACGCGTCGGCATCCGCCCGCTCCAACGAGCGCGAGCGCCGATGGTGCCCGACGCGGCTGTCCATCACCCCTGGTGACGCCCCCCGGACGCGCCCGGTTCACCCGGTATGCCGCGTCGCTGGCGGGAATCTCACGGTGTGGACACCCCGGAAACACAAAATTCACACATCACAACACGGATACGGACACGCTCGGGTCGCCGATGCGCGAGCGTCGGGTGACCTAGTCTGCGATTCGCTCGCGGTTGTCGCGACCGGGGGTCGGGGGGTTTGCCCGACGTCCCACATCTCCCCAGGAGGATCTGTGCACCAGCGTTCCATCGTCCGTATCGGGGTCCCGCTCGCCGTCGCAGCGCTGGCCCTCTCCGCCTGCGGTTCCCGCAGCGACTCCGGCTCCACCACGGGCGGCAGCACCGGGGGCGCCGCGACGAAGACCGTCAAGATCGGCGTCATCGCCCCTCTCTCCGGTGACCTGTCCGCCCTGGGCAAGGGCATCCAGCACTCCGTCGAGCTCGCCGTCAAGCAGGCCAACGCCAACAACACGGTCCCCGGCTGGAAGATCGAGGTCTCGGCGGTCGACGACGAGGCCAAAGCCGACGTCGGCAAGAACGCCGCAACCAAGCTCGCGGCCGACGACCAGGTCGTCGCCGTCGTGGGTGACCTCAACTCGAGCGTCAGCCAGCAGACCCAGCCGATCTTCGCCGCGGCGAAGATCACGCAGATCTCGCCCGCGAACACCAACCCCAGCCTGACGATCGGGGCCGACGCCGCGAACCCGAAGCGCGCCTACCCGACGTACTTCCGCACCTGCACCACCGACGCCGTCCAGGGCCCGTTCGCCGCGCAGTACCTCCTGGCCCAGGGCATCAAGTCGGTCGCGACGATCCACGACAAGAAGGCCTACGGCCAGGGTCTCGTCGACGCCTTCACCACGGAGTTCAAGAAGGGCGGCGGCACCATCACCGCGGCCGAGACGATCAACCCGGACGAGTCCAACTACACCGCGGTCGTCTCCAAGGTCGCCCCCTCGGCGCCCAAGGCCGTCTACTACGGCGGTGAGTACCCGCAGGGTGGCCCGCTCTCGCAGCAGATGAAGTCGGCCGGCCTCAACGTCCCCCTCATGGGTGGCGACGGCCTCTACGACCCGAAGTACATCGAGCTGGCCGGGGCCAACAGCAACGGTGACCTCGCCACCTCGGTCGGTGCGCCGACCGACAGCACGGACGCCGGCAAGAAGTTCCTCGCCGACTACCAGTCAGCGGGCTACTCGGAGCCCTCGGCGGCCTACGGCGGCTATTCCTACGACGCGGCCAACGCCATCATCAACGGCCTGAAGTCGTCGCTGGCCAGCGCCTCCGACGCGAAGTCGGCCCGCGACGCCACGACCACCGCGGTCGGCAAGGTCTCCTTCGACGGCGTGACGGGCAAGGTGGCCTTCGACCAGTACGGCGACGCGACGAGCAAGGTGCTCACCGTCTACAAGGTCGACGGCGGCAAGTGGGTCGCGGCCAAGACCGACACCTTCAAGTAGACCGACGACACGGCAGGGGCGGGCTGAGAGGCCTGCCCCTGCCTGTTCGTGGGTGCAGGGCTCGCCGTGACCGCTCGTTCGTCGCTCGCAAGAAGGAAGTGCCGGTGATGCTCCGATGACCGAACTGCTGCAACAGCTGGTGAACGGCCTGACCCTCGGGTCGCTGTATGCCTTGATCGCCGTGGGCTACACGGTGGTCTACGGCATCGTCCAGCTCATCAACTTCGCCCACGGCGAGGTGTTCATGATCGGCGCGTTCGGCGCCCTCGCCACCTGGTCGGTGCTCTTCCAGGGGACCACCGCGGTCTGGGTACTGCCGATCATGCTGCTGGGGGCCATCGCCTCCTCCGTCCTCATCGCGGTCGTGATGGAGCGGTTCGCCTACCGGCCGCTGCGCAACGCCCCACGCCTGGCGCCGCTCATCACCGCCATCGGCGTCTCCATCGCCCTGCAGGAGGCGGTGCGGCTCTTCTACCCCGGCGCCAAGAGCAAGCTGCCGTTCCCCTCGATCGACGTCGTCACCGGCACGGCGTTCAAGCTGGGCGGCGTGACCATCCAGCGGCCGGCGATCTTCACCGTCGCCGCGCTGGCCGTCTGTGCCGCGCTGCTCTACTACTTCGTCAACCGCACCAAGCTCGGCCGGGGGATGCAGGCGGTCTCGCAGGACCCCGACACCGCACGCCTCATGGGCATCAACGTCGACCGGATCATCGTCGTCGCCTTCATCCTCGGCGCGGTGCTCGCCGCCGTGGCCGGCGTCGCCCAGGGCCTGCAGAACAACAACATCGACTTCCGCATCGGCTTCCTCGCGGGCCTGAAGGCGTTCACCGCCGCGGTCCTCGGCGGCATCGGCAACATCCAGGGAGCCGTCGTCGGCGGGCTCGTCCTCGGCATCGTCGAGTCCCTGGCCACCCAGTTCATCCCCGGCCAGTTCGGCGGGTCCGCCTGGAAGGACGTGTGGGCCTTCGTGCTCCTCATCGTGGTCCTCGTCTTCCGGCCCCAGGGCCTCCTCGGCGCACGGGTGGTGGACCGGGCATGAGCAACGCCGACCGCATGCCGGACACTCCCGCCACCCCGGCGGCCACGACGGAGCCCACGACGGGGGCCACCGCCGTCACCACCGCCTCCGACGGTCCCCCGCCTCCACCGCCGACCCGGATGGACGACCTCCGGGCGCGCTACACCCGCCTCGGCTGGCCCATCGCTCTCGCCGGCGCGGTGCTCCTCGCCGTCGGCTGCTTCATGTCCTGGAGCTACGACGGCGGGATCCTCGGCAACCTCAGCGTCTACGGCAACCCCGGCACCATCCAGCTGTTCGCCCTGGTGCTCGCCGTTGTGGCCATCGTCTTCCTCCTCATGCACCGCGGCCCGTTGCAGCGGGTGGGCGCCTTCCTCACCATCGCCAAGGCGATGCGGGCCCTGGGGCTCGGCGCCGTCGGCTTCATGACTCTCGTCCTGCTGCTCGTCGCGCTGCAGTCCGGTGGTCTGATCAACATCGACCCGGGCGGCTGGGTCTCGTGGGTCGGCAGCCTCGTGCTTGCCGGCGGCGCGGAGCTGCTACCCGTCCGGGTGAAGAAGGACCCGCTGCGGGCCAAGCTGCCGGGCTGGGTCGAGATCCTCGTCATCGTCGTCCTGCTGGCGGTCGCTCTGTTCGGGGCGGCCTTCGCCCTCGGTCAGGACGACGGCAGCATCTTCATCCTCTTCTTCGTCGTCCTCGGTGCCGTCATCACCGCCTTCGCCCGCTCGGGCGTCTTCACCTGGGTCGGCATCATCGCCCAGCGCCACCGCCGCGTGCTCATGCTCGGCGCGTTCGTCGTGGCGTTCCTGTTCCCCTTCACGCAGGGCGGGTCCGACGCCAACATGTCGATCGCGACGCAGGTCATCATCTTCGCGACGACCGCGCTCGGCCTCAACATCGTCGTCGGTCTGGCCGGCCTGCTCGACCTCGGCTACATCGCCTTCCTCGGCGCCGGCGCCTACACAGCGGCCGTCCTGTCCGACTCGGCGTTCGCCACGGTCGGCTGGAAGCCCCCGTTCCTGATCGTGGTCCTCCTCGGCGCCTGCGTCTCGGCGACCCTGGGCCTGGTCATCGGCACGCCGACGCTCCGAGTCTCCGGCGACTACCTCGCCATCGTCACGCTGGCCTTCGGGGAGATCTTCCGGCTGGCGATGGGCAACCTCGACGGCAACAACGGCCCCAACCTCACGCACGGCCCCAACGGCATCCCGGCCATCCCCGACCTCGTCGTCTTCGGCTGGGACTTCGGGCAGTCGCATACCGTCCTCGGCATCGTGCTCGGCCGGTTCGCGAACTACTACTTCCTGCTCCTGGTCGCCGCGGCCGTCATCATCCTCGTCTTCACGCGGCTCAACAACAGCCGGATCGGCCGCGGCTGGGTCGCCATCCGCGAGGACGAGAAGGCGGCGGAGGCCATGGGGGTCAACGTCTTCGGGCTCAAGCTGTTCGCGTTCTCCAGCGGCGCGTTCCTCGCCGGGATGGCGGGCACGATCAAGGCGCACCAGGACGTCTCGGTCACCCCGGACCAGTACGTCTTCCTCAACTCGGCGTTCCTGCTCGCCGCCATCGTCCTCGGTGGCATGGGCACGGTCGCCGGCGTCCTCGTGGGCTCGGCCATCCTGCAGGTGCTGCCGGAGAAGCTGCGGTTCATCTCCGACTACCGGCTGCTCATCTTCGGCCTGCTCCTCGTCGTCATGATGCGGTTCCGTCCCGAGGGCATCGTCGCGAGCCAGCGACGCAAGCTGGAGTTCCACGAGGAGGACGAAGCGCTCGCCCAACGCATCGAGGAGATCCACCTCGAGGAAGAGGCCACGGCATGACCGTCACCGAGACCACCCCCCGGGTCGCGAGCACCCCCGGCGACGTCGTGCTCGCCGCCACCGGAGTCATCATGCGGTTCGGCGGGCTGACCGCGGTCAACAACGTCGACCTCACCGTCCGCGAGGGCGAGATCGTCGGCCTCATCGGGCCCAACGGCGCCGGCAAGACGACGTTCTTCAACTGCCTCACCGGCCTCTACAAGCCGACCGAGGGGCAGGTGACGTTCCGGGGTGCGGTCCTGCCGCCCAAGCCGCGGGCGGTCGTCCTGGCCGGGATGGCGCGGACGTTCCAGAACATCCGGCTGTTCGCCAACATGACGGCGCTCGAGAACGTCATGGTCGGCCGGTACTGCCGCACCTCGGCGGCCGCGATCACCTCGATCCTGCGGGGCCCGAAGTTCCGCCGCGAGGAGGCGGAGACCCGCGCGCGGGCCCAGGAGCTCCTCGACTACGTCGGGCTCGGCGGGTCGGCGGAGTTCCTCGCCCGCAACATGCCCTACGGCGACCAGCGCCGGCTCGAGATCGCCCGGGCCCTGGCCACGGACCCGCAGCTGTTGCTGCTCGACGAGCCCACCGCGGGCATGAACCCGCAGGAGACGCGCCAGGCCAGCGACCTCATCTTCAAGATCCGCGACAGCGGCATCGCCGTCGTCGTCATCGAGCACGACATGCGGTTCATCTTCAACCTGTGCGACCGGGTGCTCTGCCTGGTGCGCGGGGAGACCCTCATCGAGGGCACACCGGCCGAGGTGCAGTCCGACCCCCGGGTGATCGAGGCCTACATCGGCACCGGCGACGAGCTCGACGACGACGAGGTCGCGAGGGAGGACCGGCAGGAGCACGACGAGGAGGTCGAGTCCGCCCGGCACCGGGTCGACGAGACACCGCACGACCGGCGCGGGGCCGTCGAGGGCGAAGGAGGACGGCAGTGACCGCCATGCTCGCGGTGCGCGACCTGCGGGTCGCCTACGGGAAGATCGAGGCCGTCAAGGGGATCAGCTTCTCCGTCGACGAGGGCCAGGTCGTCACGCTGATCGGCACCAACGGGGCCGGCAAGACGACCACGCTACGCACCGTCTCTGGACTGCTGCGGCCCAGCAGCGGGTCGATCACGTTCCAGGGCAAGCCGATCCACGAGGTCGCCGCCCACGACATCGTGTCCCTCGGGCTCGCCCACTCCCCCGAGGGCCGGCGCATCTTCCCCCGTCTGACCGTGGAGGAGAACCTCCTGCTCGGCGCGTTCTCACGCAAGGACAACGGGGTCCGCGCGGACCTGCAGGCGGCCTACGACCTGTTTCCCATCCTCGGCGAGCGGTCCAAGCAGCCGGCCGGCACGTTCTCCGGTGGCGAGCAGCAGATGCTCGCCATGGGGCGGGCCATGATGAGCCGGCCGAAGCTGCTCATGCTCGACGAGCCGTCCATGGGCCTGTCACCGCTGATGATGAAGCGGATCATGTCGACGGTGAAGACCCTTCAGAGCCAAGGCACGACGATCCTCCTCGTCGAGCAGAACGCCCAGGCCGCGCTCAAGCTGGCCGACAAGGGCTACGTCCTCGAGGTCGGCTCGATCGTGCTGGAGGGCACCGGCCGCGAGCTGCTGGCGAGCGACGACGTGCGCAAGGCCTACCTCGGGGAGGACTGAGCGCGCCGCACACCCGCGACGGCCCTCAGTCCCGGAGCTTGCCGCTCCGGGCGAGTGACGGGTCGGTGCACGACGCCAGGTCGAAGCAGCAGGGCCGGCGCTTCCCGTGGTCCAGCTTGGAGATGCTGACCTCGACCCGCCGCTCCCGCGTGTCCGGGTTGGCCGTGGCCTGCACCCAGCGCACCCACTCCCACCGGGCCATCGGCGTGATGTCCGCCCAGATGTCGCGGATCCGGTCAGGCGCCCCGGTCAGGGCGTCGGCGAGGTCCTGCGGCACCTCGGGCTCCGGCCAGTCGGGCCGCACCTCGAGGGTGAGCTCGGCGGTGTCGCCGGCGTCGAGCCCGACGGCCTCGCGCACCGACGGGTCGATCCGGATCCAGTGTCCTCGGCGGCCGTCCGGCTCGACGACCGTCTCCACGTCGCGGCCGCCGACCGACGCGCGGACCGCCACCTGACCGCGAGACGGGAGGCGCCGGCTGGCGTCCTCGGGGAGCCGCACCAGCGTCGTGTCGTCGATGGCCGTCACCGGGGCGGTGAAGCTGATCGGCGTGGGCGTGCGGGTCTCGCTGGGCATCTGGACCTTCCTCGGCGACAGACCACCAGGCTACCCACCGCCCGGACGCCTCGGCCCTGGACCCGAGGGGCCATGCTCCTACGATGGGCCATGGCCGACTACGTGCTCAGCCACCAGCTCACCGGCGAGGGGGCCCGGCTGGCTCTCATGTCGCAGCTGCTGGACCCGTTCCACCGGCGGCTCGTCGAGGGTCTCGGCATCGGGCCGGGTATGCGCACCCTCGAGGTCGGCTGCGGCAACGGCTCGGTGTCCGCCTGGCTGGCCGAGCGGGTGGCGCCGACGGGGCACGCCGTCGCCGTCGACCTCGACCTGTCCCTCGTCGACCGCTCTGCCGCACCGGGTCTGGAGCTGAGGGAGGGCGACATCGTCGCCGGCCCGGTCGACCCGGGCACCTTCGACCTGGTGACCGCCCGGGCGGTGCTGCACCACGTCGGCGACGCCGACGCGGCCGTCCGCCACCTCGTGGAGGGCCTCGCCCCGGGCGGCGCTGTGCTGCTGATCGAGCCGGACTTCCTCCCGGTGAGCCTCGCCGAGCCGGCGGTCGTGCGCTCCTTCTGGGACGGGTGGCTGGCCTGGTCGGTCGACGCCGGCATCGACTACGCGATAGGCCGCACCCTGGCGCCGCGGCTGGCCGGCCTCGGTCTGCAGGACGTCGCCGGGGTCGCCGAGACCGCGGTCTACCGCGGCGGCTCGGCGTGGGCGCGCTACTGGGTCGACACCGTCACCGAGCTGCGTCCGCGGCTGGTCGCGTCCGGGCACCTGGACGCCGCGACGGTCGACGCGTTCCTCCGAGCGTGCGCCGACCCGGCCTGGTGCACCCAGACCATCGCCTTCACCGCGGTCCACGCCCGCCGGTCCTGACCCGGCATCGTCGGGGTCGACCCCGACGTCCGCTCAGCGGACGACGGTCAGCCGGCCCTCGTCGAGCCGGACCTCGCGGTCGGCCACGGCGGCGGCCTCCGGGTCGTGGGTGGCCATGACGACGACGACGCCACGGTCCGCTTCGGCCCGCAGCAGGTCGAGCACGCGACCACGGTTGGTGTGGTCGAGCTCCGATGTCGGCTCGTCGGCGAGCAGGATGTGGGCCCCGGCCGCGAGCCCCCTGGCGATGGCGACCCGCTGCTGCTGGCCACCCGACAGCTCCTCGACCAGATGGTCGGCGGACTCCTCGAGCCCGACGTCGGCGAGCCGTGCGCGCACCCGCTCGGGCACCTGGTCGGCCGGGACCCCGAGGGCGAGCAGGGGGAAGGCGACGTTCTCGTATGCCGTGAGCACCCCCGCCAGCCCGTTGCCCTGCGGGATGAGGGCGATCCGCGACCGCACCCCGTCCCGCCGGTCGGAGATCCGCTCCCCCGCGGCACGGACCTCTCCCGCGCTGGGCTCGACGGCGCCCGCCGCCGCCCAGAGCAGCGTCGACTTCCCCGCCCCGGAGGGACCCGCGAGCGCAAGGAGGGCGCCGGGGGCGGCGACGAGGTCGACGCCCTCGAGGGCGAGCACGCGTCCGTAGCGCACCGAGACCCCCGTGAGCACCAGCGACCCGACAGGGGCGTTGTCGACGGGTGCCCGGGCCGCCGTATGCCGTGCGGCGGTGTCGCGCTCGGCGGGTGCGCCGGGTGCGGCGGGCGTCGGACCTGTGGGACGGGCGTACGGGTTCTCAGTCACGCTCGCGCTCCCCCTCCGGCACCAGCATCCATCGGCCGTCCTCCTCGTGGACCCGCACGAGCGTGCCGGGGGGCAGCGCGTCGAGGGCGTGGTCCGGCAGCGGCAGGGACCCGTCCGCCGCCACCACGGCATACTCCTCGCCGCGACGGCCCTCGCCGCCGACCCGTCCGTCGCGGATGGTCACGGTGCGGGGCAGCCGCGCCGCTACGGCCGCGTCGTGGGTGACGACGACGATCGTCGTGCCCACCTCCCGGTTGACGGCGTGGAGGGTGTCGAGGACGAGGTCGCGCGCCTCGTGGTCGAGCTGGCTCGTCGGCTCGTCGGCGAGGAGCAGACCCGGCCGAGTGGACATCGCCACGGCGAGCGCGGTGAGCTGCAGCTGGCCCGGCGTGAGCCCGGTGAGCGCCGACCGGGCCTTCGCGCCGAGCCCGACGAGTTCGAGGACCTCGCCGACCGGGGGGACCGGACGGCCGGCGGCACGGGCGGCGGACTGCGCGAAGGCGACATTGTCCCGAGGGCTCAGGAACGGCAGCAGGTTGCGGGCGGCGCCCTGGAGGATGAGCCCCACGTCGCCCGCCCGGTAGTCGTCGAGCCGTGTCTCGTCCATCCGGGTCAGGTCCTGGTGGCCCACCCGGATGCGGCCGGCGCTGGGCCGCATGAGGCCCCCGAAGAGCGTGAGCAGCGTGGACTTCCCGGCGCCGGAGGGCCCGAGAAGCCCGACCATCTCCCCCTCCCCGATGTCGAGGTCGACCCCAGCGAGGGCGGCGACGTCGTGCCCCTCGGACCGGTAGATGTGCACGAGCCCGTGGGTCGAGACCTGGAGCCCCCGGCGCTCGCCGGTGGCGACTCCCTCGCGGGGGCTCCAGGGGGCCGTCACAGCTGCTCCCGGACGCGAGCCATCGATGCCCGGGCGACGAGCTGGAAGCCGACGATGAGGCCGACGACCAGCAGCGCCACGAGGGCGCCCGCGGCCGTGAGCAGTGCGGGCCCGGCCGCCGGGGTGAGGTCGACGGGGAGCACGGTCGAGGGCACCGTGAAGAACGGCACGATCGGCATGGCGAGGTGGGCGCCGAGCAGCCCGCAGACCGCGCCGGCAACGACGCTGACCACGACGACGACCCACTGCTCGGCGAGGCTGACCCGGGTCAGCGAGCGCGTCGAGACCCCCGCCATCCGCAGCGCCGCGAAGTCCCGCGAGCGTCCTCGCCAGGAGGTGGCCGCGGCGAGTACGAGCACGAGGGCGGCGATAGCCAGGGCGGCGAGCCCGACGACGAGGGCGAGCCGCAGCCCCCACGCCGAGGCGGAGCTGTCGAACAGCTGCGCCCGCTCCGACCGCAGCGCGACCGAGCGCACCCCGACCCCGGACTGCCGCAACCGGGCCTCGATGCCCGGCACCGCGGCGGCGTCCGCCAGGAACACCTGTGCGCTCGCCTGCGGCGAGATCTGGTCGGTGCGCCGGGCCAGCGCGTCGAGGCTGACGATGGCCTCGTTGGTGCCGCCCCCCGGCGCATACGGCACCGACGCGGCGCGGGTCAGGTCCACGGACGTCCCGTCGAGGCCCGCCGCCTGGAACGCGGGGCCGGGCGCGTCGGACGGCAGCGGGCCGAGGACGAGGGCGGGTAGCGGAGCTGCCGTCCCGGCCGACGAGATGCGCACGTCGTCACCGAACGTCTGCACCTGCAGGCCGATGCGGGAGGGGTCGCCCACGTCGACCGGCTGGGCGAAGGGCCGGCGCTGCGAGGGGTCCGGCGTGCCTGTGGCGACCCAGAGCGTGGGGTCCCCGAGGCGTGTCGGCGCGCCGCCGTCGACGGCGAGGGGACCCACGACCACCTGACCGGAGACGACGCCGCTGAAGCCCATCGGCGTGGTCACGCCGAACCCCGCCACCCGACAGCCGGTCGCGCACGAGACGCTCTGCGTGAAGGTCACCGGACCGGTCGCCCCGGGGGCGAGTGTCCCGAGCGGGACGGCGAACGCGGCGTTGCCGGTGGGCGCGAGGTAGGCGACGAGCGTCGGCGGCGGCGGGCTGGCCGACCCCGGTGAGCCCGCGGCCCCCGGCGTGCCCGGCGCCCCGGGCGCGGTGGGCGGGTCGGTCACCGCGAGCCCGGCCGCCTGTGCGGTCACCGACAGCGTGCGACCGGTCACGCGGACCTCTGCCGGCGGGGTGGTGCTGATGGCGCGCCAGGCGAACGCGTCCGCGTCGCGCGGCAGCTGGGCGATGCGAGCGAACGGGCCGGGGTCGACGGCGAGGGTGGTCATGGCGGTCGGGCTCCCTTGGCGCACGGTGACGACGGGGGTGGCCGTCGTGCCGCCCGGGTCGGCGGCCGCGACGGCGTCGCGCAGCACCGTGACGTCGGACGCGTCGGTGGTGAGGACGGCCTCCGCGCCCGTCTCGACCCGCGCCCGGTCGTCGCGGTTACGCGCGCCGATGACGAGGGCGTCCGTGGCGAACACGGTGAGGGCGGTGGCGACGGTGATGATGGCGACGATCCGCCGCACCGCCGGTCGCCGCGCGACGTTGACGGCGGTCAGGCCGCCGACCAGGCGACCACGGCCGGTCAGCCGCCGCCCGAGGAGGTTGGCGACCGGGACGAGCACGTGCGCGAGGACCAGGCCCAGGGCGAGGGCGAGCAGGGTCGGGGTGGCCAGTGCCAGCGGGCCGGCGAGGTTGCCGCTGGCCAGGGTGACGACCCCCGCCGCTGCCAAGGCCACGACGATGGTGTCGCCCACCCCCACCGCCCACCCGGGGCGCCGCGGTGGCACCCGCCGCAGCAGGGTCGAGATGGGCTCGCGCAGGGTCGGCCGGGCCACCAGCGCGACAGCCCCCAGCGCCGCGAGGAGGGCGATGAGGGCGGCGACCCAGCTGGCGGCGGGTACCTCGAAGGGCACCCCGCCGGCCAGCCAGACCCGTCGCGCCACCTCGTCGAGCAGCAGGGCCAGGCCGAAGCCCACCGGCACCCCCGCCGCGACGACGACGCCCAGCTCGAGCATCACCGCCCGACCCGCTCCGCCGGGCCCCTGGCCCCGGAGCCGCGCGAGCGCCAGCTCGTGGCGCCGCTGCTCCACGGCGGCGCCGACGGCGAGACCAAGGACGACGGCCGCGAGCACAGCCAGCTGCCCGACGAGCAGGGGCACGATGGTCCGGGCCTGCCGCTGTCCCTCGACGACGCTCGTCACGAGGTCCGACACGGCCGAGCGGACGGCCACGCCGGGCACCTTGGTCAGCCCGGTGGCGCGCATCCCGTCGACGGCGGACGGGATGCCGTCGAGCCGGTCCAGGGTCACGGCGTCGCGGTCGAGCAGCCAGGTCAGGTCGAGCCGGGGGTTCTTCCAGCCGCTGAACGTGGCCGGGACGGTCACCCAGCCGTCCATGAGGGGGGTCGACGTCGGGTCGAGCGTGGCCGTCCCCGCCCGCCCGACGAGCGAGACCCCCATCCAGTGGCCCGGGTCGCCGAGCTGCTCGAAGACCCCTGTGATGACGAACGGCTGGGCGAACGGCGCCGGGGCGCTCACCGCCGGGACGTCCTCGACCGGCTGCAGCCGCGTCCCGACCTGCCAGCCCTGCACCTTCGCCTCGGCCGCGCTGACGGCCACGTCGTACGCCTTCGTCGGGCAGGTCCCCTGGGTGAGCCGCAGCCCGCGGCAGACGTCCTGCGGCCCACGGACGTCGATGGTGGACTGCTGCCGCGCGACGCCGGTGTAGCGCAGCCGCCCCGACCACATGTCGCTGCCGGCGTCGTAGAGCCCCGCGAGCGCAGGCGGGAAGGTCGAGCGCATCGCCGTCGAGGACGGCGGGACGTCCCGGGAGACGACCGACGAGGCGACGACCGCGGTCTCGGTGAGGCTCTGCCGGGTCAGGCCGTCACGCAGCAACGACTGTTCGAGGGAGCGCTCGTAGAGGGGCGCGAATACGGCGCAGGCGGTGATGAGCGCCGACAGGGCGAGCAGCATGAGGGCCTGGCCGCGCCGGTACGCGATGGAAGCCCACACGACCCGTGGTCACCCCCGCTCCCCACCCGGGTCAGCCCCCGGTCGGCCCCGAGTCGGACCCGGGTCGCCCCGAGTCGTCTCCCTGGTTCCCTCCGTGGCGTCCCGCACGCACGGTCGGCCCACTCTGCCACGCACGGAGCCCCAGCCCTCCCGCCACCGGGCGGCGGCGCGGCGCGGCGCGGCGCGGCGCGGCGCGGCGCCAGAGGATGGCGCCGTCAGGCGGACCGGCGGCGGGGCGCAGCCTTCTTGACCGCAGCCGTCGCGGCCTTCGTCGTTGTCGTGGCCTTCGTCGTTGTCGTCGCGGCCTTGGTCGGAGTCGTCGCCGGGGTCTTCGCGGCCTTCTTCCCGGCCGTCGTCCCGGCCGTCTTCGCGGTGGTCCTCCGAACCGTGCCGCCGGCCGTCGCGGTGCTGCCCGTGCTGCCCGTGCTGGCGGTGCTGGCGGTGTTTGCCGTGGCCGTGGCCCCCGCTCGGGACGACGTCGCCGCCGCCGTCGTCGACCGGCGGGCTCGTCCGACGCCGCCGGACACGCTCGGGCGAGCGACCGGCATACCGGCCCGGGCCTTCTCGAGGATCGGGGCGAGGAACTGGCCCGTGAACGAGTCCGGGTTGGCGGCGACCTCCTCGGGGGTGCCCTCGGCGATGACCATGCCGCCGCGCTTGCCGCCCTCGGGGCCGAGGTCGACGATCCAGTCGGCGCTCTTGATGACGTCGAGGTTGTGCTCGATGACGATGACCGTGTTGCCCTTGTCGACGAGCCCTTGGAGCACCTCGAGCAGCTTGCGGATGTCCTCGAAGTGCAGGCCGGTCGTCGGCTCGTCGAGGACGTAGATCGTGCGGCCCGTGGAGCGCTTCTGCAGCTCGGTGGACAGCTTGACCCGCTGGGCCTCCCCGCCGGAGAGGGTGGGCGCGGGCTGGCCGAGGCGCACGTAGCCGAGGCCCACGTCGTTGAGCGTGGTCAGGTGGCGCGCGATCGCCGGCACGGCCGCGAAGAACTCGGCCGCCTCCTCGATGGGCATGTCGAGGACGTCGGCGATCGTCTTGCCCTTGAAGTGGACCTCCAGCGTCTCGCGGTTGTAGCGCGCGCCGTGGCAGACCTCGCACGGCACGTAGACGTCGGGCAGGAAGTTCATCTCGATCTTGATGGTGCCGTCGCCCGAGCAGTTGTCGCAGCGACCACCCTTGACGTTGAACGAGAACCGGCCCGGCTGGTAGCCGCGGATCTTCGCCTCGGTCGTGTCGGCGAACAGCTTGCGCATGTTGTCGAAGACGCCCGTATAGGTGGCCGGGTTGGACCGCGGGGTGCGCCCGATCGGCCCCTGGTCGACGTGCACCACCTTGTCGAGCAGCTCGAGCCCGGTGATCGTCTTGTGCCGGCCGGGCACGTGGCGGGCGCCGTTGAGCTTGTTGGCGAGGACGTTGTAGAGGATGTCGTTGACGAGGGTCGACTTGCCGGATCCCGAGACGCCGGTCACCGCCACGAGGGTGCCGAGGGGGAACGCGACCGTGACGTCGCGCAGGTTGTTCTCGCGGGCGGCGACGACGGTCACCTCCCGCTCGGTGCGGGGGCGGCGGACCTCCGGCATGGCGATCGCGCGGCGGCCGCTGAGGTACTGCCCCGTGATCGAGTCGTGGTGGTCGAGCAGGCCCTGCACCGTGCCGGAGTGGACGACCTGGCCCCCGTGCTCCCCCGCCCCCGGGCCGATGTCGACGACCCAGTCGGCGGTGGCGATGGTGTCCTCGTCGTGCTCGACGACGATGAGGGTGTTGCCGAGGTCGCGTAGCCGGGTGAGCGTCTCGATGAGCCGGTGGTTGTCGCGCTGGTGCAGGCCGATCGACGGCTCGTCGAGCACGTACAGGACTCCGACGAGACCGGACCCGATCTGGGTGGCGAGCCGGATGCGCTGCGCCTCGCCGCCGGACAGGGTGCCCGCCGGGCGGTCGAGCGAGAGGTAGTCGAGGCCGACGTCGAGGAGGAAGCCCAGCCGGGCCTCGATCTCCTTGATGACGCGCTCGGCGATCTGGCGCTCGCGTACGGAGAAGTCGACGTCGGCGAGGAAGTCGGCCGCCTCGTTGATGGCGAGGGCGCAGATCTCCGAGATGTTCTTGCCGCCGACGAGCACGGCGAGGATCTCCGGCTTGAGCCGGGCGCCCTTGCACTGCGGGCAGGGCACCTCGCGCATGTAACCCTCGTAGCGCTCGCGGCTCCAGTCGGAGTCGGTCTCGGCGTGCCGGCGCTTGACGAAGGGGACGACGCCCTCGAACCCGGTCGTGTAGGACCGGTCGCGGCCGTAGCGGTTGCGGTACTTCACGTGCACGCGGTAGTTCTCGCCGTGGAGGATCGCCTCCTTGGCCCGGTCGGGCAGCGCCTTCCAGGGCACGTCCATCGAGAACTTGAGGTCGTCCGCCAGGGCTCCCAGCACCCGGAGGAAGTAGTCGGCCGACCCGGACCCCTGCGACCAGGGGGCCACCGCGCCGCCCGCCAGCGACAGGTCGTCGTCGGGCACGACGAGCTCGGGGTCGACCTCGAGCTCGGTGCCGATGCCCGTGCACGTGGGGCACGCGCCGTAGGGGGCGTTGAAGGAGAACGACCGCGGCTCGATCTCGTCGATGGCGATCGGGTGGTTGTTGGGGCAGGCCATCTTCTCGGAGAACCGGCGCTCCCGGACGGCGTCCTGGTCGGAGTCGTCGATGTCGACGAACTCCACGAGCAGCACCCCGCCGGCCAGCCCGAGCGCCGTCTCGACCGAGTCGGTCAGCCGGCGCTTCGAGCCGGAGTCGCCGCCCTTCGCGACGAGCCGGTCGACGACGACCTCGATGGTGTGCTTGAACTTCTTGTCGAGCTTCGGGGCCTCGACGAGCGACACGACCTGGCCGTCGACCCGGGCGCGCGAGAAGCCCTTGGTCTGCAGCTCGGCGAAGAGGTCGACGAACTCGCCCTTGCGGCCCTGCACCACCGGGGCCAGCACCTGGAAGCGGGTGCGGTCGGGCAGCTCGAGCAGCTGGTCGACGATCTGCTGGGGCGACTGGCGGGTGATCGCCTCGCCACAGACGGGGCAGTGCGGGCGGCCGGCGCGGGCGAACAGCAGCCGGAGGTAGTCGTACACCTCGGTGATGGTGCCCACGGTGGACCGAGGGTTGCGGTTGGTCGACTTCTGGTCGATCGACACGGCCGGCGAGAGGCCCTCGATGAAGTCGACGTCGGGCTTGTCCATCTGGCCGAGGAACTGCCGGGCGTAGGACGACAGCGACTCGACGTAGCGCCGCTGTCCCTCGGCGAAGATCGTGTCGAAGGCCAGGGACGACTTCCCGCTGCCGGACAGCCCGGTGAAGCAGATGAGGCTGTCGCGGGGCAGCTCGACCGAGATGTCCTTGAGGTTGTGCTCCCGGGCCCCGCGCACGACGAGCGAGTCGTGCCGGGCGGAGCCCTTGGCGTGCTCACCGGAGGGGCGCGAGGGGCTGCTGGGACGGCCGGTGGACGTGTGGTCAGGAACGGACTGCGGGGACACGTCTGGCACCTGGCCACCCTAAGCGGCGGCACCGACACGCTCCCACCCGCGCCCGGCGGACCGGCGCAACCCCGGCCTCGACCCAGCCGTGACCCCGGCCGTGACCCCGGCCGTGACCCAGGCCGTGACCCCGGCCGTGACCTCCCGGCATACGCTCGCGGTATGCCCGACGACGAGCCGCCGACGACCACCCCCATCGGCGACTACGCGGTCATCGGCGACATGGAGACGTGCGCCCTCGTCAGCCGGGCCGGCTCGGTCGACTGGCTGTGCCTGCCGCGGTTCGACTCCCCCTCGTGCTTCACCGCGCTGCTCGGCACGTCCGAGCACGGGCGCTGGCTGCTCGGGCCCGCCGGGGAGGCGCGCTCGACCCGTCGCTACGTCGGCGACACCTTCGTGCTGGAGACCACCCACGAGACCGACACCGGTGTCGTCCGGGTCATCGACGTCATGCCCACCTCCGACGACCGCGCCGACATCATGCGCACCGTCGAGGGCGTCAGCGGCACGGTGCGGATGCGGCACGAGTGGGTGGTGCGGTTCGGCTACGGCAAGATCACCCCGTGGGTGAGCCGCCACCACGGCCCGGGTGGCCACGACGACCACGTCATCACGGCGGTCGCCGGGCCCGACATGCTCGTCCTGCGCGGCACGCGCCTCCCCCACGCCCACGACGGGCGCCACATCGACGAGTTCGACGTCGCGGCCGGCGAGCGGATCGGCTTCGCCACGACCTGGTGCCCGTCGCACCTTTCGGTGCCGAGCGAGCTCGACCGTGAGGGCAGCATCGAGGCCACCCGAGAGCAGTGGCAGGACTGGGCCGACCGCTTCGACGGCCACGGCGTCTACCGCGACGTCGTCATCCGCTCGCTGCTCGTCCTGCGGCTGCTCACGCACGCGACGACCGGGGGGATCGTCGCCGCGCCGACGACGAGCCTGCCCGAGGACGTCGGCGGAGAGCGCAACTGGGACTACCGCTACTGCTGGCTGCGCGACGCCTCGCTGACCCTCGAGGCGCTCATGGGGTCGGGCTTCGTCGAGGAGACCAAGCTCTGGCGGCGGTGGCTGATCCGCGCGGTCGCCGGCGACCCCGAGGACCTGCAGATCATGTATGCCGTCGACGGCGCCCGTGAGCTGCCGGAACGCGAGCTCGACTTCCTGCCCGGGTATGCCGGGTCGCGACCGGTCCGCGTCGGCAACGGCGCGGTCGACCAGCGCCAGACCGACGTGCTCGGCGAGGTGATGATGGCCCTCTCCGACGGCCGGGACCGCGGCCTCACCGAGTCGGACCGGTCCTGGAAGATCCAGCGCGCCCTCGTCGACACCCTCGCGGAGCACTGGGACGAGCCGGACAACGGCCTCTGGGAGATCCGCGGGCCGCTGCGGCACTTCA
Organism: uncultured Actinomycetota bacterium; assembly: GCA_963795915.1. Classification (GTDB taxonomy): domain Bacteria; phylum Actinomycetota; class Actinomycetes; order Actinomycetales; family Dermatophilaceae; genus Lapillicoccus. Next base: position 150,119 of record CAWCJA010000002.1, read on the forward strand.
CGCACTCCCGGGTCATGGTCTGGGCCGCTTTCGACCGGGCCGTGCAGGGCGTCGAGCGGCACGGCCTGTCCGGGCCGGTCGAGAAGTGGCGGACGCTGCGCGACGCCGTCAAGGAGGAGGTGCTGGCCAAGGGGTTCGACGCGAAGCGGGGCACCTTCACCCAGCACTACGACACCACCGAGGTCGACGCGTCGCTGCTCCTCATCCCCATCTGCGGGTTCCTGCCGGCGGACGACCCCCGGGTCCTGGGCACGGTCGCGGCCATCGAGGAGGACCTCATGCACGACGGCCTGCTCCTGCGCTACCGCACGTCCAGCGGGGTCGACGGGCTGTCCGGCACCGAGCACCCCTTCCTCGCCTGCTCGTTCTGGCTCGTGCAGGCGCTGGCCATGGCCGGGCAGCGCGACCGGGCGACCGCCTTGATGGACCGTCTCGTGGCGCTCACCAACGACGTCGGGCTGCTGTCCGAGGAGTACGACACGACCGCGCACCGGATGGTCGGCAACTTCCCCCAGGCCTTCTCGCACCTCACCCTCATCGGCGCCGCGCACGCCCTCTCCGGCTTCACTACGGTGAAGGCATGAGCGACCCCGCGGCCCCGCCCCCCACCGACTTCCGGGCCGACCTGGCCGCCGTCGACCGGCATACCGAGCTGCTGCTGGCGACCGCCCGCGCCCTCGACCCCGGGTCGGTCGAGGCTCCGAGCCTCTGCGCGGGCTGGACGCGCGGCCACGTGCTGACGCACATCTCGCGCAACGCCGACGCCCTGCTCAACCTCGTGACCAACGCCACCACGGGCAGCTCGATCCCGATGTACACCAGCCCCGAGTCGCGCGACGGCGACATCGAGGCCGGTGCGCACCGGCCGATGCCAGAGCAGGTGGCCGACCTCGAGACGAGCGCCGCTCGCTTCCGGGCCGGGGCCGAGGGGCTGAGCGAGGAGGTCGCCGACGTCAAGCTCGCCGCTCGCAACAACACGTCCGTCCGGGCCCGGTTCCTGCCGTTCATGCGGCTGCGCGAGGTCGTCTGCCACCACGTCGACCTCGACGCCGGGTTCACGTTCGCCGACCTCGACGGCGACCTCGCCCTGGCCTTCGTCGAGGACCTCGTGCGGAGGCTGCGGGCCAACCCGGAGGCGCCGTCGATGACCGTCCGCACCGGCGAGGGCGACGCCTGGTCGATCGGTGACGGACAGCCGACGGTGTCGGGCTCGCGCGTGGCGGTGCTCGGCTGGCTCGCCCGGGGCCAGACCGCAGGCCTCGTGGGAGACCTGCCGACCCTGCCCTTCGGAGGCTGACGTGAGCGACCGCCATGACGCCCCGAACGACGCCCCGAGCAACCGCCCGACCGACACCTACACCGGGGAGGTCAGCACCGGGGGGGCGAGCGACGTCCGTGAGCTGCCCCGGCTCACGATCCGCAAGGCGAGCGTCTCGGCGATGGACAACAACGCCTACCTGCTCACCTGCCGGGCCACCGGCGCCCAGCTGCTCGTCGACGCCGCCGCCGACCCGTCCCGCCTGACCCGGCTGCTGACGGAGGGCACCGGGCGGGCCGACCTCATCGCCACGACCCACCAGCACGGCGACCACGTCGCGGCGCTGGCCGCCCTGGTGGCGGCCACGGGGGCCCGCACGGCGGCCGGCGAGGACGACGCCGACGCCCTGCCGGTGCCCGTGGACGACCGGCTGCGGCACGGCGACACCGTCGCGTTCGGGGAGGTGACCCTCGACGTCGTCGGGCTGCGCGGGCACACCCCGGGGTCCGTGGCGCTGGTCTACCGCGACGACGACGACCCGCAGGGGCGCACGCACCTGTGGAGCGGTGACTCGCTCTTCCCCGGCGGGGTGGGCAACACGAAGAACCCGGGCCAGAGCTTCCCCGACCTCTACCGCGACGTCACCCGCCGGGTCTTCGACGTCTACGACGACGACACGTGGGTCTACCCCGGGCACGGCAAGGACACCACCCTCGGCGCCGAGCGGCCCCACCTCGAGGAGTGGCGCGCCCGCGGCTGGTGATCAGCCGGCCGGCTTGTACAGCACCATCACCCGCCGGTTGAGGGTCTGGCCCTGCGGCGTCGTGTTGTCGGCCACCGGGTCCTCCTCGCCGTAGCCCGCGACGACGAGGGCGACGGGCTGGCCGCGCAGCCGGTCCTGGAGCAGCTTGGCGACGGCGGTCGCCCGGTCGGACGACAGCTGAACGCCGTGCTCGTGCGAGCCGAGGTTGTCGGTGTAGCCGTGGACGTAGATCGCGCCGCTGAGGCCGCGGGTGATGATCGCCGTGGCGAGCGCCTCGATGTCGGCCTGCGCCTGGGGCTGGATCACCGCCGAGTCGTAGTCGAACTGGACGTTGGGTCCGACGACCGCGAGGCCCGCGTTGGTGCTCCCCGTGAGCACGGGTCCGGGGGCGAACGGGTTGGTCGCGCCCCCGAGGCCCGCGACCCCCGGCTGGCCGGTCTGGTTGAGGATGGGCGGGATCGTGGCGATCGACGTCGACCGTGCCGTGGGGGTGACGACCGACACCGCGATGCCACTGGCGACGGCGTCGGCGCCGGGCAGCAGCCGCAACGTCACCTGCACGACCCCGACGAGCAGCGCGAGCAGGGCCAATGCGCCGCCGCCCCAGAGCAGCAGCTGCCGGGGCGACATCGGGGTGCGGGCCCGCGCCGTGACGGCCGGCCGCGCGGCGCCCGGGACCGCGACGGGGACGACCCGCATACCGGCCGGCACCACGGGCAGCGGGAAGGCCGCGACCTCCTCCTGGGTATAGTCGCGCACCCCCTCCGCGTGCCGTTCCCGCGCGGCCGCGACGAGGGTGTCGGCCATGCTCGCCGCCCCGACCACAGCCCCCAACTGCCCGAGCACCGCCTCTCGGCTGCCCCAGACCGAGAGGGTGTCGAGCGCGCCACCCGCGCCCAGCGACGCCGACGCGCGCAGGTTGGCGACGACCCGCGTGCCCTGCGGCTCGACGCCGAGGAAGGGCCCGATCTGGGTGCCCGCCAGGACGCCCTCCTCGGTCCAGGCCCCCCCGACGACCCGGCGCACGGACGCGGTCCAGCCGATGTCGGCGAAGGTGGCGAGCAGCGCGTCGACGACCTCGTCGGGGCGGTGCGAGGCGTAGTCGTGGTGCGCGCCGGAGACGACGACCGTGGCGCCCGGCGCGAAGCACGCGAGTGCCGCCGTGCGGTCACCACGGCTGAGCGCACCGACCAATCGGTCGAGCACGTCGTCGGGGTCCGACATGCCACCTCCCGACTAGGAAGCCTGTCATCGGGTTGCACTGTGGGGACGCGGATTCGGCGAAAGTGCCCCGCGCCGCTCACAGCAGGGAGGCGGCCAGCTCTCCGACCGCGGCGAAGGTGGGGAGCACGGCGGTGCCGCGGTCGGACCCGTGCCGCGCCAGGCCGTCGGCCACCACCGCGACGACGGCCCACCGACCGCGTCGTTCGAGCAGCGCGACCTCGGTGCGCACACCCACGAGGTCGCCGGGCTTCGCCCCGACGAGCACGTCCGGGGCGAGGTACGCCGGCAGCCCGTGCCGCGACTGCTGGGCCCGCAACAGGCCGACCGCGCGGGCCGTGCCGTCGGGACCGAGCAGCCGACCCTGCTGCAGCGCGACGAGGAGCCGCACGAGGTCGGCGGCACAGGTCGTGTTGTCGCGACCGGCCGCGGCCGCCGCGAGGTCCATGAACCGCCGCTGCAGCCGGGTATGCCGGGTGCCCGCGGTCGCGAGCAGCGCCCCGACCGTGTCCGCTCCCCCGTCCCCGTCACCCTCACCGGGTGGCGGCAGGAGGCCGGCGTGGTCGATGACCGCGTTGCTCGCGTCGTTGTCGCTGACCGCGACCATGAGCCGCAGCGCCTCGACCAGCGGAAGGCTGGTCACGGAGGGCAGCAGGCTGAGCGGTCCGGCGCCGCCCACCCGCGCGGCCGGCGGGGGCAGCGGCACGGTGTCGTCCAGACCGAGGCGGCCCTCCTCGACAAGGCGCAGCACCGCGAGCAGCACCGGCACCTTGATGGTGCTGGCCGCCGGCACCACCCGCTCGGCGTCGTGCCGCCAGACCCAGCCGTCGTCCGCGCCTACGCAGACCCCGACCGGCGCCGGGGAGTGCGCGACGACATCGGCCAGCCGGCTGCCGAGCACGCCGCGGTCGGGGCCCTCGGCATCCGTCCCGGCAGACATGCGGGCAGTATGCCGCGGGCGGTGTGCCGGGCGGGTCGCCGGTCGGGTCGCCGGTCGGGTCGCCGGTCGGGTCGGGCCGTGGACATGACCGTGGACATGACCGGGGGCATGACCGGGGGCATGACCGGGGACATGACCGGGGACCGGGGACGTGTGACGATGGATGCGTGCTGGCTATGCGTGTCGTCGTGCCCGTGACCACCCTCTGGGTCTCGCCGGACCGGCCCCGCGCCGTGGACGCCCCCGCCGTGGCCGACGTCCCCGACGTGCCCGGGTGGCTTGCCGCCCTCGACGGGCACCCGGAGGACGACGAGCAGGGCGACGGGCGACAAGGACTGCACGACCGTGTCCTCACGCAGGCGGTGGCCGGCGAGCCCGTTCTCGTCGAGCCGGGCAAGGACGACGACGGCTGGGTGCGCGTGGGCCTCCCTTGGCAGCCGAGCTCCCTCGACCCTCGCGGCTACCCGGGCTGGCTGCGGCGGGCCCACCTCATCCCCGACGACACCGGCCACCACGACGAGGGGCCGGAGGACGACACCTGGGCCGCCCGCAGCGGGCCGGACGGCCGCCCCGACCTCGCCTTCGCCCGCGAGCACCTCGGCCTGCCCTACCTCTGGGGTGGGCTGTCGCCCGAGGGGCTGGACTGCTCGGGCCTGGTCCACCTGGTCCACCGGCAGCTCGGCCGGGTCGTCCCCCGCGACGCGCACGACCAGCAGGCGGCGTGTACGCCTGTCCCCCTCACGGCGGCCCTGCCCGGCGACCTCTTCTTCTTCGCCCGGGACGGTGGGCCGGCCCACCACGTCGGCATCGTCACCGGGCCCTCCCGCATGGTCCACGCGAGCGGCGGCCGCGGGGTCGTCGAGGAGACGCTCGACGGCCCTCTCCTCGCCGAGCTGAGCGGCGTCGGTCGGCTCGCGGCGGGGGCAGCCCCAGGCCTGTGACACGATGGGGTGGTTCGGAGGGGAGTATCCCCACGCGGGCACCCCGTCATCACGGAGCCCCAGTCCTGGTCGCCAGGCTGGCCTCCCGGGGTCCCGGTCCGTGCCGGCGCCGAGCCGCACGGGTGGGAGAGACCTTCGGTCGCGTCCTTGTGTCTCGTGACCGGAAGGCTGGCCCTCGGTGGATGTCTCTGCTCTGACCTGGTGGGTGACGGTCGGCGCGCTCGCCGCGTTCCTCGTCGTCGACATCGCCGTCATCGGCCGGCGGCCGCATGTGCCCAGCCTCAAGGAGTGCGTCGTCGCGCTCTCGTTCTTCGTCGGTCTGGCGGTCGCGTTCGGGCTGTGGATCTGGTGGAGCGAGGGCGGCCAGTATGCCGGGGAGTTCTTCGCGGGGTGGCTGACGGAGTACTCGTTGTCGGTCGACAACCTCTTCGTCTTCCTGCTCATCATGCGCACGTTCCTCGTGCCGGCGAGGTACCAGCAGACCGCGCTGCTCGCCGGCATCGTCATCGCCATCGTGCTGCGCGGGATCTTCATCGCCCTGGGCGCGGCCGTCATCAACCAGTACGCCTGGGTCTTCTACCTGTTCGGCCTCTTCCTCATCTACACCGCGGTGAAACTGGCGCGCGACGGGCAGGGCGATGACGACGAGTTCGAGGAGAACCGGCTGCTTCGCTGGGTCGAGCGACGGTTCCCCGTCTCGGCGGACTACAACGGCACGCGGCTGACGGTGCGGGAGGCCGGGTCACGGCTGGTGACACCGCTGTTCATCGTCGTCCTGGCCCTCGGCACGACCGACCTGCTCTTCGCGCTCGACTCCATCCCGGCGATCTACGGCCTCACGAGCGAGCCCTACCTCGTGCTGACCGCCAACATCTTCGCGCTGATGGGGCTGCGCCAGCTCTACTTCCTCATCGGGGGCCTGCTCGAGCGGCTCGTCTACCTCAGCATCGGGCTGGCGGTGCTGCTCGCCTTCATCGGCGTCAAGCTGATCCTGCACGCCTTGCACGAGAACAACCTGCCGTTCCTCAACGGCGGCCAGCCGGTGCCCGTGCCCGACATCCCGATCTCCGTCTCGCTCGGCGCCATCGTCCTGATCCTCGGGGTGACGACGGTCGCCAGCCTCGTGCACAGCGCCCGCCACCGGGACGGCGACCAGGGTGCGGACCGGGGCCCCGCCGCGTCGTGAGCCGTCAGCCCGGCCCGGGGTCGGTGGGCGTTGCCGCTCGGGAGGTGCCCATGACCACGACGCTGGCGGCGACGACGAGGGCCATCCCCACCAGCTGGAGCCCGCTCAGTCGCTGGTGCAGGACGAGCAGCCCGGCGAGTGCCGCCATCGCCGGCTCGAGGCTGAGCAGCACCCCGAACACCCGGGAGCTCAGCCGGCGCAGGGCCAGCAGCTCGAGCGAGTAGGGCAGCACCGACGACAGCACGGCGATGCCCAGACCCTTGAGCAGGATCTCCCCCGTCCACTGCGGCGCGGAGAACAGCCCGAACGGGGTGACCACCGCCGACGCGACGACCATGGCGAGGGCCAGCCCGTCGAGCTGCGAGAACGCCGCACCGGTGCGTTTCGACAGCACGATGTAGGCCGCCCAGCAGGCTCCCGCGACCCCCGCCAGTCCCAGCCCGACGAGGTCGAGGTCGGCGACGGGCACACTCAGGGCCTGCGAGATGAGCACGACACCGGCGGCGGCACACAGCACGGCGGCGACGTCGACCACCCGGCGCGACAGGGCGACGGTGAGGACGAGTGGTCCGATGAACTCGATGGTGACGGCCACCCCGATCGGCAGGCGCCCCAGGGATGCGTAGAACGACCAGTTCATCGCGCCCAGCGCCAGCCCGAAGAGCACGACCGTCGTCCAGGCGTGCCGGTCGTGCCCCCGCAGCCGCGGCCGCGCGACGACGACGAGGATCACGGTGCCGATGAGCAGCCGCAGCGTGACCGACCCGGCGGCACCGATGGCCGGCACGAGCGTGGCCGCCAGCGCTCCCCCGAACTGCACCGACAGCACGGCGAGCAGGACGAGCACCGGTGCGGGCACCCGGGCGAGCCCCCGGGCCGCAGAGGCGTCAGCGATCCCCTCGTCGGCAGCCACCCCGGTATTCAAGCCGATGAGCGCCGGGAGGGCTCAGTGCGTCCGGGCCGCCGCGACCAGCCGGTCGAAGGCGGCGTCGAGGTCGGGGTCGACGCGCTGCTCTTCGGGGTGGGCGTCGTGCCAGCGCAGGGCCTCCCTGACGCCGGTCGCGAACGGTGTCCGGCAGACGAACTCGGGGACGAGGGCCTTCACCTTGTGGTTGTCGAAGATCACCGAGTGCGAGCGGTCCCCGAGCAGCGACGGGCCGAGCTCCGGGACGGCGGCACCGATCGTGTCCGAGGCGATGTGGACCAGGTCGGGGTCCGGGGCCCCGGCCGCCGCGGCATACATCCGGTAGATGCGGTCCCACGGCAGATACTCGTCGGAGGTGATCGTGAAGCTGTCCCCCACCGCCTGAGGCCGACCGAACAGGCCGACGAGCGCCACGGCGAGGTCCGTGCTGTGGGTGACGGTCCACAGCGAGGTGCCGTCCCCGTGCACGACGACCGGCCGGCCGGCCCGCATCCGGGCGATGTCCGTCCAGCCCCCGTCGAGGAGGATCCGGGTGCGGTCGTAGGTGCTGGACGGCCGGACGATGGTGACGGGAAAGCCGTTGTCGCGGTAGGCCTTCGTCAGCAGATCCTCGGCGGCGATCTTGTCCCGCGAGTAGGACCAGAACGGGTTGCGCAGCGGGGTCGACTCCAGGACCGGCAGCCGTTCCGGTGGCTTCTGGTAGGCCGAGGCGGAGCTGACGAAGACGTACTGGTCGGTCCGGTCGGTGAACAGCTCGATGTCGGCGGCCACGTGCTCCGGGGTGAAGGCGACGACGTCGACGACGACGTCGAACCTGCGGTCGCCGAGCGCGGACCGGACCGCACCGGTGTCCCGGACGTCGGCGTGCACGACCTCCACCGCATCGGGTACCGCGCGAAGAGCGGTCGCGCCCCGGTTCAGCACGGTCACCTCGTGCCCCACGGTGACCGCGCGATCGGCAGCGGCGGCGCTGATGACCCCGGTGCCCCCGACGAACAGCACCTTCAGCCCGGCTCGGGCGGCCGGATCGACCTCGACGACAGCGTCATTGCTCATCGCGCCATCCTGCACCCTGCGTACCCGGGCTGTTCCGCGCGGGCGTCCCGTTCCCGCCGCCCAGCGTTCTCAGAACGCCGGACGGGGTGGCCCGGGCGACCCCGACCACCCCTCCCCCGCCGTCCGGTCAGGACAGCGGGGTGGCGGCCTTGACGAACTCGTCGGTGTAGGTCTTGCTGAGGTCGATCTGCTTGCCCTTGACCGCGGTGTTGAAGGCCCCCAGGACGGCGAGGCAGGTGGCGGGGCCGTCGCTCGGCATGATCCCGGTGGGGTTGAAGATGCCCTTCTCGCTGTTCAGGGCTGCGACGTAGGCGTCCTTGCCGACGCCCTTGTAGTAGTCGGCCGGCATCTTGTCGGCGATCTCGGCTCCGGTGTGCTGCTGGATCCACGCGAGCGTGGCGACGTAGGCATTGACGAGCTTCTGCACGGTGGGCTTGTTGTTGTTGACCCACTCGGTGGGCATGTACAGGGACGTCGCGGGGTAGGTCCCACCGAGCGCCTGCTTCGAGCCGTCCGCCGTGCGCATGTCGAGGAGGATGAAGGCCGTTCCGTCCGAAAGGGCCTGCGACACCGTCGGTTCCGTGGTCATGCCGCAGTCGATGGCCTTCTGCTTCATGGCGGCGATGAACGTCTGGCCGGCGCCCACCCCCCGGCGCGTGGTGGCGGTGGGGTCGACCCCGTTCTTCTTCGTGAGGAACTGGGTGAGGAAGTCGGTCGACGAGCCGGTGTCCGTGATGCCGAGCGAGCGACCGCTGAAGTCGGCGGGGCTGTTGACGACCCCCTTGAGGTCGGAGCGGCACAGCTCGACCTCGCCCGGGATCTGCAGCATCGACACCACGGACTCGGACGTCTTGCCCTGGGCCTGAAGCGCGATGTTGTGGTCGTAGAAGCCCCCGACGCCCTGGACCTGTCCGGCGAGCATGTTCTCGGTGGCGTCGCCGCCGGCGGGCTCGTCGACGAGGTTGACGTTCACGCCGATCTTGTCGTAGTAGCCGAGCTGCTTGGCCAGCATGTAGGGCAGGTAGATCTGCTTGCTCAGACCCCCGACCATGATCGTGACGGCGGGCGCGGCGGCGTCGCCCTGGGTGGCGCCGGCGGCCGGCGCTGCGGGAGCGGCCGAGCTGGACCCGGACGCGTTGTTGGCGCAGGCCGACAGGGCGGTGGTGGCGAGGATGGCAGTCGCGGCGACGGCCAGGCGGGACGTTCTCACGGTCTCTCCTTTGAGGGTGGGGCGGTGGGTGAGGGGGGCGGGCAGGGGGTGACGGGCTGGGGTATGCCGGGGACTACTCGACGGCGGCACCGCCGTGCAGCTGGGGCGGTCGCCACGAGAGCAACCGGTTCTCCAGGGCGGTGATGAGCCCCTCGGCGGCGAGGGCGATGACGGCGACGAGCACCATGCCGGCCAGGACCCCGTCCATGTTGAAGTTGTTCTGGGACGAGCGGATCAGCAGGCCCAGCCCCTTGTTGGCGCCGAGGATCTCGCCGACGAGGGCACCGATCAGGGCGAAGCCGAAGCTGATGTGGAGGCTGGCGAGGATCCACGTGAACGCGGAGGGAAGGACGACGTCCCGCGTGACCCGCCACCGGGACGCCCCGAGGAGACGGGCGTTGGCGATGAGGTTGCGGTCGACCTCGCGGGTGCCCTGGAAGGCGTTGAAGAACACGCCGAAGAAGACGAGGACGACCGCGAGGATGACCTTCGACTGGATCCCGAACCCGAACGCCACGGTGAAGATCGACCCGAGGATGATGCGCGGGATGGAGTTCGCCGCCTTGAGGAACGGCGCGAACAGCTCGGACAGGATGCGCACCCGGCCGAGCGCGATGCCGCATACGACACCGAGCACGGCGCCGATGACGAACCCGAGCACCGCCTCCTCGAGGGTGGTGACGATCTGGTCGGCGAGCGAGCCCTGGGGGGTGCCCACCGTGACCCACTCGACGAGCTGCTGCCCCACGCCGATCGGGTCGCCCCAGAAGAACGGGTCGATGCGTCCGACGTGGACGCCCACCTGCCACGCTCCGAGCAGGACGGCCAGGATGGCCAGCCGCAGACCGAGCAGGCCCCACCGGCGGCGGGCGACCCTGCGGCGGTACCCGGCCCCTGGGTCCGAGGTCACTGGTGCGCCCGTCAGACCCGTGCTGCCGTCGGCGGGCGTACCCGCCGGTTCGTGAGCCGCCGAGGTGCCCGTGTCGCGGACGGGGCGGTCGACCGCCGGGGTGGCGGCGGGACGGTCGCTCATGATGCCTCCCCGAGACGGGTGGAACGGGCGTACGCCTCTTCGACCTCGGAGCGCAGGGCCTCCCAGATCTGCTCGTAGAGGCTGACGAAGTGCGGGTCGAAGCGGATCTCCTGGACCACGCGGGGGCGGGGCAGGTCGATCTCGAACTCGGCCTTGATCGTGCCCGGGCCGGCCGTGAGGACGACCACCTTGTCGGCCAGCGCGATGGCCTCCTCGAGGTCGTGGGTGACGAAGATGACGGCCGGCTTGGTCTCGTCCCACAGGTGCAGCAGCTCGGTCGACATGATCGAGCGGGTCTGCACGTCGAGGGCACTGAACGGCTCGTCCATGAGCAGCACCCGCGGTTGGTTGATGAGGGTCTGCGCGAGGGCGACGCGCTTGCGCATCCCGCCCGACAGCTGGTGGGGGAAGCGGTCCTCGAAGCCGGTGAGCCCGACCCGGCGCAGCCAGTCACGCGCCATGGTGCTGGCGGCGCTCCGGCCCAGGCCCCGGTAGGTCGGGCCGGCCGCGACGTTGTCGAGGACGGTCCGCCAGGGGAAGACGGCGTCCTGCTGGAAGACGAACCCGGTCGACGTGTCGATGCCGGTGACCTCGTGGTCGTCGACGAGCACCGTTCCCGCGCTGGGCCGCTCGAGGCCGGAGACGAGCGTCAGGGTGGTCGACTTGCCACACCCGGTCGGCCCGACGACGGCACAGAACTGGCCGTCCTCGACCGTCATCGACAGGTCCTTCAGGGCGGTGTACGTCCCGCCGTCCGCGGTGGCGAACTTCTTGGTGACGCCTCGTAGCTCGATGGCCGGCATACGGTGAAGCACCTCCTCCTCGTTGAGTTCCGCCACGGTAGGGAGGAGCAGGAGCCGAGCGCGCGCTTGTGCTGGTTGGCCGAGTTACCCGCGATGCCGATGGTTTTGTGCATTGCGTTCAGCCATGCTGATGCGCGCAAGGAGCACCGGGACGACGCCGTCCCGCCGACGGTCAGGAGTCGTATGCGGCTGGGGAAGACGCTCGCCGGGCGCATCCTCGTCGCCGTCCTCGGCATCGTCGTCGTCATGATGGTCATCGCCGCCGCGCTGGTCGCCCACCAGGCGGCCGCACTGACCGACGAGCAGGCGGTCGTCCAGGCGAGGAGCATCGCCGTGTCGATCGCCGCCATGCCCGATGTCGCCGAGGCGGTGACTGGAGGCTCGACGGCGGCCCTGATGCCTGCCCTCGCCGAGCGCATCCGCGCCGAGGCCCAGGCCGACTACGTCGTCATCATCGACGCGGCGGGCACGCGCTACTCGCATCCCCGCCCCGGTCTCGTCGGGCAGAAGATCGAGGAGCCCGTCGTGGCCCTCGACGGGCAGATCCACACGGGGATCGACAACGGGGACCTGGGCCGTTCCGCGAACGTGCGCAGTCCCGTCCTCGACGCCGGGGGGAAGCCGGTGGGCGAGGTCTCGGTGGGGATCCTGGAGTCGACGGTGAACACGAGGTCCGCCCAGCTGGCCGAGACGTTCCTGGTCAGCGGAGCGGCCGCCCTCGCCCTCGGGGTGATCGCGTCCTTCGTCCTGGCGCGCACCATCAAACGGGTCACCTTCGGCCTGGAGCCGGCCGAGATCGTCGCCCTCGTGCAGGAGCGCGAGGCGATGCTGCACGGGATCCGTGAGGGCGTGCTCGGGCTGGACACCCGCGGGCGCGTGAACGTCGTCAACGAGGAGGCGCGGCGGCTGCTGGACATCCCCGGGGCGCGCCCGGGGCAGCCGATCGAGGAGCTCGTCGGGCCGAGCCAGCTGCGCGAGATCCTCACGGGCGTGGTCACCGGGCCCGACCGGGTGGTGGTCACTGACCAGCACCTGTTGGTGCTCAACCGGATGCCGGTCGCCGTCGGGGGGCGCCCGGTCGGGTGGGTCGTGACGATCCGCGACCGCACCGAGATGGAGGCGCTGCTTCGTCAGCTCGACTCGGTCACCGGGCTGACCAACGCCCTGCGGGCCCAGGAGCACGAGTTCTCCAACCGCCTGCACGTGCTGTCGGTACTGCTCGAGCTCGGGGAGACCGAGGAGGCCGCGCGCTACAGCACCGAGCTGCGCGACCAGACGACCCTGGCGGCGGAGGACATCCGCAGCCGGATCGCCGCCCCTCTCGTCGTGGCTCTCCTCCTGGCCAAGACCACCGTGGCCGCCGAGCGCGACGTGGTCGTCCAGCTCGATCCGGACAGTCTCGTGGAGCACGCCGAGGTCGCAGCGAGCCCTCTGGTCACCGTGATGGCCAACCTCGTCGACAACGCGGTCGACGCCGTGGCCGACGACCCGCGGACCACCGGCCGGCATCCCCGGGGGGTGGTGACCGTGCGCATCAACGAGTCGGGCGGGACGACCCACCTCCGCGTCAGCGACACGGGTCCGGGCATCCCTGACGGTCTGGCCGACGAGGTGTTCGTCGACGGGTTCAGCACCAAGCCCTCGCGCGGGGACATCCACCGGGGCGTCGGCCTCGCCCTGGTGCACCGGCTCGTGACCCGGTCCGGCGGCTCGATCGTCGTGACCTCCGACCATGGCGCGGTGTTCGACGTGCGGTTGCCGGTCTCCGTGGGTGACCCGGTCTGATGGACACGCCGATCCGCGTCCTGGTCGTCGACGACGACTTCCACGTCGCCCATGCCCATGCCGTCGGCGTCTCCCGGGTGCCCGGCTTCGACGTCGTGGGCGAGGCGCACAGCTGCGCGGAGGCCCTCGCGGCCGTCGCGATGCATACCCCCCACCTGCTCCTGCTCGACATGTACCTGCCCGACGGGAGTGGCCTCGACGTCGTCCGTCAGCTGGCGGCCGATCCCGCCGCCGCCGGCGGGCAACCGGACTTCCTGCCCGTCACGGCAGCCCGTGACCTCGACTCCGTGCGGGCCGCGATGCAGCTCGGGGCGTTCTACTACCTGGTGAAGCCGTTCTCGTTCCTGGCGCTGCGGGAGCAGCTGGAGGCCTACCGCACCTGGACGCAACAGCTGTCCGGCTCCGCCGAGGCCAGCCAGGACGTCGTCGACGCGCTCTACGGCATCCGGGCCCGTCGACGGGTCCCGCGGCGGCCGCTGCCCCCGACGATGGCCAAGGTGCTCGAGATCGTGACCGGCGCCCCCGGACCGATCGCGACGGCGGAGGTGGCGGACGAGCTCGGCGCCAGTCGCCCCACCGCCCAGCGGTACCTCGCCGAGCTGCTCCGCAGACAGCTGGTGGACCTCGACCTGACCTACGGGAGCACCGGACGCCCCGAGCACCGTTACCGGCCCACGACGCGGTAGCCGAGGCGACGGGCGCGGCGCGGCGACCTAGCCGACGTCGACCCGGGCTTCGATGAGGTGCCGACTCGAGTACGCGACGAACGCGTCTCCCCCACGCAGCTGCGCATCGAGCCGGCGCAGCGGCTCCTCGAACCTGGCGACCGAGAAGTCCGGGACCCACCAGACGCACTTGCGCAGGATCCACACGACCGCACCGATGTCGTAGAGCGCCATGCGGCACCGCGCCCGCTCCAAACGCACCACGCGCAGCCCGTGCCGCTCGGCCGCGGCAACCTCCTGCTCGGGGTCTCGCGCCTTTCGTTGTTCAGGGAGCGGCCCCAGGAAGTACTCGATCAGCTCGAAGGCCGACGCCGGGCCGACGTGCTGGGCGAAATAGCAACCGTCCGCCCTCATGACCCGGCGGATCTCGGCCCAGTCGGGGCGTACGGGGTGGCGGGCCGTGACGAGCTCGAAGGAGCCGTCGGGGAAGGGCAGCCGACCGCCCACGGCGTCGACCACCTGCACTCCGCGCGGACCCAGCAGCCGGCGGGCCCGCTCAGCGTTGGGCGGCCACCCCTCGGTGACCACCATGGTGGGCGGGAACGTGGGCGCCTCGGCGACGACCTCGCCACCGCCGGTGTCGATGTCCAGAGCCGACCGCACGCGACCCAGCCGGTCCGCCAGCAGCCGCGCGTATGCCCACGGTGGCCGCTCCTCCGTCGCGCGCCCGTCCAGCCACCCGAAACCCCACCCGGTGACGTCCGCCGCCTCGGACTCCGCCACGAGCTCCTCGAACGGCCGCATCCGGGCAGCGTGTCAACGCCGCGAAGGGTGGTCAACTCGACTGAGCCAGCGTTCTGCCCGGCTCTCGCTCGGTCCACCGGCGAGCGGATGGCCGTACGCAATGTTGCCGACAGTCCGGCGCCGGCCCAGCAGGGTCCGACCGGCCTACATGCGCAGCGTGATGGCGAACAGAAGATAAAGGAGGACTGGCACCGCCATGAGCGACAGCACGGCCATCGATGCGACCAGGCGACTCCAACGCTGGAGGAGCACGCGCAAGAGGGTGAGGAACACGATGCCGACGAGACCACCGAGGGTGTTGAGGATGACGTCGTCGATGTCCGCGGCTCCGAGTCCGAAGACGCCCTGGACGATCTCCACCGCGACGCTCGTGCCGATGACGACGAGGAGGTTCGTCCGAGTCCCGATCCGCCGCCGCAGCAACGGCAGGAACGCGCCGAGCGGGACGAACACCACGACGTTGCCCAGGACGTTGCCGATCGCGAACCTTCGCACCCCGGCCGAGCTGCTGGAGAGATAGTCCGAGATGGTCGCGAAGGGGACCAGGTTGACCGACCGCTCCGAACCGGGCGCGCGTGAGAACAGCAGCAGCTTGAACAGGAAGACGAGATAGAGGACGAACACCACCCAGGTGACGACGGTCCCGGTCTTCGTGAGCACCGTCATCGTGCGCCAGGTCGGCGGATCCTCGCCGACGGCGTCCGATCTCGACTGGACGGCCACCGGGAGACCTTACCGGCTGCCCCACCGCATGCTGCGTTCGCTGGCGGGGTCTGTGAGCCGCACACGTTCTCCCTGAGGGAGATCCGGCACAGGCTGGACGACGTACGGAAAGGCCCGCCAGCCGACCGTGTCCTGGCGTTGAGCTTGTCCTCGGCCGACTCTAAGGTTCAGCGCGTGAGCGACGTGGTGATCAGCGAGCGAGATCGGCTGCAGCACTTCCTGGACCAGCAGCGGAATGCCGTCGTGGCCATCATCGAGGGGCTCGACGAGGCGAAGCTGAACACACCGGTGCTGCCGTCCGGGTGGACGCCCATCGGAGTCGTTCGGCACTTGGCCGGAGCGGAAGCCATGTGGTTCCAGTGGGTCATCCTCGGGACCCCACCGGAGATGACGTGGGCCGACGGTATCGAGGACCCGCCGCACGACCCGGACGCGCCCTTCACGACACCACATTCCACTGCCGCCGTCCTGGGCCAGTACCGCCGTCAGTGCAAGATCTCCACCGAGATCCTCCAGTCGCGAGACCTGGACGCGGCGCTCGTGGGCGAGCACAGCCTCGACTGGCCAGGAGAGCCCATCACCGATGTCCGCTGGGTAGCCCTGCACATGATCGAGGAAACCGCTCGCCACGCAGGCCATCTCGATGCCGCCCGTGAGCTCCTCGACGGCGTCACCGGGCGCGGCCCCCGTTAGCCGACGGTGAGAGCGGGCTCCGGCGATCACCAGATGTCGCATCGTCGGGTGGTCCCAGCTCGCCCAGCAACGGGTCAGGGTGGATGAGGAGTCAGACCAACCGGTCGGCCACCGCCCGGAGTGCCGGGATGACGTCCTGGTCGGCCGGCTGCACCTGCACGGCGACGTGGTCGGCGCCGGCGTCGAGGTGGGCCCGCACCGCTGCCGCGAGGGTCGCACCATCGCCGTGGGCGACGATCCGGTCGACGAGGTGGTCACTGCCGCCGTCGGCGACGTCCTCGTCGCTGAACCCGCCGCGTTGCATCGTCCGTACGTAGTTGTCCATCTGCAGGTAGCGCCGCAGGAACGCTCGGGCCGAGCGGCGGCCTGACTCCGGGTTGAGGTCGAGCACCACCGTCTGCTCGGGGGCTACTAAAGCGTCGGGACCGAGCGCCGACCTGGCCTCGGAGGTCTGGGAGGGCACCGTGAGGTACGGGTGGGTGCCGGCGCTGCGGGATGCAGCGATGGCCAGCATCTGGGGTCCGAGCGCGGAGATCACCCGTGCCTGCGCCGGCACCTCGCGCTCATCGAGGATGTCGAGGTAGCGGCTCATCGCCTCCAGTGGACGTACTCGCTGAGGCGTGGCCTCGCGGTGGCCCGACCCGATGCCCAGCAGCAGGCGCCCTGGGTGGTGGCGCTCGATGCGGTGGTAGGCGTCGGCGAGCTCGGCAGCGTCGGCCATCCAGATGTTGACGACGCCCGTCGCCACGACGATCGTCTCGGTGGCCTCGAGCAGGTCCTCGGCAGCGCGCAGGTCAGAGCCGGGCGAGCTGCCCTGCCAGACGGTGCCGTACCCCAAGCCCTCAACCGTGCGCGCGAGCTCGGGCCCGATGTCGCCGACGCCGCGCCACACGCCGATCGATCCCAGCCGGTCGCGCCAGGTGGTTGATCTGTCCATCGTCATGGCGCGATTCTCACATCCGTCGGGTTGGCCGCCGGGGTCGCCGGGTCATCGACGACCCGCCGGCAGCACGCTGACAGCAGGGCGGTCGACCGGCGCCTTGAGCGAAGGTCGCTCCTAGGGTGCTCCCGCGGTTGTTCTCGACAGCCGGAGGGGCGCGATCGGCTCCCAGGTGACGGGGACGCGCCGCATGACCAGCGCGCAGTCCAGCTCGGCAAACCCCTGCGGAAGGGTCGATGGGTCGGAGAAGAACGACGAGTGCGCCTCCAGCACGTCGGCCGGGTCAACGCGCCACGCGTTCGTACGCAGCGCAAGGCCGTCGAAGCGGTTCGGGTTGCGCGTGCCTGAGAACCAAACGGACCCGCGTTCGAAGAACGCGGAGGCGGCAGCGACGTCCGGGAACAACCGGCTTCCGCCAGCTCGTCCTTGATCGCCACGGCCACGTTGACGTCGGCACTGCCGTCGCGCGCGGTGAACGCCACGCGGATCTCCTCGGCCGACTCGCTCACGTGGAAGTCTGCGCGGTGATGCTCACCGGGAAACAGGCGACCACCGACGAGAACGTTGACCATCGAGTTGCTGTCGCGCCGTGGGATGTAGACGCCGGTCTGGGTCCCACCCGGTGAGTCCCACTCAACGGCGACCCGGTGAGCCGCGTTCTCGCTGCGCAGGCCGACCCACGTCGGCAGTCCCAGTGGGCGCATCGAACCGAGCCGGATCAGGCAGATCCCGGCGACAGCCCACCCGTCGACCACCTGAGGTCGGAACGGGAGCGGCAGCCGAGCAGCGATCACCTCGGGGTCGACGCGGTAGTTGATCAACAGCCTGCGCTCGACCTCGCCCGCCAGATCCGGGGACCTCATCAGACAGCCCGCAGCGTGACCATGGCTCGGACACTACCCACCTCAACGCCGAATCCGGATGTCGGCAGCGTCGTTCTGCGGTCGGCTGAGCTAGGTCGGCCGTGTGGGCCTCAGGTTCTAGCGTCGTCGACACCCGCTGGACCCGATCTGGACCCGATCTGGATCCGACAGCTCAGATCGGCGCGGCCGTTGTCGCCAGAAGGTTGTTGAGGGCGTGGAGGCCGTCGCGGATGCGTGATTTGGCGGTGCCGAGGGGTATGCCCAGGGACGTCGCCACTTCGGTGTGTGTCTGCCCGGCGAAGAAGGCGAGCAGGATGGCGGTGCGCTGCTTTGCCGGCAGGTTGCGCAGGGCCGCCTGGACGCGGGCCGCCTCGATGGAGGCGTGGGCCGACTCGACGGTGGTGTCGGTCACGCTCGCGTCCAGGTGCTGCCAGGCCCAGGTGTGGTCCCTTCGAGACCCCGCGTGCGCGTTGCGGACCCGGTCGATGGCACGGCGGTGCGTGATGGTCAGCATCCATGCGACGGCACTGCCGCGGGTGGGGTCGAAGCGGGGGCTCGTCGTCCAGATGGCCATGAACGCCTCCTGGGTGACCTCCTCGGACAGGCCAGGTTGACGCAGGACGCGAAGGGCCATGCCGTACAAGCGCGGCGCCATGATCCGGTACACCTGCGCGAAGGCCGCCTCATCGCCCAGCGCCGTCCGCCGCAAGAGGTCCGCGAGGTCGGCCGCACCGTCGGTGGCATCGTCGGTGGCATCGTCGGTGGCACGGGCGGTGGGCGGGTCCAGGTTGACGGGCGGGCCGACGCTCATGAGCGGGCTCGGACCGAAGCCGACGTGGGGATGGGCATCCTGGGGACCTTTTCGCTGAGGGAGTCGAGACCGCACGTACTGGGCACGAGGTGCCGTGTCGCCCTGACCGCTCGGGGCGGGGCGTTGCGCATGGTGCTAGGACTGCAGGTCGGTCAACCCGGATTGGACGGGGCGGACGCCGCCGTGACGTCCGCGGGAAGGGGCCTGTCCAACGGGTCGGCGCTGATCAGCACGTCGGTCATGCGCAACACAAGATCGCGAAGATCATCGCGGAGGCCTTCGAGCTCGGGGCCGCACAACCGTGTCTGTTCGACAACGGCAAACTGCGCCGCCGACGCCTCCGCCTCGAGCTCCCTGCCGGTCGCGGTCACGGCCACGGTGACGACACGGCGGTCACTGCGGTTTCGGCTCCGCGTGACGAGTCCGCCCTTTTCCAAGCGGAGCACGATCGGGGTGACCGCATGCGACGCCAGGTCCAGCCGTTCAGCGATCTCGTGGATCGGTTGCCCGTCCTGCTCCCACAACACCATCATCACCAGGTACTGCGGGTAGGTCAGCCCGACCGCCTCCAGCAGGGGACGGTACGCGCGGGTGACAGCGTTCGTCGCGGCGTACAGCGCGAAGCACAGCTGGTCATCCAGCCGCAGGTTTGTTGTCGTGCTCACGTCGCGTCCACCTCTCCGTCCGAAATGTACATCACGCGTGATGGATCAACAGGCGTTTCTCGGATCCGACGGTTTCGTCCTGGATGCGCTTTATCGAACGCCTGGTGGACGTGGACGTGGCGTGGGCCGGGATCGAGGTGAGCAACGGCGGTATGACCCGATGGCCACATCCCGACGGCGGCGTGGTTGGGGGGGTGGCAGCCCGGTGCGTGCATCCGGCTCGCGGGTTGATGCGCGGCCGATTCCGCTGTGCGGGGCCGCCGGTTACGGTGATGTTGTGTCCGAGGAGCCGGCGATCGGCGTTGTGGTTCTGGCGGGGGGAGCGGCACGCTTGGCCAGGCCCTTGCCGACGATCTCGCCGCTCGTGGGCTGGAGGTGGTGGTCCTTGCCCGCCGCCCGGACCCAGGGGCGCGGCATCGCGAGGTCGGCTGGGACGGCCACTCCCCCGGACCGTGGTGGAGCGAGCTCGGCGACCCCCGGCGTACCGCGGTGGTGAACCTCGCCGGCCGCCTGGTCGATGCCCGGCCCACGCCCGCCACCATTGCGGCTCTGCGCAGCTCTCGGGTGGAACCGACCCGGGCGCTGGTCGCCGCGAGCCGGTCCGCGGGCCAGCCACTGGCCCGGTGGGTGCAGGCATCCACGACGGCGATCTGGGCGGACGCGGGCGAGTCGCGGATCACCGAAGCGACGGCCGTCCCGACCGGCGCGGCGGCTCTCCCGCAGATGACCGGGGTCGCGGTGCCGTGGGAGGAGGCGGCGGCCGACGCATACACGGATCACGGTGTCGTTCTTCGCACTTCCATCGTCCTGATGCCGCACTCACCGGCCGTGGAGCGCCTGCCACTCCTGGCCCGGCTCGGCGTTGGCGGGCGGATCGGCTCGGGCCGCCAGTGGGTCAGCTGGATCCACATCGACGACTGGTTGGCCGTCGTCCGCATGGCTCTCGGTCTCGAAGCGCCGACCCTGGAGGGGGGCGTGGTCGTCGCGGCGGCGCCGCACCCGGTCCGCAACGTCGACCTGATGGCGGCGCTGCGCAGGGTGGCGCGCCGCCCCAGGCTTGCTCCCCCGACCCCCGGTTGGCTGGTCCGGGTGGGCGCCGTGGCCCTGCGCACCGATCCTGCGCTGGCCTTGACCGGACGCCATTGCACCTCCGAGGTACTACGGACGAACGGATACCGGTTCGCCTACCCTGACCTCGACTCGGTGCTGGCCGACGTTGCGGCCCGGTCCTGACGGTCTCGCGGCGCCACGGCACCATGAACGGTCCCTGACGCCCCCGCCACCCTCATGCGCGGTCACCGCGAGGGCGGCTCGGTCGGACCGTCCCGCGTGCGACAGCGGCCGTACTGGCGACGACGAGACTCACTGACCCGCCAGGGGCGGACGAACGAGTCAGGGGCCGTTGGCGCCCGCGCCGCCCTGGACAGGGGTGGAGCGAGCGCGCATGGCTGGTTCACGAGGGGAACCCCGTGCAGGCTGCACGGATGAAGGCGGACAACCCCGAGCTCGTCAGCACTCCGCCGCCTGTCAGGCCTGCTGCCGACGGTGACGTCTCAGCCATCCAGGGACTCGCTCTTGACAACCGGATGTTCACCCTCGACGAGATGGGCGACTTCGGTCAGATGCTCGAAGGCTTCCTGGACGGATCCATGCCTGAGCATCGGTGGATCGTCGCCGAGGACGAAGCCGGTCAGGTAGGCGGAGCGGCCTCGTACGCGCCCGAGTCCTTCGCCGACCGCGTCTGGAACCTGCACTTCCTCGCCGTGCGACCTGACCTGCCACGCTCAGGAATCGGCACCACCCTGGTCGCCCACATCGAGAAGTCGTTGCGCGGCTCTGGGGAGCAGGTGGCCCGCGTCCTGCTCGTCGAGATCTCCAGTGCCGACGACTATGCGACGGCCCGCGCGTTCTACGCGCGGGCGGGTTTCCAGCGCGAGGCCAGGATCCGGGAGTTCTACGGTCGGGCGACGACAAGATCGTGTTCTGGATGTCTCTGCTCAGCGCGAGCGCCTGAAGGGCTCTGAGAATCAACCCCAGTTGAGCGCGCCCAGGACCGAGACGCCGACACGGTGAGGAGGGGCACCGACCTCCACCCCGTCCTTGCGGAAGAGGCGGACGGCCCCAACCGCAGCGTGAGGGGGCTCTCGTTGTCGACGGCGCCGGTGTCGGTGATCGCGGCCTCTGCCCACTGAGCACCCTTCGGCTGAGGACTCTTGCCCTTACTCGGTGGGTCATTTCTTGTGAAGGTCGGGCATTGTCCAGAATTGCCCAGCCGGGCGGGGCGGGTGGAAACGAGCTTGACGGGGTGAAGCGGCGAGGAGGGACCCAGCCCTCGGGTGGGCCGGCCGGCCGGGTGGGGTAACGAACATGGCTCTGACCCTCTCTCTGGAGCGTTTGTGCGTCCACACGCCCAGCGGTATCGCTACGAGACGGGTCAACAGAAGGCACAGTCCCCCGCTGGTCACGCCGGCGCGAGGGCATGTACCGGCGCGCGTATTGAGCTGTCCTTGGAGACCCCCTGGTTGTCGCGGGTAGCTGAGCACCGTCCTAGTGTTGGTCGGGTGAGGGCGACGACCTGTGTTGCGGTGCATCCGGCGGTGGGTGAGTTCGCGGCGCGCAGCATTGGATGGTCGGATGCGGCGGGAGCTGCGGCCGTTCCGGGTATGGACGCGATTGATCTGGCGCGCGCGTGCTTCTCGGACAGCCCGTTGCTGGTGCGGGGATTCCTGGTTGCTGGGTGGAGATTGCTTCTGCTGGAGGGGCCAGCGGTCACCGATGCGGGCAGGATCCTGGGGTGGCCGGTAGTCCAGGCCGAGCCGGTGGCGGTGCTTCATCGTCGCTCCGGGTGGGACATCGAAGCGACACTGGCGTTTGCCGTATCAGGTGGTGTGGCGAGTTTTTCGAGCGGTATGGCGTTCGATGGCCTGAAGGGCAGGGGGCTGTGGTTCTTCGTCGCTCCGATTCACCGGCGAGTCGTCCGCCTGGTCTTGGCTCACGCAACACGGTCGGTGATGGGCCGACGGTGTCGAAGTCGAACTGAAGGGAGTGAGTGGGAAATTCACCCGCAGGGAGTTCTTCGCGGGTCTCCCTGAACAGGGGACTGGCGGCGCCACGCCCCAGCATCGACAGCCGGACGCTGGGGCGTGGGACCTCAACAGAGGGGCCTGGTCGGCCCTACTTCCCGTCCCGGTAACGGCGAGGGCGGACCTTGTTGTTCGCGTCTGGAGCGGGGTTCGAGAGGTTGATCGGTTGGTCTCGGGCTCTGGTTAGGTGTGCCCCGCACTCCCCTCGTAGGCGCCTTCAGACAGTCGGGTGGTCGAGCATGCGGGTGACTCTGGCCGCCGCTCGTCCCCCGGATACGAGGGCGCCCTGAATCGACGGCGTGTCCAGGTGATCGCCCGCAAGCAGGATGTGTTCGCCGGCGAGTTGTGGGCGGGCCAGGGTCTGGTGGGCCGGATGGTCGGGCAAGGCGTGGGGGATGTCGTGCCGGATGACGAGGCGCCACGATGTCGTGGAGCGACCCCACAGGCGCGCGAGTTCGGCTCGGATGACGGGTTCACCGACCGGACTCGTGCGGTCAAGGAGTGTGGTGCCCTGCACGAGGGTGGCGCCGGGCGGCGCGTACGTGGGCGCGATCGCGCTCATCACCGCGGTGTTGAGGACCGGCCCGCCGCTTCCGGACACACGCAGGAACCGGTCAGGTCGCCCCTCGCCTGACTCGACGGGTTCGTCCGCGGCGAACCACCATGTCGACAGTCCACGCATCGCCGGGGCGCTACGTCCGGTCAGCCACGCGGCACCCTGAGGGTCAGCGGCTACGACCACGGCGCGCGCATGGACCGGTTCGTCGTCGGCCAGGTGCACCGTGACCGTATGTCCGTCGTCGATACGGACGACACGCTGCCGGTAGCGAAGGTCGGCTCCCGACCGCCGGGCCAGCTGGTCGGGCAGGGCCTGCATCCCTGCCGCTGGCACCCCGGGCGTAGCCCTCAGGAAGCTGCGTAGCACGAGGCGGACGTACCGGTCGGACGTGGTGCCGCGAGCATCGCCCAGAATTCCGGCCAGGAAAGGGGATAACACCGAGTCCCTCACCGGGCCGCTCACCCCGAGCCGCACCCAGTCCTCAGCCAGGCTCGCGTCGCGCCCAGCCTTCAGTGCGCTGACCGGACCCACCGCAGGCGCCGCCCAGCGGACCACGCCGGCCAAAGGGCGGGCGCGCAGCAGGCCGAGGGGCCGCAGGGCACGAAGCGTCGCCGTGAGCTGCTCGGGGTGCCGCACCGGGTCGGCCAACGTGTGCGCCTGCCCAGATGCATCGACCACCCGCACCCCTCGGCCGGCGACCTGCTGGTCCAGGCCGTCGACGTCGACGGCACGCCGAACAGCGGGGTACGACGGGTTCAGCAGCTGGAACCCCCGGTCACAGCGCATACCGTCGACAGCATCCGTGCGCACCCGGCCGCCCGGCCGGTCGGACTGCTCAAGGACGATGACCGAAAGACCACCCGCGGTCAGTGCACCCGCGCAACGCAGGCCCGCCAAGCCCGCCCCCACCACCACCACATCGGCATCCACGTCACTCACGACCCATCAATACCACCCCGCGCCGCCTGACCCGGACCTCTCACGCAGCTGCCGAAGAACCAGCAACAGCACACCCCGGCGACACCACCGGCTGAGCGGGCGCGAAACAGAGTGAAGGAATCCCGTCGACGACAAGTCGGGCGAGCGAAGCTGCCCGGCAGAAGCAGATGAGGTGTCGATGACGGTTCAAAACTGAGCAGATGTGACGCTCGAAAAGTGAGCACCAACCCACGATGGGAAAGTGATCACTTTGGAAGACTGGGCATTGATTCGCCGGCTGCATGTGAGCGAGAGGCTGCCGAAGGCGCGGATCGCTAGGGAGTTGGGGATCTCGAGGAACACGGTCGCGAAGGCGATCGAGTCGGTGGATCCGCCGCGGTACTCGCGGCCGCCGGTGGTGACGAGCTTCGAGCCGTTTGAGGTGCAGGTCCGCCAGTTGCTGGAGACTACGCCGGGGATGCCAGCGACGGTGCTGGCCGAGCGGGTCCGGTGGACTGGGTCGGCGACCTGGTTCCGGCAGAGGGTGGCGCTGATCAGGCCGGACTATGCACCGACGGATCCGGCTGACCGGGTCGTCTATCACCCTGGCGATCAGATGCAGTGCGACCTGTGGTTTCCCGAACCAAGGATCCCGGTTGGGGACGGCACCCTGGTGATGTTGCCGGTGCTGGTGATGGTCGCCTCGTTCTCCAAGTTCATCACCGCGGTGATGATCCCGTCCCGGACGACCGCGGACCTGCTCGCCGGGATGTGGGCCTTGCTGTCCCAGCAGCTGGGCGCGGTCCCGCGGCGGCTGATTTGGGACAACGAGACCGGCATCGGTCGTCGCAACCGGTTGGCGGCCGGGGTCGGCGGGTTCGCCGGGGCGTTGGCCACCAAGATCCACCAGCTCAAGGCTTATGACCCGGAGTCCAAGGGCGGGGTCGAACGGATGAACGGGTACTTCGAGACCTCGTTCCTGCCCGGGCGGGACTTCGCGTCCCCCGGTGACTTCAACACCCAGTTGGGGTTGTGGTTACCGAAGGCGAATGCCCGCACCGTCCGGGCGTTGAAGGCTCGCCCAGTGGACCTACTGGGCGTCGACAAGGCGGCGATGCTCGTCTTGCCGCCGGTCGCACCAGCCTGTGGCTTCGCTGGTCGGGTGCGGTTGCCCCGGGACTACTACGTCCGGGTGTTCGGCAACGACTACTCGGTCCATCCCGCTGCGATCGGGCGGATGGTCGACGTGGTCGCTGACCTGGAGCTGATCGTCGTCCGGCTCGAAAGTCGGGTCATCGCTGACCACCAGCGTTGCTGGGGCAACGCGTTGACGATCACCGACCCCGAGCATGTGACGGCGGCAGCCGGGCTGCGCCAAGCCTTCCAGTCACCTGCGGCGATACCGGCCCAGGCGGCTGTGGTGCTGCGTGATCTCGCCGAGTACGACGCCGCGTTCGGCGTCGATATCGAGGCCGCGTCATGACCACCAGCGCCAAGGCGACCAAGGACGCCGAGAAGATCACCAAGCAGATCGACTTCCTAGCTAGCCCGGGCGTTGAAGGCGCCTCGGATCCGGGAGGCAGCAACCCGGCTCGGGGACCAGGCTCGCGACGCGGGCTGGTCCCATGAGGAATACCTGGCTGCAGTGTTGGACCGTGAGGTCTCGGCCCGTGACGCCTCCGGTGCACAGCTGCGCACCAGGGCCGCGGGGTTCGGGACGGCCAAGACGATCGAGGATTTCGTCTTCGATCACCAACCGGGGCTCAAGCGCGACCTCATCGCGCACCTGGCCACCGGCACGTTCCTCACCAAGTCAGAGAACGTAGTCCTCCTCGGGCCACCGGGGACCGGCAAGACCCACCTGGCGATCGGGCTCGGCATCAAAGCCGCCCAAGCAGGACACCGGTTCCTGTTCGCCACCGCCACCGAGTGGGTCACCCGGCTACAGGCCGCCCACCACGCCGGCCGGCTGCCCGACGAGCTCACCCGCCTAAGCCGCTACGGGCTCCTCATCGTCGATGAGGTCGGGTACATCCCCTTCGAACAAGATGCCGCGAACCTGTTCTTCCAACTCGTCTCCTCCCGCTACGAACACGCCTCACTGATCCTCACCAGCAACCTGCCCTTCGCCCGCTGGGGCGACGTGTTCGGAGACCAAGTCGTCGCTGCCCCATGATCGACCGCATCGTCCACCACGCCGAGGTCATCACCCTCAAAGGCTCATCCCACCGACTCCGAAACACCGGAATCGACACCCTGCCCTCAGCACGAGCCGAGAACACGACACACTGAAGACCTGCTCACTTTTGGAACGTCGAAAGTGCTCAGTATTCAAGCGTCAGCGACATGAGGGCGTGACTGTCCGCGACGGCGGTCTTTACTCACCTGGACGTCCCGTGGGCCGACACCGTCAACCTCTCAACCTTTGGACCCGCGGCTCTTGGTGGCCGCAGGTGAACGGCTGGGCATCGCGTCATCCGGACCTTTGCAGCCGCGTGTGCTGCCGATCCTGATCGAGCACCTGGCCGGCCACCGCCTGGTCCGCTACTCCGGGGCCACGCGGTGGATCAGTAGCTCGCCCGGTGAGGATGTCCCGACCATGCCACCCGCGCACGAGTTCGAGCCGGCCGACCCGCAGACCTCTCGTGGGGCCGCCGACGTACCGGCAGCGCACCTGGAGTACCTGGCCGAATGCCAGGCCGAAGGCAAGCCGGCGCGCTGGGGTTCGTGCACGTCCGCACGTGCTCGCACTCGGCCCCATCGACATCTCCCGCCTTTGCCCCATCGACTCGGCTGACTGCGTTCGACGGCCTCACCTCAGACGGCAGCCTGAGATGCCGTCTGCACCAGCCCTTCATCGGAGATAGGCGCGCGTCCCGCGCCCCGGCAGCGGCATGGCCGGGCGGCCCCGGCAGCGGCATGGCCGGGCGGCCCCGGCAGCGGCATGGCCGGGCGGCCCCGGCAGCGGCATGGCCGGGCGGCCCCGGCAGCGGCATGGCCGGGCGGCCCCGGCAGCCGCATGGTCGGGTGGGTCGACTGCGGGCTAGGCGTCGATGGGAGCCACAGCGGTTGCGGGTAGTAAGCCTCCGGAGGAGTAAACGGGTCGCTGCGGGACGTTGCGTTTAGTGCTGGGCACATCCGTGCCTGGAACGATACGAAGGAGACTCGCATGGCCACGATCGTCGTCTTCGGAGGCACCGGCTACACCGGCGGCAACATCGTCCGAGAGGCCGCCTCACGGGGCCATCACGTGATCGCCGTGAGCCGCACGAAGCCCTCAGAGCCCATCGAGGGCGTCACCTACGAGACTGGCGCCGTCGAGGCCCTGGCTCCCCGCTTGATCCCAAGTGCCGACGTCGTGGTCGCCACGCTTTCGCCGCGGGGGGATATGGCGGGCCGGTTGGTCGGCATCTATCGCGAGCTGGCGCGACTGTGCGCGGAAGCTGGCGCCAGGTACCTCCAGATCGGCGGGTTCAGCTCCTTGCGACCGGCACCCGGGGCACCACGGTTCGTCGAGGGCGAGGTCCCCGAGCAGTTCCGCGATGAGGCGCTCGAGGGCGATGCCACCCGCGCCATGCTGGGTGAGGAGGCTGACGGCGAACTTGACTGGCTTTTCCTGAGTCCGGCCGGGTCCTATGGTGTCTGGGCTGCCGGGGAGCGCACCGGTCAATACCGAGTCGGCGACGAGGTGGCGCTGTTCGACCAGCATGGTGAGTCCGTCATCTCAGGGGCCGACTTCGCCGTTGCCGTGGTCGATGAGATTGACCACCCCACCCATCACCGCACCCACATCGGCATCGCCTACTGACTCCACCCCAGGTTCGACTCCTGTCCGATAGGCGGGTGCTGCAGCCCTTGACGGCGGCGCCGACTACGACTCGGTAGAGCGGTCGATGGCAACGATGACGGTCGAGTGCACCGACGACGAAGGCACCTTTGATACCACCGGCTCTGCGACGCCCTCCACGCGGCACGAGCGGATGGTCAATCGCACTGGTCACCCGCCGCGCGGGCGGTTCGGCAAACCTGGGAGGAGTCTGCCAATACGGCAAATCGCGGTATGTCTTGCTCGCCCCCCCCGTGACACCTAGCAAGAGCCGGTTTAGATTTCGGGCGCGGCAGGACCCTGTCGCTCCCCGGGTCGCACTCGCCGACCCCCGTGTGCCCCGCGACAGCGGGGCCGTGAGGAGACCTTCATGTCACGGACCTCCCGCATCGCGACCCCACCAAGGCGAGGGCGTGCCCGGGCCCGGGCAGTCGTTACCCTCGGCGCTGGCGTCGGTCTGGTGCTCGCGGCTGCTGCCGCCACTGGGTCGGTGGCCGGTGCCGCTAGCGCCGCCCCGAGCAGTCACTCGGCTGTCCACGTGCGTCCGGCGTCAGCGGGTCACGTTCAGGCCGTATCGGCGGTCAGCCCCCTGCCGACCTCGCAGTGCAAGACGCTCATCGGTATCTCCTGCTACAGCCCGATCCAGCTGCGAGCCGCGTACGACACGGCGCCGCTGTACGCCGCGGGTATCACCGGGAAGGGACGGACGATCCTCATCGTCGACTCGTTCGGCTCTCCGACCATCCAGCATGACCTCGAGATGTTCGACGCCCAGTGGGGCATCCCGAACACGACGGTGGAGGTCGTCAAATACGGCAACGTGCCGCCGTTCGACCCGGCGAACTCGGACCATGTCGGCTGGGCACAAGAGACGACCCTCGACGTCGAGTACGCGCACGCAATGGCCCCGGACGCCCACATCATCCTTGCGGAGACCCCGGTCGCCGAGACAGAGGGCGTCACCGGGCTCCCTGAGATGATGAACGCTGAGAAGCAGCTGATCGACCAGAACCGCGTCGACGTCGTCACCCAGAGCTTCGGTGCCACCGAGAACACCTTCCCCGGTGTCGACCACGGCGACTCGTCCAGCATCCAAAACCTACGCTATGCCTTCACCGCCGCCCTAGCCCACGGCACCACCGTGCTCGCCTCCTCCGGCGACGCCGGCGCCACCGACTACCAGGCCGACGGAGTCACGCCCTACAACCACCCGGTGAACTCGTGGCCATCCACCGACCCCCTGGTCACCAGCATCGGCGGCACCCAGCTCCACCTCAACGACGCCGGCGCCCGGATCTCCCCGGACGTCACCTGGAACGACGGTTACGGCGCTGGCGGCGGCGGCCTGTCCCAGGTCTTCCCCCGCCCGATCTACCAGCTCGGCGTCAAGAACGTGGTCGGCAACCACCGAGGCACCCCCGACATCTCCATGACGGCCGCCGTCGACGGCGGTGCCTGGGTCTACTACTCCTTCGTCAAGCCGGCATCCCCATGGCACATCTTCGGAGGCACCAGTGAGGCGTCACCGATCTTTAGTGGCGTCGTCGCCCTGGCCGACCAAGCGGCCGGCCACCGGCTCGGACCCCTCAACCCGCAGCTCTATTTCGAGGGCGCGCTCCAGCCGTACCTGGGCGACCGCACCGGTCTCGTTGACGTGACCGCGGGCGACAACTCGTTCGACGGCGTCACGGGATACCCCGCCGCCCCCGGGTACGACCTCGCCACCGGATGGGGCACCGTCGACGTCGCAAAATTTGTCCGCGCCCTCGCGCCGAACTCACGCTTCTAACCGCCGCTTCAGGAGAGCCGGCCCATCCCGGTCTCGGGCCGGCTCTCCAGCCACCTGGACACCTCCACCACGCCACCCCGCGCGTCCGGAGCCAGCGCACAGACCATCCGGAAGTACCAAACCTCTCGCTGAGCTCAGCCGCCCTGCCCAGCACCTTCCGCGCCCCCGGCCTTCATCGGCGCAAGCGGGCGCCCCACCCCGACAGCTGATGGTCGGGCGGTCCCGAACGCGGCAGACCCGGGCGAGCGCAGCCGCCCTCCACGCGGCATGATCGGGCATGCGGGAGCGGGGAGGGGCATGGCCAGAGGCGTTGGTCGCGGGAGACCGGGATCCCGCACTGACAGCCACAGGTCGGGCGAGCGGAGCCGTTAGGTCAGATGTGCTGTACCCGTCTGAGTAGTTCCAGGGGGGGACGTCCCTGGTCGACAATGATCCATCCAGTGGCCTCTGGCTGTGTTCCGAAGAGCACATAGACGCGCCCGTCGCGTGGGGGACCTGGCTGGAAGCCGGTATCGATTCGGTATCCACCGGCCGTTCTCGGCAAGAGGGCGGCCGACGGTGCTGTGATGCCTCGGGCACCTGCATCTCGCAACCGTTGGGCCTCGGCCTGGCAGGTGGGGTAAGTGCTGGCGCCCCCGGTCATCGTCGCCTCCGGGAGGTCCGGAGTGTCAAGATTCTCGGTATCCGCGTCGACAGCCCACAGTGCTCTGGCGATGCCGGCGAAGTCCACTTCTTCGACGATCTCCTCGTGCCGGAGAAATTCAGCCCAGGCGCCGTCCGGCGTGTCGGCGAGATACTGGACGGGCCCCCCACCTGCGAAATTCCACCTGGCCTCCGGTTGATCTGCGCTTTCCCACAGAAAGGGAAACCGGCGGTCGCAATTTCTGTACGTCATCATTACGACACCGCGCCCAGGAGACTGCGGGCGAGGTCACGGACGTGAACTACCTCTTCGCGGTCTACCGTCCAGTCGCCGGAGAGTATCTGTTCGGGTGACTTGTCCTTCAAGGCTGAACGGTGACGCTTGAACCACCGCCGAATCCCGAAATTGTTGTAGGAGCCCGCAAGCTCGGAAACCACCATCGCGATGAAATGCAGACGCGCGGCCACTATGTCGGGCGTAACGCGCTCGCCGGAGCGGTACCGGGCCAGCGAGCTGGGCGAGATGTTAAGGAGCCGGGCCAGGTCCTCACCCAGCGTGTCACTCATTGGGGCCCACTCGGCATCCGGCATCGGTGATTCTTCAACCGCGACGAGTAGCGCCTCGGATGTTGCTGCGAGAGTTGATGCGTCGGTGGGATCGGCCAAGGGTCGAATGTGACGGCCGACCCCCAATCGCGCGAAGCCAGCGAGGGCCTCGTTGAAGGTCCCGATGCTGAAGCCTGCCTCTTGCCCCTGGGGAACGAGGCGAATAGCCTCAGCGAAGCCCACTACGCGCGTCATCAGGTAGATGGCGTGACCTTCTGAACGCGCAAGGCGCCGGGTCCCTGCAACGTCACCCGAAGTCGACAGTGGTCGGACGGTTGCGGGCATGCGGCCTCCCGGATCAGTGGGATCTAAATGGGTTTCAACGTTTCCCCGATTCTAGCCCGATCTGCGTCCGGCCGGTACCCGGCCTGCGAGGAGGTTCTCCCGCCGCCGGCCTTGTTCCCCTGGTGCTGGGCCGTAGACCGGGCCCCGCCCCCGGTGCGGGGCCGGCGCCCCTGGCCGTCCTGGCCGCCGCGTCAGGGTGTATGAGGTATCGGTGAACCCTGGCTCAAACCGCTCCGTCGATAGCCTTGTTGACACCTTCGCCGCCCGATGGCTCGAGCTGAGCGACCCGGCTGTCGGCGACGCCCTGGTGGCCGACCCGATCCTCGTCCTGGGCCCGTCCGGAACCACCTCCGTCCCACGCGCGGCCTTCCTCGGCGCGATCGCGTCGCGCGCCAAAACGGTCGCCGCCCTCACGGACACGACGACCAGTCTCGCGGGCGCCACGGCGATATCTGTCGGTGATCGGATGGTGCTGGCCACCATCCGGTGGACGTTCCACCACGACGGGACGGCCCGCGACTTGGTCAGCGACTTTCTCCTCGAGCGCGGGGAGGGCGGCTCTCTGCGGTGCGTTGCCTACCTGCCTCGCACCAACGTCATGGACAACCTGGGCTAAGACGAGTGCCCGCAAGTGTCGGGCGTCGGGCGGCCCCATTACCCACCGGATCGCGGGCTGGCGGCGGTAGGACACGGCCGCTACGCGGTGGAGTGGGTCACCAGCCTCATCCCTAATGAGCGAAACCTTCGTACGCCCTGTCGGCGGCCAGGGCTGCGTCGCCGCCGGTCCGATGGGGCACTCCGCCATTGACGACGATTGGTCTTCGAGCCTCCGGCTCCGGGTGGGGAGGAGGGTGAGACCTCAACGCGCTGAAGTGTGCCGCTTGGTGGCCCCCCATTGACTCGAAGAGCCGCTTTGCCACGACTTTCTGGGATCTCGGTTCAAACAAATTGGGCCCGTATGCCATTCCCGGGGTGCGTTGTCCGCGCGGATACGGGTGTTAACTATTTGAGAGCTGCCCAGACGGTGAAGACCAAGACTATAGCCCCCACAATCCAGCCTCCCACAACCTTCCAGGAAACGCGGGAGTTGTATTTTGGGTACCTCAAAACTACTGCATCCGGCGTGAAGGTATCGGCCTCCTTGCGCCACCGCCTGGGAACCAGCACTGTAGCCGCCAGGCCAGCCAATTGCAGGGCGTTGATTGACCAGCGCAGGGCGGCGGGCCAGGTGTTGTAAACCGGGAGGAACGGCAAAAGCCCAGGTAGAATTGCTGCGCATAGCATGGCCATCAAAATGGCGGTCTGCGCTTCGCTGATGTAATACAGGCTTGCACGCTTAGGTGCCCCGCCCATCTCTGCCAGGTTACGGCACTCGAACAGGCGATCCTCGGCCTCGCTGTTTGCAACCTTCGCACGCGACATGAAAACTTGCGATTTGCTCGTGAAGTGAACATAAAGCGACGAGGCATCCGCATACTCCCCTCGGAGAAATACAGATCCCACGTGCTCGACTTGATTCAGCCTCCCAAGTCGTTCGGCGACGCCGTTGACGTCGTCGTGAGGCAGGTCGTTTCGCTTGCCATCTTTCCAGGTCACTTCCCCCGGAGTGCCCCTCTGCCCGTCCCGCTCTACTACCCGCGCCATATCCACCAGCAAGTCTCTAGTTACGTGAACGTAAGCCAGGTCTTCGGTTCTGTTGTGCTCTTCTGGCCTGGTCAGACCTCCTCGCGGCGTAAG
This sequence comes from uncultured Actinomycetota bacterium, assembly GCA_963795915.1. Classification (GTDB taxonomy): domain Bacteria; phylum Actinomycetota; class Actinomycetes; order Actinomycetales; family Dermatophilaceae; genus Lapillicoccus. Next base: position 182,849 of record CAWCJA010000002.1, read on the forward strand.
TGGCGGAAGATTTTGAGGACCAGCTTCCGACAAGGCCAATGCCCGGACCCTCTCAAGACGCGATAAAGCGTTTGAGGTCTTGTTCTTAGCGTTTGTGTAAGTCGATATCTCGCCGTCACGAAAGTCGACGTTGACCGTGGACTCGTCGTCGTAACGAGCGCGCATGACTACGAAACCGACTGAGTCCAAGTGCTCTATTGCGCGGATCGAAGCGGGGATTCACTGGTTCCTGACGATAAGGCCGTGAGGTGAGGCGCTCGTTCGATCCATCCGTCCAGAAAACTTCAAACGAAGCGCCGCCGCCTTTAGCCTCTTCATCGAGAATCTCATAAACGCGCCCCATCAGTGCACTGTCCACCTTAGCCAGTTTGGTCTCGAATCGGTTGCTTACCGTCTCTGGCGGTGGACCCTGAGGCTTGAGCGCCTTTATTCTAGGCGGTCCGGCCAATTCCCCGTTCTCAGCCACTGGCACTGCCTGGAAACGACTTGAGGGCGCGGTGACTTGCCGGAGCTTGAGCCGCATTCACGTACGACTCTAGCGTCCTCATGAAAGCGCGCTTGCGGGGGATTGTCGTCCGGGTCGCCACAACACGATGCTAGCCCGGATCGTTCACGGGTTGTGATCTGACGCGTCCCTTGGACGCGCGAAAGTGCCTGTCGCGTAACGGGATACTGGACTTCTCTACGGTTCAGCATGCTCGGACGGAAGGCACTTCGCGAGTGAAGCGTATGACGTGGTCGACGGGGTTGTCAGTGACCGCTGACGGGACGGGTGTGGTGGCGCATGCCGGGAGCGTCGCGACGAGGCTGCTGGCCGACCGGGTTGGGCTGACCGGAGCCGTGTCGACAGCGTTGGTGAGGCGGTCGTTCCGGCCGGTCCATGACCGGGGTCGGGTGCTGGTCGACCTGGCGGTGCTGCTGGCGGACGGTGGTGAGGCGATCGCCGACATCGACGTCCTGCGCCACCAGGGTCAGGTGTTGGGCCCGGTTGCCTCGGCGCCGACGGTGTGGCGGGCCCTGCACGAGCTGACCCCCGCGAGGATGAAGCGGGTGGAGAAGGCCCGGGCTACGGCCCGGCGGCATGTGTGGGCCCAGCTCGCCGGCCGGGGTGGGCTGCCGGCCTCGAGGGTCGCCGGCGCCGACCTCGGGGAGACCGTGGTGCTGGACGTGGACGCGACGCTGGTGGCGGTGCACTCGGAGAAGGAGTCCGCTGCGGCGACGTTCAAGGGCGGGTTCGGGTATCACCCGATCGGGGTGTGGTGCGACAACACCCAGGAGATGCTGGCGGCGATGCTGCGGCCCGGGAACGCCGGCTCGAACACCACCGTCGACCACATCACCGTCCTTACCGCCGCCATCGCGCAGGTCCCGCCGGCCCAGCGTAAGAAGCTGCTGGTCCGGGCGGACGGCGCCGGCGCGTCGCATGGGCTGCTGGACTGGCTCACCACCCAGGACGCCAAACGCGGCCGCAGCGTGGACTATTCGGTCGGGTTCGCGGTCACCGACCAGGTCCGCACCGCCATCAGTCGCGTACCCGTCAGGGCGTGGACGCCTGCCGTTGACGCTGACGGTGGGGTACGGAGCGGCGGGGATGTTGTCGAGGTCACCGACCTGCTCGACCTGACCCGCTGGCCGGCGGCGATGCGGGTCATCATCCGCCGGGAACGACCCCACCCCGGCGCGCAGCTGTCCCTGTTCGAAGAGGCTGACGGGTGGCGCTACCAGGCCGTCGCCACCAACACCAGGCTCGGTCAGCTGGCGTTCCTCGAAGCTAGGCACCGCGCCCACGCCCGCGTGGAGGACCGGATCCGGCACGCGAAAAACTGCGGCCTGGGCCGATTCCCGTCCCGGGAGTTCACCATCAACCAGGCCTGGCTGCAGGTCGTCACCCTCGCCGCCGACCTGGCCGCCTGGCTCCGGCTCCTGGCCCTCCCCGCCAGCTTGAGCTCATGCGAGCCGAAGGCGTTGCGGTACCGGCTGCTGCATGTGCCCGCCCGCCTCACCCGAGGCGGACGACGGCGCCGGCTACGGCTGCCCCGGTCGTGGCCGTGGGCCAATCAGCTCAAGGCCGTCTTCGACGCAATCTTCGCGATCCCCGGCCCGACCTGACGTCGGTCACCTTCCGCCTGACCGCCCACCACCGGAGACCTCGGAGACCCGCCCCGCAGCGTCACGCGGACCCCCGCCACACCCTCCGCCGACGACCTCCTCGACAGCCCGATCACGCCGCCGTCAGACCAGCCCGTGAAAGACCGGGGCTAGTGCCGTGCTCAGATGTCAGGCTGTCGGTCGCACGGCGCGCCTCGTCGCAAGGTTACCCGGCAGCAGGACGGCTGCCTGTACGAATACCAGGGCCCGGGACCACCTCGCGTCAGTGAGGTGCACCTCGGAGGCGGCTGGCTCGCGGTGGTGTGGCTGTACCGGTTCACGGTCGTGTGAACGCGCCGCTTCGCGGTGGTGTAACCGGCGCTGCGCCGTGTGACCGTGCCGCTTCGCGGCTATAGGACGCGGGTGCATGGGTGTGGCCACCGTGGTGGCCATCACGTCGCCGCCGTCAAGGGGCGGAGGCGGGTCTAATGGGTGGATGAGGGATAGTGACGTCGCGCGGCTGTACCACCGGTTGAGCGGTTATGGGCCGGAAATTGACTTTCCTGCGGTGCCGGCGGACCACCCTTTGGTGCTGCAGGATTTTGTCGCCAACGATGTGGCGAGGTGGCCGCCGCAGTTCAAGCGTTACGACGTGAGCACCCGGTTGCCGCTGCCGACGGACTGGGACCTTGGGGGTCCTGCGGCTACGGTTCTGGCCGGGCGGTACGCCACGTCTGCGGTGCGCGACGTAACTGCCCTGGCGCGACTGTTGTTCCTGTCGGCCGGCGTGGTCAGGACCGGGAAGCGCAGCGGGGGTCGGGTGGTGTTGTTCCGGGCCGCCGGCTCTGCGGGCGGGCGGTTCCCGCTGGAACTGTATGTCGCGGCCCGCGGCCTGGCCGGCTTGGAGGACGGGGTCTACTGGTACGACCCCGTCCAGCATGCGCTGCTGGGGATCGGGACGGCACCGAGCGCCGGTACCACGACGCTGATCGTCACCGGGGTGCCGTGGCGGACGGGGTGGCGTTACGCCGAGCGGGCCTGGCGCCACCTGTACTGGGACGGCGGCACGATGTTGGCTCACACCCTCGCGCTGGCGGGCGGGGCACGGCTGTGGACCAGGTTTCCCGACGCCACCGTCGCCCGCCTCGTCGGAGCTGACGGGACGCAGGAGTTCCCGATCGCACTGGTGACCTTGGGGGACGGGGAACCGGCGATCGAACCATCTAGCTCCGCGATGCTCGGGACGATCGCCGACGATCCGGTCGAGTTTCCATTGGTGACCTTGGCGCAACGCTCCGGCGACGGGGAACAGTTGGGCAGGCCGTGGCCGAACGCGGAGCCACTGGACGGCAGCCCACCACCCTCAGCTGCACTGGACTCGGTAATTCTCCGGCGCGGGTCGACGCGCTTGATGGACCCGTCCGCGCCCGTCAGCGGCGAGGTGTATTCGTTCTCCCTCGCCGCGGCCACCCGCGGGATCGACCTGCCCCACTTCACGGCGGTGCATGCGGTGAGCGGGATGGCACCCGGCCTGTACCGGTGGCCGGAACCGGAGCCGGTGCGGTCGGGGAATCTGCGTGAGGAATTGTTGAAAGTCTGCTGGTACCAGGACCTCGGGCGCGACGCCGCCTTCGACGTCATCGGTGCCGTCGACCTCGCCGAAGTAAGCAACCGGGGGTACCGGGAGGCGCAGCTGGCGGCCGGGATTGTCGAGGGGCGACTGCACCTGGCGGCCTACGCGATGGGGATCGGCGCGTCGGGGATGACTTTCCTCGACACCGAAATCGAACCGCTGCTCGGCCAGCCACTCGCCGGCATGATGATCACGTGCGTAGGAGTTCCCACCTACCACAGCACCGACGGCGGGCGTCCTCGCCAACCGGTCGAGGTCGTCACCCCGGCAGCGACCGAAACTCTTCCGCACCCGCCAGCCCAAGGACGTAGCACCCACCCGGCAGGCACGAAAGCCGTGGACTGACTCGCCACCGATGTGTCCGGCTCGCCGGAGTGACGCACCGCCATGCTCGACCGACCATCGGCACGAAGTGCGACAAAGCCGGGCGAGCGCAGCCGCCCTCCACGCGGCAAAGTGGGGCGAGCGTAGCCGCCCTCCACGCGGCATAGTCGGGCGTCCCGCCCCGACAGCGGCAGCAGGGTGCCGTCGGTCGGTCACAGATGCCGATTGAGCATGCCCCGAACGGCATCGAGCATGGGCGTCTCGTCTAAGTTCGCTATAGGCATCCACGTCGGCTCCTCCGAACTGCCGCCCGCTTCCTCGGAACGCACCGAGCCACCCGTCACGTCAACCGCGTACAAGGTGAAGACGCCGTGAAAGTCCACCCCTGTTGGCAGGAGCCGGTGGTCCGACCCGACCTCGAGAAGCGCGGCGACGCGAACGAGCAGGCCGGTCTCTTCCTCGAACTCACGAACGACGGTCGATGCCGGATGCTCACCATGCTCGACTCCACCGCCAGGGAGCATCCACTTCCCCCCGTCGCCATGAGGCCCAGGTGGGATACGAACCATGAGAACGGCCCTACCCCTTCGGGCCAGGCCGTAGCAGGACGCACGCTGCACCCGCACAGACTCTGACATCCCGACAAGGATAGGGCCGCTGGTCGCTCGAGCTGGCCCGGTGAAATTGGCTCGCGCAGCTGCGTCGGGGACAAGGGGGCAGGAAGACGGATACTCGAGGCATGCCCCACACGTACTCGGTGCGCCCGGCCATGGACGACGACCTTGCATCGGTGTTGGAAGTGCTGGCGGAGAACATGCCCGGTCGGCCAACCGAACGGCCGTCCGCCGCGACCGCTCCCACGAGTCGGCACATCGCGATGTGGAGGCGGATCAGTCGTAGCCCCGATGTGACGGTCTACCTGGCTGAAGCCGGCATACGGCCAGTCGGCACCGCGTGCCTGTCGATCCTGCCCAACATCACCTACGACTGCCGTCCAACGGCGTTCATCGAGGCCGTAGTGGTCCGCTACGAACATCGCCGGAAAGGAGTGGCAAGACTCATGCTCGGGCGGGCGCTCGAAGACGCCCGTCGCGAATCCTGCTTCAAGGTCCAACTGCTGACGCACAAAAAGCACGCGGCCGACGGCGCACACGACCTCTACCGGTCACTTGGCTTCGAGGCAGAGGCTGAGGGTTTCAGGCTGTACCTGGGGAACGCCTGAGTCGCTCAGACCCCCTGCGACGTGACGCACGCTCATCGGCTACTTGTTTCATTGACGACAAGACCGGTGCCTGGCCAGGCTCGGTCTAGGCGTCCGGGCCTGTCGCTCTCATCTCGGCTGCCCACCGTTGGTGTGGCTCTCATTTGGCCTGCGCATCCCCGGACGCCGCCAGGGCGGGAGAGGCTCAGGAGGGGTGTGTGCCCAGCTCGAAGTAGCGTTGCCCTCCCAGCTCGTCAACCATCAGGTTCGAGTTCGGAGGACTGCATGGGGAAGCCGTCAGCACGGGTCGTGATCGGGATGGATCCGCACAAGCGGTCCGTCACGATCGAGGTCATGACCGGTGACGAGTCAGTGGTCGGCACCGGCCGGTTCGGTACCGACCGGGGCGGACTGGCCGCGCTACTGCGGTACGTCGCGGCGTGGCGCAGCGGGTCTGGGCCATCGAGGGCTGCTCCGGTATTGGCCGGCACGTCGCCCTGCGCTTGTTGGGCCAAGGCGAGCAGGTCGTCGACGTCCCGCCGAAGCTCTCGGCCCGGGCCAGGATGTTCGCCACGGGACAAGGGCGCAAGACCGACGCCACCGACGCGCACTCCGTCGCTTTGGTCGGCACCCGGATGGCCGGGCTGCGGCCCGTCGTCAACGACGAGCAGCTCGCTGTGCTGCGGGTGCTGGTCGACCGGCGCCGCTCCCTCGGCGACGAGCACACCCGCAAGATGTTGCAGGTCCACCACCTGCTGCTCGAGCTGATCCCCGGCGGAGCGAAGAAGGACCTGTCCGCCGCGCAAGCTAAAGCCCTCCTGGCCACCGTCCGCCCGCGCGACCTCGCCGGCAAGACCCGCCGCCGGGTCGCGGCCGAGCTGATCGCCGACCTCGAGAGGATCTACCAACGCAAGAAGGCCGCCAACAAGGAGCTCACCGCCCTCGTGCAGGCGACCGGCACCACACTGATGGACCTGCACGGAGTCGGCCCCTCCGGCGCCGCCCGCCTCCTGGTCGAGCTCGGCGACTATCACCCGCTTCCCGGACAAGAACCACTTCGGATCCTGGACCGGGACCGCCCCGATCGACGCCTCCTCCGGCGACAACGTCCGCCACCGCCTCTCCCGCGGCGGGAACCGTCAGATCAACCGGGTCCTGCACATCATGGCCACCGTCCAGCTGCGGCACCCCACCGAGGGCCGAGCGTTCTACGACCGAACCAAAGCCCGCGGGAAGACCTCCAACGAGTCCATGCGACTGCTCAAACGACGCCTCTCCGACATCGTCTACCGGACCATGGTCAACGACGCCGCGCACCACATGGTGACGGGCCCGGGAGGGCAACCAGGTAGCGACTCTGACTCCAGCGCGGCCGGCTCACAACCCCACACCAGCTCTTCGGACAAGCCACTTCCCGGACCGCCACGACCCACCCTAGAACCCCGCTGCCAGCCGCGTCTTGACACAGAGGGGTGCCAGATCCGGTAGCGCGTGCGCCCACACGCGGCTGGAAGGGGTCACCTCAGAGACGGCCGGCTCGCGGCTACTAGCCGGGTTGCCCCTTTCCGGGGCGCCCGTTCCGGGCTGAAAATGGCCTCGTGCCGCCCGGTGACGTCGGGTCTCCATGCTCCGTCGAGGGCGTCTACTAGCCGGGCGCGGGGATCGCGTTGTGGGCCCTTCATTGTTGCCGGCGTGATGGTCGAGCACGAGGACTAGATTCCGTTGTTGCCCAGCGATCTCCCCGGGCGGTCACGTGGTTCAGGTTCGGGAACGCGTGGAGGTGGGAGATGAGAAGCGATGTTGGCCGAGTCGGTGGATGACGAGGAGATCATCGCCCGGGTGGCGGCGTTGGACATCGGCAAGGCCGAGCTGGTCTGTTGCGTGCGGGTGCCTGGCGTGGGCGGCGCGAGGAGACGATCGCAGGAGGTCTCGACGCATTCGACGATGACCAGGTCGTTGAGCGATCTGGCCAACCGGCTGGTCGAGCTGCAGGTCGAGCGGGTGGTGATGGAGGCGACTTCTGACTACTGGCGGCCGGTGTTCTACATGCTGGAGGCGCACGGTCTTCAGCCGTGGTTGGTCAACGCCCGCGACGCCCGGCACCTGCCCGGACGACCGAAGACCGATGTGCTGGATGCGGTCTGGTTGTGCAAGGTCGCGGAACGACAGATGCTGCGAAGCAGCTTCGTGCCGCCGCGCCCGATCCGCCGGTTGCGGGACCTGACCCGCTACCGGGTGGACCTGGTTGGGACGCGGACCGCGGAGAAGAACCGGGTCGAGAAGCTGCTCGAGGACGCCTGCATCAAGCTGTCGGTGGTGGCCTCGGACATCTTCGGTGTCTCCGGGCGGGCGATGATGGCGGCGTTGATCGCGGGGGAACGCGACCCCAAGGTGCTCGCCGAGATGGCGCGGACCAGGATGCGCGTGAAGATTCCGCAGCTGGTGGAGGCGTTCACCGGTCACTTCGACGACCATCACCGGTTCCTGCTGGCTCGGATGCTGGCCCGTATCGACGGGATTGACGCTGACATCGCGCTGCTCGACGCCGAGATCCAGGCCCACCTGGTCCCGTTCGAGGCCGCGGTGGAACGGCTCGATGAGATCCCCGGGATCGGGCCGGTGGCGGCGGCGGTGATCATCGCCGAGATCGGCGTGGACATGACCCGGTTCCCGACCGCCGGACACCTGTGCTCGTGGGCGAAGTTCTCCCCGGGCATCAAGTCCTCGGCCGGCAAGAACAAGGGCAACGGGTCCACCGGCCACGGCGACCGGTACCTCGCGCGGGTACTGGGTGAGGCCGCCCCCATCGCCGGCCGAACCGACACCTTCCTCGGTGAGCGTTACCGAAGGATCGCGCGACGCCGCGGGAAGAAGAAGGCCATCGTCGCGGTCGGCCGCTCAATGTTGGTCATCATCTGGCACCTTCTCGCCGATCCCGAGACCCGCTTCAACGACCTCGGCGCCGACCACTTCACGCGGCACGTCAACACGGAATCGAGAAAGCGGCAGCACGTCCGGCAACTCGAGGCCCTCGGTTATCGAGTCACCCTCGAACCCGCCGCCTGACCGGAGCACCAAGCTATTCCGGCTCCGCCGGAAGCTGTCGCCTGCCCGCTCACCTTCATTTTCGGACTAGAGACTTCCGGCAGGGCCGGTGTCTGGCGAGACTTGGTCCAGGTGTTCGGCGGGAAGCTCTCCTTGCGGCTGCCCACCAGCGTGACCGGTGTGGCTCAACTTCGGTCTGCGTTCCCGCCGGGCACCGTGCCGGAGCGTGGCTGAAGAGGGGTCTGCCCAGCTCTCAGTAGCAGTGCCCGCCCGGCGTCCATCAGTAGCGACGGCGGGAAGGTGCACGTTCATGTCGAGAGTGGTCATCGGGGTCGATCCCCACAAGCTGTCGGCGACGATCGAAGTCGTCGACGAGAACGAGGCGGTCCGGACGACCGGCCGGTTCGGCACGGACAAGGCTGGTTACGCAGCGATGCGCCGGCAGGTGGCGCCCTTCCCGGAACGGGTGTGGGCGGTCGAGGGCAGCAACGGCGCCGGCCGGCCCTTGGCGCAGCGGCTGCTCGCGGACGGTGAGCACGTGGTCGACGTCCCAGCGAAGCTCTCGGCCCGGGCGCGGATGTTCGACACCGGCCACAACCGCAAGACCGACCCGCACGACGCCCACGCGGTCGCCGTGGTCGCGGTGCGCACCAAGGGCCTGCGGGTGCTGGCCTACGACGCCCAGCTCGAGGCGCTGCGGCTGCTGGTCGACCGGCGCGCCGAGCTGACCCGGTCCCGGATCCAAGCGGCGAACCGCGTGCACCGGCTGCTCTCGGAACTCGTTCCGGGACAGTCGAAGAAGAACATCAGCACCGGCCAGGCCAAGACCATCCTGGCCACGGTCAAGCCCCGCGACATCGCCGGCAAGACCCGCCGCCGCCTGGCCGCGGAACAGATCGCCGAGCTCGTCGCGATCGAGAAGAAGGCCAAGGCCCTGACCCGAGAGCTCAAGGAGATGGTCACCGCGACCGGCTCCACACTGATGGAGCTGCCCGGCGTCGGCCCGGTCGTGGCCGCCCGCACCCTGGCCGACGTCGGCGACATCGCCCGGTTCGCCGACCGCAACCGGTTCGCCTCGTGGACCGGCACCGCCCCCATCGAAGCCTCCAGCGGGGAGATCGTCCGGCACCGGCTCTCCCGCGCAGGGAACCGGCGGATGAACCACATGATCCACATCGTCGCGACCACCCAGCTGCGCCACGACACCGAGGGCCGGGCCTACTACCGGCGCAAGACCGCGAGCGGCAAGACCAGGGCCGAAGCCATGCGCTGTCTGAAGAGAAGGATCTCCGACGTCCTCTACCGGCGGCTGCGCGCCGACGCCAACCACCAGCCCGAAACCACCATGAAGGCGGGCCCGGGAGGGCACAGCGGGGCGACACTCAACTCCAGCGCGGCCGGCTTGCACCCGCGCACCGGCACTTCGGATCAGCCACTTCCCGGACCCGCACCCGTGACGCTACCCGCGCCCACCACGACAGGGAAGATCACGACGCCAAGGACCCTCCAACCCGCCCCTTGACATCAGAGGGGTGCCGGTGTGACGCGGGTCCGGGAGTCCCACATGTCGACGTACGGTCTTCTGCGTTTCGATGCAGCCCGACAATCTGCGGCAGCCTCTGCAATGGCAGCTGTGGTGACGACCAAGATGAGGCAGTTGGTGGACGGCGCACCTGGCCGTCGCGTCCGGTCTAGCCCGAATCAAGATTCGGATTGTCGAAGTGAGAACAAGATCTACGCGTGGAGCCGGAGGTCACCGGGTCCTGACCGTCAGATCTTGAGGCCGGTCTTCTCGAGGATCAGTCGCGCGGCGCTGTTGCGGGCCACGTCCTTGCTCGAGTCGGACAACGGCTCCGTGATGGTCACCGAGCCTTGCGGGCCAAAAACCTTCATCTTGCCGACCCCGGCACGCTGCACCTCACCGCCCGCCTTCTCAATCTTCTTGACCAGGTCCCGAGCAGCCGAAGAACGCCAACGTTCAGCCATGACTGGACCCTAACCGCCCGGTCGGCCGTACCCCGAGCAGCCAGGGGGGCTGGCTGCTGACCAGACGGGGGTCAGGCTACCGTCGCCGAGATGACGGTCTCCCGGTCGCGGCGACACCTGGCACATCGCACCGCGGGCAGCGCCTTTTGCCCCCACGCAAGGTGTCGCCACGCCGCTTCGCGGCCGAATGACTCACCAGGCGCGCACCGGCCTCCGGGGGAGGGCGCACAAGGCCCCGCGGCCGCAAACGCTGATTCGCCGCCGGCCGGGCGCTACGGGGTTCGAAGGCGCGGGGTTACGGTCTGACCGCCCCACTGCTCGGGCGCCACGTCGACGATCGTCTGGTTGAGGACCCACTGGGTGCCCGAAGGGGTCGTCGATGGTGGCTTTGTCGCTCGCCGTACTGCCAGTCGTGCGGTGGGTCGACCAGGACGGCGCCTCGCGCCGTCGCCGTCTCGACCACGCGCGCGAGATCGGTGACCTTGAGCATGATTTGGTGAGAACGCCCTCCGTCGGGCGTTCGCCGCCCAGGCCGAACGTCGGCCACCACAAGCTCGGCCGGCTCCCCGTCAGGCAGCCCAAGCTGCGAGCGGTGCCCTTCGCCGATGCGGACGTGTTCGACGAACCCGAAGACGTCCGAGTACCACGCTACCCCCGCGCGAACGTCCGCCACGGTCAGAACGGGTGTCACCCGCGCATGCGGCGCCGACCGGTTCGTAAGCATCAACCACGGTAGATCGCCACGGCCACGTGCGCACAGCATTCGCGCCCGCCGGGCCGCCCTGCAGGCGGCGGAGTGGGTCAGCTGCCGTCCAGCCCTCTGGAATCGGCTCGTCCGCGTCGATCGTAGCGGCCGGTTCCGCCGTCCTTTGCATCAACACCGACGATGCGGAGTGGTGGTACGGACGGGACGCCATTCTGTCGGCGGCTCAGGCGCAGCTACCGCAGATGAGCGAGGCGGGAATTCGGATCACTCCGGGCGATCCGGTGATCACGCATCGCGACTCCTTCATCCTCGTGGCGGATCGGCCCCCTCCGGCATGTCCCCCTGCCTCACGATGGCCCACCCCTCACCTGCCGGACGGCGACCGCCGCGGTACGGCTGACCATGAGGGTGGCCAAGGTCGATGGGGCGCTGCTCATCGAGCAGTTGCACATGTCGGTCCCGGCGCCCAAAGAGGACGGGGTGCATCAGACCCTCACGGTGTGAACTTCGCCGCGGCTCGTTTGTCTCGGGGTGTGCGGCGAGGCTGGTGATCCGGCTGTGCTGCAGCGGGGGGTCGTCAGGCGGTTCCGGCCGTCTGGGGCCGCAGCTGACCACTCACCGAGGCGGGCCCCCGGGGTTTAGCGGCGTGCTGCGCAACAGCCGTTGTGGATCTGTCGTTCCGCCTAGGCTGGTGGTCGTGGTTTATGGGCGCTCTGACCGGAGGGGGGTTGCTTGATCGCGCTATTCAGCACCGCTGTGGACGAATCGACTACGGACGTCCTGCGATGGATCCGCTACCTCAGCCCGGGGGCTGATGTGGTCCGGGTCAACGCCGACGAGCCCGAGCGCGTGGGTGATCTTCGCGTGACCAACGATGACGTCCGGGTAGAGCTGGACGATCGAAACTGGAGCTTGGACGGCCTAAGTTCGGTGTGGTACCGCAAGGGCAGGAACTGGTTGTGCAACTTGTTCCCTGCGGTTGCCTCACAGCTCGAACCCGGGTTGCGCCGGCACCTTGAGGCGAAGGTCCGCAGTGAGGAACAACGGTTGGCGGAGCTCGTTCACGGACGGGTCGCAGAGCGGGCCTGGACGTTGTGTCACCCGGAGAGGGGTGACCTCAACAAGCTGGTCGTCCTCGCCGTCGCGGAGAAGTGTGGGCTGGACGTTCCCCGGTTCCTGGTGACGACCTCCAAGCGGGACCTGGGTGGGGCTGTGGCGGAGGCGGAGCAGGTGACAAAGGCGTTGTCGGACGGGGTCTACTTCTTTGACCACGTCGGGACACGCGGCTATTACAGTTACACCGAGGTCCTTGCCGAGGAGAACGTCGAAGGACTTCCGGCCACCTTCGCTCCCTCCTTGGTGCAAACCCGAGTGGCCAAGACGCTGGACTTACGTATTTTCTTCCTTGAGGGTCACTGTTACTCCATGGCCATCTTCTCGCAAGCCGACGAGCGCACGCAGGTTGACTTCCGGCGGTACAACGAGGAACGTCCCAACCGCACCGTTCCCTACCAGATGCCCGCTGCGGTGGAGACGCGCTTGTGTATGCTTTTTAGCGAGCTGGGATTGAATACCGGCTCGGCGGACATGATCCTCGACGATCAGGGGCGTTACGTGTTCTTGGAAATCAACCCTCACGGCCAGTTCTCCATGGTCTCCTCGCCCTGCAACTACCATCTTGAGCGAGCCATCGCCTCGGCCCTCCTTCTCCATGAGTGACCGTGAAGGCGAGTCGGAGGAGGCTCGCCTACCGCACGAGGCGCTGCAAGCTCTCCCGCTCGGTTACCAGGCCATCTGGGAGCGAGGGCTAATGTCCCGCGAGTCGCTGCGGGCGTTGACTGTCCGAAACACGCGGTGGTGGTCCTCGGGGGTAGCTCGCTCGAGCGCCAAGCCAATCTCGAAAATCGTATGGCTCCCGCAGGATCAAGGTGATCATGGATCTGACAGCGCACCTCGGTAAGCACCTACGCCTGTTCGCCGACTGCGTCCCAGTCAAAGGAGGGAAGCGGTCGGCAATATACGACCTCACCCGTAACGAGTTGCACCTCTTCCCGACCGAGTACTTCCCCTTACTTCAGTGGCTCACCACAAGACCGGTCAGTGCCCTCGTCAACGAGACTGCTGGCCCCACCGCGTCCGGGTCGGACCAGCGGGCGCGGCAACTTCACGATTTTTTGGATTTTCTGGTCGATAACGAACTGGTGATGTTCACCCCAGACCCATCCAGGTTCCCCCCTCTTGACACCGAGTGGGCTTACCCCGGCGAGGTGCAGTCGTCGATCATCGATGTCGACACAGAAATGCATGACTTCCAGGACATTCTGCAGCAACTCGATGCCTTGGGTTGCCAGTTCCTGCAAGTGCGCGGCTTCTCACCGCTGCTTACGCTCGACGTCTGTCGGACAATCGTGCGGTTGGCGATGAACACCTCGATTACCAGCGTCGAACTAGTCCTCAAATACGACGAGGACGTGACCGACGAAGAGCTCACCCACTTCATGCGAGATCAACCGCTGGTCACCTCATTGACCGTCCACACCGCTCCCCATCACGCCCGGCTTTCGGTGGCGATGGCGGACGCGCCGGCGGGGCAGCCGGCCACGGAACGTCACGTCGTCCTCACCCCACAAGTCATCGACTCAGCGATGCACTGCGGGCTGATCACCCAGGGATACCTCAGCCCGCCGACCGTAGCCATCTATACGGAACTACTCGAGTTCAATGGCTGCCTGAACCGGAAGATTTCGGTGGACGCGGGCGGCACCATCCGCAACTGCCCGTCGATGGCCACCTCATTCGGCAGCGCGCGCTCGACCCAACTTCACGACGTCGTCAGCAGGAAGGACTTCCGCGCCCCATGGACGATCTCCAAGGACCATATCGACGTGTGCAGCGGTTGTGAGTTCAGGTACGTCTGCACCGACTGCCGCGCCTATTTGGAGCGACCCGACGACGCGGCAAGCAAACCCCTCAAGTGCGGGTACGACCCCGCAACCGCGACGTGGGAACCGTGGTACCGGCCGAGCTTCAAGGCCCCTGTGTCTTCCTCGTACGGATTCTCGGCGCAGCCGCCCCCGATGAGCCGGCCCTAGCCCGGATCGTTCACGGGTTGTGATCTGACACTGCGTCTGGACGCGCGAAAGTGCCTGTCGCGTAACGAAATACTGGACTTCTCTAGGGTTCAGGACGTCGTTTCGGAAGGCACTTCGCGAGTGAAGCATAAGGCGTGGTCGACGGGTCTGTCAGTAACCGCCGACGGGACCGGTGTGGTGGCCCATGCCGGGTCGGTCGCGACGCGGCTGCTGGCTGACCGGGCGGGCTCACCGGCGGCCTGTCGACGGCGTTGGGCAGGCGGTCGTTCCGGCCGGTCCACGACCGGGGTCGGGTGCTCGTCGACCTGGCGGTGCTGCTCTCGGACGGCGGTGAAGCGATCGCTGACATCGACGTGCTCCGTCACCAACGTCAGGTCCTCGGGCCGGTCGCCTCCGCGCCGACGGTGTGGCGGACCCTGCACGACCTGACTCCGGCAGCCATGAAGCGGGTGGAGAAGGCCCGTGCCACCGTGCGTCGGCACGTGTGGGCCCAGCTCGCCAGCCGCGGCGGGCTCCCGGCCTCGAAGGTCGCCGACACCGACCTGGGTGACACCGTGGTGCTGGACGTCGATGCCACCCTGGTCACGGTCCACTCCGAGAAAGAATCGGCGGCGGCGACGTTCAAGGGCGGGTTCGGGTACCACCCGATCGGCGTGTGGTGCGATAACACCCAGGAGATGCTCGCCGCGATGCTGCGGCCCGGGAACGCCGGCTCGAACACCACCGCTGACCACATCACCGTCCTCACCGCCGCGATCGCGCAGGTCCCGGCCGCCTACCGGAAGAGGCTGCTGGTGCGAGCCGACGGTGCCGGCGCGTCGCATGGGCTGTTGGAGTGGCTGACCGCCCAGGACGCGAAGCGGGGCCGGTCACTTGAGTATTCGGTCGGGTTCGCGGTCACCGACCACGTCCGGACCGCCATCGAACAGGTGCCCGCAAGGGCGTGGCTGCCAGCGGTCGACGCCGCCGGCGACCTGCGCGACGGCGGGGACGTCGTTGAGGTCACCGACCTGCTGGACCCCGCGATCACCACCCGCTGGCCGGCCGGGATGCGGGTCATCGTCCGCCGGGAACGACCGCACCCCGGGGCGCAGCTGTCACTGTTCGAAGAGGCCGACGGGTGGCGGTACCAAGCCGTGGCCACCAACACGAGGACCGGTCAGCTGGCGTTCCTCGAAGCCCGGCACCGGGCCCACGCGCGCGTCGAAGACCGGATCCGGCACGCCAAAGACTCCGGCCTCGGCCGGTTCCCGTCCCGCGAGTTCGCGATCAACCAGGCCTGGCTCCAGGTCGTCACCCTCGCCGCCGACCTCACCGCCTGGCTCCGACTGCTTGCCCTGCCCGACACGCTGAAGACGTGCGAGCCGAAGGCGCTGCGCTACCGGCTGCTGCACGTCCCCGCCCGCCTCACCCGAAGCGGTCGACAACGCCGACTACGGCTGCCCAGGTCATGGCCGTGGGCCGCCCAGCTCAAGGCCGTCTTCGACTCCATCACCGCGATCCCCGCCCCCACCTGAACCCGGCGACCGACCCTGACCGCCCACCACCGGAACCTCGGAGACCCGCCCCGCAGCGCCACGCGGACCTCCGGCACGCCCCTACAGACAACCGAACGAAGCGGCCCTCAGGTCCGCGATCAGCAAACCCCATGAATGACCGGGGCTAGCTAAGAGTCCTTCCTTTCACCGGAGACCGCACCTGCCGCTCCCCAACTGTCACCGTCGTCGACGCCGTCGATGTGGCAAACCGACCTCGTGCCGCTCGTCTCGGCCCTCATCTCGTTGCCGCCCTGCCGGTACAGCTCGATGGCCTTGATCTTGTTGCTGAAGAAATGGTTCAAGTTCTGAAGGATCTGCATCACATCCTCCGGTGAACCGGGCGCGAAGACGCCCTCCGACCCGTCGTGCCCTGTTGTAGCCATGGCGAACCTCCCCTGATAGGCGCGGTCAATGGAAGCAAGCATCCTCCCCGCCGTCGGACAGTGTCAACGGATTGGCCGGCGCTTCGGAGCCGGTCAAGTCCGGCGACACCGCGGGGCTTATGCGCTTTGTATGACGGTCCCTCGTGAGGGCCGGTGATCGGGCCTCGGCGGGGGCCCCTGGCTCAACGGACGCTCCTCGAACCGGCCAGCCCTTCGTCAGGAACTCAGGCAGCCCGCAACGCCCGTGATCCCGTGTGTCGTTCCGCTGCCGGTGGAGGCCCGTCTCGGCGCGCACGCCGACACCTGTCCGCAGGGGATCCTGCTGCGGTGGCGCGCTGAGCGACACACCTTGCCCGAACCCCCACATGCGGGACAGAGTTGTGTCGTGGACAAGAAGCGCTGGAACGACCTGGATCCCCACGTTCGGCAGGCGATCCTGCTGGGCGCGGCCTTCGAGACAGGTCTGAAGCTCGTCGCACTGATTGATCTTGCCCAGCGGTCACGCGCCAACATCCGCGGCTCGAAGGCAGCGTGGGCAGCCGGGCTAGCACTCGTGAACTCCGGCGGGGTCTTACCGATCGTCTACATGCTGCGTGGACGCCGCACGGGCTAGCCGGCGCACTGGGCAAGAACCAACGCAACCGGCGTCGCGAGGTTAAGTCCGGCATGGTGGTGTACGACGATCTCGGTGAGCGTGTCCCGTTGATGTAGGGGCGGCCACCGCTGTGATCCTTCGAGTGATCTCTCACAACCGACTCGAAGAAGGACACCACGATGACCGCTGGACCCAGTATCGACCCGGAGCGGTTCCTGCACGAGCAACTGGCGCAGGCGTCGCCGGATCTGATGCGAGACATGCTCGAGACGTTCATCAACACGTTGCTGTCCGCGCAGGCCGACAGTGTGTGTGGCGCCGAGTAGGGCGTCCGCAGCCCGGACCGGTCGAACCGGCGCAACGGGTACCGGCACCGCGACCTGCTGATGACTGACACCAGGGTCGGAACGGTGGACGTGGCGGTGCCGAAGCTGAGGGAGGGGTCTTTCTTCCTGGACTGGCTGCTGCAGCGTCGCCGGCGGGCCGAGGCCGCGCTGACCTCGGTGGTCGCGACCTGCTACCTGCTCGGGGTCTCGACCCGGCGGATGGACAAGCTGGTCCAGTCCCTCGGCATCACCGGCCTATCGAAGTCTCAGGTCTCCGAGATGGCCAAGGACCTCGACGGCCAGGTCGAGGCGTTCCGGACCCGACCGCTGGGTGACGGGCCGTACACGTTCGTTGCATGCTGATCGACGGGATGCGTTGACGATGAAGGTCCGCGAAGGCGGACGGGTGGTCAAGGTCGCGGTCATGGTCGCCACCGGCGTCAACGGCGACGGGTTCCGGGAGATCCTCGGCCTGAACTGTGCGACAACGGAGTCCGGCGCCGGGTGGCTGGCGTTCTTCCGTGACCTGGTCGCCCGCGGCCTGACCGGAGTGGCTGTGG
The DNA here is from genome assembly GCA_963795915.1 of uncultured Actinomycetota bacterium. GTDB lineage: Bacteria > Actinomycetota > Actinomycetes > Actinomycetales > Dermatophilaceae > Lapillicoccus. Next base: position 200,326 of record CAWCJA010000002.1, read on the forward strand.
TGACGTCCGACGCGCACACCGGCCTGGTCGACGCGGTCGGGGCGACGCTGCCCGGGGCCTCGTGGCAACGGTGACGCACGCACTACGCGGCGAACCTGATGGGCGTCACCCCGAAGAGCAGCTGGGGGTGGGTCAAGGCGTTGCTGCACTCGGTGTACGACCAGCCCGACGCGGCGTCGGTGCACGCCCAGTTCGACCGGATCCTTGACGCTCTGCAGGGCAAGCTGCCGGCCGTCGCCGAGCACCTCGAGGCGGCACGCGCAGATCTGCTCGCGTTCACGGTCTTCCCCCGCGAGGTGTGGCGTCAGATCTGGTCGAACAACCCGAACGAGCGGCTCAACCGGGAGATCCGCCGGCGCACCGACGTCGTGGGGATCTTCCCGAACCGAGGCTCCGTCATCCGGCTGGTCGGCGCCGTCCTGGCCGAGCAGCACGACGAATGGGCCGAGCAACGCCGCTACCTCGGGCTCGACATCCTGGCCCGCTCCCGAGCAGCGCTAACCATCACCGACCCTGAGGAGGACCCCCACCTCGCCATCGCCAGTGCCCTCAGCGCATAACCCCGGAAGGATCACCGACGTACACCACACCCCGGGACTTGACCCGTCGCGATCATCGCTGCCACGAGCGCTGGCGACCTCGTTCTACTTGCGCACGCACGGGCAGGTCGTGAGCCATGCGAGATCACGACCATCTTGAACGGTCGTTCTTGCCGCCCCGCCGTCGTACGGCGGCATATGGGACAGCATTGGACCCGAGCATCCGGCGCGCACGGCGGCCCTGCGCTCAACCGTCCCACGCGGCGGTGTGAACAGCGATCGTCCCGGTGGTCGACCGCCGCATGTTTGCCCGGCTCGCTCAAGGCTGAGCTGTCCACAATGCTTCTGCGATTGGCCGCCGCGCGGGTCCGAGACGGGGCAGGTCACCTGCGTGGGGACGGTGCCGATCTGCACCGTGGCCCGCTCGGCGGGCCGCTGGCGTTTGATCCGGCGAGCCTGGGCGGCAAGACGCACCCGTTGACGGCGAATTCGGCGAAAGGTGGCACTTTCGGTCGACCGGGTTTACTGTCGCTATACCAAACCAGGAACGGTTCTTTACCTTCGCGGGCGGTTGGCTGACGGGGCACTTCTACAGGACCAGTGATGCGTCATGGCTGCCTCGTTACATCTCGTAGAGTCTCTGATGACCCCGGCGGAGGTGGCCGCACTGTTCCGGGTGGATGCCAAGACGGTCACCCGTTGGGCTGTCGCGGGCAAACTCGCTGCGGTACGCACCCTCGGCGGCCACCGTCGCTACCGAACCAGCGAGGTGCTGCACCTTTTGCGCATCGGCACCGTGCCGGCCTGGGCCGCCAGCAAGACCGCCGACGGACCGTGATCCGGCCAGACGGCTCGGGCCAGGATGGCCGCGGTCGTGTCCTCGAGGGGGATCCCCGCACCATGTCCGGACGGGACCGAGCCGGGGAGCCGAGAGCCGTCGCCGGGTGCCGGGCCCCGGCGGACGGAGATCACGCCCTGGATCCGGGTGCGGGTCCGGTCGCCTCCAACACCGTCGACGCCCTCAACGTCTCCGTGCGGCAGTGACGGCCCCGGCGGCCCCCGTCGCTGAAGTCCGTCCCCTCAGGGCCGCTGTCGCTGTCGCTGACGGTCACGGCATGGATGCCCTGGCAGCCAGCTGCTCGACGTGCGCGCCGGTCGGGTGCGTCCTGCCGGCCTCGCTCATCGCGCCGTCCCTTGCGCGGGAGTTCCTGCGCCGCTGGGCGTGTCCGGACCATCTCACCGACGCCCACACCGAGGACGCGCTGCTCCTGGTCTCGGAGCTCGTCACGAACGCCCTGATCCACGGCGCGCCACCGATCCGGTTGACGATGCGATGCGCGGACTCTCGAACGATCATTCGGGTGTCCGACTGCGGCCACGAACCCATCCTGCTGCAGCATGCAGTGGCTGCCGATGCCGTGTCGGGACGTGGGCTGCGGTTCCTCGAGGTCGTCGCCAGGGACTGGGGCGTTGACACCGACGCCCATGGCCAATCCGTCTGGTTCACGCTGTAGTGCTGGTGCTGTGCTGGTGCCGGAGCCGTCGCTGGCGCACCGCCGTTGGGGTCCATTCAGGGGGGTCCGTTCGAGGGGGCGGGCGGTCGCTGTGCGGTGGATCTATTGGCGCACGGAGGGGTCAAGTCCTCCCAGACGGGCCGTGGTCTCCCGGGGCCCGCTGGGGTGTGTCGGCGAGGCCGAGGGCAGCGTCCAGCTCCGCCTCCGTGAGCGGACCGGTGTGGGTTCCGGCCGACGCGATCACCTCGCCGAGCAGGCGGATCTCCACGGCCAGATGCACGTCGACCAGGCTCGGCTTCTCCGGAAGGTCCCGGGTCGGCACCGACTCAGCCTGGTTCATTAGCGGCCCGCTTGACATGAGCCATTCCGGCCCCCGGGACAGCAACGGGGCTAACCACCGGGGCCCCGGAGGGGTGGCACTGGTGGCACTCATCACCGGCAGGCCCCTGGAGGACGACCAGCAGCGTCTGGCCCGAAGACGGCCGGGCCACCTCATCCATTTGTGCCGAGATGGGGCACGGAACACTGTTTAGTAGGGCAGGCTCCAGTGCTCCGCGAGTCCGCACGACCACCGAGCCAGACCTTGGGGGCAGCCCAGCCCTCGCCCGACAACGGGGTGTGTCGCTGTTCGGTGCCCTGCCCTTGAGTGGTCTTAGCGGGTCTCAGCCCGCCGGCACCAGGTCTGCGGAGCAGTGGCGCCCTCAACGCGGCGGAGTGGGGCACCTCGATCAGTGCCGTGCCCGCGGCAGAAGAGGACGTTGCCCTCGACTTCCTGAGGCCCCTCAGGACGGGGGGAATACGGTTTGGGCTCCCGTCGGACAGGTGTCCCCTGATCGGGGGATAGTGGCCTCAACCGTGACCTTGCGCGATCAGTGGATCCTGCGAAACACGCTGTGCCGGAAGGATGTAAGCAGCACCGGGAGACACCCGGGTCCGGGCCGCCACTCTTGCGTCCGGACAGCCGAGAGGAGCACCAGTCATGCGCAAGCCCGTCGTCGTTCTCGTTGCCGCCGGAGTCGCCGCCGCCTCACTCGCCGGCGTGGGCATCGCCGCGGCCTCCAGCGCCACGGCCCACTCGTCCGCCCAGGAGCAGGTCATCTACGTTAAGCGCGCGACCACCTCTTACACCAGCCCGACGAACCAGTCCGCGCCGGTGCACTTCGGGCTCAAGGCCGGCGACGCGGTTACGGTGCGCTGCTTCACGGAGGGGCAGGAGCTGCTGGGGAACCACTACTGGCTGAAGATTGGGAAGGACGGCATGCTGGGGTTCGTTCACCGCGACACGGTTGCCCCGGGTGGCAACATCCCGCACTGCTGATGAACGGTCGGAACACGCCAGCCGGTTCACACGATGAGCCGGCCGGTTGTCGCGTACCTCGCGTGACCTCCTTCGCCCGCAGCATCGAGCACTGTGTCGAAGCGGGCGTCGGCGCATCGGATAGCGCTTCTCGGTCCACGCGCTTCGTGAATATCGTGGGCGGCAACCACACAGGTAGCGACGACGTTCGGGGGCGGGCTTTCGCCGGGCGAGTAGCCGGCCGTAACATCATTGCCGTTGTTGGTACACTCGACCTATGCCGCGGTCCAGGTTCGGTACCGTCGCGCGGTGACTTGCGGCAGATCCGGGCGAGCGTAGCCGCCCCGACAGCGGCTATGAGCGGATGGAGGGGTGAGCCGCAGGCGGTGGAGTGATTGAGCTTGAGCGGCGGCCCGCCGGGAAGGAGGCTCATCATTCGCAACCCACTCGCAGTATTGGTGAGATGCCTCGTGAAGCAGGCGGTGGCCGATCTAAGAGCCTTCAGTCATCCGGCGTCGGCATGCAACAACGGCCTATATCGGTTGGCAAAACGATGTCTCTTCAACTCGGTGATCAACTCAGGTCACCGGTTGCCCTGCGTGGCTCCGGGGGCCGGCGGATGTTGCGTTGGACCGTTGCCGGCCACGGCATAGAACGATGACCGGCGGGTTGGTGGCACGTCTTGTCGGGCTCAGACCGCTAGCCGAGCCATCACCAAAGCGACCTCATTAGCCGCATCGGCGGCTTCTGGGTCTAATTCGTCAAGACGTATATGAGGGGTCAAATAATCTAAGATTGATTGCCAAGTCACCACGTTCCACTGCCTCGCGGTCGTAACTCCTGCCCTTTTCAAAGCCCCGCGATACTTTTCACCCTCTCCGCCGGCACGCCTGCCGGGCACAACCACGTAGCAGACAGCGCCGTCTGCAGCATGGACAACCGAGGTATCAAATTGGTTGCGTTGCTTAAAACGGCTGACCTTTGCGCCGAACTTTAACTCTATGAGGGTAGTCGGCGGACTCCATCTTTCCGGTCCGCCAATGATGTCCACGAAGCCTTTGCTGCCCTCCCAAACGTTTCCGTCGGGTACGTCCGGAAAGAAGTGGCGAGCGAAGTGCGGGTCCCGTCTGAGAAGCACCAGCAGGAGCCGATGTACAGGGCGTTCGTCGGGTTCGGCCCTGTCCTCCGCCTGCGGCTTCATGCCAGGCTCCCACTCCCGAAGCGTGTCCGGGTGCCTGAGAATCGGGCTCTTCGCCGCTGAGTGTGGGGTGAGCGCGGCGCGCCGAAAGGGCTTGGTGAGGCTGGGGATGGGTCGAGGTCCCCGAGGATCAGAGGACTTCTACCTCATCTGATCTCAAGGACCTCGACGTTGAGTGAGCCTACGTTGTGCTGCCGTGCGCCCGGTGGCTACTGCGACCGATGCGACCTGCTGGTCGGCCTGGACGGCCTGCACGTCACCGCGGTCGAGCGTGATGACGGCGGCGGGCTGACCGTCACGGTGGAGTCCGCGGCGGCACCGATGGGGTGCCGGTCGTGCGGGGTCGTGGCCCACGCTCACGGCCGGATCGAGGTGCGGCTGGTCGACGCGCCGGCGATGGGCCGACCGGTGCGGATCCGCTGGCGCAAGCGGCGCTGGCTGTGCCCCGAACCGACGTGCCGGGTCCGCTCGTTCGTGGAACAGGACGAGCGGGTCGCGGCGCCGCGGGCGAAGCTGACGACCCGAGCGTGTTGGTGGGTGATCGAGCAGATCCGCCGTGAGCATGCCTCCGTCAACGGGGTCCGACGACAGCTCGGCACCGGGTGGCGGACGGTGTGGGAGGCCATCGTCCCGCTGCTGCAACGAGCGGCCGACCAGAAGTCCCGGTTCGAGGGCGTGGCGATCCTGGGCGTCGACTGGGGGTCCCCCCGCTTGCGGGGGAGCACGTGTGGCATCACGTGTCGACCAAGCCGGTCGAAGACGGCGGCCTGCTGTTCGACTGGCCCGAAGGAGCTGACCGGGATGGTCGACCTCACCCGAGACGCCAACGGGCACACCAGGGCCCGCCTGCTCGACCTGGTCCCCGGCCGGTCCGGTGAGACCTACCGAGCCTGGCTGGAACAGCGGGGTGAGACGTTCAAGGCCGGCGTCGAGATCGCCACCCTCGACCCGTTCCACGGCTACAAGAACGCGATCGACGACCAGCTGCAGGACGCCCGGTCGGTGCTGGACGCGTTCCACGTCGTCAAGCTGGCCACCCAGGTCGTCGACGACGTGCGCCGGCGGGTCCAGCAGGACACCACCGGCCACCCGTCGACCACAGGGCCGTCGGGACGACCCCCTGTACCGGATCCGGAACATCCTGCGCGCCGGCGAGGAGAACCTCACCGACCGACAGCGAGCCCGGCTCGAGACCGCGTTCACCGCGCGGGAGGAGCACCTCGAAGTCGAGCTCGCCTGGCGGTGCGCCCAACAGGTTCGCTCCTGCTACCACCAAGACACCCACGTCGGCGGCCGCGCGGTCGCCGAGAAGGTCCTGGCCTCGTTCACGAGCTGCCCGATCCCGGAGGTCGCCCACCTCGGGCGCACGCTGAAGCAGTGGAGCCGGGAGTTCCTCGGCTACTTCGACACCAACTGCGCCAGCAACGGCGGCACCGAAGCCATCAACGGCCTCATCGAGCTCCACCGCCGGATCGCCCGCGGCTTCCGCAACCGCAACAACTACCGCCTCAGAATGCTCCTCATCGGCGGCGGACTACTCCTATGACCCCACACTCAACGGCGAAGAGCCCTCAAAGCCGTCTTCGACACCATCACTGCGATCCCCGCCCCCACCTGAACGTCGGTCACCACCCCTGACCGCCACCACCGGAAAGCTCGGAGACCCGCCCCGCAGCGTCACGCGGACCTCCGCTGCACCCTTCGCCGGTGACCTCCTCCTCGACCTACTCAGGCCACCGTCAACCAAGCCCGTGAATGACCGGGGTTAATGTCGAAAGTCCCGGCTTGAGTCGCCCCCATGCCGACCCCGATTCGAGCGACAGAAGGCCGATACGTCGTCGGTCACCGCCCCACACCGACGCTCGAGTGGCGCCAGCGCCGATCGCGAGTATCTTTCGTGGTCGTCAGGTGCTCGCCAATGCGAACGGCGACGGTCTGAGCGGTATCAGGGCTTGGTCGGGGAAGGGGTGTGTTGTGGCGCGTTCAGCGGCTCTCGTCGAACAAGAACCAGTGCGCAGTACGGTGCCAGCGCGGATGGACCGCCTGCCGTGGACGCGGTTCCACTGGTCAGTGGTCACCGGGCTCGGCGTCTCCTGGATCCTCGACGGGCTGGAGATCCAGCTCGTCGCGGCGAACGGCTACGCCGACGCCCTTCACATGGACGCCGCGCAGATCGGCCTCACCGGGACGATCTACCTGGTGGGCCAGGTGGTCGGGGCGCTCGTCTTCGGCCGCATGACGGACCGGTTGGGGCGCAAGAAGCTCTTCATCCTGACGCTGGCGATCTACCTGTTGGGTTCGGGGATCGCCGGACTCGCTCCGAACATGGAGTTCCTCTGGGTGTTCCGCTTCGTCGCCGGCCTGGGTATCGGCGGCGAGTACACCGCGATCAACTCGGCGATCGACGAGCTCATCCCGTCCCGCTACCGCGGCCGGGTCGATATCGCGGTCAACGGAACGTACTGGGCTGGCGCCCTTCTCGGTGCGACGGCCAACATCTGGCTCCTCACCCCGGAGCGCATCGGATGGGGCTGGCGCGTCGGCTTCTTCATCGGTCCGGTGCTGGGCCTCGTCATCATCTACCTGCGCCGCCACATCCCCGAGAGCCCGCGATGGTTGTTGACCCATGGACACGCCGAAGAGGCCACCGCGACGGTCGACGACATCGAAGCCGCCATGGAGGCCCATGGGGTCACGCTGGAACCGGTGCCCGACTCCCGGTCGATGCTCGTCAACGCCACCGAGTCGATCCCCTTCACGCAGGTGATGCACGTCTTCTTCAAGAAGTACCCCAGGCGCACCTTCCTGGGCATCACCATGATGGTGACGCAGTCGTTCCTCTACAACGCGATCTTTTTCACGTACGCCCTGGTTCTGGAGAACTTTTACGGAATCAGCAAGTCCGGGACGAGCCTCTACTTCTTCCCCTTCGCCATCGGCAACCTGCTCGGCCCCCTGCTGCTCGGGCATCTCTTCGACACGTGGGGTCGACGGCGGATGATCTTCGGCACCTACACCCTCGCCGGAGTCGTCCTCCTGGTGTCTGCCTTCCTGTTCCAGGCTGGGGCGTTGAGCGCCACGACGCACACTGTCCTGTGGTGTGTGTCGTTCTTCTTCGCCTCGGCCGGCGCCTCGTCGGCCTACCTGACCGTTAGCGAGATTTTCCCGCTCGAGGTGCGGGGTCAGGCCATCTCCTACTTCTTCGCGGTCGCGCAGGCCGCAGGGGCCACCGCACCCGCGATCTACGGCGCCCTGATCGGCGACGGGAAGGACCGCACCCCCCTGTTCTGGGGGTATGTGATCGGTGCGGCGATCATGATCTTCGGCGGCCTGGTTGCCTGGTTCTTCGGGGTGAACGCCGAAGGCCAGAGCCTCGAGGACGTTGCCGACCCCTTGTCCAAGGTGTCCGAGGAGGCCGTCGCGTGAATACGAGCGAGGGCCCCGCCGCTGACGTCTTCACCGTAGTTGTGGGTGTCAGCCCCACGACCCGGTCATCCTCGGCCCTGACCTGGGCGTCGCACGAAGCCAGCGCACGCGGCGGACGGGTCATCGCCGTACGCGCGTGGCGACCGCTCCCGCCCACCTACACCGGCAACCGCCCCCCGATGCACTCGTATGAGCCCACCAGCGCCCACGCCGAGGCGGTCACCCAGCTGGTCGACGATGTCACCTCGGTACTCGGCTCCGCGCATCAGGTCGAATGCCGCCTCGTGGAAGGGGGCCGGCGCAAGGTCCTCCTTGCGCAGGCGCACACGGCAGACCTCCTGGTCCTCGACGCCCCGCGCAAGCTGCGGTCGCCCGGCGGCGCCGTGTTCGCGCACCGCCTGGTCTACTCGACGCCGTGCCCGGTCGTCATCATGCCTCACGCGCACCCTGCCGAGCCGTCAGCGAAAAGCCGGCGAGGTCACACGCTGGGGGACGAGCTGATCAGGGCGGCCGGAACGGCAGGCCGCCCCGGCATCCGTCCGCCATCCCGGGACGAGACCCCTTAGCTACCCCCGGTCTTTCATGAGCTACCCCCGGTCTTCCACAGGTTCGTCTTGTCTCACGACGCCTTGATCCGGGCCGTTGAGGGGATTGCCTGGGGAAGCGCGACAGGGGTCCGCGCTGCGGGGGCGGGTCTCCGATGCGCCGGCTCGCTGCGGTGGATCCCGCGTCACAGTGGGCGATAGGGGTCACCGGACCCCGACCCGGGTGACTGCCCCCCTCCGGCCAGGATCCGCGTGCTCCCCGGCGTCTGAGCGACGAGCGCTCGTCGGCACGAGCGGTCGTCGTCGACGTCCGGGTCAGGAAGTGGCGCGGGTCATCTGGCGGAGCTCCTTCTTGAGGTCCTGCAGCTCGTCACGCAGCCGGGCGGCGAGCTCGAAGTGGAGCTCGGCCGCGGCCTGGTGCATCTGCGTCGTCAGCTCCTGGATGAGGCCGGCGAGGTCGCTGGCCGCCATCGACTCGAACCGAGCCCCGGTCGAGACGCCCACGTCGGCCGCCATGGCTCCCCGACCACCACCTTTGACCGCTCGACCACGCGACTGCGAGCGCCCGCTGCCCAGCAGGGCCTCGGTGTCCGCGTCCTCGCGGTTGAGCAGATCGGTGATGTCGGCGATCTTCTTGCGCAACGGCTGAGGGTCGACCCCGCGCTCGAGGTTGTAGGCCACCTGCTTCTCGCGGCGCCGGGTGGTCTCGTCGAGCGCCTGCTGCATCGACGGGGTGACCTTGTCGGCATACATGTGGACCTCTCCGCTGACGTTCCGCGCGGCGCGGCCGATGGTCTGGATGAGGCTGCGGGCCGAGCGGAGGAAGCCCTCCTTGTCGGCGTCGAGGATGCTGACCAGGGAGACCTCGGGCAGGTCGAGGCCCTCGCGCAGGAGGTTGATGCCGACGAGCACGTCGTACTCCCCCGACCGCAGCTCGCGCAGCAGCTCCACGCGGCGCAGGGTGTCGATGTCGGAGTGCAGGTAGCGCACGCGCACCCCCTTGTCGAGCAGGTAGTCGGTGAGGTCCTCGGCCATCTTCTTGGTGAGCGTGGTGACGAGGACGCGCTCGTTCTTCTCGGTGCGCAGGGCGATCTCGTGCAGCAGGTCGTCGATCTGGCCCTTGGTCGGCTTGAGCACCACCTGCGGGTCGACGAGACCGGTGGGCCGGATGATCTGCTCGACCGGCGGCCCGGACGCCGCCGACTCGGCCAGCTCGTAGGGGCCCGGCGTCGCGGAGAGGTAGAGGGTCTGGCCGATGCGGTCGAGGAACTCCTCCCACATCAGGGGGCGGTTGTCCATCGCGCTGGGCAGCCGGAAGCCGTGGTCGACGAGCATCCGCTTGCGCGACATGTCGCCCTCGTACATCGCCCCGATCTGCGGCACCGTCTGGTGCGACTCGTCGATCACGAGGAGGAAGTCCTCGGGGAAGTAGTCGAGCAGGCAGTTCGGGGCCGACCCGGCCGAGCGGCCGTCGATGTGCCGCGAGTAGTTCTCGATGCCGCTGCACGACCCGACCTGGCGCATCATCTCGACGTCGTAGGTCGTGCGCATGCGCAGCCGCTGGGCCTCGAGCAGCTTGCCCTGCTTCTCGAGCTCGTCGAGCCGGCTGGCGAGCTCGAGCTCGATGCCGCGCACGGCCCGCTCCATGCGCTCCGGGCCGGCGACGTAGTGGGTCGCCGGGAAGACGTACATCTCCTGCTCCTCGCGCACGACCTCGCCGGTGAGCGGGTGCAGCGTGTAGATGCGTTCCACCTCGTCGCCGAAGAACTCGATGCGGATCGCCAGCTCCTCGTAGACCGGGATGATCTCCACGGTGTCGCCCCGCACGCGGAACGTGCCGCGGGTGAACGCCAGGTCGTTGCGGGTGTACTGCATCTGCACGAACCGGCGCAGCAGCTCGTCGCGCTCCATCTCCTGGCCGATGCGCAGGCGCACCATCCGGTCGACGTACTCCTGCGGCGTGCCGAGGCCGTAGATGCACGACACGGAAGCCACGACGACGACGTCGCGGCGGGTCAGCAGCGAGTTCGTCGCGCTGTGCCGCAGGCGCTCGACCTCGTCGTTGATCGAGCTGTCCTTCTCGATGTAGGTGTCCGTCTGCGGGATGTACGCCTCGGGCTGGTAGTAGTCGTAGTAGGACACGAAGTACTCGACGGCGTTGTTGGGCAGCAGCTCACGGAACTCGTTGGCCAGCTGGGCCGCCAGCGTCTTGTTGGGCGCCATGATGAGCGTCGGGCGCTGCACCTGCTCGATGACCCATGCCGTGGTCGCGGACTTGCCGGTGCCCGTCGCGCCGAGGAGCACGGTCTTGTCGGCCCCACCCGTGATCCGCCGGGCGATCTCCTCGATCGCCGCTGGCTGGTCGCCGCTCGGCGAGAACTCCGAGACCACCTGGAACGGGGCGACGGTGCGCTTGAGGTCGGTCGTCGGACGCATACCGCAACGGTACGTCCCACCACCGACATCCCTCGACGCCCACGGGCCCGCCACCCCAACGAGGAGGTGACGGGCCCGGGGCATGCCACGGGGCGGGCGAGGGGTTACTTCGCGTCGGCCCGGGTCATGAGCCAAGCGGTGAGGTACGCGCGGCTGTTGCCGTCGTCCACCCACTTGGCGTCGAGGGTCGCTGTCTCCTTGAGGGCAGCGGCCGCGTCCTGCTGGCCGGCGAGACCGGCATACATCAGGAGGTAGTCACCGAACTGCTGGCCGTAGCCGGCACCCGCGGTGGCCTCCTTGACCTGGGCCCGGATGGTGTCCGGGCTGCCGGCCAGGTAGGCGGCCGAGCTCGGGCTGGCGGGCAGCACGAGGATGGCCAGCATCGCGGCCGGGGACGGCGAGAACCACGTGGCGTAGTCGCGCTTGCCACCCCAGGTCAGGGAGACGACCTGGTGGCCGAAGCCCTGGTAGACCGGGTCCTTCGTGTCGAGCCGCAGGCCGTAGAGCAGGGCGGTCGACTGCTCGCCCGCCAGCATCCACGTGGCCTCGGTCTTGAGCGGCCGGTTCTTCGTCGCGTCGGCCCAGATGCTCAGCCCGGTCCAGGCGGTGACCGCCTCGGACGTGCTCTCCTGGTTGTTGCCGTCGCCGAACGGCGACGTGCCGCTCGCCCACGAGTGCGCGTTGTAGGCGTCGAAGGTGCGCCGGTCGGGGAACAGCCCCTGGGTTCCGGTGCTGGCGATGTCGGCGGCGACGAGGTCCATGACCGGCTGCCACTTCTTGGCCAGGGCCGGGTCGCTGCCCGCGAGCAGGCCTGCGGTGTAGAGGAAGTAGCCATAGTGGAAGTGGTGGTCGTTGTACTCCTCGGAGCCGAACGACGAGGTCTCGCCGATGATGCCCTTGCCCTGCGGGTCGTAGACGAAGCAGAACGCGGGGCGCTTCGCGCACCCTTGCGGGTCGGTCCACTGGTCGAGCTGCTCGACGAGCGTGGCCTTGACCGACGCCGCGACGTCCGGCAGGCCGAGCTGGGTCGCCAGCTCGTAGAGCTGCGCCGAGCGGTAGAGGGCCTTGCCGCCGAAGTACGTGTCGGCCGGGAACGGCTTGGTGTCCGTGACGTCCTGGCGCACCTGGGCGGCCAGGCTGGTCTTGTCGGCGTCGCTGAGCGAGCCGAGGTCGAGCTGGGTCGTCACGTCGCGCACCGGCGCGTTCCACGCCAGTGTGTCGCCGCTGCAGACGGAGAGCGTGCCGTAGACGCTCGGGAAGGTCCCGAGGTCACAGCTGGTGCCGGACGCCAGACCCGCCTTCTGGTGCGGCATCGCCGTGACGACACCGGCGCCACCTGCACCCCCGCCCGCGTGGGCGTAGGTGAGGGTCGTCGTCGCCGCTCCGGAGCCGACGGCGTATGCCGCGCGGCCACCGGTCACCGGCGCGACGGTCTGGGCCATCGTGGCCGCAGACCCCCCGTCGGGGACGGCGAACCAGGTGACCCGGCCCCCGGCCTGGAGCGAGATACCGGTCCCGTTGGCGGTCGCCTTGTCGAGCAGCAGCCCGTAGGTGCGTCCGGCGACGGTCACGGTGGGCGGCTCCCCCGCGGCGAACGAGACGTTCTGCGCGAGGTCGACGGCATCCGTGGCGGTGAAGGTCACGGCCGGCGTGCCCTGGGCGAGCACGGTGTGGCCGAGCGCCTTGCCCCCGTCACCGCGCTGCTCGAGCGTGACAGTGAGGTCGTCGTAGCCGGAGACGACGGTGGAGGTCAGGCCCGGGACCGTCACGGCGACGTCGGAGACCGCGCCGCCCATGATGACCTTGTCCGACGTGGTGACCTTGGGGACACCGAAGCCGAACCCGGTCTTCTGCTCGGTGAAGCTGAGCGGGACGGCGAAGACGGGCAGGGCCTCCGGGCCGAGCGCGAGGCTCGAGAACCACCGGTTGGTCGGCGGGACGAGACCTCTCCCGAGCCGGTCGGCCTGCAGAGGCTTCGGGGTGCGCTGCACCATGGCCTTCGCGTTGGTGGCCAGGGTCGCGGGGTCGATGACGGCCGTGGCCGGGTCACCGCTCCCACCCGAGGCCGCGTCGCCCCCGCCTGCGCCGCCGCTGGCGGCGGTGCAGGCGGAGACCGCGACGAGGGCCAGCGCCCCGAGGAACGCTCCGGTGGCGGCGGTGAGCCGCCGACGCGGGCCTTCACGCCCGTGGCGCGATGCGGCGGTCACTTGAGGCCCACCTTGATGAGGAGCGAGCGCAGCACGTCGGTCGGACCGGCGAGGACGCCGTCGTCACGCAGGGTCAGCGTGGCGGCGACCGGGGTGCCCGGGTGGGTCAGCTCGACGATCCGCGGGTCGTGGAGCGCGTCGCTCGCGACGGTGACGCGGGTGAGCGCCTGGGCGCCCTCGGTCTTCACCGAGACGGCCTGCACGGTGCCCTGCACGGAGCTGTCGTCGGGCAGGCGCAGGCTGACGTCCGCGCCCTTGGTGATGCGCTCGTAGTCGCGCGGTGACAGGACGAAGTCGGCGACGGCATACTGCGAGCCCACCGAGCTGATCGTGGCGATGTTGGCGCCGTTCTGCACGAAGCTGCCGCCCTGGGCGGTGACGCTCTCGAGCTTGCCGGACGCCAGCGCCTTGTACGTCACCGTCGAGGCGGGCAGGTTGACGTCGAAGGCGTCGGTGGAGGCCACCTTGAGCCCCTGCGACGCGTCTCGCTGCAGCTCGGAGCTGGTGACGACGAAGAGCTTCTGGCCCTTGGTGACCTCGTCACCCTCCTTGGCGAGCTGCTGGGTGACGACCCCGCCGTATGCCGCACCGACGGCGGCCTGGTCGGTCACCACCTGGGCGGTGACGCTGAGGGCCTGGGACTGGCGCTGGTTGAAGACGAGCACGAGGGCTCCGGTGAGGGCGAGGACGGCAAGCATGCCGACCGCCAGCCGGAGACGTTGGGTCCAGGTCATGACATGACCTCCTTGTGGATGGCGATCCCGGCGCGGTCTCCGGCGCGGTCGTTCTCCTCGTCCAGGGGACGGGCCACGACCGTGCGGACCGGGGCGGTCTCTACGGTGTCGATCTCGGGCTCCGTGGCGGGGCGCCGACGGCGGCCGAGCTCACGGAAGGCGGCGACGACGAAGGCGCCGAGAATGATGGTGTTGGTGATGTTCCAGAGGGTCGCCAGCGTCAGCTGGCTGTGGTTGATGTCGCGCCAGATGGCGACCGCCGAGGTCGGCAGCAGGAACGTCAGCATGAGGATCTGCGGGGCCATGAACGCGAACGGCGAGGCCTGCCGGTGGCGGCCACCCGTGACGTGCCACGTGGTCTCCTTGCCGACGAGCACGTTGAACAGCGCCCGCGTGTAGATCGGGAACGACACGGTGGAGAGCAGCAGCGTCTCCCAGCGGAACGAGCCCAGCGTGAAGAACGCGAGCAGGATCTGCATGACGTAGAAGCCGGCGTAGTAGAGCATCCACGTGCCCAGGCCGAGCTCCATGCTCACGGGCCGCAGGTCGAAGTAGATCTCCAGCGGGGGGACGAGCAGCAGGAGCAGCGGGGTGATCCCGGCGAGGTAGTGGGTCGCCGTGACGAAGTACATGATCCGCTGGTCGGCTGTGAGCCGGCGGCGCGGGCTCAGGGGGTTGTGGGTCAGCAGAATCTCGAACCCGCCCGTGGCCCAGCGCTGCTGCTGCTTCGTGAAGCCCTCGATGGTGTCGGGGGCGTCGCCGACCGCGAGCTCGTCGGGGATGTAGACGCTGCGCCAGCCGCGCTCGTGGAGCATGAGCGACGTCCAGACGTCCTCCGACTTGCTCTGGGTGTACATGCCACCGATGTCGTCGATGGCGGTGCGCCGGAAGACGACGTTGGTGCCCACGCAGAAGGCGGCGTTGAAGTGGTTACGGCCCGGCTGGATGAACCGGTAGAACACGGTCTGCATGTAGCCGGCGCCGCGGGCGATGACGGTGTGCAGGTTGCCGTAGACCTGGGGTGTCTGCACGAACGCGACGTTCTCGCCGACGAAGAACGGCAGGGTCTCGACGAGGAACTCCTCCTTGGGGACGAAGTCCGCGTCGAAGATGGCGAAGTAGTCGCCCTTGGCGATCGAGAGGGCGTGGTTGATGTTGCCGGCCTTGGCCCCGCCGCCGGACATCCGGCGCAGGTAGTGGCAGCCCAGCTCGGCCGACAGGTCGCGGACCTGGTCGGACCTGCCGTCGTCGAGGATCCATGTGCGGTGCTTGCCGGTCATCGCCATCGCGGCGGTGACGGTGCGGCGGATGGTGTCCACCGGCTCGCCGTAGACGGTGACGAAGACGTCGACGACGACCTCCTGGCCGTCGACGAGCAGCGGCCAGTCGGGCTTGGACTCCCCGTGGCGGGCGACCCACACCGGGTCGAACAGGCTGTCACGGGCCGCGAAGTAGGCGTAGTCCCGCGGGCTCGCGGCGCCGGAGAGGATGGTCCACATCGACAGGAGGGCCTGAACGATGAGCACCGTCTCGGCGACGATGACCATCGCGTAGGGCAGCCAGTCGCCCCGGTTGGCCGGGTTGAGAAGGAAGGTGGCGTAGAGCAGGACGCCGAGGGCGGCGACGACGGTCAGGAGGATCATGACCGGGGTGTACGCGGACGAGCTGCTCGCCCGCCGGTCCGTCAGGACCTGCGCATCACCCCCGGCCAGGTCGTGGGAAGGGTCTAAGGACAACATGGCACCCCCAGTGCCGAACATCGGTGGGGCTCACCGGTTCGACCTCGCTGGGCCACCGGTGTGGACAGTGGCTGCTTTGCCGGGCGGGGGGAACGCGGGCGACGCCGCGATGACAACGTTGACTAAACCCCTGCAAGGTCGAGACTAGACAGGTTCTTGACCATCTCGTGACGAAGGTCCCCCCTTCCGAGCACGGCAGTGTGACCTATCTGACGTGCGCGCGGCGCCGCTCCCCCGCCCGTTTGTCGTCGAGGACGGTCAGCTCCCGGGCGGGGTCCACCCCGAACGCCGCACCCACTCCTGCACCATCGGGTACGCCTCGGCGAACCACGGCTCCTTGGCCGCCACGTAGGCGGTAGTGGACGACGTCTCGCGCGCCAGGCGGCGTTTGTGCGCGGCATACCCGGCACGCGCGTCCGGCTCGGCGCGCAGCCAGTCGCGGAACTGCAGCGCGAAGAGCCAGCCGGCAGAACCATGTTCGCGCACATGCACGTTGGCCACCCGCGCGGGGTCCATCCCGGCGTGGAACCGCTTCCTCCAGCCGGACGGGTCGGCGCCGGCCGGGTGCGGATGGTCCTGCTGCACCCCGCCCACCCGCACGAACCCCCGCCGGCGCAGCGCGTCGACGAAGCCGGGCTCGTCGGCGTCGGCCAGCCGACGAACCCCCACCTGCAGGTCGACGACGTCCTTGGCGGCCAGCCCCGGCACGCTCGTGGAGCCGATGTGCTCGACCCCCGTGACGGTGGCCCCGGGCGTGTCGCCCTCTCGCTCGCCCAGCGCGTCCGCAAGCTTGGCCACGAGACGGGCGCCCTGCGCCGCCCAGGTGGGGTCGGGGTCCACGACCGCCCCCTGCTCGGGCCGGTGGCTGCGCCGCCCCTCCCGCAGGTTGGCGTCGTAGGGGACGAGCCGGTCGCGCCATAGCGTCTGCACCTGCTCGAGCACCCGCCCGCGCGGCCCGTCGTTGTCGAGCCAGACGTCGGCGGCGGCCCGACGCTCCTCGTCGGAGGCCTGGGCGGCGATCCGGTGGCGGGCGTCCTCGGCGGTGAGACCGCGCTGGTCGACGAGCCGGCGCACCCGGGTCTCGGCGTCGGCGCCGACGACCACGGTGAGGTGCTCGTGGGGCCACAGCCGGCGCTCGACGAGCAGCGGCATGTCGAAAACACTGACCCGGTCGGGCGGGAGGCCGGCCCGCAGCTGCGCGACCCGGGCCGCGATGCGGGGGGCGGTGATGGCGTTGAGGTCTGCGAGAGCGGCCGGCTCAGGGAAGACGACGGCGGCGAGCGCGGCCCGGTCCAGCGACCCGTCGGCGCGGAGGACCTCGGGGCCGAAGCGCGCGGCGATGTCGGCCAGCGCAGGAGTGCCGGGCTCCACGACCTCCCGCGCGACCACGTCGGCGTCGACGACCGCCGCGCCCAGGCGCTCCAGCTCCGCCGCGACGGTCGACTTGCCGGACCCGATGCCGCCCGTGAGCCCCACCGTCAGCACCCGGGCAGCGTAGACCGGCCGAACGTGCATCCGCACCGGCCGCTCGGAGCGAAACAGCCGCACCGGGTCACCTCACCGACGAGGTGCGCTCCCCCGGTCCCCCGGTCGCCCCGAAGGAGACACCATGCGTATGCGTCCCCCCCTCGTCGCCGCTGCCGCCACGGCCCTGGGCCTCGGTCTCGCCCTGGTCCCTGCCGGCTCGGCCAGCGCCAAGCCGGACACCGACTGCATGCGGGCAGGCATCACGTTCCTGCGCGACAACGGCCTCCTCTCGACGGTGGCCCGCAGCGGACTGCCTATCGCCACCGCCGTCAGTGTCGGTGTCACGCCGCGGGCCGGCACGGACGTCTCGGCCCTGCCCGACCCGCTGCCCCTGTCGGTCGTGCTCGCCGACCACCGGGCCGGGGCCAACAGCCTGTTCATCTACCCCTGGTGCGGCTGACCCCGGTCCGTCCCCGCGGGTAGGTCCCGGGGTACCGCATGCACTGACCCCACGCCGGCTCGACTGCCAGTCATCGCTCCTGGATGCCGTTACAGGGGCATCCGAGTGCCTCGAATGGCAGTCGAGTCGGCCTGGCGGGTATGCCGTGGGCATACGAGACGGCCGGGCCGGCACACGGGGTGAACCGTGCGCCGACCCGGCCGTCGGGCGAGAGCGGACTCTCAGTTGCCGGTGAGCTTCTCCCGCAGCGCGGCGAGGGCCTCGTCGGAGGCGAGGGTGCCCTCGGCGGCCGGCTGGGCCGGACGCGAGGTGTCGTCCGACGACCCGGTGGAGCTGGACGAGCTGGAGCTGGAGCTGGAGCTCGACGAGTAGGACGTCGCGATCTCGGTCCCGCCAGCGACCGCCTCGGCATCGGCCTTCGCCGCCGCCTCGACCTGCGCCTTGTGGGCCTCCCAGCGGGAGTGCGCCTCGGCGTACTGCTTCTCCCACTTCTCGCGCTGGGCCTCGAAGCCCGGCAGCCACTCGTTGGTCTCCGAGTCGAAGCCCTCGGGGTACTTGTAGTTGCCCTGCTCGTCGTACTCCGCGGCCATGCCGTAGAGCGTCGGGTCGAACTCGGCGACCGGGCCGTTGCCGTCGTTGGCCTGCTTCAGCGACAGCGAGATGCGACGACGCTCGAGGTCGATGTCGATGACCTTGACGAAGATGTCGTCGTTGACGGTGACGACCTGCTCCGGCAGCTCCACGTGGCGCTCGGCCAGCTCGGAGATGTGGACCAGACCCTCGATGCCGTCGTCGACGCGCACGAACGCACCGAACGGGACGAGCTTGGTGACCTTGCCCGGCACGACCTGACCGATCGCGTGGGTCCGGGCGAAGTGCTGCCAGGGGTCCTCCTGCGTCGCCTTGAGCGACAGGGAGACCCGCTCGCGGTCCATGTCGACGTCGAGCACCTCGACGGTGACCTCCTGGCCCACCTCGACGACCTCGGACGGGTGGTCGATGTGCTTCCAGGACAGCTCGGACACGTGGACCAGGCCGTCGACGCCACCGAGGTCGACGAACGCCCCGAAGTTGACGATGGAGCTGACGACGCCGGAGCGCACCTGCCCCTTCTGAAGCTCCTTGAGGAACGTCGTGCGGACCTCGGACTGGGTCTGCTCGAGCCAGGCCCGGCGCGAGAGGACCACGTTGTTGCGGTTCTTGTCGAGCTCGATGATCTTGGCCTCGATCTCCTTGCCCACGTAGGGCTGGAGGTCGCGGACGCGACGCATCTCGACGAGGGAGGCGGGCAGGAAGCCGCGCAGGCCGATGTCGAGGATGAGGCCGCCCTTGACGACCTCGATGACGGTGCCGGTGACGACGCCGTCCTCCTCCTTGATCTTCTCGATCGTGCCCCAGGCCCGCTCGTACTGAGCGCGCTTCTTGGACAGGATCAGACGGCCTTCCTTGTCCTCCTTCTGGAGGACGAGGGCCTCGACCTCGTCGCCGACCTTGACGACCTCGGACGGGTCGACGTCGTGCTTGATGGACAGCTCACGCGAGGGGATGACGCCCTCGGTCTTGTAGCCGATGTCGAGCAGGACCTCGTCCCGGTCGACCTTGACGATGACACCCTCGACGATGTCTCCGTCGTTGAAATCCTTGATCGTCGCGTCGATCGCGGCGAGCAGGTCTTCCTCGGATCCGATGTCGTTGATCGCGACCTGAGGGGCGGCCTTGATGGCCGTGCTGGCAGTCATGTAGGAGGAACTCCGGTTGGATGAGATAGAGACGGACAGGGATGGTGACCCGGGCATGCGAGTAGGGCGCACACATGGGTGCCCACTCATGGTATCGGTGCGCTCGCAGCACGGTCAAAGCGCATCCGCGAGACTGTCCCGGTGACCAGCACGCCACCCTCGGGGCCCACCGAACAGCAGCCCGACCCGCATACCGACCCGCATACCGGGGCGTATGCGTGGTCGGCCTACCCGGTGACCCGCCGGGCCGCCGACCAGGGCGAGACCGTAGCGGCCAACCGCGCGTGGTGGGACGGCGAGGCGGAGGACTACTACGCCGAGCACGGCGCGTTCCTCGGCGACACCGACCTCACCTGGGGACCCGAGGGGCTGCGCGAGTCCGAGGCCCACCTGCTGGGCGACGTCGCCGGCCGTGACGTCCTGGAGATCGGCTGTGGTGGCGCCCAGTGCTCGCGCTGGGTCGCGGCCCACGGAGCGGCCACCGTCGTGGCCTCGGACGTCTCGGCGGGCATGCTTGATCGGGCCCGTCGGATCGACGCCGGCCTGGCGGACCCGCGGCTGCGGGTGCCGCTCGTGCAGTGCGACGGGGCGGCCCTGCCCTTCGCGGACGCGTCGTTCGACCTCGTCTTCACGGCCTACGGCGTGGTGCCCTTCGTCGCCGACTCCGCCGCCGTGATGCGCGAGGCGGCCCGGGTGCTGCGCCCGGGCGGCCGGTTCGTCTTCTCCACGACCCACCCGATCCGGTGGGCCATGCCGGACGACCCCGGTGAGCAGGGCCTGCGGGTGACCCAGTCGTACTTCGACCGCACCGCCTACGTCGAGCAGGACGCGGCCGGCCGGGCGACCTACGTCGAACACCACCGGACCCTCGGTGACCGGGTGCGCGAGGTGGCGGCGGCCGGTCTGCGGCTCGTGGACCTCGTCGAGCCCGAGTGGCCCGAGGAGCACCTCGAGTCGTGGGCCGGCTGGTCGCGGCTGCGGGGGCAGCTCATCCCCGGCACCGCCGTCTTCGTCAGCGAGAAGCGCTGAGGCCGGGAGCGGTCGCCCCCGCGGCCCACTCGGTCCGGGTCAGGCGGTAGAGCACGTGCCGCCGGGTGGGCAAGCCCTCGGGGACGCGGGGGTGGTCGAAGTCCTCGCCGGGGTCGCGGTGCATCCCCAACCGCTCCATCACCGCCCGGCTGCGGAGGTTGCCGACCGCGGTGAAGGAGACCACCTCGGGCAGGGCGACGCGCGTGAACGCCACGCGGAGGGCGGCGCGGGCCCCCTCCGTCGCGTACCCGTGCCCCCAGGCCGCCCGGGTCAGCCGCCAGCCGATCTCGACGCACGGGGTGAACGCCGACGGCCAGCGGGGCCGGGCGAGACCGACGAACCCGATGAACTCACCGGTCTCCTGGACCTCGGTCGCCCAGATGCCGTACCCGTCGACCTCGAGCTCCGCGGCATACCGGTAGGCCATCGCCCGGGACTCGTCGGTCGTCAGGGTCCACGGGAAGTGGGCCATGACCTCCGGGTCGGCATTGAGGGCCGCGAACGGCGCGTTGTCGCTCTCGCGCCACTGGCGCAGCAGCAGCCGCGGGGTGCGGAGCGGGACGACTGCGGGGTCAGTGGGCGGCATCGTGCCAGGACCGGCCGACCCCGACGCTGACGTCGAGCGGCACATCGAGCTCGGCGGCGTGCCCCATCTCGTGGCGCACGACCTTCTCGACGTCGTCGCGCTCCCCCGGCGCGATCTCGAGGACGAGCTCGTCGTGCACCTGCAGGAGCATGCGCGAGGCGGCGCCCGCGTCGGTGAGCGCCCGGCCGACGCCGAGCATGGCGACCTTCATGATGTCGGCGGCCGACCCCTGGATCGGGGCGTTGAGGGCCATCCGCTCGGCCATCTCGCGGCGCTGGCGGTTGTCGCTCGTGAGGTCCGGCAGGTAGCGCCGGCGGCCGAGCATGGTCGCGGTGTAACCCTTGCCGCGGGCCTCCCCGACGAGCTCGCGCAGGTAGTCGCGCACCCCGCCGAACCGGGCGAAGTACTCCTCCATGAGGCCGGCCGCCTCGCTCGTGCTGATGGTCAGCTGCTTGGAGAGGCCGAAGGCCGACAGGCCGTACGCCAGGCCGTAGGACATCGCCTTGATCTTGCTGCGCTGGGCGGCGGTGACGTCGTCGACCCCCACCCCGAAGACCCTCGACCCGACGAAGCTGTGCAGGTCCTCGCCCGAGCGGAAGGCCTCGATGAGCCCCTCGTCGCCCGAGAGGTGGGCCATCACCCGCATCTCGATCTGGCTGTAGTCGACCGACATCAGCGACTCGTAGCCCTCGCCGACGACGAACATCCGCCGGATGCGCCGGCCCTCCTCGGTGCGGATGGGTACGTTCTGCAGGTTGGGGTCGGTCGAGCTGAGCCGCCCGGTTGCCGCGATCGTCTGGATGTAGGTCGTGTGGACCCGCTCGTCCTCGGCGACCGACTTGAGCAGACCCTCGACCGTGGCCCGCAGCCGCGCGGCGTCGCGGAACGCGAGCACGCCCTGGAGGAAGGGGTTGTCGACCTTGCGACCGAGCTCGTTGAGGGCGTCGGCGTCGGTCGTGTAGCCGGTCTTCGTGCGCTTGGTCTTCGGCAGGTTGAGGCGACCGAACAGCACCTCCTGCAGCTGCTTCGGCGAGCCGAGGTTGACCGTGTCGTCGCCGATCGCGTCCCAGGCGTCCTGCTGGGCCTGGGTGACCTGGTCGTCGAAGTCCTTCTGCAGGGCCTCCAGCGCCGTCACGTCGACCGCGATCCCCGCGCGCTCCATCGTGGCCAGGACACCGACGAGCGGCAGCTCGACGTCGCGCAGCAGCTCGGTGCCGCCCGTGCGCTCGAGCTCGACGTCGAGCGCGTCGGCCAGCTCGAGGACGGCCTTGGCGGTGACCATCGCCGCGCCGGCCCCACCATCGTCGGCGTCCTCGCCGTCGGCCCCGAAGTCGAGCATCCCCTGGCCGCCCGGGGCGGTGTCGTTCTTCAGCTCGCGGTGCAGCATGCGCAGGGCGAGGTCGGCGAGGTCGAAGACCCGCTGGTCGGGCTTGACGAGGTAGGCCGCCAGCGCCGTGTCGCTCGTGAGCCCGGCGAGCGTCCAGCCGCGCCCGGCCAAGGCGTGGGAGGGGCCCTTGGCGTCGTGGACGGCCTTCGGGCGCGCGGGGTCGGCCAGCCAGGCGGCCACGGCCTGCTCGGCCGGCTCGTCGAGGGTCGTGACGTCGAGGTATGCCGCGTGGCCGTCGGCCGCGGCGACGGCGAGAGCCCGCACGTCGCCGGCCCCTCGGGCCCACTGCCCCACGACGGTGACGCCGGTGCGCGTCCCGGCCGGGGCGTGCTCGGCCAGCCAGACCGGGACCTCACCCGGGGTGAGGACGTCGCCGTCGACGTCGAAGCCGGACTCGGCCTCGACGGTCACCGCCTCGAGGGTGGCGAAGAGGCGCTCGCGCAGGACCCGGAACTCCAGGCCGTCGAAGACCTGGTGCACCTGCTCACGGTCCCAGGTCTGGCGCTCCAGCTCGTCGACGGTGACCCCGAGGTCGACGTCGCGGACGAGCTGGTTGAGCCGGCGGTTGCGCAGGACGCTGTCGAGGTGCTCACGCAGGGACGCCCCGACCTTGCCGCCGATCTCGTCGATATGGGCGACGATGCCGTGCAGGTCGCCGTAGGTGGTGATCCACTTCGCCGCCGTCTTGGGCCCGACACCCGGCACCCCCGGGAGGTTGTCGGACGACTCCCCCACCAGCGCCGCGAGGTCGCTGTAGCGCTCCGGCGGCACGAGGTACTTCTCCTGCACGGCCTTCGGGTCCATCCGCCAGACGTCGGAGACGCCGCGTACGGGGTAGACCATCGTCACGTCGTCGGAGACCAGCTGGAAGACGTCGCGGTCGCCCGAGACGATGACGACCTCCATGTCCTGCGCCGTGGCTTGCGTGCTCAGCGTGGCGATGATGTCGTCGGCCTCGTAGCCCGGCGCCTCGACGTAGCGGATGCGCAGCGCGTCGAGGACCTCGTGGACGAGGGGGATCTGCCCGGAGAACTCGGTCGGCGTGGCGTTGCGGCCCGCCTTGTACTCGGCGTACTCCGCCAGCCGGAAGGTCTGCCGCGACAGGTCGAAGGCGACCGCGATGTGGGTGGGCTCCTCGTCGCGGATCATGTTGATGAGCATCGAGGTGAAGCCGTAGACGGCGTTGGTGTTCTGCCCCGTCTTGGTGGAGAAGTTCTCGGCCGGCAGCGCGAAGAACGCGCGGTAGGCCAGCGAGTGGCCGTCGAGGAGCAGGAGCCGGTTCTTCGCAGGTGCCACGGCGTTCACCCTAGGCCCCGGCGCCGACAGGGCCTCGCGGCCCGGCGGACGCGGTCAGGCGTCGGCGGGGTGGGCCGTGGCGTTCTGGCGGACGGCGCGGAAGCGGGCCGAGCGCCGGCGCTGGAGGACCTCCTCCAGGCCGGTGCGGCCGACCCGCACCGACCCCCCGGTGGCGGCGGCCAGCTTGCGGTGCAGCGCGGCCGGGGTGGTGACCCGGCGCACGACCGTCGGGGAGAACCCGAGCCGGGCGAAGAAGCGGTTGGCGTCGCGCACCTGCGACGGCACGTGGCTGATGATCGACTCGGCGCCCACCCGGTCCGCGTGCGCGGCGGCGGCGGCGACGAGCTGGCGGGCCACGCCATGGCGGCGCCAGGCGGCCGAGACGAAGAGCTGGTCGATCGCCGTGCAGGGCGAGTCCGCGAACGGGCCCGCGAGCGTGTCGCTGAGGACGAGGTAGCCCACGGGGGTGCCGTCGGCGAAGGCGAGGAAGGCGGTGACCTCGGGGCGACGCAGCACCGTCGTCAGGCCACCCGCCGAGGCGATGCGCAGAGCCGCCTCGGAGCTGCCGCCCGCCTCGACGCGGCCCTCGACGAACAGGTCGACCAGGGTGGTCTCGTGGTGGTCCTCGAAGGGGCGCACGATGACCTGGGGACGCGACACACAAGCCTCCTGGGAAGACGATGACCGGAGCGAACCCGAGGGGTGGCCGCCGTCCCCAAGAGGCGGCCGGTGTCGGGTGGTGGCCGACCACCAGACTCTAGGCCCGTCGGGGAGCCGCGGGAAGAGGGGGCGTCGCGAAGGGTGCGAACGGACCACGGCTGCCCTCGTCCACCCCGCCCCGTAGGGTGACGCCCGTGCGCGCCGCCTTCCCCGGCCTGGGGACGTTGATCAACGTGGTCACGGTCGTGGTCGGGGCGCTGCTCGGGATGGCGGCCGGGCACCGGCTGCCGGAGCGCACCCGCTCGGTGGTCACGGACTGCCTCGGCCTCGTCACCCTGCTCGTGGCCGGTCTCTCCTGCGTCAGCGTCACGGACCCCGCGCTCGTCGCCGCGGTGGGTCCGGGCGTGCCGGTCCTCGTCGTCCTCGGGTCGCTGCTCATCGGCAGCATCGCCGGGTCCCTGCTGCGGGTCGAGGAGCGCCTGGAGGGGCTGGCCGGCGCGCTGCAGACCCGCCTGGCCCGGCGGCATACCGGCCGGGGCGCCGCCGACACCGAGCCCGACACCGAGCCCGACACCGAGGTCGACCCGGCCCGCGAGCGGTTCATCGAGGGCTGGTTGACCGCGTCGCTGCTGTTCTGCGTGGGGCCGCTCACCATCCTCGGCAGCCTCTCGGACGGCCTCGGCCGAGGCATCGACCAGCTGACCCTCAAGGCGGTGCTCGACGGGTTCGCCGCCCTCGCCTTCGCCTCGACGTTCGGCGTGGGCGTCCTGCTGTCGGCGGTGTCGGTCGCCGTCATCCAGGGCCTGCTGACGGTGGTGGGGGTCGTGCTCGGCTCGGTGCTGCCCGACGCCCCCATCGCCGCGCTGACCGCCACCGGGGGCCTCATGCTCGCCGGGATCGCCTTGCGGCTGCTCCGGATCCGCGACGTGCCCGTCGGCAACATGCTGCCGGCCGTGCTCGTGGCTCCGGTGCTCACCGCCGCGGTCGCCGCCCTGCGCGGCTGACGGACCCGCTACGTCGTCGCGGGCATCTGCGTGATGACCGCCTCGGCGACCTCACGCATCCCCAGGCGGCGGTCCATCGCCGTCTTCTGGATCCAGCGGAACGCGTCGGCCTCCGACAGCTTGAGCCGCTGCATGAGGATCCCCTTGGCGCGGTCGACGGCCTTGCGCGTCTCGAGGCGCTCGCCGAGGTCGGCGATCTCCCCCTCGAGGGCCTTGAGCTCGGCCCAGCGCGACGTCGCGATGTCGACCGCGGGCGCCAGGTCGGCCTGCGTGAACGGCTTGACGATGTAGGCCATGACGCCGGCGTCGCGGGCCCGCTCGACGAGCTCCTTCTGGCTGAAGGCCGTGAGCATGATGACCGGCGCGATGCGGTCCTTGCCGATGGCCTCGGCCGCACTGATGCCGTCGAGCACCGGCATCTTGACGTCCATGATGACGACATCGGGGCGGTGCTCCTTGACGAGCGCGACGGCCTGCTCGCCGTCGCTCGCCTGACCCACGACCTCGTAGCCCAGCTCGGCCAGCATCTCCGCGAGGTCGAGGCGGATCAGGGCCTCGTCCTCGGCGACGACGATGCGCAGCCCGGTCGGCGCCGGCTCCTCCGGAGCGACCGGCTCGGGGGCGGGGGCCGGGGGCGGCGTCGGCACCGGAGGGGCCACAGGAGCCTCCTCCGTCACGGCCGACTTGCGGGCGGGACGCTTCGCCGACACCGGCTTCTCGCTCATGACCTCAGCCTATCGGTGCGCCACCGTCCGTCTCATGGTGAGGGACGGGCCAGCTGACGTGCCGAGGGCGGGACTCGAACCCGCATGGCCTTGCGGCCAGAGCATTTTGAGTGCCCCGTGTCTGCCATTCCACCACCCCGGCGGGTGGCGCCAGCATACTGAGCCGGCGTCGGGCGACCCTGGTCAGGCGTCGGCGAGGTCCTCGTAGGCGGGGGCGACCCGGTTCTTCGCGTCACCGATCCGGTGCACCCGCAGGGCGTTGGTCGAGCCGGGGATGCCGGGGGGCGAGCCGGCGACGATGATGACCCGGTCGCCCTCCTGGCAGCGACCGGACGACAGCAGCTCCTTGTCGACCTCGAGCGCCATCTGGTCGGTGTGCCGCGCCATGGGCACGATGAACGTCTCGATCCCCCACACGAGCGCCAGCTGGGAGCGGGTCTCGGGCAGCGGCGTGAAGGCGAGCATGGGCAGCTTCGAGCGGATGCGGGAGAGCCGCTTGGCCGAGTCACCCGACTGGGTGAACGTCACGAGGTACTTGACGCCGAGCAGCTCGCCGATCTCGCAGGCGGCCCACGTCACCGCGCCACCGGTCGTGTGCGGCCGGGTGCCGAGCGCGTGGATGCGCTCGAGACCGTGGTCCTCCGTCGTCTCGATGATACGGGCCATGGTGCGCACGGCCTGCGTCGGCCACGCGCCGACGCTCGTCTCGCCGGACAGCATGATCGCGTCGGCGCCGTCGAGCACCGCGTTGGCGCAGTCGCTCGCCTCCGCTCGGGTCGGACGCGAGTTCTCGATCATCGACTCCAGCACCTGCGTGGCGACGATGACGGGCTTCGCCTGCTGGCGGGCGATGTCGACGGCCCGCTTCTGCACGAGGGGGACGTCCTCCAGCGGCAGCTCGACCCCGAGGTCGCCGCGGGCCACCATGACGCCGTCGAAGGCGTTGATGATCTCCTCGAGGTTGTCGACCGCCTGGGGCTTCTCGATCTTGGCGATGACCGGCCGCCAGACGCCCTCCTCCTCCATGATCCGGTGGACGTCCTGCAGGTCGGCCGCGGACCGCACGAAGGACAGGGCGATGAGGTCGGCGCCGAGCCGGAGCCCCCAGCGCAGGTCGCTGATGTCCTTCTCGGACATGGCCGGCACGCTCACCGCGACGCCGGGGAGGTTGATGCCCTTGTTGTTGGAGATGACCCCGCCCTCGACCGTCTCCGTGACGATGTCGGTGGCGGTCACCTCGACGGCCCGCAGGCAGACCTTGCCGTCGTCGACGAGCAGCAGGTCGCCGGCGGCGACGTCACCCGGCATGCCCTTGTAGGTCGTGCTCACCCGCTCGCGGTCCCCGAGGATGTCGTCGACGGTGATGGTGAACCGGTCGCCCTTGACGAGCGTGACCGGGCCCTCCGCGAACCGCCCCGTGCGGATCTTCGGGCCCTGCAGGTCGACGAGCACCCCGACCGCCCGGCCCGTCTCGTCGCTGGCGTCGCGCACGGCGCGGTAGACGCCCTCGTGCACGGCGTACTCGCCGTGGGAGAGGTTCAGCCGGGCGATGTCCATCCCGGCGACGACGAGGTCGCGGATCTGCGCGGGGGTGGAGGTGGCGGGACCCAACGTGCAGACGATCTTCGCGCGGCGCATACCTCAGACCCTACGAGGTACCGGGCGGTAGCCCGGCAGGGGTCCACGCGTCGTCCCAGCCCCTGGGCGGACCCCCGTCCGCGGCTGCCGACGTGCGCTCGGGGTCACGCCATGAGCGGACGGTCGGTGGGGTTGATCGGGCGCGGCAGCTGGCTGTGACCGGTGAGGAAGTGGTCGACGCCGTTGGCGGCGGCGCGCCCCTCGGCGATGGCCCAGACGATGAGCGACTGGCCCCGGCCGGCATCGCCGGCCACGAACACGCCGGGCACCGTCGACATGAAGTGCTTGTCGCGCTTGACGTTGCCGCGCTCGTCGAGCTCGACCTCGAGCTGCTGCACGACGCCCGGCTGCTCCGGCCCGACGAAGCCCATGGCCAGCAGGACGAGCTGCGCGGGCAGCTCGTGCTCGCTACCTTCCATCGGCTCGAACCGGCCGTCGCGCATCTCGACCTCGACGAGCTGCAGCGCCCGGACGGCGCCGTCGTCGTCACCGAGGAACCGGTCGGTGTTGATGGCGAAGACCCGCTCGCCGCCCTCCTCGTGGGCGCTCGAGATGCGGTAGGTCATCGGGTACGTCGGCCACGGCTGCGTCGAGGGCCGCTCGTCGGCCGGACGGGGCATGATCTCGATCTGTGTCACCGAGCGGGCCCCCTGGCGGTGGGCCGTGCCGAGGCAGTCGGCGCCGGTGTCGCCGCCACCGATGATGACGACGTCCTTGCCGGTGGCGAGGATCTGCCCCTCGACGCTCTCGCCCAGGGCGACCCGGTTGGCCGGGGGGAGGTACTCCATCGCCTGGTGGATGCCGGTCAGCTCGCGCCCGGGGACGCGCAGGTCGCGGGCCACGGTGGACCCCACAGCGAGGACGACGGCGTCGTAGCGGTCGACGAGCTGCTGGCCCGTGATCTCCGCACCCACGTCGACGCCACTGCGGAAGCGCGTCCCCTCGGCCTCCATCTGGGCGATGCGCCGGTCGAGGACGGCCTTCTCCATCTTGAACTCGGGGATGCCGTAGCGCAGCAGCCCGCCGGGCTTGTCGGCCCGCTCGTAGACGGCGACGGTATGCCCGGCGCGGGTCAGCTGCTGGGCGGCGGCGAGGCCGGCGGGACCCGAGCCGACGACGGCGACGGTCTTGCCCGAGAGCCGCTCCGGCGGCTGCGGGGTCACCCGGCCGGACTCGAAGGCCTGCTCGATGGTCGTGACCTCGACCTGCTTGATCGTCACGGCGGGCTGGTTGATCCCGAGCACGCACGCGGTCTCGCACGGCGCCGGGCAGAGCCGCCCCGTGAACTCCGGGAAGTTGTTGGTGGCGTGCAGCCGCTCGATGGCCTCGGCCCAGTCGCCGCGCCACGCCAGGTCGTTCCACTCGGGGATGAGGTTGCCGAGAGGACAGCCGTTGTGGCAGAACGGGATTCCGCAGTCCATACAGCGGCCGGCCTGGCGCTGCAGCTGGCCCAGCTCCTGCTCCTGGTAGACCTCGCGCCAGTCGCGGATGCGCACCGGCACGGGACGCCGGGTGGGCAGCTCGCGCTCGCGAACCTTCAGAAAGCCGTGCGGGTCAGCCACGGGATGCCTCCATGATCCGGTCCCAGACCTCGGCGCCGTCGAGGTCGAGTCCCTCGGCCTCGGCCTGCTGGCGCACGTCGAGGACGCGCTGGTAGTCACGCGGGAGCACGAGGGTGAACCGCTCGCGGTTCTGGTCCCACGCCTGGAGCAGCCGGTCGGCCACGGGTGACTCGGTCCACGACCGATGGGCCTCCAGGTGCCCCTTCAGCGCCTCGGCGTCGCTGTCCCGCAACGGGAGCAGGTCGACGAGCTCGGGGTTGACGAGCTCCGGACGCAGGTCGAGCACGTACGCCACGCCGCCGGACATCCCGGCCGCGAAGTTGCGGCCGGTCGGGCCCAGCACGACGACGGTGCCACCGGTCATGTACTCGCAGCCGTGGTCGCCGACGCCCTCGACGACCGCGGTCGCCCCGGAGTTGCGCACGCAGAACCGCTCGCCGGCCTGGCCGCGCAGGTAGATCTCACCGGTCGTCGCGCCGTAGGCGACGACGTTGCCGGCGATGACGTTGTGCTCGGCCTTCAGCGGGGCGTTCCGGTCGGGACGCACGACGATCCGCCCGCCCGACAGGCCCTTGCCGACGTAGTCGTTGGCGTCGCCCTGCAGCACCAGGGTGACCCCGGCCGGGACGAAGGCCCCGAAGGACTGGCCGCTCGAGCCGTTGAGGGTCAGCTCGATGGTGCCGTCCGGCATACCGTGCGGAGCGACCTTGGTGACCTCGTGGCCGAGCATGGTGCCGACGGTGCGGTTGACGTTGCGCACGGCGACCGTGGCCCGCACCCGCTCGCCTTCGTCGAGGGCGGGCCGAGCAAGCGCGATGAGCTGGTGGTCGAGGGCCTTCTCCAGCCCGTGGTCCTGCTGCACGGTCTGGTACGCCGTGCCACCGGTGGGGTCCTCGACCATCGTCAGTACGGGGCTGAGGTCGAGACCCGCGGCCTTCCAGTGCTCGACGGCGCGGTCGGTGTGCAGCGAGTCGACGTGGCCGATGGCCTCGGCGATGCTGCGGAACCCGAGGGCGGCCAGGTGCTCGCGGACCTCCTCGGCGATGTACTCGAAGAAGGTCTCGACGAACTCCGGCTTCCCGGAGAACCGGGCCCGCAGCTCGGGGTTCTGCGTCGCCACGCCCACCGGGCAGGTGTCGAGGTGGCAGACCCGCATCATGATGCAGCCGGAGACGACGAGCGGCGCCGTGGCGAACCCGAACTCCTCGGCCCCGAGCAGCGCGGCGATGACGACGTCGCGGCCCGTCTTCAGCTGGCCGTCGGTCTGCACGACGATGCGGTCACGCAGGCCGTTGAGCCGCAGCGTCTGCTGGGTCTCGGCGAGGCCGAGCTCCCAGGGAGCGCCGGCGTGCTTCAGCGAGGTGAGCGGCGACGCGCCTGTGCCGCCGTCGTGGCCCGACACCAGCACGACGTCGGCGTGCGCCTTGGAGACGCCAGCGGCCACCGTGCCCACGCCGATCTCGGAGACGAGCTTGACGTGGATGCGGGCCGACGGGTTGGCGTTCTTGAGGTCGTGGATGAGCTGGGCGAGGTCCTCGATGGAGTAGATGTCGTGGTGCGGCGGCGGGGAGATGAGCCCGACGCCCGGCGTGGAGTGCCGCGTCTTGGCGATCCACGGGTAGACCTTCGGCCCCGGCAGCTGGCCGCCCTCCCCCGGCTTCGCGCCCTGCGCCATCTTGATCTGGATGTCGTCGGACTCGGTGAGGTAGAGGCTCGTCACGCCGAACCGGCCGGACGCGACCTGCTTGATCGCCGAGCGTCGCGCGGGGTCGAGGAGCCGCTCCTCGTCCTCGCCGCCCTCGCCGGTGTTGGACTTGCCACCGATGCGGTTCATGGCGATGGCGAGGGTCTGGTGGGCCTCGAGGCTGATCGAGCCGTAGCTCATCGCCCCCGTGCTGAAGCGCCGGACGATGGCCGACGCCGGCTCCACCTCCTCGATCGGGACGGCCGGCCGGCCGGTCTCGTCACCGGGCGCGAACTCGAACAGCCCCCGCAGGGTCATGAGCCGCTCCGACTGCTCGTCGACGCGCGCGGTGTACTGCTTGAAGATGTCGTAGCGCCGCTGCCGGGTGGCGTGCTGGAGCCGGAAGACGGTGTCGGGGTCGAACAGGTGCGGCTCGCCCTCGCGGCGCCACTGGTACTCGCCGCCCACCCAGAGCTTGCGGTGCGCCGGGTGGATGCCCTCCGGCGGGTACGCGACGGCGTGGCGGGCGGCGACCTCCTCGGCGACGACGTCGAGGTCGACGCCCCCGAGCTGGGTGACCGTGCCGGTGAAGTACCGCTCGACCATGGCCTGGGAGAGGCCGATCGCCTCGAAGACCTGGGCGCCGTGGTAGGACGCCACGGTCGAGATGCCCATCTTCGACATCACCTTGAGCACGCCCTTGCCGAGCGCCTTGATGAGGTTGGCGACCGCCTTCTCGGCGGCGACCCCGGTGATCGTGCCGGAGCGGACGAGGTCCTCGACCGACTCCATGGCGAGGTACGGGTTGACCGCCGCCGCGCCGTAGCCGACGAGCAGGGCCACGTGGTGGACCTCGCGCACGTCGCCGGCCTCGACGAGCAGGCCCACCTGGGTGCGGGTCTTCTCGCGGATGAGGTGGTGGTGGACCGCCGAGGTGAGCAGCAGCGAGGGGATCGGGGCGAGGTCGCGGCCGGAGTCCCGGTCGGAGAGGACCACGAAGCGCGCACCGCCCCGGATCGCTTCGGACACCTCGACGAAGATCTCCTCGAGCCGGGCGTGCATGGCCTCGGCGCCGCCGTTGACCTCGTAGAGGCCGCGCACGACGAACGTCGCGTAGCCAGGCAGGTCCCCGTCGGCGTTGATGTGGACGATCTTGGACAGCTGGTCGTTGTCGATGACCGGGAACGGCAGCACGAGCTGGCGGGCGTGGGCCGGCGATGACTCCAGCGCGTTGCCCTCCGGCCCGATGGTCATCCCGAGGCTGGTGACCAGCTCCTCGCGGATCGCGTCGAGCGGCGGGTTGGTGACCTGCGCGAAGAGCTGGGTGAAGTAGTCGAAGAGCAGCCGCGGTCGGCTGGACAGCACGGCGATCGGGCTGTCGGTGCCCATCGAGCCGAGCGCCTCCCCACCCGTGCGGGCCATCGGCGTGAGGAGGATGCGCAGCTCCTCCTGGGTGTAGCCGAAGGTCTGCTGCCGCCGGGCGACCGACGACGGCGTATGCATGACGTGCTCGCGCTCCGGCAGGTCACCGAGGCGGATGAGCCCGGCGTGCAGCCACTCGTCGTAGGGGTGCTGCTGGGCGAGGGAGGACTTGATCTCCTCGTCGCCGATGATCCGGCCGTGCTCGGTGTCGACGAGGAACATCTTCCCGGGCTGCAGGCGGCCCCGCTTGACGACGGTCGACGGGTCGAGGTCGAGGACCCCGGACTCCGAGGCCAGCACGACGAGACCGTCGTTCGTCACGGCATACCGGCCGGGCCGCAGGCCGTTGCGGTCGAGGACCGCCCCGATGAGGGTGCCGTCGGTGAAGGCGACGCAGGCGGGGCCGTCCCAGGGCTCCATGAAGGTGGAGTGGAACTCGTAGAACGCGCGGCGGGCGGGGTCCATCTCGGCGTGGTTCTCCCACGCCTCGGGGATCATCATGAGCACCGAGTGCGGCAGGCTGCGGCCGCCGAGGTGGAGCAGCTCGAGGACCTCGTCGAAGCTGGCCGAGTCCGACGCCCCGGGGGTACAGATGGGGTAGAGGCGCTCGAGGTCGCCCGGGATCACACGGGAGCGCAGCTGGCTCTCGCGAGCGCTCATCCAGTTGCGGTTGCCCTTGACGGTGTTGATCTCGCCGTTGTGGGCGATGAACCGGTAGGGGTGCGAGCGTGGCCAGGAGGGGAAGGTGTTGGTGGAGAAGCGGGAGTGGACCAGGGCCAGCTCGGACGCGAACGAGCGGTGCGACAGGTCGGGGAAGAACGGCTCCAGCTGGGCGGTCGTCAGCATGCCCTTGTAGACGAGCGTGCGCGCCGAGAGGGAGGCGACGTAGACGTCGAGCTCGAGCTCGACGCGCTTGCGCAGACAGAAGGCGAGCCGGTCGAGGGCGATGCCGTGGACGGTGTCGTCGGAGGCGGAGACGAAGAGCTGCCGGAAGAAGGGCATGCAGTCGCGGGCGACCTCGCCGATGATGTCGGCGGCCACCGGGACGTCGCGCCAGCCGAGGACGGTCAGGCCCTCCTCGGCGGCCAGGCCCTCGACGGCCTGGACCGCGGTGGCGCGCTCGGCGTCGTCGAGCGGCAGGAAGACGAGGCCGACGGCGTAGTGGCCGGCCGGGGGGAGCGGGAAGGCCGCGACCTCGCGCAGGAAGGCCTCGGGCACCTGGGTGAGGATGCCCGCGCCGTCCCCGACGAGCGGGTCGGCCCCGGTGGCGCCGCGGTGGTCGAGGTTGCGCAGCGCCGTGAGCGCGTGCTCGATGATGTCGTGGCCCGCCTGGCCGCGCATCGTCGCGACCATGGCGACGCCACAGGCGTCGTGCTCGTTCTCGGCGCGGTACAGCCCGACGTCGGCGGGCTGCGCGGAGAAGAGGGGGGCCCTGGAGGCCATCGGCGACTCACCGTCCTGGGGGTCCTTGCCGACGGCAGGTCGGCCGGGTGAACTGGGCAGATGACGGTGGGGAGCCGGTGGGCTCGGCCCGTCAGGTGCGGCTGGGCGGCGTCGGCCAGTGCACTCGTACGATACTCACGTCGTCAAGCGTCCTACATTCCGGGACGAGTCATTCCGAATGCTGGGACTCGGGGACCGCCCGGGGCTCGTCGCCGATGCTCGGCCGACGGTGGTCGACCTGCTCGGTGTGGTCGGTGTGGTCGGTGTGGTCGGTGTGGTCGGTGTGGTCGGTGTGGTCGGTGTGGTCGGTGTGGTCGGTGTCGGCCGACTCGACCGTGGTCCGCCGGTCGTCGGCCGCCTCGACCCCGGGGCCAGGGTTGTCATCCCCCTGAGGGCGCCGGCCGAACCACACGAAGAGGGCCGCGCCGAGGAGGAAGACGAGCAGGGACACCCAGACGTTGACCCGCAGGCCGAGGATGTGGTTCGCGTCGTCGGTGCGCATCAGCTCGATGACGACCCGACCCAGGGGGTACCCCGCGATATAGAGGGCGAAGACCTGGCCACGGCGCAGGTGCAGGCGCCGGTCGAGCCGCACGAGCACGAGGGCGAGCAGGACGCAGAAGATCGCCTCGTAGAGGAACGTCGGCTGGAAGATGCCGGAGACCACCGCGTTGCCGTTGGCGTCGAGGACGGCGTGGCCGGCCTGCTGGTCCCACTCGTAGACCTTGAGCCCCCACGGCAGGTCCGTGGGCGCCCCGTGGATCTCGTTGTTGAAGTAGTTGCCGAACCGGCCCATCGCCTGGGCGACGAGGATCCCCGGAGCGGCCGCGTCGGCGAAGTCGAGGAACCGCACCCCGCTGCGCCGGCAGCCGATGTAGGCGCCGACCGCCCCGAGGGCGACGGCGCCCCAGATGCCGAGACCTCCCTCCCAGATCTTGAACGCGTTGAGCGGGTGGCCGCCCTCGCCGAAGTAGGCCTGGGGTGAGGTGATGAGGTGGTAGATCCGCCCCCCGACGATGCCGAACGGCACGGCCCAGGCCGAGACGTCGAGCACCTGGCCGGGACGGCCGCCGCGTCGTTCGAGGCGTCGCTGGGTGATCCAGACGGCGACGATGATGCCGGCCAGGATGCACATGGCGTAGGCCCGGATCGGGAACGGCCCGAGGTACCAGACGCCGGTGGTGGGGCTGGGGATCTCGAGCGGGAGGTCGGCCACGGTCGTCATCACGCGTCCACCCGGTCGGCGGCGGTCCGGCCGGACCGTACGCCCTCGGCGAGGTCGGCGACCAGAGCCCGCAGCCCGCGCAGGCCGGCCTCACGGGAGTCCGCCTGGGTCAGCTGACGCACGAGGGCGGACCCGACGATGACCCCGTCGGCGAACCGGGCCACCGCGGCGGCCTGCTTGCCGTTGGAGACCCCGAGGCCGACGCATACGGGGAGGTCGGTGACCACCCGGGTGCGCTGGACGAGGTCCTCGGCCGCCGAGCCGACGCTGTCGCGGGCGCCCGTCACCCCCATCGTGGACGCGGCGTAGACGAACCCCCGGCTGGCCGAGGTCGCCGTGACGAGCCGCTCGGGCGTGGAGCTCGGGGCGACGAGGAAGACCCGGTCGAGGTCGTGCGCCTCGGACGCGGCGAGCCACTCCCCCGCCTCGTCGGGGATGAGGTCGGGGGTGATGAGCCCGGCGCCGCCCCCGTCGACGAGATCCTGCGCGAAGCGGTCGACGCCGCGGCGCAGGACGACGTTCCAGTAGGTCATGACGAGGGCCGGGGCGCCGGCGTCGTGCACCGCGCGGGTGGCGCGGAAGACGTCGGAGACACGGCTGCCACCGGCGAGGGCGCGTTCGGCGGCGTGCTGGATCACCGGGCCGTCCATGAGCGGGTCGCTGTAGGGAACGCCGACCTCGACGATGTCGACGCCCGCCTCGACCATCGCGGTCATCGCCTCGAGCGAGCCCTCGACGTCGGGGTAGCCCACCGGGAGGTAGCCGACGAGGGCGGCCCGGCCCTCGGCGCGGCAGGCGGCGAGCACAGAGCTGACGGGGCTGACAGAACTAACGAGGCTGACGGGGCTGACGGGGCTGACGGGGCTGACGGGGCTGACGGGGCTGACGGGGCTGACGCTCATGCCTGCACCCCGATCCCCTTGGCCGGGTCGTCCGGGGTCCCGGACCCGGCCTGGGGCGGCATCCCCTCCGCCGGCGCACCGTCGAGCATCCCGAACCACGTCGCGGCGGTGTGCACGTCCTTGTCGCCGCGGCCCGAGAGGTTGACGAGGAGGACGGCGTCGCGGCCCAGCTCGCGGCCGACCTGCATGGCGCCGGCGAGTGCGTGGCTGGACTCGATGGCCGGGATGATCCCCTCGGTGCGGCACAGCAGGCGGAACGCCTCCATGGCCTCCGCGTCGGTGACCGAGCGGTACTCCGCGCGCCCGCTGTCGAGCAGGTATGCGTGCTCCGGTCCGACGCTCGGATAGTCCAGGCCAGCAGAGATGGAGTGCGACTCCACGGTCTGGCCGTCGTCGTCCTGCATGAGGTAGGTGAACGCCCCGTGGAGGACGCCCGGGACCCCGGAGGCGAACCGGGAGGCGTGCCGCCCCGTGGCGACCCCCTCGCCCCCGGCCTCGAGGCCGACGAGGCGCACCGACCGGTCGTCGAGGAAGCGGTGGAAGATGCCCATGGCGTTGGAGCCGCCGCCGACGCAGGCGAGCACGACGTCGGGCAGGCGGCCCACGAGGTCCAGGACCTGCGCCCGCGCCTCGACCCCGATGATGCGGTGGAAGTCACGCACCATCTCGGGGAACGGGTGGGGGCCGGTGACGGTGCCGAGCACGTAGTGGGTGTCGTCGACCGAGGCGACCCAGTCGCGCAGCGCCTCGTTGACGGCGTCCTTGAGCGTGCGGCTGCCGCTGGTGACCGCGACGACCTCGGCCCCGAGCAGGCGCATCCGGGCGACGTTGAGGGCCTGCCGCTGCGTGTCGACCTCGCCCATGTAGACGACGCAGTCGAGGCCGAGGAGCGCGGCGGCGGTGGCCGTGGCCACGCCGTGCTGGCCGGCCCCGGTCTCGGCGATGACCCGGCTCTTCCCCATCCGCTTGGCGAGCAGGGCCTGGCCGAGGACGTTGTTGATCTTGTGGGACCCGGTGTGGTTGAGGTCCTCGCGCTTGAGGATGACCCGAGCCCCCCCGGCGTGCTCGGCGAACCGCGGCACCTCGGTGATGATGCTGGGGCGCCCCGTGTAGGTGCGGTGCAGGCGCTCGAGCTCACCGACGAACTCCGGGTCGACCATCGCCTTGAGGCGCACCTCGTCGAGCTGCTCGAGGGCGGGGATGAGGGCCTCGGGCACGTAGCGCCCGCCGAAGGCACCGAACCGGCCCGCGGTGGTGGTGCTGGTGGCGGCCGTCGGCGCGCCGGGGCCGGCGGGGCTGGTGCTGGTGGGGTTGGTGTCGACCGGGGCGGTCATGCCCGGCTCCCTTCGGTGACGGGGACGGCGGCGAAGGCGGCGACGGCGGCGGCCGGGTCACCGCCGGTGACGAGGGCCTCGCCCACGAGCACGGCGCGGGCGCCGGCCTCGGCGTAGGCCCGCACGTCGTCGAGGTCGCGCACGCCCGACTCGGCCACCGTGACGGCGTCGTCGGGGATGAGGGGGCGGAGCCGGGCGAAGGTCGTGCGGTCGATCTCCAGGGTGCGCAGGTCGCGTGCGTTGACGCCGACCACCCGGGCCCCGCTGTCGACGGCGCGGCGGGTCTCCTCCTCGTCGTGCACCTCCACCAGGGCGGTCATGCCGAGAGCCTCCGCCTGCTCCCGCATCGCCACCAGGTCACCCTGCGACAGGGCGGCGACGATGAGCAGGACGACATCGGCGCCCCAGGCCCGCGACTCCGCGACCTGGTAGGGCGTGACGAGGAAGTCCTTGCGCAGCACGGGGATCGACACCTCGGCCCGCACGGCGGCGAGGTCGTCGAGGCTGCCGGAGAACCGGCGGCCCTCGGTGAGGACGCTGACGACGCTGGCCCCGCCGGCGGCGTAGGCGGCCGCGAGGGTGGCCGGGTCGGCGATGTCGGCGAGGGCCCCCTTGCTCGGGCTGGCCCGCTTCACCTCGGCGATGACCGCGAGGCCGGGCGCGGCCCGGAGCGCAGCCTCGGCGTCGACGGCCGGACGCCGGGCGCTGACCTCGGCGGCCTGCTCCTGCAGCTGCGGCCACGGCACCCGGGCCACCCGCGGCTCGAGGTCGGCGCGCACGCCCCGGATGATCTCGTCGAGGACGGTGGGTTCGCGGGCGTCGGACACGCATCAAGGCTACGGGGCGCTGCCCCGGGGGGACGACGGCGGCTGTATGCCGGTCGCGCAGGACCCGGCCACCGGCTCAGGTCTCGCAGGGCTCAGGGGGCGAGGTAGGCGCCGAGCGGGAGACCGGGGAGGTTGCGCCACACCGTGAAGACGGTCAGGACGGCGAACAGGACGAGCCAGCCGCGGTTGCCGATCCGCAGCGGCGCGGCGGCTCGACCACGGGGAACCGGGACGACGAGCCCCAGGACGACCCGGAGCCAGCCGAGCAGCACGACCGGCAGGAGCGCGGTGACCACGAGGTTGGAGGAGGCGGCGGCGGCGACGTCACCGTGCGCGAGGGCGGCCACGCACCGCAGCCCCCCGCAGAACGGGCACCACAGCCCGGAAAGCGCGTGGAACGGACAGGACAGCAGGTCGCCGGGCACGACGGCATACCCACCGGTGGCGTACAGGCGCGCCGTGGCGGCCGCGACGACGGCCGCCCCCGCGGCGTGGACGCCGAGAGCCCGGGCCCGCGACGGTCTGGCAGGTGTCGCGGGCCCGGGCACCGGGTGGGTCAGGGCGAGCAGGGTCAGCCCTTGGGCGCCGTCACGACGACGGTGCTGACGATCTTGTCGGCCAGCGTCTGGCGCTTGCTGTCCCACAGCGGGAACAGCCAGCCGATGTAGCAGATGATGCTGTCGACGATGTGGGCGATGTCGCGGACGAACGCCATGCCCATGCCGATCGGCTGGCCGGTCGACTCCTTGACGAGCTTGACGCCGGCCACGCCGCGGCCGATGGTCTGGCCGGTCGTGCCGCCGCGGTACCAGCGGTTGTACACCGACAGCGCGATGAAGTAGAGGACACCGAGGTAGTAGAAGAAGTTCGGCCCCGTCGTGACGCCGGTGGTCGAGTCGACCTTCGGGCCGCCGATGGCGTAGAGGATGTAGCCGGGGATGGCGAGGGCGACGAAGTCGATGAGCCAGCCGAGCGCGCGCTGCGGCCACTGGGCGAGGGTGCCGACGCTGCTGCCCTGCTCGTAGGGACCGGTGTAGGCGGGCGCCGCGCCGTAGCCGGGCTGCTCCGCCGCGGGCGGCGGGGGGGCCTGGCCGTAGCCACCGGCGGCGGGCGGCTGGCCGTAGCCCGGGGCGGGCGGGGGCGGCGGCGCGTCGTAGCCGGAGGGGCCCGACGGGGCGGGCGCGTCGGCCGGACCGGAGCCGTACTGCGGCGGGGGCGGCGGCGGCGAGCCGTAGCCGCCCGAGCGCTGCTCGTCGGGGTTCTGGGTGGGATCGGGTCGGTCTTCGCCCGGAGGGGGCGTGGATCCGTAGGACATGTCGGGCCTCTCTCTGAACGGAATGAGTGGGTTCCGTGCACCCCCTCGAAAGCGACACGACGAACCTAGCGGCCCGGACGCACTTTTCGCCCCGCTTCGGGCGGGTCGGCGGGCGTGTCGGCTGGCGGGGCGGGCCGCGAGCACCTATAAGGCAGGGGGGCGTCGGGGAGGCGCGGGTCCCGTTCGCGCTACTGCGTACCGGAGTCGTGCTGGCTGCGGCCCGGCAGATCGGCCTGCGCGGCGCCGCTCGCGTGGGCGGCCTCGTGCGTGCTCGCCTTCGCGCCGTAGCCGGCCATCGCGAGCACCTTCCCGCTGGCCGCGCCGAGGATGACGATGACGGCCCCGATGACGAACCACAGCACCGACGGGATGATCACCGCGAGCGACATGACCAGCGAGCCGACAAGGATGACGCCGACGGCGGTCCAGGCCGCGGTGCTGTGCCCGTGGCTCTCGTGCTCCTCCTCCTCGGCGTGCGCCGCGGGCCCGGGGGCGGAGGACCCGGTGGCGTGCCGGCCGGCGGGCGCCGGGCCCGCCGCGGCGGTCTCGCGCGCGGGATCGGTGTCGGGCTCGAGGGACTCGAGAGGCTCGGAGCCGGACGGGCGGGGCGACGGTGCCGTCATGGACGGGCTCTCCTTGCCGTATGCGTGCTGCTGGCGGGTGCTGGGCGTGCTGCTGGCGGGTCTGGGGTCTTGACGGGGCCACTGACGGGCGGGCGGCGGGGTGCCGTGCCGCCGTGGGCCCGGCGTCATTGTGTCAGGTCGGCCGCCGCTCGTCCGGGGGGTCGGGACGCGTCGTGGGGTCGCGTCCCTGCGACACCTCGTCCCACATCGAGCGCGGCCCGGGTGCGGCCGCGAGGTCCACGCCCTGCGGAGCCTCGAACCGGCTGGACAGCCCCGCCCAGCGTCCGGCCGCGATGACGGCCACGGGGGCGACGGCCAGGAGCACCACGGCCCCGAGGACGGCCACCCAGGCCCAGACCGACACGTCGGCGGTCGTGCGCACCTCGCCGGTGCGCCCCAGCCCGGCCGCGGCCACCCGCCCGAGCGCCGCCTCGGGCTGCAGGAGGGGGACGACGGCGAGCAGGAGGGCGCCGACGGCGGCGAGGGGGATGACCGCAGCGGCCACGCGGCGCAGCCGCGGGCCGGCCGTGAGGGTGGCGACGAGGGCGACGAGGGCGACCCCGGCGAGCGCCGCGACACCGGGTGCGACCTGGGAGCCCGTCGCCGTCACCGCACCGCCGCCGAGCAGCGGCTCGGTGGAGCGTCCGGTGAGCCAGGTGCGCGTGGCGGCCAGCAGGACGACGAGCGCGGGGACGGTCACGAGAGCCGAGACGACGCGTTTGCTCGTGAGGCGGGCGGGCCGCCCGGTCTCCTCAGCCATGGACGGGCATCCTCAGCCGTCCCACGACGCCGCGATGCGGCCGAGGGCGCCGGGCTCCGGCGCACGCATACCCGATGCGGCCCGGACCGCTCGCACGACCGCAGCCGCCTTGTGGTGGGTCTCCTCGAGCTCGAGCTGCGGCACGGAGTCGGCGACGATGCCGGCGCCCGCCTGCACGTAGGCGACGCCGTCCTTGATCACCGCGGTGCGGATGGCGATCGCGGTGTCGAGGTCGCCGGCGAAGTCGAGGTAGCCGATGACCCCGCCGTAGACCCCGCGGCGCAGACCCTCGTAGTCGTCGATGAGCGCCATGGCGCGTGGCTTCGGCGCCCCGCTGAGGGTGCCGGCGGGGAAGGTCGCGACGAGGGCGTCGTAGGCCGTGCGGTCGGGGCGCAGCTCGCCGACGACCGTCGACTCCAGATGCATGATGTGGCTGTAGCGCCGCGTCGTCATGAACTCGACGGTGTCGACGGTGCCGGCGCCGCAGACCCGCTGGAGGTCGTTGCGGGAGAGGTCGACGAGCATGAGGTGCTCGGCGCGCTCCTTGTCGTCGGCGAGCAGCTCCTCGGCGAGCCGGACGTCGTCCTCCGGGGTCTTCCCCCGCGGCCGGGAGCCGGCGATGGGGTGGGTGACGACCCGCGAGCCGGTGACCTTGACGAGCGCCTCGGGGCTCGACCCGACGATGTCGTAGACCGACCCGTCGGGGTGGGGCAGGCGCAGCAGGTACATGTAAGGACTGGGGTTGGACGCCCGGAGCGCGCGGTAGACGTCGAGCGTCGGGGCGGGGCACGGCAGCGAGAACCGTTGCGAGACCACGATCTGGAACGCCTCGCCCGCCCGGATGTCCTCCTTGGCCCGCTCCACCATGTCGTGGAACTGCTCCGGGGTGTGCGAGCTGGTGAGGTCGGCCGGCACCGGCTCGATGACGGCGACGGTGCTCTCAGCAGGGGCGGCCAGCGCAGCCGTCATCGCGTCGAGCCGGTCGACGGCGTCGGCCCACGCCCACTCGACCCGCTCGTCGGTGGCGTCGTAGTTGACGGCGTTGGCCACGAGCAGCAGCGAGCCGTCGGAGTGGTCGAGCACCGCGAGGTCGGTGGCGAGGAGCATCGCGAGCTCGGGCAGGTCGAGCTCGTCGCGACCGTTGTCCGGGACGTGCTCCCAGCGGCGTACCGCGTCGTAGGTGATGACGCCGACCATCCCCCCGATGAGGGGCGGGAGGCCGTCGATGGGGTCGGTGGCCAGCGCCTCCAGGGTGAGCCGCAGGGCCTCGGTGGGGTCGCCGTCGGTGGGGACGCCGACGGGCGGCTCGCCCACCCAGTGGGCCTGCCCGTCGCGCTCGGTGAGGGTCGCCCGGGCGCGGGCGCCGACGATGGAGTAACGCGACCAGACGCCCCCGTGCTCGGCCGACTCCAGGAGGAACGTGCCCGGCGCGTCCTGGGCGAGCTTGCGGTAGAGGCTGAGGGGCGTCTCGGCGTCGGCGAGCAGGCGGCGCACGACGGGGATGACCCGGCGCTCGCGGGCGAGCTCGGTGAAGAGGTCCAGCCGGGGCCAGGTGCGGCCCCAGCTCAGGTCGGCGGCGACGTCAGCCATCGGCGCGGTCCCGGTCGCCACTGACGGCCCTGACGGCCCGGTCGGCCCGGTCGGCCCGGTCGGCCCGGTCGGCCCGGTCGGCCGTCACGGCAGCGAGCGGGTGGGTGTCGAAGCACGAGTGCGCCCCGGTGTGGCACGCCGGGCCGACCTGGTCGACGCGCACGAGCAGGGCGTCGCCGTCGCAGTCGAGGGCGACCGACTGCACCCATTGGGTATGCCCGGAGGTGTCGCCCTTGCGCCACAGCTCCTGCCGGCTGCGCGACCAGAAGGTGACCCGCCCGGTCGTCAGCGTGCGCGCCAGCGCCTCGTCGTTCATCCAGCCCACCATGAGCACCTCGCCGGTGTCGTGCTGCTGGACGACCGCCGCGACGAGGCCGGCGGCGTCGCGCGTCAGAAGCGCGGCGACGTCGGGGTCGAGCTGGGTCGCCGTGGCGTTCTCGGTCACGCACCCAGTGTCCCGCACCGGTGGCGGGGGTTGGTTCGGGAGTCCGGGCGGCGGGATCCCGACCGGGGGACTCCCGTCCCGGTCTGCCTCGGTCAGGCGGTCTGCTGGGTGACCCAGGAGGCGTGCAGACGCGCATACACCCCGTCGTTCTCGACGAGGTCGGTGTGCGGTCCGCGCTCGACGATGCGGCCGTCGTCGACGACGATGACCTCGTCGGCCGCCTGGGCGGTGGACAGCCGGTGGGCGATGGCGATCGACGTGCGGCCCCGGGTGAGGCTGTCGAGGGCGCGCTGGATGCGGACCTCGGTGGAGGGGTCGACGGCCGAGGTCGCCTCGTCGAGCACGAGCAGGTCGGGGTCGGCGAGGTAGGCGCGGGCGAGCGCGACCAGCTGCCGCTCCCCGGCCGACATCGACTCGCCGCGCTGGCCGACGTCGGTGGCCAGGCCCTGGGGCAGGGAGGCGAGCCAGGAGTCGAGGCCGAGCTCCGTGAGGGTGAGCCGCACGTCGTCCTCGGTGGCGTCGGGAGCGCCGAAACGGATGTTGTCGAGCAGCGAGGCGTCGAAGAGGAACCCCTCCTGTGGCACGAGCACGACCCGGTTGCGCAGCGACCCGAACCGCACGGTGCGCAGGTCGACGCCGTCGATCGTCACGGCTCCGTCGCTGGGGTCCATGAGGCGGGTGAGCAGCTTGGCGAGGGTGGACTTGCCCGACCCGGTCTCCCCGACGATGGCCACCCGCGAGCGGGGGGCGATGCGCAGGTTGACGTCGTGGAGCACGGTGTCACCGCCGGGGTAGGCGAAGGAGACGCCGTCGAACCCGACGGTGATCGGACCGCGGGGCAGCTCGACCCCGGACTCCCCCGGGTCGGCGACGTCGGCGGTCGTGTCGATGATCCCGATGACGCGACGCCAGCCGGCCACGGCGTTCTGCATCTCGTTGAGGATCTCGGTGGCCTGCTGCACCGGCATGGTGAAGAGGTTGACGAGGAAGAGGAAGGCCAGCAGCTCGCCGAGGGTCAGCCGTCCGTGCACCGCGAGGAGGGTGCCGACGATGATGACGACCACCGTGGTCAGGCCGGAGACGAGCTGGCCGGACGTGAAGGCCATCACCGCCCGCATCTGCGCCCGGATCGCGGAGCGGCGGTGGGCGTCGACGGCGGCGTCGATGCGGGCGGAGGTGCGCGCCTCCACGCCGTACGCCCGGATCGTCGACGCGCCGACGACGGCCTCGGAGATGGCCGCGAGCATGTCGCCGACCCGCTCGCGCACCATCGTGTAGGCGCGCCCGACGATGCCCTGGAACCGGCGGATGATGAAGAACAGCGGGAGGAAGCAGACCCAGACGACCGCGGCCAGCGGAGGGCTGTAGATGACCATGAGCACCGTCGCGAGCGTCAGCTGGGCGAGGTTGACCATGAGCATGAGCCCGCCGAACTGGACGAACATCGAGATGGTGTCGACGTCGGAGGTCACCCGCGAGACGAGCGAGCCCCGCCGCTCGGTGTTCTGGGTGAGCATGGACAGGTCGTGGATGTGCCGGAAGGCGCGGATGCGCAACGTCGACAGCCCGTTCTCCGAGGCGGTGAACAGCCGGACGTTCACGAGGTAGGAGCTGACCGCGGTGACGGCCACGCCCACGATGGCGACGAGCACGTAGCGCAGGACGATGCCGGCGTCGGGGCCCCCGCCACCGAGGATCCCCTCGTCGGTGGTGCGCTGGACGACGAACGGGACCATGACCTTGCCGAGGGTCGACAGGACGGCCAGGGCCACCGTCACCCCGATGCCCTTGCGCAGCTCGGGGGACAGCTCGACGCCGCGCTTGAGCGTCGCCCACGTCGTGAGGTCGCGGCCGGAC
The DNA here is from genome assembly GCA_963795915.1 of uncultured Actinomycetota bacterium. GTDB lineage: Bacteria > Actinomycetota > Actinomycetes > Actinomycetales > Dermatophilaceae > Lapillicoccus. Next base: position 244,941 of record CAWCJA010000002.1, read on the forward strand.
GCGATGCCGGAGTGGTCGGTGACCGGGGCGGAGCGCAGGCTCATCGGCCGGCCCCCACGGGCTCGGGCGTGCGCCCGGCCGACTCCTCGTCGGCGGCGACGGCGGCACGCTCGGCCGCCTCCCGCGCATACGCCGTGACGAGCCGCTGGTAGCCGACGCACCGGCCGAGCAGCTCGGTATGCGTGCCATGGTCGACGACGCGCCCCTCCTCGAGGTAGACGACGTCGTCGGCGAGCGCGATCGTGGCCATCCGGTAGGCGACGACGAGCACGGTGGTGCCGGAGCTGGCCTCGCGGAGCGCCGCGAGGATCTGCTGCTCGACCGCGGGGTCGACGGCCGAGGTGGCGTCGTCCATGACGAGCAGCTGCGGCTCACGGATGACCGCCCGGGCCAACGCGATCCGCTGACGCTGACCGCCAGACAGGCTGGCGCCCCGCTCCCCCACGCGGGTCTCGAGACCGTCGGGCAGCCGGCGGACGAACCCCTCGCCCTGCGCGACGCGCAGCGCCCGCCACACCTCGTCGTCGGAGCGCTCGACCCCGAGGGTGACGTTGCCGCGCACCGTGTCGTCGAACATGAAGGTCTGCTGGGCCACGAGGGCCGCGACGTCGGACAGGCCACCGCGGCGGACCTCGGCCAGGTCGATGCCGTCGACGCGCACCGCTCCCGAGTCGGGGTCGACGAGGCGGACCATGAGGTTGGTGAGGGTGGACTTGCCCGAGCCGGTGGGGCCCACCAGCGCGGTCGTCCCTCCTGCGGGGACCTCGAGCGTGACGTCGGTGAGGGCCGCGTTGCGCCCGACCGCACCGTCGTCGAGGTCGACGTGGTACGCGTACGAGACCCCGTCGAGGGACAGCCGGCTCGCGCCGGAGGCCGGGACGTCCTGGTCGCCGTGCTCCATGGAGCCGGTGGCGTTGAGCACCCCGTCGACCCGGTCGGCGCCGACCACGGATCGGGGCAGCTCGGCGAGCACCCAGCCGAGGGCGCGCACCGGGAAGGCGAGGATGGAGAACAGGTAGGCGATCTGCACGACCTCGGCGGCCGTGAGGTGGCCGGTGCTGACCCGCCACACGCCGACCGCGAGCACGGCGAGGGTGCCGAGCGTCGGGATGGCCTCGATCGCCGGGTCGAACACCCCACGGGTGCGGCCCACGGCGATGTTGGCGTCGCGCAGGTCGTGCGTGGTCGTCGTGAAGCGGGCGGCCTCCTGGTCCTCGCGGCCGAGGCTCTTGACGACGAGGGCGGCCTCGAAGCTCTCGTGGGCGACCTCGGACACCTCGGCGCGCAGCTGCTGCACCCGGGTGACCTTGGGCGACATCTTCCGCTGGAAGACGAGGTTGACCGCGAAGAGGCCCGGGAAGACGGTCATGCCGATCGCCGCGAGGAACGGGTCGACGAGGAACATCTGCACCGCGCCGAAGACGAGCATGACGATGACGCCGAACGCCATCGGCAGCGGCTGGAAGACGTTCCACATCGACTCGACGTCGGAGTTCGCGTTGGAGAGCAGCTGGCCCGACGGGTGCCGGTGGTGCCACGCGAGCGGCAGGCGGAGGTACTGGCGGGTCACTCGGCGGCGGTAGCTGGCGCCGAGGTTGTAGACCGCGACCCCGGCGGCCAGCCGCCGCACGACGATGCCGATGACGTTGGCCATGACGACCCCGCCGAGCAGCAGCCCCGCCCCGGTGAGCTGGGCGACGGTGACCGACCGGGCCGCGATCGCCGGCGAGACGGTGTCGTGGACGACCCGGCCGATGACCCAGGCCGTGCCGCCCGTGAGGATCCCGTAGACGGTGCTGCCGACGATGGCCAGGGTGATCCATCCCCGCTGCTCGGACATCCCCCGCCCGATGACGCGGAAGCCCGCGCGCAGGGAGGAGGTCGAGGCGACCGGGCCGAGCGTGGACACGAGTGGATCTCCTAGCGGACGTTCGGGACCGTACTGAAGGGCAGTCGGCCGGGAGCGCGACGGCGCCACCCCCTGTCGGGGCGCGCGGCGGACGGCACGACGGCCGCCCGGCTCACGAGCCTCTCATGACCAACCGACAGCGCCTCCGAGGTATGCCCGGTCGCCGGTTCTCGTGGGCCCGGTTCCCCGGGGGCGCCCTCAGACGGGGGCGTCCACCGGCGCGGGCCGGTAGCGGATGGCGACGCAGAACGAGGCGGCGACGACGCAGAGGGCGCCCGCGGCATACCAGGCCAGGTCGTAGGTGCCGAGCTGGTCGCGCACGAGGCCCGCGCCGAGCGCCGCGGCGGCGGCCCCGAGCTGGTGGGAGGCGAAGACCCACCCGAAGACGACCGGGCCGCGATCCCCGAAGGCGTTGCGGCAGAGCGCCATCGTCGGGGGCACCGTGGCCACCCAGTCGAGCCCGTAGAAGAGGATGAACACGAGCATGCTCGGGTGCACCGCGTCGCCGAACAGTGAGGGCAGCACGAAGAGCGAGGCGCCCCGGAGCGTGTAGTACATGGCGAGGAGGAAGCGCGGGTCGTAGCGGTCGGTCAGCCAGCCGGAGAAGATCGTGCCGACGATATCGAAGATCCCGACGACGGCCAGCAGCGACGCGGCGGCGGTCTGCGGCATCCCGTGGTCGTGGGCGGCGGGGATGAAGTGGGTGCCGACGAGCCCGTTGGTCGAGGCCCCGCACACCGCGAAGCTGCCCGCGAGCAGCCAGAAGACTCCGCGCCGGCTCGCCTCCCGCAGGGTCGACAGGGCGACCCGGGCCGGGTTGGCGTGCAGGGTCGGACGGGGGCTGACGGGCTCGTCGGCGGGGGCGCCGTACGCCGTGAGCCCCAGCACGCGGGGGTGGTCGTGGAAGCGCCACAGGACGAGCGGCACCACGAGGAGCGCGCACGAGGCGGTGGCGATGGCGGCCGAGCGCCAGCCGTGGTTCTCGGCCAGCCACGCGAGCAGGGGCAGGAAGGCGAGCTGCCCGGTGGCGCCCGCAGCCGTGAGCACACCGCTGACCAGACCACGGCTCTTGACGAACCAGCGGGTCGTGACGACGGCCACGAGCGACATCGACATCGCCCCGGTGCCGAGCCCGACGAGGATCCCCCAGCAGAGGATGAGGTGCCACGACGAGGTCATCCAGACGGGGAGCAGCGACCCGACGCTGACGAGGACGAGGGCCGTGGCGACGACCCGCTTGATGCCGAAGCGCTCCATGAGGGCGGCCGAGAAGGGGGCCGTGAGGCCGAAGAGGACGAGGTTGACCGAGACGGCCAGCCCGATGAGGCCGATCGGCCAGCCGAACTCGTCGTGCAGCGGGGTGATGAGCACCCCGGGCGTCGAGCGGAACCCGGCCGCCCCGATCGCCGTGAGGAACGCGACCCCGGCCACCCACCACGCCGGGTGGATGCGCGGCGGTATGCGCTGGGGGCCGGCGGCGGGCGCGCCGGTGCCGTGCAGGGGTTCGGTCTGGGCCACGGGGCCCATCCTGACCGACCGGTACGACGGGAGACGAGTGGCCTGGCGGACACGATGTGTAAAGATCCGGCCATGTCCATCCGCCCGCCAGCCCGCCCCACCCGGCGCCCGCACCGGGTCGTCGTCCTGGCGCTGCCGAGCGTCGTCGCCTTCGAGCTGGGCCTGCCTCACCGGTTCTTCACCGCGAGCGCCATCGACCCGGCCTGGCCGGGGACCGGGGCCTACACGCCTCCGGCCGTCCCGGCGTACGAGGTGCTCACCGTCACCGTCGACGACGGGCCGATCACGACGTCGGCGGGGTACGCCGTCACGCCGACCCATCCGAGCTCCGTGCTGGCGACCGCCGACACGGTCGTGGTGCCCGGCATCGTCGACCGCCACGCGGCGGGTGACGGCCGGCTGCCCGACGACCTGGCCGCCCTGCTGGCCACGGCGCGGCCTGGGGTGCGCTGGCTGTCGATCTGCACGGGAGCGTTCGTCCTGGCGGCGACGGGGATGCTGGACGGGCTGCCGGCGACGACCCACTGGGCGCACGCCGAGCACTTCCGGCGGCTCTTCCCGCGGGTGCTCCTCGACCCCGATGTCCTCTACGTCGACAACGGCGACATCCTCACCTCGGCCGGCAACGCCGCGGGCATCGACCTGCTGCTGCACGTGCTTCGCCGCGACCTCGGCTCCGATGTCGCCAACCGGGTGGCCCGGGGCGCCGTCGTCGCGCCGTGGCGGGCGGGCGGCCAGGCCCAGTTCATCGAGCGGCCCGTGCCCGACACCGACGACGAGGGCACCGGCCCCGCCCGCGCCTGGGTGCTGGCGCACCTGGACGAGCCGGCCTCCCTCGCCGACCTCGCGGCGCGCGCAGGGATGAGCGTGCGCACCTTCACGCGCCGGTTCCGCGAGGAGACCGGCGAGACGGCCGGCAGCTGGCTCCTGCGGGTGCGCGTCGACCGCGCGCGCCACCTGCTCGAGACCACCGACCTCCCGGTCGACCGCGTGGCGGCCCGCGCCGGGTTCGGCACCGCGGCCTCGTTGCGACAGCACCTCACCTCGGCGGTGGGGATGCCGCCGCTGGCCTACCGGCGCACCTACCGGGCCGAGGGGGCTTGAGGTGACGTCACCCCTCGACCTTGCCGTGGGCGCGGTCCGGCGCGTCGACCATGGCTATTTCGTGCGGCCCGCCTCCGAGACGGGCACGGGTGCGCCCCGGGTCGAGGCCGTCCTCGGTTACGTCGTGCGCCTCGGCTCCGCGGTCGCGCTCTTCGACACCGGCATGGGGTCGCACCCGGACGTGGACGCCCACTACCGCCCCCGTCTGCGCGCCCTGCGGGAAGCGTTGCGGCACAGCGGTATCGAACCCGATGAAGTCACCCACGTCGTGAACTGCCACCTGCACTTCGACCACTGCGGGGGCAACCCGCAGCTGGGCCGGCAGCCGACGTTCGTGCAGCGGGCGGAGCTGGCCGCAGCCCGCACCACCCCGGACTACACCCTCCCCGAGCTGCTGGAGGAGTCGCGGTTCGTCGAGCTCGACGGCTCGGCCGATGTGTGCCCCGGTATGACGGTGCTGCCCACCCCGGGCCACACCGACGGTCACCAGTCCCTGGTCGTCCGCCTGCCCGACGGCACCGTCGTGCTCGCCGGCCAGAGCCACGACACGGCTACGGCGTATGCCGCGGACGCCCTGGCGGTGCGGGCCCGGCGCGACCGGCATACCCCGCCGCTGCCCGTACCGCCGGAGTGGATGGCGACCCTGCAGGACCTCGACCCCCGGGCCGTGGTCTTCGCGCACGACCACAGCGTCTGGGTCCCCTGACCGGCCGGCGGACGCCACCCGCCGGCCGAGCCCCCCACGGGGCCGCGGTCAGCCCGCGAGCCCGTCGAGCGCCGAGACCTCCTCGGGCGACAGCTCGATGCGCGCCCCGGCCGCGTTGCTCTCGATGCGCTCGCGCCTCGTCGACTTCGGGATGACGACGTAGCCGTGGGCCACGTGCCACGCGACGATGACCTGGGCGGTCGACGCGTCGTGCGCCTCGGCCACCCGCACCAGGGTCGGGTCGTCGAGGTCGGCGGCCTTGAACGGGCTGTAGCCCTCGAGGACGACGCCGCGCTCCTGCAGGCCCCCGGCGACCGAGGCGTCGTGGATGGCGGGGCTCCACCGGATCTGGTTCACCGCGGGCGTCACACCGGTGGCGGCGGTCAGCTCGTCGATCTGGGCCAGCGAGTAGTTACTGACGCCGACGGCGGTGGCCAGGCCGTCCTGTTGCGCGCGGACGACCTCCTGCCACACCTCGGGCGACGCCGACCGGTTCGGCGGCCAGTGGACGAGCCAGAGGTCGACGTGGTCCAGACCGAGCTTGGTGAGGCTCTCCTCGATGGTGCGCCGCTCCCGGCCCGCGTGGTCCGGCGGCAGCTTGGTCGTGACGAACACCGTCTCGCGGGGCAGGCCGGAGGCGGCGATGGCCCGGCCGACGCCGGCCTCGTTGTCGTAGCCGGTCGCGGTGTCGATGTGGCGGTAGCCGAGCTCGAGGGCGGTGCTGACGGCGGCCGGCGCCTCGGCGTCGTCGATCTGCCAGGTGCCGAAGCCGAGCAGCGGCATCCGGCCGCCGGTGACGTCGACGGCGGGTTCGCGGTAGTCGTTGGTCATCCACCTACCCCATCAGGTCCGGCCCCGGGGACGACGTGTGGGGGCCTCACCCGCCGGCTCAGACGCCGACGGTCACCCAGTAGCGGCGCTTGCCCCGGCGCACGTCCTCGAGCACCCCCCCGCACCGTTCGATGACCGCCGCCGACGCCCCGTTGTCGTCGTCGCACGTGATGAGCACCGGGTCGACGCCCCGCCGTCGGCACTCCTCGAGCATGAGCCGCGTGGCGGCGGTCGCTAGCCCGTGGCCGCGGGCGGACGGCCGGACGGCATACCCGATGTGACCGCCCTGGTCGAGCAGGAAGGCGTTGAGGTCGTGCCGAAGCGAGACGAACCCCACCAGCCTGCCGTCCGCTTCGACCCACCGCGAGGTGCTCGCGACGAGGTCGGCGGGCAGGCCCACGCCCTCCTCGTGGCGGGCCAGCATCTCGACCCAGTCGCGGAAGGTGACCGGGTCCCTGAGCTCGTCGACGGTCTGGCTGCCCATCGCGCCGCCGTCGATGCGGTCGGTGGCGAACTCGTCCATCATCGCGAGCAGCTCGCCCTGACGCGCGACATCGGGACGGACGAGCCGCACCGCCGCTTGCGACGGCTCCGGACGCGAGTCGCTGCTGGTCATGACGGGCGATCGTACGGGGGGCGTCCGGCCGCGCTCGACCCCTTTGACACGATGTCCCGATGACCTCGTATGCGCATCAGGAGCGGCAGGCGATCTGCACGACGTTCCTGCGCCTCGGCCCCGACGCCCCCACCCTCGACGACCCGTGGCTCACCCGCGACCTCGCGGCCCACCTGGTGATCCGGGACTCCCGGCCCGACCTGGCCGCGGGGCTGGTCGTGCCCCTGCTCAAAGGGCGACTCGAGACGGCGATGCGCCGCACCGCCGACGGCGACTGGGAGCCGCTCGTCGAGCGGGTCCGCCAGGGGCCGCCGCGGCTGTCGCCGATGCGCATCGAGCGGCTCGACGAGGTCGTCAACCTCGGCGAGTTCTTCATCCACCACGAGGACGTCCTGCGGGCCCAGCCCGGAGCGGAGCACCGCACCCTCGACGTCGGCCTCGGTCGCGCCCTCTGGGACGCGCTGAAGGGCGGGTCGCGGCTGTTCTTCCGCGGCGTGCCCATCGGGGTCGTGCTCGTCGCCGAGGGGTTCGGGCGGCACGTGGCGAAGAAGCCCACCGACCTCGGCACCGTCGTGCTGCGGGGGGCTCCGGGTGAGCTCACCCTCTTCGCGAGCGGTCGGTCCCGAGTGGCCGACGTCGAGGTCGACGGACCGCCCGACGCGGTGCAGGAGATGGAGGCCGCGAACCTCGGGCTCGGGTGAGGCTGACGCGGAACGGCCTCAGCGCACCGTGACCCCGGCGGCGCGCATCGCCTGCTTGACGTCGCCCACGGTGAGGTCGCCGAAGTGGAAGACGCTGGCGGCGAGCACGGCGTCGGCCCCGGCGGCCACCGCCGGGGCGAAGTCCTCGGCCCGGCCGGCCCCTCCGCTCGCGACGATCGGCACCGACACCTCCGCCCGCACCCTCCGGATGAGCTCGAGGTCGAACCCGTCCCGGGTGCCGTCGGCGTCCATCGAGTTGAGCAGGATCTCGCCCGCCCCCAGCCCGGCCGCCCGAGCGCACCACTCCACCGCGTCGAGGTCGACCGGAGTGCGGCCGCCGTGCGTCGTCATGACGAAGTCGTCGGTGGGCCGCCCGTGGTCGCCGAGCCGACGCCGCACGTCGGCGGAGAGCACGAGCACCTGCGCCCCGAACCGGTCGGCGATCTCGCTGACGAGCTCCGGGCGGGCGATGGCCGCCGTGTTGATGCCCACCTTGTCGGCCCCGGCCCGCAGCAGCCGGTCGACGTCGTCGACGGACCGCACGCCGCCGCCGACGGTCAGGGGGATGAACACCTGCTCGGCGGTGCGCGTGACGATCTCGTAGGTCGTCGACCGGTCGGAGCTGCTGGCGGTGACGTCGAGGAACGTCAGCTCGTCGACGCCCTGGGCGTCGTAGGTCTTCGCCAGCTCCACGGGGTCTCCGGCGTCGCGCAGCCCCTGGAAGTTGACCCCCTTGACGACCCGCCCGGCGTCGACGTCGAGGCAGGCGATGACGCGGGTGGCGACGCTCATGGACGACCACGCTAGCGAGCCGCCGCTACTCTCCCGGCCATGACCCCGACCCCGCCGGTGACGCGTGACCCTGCGGCCGCCGTCGTCGAGGTGGTGCGCCTCGTCCGGGCCCGTCCGCCGGCCTGCGGCCCGGTGCGGGTCGTGGCCGTCGACGGACCGAGCGCGGCCGGCAAGTCGACGTTCGCCACCGCCCTCGCCACCGCCCTCGACGCCCAGGTCCTGCACATCGACGACCTCGTCCCCGGCTGGGACGGCCTGGCGGACGTCGTGCCCCTCGTGACCACCCAGGTGCTGGAGCCGCTGTCGCGGGGGGAGGCCGCGGCATACCGGCGCTGGAGCTGGGTGCGCGACCGGTGGGTGGGCATGACCACCGTCCCCGCGACCGCGCTGCTCGTGCTGGAGGGGGTGGGGTCGAGCGCCCGTCCGGCCGGCGACTACGCCTCGGTATGCGTCTGGGTCGAGGCCCGCCGCGACGTGCGGTTCGAGCGCGGCATCGCCCGCGACGGGGAGGCCTACCGGCCCAACTGGGAGCGGTGGGCCGCCCAGGAGGACGCCCTCTTCGCCGCCGACGGCACCCGGGCCCGGGCCGACCTCCTGTTGGAGACCTCCCGGTTCTGAGTCCCTGAACCGGGGTCCCGGCAACGGCGGCCCGTCACCGGCGCCCCGTCACCGGCGTCCCGGCCCGGGCGTCGGTGGCGCGTGTGAGACTGGCCGCACCATGTCGAGCACCGTGCCAGCCGGGCCAGCCGGCGCCGTCGCGGCGTCCGCGCGCGGCCCGGCCTACCCGTGGCTGCCCCCCACCTGGGCCCTCACCGTCGGGCTCATCGCCGTGGCCGCCAACCTGCGCGTCGGCCTCGCCGGCGTGCCTCCCCTCGTCGGGCTCATCTCGGGCGAGCTCGGGCTGAGCAACGCCGCCATCGGGGTGCTGACGACCCTTCCGGTGCTCTGCATGGGGCTGTTCGCCCCCGTGGCCCACTGGGCCAGCACGAAGTGGGGCTCCGCGCCGGTCGTGCTCGCCGCCACGGTGCTCGCCGGGCTGGGCTCCGCGCTGCGCCTGTGGGGGGCCAACCTCGCGGTCCTGTACGCCGCGACCCTCGTCCTCGGCGTGGGCATCGCCATCTCCGGCACCCTGCTGCCGCGGCTGGTCAAGACGATGTTCCCGCCCGAGCGGGTCGGGCTGGTGACCGGCGTCTACATGCTCGCCCTCATGGGCGGGGCCACCGCATCCGCCGCCCTCTCGGCGCCGCTGGCCCAGGCACTCGGGTCGTGGCAGGGCTCCCTCGCGTCCTGGTCGCTCGTCGGGCTGGTGGGTGTCGTCGCGTGGCTCCCCCTGTCCCGTCGGGTCTGGGTACACCGCGCCCAGGTGACCGCCTTGTCGGTGGGCGCCCGGCTGCCGTGGCGCAGCCGCACCGCCTGGCTCGTCGCCGGCTACCTCGTCATCCAGTCGTGGGCCTTCTACTCGACCCTGGCCTGGCTGGCGCCCTCCTACGAGCAGCTGGGCTGGGACCGGCAGCACGCCGGCTACCTGCTGTCGCTCTTCAGCGCCGTGCAGATCGTGGCCGGGCTCGTCGTGCCCGCCATCACCGACCGCGTCCGTGACCTGCGCTTCCTCCTCATCCCGACCACCCTCTGCGGGGCCACCGGGCTCGTCGCCCTGGCTGTGGCGCCCGAGAGGGCGCCGTGGCTGTGGGCGGTGCTCGTGGGCCTCGGTCAGGGCAGTGCCTTCGCCCTCGCCCTCGTCCTGCTCGTGCGCTCCGCGGCGACCCCGCACGCCAGCGGCGGGCTCAGCGCGATGGGGTTCTGCGTCGGCTACGGCGTCGCCTCGGTCGGCCCGCTGGCCATGGGGGCGGTGCGCGACGCCACCGTCGGCTTCCATGCGGTGTGGGTGGTGCTCGCAGCGCTCATGGCCGTCCAGGCGGGGGTCTCCCTCGCCCTGCGGCCCGGGATGGCGCAGGTGGGCGAGTCGTGATCATCGACGACGCCTTGGCCGACCTCGGTCCCCGGCCGCCGGGACCGCTCGTGCAGGTGCTGGGCCGGGTGTTCTCGGGCGTCCGGACGGTGCAGGCCCAGACGGAGCCCTACGCCGCGTACTGGCTGCAGGCCAACCGCGAGGCGCTGACGGGCATGGGCCCGGTGTGGGTCGCCCTAGGAGACTCGATGACGCAGGGCATCGGCGCCTCCGCACCGCAGCAGGGATGGGTGGGCCAGCTGTCCACCCGGCTCGCCTCCGAGGGGTGGCCCCACCGCCTGGTCAACCTGTCGGTGACGGGAGCCCGGGTGGACGACGTGCTCGACGCCCAGCTGCCCGCCCTCGCGGCGGTCGCCGCGGCCGAGCTCCCACCTGCACTCGTCACGGTCGTCATCGGCTCCAACGACGTCGTCTCCCCGCGCTACCGGCGTGGGCTGTCGGCTCGGTTCGAGGCGCTGCTCGACGGGCTGCCCGAGGGCAGCGTCGTCATGAACCTGCCCAACCCCCACCGCGAGGCACGCCGTGTCGACACGCTGATCCGCGAGCGGGCCGCATCGGGCCGCGTTGTCCTGGCCGACATGCGGGCCCACGGACCCCGGGGGTGGCGCGGGATGCTCGCCCCCGACTCGTTCCACCCCAACGACAAGGGATACGCCGCCATGGCCGACGTCGTCGGGCGCGCCCTCCGCACCGCGGGGGTCCCGCCGCGCCGCCCGGAAGGCGAATGATGACCGCAGTGGGGCACGAGCGGTGAGCACCACGGGTCGCGAGCGCTACCACGGTCAGATCGCCGGTGTCGGGAGCACCTCGGGTGTGCGCATCGTCGTCGGCAGCTGGGCGCGCACCCCGATCGGGCCGTTCGCCGACGCGATGCTCGAGCGGGCCGACGGTCACCGGGTGCTCCTCGCCCCCGACCCCGCGGTGCGCGAGGTCATCGAGTCGACCTACGTGTTCGACGAGGTGCGCCTCGAACCGGTGACGGTGCAGGAGACGCGGTCCCCCGACGGAGCGCTCGAGTGGCGGCTCACCAGTCCCTCGCTCCACCTCGTGGTCGGGGTCGGCCGCAGGCGCCCCCTCGGGCGGCTGCTGCGCGCGGTGCCGCACCGGGTCGCCACGAGCACGGCCTGGGCGACGGCCGTCGACCCGGTCGCCGCACGAGCGCTCGACGGCGTCCGCACCCGCGGCAGCGCCCGCGCCGGTCGGCGGGAGTGGTACGGCGCCACCGACCTGCACGCCGTCACGTCGCTCCAGGGCACCTTCGACGGGGCCGACCTCGGCCGGCTCGCCCCCGTGGACCCCCCATGTCGCTTCGGCTTCTCCTCGACGCCCCGCGAGGCGGGTGTGACACGAGTCGTCACGACGATCGAGACCCTCTGACCTTCTCGTCGCGGGCCCGTCGCGCGGCCGCGAGCCGGGCCTGGCGCTCGCGCCGCAGCCGCTCGTGCGGGTCCTGGTCACCGCTCAGCTCGGCGGGGCCGAAGAGGTGCCAGCCGAGGTACCGGATCCGCCAGCCGATGCGGTACGCGATCGAGAGCCCCTCCCGGTCAGACCTGTCGCGCATAACCACTCCATCCTTCGTGCCCTTATAGTTAGGACACTAATGATACCGCAGACACCGAGGAGGGCCTTCCCGTGACGCCGCAGCGCACCATCCCCGACCCGCCCGACCAGTCGTCGGCGGTGGCCGACCCCCTCGCGCTCGACCGCCAGGTCTGCTTCGCGCTCGCGGTCGCGTCCCGGCGCGTCATCGGCCTCTACCGGCCGCTGCTCGACCCCATGGGACTGACTCACCCGCAGTACCTCGTCATGCTCGCGCTCTGGGAGCAGGAGCCGCTCACCGTGGCCGAGCTCGGGCGCCGGCTCAGCCTGGAGCCCGCCACCCTCTCCCCCCTCCTGAAGCGGCTCGAGGGGGGAGGCTTGGTGACGCGCGAGCGCGACCCCGACGACGAGCGCGCACTGGCCGTGCGCCTCACCCCTCGCGGCACCGCGCTGCGCGCCCGGGCGACGCAGGTCCCGCCGGCGATCCTCGCCCGGATCGGCATGGACGTGGCCGAGCTCGAGGAGCTGCGCGACGGCCTCACCCGGCTCATCGCCGCCGCCGACCCCGCCGTGACCTGACCGCGCGGTCTGCGGTCTCGCGCCGTCGGCAACGGAATTGGTCACGATGCCTGACATGTTGCGTGTGTGACGAGAGTGGTCTGTGGGGCCTCTGTGACTGTCGTCCCGGGCCTCCAGAGCCCAGCCAGCATCTCGGGGTTCGGCATGAGCAAAGGGGACCACCACTCGTTTCGCGACCACGCGCCACCGCCTCCTCATTTCCGGCGCCGCCTTCGCCGTGGCCGGCTTCGGTGTCGCCGCCACCGCCGGCTCCGCCCACGCGGCCGACGTCAACACCAAGGTCTTCGTCTGCAAGTACGTGGGCACTCCCGGAGTCGACGAGAGGCTCCAGACCGGTCAGAACCCCATCGAGGTTCAGCGGCAACGCCATCGCCGGCCGCGACACCGGCCAGATCTTCGTCGGCGACCAGTTCAAGGACGCCCAGGGTCGGTCGATCGTCGTCCAGATCGGTGGGGAGGACCCCGGCGTCGGCGCGTGCGCCCCGACGCCGCCCCCGCCGGTGACCCCGACCACCCCGCCCACCACGTCGACGACCACGGGTACGCCGACGACGCCCGCGACCGGGAGCACCCCCGGCACCGTGGCGCCGAAGACCGGCGGTGAGGGCTCCACCGGGCTGCCGATGGGGCTCGTCGGAGGCGGCGTCCTCGTCGTCGGCGCCGCCCTGCTGGCGGCCGAGGCCGAGCGTCGCCGCCGGGCGGCCGCCCGTCCGTGACCTCCGTGCGAGCGGGCGGGTCGCCCCGGCGGCCCGCCCGTCCGCGGACGCGGATCCCCCGCACGGTCCGTCTGCTGCGCACCCTGTCGGTCGTCGCCGGGCTCAGCGGACTGGTCCTCGTCCTCACGGGGGTGCGTAGCCAGTCGAGCGGCGAGCTCGTCCTCGACGCGCCACCGATGGTCACCGCGTGCCGTGCGGGAGCCCCGACGCGGATGACCATCCCCGCCCTGGGGGTCGACGCGCCGGTCGAGCGCCTCGGTCTCGAGCGCCGTGGCACGGTCGACGCTGCCGGCCAGCCGCCGCTCGGCGCTCCGGTCGACCAGCGCAAGGCGGGCTGGTATGCCGCGGGGCCCCGGCCGGGATCCGGCAGCGGCACGGTGCTCACCAACGGGCACACCTACCGGGACGGCTCCGCGATCTTCAAGGAGGACTTCGCCGCCCGCGTCGCCGTGGGCCAGCAGGTGGACCTCGTCATCGACAACGGCTCGACCTGCAGCTACCGGATCACCCAGGTCTGGCGCAACGTGGATGCCGTCTCCGACTACCCCCGGCTGGTGGTCAGCGAGCACCTCTACGACCAGCAGGGTCCGGAGCGGCTCTTCATCGAGACGTGCGGCGGCCCGTGGGTCGAGAGCGCCCGGATGTTCAAGGACATCAACATCGTCCTCGCCACACCCATCACCGGCCCTGACCCGACCGGAGCGCCCACCCCCGCCTGAGGGGTCTACCCGCGGTCGGCCCCGGACGCCTCGCCGAGGTCGCGGACGAGCCCGGCCAGCCGCACGGCATCCCGTTCCGCCTGCTCGCCGTCGGCGCGCTGGATGGCCATGACGGCGACCGTGTCGGTGTCGTCGAGCTCGAGCGTGACCCACGGCGCTCCCCCGCCGAACTGCACCCCGATGACCTGGGCCCACGCCACCCGGCGGGTGACGACGAGGTTGCGCACCAGCAGGCCGTCCGGCGTCGGCACGGCCCGGATGCCGGCATACCGCCAGCAGCCCAGGGCGATGAGCACCCCGATGAGCGCCACGAGCACGCGGTCACCCCCCTGCCACGTCGTCAGCCCGGCGTTGGTCGGCAGCAGCACGGCGAGGCCACCGAAGATGACGAGGGAGGAGGCAGCCATCGTCGTCGCCACCACGCGGGCGCGGCGGCTGACGAACGGCCGGTAGTCGGCGGCCGTCGCGTCGGTCGGTGCGCCCGTCGGGTCGGTCACAACCGGCAGGCGGCGATGTCGGTGACGAGGATGGCACGGGCGCCCAGGTCGTAGAGCTCGTCCATGACGCGGTTGGTCAGGCCCCGCGGGACCATGGCGCGCACCGCGCACCAGCGCCGGTCCTGCAGGCTGGAGACGGTGGGCGACTCCAGGCCGGGTGTGATGGCGCAGGCCTGGTCGACGAGCTCGGCGGGCACGTCGTAGTCGAGCATGACGTAGCCGCGGGCGGTGACCACGCCGAGCAGCCGGCGGCGCAGCACCTCGAAGCCGCTCTCGACACCGCCGACCTCGCGAGCGCCGGCGTCGGCGCGGTCGACGGTGTGGTCGCGGCGGATGAGCACCGCCTCGCTGTCGAGGATGGGGGCGCCGAAGACCGCCAGGCCCTGGCTGCGCAGGGTCGCCCCCGTCTCGACGACGTCGGCGATGACGTCGGCCACGCCGAGGGTGATCGCCGTCTCGACGGCCCCGTCGAGACGGACGACCGAGGCGTGGACCCCGTGCTCCGCGAGGTCCTTCTCGACCAGCCCGGGATAGCTCGTGGCCACCCGCCGGCCTTCGATGCCGGCGACGTCGCTCACGTCACCCGGCCGGGCGGCATACCGGAAGGTGGAGCGCCCGAAGTTGAGCGTCATCACCTCCACCGCGCGACTGGCGCTGTCCAGCAACAGGTCTCGGCCAGTGATGCCGGCGTCGACGGTGCCAGAACCGACGTAGATGGCGATGTCGCGCGGGCGCAGGTAGAAGAACTCGGCGTCGTTGTCGGGGTCGGAGACGATGAGCTCCTTGGAGTCCCGGCGCGTCGCGTAGCCCGCCTCGCGGAGCATCTCGACGGCGGACTCGGAGAGGGTGCCCTTGTTGGGGACGGCGATGCGCAGCATGGTCGGTGGGCTCCGGCGGGGGTTCAGAGGTGGGTGTAGACGTCGGCGAGGCTGAGGCCGCGCGCATGCATGAGCACCTGCAGGTGGTAGAGGAGCTGGCTGATCTCCTCGGCGGTGCGCTCGTCGCTCTCGTACTCCGCGGCCATCCACACCTCGGCGGCCTCCTCCACGATCTTCTTCCCGATGGCGTGGACCCCGGCGTCGAGGGCGGCGACGGTGCCGGACCCCTCGGGCCGGGTGGCCGCCTTGTCGCCGAGCTCGGCGTACAGCTGGTCGAACGTCTTCACGACAGGCAAGCGTACGGGGGCCCCGCGCTCCCTCTCGCCGCCCCGGCCCGGGGCCCCACCGCCCGGGGCCTGTGGACAACTCTGCGGTGGGCGGCGCGGGACTTGCTTCGATGGTGAGGTGCCACGGGACCGGGGGGCGAGTCGCCGTGCTGGCTGACCCGGGCGCGGTCGAGTCGCTGCTGGCGTCCGGCGCCCCTGCCGATGCGCTCGTGCCCGCCGACCTCGGCGGCCTCGGCCTGGCGACCCAGGCGCTGCGGTCGTTCTCAGCCGTGCTCGACCTGGCCGGTCACGCCCTGAGCCGGGTCGAGATGACCCAGTGGCGCGGTCCGGCGAGCACGTCGTTCGCGGAGCGGCTCGCTTCCGAGCCGGCCCGCTGGCGGTCCGCGGCGGACGGCTTTCGCGCCGGCGCCCAGGCCGTGGACCGCTACGGGCAGGACGTCGTCTCGGCCCGGGTGGTGGCCCTCGAGGCGGTCGAGGTCTACCGGCGCTACCTTGCGTCCGCCGACGCGGTCCTCGACGCGGGGACAGTTTCGGGTGTGGTGTCGGTGTCGGGCGCAGTGGGCGTCGGTATGCGAGTCAGTGCCCTCCAATCGGCCGTCGCCTCGGCGGCGGCCTCGGGTGACGCGGCGGCCGCCCGGCGGGTGTCGGCCGCCGCCGGCGCGGCCGACGGCCTCCGGCGGCAGGCCCTCGACCTCATGGACCGCGCCCGCACGCAGGTGGCCGGTGCGGGGGCGCAGGCGGCCCAGGCCCTGCGGGATGCGTGCGCGGACGCCCCGGAGGCGCACCGGTTCTGGGAGACGACGATCCGGCCGGCCGACGCGGTCGGCGCCGGTCACGGGCTCCTCGACGCCGTCGGGCTCGTGCCCCTGGTGGGCGACCTCGCGGACGGCGCCAACGCCGGGTGGTACCTCGCCGAAGGCGACATTTCCAACGCCGGACTCAGCGCCGTCGGCCTGATCCCCGTGCTCGGCGAGGCGGTCATCCTCGAGAAGTTCGGTCGCAAGGTCGTCGTCCGTGACGGGGTCCTGACCGGAGGCCGCGCCTCCGCGGACATCCTCGCGCGCGACACCCTTGCCCGCGTCGGCGACGGAGGACTGCTGACCCACGAGGCGGACGACGCCGGCCATACGATCGCCCGACACGTCGGAAAATCCGACACCGAGCTGGCGCAACGACTTGCAGACACATCACACCTAAGGCGGGCGTCCACGTTCGCCAACGCGCAGGAGGCCGAGCGCTATACCTACGCGAGCCTTGCACTGCACAGCGACGACCTCAGCGCCTTCATGGGATCCGGCCAGATCACCCTGGAAATTCGCCAGACCTTCGACCATCCAGTGGGGCGTACGTTGACCGGCGACTCATCGGAGGTCGCGGCGCCAGAAGTGGTCGTGACGAGACTACGAAAGGATCCCGCCATGCCTCAGGGTTACCGGATCATCACGAGCTTTCCGGACGTCGTTCGATGACCAGAGAGATGTTCGACCTTGAGTCAGAACTGGGCCAGTTCCTCGGCTCATACCTCGGCCAGGATTTCGACGTCATCTATGCGACCCCCTGGGACGCAGTCAGCGCTTACGTCCGTGAGAGGCCAAAAGCATCCCGGGTCATCGCGCGAGACCAGCTCAGACAGGTCCTGGACGACTGCGAGAGCGAGGCTGAGCTCAGCTCGGCAATGGATCACCTCTACATGAACCTCTATCCGCCCGGGATGGGGATGACCTACCGGGCGTGGTTGGAGAAGGTCGAGCTTTACCTCGCCGAGCACGAGCACTGACGTCTCGGCTCGCGTGCAGCTCCGACCCCGTCCTCGGGGGTCAGAGCTCCACGCGAGCTCGATCGGACGATCAGACCTGGGCGGTGGAGGCCCGCTCGGGCTCGACGGTCGGCCGCTCCGTGCGCGACGCCCGCACCCACGCGACGAAGCCGTAGATGACGAAGACGGAGTAGACGGCGTACAGCACCGCGGTCGGGATGTAGCCCGAGTGCACGAGCAGCGGCACCCCGACGACGTCGACGGCGATCCAGGCCAGCCAGAACTCGTTCCAGCCGCGGGCCATCGCGAAGGTCGCGACGATCGAGCCGACGAAGATCCAGGCGTCGCACCAGAAGTACCAGCGCGGCGCAGGAAAGCCGGCTCCGATGACGGCGAACGCCTGCTGCACGAGCACGAGCCCCACGAGCCAGAAGACCACCATGGTCAGCCGCTCACGCTGCGTCGCCCACCGCGGGACGATCGCCGGGGCCGACGACCCGCGGTCGGAGAGCTGGCGCACCTGGTTCCAGCGGTACCAGCCGTAGACGCTCGTGATGATGAAGAAGATCTGCCGGCCGGACTGGCCGAACAGGGGCGCCCGACCGTCGGCCTGGTCGAAGGTCACGGTGATGTAGACGAAGAACAGCAGGACGTTGCCGATGATGCCCACCGGCCACGCCCAGGTGCGGCGGACGAGCCCGCCGACGGCGGACCCCAGTCCGAAGAGGACGCCGATGAGCTCGAGCCAGTGCAGCTCGTAGCCCCCGACGGGGATGCTGGCCTCGTACAGCCATCGCAGCAGGTCCATGGGTCGTGCTCCTTCGTCAGTCCCTCGTGCTCAGCCAGTGGATGCGAGCTCCGGGAGTGACGGGGGTCCGCGGGACGACCAGCCCGTATGCGGCGCACCCCTGCTGAGGTGCCGACCCGCATACCTGAACTCGCCGACGCGAACGCCGAAGGACAGGCGGATGGGGCCTCCTGGCCACACCTGCCGATCCTGAACGTGCGCCTACCATCCGGACTTTCACCGTCGGTCCCGGAGTTCCACCAGGTCCACCGGCCGCTGGCTGCGGTCGGGTCGCGGACTGTCACCGCCGGTTCGGAGTTACACCGACCCCGGAGCACGTCAGGGTCAGTATGGCACGGGCCGGCTCGGCAGATCCTGGGTCCGGGCTGTGACCCGCGCGACCCTCGTGACGGCACACGGAATCGCTCCGTCGGCCCCGCCGACGGTGAGGAACAGCGAAGCGGCTACCGGTGCGCGGCCTTCGACACGGGGTCGGACGAGGTCGAGCCCTCGGCCTTCGTCTTCTTGTCGAGCCGCTTTTCCTTGATGGTCTTGCCTTGCTTCTTCGCCAGGTGCTGGCGCGGCGACTTGTCGGACATGACGCTCCTCACGGGGACCGAGATGGTCCGCTCGCGACAGTACGCGCCTTCAGTGCGGGGCGTGCCGCCGCGCGAGGGTTCGCAGCTCGTCGATGCGGCCCGCCACGTCCTGCGCTCCGTAGACCGCCGACCCCGCGACGAAGACATCGGCGCCGGCCTCGGCGCACTGCTCGATCGTCTCGGCACTGACCCCGCCGTCGACCTGCACCCAGACCTCGCCGCCGAAACGGCGTACCGACTCGCGCACGGCTTGGACCTTGGGCATCTGGTCGGCCATGAACGACTGCCCGCCGAACCCCGGTTCGACGGTCATGACAAGCACCATGTCGAGGTCGGGCAACAGGTCCTCGTAGGGTTCCCAGGCGGTACCCGGCTTGACGGCCAGGCCCGCTCGCGCGCCGAGGCCGCGTAGCGTGCGCGCCAGGGCCCGGGGGTCAGCGGCCGCCTCGACGTGGAAGGTGACCGACTCCGCGCCCGCCTCGGCGTATCCCGGTGCCCAGCGGTCCGGGTCGTCGATCATGAGGTGGCAGTCCAGCGGCAGCGGGCTCACCCGGTGCAGGGCCTCGACGACCGGCAGGCCGATGGTGAGGTTGGGCACGAAGTGGTTGTCCATGACGTCGACGTGCACCCAGTCGGCGCTGCCGACCGCCGTGACCGCAGCCTCGAGGTTGGCGAAGTCCGCGGACAGGATGCTCGGCGAGATCTGCACCCCGCCACCCTAGGAGGACGAGGGCGGCAGCCGCCGCAGCAGGGCGAAGAACATCCCGTCGGTCTCGTGCCGGTGGGGCCAGAGCTGCACGAATGGGCCCTCCCCCAGACCCGGTATTTTGCGGCCCTCGCGGTCTACGAAAAGCGCTGTGGCGTCGACGATCTCGACGTCCGTCCGCTTCTTCGTGACGTCCGCGACGACGAAGGTGGTCTCGCTGAGGTGCGGGCTGCAGGTCGCGTAGGCGACCACGCCCCCGGGCCGGGTCGCGTCGATCGCCGAGGCGAGCAGGGCCCGCTGGAGCCCGGCCAGCGCGGGCACGTCGGAGGGCTGCCGCCGCCACCGGGCCTCCGGGCGGCGGCGCAGGGCCCCCAGACCGGTGCAGGGCGCGTCGACGAGCACCCGGTCGTATGCCGCGGGCTCGCCGGCGCCGACGTCGCGACCGTCGGCCTCGCGCACCGTCACCTGCCCGGGACGGCCGGCGCGGACGGCCGCCGCCAGGGTGGAGCGCACGAGCTCGGCGCGGTGGTGGCTGACCTCGTTGGCGACGAGGTCGGCGCCTCGTTCCAGCGCGAGGCCCGCGAGCAGCCCCGCCTTGCCCCCCGGGCCGGCGCAGAGGTCGAGCCATCGCTCGCGTCGGGAGCCCGTCTCGACGGTAGCCGCAGCCAGGGCGAGCGCCACGAGCTGGGAGCCCTCGTCCTGCACGGCGGCGCGCCCGTCGCGGACGGCCGGGAAGGCGCCGGGGTCACCGCGGTCGAGGATGACGCCGGTACGGGCCAGGGGGGCCGGTTCGGCCCCGTCACCGAGCAGGTCGTCGACGGTCGCCAGACCGGGCCGGGCGACGAGGGTCACCCGGGCGGCCCGGTTGTCGGCCTCCAGCACGGCGGACAGCTCGGCGTCCACGGTGTCGGCGTTGGCTGTCGCATGGCCGAGGAGAGCCGCCCGCAAGGCCCGCACGACCCACTCGGGGTGGCTCGTCTGCACGGCCCACGTGGCGAAGCGGTCACCATCTGCGGGGACGACCGCCTCGAGCCACGCGTCCCGGTCGCGCTCGGCGACCCTGCGCAGGACGGCGTTGACGAACCCCGACGCCCCGATGCCGTTGACCTGCCGCGCGAGCGCGACCGTCTCGTCGACCGCCGCATGGGTGGCCACCCGCATACCGAGCAGCTGGTGCACCCCCAGGCGCAGGGTGTCGAGCACCGGCGGGTCGATGCGGTCGACCTCGCGCCGGGCCGCGACCGCGATGACCGCGTCGTAGAGCCCGCGCATCCGGGTGGCGCCGTAGGTCAGCTCCGTCGCGAAGGCGGCGTCGCGGCCGTCCACCTTCTGGCGACGCAGGACGATGGGCAGCTCGAGGTTGGCGTAGGCCCCGTCGGCGACGGCCCGCAGGACCGTGTAGGCGGCGAGCCGGGCGGGGTCGCCATGACGGGCCCGGTCAGCGGGGCGCTGGACCGACCGGGCCGGTGGCCGCCGCGGGGAGCGCCGGCGCTCGTCAGACATCGCCGAGCCGTTCGCCGGCGCCGACCCGCAGGCCCCGGGCCCAGTCGGCGGCGGCCATGGCCTTCTTGCCGTGCGCCTGCACGCGCGTGAGGCGCACCGCGCCGCTGCCCGTGACGACGACGACGTCACGCTTGGTGACGACCAGGGTCCCGGGCGCACCGTCAGCGCCCGATGCCGCGTCCGACGCAACGTCCGGCGAGTCGCCCGCCGGCGCCGGCTCGACGGGGGCGAGCTTGAGCCGCTCGCCGCGGAAGGTCGTCCAGGCCCCGGGGTTGGGGGTGCAGCCCCGGATGCGCCGGTCGACGACGTGGGCGGGGAGGGACCAGTCGACCTTGGCCTCCTCGACCGTGAGCTTCGGCGCGAGAGAGACGCCGTCCCCCGGCTGGGGGCGCGCGACGAGGGTGCCGTCCGCCAGCCCGTCCATCGTGGCGACGAGCAGTCCCGCCCCCGTCACCGCCAGCCGGTCGAGCAGGTCGCCGGCGGTGTCGCGAGGCCTGACGGTCTCGGTCATCGTCCCGAGCACGGGGCCGGTGTCGAGGCCCTCCTCGATGACGAACGTCGACGCGCCGGTGACCTCGTCACCGGCCATGACCGCCCGCTGGACGGGGGCCGCCCCCCGCCACGCCGGGAGGAGCGAGAAGTGCAGGTTCACCCAGCCGTGGCGGGGGATGTCGAGGGCCGAGCGCGGGATGAGCGCCCCGTAGGCGACGACGGGGCAGACGTCCGGGGCCAGCGCCCGAAGCGCGTCCTGGAACGCGGGGTCGCGCGGCGTCGCCGGGGCGAGCACCGGCATACCGAGAGCCTCGGCCCGCACCCGCACCGGCGAGGGCACGAGGGTGCGTCCCCGGCCCGCCGGCGCGTCGGGGCGCGTGACGACGGCAACGACCTCGTGGCGCGAGGCCGCGAGCGCCTCGAGGCTGGGGAGG
This sequence comes from uncultured Actinomycetota bacterium, assembly GCA_963795915.1. Classification (GTDB taxonomy): domain Bacteria; phylum Actinomycetota; class Actinomycetes; order Actinomycetales; family Dermatophilaceae; genus Lapillicoccus. The sequence continues at coordinate 266,579 of CAWCJA010000002.1, forward strand.
GTGACCGCCGGGGTGCCGGCGAGCACGAGGCGCACTACAGGCTCCGGCCGAAGGTGGCGTGCGGGCTCAGCCGCACGGTGGGCGCGGCGCCCTCGGCCCACTCGGCGTCGCGGATGGCGCGCATGGCCAGCTTGCGCTGCTCGACATCCATGCGGTCGACGAAGAGGATGCCGTCGAGGTGGTCGGTCTCGTGCTGGACACAGCGGGCCAGCAGCTCCGTGCCCTCGATGACGAGCGGCTCGCCGAACATGTCGAACCCCGTCGCCACCGCCCGCAGGGCCCGCGGGGTGTCGTAGACGAGGCCGGGGAAGGACAGGCAGCCCTCCGGACCGTCCTGCTGCTCGCTCGACAGCTCGAGCACCGGGTTGACGAGGTGGCCGAGGGCGCCGTCGACGTTCCAGGTGAACACGCGAAGACCCACCCCGATCTGGGGCGCGGCGAGGCCGGCGCCCGGGGCGTCGAGCATCGTCTCGGTGAGGTCGGCGACGAGCTGGCGCAGCTCACGGTCGAAGTCGACGACCGCCGCGGCCGGGGTGCGCAGGATCGGGTCACCGAACAGCCGGATGTCCTTCAGCGACACGAGGTGGGGCTCTTTCGACGCAGGCGGAGGGGCGCCCAAGTCTAGGCATGCTCCGCGGGGGCCGAGGTCTGCTCCTGGTGGGGTACATGGCCGAGGTCCCGCACCGACCGCGACGCGAGGGTGCCGAGGGCCAGGACGGCGTAGACGACCGCACTGGCGACGAGGACCGCACTCGGGTCGTAGCGGTCCGCGAGCACCCCGAAGAGCAGCGCGCCGACGGGCATGGCGACGAACGATCCCAGCGCGTCGTAGCTGAACACCCGGGAGAGGATCTGTTCGGGGATGTGCTCCTGCAGCGCGGTCGTCCACCCGACCCCGAACACCTCGGTGGCCGCCCCGGCGAGGGCCATCGCCACGACGAGGGGGGCCGCGGACGGGGCGACCCCGAGGAGCAGCACCGGCACGGCGACGAGCGATACCGCGACCATGCCGGCCCGGAGCGGATGGGCCAGACGCAGCCGCAGCATGACGACGGTCATGAGCACGGTGCCGACCGCGTCGGCGCTCAGGGCCCAGGTCCAGCCCTGGACGCCGAGGCGGGTGTCGCGGGTGGCGATGAGAGGGCCGATGACGGCGATGGCGCCGATGTGGATCGCGTTGAGGGCGCCGAAGACGACGACCACCAGCCACAGCCAGGTGCGGGCGGTGAACTCGCCCCACCCGTCCCTGAGGTCCCGGAGCATCGAGGTATGCCGCGCCTCGGGGCTCTCGTGCGCGGGCAGCCGGATCCGCCAGAGACACAGGATGGCGAGGGCGTAGGTGGCCGCGTCGGTGGCCAGGGCCCAGCCCGGGCCCACGGAGACGACGAGCACACCCGCGAGGGCCGGGCCGGCGATGGCGAGCCCGCCCCGGCTGAACGACAGGAGCGCGTTCGCGGGCTGCAGGCGTGCGCGGTCGACGACCAGCGGGACGATGCCCATCATCGCCGGCATGGTAAACGCCGAGACGGCGCCGTTGACCGTCTCGATGAGGACGATCATCCACAGCTGCGCCTGGCCCGTGATGATGAGCGCCGCCGCCGCACCCTGGGTCACGGCGGTCAGGGCGTGCGCCAGCTGGAGGACGGTCATCCGCGACATCCGGTCGGAGACCACCCCACCGACGAGGAGGAAGAGCACCATGGCCGCGGTGCGCGCGGCGAGCACCTGCGCGAGCGCCCCGGCGGAGCCGGTGAGGTGCAGGACGGCGAAGGCCAGGGCGACGGGGGCCATCGAGCTGCCCACGGTGGAGACCGTGCGGGCACCGAAGTACCAGGCGAACCGGCGGTCACGGAGCACGCCGAGCGCGTCGCCCCACGATGTCGCCATGTCCGACCGTCCCCCCGTCCTCAGCACGGTATCTCGGAGCGACCCCCGGATCGGGCGCCTACGCTGGCGGGATGGCGGACGCCGACGACGTGCGTCGGGTGGCCCTGGGCCTGCCGCACACCGTGGAGATCGACAGCGACGGGTTCGACTTCCGGGTGGGCAACAAGGGCTTCGTCTGGTCCTACCCCGAACGGCGCCCGGGCCGACCGCGCCTCATCCGCACCGATGTGGCCGTGCTGTTCGTCGGTGACGAGGCCGAGAAGCAGGCCCTCCTGCTGGGCGAGCCCGACGTCTTCTTCACGACGCCGGGGTACGACGGCCTGCCTCTCGTCATGCTCCGGCTGGCCCGCGTCGATCTACGCCGGCTGACCGAGCTCGTGACCGACGCGTGGCGGATGCGGGCCCCGGCCGAGCTCGGGGGCGGCGTCACGGCCTGATGGGTCTGTGACGCATACGTGCGGCTCGGTACGGTCGGCGCCCCGGCTAGCCACCGGACGCCGCTCCCCCGGCGACCTCGTCCTCGGCCGGCCCGCCGAAGCGGGCCAGCCCGACGGCCCCGGCGAGGGCGAGGAGGAACCCGAGGAGGGCATACGGCTCGGTGCCGGCGAGCGGCCGGTCACCGCAGACGACGATGCCGAGCAGGGCCCCGATGAGCGTCTCGGTCGAGACGGTGGCCGCCGTCACGGTGACCACCGAGGCGCGCTGCATGGCCGTCGCCGAGACGAGCAGACCGAGCAGACCGGCCAGGCCCATGGCCCAGGCCGCCGGGTCCGCGATCAGCGCGAGCGGGTGGAAGTCGCCGATGATGCGCCCCCCGAGCGCGAGCAGTGCGAAGCAGAGTCCGGCCAGCACCCCGAGCACGAGCCCGGAGCGCGCACCGGGGGGCAGCCGGGCCGCCGCCACGGCCGCCAGGCCGACGAGGACGACCGCGCCCACCATCGCGAGGCGGACCCCCAGACCCACCTCGGCCGGCTGCTGCGGACCGGCCGAGAAGGCGAGCACCACGAGCCCCACCCCGACCGCCGCGACCGCGGCCAGCTCGGTCCAGACCAGCCGCTGGCGCAGCACGAGCACCGACAGCAGGGCGGTCACCCCGAGGTTGGACGCGCGCACGGCCTGCACGAGGAAGAGCGGGAGGGTGCGCAGGGCCATGACGGCCAGCAGCAGCCCCACGGCGAGCAGCGCGACCGCCACCAGGTAGGTCGAGCGGTGGGCCAGGCGCAGCAGGAGGCCGGCGTCGAAGTGGTCGACGGTGGGCACCTTCCGGGCCGCCGACGCCTGGAGGATCGTCGCCGTACCCGCACAGACCGCCGACAACAGGACGGCCACCCACGCGAGCGCCATCGTCTCCCCTCCTCGGGTGTGCTGTCCCGCGGTCCGACACGCCGGGACCGTTGTGCGAGAACGCGGTCCGCAGCACCGACGTGCGTCGCTATGCTGTGCGCGACATTCTGGTGGGCAATGAGGCGGCTGTGACGGATCTCGACCAACGCGAGCGTGTTGGCGCACCCGGAGACCGGCGTTCGCGACCCGTCGCCCTCGCGATCGGCGTCTTCGCCGTCCTTGTCGTGGCCCTCACCGTGGTGGCCGCCTACGCCGCTCCCTACGTCATCCATCCCCGGGCCGGCGCGCACCTCGACGGGCCGGGCTGGCTCGACGCGTGGATGCAGTACGACTCGAACTGGTACTACGGGATCGCGACGGTCGGCTACTCCTACACGCCCGGCCAGCAGTCGCCCATCGCCTTCTTCCCGACCTACCCGATGATCGTGCGGGGGGTGGCGAGTCTCATCGGGGGCGACGCCCAGATCGCGGGCACCATCGTCACCGTGCTCGCGGGCGCCGCGGCGGCGGCGCTGTTCGCCCTCTGGACCTCGGCTCGCCTCTCCCCTCGGGCGACGCGCACGTCCGTCCTGCTGCTGCTGCTCTACCCCTACACGTTCTTCATCGTCGCGACGATGTACGCCGACGCGGTCTTCCTGCTCACGGTCATCGGCGCGTTCGTCCTGCTCGAGCGCGGACATCCGTGGCTCGCCGGCCTCGTCGGGGCGCTCGCCACCGCCGGCCGGCCGGTCGGGATCGCGGTGGCCGTGGGCCTCGTGGTGCGGATGCTGGAGCTGCGGGTCCAGGCCCGCGCCGGGGCGGACTGCGCCGAGGACGGCACCGGGGACTCTGGCCGGGGCAGCACCGGGAACGCCGCTCAGGGGGCCGACGGGCAGGTTGCACCCGTCCGGTTCCTGGACCTCGTGGCGGCGGTGCGCCACCTACGGCTGCGCGACGTCGGGGTCGCCGTGTCCGCGCTCGGCTTCGTCGGCTGGTGCACCTACCTGTGGGTCAGCTTCGGCGACCCGCTGGCGTTCCTCGCCGCGGAGGCCTCGCCCGGCTGGGACCAGGGCAGCGGCCCGCGCACGTGGTTCAAGGCGGCCTTCGTCGGCCAGCTGCTCAGGGGACCGGTCGACCTGAAGCTCACCCTCGGCATACAGGCCCTGTTCTGTCTGGGAGCCGTGCTCCTGCTGCGCCGCGTGTGGCAGCGCTTCGGCTGGGGCTACCTCGCGTTCTGCGTGGTCGTCCTCGCCATCCCCCTGCTCGGCACCAAGGACTTCATGGGCACCGGGCGCTACCTCCTCGCCGCCTTCCCGGTCATCGCGGCGGCCGGCGAGCTGCTCGCGTCGTCCCGTCACGGGCGCTGGCTGCGCCCGCTGGTCTTCACCGTCTTCGCGGTCGGCCTCGTCGTGGGGACGTCGCTCTACGCCCGGGGGTACGAGGTCTCATGATCCCAGCGCTCGAGCCCGAGCACTTCGCCAAGCTGTCGATCTTCTTCCCTATGTGGAACGAGGAGGACTACATCCACCGTGCGGTGGGTGCGGCGGCCGAGGTCTGCGAGGAGCTCGTGGCGGCCGGGGAGATCGGCGACTACGAGATCATCGTCGTCGACGACGCCTCCACCGACGCGACGCCGCAGCTGGCCGACGAGATCGCCGCGGCCGACCCGCGCGTCAAGGTCGTCCACCACGAGGTCAACCGCAAGCTCGGGGGCAGCATCAAGACGGGGTATGCCGCGGCCACCGGAGACCTCGTCCTCTACACCGACGCCGACCTGCCGTTCGAGATGCGCGAGCTCACGCGGGCGATCCGGGTCATGCGCTACTACGAGGCCGACATGGTCTGCGCGTACCGGCTCGACCGCACCGGCGAGGGTCCGCGCCGCGCCGTGTACTCGTGGGGCTACAACTGGATGATCCAGCTGGCCTTCAACACCCGGCTGCGTGACATCAACTTCGCCTTCAAGCTGTGCCGGCGACGGGTGCTCGACCACATCGAGCTCGTCAGCGAGGGCTCGTTCATCGACGCCGAGCTGACCATCCGCGCCCAGCGGCTCGGGTTCCACATCGTGCAGATCGGCGTCGACTACTTCCCGCGCACGCGGGGCGTCTCGACCCTGTCGTCCCCGGCCGTCATCGGCACCATGCTCCAGGAGATGCGCGGCCTGCGCCGCCAGCTGAAGACGGTCCAGCCGGTCGTCGACCGGTGAGCCCTGCGGGAGGCACGACCCGCCTCGTCGTCACGGCGGACGACCTGGGCCTCACCGAGGGCGTCAACCGGGCCGCGGTGCGGGCCCACGTCGAGGGCGTCGTCACGGCGACGTCCCTCCTCGCGGTCGGCCGGGCGTTCGACCACGCCGTGACGCTCCTGCGCGACCACCCGACGCTCGACGTGGGCGCCCACCTCGCCATCGTCGGGGAGGACCCGCCCCTGCTGAGCGCCGCCGAGGTGCCGACGCTCGTGGACCGCGCCGGGCGGTTCCCCCTCTCCTACCGCACCGTCTGTGCTCGTGCGGCGGCCGGGCGGGTCGACCCCGACGACGTGCACCGGGAGATGAGCGCCCAGCTCGAGCGGATCCGCGCCACGGGGCTCCCGGTCAGCCACGTCGACACGCACCAGCACACGCATCTGTGGCCGCTCGTGGGCCGGGTGGTCGCCGACCTCGCCCGGGGGGCCGATGTCGCCTGGGTGCGGCTGCCCACGAGCCGGGCCCGCGGTCCGGTGGGGATGGTCGTCCGCCGCTTGCGCACCCGGCTCGCCCGCGAGCTGGACGCCGCCGGACGGCGGTCGACTGCGGCCTACGCTGGTCTCGACGAGGCCGGGGGGATGGACCTCGACCGGTTCGCCGGCGCGGTCCACGCCGTCGCCGGAGCCTCCACTGCGGAGGTCAGCACCCACCCCGGGGAGGCCGCCGACCCGGACCTGACCCGCTTCGACTGGAACTACCGCTGGGAGGACGAGCTGAGCATGCTGACCGACGACCGCACCCGTGCCCTGCTGCGCGACGGGAGGGTCCGGCTCGTGGGGTTCCGCGACCTGCCCGGCCCGTCCACCGACGCGACGAACGACGGGACGGCGGGTACGTGACCGGCGTGCTCAGCCGACGGCCCGACCGGGCGGGCAAGCAGGCCCTCTCCCGCTACCGCGACGGCACCCGCGCGGCCCGGCTGCACACGATGGTGCGGTGGTGGAGCGCGCCCTTCCCGGCGATCGAGGACGCCCTGCCTCCGCAGGGTCGCATCCTCGAGATCGGCTGCGGCCACGGGCTGTTCTCCACGTATGCCGCCCTCGCCCAGCCCGGGCGGCAGGTCCACGGCGTCGACATCGACCCGGACAAGATCCGTGACGCCCAGGCGTCCGTGCGCGCTCTGGACGACCGGCTCAGCTTCGCCCTGGCGTCGTCGGGGGACGTGCCGGCGGGTCCGTGGGACGGCGTGGTGATCGTCGACGTGCTCTACCTGCTCTCCGAGACCGACCAGCGGCGCCTGCTCGAGCAGGCCCTCGACGCGCTCGCCCCGGGCGGGGTGCTCGTCGTCAAGGAGATGGCGCTCGAGCCCGTCTGGAAGGCCCGCTGGAACACGACGCAGGAGACGCTGGCCGTCAAGCTGCTCGGCATCACCGAGGGCCACGACTTCACCTTCGTCCCCCCGGCGCGCATCGCCGAGTGGCTCACCGCCAAGGGCGCCACGGTGCGCGACCGCCGCGTCGACCGGGGCCGGCTGCACCCGCACCACCTGCTCGTCGCCCAGGTGCCGTGACGGCCGGGGCATACCGAAAGGACCCGCGCGTCGACGCCTACATCGACGCGCAGCCGGCCTGGCAGCAGGTCGTCTGCCGGCAGGTGCGCGACCTCGTGCACGCCGCCGACCCCGAGGTCGAGGAGACGATCAAGCGCACCGTGCAGCCCTACTTCGTGCTGCAGGGCAACATCTGCGCGCTGCTGGCCGCCCGCGACCACGTCAACGTCTTCCTCTACGACGGCGGCATCGTGCCCGACCCCGAGGGGATCGTCACGGCGGGCCACGACAACCGGACGGCGCGAACGGTCGGGGTGCGCGACGGCGATCCGCTGAACATGGACGCGCTGCTGACGATGTTCCGGCAGATCATCGCCAACAACCGGGCCGGCGGCTGGCGGGCCCTCAAACGGTCGGGTGAGCACTAACAGCCGACCCAAGAACCCGGTCGACCCGTCCGGTCACCCCGGCCCGTCGGCGAGGTCCATCCGCACCGACACGGGGTCGGTCTCCTTGCGGGCGCTCCGGCCGGCCCGCAGCGCCGCGAGTCCTCGCGCCAGCCGGGGGTGCTCGGCCCTCGGCACGCGCAGGAGCACCTGCACCAACGGCGCCGCGTCCGACCCGCCCGCGCCGTCGAGCCCGGGCCGGGCGGGCCGGAACGGCAGCGGTCCCAGCCGTTCCACCTCGCCGAGGTCGGCCTGCTCCAGCGCGGCGCTCACCACGGCCCGGGCCCCCACGACCTGGGCCATGGTGACGGCCGGCGGCAGGGCGAGCTCGGTGCGCTCGGCGAGCTCGCGGCTCGCCAGCCAGGCCGGGTCCCAGCGCACCAGCGCCTCGACGGCCGGCAGCGTCGTATGCACCGGGACGCCGGCCAGCACGACCACTCCCCCGTCGGTCGCGGGCCGGGTGAGCGCCGCCGCCCCGAGCCAGCGACGGAGTGCCTCGACCGGTGCGTCGAGCGAGGACCGGTCGAGCAGCGCCCAGGCGTCCAGGAGCAGCGTGGCGGTGTAGCCCCCCTCGGCGACGGGCTCGGCCCCCGGCGTGGCGATGACGAGAGCCGGTTCGGGGCCGACGCGGGCCAGCACCTCGCCGGAGCCGGACGTGCGCACCGGCACGCCCGGGAAGGCCCGACCGAGCTCCTCCGCGGTGCGGCGCGCCCCCACGACCGACGAGCGCAGCGTGCGGTTGTCGCACTCCGGGCAGACGAACCCCTCCGGGCCGTACGTCGCCCCGCACCACCGGCACGTGGGCACCCCACCGCCGGCGGGCAGGCCCATCGGTCCGTGGCAGCGTGGGCAGCGGGCGGGCTCGCGGCAGTGCTGGCAGGACAGCGACGGCAGGTAGCCGCGGCGGGGCACCTGCACGAGCACCGGGCCGCGCTCCAGGCCGGCCTTGGCCGCCCGCCAGGCCACCGGCGGTAGCCGCGCGGCCGCCGCCGCCCCGGCGCGCTCCCGCTCGACGTCGTCACCGGCCACCGTGACCCGGGGCGCCGCCGACCGGACGACCGCGGGCGCGGCCTGCACCGACGCATATCCACCGTCCTCCACCCGCTGCTGGAGGGGGACGCTGCGCCCGAACCCGCCGCTGAGCAGCGCGGCGCCCACCTGCGTGGCGCGCAGGCCGAGCACGTCGCGGACGTGCGGATAGGGCGCCCGCGGCTCGTCGAGGAGGTCGTCGCCGTCGTCCCACCAGGCCACGAGGCCGAGGTCGTGCACGGGGGCGAAGACGGCAGCGCGGGTGCCGACGACGCACTGCACGTGGCCGCGCCGCACCGACAGCCACGCCGTGTAGCGCGCCTGCGGCCCCTGGTCGGCCGTGAGGCGCACGTGCCGGCCGCGGCCGAGCCGGGCGGTCAGCTCCGCGTCGACGCGCTCGACGTCACGGTGGTCGGGCACCACGAGCAGGGCTCCGCGCCCGGCCGCGAGGGCCGTCTGGGCGGCCACGGCGAGCGCCCTCGGCCAGTCCTCGTGCGGGTCGCGGCCGGGAAGCGCCAGCCAGGCCGCGGCGGGCGCCTCCCCCTGCGCGACGCGGCGCAGGAACGCGTCTCCGGCCGGGTAGGCCTCCCACGGGCCGGGCGAGTCCGGTGGCGGCGGGACGGGCTCGGTGAGCCCGCTGAGGCCCTTGGCGTCGAGCGCCTTCTCCGCCGCGGCGTGGCGCTTGGGCACCGCGAGCCGCAGGACGTCGCCGAGCACCCCCGCGCCGTGGTCGGCGACGGCCCGGGCCAGGGCGTGCACCTCGGGGGTGAGGACCGGCTCCGGGCTGACCACGCGGCGCACGTCGGCCAGCCGCCCGGCGTGTTCGGGCCGCGGACGCCGAGCCACGACGAAGCCGTCGAGGTCGCGCCCCGCGAAGCGGACCCGTACCCGTACCCCGGGCTGCGCCGCCCCGTCGAGCTCGGGCGGCACGGCGTACTCGAAGACCCGGTCGAGGTGCGGCAGCCCCGTGTCGACGACGACGGCGGCGACCGGCACGGCCGGGGCCGGGGTCACGTCGTCGGTGGTCACGGGCGAAGGTCTAACAGACCGCGCCGACGCCACCCCCTCGCGGCCGGCGTCAGCCGCGGACGGCCGCTCGCAGGGCCTCGACCTTGGTGGTCTGCTCCCACGTGAACGGGTTGGTGACGCCGGGGGCCGTCGTGCGACCGAAGTGGCCGTAGGCCGCCGTGGTCTTGTAGATCGGCCGCAGCAGGTCGAGCTGGTCGACGATCGCCGCGGGACGCAGGTCGAACACCGAGGTGATCGCGGCCTGGATGCGGTCCACCGGAGCCGTCTCGGTGCCGAACGTCTCGACGTAGAGGCCGACCGGCTTGGCCGCACCGATCGCGTAGGCCACCTGGATCTCGCAGCGACGGGCCAAGCCGGCGGCGACGACGTTCTTGGCCACCCAGCGCATCGCGTAGGCCGCTGAGCGGTCGACCTTGCTCGGGTCCTTGCCGGAGAACGCCCCGCCGCCGTGACGGGCCATGCCGCCGTAGGTGTCGACGATGATCTTGCGGCCGGTGAGGCCGGCGTCGCCCATCGGGCCGCCGATCTCGAACCGACCGGTGGGGTTGATGAGGGTGCGGTAGTCGGAGATGTCGAGCTCGGTGCCCGTCTCCGCGAGCTCCTCGAGCACCGGCTTGATCACGTGCTCGCGGATGTCCGGCTGCAGGAGTCCCTCGAGCGAGATGTCCGCGGCGTGCTGCGTCGACAGGACCACGGTGTCGAGCCGCACGGCCTTGTCGCCCTCGTACGCGATGGTGACCTGGGTCTTGCCGTCGGGGCGGAGGTAGGCGAGGTCACCGGACTTGCGCACGGCCGACAGACGCTCGGCGAGCCGGTGGGCCAGGTAGATCGGCAGCGGCATGAGCTCGGCGGTGTCGTCGCACGCATACCCGAACATCAGGCCCTGGTCGCCGGCGCCCTGCTTGTCGAGCGGGTCGACGCCGCCCGTGCGGTTCTCGAACGCCGTGTCCACGCCCTGCGCGATGTCGGGCGACTGCTGGCCGATGGAGACCTCGACGCCGCACGAGGCGCCGTCGAAGCCCTTGGTGGAGGAGTCGTACCCGATGCCGAGGACGGTCTCGCGCACGATCTTGGGGATCTCGACGTAGGCCTCGGTCGTGACCTCGCCGGCGACGTGGACGAGCCCGGTCGTGACCATGGTCTCGACGGCGACCCGCGCCCCCGGGTCCTGCTCCAGCATCGCGTCGAGGATCGCGTCGCTGACCTGGTCGCAGATCTTGTCCGGGTGGCCCTCGGTGACGGACTCGGACGTGAACAAGCGTGCGGACACTCAGGTCTCCTGGTGCTGGGTCGGGGTTGGCCCCCCTGGGGGACCGAAGATCGCGGGCGAGTCTAACGGGGGTCGAGCAGCGCCTGTATGCCGTCCCACACGGCGGCGGCGATGTCCGCCTTGGGGGCGGGGCCGACGACGCGCTCCGGCGGGGTCGGCGAGCCGTCCACCGGCGGACGGAACAGCAGGTGCACGGTGTTGCCGTCGGTGCCGAACGCCAGACCGTCGCCCACCTCGTTGGCGACGAGGAGGTCACAGCCCTTCCGGGCCAGCTTGGCGCGGGCGTGGTCCAGCACCGAGCCGTGCGCGTCGCCGGTCTCGGCGGCGAAGCCGACGACGACAGGTCGCGCCGCGTCCCCGCGGGCGACGACGAGGCCGGCCAGCACATCGGGGTTGCGCACAAGGGTGATCGTGGGCGCCGACTCGTCCGGGCCGGCGGACGTGTCGTCGTGGGACTTCTTCAGCTTGTGGGTCGCGACCTGGTCGGGGCGGAAGTCGGCGACGGCGGCCGCCATGACGACGACGTCGGCATCCCTGGCCGCCGCGTCCACCGCCTCCTTGAGCTCGAGGGCCGAGCCGACCCGCACGACGTCCACGCCTTCCGGGGCGTCGAGGCCGACGTTGGCCGACACGAGGGTCACGGCGGCGCCGCGCTCGGCGGCGACCTGCGCCACGGCATACCCCTGCTTGCCCGACGAGCGGTTGCCGAGGAAGCGCACGGGGTCGAGCGGCTCCCGCGTGCCGCCGGCGGAGACGACCACCCGCCGCCCGGACAGGGGGCCCGGGGTCGGGGCGAGGAGCCGTCGGCAGACCGCGTAGATGACCTCGGGGTCAGGCAGCCGCCCCGGGCCGGTGTCGGCGCCGGTCAGCCGGCCGGACGCCGGGGGCACGACGTGCACCCCTCGCGAGACGAGCGTGGCGACGTTGGCGCGGGTCGCCGGGTGCTCCCACATCTCGGTATGCATCGCCGGCGCCATGACGACGGGGCACCGGGCGGTGAGCAGGGTCGCGGTCAGCAGGTCGTCGGCCAGGCCGGCCGCGGCCTTGGCCAGGAGGTCGGCCGTCGCCGGCGCCACCACCACGAGGTCGGCGGTCTGGCCGATGCGCACGTGAGGGACGTCGGGGACGTGCGACCACACGTCGGTCGAGACCGGCGTTCCGGACAGGGCCTCCCAGGTCGGGGCCCCCACGAAGCGCAGCGCCGACGCGGTGGGCACGACGGTGACGTCGTCGCCGCCCTCGGTGAACAGCCGCAGCAGCAGGGCCGCCTTGTAGGCGGCGATCCCGCCGCCCACGCCGAGGACGACCCGACGCCGGGTGACCTCGGGGCGGCTCACGTGCGGGTCAGCTCTCTTCGGTGGCCTCGGAGGTCACGAGACCCTGGTTGATCTCGCGCAGGGCGATGGAGAGCGGCTTCTCGCTGATCTCGGTCTCCACGAGGGGGCCGACGTAGTCGAGCAGGCCCTCCTGCAGCTGGCTGTAGTACGCGTTGATCTGGCGGGCGCGCTTGGCGGAGTAGATGACGAGGGCGTACTTGCTGTCGGCGACCTTGAGCAGGTCGTCGATGGGCGGGTTGGTGATGCCGATGGGGTTGGCCACGGTTCCGGACATAGGTGCTCTCGTTCCTCACGGGGGTGGTGCGGGTGCGTCAGCCGGCCGCGCCGCCATCTCGACAAAGGTGGGCAGCATCAGGCGTCGCGCTGACGCGATCGCATCCATGATACGAGTTCTTCGCTGGCCCGGCGAACGTCGTCGTTGACGATGGTGACGTCGAACTCGGCCGCGGCCGCCAGCTCGCGGCGCGCGGTCTCGAGGCGGGCCTCCCGCTCCTCGGGGGTCTCGGTGCCCCGGCCGACGAGCCGGCGCACCAGCTCGTCCCACGACGGCGGGGCCAGGAACGCGAACAGCGCACCGGGCATCGACTCCCGCACCTGCCGGGCGCCCTGCAGGTCGATCTCCAGCATGGCGGGCCGCCCGTCGCGCAGGGCCCGCTCCACCGGGCCCCGCGGGGTGCCGTACTTGGCCCGGCCGTGCACCACGGCGTACTCGAGGAACTCCCCCGCCGCGACCAGGCGGTTGAACTCGTCGTCGGCGACGAAGTGGTAGTGCACCCCGTCGACCTCACCCGGCCGCGGCGCGCGGGTGGTCATCGAGACGGACAGCCACACCTGCGGGAAGTGCGCGCGCACGTAGGCCGCGACCGTGCCTTTGCCGACGGCGGTCGGACCGGCGAGCACGACGAGCCGCGACGGCGCGACGTCATCCCCCGGCGCACCGTCGGCCGGGGGCGTCTGACCCCCGGTCACCCCCGGTCGAAGCGCGCGATCAGCGCCGCCGCCTGGTTCGCCCCCAGGCCGCGCACCCGCCGGGACTCCGAGATGCCGACCTCCTCCATGATCTGGCGGGCCCGCACGCGGCCGACGCCGGGCAGGGACTCGAGCAGGGCGGACACCTTCATCTTGCCGATGACGTCGTTGTCGCGGCCCTCGGTGATGACGTCGGCCAGGGAGCCCTGCGAGTACTTGAGCCGGTTCTTCGCGGCGGCCCGCTCACGCCGGGCGACTGCGGCCTTCGCCAACGCCGCGGTGCGCTGCTCCGGGGTCAACGGCGGAAGGGCCACAGGGTCTCCTTGGCTGGGTGGTGCGGGGACGGGCTACACGACGGGGGCCGACGGGTGATCCGTCGAACCTACCTAGGTGGTCCGAGCCCCCGCAACGACGGGTCCTCGCCGTCGGGGCGGCGGTCAGGCCGAGAGGGCCTCGCGCAGCCGGAGGGCGGTGTCCCGAGCCGCCGTCCGGAGGGCCGCGGCGTCCGGCCCGGCGGACAGCACCTCCCGGCTGGAGCTCGCCAGCACCTGGGGCAGCGCCGCGCCGAAGGTGCGCCGCAGCGCCTCGACCGTGCCGCCCTGGGCGCCGAACCCCGGAGCCAGCAGGGGTGTCCCCGCCGCGACGAGGTCGAGCCCCAGCTCCGTCACCGCGTCCCCCACCGTCGCGCCGACGACCAGCCCGACGCTGCCGAGGTCGCCCCGCGCCACCGCGTCGGCGTTGTCGGCAGCGGCGCCGTCGACGACGGACCCCGCGACCGAGCGGCCGTCGCGCACCGCGTGCTGCACCTGCGGGCCCTCCGGGTTGGAGGTGAGCGCGAGCACGAACACACCCCGGCCACCCGCGGCCGCGAGGTCGAGCGCGGGCCGCAGCGAGGCATACCCGAGGAAGGGGCTCACGGTGACCGCGTCGGCCCGCAGGTCGCTGTCGGGTCCGAGGTAGGCGTCGGCGTAGGCCTGCATCGTCGAGCCGATGTCGCCGCGCTTGACGTCGAGGAGGCTGAGGGTGCCGGCCTCCCGCAGCTCGGCCAGCACGCGCTCGAGGACCCGCACGCCGGCCGACCCGAACACCTCGAAGAACGCCGACTGCGGCTTGACGACGGCGACCTGCCCGGCGTACGCCTCGACGCAGGTCAGCGCGAAGCGCTCCAGCCCGGCGACGGTGTAGTCGAGGCCCCACTGCTCGACGAGGCCGCGGTGGGGGTCGAGGCCGGCGCAGAACGGGCCGGAGACGTCCATGGCCGCCCGGAGGCGGGTCCCGAAGGGGGTCATGGTGGTGGCGCTCCTATCGGTGGTGGGCCGCGCCCACGGCGTCGGTGAACCGGGTGTAGCCGTGGCCGTCGAGCAGGGCCTCGAGCTCGCGCAGGACCCGCACGGGCGCGCCGGGGTCGTTGAAGGTCGCGGTGCCGACCTGGATCGCGCTGGCGCCGGCGGCCACCAGCTCGAGGGCGTCGCGGCCGGTGCGCACGCCGCCCACGCCGATGACGGGCACGGTCGCGAACCGGCCCTCGGCCATGGCTGCCCGCACCTGCCAGATGGCGCGGACGGCGACGGGGCGGATGCCGGGGCCGGACAGTCCGCCCATGACGCCGCCCAGCTGCGGACGCATCCGCTCGGTGTCGATGACCATCCCCAGCAGGGTGTTGATCATCGTCAGGCCCGCCGCCCCGGCCTTCACGCACGCCGAGGCGATGGTGACGATGTCGGTCACGTCGGGGCTGAGCTTGGCGAAGACGGGCACGTCCCGGGGCAGCTGCTCACGCACGAGGGCCACGACCTTCGCGGAGGCCAGGGGGTCGATGGCGAAGACGAGCCCGCGGTTGGCGACGTTGGGACAGGAGATGTTGGCCTCGACGCCGACGACGCAGTCGAAGGCGTCACTGGCCCGCAACGTGGCGGCGACGTCGGCGAACTCGCCGCTCGACCCGCCCGCGATGGAGACGAGCACCCGCGCGCCGACCGACTTGAGCCAGGCCAGGTCATGCTCGACGAAGGCCTCGATCCCCGGTCCCTGGAGCCCGATCGAGTTGAGCATCCCGGACGACGTCTCGGCCATCCGCGGTGTGCCGCGGCCCGAGCGCGGCGCGGCCATGACCGACTTGGTGACGAACGCGCCGAGGCTCGACACGTCGAAGAACCGGTGCAGCTCCTTGCCGTTCGCGGCGCAGCCGGACGCCGTCATCAGGGGGTTGGGCAGCCTCGACCCGGCGAGGCTGACGCTCATGTCGACCATCAGTGACCGGTTCCCGTCGGCGAGCCCACCGCATCGTCGGGCACGACGCAGTAGCCGTCGGCGAAGGCGTCCCAGCGCACCGAGGAGCCCCGGAACACCGGGCCCTCGACGCAGGACCGCACCATGCGCGTGCGCCCGTCGGTCCCGGCGACCGGCATGACGCAGGTCATGCAGACGCCGATGCCGCAGGCCATCGCCTCCTCGACGGCGACCTGCGCGACCGCGCCCTCGGCGGTCGCCACCTCCGTCACCGACCGGAGCATCGCCATCGGCCCGCAGGCGTAGACGACGGCGGCGTTGGTGAGGCGGATGACCTCGGGCAGGGCGTCGCTCACCCAGCCCTGGCGACCCATCGAGCCGTCGTCGGTGGTCACGGTGAGCCCGTCGGCGGCCCGACGGGCGTCGACCACGCCGAACAGCCGGTCCTCGCTCGCGGCGCCCAGCACCATCTCCACGTGGCAGCCCTTCGCCGTCAGCTGCTCGGCGAGCCAGAAGAGCGGGGCACTGCCGTAGCCGCCGCCGACGAGCACGCACGCGACCGGCGCCGTGGGGAGGGGGAACGGGCGGCCGAGGGGTCCGACGAGGTCGACCTCGTCGTGGGGGGCGAGCTCGGTGACCCACGTCGTCCCCGGGCCGTGGGCGGCGACGACGATGTCGACGGTGCCGCCGTAGGTGCCGGACGGGCTCACCTTGTGGATCGAGAAGCACCGCCGCAGGAGGTTGGCCGACGTCGTCCCACCGACCACGAGGGCGACGAACTGCCCCGGGCGGGCGAGCTCGGCGACGCCGGGGGCCACGAACGTCAGGTGCTGGTATGCGCCGACGCGCCGGTTCGCGATGAGCTCGGCCGTGACCTGGACGACGCCGCCCCGGACCGTCGGCCCGGGTGTGGCGGCCGTGGTCATCGGTCCCCCGCGACCGCGAAGAGGTCGAGCGCCTTGGCGTGGTCCTGTAGCGAGGTCACCCGCAGCTCGCCGGTGCGGCGGGCCTCGATGCCCTGCACCGCGGCGGCCAGCTCCTGCACCGTCGTGATGATGGGCCTGTCGGCCCCGATCGTCGCGGCCCGGATCTCGTAGCCGTCGGCCCGGGCCGACTGGCCGGTGGGCGTGTTGACGACCATGGCCACCTCGCCGTCGTTGATGAGGTCGACGATGGTGCGCTCACTCGTGCCGTCGGGCAGGGGGGCGCCCTGCTCGCTGATCTTGCGCACAACCGTCGACTGGATCCCGTTGCGCCGCAGCACGTCCGCCGTACCGCTGGTCGCCATGATGGTGAACCCGAGGTCGGCGAGGCGCTTCACCGGGAAGATCATGGCCCGCTTGTCGCGGTTGGCGACCGACACGAAGACGGCTCCGGTGTCGGGAAGGCCGCCCGAGCTCATCTGGCTCTTGGCGAACGCCGACCCGAAGTCGCGGTCGATGCCCATCACCTCGCCGGTGGACCGCATCTCCGGCCCGAGCAGCGAGTCGACGACCTTGCCCTCCTTGGTGCGGAACCGCTTGAAGGGCAGGATCGCCTCCTTGACCGACATCGGCGCGTGCGCCGGCAGCTCTCCCCCATCGCCCTGCGGCGGCAGGATGCCCTCGGCCCGCAGCTCCTTGATCGTCGCGCCGAGCATGACCCGGGCGGCGGCCTTGGCGATCTGCACGCCGGTGGCCTTGGCGACGAACGGCACGGTGCGCGAGGCCCGCGGGTTGGCCTCGAGGACGTAGAGCACGTCCTGGGCCAGCGCGAACTGCACGTTCATGAGCCCCCGCACGCCGATGCCCTCGGCGAGCTTGCGGGTGGACGCGCGGACGCGCTCGATCTCGGCCACCCCGAGCGTGACCGGCGGCAGGGTGCACGAGCTGTCGCCGGAGTGGATGCCAGCCTCCTCGATGTGCTCCATGATCCCGCCGAGGTACATCTCCTCGCCGTCGAAGAGCGCGTCGACGTCGATCTCGATGGCGTCGTCCAGGAACCGGTCGACGAGCACCGGGTGGTCCGGGGAGGCCACGGTGGCCCGGGTGACGTAGGTGGCCAAGGTCTCGTCGTCGTAGACGATCTCCATGCCCCGGCCGCCCAGGACGTAGGAGGGGCGCACGAGCACGGGGTAGCCGATCTCCTTGGCGACCTCGACGGCCTCCTCGGCGCTGTAGGCCGTGCCGTGGCGGGGGGCCGGCAGGCCCGCCTCGGCGAGCACCCGGCCGAACGCCCCGCGGTCCTCGGCGAGGTTGATGGCCTCCGGGCTCGTCCCGACGATCGGCACCCCCTCGTCCTTGAGCGCCTGCGCCAGCCCGAGGGGCGTCTGGCCCCCGAGCTGCACGATGACCCCCGCGATGGGGCCGGCCTGCCGCTCCACGTGGACGACCTCGAGGACGTCCTCCAGGGTCAGCGGCTCGAAGTAGAGGCGGCTGCTCGTGTCGTAGTCGGTGGACACCGTCTCCGGGTTGCAGTTGACCATGACGGTGTCGAAACCCTTGTCGCGCAATGCGAACGACGCGTGCACGCAGGAGTAGTCGAACTCGACGCCCTGGCCGATACGGTTGGGGCCGGAGCCGAGGATGATGACCGCCGGGTTCTCCCGCGGCGCGACCTCGTTCTCCTCGTCGTAGGTCGAGTAGTGGTACGGCGTCGTCGCCGCGAACTCGGCGGCACACGTGTCCACCGTCTTGTAGACCGGGCGGACCCCGAGGGCGTGCCGCACCCCGCGGACCACCGCCTCCGGCATACCGGCGAGCGACGCGATCTGGGCGTCTGAGAACCCGTGGCGCTTGGCCAGGCGCAGCAGCGCGGGGCTCAGCTGGGCGGCGGCGGCCACGCGGTCCGCGACCGCGTTGATGAGGGCGATCTGGTCGAGGAACCACGGGTCGATGCCGGTCGTGGCGTGGACCTCCTCGACGGTGGCCCCGCCTCGCAGGGCCTGCTGCACGGTGACGATCCGGCCGTCGGTCGGCACCGCGGCCGTCGCCAGCACCTCGGCGAGCCGCTCGGGGTCGTTCGGCACCGGCCCGTCCCAGTGGAAGCTCGAGCCGCTGCGCTCCATCGAGCGCAGCGCCTTCTGCAGGGCCTCGGTGAAGCTGCGACCGATCGACATCGCCTCACCGACCGACTTCATCGTCGTCGTCAGGGTGGGGTCGGCGGCCGGGAACTTCTCGAAGGCGAAGCGGGGCACCTTGACGACGACGTAGTCGAGGCTGGGCTCGAACGACGCCGGCGTCTTGCGGGTGATGTCGTTGGGCACCTCGTCGAGCGTGTAGCCGATGGCCATCTTCGCGGCGATCTTGGCGATGGGGAACCCGGTGGCCTTCGACGCCAGGGCGCTCGAGCGGGACACCCGGGGGTTCATCTCGATGACGATGACCCGGCCGTCCTCGGGGTTGACGGCGAACTGGATGTTGCAGCCACCGGTGTCGACCCCGACCTCGCGGATGACGGCGATGCCGATGTCGCGCAGCCGCTGGTACTCCCGGTCGGTCAGGGTCAAGGCGGGGGCGACGGTGATCGAGTCTCCGGTGTGCACGCCCATCGGGTCGAGGTTCTCGATCGAGCAGACCACCACGACGTTGTCGGCGTGGTCGCGCATGACCTCGAGCTCGTACTCCTTCCAGCCCTTGATCGACTCCTCGAGGAGCACCTCGGTCGTCGGGCTCGCCTGCAGTCCCTGACCGGCCATCCGGCGCAGCTCGGTCTCGTCGTTGGCGAAGCCCGACCCGAGGCCGCCCATCGTGAACGAGGGGCGGACGACGACGGGGTAGCCCAGCTCGGCGGCGCCGGCCAGCACCTCGGCCATCGTGTGCGCGATCACCGACCGGGCGCTCTCCGCACCGCAGCGCTCGACCACGCCCTTGAATGCCTCCCGGTCCTCGCCGAGCTGGATCGCCTCGACGTTGGCGCCGATGAGCGGACAGTTGTACTTCTCGAGAACACCGTTGTCGTGCAACGCGATCGCGGTGTTGAGGGCGGTCTGGCCACCCAGGGTCGCGAGCACCGCGTCGGGGCGCTCCTTGGCGATGATCGCCTCGACGACCTCGGGGGTGATCGGCTCCACGTAGGTCGCGTCGGCGAACTCGGGGTCGGTCATGATCGTCGCCGGGTTGCTGTTGACGAGGATCACGCGGATGCCCTCGTCACGCAGCACGCGGCACGCCTGGGTGCCGGAGTAGTCGAACTCGCAGGCCTGCCCGATGACGATCGGTCCGGACCCGATGACCAGCACGCTCTTGATGTCGTCGCGCTTCGGCATCAGCCGCGCGCTCCCTTCTGCTCACTCATGAGTTCCACGAAACGGTCGAACAGGTATGCGGCGTCGTGCGGTCCGGCGGCGGCCTCCGGGTGGTACTGCACGGAGTACGCCGGCACGTCGAGGCACTCGAGGCCCTCGACCACCTCGTCGTTGAGGCACACGTGCGACACGCGGGCCCGGCCGTAGGGCGTGTCGCTGTCGCGGTCCAGCGGGGCGTCGACGGCGAACCCGTGGTTGTGGGCCGTGACCTCCACCTTCCCGGTGCGCCGGTCCATGACCGGCTGGTTGATGCCCCGGTGCCCGTACTTCAGCTTGTACGTGCCGAACCCGAGCGCCCGGCCCAGCAGCTGGTTGCCGAAGCAGATCCCGAAGAAGGGGATCCGCGCGTCGAGGACCTGGCGCAGGAGGGCGACCTCGTGGTCGGAGGCCGCCGGGTCGCCGGGCCCGTTCGAGAAGAACACGCCGTCGGGGCCCAGCTCCTGCAGCTCCGCGAACGTCGTCGACGACGGGAGCACGTGCACCTCGATGCCGTGCTCGGCCATCAGCTGCGGGGTCATCGCCTTGATGCCGAGGTCGACCGCCGCGACGGTGAACCGCTTCTCCCCCACCGCATCCACGACATAGGGGTGGTCCGTGCTGACCTCGCCGGCCAGGTCGGCGCCGGCCATCTCCGGGGCCGAGCGCACCCGGTCGGCGAGCACGGCCGGTGACGCGTCGGCATACTCGGCGCCGCTGAAGATGCCGGCCCGCATGGCCCCCCGCTCGCGCAGGTGGCGCGTGAGCGCACGGGTGTCGATACCGCTGATCCCGACGACGCCCTGGTCGGTCAGCTCGTCCTCGAGCGACCGCGTGGACCGCCAGCTCGACGGCCGCAGTGCCGGGTCGCGCACGACGTAGCCCGCGACCCAGATGCGGCTCGACTCCGGGTCGTCGGTGTTGACCCCGGTGTTGCCCACGTGCGGGGCGGTCATGACGACGACCTGGCGGTGGTAGCTCGGGTCGGTGAGGGTCTCCTGGTAGCCGGTCATCCCCGTGGAGAAGACGGCCTCCCCCACCGTCTCACCGACGGCGCCGTAGGCCTCGCCGCGGAAGGTGCGCCCGTCCTCGAGGACGAGCAACGCTGCGTCGCGTTCGCGCAGAAGGTGGCTGGTGGTCATGAGGGGGCTCCTACGGGTTCGGGGAGGAGGGCTCGGCCGTCGCGGGCGCTGCACGCACCTCGGACGAACGTGGCGCGCACGACGCCGGTCAGCGTGTGTCCGTGCCAGGGGTTGTTGCGCGAGAGGGAGTGCGACGCGTCGCGGTCGACGGTGACCCTGGCCGTGGGGTCGACGAGGGTGAGGTTGGCCGGTGACCCGGCGGTGAGCGGCTGCCCGTGTCCGGCCAGCCCGGCGATGCGGGCGGGGTTGACCGACATGACCCGCGCGACGCCGGCCCAGTCCAGCCGCGGGCCGTCGGTGCCGTGCACCATGACGTCGCTGACGACGGAGAGTGCGGTCTCGAGCCCCAGCATCCCGAAGGCGGCGTCGACGAAGGCGTGCTCCTTGTCGTGGCGCGCGTGGGGGGCGTGGTCGGTCGCGACGGCGTCGATGGTGCCGTCGGCGAGCGCCTCGCGCAGGGCGAGCACGTCCTCCAGCGGTCGCAGCGGCGGGTTGACCTTGTAGACCGGGTCGTACCCGCCGATGAGGTCGTGGGTGAGAGCCAGGTGGTGGGGGGTGACCTCGGCGGTGACGTCGATGCCCTGCGCCTTGGCCCAGCGGATCACCTCGACGGTGCCGGCCGTCGAGACGTGCGCGATGTGCACCCGGCTGCCGGTATGCCGCGCCAGCATGACGTCGCGCGCGACGACGGCCTCCTCCGCGATGCCGGGCCACCCGGGGAGCCCGAGCCGGCCGGAGAGCTCGCTCTCGTGGGCGCAGGCGGTCACGTCGGCCAGCCGCGTGTCCTGCGCGTGCTGGGAGACGACGCCGCCGAACGCCTTGACGTACTCGAGCGCCCGCCGCATGACGCGGGCGTCCGCGACGCAGTGGCCGTCGTCGGAGAAGACCCGCACCCGCGCTCGGGATCGGGCCATCAGGCCGAGCTCGGCGAGCTCCTCCCCCCGCAGGCCCTTCGTGACGGCGCCGACCGGCTGCACGTCGACGAGGCGGGTGGCGCTCCCCAGGTCGAGGATGCGCTCGGCCGCCTCGGCGGTGTCGGTGACGGGCACGGTGTTGGCCATGGCCAGCACGGCCGTGAAGCCGCCGGCAGCAGCGGCCTCGGCGCCGGTCGAGATCGTCTCGGCGTCCTCCCGGCCGGGCTCGCGCAGGTGCACGTGCAGGTCGACGAGACCGGGAAGGGCGACGAGCC
Organism: uncultured Actinomycetota bacterium; assembly: GCA_963795915.1. Classification (GTDB taxonomy): domain Bacteria; phylum Actinomycetota; class Actinomycetes; order Actinomycetales; family Dermatophilaceae; genus Lapillicoccus. The sequence goes on from CAWCJA010000002.1 coordinate 288,427, forward strand.
CGTCGGCGTCGACGACCTGGGTGCCGCGGCCCGCGGAGATCGACCCGACCTCGACGATGCGCTGGCCGTCGAGCAGCAGGTCGGCCGCCTGGCCGCCCAGCAGCCGGGCCCCCTTGATGAGCGTCGTCACGATCCCGCCTCTCCGGACAGCAGGTGGTAGAGCACGGCCATCCGCACCGCGACCCCGGCCGAGACCTGGTCCAGCACGACCGACTGCGCGGAGTCGGCCACGTCGGCCGCGATCTCGAGGCCCCGGTTCATCGGTCCGGGGTGGAGCACGACGACGTCGGGGTTGGCGGTGGTGAGTCGACGCATACGCTCGCGGGTGAGGCCGTAGCCGACGGTGTACTCGCGCGGCGTCGGGAAGTAGCCGCCGCTCATCCGCTCCCGCTGCACCCGCAGCATCATCACGGCGTCGACCGGGCCGTGGGGGCCGCGGCCCTCGAGCACCTCGTCGAGGTCCCACGACGTCGCGAAGCCGTCGGCCTCGGCCCACGGCCCGATGCCGCTGGGCATGAGGGTCGGCGGGGCGACGACGGTGACCTGCGCGCCCAGCCGCGCCAGGGTGATGACGTTGGAGCGGAAGACCCGCGAGTGCGTGAGGTCACCGACGATGGCGACGTGCCGGCCGTCGAGGTCACCGATGCGGTGGCGGAGCGTGTATGCGTCGAGCAGGGCCTGGGTGGGGTGCTCGTGGGTGCCGTCCCCGGCGTTGATGACGCTCGCGTCGACCCAGTCGGCCACCTGGTGGCACGCGCCGGAGGCGCTGTGCCGGATGACGAGCGCGTCCACCGCCATGGCGTCGATGGTGCGCACGGTGTCCCGCAGGGACTCGCCCTTGCTCGCCGACGACCCCTTGCCGGTGATGTTGATGGTGTCGGCCGACATCCACTTGCCCGCGATCTCGAACGAGCTGCGAGTGCGCGTGGAGTCCTCGAAGAAGAGGTTGATGATCGTGCGCCCACGCAGCGTGGGGATCTTCTTGACCTCGCGGCGCTGCACGTCGTGCATCGACTCGGCGGTGGTGAGGATCTCCTCGACCTCGCCGCGGCTGAGGTCGGCGGAGGACAGCAGGTGGCGGGTCACCGCTCCCCGCCCTCGATGGTCACGGCGTCGCCGGACTCGGCACCGTCGACCTCGGCGAGGCGCACGCGGACCCGCTCGCTGGCGGCGGTCGGGAGGTTCTTGCCGACGTGGTCGGCCCGGATCGGCAGCTCCCGGTGGCCGCGGTCGACGAGCACGGCCAGGCGCACCGAGCGCGGCCGGCCCAGCTCCGCCAGCGCCTCGAGGGCGGCTCGGATCGTGCGGCCGTGGTAGAGCACGTCGTCGACGAGCACGACGACCTTGTCGTCGATGCCGCCGGCCGGGATCGAGGTGCGGGCCAGGGGGCGCACCGGCTGGTGGCGCAGGTCGTCGCGGTGCATCGTCACGTCGAGGCTCCCGACCGGCACCTGAGCGTCCTCGACCTCGGCCATGACGGCGGCGAGCCGGTGGGCGAGCGGGACGCCGCGGGACGGGATGCCGAGCAGGACGAGGTCGCCGGCGCCCTTGTTGCGCTCGAGGATCTCGTGAGCCATCCGCCGCAGCGCCCGGGAGACGTCACCGGAGCCCATCACCTCGCGGGTGGGGGTACTGCTGGTCGTGACCGGCTGGGGCACAGCCATCACCGACCTCCTTCCCCGCCTCACAGGACGGTGGTTAAAGGATGTCTCGCGGCGAGACTCTACCGGAGCCGCGGCCACCCTCCGGACCCCCGTCCCCACGCCGCTCGCCGGCCGGCCGGCCTACGCATACGCTGCGGTCGTGGCCACCCAGACCGTCGTCATCACCGGAGCGTCGGGGCGGATCGGCGGCTACCTGCGGCCCCGGATGCGCCGCCCCGGCCGGGTGCTGCGGCTGCTCGACACCGCCCCGCCGAGCGGGCTCACGGACGGCGAGGAGGGCTTCACCGGCTCGATCCACGACGAGGACCTCGTGCGCCGTGCCGTCGAGGGTGCCGACGCCGTGGTCCACCTGGCCGGCATCCCGACCGAGTCACCCTGGAGCGAGTCGGTGCGGGTCAACGTCGACGGCACCCAGCGGGTCCTCGAGGCGGCGGTCGCGGCCGGGGTGGGGCGGGTGGTGCTCGCCTCGAGCAACCACGCCGCCGGCTTCTGGGAGCGGCCGACCGACGGGAGCGCCCTGCCCGACACCGTGGAGCCGCGCCCCGACACCTACTACGGCTGGACCAAGGCGGCCGTCGAGTCGCTGGGCCGGCTCTACCACGACCGGTTCGGGCTCACCGTGGTCGCGCTGCGCATCGGGGCGTGCTGCGACCGACCGGGCAGCCGGCTCAACGCCCAGATGTGGCTCTCCCCCGACGACGTGGCCCGCCTGGTGGAGGCATCGGTCGACCCGGCCGTGACCGGGTTCCACACCGTCTGGGGCATGTCGGCCAACACCGGGTCGTGGTGGTCGCGCGAGGGCGGCCGGGCCATCGGCTTCGAGGCGCAGGACGACAGCGCCCGCTTCGGGCCCGTGCTGGACGACCCGGTGGACGGCCCCGTGCGGGTGGGCGGCATCTTCTGCGCCGCCCCGCTCGGCCGGCCGATCCGGTAGCCGCCCACGATCCGGTAGCCGCTCACCCCCTCTCGACTGCCAGTCATGGCTCCCGGCTGCCGTTGCATCGGCAGCCGAGTGCCTCGACTGGCAGTCATGGGCCGGGTGGCCAGGCGAGGAGGGGCGGGGCGAGGGGGCGCCAGGAGGCCGCCCCATCACCCGTCAGACGAGGGTGGGCTTCACCTCGGCCACCCGGGCCAGCAGGCCGTTGACGAAGGACGGCGACTCGTCGGTCGACAGGGTCTTGGCGAGCTCGACGGCCTCGGAGATGGCGACGTTGTCGGGCACCGCATCGTTCCAGACGATCTCCCACACCCCGAGGCGCAGGATGGCGCGGTCGACGCCGGGCATCCGATCGACCGTCCACCCGTGGGAGTACGTCGTCAGCAGCTCGGTGATCTCGTTCCAGTGGGCGACGACCCCCTCGACGAGCTCGACGGCATACTCGCTCACCGGCGGGCCGTCGCCGGGACGCGCCAGCCGCTCGGCGAGCAGGGTGGTGGCGTTCGCGCCGCGCTGGTCGGCCTCGAAGAGGAGGTCCAGCGCGCGCTTACGGGCTTTCGATCGGGCGGCCACCGGTCAGTTGACGCGTCCCAGGTAGGACCCGTCGCGGGTGTCGACCTTGACCTTGGTACCCGACTCGAGGAACAGCGGGACGGCGATCTGGGCGCCGGTCTCGAGGGTGGCGGGCTTCGTGCCGCCGGTCGAGCGGTCGCCCTGCAGGCCCGGCTCGGTATGCGTGATCTCGAGCACCACGGACGCCGGCAGCTCGACGTAGAGCGGGGCTCCGTCGTGCGTCGCGACGATGGCGTTCTGGTTCTCCAGCATGTAGTCGGCGGCGGTGCTCACCACGGCGCCGCTGACGTTGAGCTGGTCGTAGGTGTCGACGTCCATGAAGACGAAGTCGGAGCCGTCCTTGTAGAGGTACTGCATCGTGCGCTTGTCGACGTTGGCCGTCTCGACCTTGGTGCCCGCGTTGAAGGTCTTGTCGACGACCTTGCCGGAGAGCACCGCCTTCAGCTTGGTCCGCACGAACGCCGGGCCCTTGCCGGGCTTGACGTGCTGGAACTCGACGACCGACCAGAGCTGGTTGTCGATGTTGAGGACCATGCCGTTCTTGAGGTCGTTCGTCGTCGCCATAGCGGGAGAGGTTCGCTTTCGTCGGTGTACGGGTGCGTCGGCGTCAGGCGCTGCGCCAGCCGACGAGTCTACCGGCGCAGGTGAGCACCGAAGAACGCCTCGATCCGGCCCCACGCGTCGGCGGCCGACCCCGGCTCCGGCCCCATGCCGGCGACCTTGAGCACGGGCCGCAGGAACCACGGGCCGGTGTCCTCGTCGTTGAGGAACGAGTGGCTGGCCTTCGGGTACTCCTTGACGTCGTGCTCCACCCCGAGCCGGGTCAGGTGGTACTCCAGCTTCTCGGCAGCGTGGGGGAACGACTTGTCGCGGCCGCCGTAGCTGGCGACGATGGGGCACGCCCCGGCCAGCACCTCCGGCGCCTTCGGCAGCTGGCCGTAGTTGACCGCGCTGGCCGCGAACCCGCGTCCGGGCACCGCGCACATGAGGGCGAACCCGCCACCCATGCAGAACCCGATGACCCCGACCTCATCGGTCGTGTCGTCCTGGTCGAGCAGCCACTGGCGGGCCGTCGAGATGTCCTGGAACGCGCGCCCCCGACCGCTGGACAGCGCCTGGAAGGTCGACTTCAGGCATTTGCGCGCGCCACCCTCGGTGAAGAGGTCGGGGGCGAGGACCACGTAGCCCATCGCCGCCAGGCGGTCGGCCTGGCGCCGGGTGATGTCCTCCAGACCGAAGGCCTCGTGGATGACGACGACGCTCGGGTGGGGGCCGTCGCCCTCGGGACGCACGAGGTATGCCGTGAGGTGCGGTGAGCCTCCGACCGCCGCGCTGCGGGCCGACAGGTCGACGTCGTGGCCCCGGAGAGGGGCGTGGGTGGAAGCAGGAGCAGGGCTCATCTGCGCAGCCAACCACACGCGGGTCAGACCCCCACCGTGAGGGCTGCGGTGTATCCCGCCGAGGTGTCCCCGGTCATCGTGGCGATCTGGTGGATCCCGCCGTCGTTGCCGAAGACGTTGTCCCGGGCCAGGGAGACCTGCGCGAGGTTGCGGACGCTGGCGGAGTAGCCGTCGGTCGCGTAGACGGTGGCGGACGTCCCGGCGGGCAGCGCGATCTGCGAGGTCTTGACGATGGGGCCCGAGCTCGTCGCGTCGGCGACGGTGCCGTAGACCTCGAAGTGGACGTGCGGCCAGCGGCCCGAGTAGCACGCGGGGAAGATGGAGGTGAACGAGACCGTGCCGTTGGCGTCCGTGGTCTGCACCCCGCGCAGGTAGTTCTCCTCCTTCGCCGACCCGCTGTACATCGAGTAGCTGCCGTCGCGGTCGCAGTGCCAGATGTAGACCGCCGCCCCGGACCGGGCGGAGCCGGTGGCGGTGTCGCGCACCGTGAGGCTCACGGTCAGCGGCACCCCGGCCGCGGTCGTCGTCGAGGAGCCGAAGCTGGAGCGGATGTCGGAGCGCACGATGCCGGAGTCGTCGAGGACGTCGACGCCGTTGGACCCGTCGCTCGGGAAGGGGCCGGCGGTCTCGTCGGGCACCTCGGTGAGGGTGCCGGACGACGCCGACCCGGAGGACGAGGCGGACGTGGAGGACCCGGACGCCGAGGACGCCGACCCCGAGGACGAGGCGGACCCCGACGAGGAGGACGTGGCCGCCGTGCCGCAGGCCGCGAGCGCCGCCGCGGCGCCCATCCCGCCGACGAGGCCGAGCAGCCGCCGGCGGTTCAGCGTCCCGAGGTCGTAGAGGAGCCCGCGGTCGTGGTCCTCGAGCTCCTCCCCCTCCCCGTCGGCCCACGCGGCCTCCGGGCGGGAGACGGCCTCGGTCAGGGCGGCGTGACGGTCGCTTCGGCTTCTCATGAGGGGAAGCGTGCCCGGGCGGTCGAGGCGACCTCGGTGGGTCCGCTGTGCGCCTCCTGTGCGCGAGGACGGGCGGGGTGCGTCGGGCTGGGTGCTGCGGGCGTCGAGGGTCAGCCCGAGACGGCGGAGTACGCCTCGCGCAGGAGCCGCTCGTCGGGCCCCTCCAGCCGGGCGGGGGTCCCGATGCCGTCGAGGACCACGAAGCGCAGCTGCGACCCGCGCGCCTTCTTGTCGCGGCGCATCGCCGCGGAGAGCGCGTCCCAGTGGCCGGCCGGGTAGGTCACCGGCAGCCCGAGGCTGGTCAGCACCGCCCGGTGCCGCTGCACCTCCGCGTCCGTGAGGTGCCCCGAGCGCCGACCCAGCTCCGCGGCATACACGAGCCCGATGCTGACCGCCTCCCCGTGGCGCCGGCGGTAGCCCTCGACGTGCTCGACCGCGTGCCCGAAGGTATGCCCGTAGTTGAGGATCTCGCGCAGGTCCGCCTCGCGCAGGTCGGCGGTGACGACGTCGGCCTTGACCCGCACGGCCCGCTCGACGAGCTCGCGCAGCACGGGCCCGTCGACGGCGAGCGCGGCCGCGGGGTCCGCCTCGACGAGCTCGAGGATGCGCCGGTCGGAGATGAGGCCGCACTTGACGACCTCCGCCATGCCGGCGACGAGGTCGGCGTGCGGCAGGGTGCCGAGCGCATCGAGGTCGCAGAGCACCCCGACGGGCGGGTGGAACGAGCCGACGAGGTTCTTGCCCTCGGCGGTGTTGATGCCGGTCTTGCCCCCCACGGCGGCGTCGACCATGCCGAGCAGGGTCGTGGGTACCTGGAGCACCCGCACGCCGCGGAGCCAGGTGGCGGCCACGAAGCCGGCCAGGTCGGTGACCGACCCGCCCCCCAGCCCGACGACGGCATCGGTGCGCGTGAAGCCCGCCGCCCCGAGGGTGGCCCAGAGACCGGCCGCGACGGTGACGTCCTTGGCCGCCTCGGCGTCGGGGACGTCCGCGACGACGACCTCGATCCCGTTGCCGCGCAACGCTGCCGCGACCTCGGCGGCGCGACCCCTGAGGGTCGGCGCGTGCACCACGAGCACCCGCTCCACGCCGGCACCGAGGAGCGGCGGCACCTCCGCGAGTAGGTCGTGGCCCACGACGACGGGATACGACCCGGTCCCCGAGCCGACCCGGATGGTCGTGCGGTCGCTCACGCGGCCCCCTCGGGCCTCAGCAGCCCGGCGACCTCGGCCGCGACCTCCTCGGGGCTGCGGCCTCCGGTGTCCACCCGGTGGGTCGCGAGAGACTGGTAGACGGGACGCCGCTCGTTCATCATCGCGATCCACGAGGCGCGCGGGTTCACCGACAGCAGCGGCCGCGAGCGGTCGAACCCGATCCGCCGAGCCGCGTCGGCGATGCCGACCTCGAGCAGGACGACGGTCTGCGTCGGCAGCAGCGCCCGCGTCCCGGCGTCGATGGGGGCGCCCCCGCCGACCGCGACCACTCCGCGCTCCTCCTGCAGGGCGCGCGCCACCTCGGCGCGCTCCAGCGCCCGGAACGCCGCCTCGCCGTCGTCGATGAAGATGTCGGCGATCGCCCGGCCCTCGCGGCGCACGATCTCCTCGTCGGTGTCGTGGAACGGCACGCCGAGCACCTCGGCCAGGGCCCGTCCCGTCACGGTCTTCCCGGACCCCGGCGGCCCGATGACGACGGCCACGGGCCGCCCGTGCTCGCCCGCCGTCACCACGAGCGCAGCCGCTCGGGGACGGCGTCGAGATAGCCGGCGTGGTTGCGCGACGTCTCGGCCACGCTGTCGCCCCCGAACTTCTCCATGCAGGCCTGCGCGAGGACGAGGGCGACCATCGCCTCGGCGACGACGCCGGCCGCCGGCACCGCGCAGACGTCGGAGCGCTGGTGGATCGCCTTGGCCGGCTCGTCGCCGGACACGTCGATCGTCTCGAGGGCGCGCGGCACGGTCGAGATGGGCTTCATCGCCGCCCGCACCCGCAGGACCTCACCGGTCGACATCCCGCCCTCGGTGCCGCCGGCCCGGCCGGACCGGCGCCGGATGACCCCGTGCTCGTCGCGGCCCATCTCGTCGTGGGCCGCCGAGCCGCGCCGCCGCGCGGTCCGGAACCCGTCGCCGACCTCGACCCCCTTGATGGCCTGGATGCCCATGAGGGCGGCCGCGAGCTGGGCGTCGAGGCGGCGGTCCCAGTGCACGTGCGAACCGAGACCCGGCGGGAGGCCGTAGACGACGACCTCGACGACGCCGCCCAGGGTGTCGCCGTCCTTCTTGGCCGCCTCGACCTCGGCGACCATGGCCGCCGAGCCCTCCGCGTCGAGGGTGCGCACCGGGTCGGCGTCGAGCCGCCCGACGTCGTCGGGCGTCGGGAGCTCGGCCTCGTCGGACACCCCGGCGGTGCCGATCGCCACCGTGTGCGACACGAGCCGGATGCCGTAGGCCTGCTCGAGGAGCGCCGCCGCCACCGCTCCCAGGGCGACCCGGGCGGCGGTCTCGCGGGCCGAGGAGCGCTCCAGCACCGGGCGCGCATCCTCGAAGCCGTACTTCTGCATCCCCACGAGGTCGGCGTGGCCGGGCCGCGGGCGGGTCAGCGGCCGGTTGCGGGCGATCTCCTTCTCGGCGTTGACGTCGTCTGCGGCGGCGAGGTCGTCGGCCGCCACGGGGTCGGGGCTCATCACGGTCTGCCACTTGGGCCACTCGGTGTTGCCGATGCGGATGGCGACGGGCGACCCGAGGGTGAGCCCGTGGCGCAGCCCGCCGAGCACCTCCACGGCGTCCTGCTCGAAGCTCATCCGGGCCCCGCGACCGAAGCCCAGCCGGCGCCGGGCCAGGGCCGCCCCGATGTCGGACGTCGTGACGTGGACGCCGGCCGGCAGCCCCTCGATCACCGCGACCAGGGCCGGGCCGTGGGACTCACCGGCGGTCAACCAACGCAGCATGCGCCGATCCTCGCACGCACGGCGCCGCTGGCTCCGCGCCCGTCCGCCCCTGTCCGCCCGAGGCGGCCGACGCTCAGACGAGCTGGAACCGCACGAGCAGTGCGGCGAGCGCCCCGACGACGATGAACGGGCCGAACGCGATGTGGCTGCGCAGGGTGAGCCGCCGCAGGGCGAGCCCGACGACGGCGACGACACCGGACAGCAGGTAGGCGAGCACGAAGCCGAGGATCGGCACCCCCCACCCGAGGTAGCCCAGCGGCACGGCCACGAGGCCGCCCAGCGTGGCGTCGCCGAGCCCGAGCCCACCGGGGACGACGACGGCGAGCACGGCGTACACGAGCCAGCCGGCGGCCCCGCAGACGGCCGCGCGCAGCAGCGCACCCCAGTCCCCGGTGGTCGCCGACGCCACGGCGAGCAGCACGACGAGGGCGGGGACGGTCGGCAGGGTGAGCCCCTCGGGCAGCCGGTGCACGTCGACGTCCACCCAGAACAGCGCTACGCCGACCCACGCGAGCAGGAGGTAGGCGGGTAGCACAGCCCCATCCGACAGCCCGCCGAGCCGCCAGGCCAGCACCCCCCACAGCGCCGGGACGGCCACGGCAACCAGAGCGGGCGGCCCCGGGCGGCGGCCGGACTCGTCGTCGAGCCGGTATGCCGTGGTGGCCAGCTCCCGGGCCAGCCAGAGACCGAGCCCCAGGCCGGCGAGCGCCACGAGGGCGACGACCCACCAGGGCGCCGCGGTGGCGGGGACCAGCGTCACCGGCCGGCGGCGGCGTGCTCGGCGCGCCGGGCGATCGCGGCGTCGAGCGCCGTGCGCATGGCCTCCACCGGCGCCGCATACCCCGTCATGAGCCGCACCTGCTCGGCCGCCTGGTGCAGCAGCATGGTGGTGCCCGGCACGACGACGTAGCCACGGCTCCGGGCGGCGTCGGCGAAGGGGCTGGAGCCGCCGCCGTACACGACGTCGAGCAGCGCCCGGCCGCCCTCCGGCAGGCTCTGGGCCGCCGACGAGCCGCCCGAGGGGACGGTGCTGACGACGAGGTCGACGTGCCGCGGCCAGTCGCCCATGGCCAGCCGGGTCGTCGTCATCCCCGCGTCGCTCGCCTGCGCGAGGGTGGCGGCCCGCACCTCGGCCCGCACCATGAAGTCGACGTGGCGCACGCCGAGCGCGGCCAGTGCGGCGACGGCCGACCGGGCGGTGGCTCCCGACCCGACGAGCACCGCGCGGTCGGCCCGGCTCACACCGGACTCGGCCAGCCCGGCGGCGATGCCGTGGACGTCGGTGTTGTCGCCCTCCCACGCGCCGTCCGCCCGGCGGACGAGCGTGTTGACGGCGCCGGTGGCGACGGCCACCGGCGACGCCGCGGCCACGGCGTCGAAGGCGACCTCCTTGAGGGGCATGGTCAGCGACAGGCCCCGCCACGACGGGTCGAGCGCGGCGACGTGGGCGAGGAACCGGTCGTCGTCCACCCGCTCGGCGGTGTACTCCCAGTGCTCGAGCCCGAGCGCCTCGTAGGCGGCCGTGTGCAGCACCGGGGACAGCGAGTGGGCGATGGGCGACCCCAGGACCCCGGCGCGGTGGGTGACCCGTGGCCGCGCATCGGCGCCGCCCGACGGACTCGACCCGCTGGACCGGCTCAGCACGTGCCGGTGTTGGCCTGGCACCACGCCTGGAACTCCTTGACGTACTGGTCGTGCTCGGCCAGCGTCGTCGCGAACTTCGTCTCCCCCGTCGACGGGTTGACGGTGACGAAGAACAGCCACGGGCCGTCGGCGGGGTTCTTCGCCGCCTCGAGCGACGACTGCCCCGGGTTGCCGATCGGGCCGGCGGGCAGGCCGGGGTTGACGTAGGTGTTGTAGGGGTTCTTGTCGGCCCGCTCGGCGTCGGTCGTCGTGATCGCCCGCTTCTGCACGCCGTAGCTGACCGTGGAGTCCAGCTGCAGGGGCATGTTCTGGGCGATCCGGTTGAGCAGGACCCGGGCGACCTTCTCGCGGTCGCCCGTCGTGCGGCCCTCGGCCTCGAGGATGCTCGCGGTGATGACGGTCTGCTCGACGCCGTCGCCGGTGATGCCGAGGCCCGTCATCGTCGCCACGGCCTTCTGCACCATCGTGCGCAGCTGCTGGGCCGGTGTCGAGTCCTTGGCGAACTCGTAGGTCGACGGGAAGAGGTAGCCCTCGACGTTGCCCTTGGCCGAGGCGGGCAGCCCGAGCGCTGTGGCGTCCTTGGCCGCCGCCTCGTAGTCGGAGACGGGCTTACCGGAGGCCTTGGAGAGGATCGCGAAGACCTCGGACTTCCAGCGGCCCTCGGGGATCGTCACGCTCGGGACGCTGCGGTTGGCCGGGTCCGTGAGGTAGGCGACGGCGTCGGACGCCTTCATCTCGAGCTTCATCGTGTACTCGCCCGGCTGGATGCCCGCCGCCGCAGGGTTGTCGGCCACGGCGTCGGAGAACGCCTTGGCCGTCTTGACGACGCCGAGGGTGGCGAGGGTGGTGCCGATCGCGCGCCCGGAGTCACCGGGGTTGACGGTGACCTGGACGGACCCGCTGCCGGGGCCGGGGAAGTCGCCGGTGCCGCTGCCGAGTCCGGAGACCATCGGGCGCAGCACGCTCACGGCGGCGAACGCGGCCGCCCCGATGAGGCCGATCGCGACGAGGAACACGACCAGGCGGCGCAGGGCCCGGCCCGCGCGGCGCGGGCGCTTGTCGTCGGCGCGCTCGAGCGTGCGCCGGTCGTGGCGGCTCAGGCCGGCCAGGTCGTCGGGATGGACCTCGTCGGTGGTCGTCGTGCGTCGGTCGTCGTAGCCGTCGCCGTGGTATCCGTGGTGCTCGTCGCCATAGCCCTCGTGGTGCTCGTCCAGGTAGCCGTGCTCGTCGTACCCGTCGTGGCCGTCATGGCCGTCATGGCCGTCGTGGCCGTCGTGGTCGTCGGCCAGGGGGCCGCCGAAGACGATGTGGTCGCCGGGACGGGCCGCACCGGCAGGGCCGGACGCGCGCTCGCGTCGGTCGCTCATCCTCGGTCCTTCGGTCGGGGGCGTCGCCGCTGGGGGCCGACCCGGCTGCCGGGTGCCCGCCCGGTGACGCGCTCGCCGTCGAGCGCGGACTGGAGGATGAGCACCGCAGCCGTCTGGTCGACGACGTCGCGTTGCGAACGGCCTGCCACTCCGCTCTCGCGTAGTCTGCGGTGCGCGTCGACCGTGGTCAAGCGCTCGTCGACGAGCCGCACGGGTGTCGGGGCGACGGCGGCAGCCAGCTCCACGGCATACGCCCGGGCGAGGCGGGCCGCCTCCCCCTCCTCGCCGGAGAGCAGGCGGGGCAGCCCGACGACGATCTCGAGGGCCTCCACGTCGCGGGCGGTCGCGGTGATCCGCACGACGTCGCTGCGCGCGTCGGAGGTGTCCCGCGGCACGGTCGCGACGGGCGTGGCGACGAGCCCCGTGGGGTCGCTGGCCGCCAGGCCGACGCGGACGCTGCCGACGTCGACCCCGAGCCGGACACCGGGGCGCACGGGCGGGCTCAGGACGCCCGCTCGCGCAGAGCGTCCTCGACGGCGCCGAGGGCCGCGGAGACCTTGTCCGGGTCCGTGCCGCCGCCCTGGGCCAGGTCGTCCTTGCCCCCGCCGCCCCCGCCGAGCGTGCCGGCGGCGAGGCGCACGAGCCCACCGGCGGTGACCCCGGCGTCCCGCGCCCCCTGCGTGGTGGCGACGACGACGACGGGGCGGGTCCCGGCGACTGCGGCCATGGCGACGACGGCCGCTCGGTCGGCGCCCAGCCGGCCGCGGACGTCGAGCACGAGGGAGCGCAGGTCGTCGGCGCCGAGCTGGCCCGCGTCGTGGCTCACGAAGGTGATGCCGCCGAGGTCGCGGGCCCCGGCGACGAGCCCGGCCGCCGCCCCCAGGGCCTTCTCCTGGCGGGCCGCGGCGATCTCCCGCTCGGCGTCCTTGAGCCGGGCGAGGATGCCCGCGATGCGTTCGGGCAGCTCCTCGGGTCGCGCCTGAAGCACCTCGGTGAGCTGGCCGACGATGGCGTGCTCCCGGGCGAGGAACGAGTATGCGTCGACGCCGACCAGCGCCTCGACCCGTCGCACGCCGGAGCCGATGGACGACTCCCCCAGCAGCTTGACCAGGCCGAGCTGGCCCGAGCGCTGGGCGTGGGTGCCGCCGCACAGCTCGCGCGCCCAGTCGCCGACCGAGACCACGCGCACGGCGTCGCCGTACTTCTCGCCGAACAGCGCCATGGCGCCGATCTCGCGGGCCTGCGCCTGCGTCATGACCTCGGCCGTGACGGGCAGGTCGTCGACGAGGAGGGTGTTGACCTGGGCCTCGACGTCGGCGAGGACACTGCCCGGCACGGCCTGGAGGGCGTTGAAGTCGAACCGGAAGCGGCCCGGCGAGTTCTGCGAGCCGGCCTGGGTCGCAGTATCGCCCAGCGCCTCGCGGATCGCCCGGTGCACCATGTGCGTCGCCGTGTGCGCCCGCGAGATGGCGCGGCGACGCTCGACGTCGACCTCGGCCTGGGCGAGCATCCCGGGCACGACCTCGCCGACCACGACGGTGGCCCGGTGGGCGATGACGCCGTTGATCGGCTTCTGCACGTCGCGGACCTCGATGACCGCGCCGTTGTCGAGCTCGATGCGCCCGCCGTCGGCGAGCTGGCCACCGCCCTCGGCGTAGAACGGGGTGCGGTCGAGGATGATCTCGACATCGTCGCCGGCGCCGGCGCGCTCGACGCCCTCACCGTCGACGACGAGGCCGGCCACCCGGGCCTCGGAGACGACCTCGTCGTAGCCGGTGAACTCGACGTCGTGGCCGATGGTGTCCGCGATGCGGCGGTATGCCGTCGTGTCGGCCCCCGCGTGCTTCTTCGCCTTGGCGTCGGCGCGGGCGCGGTCACGCTGCTCGGCCATGAGCCGCCGGAAGCCGTGCTCGTCGACCGAGACGCCCTGTTCGGCGGCCATCTCGAGGGTGAGGTCGATGGGGAACCCGTAGGTGTCGTGCAGCGCGAAGGCCTGCGCCCCGCTCAGCTGCCGCTCGTCACCGCCGGCCGCCTTGACCTGGGCGACGGCGGAGTCGAGCATCGTCGTGCCCGAGGCCAGGGTGCGGCGGAACGACTCCTCCTCCGCGTAGGCGACCCGGCTGATGCGGGCGAAGTCCCGCCGTAGCTCGGGGTAGGTCGCGCTCATCCGCTCCATGCTGACCGGGAGCAGCTCCGGCAGGCACGGCTGCGACTCGGACCAGCCGAGCAGGCGCATCGAGCGCACGGCCCGGCGCAGCATCCGGCGCAGGACGTACCCGCGGCCCTCGTTGCTCGGGGTGACCCCGTCGCCGATGAGCATGAGGCAGCTGCGCACGTGGTCGGCGACGACCCGCAGCCGCACGTCGTCCGGGCTGCTCTCGGAGGCCAGGTGGGTCGCGACCGCGCCGTAGGTCTTGCCCGTCATCTGGGCGGCCCGGTCGAGCACCGGTCGCACCTGGTCGATCTCGTAGAGGTTGTCGACGCCCTGCAGGACGCTCGCGAGCCGCTCGAGGCCCAGCCCGGTGTCCACGTTCTTCTGCGGCAGCGGCCCGACGATGTCGAAGTCGGCCTTGCTGCGCACCGTGCCGAGCTCGAACTCGGTGAAGACGAGGTTCCAGATCTCCATGTAGCGGTCCTCGTCGACCGTGGGACCGCCCTCGCGGCCGTAGGCGGGGCCGCGGTCGTAGAAGATCTCGCTACAGGGGCCGCCCGGGCCGGGAATGCCCATGTGCCAGTAGTTGTCGAGCCGCCCGCGGCGCACGATGCGCTCCTGCGGGATCTCGCTCATCTCGAGCCAGAGCGCCTCGGCCTCGTCGTCCTCCTCGTAGACCGTCGCCCACAGCCGGGTCTTGTCCAGCCCGTAGCCGCCCTGGTCCTGGGGCGTGGTCAGCAGCTCCCACGCATACCCGATGGCCTCGCGCTTGAAGTAGTCACCGAACGAGAAGTTGCCGTTCATCTGGAAGAACGTGCCGTGCCGGCTGGTCTTGCCGACCTCTTCCAGGTCGGGAGTGCGCACGCACTTCTGCACCGAGGCGGCCGACGGCCAGGGCGGGGCCTGCTGGCCGCTGAAGTACGGCACGAACGGGACCATGCCGGCGACGACGAAGAGCAGGTTGGGGTCGTCGAACGGCAGCGGCGCGCTGGGCACGACCGCGTGGCCCTTGCTCTCGAAGAAGGCCAGCCACCGGCGCGCGATCTCGGCGGTTTCCATGGTGCTCGACCCTAGTCGACGGCCGGTCGGCCCTCCGAACGCCGTGATGGTCCCGGCGCCGCGTCCGAGACCGAGCGGGTCGACCGGCTCGACACCCGGCATACCGCCCGGGTGTCCGGTATGCCCGTGCTCCGGCCAGTCCACCGGGCCCGGTGAGGGCGGCGACGGTGAGTGCCGTGCCGCCGTCTCGTGGTCAGCGCCCGGAGAGTCGGTCCTTGAGCCACTGCAGCCGGGTCACGAGGCGCTCCTCGAAGCCGCGGCCGGTGGGGCGGTAGTAGTCGGTGGTCCCCGCGAGGTCGTCCGGGAGGTACTGCTGGGCGGCCACGCCGTCGGGGGCGTCGTGCGCGTACGCATACCCCTCCCCGTGTCCGAGCCTGCTGGCCCCGGCGTACCCGCTGCCGCGGAGGTGGGGCGGCACCGGGCCGCCCTTGCCGGCGCGCACGTCGGCGATGGCCGCGCCGACGGCGAGGTAGGACGCGTTGGACTTGGGGGCCATCGCGTTGTGGACCACGGCCTGGGCCAGGATGATCCGCGCCTCGGGCATGCCGATCTGCGCCACGGCGTGCATCGCGGCGACCGCGGTCTGCAGGGCTGTGGGGTCGGCCATCCCGACGTCCTCGCTCGCCGCGATGACGATTCGGCGGGCGATGAACCGGGGGTCCTCCCCCGCCTCGAGCATCCGGGCCAGGTAGTGCAGGGCGGCGTCGACGTCGCTCCCCCGCATCGACTTGATGAGGGCGCTGGCGACGTCGTAGTGCTGGTCGCCGGCCCGGTCGTAGCGCACGGCCGCCTGAGCGACCGCCTGCTCGGTCTGCGCGAGGGTGATCTCGAGGGGGGCGGTCTCCTCGTCGTCGGTGGGCGCGCCCAGGGGCACGGCGTCGAGGGCCACCCCGGCGGCCGCCTCGAGCGCGGTCAGGGCCCGCCGCGCGTCGCCACCGGCCATCCGCACGAGGTGGTCGCGGGCGTCGGCGGCGAGGACGAGCTCGCCGGCCAGGCCCCGCTCGTCGACGAGGGCGGCGTCGAGGACGTCGCCCACCTCGGCGTCGCTGAGCGGCGTGAGGGTGACGAGCACCGAGCGCGACAGCAGGGGCGCGATGACGCTGAAGGACGGGTTCTCCGTGGTGGCCGCCACGAGCACGACGAGCCGGGTCTCGACCGCGGGGAGCAGGGCGTCCTGCTGGGCCTTGGTGAACCGGTGGATCTCGTCGAGGAACAGCACGGTCTGGCGGTCGTAGAGGTCGCGGTCGCGGCGGGCCTGGTCCATGACCTCGCGGACGTCCTTGACGCCGGCCGTCACCGCCGAGAGCTCGACGAACCGCCGGTCGGCCGCGCTCGCCACGAGGTGGGCCAGGGTCGTCTTGCCGGTGCCGGGCGGGCCCCAGATGATCGCCGACAGCGGTCCCGCGGCCCCCGCCGACCCCTCGACGAGACGCCGCAGCGGGCTCCCCGGCCGCAGCACCTCGGCCTGGCCCCGCACCTCCTCGAGCGTCCGCGGTCGCATCCGGACCGCCAGCGGCGGGAGGGACGCGCCGGCCGTTCCGCCGGCGGTGGAGCCTCCGCCGGCCGGCCGGTCGCCCTGCTGGGACCGGGCCGCCGCGAACAGGTCGGTGCCGCCCGGGTCGCTCATCGCCGTCAGCCTAGTGACGTGCGTGCCACGCGCTGGTGGCGCAGGGTCACGGCATACAGGGCCAGCGCCACGGTCTGGCTGAGCGCCACGAGGACGACGAGGAGCGGAAGGGACCGCTCGTAGAGCGCGCCCGCCAACGTGCCCCCGACGAGGGCCGCACCGCCCTGCACCGCGGCGAACAGCCCGTAGGCCGTCGCTCGCCGCCCGCTCGGCACGAGGTCGGCGACGAGAGCCTTGACGGTCGAGTCCTGCAGGCCGGTCGCGGCCGCCCAGACGCCGATCCCCAGCAGCACGAGCGGCAGGCTCGCCCCGAACGCCAGGGCCGGGACCGCCGCCACCAGCACGGGGAGCCCGTAGAGCACGCGGGCACCGGTGCGGTCGAAGAGCAGCCCCACCGCGAGCGCCGCCAGCGCCTCGACCGCCATCGCCCCGGCGTAGACGACCGGGATGGCCGCGTCGGGCACGAGCTGCTCGCGGCTGAGGTGGAAGGCGATGATGCCGAACGTCACCAGACCCGCCGTGGCCGCGCCGGAGGACCACGCGAACATCCAGAACGAGCGCGGAAGCCCTGGATGGCGCCAGGCCACCGGCGCCTGGGGACGGGCGGGCAGATCGGGGTCGCCGAGCCGGCGGCGCAGCCAGAACAGCAGCACGATCGAGGCGACCCCCGGAGCGGCCAGCACGGCGAGCCCCGGCCACAGCGCGCCCGTCAGCGCCGCCACGGCCGCCACGACCAGCGGCCCGGCGAACGCACCGACCTGGTCGAGCGCCTTGTGCACCCCGAACCCCCGGCCGAGCCCGACGCCCTCCGCGGCGTACGACAGGAGGGTCGACTTGCTCGGCGAGCGCACCGCCTTGCCCGCCCGCTCGACGAGGACGAGCACGCAGGCGACGGCCAGCCCCGCCACCCCGAGGAACGGCGTCACCGCGAGCAGCGGCACCGTCACCGCGGTCATGGCGTAGCCCGCGAGCGTGAGCCCCCAGTAGCGGCCCGTGCGGTCGGCCGCCGTCCCGAAGAAGAGCCGCAGGACGAGCGCGGCGGACTCCCCCGCCCCGGTGACGACCCCGACGAGCAGCGCGCTCGCTCCCAGCTGCCCGAGCAGCGGGCCGGTCACGGCGCGGGCGCCCTCGTAGACCATGTCGGCCGCCAGGCTCACGACACCGAAACCGACGACGGCCTGCCACGGCGAGAAGGCCCTGCCCCCGGCGGGGACCGGGGGGCCGTCGGGTCGGGGTGTGGTGCTCATCGGGGGCGAGGGTACGCGGGCCCACCGACGGGTATGCCGCAGCGCTGCCGGTCCGGTGCCGTCCCCGCACAACCCGCGCCCTACGCTTCAGGACGTGGCGGCGGTCGTGGTCCCGGCGACCCGGCTGGCGCGGCTGGGCGCGCTCGCCGCGCGGCATCCCTGGCGGTTCGTCCTGGCCTGGGTCCTCCTCACCGCCGCGGCGTTCGCCGTGGCCGTCGGTGGCGTCACCGGGGAGTCGCTGTTCCAGCGCCTGCACTCGGGTGCCCCCACCGCACCCGGCGAGTCGACGACCGGCAGCGACCTGCTCTCCGAGCACGCGCCGAGCGCCGACAGCCTGACCCTCCAGCTGCAGGGCGCCGGACTCGGTGACGCGAGCGCCGTGGCCGCGGCCACGGCGGCGACCAAGGACCTCGCCGCGGTCGCCGGCGTCACCAAGGTCACGTCACCACTCCTGCTCCCCCGGGGGCTCGCCGACCCGGCGGCGGCACCCCTCCTGCGCGGGGGGTCGACGGCCGGGGGCGGCTTCGTCACGGTGGCGGCGCTCGGCCCGGACCTCACCAGCGCGCAGCGCACCACCGCCCACGCGGCCGTGGAGCAGCAGATGGGGCGCATCACCGCCGCCTTCCCGGGGGCGGCCGGCTCGGTGGGCGGGGTGCGCCCCCTCGTCGACGCCATCACGAGCCAGATCGAGGTGGACCTGCGCCAGGGCGAGGGCATCGCGCTCCCGCTGTCGTTCGTGGTCATGGTGCTCGTCTTCGGCGGGTTCGTCGCCGCCGGGATGCCGATCGTCGGCTCCGTCGCGGCGATCGGTGGCGGCCTCGCGTCGCTGTTCGGCTTCGCGCACCTCATCGACCTCGACGCCAGCGTCGTCAACGTCGTCACCCTGCTGGGGCTCGGGCTCTCGATCGACTACGGACTGCTCACCGTCAGCCGGTTCCGCGAGGAGCTGGGCGCCATCGCCGCGGCCGACACCGAGCGCCGGCGGCACGCCTTCACGCGCGACGACGTCGTCGCCGCGACCGCCCGCACCGTGGCCACCGCAGGACGCACGGTCCTGTTCTCCGGTCTCACCGTGGCCATCGCCCTCAGCGGGCTGATGATCTTCGAGGCCGAGATCGTGCGCGCGGTCGGCGCCGCCGGGGTCTCTATCGTGCTCGTCGCCCTCGTCGTCGACCTCACCCTCATCCCCGCCCTCTGCGCGCTCGGGGCCCGGCGGCTCGTCCCCCGCCGCCGCGAGACCGGCCCCGACCAGGGGGTGTTCTCGCGCCTGGCGCGCGTCGTGCAGTCCCGTCCGGTCGTCGTCATCGTCGTCACCCTGGCGGCCCTGCTCGCGCTCGCCTGGCCCGCCACCTCGATGAGGCTCACGTCCTCCGGGGTCGAGCTGCTGCCGACGAGCGCCCCGCAGCGGGTCTTCTTCGAGCGGCTCGACGCCGACTATCCCGCCCTGCAGGGCGCCGACGTCACCGTCGTCGCCGAGGCCCCCCTCGCCACGGTGCAGCCATGGGCCACGACCACGGTGGCCGCGCTCCCCGGTGTCGAGGGGGTCACGACGACGGCGCTCACCCCCGACCTCACCTCGGTCGCGATCCGGGTGCGGGGCAAGCCGCTCGACCCGGCGAGCGCCGCGGTCGTCGAGCGGCTCCGCGCCGAGCGACCCGCGTTCACGACGTACGTGACGGGCGCCTCCGCCTCGCAGCAGGACTTCGTCACGAGCATGGTCTCCCGGGCCCCGTATGCCGTGGGGCTCGTGGTGCTCGGCACGTTCGTCCTGCTCTTCCTCATGACCGGCTCGCTCGTCGTGCCGCTCAAGGCCCTGCTGCTCAACGTCGTGTCCCTCGGCGCCGCGCTGGGCGTGCTCGTCCTGACCTTCCAGGACGGTCACCTGCAGGGTCTCATCGGGTTCAGCTCGGTCGGGGCGATCGAGGCCCTGATCCCGTTCCTGGCGCTGGCGTTCGGGTTCGGGCTGTCGATGGACTACGAGGTGTTCCTGCTCGCCCGGATCTCCGAGCTCTACCGGGCCGGGGTCCCCAACGACCGGGCGGTGGCCCTGGGGCTCCAGCGCTCCGGCCGGATCATCACCTCGGCCGCCCTGCTCATCATCATCGTCTTCGCCGGGTTCGCTGCGGGGCAGCTGTTGATCATCAAGGAGATCGGCGTCGCCCTCGTCGTCGCGGTCGTGCTCGACGCAACGCTCGTGCGCATGCTCCTCGTGCCGGCCACGATGACGTTGCTGGGCCGGTGGAACTGGTGGGCACCGGCCCCCCTCGCGCGCTGGCACGCCCGGCACGGCATCAGCGAGTAAGCGCAGCCCTCATGGCTCCCCATCCGTCGCGTGCGGAGAGGGTCACGGCGACTCCGGCGTGGCGTCGACCCCGGCCTCCTTGCGCTGCTGCGGGGTGATGGGGGCGGGCGCACCGGTGAGCGGGTCGTAGCCGCCCCCGGACTTCGGGAAGGCGATGACCTCGCGGATCGACTCGGCACCCGACAGCAGCGCGCAGATCCGGTCCCAGCCGAAGGCGATGCCACCGTGCGGGGGCGCCCCGAACGCGAACGCGTCGAGGAGGAACCCGAACTTCTCCTGGGCCTCGGCCTGGCTCAGGCCCATCATCGCGAAGACGCGCTCCTGCACGTCACGGCGGTGGATACGGATGGACCCCCCACCGATCTCGTTGCCGTTGCAGACCATGTCGTAGGCGTACGCGAGCGCCGCCCCCGGGTCGGTGTCGAAGGTGTCGAGGAACTCCTGCTTCGGCGAGGTGAAGGCGTGGTGCACCGCCGTCCAGGCGCCAGCGCCGACGGCCACGTCACCTGCGGCCACCGCCTCGCTGGCCGGCTCGAAGAGGGGTGCGTCATTGACCCAGAGGAAGCCCCAGGTGCCGGGTTCGACCAGACCGCAACGCTTCCCGATCTCCAGGCGCACCGCACCGAGCAGGGCGCGGGACGACTTGGGTGCTCCGGCCCCGAAGAAGATGCAGTCCCCCGGCGCTGCGCCGACGTGAGCGGCCAGGCCGGCGCGCTCGGTGTCGGTGAGGTTCTTGGCCACCGGGCCGGCGAGCTCGCCGTCGGCGCCGACCAGCACGTACGCCAACCCCGGCGCCCCCCGCTGCTTGGCGAACTCCTGCCACGCGTCGAGCTGCTTGCGCGGCTGGGTGCCGCCACCGGGCATGACGACCGCGCCGACGTAGGGCTGCTGGAAGACCCGGAACGTCGTGTCCGTGAAGAACGCCGTGCAGTCCGTGAGCTCCTGCCCGAACCGCGTGTCGGGCTTGTCGGTGCCGTACCGCGCCATCGCCTCGGCGTAGGTCATCCGCGGCATCGGCGTGGGCACGTCGACCCCGATGAGCTTCCACAGGGCGACGGCGATCTCCTCGCCGAGCGCGAGGACGTCGTCCTCCTCGACGAAGCTCATCTCGATGTCGAGCTGGGTGAACTCGGGCTGCCGGTCGGCCCGGAAGTCCTCGTCCCGGTAGCAGCGGGCGATCTGGTAGTACCGCTCCATCCCCGCCACCATGAGCAGCTGCTTGAAGAGCTGCGGGCTCTGGGGCAGCGCGTACCAGGAGCCCGGTGCAAGCCGCGCGGGCACGATGAAGTCGCGAGCGCCCTCGGGTGTCGAGCGCGTCATCGTCGGCGTCTCGATCTCGACGAAGTCGTGCGCGTCGAGCACGGTGCGCGCGGCGGCGTTCACCTTGCTGCGCAAGCGGATCGCGGCCCCCGGCGCGGGACGGCGCAGGTCGAGGTAGCGGTACTTGAGACGCGCCTCCTCGCCGACCGTGACGCGCTCGTCGATCTGGAAGGGCAGCGGCGCGCTCGGGTTGAGCACGTCGATGCGCGTCGCCACCACCTCGACGCCGCCGGTGGGCAGGTCCGCGTTCGCGTTGCCCGCGGGCCGCTCGCGGACCTCACCCGTCACCTGCACGCAGTACTCGTTGCGCACGTCGTGCGCCCCACCCTCGGCGAGCACCTCGTCGCGGGCGACGACCTGCACGACTCCCGAGGCGTCGCGCAGGTCGAGGAAGGCCACACCACCGTGGTCGCGCCGCCGGGCCACCCAGCCCGCGAGGGTGACGGTCTGGCCGGTGTGGTCGGCGCGCAGGGTGCCGGCCTCGTTGCTGCGGAGCACGGGAGTCCTTCGGTCGGTGGGGTCGGTCGGTGGGGTCGGACGGTGGGTCGAACGGTCGGTCCGCCGGCGGTGGCCGCCCGGACGCACCATCCTATGAAGGCCGACGAGCCGGTTACGAATCCCTTACTGGGGCCCGGGGCCCTCCCCGCCCCGGCGACGCGCCACAGACGCCCCACGTACGGTGACGCGATGAGGCGGTCGCGGGGGTCGGGCAGGTGGTGGCGGTGGGGCGTCAGCCTCGCGGTCCTCGCGCTCCTCGTCGCGTTGCCCTTCGCCGTCCGGTATGCACCGGTGCCGGTGGGCGCCACGGCCTCCGACGCCCCCGCGGTCCTCGTCCGGATGCAGTCGTCATGGGGCCGCCCCTACGCCGGCTACGCCGAGAGCACGGGCTCGTTGGCCCTGCCCTCCACCGACCAGCTGTTCGACGTGACCACCCTGCTGAGCAGCCGCACCCAGGTCCGGGTGTGGTGGGCGTCGGCGAAGGACTGGCGGTCCGACGTCATCTCCTCGGCCGGGGAGACCAGCACGCGCACCTCGGCCGCCGCCGTCACCACCTGGGACTACGAGGACAACCGCGTCGTCGCCACCGCTCCTGAGGTCCCGGGCACCGTCCGGCTGCCCACGGCCACCGACACGCTCCCGCCGCCGCTGGCCGCGCGGCTGCTCGGCGCCGCGACGGCGGACGAGGTGACGAGCCTGCCGCCCCGCCGGGTCGCCGGGCGCGCCGCGGTCGGCGTGCGCTACACGCCCGCCGACCCACTGACGAGCATCGGCCGGGTCGACGCCTGGGCCGACGAGGCCTCCGGCATCCCGGTGCTGGTCGAGGTGTTCGCCCGCTCGGGAGCGACAGCCGCGATGTCCAGCACCTTCCTCGACTTCACCGACGTTGCGCCCTCCGCTGCCGAGCTCGCGTTCACGCCCCCGCCGGGCGTCCGGGTGCGTGCCGGCCAGCGCTACGACCTCGTCCGCGACGTGGTCCGCTCGGCGGGGGCCCGGCCGCCCGCGTCCCTCCTCGGGTTCGACCGGGCCACGCCGGCTCCGGGCCTGGAGACCATCGGCGAGTACGGCCGCGGGGTCACCCAGGTGGCCGTGAGCACCCTGCCGGAGCGCCTGGCCGGACCCCTGCGGGAGCAGCTTGTCCTCGCCGCCTCGGCGACCCGCATACCGCAGGGGGTGGTGGTCACGGTGGGGCCGGTGGGCCTCCTGCTGACCGACGCCGGACCGGGAGGCCAGTCGTGGCTCGTCGCCGGCACGCTCACCCAGGCGGGGCTGGTGCAGGCCGCGGGCCAGCTCGGGTCGGGGACCGCCTCGTGATCCGCACCCAGGGGCTGACCAAGCGCTACGGCTCGGTCCTCGCCGTCGACGACGTCGCGCTCGACGTGCGGCCCGGTGACATCTTCGGGTTCCTCGGGGCCAACGGGTCGGGCAAGACGACGACCGTGCGCTGCCTGCTCGGCCTGGTCCTGCCCACGGCGGGGTCGATCGAGCTGCTCGGCCAGGCGATGCCCAAGGCCAAGGCCGACGTCCTGCCCCGGATCGGTGCGCTGGTCGAGGGTCCCGGGGCCTACGGGCACCTGTCCGGCCTGGACAACCTCGTCCTGCACGACGCCAGTGGCCGCGGGCCGGCCGGCCCGCTCGGCGGCGGCCGTCGCGAGCGTCGGCAACGCGCTCGAGACGCGCTCGAGACGGTGGGGCTCGGCAGTGTCGGCAAGCGCCGGGCGGGCGCCTACTCGCTCGGTATGCGTCAGCGGCTCGGCCTCGCCGCGGCCCTCATGCGCCAGCCCGAGCTCCTCGTGCTCGACGAACCCACCAACGGCCTCGACCCGCAGGGCATCCGGGAGATCCGGGAGCTGCTCCTGCAGCTGCACGCGGCCGGGACGACCATCTTCCTCAGCAGCCACCTGCTGGCCGAGGTGGAGCAGCTCTGCACCCGGATCGGCCTGCTCGACCGGGGCCGGCTGGTCCTGCAGGAGTCGCTGGAGTCGCTGCAGCGGCCGACCGGCCGCACCGTCGTCGTCACCCCCGACCCCGACCGGGCGGCCACCCTGCTCGGCAGCGCCCTGGACGCGCGCGAGGACCAGCGGCTGTTCGTGCGGACCACCGACCCCGCCCGGCTCAACGAACGTCTCGTGACGGCGGGCGTCCGGGTGCTCGAGATCGGCCCGGAGCGGCGCTCCCTCGAGGACGTCATCGAGGAGCGCACCTCGGCGCGCCGGGCCGGGGAGGTGCCGCAGTGATCCGCGTCGAGCTCGTCAAGCTCTTCGGTCGTCGACGCACCTGGGTCGCGATCCTGCTGCTCAACCTCCTGCCCACAGTGGTGTGCGCGCTGCTCGCCTGGACCCGCATCGCCCCCCGCCCCGGACAGGGCCCGGCGTTCCTGTCCGCCGTCGTCGCCAACGGGTCGTTGTTCGCGATCGCCGCCCTGGCCATCGTGCTGCCGCTGTTCCTGCCCATCGCCGTCTCGGTGGTCGCCGGCGACGCCGTGGCCGGCGAGGCGCAGGCGGGCACCCTGCGCTACCTGCTCGTGCGTCCGGTGGGGCGCACGCGCCTGCTCGTCGCCAAGCTCGTCTCCGTCGTCGCGTTCGTCCTCGTCGCGGTGCTGACGGTGGTGGGCATCGGCTTCGTCGTCGGCCATGTCCTGCTCGGGGACGCCCCGCGGTCACAGGCCATGGTCAGCATCTCGGGGTCGCTGCTGACCCCCGGACAGGTGGCCTGGCGCACCGCCGTCGCCATCGGGCTCGTGACGGTCTCGATGCTGGGCGTCGCCGCCATGGCCCTCTTCCTGTCCACGCTGACCGACTCGCCACTGTCGGCCAGCCTCGGCGCGATGGCCTTCCTCATCGGCTCGTCGCTGCTGCTCACCATCGACGCCGCGCGGCCGCTGCAGCCCTACCTCCCGACGCGCTACTGGCTCTCGTTCGTCGACCTCTACCGCGATCCCGTGCTCTGGAGCCAGATCGAGCGGGGCGTGGCCCTGCAGGCCGTCTACGTACTCGTGCTGCTCACTGCGGCCTGGGCCAACTTCTCCACCCGCGACATCACGAGCTGAGCCGGCTGCAGTCACCCGGCCCCCACGACGGGACGACGCCGGTGCCGAGCGCCTCCTGCACCATCGCCTGCGCGAGGCGGTCGCCCGGCAGCCGGCTGTGGTCGGTCGGGTCCTGAGGGCAGATGCTCTGCAGGGACGGGCTCGGTATCCCGTCGAGCACCGCCGACTGCGGGGGCACCACGACGTCGTCGCGGGTCGTCCAGATCGAGACGGTGACGACCCCGGCCGGGATCGGCTCCCGGTCGAGCCGGGAGAGCACGCTGCTGTCGGTGGCCAGCTGCTGGCAGGCCACGGGGCACGCACCGGCGACGAGACCGCCGAGGCGCGCCAGGTCGGTGCCGTGGTGCGGCGTCCCGAGGGTGACGAGCCGCCGCACCACGGCGCCGCCCCCTCCCTCCGTCACCCAGATCCGCGCCACGACGCCACCCGCCGAGTACCCGACGACGTCGACGGACGCCGCGCCGGTGCGCGAGCGGGCCGCGTCGGCCGCCGTCGCGAGCACCGACGCCTGGTCGGTGAGGTCGCCCTGGGCCTGGTCGGGCAGGGCGACGACGGTCACGTCGCGCCCGGCCGCACGCAGCCGGTCCGCCAGCGCGGTGAGGGAGGTCACCGACCCGCCGTACCCCGGCACGAGCAGCACCGGGCCGGGCGTCGCCTGGTCGACGGGCCCCGCGTGCCGGGCGCGGACGGCCGCCAGCCCGACCACGACGGCCAGGCCGACGACCACGACGCCCACCAGCGCCAGCACCCCGAGGACGAACCGGCGCCGGGCCGGCGCGAGCCGGGACAGGGGTGAGGCCACGACCCATCATCCCCCGCCCCCCGCCTGCCCTCGACTCAGCGTCGAGACGGTTGACCCCCGTTGTACGGGGCGTCAACCAGCTCGATGCAGTGTCAAGCCCGGCGTGAGCGACGCCGGCGGGCCTCGACGAGGCCGCGCGCGAGCATGACCCGGGCCCGCAGGATCGCCGGCAGCGACCGCCACCGCTCGGGGGTCTGGTTGGCGCCGTGCAGGCGACGCTGCACCGACGCCGCCTCCAGGTGGCCCATCTCGTGGACGACGTTGCCGACCAGCCCGATCCACAGGTCGTGCGACTCGGTCAGCCAGGGCGGGAAGGGCAGCACGACGTCGAGCACGTCACGGCGCAGACCCATCGCGCAGCCGAAGTACCACCGCACCCCCACGAGCAGCGCGGCGAGGTTCGCGGCATACCGGTGGGAGTCGGCCGCCCGCAGCGGCCAGCGGGGCGGGTCCAGCGGCTGCCCGAGCACGGCGACGCTCGTCGCGACGACGGCCTCGTGCTGCAGTGCGGCCACCATGGTCTCGAGCCGGCCGGGCACCCACAGGTCGTCCTGGTCACTGAGGAGCAGGTATGCGCCGCGCGCGCGGCCGAGCGCCCGCTCGAACGTGCGGACGTAGCCGACGTTGGTCTCGTTGCGCGACAGCCGGATCCGATCGTCGCCGACCGCCTCGACCACCTCGACGGTCTCGTCCATGGAGGCGTCGTCGACGACGACGAGCTCGTCGTCCGGCCCCAGCTGCTCGAGGATCGAGCGCACCTGCGCCTCCACCCACGCCGCCCCGTCGTGAGTGGCGAGGCAGACGGTGACCCGGACCTCAGGCGGGGGCATACCAGGGCCACGGGCTGTCGGCCGGGCGGAGCGTCGCCCAGCCCCGCTGCCGGGCCGCCCACGCCGTCATGACCCCGACCACCGCACCCGGGTTGTGGATCCGGCCCTCGAGCACCGCCGCGTAGGCGTCGTCGAGGGACACCCAGAGGCCCGTGATGCCGGCCTCCTCGCCGGAGCGCTCGTAGGTGCCGCCGGTGACCTCGCTGACGCCGCGGGCCAGGAAGATGCGCATGACCTCGGACGTGCTGCCGGGCGAGGCGAAGAGGTCGACGAGCAGGTCCCACCGCTCGGCATGCAGCTCCACCTCCTCGGCCAGCTCGCGTGCGGCGGTGACCACCGGCTCCTCACCGGCCACGTCGCGGATGCCGGCGGGCAGCTCCCACTCCGTGCGGCGGACGGGATGGCGGTACTGCCGCAGCAGCACGACGTGGTCGACGCCGTCGACCTCCCGGAGGGCGACGACGATGACGGCGCCGGCGTGGTCGAGGTACTCCCGGGTCACGCGGCCGTGCTCACCGAGGTCGACGACGTCGCGGCGCAGGTCGAAGACCGCACCGCGCACGAGCACCTCGGACGACGTGACGGTGGGGTCCGCCGTCTCGTCGCGCAGGTCGATGAGCGAGCCGATCGGCAGGTCCACGACCGGGTCAGGCGCCCGGCGCGGACCCGGCGCCGGCCAGCTCGTTACCGAGCGAGTCGCGGGTGACCTCCACGAGGCGCTCGCCCCGCTGACGGTCGAGCGCCGCCTCGACCAGGCCGGCGAACAGCGGGTGGGCCCGGTCGGGCCGGGACAGGAACTCCGGATGTGCTTGTGTCGCAACGTAGTACGGGTGCGTCTCGGCGGGCAGCTCGACGAACTCGACAAGCTCGTGGTCCGGGGAGAGGCCGGAGAAGCGCAGGCCGGCAGCCTCGAGGCGGGCGCGGTACTGGTTGTTCACCTCGTAGCGGTGCCGGTGCCGCTCGTCGACCTCGGTGGCGCCGTAGGCGTCGGCGACGACGCTGCCGGGGGTGAGCCGGGCGGGGTAGAGGCCGAGCCGCATGGTGCCGCCCAGGTCGCCCGCGCCCTCGACGAAGGCCTTCTGCTCCTCCATCGTCGCGATGACGGGGTCTGGCGTCTGCGGGTCGAACTCCGACGACGAGGCGCCCTCGATGCCGGCGACGTTGCGTGCGAACTCGATGACCATGCACTGCAGCCCGAGGCAGATGCCCAGCGTGGGCACCTGGCGCTCGCGCGCCCACCGCAGCGCCCCGACCTTGCCCTCGATGCCGCGCACGCCGAAGCCGCCGGGGATGAGCACGGCGTCGACGCCGCCGAGCGCCTTCTGCGCCCCGGCCTCGGTCTGGCACTCGTCGCTCGCGACCCACCGGATCTGGACCCGCGCGTCGTGCCGGAACCCGCCCGCGCGCATCGCCTCGGTGACGGAGAGGTAGGCGTCGGGCAGGTCGACGTACTTGCCCACCAGGGCGATCTCGACGAGGTGCTCGGGGTCGTGCACGCGCTGGAGCATCCGGTCCCACTCGTGCCAGTCCACGTCGCGGAACGGCAGGCCGAGGCGGCGGATGACGTAGGCGTCGAGCCCCTCGCGGTGCAGCACCTTGGGGATGTCGTAGATGCTCGGGGCGTCGACCGCCGCGGCGCACGCCTCGGTCTCGACGTCGCACATGAGCGAGATCTTGCGCTTGATGCCCTCGGGGATGTCGCGGTCGGCCCGCAGGACGAGACCGTCGGGCTGGATGCCGACCTGGCGCAGCGCGGCGACCGAGTGCTGCGTCGGCTTGGTCTTCAGCTCCCCGCTGGGAGCGAGGTAGGGCACGAGCGAGACGTGGAGGAAGAAGACGTGGTCGCGGCCGACGTCGTGGCGCACCTGCCGGGCCGCCTCGAGGAACGGCAGCGACTCGATGTCGCCGACGGTGCCGCCGATCTCGGTGATGATGACGTCGGGCGCGTCCTTGGCGCCCGTCGCCGTGGCGCGCATCCGCGCCTTGATCTCGTTGGTGATGTGGGGGATGACCTGCACCGTGTCGCCGAGGTACTCCCCGCGCCGCTCCCGGGCGATGACCCGGTTGTAGATCTGCCCGGTCGTCACGTTGGCGGTGCCCGCCAGCCGGACGTCGAGGAAGCGCTCGTAGTGGCCGATGTCGAGGTCGGTCTCCGCCCCGTCGTCGGTGACGAACACCTCGCCGTGCTGGAACGGGTTCATCGTTCCGGGGTCGACGTTGAGGTAGGGGTCGAGCTTCTGCATCGTCACCCGCAGGCCCCGGGCCCGGAGCAGATGCCCGAGGCTGGAGGCGGTGAGCCCCTTGCCGAGCGAGGAGGCGACGCCTCCGGTCACAAAGATGTGTTTCGTCTGCTCCGCCACGGGGTTGCAGTCTATGTCACGGACGCAGCAGCGGCGCCAGGCCGGGCGCGGCGCGCCTTGGGTCGGGGTGCGGCGGGGGTCCGCGCCTGGTCGACGAGCTCCTGGGCGTGGCGCAGCCCGGCCGCCGACTCCGCGTCCCCGCCCATCATCCGCGAGAGCTCGCGCAGCCGGTCGTCGCCCTCCAGCACCTGCACACTGCTCGAGGTGACCCGGCCGTCGTCGCTCTTGCGCACGGCGAGGTGGCGGTCCGCGTAGGCGGCGACCTGAGCGAGGTGGGTGACGACGATGACCTGGGCGTGGCGGGCGAGCACGGCCAGCCGGGCGCCCACGTCGACCGCGGCCCGACCGCCGACGCCGGCGTCGACCTCGTCGAAGACGTAGGTCGGCACCCCCGCCCGCATGTCGCCGGCCCCGCTCGTGACGACCTCGATGGCGAGCATGACCCGGGAGAGCTCACCGCCGGAGGCGGCCCGGACCACGCTGCGGGGCGGGTTGCCGGGGCCCGAGCTGAGCAGGATCTCCACCTCGTCGACCCCGGTGCGGGTGAAGCGCACGACCCGCCCGCCCCGGCCCGCGCCGGCCGCGAGCGCGAGCCCGTCGGGGTCGTCGCGCGCGGTGACGGCCACACTGACCTCGGCGGACCCCATGGCCAGATGGGCGAGCTCCTCGGTGACCCGCCGGCCCAGCTCCTGGGCCGCGGCCGAGCGCGAGGCGGTGAGCGCCGCCGCCCGCTCCCCCAGCTGGGTCCGCAGCCGGGTCGTCTCGGCGTCGAGCGCGTCGGCCCGGTCGTCGGCGCCCAGCAGGTCGGTGAGGGCGGCCGCCGCCCGCTGCCCCCAGGCGAGCACGTCGTCGACCGTCTCGCCGTAGCGCTGGGTCACGGTGGCCAGGTCGGCCCGGCGCTGCTGCACCACGGCCAGCCGCGCCGGGTCGACGTCCACGTCGGAGAGATACGAGGCCAGGTCGGCAGCGAGGTCCGCAGCAAGGTAGCCCAGCTCGGCCAGCCGCCCCTCGAGGTCCTTCAGCGCGGGGTCGTGCTCCGTCACCGGACCGAGGGCGGCCCGGGCCGAGCCCAGGGCGTCGACGACGGACTCGCGCGCCCCCGCGGCATACGCGTCGTCCCCCACGAGCAGCCCGTGGGCCGAGGCCGCCGCCAGACGCAGCCCGTCGGCGTGGGCCAGCCGCTCGTCCTCGGCACGCAGCGCCACGTCCTCCCCCGGCTGCGGGTCGAGCGCCTCGATGCGCTCCAGCCCCGCCTGGAGGAGGTCCATCTCGCGCACGCGGTCCTGGGCCAGCGCCCGCAGCCGGTCCCGCTCGCGGGTCGCGTCGGCGAGGGCGTCGAAGGTCTCCCGGTATGCCGCGAGCGCCTCCCGCAGGGGTTCGCCGCCGAACTCGTCGAGCACCTCGCGGTGCTGGTCCCCCTGCCGCAGCCGCCACTGGTCGGCCTGGCCGTGCACGGCGACGAGCAGCCGGCCGAGCTCGGTGAGGACCCCGACCGGTGTGCTGCGCCCCCCGACGTGGGCCCGGGAGCGCCCGTCGGCCCCGACCGTGCGCGCGAGGACGAGACCGTCGGCGACGTCACCGCCCGCGTCCTCGGCGCGCAGGAGCGCGGGGTGGCCCGGGGGCAGGGCGACGACCCCCTCGACGACGGCGGCCGACCGGTCGGAGCGCACGAGGCCGGCGTCGGCGCGGGCCCCGAGGAGGAGCCCGAGCCCGGAGACGACCATGGTCTTGCCGGCCCCCGTCTCACCCGTCAGGACGTTGAGGCCGGGGCTCAGCTGCAGGAGGGCGTCGTCGATGACGCCGACGCCCTGGATCCGCACCTCTTCGAACACAGGTCCAACCCTACGGGTGGGTCAGCGCGTCCGGCCGTTCCCGCGCCAGCCGGCGACGCTGAGGTCGAACTTGGCCACGAGCCGGTCGGTGAAGGACGAGCGGGCCAGGCGGGCGAGGCGCACGGGCTGGTCGCTGCGGCCCACCTCGATCCGGGCTCCGGGGCGCAGCTCCTCCTGACGGCGGCCGTCGCACCACATGACGCCGTGGCCCTCGGTTGCGGGGATGACCTCCACGGCGAGCCGCGAGCGCGGTCCGACGACGATCGGGCGGGCGAAGAGGGCGTGCGCCGAGTTCGGTACCATGAGGATGGCCTCGACGTCGGGCCAGATCACGGGGCCGCCGGCCGAGAACGCGTAGGCGGTCGACCCGGTCGGGGTGGCGATGACGACGCCGTCGCAGCCGAACGCCGACAGCGGCCGCCCGTCGACGCCGACGGCGACCTCGATCATCCGCTCGCGGGAGGCCTTCTCGACGCTGACCTCGTTGAGGGCCCAGCAGTCGGTCACCTCGCCGCTCTGCTGGCGCACCGTGACCTCGAGGGTCATCCGCTCCTCGACCTCGTAGGCCCGGCGCACGATGTGGTCGACCGTGGCCTCGACCTCCTCCCGTTCGGCCTCCGCGAGGAAGCCCACGTGGCCCAGGTTGACGCCCAGCAGCGGCACCGACGTCCCGCGCGACCGCTCGGCCCCGCGCAGGATGGTGCCGTCGCCACCGAGCACGACGACGAGCTCGCAGCCGGCCGTGGGGTCGCCCGGGACGGCCGTCCCGACCGGCCCGATGTCGACGCCGGCGAACTCGTGGGCGTCGTCGTCGGGTAGCACGACCTCGACGTCGGCCGCCGCCAGCTGGGCGACGACCCGGCGCGCCACGTCGACGGCCTCGGCCCGCTTGGGGTGCGCGACGAGCAGGATCCTGCGGGTCACGGGTGGTCCTCCGGTCGGCGGTCGATCGCGGTCGCCACCATTGTCGCAACCAGCTCGGCGTCCAGGTCGACGGGCTGCCCGGCGCCGGTCCACAGCAGCAGCTCGCGGTTGCCCTCCGCCCCGCTGATCGGGCTAGGAACCAGGCCCCGCGGGGGCAGGCCTGCGCGGCCGGCGGCGAGCAGGACGTCGGTCACCACCCGTCGCCGCTCGTGGTCGGACGTCACGACGCCGGTGCGGGCCAGCCGCTCCCGGCCCACCTCGAACTGGGGCTTGACGAGCAGGACCGCGTCACCGGCCTCCCGCAGCTGCTCGCGCAGCCGCCCCACGACCAGGCGTAGCGAGATGAAGCTGAGATCGGCCACGACGACGTCGAACGGGCCGTCGAGGTCGCCCGCACCCACGTCCCGGATGTTCGTGCCGGACCACTCCCGCACCCGTGGGTCAGAGGCCACCTCGGGGGCGAGCTGGCCATGGCCCACGTCCAGCGCGGTCACCGCGGTGGCACCGTGGGCCAGGAGCACCTGGGTGAACCCGCCGGTGCTGGCCCCGACGTCGAGGCAGCGGCAACCGTTCACGGTCAGGCCCTCGGGGCCGAAGGCCTCGAGCGCAGCCAGCAGCTTGTAGGCCGCGCGCCCGACCCAGCGCTCGGGCTCGGACCCGACGGTGATGAGGGAGTGCGCCGACACCGCGACACTGGGCTTGGCCGCCGCGCGGCCGTCGACGAGCACCCCACCAGCGGTGACGAGGTCGCGAGCCTGGGCGCGGCTGCGCGCCAGGCCGCGGCGCACGAGCTCGACGTCCAGACGCTGCGGGGTGTCCGCTGCGTCGGTCACCCGCCGAGGTCGGTCAGGCGGTCCTGCAGCGCCCGGTGCACGGCCTCCCCGGCCACACCCTGCGCCTCGAGGTCACCGTCGACCGCACTCTCGTGCAGCCGCCCCAGGGCCTCGTCCACCGCGGCGTCGCCGGTCAGCGGCGGGTCCTCGACGGGGGCGCGCTCCACGTCCTCGGCCACCGGTGACCCCGGATCGTGGTCGCTCATCCGGCGCCACCGCCCGTCGTGGGAGCCGCCTTCTTCGTGGTCGCGGCCCTCTTCGTGGTTGCGGCCCTCTTCGTGGTGGCCTTCTTCGTCGTGGCCGCCGTCTTGGTCGTCGCGGCCTTCTTCGTGGTCGCGGCCTTCTTCGTGGTCGCGGCCTTCTTCGTGGTCGCGGCCTTCTTCGTGGTCGCGGCCTTCTTGGTCGTGGTCGGCGTCGCCGCCGTGGTCTGGCTCGCCGCCCTCTTGGTGCTCGTGGCCGCCTTCTTCGTCGTCGGCGTGGCCTTCCGCGTGGCCGACGTCGCGGTGGCCTTGACGGCACTCCGGCTCGGCCGCGTGCCGGTCCGGGTCCCGGTCGATGAGGCCCGGGTCGGGGTCGACAACGCCGCCGTGGACAGGGGGGTGGTGGACGCAGCCGGCTCGGACCGGGTGAGGCTCGCCCCGTGTGCGAGCACCGACGACGCCGCCCCGGACATCGCCCCCGACACGACCTCGGAGACGGTGCTCAGCGCGGAGCGGCCCGGCTCGGGGATCGAGCGCACCGCCGGGCTGGCCAGCACCTGGTCCCGCAGCTCCTCGACGTCGGCCGACAGCTTGGCCACCGCCGCCCGCGCCCGGTCGAGCTCGTCGGCCGGGACGACGACCGCCTTGCCCAGCGCGCTCTCGACCTCGGCCCGCACGAGGGCGAGGAGGCTGCGGCGGTTCGCCGCCGCGGCCGCCATCAGCTCTTCGGCGAGGTCCTGCACCTGGCCGGGCAGGCCGCCGGACCCGGACACCGAGCCGGACACGCCCGCCACCGTGCCGGGCAACGAGAGCACCGCCGCGGCGGCCTCCATCGCCTTCGCGCGCGACAGCTCCACCAGCCCGGAGGCCAGCTGGAGGTACCCGCGGATTCCGTCCATCGCCATCTCGTCTCTCCTCGCTGTCGCCCCACCGCCGCCGGCGCCACTCCTGGCCCCGGCCCGGTCCTGTGCCATCCACGCTACTGCGCGGGGGTCACCGCGACGAGGGCGCCATGATGCCCGTCACCGCGGCCGCGACACGGGAGAGGACGTCCGTGGGCACGTGCTCGCCATCGCGGCCGTGCACGAGAGCCGCCACGACGGCAGACGCCAGGGCGTCGGTGTCGCCGCCGGTCAGGGCCGCGTCCGGGGTCACGACCACCGTCGCGGTCCCCCAGTCCACGCTGAGCCGCACCGGCCCGCATACCCAGCCCTCACCGTCGTGGTGGACGACCGGGGCCGGTCGCGCCAGCGCCCGCAGGTCGACGGCCGTGAACGTCGGCACGGGACGGCCGGGGGCGGTCGCGAGGCTCGCCAGGCTGTCGACCCCGGTCAGCACCCACAGCGAGTCCAGACCGGCGGCCATGGCTCCGAGGATGTCGGTGTCGAGCCGGTCCCCGACGGCCAGCGCATCGGTGGGCGCGCAGCCCAGCCGACGCACGGCCAGGTCGTAGAGCGGCGGCTCGGGCTTGCCGACCGCCTCGGGGGAGGTGCCGGTCGCCACCGACACGGCACCCACGAGGGCGCCGTTGCCGGGAGCGATGCCGTGCTGGGTGGGCAGCGTCGCGTCGAGGTTGGTCGCCACCCACCAGGCCCCCGACTCGATGGCGTAGCTGGCCTGCGCCAGGTCGGCGGCCGTGACCTCCGGGCCGTAGCCCTGGAGCACGGCCACGACGAGCGGCTCAGGCCCCTCGGGTCGCCCGGCATCGCCGGCGGCGGCGCTGCGGACCGCGACCAGCCCCTCGGCCTCGAGGGCCGCGGACACGCCCGGTCCGCCGACGGCGAGCACGGCCGACCCCACGGGCAGGCGCGCGGCCAGGTGGGCGGCACCGGCCTGAGAGCTCGTCACGACCGCCTCGGGGCGAGCCAGGCGCTGGTCCAGACCGAGTCCCACCAGCTGTCGGGCGACGTCGTCCGGGGTCAGCGAGGCGTTGTTGGTGGCGAAGACGACCGGGGCCGCGAGCGCGGTCAGCCGCTCGACGGCATAGGGCACAGCGGCACTTCCCCGCCGCACGACGCCGTCGAGGTCGCAGACCACCCCCCGGTATGCCGCGGCCAGGGGCGGTCGCTCAGCCACGCCGCCGGTCGGTGCCGCCACCGTCGCCGCGGGGCTCGCGGTCGCGGTCGCCCTCGAACTGGCCGTCATCGTCGTCGGTCTCCCCGAGGAGGTCGACCTGGTCGACCCCGTCCAGCTCGTCGAGCCGGTCCGCCGCATCGGTCTCCAGCGCCTCGTCGGCGTCGACGGCGTGGCCCATCCACTCCCGCGCCCCGGACCGGTCGCCCAGGGTCAGCAGCGCCTCGGCGTATGCGTAGAACAGCCGAGCGCTCCACGTCGTGCGACGTCGGGGGTCCAGCTCGGGGATCCGCAGCCCCGCGGCCGCGGCCTCCGTCTGCCCCAGGTCTCGGCGGATGCCGGACACGACGATCGCCAGCTCGACCCGCTCGTCCCGCGCGAGGGTGCGCGTCTCCGGGGAGGCGGCCAGCTCGAGGGCCCGGTCGAGCCGGCCCAGCGCACGCTCGCAGTCCACCATCTGCGGGAGAAGATGGGAGGAGCCGGACAACCGGCGCACGGTGCGGAACTCGTTGAGGGCCCGGGACCAGTCCCCCTGCCGGTACGCGACGAGCCCGAGGGCCTCGCGGGCCGCGGGGACGCGGCCGGCCCGGCGGACGGCCGTCTCGGCGTGGGCCTGGGCGGCCTCGAGGTCGTCGTCGAGCAGCAGCGCCACCATGACGAGGTGCTGCGCCACTCCTTCGGCGTTCTCCTTGCTGAGGGTGCGCAGCTGCGTCCAGACAGAGCGGTCCAGCTCCTTGCCGGTCACGCCATCGGCGATAGCTGGCTCGGGACGGCGTGGCGTCTTGGGCGTCAGCCGCTGGCCACCGCTCTCGCGGGGGGTGAGGTCACCGCCGGACGACCCGCCACGGCCGCGGCCTCCGCGCTCACCGTGTCCGGGGCCGCGACCGGACGCCGCATCACCACGCGGAGGCCCGCCGGCACGACCACCACCGCTACCAGGCCGACCGTCACGCCCGCCTGCTCGGCCGTCACCGCCACCGGGGCGACCGGCACCGCCACCACCGGGGCGGCCGGAACCGCCACCAGCAGGGCGACCAGCACCGCCACCGCCAGGACGACCGCCGCCGGAACCGGGACGACCACCACCGCCGCCAGGACGACCGGCTCCTCCGGCACCCCCGGCTGCGCCACGACCACCGTCTCGTCCCGCCATCAGCGCTTCCCGCCCCGTCGGCTGCTTCGCTTGTTGCTCATGCGTCTACCTATCTCTCTGGTCGAACCTATCCGTCCCACCGGCACCCGCGATACACCGCGGGTGACACCGAGCACTACAGCGCACCCGACGCGCACTCGACCCCGGCCCATTCAGCCGGAGCCCGCCCCGCCCGGACCCCAAGCAGAGCTGGTCCCGGCGCCATGGCGCTCGCGGATATCACCCCGGACATGACAAAGCGCCTCGCCCGATCGAAGACCAGGCGAGGCGCTTTATAAAGTATGTCCGGCTGCGTCCTACTCTCCCACACCGTCACCAGTGCAGTACCATCGGCGCTGAAGGGCTTAGCTTCCGGGTTCGGAATGGAGCCGGGCGTTTCCCCTTCGCTATGACAGCCGAAACTCTATGGAGATGTCAATCGGTGTCGCGCTCGAGGCGCGACGGTTCCCGACCGTATCTCGGGAACTGCACAGTGGACGCGAAGCATCTTCAACTCTAAAGTTAGATGTAATCAAGTTATCGGCTTATTAGTACCGGTCAGCTTCATGCATTACTGCACTTCCACATCCGGCCTATCAACCCAGTCGTCTGGCTGGGAGCCTCTCGGGGTAAACCCCATGGAAACCTCATCTTGAAACGTGCTTCCCGCTTAGATGCTTTCAGCGGTTATCACTTCCGAACGTAGCTAATCAGCGGTGCCCTTGGCAGAACAACTGACACACCAGAGGTTCGTCCATCCCGGTCCTCTCGTACTAGGGACAGCCTCTCTCAAGTTTCCTACGCGCACAGCGGATAGGGACCGAACTGTCTCACGACGTTCTAAACCCAGCTCGCGTACCGCTTTAATGGGCGAACAGCCCAACCCTTGGGACCTACTCCAGCCCCAGGATGCGACGAGCCGACATCGAGGTGCCAAACCATGCCGTCGATATGGACTCTTGGGCAAGATCAGCCTGTTATCCCCGGGGTACCTTTTATCCGTTGAGCGACGGCGCTTCCACAAGCCACCGCCGGATCACTAGTCCCGACTTTCGTCCCTGCTCGACATGTCTGTCTCACAGTCAAGCTCCCTTGTGCACTTACACTCGAAACCTGATTACCAACCAGGCTGAGGGAACCTTTGGGCGCCTCCGTTACCTTTTAGGAGGCAACCGCCCCAGTTAAACTACCCACCAGGCACTGTCCCTGGTCCGGATCACGGACCGAGGTTAGATATCCAGAACGACCAGAGTGGTATTTCAACGTTGACTCCACACACACTGGCGTGCATGCTTCACAGTCTCCCACCTATCCTACACAAGCCGTACCGAACACCAATACCAAGCTGTAGTAAAGGTCCCGGGGTCTTTCCGTCCTGCTGCGCGTAACGAGCATCTTTACTCGTAGTGCAATTTCGCCGAGTTCGTGGTTGAGACAGTGGAGAAGTCGTTACGCCATTCGTGCAGGTCGGAACTTACCCGACAAGGAATTTCGCTACCTTAGGATGGTTATAGTTACCACCGCCGTTTACTGGCGCTTAAGTTCTCAGCTTCGCCGTGAGGCTAACCGGTCCCCTTAACGTTCCAGCACCGGGCAGGCGTCAGTCCGTATACATCGTCTTGCGACTTCGCACGGACCTGTGTTTTTAGTAAACAGTCGCTTCTCCCTGGTCTCTGCGGCCGTTCAGGCTAGAGAGCAAGTCTCTTCACCTTCCGGGCCCCCCTTCTCCCGAAGTTACGGGGGTATTTTGCCGAATTCCTTAACCACGATTCACTCGATCGCCTTGGTATTCTCTACCTAACCACCTGAGTCGGTTTGGGGTACGGGCGGCTCGAACCTCGCTAGAGGATTTTCTTGGCAGCATAGGATCACCCTGCTTCCCGCATTCGCGGTCACTATCAGGTCTCAGGCTATGTGAGATGCGGATTTGCCTACATCTCGCCCTACACCCTTGGACGTGGACTACCATCGCCACGCGGAGGCTACCTTCCTGCGTCTCCCCATTGCTTACCTACTACTAACTAGGGTCGTGCGCTCCACTCAAGTCGGTCCGAAGACCTCATCGAGCTTCAGGCACTTAGCATCACTAGGTTCGGTATGGGCGGTTCTTCGCCGGTTCCGGAATATCAACCGGATGTCCATCGACTACGCCTGTCGGCCTCGCCTTAGGTCCCGACTTACCCAGGGCAGATTAGCTTGACCCTGGAACCCTTGGTTATTCGGCGGACGGGTTTCTCGCCCGTCATTCGCTACTCATGCCTGCATTCTCACTCGTGTGGCCTCCACGGCTGGATCACTCCGCCGCTTCCCTGGCCACACGACGCTCCCCTACCCATCAACACGCTTGGACCGTGGATCCTCAGATGTCACGGCCGGGCAGATGTGTCAATGCCACAGCTTCGGTGGTGTGCTTGAGCCCCGCTACATTGTCGGCGCGGAATCACTTGACCAGTGAGCTATTACGCACTCTTTAAAGGGTGGCTGCTTCTAAGCCAACCTCCTGGTTGTCAATGCAACTCCACATCCTTTCCCACTTAGCACACGCTTAGGGACCTTAGATGGTGGTCTGGGCTGTTTCCCTCTCGACTACGGAGCTTATCCCCCGCAGTCTCACTGCCACGCTCTCACTTACCGGCATTCGGAGTTTGGCTAACGTCAGTAACCTGGTGAGGCCCATTAGCTATCCAGTAGCTCTACCTCCGGTAAGAAACACGTGACGCTGCACCTAAATGCATTTCGGGGAGAACCAGCTATCACGGAGTTTGATTGGCCTTTCACCCCTACCCACAGCTCATCCCCTCAGTTTTCAACCTAAGTGGGTTCGGTCCTCCACGCAGTCTTACCTGCGCTTCAACCTGGCCATGGGTAGATCACTCCGCTTCGGGTCTAGACCCAGCGACTCAATCGCCCTATTCGGACTCGCTTTCGCTACGGCTTCCCCTCACGGGTTAACCTCGCCACTGAGCACTAACTCGCAGGCTCATTCTTCAAAAGGCACGCCGTCACCCCACAAGGAGGCTCCGACGGATTGTAGGCACACGGTTTCAGGATCTATTTCACTCCCCTCCCGGGGTACTTTTCACCTTTCCCTCACGGTACTTGTCCGCTATCGGTCACCAGGGAATATTTAGGCTTAGCGGGTGGTCCCGCCGGATTCACACGGGATTTCTCGGGCCCCGTGCTACTTGGGATACTTCTCTGGAGTTCGCGCCATTTCGTCTACGGGGGTCGCACCCTCTGTGCCGGGCCTTTCAATGCCCTTCGACTATAACGCGAATTTTTGACTCCATGCCGGCTTGTCAGAGCCGGCCGAAAAGTCCCACGACCCCGAACATGCAACGCCTGACAGCTATCACACATGCTCGGTTTAGCCTGATCCGCTTTCGCTCGCCACTACTCACGGAATCGCGGTTGCTTTCTCTTCCTGTGGGTACTGAGATGTTTCACTTCCCCACGTTCCCTCCACTCGCCCTATGTGTTCAGGCGAGGGTGACTGGACTTGCCTCCAGCCGGGTTTCCCCATTCGGAAATCCTCGGATCACAGTCTGGTTATCGACTCCCCGAGGCTTATCGCAGATTCCTACGTCCTTCTTCGGTTCCTGGTGCCAAGGCATCCACCGTGTGCCCTTAAAAACTTGGCTACATACTAAAGATGCTCGCGTCCACTGTGTAGTTCTCAAAGTACGGGCGGTCCCTCACCGGGGAGTGGCGCCTACGCGGCATACCCGAAGGTAGGCCGCGCGGTTCGACCACAGGTGAGGTCCGGACCGGTTACCCGATCCCGAAGGGGGCGTTAGCCCGAGCCTTCAGGACCCAACAACGTGCCAGGCGCTGCCACCCATCCACTGCTTTCCACGCTCCCGAAGGAGCTGTACTTGCAGCCGACCGATGTCAGCGCCAAATAATCGATGTTCCACCCTTGAGCACCTGCCGTGGAGCGTTCGTCCACGGCCAGGCTCTGGACCACCGAAGTGGCCAGTGCTCCTTAGAAAGGAGGTGATCCAGCCGCACCTTCCGGTACGGCTACCTTGTTACGACTTAGTCCCAATCGCCAGTCCCACCTTCGACGGCTCCCTCCAAAAGGTTGGGCCACCGGCTTCGGGTGTTACCGACTTTCGTGACTTGACGGGCGGTGTGTACAAGGCCCGGGAACGTATTCACCGCAGCGTTGCTGATCTGCGATTACTAGCGACTCCGACTTCATGGGGTCGAGTTGCAGACCCCAATCCGAACTGAGACCGGTTTTTTGGGATTCGCTCCACCTTGCGGTATCGCAGCCCTTTGTACCGGCCATTGTAGCATGCGTGAAGCCCAAGACATAAGGGGCATGATGATTTGACGTCATCCCCACCTTCCTCCGAGTTGACCCCGGCAGTCTCCTATGAGTCCCCGCCATTACGCGCTGGCAACATAGAACGAGGGTTGCGCTCGTTGCGGGACTTAACCCAACATCTCACGACACGAGCTGACGACAACCATGCACCACCTGTACACCGACCTTGCGGGGCACCCATCTCTGAGTGTTTCCGGTATATGTCAAGCCTTGGTAAGGTTCTTCGCGTTGCATCGAATTAATCCGCATGCTCCGCCGCTTGTGCGGGCCCCCGTCAATTCCTTTGAGTTTTAGCCTTGCGGCCGTACTCCCCAGGCGGGGAACTTAATGCGTTAGCTGCGGCACGGATCTCGTGGAATGAGACCCACACCTAGTTCCCAACGTTTACGGCATGGACTACCAGGGTATCTAATCCTGTTCGCTCCCCATGCTTTCGCTTCTCAGCGTCAGTAGTGGCCCAGAGACCTGCCTTCGCCATCGGTGTTCCTCCTGATATCTGCGCATTTCACCGCTACACCAGGAATTCCAGTCTCCCCTACCACACTCTAGTCTGCCCGTACCCACTGCAAGTCCGGGGTTGAGCCCCGGATTTTCACAGCAGACGCGACAAACCGCCTACAAGCTCTTTACGCCCAATAATTCCGGACAACGCTCGCACCCTACGTATTACCGCGGCTGCTGGCACGTAGTTAGCCGGTGCTTCTTCTGCAGGTACCGTCACTTTCGCTTCTTCCCTGCTGAAAGAGGTTTACAACCCGAAGGCCGTCATCCCTCACGCGGCGTCGCTGCATCAGGCTTTCGCCCATTGTGCAATATTCCCCACTGCTGCCTCCCGTAGGAGTCTGGGCCGTGTCTCAGTCCCAGTGTGGCCGGTCGCCCTCTCAGGCCGGCTACCCGTCGTCGCCTTGGTGAGCCGTTACCTCACCAACAAGCTGATAGGCCGCGAGTCCATCCCAGACCGAAAAACTTTCCACACGATAGAGATGCCTCTTCGTGTCATATCCGGTATTAGCTCCGGTTTCCCGAAGTTATCCCAGAGTCTGGGGCAGGTTACTCACGTGTTACTCACCCGTTCGCCACTGATCACCCGGAGCAAGCTCCGAGGTCACCGTTCGACTTGCATGTGTTAAGCACGCCGCCAGCGTTCGTCCTGAGCCAGGATCAAACTCTCCGTTGATGTTTAGCTCCGGCGCCCGAAGGCACTCCGGAAATCTAGACCCTAGAAGGGTTGTCTTCCTGACTGAGCAAGAACACTGGCATCCAGTCAATGACTGGTTACCAGTAATTCATTGTCAACCAAAGGATTTTCGTTCGAGGACCACTCACCGGGTCCGAAGGACCAGGATCGTGACGCCCCTCGAGACGAGGTTAATTGGCATCGATTTTTGGCACGCTGTTGAGTTCTCAAGGTTCGGACGCTCATCGTCGCTCTACCCAGTGGGCAGGGCTTCGAGGCAACCCTTCAAATTTACCCGTCTGCTTCTTGGGCGTCAAATCCGTGACCCGCTCTTGGAGCGGCCGGATCCGATCGCTCTTGGCTCTCGGCGGGAGCCTCACTCTAGCAGCCTTCGTGCCGGTCGTGGACCACCTTGCGGGGCCCGCTCTCGTCCAGCTCGACGACGGTAGTGCGAGGGTCAGCTCGCGGGACCGGCCTGCTTCGGGAAGCGCCTGTGGCGCACACCCCGTGGTGTCCGTTCCTCCCTCTCGGGCTGACGTGATGAACACTAAACGGCGAACCCGCTCCGACACAAATCGCGTCCGCCCGGATCCCGCCATTCTCGCGAGTTCGCTTGCGACACAACGGTTCTCGACGGGGACGTTGCCTGCGTCGTGAGCTCGCCGCGACAGGATCCGCTTCCGGGCAGCGTCAGGAGCGGCGTGCGGCCGCGAGGTTGCGCCGCCCCCGGCGCAGCACCGCCACGTGCCCGACGAGGAAGTCCGCCTCCTGCAGTCGGCGCTCGGGGTCGGTCACCTTGGCGTTGTTCACCGAGGCTCCCCCCTCTCCGATGACGCGGCGGGCGGCGTTGCGGGAGTCGACCAGCCCCACGGCCACGAGGGCGTCCACCACACTCGCGCCGACGTCCACCGGTGCGCCGGGCAGCTCCCCGGTGGCGGCGACCAGGGTGTCGGGGTCGATGGCGGCGAGGTCTCCCCGACCGAAGAGGGCGTCGGACGCGGCCTGGACGGCCTGGGTCGCCGCGGCTCCGTGCACGAGGGTCGTGATGTCGCCGGCCAGG
This sequence comes from uncultured Actinomycetota bacterium, assembly GCA_963795915.1. GTDB lineage: Bacteria > Actinomycetota > Actinomycetes > Actinomycetales > Dermatophilaceae > Lapillicoccus. The sequence continues at coordinate 330,721 of CAWCJA010000002.1, forward strand.
GCCTTCTGGGCCTCCCGGAGGAACGGCTTCTCCCGGAGTGACTCCTCCAGCGCCGCCACCTCGTCCGGCGTGCGGTCGGTGAACACCTTGAGCAGCCGGACCACCGAGGCGTCCTCGATGTTGAGGAAGTACTGGAAGAACGCATACGGGCTCGTCATGTCGGCGGAGAGCCAGACGGCGTTGCCCTCCGACTTGCCGAACTTCGTGCCCGCGGCGTCCGTGAGCAGCGGCGTCGCGAGGGCGTGGACCGAGGCCCCCTCCGCCCGGTGGATGAGGTCGACACCGGCGGTGATGTTGCCCCACTGGTCGCTGCCCCCGGTCTGGAGGGTGCAGCCGTGGGCCCGGTAGAGCTCGAGGTAGTCCAACGCCTGCAGCACCTGGTAGCTGAACTCGGTGTAGGAGATCCCGTGCTCGCTCGCGAGCCGGGCCGCCACCGCGTCCTTGCGGATCATCTGGTTGACCCGGAAGTGCTGGCCGATGTCGCGCAGGAAGTCGATGGCGGACATCGGGGCCGTCCAGTCGAGGTTGTCGACCAGCGTTGCCGGGTTGTCGCCCTCGAAGTCGAGGAACGGGCGCACCAGGGCCTTGATCCGGGCGACGTTCGCGGCGGTGTGCTCCTTGGTCTTCAGGACCCGCTCGGACGTCGGCTTCGGGTCGCCAATGAGCCCGGTGGACCCCCCGACGAGGCAGATGACGTGGTGGCCGGCCCGTTGCAGGTGCCGCAGGACGACGAGCTGCACGAGGTTGCCGAAGTGCAGGGACGGGGCCGTCGGGTCGAAGCCGCAGTAGACCGTGACCGGCCCGTCGGCGAGGGCCTTGCGCAGCGTGGGCTCGTCGGTGGTCTGCGCCACCAGCCCCCGCCACGACAGCTCGTCGAGGATGTCGGTCACGGTGGTGGGCTCCTTCGCGGGCGTGGTGACGGGCGGCCGCCCGTCCGGGACAGGGAAAGCCTGCCCTACCCCGGGGTACGCCTCACACGGGGTTTGCCGGGACGGTAGGCCGAGACCGTGGGTTCGCCGTCGAGCCAGAACCGCCAGGGGTATGCCCCGGCGTCGCCCCCGGCGCCGGCGACCCCCACCCGGGGTCCGGTGCGCACCCGGGCCGGGTCGACCGGCTCCCCCGGGGCGCGGACGGCCAGGGAGGAGACCACGCCCCCCGCCGCACCCGTCGCCGGCGCACAGACGTCCAGCCCCGTGTCGGCGCCGGACAGGCCCAGTGTCGAGGCCAGGCGGGCCGGCCCCCGACACCAGTCGCGAGGGCGCACGCCCGGACGGCGGCGCGCGGCGGTCTCCGCCCCGGACACGACCTCGCCGGCCCGCAGGAGCACGGCCTGGGCCGACCCGGCCGGACCGGTGACGAGGTTGACGCACCAGTGCATGCCGTACGTGAAGTAGACGTAGGTGAAGCCCGCCGCGCCGAACATCGGCTCCGTGCGGGGGGTGCGGCCCCGGAACGCGTGCGAGCCCGGGTCCTGGAGGTACCCGGCATACGCCTCGACCTCGGTGAGCCGGACCGTCACCCCCGAACCGCTGACCGTGCAGCCGAGCAGGGCGGGCGCGACCTCGAGGACGTCGCGGGCGAAGAACGAGCGGGGCAGGCGCCGCGGCACGGCTCAGCCGCGAGGGGCGGCGAAGTCGCGACCGGCCCGAGCGAGCGCCCGGACGCGCTCGAGCTGCTCGCGGACGCGCACCGGGGCGGTGCCACCGCGGGCGTCGCGGGAGGCCAGCGACCCCTCGACCGAGAGGACGTCACGGACCCCGGGCGTCAGGGCGGGATGCACCGCCGCGAGGTCGTCGTCGGTGAGGTCCCACAGCTCGACCCCCCGCTGCTCGCAGACGCGGACGCACGCCCCCGCGACCTCGTGGGCGACCCGGAACGCGACCCCCTGGCGCACGAGCCACTCGGCGATGTCGGTGGCGAGCGCGAACCCCTGCGGCGCCAGAGACTGCAGCCGCTCGCGGTGGAACGTCAGCGTGGCGACCATCCCGGCGAAGGCCGGCAGGAGCACCTCGAGGGTGTCGACCGCGTCGAAGACCGGCTCTTTGTCCTCCTGCAGGTCGCGGTTGTAGGCCAGCGGCAGGGCCTTGAGGGTGGTGAGGAGCCCGGCGAGGTCGCCGACCAGCCGGCCCGCCTTGCCCCGCGCCAGCTCGGCGACGTCGGGGTTCTTCTTCTGGGGCATGATGCTCGACCCCGTGGAGTAGGCGTCGTCGAGCGTGACGTAGCCGAACTCCTTGGTCGCCCAGAGCACGACCTCCTCGGCGATGCGCGACACGTCGACGGCCGTCATGGCGGCGACGAAGGCGAGCTCGGCGGCGAAGTCCCGGCTGGCGGTGCCGTCGATGGAGTTCTCCACGGCGGCCGAGAACCCCAGCTCGCGGGCGACCGCGTCCGGGTCGAGCCCGAGGGAGCTGCCGGCCAGCGCGCCCGAGCCGTAGGGCGAGACGTCGGCCCGCCGGTCCCAGTCCGCCAGCCGGTCGACGTCGCGCAGGAGCGCCCAGGCGTGCGCGAGCAGGTGGTGGGACAGCAGCACCGGCTGCGCGTGCTGGAGGTGGGTCCGGCCGGGCATCGCGACGTCGAGATGCGCGGCCGCCTGGCCGACGAGGGCGTCGACGACGTCGAGGACGAGGCCGGCGACGACCCGTGCCTCCTGGCGCAGGTAGCGCCGGAAGAGGGTGACGACCTGGTCGTTGCGCGAGCGGCCGGCCCGGAGGCGGCCGCCGACGTCGGCGCCGGCCCGCTCGATGAGGCCCCGCTCGAGGGCGGTGTGCACGTCCTCGTCGCCGGGGCTGGGCCTGAACGCGCCGCTGGCGACGTCGGCGTCCAGCCGCTCGAGGGCGTCGAGCATGGCCGCGAGCCCCGGGTCGTCGAGCAGCCCGGCGCCGTGGAGCACCCGTGCGTGGGCCTTGGACCCGGCGATGTCGTGCCGGGCCAGGCGCCAGTCGAAGTGGGTGCTGCGCGACAGCTCGGCCAGGGCGTCCGCCGGCCCGCCGGCGAACCGCCCGCCCCAGAGGCTGAGCGACCCCGTCGGGAGGGACTGGGAGCCGGACCGGGAGCCGGGCTGGGGGCCGGAGGGTGGGGTGGCGGTGGGCGCGTCGGTCATCGCAGTGGTCTCCTCGACCCGTCGGGGTCCAGCCGACGGACGAAGGCCCGGGCGGACGCCGCGGACGCGGCGATGACGAGGATGGTGTCATCACCGGCGATGGTGCCCAGCACGTCGGACAGGTGGGACTGGTCGATGCACGAGGCGAGGTAGTTCGCCGCGCCGGGCGGGGTGCGCAGGACGACCTGGTTCCCGGCGGTCTGGGCACTGACGAGCAGCTCCTCCCCGGCCCGCTGCAGCCGCGCCGGGAGGTCCTCGCCGCTGCCGACCCCGACGCCGGCCCCGAGGGCGGAGAGGCCCCCGCCGGCGACGGACCCGGAGGCGTCGGGCACCGCATACACGAGGGTGCGGCCGCGGCGGACCTTCACGGCCCCCAGCTCGACGAGGTCACGCGAGAGGGTGGCCTGGGTGACGTCGACGCCGACGGCGGCCAGGAGGGTGAGCAGCTCGCCCTGCGAGCGCACGTCGTGCGCGCGCAGCAGGTCGACGACGCGCGACTGGCGCGCAGTTCGGCTGGCCTGGGGGCGGGTCGCGGTCCCTGCCGACCGGGCCGTCATGTGGCGACCGCGGCGTCGAGGATCCCGGGGAGGGCGGCGACGAACGTGTCGGCCTGCTCGGTCGTGAGGATGAGCGGCGGGGCGAGCCGCAGGGCGTCCGGCTGCACGGCGTTGACGAGGAACCCCGCGTCGCGGGCCAGGTGCATCGCGGAGGTGGCGACCGGCTCGGTGAGGGTCACGGCGAGGAGCAGCCCGCGTCCGCGGACGCCGGCGACCCGGGGGTGGCCCAGACCCGTGATGGCGGCGGTGAGGTGCGCCCCCACCTGCGCGGCGTGGTCCAGCAGATGGTCGGACTCGATGGTGCGGATCGTCGCCAGACCGGCGGCGCAGGCCAGGGGGTTCCCCCCGAAGGTCGAGCCGTGCTGCCCGCCGGTGAGCAGGCCGGTGACGTCGGGCCCGTAGGTGACGAGGGCACCGATGGGCACCCCGCCGGCCAGGCCCTTGGCCATCGTGACCGCGTCGGGGACCACGTCGGTGGCGTGGTGGGCCAGCCAGTGCCCCGTGCGGCCCATCCCGCTCTGCACCTCGTCGAGGACGAGCAGCGCGCCCGCCTCCCGCGTGAGGTCCCGGGCGAGCCGCAGGTATGCCGGGTCGGCCGGCACCACGCCCGCCTCGCCCTGGATGGGTTCGAGGACGACCGCCGCGAGGTCGTCGCCCGCGTCGGCGACCGCAGCCCGCAGCGCGTCGGGGTCGTTGTAGGGGACGTGCTGGACCCCGGGCAGGAGCGGCTCGAAGGGGGCCCGGTAGGCCTCCTTCCACGTCAGGGCGAGGGCGCCGGTCGTGCGTCCGTGGAACGCGTTCTGCGCGGCGATGATCCGGGTGCGGCCCGTGCGCCGGGTCAGCTTGACGGCGGCCTCCAGCGCCTCGGCCCCCGAGTTCGCGAAGAACACGCCCGACCCGGCCGGGGCCCGGCAGACCTCGAGCAGCTTCTCCGCGAGCTCGACCTGCGGCTCGGACGTGAAGAAGTTCGAGATGTGCATGATCTGCGACGACTGCTTGGCGATGGCCTCCAGCAGCGCGGGATGGCCGTGACCGAGGGTGTTGACGGCGATGCCGCCGAGCAGGTCGAGGTAGCGGTGGCCGTCGACGTCGACGACGTAGCAGCCGTCGCCGTGGGACAACACCGTCTGCGGCACGCCGAAGACGGGGATGAGGGCGGCCCGGTAGCGAGCGAGGACGTCGTCGGCGTGGCTCATGGCTGGGCTGCTCCTTCGGAGTCGGGCGTGGGCGGGTCGGACGGCGCGTCGGGCAGCACCATGGTGCCGATGCCCTCGTCGGTGAACACCTCGAGGAGAAGGGAGTGGGGCTTGCGGCCGTCGATGACGTGGGCCTGCGGGACACCCTGCTCGACGGCGCGGATGCACGCCTCGAGCTTGGGCACCATCCCCTCGTCCACCCTGGTGAGCAGCGCCCGGGCCTCGCTGAGCTCGAGGCGCGAGAGCAGCGAGTCGGGGTCGGGCCAGCGGGCGTAGATGCCGTCGACATCGGTCAGCACGACGAGCTTGTGAGCCTTCAGCGCCACGGCGAGCGCCGCCGCCGCGGTGTCGGCGTTGACGTTGAGGACCTGACCGTCGACGTCGAGGTCGGGCGCCACGGTGGAGACGACGGGGATGCGGCCGGCGTCGAGGATGTCGGTCACGGCCGAGGGGTTGACGCTCTCGACGTCGCCCACGAGACCCAGGTCGACGCTCGTCCCGTCAGCAGCCAGGTGAGTACGCTTACGGGCCCCGAGCAGGCCGGCGTCCTCCCCCGACAGGCCCACGGCGAGGGGGCCGTGCTGGTTGAGCAGCCCCACGAGCTCACGGCCCACCTGGCCGGTGAGGACCATGCGGACGACCTCCATCACCTCGGGGGTCGTCACCCGGAGGCCGCCGCGGAACTCGCTCGTGAGTCCGAGCCGGCCCAGCATGGCGGCGATCTGCGGGCCGCCGCCGTGGACGACGACCGGCCGCAGCCCGGCATACCGGAGGAAGGCGACGTCCTGGGCGAACGCCCGCTTGAGGTCGTCGTCGAGCATGGCGTTGCCGCCGTACTTGACGACCACGAGGGCACCGCGGAAGCGCTCGAGCCACGGCAGCGCCTCGACCAGGGTCTGCGCCTTGGTGGCGGCGACGCGCAGGGCGGCGGCGTCGATGAGGCCGCGCATCGTGCTCGGAGCGGGCGGGACGGGGGCGGTGGGGGGCGTCATGTGCTGTAGGCCGAGTTCTCGTGGACGTAGTCGTGCGTGAGGTCGTTGGTCCAGATCGTCGCGGTCTCCGACCCTGCGTGCAGGTCGACGAGCACATGGACGTGACGCCCGGACAGGTCGACGCCGGAGCGGTCGGCACCGACGCCACCCGCCCGGCATACCGGAACGCCGTTCATCGTCACGTCGAGCTCGGCGGGGTCGAAGGCGGCGGTGGTCGTGCCGACGGCGGCGAGGACCCGGCCCCAGTTGGGGTCGGCCCCGAAGATGGCGCACTTGAAGAGGTTGTTGCGCGCGACGGCCCGGGCGACCTCGAGGGCGTCGTCGACCGACGCCGCGCTGCGCACCTCGATGGCGATCTCGTGGTGGGCGCCCTCCGCGTCCGCGACGAGCTGTCGGGCGAGGTCCGCGCAGACGGCGGTGACCGCGGCGGCGAGGTCAGCGGCGGGGACCTCCCGGCCCGACGCGCCGGAGGCCATGAGCAGGACGGTGTCGTTCGTGGACTGGCAGCCGTCGGAGTCGACCCGGTCGAAGCTGACGGCGGTCGCCCCGCGCAGAGCCGCGTCGAGGGTGGCCGGGTCGCTGACCGCGTCGGTGACGAGGACGACGAGCATCGTCGCGAGGGACGGCGCCAGCATGCCCGCGCCCTTGGCCATGCCCCAGACCGACCAGCCGTCGCCGGAGTGGCCCGTGCGCTTCGGCACCGTGTCGGTCGTCATGATCGCCCGGGCGGCGTCGTCGTGGCCGTCGTGGTCGAGCGCGGCCGCCGCCGCGTCGACGCCGGCCAGGACACGGTCCATGGGGAGCAGCTCGCCGATGAGACCGGTGGAGCAGACGGCCACGTCGGCGGCGGACACGTCGAGAACCGCCGCGACCGCCTCGGCGGTGCGGTGGGTGTCCTGGAACCCCTGGGGGCCGGTGCAGGCGTTGGCCCCGCCGGAGTTGAGCACCACGGCGTCGACCCGGCCGTCCCCGACGACGGTGCGCGACCACGTGACGGGAGCGGCGACCACCCGGTTGCTCGTGAAGACCGCGGCGGCGTGGTGGTCGGGGCCGTCGTTGACGACGAGCGCGAGATCGGGTGAGCCGCTCGCCTTGAGCCCCGCGGTCACGCCGGATGCGCGAAACCCTTGCGGGAGAGCCAAAGAAGGCGGGTCGTCGGCCGAACCGCCGGTGGTGGGAACGGGGGTGGTGCTCACGGGGCGACTCCGGCGACGGGGAGACCGGCGGTCTCCGGAAGGCCCAGGGCGAGGTTCGCGCACTGGATGGCGCCGCCGGCGGTGCCCTTGGTGAGGTTGTCGATCGCCGCGACGACGACGACGCGACCGACCGCGTCGTCCAGGGCGAGCTGCAGGTGCACGGCGTTGGCGCCGAGGACGTCGGAGGTGCGCGGCCACTGGCCCGCCGGCAGCAGGTGGACGAAGGGCTCGTCGTCGTAGGCCGTGCGCCACGCCGCGCGCAGCGACTCCTCCGTCGTGCCCTTCCTGACCCGGGCGGTGCACGTCGCGAGGATGCCGCGGGCCATCGGGGCGAGGGTCGGCGTGAACGACAGGGTGACCGGCTCGCCCGCGGCCAGCGCGAGGTTCTGGGCGATCTCCGGGGTGTGCCGGTGGCCCCCGCCCACGCCATAGGGGGACATGCCGCCCATGACCTCCGAGCCGAGCAGATGCGGCTTGAGCCCCTTGCCCGCCCCCGACGTGCCGCTCGCGGCGACGATGACGACGTCGTCGGGCTCGAGCAGCCCGGCCCGGAACCCGGGCGCGAGTGCCAGGGAGCAGGCCGTCGGGTAGCAGCCGGGGACGGCGATACGGGTGGCGGCGCGGATCCGCTCGCGGGCGGAGCCGTCGGCGAGCGGGAGCTCGGGCAGCCCGTAGGGCCAGCGACCGGCGTGGGCGGTGCCGTAGAACCGCGTCCAGGCCGCAGCGTCGTCGAGCCGGAAGTCGGCCCCGCAGTCGACGACGACGGTCTCGGCGGGCAGCTGCGCGGCGAGCTCGGCCGAGGCACCGTGGGGCAGAGCCAGGAACACGACGTCGTGGCCCGACAGGGTGGCTGCCGTGGTGGGGGCGAGCACCCGGTCGGCCACCGGGGTCAGGTGCGGATGGATCTCACCGAGGCGCTTGCCCGCGGACGAGTCGGCCGTGACGGTGTCGAGCCGGATGTCGGGATGTCCGAGCAGCAGGCGCACGATCTCGCCCCCGGCATACCCGCTGGCACCGGCGACCGCTGCTGTGACCATGACGCATGACTATACACAGCACCGTCGTTATATGCATGAGAGTCAGCGCTGGACCGCCCCCACGGCCTCGGCAGCGGCCCGCACCGCCGCGTCGCGGAAGCCGTTGACCTCCTCCGTCGTCAGGGTGCGGTCGGGGGCGCGGAACGTCAGCCGGTAGGCGAGCGACGTGCGCCCCTCCCCCACCTGGTCGCCGGTGTAGGCGTCGAACAGCCGCAGCTCCTCGAGGGCCTCGCCCGCCCCGGCGCGCAGGGCCCGGTCGACCTCGGCCGCCGTGACGGAGTCGGGGACCACGAGGGCGATGTCGGAGAGCGCCGCGGGATAGGTCGAGAACTGCCTGAAGCGGGTCGTCGGGGCGCTGACCGCCGTGAGCACCTCGACGTCGAGCTCCAGCGCGCAGGTGCGCGCCGGCAGCCCGAGCCTGGTGAGCACCTTGGGGTGCAGCTCGCCGGCGTGGCCGACGAGCGTGCCGTCCGTCAGCTCGATGCGAGCGCACCGCCCCGGGTGCCACGGCGGGCGGTCCCGGTCGGCGGCCACGACGACCTCGACGGCGAGGGCGCGCGCGACGGCGTTCGCGCTCTCCACGACGTCCTCCCATGAGGCCGTGCGGCCCGGACCCCACCAGCCACTGCGCTCGACCTCCCCGGTGAGGACAGCCGCGACGTGGCGCGGCTGAGGCGGGATCGCTCGCATGATCGCGTCGACCGTCTCGGCGTCGGGGCGGCGGTCGACCCCCGGAACGGGAGCGGTATGCGTCGCGCCCGCCCCGGGCAGCGTCACCATCCCGATCTCGAACAGGCCGAGGTCGTCACGGCCGCGGGAGACGTTGCGCCGCAACGCGTCGAACAGGGTCGACAGGACGGAGGTGCGCATGAGCGGCGCCTCGTCGGAGAGCGGGTTGACGACCCGCACCGCGGGCCGCCGCTCGTCGTCGGCGGAGAGCCCGAGGTCGTCCGCCAGGCCGGTCGGGACGAACGGGTAGGAGAGCACCTCGACGAGACCGCGCGCCACGAGGGCGTTCGCGACGATGCGCCGCACGCGCTGGCCGTGGGTGAGCCCGCGCCCGGCAGCGGGGCTCGACGTGAGGGACGGGATCCGGTCGTACCCGTCGATCCGCGCGACCTCCTCGGCGTAGTCGGGACCGTCGACGAGGTCGGGGCGCCACGAGGGTGGGGTGACCGTCAGCGGTCCGGTGCCGGGGTCGTGCACCGCGCAGCCGAGGTCGCGCAGGATGCCGGCGACCCGGTCGCGCGGGTAGTCGACGCCGACGATCCGGGTCGGCAGGTCGGGGTCGAGGTCGTACGCCGCGCGCGGGGCGGTGTCGTCGACGTCGGTGACGGCCGGGTCGGCCACCCCGCCGCCGTGGGCGACGAGCAGGTCGACGACCAGCTGGGCCGCCGCAGGGGCGAGCTGCGGGTCGACGCCCCGCTCGAAGCGCTTGGACGCCTCGGTGACGAGCTTGTGCCGGCGCGAGGACCGGGCAATGGTGACGGGGTCGAAGTGGGCGGCCTCGACGAGGACGTCGGTCGTCGCCGACGTCACCTCGCTGGTCGCCCCGCCCATGACGCCTGCGATGGCCAGCGGGGTGTGGCCGCCGTCGGTGATGAGGACGTCCTCGGGGTCGAGCCGGCGCTCGACGTCGTCGAGCGTGGTCACCGTCTCCCCCGGGCGCGCCCGACGCACCTCCAGCGACCCGCTGAGGGCGCCGAGGTCGTATGCGTGCAGCGGCTGTCCGACCGCGAGCATGACGTAGTTCGTCACGTCGACCGCGAGGGAGATCGGCCGCATGCCGACCTCCGTGAGACGGCGCTGCATCCACCGCGGGGAGGGCCGGGTGGGGTCGATGCCGCGCACGATCCGGGCCACGAACCGGTCGCAGCCGGCGCGCCCGTCCACGGGCGCGTCGTCGGCGAGCCGCACCGCATACCCGTCGTCGGTGGCGGAGGGCACCGGCACGAGGGCGGGGTCGCGGAAGCCGCCGTTCGGCGAGCCCTGCGCGTGCCAGTACTCGCGGGCGAGCCCGCGCAGGGAGAAGCAGTAGCCGCGGTCGGGCGTGACGTTGACCTCGACCACCTCGTCGCCGAGGCCGAGCAGCGCGATGGCGTCGTCACCGGGGACGACGTCCCGCACGGCCTCGGCCCCGAGCAGCGGCTCCAGCCGGATGATCCCGCTGTGGTCGTGGCCGATGCCGATCTCGTCCTCGGCGCAGATCATGCCGTTGGACATCCGCCCGTAGGTCTTGCGGGCCGCGATCTCGAACCCGCCCGGCAGGACCGCGCCGGGCAGGACGACGACCACGAGGTCGCCCACCTCGAAGTTCGTGGCGCCGCAGACGATCTCCTGATGGATGCCCTCGGTGGCCATCTGCCCGTGGTCGCCGACGTCGACGATGCAGTAGCGGATCGGCTTGCCGTTCTTCTGCACCTGCTCGTCGAACGACAGGACGCGGCCGACGACGAGCGGGCCCGTGATGTCGCCGCCGTGGAGGTCCTCCTCCTCGAGCCCGACGGAGACGAACGACGCGGCGACCTCGCGGCCGGTGGTGCCGGGGGCGATGTCGACGTACTCCCCCAGCCAGCGCAGCGGTGCGCGCATGTCAGACCTCCATCCCGAACTGCTCGGAGAAGCGCGCATCGCCCTCGACGATGTCGCGCATGTCGGTGACCCCGTGGCGCAGCTGCAGCGCCCGCTCGATGCCGAGGCCGAACGCGTACCCGCTGTAGACGTCGGGGTCGATCCCGCACGCCACGAGCACCTTGCGGTTGACCATCCCCGATCCACCGAGCTCGATCCAGCCCGAGCCCCCGCACGTGCGGCAGGCAGGGTCGTCGCCGTGGCACACGAAGCAGACGAAGTCGGTCTCCATGCTCGGCTCGGTGAACGGGAAGTAGGACGCCCGGACCCGGGTGCGCGTCCCCTCGCCGAACATGACGGTGATGAAGTGGTCGATGGCGCCCCGCAGGTGGGCCATCGTCAGCCCCTTGTCGACCGCGAGCGCCTCGATCTGGTGGAAGACAGGGGTATGCGTGGCGTCGAGGTCGTCGGTGCGGAAGACCTTGCCGGGTGAGACGACGTAGATCGGCGGCGTGCGCTCGAGCATGGTGCGGATCTGGACCGGCGACGTCTGGGTGCGCAGGACGAGGCCGCCGTCGGGAGGATCGACGAAGAAGGTGTCCTGCATCTGCCGGGCGGGGTGGTCCTTGCCGAGGTTGAGGGCGTCGAAGTTCAGCCACTCCGACTCGACCTCCGGGCCCTCGGCGACCTCCCAGCCGGCCCCGACGAAGGCGTCCATGAGCCGCTCGGACGTCAGCTCGAGGGGGTGCCGGGCCCCCGGCGGGCGCCGGTCCACGGGGCGGGTGACGTCGACGGCCTCCTCGACGAGGATGCGCCGGTCGCGCTCGTCCTCGAGCTCGCGCTGGCGGGCGGCGTGGGCCCGCCCGAGCTCGGCCTGGGCCGCCCCGACCCGCTTGCCGGCCTCCGCCTTGGCGCTCGGCGGGAGCGCGCCGATCTCGCGCTTGGCCGCGGCGACCGCGCCCCGGTCGATGTGCGCGATGCGGGCGGCCTTGAGCGCCTCGAGGCTCGGAGCCGCGGCGAACGCGTCGGCGGCAGCACGCACGGCCGCGTCGAGGGTCGCGGGGTCGAGCGCGGCCACCTCGACGGGGTCGTACTGCGTGTTGGGTCCGGACATCGGTTCGTCTCCGCTTCGGTCTTCACGGTCGGGCGCACAGCCACGCCGACGTCGGCTCGGGTTCGACGCGGGTGCGGCTCACCGGCGGAGCGGCACCGGCGGGGACGGTCGGGACGGGTCGACGTCGGGCGGGCCCGAGTCTAGGTGGTCGGACGGCGGGAGCGCCGGAGCGGTCAGAGCAGGTGCTCCGGGGCGCCGGAGGGCAGCGTGAACCGGAAGTCGGCGCCGCCGGTCGGGGCGCGGCCCACGGAGATGCGGCCACCATGGGCCTCGACGAGACCGCGGACGATGTAGAGACCGAGCCCGGTGCTGCCCCGACGGGTGCCGTGCCAGAACCGGTTGAAGACCAGGGGCAGGTGCTCCGCCGGGACGCCGTCGCCCTCGTCGGCCACGGAGACGAGGACGTCGGGCTGGTCGCCACTGCGCCGCCCCGAGCCACCGTCGGGGTCGCCGGCCGTGTGGCCGTCGAGATGACCGTCGAGACGGTCGGCGCGCAGGATGCCCACCGTCACGGTGCCGTCGCCGTGCCGCAGGGCGTTCTCCATGAGGTTGGCAAGGATCTGGTTGACCCGGTCGGGGTCGGCCCAGACCTCGGGCAGGTCCTCGCCCTCGACGACCTCGAAGTGCCGCTCGGCCCCGCCGGCCTCCAGGCGCTGCACGTGGCGCCGGACGAGGGCCGGGATGTCGACCGGCTGCAGACGGACGTCGAGCCGGCCGGCGTCGAGCCGGGAGACGTCGAGCAGCTCGGTGATGAGCCGGGAGACGCGGTCGGCGTCCGTCTCCATCGTCTCGATCATGAACCGCTTCTGCTCGTCGGTGAACTTGTCCCAGCCCCGCAGCAGGGTCGCCGAGAAGCCCTTCACCGAGGTGAGCGGCGAGCGCAGCTCGTGGGCGATGGTGGAGATGAGGGCGGCGTGGTCCTGTTCGGCGCGCTGGCGGGCGTAGGCGTCGCGGACCGACAGCAGCACCCGGCGTACCGGACCGCGCCGCTCGGTGCGCAGGTAGCGCGCGGTGATGAGCAGCTCGACCCCCGCCGGCGTCCACAGCAGCTTCTCCCGGTGGCCGGTGACCGTGTGCAGGCTGTGCCAGGGGTCGGCGAGGTCCCACCACGACCGTCCGTCGCTGTCGTGCAGGGCCAGGCCCTCGCGCACCGGTCGGCCGAGGATCTCGTCCGGCTCGACCTCGATGAGGCGGGCGGCGCGCGTGCTGCAGAACCGGACGAAGCCCTCCTGGTCGAGGACCACGAGGCCGTCGGGCAGCAGCTCGGCCATGGCCGTCATCCAAGGAGGCGGGCCGGCAGCGTCCTGCGCCACGACGTCCTCCACCGACAGCCCCATGGCCCGAGTGTAGGGAACACCCGGCGCGGCGACCGGTCGGCTCCGGTGGGGGGTCTCAGCGCTGGGCGGCGGCGGCGGCGTACAGGCAGAGGGTCGCCGCCATGGCGAGGTTGAGCGACTCCGCGCGACCCCGGGTCGGGATGCGGACGACCTCGTCGCAGCGCTCGCGGTCGGCGGCCTCGAGGCCCCACGCCTCGTTGCCGAACACCCAGGCGTGCGGCCCAGCGAGGTCGACGGTGTCGAGGGTGGTGACACCGGACCCGTCGGCCGCCAGGACGCGGAGCCCGGACCCGCGCACCGCGGTCAGCGTCGCGTCGAGGGTGGGGCCGGCGACGACGGGCAGGTGGAACAGCGAGCCGGCGGTCGAGCGCACGACCTTCGGGGACAGGACGTCGACGCTCCCGTCGGTGACGACGACGGCGTCGGCACCGACCGCGTCGGCGGCGCGCAGGACGGTGCCGGCGTTGCCGGGGTCCCGCACGTGGGCCAGCACGCAGACGAGCCGGGGCGCCGACCCGACCACCGCGTCGAGGGTGGTCAGGGGTGAGCTGCAGACGGCGAGCAGGCCCTGGGGCGTCTGCGCGTCGGCCATCGCCGCGAGCACCTCGTCGGTGACCCGCTGCACCGGCAGCCCGGCCGCAGCGGCGTCGGCGAGCTCCGCGGCATACCGCTCGCCGGCCGCGTCCGTCGCGTACAGATGACGGACGAGCTCGGGGCGGTGCCGCACGACCTCACGGACGCCTGGAGGCCCCTCCACGAGGAACCGGCCCTGTCGCGCGCGCACCGCGCGGCGCGACAGGGCATGGACGGCCTTGACCCGGTCGGACCGGGGGTTCTCGATCCGGCTCCCGGTCGGGGTCCCGGACCGGTTGCCGAGATCCCCGGGATCCCGGAGGTCGTCCCTGTGGTCCCTCGGGTCCCTGCTGACGGTCAGGCTGCGTCGCTACCGGCGGCCGGCACGGCGGTGCGGGCCAGCTCGACGAGCGCGGTGAACGCGACCTCGTCGGTGACGGCGAGGTCGGCCAGGATCTTGCGGTCGACCTCGACCCCGGCGGTCTTCAGGCCCTGGATGAACCGGTTGTAGGTCATGCCGTTGGCGCGGGCCCCGGCGTTGATGCGCTGGATCCAGAGGCGACGGAAGTCACCCTTCTTGGCGCGACGGTCGCGGTAGGCGTAGCCCAGCGAGTGGGTCACCTGCTCCTTGGCCTTGCGGTAGAGCCGCGAACGCTGCCCGCGGTATCCGCTGGCGCGCTCGAGGGTCACCCGGCGCTTCTTCTGGGCGTTGGCCGCCCGCTTCACGCGTGCCACGTGAGGTCTCCTTCAGTCTTCAGGGGGTCAGAGGTCAGTGGCGCGGCTCAGCGGCCGAGCAGCTTCTTGATCTTCTTGGTGTCGGGCTTGGACAGCTCGAGGTCACCGGAGATCGAGCGCATCTTCTTGCTCGACTTGTGCTCGAGCAGGTGGCGACCGCCGGCCTGCTCGCGCATGATCTTGCCGGTGCCGGTGACGCGGAAGCGCTTCTTCGCTCCGCTGTGGGTCTTCATCTTCGGCATGGCTGGCCGATCTCCTTCGTGTGGTGGTGCCGGTCCGGTGAGGTACCGGCGTCGGGTCGGGCTGGTCGACCGGGGTGGTGCTGTCAGTGCTGCTGATCAATGGTGCGGATCAGTGGTGCTGGATCAGTGGTGCTGGTCGACCGGGTGTGGCTGGTGCCCTAGGCCGACTCGGCCGAGGAGGGTCCCGAGGGGGCCTTCGGCGCGGGGCGGGGGGTGGGGCGGGGGGTGGCTCGCGGCGCCGCCGAGGGCGTGGCCGACGGCGCCGGGGTGGCCGCCGGCGCCGGGGTGGAACGGGTCGGACGCGGAGTGGCCGCGGGCTTGGCCGCCGCGGGCTTGGCCGCGGTCGGCTTCGGGGACGGCGTGGTGGCGGCGGCCGGAGCGGGCGTGACCTCCGGGGTCACGGCCGGGGCGGCGGGCGCCTCGGGCTCGGCCGGGGCGTCGGTGTCCAGCGGCGCGGGCGTCTCAGCAGCCGGAGCCGGGGCCACCGGGGCGGAAGCCACCGGGGCGGAAGCCGCCGGAGCGGGCGCGGCCTGGGTGGGGACGGTCTGGGTGGCGGTCTCGATCTCCTGCTGGAGCTCGTCGTCCGCGGACACGGCCGACACGGCCTCCACCTGGTCGCCACCATCGGCGCCCGTGTCGTCACGGCGACGGCGCTGCTCGGCGCGGGCCTCCGCCTTCTTCCGGGTCGGCCCCAGGACCATGATCATGTTGCGACCGTCCTGCTTAGGGCTCGACTCGACGAAGGCGAGGTCGTTGACGTCCTCGGCCAGCCGCTGGAGCAGGCGGAAGCCCAGCTCGGGTCGCGACTGCTCGCGACCGCGGAACATGATCGTCACCTTGACCTTGTCGCCCGCCTTGAGGAACCGCTCGACGTGGCCCTTCTTGGTGCCGTAGTCGTGCGGGTCGATCTTCGGGCGGAGCTTGATCTCCTTGATGATCGTGTTGACCTGGTTCTTGCGTGCTTCCCTGGCCTTGAGGGCCGCCTCGTACTTGAACTTGCCGAAGTCCATGAGCTTGGCGACCGGGGGACGGGCCATGGGAGCGACCTCGACGAGATCGAGATCCGCTTCCGCGGCCAGCCGCAGCGCGTCCTCGACGCGCACGATGCCCACCTGTTCGCCGTTGGGGCCGACCAAGCGCACTTCCGGGACCCGGATGCGCTCGTTGATGCGAGGCTCGCTGATGTGGTGCTCCTTCTGTGGGGAGTGTGGCCGGGGCGGACCTTGAGCTGGAACGCCCCCCGACCCCGAGGGGACGAGAAAGGCTCCCCGTCACCGTCGGTGCGCGAGGAGCCTCGAACGACCGGCCCGGATGCCGCGCGGCCTGCGCCGCATGCCACGGCCGGCCCCACCGCCCCCGTGAGGGCGACCGGGCATACCGTGTTCCGGACCGTTCGACCCGGCGATCTCGCGATCGGCGCGGGTGGAAGCCGAGGGCTTCTCTTGCACGGCAGGCGGCTCGTCCGGGTCTGCACCCGGGCTCGTCACCCGTCTGGTCGGTGTCAGGATATCAGCGTGAGACGGCGAGGGGCGAATCCTCGACGGCCGGGCTGACCCGGCGTGTGCGGCGTGCGAGCACCAGGCCCCCCACCGCGGCGACGGCCAGACCGAGGACGCTGACGACGACGTAGCCCCAGCGCCAGCCCCCCGCGTCGATGGCGAACCCGGCCACGGGAGCCCCGAGCGCCATGCCGGCGGTCATCGACGAGCCGTGCCAGCCGATGGCCTCCCCCCGGCTGCGCTCGGGGACGAGACGGGTCAGGGTGTCGACCGTCGCGGTGATCGTCGGAGCGCAGAACAGCCCCGAGACGAGGATGAGGACCGCCGCCACCGGCAGGTTGGCTGCCAGGGCGACCGGTGCGGTGACCAGGGCCAGACCCGCGAGCAGCCAGAACGCCTCGATGGAGCGGTGCCACGCGCCGTAGACGACCCCGCCGACGATCGAGCCGGCCCCCCACAGGGCGAGCACCCAGCCGATGTGCTGCTGCGCCCCCATGTCGCGCAGGGTGGCGACGATGGACACGTCAGTGCCGGCGAGCACGACCGTGGCGGCCGCCGACGCGGCGAGGACCGCGAGCACCTGGAGGCTGAACCACGACCGCCCGGGAGCGGGACCGGAGGTCGCAGGAACCTCCGTCTCGCCCCCGGGTGCGGGCGCGGCGCGCAGGGCCGGGTTGAGCATCGCGAGGACGACACCGGCGATGATCGAGAGCCACTCGAAGACGAGGATCGCCCAGCCGGTGTGCCACATCGTGGCCGCCCAGACGCCCAGCGCGGGGCCCGCCATGAACGAGAACTCGGTGCCGATCGAGTCGAGGGACAACGCGGTGCGGCGCTGGCCCTCGGGCACGGCCGCGACGAGCACCTGGCGCAGGATGGAGAACGTGGGGACCGCGAAGAGTCCCGCGAGCGCCGCCAGCCCCATGAGGGGCCAGTAGTCGACCCACGGCGCGATGGACCAGCACACGGCCTGGACGACGAGGGAGGGCACGACGACCCGGCGCAGACCGCTGCGGTCGAGCATCCGGCCGCGCCAAGGGCTCGAGAGTGCGAGGGTCACCGTGGCGGCCGCCGTGAGCAGGCCCGCCGCGCCGTAGCTGCGGTGCAGAGCCGTGACGACGTGCAGCGTGAGG
Source organism: uncultured Actinomycetota bacterium (assembly GCA_963795915.1). Lineage (GTDB taxonomy): Bacteria > Actinomycetota > Actinomycetes > Actinomycetales > Dermatophilaceae > Lapillicoccus. The sequence continues at coordinate 348,003 of CAWCJA010000002.1, forward strand.
ATGACGCCCCCGGCGAACAGGGGCACCCGGATGAAGAACCCCAGCAGCAGCGCCGCCCGGGCGGCCGGCAGCGCCAGCACGGGACGGTAGACGGAGAGCTGCATCCCCCCAGGGTGCCATCGGCCACCGACACGACACACCGCTTTTGCGCGGTGGCCCTCGCTCGCCCGCGGTGACGAAAACGGTGGCCGCCGCGTGTGGCGTGAGCGGTCACGGGGAAGGGGTAGAGGTAGGGAGCCTCGGCGTGCCATGAGCCGAAGGCCCACCGACGACCCGACGCATACCCGGCGCGACACTGACCGGGGCGCCGACAGCGACATCGACCGACGCACCTGAACACCCGACGCACCGACGACGAAGGAGCACCCATGACGGACACCAGCCAGCGCGGCGAGTCCATCCAGACCGCACCCAGCGAGGAGGCCCGCCTGGGCTCGACCACGGACAACGGCGCCCCCGCCGTCAGCGACCGCAACTCGCTGACCCTCGGCGCCGACGGCCCGATCCTGCTGCACGACGTCCACTTCCTCAACCAGATGGCGCACTTCAACCGCGAGCGCATCCCGGAGCGCAACGTGCACGCCAAGGGCTCGGGCGCGTTCGGGGTCTTCGAGACCACCGAGGACATCACCCGGTTCACCAAGGCGGCCATCTTCGCGCCCGGGACGAAGACCGACATGCTGGCCCGGTTCTCGACCGTGGCCGGCGAGCAGGGCTCCCCCGACACGTGGCGCGACCCGCGCGGGTTCGCGCTGAAGTTCTACACGACCGAGGGCAACTGGGACCTCGTCGGCAACAACACCCCCGTCTTCTTCATCCGCGACACGATGAAGTTCCCGCACTTCATCCGCAGCCAGAAGCGGCTCGGCGGCTCCGGCCTCCGCGACAACCACATGCAGTGGGACTTCTGGAGCCTCAACCCCGAGTCGGCCCACCAGGTCACCTACCTCATGGGCGACCGCGGCATCCCGAAGACGTTCCGGCACATGAACGGCTACGGCTCGCACACCTTCCTCATGGTCAACGCGGCCGGGGACAAGCACTGGGTGAAGTTCCACTTCCACAGCGACCAGGGCGTCGAGGGCCTGACGGGCGCCGAGGCCATGCGGATCGCCGGCGAGGACGCCGACCACCACCGGCGCGACCTCCACGACGCCATCGATGCGGGCGACTTCCCGAGCTGGACGATGTCGATCCAGGCGATGCCCTACGAGGACGCCAAGACCTACCGGATCAACCCGTTCGACCTGACGAAGGTGTGGCCGCACAGCGACTACCCGCTCATCAAGGTGGGCACGATGACGCTGAACAAGAACCCCGACAACTTCTTCGCCCAGATCGAGCAGGCGGCCTTCGAGCCGTCCGCCATCGTGCCGGGCATCGGCTTCTCGCCGGACAAGATGCTGCTGGGGCGGGCGTTCGCCTACTCCGACACGCACCGCTACCGGATCGGGCCGAACTACCTCCAGCTGCCGGTCAACCGCCCCCGCGTGGAGCTCAACACCTACACGCAGGACGGCCCGATGGCGTTCGAGCACAACGGGAACGCCCCGGTGTACGCGCCCAACAGCATGGGCCGCGGCTACGCCGACGAGGTGGGTGAGGTCGAGGACGGCTGGGAGGCCGACGGCGCGATGGTGCGGCAGGCATACACGCTGCGCGCCGACGACGACGACTTCAGCCAGGCCGGCACGCTGGTGCGAGACGTCTGGAACGCCGAGCAGCGTGAGGCGTTCGTCGAGACGGTGGCCGGTCACCTGCTCGGCGGGGTCAAGAGCCCGGTGCTCGAGAAGGCGTTCGACTACTGGAAGAAGGTCGACGCCGACACGGGCGCCCAGATCGAGGAGCTGGTGCGCGCCGGGATCGGCGGCGCCAACCCCGGTGGCCAGGCCGACGACGCCAAGGTCGTCAAGGAGCCGATGGTCGAGGAGAAGACCTACGCCCGCACCTGACGCCTGCGCTGCCTGCGCCTAGGAGGAGCGCAGCGCACGGTCGGGGCGACACCAGGAGCGCAGCGCTCGGTATTCCGGGCGCTGCGCTCCTCGTATTCGGTCGCGTGACCGATGTCCCTATAGGGAGCGGAGCGCACGGTCGGGCGGGAGGGCTCAGGTGCCGACGAGCACGACGACGGCGTGGATGACCAGGCCGACGAGGCCGCCGACGATGGTGCCGTTGATGCGGATGAACTGCAGGTCGCGGCCGACGAAGAGCTCGACCCGCGACGCCGTCTCCTGGCCGTCCCACCGGTTGATCGTGTGGCTGATGACGGCGGTCAGTTCCGTGCCGTAGCGGCCGACGAGGAACGCCGCGACGTCGGCGATGTAGCCGTCGAGGCGGCCGCGCAGCTCCGGCTCGTCGACGACCCGGCTCGCGAACCGGTCCAGCTCGCTCTGCACGCGCACCCGCAGCGGCCCCTCGGGCTCGGCGAGGGCGACGACGAGGGCGGAGCGGAAGGCGCGCCAGAGCGCGAGAACGGTCTCCAGCAGCTGCGGGTGGTCGAGGATGCGCACCTTGAGCCGCTCGGCCCGCTCCATCGTCGCCTCGTCGGTGAGCAGGTCGTTCGACAGGTCGGTGAGCAGGTCGTCGAGGGCCACCCGGGCGTGGTGGTCGGGCTGGTCGCGGATCTCCTCCACCCACTTCAGGGCCTCGGCGTGCACCCGGGTGATGACGACCTCGTTGAGCCGCTGCGGCGCCCACCACGGCGCGCGCTCGGCGAGGATGCGCGCGAACGTCTCGGGGTTGGCGACGAGCCAGCGGTGCGCCTCACCGAGCGCGAGGTCGACGAGCCCGTAGTGGGCCTTGTCGCGGACGACCTCGCCGAGGAGGCTCCCGGCGATGGGGCTGATCGGCTCCTCGCGCAGACGGGGCAGCACCGCCTCCTCGACGACCTCGGCGACCGTCGCGTCCGACATCCGCTCGAGGCCGATCGTCGTGACGTGCGACGCCTCGTCGACCACCCGCCGCGCGTTCACGGGGTCGAGCAGCCAGCGGGCGAGCCGGTCGCTGACCTGGGCGGACAGCACCCGCTCGCGGATGATGTCCTCGCGCAGGAAGTTCTCCCCCATGAAGTCCTGGAGGCTGCGGGCCAGCATGTCCTTGCGTCGTGGGATGAGGGCCGTATGCGGGATCGGCACCCCCAGGGGGTGGCGGAAGATCGCGGTGACGGCGAACCAGTCGGCCATCGCGCCGACCATCGAGGCCTCGGCCCCCGCGTGGACGAACCCCCAGAACCCCTGGTCGGCGAGCCGCAGGGTGGCGAGGAAGACGACGGCGGCGAAGACGAGCAGACCGAGGGCGACGGCCCGCATCTGCCGCAGACCACGCCGGCGCTCCGCGTCCAGGGCCGGGTCGGAGGCCAGCGACAGGCCGAGCGTCGGCTGGGACAACCGGGGCCTCCTGCGGGCGGGAACGGCGAACGGGGACGAGCGGCGCGACAGGTCGTCGACCCTAGCCCGGGAGGAGAACGCCGCAGCGGGCGGCCAGGGTTCCGCCGCGCTCCGCTGGACAACCGTCCGCCTCGCTGGACAACGGTTCTCCAGCGAAGCGCCCCCTTGTCGGGTGACCCGATCAAGGGGACCACTCACGCATACACAACCCGAACATCACCTTGACCTCGTCGTCACGGGGCGGCCGTAGAGTCGGCCCTGTGACGACCGACCCGCGCGCGGCGCTCGTCATGGTCGTCGAGGACGACGCCGCGATCGCCCAGATGATCAGCCTGCAGCTCGAGCTCTCGGGCTACCGCACGCACGTCGAGCGCGACGGGCTGACCGCGCTCGAGGCGATCGGCCGGGACCGCCCCGACGTCGTGCTCCTCGACATCGGCCTGCCCGGCCTCGACGGCATCCAGGTCTGCCGCCGTCTGCGGGCCGCCGACGACTGGACCCCGATCCTCTTCGTCACCGCCCGCGACGACGAGGTGGACCGCGTCGTGGGCCTCGAGCTCGGCGCCGACGACTACATCACGAAGCCGTTCTCCCCCCGCGAGGTCATCGCCCGGATCGGCAGCGTGCTGCGCCGCGGGGGCCTGCGCGAGCGGCCGGCCGGCGTGAACGAGCTCGTCTGCGGGCCCGTGCGGCTCCGACCCGACGAGCGGCGGGCCTTCGCCGGGGACGGCGAGGTCACCCTGACCGCCACGGAGTTCGACCTCCTCGCCCACCTCATGGCCGCGCCGGGCCGGGTCTACACGCGCGAGCAGCTGATGCGCCAGGTGTGGGGCTACGACAGCGCCGCGGGCCAGCGCACGGTCGACGTGCACGTCGCGCAGGTGCGGGCCAAGCTCGGCGAGCACGACATCATCCGCACCGTCCGCGGGGTCGGGTATGCCGCCCAGCAGGCCACGCGCACGGGCGGCGCGGGCCGACCGTGAGGTCGCGGCTGCGCCCCACGCTGGCGGCCCGGATCGCGCTGCTGGCCGTCTCCGTGGCGCTGCTGACCTCGATCGCCGGCGGGGTCATCAGCGTCAACCTCCTGCAGCGGGCGAGCGAGCAGACGGCGCGCTCCGCCCTGGCCGCCCTGGCCGACCAGGCCCAGGCGACTGCGGAGGGCGGGGTCAGCGCGGAGGTCGCGCAGGGCCGGGCCCGCAAGGCGCTGCAGAGCATCAACGTGCAGATCGCCGTCGTGCGCGCCCGCCCGTCCGGCTCCCCCACACTCGCCGGCGACGCCCTGGCCAGCCAGTCCCTCACCCCCGAGCAGGTGCAGCGCGTGGTCGCCGGCGAGGCGCTGTCGCTGCGCCTCCCCCGCGGCGACGGGATCGTCCTCGTCGAGGCCCGGCCCACCCCGGCCGGCGGCCTCGTGCTCGCCCAGCGCCGCGGCGACGCGGTCGCACTCGGTGGCCAGGCCCTGCGCGACCTGACGATCCTGCTCATCATCACCGGAGTCGCGGCCGTGCTCCTCGGCCTGCTCGTCGCCTGGCGGCTGGCCCGCCCGCTCAAGCGCACCGCGGCCGCCGCTGCCGCCCTGGCCCGGGGCGAGCGCGACGTCGCCATCCCCGAGACCGGCCCGCGGGAGGTCGCCGAGGTGGCCGCCTCGGTCAACCACCTCGCCGGCGCCCTCTCCCACTCCGAGGCCCGGCAGCGCGAGTTCCTGCTGTCGGTGTCGCACGATCTGCGCACCCCGCTCACCGCGATCACCGGGTATGCCGAGTCGCTCGCCGACGGGGTCGTACCGCCCGAGCGGCTCGCCGGGGTCGGGGCGGTCATCGGGGACGAGGCCCGGCGGCTGGAGCGGCTCGTCGCCGACCTGCTCGACCTGGCCCGCCTCGACGCGCAGGAGATGCGGATGACTCCGGCTCCGGTCGACCTGCGGGCGGTCGTCGCGGGGGCGGCCGAGACCTGGTCGCACCGGTGCGACCAGGTGGGCGTGCCCTTCCGCACCGAGGTGGCCGACGCCCCCGTCGTGGCGTTCGTCGACGCCCAGCGGCTGCGCCAGGCCCTCGACGGGCTCCTGGAGAACGCGCTGCGGGTCACGCCCCGTGGGGCGCCCGTCGTCGTTGCCGCCCGACCCGACGCCCTGGGCCTGGCCGTGCTCGAGGTGCGCGACGGCGGCCCCGGTCTCACGGACGAGGACCTGCCCGTGGCCTTCGAGCGGTCCGCCCTCTACGAGCGCTACCGCGGGGTGCGGCAGGTGGGGACCGGTCTCGGCCTGGCCATCGTGCACCGCATCGTCGAGCGGCTCGGCGGCACGGTCGAGGCGGGGCACGCCGTGGAGGGTGGGGCCCGGTTCACGATCCGCCTGCCGCTCCTGCGGCCGGAGACCCCGGCCGCCCACCCGAGCGACCCGCACGGGGCGCTCCCGGAGCCGGAGCGAACTCCTACACAACCTTGACACGGCTCGAACACAGCCGCGTGATGCTGAGGTCATGACGTCGTCAGCCAGCTGGGCCGCTGCGGCCCGTGTCGTGCGGTCGGTGGGGTTCGGGGCCTCGGGGGCGCTCGTCGACGCCGTTGACGCGGCCGGCCCGGCGAGCTGGCTGACGACGTCGCTCGCGGCGCCGGCCGGGGGCGATCCCGGGGTCACGAACACCCCCGCCCCGACCTTCCCGACCCTGCCCCCGTTGGGCAAGGACGCGACCATGGACCAGCGCCGGCAGCGGCGCCAGCAGGAGGGCGACCAGGTCACCCAGCTCGTCGGCTGGTGGGTGACCCGCATGGTCAGCGTGCAGAACCCCGTCGTCGAGAAGCTGACGTTCGGATGGCACAACCACTTCGCCACCTCGTCCACGAAGGTGAAGTCGGCCCCGATGCTGCTGCGCCAGAACGAGCAGCTGCGCGCCCTGGGTCGCGGGAGCTTCACCGAGCTCGCCCAGGCGATGGTCGTCGACCCGGCCATGCTGCTCTGGCTCGACGCCCAGCAGAACTCGGTCAAGGCCCCGAACGAGAACCTCTCCCGCGAGTTCATGGAGCTGTTCACCCTCGGGCACGGCGGCGGCTACACCGAGCAGGACGTGCGCGAGGGCGCCCGGGCCCTCACCGGCTGGACCCTGACCCGCGCCGACGGCACCGCCACCTTCGTGCCCGGGCGCCACGACAACAAGGCGAAGACCGTGCTCGGCACGACCGGAGACCTCGACGCCCACGGGTTCGTCGACGTCGTCCTCGGGCGCCCCGCGTCGGCTCCCTTCGTCGCCACCCGCTGGTGGAACCTCGTCGCCGGCCCGGACGCGCCGCCGGCCGACACGCTCGCGCGGATGACCGCGGCCTACGGCCCCTCCCGCGACCTCGCCGCCCTCTTCGGCGCGATGATGACCGATCCGGCGTACGCCGCGGCCGCCGGCTCGCTCGTCGCGTCGCCCGTCGAGTGGGTGGTCGGCGCGATGCGCAGCCTGGCCGTGAAGCCCGACACGGCCACCGTCAAGAAGGCCACAGCGGCGATGCGGGCGCTGGGCCAGCTGCCCTTCGCACCCCCCAACGTCAGCGGCTGGCCGTCGGGTCAGGCGTGGCTCTCCACCGCCTCCGCGGCGACCCGCGTGCAGACCGCCGCCATGCTCGCCAAGGCGGGCGACCTGCATACCGTGCAGGAGGCGGCCTCGACGGCCCGGGTCGACGCCGTGGCCCACCTGCTCGGCCTCCCGTCCTTCTCGGACCGCACCGCGGCCGAGCTGAAGACCCACGTCAACGACCCGCAGCGGCTCGTCGCCGCCGCCCTCGTCAGCCCCGAGAACCTGGTGATCTGATGCCCCTCCTCCCGCCCCGCGACCCCCGCAAGCCCATGGACGGGCTCACCCGTCGCTCCTTCCTCCGTGCCTCCGGCGTGGCCGGGGCCGCCGCCCTGCTCGCGGGCGGCGCCGGGGTCACCCTCGAGCAGGTCCTCGCCCGCGGCCGGTCGACGCCGTTGCCGACGGGGCAGCCGATCCTCGTGCTGCTCACGATGTACGGCGGGAACGACGGGCTCAACACCGTTGTGCCGTATGCCGACCCGGCCTACCACGACGCGCGGCCCGAGCTCGCCTACTCCCCCGAGGAGGTGCTGCACCTCGACGACCGGCTGGCGCTGAACCCCGGCCTCAAGGGCCTCTCGGACCTCTGGACGCAGCAGAAGCTCGCCATCGTGCGCGGCGTGGGCTACCCCCAGCCCGACCACAGCCACTTCCGCTCGATGGACATCTGGCAGACCGCCTCGCCGGAGACCCCGGTGTCGAGCGGGTGGGTGGGCCGGTGGCTCGACACGGCGGGCGACGACCCGCTCCTCGCCCTCAACATCGGTGAGGTCCTGCCGCCCCTCGCCGTCGGGAGCAAGGCCACGGCCGCCGCACTCTCCGTCGGCGCCGACGGCGGCAAGACCACCGCGTCGGCGATGACGGCGGCGGCGCTGAAGGGGTTCGCCACCGCCGACCCGCACGACAGTCCCGCGGCCCGGCTCGTCGTCGCCTCCTACGCCGCGCAGCAGCGGTGCGAGCAGACGTTCGGCGCCATCAGCGCGCAGCCGGGCGCCGAGAACGCCGGTGACGCAGCCGGCAACGGTGCCCGCGCCGGGCTCGCGGCCCAGCTCGACCTCGTCGCCCGCTGCATCAAGGCCGACGTGCCCACCCGCGTGTATGCCGTCTCGGCGTCCGGGTTCGACACGCACGCCGACGAGAAGGTCGCCCAGACGGCACAGCTGACCCAGGTCGACAAGGCCATCACCGCGTTCCAGGCCGCGCTGGGGGGCAGCGCCCGGGCGTCGGACGTCGTGCTCATGGCCTACTCGGAGTTCGGCCGGCGCGTGAAGGCGAACGCATCGCAGGGCACGGACCACGGCACCGCCGGGCCGGTCTTCCTCATCGGCGACCGGGTGCGTCCGGGCTTCCACAGCGACGAGCCGTCCCTCACGGACCTCGACAACGGCGACCTCAAGGCCACCACCGACTTCCGCGCGGTCTACGGGGAGGTGCTCGACAAGGTGCTGGGGGCCGACCCCACCCGGGTGCTCGACAAGACCCCGTCGCCCCTGGGGCTCATCGCCTGAGCCGTTCGGCGGTCAGGCGGGTTCGAGCGCGAACGACAGCTCGTCCACCCGCGCGCGCAGCTCACCGTCGGTGGCCAGCCGCTCCCCGACCCGCGTCGCGAGCGCCTGCACGGCCTCGCCGGACAGGCCCGGTCGCAGGCCGAGGACCACACGGAGGACGCCGGACCCGTGCGGCTCGCCCTCCTCGAGCCGGTGCGTGCGCACATCGGCCTCATCGGCGACGGCCCGCGATACCGCCCGTGCGACGAAGGGATCGGTATGCGCGGGCGTCCAACCCGCGTTCTGCGCCAGGGCCCAGACCATGCTCGACCGGAGCTCGGTCGGTGCGCTCCCGCCGAGGTCCACGACGACGACCTGGCAGCCCTCCGCCACCGCCGACTGGGCGGCGCGGGCGCCGTCGACCGGGACGGGCCGTGCGGTGGGGTCCCACGCCGACAGCGCCGCGGTGCTCGTGAAGACGGGCAGGGCGCGGCGCCCGTCCGGTGCGGTGAGGGTGACCACGGCCATGTCGGTGGACTTCTCGACGACGAGCCCGTCGGACGTCGTCCCGGCCTCGCCGAGGACGGCGACCACCGGCACGATCAGCCGGCTCTGCGCGACGGCCTCGACGAGCCGCGCGTCCGCCTCCGCACCCGGCCGGGCCGCCCGGTCCCGCAGCGCGTCGAGGAGGGCGGGATCGGCCTCGCCGGCGTCACCGTCGAACCCCGTGCCCGTGAGCACCCTTCCGTTCCAGGGCGTTCCGGCCGAGTCGGTGCTCACGGAGACTCGGCGAGGACGGCCTCGACCTCGATCTCGACCCGCATGTCGGGGTGCAGCAGACCCGACACGATGACCATGGTGGCGACCGGGGGGTGGGCTCCGAACACCTCGGCGTGGACGCGGCCGACGGCGTCGCAGTCACGGCGGTGGGTGACGTACATCCGGGTGCGGACGACGTCCTCCGCGTCGGCGCCGAAGGCCTCGAGGGCGGAGAGGGCGGTGTCGAGGGCGACCCGCAGCTGCGACCCGGGGTCCGCGGGGAACCGGACCCGGCCCTCCTGGGCCGACGTGCAGCCGGACACGAGCACGGTGCGGCCGACCCGCATGGCGCGGCAGTAGCCGTAGGCGCCCTCCCAGACGCCACCCGAGAAGTGCCGCTCGCGGTCGGCCGGGCTCATGGGCGGCCGGCCACGTCGAGCGCCTCGGGCAGGGTGAACGCTCCCCGGTAGAGCGCCGACCCGACGATCGCGCCCTCCACACCGTCGCCGACCAAGGCGCGCAGGGCCTCGATGTCAGCGAGGGTCGAGACCCCGCCGGAGGCCACGACGGGGCGGGCCGTGCGGCGGCATACGTCCTGCAGGAGCGCCAGGTTGGGCCCGGCCAGCATGCCGTCCTTGTTGACGTCGGTGACGACGTAGCGCGCGCAGCCCTCGGCGTCGAGACGGGCCAGCGTCTCCCAGAGGTCGCCGCCGTCGCGGGTCCAGCCCCGGGCGGCGAGGGTCGTGCCCCGCACGTCGAGCCCGACGGCGATCCGGTCACCGTGCTCGGCGATCGCGGCGGCCGTCCACTCGGGGTGCTCGAGGGCCGCGGTGCCGAGGTTGACCCGCCGGCAGCCGGTGTTCAGCGCCGCGGTGAGGGACGCCGCGTCGCGGATCCCGCCGGAGAGCTCCACCTGGATGTCGAGCCGCCCGACGATGGCGTCGACGACCTCGCGGTTGGACCCCCGTCCGAAGGCGGCGTCGAGGTCGACGAGGTGGAGCCACTCGGCGCCCTGCTCCTGCCAGGCCAGCGCGGCCTCGAGCGGGTCGCCGAACTCGGCACCGCTGCCGGCGACGCCCTGCACGAGCTGGACCGCCCGTCCGCCCGCAATGTCGACGGCGGGCAGCAGCTCGAGCCGCGGGGAGGTGTCGGTCGGTGCGTGGCTCACAGGAATCTCACCCAGTTCTCCAGCAGGTGGGCCCCGGCGTCGCCGGACTTCTCGGGGTGGAACTGGGTGGCCCAGAGCGGGCCGTTCTCGACGGCGGCGACGAAGTCGGCGCCGTGGGTCGCCCAGGTGACCACCGGCGCCACGACGGCGAAGCTCCCCACCGGGTGGAGGGTCCACTCCTGCGCGGCGTAGGAGTGGACGAAGTAGAACCGCTCGTCCTCGACACCGGCGAACAGGGCCGACCCCGTGCCGGGACGCACCGTGGACCAACCCATGTGGGGCACGATGTCGGCAGGCAGGCGGTCCACGCGTCCGGGCCACTCCCCCAGGCCCTCCTCGTCGACGCCGGACGAGGGTTCGCTGGAGCCGTCGAAGAGCACCTGCATGCCGACGCAGACCCCGAGCACGGGACGCCCGCCGGCGAGGCGCCGGTCGATGACCCGTGGCCCGTCGGCCTCCCGCAGCCCACGCATACAGGCGTGGAAGTTGCCGACGCCGGGCACGAACAGACCGTCGCACTCCGCGGCCGCCGCCGTGTCGCCGGTCAGCGTCACCGCGGCTCCGACCCGCTCCAGGGCCCGCACCGCGGAGTGCACGTTGCCACTGCCGTAGTCGAGGACCACCACCCGCGCGCTCATCGTTGTTGTCCTTCCATCTCGTCCCGCCAGCGGACATCGTCGTGCACGGTGCGGTCGAACCGGCGCACCACCCCCGGTGACGGGGCGACGACGGCCGCCCCGAACGCCTCGCCCGGATCGGTCGCCCCCTCGACGAACGCGCTCCCCGGGAGTCCGAGGACGACGAGCACGTCGGCGACGACGAGGGCCGCGTCACCCGCCGGGTCGTGCAGCACGTCGGCGAGCGCCCCCAGGGCGGCCGGGTCGTCGACGCCCGCCGCCGCGACGACGTCGGCGAGGCGGGCGACCGGAAGCCCGCCGGGGTGCACGACCCCGGTGGCCGGCTGCCAGACGAGCCAGCGACGGACGGCCCGCCAGCCACCCGGGGTCACGCAGAGCACCGCCCGCCGGCCGACGACGCCGATGCCGATGGAGGGGCGCAGGCGGTGGGGCACCGGACGGTTGAGCAGCACGGTGACGGCGTCGTCGTAGGGCCGGCGGGCGGCGGTGGCGGGCGCCACGGGCAGCACGGCGGTCCAGCGGCCGTCCTCGGGGACGACCGCGACGGGCGCGACCCCCTGCTCCGCCCACGCGGTGGCGGCCTCGACGCCGCCGTGCACGAGGAGGATCCCCCGAGGTCGGTCGGGGGGTACCTGCTTCACGGCCGGGCCACGTCTAGAGGCTGCCCTTGGCGCTGGGGATGCCGGTCACCCGGGGGTCGCGGGCGACCGCGGCCCGCAGCGCCCGCGCGACGGCCTTGAACTGGGCCTCGACGATGTGGTGCGGGTCGCGACCGGAGAGCACGCGGACGTGCAGCGCGATGCCGGCGTGGTGGCCGAGGGTCTCGAGGACGTGCTGGGTCAGCGACCCGGTGTAGGTGCCCCCGATCACGGCGTACGCCTGGCCCTCCGGCTCGCCGGTGTGCACGACGTAGGGACGCCCGGCGACGTCCACGACGGCCTGGACCAGCGCCTCGTCGAGGGGCACGGTGGCGTCGCCGAAGCGGGAGATGCCGCGCTTGTCGCCCAGGGCCTCGCGCAGGGCGTCGCCGAGGACGATGGCGACGTCCTCGACGGTGTGGTGGGCGTCGACGTCGACGTCGCCCCTGGCCGCGACGGTGAGGTCGATGAGGGAGTGCTTGGCGAACGAGGCGAGCATGTGGTCGTAGAACCGCACGCCCGTCGCGATGTCGGACTCGCCGGTGCCGTCGAGGTCGAGGCTCAGCTCGACCTTGGACTCGCTCGTGGCGCGGCTGATGTGCGCGCGGCGGTGCTGCTGCTCGTCGCTCATGCCCGCGCTCCTTCCCGGTCGCTGCTGCTGGTGCTGCCCTGTCGGTGCGAGTCTGGCAGATCGGCCACGGCCCGCAAGAACGTCGCGGACTCCTCCGGCGTGCCCGCCGTCACCCGCAGGTGCCCGGGGATGCCGACGTCGCGCACGAGGACGCCTCGCTCGAGGAGCGCCTCCCACGTGCGGTGCGCGTCGGCCAGCCCGCCGAACAGGACGAAGTTGGCGTCGCTCGGGACGGGCGGGTAGCCGAGGTCCGTGAGCCCGGACACGATCCCGTCGCGCTGCGTCTTGACGGCCTCCACGGTGGCCAGCAGGCTCGCATCGTGCCGGATGGCGGCCAGCGCGACCGCCTGCGTCGGGTCGGAGAGGTGGTAGGGCATCCGCACCAGCCGGAGGGCGTCGGTGAGGTCGGGGTCGGCCGCGAGGTAGCCCACGCGGGCCCCCGCGAGCGCGAACGCCTTGCTCATCGTGCGGGTGACGACGAGCAGCGGGTGCCCCTCGAGCAGGGTCATCGCGCTGGGCGTGCCCGGCCGCGCGAACTCGGCGTAGGCCTCGTCGACGACGACGAGCGAGTCCGGAGCGGCGTCGAGGACCGCCTCGACGACGTCGAGCGCGAGGGCGGTGCCGGTGGGGTTGTTGGGCGAGCAGAGGAAGACGACGTGCGGCCGGTGCTCATGGACCTGCGCCACGGCGAGGTCGGCGTCGAGGTCGAAGGCCCCCGTCGGCGTCCCCCTCAGCCCGTCGACCCAGGACGTGCCGGTGGTGCGGGTGATGATCGGGTGCATGGAGTACGCCGGGGTGAAGCCCAGCGCGGTGCGCCCCGTGCCCCCGAAGGCCTGCAGCAGGTGCAGCAGCACCTCGTTGCTGCCGTTGGCGGCCCACACCTGCTCGGCCCGGACGGCGACCCCGGTCTGCCGGACGAGGTATGCCGCCAGCGCCTCCCGCAGGGCGAGGAACTCGCGGTCGGGGTAGCGGTTCAGGTGGCCCGCGACCTCGTGCACCGCCTCGGTGATGGCCGCGACGACGTCGGCCGGCACGGCATACGCGTTCTCGTTGGTGTTGAGCCGCACGGCGACGTCGAGCTGGGGGGCGCCGTAGGGCGTGCCGCCGCGCAGGTCCTCGCGCAGCAGGTGCGTGACTGCCGGCTTCACGAGGAGGAGGTCGTCGTCGGGACGGCGTCGCCGAAGCGGGCCGTGACCGCCTCGCCGTGGGCCGGGAGGTCCTCGGACTCGGCGAGGGTGACGACGTGGCGGGCGATGTCGCGTAGTGCGGGCTCGTCGTACTCGACGACGTGGATGCCGCGGAGGAACGACTGCACGGACAGGCCACTGCTGTGGCAGGCGCAGCCGGCGGTCGGCAGGACGTGGTTCGACCCGGCGGCGTAGTCGCCGAGGCTGACCGGCGCCCACGGACCGACGAACACGGCGCCGGCGTTGCGCACCCCGGCCGCGACGCGGGCCGCATCGCGGGTCTGGATCTCGAGGTGCTCCGCGGCGTAGGCGTTGACGACCGCGAGCCCGGCGGTGACGTCGTCGACGAGGACGACCCGCGACTGCGTGCCGGTGAGGGCGATGCCGACCCGCTCGGAGTGCTTCGTGGCCGCGACCCGGCGCTCCAGCGCCGCGGCGACGTCGGCGGCGAGCGCCTCGCTGTCGGTGACGAGCACCGCGGCGGCCAGGGGGTCGTGCTCCGCCTGGCTGACGAGGTCGGCGGCGACGTGCTCGGGGTCGGCGCTGTCGTCGGCCAGCACGGCGATCTCGGTGGGCCCGGCCTCGGCGTCGATGCCGATGACGCCCTTGAGGAGCCGCTTGGCCGCCACGACGTAGATGTTGCCGGGCCCGGTGACGAGGGCGACGGGGTCGCACCGCTCGCCGTCGCTCTCCTCGTAGCCGTAGGCGAACATGGCCACCGCCTGGGCGCCGCCGACGGCATACACCTCGTCGACGCCGAGCAGGGCGCACGTGGCGAGGATGGTCGCGTTCGGGTAGCCGGCGAGCTCGCCGGTGTTCTCGCGCTGCGGCGGGCTGGCGACGGCCAGGGACGCTACACCGGCCAGCTGGGCGGGGACCACGTTCATGACGACGCTGGAGGGGTAGACCGCGATGCCACCGGGCACGTAGAGCCCGACCCGGTCGACCGGCACCCAGCGCTCGGTCACGGTGCCGCCCTCGACGACCCGGGTCGTCGTGTCGGTGCGGCGCTGGTCGGCGTGCACGAGGCGGGCGCGCCGGATCGACTCCTCCAGCGCGGCGCGCAGCGACGGGTCGAGGCGGTCGAGCGCGTGCTGGAGGACCTCGGCCGGGACCCGGAGGTGGGTGGGGCGGACGCCGTCGAAGCGCTCCCCGAGGTCGCGCAGGGCGGCGGCCCCGCGATGACGGACGTCCTCGACGATCGGGCGCACCTGCTGCAGGGCCGCCTCCACGTCGAACTCGGCCCGGGGCAGCGCGGTCCGCAGGGTGCGCGCCTCGAGCGGGCGTCCCCGCAGGTCGAGAGTGGACATCATGGGGTCGACTTTAGGCGTCGCCGCCGGGTGCCTCCGACGGTGTCCAGCACCCGCCGGGCCCAGCGGACCGGCACCCGCGGCTAGCGCAGCACGTCGCGGGTGACGAGCTCGACCGTCGCGACCACCGCGAGCGCCTGCACGAGCAGGAGCGCCACGAGCACGAGCAGCTGCACCGCGGCGGCTTGCAGCGGGCTCGCTCCGCCGAGGAGCATCCCGACGAAGGCCCCGGGCAGGGTGACGAGGCCGACCGTGCGGGTCTGGTCCAGGCCGGGCATGAGCGCCAGGCCGGCGTCCTCGCGCGCCACGAGCACGCGGGCGTCGCGCGGATCCAGGCCGAGGGAGAGGGCGGCCTCGACCTCACCGTGCCGCTCCCGCAGGGCGTCGAGGGTGCGCCGCCCCGCGAGGGTGGTCGCCGTCATCGCCCCGCCGACGAGGATGCCGAGGATCGGGACGACCGCGACCTCCTGCAGGGGGATGAGGCCGCTGAGCAGCAGCAGCGCCCCGACGGGCACGGCGCCGCCGGCCACCGGCGCGAGGGCCCACCACCACCGCCCCCGAGGGGCCAGCCGCCGACCGGAGGTGAGTCCCGCCACGACGAGCATGAGCAGGACGAAGAGCGCGGTCAGCCACCACGACCGCAGCACCGCGGCGATGACGACGCCGACGAGCGCGAGCTGGGCGGTCGCCCGGGCGGCCGCCGTGAGGTCGGCGCGGGCGAGGCGGAGGCCGCCGAGGTGGGTGGCCAACGCCGCCAGGCCGGCCAGGAGGGCGACGACCACGACGAGCCGGACGTAGCCCCCGACCCCGTCGACGGTGACGAGGGCGTCCGTCGCGACCTGTGCCGCCTTGGCCGCCGAGACCTGTGCCGGCAGGGTGGGTCTCATCGCGGGCGGGTGAGGTGCAGGAGCATCGCCAGCTCCCAGGCCGTCTCGCGCCATGCGTCGTAGCGGCCGGACTGGCCCATGTGTCCGGCGGTCATCCACGTCCGGAACAGGATCGGGTCGCGGGCGGCGTCGTTCGTCGCCCGGTCGCGCAGCCGCGCGACCCACTTGGCCGGTTCGGTGACGAAGACCCGGGTGTCGTTGATGCTCGTCGTCACCAGCAGGGCCGGGTAGGTCCGGGCTGCCACGTTGTCGTAGGGGGAGTAGGCCTTGATCCACCGGTAGGCGTCGGCGTCGGTGATCGGGTCGCCCCACTCCTCCCACTCCCCCGCGGTCAGCGGCAGGTCGGGGTCGAGCATCGTCGTGAGGACATCGACGAACGGCACCTGGGCGTGCAGGGCTCGGAAGCGGCCGCGGTCGGCGTTGGCGACGGCGCCGATGAGCAGGCCGCCTGCGGAGCCGCCCTCGCCCACCAGCCGGTCGGGGTCGACGTACCGCTGGGCGACGAGGTGGTCGGCCGCCGCGGCGAAGTCCTCGAAGGTGTGGTGCTTGTGGGCCATCTTCCCGTCGTCGTACCAGGGCCGGCCCAGCTCGGAGCCGCCGCGGATGTGGGCCAGGGCGAACACCGCGCCCCGGTCGAGCAGCGACAGCCGGGCCACGGAGAACCAGGGGTCCATGGAGATGCCGTAGGCGCCGTAGCCGTACAGCACCCCCGGCGCCGTGCCGTCCACCTCCGTGCTGCGCCGGCGCACGACGGAGACGGGCACGCGAGCGCCGTCCGTGGACGGTGCCCACTCGAGGGTCTGCACGTAGTCCGCCGGGTCATAGCCGCCGAGCACCTCCCGCTGCTTCACCAGCGTCAGAGCCCGGGTCGGCACCCCGTAGTCGTAGACGCTCGGCGGGGTGACGAGCGAGCCGTAGACGACCTGCAGGGTCTCCGTGACCGGGTCGGGGTTGTCGCCGAGGCCGACCGAGCGCACCGGCTCGTCGAAGCGGATGTCCCACGTCTCTCCGAAGCCGTCGGACCCTCCGGAGCCGTTGTCCGACAGCGCTGCCCGCGGCGCGACCCGGACGGCCGTCTGGCCCTCGGTGCGCAGGGAGACGACCAGGAACCCGGCGAAGGCGTCGACCCCGCTGACCAGCTCGTCCGGGGTCGTCAGCCCGAGCGGCTCCCACTCGCCCACGGCGCCGTCGGCCCACCGGGCCCGGGCGACCTCGAAGTTGACGCGGTCGCGGTTGTGGACGACGTAGACCTCGTCGCCGAGGACCTCCACGTCGTACTCGACCTTGGGCCGGCGTGCGGCGACGAGAACCGCGTCCCCCGTGGGGTTCTCGGCGTCGAGGAGGTAGGCCTCCGAGGAGGTCGAGGAGCCGATGACGAGGACGACCCAGCGGTCGTCCCGCGAGGTGCCGACGGCCACGCGGAAGGCCGGGTCGGGCTCCTCCAGGACGAGCACGTCGGTGTCGGCGGCGGCCCCCACCTCGTGCCGCCAGATCTGGAAGGGCCGCCACGCGTCGTCGTAGCGGGTGTAGAAGACGTGCGAACCGCCCCGGGACCACGCGACTCCCGCCGAGATCCGGGTCACGGCGTCGTCGACGACCCGGCCGTCGGCCAGGTCCTTGATCCGCAGGTCGTAGCGCTCGTCACCGGTGACGTCGACGGCATACGCGAGCAGGCCACCGTCCGGTGAGACGTCGCTGGCGCCGAGCGAGAAGAAGTCGTGGCCCCGGGCCTCCTCGTTCTCGTCGAGGATGACCTGCTCCCCGGCGGGGGGCCGCTCACCGTCGAGCGCGGGGCGCAGGGGATGGTCGGCGACGGCCACCCGGCCCTCCACCGAGTACTGCTCCCCCTCGATGGTGCGCGAGTAGTACCACCAGCCGCCGTGCCGCACGGGGACGCTGAGGTCGGTCTCCTTGGTGCGGGTCTTGATCTCGCCGAAGATCGCCTCGGCCACGGGGCCGACGTCCGGGGTGAGCGCCTCGGTGTAGGCGTTCTCGGACTCGAGGTAGGCGCGGAGCCGGGGGTCCTCCCGGTCGGCCATCCAGGCGTACTCGTCGGTGACCGGGTCGCCGTGGTGGGTCCGGGTCACCGGGTCCTGCGGGGCGTGGGGCGGGGTGGGCAGGTGCGGGGAGTCGGACACCTCAGCACCCTAAGCGCGGCGACCCGCTCACCCGTACGCGACCTCCACCGGGCTCTCGAGGTACCGGCCGTAGTCGGTCGCCGCCTGCTCGACCGCACGACGGCGGGCGGCGCTCAGCGGTGCGAACGGGCTCACCCGCACGACCGTGCTGCGGCTCGTGGCGCGGCGCCCCCACGTGCCGACGACGAGGCCCCCCACGACGACGGTGCCCAGGAACATGCCGTTCTTGCCGGGGACGACCCGCAGCTCCTCGTCGGGAGTGAGCATGGCGGACCGGTCCTTGTAGCCGAGGACGAACTCGTCGAAGCCGGGCAGCAGGCGGACCGCCGGGCTGGCCGCCGCCGCGGGGGCGCCGGGCGCTACGAGGTACGCCTGTCCGCCGATCTCCCTCGTCGTCACGGCGGCGCCGGCGAGGGCCACGGCCTCGCGCACGAACCGCAGTGGGCGACCCACCCACCCGGCGAGGTCACGTTCGGTCACGGGTCCGTGGCTGGCCACGTAGCGGGTCGCGAGCGCCGCCATCGCCTCCTCCCGGCCGGGGTCCCACGACCAGGGCACCCACTCCTCGAGCAGGACGAACGTCGGCTGCCGCTCGGCAGCCGGTCCCTGGCAGAGCAGGGCCTCCTGACAGAGCCGGCCGAGGATGTGGGCGGCGCGCTGGCCGGAGGGGTCCACGCCATGGGCCCGGAGCGTCCCGAGCACCTCGGGCCGGGGCATGACGACCCCGCCCGCGAGGGCGGCGCTGAGCACCTCGCGGGCCCGGTCGAGGGTGGCGGGCGTCAGCTCCAGCTGGGCGTGCCGACTGCGCTCCGCGGTCGTCATCTCGGCCGCGAGCAGGCGACACATCCAGCGGACGTCCTGGGTGGCGAGCAGGTGCAGGGTGCCGCGCATCGGCCAGGAGCGGGTGACGAGCCGGGCGGCGACGGCCGCCTCGACCTGAGCACGCGTGGCGCCGGTGCGCACCCCCACCGACCAGAGGCCGCTCGCGAGGTCCTGGGCCTGCATGGCCAGGTGGTGGGCGACGGTGTCGGCGATCCGCTCGCCGACCGTCGCGGTCGGCCGGCCCGCCGCGGAGGCGACAGCAGCAGGGGCGAGCCGCATCGCCGCCATCCGCTGCCCCGCGAGGAGGCGGCGGTCGGCGAGGCGCATCGTCGCGGGGTGGCGGCCGGGGCTCAGCTGAGGCAGGACGGGCCGAGCAGGGCCTTGAGGTCGCCGAACAGCGAGGGTGACGCGGTGACGCGCAGGCGGTCCTCGACCTTCATGAGGACCGACCGGCCGGGCTGGGTGAGCTTGAGGTGCACCTCGGTCACCCCGGGGTGCTCGCCGAGGACCCGGCGGATCTCCTGGGCCACCGCGTCGGTGGCGCGCTGCAGCGGCAGCGAGACGACGACGGGGCCGCGCGGACCCTCCTTGATGTCGGGCAGGGTCAGCTCCTGGGCGAAGACCGACACCGAGTCGTCGCGGCTGCTGACCCGGCCGCGGACGACGCAGACCACGTCGGTGCGCAGCAACGGGGCGACCGTGGCGTACGCGCTCGGGAAGAACAGGCACTCGATGGCGCCCTCGAGGTCCTCCACCGTGGCGATGGCCCAGAGGTCGCCCTTCTTCGTCCGCTTGATCTGCAGGCCGGTGATGAGCCCCGCCACGGTGACGGGCGTGCCGTCGGGCTTGGGCTCGTCGCCCATGAGCGAGGCGATCGAGGTGTCGGCGTGCTGCGTGAGCACGTGCTCGATGCCGAACAGCGGGTGGTCGGAGACGTAGAGGCCGAGCATCTCGCGCTCGAAGGTGAGCAGCGTCTGCTTGTCCCACTCCTGGCGGGGCACGGGAGGCAGGCCGTCGACGGCAGCGCCCCCCGGCATACCGTCGTCGTCGGCGTCGTCGAAGCCCCCGAACGCCCCGAAGAGGCTGTCCTGACCGATGGCCTCCTGCCGCTTGACGTCCACGAGGGCGTCGACGTACTGGACGTGGACCTCGAGCATGCCGCGGCGGCTCTCGCCCAGGGAGTCGAACGCCCCGGCCTTGATGAGCGACTCGATCGTGCGCTTGTTGCAGACGACGGCCGGCACCTTGCCGAGGAAGTCCTTGAACGAGGAGTAGGCGCCCTTCTCCTCGCGGCTGCGCACGACCTCGGCGACGACGTTGTGGCCGACGTTGCGGATCGCGGCCATGCCGAACCGGATGTCGGTGCCGACGGCGGCGAAGTTGGCGACCGACTCGTTGACGTCGGGCGGCAGGACCTTGATGCCCATGCGGCGGCACTCGTTGAGGTAGAGCGCCGACTTGTCCTTGTCGTCGCGCACGCTCGTGAGCAGCGCGGCCATGTACTCGGCCGGGTAGTTGGCCTTGAGGTATGCGGTCCAGTAGGAGACGAGGCCGTAGGCCGCGGTGTGGGCCTTGTTGAAGGCGTAGTCGGAGAAGGGGACGAGGACGTCCCACAAGGTCTTGACCGCGTCGAGGGAGTAGCCGTTGGCCTTCATCCCCTCGCTGAAGGGGACGAACTCGGCGTCGAGCACCTCCTTCTTCTTCTTGCCCATGGCCTTGCGCAGCAGGTCGGCCTTGCCGAGGCTGTAGCCCGCCACCTTCTGGGCGATGAGCTGGACCTGCTCCTGGTAGACGATGAGGCCGTAGGTGGGCGCGAGGATCTCCTCGAGCGGCTCCGCGAGCTCGGGGTGGATCGAGCCCATCGGCTGCTTGCCGGTCTTGCGGTAGGCGTAGTTCGTATGCGAGTTCGCGCCCATCGGGCCCGGCCGGTAGAGCGCGAGGGCGGCCGAGATGTCCTCGAAGGAGTCGGGCTGCATCTGGCGCAGCAGGGTGCGCATGCCGCCGCCGTCGAGCTGGAAGATGCCGAGGGTGTCGCCGCGCTGGAGCAGCCGGTAGGCCTCCGGGTCGGTCATGTCCTTGGACAGGACGTCGAGGTCGATCTCCTCGCCGCGGTTGGCCCGGACGTTGTCGATGGCGTCGTCGAGGATGGTGAGGTTGCGCAGGCCGAGGAAGTCCATCTTGACCAGGCCGAGCGTCTCGCAGCTCGGATAGTCGAACTGCGTGATGATCTGGCCGTCCTGCTCGCGGCGCATGATCGGGATGAGGTCGATGAGCGGCTCGCTGCTCATGATGACCCCGGCGGCGTGCACGCCCCACTGGCGCTTCAGCCCCTCCAGGCCGAGGGCGGTCTCGACGACCTCCTGGGTCTGCTGGTCCTCCTCGTGGAGGCTGCGGAAGTCGGCGCCCTCGTGGTAGCGCGGGTGGTGGGGGTCGAAGACGCCGGACAGGGCCATGTCCTTGCCCATGACCGGCGGCGGCATCGCCTTGGTGAGCTTCTCGCCCATAGCGAACGGGTGGCCCATGACGCGGGCCGCGTCCTTGACCGCCTGCTTGGCCTTGATGGTGCCGTAGGTGACGATCTGGGCGACCCGCTCCTCGCCGTACTTCTGGGTGACGTAGCGGATCACCTCGCCGCGGCGGCGCTCGTCGAAGTCGACGTCGAAGTCGGGCATCGAGGGGCGCTCGGGGTTGAGGAACCGCTCGAAGATCAGGCCGTGCGGGATGGGGTCGAGGTCGGTGATGCGCAGGGCGTAGGCGCACATCGACCCGGCGCCGGAGCCACGGCCCGGGCCGACGCGGATGCCGTTGTCCTTGGCCCACGTGATGAAGTCGGCGACGACGAGGAAGTACCCGGCATACCCCTTGCCGAGGATGACCTCGGTCTCGTAGCGGGCCTGCGTCGACGCGTACTCCGGTACGCCGTCGGGGTAGCGGGCGCGCAGGCCGCGCTCGACCTCCTTGACGAACCAGGACTCCTCGTTCTCCCCCTCCGGGCAGGGGAAGCGGGGCATGTAGCGGCCCTCGCCCTCGACGAAGGTGACGTCGCACTGCTCGGCGATGCGCAGCGTGTTGTCGCAGGCCTCGGGCAGCTCGCGCCACAGGTGGCGCATCTGCTGAGCGCTCTTGAGGTAGAACTCCTCAGCGTCGAACTTGAACCGGTTGGGGTCCATGAGCGTCGAGCCGGACTGGACGCAGAGCAGCGCAGCGTGGGCCTTGGCGTGCTCGGGCCGCGTGTAGTGCAGGTCGTTGGTGGCGACCAGCGGCAGCTGGAGGTCCTTGGCCAGCCGCAGCAGCTCCTTCTGGGTCTGCCGCTCGATGGGGATGCCGTGGTCCATGACCTCGGCGTAGAAGTTCTCCTTGCCGAAGATGTCCTGGAACTCGCCCGCCGCCGCGCGCGCCTGCTCGTACTGCCCGAGACGGAGCCGGGTCTGGATCTCGCCGCCAACGCAGCCGGTGGTGGCGACGAGGCCGCCGGAGTACTGGTTCAGCAGGTCGCGGTCGATGCGCGGCTTGAAGTAGTGGCCCTCGAGCGAGGCGAGCGAGCTCATCCGGAACAGGTTGTGCATGCCGCCGGTGGTGCGGGCCAGCAGCGTCATGTGGGTGTAGGCGCCGCCGCCGCCGACGTCGTCGCGGGAGGACGCGTCGTCGCCCCACCGGGTGCGGGTGCGGTCGCGCCGGGACGTGCCGGGGGTGAGGTAGGCCTCGACGCCGATGATGGGCTTGATGCCGTACTTGCGGGCCTTGGACCAGAACTCGTAGGCCCCGAAGACGTAGCCGTGGTCGGTCGTGGCGATGGCCGGCATACCCATATCCGCCGCCGACTCGAGCAGCTCGTCGATGCGGGCCGCGCCGTCGAGCATGGAGTACTCGGTATGCACGTGCAGGTGCACGAAGCTCGGGTCACCCGCCGCGGCGGGCGGGCGGGAGGGTGCTGAGGGAGCGGGCTGGGCGGGCATCGCGGTCGAGTCTAGGCGGGTGGGCGGACACCCTCGGCGTGTCGGTCGGAGCCGTCGACGACCCCCACGACGACCCCCGGCACGACCTGCGACGACGTCCGCGAACCGGCCCGTCGTCGGCGTGTCGGGGCTGGGTCTCGGGGGCGGGCTCCGGTCCGCGGCCGCGACCGGACTCGGATCATGCCGGGTTCCAGCAACGAATCGCCCGAGGACCCGGCACCATCTGAGTCCGGTCGGAAGGGTGCGGGTCAGCCGGCGCCGATGGCGTCGAGCGCGTGTTGGAGGTCGGGCGGGAACGGGCTCGTGTAGGTGACCCACTCGTGCGTGCGGGGGTGCTCGAAGCCCAGGCCGGAGGCGTGCAGCCACTGTCGCTCCAGGCCGAGGCGGGCGGCGAGCTTGGGGTCGGCGCCGTAGGTGAGGTCACCGCAGCAGGGGTGGTGCAGCGCCGCGAAGTGGACCCGGATCTGGTGGGTGCGCCCGGTCTCGAGGTGGATCTTCAGCAGCGACGCGTGCCGGAACGCCTCGACGACCTCGTAGTGCGTCACGGCGTGCTTGCCCGACTCCATGACCGCGAACTTATAGTCGTGGCCCGGGTGCCGCCCGATCGGGGCGTCCACGGTGCCGACGACGGGGTCGGGCAGGCCCTGCACGAGGGCGTGGTACGTCTTGTCGACCGACCGCTCCTTGAAGGCGCGCTTGAGCACGGAGTAGGCCTGCTCGCTCTTGCAGACGACCATGAGGCCGGAGGTGCCGACATCGAGCCGGCTGACGACGCCCTGGCGCTCGCTCGCCCCCGACGTGGAGATGCGGTAGCCCGCCGCTGCCAGGCCCCCGAGGACGGTGGGACCGGTCCAGCCGACGCTGGGGTGGGCGGCGACCCCCACCGGCTTGTCGACGACGACGATGTCGTCGTCGTCGTGCACGATGCTCATGCCCGGCACCGGCTCGGCCACGACGGCCACCTGGGGGGCGGAGTCCGGGCGGGGCAGCTCCACCTCGAGCAGGTCGCCGGCGCTCACCCGGTCGGACTTGCCCGCGGGGCGGTGGTTGACCTGGACGCCGCCGGCCCCCGCGACATCGGCGGCCCGGGTGCGGGACACCCCGAACAGGCGGGCGATCGCGGCGTCGACCCGCTCCCCCTCGAGACCCTCGGGGACGTAGAGGGTGCGCGCATCGGTCGTCATCGAGGGCCGTCGGTATGCGGGTCCGGACGCGGGTCAGCGGGGTGGCCTCGGTCCCCGGCGTCGTCGTCCCGGGACGCCGCGGCCGGGGACTGCTGCGCCTCCCGGGTCTCAGTGGTCTCGCGAGTCTCGCGGGTCTCCCTGGTCTCCCCGGTCCCCCTGGTCTCCCGGGTCCCGTCCACGCCGCGGCCGGTCACCGCCAGCAGCCCGATGAGGACGGCCGCGCTGACGATGGCGATGTCGGCGACGTTGCCGATGAAGACGTTGTCGTAGTTGATGAAGTCGACGACGTGCCCCTGTCCCAGGCCCGGCTCACGCACGATGCGGTCGGTGAGGTTGCCGAGGGCACCGCCGAGCAGCAGCCCGAGGGCCCACGCCCAGCCGGTGGAGCCGATACGACGGCTGGTGCGCACGATGACGACGAGGACGACGACCGCGATGAGGGTGAGCACCCAGGTGCTCCCGGTGCCGAGCGAGAACGCCGCCCCGGGGTTGCGGATGAGGTCCAGCTGCAGGAACGTCCCGACGAGGCTGCGCGGCGGCTGGTCGGTCAGGGTGGCGACCGCCCACGCCTTGCTGACCTGGTCGGCGACGTAGGTGACGACGGCGATCGCCGCCAGGCCCAGGGTGAGGGCTCGGCGGCGACCAGCCGGGATGCGGTCGGCCGTGGTGGCGGGGATCAGCGGTGCTCCTGCCTCGTCTTGCACGCCAGGCACAGCGTGGCGCGCGGAGCCGCCTGCAGGCGCATCTTCCCGATGGGGTTGCCGCAGGACTCGCACACACCGTAGGTGCCGTTCTCGAGCCGCTCCAGCGCGTGCTCGATCTGGTCGAGCTTCTCGCGCGAGTTCGCGGCCAGGCTCATCTCGTACTCGCGGCCGAAGATGCTCGCCCCCGCGTCGGCCTGGTCGTCACCCGCGCCCTCACCGGCGTCCCGCATCAGGCCCTGGAGGTCGGACTCGGCGATCTCGAGGTCGGCATGAGCGCGCGCCTGCTCCGACTCCAGCTCGGCCCGGATCTCGCGCAGCTCCTTGGCGGTCCACGGCTTGTCGGTCTGCGCCACCTTGAGGGTGCTCGCAGCAGCCACCTTCGTCGCGGGCCTGGCCGGCGCTGCCGTGCTCGCGGGCGTGCTCGGTGCGGCCTTGGCGGGGGCGGCCTTGGCGGGGGCGGCCTTGGCGGGGGCGGCCTTCACCGGTGCCGCCTTCGCCGGTGCCGCCTTCGCCGGTGCGGCCTTGGCGGGGGCGGCCTTGGCGGGGGCCGCCTTCGTGGGGGCGGCCTTCTTCGTCGGCGAGGCGCTCGTGGCCGCCCCGGTGGACGGGGCCGCCTTCGTGGGAGCAGCCTTCTTCGGCGCAGCCTTCGTGGCCGCCTTCGTGGCCGCCTTCGTGGCCGCCTTCGTGGCCGCCTTCGTGGCCGCCTTGGCCGGTGCGGCCTTGGCGGGGGAGGTCTTCGTCGCCGGCGCCGCGCTCTTCGTCGCCGCCTTCGCCGGGGTGGACTTCTTGGCCGGCACGGCGGTCTTCGTCGCGGCCTTCGTCGGCGTTGCCGTCCTCGGGGCGGCCGTCCCGGTCGTCCGGGCAGCGGAGGTGGCGCGACCCGCAACAGTCGTGGCGGGAGTGCTCTTGGCGGCTGCCATGGCGGTGGCCTTCCGAGGGAGGGTCCTGATGGACGGTCGGGGCGAGGATAAGCCCCCCGCCGGGTGAACCCCAACGCGGCTCACCGTGGGGACGGCCCGAGCAGGGCTGCGCGGACGACGTCCGGAGAACCGGCGAGCCTCACCCTGCGGATGAGGGTGAGGCTCGTCTTGGTCGCTGCGGACACTCCGGAGCGGCCGGCAACCGCTCCAGGACGCCTGGGCGGTCGGCCGGCGCCGGTCAGTGGCGGTCGGCCTGCTGGTGCTCCGGCTGGTGCTGGCCGGACTGCGGGTCATGTCCGTTGGACTCGGCGTCGCCCTGGTGGTCCTGCGGCCCCTCGCCGTTCTCGGAGGGCTCGACCCCGGTGTGGTCCAGCTCCTGGAGCTGACCCTGCAGGTAGGACTTCAGCTGGCTGCGGTAGGTGCGCTCGAAGCCACGCAGCTGGTCGATCTTCTGCTCCAGGAGCGACTTCTCCTGCTCCAGCTCGGCCAGCACCGCCGCCTTCTTCTGCTGGGCCTCGGCGACCATGCCGGTGGAGCGCTCACGGCCCTCGGTGATGAGCTGCTCGTGGCGGTCCTTGGCCTCGGCCAGGAGCGTGTCGTGCTGCTGCTGGGCGGTGCCGACCAGCTCGTCGTGGCGAGCCTGGGCGGTCCCGATGAGCTCGTCGTGACGGGCCTGGGCGGTGTTGACCAGCTCGTCGTGCTTGTTCTGGCCGGTGCCCACGAGCTCGTCGTGACGACGCTGGCCCTCGGTGAACAGCTCGTCCCGGCGGGCCTCGCCCTTACCGACGTGCTCGTCGTGCAAGCGCTGAGCCAGCTCGATGAGCGCCGCCGCGCTCGCGCCACCCGCCGCGCCTCCGGCCACGGCGCGCATGGCCCCGGTGTCGGTGCTGTGTCCCTGCTCGGCCGCGCCGGCCACCTCGGCAGCCGCGGCGGCGTGGGCCTGGCGGGCCTCGTCGGCCTCGCGGGAGGCATCGCTCGCCCGCTGCTCGGCCTCGGTGGCCCGCTGCTGGGCGTCCTGGAGCTGCTGGCGGGCCTCGTCGCGCTCCTGCTCGATGGCCTTGATGCGGTCGTCGGCGCTGCCGGAGGACTGCTTGGCCTCGGCGAGCTCACGCTCGAGCTGGCTGACGCGCTCCTGGGCCTGCGCCTGGGCGTCGGTGGCCTCGCGGGCCCGCGACTCGGCGGCGTCAAGGCGTTCCTGCACGGACGCGTCGATGGCGCCTTGACGGTCCTTGACCTGCGCCTCGGCGGAGGCGACCGCGGCCTGCGCCTTGGAGAGGCGCTCCTCGACCTCGCGCTCGCGCGCCTCGGCCTGCTCGATGCGGGCCTGGATGTCGGCCAGCTTGCCCTCGTGCTCCTTGAGCGCCACCGCCCCACCGGCGCCGGCGGCCGCGGCGCCCGCGGCGTCCTGGGTGCTCGTGCGGGCGCCCGCTCCGTTCTTGGACCGGGCCTGGCACTCCTCGAACTGGTGCTTGAAGTCGTCGCGCTGAGCGGTCAACGCCCGCATCTCGGCCACGACGTCGTCGAGGAAGTCATCGACGTCACGCTCGTCGTAGCCCTTCCGGAACTGCGTCGTCTGGAAGTGCTTGTTGAGAATCTGCTCGGGCGTCAACGCCATGGTGGATCCACCTCGTTCATCGAACCGGGTCGGGGCTGATGAGCCCGCGTCCTGAGCAACGTTAGCGAACGCCCTCCACACGGCCAACATCCGTGGACGTGAGCGCCCTCCCTGTGCTCAGGCGATGCGGATGTTCATGAGGATCGAGGTGATGACCATGAGCACGAGGAACGCGATGTCGATGCGCATCCCGCCGAGGTTGATGGAGGGGATCACCTTGCGCAGCAGCCGTAGCGGCGGGTCGGTCACGGTGTAGACGAGCTCGGCCACCACGAGGATGGCGCCCTTGGGACGCCAGTCGCGCGACAGCACCTGGACCCAGTCGAAGACCAGTCGCCCGATGAGGGTCAGGAAGAACAGGAAGACGACCGTCGAGAAGACCGATCCGAGCGTGCGCATAGGACCAGTGTCACCGATCGTCGCTGAGGACCCGCACTCCGGGGCCTGTGTCCTGCCCCCGAGGCGAGGACATCTCGCGGAACGCCCTCCACGCGGGCGCGTGGGAGCAGCGTCAGGACTGGTTGAAGAAGCCCCGCGCGTTGGGGGCTGCTTCGGGCTCCTCCGACGCGACCTCGACGTGGGACGGTGAGAGCAGGAACACCTTGGAGGTGACCCGCTCGATCGTGCCGTGGAGGCCGAAGACCAGACCCGCCGCGAAGTCGACGAGCCGCTTGGCGTCGGCGTCGCCCATGTCGGAGAGGTTCATGATCACGGGCGTGCCGTCCCGGAAGGACTCGCCGATCGTCTTGGCCTCGTTGTAGGTGCGCGGGTGGATCGTCGTGATCCGGTTGAGGGGGCCCACCTCCGGCTCCCGGACCAGCCGCGCCACCGACGTGGGGCGCCGGGGCAGCTGGGCGACGGACGCGCCGCCCTCCTGGCGGGCGTTCCGCTCGCCGCGCTCGCCGCCCTGGGAGCGGTCGGTGCGCTCGTCGTCGTGGTGACGGGCCTCCGCCGCGTCGTCGCGGTGGTCCAGCTCGTCGTCGTAGCGGTCGTCGTCCTCAGCGAGTCCGAGGTACACCATCGTCTTGCGAAGCGCCCCAGCCATCGTGGAACTCCCTTGGTATAGCAGGCAAACCAGTTGTCCTCAGCGACGTTAGCGGGGGCCCGGACGCATACCGAGGATTGCCGTCCCGACACGCAGGTGTGTCGCTCCCTGCCGGATGGCGGCCTCGAGGTCGCCGCTCATGCCGGCCGAGACCCACGTCGCCTCGGGGTGGTCGGCGCGGACGCGCTCGCTCAGCCGGCGCAGCCGGGCGAAGGCGGCGTCGGGGTCGACCTCGCGGGGCGCGACGGCCATCAGCCCGCCCAGGAGCAGGTCGGGCGACGCCGCGACCTCGTCGGCGAGGGCGGGAACCTCGGCCGTGCCGGCTCCACCGCGGCCGGCGGCGTCGTCGAGGCTCACCTGCACCAGGACGGTCGGCCGGCGGCCCTGGTCCGCCGCCGCCTTCTGCAGCGCCCGCACCAGCCGGGCCCGGTCGGCGGTGTGGACGACGTCGGCGTACCCCACCACCGACGCGGCCTTGTTGGTCTGCAGCTGCCCGACGAAGTGCCGGGTCAGGTCGAACCCGTGGAGCACCGGGTCGGTGAGCTTGGCCGACGCCTCCTGGTCACGGTTCTCCGCCACGTCGGTGACGCCGAGCTCGGCCAGCAGGCGCACGTCGTCCACCGGGAAGAACTTCGTGACGACGACGAGGGTCACCCCGGCCGGGTCGCGTCCGGCCTCGGTCGTGGCCGCCTCGATGCGGGCGCGGACCGCGGCCAGCGCGGCCGCGAGGTCGGCGCGCCGGTCACCGGTGGCGGGTGGGGAGGCGGAGGTATCGGAGCTCACGGCGCTCTCGGGGCTCACGGCGCGCCCGCCTCGGTGAGCCGCACGACGCCCGCGAACCGGCCCGTGCGCCCGTCGCGTCGGTAGGAGTAGAGGTCAGGGTCCTCGCGGGTGCAGCCGCGCACCCAGGTCACGGCCGCCCCGGCCCGGTGCAGCACGTCGACCACCCCGGCGGCGACGTCGACGGCCGGCGTACCGGTCCACGACACGGTGGCACTGACCGGGCTCACCGCCGCCACGTCGGCCCGCATGGCCTCGGGGACCTCGTAGCAGCGGCCGCACACGGAGGGCCCCACGGCGGCCTCCAGCCGCTCGGGCCGGGCACCGAGGCCCTCCATCGCGGCGACGGCCGCCTGCACGACCCCTGCGACGAGACCCGGCCGGCCGGCGTGCACGGCGCCGGCGACCCCGGCCGTGCGGTCGAGCAACAGCACCGGGACGCAGTCGGCCACGAGGGCGGCCAGCGCGAGGCCGGTATGCCGCGTGACGAGCGCGTCGGCGGCGGGAGGCGGCTCCGCGGC
Organism: uncultured Actinomycetota bacterium; assembly: GCA_963795915.1. Taxonomy (GTDB): domain Bacteria; phylum Actinomycetota; class Actinomycetes; order Actinomycetales; family Dermatophilaceae; genus Lapillicoccus. Next base: position 377,330 of record CAWCJA010000002.1, read on the forward strand.
CGGGTCGGCCGGCCCGTCCACGACGACGACGCCGGCCCCGTGCACCTGGTCCATGAAGAACAGCCGGTCGCGGGCCACGCAGAGGTCGGCCGCGACCGCGGAGCGGTTGGCCTCGACGCGGGCCGCGTCGTCGCCCGCCGTCCCGCCGAGGTTGAGGCCGTCCCACGGGTCCGGGCTGACGCCGCCCCGCCGGGACGTGAAGCCGAGGACCGCACCGGCCCGCCCGGGCTCGGCGGGGAGGTCACGGCGCCAGGAGTACACGTCGGCATCCTCCCAGAGGGCGACCGCGAACACGCAGGAGCCGGTATGCCGTGGGGGTGGCACCCACACGCCATACCGGCTCCGGTCACGCGTCCAGCGTCGAGGGACCTACTTGAGGAAGTCCGGCACGTCCAGGTCGTCGCCGTCGTCGAACGTCACCGCGTGGGGCGGACGCTGCACCGGCTGGGCGGGCTGGGGCTGCGCAGCACCCTGACCGGCACCCTGACCGGCAGGGTCGGCCGAGCGCGGCGGCAGGGGCGTCCCGGACGGGGCCGCCTCGCGCGGGGGTGCCGGCTCGGGACGGGAGGACCCCGCGGCGGGGGTCGCCGAGGCCGGCTGCGGCCGGCCCTGGACCGACCCGAGGGCCCGGTCGTCCTGGCGCTTGTTGGGCGAGCCGCCGTCGAACCCGGCCGCGATGACGGTGACGCGCACCTCGTCGCCGAGGGCGTCGTCGATGACCGCGCCGAAGATGATGTTGGCCTCCGGGTGAGCGGCCTCCTGCACCAGACGCGCCGCCTCGTTGATCTCGAAGAGCCCGAGGTCCGACCCGCCGGAGATGGAGAGCAGCACACCGTGGGCGCCGTCGATGCTCGCCTCGAGCAGAGGCGAGGAGATGGCCAGCTCGGCCGCCTGGACGGCCCGGTCCTCCCCGCGGGACGAGCCGATGCCCATGAGGGCGGACCCGGCGCCCTGCATGACCGACTTGACGTCGGCGAAGTCGAGGTTGATCAGACCCGGCGTGGTGATGAGGTCGGTGATGCCCTGCACACCGGAGAGGAGCACCTGGTCGGCGCTGCGGAACGCGTCCATCATCGAGACGTTGCGGTCGCTGATCGACAGCAGCCGGTCGTTGGGGATGACGATGAGGGTGTCGACCTCCTCGCGCAGCGAGGCGATGCCGGACTCGGCCTGGTTGGCGCGGCGCCGCCCCTCGAAGGTGAAGGGGCGGGTCACGACGCCGATGGTGAGGGCGCCGAGGCCCCGGGCGATCCGGGCCACGACCGGCGCACCACCGGTGCCGGTACCGCCGCCCTCGCCGGCGGTGACGAAGACCATGTCGGCCCCCTTGATGACCTCCTCGATCTCCTCGGCGTGGTCCTCGGCGGCCTTCTTCCCGACCTCGGGGTCGGCCCCCGCGCCGAGCCCGCGGGTGAGCTCGCGGCCGACGTCGAGCTTGACGTCGGCGTCGCTCATGAGCAGGGCCTGGGCGTCGGTGTTGATGGCGATGAACTCGACGCCCTTGAGGCCCACGTCGATCATCCGGTTGATCGCGTTGACCCCTCCGCCGCCGATGCCGACGACCTTGATGACGGCCAGGTAGTTGTGCGGGTCTGCAGCCACGAGGGTTGGGCCTTCCTGAAAGTGCTGTCGTGTCGTGATGGTGAGTGGTGCGTGGTGACATGCGTGCTGGGGTGACGCGTGCGGGTGATCGGGACGAGGACCTCGGTCCGGCGTGTCGCCGTCCCTCAATCTCAACCTGATGGTTAGATCGCAATGGAGCCCTGCTGGTGCCCGACCGTATGCCGTGGGCCGGTCCGGATCAACCAACGCTGCGGCGTGTCCTCGACCTCGCCGTGAGATCGACGGGTGCCACGGTGCCCGCACGGGACAGCCGGGACGCGAGGGGCGGACGGGGCTCCTGTGACCACGAGGACCACGAGTGGCCCGCTTCCTCTAGCTCGGCGGCATCACTGGGCGGCATCACTGGGCGGCATCCCTGGGCGGCATCACTGGGCGGCGTGCGGTCGGCGGTGCTCCGGGGCGCTCGCTCAGGTCCTCGCCCAGGCGCTCCCTCAGCGCGTGACCGGGGTGTCCGGCGCGCTGACGTCGATGACGGCCGGGTGCGTGGGCAGCAGCGCCTGCAGCACGGTCAGCTTCTTGGCCCCGTCGGCCTGCCCGCCCCAGACGACGCTGACGTCCCCCAGCTGGAGGGTCACGAGGTCGGCGCTCGTCACCGTGACCCCGGAGACCTGGGCCCGCTCGGCCGACGGCAGCAGCTGCAGGATGCTGATGGCCGCCCGGATGCCCTCGGGGTCGGGGGCCTCGGCCGTGGCGTTGACCTCGGCCACCCCCGCCGGTAGCGCCGACACCGTGTCGTACGCGACGCCGGTGTTGTCCACAACCTGTAGTTGACCTTGAGGGTTCTTCACGGCCAGCACCGGCACCTTGCGTTGCACGGAGACGACGACCGTGCTGGGCCAGGACCGACTCACCGTCACTGCCGCGACGGTCGAGATCGCGCGGACGCCGTCGGCCGCGCGGCCGGTGTCGACCCGCGCCAACGGCGTGCCGAGGGTGACCCCTGCCGCCTGCACGACCCGCTGCTGCTCGGCGGGGTCGGACAGCCCGGTGACCGTGACGGTGCGCGCCGCGAGCAGGGAGCTGAACCCCACGACCCAGACCACGGCCGCGAGCAGCGCCAGCAGCCCGCCCGCGATGCCGACCAGACGCCAGGGCCGCCGGCGCACCGCGGCCGCGCGACGCTCGAACCGGGCCCGCGACGCGACGACCGCGGAGCGACGGGCGGCGGCTCCCCCGCCGGAGCCGGCCGACCGCGACGGGCTCCGGCCGGTCGCGGTGCCTGGGCTCCTGCCGGTGTTCTTGCTCGTGGTGCCGCCGGCGCTCCTCGTCGCGCTCCGGCCCGTCGCCGTGGTCGCAGGGCGGCCGCCGCCCGTGGTCGCGCGGCGCCCTCCCGCGACGGCCCGCCGCGGGGCCGGACGCGCGGACCCCCCGCTCCGGTCGACCGGGCGCGCCGACTCGCGCGGCTCATCCGAGGCACTCGGCTCACCCGAGGCGCCAGACCCACCCGCGACACCCGACGAGCGCGCCGTCTCGGTCAGCCACCGTGGTCGCTCGCTCATGCCTGTGCCTCCTGCAGCCGGAGCAGGATCTCCGGCCCCACCATCGTCACGTCCCCGGCACCCACCGTGAGGACAAGGTCCCCGGGCCGGACGACCCGGGCGACCGTCTCGGCGACCGCCGACCAGCGCGGGACGTAGTGCACCACGGTCTCGGGCCGGGCCGCGGTCACCGCGGTGGCGACCAACCGCCCGCTGACCCCGGGCTCGGGGTCCTCGCGCGCGGCGTACACGTCCATGACCACCACGACGTCGGCGCCGGCGAGGCTCTCCCCCAGGGCGGTCGCGAAGTCGCGGGTACGGGAGTAGAGGTGCGGCTGGAAGACGACGACGAGCCGCCCGCGACCGGCGTCGGTCACCAGCTGGCGCGCGGTGCTGACGACGGCGGCGACCTTACCGGGGTTGTGGGCGTAGTCGTCGACCACCTGGACGCCCGCGACGAGGCCCTTGGGCTCGAACCGGCGTCGGGTGCCGGTGAACCCGGCCAGCCCGGCCAGGACCCGGTCCGCCGGCTGCCCCAGCCCGGCCGTCGCCGCGGCGAAGGCGGCCGTCGCGTTGAGCACGTTGTGCCGCCCGGGGACGAGTAGGCGCAGTGGGTGGCGCGACTCGCCCACGACGAGCTCCGCCCCCCAGGCCAGCCCCCGATGCGTGAGGTCGGTGACCCGGACGTCGGCGTCGGGGGCCTCGCCGTAGGTGAGGACCCGTATGCCCTCGCTCCGGGCGCCGTCCGCGAGGGCCCGCGCCCCGGGGTCGTCGGCACACACGACGAGGAGCCCACCGGGGGTCAGGGTGTCCACGAAGGCGCGGTAGGCCTCCTCGACGGTGGCGAGGTCGCCGTAGAAGTCGAGGTGGTCGGGCTGCACGCTGGTGACGATGGCGACGTCCGGCCGGTAGACGAGGAACGAGCCGTCGCTCTCGTCGGCCTCGACGACGAAGATGTCGCCGGACCCGAGGTGGGCGTTGGTGCCGTGCTTGGCCAGCTCGCCGCCCACGGCGAACGAGGGGTCGACGCCGCAGGCCTGCAGCGCCACGGTGAGCAGGGAGGTCGTCGTCGTCTTGCCGTTGGCCCCGGCGACAGCCACCCGGCGCGAGCCGCCCATCGTCGACGCGAGGGCCTGCGACCGGTGCAGGACGAGCAGCCCCCGGGCGCGGGCGGCGACGAGCTCGGGGTTGTCGTCGCGGATCGCCGACGAGATGACGACCGTGTCAGCGGTGTCGACGAGCGCGGCGTCGTGCCCGACGTGGACGCGGGCACCCTCGGCGGCCAGCGCGCGCAGCACCGGCGACTCCTTGGCGTCGGACCCACTGACCGTGAGCCCCTCGGCGAGCATGATCCGGGCCACTCCCGACATGCCGGCCCCCCCGATGGCGATGAAGTGCACGCGCCCGAGCTCGGCGGCGGGCGGCACGGGGGCGAGCAGGTCGAAGCGGGTCTGCGGCAGCGTCATCGGGCCGACCTCCGCCCCACCACGGACGCATACGCCTCGTGCACGAGGTCGGCGAGAGCGTCGTCGGCGTCGCGCTGACCGACGGAGGCGGCCGCCTCACCCATCGCGTCGAGGCGGGCGCCGTCGGTGGCCAGGGGCTGGAGCCGCTCCGCGACCCACTCGGGCGTCAGGTCGGCGTCGTCGACCAGCAGTCCCCCACCCGCCGCGACCACCGCGGAGGCGTTGAGCCGCTGCTCGCCGTTGCCGATCGGCAGCGGCACGTAGACGGCCGGGAGGCCGACCGCCGTCAGCTCGCAGACGGTGTTGGCCCCCGACCGGCAGACGACGAGGTCGGCCGCAGCGTAGGCGAGCTCCATCCGGTCGGCGTAGGGCACGACGACGTAGGGCGCTCCCACCGCGGGGCGGTCGGGCTCGAACTCCTTGCCCGCCCCGGTGACGTGCAGCACCTGCAGCCCGGCGGCGCTCAGCTCGGCCGCGCGCGAGGCGAAGGAGGTGTTGAGGCGCTGCGCCCCGAGCGACCCGCCCGTGACGAGCAGGGTCGGCCACTGCGGGTCGAGCCCGAAGGCCGCCATCGCCTCGGCCCGGCGGGCCGGTCGGTCGAGCTGCGAGACCTCCCGGCGCAGCGGCATACCGAGCACCCGGGCCCGGGCGAGCGGGGTGCCGGGGAACGTCGTCGCGACGAAGGGGGTGAGCCGCGCCCCCAGGCGGTTGGCGATCCCGGGGGTCGCGTTCTGCTCGTGCACGACGACCGGTATGCGTCGCTGCCGGGCCGCGAGGTAGGCCGGGGCCGAGACGTAGCCACCGAAGCCGACGACGACCTGCGCGTGGGTCTCGTCGATGGCCCGCCGGGCCGCGGTCACGGCCCCCCGCAGGGCACCGGGCAGGGCGAGCAGGGCCGGGTCGGGGCGACGGGGCAGCGGCACGCGCGGCACGTAGCGCAGGTCGTAGCCGCGGGCGGGGACGAGGCGGTTCTCGAGGCCGGTCTCGGTGCCGAGAGCGGTGACCTGCACGTCGGGGTCGCGGCGGCGCAGCGCGTCGGCGAGCGCGAGCAGCGGGGAGACGTGACCGGCCGAGCCCCCGCCGGCCAGGAGCACCGACGCCGGGCCCGGGGCGGGCGACATCAGCGCTTCCTGCGGCTCGGCAGGACGGCCAGCGAGCGGCGGACCACCCCCGGCCGGGCGGCCAGGATCGCCCTGGCCCCGGGCTCGTTGCGGGCGAACGAGAGCAGCATGCCGAGCGCCAGCAGGGTCGTGACGAGCGCTGACCCCCCGGCGGACACAAGCGGCAACGGGACGCCGATGACCGGCAGCAGGCCGATGACCGCGCCGATGTTGACCATCGCCTGCAGCAGGATCCACGCCATGACCCCGGCGGTGGCGACGCGCACGAACTGGTCGCGCGAACGCTGGGTCAGCCGGTAGCAGGCCCAGGCCAGGAGGGTGAAGAGCAGGAGGATGACGAAGGTGCCGGGCAGGCCGAGCTCCTCGCCGATGATGGCGAAGATGAAGTCGTTGTGGGCCTCCGGAAGCCAGCTCCACTTCTCCTTGCTGGCCCCGAGGCCGACGCCCCACCAGCCGCCGTCGGCGAGCGCATACAGGCCATGGATCGACTGGTAGCACGTGCCGTCGGCGTTGTCGCAGTTGCCGAGCCAGGAGGTGATGCGGCCCAGCCGGTTGGCGCTGGTGACGACCGACGCCAGAGCCACGGCGGCGGCGGCGACCCCCGCGAGGAGGAACAGGCGGGCCGGAACGCCGGCGACGAAGAGCAGCGCCCCGACGATGCCGATGAGGACGAGGGAGGTGCCCAGGTCGTGGCCGTAGAGCACGAGCCCGATGACGACGAGCGCGATGGGGAAGAGGAACGGCACCACGACGTGGCGCATCTGGCCGAGCAGGGGCCGCTTCTTCGTGAGGATCGTGGCCCCGACGAGGATGAGGGCCAGCTTGGCGAGCTCGGCCGGCTGCAGCTGGACACCCGGGAGCAGGCGCAGCCAGTTGCGGTTGCCGTTCACCGTGACGCCGAGGGGGGTGAAGACGAGCACCTGCATGACGACGGCACCCGCCAGCGCCGGGAGGGCGAGACGGCGGTACCACCGCACCGGGACATGGGCGGCGACCGCGGCACCCACCACCCCGATGATCGCGAACTTGGCCTGGTCGAGGAAGACGGTGAAGGTCGAGCCGTCGTCGCGGTAGGACGTGATCATCGAGGCCGACAGGACCATGACGAGGCCGATGACCACGAGGATGGCCGTCGTGCCGAGCAGCACGTAGTAGGAGGTGACCGGCGACTCGAGCCGGGCCAGGAACGGCAGCGTCCGGTGCAGCAGCGAACCGCCCGCGGGGGGCAGCGCGGTGGGGGCACTCGTCGACCGGACGGCGGCGGGTCGACGGGGGCCGGGGACGGCCGTGGTCATCGGCCGCGGCCCTCCGCCCAGCGCTGGACCGCAGCCTCGAAGGCGTCGCCGCGGGCGGCGTAGTTGGCGAACATGTCCATCGACGCCGCAGCCGGGGCGAGCAGGACGACGTCGCCGGGCTGCGCCATGGCGGCAGCCCGGGCCACGATCTCGTCCATCACCGACATCGCGTCCGTCACGTCGGACTCCCCCCTGTCGGCCACGTCGTCCAGCCCCGGTGCGCGCACGCCCCCAGTGTCCGACGGATCGATGTCGGCCACCGGGACGTCGGGGGCGTGTCGGGCCAGGGCCTCGGCGATCCGCGCCCGGTCGGCCCCGAGGAGCACGACACCGCGCAGCCGGCCCCGCACGGGGCGCACCAGGTCGTCGAGCTGCTCGTCGGTCGCACCCTTGAGGAGCCCCCCGGCGACCCAGACGACGTGGTCGAACGACTGGAGCGAGGCCAGGGCCGCGTGGGGGTTCGTGGCCTTGGAGTCGTCGACGAAGCGCACGCCGTCGACGGTGCCGACCTCGGCGATCCGGTGCGGGTCGGGGCGGAACGTCCGCAGGCCGTCGCGCACCGAGAGCGGTCCGACGCCGTAGGCACGGGCCAGCGCGGCGGCGGCCAGCGCGTTGGCGACGTAGTGGGGGGCGATGCTGGGCGCGTCGCCCTGGAGGTCGTGGATCGTCGCCAGCTCGGCGGCGGAGTTCTGCCGCTGCTCGACGAAGGCCCGGTCGGCGAGCACCTCGTCGACGAGCCCCAGCATCGACACGGCGGGCACCCCGAGGGTGAACCCGACGGCGCGGCAGCCCTCGACGACCTCGGCCTCCATGACCAGCTGCTCGGTCAGCGGGTCGGCGACGTTGTAGACGCAGGCGATGTGGGTGCGCTCGTAGACCCGGCCCTTGGCCCGGAGGTACTCCTCGAACGAGCCGTGCCAGTCGAGGTGGTCGGGGGCGACGTTGAGGCAGGCGGAGGCCACCGGCGAGACGGAGCGCTGCCAGTGCAGCTGGAAGCTCGACAGCTCGACGGCGATGACGTCGAAGGGCTCGGGGTGCAGCACCGCCTCGAGGATCGGTGTGCCCACGTTGCCCGCGCTCGTCGCCCGCAGCCCCGCGGCACGCAGGATCGACGCCAGCATGTTGACGGTCGTCGTCTTGCCGTTGGTCCCGGTGACGGTGAGCCAGGGCGCCGACCCCTCCTTGGCCCGCATCCGCCAGGCCAGCTCGACCTCGCCCCACACGGGTATGCCGCGCGCCGCGGCCTCGAGCAGCATCGGCTGGTCGGGCCGCCAGCCCGGGGAGGTGACGACGAGGTCGACGTCCTCGGCCGGCATACCGGTGGTGTGCTGCTCCCCCTGGCGGACGGTGACGCCGAGGATGTCGAGGATGTTGGCGCGCTCGTCGTTGGCTTGGGAGACTCCCGGGCGCAGACCGTCGACGAGCGTGACGACGGCGCCCCGCTCGGAGAGGGCGTCGGCCGCCGCGAAGCCGCTGACCCCCAGCCCGGCGACGAGCACCCGCAGCCCGGACCAGTCGGCGTCGCGGTGCGTGAGCCCCGGGCGCGGCTCGTAGTCCTCACTCATCCGCCGACCACCCATTCCGCGTAGAAGATGCCGAGCCCGAGCGCGACGAAGAGACCGGCGACGATCCAGAACCGGATGACGACGGTCACCTCGTTCCAGCCCACCAGCTCGAAGTGGTGGTGCAGCGGGGCCATCCGCAGGACCCGTTTACCGGTGGCCTTGAACGACGCCACCTGGGCGATGACCGACAGCACCTCGAGCACGAAGAGCCCGGCCAGGACGACGACGAGCAGCTCGGTGCGGGTCGTGATGGCCAGGCCCGCCAGGATGCCGCCCAGGGCCAGGGACCCGGTGTCCCCCATGAAGATCTTGGCCGGCGAGGCGTTCCACCACAAGAACCCGAAGCAGGCCCCCATGCCCGCCGCGGCGACCACGGCGAGGTCGAGGCTGTCGCGCACCTCGTAGCACTTGATGCCCGGGTTGGTCTGGCAGTTCTGGTTGGTCGTCCAGATGCCGATGAGGACGTAGGCGCCGAAGACCATCGTCGAGGCGCCGGTGGCGAGCCCGTCGAGTCCGTCGGTGAGGTTCACGCCGTTGGACGTGCCCGCGATCATGATGTTGGCCCAGATGACGAACAGGATGATGCCGCCGATGGTGCCGGCGAACGCCAGGTTGACGTGGGTGTCGCGGACGAAGGAGATGAACGGCGAGGCGGGAGTGCGGAACCGGTCGTTTGGGAAGTTCAGCGCGAGGATGGCGAACAGGACGCCGACGAGCGCCTGGCCGGCCAGCTTCTGCTTCGACCGCAGCCCGAGGCTGCGCTGCTTGCTGATCTTGATGAAGTCGTCGAGGAAGCCGATGACGCCGAGCCCGGTCATCAGGAAGAGCACGAGCAGCCCACTCGCCGTGGGCGCTTCGAGCGTGAACAGGTGAGCGGCGCCATACGCCAACAGGACCGCGCCGAGGATGACCGCCCCACCCATCGTCGGGGTGCCCCGCTTGGTGTGGTGGGAGGTCGGGCCGTCGTCGCGGATGAACTGCCCGTAGCCACGCTTGACGAGGAACCGGATGAACATCGGGGTCCCGAGCAGCGCCGCCATGAGCGACACGGCGGACGCGATGAGGACGCCCTTCACGACGCCACCTCGCCCTTGAGGCCGTCCGTGCCGTGCATGCCGTCGACACCGACGAGCCGGTCGCCCAGCCACCGCAGCCCCGCGTCCCGGCTGGACTTCAGCAGCACGACGTCGCCCGCCCGCATCTCCGCGGCGAGCAGCTCGTACGCAGCGTCGACGTCGGCGACGACGGTCGCGTCCGTCGGGTAGGCCGCCCGCTCCCCCTCCGCGAGAGCGGCGGCCGCGCCGTCGGCCAGGGGCCGCGCCCCCTCGCCCACGACGACGAGCCGGTCGACACCGAGGTCCACCGCGGCCCGGCCGACCTCCTCGTGGTCGGCGTGCGACTCCTCGCCCAGCTCGAGCATCTCGCCGAGGACCGCCCAGCTGCGCCGGGTCGGCGTCACCGCACCCGCGATGGCGGCGAGCGCCTCGAGCGCCGCGCGCATCGACCCGGGGTTCGCGTTGTAGGCGTCGTTGACGACCGTGACCCCGTCGGCGCGCTCGTGGATCTCCATCCGCCAGCGGCTCACGGCTGCGGCCTCGGACAGGCCCTTGGCGATGTCGGCGAGGTCGAGCCCGCAGGCCAGAGCGGCGGCCACGACGGACAGCGCGTTCCCCACCTGGTGGGCCCCCGACACCGTCAGCGCGACGTCAGCCTCACCCTGAGTGGTCACCACCGTGAAGGAGGCCCGCCCGAGGGCGTCCAGCCGCACGTCGACCGCCCGCACGTCGGCGCTCGGGCTGAGGCCCACGGTGACGACGCGCCCGCGCGTGCGGTCGGCCATCGCCGCCACGGCGGGGTCGTCGGCGTTGAGGACGGCCACCCCCTCGGGGGCCAGGGCCTCGACGAGCTCCCCCTTGGCCTGGGCGATCGCCGCCCGCGACCCGAACTCCCCCACGTGGGCGACGCCGACGTTGAGCACGACGGAGACGTCGGGCGGGGCGATCGTCGTGAGGTACGCGATGTGCCCGATCCCCCGCGCCCCCATCTCGGCGACGAGGAAGCGTGTGGTGGGCGCGACGCGGCATACGGTCAGCGGCACGCCGACCTCGCCGTTGAGCGACCCCACGGGCGCCACGGTCTCGCCCGCGCGGGCCAGCACCTGGGCGAGCAGGTCCTTCGTGCTCGTCTTGCCCGACGACCCGGTCACCGCGACGACCCGCAGCCCGGAGGCCCGGTCGACGACACCGCGGGCCACCCGCCCGAACGCGGTCTGCACGTCGTCCACGACGACGCACGGCAGGCCCTCGACGACCCGGGCGGTCAGCGCCGCGACCGCCCCCCGCTCGTGCGCGGCACCGACGTAGGCGTGCCCGTCGGCGTGCTCACCGACCCGGGCGACGTAGAGCGACCCCGCACCCGCCTCGCGGGAGTCGGTGACGACGGGACCGTCGACGACGACGGCGCCCGCCTCGCGCGTGTCCGGGTGTACGACCCCGCCCGTGAGGTCGGCGACGTCCCGCAGGGTCATCGGGATCATTCAGTCGCTTTCCGGTCGGTAGACGAGGCCGTCCAAGGCTGCCCGTAGAGCGTCCCGGTCGTCAAAAGCGTGCACGACCCCGGCGATCTCCTGCCCCGTCTCGTGCCCCTTGCCCAGCACGAGCACCGTGTTGTCCGACGCCGGTTGGGTCTGCCGCGCCGTCGTCACCGCCGTGGCGATGGCCCGCCTCCTACTGCCCTCGTCGGTCACCTGGGAGGAGCCCTCGGCGGCGCCTGCTCGCACCTCGGCGCGGATGGCGCCCGGGTCCTCGGAGCGGGGGTTGTCGTCGGTGACGATGACGTGGTCGGCCCATTCGGCGGCGGCGGCGCCCATGGCCCGGCGCTTGCCGGTGTCGCGGTCCCCACCGGCGCCGAGGACGACGACGAGCCGGCCGGGCGTGCTCGGCCGCAGGGCGCGCAGGGCGGCCTCGACCGCGTCGGGCGTATGCGCGTAGTCGACGATGCAGCGCGGGTCGCGCTCGGGGTCGGTCGCGGTCACGACCTCCATCCGACCGGGGACGACGGGCTCGGTGGCCATGGCCTCCTGGACGCGGCCGGCCGAGTGGCCCAGCTGGAGCAGCGCCACGGCGGCCAGGGCCGTGTTGACGACGTTGAACTCACCCGGCAGGTGGCACTGGAGGGTGAGGGTGCCGGACGCGCCGTCAGGGCCGACGGGGCCGACGAGGGAGAAGCGGGGCCAGTCGTCGTGGTGCTGCACGACGTAGTCGGCCTGGACGCCGAGGCGGGAGGCGAGCGTGACGACCGGGATGCCGGCCTCCCGGGCCAGGCGGGCGCCCCAGTGGTCGTCGATGCAGATGACGCCGCGGCGGGCGTGCTCCTGGGTGAAGAGCGAGGCCTTGGCGGCGAAGTACTCCTCCATGGTGCCGTGGAAGTCGAGGTGGTCCTGCGAGAGGTTGGTGAACAGGGCCACGTCGAAGACGGCGCCGTCGACGCGGTGCTGGGCGAGCGCGTGGCTCGACACCTCCATGACGACGGACGCGGCACCCTGCTCGCGCATGACGGCGAAGAGGGCGTGCAGGTCGGGAGCCTCGGGGGTGGTGCGCACCGAGCGCACGCGCACGTCCCCGACGCGGGTCTCGACGGTGCCGATGAGCCCGGTGGCCTCGCCGAGGGTGCGCAGGCCGGACTCGAGCAGGTAGGCCGTCGTCGTCTTCCCGTTGGTGCCGGTGATGCCCAGCAGGGTCAGGTCGCGAGCGGGCTCGCCGTAGACGAGGGCGGCGACGGCGCCGAGCAGGGCCCGAGGGTCGGGGACGACGAGGACCGGCACGGGACCGTTGCTGGTCAGGCCGCTGGGCAGGCGGGCGAGCCCGGAGGGGTCGGTGAGCAGCACGGCCGCGCCCGAGGCCACCGCCTGGGCCGCGTGGTCGGCGCCGTGCTCGCGGCGGCCGGGCAGGGCGGCATACAGGTCGCCGGGGCGGACATCCCGCGAGTCGAGGGTCACCCCGGTCACCGAGGTTCGGCTGGTCCCGCTGGTCTCACTGGACGGTGACGGCTGCTCGCGCCGGTCGAAGCCCGCGGGCACGGGGGCGCCGACCGTGCGGGCGACCTCGTCGAGGGGCACCGCGGCCACCGAGGTAGGACGCGGGGACGACACGGCGGCGAGGCTACCGGGTCTTCTTCTCGCCATTGAGGACCGCCGGGTCGTTGGGGTCCCAGGAGGAGTCCGCCGAGTTGAGCGGGATGACCGGCGCCACGGTGTTGGTGGGGGGGATCTGCGCCTTCTGCAGGGCGTAGGTCATGACGTCCTTGAAGACGGGGGCACCGAGCTGGCCGCCGAAGTGGCCCTGGACGGGGCGCTGGAGCGTCACGGCGACGACGTACTGCGGGTCGTCGGCGGGCGCATACCCGATGAAGGAGGCGGTGTAGCCGCTGTAGGCGCCGACCGTGGGGTCGTAGCGGTTGGCCGTCCCGGTCTTGCCGGCGACGCGGTAGCCGTCGATCTTGGCCTTGGGCGCGGTGCCGTGGGGGCCGACGACCTCCTCGAGCATCTGGCTCATCTTCGTGGCCGTGTCGGTGGAGACCACGCGGATGCCCTGGGGCTGCGCGGCGGGGGTGACGACGCCCTGGGCGTCGGTCGTGCTCTCGACGAGGCTCGGGGGGATGCGGACGCCGCCGTTGGCGAGGGTCTGGTAGACGCCGGCGGCCTGGATGGCGCTGAGCGAGTACCCCTGGCCGAAGAGGATCGTGTAGCGCTGCGTGCCGCTCATGTCGGCGGCCTTGGCGAGGATGCCGGGCGACTCGCCGGGGAAGCCCGCGCCGGAGGTCGAGCCGATGCCGAACTTGCGGAAGTAGTCCTCCATCGTCGCGGTCGGCACCTTTTCGGTGGCGAGCATCGTGCCGATGTTGCTCGACATCGCGAGGGCACCGGCGACAGTGAGGTTGAGGGTGGGGTGGTCCTCGTCGTCCTTGAAGCTCGTGCCCTCGCGGGGCAGCCGGTTGGGGACGATGAGGGGCGTCGTGGGCTGGATGACGCCCTGCTCGATGGAGGCGGCCATGGACATGACCTTCCCGGTGGAGCCGGGCTCGTAGACGTCCTGGAACGCGTGGTTCGCGAGGGCGTCAGCCGTGGCCTTGCCGGGGTTGTCGGGGTCGAAGGTCGGGTAGGACGCGACGGCGCGCAGCTTCCCGGTCTTGACCTCCTGCACGACGACGTAGCCCGAGAGGGCCTGGCTCTGCTGCACCATGTTGGCGATCTGGTTCTGGGCGAACCACTGCAGGTCGGCGTCGATCGTGAGGTGCACGTCGGAGCCGTTGGCGGGGGCGGTGTCCTCCTGCTCGGTGCCCGGGATGATCGTCCCGTCCTGGGCGCGCTGGTAGACGAGCTTGCCGGGCGTGCCCTTGAGGGCGGAGTTGGCCATCACCTCGACGCCGCCGCCGGCCGAGCCGTCCTTCTGGACGAAGCCGACGAGCGGGGCGCTCGTCATGCCTGCGGGGTAGACACGCGAGGAGGTGGGCTCGCTGTAGAGCCCGGGGATGCCGAGGGCCTGGATCTGGCGCCACGCCAGGGGCGTGACGTCCTTGGCGATGATGCGGTACTGGGTGCCCATGAGCTGCGGGACGAGCGCCTCGGAGGTCGTCCCGAGGATCGGGGCGAGGGCGGCCGCCGCCCCGACGACGCCGACGGTCTGGCTCTTGCCGTCGACCTTCGCGGTGTAGCCGGGGATGACCTTCTGGTCGGCGTAGATCGTCTTGCGCTCGACGCTGGAGGCGAGGACGACCCCGTTGCGGTCGAGGATCTGACCGCGCAGCGCCGGCGTCACCGTGGTGGCCAGCCGCTTGTCGAGCGCGGCCGCCTGCGTCTTCGAGGCGTCGAACGCCTGCACCCGCAGCAGCTGGGCCCCGAACACGGTGAAGACGAAGACCGCGGTCATGAGCATGAACCGCACCCGGCGGTGGGGGTTCGCGACGGCGACGCCGCGGTGCCGGCGGCGCGGCGGGCCCGGTGGGTGGGGTGGGCGTCCGGACCCCCCGGCGGCCGGCCGTCGGGCGGGCCGCGGGTCGGCGCCGGTGGGGCGCGCCGTCCCCGGCGTCCGCGCCGTCGGCGCCCCCCGTGGGCCCGACCCGGTCGAGCCCGCGGCCCGGCTGCGGGTCCCGCCGGAGGTGCTCGGTGGGGTCACGCGGTTACCTCGCCAGTCGTCGTCGTCAGGGTCATGTCTGCGTTCGTGTGGTGCTTCGTGGGGGCTTCAGTCGCGGTTCGTGCCGACGTCGGTCGGTGCTCAGGGGGTCGGCGCGGGAGCCGGCGGAGCGGCCGGGTCGGGAGTGGTGGCGGGGGTGGTGGCGGGGGCGGCGGGCGCCGGCGGCGCGGCGGCCGGGGTGGTGACGACGTTAAGGCGCTGGTCGGCCTTGGCCGGCTCAGCCACGCCGATGACCGCACCGTCGGAGAGCCGGATGAACGCCATGCTCTTGGCGGGCACCATGCCCATCGCCTGGGCCTTGTCGGCGAGCGTCCGCGGCGAGCGCAGGTCGTCGACCGCCTGGGTCAGCTGCTCCTGCGTGTCGGTGAGCGTGCCCGACTGCGCCTGCAGGGCCTTGAGCTGGTAGATGCCCGACGCCAGAGCGGTGTTCATCATCAGCAGCGCGGCGAGCCCGAGGGTGAGCAGCACCATGCAGACGACGGCGAACACCCCGTTGCCGGTCTGCCCGATCGTCGCCGGGACGACGCGCAGCCGCGAGAGCGGGGCCCGGCGGCCGGGGTGGCGTCCCGGGCCGAAGGCGGAGGCCGCGTCCCGCCCGAGCCGCGGGTGGGCCGCCGTCGCACTCAGCTGGCTCTGGCTCATCCCCGGCGTCCCTTCGTGGTCCTGCTTCGGCTGGTGGTGCTGGTGGTGCTGGTGGTGCGTGTCCCGCCCGCGGCGCTGTGCCGGGCGGGTCGACGGTCGGTGCTGCGCTCCGCCGCCCGGAGCCGGGCGGAGGCGGCCCGCGGGTTCAGGGCCACCTCCTGCTCGCTCGGCTCCTCGGCCCCGCGCGTGAGCAGCCGCAGGTATGCCGCGTGCTCCGGCAGCTCGACGGGGAGGCCG
Organism: uncultured Actinomycetota bacterium; assembly: GCA_963795915.1. Classification (GTDB taxonomy): domain Bacteria; phylum Actinomycetota; class Actinomycetes; order Actinomycetales; family Dermatophilaceae; genus Lapillicoccus. The sequence goes on from CAWCJA010000002.1 coordinate 392,948, forward strand.
GCCGGCGAGCTGGAGGTGGCTCCCGCGGCGAAGGTGCGCTTGGTGATGCGGTCCTCGAGCGAGTGGTAGCTGAGGACCGCCACGCGGCCGCCGACCGAGAGTGCGTCGACCGCCGCCGGCAGGGCCGCCTCCCAGGCCGCGAGCTCGTGGTTGACCTCGATGCGCAGGGCCTGGAAGGTGCGCTTGGCCGGGTGGCCGCCGCTGCGCTGGGATGCGGCGGGCACGACCCCCCGGAGCAGCTCGACGAGCCGTCCCGAGGTCGTGAACGGCTCCCGCTCACGCTGACGCACCACCGCCTTGGCGATGGGCCGCGCGAAGCGCTCCTCGCCGTACTCGCGCAGCACCCGCGTCAGGTCGTCCACCGCGTAGGTGTTGAGGACGTCCGCAGCCGTCGGGCCCTCGGACTGGTCCATCCGCATGTCGAGGGGGGCGTCGACCCGGTAGGCGAACCCCCGGTCCTCCTCGTCGAGCTGCAGCGAGGAGACCCCGAGGTCGAAGAGGGCTGCGTCGACGTACGGGAGCCCGAGCGTCTCCACGACCGCGGCGAACTCGTCGTAGACGGCGTGCACCAGGGTGAGCCGGTCGGCGTACGGGGCCAGCCGCTCCCCCGCGATGTCGAGCGCCTCCTGGTCGCGGTCGATGCCGACGACCCGGGCCCGTGGGCAGCGCTCGAGGACGGCCTCGGCGTGGCCGCCCATCCCGAGGGTGCCGTCGACGTAGACCGCACCCGGGGCGGAGAGGGCGGGGGCGAGCAGCTCGACGACCCGGTCGCGCAGCACCGGCACATGCCGGTCGGCGGGGGTTCCTCGGGTCGCCATGCGTGGTCGTGCCTCTCCGGCCGGGGCCGCTCGCTGCTGGGTCGGGGTGGGGCTGGTGGTCGTGCTCGGGTGGTGTTGGTGGGTGGGGCCGGGTGGTGCTGGTGTGGTGCGGGCCGGACCTGTGGTCTGGTCCCCATCCGCTGCGGGTTGTCTCTCCCGGTGGCCCGGGACGGGGGAAGGCGTCTCGGGACGGGCAGCGGCTGGAGGCCGGATCTCAGGTCGGGCGGTCAGAAGAGGCCGGGCACGACCTCCTCGGACTGGTCGGCGAAGGCCTGCTCGCTCGCGGTGAGGTAGGTGGCCCAGGCGGTGCTGTCCCAGACCTCGACCCGGTTGCCCGTGCCGATGACGGTGCAGTCGCGGGTGAGGCCGGCGTACTGGCGCAGCGGCGCGGGGATCGTGAGGCGGCCCTGGCGGTCGGGGACCTCGTCGTGCGCGCCGGCGAGGAAGACCCGGATGTAGTCGCGGACCGCCTTCGAGGAGGTCGGGCCCTTCTGCAGGTCCTCGGCGATGGTGGCGAAGGTGTCGGTGGGGTAGACGAAGAGGCAGCGCTCCTGGCCCTTCGTCACGACGAGGCCGTCGGCCAGCCGGTCGCGGAACTTGGCCGGCAGGAACAGCCGGCCCTTCTCGTCCAGACGGGGGGTGTGGGTCCCGAGGAACACGCCTCGCCACCTCCCCCCCGGGCCCGGTGACCTCGTCACCGCCCCGCTCGACCCTGCTCACTGGTGGGCGTCGACCCCTGGCCTCCGCGTGGCTCCACGTTACTCCACTTTGCTCCACCACGCTGCACCCCCAGGCGTGTCTCCTCGCCGGATCTCCCCATCGCCGCAGGTCAGGAGCGGTGGGGCGAAGTGGGGCACGGCGGCATACCCAGGTCGGCGTCGGCGGCCGCGCCACCCGACAGAGGCGGTCCTGCGGGGGTGGTGCGCGCCGCGGACCCCCGTGACGCATGCTTGGAGGGCCGGTCCCGGGGGGTGGAGCCCCCGGCCCGCACCCCTGCCGCCCGGGAACCGCTAGGTCCGTGGAGCGTTGTGGGGGAAGATCGAGCCAGACCACCAGCGAAGGCGGAGGACGCGTGACCAACGTGGCTGACGAGACCGACCGGGGGCGGGGGGATGCCGCCGGGCGCACCGTCCGCGACGCCGCTCGACCGGGGGCGAACGGGCATCACGCGGGCCCACCGGCCAGCACGCCCGAGGCGCTCGACGAGGTCCGGGCCGTCGTCCGGTCGATCACGGAGTCGATGACCTCGGTCATCGAGGGCAAGAACGACGTCGTCCGCACCGCCATCACCGTGCTGCTCGCGGAGGGCCACCTGCTCATCGAGGACGTGCCGGGGGTCGGCAAGACGATGCTGGCCAAGGCGCTGGCCCGGTCCATCGACTGCACGGTGCGGCGCATCCAGTTCACGCCGGACCTGCTCCCCAGCGACATCACCGGCGTGAGCGTCTTCAACCAGGACGTCCGCGACTTCGAGTTCCGGCCGGGCGCCATCTTCGCCAACGTCGTGGTCGGCGACGAGATCAACCGGGCCTCCCCCAAGACCCAGTCCGCGCTGCTGGAGAGCATGGAGGAGAGCCAGGTCACCGTCGACGGGCGTACCTACGGGCTGCATCGGCCGTTCATCGTCATGGCCACCCAGAACCCCATCGAGATGGAGGGCACCTACCCGCTGCCGGAGGCGCAGCGCGACCGGTTCATGGCCCGCATCTCCATGGGCTACCCGGCGCCCAGCGCCGAGGTGGCGATGCTCGACACCCACGGCGGCGCCTCGCCCCTGGCCGCGCTGCAGCCGACGACCGACGCCGCCACGGTGGCCCGGCTCATCGAGGTCGTGCGCGACGTCTATGCGAGCCCGGCCATCCGGCAGTACGTCGTCGACATCAACACCGCCACCCGGCAGAGCGCGGCGCTACGCCTCGGCGCCTCGCCCCGCGCCACCCTGCACCTGCTGCGGGCCTCTCGCGCGGTCGCCGCGCTCGAGGGCCGCGACCACGTCCTGCCCGACGACGTGCAGAGCATGGTGCTGCCGGTCCTGGCCCACCGCCTCATCCTGTCCGGCGAGGCCCAGCTCGCGCGGCGCACCCCCGAGGACGTCCTCGCGGAGATCGTCCGCCGCGTGCCGGTCGCGCCCTTCAACCGCTGACCGGCTGAGTCACCGCATGGCCCGACTTCGCGACGTCCTCACCGGGCGCGGCCGCGCCTTCGTCGCGTCGGGGGTCACGCTGGCCGCGGCCGGGTGGGGCCTCGGCTTCCCCGACATCAGCCGGGTGGGGGTGCTCCTGCTCGCCCTGCCCCTCGTCACCGGGGTCCTCGCCGGCCGGCAGCGGCCGTCGCTGGCCGTGGACCGACGCACCGCGCCGAGCCGCATCGCGGTCGACGAGACGGCCACCGTCACCGTGCTCATGACCAACACCGGCGAGCGCCGCACCCCGCTGATGCTGGCCGAGGAGCGGCTCAACCTCGCGCTCGGCGACCGGCCGCGCTTCCTGCTCGGACGCCTCGACCCCGGGGAGGGACGACAGGTGCAGTATGCCGTGCGCTCGCACCTGCGCGGCCGGCACCCGCTCGGCCCCCTCACCGTCGACCTGCGCGACCCGTTCGGCCTCACCCGCCGCTTCGCCGAGGTCGGCGGCACCAACGACCTCGTGGTCCTGCCCCACATCGACCCCATCAGCGGCGGCCGGCCGCCCGGCAACGGCGTCGGCGCGGAGGGCGAGATCCCGCACATGGTGGCGCTGCACGGCGAGGACGACCAGTCGATCCGGGAGTACCGCGACGGCGACGACCTGCGCCGGATCCACTGGCCGGCGACCGCCCGCACCGGCGACCTCATGGTGCGTCAGGAGGACCGGCCCGCCCGACGCACGGCCACCGTGCTGCTCGACCCGCGCACCGACGCCCACCGTGGGTCGGGCGCCCACAGCTCCTTCGAGTGGGGGGTCTCGGCGGCGGCGTCCCTCGTCGCCCACCTCGCCGGCCTCGGGTACGCCGTCCACCTCATCTGTGCGGAGAGCGTCCACGACGGCCAGGCCGCGACGACCACCGAGCCCGAGCGCGCTCTCGACATCCTCGCCGAGGCCGAGCTCGCGCCGGCCCACAGCCTCGACGAGCTCGTCCGGGCCGCACACCCGGTCGTCGCGTCCGGGGGCCTGGTCATCGCCCTGGTGGCCGACCACGACGAGGAGGCCCTGCGCCGGGTGGCCTCGCTGCGCCAGCCCGGAGGCACCGGACTCGCCGTCGTCCTCGACACCCCGAGCTTCGTCGGTGGCTGGGCGGGGCGGGCGGGCGACGCGGGTCGGGCCGGCGAGTCCGGACACGCGGGCGACGCGGCCACCGCCTACGCCGACCTGCTGCATACCGCCGGCTGGTCGGTGGCCACCGTGCGCGACGGCGACCGGCTCGCCGACGTGTGGGCGGCCCTCACCCTGCGGAAGGTGCTGGCGCGATGAGGTTCCGCCCCCTCGACGCGGTCATCGCCGCTCTCACCACCCTCGCCGCCGTGCTCGGGTTGACGACCCTCACGGACAACGCGGTATGGCTCGGGCGCGCCGCCTGGGTCTGCGTCGTCGTCGCGGTCGTCGGCGTCGTCCTGCGCCGGCTCACCCGGTTCGCCCCGCTCGTCGTCCTGACCCAGCTGGTGCTCGTCACGTGGTTCGTGGTCGCCCTCTTCGCGCCCGACGACCTCTGGTTCGGCCTGCCCGGCCCCGCCGCGTGGGACCAGATGGGGGTCCTGGTCCGCGACTGCGTCGCCGTGATGACCCGGTATGCCGCCCCCATCCCCGCGACCGAGGGCGTCCAGCTGGTCATCGTCGGCTCCGTGGCGGTGCTCGCGCTGCTCGTCGACGCACTGGCCCTCACCCTGCGCGCGCCGGCCGCCGCCGGCCTGCCCCTGCTGGCGGCGTTCCTCACCGCGGCGGCCAACAGCGGGTCCTCACTCTCCCCCTGGTACTTCGTCATCGCCGCCGTGATGTGGCTCGTCCTCGTCTCGCGCCAGGCGAGCACCACGGTCCGGGGCTGGTCGACCACGGTGGCCAACCCCAGCAGCCCGGCCTCGACGACGGAGGTCGAGAGCGAGGCGCTCGGCGGGTTCGGTAGCGTCGCGCGGCGGCTCGGGGTCGTCGCCGTGCTCGCCGCGGTCGTCCTCCCGGCCGTCGTGCCGCACCTGCCGACCCGGTACGTCCTCGACGGCCTCGGTCGCAACGACACCAGCGTCGGGCGGGGCGGGCGCGTGGGGTTCAGCTCCACCCTCGAGCTCGCGCGCAGCCTCGAGAGCGGCTCGCAGAACGTCGTCCTCACCTACCGGTCATCGGTTGCGAGCGCCCCGCCGCCGCTGCGGGTCGTCACCGCCTCGACCTACGTCGACGGCCAGTGGCGGCCGCGCCCCGTGACGACCCGGTCGCCCCTGACCCCCCAGACCACCGCGATCTCGCCGCAGGTCAAGGTCGTCGACCGTCAGGTGCAGGTCGAGACCAACGCCCTCGACGCCCCCAACGTCTCGTCCGTCCAGCCGGTCGTCTCGGCCGACATCGGCGTCCCCGGTTGGTACACCGACCAGACCACGGGCGACCTCTACTCACCGCAGCGCCCCGACCGCTACGGCTTCACCTACCGCGAGGTCGACGTCACCGGCGAGCAGCTGAAGGCTGGCATCTCCGGCGGGTCCAACGGCCGGGCCGACCCCGAGGTGCAGGCGTCGACCCTGCCGGAGCCGAGCATCGGCGCGCAGATCCGCCAGGCGACCGACTCCGTCACCCAGGGCACCGACAACGCCTACGACGCCGCGGTCGCCATCCAGGAGTGGCTGCGCAGCGGCGGCGGCTTCACCTACTCCCTACAGCTCGTCGACACGGCCAACGACGCCCAGGGCCGCCCGATCACCGACCCGATCCTCAAGTTCCTCGCCACCAAGCAGGGCTACTGCGTGCAGTTCGCGTCGGCGATGGTCATGATGGCCCGCGCCGAGGGCATCCCCGCACGGATGGCGATCGGGTTCCTGCCGGGCACCCTGCAGAACGGCCTCTACACCGTGCGCTCCTCCGACGCCCACGCCTGGCCGGAGCTGTTCTTCCCCGGGGCCGGGTGGCTGCGTTTCGAGCCCACCCCCGCGGCCCGGACGGGCACCGCGCCGGTCTACACCCTCCCGTCCCAGGCCACCCCCACGGCGACGTCGACGGCCACCGACACGGCGTCCGGCTCCACCGCGGCGCCGACGGCGACCTTGCGCGACCCCGGCGCCCCGGAGGTCGACGCCACGACGACCGACACCTCCCTTCCTCTGACCGACCGCATCTCGCTGTGGCTGCAGGAGCCGACCCACCTGCTGCTGCTCGCGCTCGTGCTGGGCCTGCTCGGTACGTTCGTGCTCCCCGTCACCGCGTGGCTCGTCAACCGGCGCCGACGCCGCCGGGCCGCCGACGCGGCCGCGCTGGCGGAGGTGCACTGGGCCGAGCTCGTCTCCCGGCTCGGCGACCTCGGCGTGCAGCCACCGCCGGGAGGCGGCACCCTGCGCGAGTGGCGCCGCCACTACGTGCGGGAGGCCTACCTCCCCGACGACGCCGACGCCGCGCTCGGCCAGGTCGTCGCTACCCTGGAGCGCTCGCGCTACGCGCGTCCCGGTGCCGCACCCGACTCGCTCGGTCCGCAGATCCGCACGGTGACCAAGGCGGCCGCGGCCGGCCGGCCGGTGACGCGGCGGATCCGGGCCTTCTTCGTGCCGGCCGACGGTGTCCGCTGGTGGCACCGGTGGGCCGACATCGTGGCCGACTCCCCCGGCCGCTGGCTCGGCGCGGTGCTGGACCGGCTCCCCCGGCGGCCCTGACCCTGCCGCCGACCCTGCTGGCTCCCCGTCCCGACCCCGTCCCACCATAGGAAGGCCCACCGTGCTGCGACGCCCCGCTCCCACCCTGCGCACCGCGCTCCTCGGTCTCGTCGCCGTTGCCGCGGCGGCTCTCACGGCCACCGGCACCGCCGGGTCCGCCGCCGCGATCACCCACGGCGGCCCCGACGGCGGGGCCCACCCGAGCACCGGTGGTCTCGTGGCGGCCCAGGCCTAATCCGACGGCACCTGGACCTACTGCTCCGGCACGCTCATCAGCGCCCAGGTCTTCCTCACCGCCGCCCACTGCGCCGAGGGTGGCGGCGACCGGGTGCGCGTCACCTTTGCCACGGCATACCAGGACGGCCTCCCGACGTACGCCGGGACGTTCCACGCCGACCCGCTCTACCGCCAGGCGCAGAGCGACCCCCACGACATCGCCGTGGTCGTCCTCGACGAGCCGGTCATCGGTATCGTCCCCGCCCGGCTGCCGGCCGCCGGTTCGCTGGCCTCCCTGCCGAAGGACCAGACCTTCACCTCCGTCGGGTACGGCGCCAACGAGGTGGTCGCCTCCCGGTCCGCCGGTGGCCACACCTTCCTCTACGACGACGTGCGGATGGTCGCGACCGGTACCCTCAACGCGACGACGCCGACCTGGCTGCGCATCTCGATGAACGCCGCGACCGGTAACGGGGGCACCTGCTACGGCGACTCCGGCGGCCCGAACTTCCTCGGGGACACCGCGGTCGTCGCGGCGACGACCATCACCGGAGACTCCGTCTGCCGCGCCACCAACGTCACCTACCGGCTCGACACCGCGGCGGCGCGGGCCTTCCTGGGCGATTACGTCGCCCTCCCCTGAGCCCACCGGGCGAGTCGAGGATCGCGACCCCGCTCCGGTCCACGTCGGCGTCGACCTCGCCTGGAACGTCAACGCCCGCACCGGTGTGGCCGTCGTCGACGAGGAGGGTGCACTGCTCGCCTCCGCGAGCCTGCGCACCGACGCGGAGATCGACGCTTGGCTGGCCCCCTGGGGGGCGTCGGTAGCCACGGTCGCGGTGGACGCGCCGCTCGTCGTGACCAACGCGGCCGGTATGCGTGACGCCGAACGCGCCGTGACCCGCGCCTTCGGCCGGTTCCACGCCGGGTGCCACGCCAGCAACCGCTCCATGGTCTACATGGACCCGCCTCGGGCGTGGTCCCTGGCGGACCGACAGGGGTGGGCCACCGACCCCGACCATGTCGGCCGGCCCGGGGCGGCCGGGTGCATCGAGGTCTACCCACACCCCGCGACGGTCAGCCTCTTCGGTCTCGGCCGGGTGCTGAAGTACAAGAAGGGTCCGGTGGACGTCCGGCGGGCAGCGCTGCTCGAGCTGCTCCGCCATCTGGAGTCGCTGGCGACCCTGCGGCTGTCGGCCGCCCCCCGCTGGGCGCAGGTGCGCGACGTCGTCGACGGCGCCGTCCGGCCGGTGCACCTCGACGCGGTGGAGGACGAGGTGGACGCGGTGCTCTGCGCCTACCTGGCGTGGCGCTGGCAGACCGGCCGTGCGTCACTGCACGTGTTCACCGGGAACGACGGCGGCTTCATCGTCACGCCCCCGGCACCATCAGCGGCACCATCACCGGCACGCACCGGGACACCATGGTCGCCGGCGCCCCCCGCACCGGCGTCCTCGCTGGGACCGCCCGGCCCCGCCCCCGAGGAGGGGCCGGTGCGGACCAGGGCTACCAGGCGACCTGGCTGAGGTTCGACAGGTCGGTGCTGTCCGGTCCGGCCGGCGGGTTCGCCAGGCTGAGGGTCGGCGACATGATGGAGCGCTTGTCCGTCGTGTTGTGCGGCAGTCCGAGGCAGTGGCCGATCTCGTGCTCCACCGAGGCCCGGAGCGCGTCGGCGTGGGGCAGGAGCCAGGACTTGACCTGGGCGGTGCAGGACCCGTCCGGGCCGGGCACCGCGCACCCGCCGATGGCGCCGAGGGTGGCGGTCTGGCTGTCACACGCCGAGACGTCGACGAGGGCGACGGTGATGCAGTGGCTGCCACTGCAGGCCCCGAGCGACACGGTCGTCGCGGAACGCGACCGGGACCAGGCGGCAGCGGCCACGTCGACCGGCAGCGGGGTGGCGCTGTCGAGCTGCACCCAGGCCTGGCGGGCGGGCGCCGCGGAGGCCGGGGGCTTCCCGGCCGGGTCGGCGGACGCGCTCTGCACACCCGACACGGCGAGGAGGGTGAGGAGCGCGGCGACCCACGCGACCCGACGCACGGCTGACGTCGCGGCTGCATGGCGGCCGGCGGAGGGGGTGGGTCCGGACGCGGCCGACTGGGGGGTCTCGGGGCTGGCGACGTCGGGGGCGGAGGGTTGATCGAGGGCGGGATGACGAGGCACGGGGGCTCCTCTTGAGGCGGCGGGCCAAGGGCTCGCTCCGACGGGAAATCCGACTTCAGTGGCAAATCGGATGAACCGTTCATATCGCCAAAAACCCTGACACCGGCCGACCTTGGTGAGGTCCACACCTGGACGACCGAGCCGAGGTGAGCGGGAGGGCTCAGGTAGACGGAACCCGGTGCCGCGCATGACCATCCGCACGGTCGTCAACGACGAAGATCAGCGTCACGAACGCCGACGCTGCCGCCGGGTCACGTCGACGACGCGGCATACGGAACAAGGCCAGGACCCGGGTGGGTCCTGGCCTCGTTCGGTGTGCGAGGGGGGCGTGAGCAGGAGGTCTCAGTCGAGGTAGTCGCGCAGCACCTGCGAGCGCGACGGGTGACGCAGCTTGCTCATCGTCTTCGACTCGATCTGACGGATCCGCTCGCGCGTCACGCCGTAGACCTTGCCGATCTCGTCGAGGGTCTTGGGCTGGCCGTCGGTGAGCCCGAACCGCATCGACACGACCCCGGCCTCGCGCTCGGAGAGGGTGTCGAGCACCGAGTGCAGCTGCTCCTGCAGGAGCGTGAAGCTCACGGCGTCGGCCGGCACGACCGCCTCGGAGTCCTCGATGAGGTCGCCGAACTCGCTGTCGCCGTCCTCGCCGAGGGGCGTGTGCAGCGAGATGGGCTCACGGCCGTACTTCTGGACCTCGACGACCTTCTCGGGCGTCATGTCGAGCTCCTTGGCCAGCTCCTCCGGCGTGGGCTCGCGACCCAGGTCCTGGAGCATCTGGCGCTGGACGCGGGCCAGCTTGTTGATGACCTCGACCATGTGGACGGGGATGCGGATGGTGCGGGCCTGGTCGGCCATGGCCCGGGTGATGGCCTGGCGGATCCACCACGTGGCGTACGTCGAGAACTTGTAGCCCTTGGTGTAGTCGAACTTCTCGACGGCCCGGATGAGGCCGAGGTTGCCCTCCTGGATGAGGTCGAGGAAGAGCATGCCGCGACCGGTGTAGCGCTTGGCCAGCGAGACCACGAGGCGCAGGTTGGCCTCGAGCAGGTGGTTCTTGGCCTTGCGCCCGTCACGGGCGATCCAGTCCAGCTCACGACCGGACTTGGCGAACTTCTCCTGCTTGGTCATCTGCGAGAGGCGCTCCTCGGCGAAGAGGCCGGCCTCGATGCGCTTGGCCAGCTCGACCTCCTGCTCCGCGTTGAGGAGGGCGACCTTGCCGATCTGCTTGAGGTAGTCCTTCACCGGGTCGGCGGTCGCGCCGGCGGTGACGACCTGCTGGGCGGGGGCGTCGTCCTCGTCGTCGTCGCGGATGACGAAGCCGGCCTCCTCGGACTCCTCCTCGGGGGCGGGGCGGCGGACCTTGGCGGTGCCGTCCTCGTTCTCCTCGTCGTCGTCGCTGTCGTCGGCCTCGTCGCTCGCCGTGTCGGCGGCGACGACCGCATCACCTGCGGCGACCTCCACCGCGACGTCCTCGACCACGATATCGCCCGGCTCGACGTCCTCGAGCTCGGCGTCGTCGGCGTCCGCGCCGGCCTTGGCCGCGCCGGCGGCCTTCGTGGCCCGGGCGGTCTTGGCCGGGGCGGCCTTGGCGGTGCGGGCGGCGGCCTTCTTGGCGGGCGCCGCCGCTGCTCCGGCGGCCTGCGCCGTCGTCGAGGCGGCGGCCTTCTTCGTCGTGGCGGTCCTCGCCGCCGGGGCAGCCTTCGCCGTCTTGGCCGCACCGTTGGCGGCACCGTTGGCGGCGGGCGCGCTGGCGGTCCTGACCGGAGCCGCCTTCGTCGCCGACGTGGCGGCCGGCTTGGTTGCGGCGGGTGCTGTGCGGGCCGTCGTCGCGGACCGCGTCGAGGTGGCGGCCACCGCGCGACGGGGGGCCGCGGGCTCCAAGGACACCGAGACGCCCGTCTCCTCCATCGCCCGCAGGACGATCTTGCTCCGGGCCGACGTGAGCCCTGCCGCCTCGAAGGCCACCCGGACCTCGTCGCCGGTGACCGGGCGGACGGAACCGGCCGAGATCAGCTGCTGGAGTGCAGGGTGCGAGAACTCCTTCGGGAGCGCCGTCGCGGAGCGTTGCGGGGTCGTAGAGCCCTTCGACACAGAACCGACTACCTTTCGTCGCCAGACATGCGACATCGCTCGCGGACCGAGGTCGTGCTGGGGTCGGTCCACGTGGAAGAGTGAACGTTGCGGCGGATGCGCCTTCGGCGAGGTGCCGTCAACAGGGGGCTGCGGACCGGCCTTGCGCGTCGTTGTTCTCTACCATTATAAAACCCTGCGAGCGCTTCGCGAGACCACAGGGGCTCAGGAAGCGCGGCCGGAGCACACCTCGGCGTCGCTCGGTCCCCCGTCGCGGACCCGAGGGACCGGCTCAGTCGTCGTCGCTCGAGGCCTTGACCGCGAGCACGGGGCAGGTGGCGTCCAGGAGGATGCGCTGGGCGTTCGAGCCGAGGATGAGCTTGCCTACCGGGGTCCGCCGCCGCAGCCCGATGACGATGAGCTCCGCGCCACTGCTCTCGGCGACCTCGATGAGGTCCTCGGCCGGCTCGTTGCCCCGCACCAGCTGGCGCACCTCGAGGCTCACCCCGGCATCGGCGAGCTGACCGCGGGCCTCGTCCAGTGAGGCCTCGAAGCGCGCGGTGTCCTGCTCGTCGTAGTGCTTGCCCCCCACCTGGCTGTTGATGACCAGGAGGGGCGCGCCCCGGACGAGGCACTCGGCTGCGGCTCGCCGCAGCGCGGCCCGGCCCTCCCGGGTCGGGATGTATCCCACGACGATGGACACTCGGCGATCCTCCTCGATGAGCGGCTGCGGGCCCTGACCGCCAGCCGTGCCAACCAGCCTCGACCGCCGGCGGCATCCAGCGCCGCCGTCGGCGCTCCCCGGACCTGAGGCTCTGGAGCGGACCGGTGACTGTGTCGCGACGCTACCGGATCGGCAGCAGACATGCCCTGACCATCCGGTCCGGGCACCGGCATGTCGGGCGGCGGTGAGGTCGGGCGGCTGTGAGGTCCGACGGGTGCCGGCGGAACGGGTGCCGGGACCAGGGGTAGCGCGGGGTCAGCCCATGGCCTGCCGGATGAGCGCTCCGACCTGGTCGATCTCGATGAGGAACCCGTCGTGGCCGTAGGGCGAGCTGATGAGGTGGCCCTCGGCGCCCGGCACCCCGGCCATGATCTCGGCGCTGAGGCGCTGAGGGTAGAGCCGGTCGGAGTCGACCGCCCCCACGGTCGTCGCCGCGGTGACCCGCGCGAGGGCGGCGGCGACGCCGCCCCGGCCCCGCCCGACGTCGTGCGAGCTCATGGCCTCGGTGAGGACGACGTAGGAGTTGGCGTCGAAGCGGCGGGCCAGCTTGCTGGCGTGATGGTCGAGATAGCTCTCGACGGCATACCGGCCGCCGGCGCCGAGGGGGTCCTCGTCGGCCTGGGCCTCCCGGCCGAACCGCTCGTCGAGCTCGGACCCGCTGCGGTAGGTCACGTGGGCGATCCGACGGGCGATCCCCAGACCCTGCTCCGGACCCGGTCCACCGCCCGTGTAGTAGTCGCCGCCCCGGAAGGCCGCGTCGGAGCGGATGGCCAGCAGCTGCGGCTGCGCCCAGGCGATCTGGTCGGCCGTGGCGTATGCCGTGCTGGCCAGCACCACGGCCCGCTGCACCCGGTCGGGGTGCGTCACGGCCCACTCCAACGCCCTCATCCCGCCCATCGAGCCCCCGACGACGGCGGCCCAGGCGTGGACGCCGAGCGCCTCGGCGAGCCGTCGCTCCACCTCGACCTGGTCGCGCACCGTGACGAAGGGGAACCGGCTGCCCCAGGGCGCGCCGTCGGGGGCCGCCGTGGACGGCCCGGTGGTGCCCTGGCAGCCACCGAGGACGTTGGCGGCGACGACGAACCAGCGGTCGGTGTCGAGGGGGCACCCCGGGCCGATGAGGCCGTCCCACCACCCCGGTGAGGGGTGAGCCTCGTCGGCGGGTCCGACGACGTGGCTGTCCCCGGTCAGCGCGTGCTCGACGAGGACGGCGTTGTCACCGGACGCGGCGAGCCGACCCCAGGTCTCGTAGGCGACCCGGACGCCGGGGAGACGGCCCCCGCGCTCGAGAGTCACGGCGCCCACGTCCACGAACTGCCGGCGCCCCACCGGGTCTCCGGCCCGCCAGGCCCCCGTCGCCGACGCGGAGGTGGTGGCCGGACGGCTGGATGGGCTGACAGCGGTCACGCCGGGTCTCCTCGGGCCGGAGCCGGAGCCGGTACGCACCCGGTCAACGATGGTCATCCGCGTACTCCTGATCGTCCTCGCGCTTGCTCGGGCCACACGGCCGAGCCCGGTCATCACCCGGGGCACCCCGCCGAAGGAGGAGGGTTGCCGTCCAGCAAGCCGGGGCTGTGCGCTGGAGCTCATGACCTGGCTCGAGTATACGGCGAGCACCTCGTCGCGAGCCGGGACCGTTCCACGTCCTGGAACCGGTCCGCACCCCGTCGAACCGCCTCACGCCCACGCGAACGAGCTGGCGCGCGGCTCAGGCGGTGCGAGGTGGACGTGCGGCGACGTCGACCATCGTCGCGAGCAGCACCGCCAGGCGGTAGCCGGCGTCCACGGCGAGGGCGGCGTCCACGGCCGTCCGGGCCATCGCTCCGTCCCCCTGCCACCAGGCCACGTGACCGAGGACGGTCAGCGGGCCGGGCGAGATCTCTGGTGGTGACCGGCGGCATACGGCGGCCAGGCGCTCGACGAGCTCACCCGCCGCCACCGACCCGTCCAGCCCCGCCAGGTCGCGCAGCTCGGCGAGCTCGTCGTGCTCGTCGCCCTCCCCCTGGACCGAGCCCGTGCGCCGCGCGGCCCCGGCGTCCACCTCGGCGAGCGCGACCCCCGGTTGGCCCGACCGGCCCCGCTCCACCGGCGGACGGACCGGGGCCGGGAGGCAGGCGTCCGCGACCCGGCGCAGAGCCACGGGGAAGACCGCGGGGTCGAGGGTGCCGGGGCACAGCCAGGCGATGAGCAGGTCGCGCACGGTGATGTCGAGCAGCCCGACGACCGCCCAGGCCCAGTCCTCCTCGAGCGGGCCTCCCGGACCGAGGATGCGACCCCAGGCTTCGAGCATCCGGCGCCGCCGGCGATGCAGGGGGCGCGGCGCACGGCGCACAGACTCCAGCTCGTGGATGAGCGCGGCGCAGCGGGCGTCCTGCACGGGGTCCTCGGCGTACCGGAGCCGATCGGCCAGGGACGCCCGCGACGGGGCGGGGAGCCGGCCCAGGACGACGTAGTCGGAGACGGCCGGCACCCGGTCGTCGGACGGCACGGGCTCCCCCTCCGGACGGCACCCGCACCCGTTGCCGTCGAGGCACCACCATCGTCCGCCCCGCACCACCAGCCGCTCGAGGTCGCCGATGCCGGCGTCGAGGAGGGCATCCCGCATCGCGGTGCTCGTCGGCTCGGCGTGGCCGGGCCGGGTCTCGAACCCGACGATGACGGCCCGGTCGGGCTGCTCGCGCAGCACCGGCGGCATCAGCTCGTCGACGACCAGCGCCGGGTCGACGTGGTCGGGCGGCAGGTCGACCCGGGCGACGAGCACGACCCGCGGACCGTCGAGCAGCACCAGGACGAGGGAGTCGGACGGTCGGTACCCCAGGTGGTAGGGCAGGATCGCGATGATGTCTGCGGGGCCACGAAGGCGGATGGTCGTCGTCATAGCGACGATCGTGCCGATGGCCATCGTTCACGACCAGTCGCTTTTCGGGGCCTGTGGACGGCGGGGTTCGGTGGTCATGCCGTGTGGATGACGTGGTCCGGACCCGGACCCGCCCGTGACCCGGAGAGACGGCCTCGCGCGTCAGCCGACCACCTGCGAGCGCACCGTCCGGTGGTACTCGTCCCTCGGAGCATCCTGCGGCCCGGGGCTCCCCGCTGCGCCCCGGCCGGAGGCCCCCCGCTCCCACAGGAGGAACGCCTCGGTGTCGGCGACGAGAGCGGCCGCGAGCCAGGTCACGACGACGGCGTCGTCGCCGAGGCCGATGATGCCGAACAGGGCCTCGGGCACGAGGTCGACCGGGGAGACGATGTAGACGACGGCCGCCGCGAGGAGGGCGACGTGAGCGAAGGTCGTACCCCGGTAGTCACCGCGCGCGACCGCGTGCAGCATCCGAGGCACCGCCGCTGCCCGTTCGGCGAGCCCGGCCGACCCGGGCCGCATCGCTGTACGGAGGGCGCCGGCGGCCATCGTCAGCAGGCCCAGCCGGGTCGTGTGTCGCGCCATGGTCGCTCCTGTGGTCGGTCGATGTGCTCGGTCGATGGGGTCGGTCGAAGGTGTCGTCGGGCGAGGCGGCTCCGCACCTGCCGGACCGGCCGCCCTCCCCCTCCTCAACGACGTCGGGCGCACCGCGATTCCGGTGCGCCCGAGCCTCGAGAAGGGGGCTACGACGCCGTGACCTGGCCCGCGGTGCGCAGCGGGAACTCACGGCGCGCGTGGTCGGCGATCCGCTTCAGCATGTAGGTGTCGAGGCCGGCGCTGACCACCCCGCCCGCGATCGGCAGCCCGCGCCCCAGACGGGCGAAGGTGGTCTTGCCGACGTTGCCGACGAGCCGAAAGGCGACCGCCTTGTTGAGGACCATGAGGGCGGGCCCGGGCAGGCGCTGGGCGGCCAGGTCGGTGAGCTTGCCCGTGGGCGTGGGGATGCCGGCCTTGTGGATCAGGTCGTCGGCGTCGGCACCCACGAGGGCCAGCAGGACCGCGGTCCGGATGGGGGGCTGGGTCAGGTCGTACCCCCGGAGGGCGGCGATGGCCGCGGTCATCCGCGTCGCCACGAGGTAGAACTCCAGGACGTTGGCCGGGAGGGCGACCGGCATCGTGATGAACCCGCCGAGCCCGGTCACGAAACCGCCCGTCCCGGCGGCGGCGAGGTGCATGCGGACCACCCGGTCGATCGCCCCCTCCACGTCGCCGGCCTTCTTGTGCGCCCCGTCGGCCACCGACTGCGCCGACGGCAGCGGCCCCTTGCCGTCGATGCCCACGTCGAGCAGGGGCTGGATGACGTTCACCACCACGCTGGCCATCCCGCTGGGCGGCGTGTTGGCCTGCTCCAGTGCGGTCGCGTTGGCGGCCTTCTTGTCGTCGTCCCCGAAGCCGAAGAGCCCCACGTCGTCACCTCTCGTTGTCCCGCGGCCCCCCGGTCGGGTCGGCCCGGTCATCCTCGCTGCAGGCCTGTGGACCCGCAAGGCGGCAACGCCGGTGCCCGGCGGGTCGTTCCCGGTATGCGTGAACGCGCCTGTCGGTCGCAGCGGGTTGGATGGAGCCGTGCTCCCCCTGGTCGTCGTCGGTGGACGCGCGGTGGTGGGTCCCGAGGTCGCGGGTGGCCCCTGCGTCGCGGGCGACGTGGCGCCGGTGCTCGCGGAGGTGCGCCGGCGCGAGGACGACGCCCACCCGCGGTGGCTGGTGCCGAGCGCCCGGGCCAGCCTCGCCCCCCTCGCCGACCCCGGTGCCGAGGCGGGGGTCCGGGTGCAGCGGTGCTTCGACGTCTCCGAGGCGCACCGGCTCCTGCACGGCGGGTGGGCGGCCGACCTCCCCCTGGTGTGGGCCGTCGCGCACGGTCTCGACTCGGCTCGCGCCCCCGTGCCCCCTCGGGACGACCTCTTCGGCCTGCTCACCGCTGATGCCGACACCTCCCCGGGCGAGGGGGGCCGGGCCGACCCGGACGCGGCCGTCCGCCCCGACGGGTACCTGCGCCCGGACGTGCTGGACCCGCAGTGGGCCACGACCCCGGCTCGGCTGCGGTCGGTCGCCGAGGCGCTGCTCACGCTGGCCGCACGCCTCACCGCCCAGCTCGCGGCCCTGGGGCCACGCAGCCTCCCGGCGGCCTACTCCGAGTCCGCCGCCGCGGTGCTCTGCCTCGAGCTGGAGGCCGACGGGCTGCCTCTGGACCGGGAGGTGGTCGAGCGGCTCATCGCCGCCGCGGCCGGTCCCCGGCCGCGGGACGAGTCCGAGGCCGCCGCGATCCGGCGGGCGCGCGACGCGGTCGTCCTCGCCCACGCTCCCGGCCGGGAGCGCACCGACCTGCGGAACCCGGTGCAGGTACGCGAGCTGCTGGCCGCGGTGGGGGTCGACGTCCCCAGCACCCGCAAGGGCTACCTCGAGCCCTACCGGGCCTCGACGCCCCTGGTCGCCGCCCTCCTGGCGTGGCGCAAGGACGAGCGCATCGCCACGACGTACGGCTACCGGTGGCTCGACGAGCACGTCGGGCCCGACGGGCGGCTCCGGGGCGGCTGGACCGCCTGCGACGGTGCCGCCGGCCGGATGACCGCCCAGAACGGCCTGCACAACCTGCCCGCGCCGCTGCGGCCGGCGGTGGTGGCCGAGCCCGGGTGGGCCTTCGTACGAGCGGACCTCGGCCAGATCGAGCCCCGGGTGCTGGCCGTCGTCTCCGGCGACCGCGCCCTCGCCGAGGCCACCACCGCCGACGACCTCTACGCCCCCGTCGCCGCCCGGCTCGGGGTCGACCGGCCGGTCGCCAAGATCGCCGTCCTGGCGGCGATGTACGGCCAGCGGTCAGGCGCTGCCGGCCAGGCCCTCGGGGGCCTCGAGCGGGCCTATCCCGTCGCCATGCGCCTGCTCGACGACGCGTATGCGTCGGGCGCCGCCCGGCAGCCCCTGCGGACCTACGGGGGGCGCCGGATCAACCTCGACGCGATGTCGGCCGGCGGCGACGACGGCTCGCGCGGACGGTTCGCCCGCAACGCGGTCATCCAGGGCTCCGCCGCCGAGCTGTTCAAGGCCTGGGCCGCGACGGTGCGCCACGCCGTGGCCCCGATGGGAGCGCAGATCGTGCTCTGCCTGCACGACGAGCTGCTCGTGCACGCCCCCGACGACCGCGCCGTCGACGTGGCGGCCGCCATGGGCCGCACGCTCGACGACAGCGCGCGGCGCTGGGCCGGTACCGACCGGGTGCGGTTCGTCGCCGACACCAGCGTCGTCCGACGCTGGTCCGACGCCAAGGGCTGAGCCCAGGACCGCGGTCAGGCGGTCTCGGGTCCCTTCTGCTCGTCGTCGGCGACGTCCTTGAGGAACGCCTCGAGCTCGGCGCCGATCTCGTCGGCCGACGGCAGCTCGGACACCTCGGTGGCGAGCAGGCTCGGCCGCTCGCGGCCCTCCATGAACGTGTCGTACTGGCGCTCCAGCGCCTCGACGACCGCCGCGACCTCCTCGGACCCGGCGACCTCGCGGGCGATCTCGGCCCGGTTGAGCCCGGCCGCAGCGGCCAGGTCGGTCGTGGAGATCCGCAGCCCGGTCACGCCGGTCACGGCGTTGAGGCCGGCCAGGGCGGCATCGGCGAACTCGGCCTGCGCGAGGTAGTGGGGCACGTGCACGGCGAAGCCGAGGGCGTTCTTGCCGGCCTCCCCGAGCCGCAGCTCCAGCAGCGCGGCGAAGCTGGCCGGCACCTGCACCGCACCGAAGACCGGCTCGTGCTGGACGATGAGCCGCGGGTCGGTCGCGTGCGCGGTGACGCCGAGCGGGCGGGTGTGCGGCACCGCCATGGGGATCCCGTGCACGCTGACGGTCAGCTCGACGCCCAGGGTCTTGCCGAGATGGGACACCGCCTCGACCATGCGCTCCCACTGGTAGTCCGGCTCCGAGCCGGCGAGCAGGAGGAAGGGCTGGCCCTCCTCGTCCGTGAGCCGGTAGAGCAGCAGGGACGGGTCGTCGTAGGACGTGTACCGGTCGCGCTCGAACGTCATCATCGGCCGGCGGCCGCGGTAGTCGAGCAGCTGGTCGAGGTCGAACGACGCGACGACGGTGTGGTCGTGGGCCGAGAGGAGATGCTCCGTGAGCACGTGCTGGGTGCGGCCCGCGTCGATGAAGCCGCCCATGGACACGAGCATCACGGAGGCACCCGCGGTGGCCGGGTTGGTGTCGGTCTCGAACTGGTAGAGCTCGGCTGGGTCCTGCACGGTGGCCTTCCTCAGGTCCTGGCGGCCGGAAGGCCGCCTCACGTCATGGTCTCGCGCCCTGCAGACGCTGTCAGCCAGGACAACGCCGGGAGCCCCCCGGTGATTCCGCCCTACCCCGCCCGCCCCGGAGGCGACTCGGCCACGGCGTCCACAGCGCGCAGGATTCGCTTGAGCGACACCGGGTATGCCGTGCCGAGCCCCTGCGCGAAGAGGGACACCCGCAGCTCCTCCAGCATCCAGCCGACGGCCACGACGTCCTCGGCCGCCCGCTGGGCCGGACGCAGGGACGCCAGGAGCTCGGCGTAGGCCGCCTCAGCCGCCAGGACGTCGTCCGCACTCCGAGCGTCGCGGACCAGGTCGGCCGGCGCGCGGTCCAGACGGTGGAGCACCGCCCGGAGGTAGCGGTCGAGGTCGGGCAGCCGGGTCACCCCGGCCTCGGCGACGAAGCCGGGCCGCACGAGCTCCCGCAGCTGGGCGCGCACGTCCGCGACGAGGTCCGCCAGGGCGGGCGCCGTCATCGCGTCGAGGCGCTGCTGCGCCTGGAGGTCCTTGGCCAGCACCGGCTCCACGAGACCGACGACCTGCACGACCCGCGCCGCCAGGTGCGTGCGCACGGCCGTGAGGGCGCCGGCGAACTCGTCGGCCGTCCGCACCGGGCCGTGCACCCGCTCCGTGGCGATGGCGTCCACCGCCGCCGCGAGACAGTCGTCGAGCAGGGCGGGCACCGACCCGTGGGGGTTGTGGGCGAGGGCGAGCTTCTGCGCGTTGCTCAGGCGGCCCAGCACCTGCTTCCACGGCGGCGACGTCCCGAGGATGAGCAGGCGGCGCACACCGACCCGGTGCTCCGCGTCCGCCTCGGCCCGGGTGGGTAGCAGGCGCAGGGCGACAGAGCTCCCCTCGTCGACGAGGGCGGGAAACCCCTCGACGCGCCGACCGGTACTCGACGTCGTCGTGAACTCGGTGGGCACGTCACCGATCTCCCACGACCGCAACCCTGTTCGCTCGATCGCGGCCCCGGCGCGCGAGACCTGCCGCCGCAGCTGGGGGGCCGCCGCCGCGCGGACGGCGTCCAGGTCACGGCCGCGCGCGAGTACCCGACCGCGGCCGTCCTCGACCGAGAAGGCGACGCGGAGATGCTCCGGCACCCGGTCGACGGACCACTCGCCGGGGGCCACCGCGACCCCCCGGGTCGACCGGACGACCCGGCTGAGCACATCGGTGAACCCCCCGTCCGCCGGCCCGAGCCCCGCCGCGTCCAGCTCGCGGACGAGGGCCGCGGCGTGCTCCGGCGCAGGGACGAGCAGACGACGGGTGGCCTTGGGCAGCGACCGGATGAGCGCCGTGACCAGGCCCTCACGCAGACCGGGCACCTGCCAGTCGAACCCGGCCGGCGTCACCTGGTTGAGCACCTCGAGAGGCAGGTGCACGGTCACCCCGTCCTCCGCTTCGCCCGGCTCGAACCGGTAGGTCAGGGGCAGCTCGAGGTCGCCCTGACGCCAGACGCCCGGGTAGGCATGGGTGTCGACCTCCGTGGCCCGGTCCGAGAGCAGGAGGTCCTCGGTGAAGGTCAGCAGCTGCGGGTCCTGGCGCGACGCCGTCTTCCACCAGGAGTCGAAGTGCCGGGCCGACACGACCTCCGCGGGGATGCGGCGGTCGTAGAAGGCCGCGATGGTGGCGTCGTCGACGAGGAGGTCACGGCGGCGCGTGCGCGCCTCGAGCTCGGCGAGGCGGGCGACCATGGCGGCGTTGTCGGCCACGAAGCGGTGCCGGGTCGTCCAGTCCCCCTCCACGAGGGCCCGCTGGATGAACAGGTGCCGGGCCTCGGCGGGGTCGACGCGGGCGTACCCGACCGTTCGCGCGACGACGAGGGGCACGCCGTAGAGCGTCACGCGCTCGGTCGCGACCGCGCTGCCCTGCTTGGCCGACCATCGCGGCTCCGAGTACGACCGGCGCACGAGGTGGGCGCCGATCTCCTCCGCCCACAGAGGGTCGATGCGGGCGACGGTCCGGGCCCACAGCCGGGTCGTCTCGACGAGCTCGCCGGCCATGACGAACGGGGGCTGCTTGCGGAACAGGCTGCTACCGGGCGAGATCCCGAACCGGGCCCCTCGCGCACCGAGGTACTCGCGCTTCACGTCGTCCCGCGCGCCGACCTGCGACAGCAGACCCGCGAGCAGGGCGCGATGCACCGAGTCGGTGTCAAGCCCGACGGCATGGTCACGGTCAGCGGACCGCGAGACGTCGAGTCCCGCCTGTTTGCACGCCTGCCGCACCTGGTGGTGCAGGTCCTGCCACTCCCGCACCCGCAGGTAGTGGAGGAACTCGCTCTTGCACATGCGGCGAAAGGCACTGCCGGACAACCCTTTCTGCTGTTCCTGGAGGTAACGCCAGAGGTTGAGGTAGGCGACGAAGTCCGAGTGCTCGTCGGCGAAGCGCTTGTGCGCCGCGTTCGCGAGCTCCTGGCGTTCGAGCGGCCGCTCCCGGGGGTCCTGGATGCTCAGGGCCGTCACGACGACGAGCACCTCCTGAAGGCAGCCCAGCCGGTCCGCTTCGAGGAGCATCCGCCCGTGGCGCGGGTCGACCGGCAGCAGCGCCAGCTGTCGCCCGTATGCCGTGAGCCGCCGTCGGCGCTCCCCCGCCTCGGACGGGTCACCGGTCTCGACGGCGCCGAGCTCCTCCAGGAGCCTCACCCCGTCCGTCACCTGCCGGCTGTCCGGCGGGTCGAGGAACGGGAACCGCGCGACGTCGCCGAGCCGCAGGCTCGTCATCTGGAGGATGACGGAGGCGAGGTTGGTGCGCAGGATCTCCGGGTCCGTGAACTCGGGCCGCTCCTCGAAGTCCTCCTGCGCATACAGGCGGATGCAGATGCCATCGGCGAGCCGGCCGCACCGGCCGGCGCGTTGGTTGGCGCTCGCCCGGCTGACCGGCTCGATGGGCAGCCTCTGCACCTTGGTGCGCTGGCTGTAGCGGGAGATCCGCGCGGTGCCGGTGTCGACGACGTAGCGGATGCCGGGGACGGTCAGGGACGTCTCGGCGACATTGGTGGCGAGCACCACCCGACGACCGGTATGCCGCGAGAAGACCCGGTGCTGCTCGGCGGCGGACAGGCGTCCGAAGAGCGGCAGCACCTCGGTGCCCGGGAGGTTGAGCGCGGTCAACGCCTCTGCGGCGTCACGGATCTCCCGCTCGCCGGAGAGGAAGACGAGGATGTCCTGGCTGCCCCCGTCCCGCAACGACGCCGGCGTCTCGGTCCACAGCTCCTCGACCGCCTCGACGATGCCCGTCACCGGGTCGGCGTCCTCGTCGTCCTCGCGCTCGAGGGGTCGGTAGCGCACCTCGACGGGGTAGGTGCGCCCCGAGACCTCGACGACGGGGACGGGATGGCCGGGGCGCGCGAAGTGGTCAGCGAAGCGCTGGGGGTCGATCGTCGCCGAGGTGATGACGACCTTGAGGTCGGGCCGGCGGGGCAGCAGCTGGGCGAGGTAGCCGAGGACGAAGTCGATGTTGAGGCTCCGCTCGTGCGCCTCGTCGATGATGATCGTGTCGTAGCGGCGCAGGTCGCGGTCGCGCTGCAGCTCGGCCAGCAGGATCCCGTCGGTCATGACCTTGACGAGGGTGTCGGCGCTGCTGTGGTCGGTGAAGCGCACCTGGTAGCCGATCGCGCCCCCGAGCTCCACGTCGAGCTCCTCGGCGATGCGCTCGGCCACGGCCCGGGCGGCGATCCGGCGCGGCTGGGTATGCCCGATGGTGCCCTCGATGCCCCGGCCGAGCTCAAGACAGATCTTCGGGATCTGGGTGGTCTTGCCCGAGCCCGTCTCCCCCGCGACCACGACGACCTGGTGGTCGCGGATCGCGGCGGCGATGTCGTCCCGCCGGTCGACGACGGGCAGGTCGTCGGGATAGGTGATCTCGGGGACGGCTGCCCGTCGGCGGGCCAGCCGGGCCTCGCGCCGCGCGGGGTCCTCGGTGCGCTCACGCTTGGCCCTCTCCTGGGACGGCCGGCGACGGGGTCGGGAGCCGGCCCGGGCCCGTTCGCGCGGGGCGGCGGGCTCGGTGGGCATGCGCGCCAGGATAGGCGGGAGGCCCGGATGGGGACCTCACGGCGTCACGGCGTCGGTGGGCGGGCCATCGTCAGCCCGCGGTGGCCTCCTCGATGGCGAGCATCGCGTGGCGGTGTCCCACGGTCTCGTAGCCCACGACGGTCACCGCCGGGGCGAGGGCGGTGACGACCAGGGATACCGGCACCGAGACGCCTCCCGCGGCCATCGCGACGGCGACGCCGAGGACGGCGAGGGTGGCCACCAGCAACGAGAGGTGGAACCCGTCGGTGCGCTGCACCAGCAGCCGGTAGAGGCCGAACACCGACGCCATGTAGGCCCCGACCGGGAGGGCCACGGCCAGCATGGTCCCCACCGCCGACAGGTGGGTCTCCCCCTCCAGCCCGAGGGCCGCGACGTGCAGGCCTGCACCGGTCGCGATGATCGCGCCGAACAGGACGATGTTGCCGTAGCCCCAGGGGAACCCGAGATGCCGCTTGACGTGGAGCACCTCCCCGGACGGGAGCATGAAGTACGTCCACCACATGCCGAAGGTCAGGCCGATGCCCGCCGCACCGACGAGCACGACGTCCGCGCCGATGCCTCCGGCAGCGTCCTGGGCGGAGGTCAGGGCGGCCACGGTGCCGACGACGCCCTCCCCCAGCGCGATGATCGCGAAGAGGCTGTAGCGCTCGGCGATGTGGTGCGCGTGCCATGGCGTGGGCGGTCCGGTCCGCTCGGCGAGCCAGGGACCGAGGAACTCGACGACGTTGAGGACCGCCACCCCCGCGAGCGTCGGCCACAGCGACAGGTCGGCGACGGCCAGCACGACCCACCCGACCTGGGCGACGACGATGGCCCGGGCGTAGGTCAGGCAGGTCCGTCGCAGCTCCGGGGCCTGACGGGCGGCGCGGAGCCAGTTGAAGACCATGGCCAGGCGCATGACCACGTACCCCGCGACGACGATGCGGTTGTCGACGTGGCCGCCCTCGTCGATGGAGTGGAAGAGGTTCGGCAGGCCCAGGGCGAGGATGCAGACGCCGGCCATCTGCACCATGGTCACGACCCGGAAGACCCAGTCGTCGGTGTCGAACGCGGACGCGAACCAGGAGAAGTTGATCCACGCCCACGTCACCGCGAAGGTCGCGAAGGCGAAGGCGATGAGCCCCGCACCGACGTGCCCCTCGGCCACGAGATGAGCCACCTGGTTGGCCGCCTGGCCGACCGCGACGACGAAGGTGAGGTCGAAGAGGAGCTCCAGCGGGGTCGACGCCCGCCCCTCCTCGTGGGGGTCTCGCCCCGTCATCCGGCGGGCCCGGTGGGCGAGAGACCGGGGGTCCGCCTGCGACTGCGCCTCTGGCATACCGCCGATGATGCCAGCCGGCACGCCCCCCTCAGCCGTGCGCGAGCCCCGCCTCGGGTCAGTCGCTCGTGGGCCAGGTCCCCCGGGTGTACTGGTCGGGCCAGCCGGCCTCCTCGACGGGGACACCGAGCTCGTGGGCGGCCCGAAGGGGCCAGGACGGCTCCCGCAGCGCCGCGCGGGCGAGAAGCACGACGTCCGCCTCGCCGTTGGCCACGACCTTGTCGGCCTGCACCGGCTCGGTGATGAGTCCCACTGCGCCCGTGGCGATCTCGGCGCCCGAACGTACGCCGGCCGCCAGCGGCACCTGGTAGCCGGGGCCGACGGGGATCGACGCGGGTGCGTTCCCGCCCGAGGACACGTCGACGAGGTCAACGCCGCCGGCCTTCATGAGCCGGGCCAGCTCGATGCTCTGCTCGAGGTCCCAGCCGCCCTCCACCCAGTCGGTCCCGGAGATGCGCACGAGCAGCGGCATCGCGTCGGGGATGACGTCACGGACGCTCTCGACCGTCTCCAGCAGGAGCCGGGTGCGGCCCGCGAACGAGCCGCCGTAGGCGTCGGTGCGCTGGTTGGAGAGCGGCGAGAGGAACTGGTGCAGCAGGTAGCCGTGCGCCGCGTGGAGCTCCACGGTGTCGAAGCCGGCGTCCACGGAACGCACGGCCGCCTCCCGGAACGACCGGACCACCACCTGGATCCCCTCGACCGAGAGCTCGGCCGGGGCGGCATACCCCGGGAACGCGTCGGCGGAGGGGCCGCTCGTCGACCAGCCACCGTCCGTCGTCGGCACCGTGCCACGAGCGGGCGCCCAGGGCCGGTACGTCGACGCCTTGCGTCCCGCATGCGCGAGCTGGGTCCCGACGGGCCGGCCCTGCGCGTGCACGTAGTCGACGATCTCGGCCCAGGCGGCGGCGTGCTCGTCGGACCAGATGCCGGCGTCCTCCGGGGAGATCCGCCCGTCGGCGGTGACGGCGTTGGCCTCGGTCAGCAGGAGGCCGTAGCCCCCCGACGCGCGAGCGCCGAGGTGCACGAGATGCCACTGCTGCGGCAACCCGTCGACGGCGCTGTACTGGCACATGGGGGCCAGCCAGACCCGGTTGCGCAGCGTGAGGGAACGGAGGGTGATGGGGTCGAAGAGTGACGGCACGCCAGGGCCAACCGGCACGGGTGCCCGAGGATTCCCGGGAACCGGGCTCGGGTGACAGCCGGTGGACCCGCGCTCGACCGACAGCTTTCAACCCCGTCGGCGTGGACAGCCCCCGATCAGGGCGGGTGGCCCGCCCACGTGGTGCCTGTCGGTCGAGCGGCGCCGGCCGCCGCCGTCAGTCGACCTTGGCGGCCGTGAAGCCCTGCTCGAGGTCGGCGATGATGTCGTCGATGTGCTCGATGCCCACGGCGAGCCGCACGAGCCCCGGGGTGACACCGGCCGTCGCGCGGTCGGCGTCGCCGCCCTGCGAGTGGGTCGTGGAGGCGGGGTGGATGGCGAGCGAGCGCACGTCACCGATGTTGGCGACGTGGCTGTGCAGCGTCAGTCCCTCGACGAACTTCTTCCCCGCGGGGAGGCCACCCTGGATCTCGAACGCGAGCACGGCGCCCGCGCCGCGCGGGACGTACTTCTGGGCCAGCTCGTAGCCCGGGTCGCCCTCGAGCGAGGCCCACACGACCCGCTCGACCTGGGCGTGGCCCGACAGGTACGCCGCGACCTTGTGGGTGTTCTCCACGTGCCGCTCGATCCGCAGGCTGAGGGTCTCCAGGCCCTGAGCGATGAGGAACGCGTTGAACGGCGAGATCGACGGTCCGAGGTCGCGCAGCAGCTGCACGCGGGCCTTGAGGATGAACGCCAGGTTGGCGCCGAGCGGGCTGCCGACGCCGAGGTCGCGGGCGAAGACGAGCCCGTGGTAGCTCTCCTCGGGGGTGTTGAAGTTCGGGAACTTCTCCGGGTCCTTGCCGTAGTCGAACGTCCCCCCGTCGACGATCACGCCCGCGATCGAGGTGCCGTGCCCGCCGAGGTACTTGGTGGCCGAGTGCACGACGACGTCCGCGCCGAACTCCAGCGGTCGCAGGAGGAACGGGGTGGCGATGGTGTTGTCGACGATGAGCGGCACACCCGCCTCGTGGGCGACACCGGCGACGCCCTCGATGTCGAGGATCTCCGACTTCGGGTTCGCAATGGTCTCGCCGTAGAAGACCTTGGTGTTGGGCTGCACCGCCGCGCGCCACGCGTCCAGGGAGGTCGCGTCCTCGACGAACGTGACCTGGATGCCGAACTTGGGCAGCGTGTACTTGAGCAGGTTGAACGTGCCGCCGTACAGGGACGGGGAGGCGACGACGTGGTCGCCGGCCTCGGCCACGTTGAGGATGGCCAGCGTCTCAGCCGCCTGGCCGGAGGCGACGAGGAGGGCGGCGACGCCGCCCTCGAGGGACGCGATCCGCTGCTCGACGGCATCCTGCGTCGGGTTCATGATCCGCGTGTAGATGTTGCCGAACTCCTTGAGCGCAAAGAGGTTCGCCGCGTGGTCCGTGTCCTTGAAGACGTAGGAGGTGGTCTGGTAGATCGGCAGCGCGCGGGCGCCGGTCGTGGCGTCCGGCTCCTGGCCGACGTGGATCTGCCGGGTCTCGAAGGACCAGCTGGGGGTGTCGCTCATGAGGGTCGTTCCTTCGCTCTGGGACCTCGAGGGTCGTGGCTGCACTGGATCCGTGACCGACGGTCCCCGACGGGGGCGCACCGGCGACGGTGCGGGAGCGGATGCCCCGCGCTTGCCTCGGGCTCCCGGAGATCCGGGGGCCGTCGGCCCGGTCCTCACCCGGGGCACCCCACCGCGGAGGAGGGTTGCCGGTCAGCGAGCCGGGGCTTGACGCTGACACTCATGACCTGGCGTGGAGCATACCCGGGCCGTCTTGCCTGTCGGTATGCGCGTCTCTGCATCCGGACTCACGCAGCACCGGGGGTGCTCTCAGGATTCTCCCAGGATCCGTTCATGCCGTGCTTGTGAGCCGGGCGTCCACCGAGCTCGACAACGTCGTGAAGTCCTTGCTCAGCCCTTCGTGGATGCTCACCACATCGGCCCTGGCCCGGGCCGCGTCGTCTCGACGCCGTACGTCATCGCGACCCCTCGATGGTCGTCCCCCAGACGAACCTCCGCCGAGTGGGTCGACCGCCTGCATCGGGCGCGGCGACGTCTGCTGCCCGACTGACGTGGGCGAAGACGACCTCGCAGCCCGGCTGCCCCGATTGCGGATCTGCGCGGAGTACCGATGTTTCCCCACCTGGGTGTTTCCGCCCGGTGGCGGCTCGGACAACCCCGGCACCGGAGTCGCTCGGTATGTCACGAGGCCTTGCCGAAGAGCTGGAGGCCTGGTCGGACGAGGTCGACGCCATCGTCCCGGAGGACGACCCGGGCTCGGCCGACTTCCCCTCCGCACAGGCCGAAGCCGCGTTCAGCGACCGCGGCCTGATGCTGGCCCAGCGCGCCGCGGCCGAGCTGTCGTGCCGCTACGAGGTCACTGATGCCGCCCCGACGAGCCGACCACAGGTCCTTGTGAGCAGCGGTGCTCCCTCGGCCACTGCGCTTGGACGGGTGGACCCGGACGCTGAGACCGACGTCCCGTCCTGACGCCCTGACGAGACGGACACGGCCCGGACCGGCAGGATGGTCGCCATGCCTCTTCACGCCGATGACTACCAGGCCCTGCGCTCGCGCTACGACTCCCTCCCCTACCGTCGCACCGGCTCGAGCGGGCTCGACCTGCCCGCCGTGTCCCTCGGTCTCTGGCACAACTTCGGGGACGACGTCGCCCTCGACAGCCAGCGGGCCACCCTGCGGAGGGCCTTCGACCTCGGCGTCACGCACTTCGACCTCGCCAACAACTACGGCCCGCCCTACGGCTCGGCCGAGCGCAACTTCGGCACGATCTACGCCCAGGACTTCCGCCGCTACCGCGACGAGCTCATCCTCTCGACCAAGGCCGGCTACGACATGTGGCCCGGGCCCTACGGCTCCGGCGGCGGGTCGCGCAAGTACCTCCTGTCCTCGCTCGACCAGTCGCTCACCCGGATGGGCGTGGACTACGTCGACATCTTCTACAGCCACCGCTTCGACGAGACGACGCCGCTGGAGGAGACGATGGGCGCCCTCGACACCGCGGTGCGCCAGGGCAAGGCCCTCTACGTCGGGATCTCGTCCTACTCGGGCGAGCGCACCCAGCAGGCCGTCGACATCCTGCGGCAGATGGGCACCCCGCTGCTCATCCACCAGCCGTCCTACTCGATGCTCAACCGCTGGGTCGAGGAGGACCTCCTGGACGTCCTCGGCGTCAACGGCGTCGGCTGTATCGCCTTCTCGCCCCTCGCCCAGGGGATGCTGACCGACAAGTACCTCAAGGGCATTCCCGCGGGTTCCCGTGCCGCCCAAGGGAAGTCGCTCGACCCCAAGCTCCTCACCGAGGCCTCGCTCAAGCACGTTCGCGCCCTCAACCGGCTCGCCAAGGCCCGCGGCCAGTCGCTGGCCCAGATGGCGCTCGCGTGGGCGCTGCGGGACGACCGCGTGACCTCCGTGCTCATCGGGGCGTCCAGCGTCAGGCAGCTCGAGGACAGCCTCGCGGCCACGAAGAACCTCGACTTCTCCCCCGAGGAGCTGCGCAAGATCGACCGGTATGCCGTGGACGCGGGCATCAACCTCTGGCAGCGGTCCTCCAGCCTCTGACCGTCAGGCTGGCTGCTCCCTGGTCAGGTGGAGCAGCCAGCCGTCACCGGTGTCGATGAGGGCGTAGCGCCGGGCGCCCTCCCGGCCGTGCAGGACGAAG
Source organism: uncultured Actinomycetota bacterium (assembly GCA_963795915.1). Taxonomy (GTDB): domain Bacteria; phylum Actinomycetota; class Actinomycetes; order Actinomycetales; family Dermatophilaceae; genus Lapillicoccus. The sequence continues at coordinate 422,082 of CAWCJA010000002.1, forward strand.
ACCATCCGGCGCTCGTCCCGGGACTCTTCCTGCCACCAGCCCGTGTCCGCGATGCTCTTGTCGGCGTCGGTGTAGCCCAGGTGGTCCATCGCGTGGTCCGGCACGGCGATGGCCTGGCGGTTCTGCCGCACGGCGGTCGGCAGCCCCCGGGGCACCGCCCACGAGCGGAGCACCGCGCGCTCCCGACCGTCGGTGGGACCCCACTCCAGCCGCAGGTCGAAGTGGGGCCTCGGCTTGCGGTGGTCGTGCAGGACGAAGGCCGGCCGAACCCGCTTGTCGGACAACGAGGCTCAGCTGGGCGGCGTGTAGCGGCCGTCGATCGCGGTCCAGCCCGCGTCCACGACCACCTGGGTGCCGGTGACGTAGGACGCCGCGTCGGACGCGAGGAACACGATGGCGCCTGCGAGCTCCGACGGCTCGGCCCAGCGGCCGAACGCGTTCTTCTGGGCGTAGGCGTCGGCCCAGCCGTCGTCCTTCATGATCTGGCCCGTCAGAGGCGTCCGGACGACCCCCGGAGCCACGATGTTGGCCCGCACCCCGCTGGGTCCGAGCTCCGCCGCCACCGTGCGGAACAGCTGCAGCAGACCGGCCTTCGTCGCGGCATACATGCTCTGTCCGGGCTCCACGGTGACCGAGCGGATCGACCCCAGGCCGATGATGCTGCCGCGCCCGCGCGCCACCATGCCGGGGGCGAAGGCGCGCACGGTGGTGAACGCCGCCCGCAGGTTCAGGCCGATGACACGGTCGAACTCGTCGGTGGAGTAGTCGAGCACGCGCTTGCGCACGTTGGTGCCGGCGCTGTAGACGAGCACGTCGACGTCACCCAGCTCGGTCACCGCCCGGGCGACCGCCGCCTGGTCGAGGACATCCAGCTCGTACGCCCGCAGCTCGCCGGCGCCGTCCCCTCCGGCACCGAGCTCTACCGTCGCCTGCGCGGCAGCGAGGTCGCGGTCGGCGCAGATGACCGTCGCCCCCTGGGCCGCGAGAGCGAGGGCACCCTCACGGCCGATGCCGCTGCCCCCTCCGACGACGACCGCGGTGCGCCCGTCGAGCCGGAACAGCCGGCTGTAGTCGGGACGCTCGGTGGGGGTGGGGTCAGCGAGAGGCTGGGACATCGGTGTCCTCCGTAGGGGTCGTGGTGGCTGGAGCGGTGGGCTGCGTGGCCGAGACCGACCGGCCGTCTCGCGGTGGGCCGAGGAGATCGGCCGTCGTCGCGCCGGCGAGCGCCTTCTCGATCGTCGGCACGGCGGCGAGCAGGCGCTGCGTGTAGGGGTGTCGGGGACGCTCCCAGACCTGCTCGACCGGGCCGACCTCGACGATCTCGCCCTCGCTCATCACGGCCACGCGGTCGCAGAGGTGCCGCACGACCGACAGGTCGTGGGAGACGAAGACGAGGGTCAGGGCCAGCTCGTCGACGAGGTCACCGATGAGGTTGAGCACCTGGGCCCGGACCGAGACGTCGAGGGCGCTGACCGGCTCGTCGGCGAGGAGGATCCCCGGACGCGGGGCCAGGGCCCGCGCGATGGAGATCCGCTGGCGCTGACCACCGGAGAACTGGTGGGGGTAGCGGTCGGCGGCGGTCGCCGACAGGCCGACCTCCTCGAGCAGGGCGGGCACCCGCTCCCGAGGCGTCGGATGCCGGGCCGCCACCAGCGGCTCGGCGACGATGTCGCGCACCCGCATCCGCGGGTCCAGCGATCCCATCGGGTCCTGAAAGACCAGCTGCAGCCGCTCGCGCAGGAACCCCAGCCGGCGTTCCGGCAGACCCGCGATGTCGGTGTCGTTGATGCGGACGACGCCCGACGTGGGCTGGTCGAGGCCGGCGAGGATGCGCAGCAGGGTGGACTTGCCGCACCCCGACTCGCCGACGATGCCGAACCGCTCCCCCGGGGCGACCTCGAAGCCGACCCCCCGCAGGGCCGGGACGGCGGCGCCGGCGTGCCTCAGCGAGCGCCGAGGCCGCTGGTAGGTGCGCACGAGATCCCGCACGACGATGACCGGCGCCCCGTCGTCGGCTAGGGGGACCACCTCCCCCGAACGGTTCGTAGCGTCAGGCGACTCCTCTTCGATGCGGTGCGGAGCACGACCCGCTGGAGGGGCAGTCGCCGGGTGGTGGCAGGCATACCCGGAGGCAGGGTCCTCGGAGCTCCATGCCGGCGGCACGACGCACTCCTCGGTGGCCTGCGGGCACCGGGTCCGGAAGACACAGCCGTCGGGGAACCGGCCGGCAGGGGGCACGGTGCCGGCGATCGTCGTGAGCCGGCGTCGACGGCCCCGCCCCGCCGGCCCGGCCGTGAGGTCGGACGCGGCGAGCAGCCCCTCCGTGTAGCGGTGGCGGGGCCGGGTGAACACCTCGTCGACGGCTCCGGCCTCGACGATCCGGCCGCCGTACATGACGAGCACCCGCTCGCAGGCGGTCGCCACCACGGACAGGTCGTGGGTGATGAGGAGCAGTGCGGCGTCCCGGGCCTCCACCCCCCGCACGATGAGGTCGAGCACCTGCGCCTGCACGGTGACGTCGAGCGCCGTCGTCGGCTCGTCGCAGACCAGCAGCTCGGGGTCGTTGGCGAGGGCGATGGCCAGCACCACGCGCTGGCGCTGGCCGCCCGAGAGCTGGTGGGGGTAGGCGCGGGCCGCCTCGCCGGGGTCCGGCAGCCGCACCTGGTCGAGCAGCTCCACCGCCCTCCGGCGGGCCTCGTCGCGGCCGCCGACGGTGCCGTGGATCGTCATGGCCTCCGCGACCTGGTCGCCCACGCGCATGGTGGGGTTCAGCGCCGTCATCGGCTCCTGGAAGACCATCGCCACGTCCCGGCCACGCACCCGTGCCAGGTCGTGCTCGGACGCCCCGACGACGTCGATCCCGGGGCGGGACAGGCGTACCGACCCCTGTGCTACGAGGTCCTCAGGCAGCAGCCCGAGCAGCGAGAGACCGGTGAGGGACTTCCCCGACCCCGACTCCCCGATGAGCCCGACCCGCTCCCCCCGGCCGACGGAGAAGCTCACGGAGTCGACGAGGGTCAGGTCGTGCGCGCGGACCGAGAGCGAGCGCACGTCGACCACCGGCGGTGCCGACCCCGCCGTTGCCGCTGACCGCGCCGTCCCGGTCACCGGTCGCTCCGCTCGAGCCGGGGGTCGAGCACGTCGCGCAGCCCGTCGCCGAGGAGGTTGAAGCCCAGGACGGCGAGCGCGATGGCGACACCGGGCACGACCGCGAGGCGGGGGGCTGCGAACAGCAGCTCCTGCGCCTCCTGAAGCATCCGCCCCCACGACGGGGTCGGCGCGGGGGTGCCGAGCCCGAGGAACGACAGGGCCGCCTCCGCCAGCACCGCGATCGCGAACGACACCGACGACTGCACGATGACGAGGCCGGCGACGTTGGGCAGCACATGGCGCAGGCCGATGGCGAACGGCCGGCGTCCGGCCGCCCGGGCCGCGAGGACGTACTCCGTGCGCATCACCTGCAGGGCGCCGCTGCGCACGAGGCGCGCGAAGCTGGGCACGGTGGCGATGCCGATGGCCAGCATCGCCACGAGCGTCGACCCGCCGAAGACCGCGCTGAACATGATGGCCAGCAGCAGCGCCGGGAAGGCGAGCAGCAGGTCGTTGGTGCGCATGATGAGCTCGCCGAACCAGCGGGGACCCATGGCGGCGACGATCCCGAGGGGGACGCCCACGACCGCGGCCACCCCCACGGCGACGACGCCGACGAAGAGGGTGGTGCGTGACCCCATGAGGATCTGGGAGAAGACGTCGCGGCCGAACTTGTCCGTGCCCAGCCAGTGCCGGCCGGAGAACCCCTGCAGACGGTCGGGGGGGTTGACGAACGTCGGGTCCCACGGCGTCCACACGTAGGACACCAGCGCCATGACGACGACGAGCGCCACGAGCGCGCCCCCGACGACGAGGGTCGGCGAGAGAGACCGGCGGCGGGATCGGTATGCCGCGGGCGCGGGGCCGAGGGCCGGCTCGCTCATCGGGTGGCCACCCTGAGCCGCGGGTCGATGACCACGTAGAGCAGCTCGACGACGAGGTTGACGACGAGCACGGCGACGACGAGGAGCATGACGACGTCCTGCACGATGCGCAGGTCGCGCTGGGCCACGGCGTCGAGCAGCAGGCTCCCCAGCCCGGGGATGACGAAGACCCGCTCGACGACGACGGCGCCCACGAGCAGGGTGGCCAGCTGGAGGGCGAGCACGGTGACGACCGGGATCGCGGCGTTCCGGAGCCCGTGGCGCCGCATGGCCGCCATCGGCGACAGCCCCTTGGCCCGGGCGGTGCGCAGGTAGTCCTCGCGCTGCACGTCGAGGACGGAGCTGCGCACGTAGCGCGTGAGGACCGCGCCCTGCACGAGACCCAGGGCGACGGCCGGCAGGACGAGCTGCTTGACGAACATGACCGGGTCCACGACGGGCGGGGTCCAGCCGTTGGCGGGCAGCCAGCCCAGCTGCACGGCGAAGACGGTGATGAGCAGGATCCCGGCCAGGAAGGCCGGGACGGCGACCCCGACCTGCGACGCCGCCGACAGGACGAGCCCGGACGGGCGGCGGTGCCGCACCGCGGCGAGCACCCCCAGCGGCACGGCGATGACGAGGGCGATGAGGCTCGCGGTGACGACGAGCCAGAGGGTCACCTGCAGACGGTCGGCCACCTGTGGCCCGATCGGCGCCCGCGAGACGTAGGACGTCCCGAGGTCGAAGGTGAGCAGGCCGCGCATCCAGTCCAGGTACTGCGTGACGAGCGGCCGGTCGAGACCGAACTGGCTGCGCATCGCCGCCACCGCCTCGTCGGAGGCGTTGACGCCCAGCGCGACCCGCGCCGGGTCGCCGGGCAGCACCGCCATGAAGGCGAAGACGAGCACCGAGCTGGCCAGCAGGCTCAAGACGAGGATGCCGACCCGCCTCGCGACCCGAGCCGTCACGAGCCGCCCCGGGCGAGCGGACGGCCGCGCGTCACGACGACGACAGGGCCGAGAGGTCGAAGCTCTCGGTGATGGCGTTCTTGGGCAGTCCCTTGATGTTCTTGTCCGCGACGATGAGGTTGGGCAGCAGGAAGAGGAAGTCTCCAGCTGCGTCCTTGGACAGGGCCGCCGCCGCCTTCTTCATGTCCGCGACCTGCTCGTCGGTCGTCCCCGCGTCGGCCGCGGCGATGTCGGCCTGCACCTCCGGGTTGTTGTACTGCGTGTAGTACTGCGGGTTCCCGAACACGGCCGGCAGGTCGCGCGGCTCGACGTGGGCGACGATCGACATCTCGTAGTCGTGGTCCTTGAACACCGTCTGCAGCCACGCGGCCGGGAACTCGAGCTGGTCGAGCTTGACGGTGATGCCCACCTGCTGCAGCTGCGACTGGACGACCTGGCCGCACGCCGTGGCGTACGGGAGGTTGGGCACCCGCAGCCGCAGCGTGGGAGTGGCGTTGCCCGACTCGGCGAGCAGCTGCTTGGCCTTGGCCTGGTCGTAGGGGTAGTCACCCGTGCGGTCCTCGTACCATGGATCGGTGGGCGGGACCATGCTGCCGATGAGCGTGCCCTTGCCCGCCCAGCAGGTGTCCATGAGCGCCTTGTGGTCGATCGCGGTTCGGATCGCCTGGCGCAGCTTGAGGTTGTCCATCGGCGCCTTGCCGTTGTTGAACGACAGGACGACCTCGCCGTTGGTCGTGCCCTCGATGACCTGGTACTTGCTGTTGCCCTCGAACTGCGCGAGGGACTCCGGCGCCTGCACCGTGCCGATGACGTTGATCGTGCCGGTGAGGAGGGCGTTGTTCAGCGCGGTGCCGTCCTTGAAGTACTTGAGGACGACGGTCGAGTACGCCGGCTTGGTGCCCCAGTAGGCCGGGTTGGCCTTGAGGGTGATGGAGTCACCGCGGTTCCACGTGTCGAACAGGTACGGGCCCGTGCCCACCGGCTTCGTCGCGAGGGCGTCGACACCCTTGGGGTCCATCATCGCGCCGATGCGCGTCGTCATCCGGAAGAGCCAGTCGTTGCTGGGCTTGGCCAGGGTGACCTGCAGCTGGGTCGGGCTGACGGCCTTCGCGTCGGCGACCACGGCCATCGCGGCCTTGAGGGAGATGGTCCACTTCGTCTTGACGTTGTTGATCGAGAAGACGGCGGCGTCGGCCGTGAAGGGGTCGCCGTTGCTGAACTTCGCGCCGTCGGCGAGGTCGAACGTGTAGGTCTTCTTGTCGTCCGAGACCGTCCAGGCCTTCGCCAGGCCCGGCACGATCTTGCCGTCCTGGTCCTGCTTGACGAGGGTCTCGTAGACGTTGCTCAGGAGCACCTGCGGAATCGCGGCCCCGTCGACGGTGGTGAAGTCGAGGCTGGCCGGCTCGGCAACGAGCCCGACGGTGACGCTCGAGGCCGCCCCGGAGCCGCCCGACGCGCCGCCGCTGGGGCTCGGCGTCGACGACGACCCGGCGCTGCAGGCGGTGAGAGCGGCCACGACGAGAGCGGTGGTGGCCCCGGTCGCCACGCGTCCAGCACGAGTGAACATGGATTCTCCGTCCGGTCGGCGCGAGGTGCCCGGCACCCCTCCATCGGGTGGGGACAGCATGCACCAGCATGGCCGAGACCGGGGGCCGACACAGCCCCCGGTCCGCCCCCGGCCGGGGATCGTGACCCACCCGACACCGGGCCCCGCTCCGGCGCCGTGGATAGGTTGACGGGAGGAGAACGCCGACGTCGGGGAAGAGGGCACCCATGCAGGACGCGTACGAGCTGGCCCGTCTGTCGGCCACCGAGCTGGTCGACCACTACCGCCGCCGCGCCCTGTCCCCCGTGGAGGTGCTGCGCGCGGTCACCCGCGTCGCGGACGAGCGGGAGCCCGTGCTCAACGCCTTCTGGCAGCGGTCCCCCGACGAGGCGGAGACGGCCGCCCGCGCCAGTGAAGGCCGCTGGGCCGCCGGCGCACCGCTCGGCCCCCTCGACGGCGTGCCGGTGACGCTCAAGGAGAACATCGCGCGACGCGGCGTGCCCATGCCCGCCGGGACGGCCGGGGTCGAGCCGACCGTGCCCCACCGCGACGCCCCGGTCACCGAGCGGCTGCACGAGTCCGGAGCCGTCATCGTCGGCTCCACGGTCATGCCCGACTGGGGGATGCTCTCGTCCGGTGTCTCGAGCCGGCACGGGGTCACCCGCAGTCCATGGGACCCGGCGCTCACCACCGGCGGCTCGTCGTCGGGGGCCGGTGCCGCCGCGGCCGCGGGGTACGCCCCGGTCAACATCGGCTCCGACATCGGCGGGTCGATCCGACTGCCGGGCACCTGGCTCGGCCTCGCCGCCCTCAAGCCCAGCGCGGGCCGGGTCCCCCTGGACACCCCGTACCTCGGCCGTGCGGCGGGCCCGCTGACCCGCACCGTCGCCGACGCGGCGCTGACGATGGCCGTCGTCGCCCGCCCCGACGCGCGCGACTGGACCGCCCTTCCGACCGGTGATGTGGACTGGTCGACGGCCGGCGTACCGGCCGACCCGTCGGGTCTGCGCGTCGGGCTCCAGCTCGACGCCGGGTGCGGTATGCCGGTGCAGCCGGAGGTCGCCGCTGCCGTCGGGGCCGCGGGTCGGCTCTTCGCGGACGCGGGGGCCGTCGTCGAGCCGCTCGCGCCGTTCGTCACGCCGCAGATGCTGGACGACCTCGATACGTTCTGGCGGGTGCGGTCCTGGAACGACCTCCAGGCGCTGCGGCCCGAGCGCCGTGACCTCGTGCTGCCCTTCATCCGCCGATGGGTGGCCCCGGCCAAACGGGTCTCCGGGTCGCGGGTCCTGGAGTGCTACCAGAGCATCCTCGACCTGCAGCGCGTCACGGTGGCGGCTGTCGAGCGCTACGACGTCGTGTTGTCGCCGGTCGCCCCCGTCGTCGCCTTCCCCGCGGAGTGGCCGATGCCCTTCGGCGATGTCGACCAGCCCGACCGGGGCATGGCCCACATCGGGTTCACCGCTCCCCACAACATGGCCGGTCTGCCCGCCATGAGCGTCAACGGCGGGGTGACGAGCGACGGGCGGACCATCGGCGTCCAGGTGGCCGGACGGCGGCTGGACGACGTGGGCGTGCTGCGGGCGGCGGCGTGGCTCGAGCTCCACCGACCGGCCGCGGCGGCCCCGGACTGGCCGATCGGCCCGCGCTCCCGGTCGGTCTGAGTACGTCGCGACGACGGGCGGCCAGTGCCCGGTCAGTGACCGGCCAGTGACGGGTCAGGCCGAGCGTTCCTGTCCCGCCCCTTCGTCGGTCGGGTCGGCCCGGTCGATCCGGCGGATGACTGAGCGCGTGACGAGCCAGGTCCCCCCTAGCCGCAGGTCGTGCTGCTCACAGCTGCGCCGAGCCGCGTCGTGCCACTCACGGTCGTCGCTACCGACGAAGGGTGCCCCCGACCGCGCGACCGCGGCGAGGATGCCGCCGCGTTCCCCCGCGCCCGAGGCCGTCGCGATGCCGAGGCAGACGACGTCGAAGAACCGGTGGCGCTCGCCCGGACTGACGCCCTCGGGCGGCAGCTCGACGACGACCGGCTGGACCACCCGGCCGCCCGGGTTGAGGACGAGGGCGACGACGGACCCGGCGACCCGGTCGGCGTCCCGCACGACGAGGTCCAGCACGTCAGCCGTGATGGCAGGGTCGGTCACCGGTCGCTCGGCCCAGTCGGCGGGCAGGTCCTCGAAGCTCATGCGACCAGCCTGCTCCGTCGGTCGTGACGACGGCCAAGGTTGTCCACAGGCCCCCTCGCCGCCCGTCCCATGGCCGCGTCCGACCGTGTAGACCCGGGTGGTTGGATGACGCCATGAGCGACGACGTGACGGACGAGGACTACCAGCCGAGCCCCACGGACTGGGTGCGTGAGCAGGTCGAGAAGATCGAGGCGGCCGGCGACACGAGCGTCGTCGACGTCATGGACCGTCCCGTCATCATGCTGACGATGCGCGGCGCGAGCAGTGGCGCGGTGCGCAAGGTCCCGGTCATGCGCGTGGAGCGCGACGGGAAGTTCATCGCGGTCGCGAGCAAGGGCGGTGCCCCCGAGCACCCGGCCTGGTACTTCAACCTCAGGAAGAACCCCGACATCGAGGTCATGGTCGGCACGGAGAGCTGGCCGGCCCGTGCCCGCGAGCTCGAGGGCAAGGAGCGGTTCGACTGGTGGGTCGCCGCGGTCGAGGACTACCCGCCCTACGCCGACTACCAGGTGCGCACGCAGCGCCTCATCCCGCTCTTCCTCCTCGAGCCGCGCTGATCCGGGCCGGTCGACGAAGGGGACCCGGATGAGTGACCACGTCGTCGTCGTGGGCTCCCTCAACCTCGATCTGTGCGTGCGCACCGACCGGCTTCCCCGACCCGGTGAGACGGTGCTCGCCACGTCGATGACGAGGAGCGGGGGCGGCAAGGGTGCCAACCAGGCCGTGGCGTCGTCCCGGGCCGGCGGTGCCCGCACCTCGATGCTGGGCGCCGTGGGCGCGGACGCGGAGGGCGACGGTCTGCTGGCCGACCTGCAGGCCGACGGCATCGACGTCTCCGGTGTGCGCCGTCTGTCCGACCAGCCGACGGGCATCGCCCTGATCACGATCGACGCCGCGGCGGAGAACAGCATCGTGGTGGTCGCCGGAGCCAACGCCCAGGTGACGGTCACAGACGCGGACGGCCCGACCCTGCTCGCCGCGGACGTCCTCCTGGCCCAGCTGGAGGTGGCGCAGTCGGCCATCGTCGACGCCGCGCGCCGACGACGGCCCGGCGTGCCCCTCATCCTCAACGCGGCCCCGTCTGCTCCTCTGGTACCCGAGCTCCTCGAGCTCGTCGACCTCCTCGTCGTCAACGAGCACGAAGCCGCCGACCTGGCCGGCACGGACGACCCCGACGTCGCCCTGTCGTCACTGCTGGCGACCGTGCCGGCCGTGCTGGTGACCCTGGGCGCCGACGGCGCCCGGCTGTTGCGCCGGGACGGCACGGACCTGCGCGTCGTCGCACCCACGGTCGTCCCGGTCGACACCGTCGCCGCCGGTGACACCTTCTGCGGGGTGTACGCCGCCGCGATCGCCGAGGGGCTCGAGGACCGATCGGCCATGGAACGGGCCTGTGCCGCAGCCTCGCTCACGGTGCAGCGGCACGGCGCCCAGAGCTCGATCCCCACGGTCGCCGAGACTCTGCAACAGGCTGCCGTCCTCTACGGCTGACCGACCACCGGCCCCCTCGCGACGGGTCGCTCAGGCCTCGGTGCCGCTCGGACCGAGCACGAGGTAGCCCTGGGCGAGCAGGATCACGCTCACCGCGACCCACTTGCCGGGGGCGAGCTGCACGCCGTACTGGAAGCGGTCGACGAGCAGCAGGGCCACCTGGAGGACGACGATCCAGCCCATCGTCACCAGGGCGAGCTCCGCGTACTGCAGGGCCGACGCATACACCCAGAACAGCACGAGGAAGGCGCCCGCGCCGATGAGGAGGGAACCCACGCGGGACGACACGGCCCACTCCTTGGCGGCGAGCGCTCCGACGATGTCGAGGCCGGCCAGCGCGACCATGGCGCAGGCGCCGACCGCCCAGGTCGGCCATGAGTCGGGGGCCCGCAGGAGGGGGAAGACGGCGAAGCCGGACATGCCTGGAGAGAGCCATGACCCGGGCGCCCTGATACCAGCGTCCCGTGGCGCTCTGCGGTCGGTCGCGAACACGCTTGTGCCGCAGCGGTGCCCGTCAGCCCTGGTGGACGTCGGCCTGCCGGGCGATGGTGGCGGCGGCCCGGCGCACCGCGCTGCGAGGCACCCCCGGCACGATATCCTCGAGGAACGCGTAGCGGCGCCGGAGGGACAGCGCGTAGGACGAGCGGTCGGGCACGTCACGCGTACCTACCCACCAGTCGACGATGTCGCCCCACCCGGGAGCCGCGAGCGACCCACCGAACTGCTGCACCGCCAGCGAGGAGCAGAGCGCAGCGAAGCTGAGCCGGTCGTGCAGCGGCCAGCCGGCGAGCGTGCCGACGACCAGGCTGGCGCCGAACACGTCGCCGGCGCCGGTCGCGTCGAGGGCGGGCACCCGGAGGGCGGGCACGGAGGCCTCCTCCCCCGTCGTCGCGTCGATGGCGATGGCCCCCTGCGCGCCGTTGGTGACGACGGCGAGGGGCACCCGGTCGGCGAGCGCGTAGAGCGCGTCCTGGGGGGTCTCGGTGCGCGTGTAGGCCATGGCCTCGTCGGCGTTGGGCAGGAAGGCGTGGCAATGGGCCAGCGTGTCGAGCGTCCGCGCCGGCCACGCGCCCGTCGCGTCCCAGCCGATGTCGCCGAAGACGAGCGCACCCTCGCGCTGGGCGTGGGCGACCCACGACATGCCTTGCTCGTCGCCGGCCAGGTCGCCGAGGTCGACGAGCACGCTGCGGGTGCGCGGCGGGATCCCCATGAGGTCGGTCGTGCTCGCCGGGGCGGGGTGGCCGTGCGTCACCATACTTCGGTCGCGCCCGACCGACATCGACACCGTCACCGGGGAGTGCCAGTCGTCGAACCGTCGTGAGAGCGAGAGGTCCACGCCCTCCTGCTCCTCGAGGGTGCGCCAGCAGAAGTCCGCGTAGTCGTCGTCGCCGAAGGCCGCCACCAGTGAGGTGTGCAGGCCGAGCCGGCTCGAGGCGACGGCGAGGTTGGCGATCCCGCCGGGGCACGAGCCCATGCCCTGCGCCCAGACCTCCGTGCCGGCCCGCGGCACCTCGGCGAGCCCGGTGAAGATGATGTCGAGGAAGACGGTGCCGGCCAGGAGCACGTCCGTCGCCGGGTCGCCCTCGCGCCGGCGCGCGGCCAGGGGGTCGTACGCCGTTGCCACACCTCTGCCCACCTCTCGGCCCCGTCGGTGAGCACGCAGGTTACTCGTTGATGCCACTGCGCTCGACGCCTTCGACGATCCAACGCTGGAGGAACACGAACATCAGCAGCAGCGGAAGGATGGAGATCGCGGCCGCGACGAAGAGCTGGTGCAGGTTGCTGGTCTGGGCGGTGAGGAACGTGGAGAGGGCGATCTGCACCGTCCACGAGCTCTGGTCCTGGCCGATGACCAGAGGCCACAGGAACGCGTTCCAGCTGCCGATGAAGGTGATCGTGCCGATGGCGGCCACGAACCCCAGCGAGTTCGGGACGACCACGCGCCAGAAGGTACCGAGGTACCCCAACCCGTCGATCCGGGCCGCGTCCTCGATCTCGCGGGGGAAGCCGAGGAAGTACTGCCGGAAGAGGAACGTCGCGAAGGCCTGGAACAGCCCGGGGACGATGAGCCCGCGCAGCGTGCTGATCCAGCCGAGGGTGGAGACCAGCACGAAGCTCGGCACGAAGGTCACCGCCGCCGGGATGAGCAGGGTGGCGACGACGGAGTAGAGCACGACGTTGGACCATCGGTACGGGATACGGGCCAGGCCGTAGCCCGCCATGCCGCTCACAGCGAGGACGAGGACGGTCTGCGTGACGGCGATGACGGCGCTGTTGAGCAGGGACCGCGCCATCGGCACGGAGGGGTCGGAGAACAGCTCGGTGACGTTGCCCCACTGCAGGGCGGTCGGGAACAGCCGCCAGTCCGGCGAGGTGATGTCGGCCTCGCTGGACAGCCCGTTGCGGAGCAGGAGGTAGAAGGGGACGAGGAAGAGGACGGCACCGGCGGCGAGGACGGCATACCGGGCCCCGCTGCCGACCTTGTCGATGCCCCGGCGCTGGATGGCCATCAGTCCTCCCGGCCGAAGCGCATGAACCGGCCCTGCACCAGCGCCACCACGGCGATGACGAGGGTGAGGATGACGGCCCCGGCACTGCCGTGGCCGAAGTCCTGACCCGACCCGAGCGCGGTGTAGTAGAGGTACACCAGGGGTGGCCGGGCGTAGGGCGGGTATTGGCCCGTGGACGAGAGCAGGTTGTAGAACTCGTCGAACGCCTGGAACGCGTTGACGAGCAGCAGGAGCAGGACGGCGCTGGAGGTGGCCGCCAGCTGCGGCACGGTGATGTAGCGCAGCACCTTCCACCCGGTGGCGCCGTCGATCGCCGCCGCCTCGTAGAGCGTCGGCGAGATCCGTTGCAGCGCAGCGAGGAACAGGATCATGTAGAACCCGACCTGCAGCCAGAGCCGCACGGTGCCGATGACCATCCAGTACCAGGGCGGCTGCGTGACCGACAGCCACGCGACGGGCGCCGCACCGAACCAGCCGAGCACGGTGTTGGCCAGCCCGAACCGCACCCCCGAGAAGATCGACATCTTCCACACGAGGGCGGCGACGACGTAGGAGCAGGCGGTGGGCAGGAAGTAGACGGAGCGGAAGAACGGCTGGAACCAGCGGGCGCGGTTGACGAGCAGGGCCAGCCCCAGTGACAGCGCGAACGTCGTGGGGACGATGAACGCCGCGAAGACGAGGAACGTGACCATGCTCGAGCGGAACGCGGGGTCCGCCAGCATGTCGGCGTAGTTACCCAGACCGACGAAGCGCGTGGGCGTGACCGTGTTGCGGGCGTCGTAGAAGCTGAGCCAGATGCTCCACAGGATGGGGATGTAGACGAAGACGAGCAGCCCCAGGAAGAACGGCCCGACGAACACCCAGAACCACAGGTTGCGGTCCTGGGTGCCCAGCAGCCGCCGGCGCAGCGGCACACCGGTGGGAGCGGGGACGCTCACCCGTTGACGCGCTTGAGCTCGGACTCGACCGTCGTCTTCATGGTCGCGATCTCGGCCGCCGGGTCAGCGCCGTCCTTGACGATGCGGGTGAGCCCGTCGGAGAACGCGGTGGAGCACTTGGGCGTCCACAGCAGCGGCGACTGGGCGTGGCCGTTCTCGTTGACGAACTTCACGGCGTCGGCCGCAGGACCGGTCTTGAGCTTCTCCGCCTTGGCCGCGACGCTCTTGCGAGCCGGGATGTGGAAGCCGTACGCCTGGGCGAAGTCGAGCTGCTTGTCGGTCTGGTCGACCCAGAGCCACTTCGCGAACGCCTTGGCCGCTTCGGGGTTGCGGCTCTTCGCACTGACGCACGAGCCGTAGGCCCCGACGGGCACCGACGCGGCGCCGGCCGCGGCCGACTTCGGCCACGCCATGACCCCGTAGTCACCGGGGAAGGCCTTCTCGATGACGGGCAGGGTCCAGAGACCGGTCCACTGCATGGCGCAGAGCCCCTGGGTGAAGGCCGAGGGGTCCGACCAGTCGGCCGGGGCCCCGAGCAGCAGGGAACCGCTGGTGAAGAGCGTGTGGAGGAACCCGAGAGCAGCGGCGCCGCCGTCGAACCCGAACGCGGTCTGGTCCTGGTTGAGGTAGTCCAGTCCGGCGGACCACAGCATCGGGCCGCCGAGGACGCCGATGCCGCCGTCGTTGCCGACGAAGAGACCCTTGACCTTGTCGGTGGTGAGCTGCTTGGCGGCGGCCAGCAGCTCGTCGGTCGTCGTGGGCGGCTGCACCCCGGCCGCCTGCAGGAGGCTCTTGCGATACACCATGAGCTGCATGTCGGTGACCTGCGGGATGGCGTAGAGCTTGTTCTTGTAGGTCATCCGCTGCACGAGGCTCGGCGTGAAGTCGGACTCGGCGTCGCCGAGGATGCCGGTCATGTCCACGACCTGGCCGGCCTGGATCATGTCGATCGAGGGGCCGTTGCCGTTCTCGAAGACGTCCGGACCACCGTCGGTCAGCAGGGCGGAGGCGACCTTCTTGTCGTAGTCACCGGGGTTCCACTGCACGGTGACCGTCGCGCCCGGGTAGGCCTTGGCGTACCCCTCCACCGCCTGCTGCACGCCGGCCTCGCCGTACTGGTGGTACCACTGCGAGAGGTTGGCCGACCCGGCCGTCCCGGTGCCGGCGGTGGTGGGCCGCCCCGTGTTGTCGCCGCAGGCCGCCAGAGCGCCGGCGCCGACCACCGCCCCCGCAAGGCCGAGGAACTGGCGTCGGCCGAAGCCGGGCCTGGACGATGGTGCTGACGAAGACCGGTGATCGGTCACGGGCTGCCTCCCGACGACGCGCGTGCGCACACGCTAGGATACTGACCGTTCGACCATAGGCTCCGCCGCGTCGCGGGGCCACAGCGGGCTGGGCGCGCGGGCTCGGCCCGTGGGTGTCAGTCCGTCGCGACCCGGCGCGTTCGGCTGCGCAGCCACAGCAGCCCGAGCACCGGCAGCAGCAGAGGGACGTAGCCGTAGCCGGCTCCGAAGTGCGACCACACGGTGCGGTCGGGGAAGTCCGCGGGCGAGAGGTAGGAGACGGTGCCCACGACGATGACCCCGACCAGCTCGACCACGACGGCCACCTGCGCGACGCGCAGGCTGGCCCGGTCGCCGCGGGCCAGCGCGACGGTGGCGACGAGGTAGATGACGGCCGCGAGCACCGACAGCAGGTAGGAGACCGGCGCCTTCTGGAAGTCGGCGATGATCTGGTAGGTCGCGCGGCCCGCGGCCGCCAGGGCGAACAGCCCGTAGAGCGCGACGAGGACGACGCCGAGGCCCCGGCGGCCCGACCGGGCCTCAGCCACCGGCGTACCAGATCTGGGCGAGCCGACCGACGAGGACCCCGATGACGACGGCCCCACCGGCCACGACGGCCATCGACGAGCGGGTCTTCTCCTTCAGGGCCAACAGGGTCGACACGGGTACGACGAAGGGGACGGTGGCGAGGTAGGCGAAGAAGACGGCCTTCTCGTAGGACGTCGTGCGGGTGAGCCCGAGGACGAGCCCGACGACGAGCTGGGCGATCGTCGCCAGCTCGAGCACCGCTGCCACGAGCAGCAGCCGGTCGTCGACGATGCGGGAGCGGAGCGCATAGACCAACGCCCCGAGCGCGAGGACCGCGGCCGCGACCACGACGACGATGCTCAGCCAGGACAGCACGGGCCCAGGGTAGACGCGTCGTCAGGAGCGCTTGACTCCGAGGTGGTGCTCGAGGTTGGCGGCGAACCGGGAACCGGTCACGGCCATGGCACTGCGCATCACCGTGCCCACCGCGGGAGCGGAGAAACGCGCCAACGGAAGGTCGACGAACAGCGTGAGCGAGATCGCCAGGTGCGTGCCGGCGGTGGCATCGGAGAGCGCATACCAGCCTTCCGCCCCGGCCCACTCGGTGGCCTCGGGGGGTGGCTCGTGGTGGTACTCGATCCGCCGGCCGTCGTCGAAGGTCATGCGCTCGGTGAAGGTGGGGTTGACCCCGATCCCGAGCACGTTGACACGGGCGAGCTCCCAGTGCCAGAGGTCGCCGTCGGTGTCGATGTGGGTCAGCAGCGGGGTGAGCTTGGGCAGCACCGCCGGGTCCGTGATGGCGTCCCAGATGGCGGCCCGGTCGGCCGCGACGACGGCCTCGGACGTCGTCGTGGCGGAGAAGCGGTTCACGCGCGCCAGTGTCACACGGGCGGGTCAGCGGCGGGCGACCGGTTCTCGCGCCTGGGGTACCTGAGTCGCAGTCGCCTCCGTCTGCCGCGACTGCGTCCGGTAGACGACCTCGATCGCGACGGCGCCGATGACGCCGATGCCGAGGGACTGCCACACCATCGCCGCCGGTGCCTGGAACTGGAAGAACGTTCGGGCGAGCGGGATCGTGAAGGCCCCCACGGCGACGAGCATGCACCCGGCGACGAGACCGGCCTTCCAGGGGCGGAACGGTCGGGCGAGGACGACGAGGATCCAGAACGACGAGACGAGCAGGGCGAGGGTCGCCGCCGTCGAGGGCTGCCAGCAGGCCTGGGCCACCTCCTGGTCGACCGTGCCCTGTGAAGGTCCGGCGCAGTCCGCCGCCGTGGGGGTGTCGAAGACGACGTGCGCCGAGAGGTAGGACCCGATGACGACCAGCCCGCAGACGACGCCCGCCGGCAGGGCGAAGCGCAGGATGCGCCGTAGGAACCCGGGTGTGTAGCGCTTCCGGTTCGGCCCCAACGCGAGGAAGAACGCGGGTATGCCGATGGTCACCGCGGACACCAGGGTCAGGTGACGCGGGAGGAACGGGAAGGGCAGCGAGAAGGCCGCCGCCGTGACGATGGCGATCAGGCTCATGACGTTCTTGGCCACGAACAGGTTGGCGACGCGTTCGACGTTGTTGATGACGCGCCGCCCCTCGGCGAGCACCGATGGCAGGTGGGAGAACTGGCCGTCGAGCAGCACCAGTTGGGCAACGGCCTTGGTGGCCTGGGCGCCGTTGTTCATCGCGACCCCGATGTCGGCGTCCTTGATGGCGAGCGCGTCGTTGACGCCGTCGCCGGTCATGGCGACGACGTGCCCCTCGCGCTGGAGGGCGCGCACGAGGGCGCGCTTCTGCTCCGGGCTCACCCGTCCGAAGACGGTCGTCCGGCCCACGACCTCGCGCAGCTCGTCGACGTCGGTGCCGAGGGTGCGCGCGTCGCAGATCCGGTCGGCGGGGAGGTCGAGCCCGACCCGTCGAGCGATCGCTCCGACGGTGTCGGGGTTGTCCCCCGAGATGATCTTGACGTCGACGCCCTGCGAGGCGAAGTACGCCAGCGTGTCCTTGGCGTCCGGCCGTACCTGCTCGGTCAGCATGACCAGTGCAAGGGGCGTGATGGGGCTCGGCAGCTCCTGCCCGTCGAGGGGGTCACCGCTGTGCGCCAGCATGACGACCCGCGCCCCGGTCTGCGCCCGCTCCCGCACCTCGGCACGCAGCGGGTCGTCGGTCGCGAGGAGCACGTCGGGCGCGCCGAGGACGAACGACCCGCGGTCGGCGAAGGAGGCGGCGCTCCACTTGCGCGCTGAGCTGAAGGCGATGGTGCCCGTGCGCGACCAGCCATTCGGCGCCGGCAGCGAGGCGGCCAGCGCCTTGAGCGTGCCGTTGGCGTTCGGGTCGTCCGCGAGTGCGCCGAGCGCGGTCTCGACCTCCTGCGGCTCCGGAGCCGGGCTGCCCACCGGGTGACAGCCGTCGTAGGCGATCTCCCCGACGGTCAGGGTGCCGGTCTTGTCGAGACAGACGACGTCGACCCGGGCCAGCCCCTCCACGGCCGGTAGCTCCTGCACCAGCACCTGCAGGCGCGACAGGCTCACGGCCGCGAGAAGGAACGCCACCGAGGTCAGCAGCACGAGGCCCTCGGGCACCAGCCCCACCAGCCCACCCGTGGAGCGCACGATGACGGTGCGCCAGTCGTCGGCCCCGTAGACCTTGAGCTGCGACCAGATCTGCAGCGGGAGGGCCAGGACGATCACCCACGTGATGTAGGTGAGGAGACGGTTCACCGACGACTGGATCTCCGAGTGGGTCTTGGTGAACGTACGCGCCTGTGCGGCGATGGTGTTGGCGTAGGAGTCTGGTCCCACCGCCTCGGCCACGAAGCGGCCCCGCCCGGCGACGACGGTCGTGCCCGAACGGACCTCGTCGCTCGGCTCCTTGGGGATGGCGTCGGCCTCGCCGGTGAGGTTGGACTCGTCCACCTCGAGCCCCTCGACCGTGTGCAGGTGGCCGTCGGCAGGCACCTGGTCGCCGGCGTGCAGCTCCACGAGGTCGCCCAGCACCACCTCGCTCGTGGGGACCTGGCTCGTCTCACCGTCCCGGACCACCCGGGTCGTCGGCTGGTTCAGCAGTGCGAGCCGGTCGAGCTTGCGCTTGGCGAAGTACTCCTGCCCGATGCCGATCGCCGAGTTGACGACGAGGATGACGCCGAAGAGGCCGTCGGCGACAGACCCGGTGACGAGGACGAGTACGAAGAGCACACCGAGGATGGCGTTGAACCGGGTGAACACGTTCGTCTTGATGATGGTCCAGAGGGGACGCGAGCTCGCCTGGTCCGTCGTGTTGACCTGACCCCGGGACGTGCGCTGAGCGACCTGAGCGGCGGACAGACCACGCTGGGGGTCCGTCGCCGCCCCGGAGTCGGTGCCGAGCTCGACGCGGGGCGAGGTGGTCACGCGGCCACTGTCCCAGACCGCCACGGGCCGGGGAGGCGGGCTGTGGATATCCAAGGCGGCCCTTGTCGTTCGTTTGCTTGGGTTGAGGCATGTTCGCTCCTGACTCGAACGCCCTCACGTATGCCGTGGTCACCGACGAGCTCATGGCCGCGGCGGGGGCGGTGCGGGCCGTCACGGACGCAGCACGGGGGGCTGAGGTTGAATCCCTGCCGTCGACGATCGTCACGGTCGGCGACGGTGGCCTCGAGGTGGCCTTCCGTGACTTCTGCGCGCGGTGGGACACGGGCCTGTCCCATCTCGTCGGTGACAGCGAGACCATGGCCCAGCGGCTCGAGGAGTGCGCCGCCGCCTACATGGCCAACGAGGAGGTCAGCGAGAGCGGCTTCCAGGCCTTGTTGTCGTACACGCCGAAGCCGCCCTGGGGTGACCTTCCCCCCGTCGGCCCGATCGGCTGACCGGTGCGCCAGCTGCTCGCGGAGCCCAGAGACGACCTCGAGGAGGACCCGGCCGCCCTGGAAGCGGCCCTGTCGTCCGGCGCCCCGCCCGACGTCCTCGTCCCTGGAGACGTAGCCGGCCTGGGTGGGGTCGTTGACACCCTGAGGCAGTACGCGCTCATCCTCGACGCGGCCGCAGACGGACTGGCCCGGGTCGAGGTCACGGAATGGCGGGGTCGTGCGGCCGACGGCTTCACCGACGTCATCGCACCCGAGCCAGGCCGATGGCGAACCGCTGCCGACGCCTTCATCGCCGGCGCCGCGGCCGTCCACGCGTTCATCGACAGCATCCCCCCGGCGCGGTTCGTCGCGACTGACGCCATCGAGCTCTGGCAGCGGTACCTCACCACCGCCGGCGCCGCGGTCGAGGCGGCCGCCATCCCGCCCCCGCCGTCGGTGGGGCCTGGGCTCCAGGTCGGGTCCCACATCGCGCAACAGCAGCAGGCGGCAGCGGTGGGGGGCCCGGCGGCAGCGCTCGCTGCGGACGCGGAGAGCCTGCGGCGCCGCGCGGTCGCCACCCTGGCCGCCGCGCGCCGCGCCGTGCGCTCCGCCGGTGACGTGGCCGGAGCCGCGCTGGCGACAGCGGCCGAGGCGGCACCGCAGGCCCGCCGGTTCTGGGAGTCGACCATCCGGCCCGCCGAGGCCATCGCCGTCGGGCACTCCGCGCTGGACCTCCTAGGCATGGTGCCCGCCCTTGGGATCCTCCCCGACGGCGTCAACGCCAGCTGGTACGCCATCAAGGACGACGGCGTGAACGCCGCGATCAGCGCCGCCGGGATGCTGCCGATCCTCGGGGAAGGCGCGCTCGGCGCCCGGATCGCGCGCAACGTGGCGATGCGACCGGCCAGGCTAACTCGGGGCCTGGCCAACCCGATCCCCGAAGTCCTCTTCATCGCGGGCAACCGGAGTCCGCTCAACGTGACCCCCAGGCCACAGGACGTCACTGGCCTCTCTACGTTCGACAACCTCGATGCACCCATTTTCCGTGCAGGAACTAAGGTCCAGCCCGTGCTGACGGGCAAACTCAAGGAGTTGAGCATCTGGGGACCGGATGGTCCCAACGGCCATTACTCCGTGAAACCCCTGGACGATCAAGCGCTTCTGGCATGGATGGAGGCTCGCGGTCAGCCTCTGCTACACCCCTATTCCGAGGAGCTCATCTCTAGTCTGGATCACGAGTTCCGTATTCCCAGGCTAGGAGGCTGACGCCCGTTGAGGTCATCCTCGTCGATCGAAGAAGTGTGGGACCGGCTCAACGACGCCTTTCTCGAGTTGTACGGCGAGGTCCTGAGGCGCACTGCCACAGTCCGATGGAGCGCAGCGGCTTGGGACAACTTCGCTCATCACCTCATGGCCTACGCCGAATTCGACCGTGTGGGAAGGCCTGAGGAGGAAGCCTTGGTGATCTCCGTCAGCATCACGCGCGGTGACAGACCGACTA
This sequence comes from uncultured Actinomycetota bacterium, assembly GCA_963795915.1. Taxonomy (GTDB): domain Bacteria; phylum Actinomycetota; class Actinomycetes; order Actinomycetales; family Dermatophilaceae; genus Lapillicoccus. The sequence continues at coordinate 442,798 of CAWCJA010000002.1, forward strand.
CCTGGACTGCGGACGCTGGTCAGTCCAGGGGTGTCGTGCTGCATGAGGGCGTGGCCCGCACCGCACCGAACAAGGTGCAGCTCTCCTCGTGGATCGGGGAGCCTCTGGCCGAGACCATCGCCTGGCTGCAGGCAGAGACGCCGAACTTCATCGCGTACCTCAACCAGGAACCCACGCCCTACGACGTCGACTAGCAACCGCAGTTGCCCGCTGAGCGCCCCTAGTTGCGGGCCGTGGGCACGGCGGTGACCGCACGCGCATGTTAGATCGTGCCCCCGGCGTCACCATCGTGCCTGCGGCGAGCGCATGCCTCCCCCAGACCTGGTCCGACGGTAAGCGCCAGCGACCGTCGCCCGAGAACACTTGCTCTTCAAGGGAGACGGCTTCAACCAGACTGACATCATCCGGGCCGTCTGACGCTCACCCTGGCATCGGGCGGAGCTCAAGGACGCGGCTGAGCCGGGGACGGTTGCACCCCGGGCAGGTCCCACCCGTCGTCCGGGCGTGACTCCATGCCCCGCGGGACGACGACCATGGCCACGACCGCCAACAATGCGACGGCACCGAAGAAGTAGAAGCCCCAGGGGTAGCCCAGCCCGGCCGTGACCAACACCCCGGTGACCACCGGGCCGACGATGGAGCCGACCCGTCCGATGCCCGCGGCGAGCCCGAGGGCCGTGCCACGGATCTGCGGCGGGTACACCCGCGTGACGTAGGCGTAGATGAGCACCTGGGCGCTGAAGACGAACAGACCGGTCAGGAACACCGCGGCGTTGAGCAGCAGCGTGGGCATCCGGATGCTCAGGAGCCCGAGCAGCACCGTGGCGCCACCGAACCAGAGGATCGCGCTGTTGCGGATGCCCCGGGCGTCGCCCACGAGACCGGCGACCACGAGACCCGCGACCCCGCCCAGGTTGAGCAGCAAGAGCATCGTCAGCGACGTCCCCAACGGGTAGCCCGCCGCCTTCATGATCGTCGGCAGCCAGCTGTTGAGTCCGTACACGAGCAGCAGCCCCATGAACGACGCCACCCACGTCGCGATGCTCACCACGAGGAACGGCCTCTTGAGGACATCGCCGATCGGCACCTTCGGGGCGGACACCTCCGGGCTGAGGGAGGGGTTGGTCTCGGGCAGCTTGATCCACATCACCGGGAGGACGAGCAGGCCCACGACCCCGCCGACGACGAAGAGGATCTGCCAGCTGGGCCCCACGACGATGGCCAGCAACGAGGTGAGGACCGCACCGATGTGATATCCCGTCATCGTCAGAGTGGTCCCGCGGGCCCGTCGGTCCGGGGCCGTCACCTCACTCATCATCGTGAGTGCCGCCGGGAGACAGGCCCCCAGCCCGACGCCCGCGACCAGCCGCAGCAGCCCGAAGACGGCGGCGTTCGGCGCCAGGGGGACGAGCAAGGTGAAGACCGAGAACAGGGCGATCGACGCCATCAGCGCGAGGCGCCGGCCCAGCCGGTCGGCGAGCGGCCCGACGGCGACGGAGCCGAACATGATGCCCACCAACGAGATCGTCGTGACGAAGGTCGCCTCGGCCGGGCCGATACCGGCATACCTCGTCTCGAGGATCGTCGGAAGGGCGGCGCTCAGCGCCACGATGTCGAACCCCTCGAGGGCGACCGACAGCCAGCAGAGCGTCCGGATCCACGAGGTCGCGTGCCCCGTCGGCGCGGTCACCGCCGCACGTGGTGAGGCCATGGCAGGACTCCTTGGTCCAGTTGCTGGCTGACGCGCACCAGGCTATGGCCGTACGCCACCCCGCGGGGGGGACGCAGTGAACGCGTCAGACGACCTCGCGAAGCGTGCCGTCGCCGACGTCGTAGACGAAGCCCCGCACCCGCATCCGTGTGGGGGATGGAGGGCTCGGCCTTGATCCGCGCGATGTTCCGGCGCACGTCCTGGTCGAGGTCCCCGAAGGCCTCCGCCGACCACGTCGGGCGTACGCCGGTGTCCTCCTCGATCTGGCGGCGGAACTCGTCGTCGGTGAAGGTGAGCATGCCGCAGTCGGTGTGGTGCACCAGCACGATCTCCGTCGTGCCTAGCAGCCGCTGGCTGATGGCGAGGGACCGCACCTCGTCCTCCGTCACCACGCCGCCGGCGTTGCGGATCACGTGCGCGTCACCCTCGTGCAGCCCGAGCAGGCCGTAGAGGTTGAGGCGCGCGTCCATGCAGGCCAGGATCGCGACGCCTTTCGCGGGCGGCAGGGGCAGGTCCCCGATGGTGAAAGCGGCGGCGTAGATGCGGGCGTTGGCGACGAGGTCGTCAGTGACGGTCACGGGGGCTCCTTAATCGGGATCGGTTCCCTGAACATAACGCGCGGTATGGAAGAGACAAACATCCGGTTATGGCAAAGACCTGCATGGATGGCCCTGGTGTTGCCGATCATCTCCCCACCCTCCAGGATCGGGTCACCCCACGCGGACGCGCACCGACGCGCATCCAAGGAGCCCGGTGATGAGCGCTCATGCAGCAGGCGACCGTGTCGACGACCGTGAGCCACGGTCGAGTCATGCCCGACCGTCGCGGCGACAGGTCATCACCGGGATGGCCGGCGCCGCCGGACTCCTGGCGGCCGGCGCCGGGCCGGCGTTCGCAGCGGCGAACGCGGCGACCGTGACCACGCCCCCCATGTCGTTGGACCGGACCCGCGCCCGTCGTTGGGCCACCGACACCTGGCGCGGCCTCGTCGCGATGACCGACCCGCGCACCGGTCTCGTGGCCGACAACTCCCCCGACACCCTCCGCCCCTCGGACCGGTCGGGCTGGACGTCCCCCACCAACATCGGCGGGATGCTCTGGAGCACGGTCGTCGCGCGTGAGCTGGGTCTCATCAGCCGCGGCGAGTCCACCTCCCGGCTCCTGCGGACGCTGCTGACGGTCGACCGCATGCCGCGGCACGAGCCGAGCGGCATGTACTACAACTGGTACTCGCCACAGACCGCCGCCAAGCTCACCGCCTGGCCGGTCGGCAACGGTGTCCTCTACCCCTTCCTCTCGAGCGTCGACAACGGCTGGCTCGGGGCGGCTCTGCGCGTAGTGATGGCCTCCGACCCGGCGGCCGCCGTGCATGCCGGCCGCATCTTCCGTCGGATGCGCTGGGACATGTTCTACAACCCCGACGCCCCGCGCCCCGGCGGGCTGATCCACGGGGGTTTCTGGGACGCCCCGCCGGCGCCGGGACAGGCATACCTCAAGGGCAACCACATCGGCGTGGGTCCCGACGTCTACTACACGACGAACTACTACGACACGACCGTCTCCGAGACCCGGATCACGTCCTACCTCGGGATCATCACCGGGCAGATCCCGGCGCGGCAGTACTTCGCGATGTGGCGCACCTTCCCCTCCTCGTGCGACTGGAGCTGGCAGGAGAGCCAGCCCGCCGGCGTGACGCGCACCTACCTCGGCACGGATGTCTACGAGGGCGCCTATGCCTACCGGGGTATGCGCATCGTGCCCGGCTGGGGCGGCAGCATGTTCGAGGAGCTCATGCCCGACGTCTTCGTGCCGGAGGCGACCTGGGCCCCGCTCAGCTGGGGACGCAACCACCCCCTGCACGTCCGGGCGCAGAGGGAGCACGGGCTCCTGGACGCCGGCTACGGCTACTGGGGCTTCTCCCCGTCGAGCGACCCCTTCGGGGGCTACCGGGAGTACGGCGTCGACCTGCTCGGAATGAACCCCACGGGGTACTTCTCCGACGAGCAGAACACCGACCCCGACATCGGGTTCGGCACCTGCCGGCCGGCGACCAACCCCAGCCCGGCGTTCGGCGACGGCGTGGTGACACCGCACGCCTCCTTCCTCGCCATGATGCACGAGCCCGACGAGGCGTTCACGAACCTCGTCAACATCGAGGACCGGCTCAAGGCGTATGCGTCGGGCGGCTTCCTCGACGCGGTCGCCACCCGCTCGGGCACCCTTTCGCACTACTACTTCTCGCTGGACCAGGCCATGGTCATGGGTGCGCTCGGGAACGTGCTCGCCCAGGACGTCGTACGAAAGGCGTTCTGCGGTAACGACGCCGAACGGATGCTGCGTCCCGTCATGGGCCTGGAGGAGTTCGGCGCCTCGGGCTGACCTCGACCGGGTCCGGGAATGTTGCCCGGCGGCAACACGCTCGACACAGCCCGGGTGGACCCTGGCGACCCACGCTGCGTGACCTGCAGTTTCCCCGCCTGGGTGAGTGCGGCTACGAGTCGCCACTCGGCAAGTACGTCGCCGGGCGCCGCACCAACGAGCACTACGTCGAGGAGGACGACCGGGTCCTCTTCGACGACACCCTTGAGCTCCTCCGCGGCCACGGCCTGCCGTGGGACGAGCCGCCGACCTTCGAACCCGGTGGCCCCCGCCGCCGGCTGTACTTCGAGCCGGGCGCCACCCGGGCGGCGATCGTCACTTGCGGGGGACTCTGCCCCGGCCTCAACGACGTCATCCGCGGTCTCGTCCTGGAGCTGCACTCCACGACGGCATCGACGACGTCGTGGGCTTCCGCCACGGGTTCGCCGGGCTCGTGCCCGGGGTCGGACAGCCCCCCGTCGTGCTGACGCCCGCGTCCGTCGCCACGATCAACCACCACGGCGGCTCGGTGCTCGGCAGCTCGCGGGGCGCGCAGGACCCGGAGCGGATGGCCGACCGGCTCGTTGAGCTGGCGATCGACATCCTGTTCGTGGTCGGCGGCGACGGGTCGATGCGTGGGACCGCGGGGCTGGCGGACGTCCTACCGACGCGCGGCCTTCCGGTCTCGGTCATCGGGATCCCCAAGACCATCGACAACGACATCCCCTTCATCGGGCAGAGCTTCGGCTTCCAGACGGAGTACACGACCGCGGCGCAGGCCATCAAGGCCGCGAAGGTGGAGGCGGGGTCGCCCCTCAACGGGGTCGGGATGGTGCGCGTGATGGGCCGGCACTCCGGGTTCATCGCCTGCTACGCGGCATTGTCCGCGCACAGCGCTGACTTCGTCCTGGTGCCGGAGGTGCCGTTCGAGCTCGACGGACCGGGGGGCCTGTTGGCCTGCCTGCATCGGCGGTCCTGGAGCGGGGTTCCGCGGTGGTCGTGGTGGCCGAGGGGGCGGGGCAGAGCTTCGTCATGGCCGACGGGGCCGACGCCAATGGCAACTCGGCGCTCGGCGACATCGGTCTGCACCTGAAGGCGGCGATCGGCGCGCACTTCGCGGCGATGGGCACCGAGCTGACCCTGAAGTACCTCGACCCGGGCTACGCGATCCGGTCGGTGCCCGCCGAGGCCCCCGACGCGGTGTCCTGCGTGCGGCTCGCCCAGGCCGCCGTGCACGCGGGTATGGCGGGGCGCACCAAGATGGTCGTCGGCCGGCGGCACAACCGGTTCATCCACGTGCCGATCGCGCAGACCGTGTCATTCCGCAACCAGGTCGCGCCCGACGGAGACCTTTGGCTGTACGTGCTCGAGTCGACCGCCCAGCCGGCCGAGATGCGCTGAGCGGTCGACTCGGTCGAGGCACCGGGTCAGCTGACGGCCATCTCCCCCAGCTCAGACCAGCCGGTGCCGTCCACCGTCACGCTGACGATGTCCGGAGTGCGAGCCAGGTAGGCGGGAAGCTGCGAGGTGGCCGTGGCGAAGTGGTCGGACTGCACGTGCGCGCCGCCCGCATCGCCGTCCCGGAACGCCTCCACCAAGACGTAGACGGTCTCGTCGTCGAGGCTGCGTGACCACTCGAACCACAGACACCCCTCCTCGCCGCGGGTCGCCTCGGTGAACTCGCGGGAGAGCTCCGGCCACCGCTCGGCGTACTCCGGCTTCACGGGGAACTTGGCGGTGATGAAGATCAAGACTCGCTCCTTCTACGGGATGAGGCTGGCGCGACCGCGGACCCGACCGTGGTCCAGGTCGTCGATGGCGGTCTGGAAGTCGTCCAGAGCGTACTTCTGCGTGTGCAGCGTGACGAGGCCGCGGGCCGCCAGCGCCATGAGGTCGCACAGGTCGTTGTAGGACCCGACGAGGTTCCCGATGACGTTGATCTCGGCGGAGACGATGTCGATGGTCGGGATGCTGATGTTCTGTCCGTAGCCGACGACGTCGTAGTCACCGGCCTGGCGCAGCATGGCGACCCCCTCGCTCGTCGCGCACCCTCCCCGACGAAGTCGACGACGACCTCTGCGCCCACGCCGCCGGTCAGCTCCTGCACCTGCTCGACCTGTTTCCCCTCGGCCACGATTCCCTCCTCCGCAGTACCTCTTCCGCACGGTGGGCGCCGAGCCGCCCGTGCTGTCGCTGGGGGCGCAACCCGGCATCGTGGATGCGGCTCTGCAGGTGCAGGCGGTCGTCGGGCTCGCAGCCCTGGGCACCACGGGGGTCGTCCTGGTGCGTCGAGCGTGGCCAACGTGCTCCTCGCCCTCGGCTTGGGAAGCTCCCCCGCGTTGACCATCTTCCAGGTCGGGATCCTGGCGCTGGTGCCGCTGGCCTTCGTGACCGGCGTGCTCCTCGGCGGGTTCGCGCGCACCGGCGAGCTGGACGAGCTGGCCGAGTGGCTGGGTTCGCGGGGTGCGCGGCCCGACGTGCAGGCCGCCGTCGCCCGTGCCCTCGGGGATCCGAGCGTGCGCCTGGCCCACCGGTTCGGTGAGGAGTGGGTCGACGGCAACGGCCTGCCCATCGAGCTCCCCACCCCCCAGGCCGGTGATGCTCAGCACGCCGAGCATGCCGACTCCGCCTCCCAGGCCGAGCCCGCCTCCCAGGCCGACCTGCCACCAATGCCCCCAATGCCGCCGATGCCGGCCACGCCGTGGCGTTCGTCGAGCTCGACGGGCGCCCGGTAGGCGGGATCCTCTACGACCGGACCATCAACCCGGACCCCGCGCTGGTGGACGCCGCCGGCCGGGTCGGCAACACCCACCTGGGGGACGACCTCGACGACATCCGCCGGGGCCTCGACGACTCCGTCACCGAGCTGCGGTGGCTGGTCCAACGGGTCATGCCGGCGCTGCTTATGGATCGCGGTCTCATGGCGGCCGTGGAGGACCTCGCCGACCGGGTCCCCATCCGCACGGTGCTTCAGTTCGGCGATCTCGACGCCTCGACTCGCGAGCGGTTCCCCGAGCTCGTGGAGGGAACGGCATACGCCGTCATCGCCGAGGCCCTCACCAACGCGGTGACGCACTCGGCCGCCACGCTCATCGTCATCACGGTGGGCCGTGAGCAGGACTATCTGCGGGTGCAGGTCGCCGACGAGGGCGTGGGCGGAGTGGCGCCGGCAGGACGGATGGGGCTGCGGGGCATGACCGACCGGGTGCAGGCGCTCGGTGGGCGGCTCGAGATCGAGAGCCCGCCGGCCGTGGGGACCCGGGTGGTCGCCGAGCTGCCCTTCGCCGCCTGACGGACTGGGTCGACCCCGTTGACCCGTTCTCGGCCGTCCCTGCAGGGAGGGGCGAAAGGGACCTAGAACCATGTCCGGGACCCCGCCTGCTCTGCAAGGCTCCGTCCATGGAGGTCGTGGTCGACGGCAGAAGGGCGGGGACGGGGCCGCGCCCACGGCCGGTCGGGCTGGCCTTCTTCGCGGTCACGGCGGTCGCCTCTGGGTTGGGGCTGCTCATCCTGTCGGCCCAGAACAACACGGGACCGTGGGGCTGGGTCGCCGCGCTCGCCCCGGTGGTCGGGCTCGTGCACATCGCGACCGGACTGCTGGCCTGGACCCGGCGCCCGCGCAACCGGATGGGTCCGCTGCTGTGCGCCGGCGGTCTGATGTGGTTCGCCACGAGCGGGTCCTCGGTCGACAACCCCGTCTTCTACGCGGTCGGGCTGTTCACCCAGACCCTGCCCCTCGCCTTCGTCGTGCACGCCCTGCTCGCCTACCCATCGGGTCGGCTGCGCGGGACGATGTCGTGGGTCCTGACGGTCGGCATCTACGTCACCGCCGCCGTCCTGCAGGCGCCGCTCTATCTCTTCCGGACCCTCGGGGAGGGGGAGCCGCCGGTGCTGTGGGTGGCGGGCCGCCCGGACATCGTCGACGGCGACCGCACCGTGCAGGCGGTCTGCGGCCTCGTCATCCTCGGGGCCACCGGAGTGGTCCTCGTGCGGCGCCTCATTGCCGCCGACCGTCTGCACCGCCGTGTGCTCCTGCCGATCTACGCCACCGGCACCTTCGTCGTCGTCTTCGTCACCAGCATCTACGAGGTCCTGCGGGCCCTCGACTTCGGCCCACCACCTGCCGTCGACGTGATCCAGATCGGCCTGGTCAGCCTCGTGCCGGTCGCCTTCGTCACCGGTGTCCTGCTCGGCGGGTTCGCCCGGACCGGAGAGCTCGACGAGCTGGCCGAGTGGCTGGGCTCCGCGGGCGCCCGACCGGACGTGCAGCGGGGCGTCGCCCGGGTGCTCGGCGACCCGAGCGTGCGCCTGGGCTACCGCTTCGGGGACGGCTGGGTCGACGCGGACGGCTTCGCGGTCCAGCTGCCCACCTACGGGTCGAACGAGGCGGCGTCGTTCGTTGAGCTCGACGGGCGCCCGGTCGGGGCCATCGTCTACGACGCCGTCCTCACCCCGGATCCGACTCCCGTCGAGGCCGCCGGCCGCGTCGTCGCCATCGCGCTCGACCGGCAGCGCCTGACGGCCCAGCTCCTCGCCAGCCAGGAGGAGCTGCGCGAGTCGCGCACCCGGCTTGTCGAGGCCGGGGACCACGAGCGGCGCCGCCTGGCCCAGGACCTGCACGACCGGCTGCAGGGCCGGCTGATCCTCCTGGCCCTGCGCGTGGGCAACGCCAGTCCGGGTGACGACCTCGTCGACATCCGGCGCGGGCTCGACGAGTCGATCACCGAGCTGAGATGGCTGGTCCAGGGCGTCATGCCGGCGCTCCTGCTCGAGCGCGGCCTGACGGCAGCGGTGGAGGACCTCGCCGACCGGGTCCCCATCCGCACGGTCATGGACTTCGGCGTCGACGAGCAGCGCCTCGACAAGGTGCGCCTGCCCGCGTCCGTCGAGGGCACCGCGTACGCCGTCATCGCCGAGGTCCTGACCAACGCGGTCAAGCACTCAGCCGCCTCGACGATCACGATCACGATGCGTCGGGACGAGGCCCGCCTGTTCCTCCAGGTCGGTGACAACGGCGTCGGGGGCGCCCGACCCGTGGGCGGTCTGGGACTGCGTGGGATGACCGACCGCGTGCACGCCCTCGGTGGCCGGCTGGACCTGGACAGCCCCTCGGCCGGGGGCACACGCGTACGGGTGGAGCTGCCGTGCGCCTCCTGATCGGTGAGGACGAGGCGCTGCTGCGGGCGGGCCTCGGGCTGGTGCTGGTCCAGCACGGTGTCGAGATCCTCGGCTCCTCCGGCGACGCGGACGAGCTCGTTCTCATGGCGAACCGGCTGAGCCCTGACCTGGTCCTCACGGACATCCGGATGCCGCCGAGCCACACGGACGACGGGCTGCGCGCCGCGTTGCGCATCAGGGCTGCACGCCCGGCGACGCCGGTGGTGCTGCTCTCGCAGTTCGTCCAGCGCCGCTACGCGATGGAGCTGCTGGCCGACGGGCGCGGCGGGGTCGGGTACCTGCTGAAGCAGCGCGTACTCGACGTGCCCGCCTTCGTCGAGGACCTGCGCCGCGTGACGCGCGGTGGCACCGCGCTTGACCCGGAGGTTGTGGCGCTCATGATGAACCGGGGCCGCCGCGACCACGAGGTGCTCGACTCCCTCTCGCCCCGGCGCCGCGAGGTTCTGGCGCTGATCGCCGAGGGACTCAGCAACGCAGCGATCGCTCGACGTCTGTTCATCACGGAGAAGTCCGTCGTCGCGCACACGTCCGGTATCTACGACACGCTCGGTCTGCCGGCCGACGGCGATGAGCACCGGCGCGTCCTCGCGGTCATCCACTACCTCGGCCGCTGACCGGGCGACTCGACAGAGACGACGGCGGGTGCCGGCCCGATCTCGCGATCGGACCGGCACCCGTGGTCGGTGCAGGAGGGGGCTCCGCCCCCGCGGCTCAGCTGCAGCCGCTGGTGCTTCCGCAGCCCTCGCAGACGTAGCAGGAACCGGCCGGACGCATCTTCGTGCCGCAGGTCATGCACATCGGCGCGTCGGCCGCCTTGCCCTGGAACTTCTCCAGCAGCTCGGCCGACGAGTGCACGTCACCGCTGAGCACCCGAGCCGAGGCGGCACCCGCTCCCGACTTCACGTCCTCCACGGCGATCGTGGCCGCGTGGTTGGGCGTGACCTCGGCCGGCTTCGGCTTGGCCACCGGCGCCGCCGACTGCGCGTAGGACTCGAGCTCGTCCTCGACGTCCTCGTCCGACTCGGACTGCAGCGGCGTGTACGACCCCGTCTCGAGCTGCCGTGACCGCTCGTCCGCGGTGTGGATGCCCATGTAGGAGCGCGTCTCGAAGTCGAGGTAGTCCAGCGCCAGGCGGCGGAAGACGTAGTCCATGATCGACTGCGCCATCCGGACGTCGGGGTCGTCGGTGAGGCCGGCCGGCTCGAAGCGCAGGTTGGTGAACTTCTCGACGAACGTCTCGAGGGGCACGCCGTACTGCAGGCCGATGGACACCGCGATCGAGAACGCGTCCATGACACCGGCCAAGGTCGAGCCCTGCTTGCCGAACTTGAGGAACAGCTCGCCGAGACCGTCGTCGGGGTAGGACCCGGCGGTGAGGTACCCCTCGCCACCGCCCACCGAGAACGACGTGGTCTGGGAGGGCCGCCGCTTGGGCAGACGCTTGCGGACCGGCCGGTACTCGATGACCTTCTCGACGACGGGCTGGGCGGCCGCGGCCTTGTCGGCCGCCGCGTCCTTGGCGGTCGACCCGCCGTCGGAGAGCGGCTGCCCGACCTTGCAGTTGTCGCGGTAGACGGCGAGCGCCTTGACGCCCAGCTTCCAGCCCTGCATGTAGACGTCGGCGATCTCCTCGACCGTCGCCGTCTCCGGCAGGTTGACCGTCTTGCTGATGGCGCCGGAGAGGAACGGCTGTGCGGCCGCCATCATCCGCACGTGGCCCATCGGCGAGATCGCCCGGGCGCCCATGGCGGTGTCGAAGACCTCGTAGTGCTCCGGCTTGAGGCCGGGGGCGTCGATGACGTGGCCCTTGTCGGCGATGTACTCGACGATGGCCTCGCTGGTCTCACCGGTGTAGCCGAGCTTCTTCAGCGCCCGCGGGATCGTCAGGTTGACGATCTGCATCGAGCCGCCGCCGACGAGCTTCTTGAACTTGACGAGCGAGAAGTCCGGCTCGATGCCGGTCGTGTCGCAGTCCATCATAAAGCCGATGGTGCCGGTGGGGGCCAGGACCGACGCCTGGGCGTTGCGGTACCCGTTCTTCTCCCCCAGGGCGACGACCTCGGCCCACGCCTTGGTGGCCAGGGCGTGCACGCCGCGGTCCATCGCGTCGAGGGTGCGGATGTCGTCGTTGGCCGCCTGGTGCTTGCGCATCACGCGCTTGTGGGCGTCGGCGTTGCGGGCGTACCCGGCATACGGGCCGACGATCGCAGCGAGCTCGGCGGACCGCTTGTAGGACGCGCCGGTGAGCAGCGACGTGATGGTGGCGGCAAGCGTACGACCGCCCTCGGAGTCGTAGCCGTGGCCGGTGGCCATGAGCAGCGCACCGAGGTTGGCGTAGCCGATGCCGAGCTGGCGGTAGTCACGCGTGGTCTGGCCGATCGCCTCGGTCGGGAAGTCCGCGAAGCAGATGGAGATGTCCATCGCCGTGATGACGAGCTCGACGACCTTCTGGAACGTCGGAGCATCGAACGTGTCGTCGTCGCGCAGGAACTTCAGGAGGTTGAGCGAGGCGAGGTTGCACGAGGAGTTGTCGAGCGACATGTACTCCGAGCACGGGTTCGAGGCGGTGATGCGGCCGGTCTCCGGGTTGGTGTGCCAGGCGTTGATGGTGTCGTCGTACTGGATACCCGGGTCGGCGCACTCCCAGGCCGCCTTGGCCATCTTGCCCCACAGCTCGCGTGCGTCGACGGTCTCGATGACGGAGTTGTCCAGCCGCGAGCGCAGGCCGAACTCCGTGCCGTTCTCGACCGCCTTCATGAACTCGTCGTTGACCCGGACCGAGTTGTTGGCGTTCTGGTACTGGACGGAGACGATGTCCTTGCCGCCGAGGTCCATGTCGAACCCGGCGTCGCGCAGCGCGCGGATCTTGTCCTCCTCGCGCGCCTTCGTCTCGATGAACTCCTCGATGTCGGGGTGGTCGACGTCGAGGACGACCATCTTCGCGGCCCGGCGGGTGGCCCCACCGGACTTGATGGTGCCGGCCGACGCGTCGGCGCCGCGCATGAAGGAGACGGGACCGCTGGCGGTGCCACCGCTGCTCAGCAGCTCCTTGGACGAGCGGATCCGCGAGAGGTTGAGGCCGGCGCCGGAGCCGCCCTGGAAGATCTTCCCCTCCTCCTTGTACCAGTTGAGGATCGAGTCCATCGAGTCCTCGACGGCGAGGATGAAGCAGGCGCTGACCTGCTGCGGCGACGCCGTGCCGACGTTGAACCACACCGGGGAGTTGAACGAGAAGACCTGGTGGAGCAGCGCATACGTCAGCTCGTGCTCGAAGAGGGTGGCGTCCTCCTCCGACGAGAAGTACCCGTGGTCGCGGCCAGCCTTGACGTAGGTGAGGACGACCCGGTCTATGAGCTGCTTGAGCCCGGTCTCCCGCTTCTCGGAGCCGAGGGCGCCGCGGAAGTACTTGGTCGTGACGATCGTGGACGCGTTGACCGACCAGAAGTCGGGGAACTCGACGCCTCGCTGCTCGAAGATCGTCTCGCCCGTCTTCCAGTTCTGCTGGACGACGTCACGCTTCTCCCAGGTCACCTCGTCGTAGGGGTGGACCCCCGGCGTCGTGTAGATGCGCTCGATGGTCACGCCCTTGCCCCGGCCCTTGCCCGGCTTTGAGCCGGCACGGTTGGCGGTCTCGGTCATCTGCTGACTTCCCTTCCCCGGTACGCGGACCGGGCCTCTGGTTTCTGTTGTATCGCTGACGTCTGACACCCCACGCATACGGCGCGGGGAGGTCGGTGGTGCAGGTTCAGTCGGTATGCCGCGCGGGCTGGTGGGACGGCTCCGGGGCGGTCGCGTCGCGCTCGGCGCGTAGCAGGGTGATCGCCGCCTCGAAGTCCTCGAGGCTGTCGAAGGCCTGGTAGACGGACGCGAACCGGAGGTAGGCCACCTCGTCGAGCTCGCGCAGCGGCTCGAGGACGGCGAGCCCCACCTCGTGGGCCTCGACCTCGGCGCTGCCCTGCGAGCGGACAGTCTCCTCGACCCGCTGGGCGAGCACGGCGAGGTCGTCCTCGGTCACGGGGCGGCCCTGGCAGGCCTTACGGACGCCGATGAGCACCTTGTGGCGGCTGAACGGCTCGGTCGCGCCGGAGCGCTTGAGGATGCTGAGGCTGGCGGACTCGACCGTGGTGAAGCGCCGGTTGCACTCGGGGCACTGGCGGCGGCGGCGGATGGCGGTGCCGTCGTCGGTGGTGCGGGAGTCGATGACCCGGGAGTCGTTGTGCCGGCAGAACGGGCAGTGCATGGCGCGGGCTCCCTTCGAGGGTCTTCTGGTGGGGCGGTGACCTGCCGTTCTGTGGACAGAACGGGGGACACTGTGTGAACAACCTGGGGAGAAGCGATCATCCCCTGGGGACTACATGTGGACGACTTACATCCGTGTGACTACTACATCTAGGGGTAGAGGTAACGCCCTCGGGGGCCTGGCTGTCAAGGCCCGACCGCGCGTCGCGCCTGCCGGGCGTGTCGCGGACAGAGCTTGAGCTCCCGCCCGGGAGGGCTTGTGGTGCCACGGAAGATCACCCCCCGCCCCAGTGGGATCAGCCGTCCGCGAGACGGTTTTCCTGTGCACAAGACGGAGGACAGGGTGCGGATGTGGGCATACTGAGCACGTTTGGTGCCGGACGGGGCCGAATGCCAACTGATGGAGGTAGGCGTGTCGATGCATCACAGGGGACGGCTAGCCGCAGGTGCCTGCGTCCTGGCCGCCGCGGTGGGGGGCTGCACAACAACGCCTGACGCACCAGGTACAGCAGTGTCGACCCGCGCGACCAGCGACGCACCTATGGCGTCCGCCTCTTCGACCTCGACCCCTAGTGACCCGACACGGGCCTCCTCGACCGCGGGGGTCGGCGGCTCCAAGTCGAACTCCCCGACTACTCCAGGGGCCGCACAGATACCCATACAAGCGTCCGAGAAAAGTCTTAGTGGCGCCCGCGCGTTCATGCTCTTCTACTGGGACCAATTCAATTCCGCCCAAACGACCCCGAATCCTGATCTGCTGACCTCATTATCTTTGGCGTCCTGTAAGAGTTGTAACGCATTCATAACCGCGTCAAATCAGCTACAAGATCAGCACCAGCGTTACTCAGAAGCACCTTTCAGCGTTACCAACGTGCTGATTGAGTCGCTGACGGACAATACGGCGACGGCCATCACGGACGTGGATCAGATGCCTATCAAGATAGTAAATGCCGATGGTGCGACAGTGGCTACCGCCGCCCAAAAGAAGCAGCAGTTATCCGCCACCTTGCAGTGGGCGTCCAACAGCTGGAAGGTCCAAGAGATTCAGGTGCTGACATGAGATTACGCGCCAGTATGATCTCCGCACTCACCCCTTTTCTTGCCATCATAATCGTGGCTTCCGGAACTTCGATCGCACATGCAGATGCTGAGCCTCCACCACCATCAGACTTCCTGAATACCATTCTCGGAGCGGGGGGCGCCAGTAGTTCCGGCCGGCTCACAGACTCAGACATACATAACGCAGCGCTGGTTCCTGATGGATCTTCGGCGCCCAACGGAGCCCGCTTCGAATACGCAGGCACCAGTGCGTGCAATAATGCGCCTCCTGATTCTCAATCAGCCGACGCCGCTAATTGCGCGTACGCGGCCTTCGCATGTCAACCGCCTGGTGGGCCTGGGCCGCTCACGCGTCTTTGGCGCCGAACCGTTCAACCAGACGGTTCGTTCTCGCCGTGGGAAGCCGTCGGTACGACTTGTTTCCCAGATGCTGTGCCTGGAGCTCGATCACCCGCTGTGACATTAGCGATGATTCGGCAAGCTTTCCAAGATACACCCTGGGCGCAACCACGGATTGAGACGCAACCAAAAGGCGATGTGACACTAGTTGGCCTGCAGACTTACTACCGCGCCGCCTGGTCTGCTGCTGGCTTTGAGCCAAATGAAGTTCATTCATTCGCTCTTTTGGGAATCCCGGTCGACATCCGGGTCAAGCTCGTCGGCTTCATGTGGAGCTTCGGGGACGGGCAGACGTTCGGGCCGACGACGTCGGAGGGCGGGGTCTACCCCTCGGGGAACATCACCCATAAGTACCTCGGCGGGGGCGCCTACCCGGCGAGCGTGACCACCACCTTCGGCGGGGACTTCCGCATCAACGGTGGGGAGTGGGCACCGATCCCCAACACCGCCGTCGTCCCAGGCCCCGCCACCACGGTCACCGTCCGTACTGCTGAAGCACAGCTGGTCGCCCACTGATCCCCCCAGGGACGCCGCCCAGATCGAGCGAGCGCGGGGGATTTCACCCCTCCACGGGGGGTGCATCCACCGCGCTGATCTCCACCCGCCTCGGTGCGCGATGTACCCCGCCCGGCCCCACCGCAGGCCCGCGCCCCCCTACGCATCAACCGCATCCAGGTCCTTCCATGCTCACGAACCCCGGCGCTGAAACCGCGCGACACCCACACGAAGCACCCCGACTTTCGTTTCTCCTTCACTCATTGCGTCTTCACTTACGCGCCCTTACGCTCGCCATCACATCCACGGCGGATGCCAGCGAGACGAGGGGGTCGAATGGCGTCGCTCAGCGAGTTCGACCGCGAGCAGGCCATCCTCCTCGAGCTCGACGAACGCGGGCGGGTCGAGGTCAGCGACCTCTCGGCCCGGTTCGGCGTCTCGGCGGTCACCATCCGCAAGGACCTCGAGACCCTCGAGCGGCGCGCGATGCTCAAGCGGATCCGTGGCGGAGCACTCGTGGCCGAGCGCTCCGACGAGGGCGCCTTCGAGTTCCGGCAGCGCGTCGCGGCCAAGGCCAAGCGCGCCATCGCCCGGAAGGCGGCCGAGCTGGTGCGGCCCGGCGACGTCATCGCGCTCGACTCCTCGACGACGTGCTTCTACCTCGCGGAGGAGATTGCCCCGATCACCCCGCTCACCGTCATCACCAACGGGCTGCGCACCTCGGCATACCTGCTGGCGAACTCGGGGGCGACGGTCATCATGCCCGGAGGCGTTCTGCGACGGGCCTCCGAGTCGATGGTCGGGTTCTTCGGCGGAGTGCTCGACGGGCGCGGCCGCGTCGACACCGGGTTCTTCGGCCTCGTGGGGCTCAGCCTCGAGCGGGGTCTGCTCGACATCACGCCGGAGGAGGCGCACGCCAAGGAAGCGCTCGCCGCCGTGTGCCGCACCGTCTACGGGCTGTTCGACTCGACCAAGGTCGAGCGGTTCGGCACCCACCCCTTCGTCGGCGTGGACCGGGTCACCGGGCTGATCTCGGACACCGGGGTGCCCGCGTCCGTCCAGCGGGCCTGGGCCGACGCCGGCGTCACGTGGGCGCTGGTGGATCCCGACGACCCGGCCGCACCGCGGACGGGCCCGGTCCCGGGCACCAAGCCCGCGCCGGCCGGCCGCCGCCCTGCGCGGGCGGGCGCATGACCGCGCAGCGCGTGGCGGCCGTCGACCTCGGGGCCGAGAGCGGCCGGGTGGCCTGCGTCGCCTTCGACGGCGAGCGGCTCGACCTCGAGGTCGTCAACCGTTTCCCCCACTCCCCTCGGTCCGTGGACGGCGTCCTGCGCTGGGACCTCGACACCCTCTGGGGCGGGGTCCGCGAGGGACTCGGCCTCCTGAGCCGGCGCGACGAGCCTGTCGCATCAGTCGGCGTCGACGCGTGGGGGGTCGACTACGGGCTGATCGACGACGGCGGCGAGCTCGTGGACTCCCCCACCTGCTACCGCGACCAGCGCCAGACCGTGGAGTACCGACGCGCGCTCGCTGCCCTCGGCCCCGAGCGCCTGTATGCCGCCACCGGCGTGCAGATCATGCCGATCAACACCCTGTTCGCCATCATGTCCGACGCGCGCACGACACCTCAGCGACTCGAGCGGGCCACCACGTTGCTCATGCTGCCTGACGTCTTCCACCACCTGCTGTCGGGCACCCGGGTCACCGAGTTCACGGCTGCGTCGACGACCGGGTTCTACGACATGGCCCGCAACGCCTGGGCCACAACGCTGCTCGACGACCTCGGCGTCCCCCATCACCTGCTGCCCGACGTGGTCCCGCCGGGCACCGACGTCGGCCCACTAAGGGGCGACCTCGCCAGCGGCGCCCTGTCGGGGGCCCGGGTGGTCGTCCCGCCCGGCCACGACACCGCCAGCGCCGTCGTCGGCACCCCGCTCGCGGACCCGCACGGCCTGTACATCTCCTCGGGCACCTGGTCCCTCGTCGGGGTCGAGACACCGGCTCCGGTCATCTCCCACGAGACCCAGGCCCGCAACATCACCAACGAGGGCGGGTATGCCGGCACCATCCGCCTGCTGCGCAACGTCGCCGGCCTGTGGCTGCTGCAGTCCTGCCGACGGGCGTGGTCCGCGCAGGGCCGGGAGTACACCTACCCCGAGCTCGTCGACCTGGCCGCCCGTGAACCCGCCCTCGTCAGCATCGTCAACCCCGACGCACCGGAGTTCCTCGATGGCCAGGACATGCCGGCCCGCATCCAGAAGTACTGCGCGACAACGGGTTCCGAGGTCCCTCAGACTCCGGGTCAGGTCGTGAGGTGCGCCCTCGAATCGCTCGCCCTCAGCTACCGGGCCGTCATCGACGACCTCACCGCCGTCACCGGCCACACCATCCCGAGCGTCAACATCACCGGCGGGGGCTCCAACAACGCCCTCCTCTC
Organism: uncultured Actinomycetota bacterium; assembly: GCA_963795915.1. Lineage (GTDB taxonomy): Bacteria > Actinomycetota > Actinomycetes > Actinomycetales > Dermatophilaceae > Lapillicoccus. Next base: position 460,674 of record CAWCJA010000002.1, read on the forward strand.
CCAGCTGACGGCCGACTCCACGGGACTGCCCGTGCACTGCGGACCGGTCGAGGCCACGGCCCTCGGCAACGCCGCCACCCAGCTCGTCGCCCTCGGCGAGCTGTCCGACCTGACCGATGTCCGCCGCGTCGTCGCGCACACGACGGACCTGACCAGCTACCGCCCGCAGCACACCTCGGCCTGGGACGACGCCTACGACCGGTTCACCCGGCTCGTGGCCGGGGACCGCGACCGCCTCGCCACCGCCTGACCCTTCACTCAACCCCACAGCTCGACCCTGGCGTCCCTGACGCCAGCGCCCCACCGACAGACCGACCGCTCACACCGCCCCACCCCACCAAGGAGCTCAACGATGCGACTCACTACCACCGGCAAGACCGCTGCTGTGGTCGGCCTCACCGCCGCCCTCGCCCTCTCGGGCTGCACGAAGAAGAACGACGACAGCAGCTCCTCGGCCGGCGCGGGCGCCGGGTCAGGCAGCACGGCGGGCGGTTCCACCGCCGCCGGGGCCAAGAAGAAGATCGCCTTCGTGCCCAAGCTCCAGGGCATCCCCTACTTCGAGGCCATGAACGCCGGCGGCCAGGCCGCGGCCAAGGACCTCAACATCGAGTGGCTCTACCAGGGCCCGACGCAGGCCGACGCGGCCGCCCAGGCCCAGATCGTGCGCTCCTACATCCAGCAGAAGGTCGACACCCTCATCGTCGCCCCCAACGACCCCGACTCGATGGCTCCGGTCCTGCAGCAGGCCAAGGACGCCGGCATCCACGTGCTCACCTCCGACACCGACGCGCCCAGCTCGGTGCGCGAGGCCTTCGTCTCCCAGGCCTCCACCGAGGGCATCGGCACCGCCCTCGTCGACCAGCTGGCCAAGCCGATGGGCAACAAGGGCAAGTACGCCATCGTCTCCTGCGGCGAGACCGCGCAGAACCTCAACGGCTGGATCGCCGTGCAGAAGAAGGTCACGGCCGACAAGTACAAGGACATGACGATCGTCGACACCGTGTATGCCGGCGAGGACCAGAACAAGGCCACCCAGATGGCCACCGACCTGATGAACGCCCACCCCGACCTCACGGGTCTCGTCGGCGAGTGCACGTCGTCGGCCCCCGGTGTCGCCCAGGCCGTCAAGGACGCCGGCAAGATCGGCAAGGTCTTCACGATCGGCCTCGGCACGCCGAAGTCCATGGCTCCCTATCTCCAGGACGGCTCGTCGTCGGCCTCGATCCTGTGGGACGTGCAGAACCTCGGCTACCTGACGGCGTGGGCCGGCCTCCAGGCCGCCAACGGCAAGGCGTTCGCCGCGACCAACAACGTCAGCGACAAGATGCCGTCGGTCACCTTCGACTCCGCGACGAAGATCCTGCTGCTCGGGCCGCCCCTGACCATCACGAAGGACAACGTCTCGCAGTTCAGCTACTGACCCCTACCGAACGCGGGACGCAGGCGAAGGAGCACACGTGGACGCCCGGCTCGAGCTGAGGGACATCTCCAAGCGGTACGGCGGAGTACGCGCCATCCGTCACGCGGACCTCGTGGTCGAGCCGGGCACCGTGCATGCCGTCGTCGGCGAGAACGGCGCGGGCAAGTCGACGCTCATCAAGATCGTGGCGGGCGCCGAGAGTGCCGACACGGGGACGATGACCTTCGAGGGCGCGCCGATGCACGTCTCCTCGACCCAGGAGGCCATGGCCTACGGCATCCAGACCGTCTACCAGGAGCCGCAGCTGTTCGCCGAGCTCACCGTCTCGGAGAACATCTTCGTGGGCCGCGAGATGGTGGCCGCCGGACGGGTCGACTGGGCCGCCCAGCACGAGAAGGTGCTCGAGCTGCTCGCCCTGCTCGGGCTCCCCGAGCGGTACGCCACCCGGGCCGTCGGGGACCTGTCGATCGCCGAGCAGCAGCAGGTCTCCATCGCGAAGGCGCTCGCCGGTAACGCCAAGATCCTCATCCTCGACGAGCCGTCGGCCATCCTCACCGACGCGGAGATCGAGGTCCTCTTCGGCGTCGTGCGGCGCCTCACCGAGTCGGGCGTCTCGGTGATCTACATCTCGCACCGCCTCGACGAGCTGTTCCGGATCTGCCAGAAGGTCACCGTGATGCGCGACGGCCGGACGGTCGGCACGTGGGACATCGGTGAGCTCACCCTGCGCCGCATCGTCGAGCTCATGGTGGGCGGGGCGATCGAGGAGCACACCGAGGCCCGGGAGCCGCAGGGCAAAGAGCCGCGCCTGGTGCTGGAGGGTCTCACCGTGGACGGGCACTTCCACGACGTCGACGTCAGCGTGCGCCCCGGAGAGATCGTCGGCCTCTACGGGCTGGTCGGCTCCGGGGTGGCCGAGATCGCCGAAGCGGTCTACGGGATGCGGCACGCCACCTCGGGCCGGATCCTGCTGGAAGGCAAGCCGTTCGCCCCGAAGCACCCGCGGGCAGCGCAGCGGTCGGGCATCGCCCTGCTGCCGGCCAACCGCAAGGCGCAGGGCATGTTCTCGTTCCAGCCCATCGCCTTCAACATCTCCGTGGGCCACCTGCCCCTCCTCTCCAAGGCCCGGCTGTGGATGGACCGCAAGCGCGAGACGGCCGTGGCCAAGGACATGATCGGGCGGCTCTCCATCAAGACCCCCAGCGAGCGGCAGCCCATCTCGGCCATGTCGGGCGGCAACGCCCAGAAGGTGGTCCTTGCCCGCCAGCTCGTCGAGCGGCCGCCGGTGCTCGTGCTCGCGGAGCCGACCCAGGGCGTCGACGTCGGGGCCAAGGAGGAGATCCACCGGATCATCGCCACGTTGGCCGACGAGGGCACTGCGGTCCTCGTCGCGACGTCGGACCTCAGCGAGGCTCTCCGGATCAGCGACCGGCTCCTCATCGTGAGGGCCGGCACCACCTCAGCGGAGTTCGGTCCGGGGGCCGCCCAAGCCGACGTCCTGGCCGCGGCGGCCGGCGGCGACGACCCCGGGTCAGGTTCGCCACCCGGTGACGACGTCCCGGCGGACTCGGAGCCCGCACGGCACACGCATACCGACGACCCGGTGCGGGAGCAGGCATGACGACGACACCGCCGCTGCAGCGGCCCGCGAACGCCCGGCCCACCCGGGTCGCCCGGCGCATCCTCCCGGCCCCAGTGACCGGCCAGGAGTGGGTGCTCGTCGGCATCCTCGTCATCCTCTGGGTGGTGCTCTCGTTCACCACGCCGGCGTTCGCGACCGCCGGGTCGTGGCAGCCCCTGCTCGCCTCGGTCGCCCCGATCGCCCTCATGGGCGTGGGCATGACGATGGTCATCATCACCGGCGGCATCGACGTCTCCGTGGGCGGCGCGATGATGGTGACCGGGGTGACCACCGCGAAGCTGCTGGTGGACCAAGGGGTCTCGCTCGTCGTCGCGATCCTCGCCGCGATGGTGCTGGGCGCGGTGCTCGGGCTGGTCAACGGCCTGCTCATCGCCTACGGCCACGTACACGCCATCATCATCACGTTCGGCACAGCCAACCTCTTCCAGTTCGTCGGGCGGCAGATCTTCGGCAGCCAGACCGTGAACGGCATCCCCGGCACCCTCGAGTTCTTCGGCCGCGGCGAGGGCGGGCGCACCCTGGGCCTCCCCCACAGCTTCGTGCTCACGCTCCTCGTCGCCGTGGTGGCGTGGGTCTACCTGCGTCACGCGCGCGGCGGCCGCCATCTCTACGCGATCGGCGGCGACCCCTTGGCCGCGCGGCTCGCCGGCATCCGGGTCCAGCGCTACACGGTCATGACGTATGCGCTGACCGGCCTGCTCGTCGGCGTGGCCGCCGTCTTCACCGTCGCCTCGGGTACCTCGACGCTCGACCAGACGATCGGGAGCGGCCGCGAGCTCGCCGTCATCGCCGCCGTGGTCATCGGGGGCACGTCGATCACGGGCGGACGTGGGTCGGTGCTCGGCACCGTGCTGGGTGCCCTGCTCGTGCAGACCGTCGCCTCCGGGGTGACCCAGCTCGGCTGGCCCAGCCAGCTCTCCGACTTCTTCGTCGGCGTCGCGATCGCTATCGCGGTCGGCGCCGACCTCCTGCGACAGCGAGCGAGGCAGCGCCGATGAGCCAGACCAGCGCCCCGGCCCCGAGCCAGCAGCCGGCCCCGGAGCAGCCACCGGCGGACGCGACGCCCAGCCTGCTCTCCCGCGGCGTCCGGGCCCTGCTGACCCAGCGCATCGTCCTGCTGGCGGCCCTGCTCGTCGTCGTCCTCGTCTGGATGACCGCGCTCGACCTCGGCGGCTACCTCACCGGCGCCTACGACGCGGACTACCTGGCCGGCGCCCTCGTCGACGCCGTGCCGCTGTGCCTGCTCGCGCTCGGCGAGCTCGTCGTCATCGTCTCGGGGCGAGGCGGCATCGACCTGTCGATCGGGGCCATGGTCTCGCTCACCGGCATGGTCTTCGGCTTCGCCTACGGACGGTGGGGCTGGAGCCTGTTCGCCGCCGTCGTCCTGGCCGTCGTCGTCGGGGCCCTGCTCGGCGCCGTCAACGGCTTCATGGTGGCCTACCTGCGGTTCCCGGCCCTGATCGCGACCCTCGCCAGCTACTACGCCTACAAGTCCCTGGCCCTCGTCCTCACGAACTCCACCCCGATCTCGGACCGCCGGATCGCCGAGCTCTACTCGATCACCCGACCGGTCGAGATCCCCGTCATCGGGAGGGCCCTGCCCGACGTGCCGCTCGGCGTCTTCACGTTCCTCGTGCCCGCGGTCGTCGTCGTCTGGCTCGTGGTCACCCGCACGACCTACGGACGCCGCTTGTTCGCCATCGGCACCAACGACGTCGCGGCCGAGTGGTCGGGGCTGGACGTGCGCCGCTCACGCTTCACCGCCTACGTCATCGCCGGCGTCGTGGCCGGCCTCGTGGCCGTCTACATCGGGGCCCAGTTCGCCTCGGCCCGCCCAGACGCGGGGACGACCGGCAACGGCCTGGCCCTGCCGGCGATCACGGTCGCCGTCCTCGGCGGCGTCGCCATCACCGGCGGGGTGGGCCGGGTCGCCGGCGTCGTCCTCGCCACCCTCCTCATCACCTGGCTGAACGCCGGCATCCTCCTGGCCTTCACGGGCAACGACGGCACCCAGTTCCAGCTCCTCGCGCTGGGCACCGTGCTCATCTTCGCCGCGCTGCTGAACGGCCTCACCCAGCGTCGCTACGGAGGCACCCGATGACGTCCACGGCGTGGGACCCGAGCCTCACCTCGAGCGAGCTGCTCACTCTCACAAGGCTTCTCGGCGAGCCACACCGAGACCTCGCCGTCCTTGCGGAAGGCAACACCTCCGAGCTGCTGGACGACGGTCGGCTGGTCGTCAAGGCGTCCGGGGCGAGCCTGGCCGAGTCCACGGCCGACGACTTCTGCGTGGTCGACGTCGACGCGGTGGTCGCGGTCGTCGAGGACCCGGCCGCCACGCAGCGCGACCTCAGCGACCTCCTGCTCGTCCCCCGCTCCGAGCGCCCCGGTGGCGCCGGTCCACGTCGGGCGTCGATCGAGACCGTCGTCCACGCCGCCGTGCACGCGGTGGGGCGCACCATCGGTGGGCCGGGAGCAGCGCGCTTCGTCGGGCATACCCACCCCACCGACGTCGTCGGGCTGCTGGCCAGCGTCCGCGCCGAGGAGGCCTGGGCCCAGATCGTCTACTCCGACGAGGCGGTCGTCGTGGGGCGTCCGCTGTTCGTGCCCTACGCCACCCCCGGCATCGACCTCGGCCGTGTCTACCTCCAGGAGCTGCGCGGGTATGCCGAGCGGCACGGCGCGCTGCCCCAGCTCGTGCTTCTGGCCAACCACGGCATCGTCGCCGTCGCCCCCACCACGGCCGGGGTCGAGGCCGTCTCGACCATGGCGGTCAAGGGCGCCCGCGTGCGCGCCACGGCCTACGCCGTCGGCGGCACACGGGGGCTGACCGACGCCCAGGTCGAGAAGTTCTTCGCCCGGGACGACATCGCCGAGCGCCGCGCCAACCTCGCGCGAGGTCGATGAGCATGTCCCTGCCCGACCGGGTCGACGCCGTCTTCTGCGACGTGGGTGGACCGATCTACCCCGACCACAGCTTCGCGGCCGCGGTGCGCCGCGGACTGGACGAGATGCGGGCCGAGCAAGGCCGCCCCCCGGTCGACGCCGCCGACTTCGACCGGGTCTACGACGCCGTGCGCGCCGCCCAGTCGGGAAGCCTGCGCCGCGCCCTCGCCAGCGAGCTGCTGGGGGACGCGGGCCTGCGCGACGAGCTGGCCCGCCGCACCGCGGTGCACTGGACCCATCCCGCGGGGACGGCCTACCCCGACGCGCTCGCCCTCTTCCGGGCCCTGCACGGTCACGTGACCCTGGCCATCGTGGCGAACCAGGAGCAGGACACGGTGCGCGCGCTGGAGCGGGACGGCTACGCCGGGCTCGTCGACGTGTGGGGCATCTCCGCGGTCGTCGGCCACGAGAAGCCGAGTCCCGAGTTCTTCCACTGGGCGCTACGTGAGGCCGGGTCGAGGCCCGAGCACACCGTGCACATCGGCAACCGGCTCGACACCGACGTCCGGCCGGCAGCGGCGCTCGGCATCGCCACCATCTGGGTGACCCGCGGCGAGGCCCCGCCGCACCCGACCGCGGCCCAGCTCGCCGAGGCCGACCTCGCCGTGCCGGATCTCACCACGGTCGCCGACGTCATCCTCCCCCGCGCCCGCCGATGAGCGGCATCGCGCTCGGCGTCGACCTCGCCACCGCCTCGGCCCGGTGCGTGGCCCTCGACCTCGAGACCGGACAGCTCGTCGCCGCGGCCGACGCGCCGCTCGCCCCGCCGGAGCGCGCCCCCGGTGGCGTGTCCCTCCAAGCGGCGACGTATGCCGCCGTGGCGCTGGATCTCGTCCGCCGGGTCACGCAGCACCTCGGCGACCGCGCCCGCGAGGTGGTCGCCCTCTCGGCGACGGGCACGTCCGGCACCGTGGTGCCGTGTGACAGCGACGGCCGCCCGGTGGGACCGGCCCGGCTCTACGACGACTCCTCGCACACGGCCCGGCTCGCCCAGCTCCGTCTCGCCGTGGCGCCGACCCTCGGTCGGATCCTGGCCCTTCAGGAGGCCCTCTCCCCCCGGCGGTTCGCCTCGAGCGCCGACGTCGTGGGAGCCGCCCTGACCGGAGCACCCGTGGCCTCGGACACCTCCCACCCGCTCAAGGCAGGCATCAACCCTCTTCATGCCACCTGGCCCTCGGACGCATTGCGAGAGCTGGGGATCCCGCTCGAGCGGCTGCCGGAGCTCGTGCGCCCGGGGACCGTGCTGGGGCGGGTCGCACCGGACGTCGCCCGGCACCTGGGCCTACCTCTCGGTGTCGTCGTCGTGGCGGGCATGACCGACGGATGCACCGCACAGATCGCCACGGGTGCCGTGCGCATCGGTGACTCCGTGGGGGTTCTCGGCACGACCCTCGTGCTCAAGGCGGTGTGCGACCGGCGCGTGGAGAGCCGCGACGGCGCGGTCTACTCCCACCTCGGGCCCGACGGGGCGTGGTGGGCGGGCGGCGCGTCCAGCTCGGGGGCCGGAGTCCTGACCTCCGACTTCCCTGATACCGACCTGGTGGCCGCCGACGAGCGCGTGGCCGGCCGGCCGAGCACGGTTGTGCGCTACCCCCTGTCCCGCCCCGGCGAGCGCTTCCCCGTCGCCGACCGCGCCATGCCACCGCTCGCGTCCGCCGACCCGGTGAGCCCCGACGACGCATACCGCGCGGTCCTCGACGGGGTGGCCTTCGTCGAGCGGCTCGGCCTCGAGGTGCTGTCCGACCTCGAGGCGCTTCCCGACCCGGGCGACGGTGCAGGCCGGCGTCACGTCCTCGCGGGCGGGGCGACCGCGAGCGCGGTGTGGAACCGGATCCGCGCCACGACGCTCACCGGGGTGACCGGCATCGCCGAGGTGGCTGTGGCCGGGCCGGGCGGCAGCGCGGTGGGCGCGGCGATCCTGGCCGCCCACGGGGTCGCCGCCACCGGAGTGCCCTTCGCCCGGACGGTGGCCGCCCTCGTCGCGGCTCCGACGTGCCTGTCTCCCGAACCCGACCAGACCGCGGCGCTGACCGACCGGTATCGCCGCTTCCTCGACCTGGTGGCCACGGCCACCGCCCACCCCCCACGGCAAGGAGCCACCCGTGTCTGACCCGACCCCCACCTCACTCCCCGACGAGCAGGCCGACGGCCTGCCGCAGGGGGTACGTGACCTCCTGGCGCGGAGCAACCGGCTCGGCTCCGACCGCGCGGTCACCAACTACGGCGGTGGCAACACGTCGGCCACGGTGACGGTGACCAGCCCGGCGAGCGGCGAACCCGTGAACCTGTTGTACGTCAAGGGATCCGGCGGCGACCTCGGGACGCTCACCGCCCCGGGCCTGGCCGTCCTCGAGCGCGACCGGCTCCTCGACCTCGACCGGGTCTACCGCGGGGTGGAGCACGAGGACGAGATGGTGGGGCTCTTCGCGTACTGCGGCCACGGGGCCGTCGGCGCCGCTCCGTCGATCGACACCCCGATGCACGGTCTCGTCGAGCAGGCGCACGTCGACCATCTGCACCCCGACGCGGTCATCGCGCTCGCCTGTGCGGCCGACGGGCCGCAGCTGGTCGAGAAGATCTGGGGCGGCGCAGTGGCCTGGGTGCCGTGGAAGCGACCCGGCTGGGAGCTCGGGCGCACGATGCGCGACCTCGCCGCCCGGGAGGGAGTCATCGGAGCCGTCCTCGGCGGCCATGGGCTCACCGCCTGGGGTGAGACCAGTGACGAGGTGGAGGCCCGCAGCCTGCGGATCATCCGGGAGGCCGCGACATACCTCGAGGCGAACTCGGTCAGCGAGCCGTTCGGTGCCGTGGACGAGAGCCGGAAGCCGTTGCCCGACAACACTCGACGGGCGCGGGCCGCCGAGCTGTTCCCGGCCCTACGGGCGGTGGCCTCCCGTGACTCGCGAGCCGTAGGGCACTTCGACGACAGCGAGGCGGTGCTCGACTTCCTGTCGCGGGACAAGTGCCACGACCTCGTGCACCTCGGGACGAGCTGCCCGGACCACTTCCTGCGGACCAAGGTGCGACCACTGCTGCTCGACACGGCTCCCGAGGCGCCCGTGGGGGAGGTCGTCGCCCGGCTCAGCGAGCTCGAGGCTGAGTACCGCGCGGAGTACCGCGGCTACTACGAGCGCCACGCGACGGCTGGCTCGCCGGCCATGCGTGGAGCGGCCCCCGCGATCATCCTCGTGCCCGGCGTGGGCATGTTCTCGTTCGGCGCCGACAAGCAGACGGCCCGGGTCGCCGGCGAGTTCTACGTCAACGCCATCAACGTCATGCGCGGCGCGGAGGGGGTCTCGACCTATGCCCCGGTGGACGAGGCCGAGAAGTTCGCCGTCGAGTACTGGATCCTGGAAGAGCTGAAGCTGCAACGACGCCCGAAGCCGAAGGCCCACGCCGGACGTATCGCGTTCGTCACCGGCGGGGCCTCGGGCATCGGCCTGGCCACCGTGCGCGCGCTGGCCGCCGAGGGGGCCAACGTTGTCGTGGCGGACCTCGACCGTGACAAGGTCGACGAGGTCGCGCAGGAGCTGGGCGGGCCGGACCGGGCCGCCGCCGTGGTCGTGGACGTCACCGACGCGGCAGCCGTGCACGCCGCGGTCGCGGACGCGGTGCTGGCCTTCGGCGGGGTGGACCTCGTCGTCAACAACGCGGGCATCACGCGGGCCGGCTCGCTGGGCGACACGACGTTCGAGGACTGGGACCTGCAGTACCAGATCATGCCGCGCGGGTCCTTCGCGGTGGCCAAGGCCGTCGAGCCGGTCCTGCGGGCCCAGGAGCTGGGCGGGGACATCATCAACGTCTGCTCCAAGAACGCCGTGTTCGCGGGGCCCAACAACATCGCCTACTCATCGGCGAAGGCGGCCCAGGCCCACATGGTGCGGCTGCTGGCCGCCGAGCTGGGCGAGATCGGGGTGCGGGTCAACGGGATCAACCCCGACGGCATCGTGCGCGGGTCGGGCATCTTCGCGGGGGGGTGGGGCGCCTCGCGGGCCAAGACGTACGGCGTCGCCGAGGAGGACCTCGGCAAGTACTACGCCCAGCGCACCGTGCTCAAGGAGGAGGTCCTCCCCGAGCACGTCGCCTCCGCGGTCGTCGCCCTCACCAACGGCTCGCTCCCGGTGACCACGGGCCTCGTCGTGCCGGTGGACTCCGGTGTGCCACAAGCCTTCATGCGATGACCCTTCACCACCGACGACAGGAGCCCACACCATGACCGCTACCGAGACCGCCAGCGCCACCGACACACCTCGCAACCTCATCGGCATCCACGCCCTGTGCTGGGTCGGCGGATGGTCACCCGACGAGGCGCGCACCGCCATCGCGTCGACGAAGGAGGCGGGCTACGACCTCATCCAGCTGGCGGCCCTCGACCCCGACCGCTTCGACGCCGACATGACCGCCAAGCTGTTGCAGGAGAATGAGATCCTGGGGGACGTCTCCCTGGGTCTCGGCGAGGACACCGACATCTCGAGCGACGACCCCGAGGTCGTGGCGCGGGGCCGCCGGCTCCTCGAAACGGCGGTGTATCTCACCCGCGACATCGGTGGCAGCTATCTGGGCGGCGTGCTCTTCTCCAAGCTCGGCCGGTATGCGGCGCCCGTCACCGAGCGGGGCCGGGCCAACTCGGTCGAGTCGATCGCGTGGCTGGCAGACATCGCGGCGCCGGCGGGAGTCACCCTCGGGCTGGAGTTCTGCAACCGGTACGAGACCAACGTCCTCAACACGACGGAGCAGACGCTCGCCTTCATCGCTGACGTCGACCGGCCCAACGTCATGGCCCACCTCGACGTCTACCACATGAACATCGAGGAGGTCTCGTTCGCCGGAGCGGTGCACGCGGCGGCCGAGGCCGGGCGGCTCGGCTACGTGCACCTGGGTGAGTCGCACCGCGGGGCGCTCGGCACGGGCTCGGTGCCGTTCGAGGAGTTCTTCACCGCGTTGAAGGACGTGGGCTACGACGGGGTCCTCACCTTCGAGTCGTTCTCGTCGGAGGTCGTCCACCCGACCCTGTCGTCCACCCTCGCCATCTGGCGCAACACGTGGACGGACTCCATGGCCCTCGCCAAGGACGCCCGGGAGTTCATCCGCGCCCGGTACGGCTGCTGAAGCACGGATTTCCCCGGGCGCGGCGGATGTACGTGGATGTCTGAATGCCGGGGGGACAGGACGGACGACGTGGGCGGGGCCTTCGGGTGTGGGTATGCGTGGTGCTCGCAGCCGGGGCCGCGGCCCGGAGCGGGTGCCAGGGCATCGCGGCGTCGCTCATGCCGCCGTCCACCGCGACGACCCACCCCGGTGCCCTCGGCGGCGAAGGAGAAGACCAAGGCCGGCTCCGCGGCCTTCGTCTCCTCCTTCTGGGCGCAGTTCAGCCGTCCGCAGATGGAGCCGAACCCCGACATCCTCGCCCCGCTCTTCCTCGAGCGCCCCGTGCGCGGCATACGTCTCGGGGGGCCGAGGCCCTTGTCGCCGACCGACAGCGCTACGCCGACCCGCCGTTCGTCGTGCGGAGCGTCAAGGCCGACACCCTGAGCGGGACGACCGCCACGGTGGTCAGCGATCTCGACCAGCAGGCGGCGGCCGTCATCGACCTGGGCCGTGCCGCTGTCGCGACGGGGACCGAACGGCGGCGGCAGTTCCTCGTCACGCTGAGCTGGTCGAACGGCTGGAAGGTCAAGGACATCCAGGTCGTGACCTGAGGGACCTGGGCACGGCCGGTCACCAGCTCCGGACCGCGGTCGGCGCCCGACCGGCGACTGCCGGCAGGCCGACGACGATGGCAGCGATGTTCCACTGGCTCGTCGTGCCAGGGGTGAGATAGGCGCTGTGGCCGACCGACTGCAGGCCCGTCGTCCCGTCGGTCCGAACCGCCGCATCGGTGGACGGCCGGTCGACCCCGGCCAGCCGGCTCGGGTCGGCGCCGAACCAGCCGAGGTCCGCCACGGGGTCGTCGACGGCCTCGAGCACGTGGACGTGGGCCGCAGGAAGGCCGAGGGCCCGGGTCGAGCGAACGCCCAGCCCGGGCGAGCCGATGGCCACGAGGTCGTCGACACCGGTGCCGCCCCTCGCGAGCGCGAGCCCGGCGGTCGTCGAGCCGTAGGAGTGCGCGACGACGGTGAGGTGCGCGTTCGGAGGCAGCCCGCGCAGGAACGGGGCCAAGGCGTCAGCCCCCGCCTGGGCGCTCGTCTGCAGGACGACCGAGCGTGAGCTGAGGGTGTCGGTGGCCTGGGGCGCGTCGTAGCCCAGCCAGCTGACGACGGCGACCTGACCCCGGTCGCCCCACCCCATGGCCTCCCGGCGGGCGACATCCGCCAGCTGCGCCGAGAGCCGGTCGGACCCGTCGAGGTCCCCGGCGACCGTCGTGGTGAACCCCGGGACGACGACCGCGACGTGCTGTGCCCGGTCGACGTCGCCGACCGCCACGGCCGCGCGCGGCGACGGCCCCGACAGGTCGAGCACGAGCAGCTGGCGACGCTGTCCGTCCGATGTCGCGAGCACCCGCTCCACGGCGGTGAGGGCCTCCTGTCGGGAGCGGACCCGCAGGGATGCCGCGCGGCCGGCCGCCCCGGCCAGCAGGCCTACGGTCGCCGCTCCCGTCTCGGGCCCGAGCGCCGCCGAGGACCCGTGGTCTGGTCCGGACGGGCGCAGCCGCTCGGCGGCATCCCGCAGCGCGTCGTCGGCGCGAACGAGCCGCAGTCGGTTCGCTCGGTCGCGCGCCCAGGCGGGGATGCCGTCGGTGGTGCCGACGAGGTCGGGCTGCGCGGTGACCGCTTCCTGCTGCGCGTCGGGGGTCAGCGCGTCCCACCAGGCCAGTCGCTGAGTGGGGTCGGCCAGGGCCGCACCGGCCGTCCCGCCCGTCAGGTCGGCGATGGCGGAGGCGGCGGGAACGACCCGCCCGGCGGGCCGGGCGAGGGGGACGGAGCTGGGGGGGCTGGCGAGGTCGGGCTCCAGCGCGCGCAGCGCCGCGGCCAGTGCCTCGTCGGCCCATCGGGCCTCGGCGACGGCGCGGGCGGCCAGGGTCTCGGCCAGGTCGCCGAGGCCGACCGGGCCACCGGCCGAGTGACCCGTGCCGGCCCGGCCGGCCGATGCCGCCGGGCCGAACGTGTCGGGCGTGGCCGCCGTGGAGCCGCTGAGGTCGAGGTAGCGCCCCGCGTCGTCGAGCCGCCCCCCGGCCGCCGCGGCGCACGTCGCCGCCTGCAGCGACAGGGTCTCGGCCGAGGCCAGGCTCGTGCTCGTACGGCGTAGGGCCGCGTCCAGCGTCCTCACCGCGGCAGCGAGCCGGGCAAGTCTCAGCAGGAGCTGGTGATGCCGCTCCGCCGCGATCTCGGCGGCCACCCCCGACCAGACCGGGCCAGGTCCGTCGCCTGACCCGACCGTGGTCCCGAAGCCGTACCCGGCGAGGCGGCTCACCGTCTCGTCGAGCCGGTCGCCCAGCGTCGACGTCGCCGACACCGACACCGGCGCGCTGCGCCACGTGCGAACCACCCCGAAAGCGCTCATGGTCGGGCCAGCCGCCCCGGGTCAGGGCCGCCGAACGGCGTGGCCGAGACGCCCAGGGCGGTCCTGGTCACGACGACGCGGTCGGCGGCGGCATACTGCTCGGCGGCCAGGCGCAGCCGGCCCCCCTCCTGCTGGAGCATGGCCAACGTTTCCTGCAGGCGACACTGGAGGTCGGCCACCACGCCGACCGTCTGGGCGCTGAGGCTTCCCGGCATCGCTTCGATCACGGCGGCGACGATGGGGGCGAGGTCCACCGGCCCGACGTCGACGACGGACCCGCCGACGAGGGCGCCCAGCCCCGACACCGTCTCCGCGTCGATGGCGAACCGCATCCCGACCTCCTGCTCGCGCCTGCCGCACCTATCTCATGACGATAGGAAGCCGCGGGGATCCGTGCGGTCCGCTGTCCACAGGCTCGCGCGAGCCTGGCGCGGCCCGGCGCGGACGGCTCCACCGTGAGGCGAACCGCGGACGCACGGCCGGCCGGCGCGGTGATGCCCGAGGTCGGAGACACCAGACGCCGCCCACCTGGCCGGTGGGCGGCGTCTGCCTCGTGTCGAGGTCGGCAGCCAGGGGGTCGAGGCCTGGCGCCGTCTGGGGGGGTCAGCCGGCGTCGGGGACTGTCAGGACCTGGCCGGCGTGGATGTCGCTCGTGTTGAGCCCGTTGGCGAGCTGGAGCGCCGCAACACCGTCGCGCACCGGCAGATCGGGCAGCTGCCGGGCCGCGATCTCACTCAGGGTCTGGCCGCGCGTCACGGTGACGACGTGGGCAGCGGCCGCTCCGGCGGTGATCGCGGAGACGACCGTCCAGGCGACCGCCAGGGTGACGGCGGCGACGAGCCCCGAGCGCAGCAGCCGGCCGCGGCGGGTCATCGTCAGCGCCGCCGACGCATCGCCGACCTGCGGCCCGGTGGGGACGAGGCGCAGGCGGGGACGCCCGTCGGGCATCCGCGGCGCGAGCTCCGCCGGGTGGGTGGGGCCGTCCGGGAAGGCCGAACCGCACTGCTCGTCCGGGTGCAGGGCGCGCACGCGGGGGTCGAGGGCAAGAGCTGCACTCATCGGGGCCTCCAGGGGGATCGACGTCCGGGTGCCTGCGCGAGCCGGGGTCCTGAGGAAGCTGTCCGGCGTCGAACGGGTGTACGAACGAGGTGATGGGGATTTTGTAGCACGGATGTTCGAGAAAGTCGAGACACGCCTCGAACAGGTGTTTGGTACGGACGTTCGAGGGTCGTAGTCTCGGGCCATGGGAGAGAGTCCAGCACCGAGGTCTGACATCCCTCCCCCGAGCCGCGGATCCGGCTTCCGGCACCACCCCGTCGAAGGAGTTGAGGACCATGGCTGAGGTGCACGAGATGCCCGAGCGAGGCGCCGACGGAGGGCTGGGAGCAGGCCTCACGGTGCGGCAGCGCCGCGTCCTCGAAGTGATCCGCAACTCGGTCGACCGCCGCGGCTACCCGCCGAGCCTGCGCGAGATCGGCGAGTGGGTCGGCCTGACCAGCCCCAGCAGCGTGGCCCACCAGCTGGCCGCCCTCGAGCGCAAGGGCTTCATCCGACGCGACCCCAACCGTCCCCGGGCCATCGAGGTCGTCTCCCCCGACACCGACCCGCAGGAGCGCGGCTACCGCTCTGGTGACCGCCGCGCCGGCGAGATCATCGGGCACTCGACGGGCGCGACCGGCTCGTCATCCGGGGGGCGTTCCTCCCGGGGGTCCGGGGCGGCCGACACCTCCGTCGACGAGACCGGCATCGGTGACACCCGTCCCGAGGCCTCCTACGTGCCGGTCGTCGGCCGGATCGCCGCCGGCGGACCGATCCTGGCCGAGGAGGTCGTCGAGGACGTCTTCCCGCTGCCACGTCAGCTCGTCGGCGAGGGGTCGCTGTTCCTCCTCAAGGTCGTCGGCGACTCGATGGTCGACGCCGCCATCTGCGACGGCGACTGGGTGGTCGTCCGCCAGCAGCCGACGGCCGACAACGGCGACATCGTCGCCGCCATGCTCGACAACGAGGCGACGGTCAAGACGTTCAAGCGGCGCGACGGCCACATCTGGCTGATGCCGCACAACGCCGACTACTCCCCCATCGACGGCGACGGCGCAGTCATCCTAGGCAAGGTCACGGCGGTGCTGCGCCGCATCTGAGCCGGCTCAGCGGGCCGCGGGTCCGCCATCGATCCGGCGTTCGTCGGCGAGGTCGGCGACCAGCCGACCAAGAGTCTCGCCCAACGGGGTGTGCAGCCGCAGGGTCGCCTCGGGGTCACCGCGGCTGGGGCCCGCGGTGACGATCGCGACCGGGATGCCGTCCTTCGCCGCTCGCCGCACGAAGCGGTAGCCGCTCATCACCGCCAGCGACGAGCCGAGCACGAGCAGCGATCGGGCGCCCGCCACGAGGTCGAAGCAGTGCTCGACCGTCGGCTTCGGCACGGACTCACCGAAGAACACGACGTCGGGCTTGAGCGTGTCCCGGCCGCAGACGAGGCACGCCGGCAGGTGGAAGCGCGAGGCCACCTCGTCGTCCAGCACGATGTCCCCGTCGGGCCGGATCTGGCTCGACACCTGCGAGCCGTCAGGCGCCGCGCCGCGGACGAGGTCGACGAAGCCGGGGTTGGCCTGCGCCAGGCGCTCGTGCAGCGCGGCCCGTCCCGTGCGGTCCCCGCACGTCAGGCAGACGACGACGTCCAGGCTGCCGTGCAGCTCCACGACGTCCCGGGCCCCCGCCGCCTGGTGCAGCCCGTCGACGTTCTGCGTGACCAGGCCCCGCAGCAGTCCCGCCTCCTGGAGCCGAGCGACCGCCCGGTGGCCGGAGTTCGGCCGGGCCCGGGAGAACCGCTGCCAGCCGATGTAGCTGCGGGCCCAGTAGCGCCGACGCGCGTTGCTGGAGCCGGCGAACTCGGCGTACTGCATCGGTGTGACGCGTCGCGTGCCGTCCGGCCCGCGGTAGTCCGGGATCCCGGACTCGGTCGACAGACCGGCGCCGCTGAGGACGACACAGTCGCCGGTGTGCACGAGGGCGACCAGGTCGGCGAGCTCCCCGGGGGCCGTCTGCTGCTCGGCGCCGGCGACGAAGGACATGGGGCCAGTATGCGTCGGGCCCCGGACCTGACGGTCGCCGGACGGGTCTGTGCGGGAGGCGGGGCGGGTGGCGGACGGGGATGCCACGAGGACGGGACGGGTCCCGTCCTCGCCCCAGCGGCATACCGTGTTGTTCTGGTCGTGCGATGTTGGATAACCCGGCGTTATATCATGTTCCTCATGATCGATGCCGCCGGGCTCCGCGTGATGAGGGCCATCGCCGACGAGGGCAGCTTCACCGGGGCCGCCATCGCCCTCGGGTACTCCCAGCCCGCGGTCTCCCAGATGGTGCGCCGGCTGGAGCAGCGCACGGGGACGGTGCTCGTCGAGCGCATCGGCCGGCACGTGCGTCTGACCGAGGCCGGTGAGGTGCTGGCCCGGCACGCGGTGGGCGTGCTCAGCGCCCTCGACGCGGCCGAGGAGGAAGTCGCGGCGATCGCCGGGCTCCGGGCGGGCCGGGTGCGCCTGATGGCCTTCCCGTCGTCGTCGGCGTCGCTCGTGCCGCGCGCCCTGGCCCTGGTCAAGGAGCGCTACCCCGAGGTGTCCGTGACCTTCAGCGAGGGCGAGCCCCCCGAGTCGCTGGCGGCCCTGCGCGCCGGCGAGTGCGACATCGCAGTCGCCTTCGCCTACGAGGGCACCGACATCGGACGCGGCGAGGACCTCGACAACCTCGTCAGCCAGAAGCTGCTCGACGACGAGGTGCGGCTGGCGGTGCCGCTCACCCACCCCCTGGCCGGGCAGGAGCAGGTGCGCCTCTCCGACTTCGCCAACGAGAGCTGGATCGCCGGCTGCCCCCGCTGCCGGGGGCACCTGCTGTCGCTCAGCCGTCAGGCCGGCTTCGCCCCGACGGTGTCCTTCGAGACCGAGGACTACATCGCGGTCCTCGGCCTGGTCAGCGCCGGGCTCGGCGTGGCGCTGGTGCCCGACCTCATCCTTGCCGCCGCCCACACCCAGGAGGTCGCAACGTTGTCGCTGCAGCCCGCATCCCGCCGGCAGATCCATTCCGTCACCACCGAGGACCTGCAACGGGTGCCGGCGGTGCGGGCCACCCTCGACGCGCTCAGCGAGAGCGCCCGCAGCCAGTCGTTCGTGCCCGCATGACCGCCGACGACGGTACGAGGACGAGGGTCAGCGTCGGCGACCGGGTCCTGGACGTCGAGGTCTCGGGCCCGGCCGGCGGAACGGTGCTGCTCTACCACCACGGCACTCCGGGGGCGGTGACGCCACCGCCCTTCCTGCGCGAGGCCGCCCACGAGCGCGGTATGCGTCTCGTCACCTTCTCGCGAGCCGGGTACGGCTCCTCCACCCGGCACCCCGGCCGCCGGGTCGTCGACGTCGTCCCGGACGCCGCAGCCGTCCTCGACCACGTCGGTGCGGACGACTGCGTCGTGGCCGGTTGGTCGGGCGGGGGCCCGCACGCCCTCGCCACGGCCGCCGAGCTGCCCCATCGCGTGCGCGCCGCTGTGCTCATGGCCGGGGTCGCCCCCTCCGACGCGTCCGGGCTCGACTTCCTGGACGGGATGGGCGAGGACAACCTCGAGGAGTTCGGGGCGGCCGGAGAAGGAGAGGCGGCCCTGCGCCGGCTGCTCGAGGCGCAGGTCCCCGAGCTGGTGTCGAGCACCGTCGGCGAGGTCGTCGAGGCGATGCGCACACTCCTCCCCGCGGTGGACCAGGAGATCTTCCGCCGGCCCGACATCGCCCCCTTCCTCCTGGCGAGCTTCCAGGAGGGGTTGCGGCACGGGGTGGACGGCTGGCTGGACGACGACCTGGCCTTCCTGCGCCCCTGGGGGTTCGACCTCGACGCTCCCGCCCGGAACGGCGTCCCGGTCTCGGTATGGCAGGGCAGCGACGACCTCATGGTGCCGGCCGCGCACGGCCGTTGGCTGGCCGAGCACGTGGCCGGGGCGCGGGCGTACCTGGAGTCGGGTGAGGGCCACCTGAGCATCGTCGTCGGCGCGGTCGAGCGGATGCTCGACGAGGTCGGTCAACGGCTCGTCGACACCTCGACGCCGGGCGATCGCCCCGAGGCGGATCCCGGCTGAGGGCTGGCTCCGGGACCAGGCTCGGCGCTCCGAGCGGGGTCCTGCACGGCCTCCTGAACGGGTTCCTGCTGGGGTCCCAGGGTGGGGTCCCGCTCCGGTCCCGGCCCGGGGGCTACGGCGATGTCTCCGACGAGGTCGGTGCGGTAGACCCGGTAGCCGTCCTGGACGAGGCGGCTGACCGTCGACGGCGCCGGGTGACCGTAGTCGTTCCCGGCCCCGACGCTGACCACGGCGACCGGCGCGTGCACCCACGCCAGCAGCTCGTCGTCCCGGTTGGCCGACCCGTGGTGGGCGACCTTGAGCACGTCGAAGTCTGGCGGCGAGCGCGACTGCTCGAGGGAGAGCCATACCTGGTGCGCCGCCTCGCGCTCGACGTCCCCGAGGAGCAGCAGCCGCAGACCGCCCACCTCGACGGTGAGCACGACCGAGGCGTTGTTGGGCACCGACCCGGCCTGGATGACGCGGGCCGGCCACCACACATGGGCGGTCAGCGAGGGCCACGCGAGGTCGTCCCCGGCGTGCACCTCGCTCACGACGATGCCGGCCGCACCGGCCCAGTCGGCAACCTCCCGCCACTGGTAGTCGGGGTCGTGGACCGGGGTGGTCAGCAGCTGGCGCACGGTGCGCCCACGGAGGACACCGGGAAGTCCGTCGACGTGGTCGGCGTGGAAGTGGGTCAGCACGACGGCGTCGACGACGCCGATGCCGAGCCGGGTGAGGCAGGCGTCGATGAGCCCAGGATCGGGTCCGGCGTCGACGACCACCGCCCGACCGGGTCCGGTGGAGAGCACGAGACCGTCACCCTGGCCCACGTCGCACATGACGAACCGCCACCCGGTGGGGGGCCAGGTCAGGGTGTGGGTCGGGACCACGAGCGCCAGGGAGATGGTGACCCCGGCGACCGGCAGGAGCGGCCGGCGCCGGGCGTGGTGAGCGAGCCACGGCGTGGCGAGGACGAGCAGCAGCGAGAGCCCGGCCAGCAGGAACGCTCCCCACCCCGTGCTCGGCCAGGGCACCGTCGCAAACGGCACGGTGGCGGTGGTGCGCGCCACCCAGGCGATCCCGAGCGTGGGCACGGCGGCGAGCCACCCGACGACGGCGGCGACGCTCGGCGAGAGGACCGCGAGCAGAGCCGTGGTCACGCCCAGCACCGTGGCGGGAGCGACGAGCGGGGCCGCGAGCAGGTTGGCCCCCACCCCCACGACCGACACCGCTCCCTGCAGCACCACGATGACCGGGGCGCACATCAGCTGCGCCGCGCACGGGACGGCAAGCGCCGGCCCCCACCCCCGGATCCGCCTCGGCAGCCGCCGTCCGACGACCTCGCCCCACGGCCCGGCGAAGAGCAGCAGGCCGAGCGTGGCCAGGGTGGAGAGAGCGAACCCCGGGGACCTCGCCAACCACGGGTCCCAGCAGAGCAGGACGACGACCGCTGCCGCGAGGGCGGGAAGCCCGGCCCGCCGGCGGGAGGCACTGAGCCCGAGGAGACCGACGCCGCCCATCGCCGCAGCGCGCACCACGCTGGGCTCGGGACGCACGAGGACGACGAAAGCGAGCAGCAGGGCACCGGCGAGGACTGGTCGCCAGCGTCGGCGAAGCCCCAGCCATCGGGCCAGACCGAGAGCCGCGGTCAGCACGATGGCGACGTTGGACCCGCTGACCGCCGACAGATGGGTCATCCCGGTGACGAGCATCGCGTCGTCGAGCTCCGGCGGGGTGCGACTGGTGTCGCCGATGACCAGCCCGGGGAGCAGACCCCGGGCATCCGCGGGAAGGCCGTCGGTGGCCTCAGCAAAGCGGGAGCGCACGTCCTGGGCGGCCACGGCCACGGGTCCGGGCCCGTCGATGACGACCGGCGCTCCCGTCGGGGTCAGCACCGCCACGACGTCATCGGCCGGGTCGGCGGCCGGAGCGAGGCGGCCGGCGACGGACACTCGCTCCTGCCATCGCAGGCCCAGCCAGGACGCGTCGCCGAAGACGAGCACGGGTGACTGGACAGCCGAGACGGCTCCTCGCCCGACGACCTCGTCGACCGACAGCTGCACGAGCACGGAGGCAGCGCTCTCCGGTCGGCCCTTGGGCGGTGGCAACTGCCGCGGGTCGGAGACGACGGTGGCGGTCAGCCGCACCGCGGCCCGCTGGTCGGCGAGCTGGTGCAGCGACCCCGCCTCGCGCACGGCGGTCGCGGCAGCCAGGGCCGCGAGGCCGAGGGACACCGCCAGCAGCGACAGGGCCAGTGCGGCCAGGACGGGGACCACCCGCCGGCGAGTCACCTCGGCGGGAGCCGCGGAACCGTCGGCCCGCCGGTGTCGCGGGGATCGGTGAGCGACTCCGGCGCCGACCCGGTGGCGTCGTACCGAGACCGCGGTCCAGCTCAGGAGACCCGCCCCCAGCAGGCCGGTCGCCCCGGCGGCGTGCGCGGCCTGGTCGGCCGGACGGCCCAGGGCGAGAGCGACCGCCGACCACGCGGCGAGGGCGGGGACGAGCAGTCGGAGGTCGGTCACTCGGCGGGGTCCCGACGCCGGCCCTGGCCCTGGCCCTGGCCCTGGCCCTGGCCCTGAGGACGGTGAGGGTGATGGTCGGGGCATCAGACCCGTACCTTGGGACGGAGCTGGCCGAGCAGCTTGTCGCCGATGCCACTGACCTCGCCGAGCTCGTCTACGCTCGTGAACCGGCCGTGCTCGGTACGCCAGTCGACGATGCGCTGGGCGAGCACCGGGCCGACCCCCGGCAGCCCGTCGAGGGCGGCGAGGGTGGCGGTGTTGAGGTCGACGACCCCGCCGGTGCCCGGGGGGTCGGTGCTGCCCCCGGTGTTGCCTCCGGCACCCCCGCTCCCCCCGGCCGTCCCACCGCTGCCCCCGATGGGCGAGGGCGGCGTCTCCCCCGGTCGGGGGACGAAGAGCTGCTCGCCGTCGGTGATGAGGCGGGCCAGGTTGAGCCGCTGCACGTCGGCGCCGGGCAGGGCCCCGCCGGCGGCCGTGAGGACGTCGGTCACCCGGGACCCGTCGGGGACGGAGACGACCCCCGGGTGGGCCACCTGGCCGACGACGTCGATGACGAGACGGCGGGTTGTCGGGTTGCCCGACGTCACGGGCGATCCCGACGCCGGTGCTGACCCGGCGGCCACGGACCCAGCGGCCACGGACCCTCCGGCCCCGGACCCGGCGCCCGCCGATGCGCCCGCCGATGCGCCCGCCGACGGGCCGGCAACCGTGCTCCCGATAGAGCCGAAGGCGGTCGGTGGGGCGGTCCGGCCGACCAGACCGCCGCCCGCCGGGACGACCTGCGGGGCGGCCGCCTCCCGCGCCCGAGCCACCCGCACCGCGAAGAACAGTCCCGCCACGACCACGACGGCGAGCAGAGCGATGACCGCCCGCCAGGGCACCGTCAGCCGCGCGCCCCGCACAGGAGAGGGAAGGGTCAGCACCCGCGGGCCACGTCGATGCCGGCCCGGTGTGGGCTCCGGAGCCTCGGCCGCCGCGCTCACCCCCGGGTCGCGCGCGACGACATCGCCCCCCTCCGCCCTGCCCCGACCGTGCCTCCGCGCGTCCCACGGGTCGTCGAGCCAGCTCGGGCCCGGGCCGGGTGGCTCAGCGTCCGGTACCCAGCCCGGCACCGGCTCCTCGGCCCATCCGTCACCCCCACCCTCGTCTCCTCCGAGCCCGGCCCCAGGACCTCCGCCACGGCCCGCACCGCCCGCCGCCCACGGCTCCACGCCGGCTCGGAACGCCGCCCGACGGGCCTCCCGCCCCGCCGCGAGCAGCCGGGCGAGCCGCTCGGGGTCGGGCGGCACGGGGGCGCGGGGACGCGGCATACGAGCGACCGTAGGGACCGGTCACGGCCGTCCGCGACGACCGGCGTCGACCCTGTGGACCGTGGGACGCGCCGGTCGGGGGGTGTGGACGCCGCCGGTCAGCGAGGGCGGGGCGAGGCGACGACGGCGAGCGTCCCCGGCCCCACGTGGGCACCGACGACAGCGCCCAGCTCGGCGACGACGAGCCGCCCCGTGTCCGGGAGCCGCTCGCGCAACGTCGTCGCGAGGGACTGCGCCCGCTCGGCCGAGTCGAGATGCTGCACGGCGAGGTCCACGACGGCACCCGCGGCCTGCATGCGACCGGCCGCGGCCACGGTGAGGTCGGCGAGCCGGGCCAGGGCCCGGCTGGAGGTGCGGACCCGCTCCAGAGCCCGGATGGTCCCGTCGTCGAGGGTGAGGATGGGCTTGATGGCGAGCGCCGAGCCCAGGAGGGCCGACGCCGCACCGATCCGCCCGCCCCGCCGCAGGTGCTCGAGGGTGTCGACGTAGAACGCCACCTCGGCCGCAGCGGCGCGCTCACGGGCCACGTCCGCCACCCGTCTCGCCGACCGACCGGCTGCGGCCGCCTCCGCCGCCGACAGCACCGCGTAGCCCATGGCCATGCCGAGGGACCGCGAGTCGACGACCTCGACCGGCACGGGGCTCTGCTGCGCGGCGAGCTGCGCCGACTGGCAGGTGCCCGACATCTCCGACGACAGGTGCACCGACACGATCCCCGTCGCCCCGGCCTCGGCCGCGGCCGTGTAGGCCGCGAGCAGCTCCGCCGGGGAGGGCCGTGACGTCGTCACCGGCACGAACGCGCGCAGGGCCGCCGACAGGTCGGCGACCGACACGTCGACGCCCTCGCGATGCTCCCGCCCGCCGAACACCACGTGCAGCGGCACGACGGTGACGCGAACGGGCGCCGCGGCCAGCAGCTCCGCCGGCAGGTATGCCGTGGAGTCGGTGACGACGGTGATGCTCACCCGCGGCACGGTATCGGCTCCTCCCCGGGCGCGGACGTCACCGTTCAGCCTGCGCGATGACCCCGCTCCCGCTCCCGCGTCAGGCCGGGACGACGTTGACGAGCCGGGGCGGTCGGACGATGACCGTGCGCACCCCGTCCGGCGTCGCGGCGACGACCTTGTCGCGAGCCATGACCAGCTCCCGCAGCGCCTCCTCCGTGATGTCCGCGGGCACCTCGACCCGGTCACGCACCTTGCCCCGCACCTGGATGACGCAGGTGACCTGCTCCTCGACGAGCAGCGCGGCCTCGGCAACGGGGAACGGCGCATACGTCACGCCACCCTCGTGACCCAGCCGCTGCCACAGCTCCTCGGCGATGTGCGGGGCGACGGGCGCGACCATGAGCGTCAACGCCTCGACCACCGCCCGCGGCGGCGCCTCGAGCTTGGTGAGCAGGTTGTTCAGCTCGATGAGCTTGGCGATGGCGGTGTTGAAGCGGAGGTGCTCGAAGTCCTCCCGGACCCCGGCGATGGTGCGGTGCATCGCGGTCAGCGTCGCGGCGTCGGGGGCGTCGTCCGTGACCCGGACCGCTCCCGTGGTCTCGTCGATGACGTTGCGCCACAGGCGTTGCAGGAAGCGCTGGCTGCCGACGACCGCCCGCGTCTCCCACGGCTTCGACAGCTCGAGCGGGCCCATCGACATCTCGTAGACCCGGAAGGTGTCGGCGCCGTAGACGTCGTACATCTCGTCGGGGCTGACGGCGTTGCGCAAGGACTTGCCGATCTTGCCCAGCTCGCGCGTGACGGGCTCGCCGTGCCACGTCCACGTCGCGTCGGCGCCCTCGCCGTGCTGCTCGACCTCGGACGCCTCGACCGGCAGGCGCCGCTCGTCGCGGTAGACGTAGGCCTGGATCATCCCCTGCGAGAAGTACTTGCGGAAGGGCTCCTCACTGGAGACCAGGCCGAGGTCGAAGAGCACCTTGTGCCAGAAGCGGGCGTAGAGCAGGTGCAGCACGGCGTGCTCGACGCCGCCGATGTAGAGGTCGACCCCGCCCGGGTCGGCCGTCCCCGCCGGCGCGCCGGCCACCGCATCGGGGTGCTTCGCCATCCAGTAGCGCTCGTTCTCCGGGTCGCAGAACGTCTCGTGGTTGGCCGGGTCGAGGTAACGCAGGTAGTACCAACAGGATCCGGCCCAGTTGGGCATCGTGTTCGTCTCGCGTCGGTAGTGCTGCACCCCGCGCCCGTCGCCGAGGTCGAGCTCGGTCTCGACCCACTCCGGCACGCGCGACAGCGGCGGCTCGGGTGAGCTGTCGGCGTCGTCCGCGGCGAAGGTCTTGGGCGCGTAGTCCGGCACCTCCGGCAGCGCGAGCGGCAACATCGAGGCGGGCAGGGGGTAGGCCGTGCCGCTCTCGTCGTAGACGATAGGGAACGGCTCGCCCCAGTAGCGCTGGCGGCTGAACAGCCAGTCGCGCAGCCGGTAGTTGACGGTGCCGTGGCCCAGCCCCCTCGACTCGAGGTGCGCTGTCATGGCCGCCTTGGCCTCCGCGACGGGCAGGCCGTCGAGCGAGATGTCGTCGTTGGTCGAGTTGACCGCTGGGCCGTCCCCGACGAACGCCTGGTCGTCCGGGTGCCCCGCCGTGGGTTGCACGGTGCGCACGATCGGCAGGTCGTAGGCGAGCGCGTAGTCCCAGTCGCGCTCGTCCTGGCCGGGCACCGCCATGATCGCGCCGGTGCCGTAGCCCATGAGCACGTAGTCGGCGACGAACACCGGAATCGGCTGTCCCGTCATCGGGTTCGTCGCGTAGGCGCCGGTGAAGACGCCCGTCTTCGAGCGGTCGTCCATCTGCCGCTCGACGTCGCTCTTGCGGGACGTCCGCTGCCGGTATGCCGCGACCGCGGCGGCCGGCGTACCGGCCGCGTCCGGGTCGGAGCCGGTCCAGGCCGGCTTGGTCCCCTCCGGCCACCCCGACGGCACGAGCGCGTCGACCAGCGGGTGCTCCGGGGCGAGCACCATGAACGTGGCGCCGAACAAGGTGTCGGGCCGGGTCGTGAAGACCTCGATGCCCGACGGGGCACCGTCCCTCGTCACCACCGGGAACGTGACCCGCGCACCGTTGGACCGGCCGATCCAGTTGCGCTGCATGATCTTGACCTTCTCGGGCCAGTCCACGCGGTCGAGGTCGTCGGCGAGCCGGTCGGCATAGGAGGTGATGCGCATCATCCACTGGCGCAGGTTGCGCCGGAACACGGGGAAGTTCCCCCGCTCGGAACGGCCCTCGCTGGTGACCTCCTCGTTGGACAGCACCGTGCCCAGACCGGGGCACCAGTTGACCGGGGCCTCCGAGGTGTAGGCCAGCCGCGACTCCGCCAGCACCGCCTGCTGCTGCGGGGCGTCGAGCTCGGCCCAGGTCCGGCCCCCCGCCGACGGCGGCAGCGGCCGCGAGCCCGACGCATACGCCTCGACGAGGGTGGCGATGGGCCGTGCCGCGCCATGCTGCCCGTCGGGGCGGACGGCGTCGGGGTCGTACCAGCTGTTGTAGATCTGCACGAAGATCCACTGCGTCCACCGCAGGTAGTCCTCGTCGATCGTGGCGTAGCTGCGCCGCTCGTCGAAGCCCAGACCCAGCCGCCGCAGCTGGCGGCGCATGACGACCATGTTGTCCTCGGTCGTCTTGCGCGGGTGCTGGCCGGTCTGCACGGCGTACTGCTCGGCCGGCAGCCCGAACGCGTCGTACCCCAGGGCGTGCAGCACGTTGCGGCCGAGCATCCGGTGGAAGCGTGAGTAGACGTCGGTGCCGATGTAGCCCAACGGGTGGCCGACGTGCAGCCCCGCACCGCTCGGGTAGGGGAACATGTCGAGCACGACGAGCTTGGCCCCCCTGGCCGCGACCTTGTCCGGCTCGGCCCACGGACCGGCCGGGTTGGGGGCGTGGAACGTGCCCTGCTCCTCCCAGCGGTCCTGCCAGGCGAGCTCGATGTCTCGCGCCATCGCCGCCGTGTAGCGGAACGGGTGCTCGTCGGGGGTCTGCGTGCTCGGGGTGCTGGTGGTCACGGGTCTCACGGTCCTTCGTCGGGTGCGACGTCCTTCTCCGGGATGGCCGGGGACAGACAAAAGCCCCTCACACCGGAGGGGCGCCGCGCTGCAGAGGTGGGGCTCAGCGCGGCTGGGGAAGAAGGAGCTGGCGGGTCATGTCCGCACGATATCGCAGCAGGCCACCGGCCGGTCAGGCGGCGACGTCCGGCCGCAGGGCACCGACGACGATGGCCGCGAGAGCGGCGTGGTAGGTCACCATGACCGCGAGCCGCCCGGCGGGCAGCGGCCGCCGGAACCGCTGGCCGGCCAGCAGCGCGTCGCTGACGAGGAAGAGGCCGGCCCCGATCGCGAGCACCTGGTGGCCGGACCACCACGCCAGGGCGACGAACGCCCCGAGCACGATCGCGTATGCCGTGGGTGGCCCGCCCTCGGCCAGGTCGCGGCGGGCGATCGGCCAGAGCAGCCGCCACACGGCGAGCGCCACGACGACGAGCGTGAGGGCCACCCCGAGCCAGATCGGTTCCCGGCGGGGCAGGGTGACGACCACCGCGAGGAAGGCCAGGTGGGCGAGGAGGAAGGCCGCCAGCCCGGCGCCGAACGCCCGGTCGGCCGGCGAGAGGAGCAGGATGTCGCCGACGAGGCACAGCCCGAGCGCGAGGAGGAGCCAGCGGCCGGGCGTCGTCTGGTCGGCGTGCACCAGCCAGGCGAAGGCCCCGAGCAGGAGCACCACGGCCGGCTTGGCCAGCTGCTCGACGGCCACCCGCCCCGTCTGGACCGCGACCCAGTCGGCCACCGCAGCGAGCGCCGCCGCGGTGAGCAGCACCCAGGCGTAGATGTTCACCGGTCGAACTGTGACAGACACCGGGCCGTGGTCACGGCGTGGCACGCCTATCCTTGGAGGAATGGACGTCAGCCATCACACCGTCACCGACGCCGACACCGCCGACCGACTGGGGAGTGGCGACATGCCCGTGCTGGCCACTCCCCGGCTCATCAACTGGATCGAGCGGGCGGCGTATGCCGCGGCCGCCGAGACCCTCTCGCCGGGCCAGACCACGGTCGGCACCCTCGTCAAGGTCGAGCACATCAAGGCCACCCCGGTCGGCGTGACCGTGCACGTCAAGAGCTCCCGCCCCGTCAGCGACGGCCGGCGCCTCATCTTCCACGTGAAGGTCGTCGACGACGGCGGCGAGGAGGTCGCCTACGGCGAGGTGCAGCGCGCCGTCATCGACCGCGACCGGTTCATGAGCCGCTTCGGGTGCTCACCGAGCACGCCGGCCGCGCCGGGCGCATCGGACGGGCCGAGCACGCCCAGCACCACCAGCGCCTGACGTCTCCTACCGCGAGGTGCCCTGCGAGACCGACCCCTGCAGCTGGCGCTGGAAGATCACGTAGACGACGAGCACCGGCAGCACGGTGATGACGACGGCGGCGAACAGCCCGCCGTAGTCGACCGAGTACCCCGCCTGCGAGGCGAACGAGGCCATCCCCTGGGAGAGCACGTACTTCCCCTGCTCCGTGTTGAGCGCCACGGGCAGCAGGAACTGGTTCCAAAGGCCCAGGAAGTTGAAGATCGCGACCGACGCGATGCCGGGGCGCGCCATCGGCAGCATCACGGAGAAGAACGTGCGCCACTCCCCCGCGCCGTCGAGCTGCGCGGCCTCGTAGATCTCGTCGGGCAGCGCCCGGAAGAACGAGAAGAGGAAGAAGACGGTGAAGGGCAGGGCGAAGGCGACGTAGACGACGATGAGCCCCTGCAGCGTGTTGAGCAGAGCGAAGCTGCGCAGGATGAAGAACAACGGCACGATCGCGAGGAAGACGGGGAACGTCAGCCCGGCGAGCATGAGGTAGTAGATGGCCCGGTTGCCCCAGAACTGGAACCGCGCGAGCACGTAGGCGCACATGGACCCCAGCACCATGACGAGGACCAGCGCGCAGCCCACGACGACGACGGTGTTGAGGAAGAACCGGCCGATGCCGGCCGTGTCCCAGGCCGACACGTAGTTCTCCCAGACCATCCGCTGCGGCAGCGAGAACGGTGAGGCGAGGATCTCCTTGGTCGTCTTGAATGACGACAGCACCGTCCACAGCAGCGGCAGGATGACGACGACCGACCACAGGATGAGCAGGGTGTGGGAGACGACCGCGGCCGGCTTGTCGCCGGCGTCGCGGCGCCGCTCCTTGCGTCGTCCCGCCCCGGCGGGCGGGTCCGCCTGTCGTGCGTGGGCGACCGACACCTCGGTGCTCATCGGGTCCCTCCTGCGTCACGGCCGCCGGTCAGCCGGTTCACGCCGAACACGACGCCGGCGAAGGCGAGGGTCACGACGGCCATGACGACCCCCATCGCCGTGGCGTACCCGAACTGGCCCTTGCCGAAGGCGGTGTTGAACAGCTCCTGGGGCATGACCAACGTGCTGTTGTTGGGGCCGCCGAAGGGGTTCAGCGCCTGCATGTAGACGAAGGCGTCGAGCGCGGCGATCCCGAGGTAGATGTAGGCGGTCTGCACGTTGTCGCGGATGAGCGGCAGCGTGATCGACCAGATGGTGCGGATGCGCCCGGAGCCGTCGAGCCGCGCCGCCTCGTAGATCTCGGCCGGCACGCCCTTGATGGCTGCCACGAAGAGCACGGTGTAGAAACCGACGAAGCTCCAGACGATGACGAACATCGACGCGGGCATGGCCGTGTTCTCGTTGCCCAGCCAGGCGAACGACGCGAACTGGCTCAGTCCGGCGCCGGTCAGCAGGCCGTTGAGCATGCCGGCCGACGGGTCGTAGACCTCCGCCCAGATGATGCCGATGACGATGGCCGGCACCGTGTAGGGGAAGAACGAGACGATGCGGTAGAAGCTGGCGCCCTTGAGCCCGCGCACGTTGCCGCTGTTGGACCCGGCGACCGTGACGAGGCTGGCGAACAGCAGCGCGAGCACGATCGTCACGAACGGGACCACCACGGCGAGCAGCGCGTTGTTGAGGACGGCGTGCCGGAAGATGTCGTCCTGCCAGAGCTTCCCGTAGTTGGAGAGCCCGACGAAGTTCATCGTCGGGGTGAACCCCGTCCAGTCCGTCATCCCGTAGTAGAGCGCCTGGACGAACGGGGAGATGACGAAGATCAGGAACAGCACGAGGGGCACGCCGAGGAAGACCACCATGAAGCTGAGGCGGTCGAAGGTCATCCGGCCGCGCGGCCCCCGAGCCCTGGGCGTGCGCCCGGGGCTCGGGGCCGTGGCCGGGACCGGGGCGGTCACCGGCGCACCTCTGCGTGGGTCATGACGTGACCTTCTCCTTCTGGATCGACGAGTCGGCCGCGACCTTGTCGGTGATCCCCTGCAGCCCGCTGGTCAGACCGGCGACGTCGGTCTGACCGGACAGGAACGAGTTCCACACGACGAGCTGGTCCTTGTTCATGCCGTAGCGGGTGACGAACTTGTAGTCGAAGACGTTCTTGCCCGCGGCGTCGAGCATCTTCGTCTGCGAGACGAGGGCGCTGGAGCCGAACCCGTCGGCGGGGACGAGGCCCTTGACGATGGTCGGTGCGAGCTTGGTCTTGGAGAAGTTCGTCGCCGCCTCCTTGGAGAGCATGGTGCGCAGCAGCTCCTTGGCGCCCGCGACGTTCTTGCCCGCCTTGGGGATGATGAACGGCTCGCCGGCCGCGCTTCGTAGCGACTCGTACGGCAGCTTGGGGCTGCTCGTGACCGTCATCTCGGGGACGCCGGTCATCTTGAAGCCGTCCTTGGTGGCCTTCTTCATCTCGTTCTCGATCCACGACCCCGAGGGGTACAGCAGCGCAGACTCGTCGTTGCTCCACTGGGCCTGGGCCGCCGTGAACTGGGTACCCGCCCCACCGGGGACGAAGTAGCCGGCCGTCACGCAGTCGTGCATCGCGGTGAAGACCGACTGGATGGCCGGCTGGGACCAGCACTTCGGGTCGAGGTTCTCCAGGGCGAGGCGCACGTCGGTGCCGCCCTCCTTGATGGCGGAGTCCATGGCGAGCGTGGAGTAGTAGGTCGCGGCCTCCTTGCCCCAGACGAAGAGGTACTTGCCCTTCGCCTTGGCCTTGGCGCCGAGGTCCTTGGCCTCGTCCCACGTCTTCGGCGGCGTCCAGCCGTTCTCGTCGAAGAGGGCCTGGGAGTACCAGACCGCATACAGCGTGAGGACGTAGTTGAGCGCGAGGAACTGCCCGTTGTACGTGCCCGGGCCCTTGACGCCGTCGTACAGGGTGGAGGAGATCGGCTGGCCCTCGAGGTTGTTCGCGGCCAGCACGTCGTCGAGCGGGGCGAGCTGGTCGATGATCGTGTTGAAGCCGATCGCACCCGCGCCGGAGTTGTCGATGAGGTCGGGCGGGTTGCCGCCGACGAACCGCGGCTGCAGCTGCTGGGCGATCTGCGTCGACGGGGAGACCGTCACCTTGACGCCCGAGTGGTTCGTCTGGACGAGGTCAGCGGCCTTCTGCACGTAGTCGTAGCCGTAGCCGCCGTTGAAGATCACGGCGTCGACGGACGAGCCGTCGGCGAGCCCGAACGGGTTGGTGGACGACCCGGCGCTGGTGGCCCCACCCCCGGCGGCCGCACCACCCCCGGTCGTCGCGGTGCCGGAGCTCGCGCAGGAGGCGAGCGCTCCGCCGAGGGGCAGGAGGGCAGCGGCTGCGAGGGAGCCGCGCATGAAGGTTCGACGGTCGATGCCCGTCTTGTCGGTGCTCATCGTCTGGGGCAGCCTTTCGCGTGGGGTGGAGAAATGATGGGGTATGCCGGTCGCGGCGGCCTAGCCTGTCCGCTTGATCCGCGTGCCGTAGCGGGCCTCGAGGGCGTGGTTGTGCTCGTCACCTCCCGGGATGTTGGCGGAGATGTACACGGGCGGGGTGGTGCCGCCCGCAGCGATCCGCTCGGCCGCGCCGATGGTGAGCAGCTGCGCGATGTAGGCGGCGGTCAGCGACGACACCGCCCCCACACCGATTCCGTTGCCGACCTGGATCGTGGTGTCGCCGTACGGCGCTCGGTTGTCGATGACGACGTCGGCGATCTCGCTGAGACGCTTCCCGCTGGCGTGCTTCGGCGTCACGGCGTTGGTGTGCTCGAGGCTCGTCACCGCGATGACCGGGTGGCCCTCGGCCTTGGCCCGCAGCGCGACCCCGACGACGGAGCCGTTGACCCCGGAGTTGGAGGCGATGAGGAAGACGTCGGCCGGGTCGAGCGTGGCGAGGGCGAAGAGCTCGTCGACGACGCCGGCGTCGCGCTCGAGGTCGGCCCCGCCGAGGACCGACGCGTCCCGGCCGCCGAACAGGACGACGTCGCGCAGCGCCATCGCCCGCGTCGGGATGAAGCCACCCGCTCGGCCGGCGATCTCCATGGCGAAGGCCTGGGAGTGCCCGGTCCCGAAGGCCTGCAGCACCCCGCCGGCCTGCACCGAGCGCACGACGAGGTCGATGGCCGCGTCGAGCCCACCGGCCGCCGCGTCGTCGGCGACCGCCTGCAGCCGGCTCGTCACCTCGAGGTGGAACTGCGCGAACGTGCTCGTCATCGGGCCTCCCGGCCTCGGCTGCCGTCGGCACCGAGCCGCTGTCGCGGTGCCTTGGCCTCCCGGTTCAACGGTCGTCGGTGGGGGGCGACCGCAGCGGCGGACGCGGCGAGGGTGGTGGTCGTGCGGGCGAAGTTCTGTTGGGCCACCACGAGGTAGAGCAGGTCGATGGCGAAGAGCTGCGCGTGCTTGGCCGACAGGTCGTCGGGCCGGAGGTACTCGTCCGGGGCCATCGTGGCGATGTGGATGTCGGCCACCGCGGCGAGCCTTGACTCGGGGTTGCTCGTCAACGCCACCGTGAGCGCACCCGACGACTTCGCCTGTAGGAGCATCTCGATGGTCTCGACGGTGCGCCCCGTGTTGGAGATCGCGATCGCGACGCTGTCGGAGTCGAGAAGGGCGGCGCTGGTGAGGCCGTCGTGCACCTCGCGCCAGGCGTGCACGTTGATGCCGATCCGGTAGAACCGCGCCTCCGCCTCGGTCGCCATGAGGGCGCTGCCACCGATGCCGTAGATGTCGACCCGCGACCGCGTCGCGATGGCCCGGGCCACGCGCACGACATCGGCCAGCACGACCGACTCGGAGGTGGCCTGCAGCGCGACGAGGTGCGACTGCGTCAGGGTGCGGAGCACCTCCTGCGGCGAGTCCTCGGGCCCGAAGGCCTTGCCGATGTCCACCCGCCAGGTCTCGTCGGCCCTCAGCCGGCCCGCGTCGGCGGCCACGCCGACCCGGAAGGGGACGTACCCGGCATACCCGATGAGCCGGCAGAACCGGGTGACGGTGGCGGGTGAGGTGCCCGCCCGGGCCGCGAGCTCGGTGATCGACATCTCGAGGGGGGCGAGGGGCTCGTCGAGCAGCAGGGTGGCCAGCTTGGCCATCGTGCCGGACATCCGCGAGACGTTGGCCTGGATGCGGCTGTGCACCCCGACCGGCGCCCCGGGAGGGGCCGGGGTCGGGGGAGGTTGCGCCGCCGTCAGGGTCGCCACGTGAAAATCCGTCTCAGGGTCGGGAGTGCTGGCTGAAAAGTATTCTCATCCGTCGGCGTGCGCCATGGGTTTCGACGCGATAACGATGTGGACCCAGGAAATTCTCAGGGAATCCCCAGGCGACCATCGGGCTCGGCGGGTCCGTCGCCGACCTACAGTCCGAGGCGAGGGCACCACCAGTGCCCTCTTTTCCATGACTGGCGCCACACCGCGCCGGAAGGGGTGTGCATGTCCATCCGAACCAGCTCCTCGACCTCCCGCCGACCAGCGGTCGCCGCCGGGATCGCCGCCGCCGCGCTGGGGGCGACCGCGCTCGTCGGGGCGACCGTGGCTCCGTCGGCCTCCGCTGCGTCGACCGGCTCCTCCGGCTCGTCCGGCGCCGTCTCCTACACCGGGGTGAAGGCCGCCGAGTCGGCCTTCCACGCGGCGGTCCCCGGCGACCCCACCCCCGCCGCCTGCACCAGGCCCGCACCGGACAACCGGGTGTCGGCCTTCGTGCACTGCTACGGGCCGGACGACCTCAGGACCTTCTACGGGCTCGGCCCGCTCGCCTCCTCGAACGACGGCGCCGGTCAGACCATCGTCCTCGTCGACTCCTACGGCAGCCCGACCGCCGCGAACGACCTCGCCTTCTACGCCAAGACCTTCGGTGGCCCCACGCCGAACTTCGAGGCGGTCTTCCCCGGCGGCACGCCCAACACCGCGGGCGCCACCGGGAACGGCAACGGCCGGTCCGGCCCCACCGCGGCCGAGGGCTGGGCCGGTGAGGCGAACCTCGACATCGAGTGGGCCTACGCGATGGCCCCCAAGGCGCACATCGTGCTCATCGGCACGCCTCCGGCCGAGACCCAGGGCGTGCAGGGTCTGCCCAACCTCATGAAAGCCATCGACTGGGGCATCAACACCTACCCGGCCGGCACCGTCTTCTCGATGTCGTTCGGCACCGACGAGTCGGCGTTCGGCTCGTCGTCCGCGGCGAAGAGCCAGTTCGCGCGGTTCGACCAGACCTTCCAGCGCGGACAGGCCAAGGGCGACACCTTCTTCGCCAGCTCGGGCGACAACGGGTCGGTCGGCGTGACCCGCGCCCACCAGCAGACGGCGACCTCGCCCGACCCGCAGGTGAGCTACCCCAACGTCTCGCCCTACGTCACGTCGGTCGGCGGCACGCAGGTGCAGTCGGGCTGGACGTGGGCGCCCACCGAGGACAAGCCGTTCCTCGCCGACGGCACCCGTAACCCGGCCTACTGGGCGTGGACCTCCGGCGGCACGACCGAGCCGGTGTGGAACGAGAGCTGGGCCGGCATCGCCACGGGCGGGGGCCTCTCGACGGTCTACGCCCGGCCGGCCTTCCAGAACTCGGTCTCCAGCGTCGTCGGCAGCCACCGCGGCGTCCCCGACCTGTCCTGGAACGCCGCCGTCAACGGTGGCGTGCTGACCTACCGGTCCTTCTTCCCGGCCATCGACGGCGCCCCGAACTGGGGCGTCTACGGCGGCACGTCCGCCGCCTCGCCGCAGGCCGCCGCCATGACGGCGATCGCCAACCAGGCGCGCAAGGCGGCCGGCAAGGCGCCGATCGGTGACCTCAACGCGGCGATCTACAACGCAGGCGTCGACAAGGCCACCGCGTTCCACGACGTCGTGCCGATGAAGTACGGGACGGCGCCGAGCGGGAACCTGCACAACAACCGGATCTGGGACATCCGGGCCGACGGCTTCGTGACGCCCGACCCGGTGGTCGGCTACCCGACCACAGCGGGCTACGACCTCACCACCGGGTGGGGCAGCCCCCGCGCTCCGGGTTACGTCGACCAGCTGGTGGCGCGCCCGTAACGGCCGCTCCTGCTCTCCGCGCGAGGCGCGTGACCCCCACGGGTCACGCGCCTCGTGTCGTCCCTGCGGGTCTGCCCTGGGGCAGGCGCCGAACCGCCCGCGCACCGCCGCCGGATGAGGGACCGCTCGCCGCGCACCCGCAGCTGCTGCACGGGTCACGCCTACCCGATCCACCTCGGACCCGGCGCCGCCGGGCCGGGCCCGAACCGATCCGGGCGGCCCCGTCGGGCCTCGGACGGCCACCTGTTCAGTGGAGCTGAGGGGACTCGAACCCCTGACCCCCTCCATGCCATGGAGGTGCGCTACCAGCTGCGCCACAGCCCCGTTCATCCCCGCGAGGGAACGCCGAGAGTCTAGCCATCCGGGTGACGCGCGCCCAAATCCCCCGGCGCTCGTGGGGTGAGGGGGACGTCGTCGGGTGCGGTTCAGAGCTCGACCGGGGAGGGGGCGCCGAGGTTCCACGCCTCGAGCCGCCACCGCGGGCCGGCGGCCCTCTGGGCGAGGACGGCCCAGTGCGCGTTGTCGAGGCCCCCGAGCACCTGCTGCACCTGGAGGGCGTCCAGGCCGGTGAGCGCGGCGACACCCGCGCGGGTCGAGACGCCGTGACCGACGACGACCGCGACCTCCGCAGGCTCCAGCCCGGCGGCCGCCTCCTCCAGCGCGGCGCCCACGCGCACGGCCAGCTCGGCCACGGTCTCCCCCGTCGCCCCGCGGCGGACGTCCTCCCCGCGGCCCATCGCCGCGACCAGCTCGGGATGGCTCTCCCGCACCTGCACCGTGCTGCGTCCCTGCCACTCCCCCACGTCGACCTCGCGCAGCCGCGGGTCGAGGCGCACGGGCCGGTCGCACGCCGCCGCCACCGCCGTCGCCGTGTCGTGCGCCCGTTGCAGGTCGGAGGAGACGACGAACCGGGGCCGGTATGCCGCGAGCGCGGCGGCCGCGCGGGTGGCCTGCTCCCGCCCGAGCGTGGACAGCGGGCTGTCCCGGTGGCCCTGGTAGATGCCGGCCGCGTTGTCGCTCGTCTGTCCGTGCCGGACGACGACGAGCCGCCGCGGCGCGGCGTCGCTCACGGAGCGGGGACGGCGGACAGGTCGACGAGCGGGCAGTCCTTCCAGAGGCGCTCGAGCTGGTAGAACTCGCGCTCGTCGGCGTGCTGCACGTGCACGACGATGTCGCCGAAGTCGATGAGCACCCACCGGCCCTCGCGCTGGCCCTCGCGTCGGATCGGCTTGCAGCCCTGTTCGCGCAGCCGGTCCTCGATCTCGTCGACGATGGCGCCGACCTGCCGCTCGTTGCCGGCCGAGGCGATGACGAAGATGTCGGTGAGCGCGAGCTGGTCGCTGACGTCGATGGCGACGACGTCCTGGGCGATCTTCTCCTCGGCGGCGTGGGCGGCGACGCGGGCGAGCATGAGGGCGCGGGATGTAGCAGTCACGGAGCTCCTAGAGGGATCTGGCGGTGAGGGCCGCACCGGCCGGGGCCGGGGCGGCATACAGGTGGTACTTGTTGATGTACTGCACGACGCCGTCGGGGACGAGGTACCAGACGGGCCGGCCCTCGGAGACCCGGGCCCGGCAGTCGGTGGAGCTGATGGCCATGGCGGGCACCTCCTGGAGCGTGATCCGCTCGGTGGGCAGCCCGTTGTCGCTGAGCTCGTGGCCGGGGCGGGTGACCCCGATGAAGTGGGCGAGCTGCCACAGCTCGTCGACGTCCTTCCACGTGAGGATCTGCGCGAGAGCGTCGGCCCCGGTGATGAAGAACAGCTCGGCGTCGGGGGCCGAGGCCCGCAGGTCGCGCAGCGTGTCGATCGTGTAGGTGGGGCCGTCCCGGTCGATGTCGACCCGGCTGACGGTGAACCGGGGGTTGGAGGCCGTGGCGACGACGGTCATGAGGTAACGGTCCTCGGCCGGGCTGACGTCGTCGTCGTCCTTCTGCCAGGGCCGGCCGGTGGGCACGAACACGACCTCGTCGAGCCCGAAACGGGCCTGCACCTCGCTCGCAGCGACGAGGTGACCGTGGTGGATGGGGTCGAACGTGCCACCCATCACGCCGAGGCGCTTGCTCAGTGCGTCACCCGTGGAAGGTGTCGTCGTTGTGGGCGCCCGGCGGGGGGATCTTCGCGGCCGAGTTGCGGAACATCCAGAGCACGCCGAGGCCCAGGAGGAACCCGCAGAAGGCGATGATGCCGAAGAAGATCGGCGGCATCGGCAGGCTCCGGGTCTCCTCCGCACTCACGAGACCGTTCACAAGGACCGGCAGGACACTGGCTGACATGGTTACAGCCTATCCCGCTGCCCAGGGTGGCAACGGGGCGAGCGGCTGCTCCGCGGCCCGTGCCGCCCAGCGGCGCCCCACGCTGCGCCACGGCTCGTCCCCGGCCGTGATGGACGCGAGGACGGCGGCGCACGACGCGCTGGCTGCGGCGACCGTGTCGGGCGGGTACGCGTACTCCACCCGGTGCTCCTCGAACTCGTCTTCGTCGTCGACGTAGATCTGCCCGTCGTGCCGCAGGACGACGTCGAGGTCGAGGTCGACGGCGCGCATCACCCCGCCTTCCAGCACCGGCCGGTCGGTGATGTCGACGTAGACGGCGTCGTCGACCGCGAGCCCGTTGAACGAGGCGACGTAGTCCCCCTCGTCTGGAACGAGCATCGCCACCTCGGCGGGGGCCCAGGAGTCACGCCCGGGCCGGCGCATCGGCATACCGGCGGGCGACCCGAGCCAGTGGCCGAACCGGTCGGCGCCGAGGTAGCGCAGGTCCATCTCCCAGTGCGGGCGGCCGGCCCACTTGCCGAACCGCACCATGACGACGTCCCCCGGCTCCACCGCGCCAACGTATCCAACGCTTCGGTCACGTTCATGGCCGCCGCTCACGCGACGCACAGCGGGCGCCGGGGCCGCGCCGTAACCTGGAACGCATGCACCCGGTCCTGTCGGTGGTCATCCCCGTGTACAACGAGGAGGACGTGCTTCCCCTGCTCGTCGACCGGCTGCGCCCCGTGCTCGACGCCCTGGACGAGACCTACGAGGTCGTGGCCGTCGACGACGGCAGCAAGGACCTCACCCCCGCCATCCTCCAGCGCATCCACCGCGGCTGGGCGCAGTTCCGGGTCGTGCGGCTGCGCGCCAACGCCGGTCACCAGGCGGCCATCTCCGCCGGCCTCGGCTGTGCCCGCGGTGACTTCGTCGTCACCATCGACGCCGACCTGCAGGACCCGCCCGAGGTCATCGCCGAGATGCTCGCCAAGGCCCAGGGCGAGGGGGTCGACGTCGTCTACGGCGTCCGCAGCGACCGGTCGAGCGACTCGTGGTTCAAGCGGACGACGGCCCGCACCTTCTACACGACGATCCGGACGATCTCGGGCACCGAGGCGATGAGCGACGCCGGTGACTTCCGGCTCATGTCGCGAGCCACGGTCGACGCCATCAACGACCTGCCCGAGCACAACCGCGTCCTGCGGTTCATCGTGCCGACGCTGGGCTTCCCGTCCGACGTCGTCGAGTACCGCCGCGACGAACGGGCCGCCGGCACGTCGAAGTACCCCTTCGTCAAGATGCTCAAGCTCTCGCTCGACGCGGTCACCGGCTTCTCCATGGCGCCGCTGCGCCTGGCGACGTTCCTCGGCCTGGGGGGCGGCGTGCTCGCGGTGCTGCTCGCGGCATACGCAATCGTCGCCGGCATCAGCGGCCACGTCGTCGCCGGCTGGACCTCGACGGTGCTCATCGTCTCCTCCGTCGGCGCGGTGCAGCTGCTGTGCCTCGGGCTGCTCGGCGAGTACATCGGGCGCATGTACACCCAGATGCAGGGGCGACCCACCTACTTCGTCGCCTACGACTCCTACACCGCGACCCGGGGCAAGCACGGCCCCACCGACACGCCGCTGCCGCCCGAGGCGCGGCTCACGGCGGGCACGCACGGGCCGGTCGCGCAGACCCCCGACAGCCGTTATGCCGCCGAGCCCCCGCTCCCCGCGGCCTCAGCCCCGCGGGTGCGCCGTGACGAGGAGGCTCACACCGGGGAGCTGCTTGACCGGTAGGTAGCGCTCGGCGGTGATGACGGCCCGCAGCGCGGAGTTGACCACCGGATGCACGTCGTCGAGGTCGCTGCCCGCGGCCTTCTTGCGGCGCAGGGCCACGACCGGCCGGAGCAGGACGTTCCACGAGGTCATCTCGGCGATGTCGAAGCCGTTCCGGTGGAGCACGCTCGAGAGCGTCTCGCGGGTGTAGCGCCGCACGTGGTCGACCGCCTCGTCGTGCGCGGACCAGAGCCGGGGGTCGGCGGGGACGGCGATGAGGAACGTGCCGTCGGGGCTCAGGACCCGGCGGATCTCGGCCACCGCCTGGTCGTCCTCCTCGATGTGCTCGAGGATGTCGAAGGCCACGACCAGCCGGAGAGAGCCGTCAGCCAGCGGGAGGTGACGAGCGTCGGCGCGCACGGTGGCCAGGCCCCGCTCGTGGGCGACGGCGGCGCCCTCCTCGCCGTACTCCATGGCGACCGGCGTCCAGCCGAGGTCGCGCAGCACCCGGGTGTTGCCGCCGCCGGCGGCCCCGATGTCGAGGGCCCGCCCGGGGCTCACTCCGGCCAGGGCCTTGCCCAACAGGTGACGGCGCTCGCGGTACCACCAATGGGTGTCCTCGAGCGCGGCCAGCTTCCGGACCTCGGTGCCCTCCACGGTCGGTCATCATGCCAGGACGCCGACCGCCCGACGAACCCGCCCGCGACGGCCCAGATCAGGGGTCGGGTACCCCGTCGGATACCCGACGGGGTCGCCAGGACGACGCGGACCGGTATCCGACCGGGTATGCGGCCAACCGTCAGCGGACCGTCAGGTGCGGATCTGGCCGTCGCCCTCGACGACCCACTTCGTCGTCGTCAGCTCGGGCAGGGCCATCGGGCCGCGCGCGTGCAGCTTCTGGGTGGAGATGCCGATCTCGGCGCCGAAGCCGAACTCGCCGCCGTCGGTGAACCGGCTCGACGCGTTGACGATGACGACGGCCGCGTCCACCTCCGCCGTGAACCGTCGCGCCGCGCGCCGGTCCTCGGTGACGATGACCTCGGTGTGCTGGGTGCCGAACGTGCGGATGTGGTCGAGCGCCGCGTCGAGGTCGGGCACGGTGCGCACGCTGAGGTCGAGCGAGTACCACTCGGTGCGGAAGTCCTCGTCGCTCGCGAGGGCGTAGGCCGCACCGGCCGCCTCCGCGTGCTCGCGCAGCTCGGGGGCGGCGTGGACGACGACCCCGGCGGACCCGAGGCCGGCCATGACCTTGGGGAGGAACGCCGCCGCGATGCCCTCGTGGACCAGCAGGGTCTCGGCGGCGTTGCACACGCTGGGGCGCTGGGCCTTGGCGTTGACGACGATGTCGAGGGCCCGGTCGAGGTCGGCAGCGGCGTCGACGTAGACGTGGTTGACCCCGATGCCGGTCTCGATGACGGGCACGGTCGACTCGCGGACGACGGTCTGGATGAGGTCGGCG
The DNA here is from genome assembly GCA_963795915.1 of uncultured Actinomycetota bacterium. Classification (GTDB taxonomy): domain Bacteria; phylum Actinomycetota; class Actinomycetes; order Actinomycetales; family Dermatophilaceae; genus Lapillicoccus. The sequence continues at coordinate 500,885 of CAWCJA010000002.1, forward strand.
CCCCCGCGCGGGATGAGCAGGTCGACGAGGCCGCGGGCGGTCATGAGCGCCCGGGCGGCGTCGTGCCCGCCGCCGTCGAGCAGGCATACCGCGTTCTCGTCGATCCCGACCGACGCGAGCGCGGACCGGATGACCCCGACCAGCGAGCGGTTGCTCGAGACGGCGGCGGAGCCACCCCGCAGGATGACAGCGTTGCCGCTCTTGAGGCCGAGGGCGGCGGCGTCGACGGTGACGTTGGGGCGGGCCTCGTAGATCATGCCGACGACGCCCATGGGGACCCGCAGCTGGCGGATCTGCAGGCCGTTGGGCAGTGTCGACCCGCGGACGACCTCGCCCACAGGGTCGGGCAGGCCGGCGATGTCACGCACGGCCTCGGCGATGGCGCCGATGCGCCGCTCGTCGAGCATGAGCCGGTCGAGCAGGCCCGCGGACAGGCCCTTCGCCCGGCCCCGCTCGAGGTCCTCGGCGTTGGCGGCGACGACCGACGGGGCGGCCTCGACGAGGGCGTCGGCCACGGCGAGCAGGGCCTCGTCCTTGGCGGCCCGCGGCAGCAGCGCCAGCCGGCGGGCGGCGAGCTGCGCCCCCCGCGCGAGGCCGGCGACGAGCTCGACGGCGTCCGTCCGGTCGTGGTCCACGGTCTCTGCAGCCATGGGTCCAGGGTACGGCGCGGCGCTCGGCGCCCGTTCCGGGTTTTCGTCAGCCGGACTGCCGCGCGCGGGGCCGCCGGCCCACCTTGGCGACGATGAGTGAGTCGACCTGCTCGACCAGCACCGCTCGGGCGCGGGCCGAGAGGCCGTCGTCGGTGATGAGCAGGTCGACGTCCGGCAGGTCGATGAAGGTGGACAGCCCCACCACGCCGACCTTCGTGTGGTCGGCGAGGATGCAGACCTGGCGGGCCGACGCGACGAGGGCCCGGTTGGTCTCGGCCTCGACGAGGTTGGGCGTCGTCAGGCCCGCCTTGAGGTCGATGCCGTGGGCCCCCAGGAAGAGCCGGTCGACGTGCAGGGTGCGCAGCGCCGTCACCGCGACGGGCCCGACCAGGGCGTCGGACGGCGTGCGGACGCCACCCGTGAGGACGACCCGCTGCCCCTCGGTCGGCGACTCGTGCAGCAGCTGCGCCACGGGCACGGAGTTCGTCACGACGGTGAGGTCGGGTATGCCGCGCAGCAGCCGGGCCAGCTCGTAGGTCGTCGTCCCGGCCGAGATGCCGATGCTCGAGCCGGGCTCGACGAGCTCGGCCGCCCGCTGGGCGATGGCCCGCTTCTCGACCGTCATGAGGGAGGACTTCGCGAGGAAGCCCGGCTCGTGGGCGCTGGCCAGCCCCACCGCGAGCGCCCCGCCGTGCACCCGCTCGACCCGGCCCTCCCGGGCCAGCTGCTCGATGTCACGACGCACCGTCATGTCGGAGACGCCGAGGTGGTCGACGAGGTCGGCCACCCGGACCGCACCGGACTCCTGCACGAGCGCGAGGATGGCCGAGCGCCGCTGGCCGGCCAGCACGGCTCAGCCCTCCCGCACCACGGCGACGCCGCGCGCCGGGACCCGGACGGATCCGGCGACCGCACGGTCGGCGACGAGGTCGTGCCCGTCGGCCGGCACGGACTGCTCCGCGCTCGTGTCGTTGACGAGGAACAGCCAGGTCGCGTCCCCTCGACGGCGGCGCACGGCGTCGACGCCGCGGGGCACCGCCGCGACCGGGGTCACCCCACCCGCCGCCAGCACGTCGTCGAGCAGCGCCGCGAGCCGCTCGTCGTCGGGCAGCGTGGACAGGTACCACGCAGCACCGGTGCCGACGGCCCGACGGGTGAGGGCCGGCCGGCCGGCGAGGGGACCCTGCGCATACCGGTCGAGGACCTCGGCCGACCCGGCGTGGACGTCCTCCGACCACAGCCGGCCCGAGCCACCGCCCCCGAGGGCGACGGTCTCGCCCGGCAGGAGCGGGAAGAGCTCCTCGACCCGCAGGCCCAGCAGCTCGCGGAAGGCCCCGGGGTAGCCGCCGAGGCGGATGTGGTCGTCCTCGTCGGCGATGCCGGAGAAGAAGGTGACGAGCACCTGGGCGCCGCCCTCCGCCGCCCGGGCCACCGCCGCGGCGTGCTCGTCGGTGACGAGGTAGAGGGTCGGCACCACGACGACCCGGTAGCGGGACAGGTCGGCGGAGGGGTGGACGACGTCGCAGGTGACGCCCCGCTCGCGCAGCAGCCGATGGACCGCATGGGCGGTGTCGGCGTACTCCAGCTCCGACGACGGCATCGCCGGGCCGCTCGACGCCCAGCCGGCCTGGTAGTCCCACAACACCGCGACGTCGGCGTCGACCGTGCTGCCCAGCACCTCGCCGAGCCGCCCGGCCAGCGCCCCGAGGTCGCACACCTCGCGGAACCGGTCGCTGTCGGCGCCGGCGTGGGGCACGAGCCCGGAGTGGAACTTCTCCGAGCCGGACCGGGACGCCCGCCACTGGAAGAAGCCGAGCGTGTCGGCGCCGCGGGCCACGTGGGCGATGCTGTCGCGCACCGTCTGCCCCGGCCACTTGGCGTGGTTGACGTGCTGCCAGTTGACGGCACTCGTCGAGTGCTCCATGAGCAGCCATGGGCGGCCGCCGGCCAGGCCGCGCGTGAGGTCGTCGGCGAAGGCGAGCTCGGCGCGCTGGTCGGGCAGCGTGTCGACGAGGTAGTGGTCGGTGCTGACGACGTCCTGCTCGGGCGCCCACTGGTGGTAGTCGAGCAGCCGGAACCCCGACATCGTCATGAAGTTCGTGGTGACGGGCACGCCCGGCGAGAGCCGGGTGATGACGTCCTTCTCGGCCCGGTAGAAGTCGAGCAGCGTGTCGGACCCGAACCGGGCGTAGTCCAGGACCTGGGTCGGGTTGGCGAAGGTCGTCGTGCGTCGCGGCGGAAGGATCTGGTCCCACTCGGTGTAGCGCTGGCTCCAGAAGGCCGTGCCCCAGGCCTCGTTGAGGGCGTCGAGGTCGGTGTAGCGGCGCCGGAGCCAGCGGCGGAAGGCTCCGGCGCACGTGTCGCAGTAGCAGGGCAGGTTGTGGCAGGCGTACTCGTTGGAGACGTGCCACATGGCCAGCGCCGGGTGCTCGTGGTACCGGGTGGCGAGCGCCGTGGTGAGGGCCAGCGCGTGCTCGCGGTAGGTCTCGTTCGACGGGCACCACGCCTGGCGGCTGCCCGGCCAGAGGGTGTGCCCGTCGCGGTCGACCGGGAGCGTCTGAGGGAAGGCCGCGGAGAACCAGGGCGGAGGGGTGGCCGTGGCGGTGGCGAGGTCTACGGCGATGTCGTTCTGCGCCAACAGATCCATGATGTCGTCGAGCCAGCCGAAGTCGTACTCGCCCTTGGCCGGCTCGAGCCACGACCACGAGAAGACGCCCAGGGTCACGAACGAGACGCCCGCCCGGCGCATGAGCTCCATGTCCTCCGGCCAGACGGACCGGGGCCACTGCTCGGGGTTGTAGTCGCCGCCGAAGGCGATCCGGTCGACCGGCCACTGTCGCATGGCGGCCAGTGTCGAGGTCGGTGGTGCAGAAAGTCAACAGAAACCAACAACGGCGCGTGAGGTCCCCCGACGACAAGATCCGACGCATACCGGCTCTAAGTCGTTGCTCAGTATCGATTGTCGCATACCGAATCGTTGCTTCCGGGTCCTTGACACCGGCTGGACGGCGAGTCATCCTCAGTCCGGAACTGGTCGTTTCTGGTGGTTGCTGTTCGCCCTGGGCGTCAGCCCTCACCGCCCCCCGCACCCGCCCGGCCCTCATTCACCGTCGAAGGAGACCCGACATGCCCCGCCCCTCCACTCAAGCCGAGTACCTCGCCAGCCTGGTCCCGCCGTCGGCACGGGCGTTCTCCCGGCGCTCGATGCTCAAGAGCGCACTCGGCGTGGGGGCCCTCGTCGCCGCCCCTGGCGCCCTGGCCGCCTGCAGCAGCAGCGGCAGCTCGACCGGCTCGTCCACGGCCGGCGGCGGCGGTGGCGGCGGAGCGACCGGCACGGTGAGCCTCGGCTCGAACCAGTCGGACGCGGTGCCGAAGGCGGCCGTGCAGTCGGTCATGGACGCGTTCCAGAAGGCCAACAGCGGGCTGACCGTCAAGATCAACACCGTCGACCACAACACCTTCCAGGAGAACATCAACACCTACCTGCAGGGCGCGCCCGACGACGTCTTCACGTGGTTCTCCGGCTACCGCATGCGCTTCTTCGCCTCGAAGGGCCTGGCGGGCGACGTCTCGGACGTGTGGAGCAGCCTCGGCGGCATGTCCGACGCCCTGAAGAAGGCGTCGACCGGTGACGACGGCAAGCAGTACTTCGTGCCGTCGACCTACTACCCGTGGGCCGTCTTCTACCGCAAGAGCGTCTTCTCCGAGAAGGGCTACCAGGTCCCCAAGACGCTCGACGCGCTCAAGACCCTCGGGACCCAGATGCAGAAGGACGGCCTCACGCCCATCGCCTTCGGCGACAAGGACGGCTGGCCCGCCATGGGCACCTTCGACCAGCTCAACCTGCGCATCAACGGCTACGACTTCCACGTCAGCCTCATGGCCGGCAAGGAGGACTGGAGCGGTGACAAGGTCAAGAAGGTGTTCGACACCTGGCGCGGCCTGCTCCCCCTGCACCAGACGGACTCCCTCGGCCGCACGTGGCAGGAGGCCGCACAGAGCCTGCAGCAGAAGAAGTCGGGCATGTACGTCCTCGGCGCCTTCGTCGCCCAGCAGTTCACCAAGGGCGCGGAGCAGGACGACCTCGACTTCTTCAACTTCCCCGAGGTCGACTCCACCATCGGCTCCGACGCGATCGAGGCGCCGATCGACGGCTACATGATGTCCAAGCGGCCCAAGAACCCCGACGGGGCCAAGAAGCTGCTCGGCTACCTCGGGTCCGCCGACGCGCAGAACCTCGCGGTCAAGGCCGACCCCAGCGTCATCGCGACGAGCGACAAGGCCGATGCGAGCGCCTACACCGCCCTGCAGAAGAAGTCGCAGGAGTTCGTGAAGTCGGCCAAGTCCATCGCCCAGTTCCTCGACCGGGACACGCGGCCCGACTTCGCCTCGACGGTGATGATCCCGGCCATCCAGTCCTTCATCAAGACACCGGACGACATCGACGGGCTGGTCAAGAACATCCAGCAGCAGAAGCTCAGCATCTTCACGAGCTGACCTCTGCTCATGGCCATCGTCACCGCACCCACGAAGAAGCGGACCAAGCGATACCGGGGGATCGACCAGCTCTCGACGACCGACCGGGTCGTCGTCACGCTGATGGTCGTCGTCCCCACCCTGCTCGTCGTCACGCTGGTCTGGCTCCCGGCCATCGCCTCCGTGCTGCTGTCCTTCACCAACTGGGACGGCATCGGCGACATCGGGTCGGCGAAGCTGATCGGTCTGAAGAACTACACCGACGTGGTGACGATCTACCCGCCGTTCTGGCCGGCTCTGCAGCACAACCTCATCTGGTTCGCCGTCAACTTCTTCCTCGTCACGCCGCTCGGCATCTTCCTCGCCGTGCTGCTCGACCGGGAGATGCGCGGGTCGCGGGTCTACCAGACGGCGCTCTACATGCCGGTGGTGCTCTCACTGGCCCTCGTCGGCTTCATCTGGCAGCTCATGTACAGCAAGGACCAGGGCTTCATCAACGCCGTCACCGGCAGCACCATCGACTGGTACGGCGATCCGAGGTACAACCTGTGGGCGGCCCTGCTGGCGTCGAGCTGGCGGCAGACCGGCTACATCATGCTGCTCTACCTGGCCGGCCTCAAGGGCGTCGACCCGACGCTCCGCGAGGCCGCCCGGGTGGACGGCGCGAGCGAGAAGACGATCTTCTTCCGGGTCGTCTTCCCGGTCATGCGGCCGATCAACATCATCATCCTCGTCGTCACCGTCATCGAGTCGCTGCGGGCGTTCGACCTCGTGTGGGTCATCAACAAGGGCCGTAACGGGCTCGAGCTCATCTCCACGCTGGTGACGAGCAACATCGTCGGGGAGGCCAGCCGCATCGGGTTCGGCTCCGCCCTGGCGACGTTCATGCTCGTCCTCTCCTCGATCTTCATCGTCTTCTATCTGCGCATCGTCATGAGGGAGGACCGATGACCGCCACCACCCTGACGACCACGCCGCAGGACACCAAGGGCGTGGCCACGACGAGGCGCCCGTCGCGCGGCCCGGGACGCATCGTCCTGCAGGCCTTCCTCATCGTCGTCGCGCTGGCCTGGCTGTTCCCGCTCCTCTACGCCGTCTTCAACTCGTTCCGCGACTACGCCTACACAGCGGCCAACGGCTACGTCTCCTTCGGCGGATGGACCCTGGACAACTACGTCAACGCGTGGCAGCAGGCCGACTTCACGCATACCCTCCTCAACTCGGCGTACATCACCATCCCCGCCGTCCTGCTCACCCTGTTCCTGTCCTCGTGCATCGCCTTCGTCGTGGCCCGGTTCTCCTTCCGGTTCAACCTCGCCCTGCTCGGGCTCTTCACGGCCGCCAACCTGCTGCCGCCGCAGGCGCTGCTCATCCCCGTCTACCGGATGTTCCGGGCCGTCCAGCTCCCGTACTGGCTCAGCGACTCGGGCAGCCTGCTCGACAGCTACTACGGCCTCATCGCGGTGAACGTCGCGTTCCAGACCGGCTTCTGCGCGTTCGTCCTCAGCAACTACATGAAGGCGCTCCCCCGCGAGCTCTACGAGTCGGCGGTCGTCGACGGTGCCGGCGTGCTGCGCCAGTTCTTCCAGCTGACGCTGCCGCTCTGCCGACCGCCGCTCGCCGCGCTGGCCACCTTGCAGGTCACGTGGATCTACAACGAGTTCTTCTGGGCCACGGTGCTCCTGCAGTCCGGCGACAAGTACCCGGTGACCAGCTCGCTGAACAACCTGCGCGGGCAGTTCTTCACCGACAACAACCTCGTCGCAGCCGGGTCGGTGCTCGTCGCGCTGCCCACGCTCATCGTCTTCTTCGCGCTGCAGAAGCAGTTCGTCGCCGGACTCACCCTGGGGGCGACGAAGGGCTGACCTCCGCCGCAGTAGGCGTCCGAGCGGTCTGCCGGGTCGGTAGCCTTCCCGCGTGAACGGCCTCTACGCGCTCAAGCCCTGGTACACCCAGCGGCTCGGGGTCGTCGTCGGGGCCGCGGAGCGTCGCGGTCTCTCCCCCGATGTCTTCACCGCCGTCGGGGTGCTGGCCGCGGCTCTGGGCGCGGTGGCGATCTGGCAGGGGTGGTGGCCGCTCACGTTCGTGCTGCTCGCGGCCCGCCTCGCCGGTGCCAACCTCGACGGGGCGGTGGCGCGGGCCCGTGGCGTCTCCCGGCCTTGGGGCTTCGTGCTCAACGAGGTCGGGGACCGCACGAGCGACCTGTTCATGTATGCCGGGCTCGTTGCCCTCGCGGGGCGCACGTCCGGCTCGTGGACGTCGGGTCCCGTGATGTGGACGCTCCTCGCGGCGCTCGCCGCCACGCTCCCGACCGCCGCCTCGCTGGCGGCCGCGGGAGCCGGGGCCCCGCGCCGCAACGGGGGGCCGCTCGGCAAGACCGAGCGGTGCGCGCTCGCGGTGCTGGCCACCGCGGTGCCCGCCTGGCTGCCGTGGCTGGGCGCCCTCGTCGTGGTCGGCTCGCTGCTGACGGCCGTGCTCCGGCTGCACGCGACGCATACCGAGCTCTCGGCCGGAGGCCGGTCGTGAACGACACCCTGACCCAGCTGTGGGTGCGCCTGCTCAGCGGCGACCGGGGGGGCCTCACACTCGACGTCCCCCTGGGGCCCGTGCGTCTGCACGCCGAGGGGCGGGCGGTGTTCTTCCTGTGGGTCGTCGTCGTGGTGCTCGCCCTGGCCGGCGTCGCGGTCCTCGTCTCCGGGCAGGCCGAGCTGCGGCGGCGGTGGACGACCTGGGCGCTCGTGGCGCCCGTCGTCGGCATCCCGCTCTGGCTGGGCCCCGGCCCCACCGCCCTGCTCGCCGCCGTGCTCGCCGTCCAGGGCGTGCGCGAGTACGCGCCCCTCATGGGGCTGCCACGACCGGAGCGCGCCATCCTCCTGGGGCTGGCCGTCGCCTACCCCGCGGCGGCGTGGCTGGCCCCGTCGTTGCTCTCCCTCGCTCCCCTCCTCGCCCTCCTGTGCGCCCTGCCCGCCCTGCTGGCCGGTGACACCACGCACGGGCTGCGCCGCGCCAGCCTCACGGCGTTCGCCTCGATCTGGGTCTGCTGGGCCCTGGCCCATCTCGTCGTCCTCGGCGACGACGCCTTCCTCGTCTGCTTCGCGGCGGCGGCGGCCGACGTCGCCGCGTGGTGTGGCGGGCGGGGCCTGCGCCGCTTCGGGTGGGCACGGCGGCCGTTGTCGCCCCTGTCCCCCAACAAGACACTCGGCGGGCTGGTCGGGGCGGTGGCCGGCACCCTCGTCGTCCTCACCCTGCTCGGCACCATCTCGCTGGGGCTCGTCGTCGCCGTCGCCCTCGGTGGGGTCGCCGGCGACCTGCTGGAGTCGATGGTCAAGCGGCAGGCCGGGGTGAAGGACGCCGGGGCCTGGCTCCCGGGGTTCGGGGGGCTGCTCGACCGGGTCGACTCGCTCCTGCTCGTCCTGCCGCTGGCCGCGGTGCTCGGATGACCGTGCCCAGCTCCGGGGCCTCGCGGCACGGCGCCTTCCTGCGGCACCACCTGTGGCGCCTCGTCTTCGCCGGCACGGGCGGGCTGACCGTCACCGGTCCCCGACCGACCGGGCCCGCCGTCCTCGTCGCCAACCACGCCTCGCACGCCGACACGGCCGCGCTCATGGCGGCGGTGCCACCGGAGGCCCGCCCGGTGTTCGCCGCGGCCGTCGACTACTGGTTCGCCCGGCCGGTGAGGCGGCTGCTCGTGACGACGCTCGCCGCGGCGGTGCCGGTGCAGCGGGACGCCGACGGGGCGTATGCCGCTCTGCGCGCTGCGAGTGCCCCCGTGCTCGCGGCAGGGGGCATGGTCATCATCTACCCCGAGGGGACCCGGAGCACCGACGGGTCGGTGGGCCGGTTCGCGTCCGGCGCCGAACGGCTGGCCGCCGACCTCGAGGTGCGTGTCGTCCCCGTCGCCCTGCTGGGCACCGCCGAGGTCCTGCCGAAGAACGGCGCATTCCACGCGGTGCCGGTCGAGGTCCGCTTCGGGGCCGCTCGGCCCCCTGCTGCGCCCGGCCACGTCGAGGAGACCCGGGCGCGGTCCGCCCGGCTGCGCGACGCCGTCGTCGGACTGCGTGAGACCGGGCCCGCGGCGGACCCGCGCTCGCCCCTCGGGGTCGCCGTGGAGCGCTACATGGACTCGCCCTGGGGCCTCGTCGGGGCCTTCGCCTGGGGGTTCGCCGAGGCGGTCAGCTGGCCCCTCATCGCCGAGTCCTACCTCGTCCTCATCGCCGTGGCCAGCCCCCGCCGGATGGTCCCGGCCGCCGTCGCCCTCTCGGCCGGCTCCGTCGTCGGGGTCGTGACCACGGCTGCGCTCAGCCGTCGGGGCCGCACCCCACCGGCCCCCCTCACGACCGCCGGGATGCGCCACGCCGCCGCCGAGCACCTACGGGACGGGGCCTGGGGCGTGCGGCACCAGGCGTTCAACGGCATACCGGTCAAGGTGTATGCCGCGCAGGCCGGTCGGCTGGGCCTCCCCCTGCCCCGGTTGGCGGCCGCGGTGGCGGTGGAGCGGACCGCGCGGATCGTCGCCGGCGGCGTGCTGGGCAGCGGGGTCGCCCGGGTCCTGCGGGCCCCCGTGCGCCGCCGGTACGGCAGCTACGCGCTCGTCGCCGAGACCCTCTGGGTGCTCGGGGTGCGGGCGGTCATCCGCACCTGGGACGAGGCCGGGTCGGATACGGCGTGGACCGGCCTCAGAGGACGACGAGCGCGTCGCGGTGGATGACCTCGCGCTCGTACTGCGAGCCGAGGTCGCGGGCCAGGTCATGGGTGGAGCGGCCGAGCATGGGGGGCAGCTCGGTGGAGGAGTAGTTGACGAGCCCCCGGGCGACCACCGCCCCGTCGGGGGCGCAGACGTCGACCGGGTCGCCCTCGTCGAACCGGCCCTCGACCGCGGTGATCCCCGCCGGGAGCAACGACTTCCGTCGTTCGACGACGGCGCGGACGGCGCCCTCGTCGAGGACGACCCGGCCCTGGGGGTCGGTGGCGTGCGCGAGCCAGAGCAGCCGCGACGCCCGCCGCGACCCGGTGGGCGTGAAGAGGGTCCCGACCTCGTGGCCGGCGAGCCCCGCGGCCACCTGGTCGGCCGAGGTCAGCAGGGTCGTGACGCCGGCCGTGGTGGCGATCGACGCCGCCTCGAGCTTGGTGGCCATGCCGCCGGTGCCGACGGACGACCCGGAGCCCCTGACGACGACGCCCGCGACGTCCTGCGCGCTGCCGACGTGCGGGATGCGGATGCTGCCCGGACGGCCGGGCGGCCCGTCGTAGAGGGCGTCGACGTCGGACAGGAGCAGCAGCGCGTCGGCGTGGACGAGGTGGGCGACGAGGGCCGCGAGCCGGTCGTTGTCGCCGAACCGGATCTCGTGGGTGGCCACCGTGTCGTTCTCGTTGACGACGGGGACGATGCCGAGGTCGAGCAGCCGCTCGAGGGTGCGCCGGGCGTTGGCGTAGTGGGTGCGCCGGGTGACGTCGTCGGCGGTGAGCAGTACCTGGCCGACCGTGAGGTCGTGCACGCCGAAGGCGTGCTGGTAGGCGGCCACGAGCGCTCCCTGCCCGACGCTGGCCGCGGCCTGTTGGGTCGCCAGGTCACGGGGGCGCCGGGTGAGGCCCAGGGGCGCAAGGCCGGCCGCGATAGCGCCCGAGGAGACGAGGACGATCGCCGTGCCCGCGTGCCGGCGCGCGGCCAGGGCGTTCACCAGGGCCAGGAGCCGTCCCGCGTCGAGCCCACCGCTGGGGCTCGTCAGCGACGACGAGCCCACCTTGACGACGAGGCGGTCCGCAGTGGCGATGGTGGACCGGGAGGACACCCTCGCGAGTCTAGGGAGCGAGCCGGGTCGGGGCTCCTCGGGGCGCGTCGACGAGGCCGGGGCTCCCGATCCCCGGATCACTCGTGGGCGGCGGAGTTGGTGTCGGAGTTGGCGGCGGTGTCGGCGCCGGCGCCGGCGGTGGCCCAGTGGCCGGCCCGCCGCTCGGCCTCGAGGTCGGCCTGGGTCGACTGGCGGGCGACGTAGCGGTCTCGGGCCGCCTCGCGCTTCTCGTCGCGCGAGGGTCGGTAGGAGGGGTCGAGGCGCAGGTCGGTGCCGCGCTGGCCGAGCAGCTCCGCCCCGGCCACCAGGGTGGGCTCCCAGTCGAAGACGACCGCGTCGTCGGCCGCCCCGATGAGCACCGTGTCCCCGGAGACGGCACCGGCCTTGACGAGGGCCTGCTCCACCCCGAGCCGGCCCAGGCGGTCGGCGAGGTAGCCGACAGCCTCGTCGTTGCTGAAGTCGGTCTGACGGATCCAGCGGGTCGGGCGCTCCCCCACCACGCGGTAGACGACGCCGTCGGGGGTCTGCTCCCGGCGGATCGTGAAGCCGGAGTCGTCGACGGCGCGCGGACGCAGGACGATGCGCTGCGGCACGGCCTCGGCGACCTCGGCCCGGGCCGCGGCGACGTGGCGGGCCAGGGCGAAGCCGAGCTCCCGCAGGCCGGTATGCGCGACGGCCGAGACGACGTGGACCTCCAGGCCCCGGGCCTCGAGGTCGCCGCGCACGAGCTCCGCCAGCTCGGCGGCCTCGGGCACGTCGGCCTTGTTGAGCACGACGATGCGGGTGCGCTCCGCGAGCGGCCGGCCACCGAGGTCGGCGTCGGGCACGTAGGCGGCCAGCTCCTCCTCGATGACGTCGAGGTCGGTGAGCGGGTCGCGACCCGGCTCCAAGGTGGCGCAGTCTATGACGTGGGCCAGCACCGAGCAGCGCTCGACGTGGCGCAGGAACTCCAGGCCCAGCCCACGGCCCAGGTGGGCACCGGGGATGAGGCCCGGGACGTCGGCGATGGTGAACCGCTCGTCGCCGGCGGTGACGACGCCGAGGTTGGGCACGAGCGTCGTGAACGGGTAGTCGGCGATCTTCGGGCGCGCCGCGGACAGGACGGACACGAGCGAGGACTTGCCGGCCGACGGGAACCCGATGAGGGCGACGTCGGCGAGGGACTTCAGCTCGAGCACGACGTCGTAGGACTCGCCCGGCTCGCCGAGCAGCGCGAACCCGGGGGCCTTGCGCCGCGCGGACGCCAGGGCCTTGTTGCCGAGGCCACCGCGTCCGCCGCGGGCGATGACGTGCTCCTCACCGGGAGCGACCAGGTCGACGATGATCCGGCCCGCGCCGTCCTTGACGACGGTGCCGGGGGGCACCGGGAGGATCAGGTCGTCGCCGTCGGCGCCGTTACGCTCGTCGCCGGCGCCGGGCTTGCCGTTCGTCGCCGAGCGGTGGGGGTGGTGGTGGTAGTCCAGCAGGGTCGTGGCCTGGGGGTCGACCCGGGCGACGACCGACCCGCCGCGCCCACCGTTGCCGCCGTCCGGCCCGCCGAGGGGCTTGAACTTCTCGCGGCGGACCGAGGCGACACCGTGGCCGCCGTACCCCGCCGAGACGTGCAGGACGACCCGGTCGACGAAGCTCGCCGCCATTCCGTGCCTCCTGGGTGAGGTGCTGCTGGGTCGTGCTCGGGGTCGTACAGGGTCGTACAGGGTCGTGCTGGACATGCGACGGGGCGGGCCAGACGGCCCGCCCCGTTCACTGCTTCCGGTCGCTCACCGGTCGGTCAGGCGTCAGCCTTCTCGAGCGGAACCGGCTGCGCGATGTTGACCGTTTTGCGGCCGCGCTTGGTGCCGAAGGTGACCGCACCGGCCACGAGGGCGAACAGCGTGTCGTCGCCGCCACGGCCGACGCCCTCACCGGGGTGGAAGTGCGTGCCGCGCTGGCGGACGATGATCTCGCCGGCGTTGACGAGCTGGCCGCCGAAGCGCTTGACGCCGAGGCGCTGGGAGTTGGAGTCGCGACCGTTGCGGGTCGAGGACGCACCCTTCTTGTGTGCCATGTCGTAGTCCCTGCTCTCTCAGGCGTTCGCGCCGGTGGAAATCTGCGTGACCTTGATCTGCGTCAGGTGCTGACGGTGGCCCTGACGCTTGCGGTACCCGGTCTTGTTCTTGAACTTCATGATGGTGATCTTCGGGCCCTTGGCCGGCTTGACGACCTCGGCCGTCACCGTGACCTTGGCCAGCTTGGCCGCATCGCTGGTGACGGTGGCACCGTCGACCACGAGCAGCGGGGTCAGGTCGACCGTGTCTCCGGCCTCGCCCTTCACCTTGTCGATGATGAGGACGTCACCCACCGACACCTTCTCCTGGCGACCGCCAGCGCGAACAATCGCGTACACGTCAAGCTCACTCTCTACGTCAGTGGATCCGGCGCGCACTCTGAGGAACCGTCTGGTAGCTCCCGTGCGGGGCACCGATCGGTGGGCGCGCCAACGGCCAAGGGTACTGGTCGGAGACCGGGTCCCCCAAATCAGGGATTCAGGTCAGGAGACCGGTGCGCTCTCGCGCCCCTCGTCGGCCCCGCTGCGCGGCGGGCCGGCCGGGGCGACGACCCGGCCGCGGTGCCGCCGGGCACGGCCGGTGGAGGCAACCACAGGGGTGGGCTCGGGCGTCGGCTCCGGGGCCGTCTTCGGGGCCGTCTCGGGGACCGGCTCCACCGTCGGCTCGGCAGCCGGCTCGGTGACCGGTTCAGAGGTGTCGCCGAACGCCTCGCGGGACGCCTCGTGGGACGCATCGTCGGACCCGACCTCGGAGCCAGCGTCGGTCACGGTGTCGGAGACGGGGGCATCCGGCGTGGCCGAGGTGTCGAGCTCGACGATCACGTCGAGCGGAGCGTCCTGGATGGCGGCGACCGGGTCGGCGCCGGCCTCCACGGCCGACGAGGCGGTCTTGAGCGCCGCAGCGTGGGCGGCCGCGGCGATCTGCGCCGGGGTCGGTCCGCCGGGCCGGGTGGGCGCGGACGACCCGGCGTGACCGGACCCGCCCTGCCCACTCTGGCCGCCCGGCCCAATGTGGCTGCCTGACGACGAGCCGCCGCGCGAGCGGGACCGGCCGCCGGACTGCTGGTCGCGACCCGAGGACCCCGATGAGCCGGAGGACCCCGATGAACCGGAGGACCCCGACCCACCGTCACTGTGGTCGTGCTGGTGGTTGCCGCTGCTCTTGTCGACCGGCTCGGCGTGGATGATGAAGCCGCGCCCGCCGCAGCCGGCGCAGGTCTCGGAGAAGACCTCGATGAGCCCGGAGCCGACCCGCTTGCGGGTCATCTGCACGAGGCCGAGCGAGGTGACCTCGGCGACCTGGTGCTTGGTGCGGTCGCGCCCGAGGCACTCGAGCAGGCGGCGCACGACGAGGTCGCGGTTGGACTCGAGAACCATGTCGATGAAGTCGATGACGATGATGCCGCCGACGTCGCGCAGCCGCAGCTGGCGCACGATCTCCTCGGCCGCCTCGATGTTGTTCTTCGTCACCGTCTCCTCGAGGTTGCCCCCGGAGCCGATGAACTTGCCGGTGTTGACGTCGACGACGGTCATCGCCTCGGTGCGGTCGATGACGAGCGACCCGCCCGACGGCAGCCAGACCTTGCGGTCCATGGCCTTGGCGATCTGCTCGTCGACCCGGAAGTGCGTGAAGAGGTCGTCCTCGCGGGTCCAGCGGGTGACCCGCTCGGCGAGGTCGGGAGCGACGCTGTCGACGTAGGTCGACACCTCGTTCCAGGCGTCCTCACCGGCGACGACGAGCTGCGTGAAGTCCTCGTTGAAGATGTCGCGGATGACGCGCACCGTCAGGTCGGGCTCGCCGTGCAGCAGCACGGGGGCGCCGCCCGACTTGTTCTTCTTCTTGCCGCTGCCACCGGAGGCCGCCTCGGCCTTGGCCTGGATGTCCTCCCACGTGGCGGTGAGCCGCTCGACGTCGGCGCGCAGCTCCTCCTCGGACGCCCCCTCGGCCGCGGTGCGCACGATGACGCCCGCCGTCTCGGGCAGCACGTCCTTGAGGATGCGCTTGAGGCGCGCCCGCTCGGTGTCGGGGAGCTTGCGCGAGATGCCGGTCATCGAGCTGTTGGGCACGTAGACGAGGTAGCGGCCCGGCAGCGAGACCTGCGAGGTGAGGCGGGCACCCTTGTGCCCGATCGGGTCCTTGGTCACCTGGACGAGAACGCTCTCGCCCGAGGAGAGGGCGTTCTCGATGCGCTTGGCCTGGTGCTGCTCGAGGCCGGCGGCGTCCCAGTTGACCTCACCGGCATACAGCACGGCGTTGCGGCCCTTGCCGATGTCGACGAACGCGGCCTCCATCGACGGCAGCACGTTCTGCACCCGGCCGAGGTAGATGTTGCCGGCCATGGAGACCTCGGTCTCCTTGGAGATGTAGTGCTCGACGAGCACGCTGTCCTCGAGGACCCCGATCTGGGTGCGGTCACCCAGGTGCCGCACGACCATGACGCGCTCGACGCTCTCACGGCGGGCGAGGAACTCGGCCTCGGTGATGACGGTACGCCGGCGGCCGGCCTCGCGGCCCTCGCGGCGGCGCTGCTTCTTGGCCTCGAGACGGGTGGACCCGCGCAGCGCCGTGACCTCGTCGCGGCGGGGCTCGCGGACCTTGGTGGTCACGCCGGGGGTCTCCTCGGCGTCGCCGTCCCCGGAGCCGGAGCGGCGGCGGCGGCGGGTCCGCCGGCGGCTGGAGGAGGACGGCTCGGCGTCGCGGTCGGACCCCTCGTCGTCGGACCCCTGCTCGTCGTGGTCATCGGTTGCGCCGGCGTCACCCGAGGTGCCGGCCATGGGCTCGGCCCCCCCGGACGGGGCGGTGCTGGTCTCGGTGTCGCCGGAACGACCCCGACGGCCCTTGCCGCCACGGCGGCGACGACGCCGCGGCGAGCCGGACGGCTCGTTCTGGTCGCCGTCCTCGGCATCCCCGTCGTCGGTGGTCTGGTCCGAGCCGGTCTCCGTCTCGAGAGCGGCGGCCGTTCCGTGGTCCTGCTGCGTGGGGGTCGCGCCGTCCGCCGGGGCATCCTGCGTGGGACGCGCCGCGGCGGCCGCCGGTGCCGAGGTCGGAGAGGAGGCCCGGCGGCGACGAGTGGCCGGGGCCCGGAAGACCGGGACGACGGCCGGGAGGTCCGCGGTCGCCTCGTCCTCGTCGCTCTCCTCGTCATCCACGGGCGCCAAGGGGTCACCGGTGTTCGCGGTGCCGGCCTCGCCGGCGGAGCCGGCGTTCGGGATCTGGGCGGGGGCCGGGAGCTCGAGCGCGTCGAAGCGCAGCGCGTCCTCGTCGACGAGGGAGGCGGGTACCTCGTCCGGCGACGGCTCGGTCGGCTGGGTCGGCTGGGTCGGCTGAGTCGGCTCGGACTGTTCTGCGGCGGGCGTCTCGACGGTGCTCGTGGCGCGGCGGCTGCGCGGACCGGTCTTGGTGGCCCGCTTGCTCGGGCGGGCGGCCTTCGCCGCGCCGGTGTCCCCGCGCTGGGCGTCCTCGGCCTCCACGGCCTCCACGGCCCGGACCGCCTCCTCGGAGGGGACGGACGGGAGGATCTCCGGGGCGGTCGGCTGGGCGGTCGGCTGGGCGGTCTGCGCCGGGGCGCTCTCCGCCGGCGCGGTCACCGCGGCGGTGCTCTTGCGGGCCCGCGAGGCTCGCTTGCGGGCAGCGGGCGCGGGGGCCTCGGCGGCGGGCTGCGGCAGCCCGGCGTCGGGGACCGAGGTCGACGCGGGATCGGCATCGCTGCCGGCCTGGGCGGGCTCTGATGCCGTGCCGGGCTCCGAGGCCGCTGAGACCTCAGGTGCGGCGACCGCGGCGGTGGCCTTGCGGGGGGCCCGCTTGCGAGCCGCCTTCTTGGCGACGGGCGGCGCGGTGGTGTCCGCGCCGGTCTCGCTCGTCGTGCCGCTCGCCGTCTCGCTCGTCGCGTCGCCGGTCGTGCTCACGTCGGTGCTGGTGGGGGTGTCCTCGGAAGCCATGGGCGTTCCTCTCCGTCTCCACGGGAGGCGCCACACCGACCCTGCCGGGCCCATCTCTCGTGTGCGGTGTCTGCGTCGTCAGCACCGCGGCGCGGTGCGACGGAAGTCGTCTTGCTACATCCGGGTCGGCTCGCGCACTGCGCGGCACCGGCTCAGCTGCCGCCGGCCTTCTCGTCGGCGGCCAGTGGATCAGCCACCGCCGCCTCTTCGTCCATCAGCGGACCCTGTGCCAGCCTCGTCACCAGAGGCGAGGTGGGCGGCACCAGGTCGGCGACTGCACGCAGCGCGGTCAGAATGTCGTCGGGGCGTACGGCCGGTGTGGTGTGCCGTACGACCACCTGGATTATCGCACACCTGGGGTCCCCACCGGGCATCGCGTCCGGCACGCGGCGCGCCACGGCCTCTCCGCCGGAGACCGTCATGGCCACGATGGCCGAGCGCACGTCGAAGGTGCGCGGACCGGTCTTGAAGGTGCGGGACACCTCGACCCGGTCGCGAGCGAGGAGGGCCTCGACCGCGGCCTGGAGGGTGGGCCGGTCGACGTCGCGGAACGCGATGACCCAGTCGCTGGCCTGAAGCCGGTCGGCCAGCGACCCTGTCCCGGCCTCCACGACCTCGAGCACGTCGAGCCCGGTCGGCAGCGCCTCGTCGAGCGCGACCCGCACCGCCTCGGGGTCGACCCGCTGCATGACGCTGATCTCGACGTACTCCGCCTCGCTGGCCGTCCCCGTGGGCGCGGCGTTGGCGTAGGAGATGCGCGGATGCGGGTGGAACCCGGCGCTGAACGCCATCGGGACGTCGGCCCGGCGCAGGGCCCGCTCCAGCGCCCGCTGGAAGTCGCGGGTCGAGGAGAACCGCAGCCGGCCCCGCTTGGCGTAGCGCAGGCGCAGCTTCTGCACGGCGGGCGCCGGCGCGGGACCTTCGGGAACGCGGCGGCCGGGCATGGCGCGCAGGCTACCGGGAGCCCGGGCCGTCAGATCGCCGTGATCTCCTCCTCCGACGCGGCGCGGGGCTGAAGACCGGCGAAGACCGGGGGCGGCTCCCTCCAGAGGGGTGGCGCGGTGCCGTCGGCCGCCTGCCGGACCGCGCGCACGATGCGGTCACCCGTCAACGGCATGTCGACGTGACGGACGCCGAGGTGGCTGAGCGCGTCGACGACGGCGTTGTGCACGGCCGGGGTCGACCCCACCGTGGCGGACTCGCCGATGCCCTTGGCGCCCAACGGGTTCAAGGGGGTGGGGGTCTCGGTGGAGGAGACGGTGAAGCTCGGCAGGTCGGCCGCCGAGGGGATGCCGTAGTCGGCGAACGTCGCGGTGACCGGGTTACCGGCCTCGTCGTAGCGCATGTGCTCCCAGAGGGCCTGGGACATCCCCTGGGCGACCCCGCCGTGCTGCTGGCCGCGGACGATGAGGGGGTTGACGACCCGCCCCGCGTCGTCGACGGCGATGTGCCGCAGCACCGTCACGAGACCGGTCTCGACGTCGACCTCGACGACCGAGACGTGGGCGCCGAAGGGGAAGGTGGACCCGCCGGGCGCGAAGTCGTGCTCGGCGCGCAGCGGCTCGCCGTCGGCCTCGGCCCGCTCCGCGACCTCGGCCCACGACACAGACCGGTCGGGGATCCCGGCGACGGCGAACCGTCCGTCGAGCAGGACGATGTCGACCTCGTCGGCCTCGAGCAGCGCGCCGGCCGAACGCCGGGCGCGGTCGAGCACGATCCCGGCCGCCCCCGCGACCGCCGAGCCCCCCAGCTGCAGCGAGCGCGACCCCCCGGTGCCGGAGCCCCGGGGCACGAGGGCGGTGTCGGACTGCTCGAACCGGATCCGGTCCAGGGGGACGTCGAACCGGTCGGCCACGAGCATGGCGAAGGTCGTCGCGTGGCCCTGGCCGTGGGACGACGTCCCGGCGCGCACGGTCACGGTGCCGTCCGTGCCGACCTCGACGACCCCCAGCTCGCCCGCTCCCCCGCCGGTGGTCTCGGCGTAGACCGCGACGCCGATGCCCAGCTGGCGCACGTCCCCCCGCTCGCGCCGAGCGGCCTGCTCCGCCCTCTGCCCGTCGTAGTCGGCGACCCTCAGCGCCTCGCGCAGCGGCAGGTCGTAGTCGCCGGAGTCGTAGCGCATCCCCGTGCGCGTCGTGTAGGGGAAGGCGTCGGGCGCGATGAGGTTGCGGCGGCGCAGGTCGACGGGGTCGAGGCCCAGCTCGTCCGCCGCGAGGTCGACGAGCCGCTCGAGCATCGCGGCCGCCTCGGGACGGCCCGCCCCCCGGAACGCCCCGACGGGTGCCGTGTTGGTGAGGACGGCGACGCCGGCGTAGTCCAGCCGCGGGATCTCGTAGACCCCCTGGGCCATGATGTAGGTCGTCGAGTACGCGAAGCTGCCGCCGAACCCGGCATACGCGCCGCTGTCGCCGACCACACGGCACCGCAGCCCGGTGAACCGTCCGTCCCGGCTCACCCCGAGCTCGAGGTAGTCGACCTGGCCGCGGCCCTGCATCGAGATCATCGCCTCCGAGCGGGTCTCTACCGCCTTGACCGGGCGCCCGAGCCGGCGGGCCACGGCGATGGCCACCCGCTGCTCGGCCGGCAGCCCCGCCTTGCCCCCGAAGGCCCCGCCGACGTGCGGCGCCACGACGCGGACGCGTTCCGGGTCGAGGTCGAAGACGTCGGCGATCGTCGCGCGGGCGCCGTGCGGCATCTGCGTCGCGAGGTGGACGGTGAGGTCGAACCGGCCCTCCGTGCCCGCGGCCGAGGGGACGACGAGGATCGCGTTGCCCTCCATCGGCGCAACGGCCAGGCGCGGGTTCTCCATGCGCAGCCGCACGACATGGTCGGCGCCGGCCAGCGCGTCCGGGGCGTCGTCGGGCTCGCGCTCCCCGCCGACGATGTTGCCGGGCACGTCGTCGAACTGCAGCGGAGCCCCCGGGGCGAGGGCCGCCTCCATGTCGACGACGACGGGCCGCGGCTGGTAGGTGACGTCGACCAGCTCGGCGGCGTCGACCGCCTGGGCCTGCGACTCGGCCACGACGACCGCGACCGCCTCCCCCACGAACCGCACCCGGTCCTGCGCGAGCGGCGGGCGGCGGCAGCGCGGGTTCAGGTCGACGAGCAGGTATGCCGGGGGCAGGCCGAGGTCGTCGGCCGTGAACACGCCGACCACCCCCGGAGCCGCCCGCGCCGCCTCGACGTCGTCGACCATGAACGTCGCGTGGGCGAAGGGGCTGCGCACGAACGCACAGTGCAGTGCCCCCTCGACCGGGATGTCGTCGACGTAGCGCCCCAGACCCCGGACGAGGTCCGGGTCCTCGACGCGCGGGACCTCGTTGCCCAGCAGTGATCCGGCCACGCCTCGGACCATATGCCCGGGCGTGGCGGACGGCGCCTCAGGACGGCTTCTGGTTTTCGTCGGCAGCGGCCGCCGCGGCGCGCTCCGCCTTGCGGGCGGCACTCGCCGCCCGGATCGCGTCGCGACGCTCCGCGTCGTCGAGCTCGTTGGCCGCCTCGAGCGTGGGGGCGGTGCCGCCGAGCCGGGCCGGCAGGAAGGCCAGCTCGTCCCCGGTCAGCGGCTCGTAGGACTCCTGCAGCGTGTGCAGCATCCGGGTCATCGTCGCGTGGATGGCCGCCGTGGCCGCGTCGACGCTGTCGCCCGGGGCGACGGGCATGAGCTCGCCGACCGCGATGCTGATGGCCACGTTCGTGCGGCCGAGGCGCTTCGGGTGACCCTTGGTCCAGACCCGCTGCGAGCCCCAGATGACGACCGGCAGCATCGGGACGCCGGCCTCCTGGGCCATCCGGGCCGCGCCGTTCTTGAACTCCTTGAGCTCGAAGGAGCGCGAGATCGTGGCCTCGGGGAACACGCCGACGATCTCTCCCTCGCGCAGGTAGCGCACCGCCTGCGCGTAGGACGCGGCGCCCGCCGAGCGGTCGACCGGGATGTGCTTCATGCCACGCATGAGCGGACCGCTGACGCGGTGGGAGAACACGCTGTCCTTGGCCATGAACCGGACGAACCGGCGAGCGGGATGAGCGGCATACCCGGCGTAGGTGAAGTCCATGTAGCCGGTGTGGTTGACGACCATGACGGCGCCCCCCGACCGGGGCACGTGCTCGACACCGGAGATGGTGAAGCGCAGCCCTTGGGCGGCGAACACGCCTCGGGCCGCCGCGATGACGCCCGAGTAGACCGGCTCCATGACGACAACCTACTGGCCGCGGACCCCGGCGACCACTGGCCGTCAGTCCCGGGCCGGCTCGTCGGCGGTGACGCGCCCCAGGATGCGGCGCAGGTGGGCACGGTCACGGTCCGACAGCGGCCCGAAGGTCTGTTCCGCCGCCTCGGCCTGGGACCGGCGGATGGCCGCGACCGTGCGGTGCCCGACGGCGGTCAGCTCGACGAGCATCGCCCGCCGGTCCCCGGGGTCGGACACCCGGGTGACGAGGCCGCGCTCGACGAGTCCGTCGACGACCTCCGTCACCGAGCGGGGGGCCACGTGCAGGCGCTCGGCGAGGTCGGACAGGCGCAGGCCCGGCCGCTGGGCGACGACGAGGAGGGCCCGACCCTGGTGCGGCGAGAGGTCCCACGGGGCGAGCCCGTCGCGCCACACCCGGCGCAGCCGGCGGGCGGTGGCGGTGACGAGGTCGGCGAGCGACGGGTCGGCGTCGTCGGGCGCCGGGTCGTGCGGGAGCCGGGAATCCACGGCGACAGCCTAGCGTTGACGAGGTAGCCTCATAGTGAGGTAACCTCTCTATATATCCGACCCACTTCGAAAGGCGCGATGCCCATGGCCCGCCCCACCTCCTCGTTCCTGCCCGGCAGCCCCTCCGGCGCCGTCCCCCCGTCCACCCCCGGCGGCCGCGGTCCGCGCACCGTCGACCCCCGCGACCGTGCCCAGCTCGCCGAGTCGCCCGTCAGCTGGCGCCGCGTCGGCGCCCTCTTCGGCCCCTTCCGGGGCCGCGTCGCCACGGTCATGGCCCTCATCGTCGCCTCGTCGCTCGTCGCCCTGGCCACCCCGTTCCTCCTGCGCATCGTCATCGACGACGCCCTCCCCCGCGCCGACGTCCGCTTGCTGCTCCTCGCCGTCGGCGGCATGCTCGGCGTCACGGTCGTCACCTCCGTGCTCGGCGTCGCCCAGACGTGGCTCTCCACGACCGTCGGCCAGGAGGTCATGCACCGGCTGCGCACCGACGTCTTCGCCCACCTCCAGCGCCAGTCACTGGCCTTCTTCACCCGTACGCGTGGGGGCGAGATCCAGTCGCGGCTCACGAACGACGTGGCCGGCATGCAGTCGGTCGTCACATCCACCGCGACCTCGGTCGCGTCCAACGTCACCACCGCCATCGGCACCGCGCTGGCCATGGTCGCGCTCTCGTGGCGCCTCTCCCTGCTCTCCCTCCTCGTCATCCCGCCGGCCGTGTGGCTGACCCGGCGGGTCGCCCTCATGCGCCGGCAGGTCACCGCCCGGCAGCAGCGCCGGATGGCCGACATGCTCATCCAGGTCGACGAGGGACTGTCGGTGAGCGGCGTCCAGCTCACCAAGACGCTCGGCGCGAGCGAGACCGCGGCCGCCCGGTTCGCCGAGACCTCGCGCGAGCTCGTCGACCTCGAGGTGCAGTCGCAGCTCGCCGGCCGCTGGCGGATGGCGACGATGAGCGTCGTCTTCGCCGCGATCCCGGCCCTCATCTACCTCGCCGCCGGCTTCCCCGCGACGTCCGGGGGGATGACGATCGGGACTCTGGTGGCGTTCACCGCGCTGCAGTCCGGCATCTTCCGCCCGCTCATGGGCCTGCTCGACGTCGGCGTCTCCCTCGTCAGCTCGATGGCGCTCTTCAGCCGGATCTTCGGGTACCTCGACCTCGAGATCGAGGTGCGCCCGCCGGAGCACCCGGTGGCCGTCGACCTCACCGCAGTGCGGGGTGAGGTCGAGCTCTCGGGGGTGGGCTACCGCTACCCCGACGCCGACCGCGACGCCCTCACGGACGTCGACCTCGTCGTACCCGCCGGCACGTCGCTCGCCCTCGTCGGCGAGACCGGCTCCGGCAAGACGACCATGGCCGGCCTCGTAGCCCGGCTGCGCGACCCGTCGGTGGGGTGCGTCCTCGTCGACGGCATCGACCTGCGCGACCTGTCCTTCGCCGACCTCTCGCAGATCGTCGGCGTCGTCTCGCAGGAGACGTACCTGCTGCACGCGTCGATCCGCGACAACCTGCTGCACGCCCGGGCTGACGCCACCGACGCCGAGCTGTGGCGGGTGCTCGAGTCGGCCCAGATCGCCGACCTCGTCGCCACCCTGCCGGACGGTCTCGACACCATCGTCGGCGCGCGGGGCCTGCGGTTCTCGGGCGGGGAGAAGCAGCGGCTCGCCATCGCCCGCACGCTGCTGCGTGACCCGCGCGTGCTCGTCCTCGACGAGGCGACGAGCGCCCTCGACAACGACACCGAGCGCGACCTGCAGGCCGCCCTGGCCGTGGTCACCCGCGGCCGCACAACCATCACCGTCGCCCACCGACTCAGCACCATCGAGGGCGCCGACCAGATCGCCGTGCTCTCCGGCGGCCGCGTGGTCGAGCGCGGCACCCATACCGAGCTGCTGGGGGCCGGAGGCCGCTACGCCCACCTGGCTGGGGCAGGCCACCCGACGCCACGGCCGGATCCCCGGTCACCCGAGCTGGCCGAGCTCGCCCGGTCCGGGCGATCCGGGCGTGAACGCGCCTGAGGCGGCGTGGCCCCGCCCGAACCCGTCGAGCGCCCCCAATAGGTGCGCAACGCACGGAACCACCATGCGGAGCGCCGCCCCCGATCAACATGAGGAGCGCAGCGCACGAAATTCCGTGCCCGGCGCTCCTCATGTTGTCCGGAACGTGCGCGGCGCTCCCATTGGGCACGCCCGCCCGCCTGCCCGCACGCTCCCGCCCGCCCGCCCGCACCGCCCCCGCTGCCCTCAGCGGCCCCGCATACGGTTGGAGAGCACCCCTGCTGGTCTGGGAGAATCCCCGCCATGACCACCTCCACACCCGCCCGTGCCGCGATGGCACCCCAGATCCCCGAGAGGCCGTCCGTCGACGGCCTGGAGGAGAAGTGGGCGCCGGTATGGAAGGAGCAGGGCACCTACACCTTCGACCGGGCGGCCGCGCTCGCCCGCGGCCGTGACGGCGTCTGGGCCATCGACACGCCGCCCCCCACCGCCAGCGGGTCGCTGCACATCGGCCACGTCTTCGGGTTCACCGAGGCCGACTGCATCGCGCGCTACAAGCGGATGGCCGGCCTCGAGGTCTTCTACCCGATCGGCTGGGACGACAACGGCCTGCCCACCGAGAAGCGCGTGCAGAACTTCTACGGCGTGCGCGGCGACGAGACGCTGCCCTACGACCCCGGGTTCGTGCCCCCGCAGCAGGGTGGCGAGGGCAAGTCGACCAAGGCCGCCGACCAGAAGCCGGTCAGCCGGCGCAACTTCATCGAGCTGTGCGACGTGCTCACCGTCAAGGACGAGGAGACCTTCGAGGAGACGTTCCGCCGCCTCGGCCTCGCCTGCGACTGGGGCGTGTCCTACCGCACCATCGACGACCGCTCGCGCGCGGTGTCGCAGGCCTTCTTCCTGCGCAACCTCGCCCGTGGGGAGGCCTACCAGGCCGAGGCTCCGGGGCTCTGGGACGTGACCTTCCAGACCGCCGTCGCCCAGGCCGAGCTCGAGGCGCGCGACTACCCCGGCGCCTACCACCGGGTGGCCTTCCACCGGGCCGACGGCGAGCCGGTGTTCATCGAGACCACCCGGCCCGAGCTGCTCCCGGCCTGTGTCGCCCTCATCGCCCACCCCGACGACGAGCGGTATGCCGCGCTGTTCGGCACCACGGTCACCTCGCCCCTCTTCGGGGTCGAGGTGCCGGTCGTCGCCCACCCGCTCGCGGAGATGGACAAGGGTGCCGGCATCGCCATGTGCTGCACCTTCGGCGACCTCACCGACGTCACGTGGTGGCGGGAGCTGCGCCTGCCCACCCGGTCGGTCATCACCCGCGACGGCCGGGTGCAGGCCGAGACGCCGGCGTGGCTCACCGACGCCCGCGGCCGTGAGGTCTTCGCGGCGATGGCCGGCACGACGACGTTCGCCGCGCGCACCGCGGTGGTCGAGGCCCTGCGCGAGTCCGGCGACCTCGACGGGCAGCCGACGCCCACCCAGCGCAAGGCCAACTTCTACGAGCGCGGCGAGCGTCCGCTCGAGATCGTCACGTCGCGCCAGTGGTACATCCGCAACGGCGGCCGCGACGAGGACGTCCGCGCGCAGATGATCGAGCGGGGCCGTGAGCTGGACTTCCACCCCGGCTTCATGCGCTCGCGCTACGAGAACTGGGTCGGCGGACTCAACGGCGACTGGCTCGTGAGCAGGCAGCGGTTCTTCGGGGTGCCGATCCCGGTCTGGTACTCCGTGGGCGCCTCCGGTGAGGTCGACTACGCGCATCCCATCGTGCCCGACGAGTCGCTGCTGCCCGTCGACCCGGCGGCCGAGGCCCCGGAGGGCTTCGAGGAGTCGCAGCGCGACCAGCCGGGCGGGTTCACCGGCGACCCCGACGTCATGGACACCTGGGCGACCTCGTCGCTGACCCCGCAGATCGCCGGCGGCTGGGGCGCGGACCCAGAGCTGTTCTCGGTCGTCTTCCCCTTCGACCAGCGGCCGCAGGGGCACGACATCATCCGCACCTGGCTGTTCTCCACGGTCGTGCGGGCGCACTACGAGCACGGCTCGCTGCCCTGGCGGCACGCCACGCTCAACGGCTGGATCCTCGACCCGGACCGCAAGAAGCTGAGCAAGTCCAAGGGCAACGCCACGACCCCGCTCGACATGCTCGTCGAGCACGGCACCGACGCGGTGCGCTACTGGGCGGCCTCCGCGCGCCTCGGCATCGACGCGGCGCTCGACACCGCCCAGATGAAGGTCGGGCGGCGCCTCGCCATCAAGGTGCTCAACGCCAGCCGGTTCGCGCTGTCGTTCGGCGACGTCGGGGCCACCTCCACCGCGGAGCTCGCGGCCCTGGTCACCGAGCCGCTCGACCGCGCCATGCTGGCCACGCTCGGCGACGTGGTCGAGCTGGCGACGAGTGCCAACGAGGCCCTCGACTACACCCGGGCGCTCGAGGTCACCGAGTCGTTCTTCTGGTCGTTCTGCGACGACTACCTCGAGCTGGTCAAGGACCGCGCCTACGGCGACGGGGCCGGCCCCTCCGGCGATGGAGCCGGGGGCCGAGGCGAGGCCACCGGCGAGAGCGAGAGCGGCGAGGCCGGCCCCGGGGCGGTGTCCGCCCGGGCGGCGCTGCGGCTGGCCCTCGACATCCAGCTGCGGCTCCTCGCCCCGGTCGTCGTCTTCGCGACCGAGGAGGTCTGGTCCTGGTTCCACGACCCGGCCGAGGGCTCGATCCACCGGGCCGCATGGCCGACGACCGCCGAGCTCGGTGACGCGCGGGGCGCCGACAGCGCCGTGCTCGCCGCCGTCGGTGAGGCCCTCGCGGGGGTGCGCAAGGCCAAGTCGGAGGCCAAGGTCGGGATGCGCGCGGAGATCACGTCGATGAGCCTCGTCGGCTCGGCCGCCGCCCTCGACCGTGTGCGCACCGCCGAGGGTGACCTGCGCTCGGCCGGGCGGATCCGCGCGCTCACCTACGCCGTCGAGGAGCCCGCCGCGGTCCTCGCCGTCAAGGACGCTGCGATCGTGCCCCCGGAGCCGCGCCAGCGGGGCTGAGCCGCCGACGCTCTCGGCTCCCGGCTGGCCCCGTACGCGCTCCAGCCCTGCCACGCCCTCGCGGGGGCGAGTCGGGTGGCGCGGTCATCGGTGCGGGGTAGCGTGCGAGCCATGACGCAGGGGGCGGATGAGGGGGGCGGTCCGGCCCGGGAGGTCCGGCTGCCCCGTCCGCCCGGAGGACCCACACCGTGGGCGCTCGCGCTCGCCGGTCTCGCGCTGGCCCTCGTCGTCGTCGTCACCGCGTCGGGCCCGGTCGACGTCGTCTCCGCACCGCTCAAGGGCACGGCACCCACACTGTCCCTCAGCGTCCCGCCGACCACGACCACGGCCCGGCCGACCACGCCGCCGAGCGCCGCGCTCCCCTCCCTCAACGACCTGCCCACCCTGTCGCCGCTGCTCGTCGCCGTCATCCAGCTCGTCGTGGCGGTCGCGGTCGGGTGGGTCCTCGCGCTCCTGGCCCGGTATGCCTGGCGGGCCCTTCCGCGGCTGTCGACGCGCGCCGTGGCCCGGGGTCCGTTGACGCCGCTCCCGGCGGTGCCCGAGGAGCTCGTCGACTCGGCCGACCGCCGGATGGTCCTGCTGCAGGAGGGCAGTCCGCGCAACGCCATCGTCGCCTGCTGGGTGGACCTCGAGGACTCGGCGTCGGCGGCCGGACTGCCCCGGCGGCCGTCCGAGACGTCGGCCGAGTACACCGTGCGGGTGCTCCGCACCTGGGACATCGCGCCCGACGCGATGGGCGCGCTCGCCGAGCTCTACCGCGAGGCCCGCTACTCACGTCACCCGCTCACCGAGCAGCACCGGGCGGCCGCGGTCGAGCGGCTCACCGCGGTGCACGCCGACCTGCGCCGCGTCGTCGCGCAGACGGAGCCGGAGGCCGGCGCCGCCACCGCGACCGCCGGCGCCCCGTCGAGCGGCCCCCGCGACCCGGACCGGGGGTCCGCGTGAGGTGGCGCCTGAGCGACCAGCCGGTGTGGCGGTCGCGGGCCATCCGGGCCACGGCCGCCTACGTCGTGCTCATGGTCGTCCTCGTCGTCCTCGGAGTCTCCCCCTCCCCCGTGCTCATCGCCGCCCTGGTCGTCGCCGCGACCGCTGTCGTGGGCTTCCTCTCCGACCGGTTCGTCGACAGCCACGGCGAGGCGTGGACGACCCCCGGTGCCTCCACGATCGGCCTCGGCCGGGGCGGGGACCACCGCACCGTCGCCCTCGCCCGGCGCCTCGCCGACCCGGGGACCGACCCCCACCAGCGCGCCCACCTGGCCGGCGACCTGCAGCGGCAGCTCGCCGCCGTCCTCACCGACCGGGTCGCCCGCGAGCGCGGGGTCGACCTGATCGCCGACCCGGCCCGCGCGTACGACGTGCTCCCCTCAGACCTCGCCGACCTCGTCGTCCGGCCCGCCGACCCGCGGCTGGCCGAGACGGCATACCTGTCCGCCGTTCTCGACCGAATCGAGGCCTCGTGACCGACCGCCCCTCCCTCCCGGTCGCCGAGGTGTCCGCGCAGGCGCGGCGGATCCTCGACGAGGTCGAGCGCGCCGTCGTCGGGAAGCGCCGGCCACTGACCCTCGTGCTCAGCGCGGTGCTCGCCGGAGGCCATGTGCTGCTGGAGGACTTCCCGGGGCTGGGCAAGACCCTCGCGGCCCGCTCCTTCGCGCAGACGCTCGGACTCGAGTTCACGCGTGCGCAGTTCACCCCGGACCTGCTGCCGGGAGACCTCACGGGCTCCTTCGTCTACGACCAGAAGGCGCAGGAGTTCGTCTTCCGCCCGGGGCCGCTGTTCACCGGGCTGCTCCTCGCCGACGAGATCAACCGCACCCCACCGAAGACCCAGTCCGCGCTGCTCGAGGCGATGCAGGAGCGCCAGGTGACGGTGGAGGGCCAGACGTTCCGGCTCGACCCGCCCTTCCACGTGCTCGCGACCGCGAACCCCGTGGAGTACGAGGGCACCTACCCGCTGCCCGAGGCGCAGCTCGACCGGTTCCTCCTGCGGGTCTCGTTCGGCTACCCCACCGAGGGTGAGGAGCTCGAGGTGCTGCGCAACCGGATGCAGCGCCGGCAGGAGGAGGTGCGGCTCGACGCCGTCACCGACGGGCCCGGCCTGCTCGCCATGCAGGAGGCCATCGAGACCGTCACCGTCGACGACAGCGTGGCGGCCTACTGCGTCGCCCTCACCACCGCGAGCCGCCTGCACCAGTACGCCCTGCTCGGCGCCTCACCGCGCGGCTCGCTCGCCCTGCTGCTCGTCGGTCGGGCGTATGCCGTGGTGCAGGGGCGCGACTACGTCACCCCCGAGGACGTCAAGGCCGTCGCCGTGGCCGTGCTCGCCCACCGGATCACGGTCAAGCCCGAGCTGTGGATGAGCAACGTCTCGGGCCGCAGCGTCGTCGAGAGCATCCTCGCGTCGGTCCCGACCCCGTCACCCCGCGAGCAGCAGCGCGGCCGATGAGCCCGCGGCCCGTCGCCGAGCTGCCGCCGTGGCGCCCCACGGCGGCGCACTTCCGGGCGAGCGCCCTCGGAGCCCTCGGGGCCCTCGCCGCGCTCGTGCTGCACCGCGCCGACCTGCTCGTCGTCGTCACCCCTCTGCTCGTCATCGTGTCGTGGTCCTGGTCGCGACGCCCCCGCGAACCGGTGCGCGCCACCGCGGCCCTCGGCCACCGGACCCTGCGGGAGGGGGAGACGACGACCGTCCGGGCCCGCGTCCTGCTCCCGGTCGGGGTGGACGAGGTGCTCGTCAGCGTGCCGACCGGCCTCTTCGTCGAGCAGGACCCGCCCCTCGGCATCCGGGTCCTCGGTCCCCAGGACGCCGACCCGTGGACCCGCCGCGCGTCGGGGAGCATCGCGCTGCGGTCAACCCGCTGGGGGGTCCGCAGCGTCGGCCCGCTGCGGTGGGCGGCCTGGGGCACGTGGGGCGCCTACCGCAGCGGGCCGCACGACGCCATCGAGGCGACCCTGACCACCCTCCCCCTCCCCGCCGTCTTCGCGCCCACGGCGCCGCTGCCCCACCCGGAGGGGCTCGTCGGCCCCAGCCGGTCGGCGCGGCCGGGCGGCGGCAGCGAGTTCGACCGGCTGCGGCCGTTCCACCCGGGTGACCGGCTGCGCCGGATCCACTGGCCGGTCTCGCTGCGCACCGGCACCTTGCACGTCACGTCCACCTACGGCGACGAGGACTCCCTCGTCGTCCTCGTCGTCGACGCCCTCAGCGACCTCGGCCCCCGCGAGGGGATCGACGGGCGGCCGACCAGCCTCGACCTCACCGTGCGCGCGGCGGGGGCGATGGCCGAGCACCACCTCGCGGTCGGCGACCGGGTCGGGCTGCGGGTCGTCGGCGCGGCCGGGGTGCCACGGGTGCCGGTGGGGTCGGGACGCTCGCACCTGCGGCGGGTGCTCGGCACGCTGGCCGTCATCCAGCCGGCCACCGAGCGACGCGACGACGGCGAGTGGGCGATCGCCGGCATCGGCTCGGGCGCCGTGGTCATCGTCCTGTCCCCTCTCGTGGACCCGGCCATGGTCGAGCTCGTGGCCCGGCTCGGCGCCCGCGGCCTGACGACGATGGTCCTCGACACCATGCCGGAGCACCTGTGGCTGGGTGAGACCGACGAGCCGACGGCGCTGGCCTGGCGGATCCGACGGCTGAGCCGCAGCGTCGACGTCAACCGCCTCACTGCCGCGGGCGTCCCCGTCGTCGCGTGGCGCGGGCCCGGCAGCCTCGACCAGGTGCTGCGCGAGCTGGCCCGGCGCGCCCGGGCCCCCCGGATGGCCCGACGATGACGGCGACACCCCGCAGGCCGCTGTCCCGCCTTGTGCGGTGGGGCGGCTCGGACGAGCACGACGCCGGCCGGCTCGCGGTCGCGGCGGTCGCGACGGTGGCGCCGCTGCTCTTCGCCGTCTGCCTCATGCTGGGCGGGGGTGAGGTGACCTGGTGGTGGCTCGTCTTCGCGCCGGCCGGGGCCGCCACGGTGGCCTACGCCGAGACGCCCGCAGCGCTCGTCATGTGGGCGATGCTGCTCGTGCTGTGGGTCGCCCAGGTGCCCGGCCCGTTCTCGTGGTGGAGCCTGCCCGCCGCCGCCTGCGTCGCCGCCGGGCACGCCGCCCTCACGCTCGTCGCCGGGCACCCGTCCGCGGGAGCGCTTCCCTTCGAGGCGGTCCGGCGGACGGGCCGGCGGCTCGCGGTCGTCCTGGCTGTCGCCCTGGCGGTGGCGCTGCTCAGCCAGGCGGTCCGGGCCGTGGCCCTCCCCGGCCAGGTCGCCCTCGCCGTGGCCGCCGTCCTCGTCGTGGCGGCGTGGGTCCTCTGGGGATGGCGGCGCGACGGGGCCTGACGCCGAGCGGACCTCGACCCCGACCTCGGCCCCACCCCGACCCGACCCGTCCCGACCCGTCACGCCGGGCGGGTGCGGTCGAACCGCTCGGGCCGGGCTGTGTAGCCCGCCGACCGGTAGGTCGCGACGGCCCCGACGTTGGCACTCGGTGTGCAGACCAGTGCGCTGGACGCCCCGAGGTCGCGCAAGGTGGCCGCCGCCGCCAGGCATACCGCTCGGCCGTAGCCGTGCCCCCGGTGGTCGGCGTGCACCCCCATGGGCTCCAGCAGACCGGGCCGACCCGGGCCGGCCGACCACACCGTCACCTCGGCGACCGGCACCCCGTCGGCGCTCAGGGCGAGCAGGCTACGGGCGTCGCGGTAGGCCGGCACGGCTGTCAGCACGCCCCAGACCTCCACGGTGAGCCGGGGGCTCGCGAAGGCGGACCGGTGCACGGCCGTGTAGTCGGCGACGCGTGCTGCGAACCGGACCTCGTCGCCCTCCCCGGGCTCACGGCGCACGACCTCAACCCTGGTCCCGGGCTCCTCCACCGGTGCCGTCAGGTCCCGCCGCATCGGCGTCCACGCCTCACCGACGTGCCAGCCGGCCTCGAGCAGCCGGTCGTAGAGCAACGTCCCCGGTGGCGCCTCGACCGCCGCCTCGCCCGCCGGCAGCACGCCCCGGCCAGGGTCGCCGAGGTCGGCCACGACGTCGTCCGCGAGGGCCGGGTCGTGCCGGGCGGACGGCGCCACGGTCCACCGCACGAGCCCGGCGCCGTCGATCAGGCCGACCGCCACCAGGCCACCGTTCCGGCGCCAGGTGCGTAACGCCGTCGCCGTCGCGTCGGCGCCCGCCCGGGCGTACCAGCCGACGTCGCCGGGGTGCAGCTGGATCGGCACCCGGTCGTCCTGCCAGTCCCGCAGAGCCTCGACGAGCTCGGGCACGTCCTCAGGCGCGGGGGTCGACAACAGGGTGGACACGGCCCCGAGTCCATCGGACGCGTCCTCCCACCACAACCGGTTATCGCGGGTGGTCGCGCGTGGTTGGCGGGGTGTTCGCTTGACCGCATCGCCGGGCCGCGGCGCGGCGACCGCATCACGCTCTGGCGCTGGTCTCGTACATGTGTTCGAATAAGGGATGCGGTGGCAGGGACAGGCGCTCGGCGCCGAGGCCGAGGGGGCGCTCCCCGGGCTGGCGACGGTCGAGGGCCTCGTCCGCACGGTGCGCACGCCGGACTTCGCCGGCATCACGTTCCACGAGGTGCTGGCCCGTTCCGCCCTCAACGAGGTGCCGGCCACCTCCCAGGTGCCCTTCCGCTGGACGGTCAACCCCTACCGCGGCTGCACGCACGCCTGCGTCTACTGCTTCGCGCGCCAGACGCATACCTATCTCGACCTCGACGCCGGCGACGACTTCGACCGGCAGATCGTCGTCAAGACCAACGTCGTCGACGTGCTCCGCCGCGAGCTCGCCCGGCCGTCGTGGTCGCGCGAGGGGGTCGCGCTGGGCACGAACACCGACCCCTACCAGCGAGCCGAGGGTCGCTACCGGCTCATGCCCGGGATCATCACGGCGCTCGCCGGCTCCGGCACGCCGTTCTCGGTGCTCACCAAGGGGCCCGTCGCCCGCCGCGACCTGCCGCTGGTGACCGCGGCCGCCCGTGACGTGAGGGTGGGGTTCGGGGTGTCCATCGCCATCGGCGACCACGACCTGCACCACGCCCTCGAACCGGGCACCGCGTCCCCCCAGTCCCGGCTCGACCTGGTGAGCGCGATCACCGACGCGGGCCTGCCCTGCCACGTGCTCGTCGCCCCGGTGCTGCCCGGCCTCACCGACACCGACGAGGCGCTCGACGCCCTGCTCGCCCGCATCGCCGCGGCGGGGGCCGGCAGCGCCTCGGTGATGGCGCTGCACCTGCGGCCCGGGGCCCGGGAGTGGTTCCTCGCCATGCTCGAGCGCGACCTCCCGGGCCTGCTGCCGACCTACCGGAGGCTGTATGCGCGCGGCAGCTATGCGCCCGCGGCCTACCGCGACGACCTGGCCCGGCGGGTGGCGCCGTTGCTGGCGCGGCACGGCCTGGCCCGCCCGGCGGCCGGCCCGAACGGGTCCTTCCGACCGGTCGGGACCGGCGCCGGGGCGACCCCGGCGCCGGTCCCGACGCTGTTCTGAACCGTCGACCCTCAGCCGAGGTGCGGACCGGCGACCTCTTCGCGGCTGGCCAGGGTCTCGTGCTTCACCGAGAGCAGGGTCAGGACGAGCAGACCGCCCACGAGGATCATCACGGCGCCGACGAGGAAGCCGCGGGTGGAGCCGTCGGTCTGCGCGACGAGCTGCGCCTGCGCCATGGCCGCCTTGGCCTGGTCGGCGGTGATGGCGCCGGACGCCGCCTGGGCCTGGATCGGGCCGGCCAGGGCGCCGATCCGGTCGGCGAAGGCGTGGGTGAACACCGTCGTCAGGGCGGCGAGGCCGATGGCGCCGCCGATCTGCTGGGCCGTGTTGAGCGCGGCCGACCCGGCGCCGGAGTCCTCTTCACGCACGCCCGCCACGGCGGTGAGCGTGAGGGGCACGAAGGTCAACCCGAGGCCGACGGCGAGGATGACGATCCACGGCAGGAGGTTGGCGGCATACGTGCTCTCCACCGTGAGGTGGCTGAACCCCCACATGCCGGTGGCCGCGATGAGGGCGCCCGGACCGGAGATCCAGCGCGGGTCGACGCGGCTGGCGAGGGTGGAGCCGAGGCCCGCCCCGACGACCATGGCGCCGGAGAAGGGAAGGAACGCGAACCCGGCCTTGAGCGGGCCGTAGCCGAGGACCTGCTGGATGTAGAGGCCGAGGAAGTAGAACATCGCGAACATCCCGGCGCCGACGAGCAGCATGACGAAGAGGCTGACGCCGCGGGTGCGGTCGGCGAGGATCCGGATCGGCAGCAGGGCGTGGGCGCTGCGCCGCTCGACGAGGACGAACGCGACGAGCAGGGCGACACCGAGGCCGAGCGAGGTCAGGGTGAGCGAGGAGC
This sequence comes from uncultured Actinomycetota bacterium, assembly GCA_963795915.1. Taxonomy (GTDB): domain Bacteria; phylum Actinomycetota; class Actinomycetes; order Actinomycetales; family Dermatophilaceae; genus Lapillicoccus. Next base: position 534,813 of record CAWCJA010000002.1, read on the forward strand.
CCCAGCCGCCGGACGGGTCGGCCGCGTGGGTCAGCCCGTAGACGATGCCGACGAGGCCGGCGGTGCCGGTGAGGGCGCCGGGTAGGTCGAAGCTGCCCTGCGAACGCTCGCTCTCGACGAGCACCCGCGGGGCCAGGGTCGCGACGAGGATGCCGATCGGCACGTTGATGAAGAAGGTCCAGCGCCAGTCGTGCTCGGTGAGCGCGCCGCCGAGGATGAGGCCGACGGCCGCACCGACACCGGACATCGCGGCGTAGACGCCCATGGCGCGGTTGCGCTCCTTGCCCGCAGGGAAGGTCGTCGTGATGAGGGCGAGGGCAGCCGGTGAGGCAAGAGCGGCGCCGGCCCCCTGGACGATGCGCGAGGCGATGAGCATGGCCTCGTTGACGGCCAGCCCGCCCACGAGCGAGGCGGCGGCGAAGAGCAGCACCCCGGTGACGAACATCCGCCGGCGGCCGAGGAGGTCGCCGAGCCGGCCGCCGAGCAGCAGCAGGCTGCCGAGGGCGAGGGCGTAGGCGTTGACGACCCACGACAGGTTGGCGTTGCTGAAGCCGAGGTCGGTCTGGATGTGCGGCAGGGCGATGTTGACGATGGTGCCGTCGAGCACGATCATCAGCTGCGCGCTGCCGATGACGGCGAGCGCGAGGCCGAGGCCGCGCCGGCGCGGCCGGGGTTCGGCGTCCGGTTCGGCCTGGGTGACGACGCCCTCGATGGGGGCGTCCGAGATCACGGACATGGTGGTGCCTTTCGTGGACAGGGGCGGGAGGACCGTCTCCGTCGACGGCAAGGGGTATGCGTGGGGCGGCCGGCCGCAATGGGCCGGGGCGCGGGGCGGGACGTCAGGCCACGGTGGCCCGGCAGGCGGGCAGGACGACCTCGTCGACGATGGCGATGACGTCGTCGCGGTCGCAGTCGGCGCCCTCGACGACCGCACGGTGCAGGCAGAGGGCCGGCAGGATCCCGGCGAGCCGGCCGAGGTCGGCACCGGGGCCGATCTCACCCCGGCGCTGGGCGCGGGCGAAGACCTCGCGCGTGCCGGCGGCCATCGGCTCGAGGAACCGGCGCCGGAACTCGCCCATCAGCTCGGCGTCCCGGTGCAAGGCGGGCATGACCGCTCCGAGCAGGCCCGGCAGGCCCGACGTGAGGCCACCCTGCTGGCAGGCGCCGGAGACGAGGTCTCCGCGCAGGGATCCGGTGTCGGGCCGCTCGACGACGTCCGGGCAGAGGGAGGCCTGCACGGCGTCGACGACGAGCGCGGCCTTCGTGGGCCAGCGCCGGTAGAGCGTGGCCTTGCCGGCGCGGGCCTGGGCGGCGACCTGGTCGAAGGTGAGCTTGTCGTAGCCGAAGGCGACGAGCAGCTCCAGGACGGCCTCATGGATCTCGGTGACGCGGTCGCCCTCGACCCGCGGGCGGGTGGTGGTGGCGGTGGCGGCCGGGGTCATGGCGTCCGTCCTTCTCGACTCTTGGATGAAACGAAACGGTTTCGTTCTATCCGCAGACTATGTCAGGATGTGGCCCAGGTCAAACGACGGGGCTGCGCCGCTCGAGGAGCACCACGTCGCACCACTCCCCTGCTGCCGGACGGTGGCTCATCCGGCCCAGCCGCTCACGGGTGCCGACCACCCGGAACCCGGCCCGCTCGTGCAGCCGCAGGCTGGTGCCGTTGCCGGGGAACACCCCGCTCTGGATCATTCAGATGCCGGCCGCCTCCGTGCTCGCGACGAGCGCGTCGAGCAGCAGCCGGCCGATGCCGCGGCCCTGCGCAGTCGGGTCGACGTAGACCGAGTGCTCGACGACACCGGCATACACGCACCGGTCCGACACCGGGCTGACCGCGACCCACCCGAGCACGGCGTCGTCGTCGCCGAGGGCGACCCAGCGGTGGTCGGGGAGCCGGCTCGCGTCGAAGGTGGCCCAGTCGGGCGGTGCGGCCTCGAACGTCGCCTGGCCCGTGGCGATCCCGGCCGCGTAGATGCGGGCCACCTCCGGCCAGTGGGCGTCGACCAGCGGGGCCACGCGGGCGGGCGCCGGGACGGTCATGCGTCGAGCTGCTGCAGGAGCGTGACCACCCGGCGGCGGATCTCGTCCCGGATGAGCCGCACGGCGGGGAGCCCCTGTCCGGCGGGGTCGTCGAGGTCCCAGTCCTCGTAGCGCTTCCCAGGGAAGACCGGGCAGGTGTCGCCGCAGCCCATCGTGACGACGACGTCGGACTCCTGCACCGCCTCCGTGGTGAGGACCTTGGGCACCTCGGCGCGGATGTCGATCCCCTCCTCGGCCATGGCGGCCACGGCGACGGAGTTGACGGTGTCGGCCGGCTGCGACCCGGCCGAGCGCACCTCGACCGCACCCCTCGAGAGGTGGGTGAGATAGGCGGCCGCCATCTGTGAGCGACCCGCGTTGTGCACGCAGACGAAGAGGACGGACGGACGGTCGGGGCGGGATGGGCTGGGGTCGGTCATCAGGAGTTCTCCTCCGGGCGGGTGGCGACGAGCGGGACGGCGGCGAGGGCGAGAGCCCCACCGAGCAGCTGCATGAGGACGAAGGCGGGCACGGATGCGGGCGCGATGCCCGCGAAGGTGTCCGACAGGGTGCGGGCCAGCGTCACGGCAGGGTTCGCGAAGCTCGTCGAGCTGGTGAACCAGTACGCGGCGGTGATCCAGCCACCGACCGCGATCGCGACCACGGGCGGGCGGGCCGTGCGCTGCGCGGCGACGATGACGACGACCAGGCCGAAGGTGGCGACCACCTCGGCGACGAGCTGGCCGCTGCCCCCCCGCTCGTGCGTCGAGACGCTGACGGCCGGGAGGTCGAACATCACGTTGGCCAGCACTGCTCCGGCCGCTCCCCCCACCACCTGGGCCAGCACGAGCGCGACCGTCTCCCGCGTGCCGATGGCCCCGAGGGCTCGTTCCACCAGGGTGACCACGGGGTTGAACGCGGCCGAGACGGGCTGCAGGGCCAGGATGAGGGCCACGAGGACGGCTCCGGTCGCGAGGCTGTTCTCGAGCAGCTGCAGGCCGCGGTCCGCCGGCGACAGCCGGGCGGCCGCGACGCCCGACCCGACGACCGCGGCCACGAGCAGGGCGGTCCCCAAACCCTCTGCGGCCACGCGGCGGCCGAGGGTCGCCGGGGTCACGGGGTGACGCCGACGAAGAGGCCGGCCAGGTCGCGCAGGGCGGTCGCGTTGACCCGGTAGTACACCCACACCCCCCGCTTCTCCCGGTCGAGCAACCCCGCGTCGTGGAGCTGCTTGAGGTGGTGGCTGATCGTCGGCTGGGACAGGGCGAAGGCGTCGTTGAGGTCGCAGACGCAGGCCTCGCCGTCCGCGTGGGCCGCCACGAGCGACAGCAGCCGCAGCCGCACAGGGTCGGCCACCGCCTTGAGCAGGGGCATGACCCCCTCGGCCCGCTCCGCGGACAGCGCCTCCCGCGTGACCGGTGAGCAGCACGCAGCGGCCTCGGCGGCGGTCAGCTCGACCGTAGACTTCGACATACGTCGATATTGACAGATGTCGATGTATGCGGCAACCTCCTGGACATCGACGTTCGTCGATGTGTGGTGGTCCGGCCCCGGCCGGTCACCCTCCTGTGCGCACCAAGGAGTCCCTGTGTCCCGTGTCCAGCTCGCCCTCAACGTCGACGACCTCGCGGCCTCGGTCGCGTTCTACACCCGTCTGCTCGGCACGCCACCGGCCAAGACCCGTCCGGGCTACGCCAACTTCGCCGTCACCGAGCCGCCGCTCAAGCTCGTCCTGCTCGAGAACCCCGGGCAGGGCGGCACCCTCAACCACCTCGGCATCGAGGTCGACGACGTCGACACGGTCGACGCGGAGCAGACGCGGCTCGCCGAGCACGGCCTCGCCACGGTCGACGAGCGGGACACGACGTGCTGCTACGCCAAGCAGGACAAGTTCTGGGTGCAGGACACCCCCGACGGCGAGCGCTGGGAGATCTACACCGTGCTGGCCGACAGCCCGACCTTCAGCGGCGGTCCGCTCAGCGCTGCCGGCGAGGCAGGGACACCGGCAGCCTGCTGCGCGAGCTGACCCGCGGCGTCATACCGCACGCCGTCACGCCCAGCCGCACCGAGCAGGTCAGGCGCTCTCCTTGCGCTGCGGGCGCTTGGTGCGGGCCGGCACGTCGCGCCGCACGATGGTCGGCAGGACGTTGTCGAGGACGACCTCGCGGGTGACGACGACGCGGGCGATGTCGTCCTCGCTGGGCACGTCGAACATCACGGGGAGCAGGACCTCCTCCATGATCGCGCGCAGGCCACGGGCGCCGATGCCGCGCAGCAGCGCCTGGTCGGCCACCGCCTCGATGGCGTCGGTCGTGAACTCGAGCTCGACCCCGTCGATGTCGAACATCTTCTGGTACTGCTTGACCAGGGCGTTGCGTGGCTCGGTCAGGATCCGCACCAGCGCGTCGCGGTCGAGCGGGCTGACGGTCGTGATGACGGGCAGCCGGCCGATGAACTCCGGGATGAGCCCGAACTTCATGAGGTCCTCGGGCATGACCTCGTGGATCGACTCGGCGAGGTCCTTGGGCAGGTGCAGCTGGCTGCCGAACCCGAGCCCCTTCTTGCCGTTGCGCGACTCGACGAGCTTCTCCAGGCCGGCGAACGCGCCACCGACGATGAAGAGCACGTTGGTCGTGTCGATCTGGATGAACTCCTGGTGCGGGTGCTTCCGGCCGCCCTGCGGCGGGACCGAGGCGGTCGTGCCCTCGAGGATCTTCAGGAGGGCCTGCTGCACGCCCTCCCCCGACACGTCGCGGGTGATCGACGGGTTCTCGCTCTTGCGGGCGATCTTGTCGACCTCGTCGATGTAGATGATGCCGGTCTCGGCCTTCTTGACGTCGTAGTCCGCCGCCTGGATGAGCTTGAGGAGGATGTTCTCGACGTCCTCGCCGACGTAGCCGGCCTCGGTCAGCGCGGTCGCGTCGGCGATGGCGAACGGCACGTTGAGCATCTTGGCCAGCGTCTGCGCGAGGTAGGTCTTGCCGCAGCCCGTGGGCCCGATGAGCAGGATGTTGGACTTCGAGATGTCGACGTGGTCGGAGTCCTTCTTGGCCGGACCCGCCTCGCCCGACTGGATGCGCTTGTAGTGGTTGTAGACCGCCACGGCGAGCGCGCGCTTGGCGACGTCCTGGCCGATGACGTAGTTCTGGAGGAAGTCGAAGATCTCACGCGGCTTGGGCAGCTCGTCGAGGCCCAGCTCGGAGGACTCGGCGAGCTCCTCCTCGATGATCTCGTTGCAGAGGTCGACGCACTCGTCGCAGATGTAGACCCCCGGACCGGCGATGAGCTTCTTGACCTGCTTCTGCGACTTGCCGCAGAAGGAGCACTTCAGCAGGTCGCCACCGTCTCCGATGCGTGCCACGTGGATGCCTCCGATGTGCTGCGGGGAAGTCGTGCCGGGGTCGTACGGGGGTGGTGCTCGGGTGGTGCCGCGATGGCGCTCGGGTGGTGCTGGGTGGTGCTGGGACGGTGCCGGGGTGGTGCTGGGCGGTTCGGTCGACGCTACCGGTCGGACCGGGCCCGCGCCTCCATTACACGCGCACGGCCCCCCGCGTCGCACCTTCCGGGGCGCGGTTCCGCTCTCGGCGGAGCGTCCCCGGGTATGCCGGCGGCCGGCACCCGGGGTGGGTGCCGGCCGTGGGCGGACGGGGACGAGCCCCAGGGGGTCAGCCCGTGAGCGAGCCCTTGCGGGAGAGCAGGACCTCGTCGATGAGGCCGTACGTCTTGGCCTCGGCCGCGGACATGATCTTGTCGCGCTCGATGTCCTCGTTGACCTGCTCGGGGGTGCGGCCGGTGTGTCCGGCGAGCGTCTCCTCGAGCCAGGTGCGCATGCGCAGCACCTCGTTGGCCTGGATCTCGATGTCGGACGCCTGGCCGTAGTCCCCGCCGCCCAGCGCGGGCTGGTGGATGAGGATGCGGGCGTTCGGGAGCGCATACCGCTTGCCCTTGGCCCCGGCCGCGGTGAGGACCGCGGCCGCGGAGGCGGCCTGCCCGACGACGAAGGTCTGGATGTCGGGCCGGATGTACTGCATCGTGTCGTAGATCGCGGTCATCGCCGTGAACGAGCCACCGGGGCTGTTGATGTACATGAGGATGTCGCGGTCCGGGTCCTGGGACTCGAGCACGATGAGCTGCGCGATGATGTCGTCGGCCGACGCGTCGTCGACCTGCACGCCGAGGAAGATGATGCGGTCCTCGAACATCTTCGTGTAGGGGTCGAGGCGCTTCATCCCGTAGGACGTCCGCTCCTCGAACTGGGGCAGGATGTAGCGGCCCTGGGGGCTGCTGTAGTTCATGCCGGTCACTTGTCGTCTCCGTCCGTGGTGGCGTCACCGGTGATCGGGGCGTCGCCGGGGACGTTCCCGCGCTCGGCCTCCGACGCGCGGGTCGTGACCTGGTCGACGAAGCCGTAGGCCTTGGCCTCCTCGGCCGTGAACCAGCGGTCGCGGTCCGAGTCGCGCTCGATCTGCGCGAGCTCCTGGCCGGTGTGCTCGGCGATGAGCTCGGCCATCTGCTTCTTGATGTGGAGCATCTGCTCGGCCTGGATCTTGATGTCCGACGCGGTGCCGCCGATGCCGCCCGAGGGCTGGTGCATCATCACGCGGGCGTGCGGGGTGGCGTAGCGCTTACCGGGGGTGCCGGCGCTGAGCAGGAACTGGCCCATCGAGGCCGCCATGCCCATGGCGACGGTGGCGACGTCGTTGGGCACCCACTGCATGGTGTCGAAGATCGCCATGCCCGCGGTGACCGAGCCGCCGGGGCTGTTGATGTAGAGCCAGATGTCCTTGGTGGGGTCCTCGGCGGCCAGCAGCAGCATCTGCGCGCAGATGGCGTTGGCGTTGTCGTCGCGGACCTCGGAGCCGAGGAAGATGATCCGCTCCCTGAGGAGCCGGTTGTAGATGTGGTCGTCGAGGCCGCCGGTCATGCCTTCGCCGGCAGCGACGATCTCCTGGCCGCTCGAGGCGGCTTTCACGTTCGTGCGGGCCACGCTGGCCTCCATCGTCGGGTCGTGATGCGCGGTACGAGTCGTACTCACGTTGACCCTAACGTCCGCACCCGACAGGGGAATCCCGCTCGACGCGGTGTTCGCCCTGAGCGCACTCGGCTCAAGGTCCGGCGCGAGGGTGGCGCACGGTGCGGTCAGCGTTCGGTCGCCGGCGTCGTCGCCGGCGTGGTCGCCGGCGACGGGACGACCGGCCGGGATGCGCGGGGCGCGGCGACGGGTCAGGAGGACTGCAGGACGGCGGAGATCTGCCAGGTCGGGACGGGTGGGACCCACCGGCGGGCCGCGGGGTTGGTCACCGCGGGGGACGCCTCGAACGACCCGACGACGTCGAGGGTGAGGCCGGTCGGGGCCGCTGCCCCCGCCAGGACGGCGACGTCACGGCCGACCCCCACCTCGGGCTGGACCGCGACCGATGTCGTGCCGGCGCCGACGGGCACGGCCGCGGCGACCGTGACCGGGCCGTCGGGTGAGACCACGCCGACCGTGGTGGGCGTCGGGGCCGTGGCCGTGAGGACGCCGACGAGGGCGAACGTGCTGTCGTCGACGGCGACGTCACCAAGGGTCGCCCGACCACTGCCCCCCGGTGTCAGCGCCGTGAGGCCGCCGAGACCGGCCGCTGTGTCGAGCACCCGGTTCTGGGGCAGGGCTCGGAACCGCAGGTTGGGGCCGATCGCCCCGTCGTCGTAGAACCCGACCAGGTCGAGCGAGTAGGCGCCGGCCACAGTGCCGGTGTTGGTCACGGCGAGCCCCAGCCGACCCGAGGAGTCGACCTCGGCCGGCACGAGGGCGAGGTTGCCCCCCGGGCTCCCGGCCCCGAAGGAGACGGTGGTGGCCAGGGTGGTCCGCTCGACCGGAGCCGTGGGCGCCGAGACGCTCACCGATCCGGACTCCGGGCCGGCCGCGGTGCCCACAGTGCCCACGGTGCCCGCGGGTGGCGCCGGAGCGCCGGCCCTGATGTCGACGAGCAGGGCGGTGGCGTGCGGCGTGACCCCGCCACCGAGGTCGACGGCGAACAGGGAGCGGGCCCCCGGCGCCAGGGTGACGGCGACCGGGCCGGACAGGCGCGTCGTCTCCACCGGCTGGTAGCCGCCCGAGAGCCCGTAGCCCGCCACGACGGTGTCGTCGGCGGCATAGAAGCCCACGACGTCGGCGGTGACGCTGGCGGAGCCACCCGTCGCCGACACGTCGAACCCTGCGGTGGTCGCGAGGGGGACGGTCAGCAGGGTGGAGCGGGTCGTCGAGGCCGGCACGGCGACCAGCGGGGCGGGCGCGCTCAGGCCGGTGCCGGCGAAGGACAGGCGGACGTCCGCCGTGGCGGCGCTCGCCGTGACGTTGACCATGAGGGCCGACACGCCGGAGGACGGCAGACCCGGCCACTCGGCCGTGGTGACCGACGCCGGCGAGCCCGGCGACACCGCATCCCCGCCCGTCGGGCCGCCGAGCACGCGCTGGACGGCCGTGGGGTAGAACGTGCCGGCCGCGGGCATGGCGCTCGGGGCCGAGGCCCCCGGACGAGGGTCGGCCGTCGCGGCGGCCGCCGAGCTGCCGGCGCTCACCCCGAGCACACCACCGAGGACCGTCGCGGCGAGCGTCGCCACGACGACCATGGAGGCCCGCAGGCGAGGAAGCATGGTCGACCTTCGGTGCACCCGCTGCGGGGCAGCGGGTCGGATAGGGGAAACGGCCATCCTAGGACGACCTCCCGACACCGCGGGTCGCGTTCCCCCCAGACTGCTCCCGCAGCTCGCCCGGCACCCCGGCGCGGGACCGTGGCCCGCGCCGGCCGGGGCAGTGCTAGGCCGTCGGCGCCTTCTCGGCCGCGTCCTCGTCCGCCTCGGCGTGGTCGTGCTCCGAGGGGCCCGAGTGGTCGTGCTCGGAGTGGTCGGAGTGGTCGTGCTCCGAGTCGTCGTGCTCCGCGTGGTCGGAGTGGTCGTGCTCCGAGTGGTCGTGCCCGGCGTGCTCGTCCGTCTCGTCCTCGGCCCCGGGGGCGACGATGGCGTCGAGGTCGACTGCGGCACCCGTGGTGTCGACGACCGAGGCGCGCTCGAGCACGTGGGCCAGCGCCTTGCGGCGGGCGACCTCCGAGACCATGGCCGGCACCTGGCCCTGCTGGTCGATGGCCTGGGCGAACTCGTTGGGGTCCATGCCGTACTGCTGGGCCGACATGACGATGTACTCGATGAGCTCCGGCTGCTCGACCGAGATCTCCTCCTTCTCGACGATGGCGTCGAGGAGGAGCTGGGTCTTCAGGGCCTTGCGGGTGCTCTCGCCCACCTCGGCGCGGTGCTCGTCGTCGTCGAGCCGGCTCTCGCCCTCGAGGTGCGAGTGCACCTCGGCCTCGACGATGCCGTCCGGCACCGGCACGTCCACGCTCTCGAGCAGCTGCTCGAGGATGCGGTCGCGCGCCTGCACGCCCTGCTCGAAGCGCTTGGCCTGCTCGGCCTGCTTGACGACGTCGGCGCGCAGGTCGGCCAGGGTGTCGAACTCCGACGCGAGCTGGGCGAAGTCGTCGTCGAGCTCGGGCAGCTCGCGCTCCTTGACCGACTGCACGGTGACGACGCAGTCGGCGTCGCGGCCCTCGTGGTCGCCGCCGGCCAGCGGCGCGGTGAAGGACTTGGTCTCGCCGGCGGACATGCCGACGAGGGCCTCGTCGATGCCGTCGAGCATGTTCTTGCTGCCGACCTCGTAGGAGACGCCGGTCACGGTGTCGATCTCCTCGCCGTCGATCGTGGCGGTGAGGTCGATGGAGACGAAGTCGCCGTCCTGGGCCGGGCGCTCGACCCCCTTGAGGGTGCCGAAGCGCTCTCGCAGGGTGGTGATGCGCTCGTCGACGTCCGCGTCGCTCGCCTGCACGGTGTCGACCTCGACGGTGATGCCGTCGTAGTCGGGGAGGGTGATCTCGGGACGGATGTCGACCTCGGCCGTGAACTTCAGGTCCTGGCCCTCCTCCGCCGGCACCTCGGTCACGTCGACCTCGGGCTGCCCGAGGGGGCGCACGTGGTTCTCGTCGACGGCCTGGCCGTAGAACTTCGGCAGCGCCTCGTTGACGGCCTCCTGCAGCACGGCCCCGCGTCCGACCCGCTGGTCGATGATGCGCGCCGGCACCTTGCCCTTGCGGAAGCCGGGCACCTGGATCTGCTGGCCGATGGTGCGGTATGCCGCGTCGAGGCTCGGCTTGAGCTCCTCGTAGGGCACCTCGACAGTCATCTTGACCCGGGTGGGGTTGAGGGTCTCGAGGGCGCTCTTCACTGCACAGTCTCCGTGGGGGTCGACACTGGTGGGCTCCGGACGGTGGTGACAGCGTCCAGGGGGGCCGACCACGCGACATCGGCGGGCGGGCCCACCGGCACGCGGCCGCACCGAGGATCCATGCTAGCCGCTCGGACGCGGGCCACTGAATCCGTTCCCGGCGGCGGGGGCGGCGTCTCGCTACGGTGGGGACGTGGCCGGAACCCAGAAGACCGCCGTGATGCAGACGCTCCGGATGCTGGTCGGGGCGGTGGTCGCGGCCCTGTTCCTCATGGCCGTGGCCCTCTCCCTCGTGCTCGGCTTCGCGGCACCGCCCCTCTGGACGGTCGTCCTCCTGCTCGTGCTCGGCGTCGTGGCCCACCTCGCCCTCGACCGCATCGGCTACCGCGTGCCGGCCATCTCGCCGAGCCTGCCGGCCGAGGAGATGCGGTCCGCGGCGGTGCGCGCGTTCCAGTCGTCTCTCATGCGCCGTCTGGCCGTCGCCGAGTCGGTGGCCATCGTCGGGCTCCTGCTCGCTTTCGCGGGGGGCCGCACCGTGCTCGTCTACGACCTCGGGGCGGCGATCAGCGTGCTGCTGCTCGCACTGCACGTCTGGCCGTCACTCCGCACGGTCGACCGCGTCGTCGGCCAGCTCGAGCGGGACGGAGCCGACACGGGGCTGCGCGGGATGCTCGGCTTCGGCGGCACCGCCGGCGGCGCCGTGACCCGGCTCGACTGACAACCAGTCGGGGTAACAGGATTCGAACCTGCGGCCTTCCGCTCCCAAAGCGGACGCGCTACCAAGCTGCGCCATACCCCGCGTCTCGCCACGACGGGTTGCGTGCCGGGCGAGCGCGGGCATTAGGCTAACGCCCCGGACCGCAGGGCCTTGACCCGGCGGACGCCGCCCGCGGGCGTAGCTCAATGGTAGAGCCCCAGTCTTCCAAACTGGCTACGCGAGTTCGATTCTCGTCGCCCGCTCCACGGCCTCTCCCCCAGCGACCCACGACCCCGGGCTCGCCGGGGCCGTCGCGGCGCTCAGTCACCTCGGGTGGCCCGCTCGAGCCGCAGCTCGGTGACCGGGTTCCCGGCAGCGATCCCCTTGCGCTCGAACCCGTCCAGCGGTCGCCACGACGGCCGGGCGACGGGGCGCACGACGAACGCCCCGTTCCCGGCGACCTCGGAGCGCACGTGCGCGGCATACGCGGGCTGGTCGGTCGCGAGGAGGACGTACCCGTCGGGGGCGAGCCGCGAGTCGAGCAGCGTGAGCGTGTCGGCACCGATGAACCGGCGCTTGGCGTGGCGGTTCTTCGGCCACGGGTCGGGGAAGAACAGGTGCAGCGCGGCGACCGCATCCGGCGCGATGCGCGTCACGAGCAGCTCGACGGCGTCGCCCCGCACGACCCGGAGGTTCGGGACCTGCGCGGCGTCGGCGGCCGCGAGCATCCGGGCGATACCGGGGGTGTGGACCTCCACCGCGAGCACGTCGTGACCGGGGTGGGTCCGCGCGTACGCGATGGCCGCCGCGCCGTGGCCGCTGCCGACCTCAAGGACCAGTGGAGCCACCCGACCGAAGGACTCCGCCGCGTCGACCGGCCCGGGCGGCAGGAACCGGTCGACGCCGAAGCGGTCCAGCCGGTCGAGGGTCAGGGCGGACAGGCGTCCGCGGCGCGCCGAGAAGGTGCGCACCCGACGCGGGCCGCCCTCGTCGTAGGGATCGGTGGTGTCGTAGGGATGCCGGTCGTCGGGATGCCGGTCGTCGGGATGCGCGGTGTCCTGCGGGTGCTGCGGGTCACCGGGGTCGGCGGGGTCGGAGGAACCGTCGGCGCCGCTCACATGCCTACGATGGCAAAGACGGTGCCGACAGGGCCACCGCACCACCGAGCACCACCGACGAGGAAGAGGCTGCGATGAGCGCGTTCGACGACATCAAGAACAAGGCCAAGGAGCTCGTGGACGGCCACGGCGACAAGGTCGACCAGGGCATCGACAAGGCCGGCGACCTCGCCGACGAGCGCACGGGTGGCCAGCACGGCGCGCAGATCGAGCAGGGCGAGCAGAAGGTCCGCGACGGCCTGGACTCGCTGGACGGCCAGGACGACGACCTGCGCTGACGTAGCGCACCAGCACCACCGGCAGGACCAGGAGGGCCCGGGCACCCGCCCGGACCCTTCTCCCCGCCCGGACCCTTCTCCCCGCCCGGGCCCTTCTGCCCGCTCAGGCCGCAACCCCGCCGATGCCCCGCCGACCGCGGCGGTCAGTCCCGCCAGATCATGACGACCGCGCGGTCGTCGGTCTCCCCCGCCCGCGCCGACGCGCACAGTCGCTTCGCGCCCCCGACGAACCCGCCCCGGACCAGACGCTCGGCCGCCCCGAGCATCCGGTCGACCCCGACGTCGAGGTCGCGGGCGCGGGACTCGACGACGCCGTCGGTGTAGAGCACGAGGGCGTCGCCGCGACCGAGCCGGCCACGGGAGCGCAGGTAGGACGCCCCGGCGATGACGCCGAGCAGAGGGCCGGCGGCCTCGCCCAGGAGCTCCCAGCGCCCGGAGCCGTTGTTGAAGTGGACGGCCGGCGGGTGGCCGGCGCTGCCGATCGAGTAGTCACCGGACGAGAGGTCGATCGAGACGTGGACCGCGGTGGCGAACCCCTCGTCCCAGTCCTGGCGCAGCAGGTAGTTGTTGGCGGCCGGCAGGAACCGGTCGGGAGTCTGCTCGCCCAGCAGCCCGCCGAGCGCGCCCGAGAGGAGCAGGGAGCGCGTACCCGCCTGCACACCCTTGCCCGACACGTCGACGAGGACGACCTCGAGCCAGCCTCCGTCGCGGGACCGGGTCGCGACGACGAAGTCACCGGAGAACGACTGCCCGTACGCCGACTCGACCGCCGTCTCGGCGTGCCAGCCGGACGGCAGCGGCGGCAGCTCACCGAACGCCCGCAGCCGGTCGCGGAGGTCGACGAACATCGACTCCCCACGGCTGCCCTGCACGCCGAGCCGCGCCCGCGAGCGCGAGGTCGTCGTCATGACGACGATGAGCGCCGTCAGCCCCAGCACCGACAGCACCTGCGTGATGGTGACGTGGCGGTCGATACTGCAGACGACCATCTCGACGAGGTAGGTGGCGTTGACGACGAGGAGCACACCAGGCGTCAGGTACAGCCCCGCGATGACCACCAACGGCGCATACAGGGAGAAGGGCACCGCGTCCCACTCCATGCTGACGAGGAACAGCCCGACCCCCACCGCTCCGAGCAGCACGGCGCGGGTCGTCACCGCCGACCGCGACGACCACTCGCTGTCGAGGAGCGCCGACGGCAGCAGCCGCGACGACCGGCGGCGCGACGAGGTGCTGGATGGCCACGTCATGGTGCGGCCCAACCTAGGTGCTGACCGTGCTTCGCGCGGGGTTTGCTGCGCATCAGGCCCGGTCCCGAGGTGCGGCTCACTCCGGCGGGAGGGTGCCGTCCTGCTCGAAGGCCGTCACCATGGCCAGCCGCCGCACATGCCGCTCCCCCTGCGAGAACGGCGTGGCGAGGAACGTGTCGACGATCTGCGTGGCGGTGGGCACGTCGGTGAACCGGCCGCCGATCGACACGACCTGCGCGTCGTTGTGCTCGCGGGCCAGCCCCGCCAGCTCGGTCGTGTAGCAGAGGGCGGCGCGGATGCCGGGCACCTTGTTGGCCGCCATCTGCTCCCCGTTGCCGGACCCCCCGAGGACGATGCCGAGCGATCCCGGATCGTCGGCGACGGCCTGGGCCGCGCGCAGCACCGCGACCGGGTAGTCGTCCTCGGGGTGGTAGCCGAACGGCCCGTGGTCGGTGACGTCGTGGCCGGCCGACCGCAGGTGGTCGAGCAGGGCCTGGTGCAGCTCGTATGCCGCGTGGTCACCGCCGATGTGGACGCGCATATGACTGCTCCTCTGGGTTTCCGCCCGGTGACCCGGTGCCGACGGAGATGCTGGTCAGTCGAAGATAGGGCCTTGCGTGCGGCTGCGCTTGAGCTCGTAGAAGCCGGGTGTGCCCGCGACGAGCAGGGTGCCGTCCCAGAGCCGGCCGGCCGCCTCTCCCTGGGGCGCGGGGGTGACCACCGGGCCGAAGAACGCGGTGTCGCCGATGGCGATGACCGGGGTGCCGACGTCGGTGCCCACGAGGCTGATGCCCGACTTGTGGCTGCGCCGCAGCTCGGCGTCCCACTTCTTCTGGGTGGCCGCTTTGGCGAGGGTGGCGGGAAGGCCGACCTGCGCGAGGGACTCGGCGATGACCTGCTCGACGTCCTTCATCTGGCCGGGGTGGATCCGGGTGCCCATCGCGTCGTAGAGCGGCTTGACCACCGCGTCACCGTGCTGGGCGCGGGCGGCGATGATGACGCGCACCGGGCCCCACGCGCGCTCCATCAGGCTGCGGTAGTCGGCCGGGAGGTCGGCCTTCTCGTTGAGGACCGACAGGCTCATGACCTGCCAGCTGACCTCGACGTCGCGGACCTGCTCGACCTCCATGAGCCACCGCGAGGTCATCCACGCCCACGGGCACATCGGGTCGAACCACATCCGGACGGTGTCCTTCTTCGTAGCTCGACCGGCGGCCTTCGTCGCCGACTTGGCGGTGGCCTTCGTGGCGGTCTTGCTGGCAGTCTTCGTGGCGGCCTTGGTGGCGACCTTGGTGGCGGCAGGGGTCATAGCCGCATCCTCCCACCCGCAGATCCGCGTGCGAGGATGGGCGGCGCTGTCGCCCGGGGGGCCGACCCCCGGACCGTCCCGGTGCCGCCTGGTCCCCCTCCGGTCCGCCGCCGCCCCCGACGCCCCCAGACGTCCCCGAGACCCCCACACCCCAGGAGCTGATCCGTGCCCGGCCAGAACCTCACCCGCGAGGAGGCGGCCACCCGCGCCGGCCTGCTCTCGGTCTCCTCGTACGACATCGACCTCGACCTCGCAGGCGGGCCGACGACCTTCGCGACGAGGAGCACGGTGCGCTTCACGGCCACGCCGGGCGCGGAGACGTTCATCGACTTCGTCGGCCGGTCCGTCGAGTCGATCGTCCTCAACGGCACGGCGCTCGACCCGGCCGCCCAGTGGGCCGACTCGCGGATCGCCCTGCCGGGGCTCGCCGCGGACAACGAGCTGACGATCGAGGCGACCGCGCTCTACACGAACACCGGCGAGGGGATGCACCGATTCGTCGACCCGGTCGACGGCGAGGTCTACCTCTACTCGCAGTTCGAGGTGCCGGACAGCCGCCGGGTCTTCCCGGTCTTCGAGCAGCCCGACCTCAAGGCCACCTTCGCCTTCACGGTGACGACGCCGGCCGGCTGGACCGTGCGCTCCGTCTCCCCCACTCCCGAGCCCGTCCCCGCCGGCGAGCGCGACGGCGCGCCCGTCGTGGTGTGGACCTTCGCGCCGACGCCCCGGCTCTCGTCCTACGTGACGGCCGTGGTCTCCGGACCGTACGTCGGCGTCACCGACACGGTGCAGAGCCGCAAGGGTCCGGTCGAGCTGGGCCTCTGGGCCCGCCGGTCCCTGATGGAGTACCTCGACGCCGACAACCTCTTCGACGTCACGAAGAAGGGGTTCGAGTTCTTCGAGCGCGAGTTCGACTCGGAGTACCCGTTCGCCAAGTACGACCAGATCTTCACGCCCGAGTACAACGCCGGCGCGATGGAGAACGCGGGCTGCGTCACCATCACCGAGCTCTACGTGTTCCGGGGCAAGGTGAACGACCCGCTGGTGGAGCGACGCGCGCTGACGGTGCTGCACGAGCTGGCCCACATGTGGTTCGGGGACCTCGTCACGATGCAGTGGTGGGACGACCTCTGGCTCAACGAGTCGTTCGCGGAGTGGGCCTCCACGCTGGCCCAGGCGGAGACGACCCACTGGACCGGAGCGTGGACCACGTTCCAGAGCCACGAGAAGACGTGGGCCTACCAACAGGACCAGCTGCCCTCGACGCACCCGGTCTACGCCGACATCCGTGACCTGGACGACGTGCTCGTGAACTTCGACGGCATCACCTACGCCAAGGGTGGGTCGATCCTCAAGCAGCTCGTCGCCTACGTCGGGCGCCAGCCGTCGCTCACGGCGCTGCAGGCGTACTTCCGCAAGCACGCATGGGGCAACACGCGGTTCGCCGACCTGCTGGCCGAGCTCGAGGAGGCGTCGGGGCGTGACCTCGGGCGCTGGGCCGAGCTGTGGCTGAAGACGGCCGGGGTCAACACCCTGAGCGTCGAGGTGGAGACCGACGACGCGGGGGTCATCACCTCCGCCGCCGTGGTCCAGACCGCGGCACCGGACTACCCGACGCTGCGGCCCCACCGGATCGCCATCGGCCGCTACGACCTCGTCGACGGCTCGCTCGTGCGGGTGAGCCGGCACGAGCTCGACGTCGACGGTGCCCGCACGGAGGTGCCGGAGCTGGTCGGCCTCACGCAGCCGGACCTGCTGCTGCCCAACGACGACGACCTCAGCTACGCCAAGCTGCGCTTCGACGAGCGTTCCTACGCAACGGCTCTCGCGCATACGGCCGACTTCGCCGAGAGCCTGCCGCGCTCGCTCGTGATCAGCGCCCTGTGGGAGATGGTGCGCGAGGGCGAGATCCCCGCCACCCAGCTCGTCGACCTGCTGCTCGCCGTCGTGCGGGTCGAGGAGCACCCGGTCGTGCTGCGCACCATCATCCAGACGACGAAACAGATCCCGTCGCAGCTGCTCACCTCCGCGTCGCTCTTCTGCGCTCCCGAGCACCGGGAGGCGACGGCCCGCAAGGTCGCCGACGCCCTGCGCGAGGAGGCCGAGCGGGCGCCCGCCGGGAGTGACCGTCAGTTCCAGCTGGTGGCGGCCTTCGCGCGAACCGCCCACGGGGAGAGCGACATCGCCCGCCTCCGTGGGGCGTTCGACGGCACTCAGCCCTACCCCGGGCTCGACCTCGACCAGGACCTGCGCTGGTCGCTCATCTCCGCCCTCGCCACGCTGGGGGGGGCGAGCGAGGACGAGATCGCCGCCGAGCTGCAGCGCGACGACACCAACGCCGGCCGGGAGCGCGCCTTCCACGCCCGCGCGGCGTTGCCCGCCCCGGAGGCCAAGGCCGAGGCGTGGCGTCTCGCCGTCGAGGAGGACGGCCAGCCCAACGCGGTCATCGAGGCCCTGGCGTCGGGCTGGAACCGCACGCAGGACCAGTCGCTACTGCAGGACTACGTCCCCCGGTACTTCGACATGCTCGTCCCGGTGTGGAACGGCCGGTCGGCCGCGATCCGCGAGCGGATCATCGGCAAGGAGTACCCGCTGGCGTTCTACCCCCTCGGGCTGGCGAGCCCCGGGCTGGTGGCCACGACGCAGGCCTGGCTCGACGCGAACCCCGATGCGCCGCAGGCCCTTCGGCGATTGGTCGGGGAGAAGCTCGACGCCGCCACGACGGCGGTGCGGGCCCAGCAGCGTGACGCCCGGGGTGCCTAGTCTCGTGACGGTGCTGGCCGCCGTGCTCCCCGAACCGTGGAGCACGCTGGTCGGCACCCCGCTCAGCATCGTCGTCACCGTGGTGCTGGCAGTCGTCGCCCGCTGGCTCGCGCACCGGTTCATCGACCGCGTCGTCCGCAACGCCCACGACCGCCACGAGGCGCGCCTCAAGGCCGTCCGGAGCGCCGGCGGCCGAGCGATCGCCGAGGTCACCGGGTATGCCAATGCGCGCCACCAGCAACGGATGGACACGACGGCCTCGGTGCTGAAGAGCCTGCTCACGGCGGTCATCGCCGGGAGTGCCCTGCTCATGGTGCTCGACCTGCTCGGGCTCCCGCTCGCCCCGCTCCTCGCCTCGGCCGGCGTCGGCGGTCTCGCCATCGGCTTCGGGGCGCAGAGCCTGGTCAAGGACTTCTTCTCCGGCGTCTTCATGATCGCCGAGGACCAGTACGGCGTCGGCGACGTCATCGACACCGGCACGGTCAGCGGCACCGTGGAGGAGGTGACGCTCCGGATCACCCGGCTCCGGGATGCCGACGGCGTGGTCTGGTACCTCCGCAACGGCGAGATCCTGCGGGTCGGCAACCGCTCCCAGGGGTGGTCGGTGGCCGTCGTCGACATCCAGGTCGGCTTTCGGGAGGACCTGCGCCGCGTCACCGACGTCATCAACGAGGCGGTCGGGCCGCTCGCCGAGACCGAGCCCTGGTCGGCCGACCTCACCGAGACGCCGGCCGTGACCGGCATCGAGTCCTTGGGCGGGGGGCTGGTCACCCTGCGGGCCAGCGCCCGGTGCGAGGCCAACCGTCAGGTCGGGGTCACCCGCGAGATGCGCGAGCGCATCAAGGACGCCTTCGACGCCCACGGCATCGAGATGGCGGGCGGGCCGGCCGCCCCGCCGGCCGCCCCGCCGGCCGCTACCTGAGGGCGGCTACGCCAGCGTGTTGACCATGGAGTGCGCGGCGCGCAGGAGGTAGTCCCGCAGCAGGAGGTCGTGCGTCTCGTCGAGGGCGATGCGGTCGACCGCAGCCATCATGTGGTGGAGCCAGCGATCACGCTGGTCCGGCGTCACGGCATACGGCGCGTGGCGCATCCGCAGCCGGGGATGACCCCGCTGCTCGGAGTACGTCGTGGGTCCGCCCCAGTACTGCTCGAGGAAGCCGAGCAGCCGGTCCTCGGCGGGCCCGAGGTCCTCCTCGGGATAGAGCGCCCGGAGGGGTGGGTCGCTCGCGACGCCCTCGTAGAAGTGCTTCACGAGCGCCACGAACGTGTCGTGGCCGCCGATCTCGTCGTAGAAGCTCACGCGGTCGTCCTCACCGGCTCATCCTTCCACCCCTGATTTGCACTCGGTTTTCGCCATCCCTCAGGCTGGGACGTGTGACCCAGCCGTCCCTCCTCGCCCCGACCGACACCTCTGACACCTCCGACGCCTCTGACGCTTCTGAGACCCCGCAGCCCCGGGACTGGTGGCGCGAGGCCGTGACCTACCAGATCTACCCCCGCTCGTTCGCGGACTCCGACGGCGACGGTATGGGCGACCTGCCGGGGATCACCGCGCGGCTGCCCTACCTGCACGACCTCGGCGTCGACGCCGTCTGGCTGTCGCCGTGCTACCGCTCCCCCATGGCCGACGCCGGCTACGACGTCGCCGACTACCGCGCGATCGACCCCATGTTCGGCACCCTGGCCGACGCCGACGAGATGCTGGCGACGGCCACCCGCCTCGGCATCAAGGTGCTGCTCGACCTCGTGCCGAACCACACGTCGGACGAGCACGTCTGGTTCCAGGCCGCGCTCGCCGCCGCACCGGGCTCGGTCGAGCGCGCGCGCTACCATTTCCGTGACGGCCGGGGCGAGAACGGCGAGCTGCCGCCCAACAACTGGAAGTCCGTGTTCGGCGGGGTCGCCTGGACCCGGGTCACCGAGCCCGACGGCCGGCCCGGCCAGTGGTACCTCCATCTGTTCGACGCCAAGCAGCCGGACGTCAACTGGGACAACCCCGAGGTGCGGGCCGACTTCGTGGAGACCATCAGGTTCTGGGTCGACCGGGGGGTCTACGGGTTCCGGGTCGACGTGGCCCACGGGCTCATCAAGACGCCCGGTCTGCCCGACTGGGACGTCGACCTCGAGCTGCTGCAGAGCTGGCGCGACGCCGACGGTGAAAACCCGAGGCCGCCGATGTGGGACCAGGACGGCGTGCACGAGATCTACCGCGAGTGGCGGCGGGTGCTCGACGCCTACGGAAAGCCGGACCGGATCCTCTGCGCCGAAGCGTGGGTCGAGCCGGTGGAGCGTGCCGTGCGCTACATCCGCAGTGACGAGATGCACCAGACCTTCAACTTCGACTTCCTCGAATGCCCCTGGGACGCAGCGAAGCTCGACGAGGTCATCGCGCACTCCCTCTCGGTGTCGGAGTCCGTGGGTGCGCCGACCACCTGGGTGCTGTCGAACCACGACGTCGTGCGTCACGCGTCGCGGCTCGGCCTTCCGCAGGACCGGCCGCGTCCCCACGGCATCGGCGCCGGGGACCCCCAGCCCGACCGGGAGCTCGGCCTACGTCGCGCCCGCGCCGCGACAACACTGATGCTCGCGCTCCCGGGCGCCGCCTACCTCTACCAGGGCGAGGAGCTGGGGCTCCCCGACTCCACCGACATGCCCGACGAGTACCGACAGGACCCCGCCTTCACCCGGACCGGTGGACGGTCGGCGGGACGCGACGGCTGCCGCGTGCCAATGCCGTGGGCCAGGGACGCGCCGTCCTTCGGCTTCGGCCCGTCGGACCGCTCCTGGCTGCCCCAGCCGGAGGTCTACGGCGACCTGGCCGCCGACCAGCAAGAGGGGCGGCCCGGCTCCACCATCGAGCTCTACCGGTCCCTCCTCGCGGTGCGTCACGAGCTCGGACTGGGTCGCGGGCGGCTCGACCCCCTCGAGGGGTATGCCGGTCGGCCGGAGTTCGTTGCGTGGCGGTCGGTGGGTGAGGACCGGGGCGACGTGGCCGTCGTCGTCAACCTCAGCGCCGAGCCGCTTGACCTCCCCACGGGCGCGGAGGTGCTCGTAGCGTCCGAGCCCCTCGCCGACGCGACGACCCTGCCGAGCGACACGGCGGTCTGGGTCCGCCTCTGAGCCGCTCCCTGGCCCCACACGGTCCACGACCGGGTGGCCGCCGGGAGGACGATCCTGCGTCGACGGCGCCTGTGGACAAGCCACGGGCGCCGTCGACGTCGCTGCCTACGGTCGGGGTATGCCTCGCTTCAGCGTCGACCCCGACGACCTGACGGCGGCCGGTGCCCTCGCGGACGGTGACGCCGCGACTCTCCGCGCGGTGGCGGCAGGGGTCGGCTCCGCCGGCCGCTCGGTCGAGGCCGGCGCCGGTCCCGAGGCCGCAGAGGTGCTGGCGGCCGTCGGCGTCTACGCGGGCGTCGACGGTGCGGTGGCATCGGCTCTCAGCGAGGCGGTGACGCTGCTCGGCCGGGCTCTGGCGGGGGCGGCCACGGCCTACGCCACGGCGGAGAGCGCTGAGCGGGCGACGGTGCAGAGCGTCGGGGCGACGCTGAATGGCACCGGGATCATTACTGGGCGCGGAACCGGGACCGGAAGTGGGAGTGCGCCCATGAGCGGGACCGGGCCCGGGAGCGCCACCGAGGGCTCAGGGCCGACGTCATGAGGCTGCCGGTCCCGACCGCGACGGTCCCGGTGCTGCCGGTGCCGACCGCCGACCCGGCCGGCTTCCTCCTGGCGGCCGCCGGCCTCCGGCGGGCGGCCGACGACGCCTTGTCGTCCTCACTGGTCGCCACCGGCCAGCTGCCGACGCCGGCGTGGCTGGGCGCGGCCGCCGAGGCCGCGCAGGCCGACGCCCACCTCGTCGCCACCCGCATCGCCGCCCTCGCCGACCGTCTCGGCCGGGCGGCCGCGGTGCTCGAAGAGTACGGCCGGGCGCTCGAGGTCGCGCAACGGGCGACGGCGGGCCTGCAGGGGGCGGCCGACGACGCCGCACGTCAGAGCGGGTGGGGCGGGGACCCGGGGGTCTTGCCCGTGGCGGCCGGCTCCGTCGGCTCCGTCGGCTCGGCTGGGTCGGCCGGCTCGGTCGGCTCAGTGGGCGCGGTGGGCGCGGTGGGCGCGGTGGGCGCGCTGACCGAGCTGGCGGGGCGGTACGCCGCAACCCTGGCCGACCTTCACCTCGCCGGCCAGGTCGCGAGCCACCGCCTGCGCGCCCTGGCGGGTGAGGTCGGTGACGGCCCCGTCGGGAGGGGCGGCCACAGTGCTGCCGCGGGCTGGGAGGGGATGCGCGTCGACCCCGACCCGCGGAGGGCCTCCTGGGCCGGGCTCGGGGTGGTGGGTGGGCAGCAGCACCGCGAGGAGGCCGAGCGGGCCGGCCGAGAGGTCGTAGAGACCCTGACGACGGCTGCGGCGGGCGACCCCTGGGCCGTCGACCGCGCAGGGACCCTGCTCGACCGGTGGGCCCGCGACCCGGTGTTCGGGTCGCTCCTCTGGAGCACGATGACTCCCGACCAGACCGTGTCGCTCCTGGCCGGTGCGGGTCGCCGGGGTGTCGGGCCGGAGGTCGTCGACGGTGCCTGGTTGGCGTCGCGGCAGACGTCGCTCGTCGCGGGCCTCGGCGCCGCCGTGGCGGTGTTCGTCAACCCCGTCTACGCCACGGGGCTGGACCCCGCCAGTGCTGGGCGGCTCGATCGTGACCGACGGGCCTGGCTCACCAGGACGACGGCTGAGATCAGCCCGCCGCTGGAACGGAGCACGGGCGCTACGGGCGCCGACGCCGGGGGGTCGTCGGCGGCGGGGCGCTCGGCCGGGGCGACGTCGGCCCGGGTGCAGGGCGGGCTGCTCGCCGGCATGGTGACGGCCGGCCTCAGCCCGGGTGCGGCCTACGCGGCGACGGTCGGGGTCGCCCTCGTCCGGGCCGACGCCTCCGCCGATACGGGCAACGGTGCGCCACTGGGCGGCGGGGCCGTCGCTGCGGGCGGTCTGGGGTCTGGGCCCCTGCCCGACCCCGTGCTCGCGTTGGCTCAGGCGCTCCGCGGAGACGTCGTGGCCGCCCGGGCATGGCTGCTGCGCCCGCTGTCCGACAGCCTGGGCGTCCCCTCCGCGGAGCCGGGCGCGCCGGACGAGGGCCCGGGCCGGATGGTGCTCGACCATCTGGTCGACGGGCGTTACCTCGTGCGGGACCCGGCCGTGGCCGCCGCCACGTTGGGCGCCCTCGGCCGGCTGGTGGTCGAGGCGGGCACCGACCCCACCCGCGCCGACGCCACCCTGCTGGCCGCGGCATACCTGGACGATGTCGGACGCACCCTCGTGACCGGCCCCCACCCGGAGGTCTTCGCCCGGGCGCTCACGCCGGCGCTCGACGACCTGGGCCACCTGATGGGCGGCCACGCCGACGCCCTGACCGCCGTCCTCGACGGCAGCGCCGACCCGGGCACCGACGGGGCCACCGTGAGCCGGCCGGACCGGCTGGTACGTCAGGGGCGGACCCCCGGCACCTGGGAGCTCGTCCTCGCCGACCGACCGACGACGACGGCCCTCGTGGGCGCTCTTGCCCTCGGGACCGCGGGCGCGGACGGTTCGGCGTCCGCCGCCCTCTGCGCAGCGCTCGGGGGAATGGGGGGGACGCTCGAGGCCGACCTGGTCCGTGCGGTGTCGACCGGCCCAGCCGGGGCGGCCGAGGTCGACGTCGCGGCACGCCGCCTCGGGTCGGTCACCGGGTTCATGCTCACCACAGCAGGAGCGGCGCTGGCCGGCCGGGCCGCCGACACCGACGCCCAGCACCGCGCACTGGCGGGGGTCGCCGACCTGGTCGTCGGCAAGGTCACCATCCCCGGCGCGGCCGGAAAGGTGGCCACCCCGCTCGTGCGGGCCGCCGCCGACCGGGTCGTCGAGGTCGCGTGGCCCACGGGTGCCGAGACGGCGCAGCGCGGGGCCACCGCCGACCAGCTGGCCCGGCGACGCGAGGAGACGCTCGTCGCGGCTCGCACCTTGGTGAGCCGCGCCCACCCGTGGAGCGACACGCAGACGCCGGCCCGCTGGGCCCTCGGGGCCGGGGCGGCCCGGTCCCCCACCGTGTTCTGGGACGCCGACGGCGTGCCGCTGCCCGAGGACGCGATGACCACGGCCCAGCGGCGCTCGTTCACCGACTGGCGTCGTGACGAGAGGATCACCGCCTACGACTCCGTCCCTCAAGCCGTGCGGGACGGGATCGACGCCGGGGTCCGGGAGGTGGCGACACCCGTCAGCGGGGAGTGAACCGCTCCCGCTCCTCCTGCACCGCGTCCGGCACCCGCCCCTGCCAGTCGACCGGGGTCCAGGCCTGCGAGGGCACCCACTCGCTGCCACAGGCGCCGCAGCCGAAGACCCGCTCCCCCGCCAGCCGTTCGCCGGTCTCGGACCACGTGCACGCCGACTGACAGGGCGCGATGACGAGGTCCCGGGGCTGCTCGCTCACCGGACCATCATCGCCCCGACGGACGTTCCTAGACTCATCGGGTGAGCAGCTCGGGGGACACGACGCGGCCAGCGCGTCAGGCCGAGGCTGCGCGCGGGGTCTTCCACCCGGCATACCGGCTCATCTCGCTGTCGGTCATCGCGATGGTGACGATCGTCGCGTTCGAGTTCATGGCCATCGCCACCGCGATGCCCGCAGCCGCCGCCGAGCTGGGCGCGCTCAGCACCTACGGGCTGGCCTTCTCGGTCATGCTCACCGGCCAGCTGCTCGGGATCGTGATCGCCGGGGTCTGGGCCGACCGCTCAGGACCCATGCCCGGTCTGTACGCCGGGCAGCTCCTCTTCGCCGCCGGGGCGGCCGTCTGCGGGCTGGCGACGTCGTTCCCCCTGCTGCTGGTCGGGCGGGCCGTCACCGGGCTCGGGGCGGGCCTGGTCGTCGTCGTGCTCTACGTCGTCATCGGCCGCGTGTACCCCACGGCGACGCGCCCCAAGGTGTTCGCCTGGGTGTCGGCCGCGTGGGTGCTGCCGTCGCTCATCGGCGCCCCCCTGGCGGGCTGGCTCACGGCGGCATTCACGTGGCGCCTGGTCTTCTGGGGCGTCGTGCCGCCGGCCCTCGTCACCTTGGCCATGATCGCGTCACAGCGGCGGTCGATCGACCGCGACCGGGCGTCCGACGAGGACGATGTCGCGGCCCGGTCGAGCCGCCGCCGCACCGCGGGAGCCGGCATCCTCGTGGCCCTGGCCGCGGGCCTCGTGCAGCTCGGGACCGCCGAGAAGCTGAGCCTGCTGTCCTGGCAGACCGCCGCGGTGGCGGCCGGGGGGATCGGGCTGCTCGTCGTCACCCCGCGTGTACTGCCGCGCGGGACGCTGCGGATGGTCCGCGGTCTGCCGTCGGTGATCCTCAGTCGCTTCCTCCTCAACGCCGCCTTCAACGGCGCGATCACCTACGTGCCCCTGCTCGTCACGCAGGAGCGCGGTGAGCCCGTGTTCGTCGCCGGCGCCGTTTTGGCCATTGGCTCGTTCGGCTGGTCGGGCGGCTCGTGGATCCAGGGACAGGCGCGGTTCGCCGGTCGGCGCTGGATGCTCGTCACGACGGGGGGTGCCCTCCTCGGACTCGGGATCCTCATGCTCGTCGTCATCCTCGTCACCGGGCTGTCCGTGTGGCTCATCGCGGCGGCCATGGTCCTCGCTGGGCTCGGGATGGGCGTCGGGTCCACGACGCTGTCGGTGCTCGTCCTCGACCTCATCCGGGAGTCGGAGCAGAGTCAGGCGTCAGCCGCTCTGCAGCTCAGTGACGTCCTGGGGTCCGTGCTCGGGATCGCCGCCGCCAGTGCGGTGTTCACCGCCATGCACACCGGGGCCGGTGACCAGCCGGCCTACCTCGTCATCTGGACCGGGCTAGCGGTAATCGCGGCGTTCACGGTGGTCACCGGGCGACGGTGCCGGGCACCCAGCGCGTCGAGCGCGTCGAGCGCGTCGAGCCCGTCCAGCCCGTCAGCGGACCAGGGCGTGTCCACGCGGTGAGCTGAGCCGGGTCCAGCGGCCGTGGGCCGCCACCCGGCACGGCACCGCCGGGTCGAGGAACCCCAACCGGTACGCCGCGAACGCCGCCCCCGCGGGCACCGGCGGCTGCGTCGTGGTGAGCCGACCCCAGACCCGGTGACGCAGGTCGGTGACGGCGTGCGCTCCCGAACCCGGCGGCGCGCCGGTGGCGACCTCCTCGATCCCGGCACGGGCCGCTGCCTCGACCTCCTGCGCTGTGAGGGTCCCGACGGGCTCCCATCCGGAGCGCGGCGGGGTGAGGGCCGCCCAGGCGGCCTGCACGGTGGCGGTGGGCACCTCGAGGGCGACGGGTCCTGACGCCGTGCCGGCATACGATCCGGGCTTCCCCGAGGCTGTCCCGTCCTCCGTGGACAACGGGCGACGAGCCAGCCGGTCGGTCAGCGAGGCCAGAGCCACCGTCGTGTCGAGGTGCACCGGTGCGGTCATGTGCACAACCCGCAGGCCAACGACCGCGCCGTCACCCAGGAGCCCCCGTCCGGGCAGCACCCCGACATAGGCGGCGAGCACGTCGCCGTCGGCCTGCAGCCGCATCGCGCCACCATCGTCGAGGGACCGGGCGCGCGCGACGAAGGTGGCGAAGTCGGCATACCCCTGGGCGTCGTCGAAGACGAGGGTGCTCACCGTCCACGCCAGCGGAAGGGCACCGGGGCGCCGCGGTGACCGGAGAGGATCTCCTTCTCGTCCGGGCGCATCCGCCGGGGCCGGGCGCCCGCGAAGTCGTAGAGGACCAGGCTCGTCTCGGCCCGGGCGTAGTGACCGGACCCGACCTCGTCCGGGTCGCGCACGTCGTACCCGAGGTCGAACCCGGCGCCACCGATCTTCGTGCACCACATCTCGACGGCGATCGGCGCGTGTCGGAAGGTCAGGGGCGCGATGTACTCGATCTCATGGCGGGCCACCAGAACCCCCTCGTCGAGCAGCGCGCGGTCCTGCCCGAACCAGCGCTCGAACCCGGTGACCCGGGCGTCCTCGAGCAGGCGCAGGAACTGGACGTTGTTCACGTGGCCGTAGGCGTCCATGTCGGACCACCGCAGGGGCACGTGCACGCAGTAGGGCTCGTCGGTCGGCACCCCGACAGTCTGGCAGTGCGGACCCGCCCGGGTCGCCCCAGCGGACGTGACGGTGGCGGCTCGCCGACATCGTCTCCCGACCACCGTGGCCTTCCACTCATGGTCCGTCTGACGTGCGCACCAAGGCCGTCGCACGCGGTCACACCGTCGGGCGCGGTCAGAGCGTCGGGCGCGTCAGACCGTCGGGCGCGGTCACCGCCACCGGCGGCGCCGAGCGTCCACCCGTCCACGCGCCGCGACAGGCCTCGACGGGCCTCAGGCCACGTCAGCCTCGCCGGGTGGGGCGCGGTCGTAGCTGCCGGGGACGCGGTCCCATTGGAGGCCGGTCGGGGTGCGGGACGCGGTGAGGCGGTCGCGGTGGACCAGGGTGTGGTGGCGTCCGCAGAGAAGGACAGCGTTGGTGAGGTCGGTGGGGCCGCCGTCGGCCCAGTGCCGGAGGTGGTGGGCGTCGGTCCAGGTGGCGGGAACGGTGCAGCCGGGGTAGGAACAGTGTCGGTCGCGGAGCCATAGGGCACGGATCTGTGCGGGGGAGAACAGCCGTCGGGTGCGGCCGAGGTGCAGCACCTCTCCTTCGGTGCCGAGCACGGCGGGGACGAGCGCGCCGTCGCAGGTGAGCTTGCGGACCGTCTCGGGTCCGAGGACGGTGCCGGCGTCCAGGCCGCCGATGACGGTGCCCGGGCGTCTCAGGCTGCGCAGGTCGTCCATCGACATCGTCACGAGCACCGTCGCCCTCACCCCTGCTGGGGTCAGCGGCTCCCCCGCCGCCGGATCGGCCACGTCGGCGGCCTTGGCGTGGGCCGCAGCAAGGGTCCCGAACCGTCGGCCGACCTCGACCAGTGCCTCCCCCCGCCGCTGCTCCACCGTGCGAGAGTCACGGTGCCAGGCGTCCACCCTTCCTGAGGCGCCGTCCGGGCTCCCGCCGACGGCGTCAGCGAACCCCATATCCCCCGCGACCGGGCCATGCTCGACATCACCGCCACCCGGGTCGGACCAGGCTCCGACCCGAGCAGGGCGCGAAAGCGCATTGATCGCCGCCTCGACCACCGCACGGGACTCCGGGGCCAGCCGCATGCGGTACTCCGTCATCCCTCCCCCGATGTCGTGCCCGCAGGACAGCCGAGTCAGGCCCGCCCTGCGGTCCTGCTCGGCCTGGATCACCGCTCCCAGCCCGTAGCGGGCGAGCATCGCCGGACGCAACGACCGCACCCCCGCGCAGCCGTGCGACACCCCGACCTCCACCAGACCGGCCAGCACGGGACCCTCTGCCCCGTCGTGGAGGAGGGGCCGCAGCTGCTCCAGCTCGGAGGCCACCACGACGCCCGCCCCGACCGACATCCGACCCGCCACCACCGCGGCCCGCGCCGCCTCGAGCGCCGGGACGTGCAGCTCGCGCACCGCCCGCGTCAGCGTGCCGACCTCCCGCGCCTCCAGCGAGGGGCACCGCTCCCCCACCCAGACCCGCACCGACCCGGCCGAGGACGCAGCGACGTCACCGCGACCATCGGCCTCCGACGCGAGAGTGAACCGCCCGGCGGTAGCCACCGCCGCCAGCCGGTCCACCGCTCGCAGTACCGCGTCGAGGTCCTGCGCACCCAGCCGGGATACCGACACCGGGAGCTGGAGGAGCAGCTCCGTCGCGGCGGACAGCACAGCGACGAGCTCGGCGCCGGCTCCCCCCGTAGGCGTGTCCATCACCTCAACCTAGGACCGACCTCGGACAGCCCAGCGCGTTCAAACAGGTTTATCCACAGGCATACCCATGGTCAGGTGCCCACTCGTCATGGTGGCCCAGGCCGCCCGACTGTGGATGGGCGGCGACCGATGTCGGCCGCCACGCTTACGGTGGCCGGTATGCCGCTCAGCCCCCCGCCCGTCCTCGCCGAGGCCGCCCGCGAGACCCTCCGCCGCCTCGTGCGCCGCGACGACGTCGACTTCCGGGAGGGCCAGCTCGAGGCCGTCGAGGCGCTGGTGGAGGGTCGCCGGCGGGTTCTCGTCGTCCAGCGCACGGGCTGGGGCAAGTCGGCGGTCTACTTCGTCGCGACGGCCCTGCGCCGGGCGGCGGGGGCCGGACCGACGATCATCGTCTCGCCGCTGCTCGCCCTGATGCGCGACCAGGTGGCCGCCGCCGAACGGGCCGGCATCGTGGCCATGTCGATGAACTCCGCCAACCCCGAGGAGTGGGGCGAGGTGGCGGCCGCACTCGCCGCCGACGAGGTGGACGTGCTGCTCGTCAGCCCCGAGCGCCTCAACAACCCCCGCTTCCGGGAGGAGCAGCTGCCCGGGCTGGCCCGGCGCTGCGGCCTGCTCGTCGTCGACGAGGCCCACTGCGTCAGCGACTGGGGGCACGACTTCCGGCCCGACTACCGGCGCATCCGCGACCTGCTGACCACGCTGCCCGACGGCACGCCGGTGCTCGCGACGACCGCGACGGCGAACGCCCGGGTCGTCACCGACGTGGCCGAGCAGCTGGGCGCCGGCGGTCACGAGGTGCTGACGCTGCGTGGGGGCCTGGCGCGCGACTCGCTGCGGCTGGGGGTGCTGCCCCTCGCCTCTCCGGAGCAGCGGGTCGCCTGGCTCGTCGCGCATCTCGGCGAGCTCACCGGCAGCGGGATCGTCTACGCCCTCACGGTCTCGGGAGCGGAGGACATCGCGGCCACGCTGAGGGACGCCGGACACCGTGTCGCCGCCTACACCGGCCGCACCGACCCGGCGGACCGGCTCCGGCTCGAGACCGCCCTGCGCGACAACGAGGTCAAGGCGCTCGTCGCCACGAGCGCGCTCGGCATGGGGTTCGACAAGCCGGACCTCGGGTTCGTGCTCCACGTGGGCGCTCCGTCCTCCCCTGTGGCCTACTACCAGCAGGTGGGCCGGGCCGGCCGGGCCACCGACCGGGCCGACGTGCTGCTCCTCCCCGGGCCCGAGGATCGCGACATCTGGCGCTACTTCGCCTCCGCGTCGATGCCCCGACAGGAGCAGGCCGACGCGGTCCTGGCCGCCCTCGGCGCCTCGGCCAAGCCCCTGTCCACGCCGGCGCTCGAAGCGGCCGTCGACATCCGCAGGACACGCCTCGAGCTGCTTCTCAAGGTGCTCGACGTCGACGGGGCGGTCACCCGGGTGCCCGGCGGGTGGACGGCCACCGGCGCACCGTGGACCTACGACGCCGAGCGGTACGCCCGGGTCACGGCGGCGCGCGAGCGGGAGCAGGGCCTGATGCTCGACTACGAGCGGTCCGACACCTGCCGGATGGAGCTGCTCCAGCGGGCGCTCGACGACGACACCGCCGTTCCGTGCGGGCGGTGCGACCGCTGTGCCGGGCCGTGGTTCGACACCGTCGTCCCGGACGCCGCCGTGTTCACCGCTCGCGAGCGGCTGCAGCGCGTCGGGGTCGAGATCGAGCCGCGCGGACAGTGGCCGACGGCGATGGGCCGCCTGGGCGTCCCGATGTCGGGACGGATCGCGGCCGACGAGGCGATGGCTCCCGGGCGGGCCCTGGCCCGGCTCACCGACCTGGGCTGGGGCCAGCGTCTGCGCGACCTGCTGCGCGAGGACCCCGCCGCCTCCCCCGAGCTCCTCCAAGCCTGCGTCGGGGTGCTGCGCGACTGGGGCTGGTCGCGGCGGCCCGCGGGCGTCGTCGCCGTGCCGTCCCGGGGCCGACCGACGCTCACGGCGTCGGTGGCCGAGGGCCTGGCCGGGATCGGTCGGCTGCCGTTCCTCGGCACCCTCGATCTCGTCGACGGCGGCCCGACGGGCGAGCCGGGCGGCAACAGCGCGTTCCGGCTCGCTGGGGTATGGGGACGGATCGAGGTCGGTCCCGGGCTGACGGCGGCGGTGCAGCAAGCCGGGGGCCCGGTCCTCCTCGTCGACGACCTCGCCGACTCGAGGTGGACGCTCACTGTGGCCGCGCAGGCCCTGCGTCGGGCCGGAGCGGAGGAGGTGCTGCCCTTCACGCTCGCGCTCCAGGCCTGACGACCAACCCCGCGCCGGCACCGCGCCGGCACCGCGCCGACCCCGCGCCGGCACCGCGCCGACCCCGCGCCGGCACCGCGCCAGCCCCAGGCCGGCCGGGCCGTATGCCCCGCCATCACGTCGGGGGCGGCTGGGCGCAGGGCCAAGCCTGGCCTCGCGGGCCGGCGCTAGTCGTCGCGTCCCGGACCGGTCACGTGCTTGACCTCCTTGCGCAGCGTGGGCCGCACGTGGACGTCGGCGGCGAGGATGTCCAGCACCGTGGCGGCGTACGCGTCGGAGCGGGCCTGGACGTCGGCGACCGGGAGATCCGAGCGGGCGAGCCGCCTCAGCGCCGCGTCGACGTCCTCCAGGGCCCGACGTCCGGCAGCGGTCAGCTGCACGTTCGCGGCGTACGCGAGCACGAACTGGTAGGCGACGGCGACCGAGTCGCATCGGGCGCAGCTGTCGTTGCCGGCATACGCGAGGTTGCCGACATCGATGGAGGTGGGCCCGCGGTCCGCGATGACGACCTGGAAGGAGACGGCCGTGGCGCGGCAGTCGTCGCACCGGGTCGTGGCGACCGCGGCGTTGGTCGCGCGCACGTCGTGGCGCGAGGTGAGGTGCACCTCGAGCCCGCCCGCACCCCGCACCTGCCCGGCGCGCGTGAGCTGAACGACCTCCTGGTCGTCGAAGGATCCCCCGCGGGCCTGGGCCGGGAGGGCCTGGCCGAGCACCAACGCTCCGACGACCCCCGAGGCCAGGACGGACAGACGGACCCAGCGACGCCCGGACGACCGGGCCGGCCGGGCGCTCATGCCCCGAGTCCGTACAGGGTGCGCGAGGTCGTCGGGAAGGCGACTCCGAGCGCGGCGGCGATCTCGAGGTAGGCGAGCTGGGTCGCGGGCCGCAGGTCGGTGAGGGACGCCTGCGCGTGCGTGGCCAGCGTCGCGTCCCACGGCACCCGATGCACGGAAGAGCACCGTCGGCGGAACGGCTCCTCGATCCGTCGCAGGTCGTCGTCCACCGGTCCGCAGACACCGTTGACGACCGCCACCGAGCCCGCCGATAGTCCCTCGTAGCCGTGGGCGTCGAGCCAGTCGAGCGTCATGCCGGCCACCCGGGCGCCGTCGGTGGCGGGGGGCACGACGATGACGAGCTGGTCGGCCTCCTCGAGCACGCCCTGGATCGCGTCGTCCAGCACCCCGGTGCCGGTGTCGACGAGCAGCAGCGTGAAGTGGCGGTCGAGGATGTCGATGAGGTGCGCATAGTCCTCGCGGTTGAGCGCGGAGGTGATCCGAGGGTCGTCGTCGGACGCCACGACCTCGAGCCCGGTACGCGGGTCCTGCGAGGTGTAGGTGCGGATCTGCGAGTAGCGCTGCACCCAGGCGCGTTCCGCGAGCAGGTCGGTGGCGCTGAAGGATGTCTCACGGTGCAAGCGCATCCCGAGGCTCCCGGCGTCCGGGTTCGCGTCGAGCGCGACGACCCGGTCGCCGCGGTGGGTGGCGAGGGTGTGCCCGAGCATGAGCGTCGTCGTCGTCTTGCCCACGCCGCCCTTGCGCGAGAGCACCGCGATGCGGCGGGACCCGTCGAACCGGGTGCCGACCTGGCTCAGCAGCCGCTCGGTGTAGCGCTGCCGGCCCCGGCGACCGCGCGGTCTCGAGAGCGGGGGACTCGCCGGCGCGGTCGCCGGGTGCTCGTGGGCGCCGGAGGGCGCACGGGGTGCCCCTGCGGTGGCGGCGTCCGGGGCCGGGCCCGGACGGGACGGTGGGGCGACGGTGCCGGTGCGGAGGCCGGCCTGCGATGCGGACATGGTTCTCTCCTTCGGAATGGAGGTCGGAGCGGAGGGTGCGGGGGTCGTCCGTCGGCGGCTCCGACGGACGACAAGGCCGACGAGCCGGCGAAGCGACCCCACGACGAGCCACGTGAGACCGAGCAGGGGCAGCGGAAGCAGGACGAGTGAGAGAGCCGCGAGCGCCAGGCCGGCGACGTCCCCGGTCGACGCGGCGGTGCGCAGGGCATCGGCCTGCATGACGAGGGAGGCCAAGGTCTGCCGGGTGAGTGACGGCGTGCTCCAGAGCATGACGCCGAGGAGCAGCGCCATGACGGGCACCACCGTCAGGACCCAGACGGTGACGACGACCCGCGCCGACCGGCGCAGCTCGACCACCTTGGGGTGCTGGGGACGGCCCGGCACCAGGCTCAGCAGGATGGGGCCGATGCGGCTGAAGAGGTCGGGGATGCCGACGAGGTCGGCGACGATGAAGTACCCGTCGAGCCGGCCGATGGGCAGCAGCTGCTGGAGCATCTCGACGTGGACGAAGACGATGGCCAGCAGGACGGCCGGCGCACCGGTCTCGGCGTACACGAGGGCCAGCGCGATGATCGACAGGGCGTTGAAGTAGACGCCGCCGAGGTCGGTGCGGACCCGACCGGCCCGCCCGAGACGGTAGGAGTCCGTGACGTCGGTGAAGAAGGCCGGGTAGACGACATAGACGGCGACGCCGATCACGCCGGGCGTCGCGCCTCCGGCCCGGCAGGCCGCCGCGTGGCCGAGCTCGTGCAGGATCGTCGAGATGAGCAGCAGGCCGATCACGGCCAGCAGCAGCGGGGGGTCGACGAGCACGGAGCCCAGCGCCCCGCCCAGGCTGGTACTGCGTGCCAGCCAGATGTCCACCCCGACCAGTGACACCACGGCGAGGACGACGGTCGGCGCGAAGAACATCGGCGCGAGGAGGCCCGCGAGCGCGCGGGTAGCCCGTGCCGGTAGGAGGGTTCCGCGGAACCGCAGCGCCAGCAACGGCTTTGCGGTGGGCGCGGGGGTTGCTTCGGTATGCGTGGGGCCGCCGGCTGCGTGGCGGGACGACCCTGGCTGGGTGACCGGCATCCCGGCCGTCACGACGCCCATGGGCCGCAGCTTCTCGTCGAGCAGGAACGTGAGACCGTCCTCCGTGAGCGTCTTGCCGTACTCGGCACTGACGTGGGCGGCGACCTCGCTGCGGCTGCGCGTCCCGTCGACCGCCGACGCCACGAGGAAGAGCAGGCGGGAGACGTGCAGCACCTGGTCGTCCTCGCGGACGATGAGGTAGTGCGGCTCGGTGAACCCCGAGCCCTGGTACTCCCCCAGCAGTCGGACCCCGGCGGCCAGCGCCGGAGCCGGTAGGTCGGACGCCGACGCGACGGCGGGGGCGGCGGGGTCGGCGGTCGCAGCGGTGCCGACGGTCGCCGTGGTCTCGGCGGTCGCGCTGGACTGGTCCATCGCGGGGCTCCTTCGCGGTCCGGGACGGGTGGTGGGCCGACCGTTCGGTCGGCGAGCGCGCCGGCGGGGTGCAGAGACCCCCGGCAGAACAGGGGCCGAGCCGTCTCCCGAGCAGCTCGGCCCCTGTGTGGTGCGGTCAGTGCTGGCTCACGTAGACGATCTGGTTGGCCGAAGCCATCGCCGACGAGCAGATGGTTCCCGCGTTGACGGCGAGGGCGATGTTGACCGCGGTCACGTTGGCGATGTTGAGCCACGCCAGCGTCTCCCGCGAGGGCAGCAGCTCGACGGTGGTCGCGTCGAGCTCGGCAGCGGAGATGATGCTCATGTTGTTCCTCCTTCCCAGGATCTCGAGGTCGCGTGATGCCGGACGGACCGGCGGTCAGTGCTGGTACACGAAGACGGCCTGGTTGGCGGAAGCGCCGGCGAGGCTGCCCCACGTGTAGGTGTTGGTCGCGAGCGCGAGGTTGGTCGCGGACACGTTCGCCCAGTTGAAGAAGGCGAGCGTCTCGCGCGTCGGCAGCAGCTCGACCTCCTCGCTGACGAGCTCATCACGGGTGACGAAGGTCATGGTGTTCACCTCCTCTCGGTGGTCGTGGTGGACGGGTTGATGTGAACCAGAGAACCGGGTCGGCGTAGCGACTGTGTGCCTCGTCGCGTCACCGGAGCGTGCGACGGCATCCGCGCCTCGTGAGAGCGCCGTCGGGGGTTCGTGAGGAGTTCGTGAGGGCGGCATGAGGGCGGCGACTCCGCGGCGGGTCGGGCTCGTCGTCGGCTCGTCCCTCGCGTGTCGGCGGACCGTATGCGCAGCGTCACCACCGCGTCCCCGGTCCGTCACCGCCACGTCCCCGGGTCGTCCCCGGGTCGTCCCCGGGTCGTCCCCGGGTCGTCCCCGGGTCGTCCCCGGGTCGTTCCCGATCGGTCACTGCTCCGTCACCGCCAGGAGTCGGCTCGGTCAGCACCCTGTCACCGCCTCGTCACGGCCCGGTTGTGTCGTGCCGCCGGCGGTATCTCGAGGGCCGTGGAGCCGCTCCTCACCGGCAACCGGAGTCTGGGAAACCGATGACGATCGTCGAAAATGCCCCCTACGAGCCGGGCTACGAGAGGACAGTGAAGTGGTCCGGTCACCGGCCGAGGGGGCGGCTTCGCCCCTTCGAAGGTGGGGACCGGGCTCGGCAGGGGGCTTCATGGGAGCGGCGCAGGTGAGCCGCTCGGGGACCTATGGGGAAGTGTCATGAGCAGAACCGACCTGAC
This sequence comes from uncultured Actinomycetota bacterium, assembly GCA_963795915.1. Classification (GTDB taxonomy): domain Bacteria; phylum Actinomycetota; class Actinomycetes; order Actinomycetales; family Dermatophilaceae; genus Lapillicoccus. Next base: position 570,036 of record CAWCJA010000002.1, read on the forward strand.
GGCAGGACCGAGAAGAACGGCAGCAACGACCGGGGGCCGGGCAGCCGGCCACGCCCGGACGGCCGGGGAGGCGGGCCTGACGCCGAGATCGGTGGCGGAGGAGCCAGGACCCTGGCGAGTCCGCCTCCTGGGTGGCTTCGAGGTCTCCGGCCCCGACGGACGGGTCGACATCCCTCCGTCGGGGCAGCGCGTCGTCGCCTACCTCGCCCTGCACCGTCGGCCGGTTCGTCGGACCACGGTCGCGGCCCACGTGTGGCCCGATGTCGACGACGCCCGGGCCCGGGCGAACCTCCGCTCGGCGATGTGGCGCGTGGGTGCGGCGGCGCCACTGCTGGACGCCACGACCGCGTCCTTGAGCATCGCGCGCCACCTCACGGTCGACCTGGCCGACCTCGAGGAGCAGGTGGCGGCCGCCCGCTCCGCCGGTGGGGTGCTCGTCTGGCCGCGCCACGACCTCGACCTCGAGCTGCTGCCCGGCTGGGAGGACGAATGGGTCGAGCTCGAGCGCGAGCGGGTCCGTCAGCTGGAGCTGCATCTGCTCGACGGCCTGGTGGCATGGAGCGTCGAGCAGGGCCGGGTCGGAGACGGCGTCGACGCCGCCCTGCGGGCCATCCGGCTCGACCCGCTCCGGGAGTCCTCGCACGCCGGTCTGCTGCGTGCGCTGCTCGCCGGGGGCAACCGCGCCGCCGCGATCACCCACTTCAGCCGGTTCGCCGCCCTCATGCGCGACGAGCTCGGGCTGGCCCCCTCGCGCGACCTCATGGAGCTCATCGGCGAGATCCTCCCCGCCCGGGCGCCCCGCCGCGTCTGACCGGCCTCCCTGGCCGGCCGGAGCACCCAGGTACAGCGCCCGGGTATGCGTCGCCGAGCGGTCCGCGGCCGCCGCCGGCACGGCATACAGTCGCGTCGTGATTGACGAGTCCCGCGAGCCGGCCCCGCCCGACACCCCCGCCAGCCTCTCGGGCGACCCGCTCGCCGAGCTGCTCACGGTGCTCGACCTCGAGGACCTCGGGGACGCCCACATCCGGGTCGACGGCGTCGAGGGCGACGAGGAGACCGACCTCGGCGAGTCCGCCGCCCGGGTCTTCGTGGGGCAGAGCCAGCGGCAGCCGCACGGCCGTGTCTTCGGCGGCCAGGTGCTTGCCCAGTCGGTCGTCGCGGCGGGGCGCACCGTCGACGGGGTGGGTCACGACGGGCCCCGGCCGATCCACTCGCTCCACGGCTACTTCGTGCGCCCCGGCGACGACCGGCACCCGATCCGCTTCGCCGTGGAGCGCATCCGCGACGGCCGGTCGTTCTCGACCCGGCGGGTGCAGGCCATCCAGTACGGCGTGCCGATCCTGTCGATGATCGCCTCGTTCCAGGAGCCGGCCGGCGGACTGGACCACCAGGAGCAGATGCCGCCGGCGCCGCCCGCGGAGAGCCTGCCGACCCAGGCGGAGGCGCTCGCCACCGTCGACCACCCCGTCGCCAGGAGGGTGGCCCGGGTGCGCCCCATCGACCTGCGGCACGTCGATGGCGCTCTCGCCGTCAGCTCCGGATCGCCGCCGACCGACCACCAGAGCGTCTGGCTGAGGGCCGTCGGCACGCTGCCGGACGACCCGCTCGTCCACGCCGCCGTGCTCGCGTATGCGTCGGACTACTCCCTCCTCGAGCCCGTGCTGCGCCGCCACGGGCTGGGCTGGTCGGACCCCCGGCTGCGAGTGGCGAGCCTCGACCACGCGATGTGGTTCCACCGGGGGGCCCGCGCGGACGAGTGGACCCTCTACACGCAGCAGACCCCGTCCGCGCAGGGCGGACGGGGTCTGGCCTTCGGGCGGATGTTCGCCACGGACGGGCGGCTCGTGGCCTCCGTCGCCCAGGAGGGGATGGTCCGGCTCAAGGAGTCGTGACCCTCCGCTGGCGCGCGGCCACCGGCTCAGGGTCAGTGCGGACCGAGCGCGTCAGGGTCGGCGCGGGTCGGCCGACCCAAGGCCCATGCCCGTGTCGACCGACCGGCTCAGCGCCGGCGGGCGCCGGCCCGGGTGCCGGCGGAGAAGGCGGCAGCGCCACCGCGGGCGGACCCGCCACCGGAGCCGCCACGGCCGGAGCCGGACGACGACGTGCCGGACGCGGTGGACCCGCTCGTCGCGCCCCCGGTGCTCGTCGAGTAGACGGCGCTCGAGCCGCTGCCCACACCGCGACGCCCGCGGGACGGGGCGCCGGCGCCGGCGCCCGACGCGGTGCGACCCGTGGCGCTGCGGCCCGATGCGGTGCGCGTGGAGCCGGCGCCGCGGCCCGAGCCGCCACCAGCACCACGACCCGCGCCCCCGGTGGATCCGCCGGACCCACCGCTGGTTGCGCGCCCTGCACCGCGACCGGCGCCAGGGCCGGCTCCGCGACCCGGGGCCGGGCCGCGACGGGAGTCGGCCGCTGCTCCGGCGCTCTCCGCCGCCACGAGGCCGCCGGTGAGCACCCGCTCACCCGGCGCCAGCTCGTGCAGCAGCGGGTGGGTGGCGTGGACCCGCGTCGTCGTCGGCTTGACGCCGGCCCGGCGGGTGAGGTCGCGCACCTCAGAGAGCTGGTCGTCGGTCGCGATGGTGACCACGAGGCCGTCGGCGCCGGCGCGGGCCGTGCGGCCCGACCGGTGCAGGTAGGCCTTGTGCTCGACCGGCGGGTCGGCGTGGATGACGATCTCGACGTCGTCGACGTGGATGCCGCGGGCCGCGATGTCCGTGGCGACCAGGGTCGTGGCCGTGCCGTCGTGGAACTGGTCCATGTTGCGGGTGCGGGCGTTCTGCCCGAGGTTGCCGTGCAGCTCGACCGCCGAGACGCCGGCCGCGTTGAGCTGCTTGGCCAGCTTCTTCGCGCCGTGCTTGGTGCGCGTGAAGACGACGCTGCGGCCGGGAGCGGCCGTGAGGTCGAGCAGCACCGGCAGGCGTGAGTCAGCGCTGACGTTGAGGACGTGATGGGCCATGGTCGACACGGGCGACTGGGCCGAGTCGGCCTGGTGCGTCACGGGGTTCGTCATGAAGCGGCGGACGAGCACGTCGACCCCGGCGTCGAGCGTCGCCGAGAACAGGAGCCGCTGGGTGCCCTGCGGCGTCTTCTCGAGGATGCGGCGCACGGCGGGCAGGAAGCCGAGATCGGCCATGTGGTCGGCCTCGTCGAGCACGGTGACCTCGACGGCGCCGAGGTCGAGGTGCCCCTGCGCCATGAGGTCCTCGAGGCGGCCCGGGCAGGCCACGACCACGTCGACGCCGCGTCGCAGCCCGGAGACCTGCGGGTTCTGGCCGACGCCACCGAAGATGGTCAGCGAGGTGAGACCCGCAGTGGCCGCGAGCGGAGCCAGGGCGGTGTCGATCTGGGTGACGAGCTCACGCGTCGGGGCGAGGATCAGCGCCCGGGGACGGCGCGGGGTCCGGCGGCTCGGGCTCGCGGTGAGGCGGGCGACGAGGGGCAGGAGGAACGCATACGTCTTGCCGGAGCCGGTGCGACCGCGACCGAGCACGTCACGCCCGCTGAGGGCGTCCGGCAGGGTCGCGGACTGGATGGGGGTCGGCACGGTGATGCCGCGGTCCGCGAGCACGCTCGCGAGCGCGTCGGGGACACCGAGGGCGGCGAAGGTGGTCTCGCCCGCAGCCGGGGCGGCGGGGGCCGGGGTGGACCCGGGGGCCGGGGTGGACCCGGAGGTCGTGCGGGAGGTCGTGCGGGAGGTCGTGCGGGAGGTCGTGCGGGAGGTCGTGCGGGAGGTCGTGGTGCGGGGGGTGGTCACAGACGTGGACACAGAGAAGTACTCCATCAGAAACAGCGAGTGGGGCGTTCCGCCCGGCGCAGACCGTCAGTGGTCGCGGCGCTCGATGAGGCGCATCGAAGAATGAGTTCGGGCCCGCGGCAGAACGGGGCGGGCCACTGCACCTCCTACTGTAACGGGTATCCGGCCCGCCCCCTTCCCGGCATACCCCCCAGGGGTAGTCTCACCAGCCCGACTGTCGCTCCGGCGGGGAAGGGGCAACACTGGATGAATGTCCCCTCGTCCCTCACAGCCCCGGTCCCGACCCGCCACGAGCCCCTTCCGGGACCAGCCGGAGCCGGTGTACGACTCCTACGAGGTCGACTCGCGGGTCATCCACGACCGGCACGGCCTCGGCCGGGTGATCGGGATGTCGGCGGACCGCATGGACGTCAAGTTCGGCTCCGTCGTCGTCGACGTCGACCAGCGCAGCTCGAAGATCCACCTGCTCTGACCGCATGACCGGCGTGGCGGCGGCGACCCGCCGACCGCGGGAGTGGCCCTGCGAGGCCCCGCGACGCCTTTCGTAGACTCGGGAGGCCCGATGCGGGCCGGCTCGCCAGAGCGCCGGTCGGCGTCCACCCTCGCGCCACAGGAGTCGCCATGACCACCACGCCCCGCACCGCCATCGTCACCGGAGCCGCTCGCGGCATCGGGGCCGCCACGGCGATCCGGCTGGCCGCCGACGGGCACCGCGTGGGCGTCCTCGACCTCGACGCCGCCGCCTGTGCCGACACCGTCACGGCGATCACCGACGCCGGTGGACAGGCCGTGGGCGTGGGGGTCGACGTGGCCGACGCCGAGCAGGTCGCGGCGGGCGTCGCGCAGGTGGCCGAGGCGCTGGGTGCGCCGACGATCCTCGTCAACAACGCCGGGATCACCCGCGACAACCTCATCTTCAAGATGACGGAGGACGACTGGGACGCCGTCATCGGCGTGCACCTGCGCGGGGCGTTCCTCATGACCCGCGCGGTGCAGGCCCATATGACGGCCGAGAAGTTCGGCCGCGTCGTCAACCTCTCGTCGAGCTCGGCGCAGGGCAACCGCGGCCAGGTCAACTACTCCGCGGCCAAGGCGGGGCTGCAGGGGTTCACCAAGACCCTCGCCATCGAGCTGGGCAAGTTCGGCGTGACGGCCAACGCCGTGGCCCCGGGGTTCATCCAGACCGAGATGACCCGGGCCACCGCCGAGCGGATGGGCGTCTCCTTCGAGGACTTCATCGCCCACTCGGCGAAGGCCATCCCCGTACAGCGGGTCGGGCAGCCCGAGGACATCGCGGCGACGATCTCGTTCCTCACCAGCGACGAGGCGGGCTTCGTCAACGGTCAGGTCATCTACGTCGCCGGTGGCCCGCTCGACTGACCCTGCGACGAGGGATGGCGAACGGGCATGCCGCGCCGGGTATGCCGACCGGTCCGGCCGGCATACCCGCCCGAGGTCAGAGGCCTGAGCTCAGAGCCAGAGCAGAGATCAGAGGCCGAGGTCGCGGCCGATGAGCTCCTTCATGATCTCGTTCGACCCCGCCCAGATCTTCGTGACGCGGGCGTCACGCCAGGCCCGCGCGACGCGGTACTCGTTCATGAACCCGTAGCCGCCGTAGAGCTGCACGCAGGCGTCGAGAACGTCGTTCTGCACCTGGGCGCTCCACCATTTCGCCTTCGCGGCGTCGACGGGCGTCAGCTCGCCCTGGGAGTGGGCCAGGACGCAGTCGTCGACGAACGCCTGCGTCACCTCGATGGTCGTCACCAGCTCGGCGATCTTGAACTTGTTGTGCTGGAACGAGCCGATGGCCTGGCCGAACGCCTTGCGCTCCTTGACGTACTCGATCGTCTCGCGCAGGATCTGCGCCGCGTGGGCCGTGTTGGAGACGGCCGCGCCCACCCGCTCCTGCGGCAGCCGCTGCATCATGGCGATGAAGCCCATGCCCTCGTCGCCGATGCGGTTGGCGTCGGAGACCCGCAGATCCTGGAAGAACAGCTCGGCGGTGTCGGACTCCTCCTGACCGACCTTGTCGAGCTTGCGACCGCGGGTGAACCCCGGCATCCCGTCCTCAACCATGAAGAGGGTGATGCCCTTGGCCCCCTTGCTGGGGTCGGTGCGCGTCGCGACGATGACGAGGTCGGCCTGGTAGCCGTTGGTGATGAACGTCTTGCTGCCGTTGACGACCCAGTCGCCGGAGCCGTCGTCGGCCCGGACGGCCGTGGTGCGCAGGGCGGCGAGGTCAGAGCCCCCCGACGGCTCGGTCATGGCGATCGCGCAGATCAGCTCGCCGGACGCGATGCCCGGGAGCCAGCGCTGCTTCTGCTCGTCGGTGCCGAGGTCGACGATGTAGGGAGGGCAGACGTCCGAGTGGATGCCGAAGCACGAGGAGACGGCGGCGTTGAAGGCCGAGATCTCCTCGGAGGCCACGGCGTTGAAGCGGTAGTCGTCGGCGCCGGCCCCGCCGAACTCCTCGGGGATGTCGAGGCCGAAGAGCCCCTGCTTGCCGGCCTCCTGCCAGAGCTCGCGGGGGATGGACTTGCCCTCGACCATCGCCTGGGCCTGGGGCACGAGCGTGCGCTCGACGAACTCGCGCACGGACAGCCGGAAGGCCTCGTGGTCCTCGTCGTAGATGTTGCGGGGCATGGAGCGACTCCTTCGACTACCGGCGGGTAACTAAGCGCTCGCTTAGTGTCGCTGACCGCCCGTCGGCGTGTCAACGCGGCACGGGTGAGCGCTTGCTCACCTACCGGGCGGTCCGTCATGCTGACGGGCGTGACGGCGTCCACCGGGATCTCCAGCGTGGAGCGCTTGCTCGACGCCGCCGCCGGGGCCTTCGCCGACCGCGGGTATGCCGCGACGACCACGCGCGACATCGCGGCCCGGGCCGGCCTCTCGCCGGCCGGGGTCTATGTGCACTTCGGGTCGAAGGAGGCCGTGCTCCATGCGCTGAGCCTGCGGGGCCACGAGGCGGCCCTCGACCTCGTGACGCGGGCGGCGGCCGGTCCGGGCTCGGCGGCGGAGCGGGTCGGCAGCGTCATGACCGGCTTCGCCGCGTGGCACGCCGAGCACCACGAGCTCGCCCGCGTGGTGCAGTACGAGTTCTCGCACCTCGCGCCCGAGCACCATACGGAGATCGTGCTGCTGCGCCGACGCATCGAGCAGGTGGTGCAGGCCCTGCTCGAGGACGGGGTCGCCAGCGGCGAGCTCGAGATCCCGCCGGCGCCGGGCGTGCGGGACACGGCGCTCGCCCTGCTGTCGCTGTGCGTCGACGTGGCCCGGTGGTACTCCCCCACGTCTGGTCGCTCCCCCCGTGCGATCGGGCGCACCTATGCCGCGCTCGGCCTGCGCCTCGTGGGCCGCCCCGACCCCTCCTGACCGACCGGCCCGGGTGGCCTTTGGGGGGAGACGCCTGGTCGACCGGCCCGATGCTGCGTCGAGGGGGCGGGTGAGTGGGTCAGTCGGGTCAGGGGGTCAGTCGGGTCAGTCGGGTCAGGGGGTCAGTCGGGCTGGTCGAGGCCGACGGCGAGTGCGGCCAGGCTCTGGTCGGGGTGCCACCGGAACTCCAGGCGCGTGCCGTCGGCCGTGCGCCGGAACGACCCCAGGCGTACCGAGTGGTGCAGCATCGCGAGCCCGAGCCGGCCGAAGTCCCCCTGGCCACTGCCCCGGCAGAGCAGGACGGTGCCGTCCGCGAAGACCACCCGCACCGTCCGGGTCCCCGGTGCCGGCCGGATGGCCCGAGCGGGGACGCCGCGATGGACGAGCAGCCGCAGCCGGGACTCCAGGAGGGTGTCGGCCTCACCGACGTGCTCGGCCCAGACCCGAGCCAGGGCCGCCTCCACGCCCGCGTGGCCGATGGCACCGCCGGGGCCGTCCGGGTCGTGGTCGGTCCAGGCGCTGCTGTCGTGCCGACGGCTGTCGGCGGTTCCGTCGCTGCGATCGTTCGGGGCGCTCAGATCCGACCGCTCGGCGCTGCCACGGGCATCGAGGGTGGCGTCCAGGCTGGCGTCGAGCGACCGGTCCAGCGCCCGGTCCGGGTCCGGTCCGGGGGTCGGAGGACGGCTCCGCTGACGATCGGACCGCAGATCCTGCCGGATGTCCGGCTGCGGATCGGGCCGTCGGTCGGGTTCGGTCTCCGTCGGGGAAGCCTGCTCCGGGCCGGTCGGAGCGCCGGGCTCCGGCCGCGCCGGCTGGCCCGAGGCGGACGATGTCACGGGACCGTCCGTCGTGGTGGACGCCGCGGCCGTGGTCGTCGTCGCGGTCGGGGCCGACGGGAAGGACGCTGACGAGGCCGGGTCGTCGGCGCGCTCCGGCGGGTGGCGTCGCAGCCGGACCGCCGCGATCCCCGCGGCGACCAGGCTGAGCAGCAGCCAGCGCCAGTCCATCGCACCAGTGTGGGCCACGGGCCCGGCCCCGCGCCCCCGATGCGGGGACGTTCGGGACCATGGGCCCGGGGCGCCTCCGTCTGGGACAGCGCGGGACCGAGCTGGGAGGGCGCGGGACGGGTCAGTCGCGCGTGAGCTTGCGGTAGGTGACCCGGTGCGGGCGGCTGGCGTCGAGGCCGAGCCGCTGCACCTTGTTCTCCTCGTAGGACGCGTAGTTGCCCTCGAACCAGTACCAGCTCGCCGGGTTCTCCTCCGTGCCCTCGTAGGCCAGGATGTGCGTCGCCACTCGGTCCAGGAACCACCGGTCGTGGCTGATGACCACGGCGCAGCCCGGGAACTCGAGCAGGGCGTTCTCCAGCGAGCCGAGCGTCTCCACGTCGAGGTCGTTGGTCGGCTCGTCGAGCAGCAGCAGGTTGCCGCCCTGCTTCAGCGTCAGGGCGAGGTTGAGGCGGTTGCGCTCACCACCGGACAGCACCCCGGTCGGCTTCTGCTGGTCGGGACCCTTGAAGCCGAACTGCGAGACGTACGCCCGCGAGGGGATCTCGACGTTGCCCACCTTGAGGAAGTCCAGCCCGTCGGAGACGGTCTCCCACAGGTTCTTCTTCGGGTCGAGGCCGGCCCGAGCCTGGTCGACGTAGGAGATCTCGACCGTCTCGCCGACCTTGACGGCGCCGTCGTCGGGCTCCTCGAGGCCGACGATGGTCTTGAACAGCGTGGTCTTGCCGACGCCGTTGGGGCCGATGACGCCGACGATCCCGTTGCGGGGCAACGAGAACGAGAGGTTGTCGATGAGGACCCGCTCGCCGAAGCCCTTCTTGAGGTCCTTGACCTCGATGACCGTGGACCCGAGACGCGGTCCCGGCGGGATCTGGATCTCCTCGAAGTCGAGCTTGCGCGTGCGGTCGGCCTCGGCCGCCATCTCCTCGTAGCGCTGTAGGCGTGCCCGCGACTTGGTCTGCCGGCCCTTGGCGCTCGAGCGCACCCATTCGAGCTCGTCCTTGAGGCGCTTGGCGAGCTTGGCGTCCTTCTTGCCCTGCACCTGGAGACGGGCGGCCTTCTTCTCGAGGTAGGTCGAGTAGTTGCCCTCGTACGGGTAGAGGCGGCCGCGGTCGACCTCGGCGATCCACTGCGCGACGTTGTCGAGGAAGTACCGGTCGTGGGTGACGGCCAGGACGGCGCCCGCGTAACCGGCCAGGTGCTGCTCCAGCCACTGCACCGACTCGGCGTCGAGGTGGTTGGTGGGCTCGTCGAGCAGCAGCAGGTCGGGCTTCTGCAGGAGCAGCTTGCACAGGGCCACCCGGCGGCGCTCACCCCCGGAGAGCACGGAGACGTCAGCGTCGGGCGGGGGGCAGCGCAGCGCGTCCATGGCCTGCTCGAGCTGGGCGTCGAGGTCCCACGCGTCGGCGTGGTCGATGTCCTCCTGGAGGGTGCCCATCTCCGCCAGCAGGGCGTCGTAGTCGGCGTCCGGCTCGGCCATCTCCTCCGAGATCTGGTTGTAGCGGTCGAGCTTGGCCTTGATCTCGCCCGCACCCTCCTGGACGTTGCCCAGCACCGTCTTGCTCTCGTTGAGCGGCGGCTCCTGGAGCAGGATGCCGACGGATGCCCCGGGAGCGAGCCGGGCCTCCCCGTTCGACGGCTGGTCGAGGCCCGCCATGATCTTGAGGATCGTCGACTTCCCGGCGCCGTTGGGACCCACGACCCCGATCTTCGCGCCCGGGTAGAAGGACATGGTGACGTCGTCGAGGATGACCTTCTCGTTGTGCGCCTTGCGCGCGTTGGTCATGGTGTAGATGAACTCGGGCATATGCCCAAGGCTATCCGGGCGGCGCGCCACCGCCCCCATCGGCCGTAGGGGGCTGAGCCCCGCCGGCCCCGTCCCGCCGCTCGGGCCCCACCGCTCGGGCCCCACCGCTCGACCTTCGCTCGCCGACGTCCGCGTCAGGTGGCGCTGACCACGACGTAGTCGTCGGTGTCCGCGTCCTCGACGCTGCGCCCGAATCCGCCGTGCACGAGGACGCCGGCCTCCTGCCGACGCTCACGGTTCTCGTCCTCCCCCCGCCCGGCCTCGCCCCGCCCGTCGTCAGCCCGCCCGTCGTCAGCCGGACCCTCCTCGTCGTCGCCGAAGGCCCGCTGGATCTCCGGGTCGGCGAGCCGGTCGTTGGTGTCGAGCTGGGTGCGCTCCGGCTTGGTGAAGATGGACTGCCCCCGCGTGAGGTCGTGACCGAGCGAGTACGCGTCGATCTCGACGCTCGTGCGCGGCTCCCCCTTCTCCGTCTCCCACTGGTTGACCCGCAGCCGGCCGTACACGACGACGGGATGGCCCTTCTTGACGCTCGTCATGACGTTCGCCGCCAGGGCGTTGAAGGCCACGACGTTGACGAAGTTGGTGCTGCCGTCGACGAAGGCGCGCGTCTCGACGTCCCACCGGCGCGTCGTCGAGGCGACCCGCAGGCTGGCGAACGGCTTGCCCACCTTGGTCGGCCGGCTGATCGGGTCGCTGACGACGTTGCCGACGACGGTCACGAAGCTCTCGTTCATCTCTGTCTCCCCATTCGGTTCCTCGGGCTGGTCGGCCAGCCGGTGACCTGGTGTCACCGGGCGGACCCCTTCCGGAGCGAGGCACCCGCGCCCGGCCCGTGAGCCCAGCATCGGGGCCCCCGAACCGCGGCCACCAGGCCACGCCGTCGCCCTGTGGACGGTGGGACGACACGGCCGAGGGGTGTGGACGACGCGATCCCTCCGGTGGTCTCGCGACGCGAGGACGGACCCCGGTGCGGTCAGAACGCGCACCGGAGGGCAGGTCAGCTGAGGCGAGCCTCGTCGAGCAGCTCACGCGTACGCCGATGTCGGTGCAGGACCTCCTGGACCGGCTCGACGAGCTGCTCGGTGGCCACGACCTCCACCGCGTCGGTGAGCCGTCCTCCGACGAGCGCCCGGCGCCGGCGGGCGCCCACGCGCGCAGCCGCGCGAGCCAGCCATGCGAGGAGCAGCCCGAGCACGACCCCGGCGCCGAGCAGCAGGGTCGGCAGCGGCACCGCACCGACCTTGGGGGTGTCGATCTGGGGCAGCTGCAGCCAGCCGACAGCACCCAGCGCGACGAGCCAGACCAGTCCCACCACGGCGGCCAGGCCGAGCACCCACTGCAGCGAGCCGACGAACCGCCACCACGCCGGCGGGTTGCTGCGCAGCGGCGTCGTGACGACGACCCGGTCGAGCCGTTCGTAGAGCCGGGTGTCCGTGGGTGCGGCCGCGTCGGAGACCGCCTCCGACCACAGCACCGGCAGTCCCTCCGAGGCCCGCTCGGTGAGCCCGATGGCAGCCAGCTTGACGGCGGACCGGGCGGACGCGGACGGGGCCGGGATCGACGAGCGACCCACGACCTCCCGCACGTCGCGCGGGTCGACCTCGTCGATGACCTGGGAGGGGACCCGGTCGAGCCGCAGCCGGCGCAGGGGGTCGGGCCGCAGCTTGCGGCCCCACCGGGTGAAGATCCAGCCGGTGCGGCCCAGGGCCTCGCGCCGGTAGTCCTCGTCGACGGCCGCCAGCACGACGGGTACCCCCGCGGCCCGCGACAGCGCGTCGACGAGCTGCTCGTCGGCCCGGTCACCCAGCGTGGGCTCCTGGTCGGCGACCCCGGGCCGCAGCCGCGAGGCGCCGGCGGTCAGGTCGGCCGAGAGGCGGTGGCGGGCGGCCTCGTGGCCGGCGACGGCGTTGGCCAGCCTCTGGCGCAGCTCGGGCAGGCCGGCCCCGGTGCGCACCGAGGTCGTGAGGACGTGCACGCCCTCCACCCCGTCGGCGGCGAGGATCGCCCTCAGGTCGGCCCGGCACGCCTCCACGGCGTCGGGTGCGAGGCGGTCGATCTGGTTGAGGACGACCACCATGACCGCCGCATGACCGGCGAGCCGGGCGACGTACTCGTCGTGGAACAGCGCGTCGGCGTACTTCTGCGGGTCGGTGACCCAGACGAAGACGTCGCACAGCGCCAGCACCCGCTCGGCCTCGGCCCGGTGGGCGGCCTCGCGCGAGTCGAAGTCGGGCAGGTCGAGCAGCACGAGCCCGTCGAGCCCCCCGACCACCGACCCGTCCGCACCAGCGCCCGCCGACTCGCCGGCACGGCCTTCCGACGCCGCGACGGTATGCCGCTGCGGCACGCCCAGCCAGTCCAGCAGCTCCCCGGCGCCCGCCTCGCCCCACACCGCGGCGGTGGGCGAGGAGGTGGTCGGTCGCCGGGCGCCGATCTCCGCGAGGTCGGCCCCGGCCAGGGCGTTGAAGAGCGAGGACTTGCCGCTGCCCGTCGCGCCGGCGAGCGCGACGACGGTGTGGTCCCCGGCGAGCGCGCTGCGCTCGCCCACCTTGGCCACGATCCGCCGCGCGTCGGCGACAGCGCCCGGGTCGAGCTGGTCGGCTCCGACGTCGCACGCCTCGGCGAGGGCCTGGGCCTGGGTGCGCACGACGTCGTCGGCGGGGGCGGTCACGCGGCGGCGCCCCATGAGCAGCGGGCTCATCGGGCCGCCCGCACGGCGGCGGCCGACGCCGCGAGCGTCCGGGCCTGGTCGCCACGGAGGGCGACGGACTCGAGGGCCTGCGAGAAGCGTTCGCGCTCACCGGCATACGCCGTCTCGACCCGGTCGAGCAGCGCCTCCTTGGCCTTGGCGGCCATGGTGCGCACGGCCTGGTCGCCGAAGATCGCCTCGAGCAGCTTCTGCCCCAGCACGGCGGTGCCACCGGCGATGCCGACCTCGGCGCCGGTGAGACCGCCCGTGTAGGCGAAGGTCACGAGCATGAGGACGGTGCCGACGGCGTTGACGCCGTAGGCGGTGATCTTCGCTGTCGTGCGGCGGTCCTTGCCCTCGCTGCGGACGAGGTCGAGCACGTCGCCCTGCCAGTCGTGCACGAGCGAGACGACCTCGGCGTCGAACCGCGGTGAGACGCGGGTCAGCTCGGGGTGGGCCTGGAGCATGGACGCCCCACCGGCCAGCGCGCGCCAGGAGCGGGAGGCCACGGTGGCCGCCCCCTGGCCCTCGGCGCGCACGAGCTCGGCGACCCCGCTGTGCAGGGCCTCGTCCAGATGGGCCGACGACGCGGGCTCCCCCCGGAACCCGGCGACGATGCGGTCGCGCACCTTCGAGACGGTGGACTCGACCTGGCGGAAGAACTCGCCGGTGCCGACGAACTCCTGCCAGCGCGCCAGCACCTCGCCGCGCAGCAGGGACCCGTCGCTCATCCCCGCGCCGACCCCCTCGGTCGCCTGGAGGTATGCCGCCCGCACGGCCTTGTCGAGCTCGTTGCGGGCCGCGACCTGGGCCGTCGAGGCGTCGACGAGACCCTGGATGCGCGGGTCCAGGGAGTCGAGGGCGCCGGTGAGGGTCTGGCGGACGACGAGCGCGCGGGCCCGGGCGTCCTTGGCGAGGGCGCTCAGCCAGGACTGGAGCCGGGCGATCTGGTCGGGCGGGAGCAGGCCCTCCCGGTCGAGGGCCGACTCCGCCACCGTGAAGATCGGTGCGGTGCCGAGACCCTGTTCCTTGAGCATGGAGCCGAGGTGCTCCCGGATGGCCGACACCGCCTCCTGGGGCACCCGGTTGAGCACGACGGCCACGGAGGTACCGCGCTGGGACGCCTGGCGCAGCAGTTCCCACGGCACGGCGTCGGCGTAGCGGGCCGCGGTCGTCACGAAGAGCCAGAGGTCGGCGGCCCCGAGCAGCTGGCGGGCCAGGCGGCGGTTGCGCTCCACGACCGAGTCGATGTCGGGGGCGTCGAGCAGGGCCAGCCCCGGAGGAAGGGTCGAGCTCGGCACGAGCTGCACCGTCGCGTCGCCCTCGACGGCGGTGCCGCCGGTCGACCGGGCGAGGTCGGGCAGGATCCGGGCGGGGGTGAACCAGCGCTCGTCGGCCGGGTGGTGGACGAGCACCGGCGACCGCGTGGTGGGGCGCAGCACGCCGGGGGCGCTGACGGTGGTGCCGACGAGGCTGTTGACGAGGGTCGACTTGCCCGAGCCGGTCGAGCCACCGACGACGGCGAGCAGCGGGGCGTCCAGCGAGGACAGCCGCGGCAGGATGTAGTCGTCGAGCTGGCGAAGCAGCTCGAGGCGGGCAGCCTGGGCCTGGCCGGCGCCGGGCAGGTCGAGGGGCAGGGTCGTCGTCGCCACCTCGTCGCGCAACGTGGTCACCGCCGGGAGCAGGTCCGGCTGCGTCTCGGCGGCCGGTGGGGCGGTGACGGTCACGCGGGCATCCTCCCAACTGCGGGGGTCGCCACCAAACCGACAGACCCGCGGCGCGCCGACGACCTCGGACGGTGGTGACGGCATACCGATGCCGGAGCGGGGGAACCCACCGCAGATCGGTGCCCCCGGCAGGACTCGAACCTGCAACCTGCGGATTAGAAGGCCGCTGCACTATCCGTTGTGCTACGGGGGCGACGAGACGCGTGGCGGGCCGGCAGGCCGGACGAGCCGTGACCGGCGTCCCGCTCCGCGGCCGCAGCCAGTCTAGGTGTCCGCGCCCCTGCGGGTCAGGCGACGAGGTGGCCGACGAAGGACCGCCGGTGGGCGACGATCGCCTCGAGCAGCGCCCGCTCCCGCTGGGCGGCGTCCCGCTCGGCGCGCCCCCGCACCATCCGCGCCCGCAGCAGGGCGAGGTCGCTGGCGCCGTCCTGGAAGCTGCGCATCGAGGCGACGGCGGTGCGCCCGCCGTTCTGGGCGGCCCACATCCGTGCCCGCCGGCGCGCCGGGATCGACGACAGCATGGCGACCTCCTGGTGGCTCAGCCAGCCGGCGTCGGCGTACTGGCTGAGGAAGGTGCGGATGAGCCGGGCCTCCCGTGACCTCAGGACGGCGATGAGGGTGAGGAAGGCGACGAAGAGGGGCACCTGGAACAGGACGTAGACGCCGATGAGGTGGCCGGTGGACGCGGAGAGGTTCCAGATGCCGTGGAGCGTGGCGGCCAGGAGGTAGCCGCCGAGCACGACCGCGACGCGTCCGAGGCCCGAGCGCACGACGGCGACCGCCAGCCCAAGGCCGATGCCGGTGCAGGCCGTGAACAGCGGGTGGGCGAACGGACCGATGACGCACCGGAGGATGAACAGCTCGGTGAGCCCCTGCGACCCGTCGTCCACGAAGGTACGTCCGAGATAGAGGATGTTCTCGCTGAACGCGAAGCCCGCACCGACGAGCCCGGCATACACGATGCCGTCGACGACGCCGTCGAACTCCTTGCGCCGCACGAGGATGACGAGCACGATGCCGAGGCCCTTGAGCCCCTCCTCGACGAGCGGCGCGCTGAGCACCGCCGTCAGCACGTCGGGGTCGGCGGTGCCGGCCAGTCGCAGGGCGATCGCGAAGCCGGTGTTGAGGAGGAGCGCTCCCGCCGGCGCGCAGATGGCGCCCCAGGCGAAGGCGAGCACGAGGAGCCGCGTCGGCTCGGCCTCGTAGCGGTCGAGCCAGAGGAAGGTCGGCACGACGACGAGCAGGGGCAGCGCCGCGAACAGGGCGGCGAGCAGGGTCACCTGCAGGCCGAAGCCGCTCTCGAACTGGATCGCGAGCACGGCGGCGCTGAGCAGGAACCCGGTCGCGACCACGCCGGCCACGACGACGGTGCGCAGCCGCGGCCGCACGGTGGGGTTCGGGGCCGAGGGGTATGCCGGGGTGCCGGCACCGGGCGGACCGAGGGACATGTCGGCAGGGTAGGCCAGACGACCCTTACAGTGTCGGGATGACCGGGCCCACACGAGCGGAGAGCGACCGCATCGTGTGGATCGACTGCGAGATGACCGGCCTCTCCCTCACGGCCGACGCGCTCGTCGAGGTCGCCGCGCTCGTCACCGACTTCGAGCTGAACCAGCTGGGCGACGGCGTCGACGTCGTCATCCGGCCGCCGGACGAGGCGCTGGAGCAGATGGACCCGTTCGTGCGCGACATGCACACCAAGTCCGGCCTGCTCGAGGAGCTGGCGGCGGGCACGACCATGGACGACGCGCAGGAGAAGGTGCTCGCGTACATCCGGGAGTGGGTCCCCGAGCCGCGCCGGGCACCGCTGGGCGGCAACACCGTCGGCACCGACCGCGGTTTCCTCGCCCGCGACATGGCCGAGCTCGAGGCCTACCTGCACTACCGGATCATCGACGTCAGCTCGATCAAGGAGCTGTCGCGACGGTGGTACCCGCGGGCGTACTTCAACGCCCCGCAGAAGTCCGGCGGCCACCGGGCCCTCGCCGACATCCGCGAGTCGATCGCCGAGCTGCGCTACTACCGCGAGGCGGTGTTCGTGCCCCACCCCGGTCCGGACAGCCCCACCGCGAAGGCCCTCGCGGCGCGCCACGTCGTCTCCTGAGCGGCCGCGCAGCAGCTGCCGCGCACCCTGCTTGTCACGGGTGAGCGACGGGTGGCCCGCACGCGAACGTGCGGGCCACCCGGTCGAGCTGGGGTGAGTGACGGGGCTTGAACCCGCGACCCCCTGGACCACAACCAGGTGCTCTACCTGCTGAGCTACACCCACCATGCGCCGCCCCGGAACGAGTGTCGTCGTCCGGCGAGGCTGCGGCGGACCATGCTACCCGAGCCGCGCACCGGTCCCGGACACGTGCGGCGACCTGACCGGGCGCGGGCCCCGATGGGGGAGAATGCTCCCGTGTACACCGGGAAGGAGCGACGCAACCGGGTCGTCGCCCTCGTCCTCGCGGCGGTGCTCCTCGGCTCGGCGGTGCTCGCCCTGCTCGCCACGCTGCAGGCCGGCACCGCGGGCGCGGCGGCCCTGCCCTCCCACGCGACGCTGGTCTCCGTGTCGCCCGCGGCTGACGCCACCCTCGACCACGAGCCCTCCCGCATCCTGCTGACCTTCGACGACACCATCGCGACCGGCCTGGCCAAGATCGTGCTCACCCGCGACGGGCAGCCGGTCGCGCTGTCCGCCCCGAAGGTCGACCGCACCGAGGTCTCCGCGGAGGTCACCGGCCCGGCCGGTCCGGGCGCCTACCGCGTGGCCTGGCAGGTCACCAGCGACGACGGGCACCCCGTCTCGGGTGAGTCGGCCTTCACGGTCGGTGCCGGGGCTGTGCCGGCCCGGGCACATCCGACGCCGACCTACAAGACACCGCAGATGCAGCCGACGACGTTCGGGCACCCCGACCACGTGCCCGGCCTCATCGTTGCGGGGGTCCTGCTCCTCGGTGGGGTGGCGCTGCTCCTCTTCGAGCACCGCCGCCGCCAGGTCCACGACCCACTCCATGACCCCGGCCATGACTCACTCCGTGACCCCGAGGAGCCGGCCGGCTCCGAGCAGGACCACCGCATTTCGTGACCTCCGCTGCCGTGTAGTAGCCTCAACCCTCGCTGCGCCGCTAGCTCAATGGCAGAGCAAGTGACTCTTAATCACTGGGTTCGGGGTTCGAATCCCTGGCGGCGCACCACCTCGGCTCTCGCGGTCACCGCAGCCGAGTCACGAAGGGCCCGGGCGTCTGCCCGGGCCCTTCGTCAGTGCTCAGCGGGCTCCCCACCCGCTCCTGATCCTCTGCCTCTCCTCAGACGGCTCAGGTCGAGGCGTCGTGGCGAGCCGCCTGCTCGCGGTAGTAGTCCCGCCAGATCAGCCGGTGGAGCGGAACGAGGCGGGGCACGGAGCGCAGCCCGGGGATGAAGGGCACGAGGAGCAGGGCGAGGCTGAGGAGCATCATCAGCCCCCAGACCTGGGCATCGGCGTTGTCGGAGCCGGAGAACGGCGGCACCTGGTACCAGAAGGTGTAGAGCCACATCCACGGCTGGCCCGGGTAGTTGCCCGTCTCGTTCATCATCCCCCACTGGTCACCGCCCAGGCTCCGCGCCCGGGCCTGGTCCTCGAGGTAGGCGCCGTCCGCCAAGAGCAGCAGAGACCGGGTCTGGTCCCCTCCGTAGAAGGTGCCCGACGAGGTGAGCGCCCCCTCCAGACCGCCGGACCGGGCGAGGGTCAGGAGGCCGGTGGCCAGCGCGGGGACCGGCCCGTAGTCACCCGTCGCGACCTGGGCCGGGTCGCCGTCGGGCGCGGCCTTGAGCCCGTCGGCATACGCGGAGGCCCAGGCGGTCTGCTGGTCGCCGCTCGCGGCGGCCCAGGCCGTCAGGGCGCCGGTCAGGGCCGCGTCGCCCTGGACCCCGCTGAGCGGCTGGATGACCAGGTCGTTCGCCGAGTCCACGGGCAGCCGGACGCCGGCCCACTGCTGCAGGGCGAGCGGCCCCAGCCGCTGCCCCTCCCCCGCCGCGTTGTAGGGCGCGCCGTACCCGGCGCTGGTGGTGGTCCCGGCCAGCTCGCCCGTCGCCGTGGCGACGACGTCGTTCGGCACGGCGGTGGCCCAGTCGGACATCGTGATGGGCTTCTCGTCCGGGGACGAGAACGCCACCGCGAGACCCACGGCGAGGAGCGAGACCACCGCCAGGGCGATGACCAGCTCCTTGACGAGGTCGTAGGGACGGGTCGGGAACGTGTGCGAGTCAGGGGTCGTGGCGGGCCGGCGCGCTCCGGCCGGTGCCGACCTCGTGGTGGGCGTCCTCATGGCGTCACGCTCCTTCGGTGTCGAGCGGGGGGACGACGCCGTGACGGCGCACGAGGACGACGTGCACGACCACGAGGCCGCCGATGACCAGCGGCAGCAGGGCCACGTGCCACAGGAGCATCTGTCCGGGGTTGAGGACGTTGAACCACGCCCCGATGCCGACCGAGTTCAGCCCGTCCTTGGCCTGCGTGCTGATCCACTGGGAGTCGAGGTTCGACTGCGACAGGTAGCCCGTGAACGCCGTCCCGATCGAGCCGAGGAACGCCACCACGCCCGTCATCCACGTCATGGCCCGCCCGCCGCGCCAGGCCGCCATCCAGAACTTCCCCCACAGGTGGACGACCATGAAGGCGAAGAACAGCTCCACGCTCCACAGGTGGAGGGAGTTGACGAAGTGCCCGACGTCCGAGACGTGCCACCAGCCCACGCCGCCGAGGGTCAACGCGAGGCCGGACGCCAGCACGACGGCCAGGGCCGCCAGGGTGAGCGCACCGAACACGTAGATCCAGGACGACATGTAGGCGGGTTGCTCGCTGGGCAGCGCCTGTCCCGGCGGGACGACCCGCACGATGCGGTCGTGCAGCCGAGCGGTCCAGCTGCCGCCCGGGTAGGGCTTCGCCGGGACGAGCTCGGCCCGGCCCACGCCCCCCTCGTGCGGTGCGCCGACGGCGGTCATCGGGGACCCTCGTGGCGCGGCCCGCGATGACCGGGGAACGGCAGCAGGAGAGCCAGCGCGAACACCACCACCATGGCGGCGATGATCGCGAGGTTCGTGACGGAGATGTGGACGACCCCCCAGTCGACGTACTGGCCGACACCGTCGTCGGCCGCCAAGAGCTGGACCATGAGGCTCCTTCGTCCCGCCCCCGGGTCGACGCAGCGGATGCGGGTCGTGTTCCGGGGATGACGCGACGGTAGGCGCGGCTCGCCCGCCCGGTCAGGGGCGAAGGTCCCCCTGCCCGTCAGCGGGTGTCGGGAGGGGGATCGGCGGGTGGAACACTGACCGGGTGCCGAAGCGCAAGGCGGGGAAAGACACCGCGACCCCCCGTCCGCCCGCTCTCCTCGTGGCCCACCGGGTGACCAAGGAGATCGAGGGCACCGTCCTGCTCGCCCCCGTCGACCTCGCGGTGCGGCCGGGCGAGTGCGTCGTCCTACGCGGCGGCAACGGCAGCGGCAAGACGACCCTGCTGCGCGTCCTCGCCGGCACGATGGACGCCAGCAGCGGCGAGGCCACCATCGACGGGACGCCCGCCGACGAGCGCACCGCGTCGGTGCGGCGGGACGTCGCCGCCCTCATCGGTGCCCCCACGGCATACCGCGACCTCACCCTCGCCGACCATCTCGTGCTCGTCGGGGCGACGTGGGGGCGGGGGGCGGACGGGGACGACGCCGCGGCCGCCATGCTCGCGACGTTCGAGATCGGCCATCTCGCCGAGCGCTTCCCCCACGAGCTGTCCTCCGGCCAGCAGCAGCTGTTCCACCTCGCCATGGTGCTGAGCCGCCCCGCGCGGGTGCTTCTGCTCGACGAGCCCGAACAGCGCCTCGACACCCACAAGCGACACCTGCTCGGGGAGCTGCTGCTGGAACGCAAGGCGGCCGGGACCGCGCTCGTCGTGGCCTGCCACGACCCCGACCTCACCGAGCAGATCGCCGACCGGGTGCTCGACGTCGTCCCGGCATGAGCACCGCATGAGCACCGGATGAGCACCGGATGAGCACCGCATGACCACCGGCGCGCTCGAGCCTGGCGGTGGCCGCAGCGACGCCCAGTCGCTGCGGGACACCCGTGAGGTGCTGTCCGGCGACGACCGTGAGCGCCAGGGCAACGCGGTGTATGCCGTCTACGTCGCCGTCATCGCGGCGGGGGCCTACGGCGTCCCCGCGGCCCAGTCGTTCTTCCGCGTGCTCGACCCGGCCTGGATGGCGGCGCACCTGACCGGGCCGTCCGCCGTCGGGCTGGGCGCCGCCGCCCTGGCGGGCCTGCTCGCGTTCGCGTACCGCGCCGGGCGCCTGCGCGGACCGGTCGTCCCCGGACTCCCCTACCTCGACACCGTCGCGACGAGCCCCCTGGACCGCGCCCTCACGCTGCGGTCGTGGTGGCGCCTCGCTGTCGTGGGCTGCGTCGTCGCCGGCGTCCTCATCGGCCTGGTCGTCGGCGCGGGCCTGGCCATCGCCGGCCTCGCCGGGGCCGTCGTCCTCGTGCCCGCCGTGCTCGCCGGCGCGGCCGTGGGCCTGCTCGTCGCCGGCTCGTGGCTGCAGGGTCAGGTGCGCAGCTGGCCCACGGGCGACCGCGGTCCCGGGGTCTTCCTGCGCCAGCGCCGGTCGCTGCGCGCCCTGCACCTCTCGCTCCTTCGCACCCAGTCGGCCCGTGCGGTCACCGTCGGCGGCGCCGTCCTGGCCGGTGACCTGCGCGCCGCCCGGCTCGAGGTCGGCACCCCGGTGCGCCGGGCCCGGCATACCCGGCTGCGCGGCGGCGGCGCCCGCACGACGATGGTGCGCCGCGACCTGCTCGGCCTGCGCCGCGCGCCCGGCTCGGTGGTGACCGGGCTCGTCCTCACGGCCGCGGCGGCCTACGCCCTCGTGCACGCGAGCGGTCCGGGCACCCCCAGCGTCATCGCGCTCGCCGGTCTCGTGCTCGCCTACCTCGGGGTCAGCACCTGGTCCGAAGGCCTACGGCTGCAGGGCGACAACGCGGGCACGCCCCCGCTCCTGGGGATCGCCCCCCTCGACGAGGCCCTCGCCCATCTCGTCGTCCCGGCGGTCGGCTACGTCGTGACCACCCTGGTCGTCGGCCTCTCTTCGGTGGCGCTCGGTCACGCGACCCTCGTCGGCGTCGGCTGGGCCCTCGTCCTCGGCGGCCTCCTCGTGGCCGCCCAGGCCATGGCCGCGTTCCGGGGCCTGCCGCCGGTCAACCTCTTCTCCCCGGGCAGCGGCGTCGTCACCACCGTGCTCTGGTACGCCGTTCCCCTCCTCGTGCCGGTGGTCTGCGGCACCGCCGCCACGGCGCTGCTCACCGCCGACCGGCCCTCCCCCGCCGTCGCCGTGCTCATGACGACGACCTACCTCGCCGGGCTGTATGCGCGGCGCCGGGTGCGGGTGCTCGTCGAGGCCCACCGCGAGTAACGGGCCGCGAGGTCAGGGCTCGAGCGAGCTCGCGTCGGGCGGCACGTCGACCGCGTGCTGCCGCAGCGCCTCCAGCGGGACGAGGTGCAGGACTGCGGCGTTCGTCGAGGCCAGGACCACCGGCGCCGCCGCTCCGGCGTCGTGGGCGCGTGCCCAGTTGACCGCGGTGACGCACCACCGGTCGCCCGGCACGAGGCCCGGGAACCCCAGCTGCGGCCGAGGGGTGCGCAGGTCGTTGCCGATGCTCGCCTGATGGGCGAGGAACTCGGCGGTGACGACGGCACAGATGGTGTGGCTGCCGAGGTCCTGCGGGCCGGTGGTGCAGCAGCCGTCGCGGAAGAAGCCGGTCATGGGGTCCGTCCCGCACGGCTCCAGCTCGCCGCCCAGCACGTTGGTCTCGGTCACGGGGCCAGCATCCCCGCACCCGGCCCCGGCCGCGCCCCCCGTCTCGCACCGTGTCTAGCACCGTGTCGCAGGTCGGGTCGCAGGTCGGGTCGCAGGTCGGGTCGCGGGTCGGGTCGCGGACGGTGCTCCTCGTAGGACACCGTGTGCGACACCTGCTGCGACACCTCGTGCGACCTCACGAAGGACGTGACGTCCGGGAGCGCAGCCAGGCGACGACCCGGCGCCGGGCGGCTCGGCCCTCGGGGGTGGCGTGCAGGACGTAGTCGTGGATCTGGCCCTCGGCGAGGACGAGCTCGACCCCACCGTCGGTCGCATCGACGGCGTCGGCCAGGCGCTGCGCGTCCACGGTGAGGATGTCGTCGGTGCCGCTGAGAACGAGCAGGTCCGGCAGTCCGGCGAGCGGTCCCGTGATCGGGCTCACCCACGGATGGTCCGCAGCGAGGTCACCCCGGTATGCGTCGCCCGCGGCTCGCAGCCCGGGGGCCTGAAGCCATGGGTCGCGGTCGGCCACCTCAGCCATCCGGGGGTCGGTGCACGACACGTCGACCCAGGGCGAGACGAGGACCAGCCCCGCGGGCGCGTGACCGTCCCGGTGCAGCTCCTGGGCCGAGGCGAGCGCCAGGCCCGCCCCGGCGGAGTCGCCGACGAGGAACACCGGCTGTGATGCGGGGTCCACCAACAGTGCCGTCGCGAGCGCCACGGTTCCGGGCACGACCGTCGCCGCAGTGGCCGCGGGGGCCAGCGGGTAGACGGGCACCACGACTCTGGCGCCCACCTCCCGCGCCAGGTAGGCCGCAAACCGCCAGTGCACGGGCTTGACCTCCCGGAAGTACGCGCCACCATGGAGGAGCAGGACGACGCAGACCGGCTCGCGACCGGCCGGCGCGAGGCCGTGGACCGGCCACCCGAGCGGGGAGCGGCCCGCGGTGACGGTGACGCCGGACGGCATCCGCCGCGGCGGGTCGTACGCCGCCGGTCGGGCCTGCAGCTGGGCCATGGCGGCCCGGGTGGTCCCCCCGCTCGCGTACTGCTCGTGCGCGCGGCGCAGCGACGGCGCATACCGGGTGAGCCGGGCGGCGAGGCTGCGGTGGGTCACAGGTAGAGACCCGTGGCGCCGTCGTCGTCGGATCGCGGGGCGGCGACCGCGTGGATGTCACGCTCGCGCAGCAGCACGTAGTCGGCCGAGCCCAGCTCGACCTCGTGCCGGTCCTCCGGGTCGAAGAGCACCCGGTCACCGAGCTCGACCTGCCGCACGTGCGGGCCGACCGCGACGACGCTCGCCCACGCCAGCCGCTTGCCCACCGACGCCGTCGCGGGGATGAGGATGCCGCCCCCGGAGCGGCGGTCGCCCGGCTCGTTCTCGAGTGAGACGAGCACCCGGTCGTGGAGCATCCGGACGGGAAGGCCCTCACCGGCGGCCCGGGGACGCTTCGCGGTCATCGCCCGGACCCCGCCCCCGCCTGCATGCGCTCGGGTCGGCGGGTCAGCCGCGGTGGCGGCGGCGCAGGCCGGCGCCCAGCAGTACGAGGGAGAGGACACCCAGCGCCCCGCTCAGGAGCTCGGGCCGCAGCTCCCCCTCGGGGGTGTGGGTCACGGCGGCGATGCGCAGGCGCAGGGACTCGACCTCCCTGCGGGCGATCTCGGCCGGGCTCACCCGGGTGACCAGCTCGTCGATGGTCGTGCTGAGGTGGGCCCGCCGCTCGGCGAGCTCGGCCTCGAGCTCCTCGACCGTCGGGGCGGATGCTGATGCGGTCTCGCTCACGGCTGGTCTCCTTTCGTTCGGCCCCAACCCTACAGACCTGCCGCCGACCCGCAGGTCGGCGGCATCGCCCTCAGATCCCGAGGTCCTTGCGCAGCTTCGCGACGTGGCCGGTCGCCTTGACGTTGTAGCGCGCGTCGGCGATGCGGCCCTCCTCATCGACGACGAACGTCGAGCGGATGACGCCCTGCACGGTCTTGCCGTAGAGCTTCTTCTCGCCGAACGCGCCGTACTGCTCGAGCACCTGCTTGTCGGGGTCGGACAGCAGCTGGATCGTGAGGCCGTCGCGCTCGCGGAAGGTGGCGAGCTTCTCCGGACGGTCCGGGCTGATGCCGAGCACCTCGACGCCGGCGGCGTGCAGCGCGTCGATGGAGTCGCTGAAGTCGCACGCCTGGGTCGTGCAGCCCGGCGTCATGGCAGCGGGGTAGAAGTAGACGACGACCCGCCGGCCGCGCAGGTCGGAGAGGGTCACCGGCTTCCCTGTGTCGTCGCTGAGCGTGAAGTCGGGGGCCGGGTCTCCGGCCTTGAGTGTGGTGGTCACGTCGGCTCCTTCGGGTCGCCGTCAGGCTGGATGTCGCGTGCGGAAGGCGGGACTCGAACCCGCACGCCGAGGCACAGGAACCTAAATCCTGCGTGTCTACCAGTTCCACCACTCCCGCGCGGCGCCCAGTCTAAGGAGACGGGGGCGGGGTCAGGGCAGGGATCAGGCGACGGTGACCTGCACGGTATGCCAGCCGGTCGCCCCGTCGGGGGCCGGTGGCGCCTCCTGCTGGGGCTGGGTCTGGCCCCGGGTGTCGGTGGCGCGCACGCGCACCTGGTGCCGCCCGCTCGTGGCCGCCCACGGCAGCACCCACTGGCGCCAGGCGTCGACCGTCGGCTCCTCGGCGAGCGTCGCCTCCTGCCACGGACCGGTGTCGACCTGCACCTCGACCTTGGCGATGCCCCGGTGCTGCGCCCACGCCACGCCGGCGATGGCGACGGGGCCGGCCTGCACCGAGGCACCCGCCCGCGGTACGTCGATGCGCGAGGCCGTCTTGATCGGCCCCTTGGCCGACCAGCCCCGCGGCGTCCAGTAGCCCTGGTCGGCCGAGAACCGGGTGACCTTGAGCTCGGTCACCCATTTCGTCGCTGACACGTAGCCGTAGAGCCCGGGGACGACGAGCCGGGCCGGGAAGCCGTGCTCGAACGGCAGGGCCTGGCCGTTCATGGCGACGGCGATGAGCGCGTTGCGATCGTCGGTCAGCGCCTCGATGGGGGTCCCGGCGGTGAACCCGTCGCTGCTCTTGGACAGCACCATGTCGGCGCCGGCCTTGGGCCCCGCCATCGCGAGCAGGTTGCGCACCGGCCAGCCGATCCACGTCGCGTTGCCGATGAGGTCGCCGCCCACCTCGTTGGACACGCAGGTGAGGGTGACCATGTGCTCCTCGAGCTTCTGCTGCAGCAGCGTCTTCCAGTCGATGGTCACCTCCTTCTCCACCTCGCCGTAGACCCGCAGCGACCACGTCGCCGTGTCGAGCTGCGGCACGACGAGGGCGGTGTCGATCCGGTAGAAGTCGTCGTTGGCCACGACGAAGGGCGTGACGCCCGGGACATTGACCGACGCCCCCGAGACCGACGGCGCCGAGCTGACGGCGGGGGACGGGATGACGGCCTCCGCCCGCGACTCGCGGGCGGCGCTGCCGCCCCCGGAGATGCGGCTGCCGATGACCGCAGCCAGGGCGGCGCCCCCGCCCGCCAGCACGCGGCGCCGGGTGAGGGGCGACCAGAGCCCGGAGTCGGTGAGCTCCGTGCCGTCGCGCCGCAGGCGGACCAGGGTGTCGAGGCCGGCCGCCGTGCCCAGCAGGGTCGGCAGGATGTCGGGGGCGCTCGCGTCGGGGCGCGACATGACGGCCGCCATCCCCAGCGCGCCCACCACGGCGAGCAGGACGAGGGCGAGCAGCCGACGGGTCCGCGACAGCAGGCCGATCCCGGCGCACACGGCCACGAGCACCACCGCCATCCCCACGAAGAGAGCGAGCTTGTCGTGGGTGCCGAACGAGTTGACCGCGAAGTCCTTGAGCCACGGCGGGGTGCGGTCGACGAACGCGCCGCCCACGGCGGGCACCGGCGACGGGGTCCCGCCCGCCGCCCCGACCCACCCGAGGATTCCGGCCAGCAGGGTGGCCACGCCGAGGGCCACGCCTCCGGCCAGCACCCCGTCGAGCGCGGCGCCTGCGCGGGACGGCCCGGGCTCCGGCGTCGTGGCGGTGGGCGGGGTCGGCGGTGGGGTGCCGGGCTGGTCGCGGGTGCGTTGCCGTGGGCTCACATCGGTCATGCGGTGAGGCGCCTCCTCAAGGCGGGGGCGAGCGAGCGGAAGGCCCGCCCGCGGTGAGAGATCGCGTTCTTCTCGACGTCGGTGTACTCGGCGAGCGTGCGGGTGTCACCCTGCACGACGAAGACCGGGTCGTAGCCGAAACCGTTGCTGCCCTTGGGTGCTCGCGCGAGTATGCCGTCCACGCGGCCCTCCGCCGACTCGATGGTGCCGTCGGGCAGGGCGAGCACGGCCGCGCACACGAAGGAGGCGGCCCGGTGCTCGTCGGGTACGTCGGCCACCTGCTCGAGCAGCAGCCGGAGGTTGGCCCGGTCCCGCTCGGCGCGGGGCAGGTCGGTACCGCCGGTGGTGCCGGACCAGCGCGCGCTGAACACCCCCGGCGAACCGCCGAGCACCTCGACGGCGAGGCCCGAGTCGTCGGCGAGCGCCGGCATACCGGTGGCCTCGGCGAGCGCCACGGCCTTGAGGCGGGCGTTGCCCACGAAGGTGACCTCGGTCTCGGGCACCTCCGGGCCGCCGACCTCGGCCGCGCTGACGATGCCGAGGCCGAGGTCGCGGACGAGGTCGCCGAGGATCTGGCCCAGCTCGTGGACCTTGTGCTCGTTACGGGTGGCGAGGACCAGCCGCGTCGCCAGGAGGGTCACGAGCGCCTCGGCAGGGGTGCGTCGAGGGCGGCCTGCTGCCGGCGGCCGAGGTCGGCGCAGCCGCGGGCGGCGAGGTCCAGCAGGCGGTCGAGCAGCTCGCGGTCGAAGGGCTCGGCCTCGGCGGTGCCCTGCACCTCGACGAAGCGGCCGTCACCGGTCATGACGACGTTCATGTCGGTGTCGGCGGTGGAGTCCTCGGGGTAGTCGAGGTCGAGCACCGGCGTCCCCCTGACGACGCCCACGCTGACGGCTGCGACCGAGCCGGTGAGCGGCTTGGCGCCCGCGGCGATGAGGCCCTTGGCCCGGGCATCCTCGACTGCGTCGACGAGGGCGACGTAGGCCCCGGTGATGGCGGCCGTGCGGGTGCCGCCGTCGGCCTGGAGCACGTCGCAGTCGAGGACGATGGTGTTCTCGCCCAGGGCCGTGGTGTCGATGACCGCCCGGAGCGACCGGCCCACGAGCCGGGAGATCTCGTGGGTGCGGCCGCCGATGCGGCCCTTGACCGACTCGCGGACGGAGCGGGTGTTCGTGGCGCGCGGGAGCATGGCGTACTCCGCCGTCACCCAGCCGGTGCCCTTCCCCTTGAGCCACCGGGGGACGCCGGGGGTGAACGAGGCGGCGCACAGGACGCGGGTGCGGCCGAACTCCACGAGCACACTCCCCTCGGCGTGGTCGAGCCAGCCGCGGGTGATCGTGACCTCGCGGGTCTCGTCGACGGCGCGGCCGTCATGCCTGGTGATGGGGCGGTCATCGGTCATGGCCGCAAGGCTAACCACGCATCCAGGCTACGTCGGGCCCGCATCGGGCCCCCCGCCCGCGGCGGTTACGAACCCCTCACAGGAGTCACACCTTTATCGGGTCACCCGATAAACGTGCGCTTCGCTGGACAACGGTTCTCCAGCGAAGCGCCCCTTTATCGGGTGACCCGGTAAAGGTGTGACAGGTGGGACCTCAGAGCAAATACGTCGTCCCCGGTTCGGCCAGCTCGACCTCGCCGCCCCAGTGCTCGGCGGCCTGGGCGCGGCATGCCTCGCGGTCGTTCCAGGCCGGGATGTGCGTGAGCATGAGCCGCCGCACGCCCCCGGCCCGGGTCGCCGCCTGGGCGGCCTGGGCGCCGTTGAGGTGGATGTCCGTCAGGGTGTCGCGGCCGTCGACGAAGGCGGAGTCGGCCAGCACGAGGTCGGCGCCGGTCATCAGGGTCGTCAGGGCCTCGCACTCCCCCGTGTCGCCGGTGTAGGCCAGGACCGCCCCGTCGGCCTCGACCCGCAGACCGTAGGCCTCGACCGGGTGGGCGACGGCGACCGGCGTCACCGTGAAGGGGCCGAGCGTCACCGCCCGCCCGTCGGCCAGGTCGCGGAAGTCGAACTCCTTCTCCATGGCCGCCGGACCGTCCGTGCCGTAGGCCTCGCGCAGCCGTGGGCCGGTGCCCGCCGGCCCGTGGACCGGCATCCGGGGGCTCGGGCCGTCGGGGTGGTAGCGCTGGACGACGTAGAGACCGCACACGTCGAGGCAGTGGTCGGGGTGCAGGTGGCTGAGGAACACGGCGTCGAGGTCGCGCGGGTCGAGGTGCTGCTGCAGCGTTCCGAGCGCGCCCGAGCCGAGGTCGAGAGCGATGCTCCACGTGCGGCCCTCCTGCTCGGCCTGCACGAGATAGCACGACGCCGGCGAGGCCGGCCCGGCGAAGGAGCCCGAGCAGCCGACGACGGTCACCCTCACGACGCCACCCCGGCACCCGTACCGCGGGCCGCGGCCGGAGCCCCCACCGGTATGCCGGCGAGGTTGCCGAAGACGGTCTCGACCTCCGGCCCCAGGAAGCGCCGGGCCAGACGGCGGAACTCGTCGGGGTCCCCCGTCGTGCTGAAGGCCAGCGTCGGCGGCGGCAGGTCGTCGGGGCGCAGGAGGTCGCCGTCGGCGAGCACCCGGTAGACGTCTTTCGCCGTCTCCTCCGCCGACGACACCAGCGTCACGCCGTCGCCCATGACGTAGGAGATGACGCCGGTGAGCAGCGGGTAGTGGGTGCAGCCGAGCACGAGGGTGTCGACGTCGTGGGCCGCGACCGGCTCGAGGTACTCGCGGGCGATGTCGATCAGCTCCTTGCCCCCGGTCACGCCGGCCTCGACGAACTCGACGAACCGCGGGCACGGCCGGCTGACGACGTCGATCTGCGGGGCGGCCGCGAAGGCGTCGACGTAGGCCTGCGACTGGTGGGTGCCCAGGGTCGAGATGACGCCGACCCGGCCGCTGCGGGTGGCGGCCGCGGCCCGGCGCACCGCGGGCCGGATGACCTCGATGACCGGCACGTCGTAGCGCTCCCGCGCGTCGTGCAGGACCGCGGCGCTGGCGGTGTTGCACGCGATGACGAGCACCTTGACGCCGTGGTCGACGAGGCGGTCGAGGCACTCGAGCGCGAACTTCCGGGTCTCCGCGATGGGCCGCGGGCCGTAGGGCGCGCGCGCCGTGTCGCCGAAGTAGACGACGGACTCGTGCGGCAGCTGGTCGAGGACGGACCGGGCCACGGTGAGCCCACCGAACCCGGAGTCGAAGATCCCGATCGGAGCGTCGGCCACGACAGCAGGATAGGGAGCCCACCGTCTCCCGGCCGCATCAGCCGGCCGCGAGCTCCTCCAGCAGCTCCTCCAGCAGCTCCTCCAGCAGGGCCGCCAGCAGGCGGTCGTCGCCCGCCCCGCGTGCGGTCTGCGCAGGTGGAGCGCCTGCCGGGCCACCGCACCGAGCCACGCCTCCAGGTCGAACAGCTCGACGAGGTCGGCGTCCAGGTCGGCGCTCCCGCCGCGCGCGGTGTAGGCCGACAGCGGCTCTGCGCCCTCCGCCCCCTCAGTACCGTGCGCAGGTCGCGCTCGCGCAGCGCGACCCGCAGCGTCTCCCAGCCGACGAGCACCGGTCCGCCCGACAGCCAGAGGACGTGTCCCGTATGCGGCTCGCCGTGCGTCGTCACCCACGGCGTGCGGCGGTCGGCGGCCCGGGCCGCGAGCGCGTCGTGGCGGCGTACATCGACTCCAGGTGGGACGCGTTGTCGCGCAGGGCGCGCCGCACCGACGCGCCGAACGGCCCGGCGGTCCACGCCTCGTCGGAGGCGAGCGCGGCCGCGAGCTCCGTACGCCCCGGCGGCCCCGGGCGCCAGACCGGCGTCCGCGGCGGGGCCGCGTCCGCGTGCAGGGCCCCGAGGGCCGCAGCGACCAGGGTGCGCTGGGCGTCGTCGGCGTAGTCGCCCGGACCGGGCTCGCCCTCGAGGTAGGTGGCCGCCGTCACGAGCCAGCCGCCCAGCACGACCCCGACCGCCTCACCGTCACCCGACCCGGGGGCCACGGTGGGGACCACCACGTGGCGGCCCCGGGCCGTCAGCTCACGGGCGGCCGCGAAGGCGTCGAGCCGGTCCTCCAGCCGCCCGTCGGGTGTGACGTCGTCGACCCGGACGACCCACCGCGGCCGGTGCCGGCCGGCGCATACCCAGTGGTGGGCGTCGCCCCCGCGCGGCAGGCGCGTCGCGGCGACGACCCCTCCGTCCCAGTGCTCGCGTACCACCTCCAGCACCGTCTCGGCGGTGGGGGCGGGTGGCAGCGGCATCCGGGTCAGGGCTGTCTGGGCTGGTCAGGGCTGTCTGTGCTGGTCAGGGCTGGTCAGGGCTGGTCAGGGCTGGTCAGGGCTGGTCGGCACGGGTCAGCGGAAGAAGCCGTGGCCCAGGAGCGCGGTCGTCAGGGACTCCTGCATCCAGGTGAGGAAGTCGTAGTAGGACGCGGCGTAGACGGCCGGGTCGTCGGGGTCGAGCCCGGCGATGCGCTCGTCGAGCTCGAGCGCGTCGTCGTCGGTGCGCAGGCCGAGCCGCTCGCCCAGCACGAGCCGGGTGTCGGTGAGGGCCACGACCACGGCGTGGGCCTGCTCGCGGGTCAGCTCGAGCTTGTCGCCGGAGGCCTGGTGCAGCGCGTCGATCGCGGTGGTGAGCGTGGTCGCCTTGCGGTCCCGCAGGTCGTTCTCGGTCAGCCGCCGGAACTCGGACGCGACCTCCGGGTCGCCGCGGTGGGCGATGGGCAGGATCCGCTCGAGCGCCGGGTCGCGCACCCCCCCGACCTCGTCGGGCCCGGCGACCTGGTCGTCCGCGGCGACCGACACCCCCAGGCCGGCCACGAGGTCCTCGAACGCGTCGCCCGTGCGCTCCCGCTCCGGCGGGGCGACGAGCTCGCGGGTCTGCTCCATGAGCCCGGCGACGACGCCCCGCTCCATGGCGTCGAAGGTCGCGACGAAGCGCTGGCCCTTCCGCCTGAAGCCGCGGGCCACGTCAGGCGTCCTTCTCGAACGTCGCCCAGAGGCCGAAGCCGTGCAGCGCCTCGGTGTCGCGCTCCACCTCCTCGCGGCTGCCGTGCGCCACGACGGCCTTGCCCTTGGTGTGGACGTCGAGCATGAGCTTCTCGGCCTTGGCCCGCGGGTAGCCAAAGTAGGTCTCGAAGACGTACGTCACGTAGGACATGAGGTTGACCGGGTCGTTCCACACCAGCGTGATCCACGGGACGTCGAGCTCGAGCTGCTCGACCGTCTCGGTGCTCCGCTCCGTCGTCGGCGCGGCCGTCGCGATCGAGGCGACGGCTCGCAGGGCTCCCACGGCACCCACCCTAGGCTGTCGTCCGTGGCCAGCACCGCGCTCCTCACCGACCACTACGAGCTGACGATGCTCCAGGCTGCGCTGCGTAGTGGCGCCGCACAGCGCCGTTGCGTCTTCGAGGTGTTCGCGC
Organism: uncultured Actinomycetota bacterium; assembly: GCA_963795915.1. Taxonomy (GTDB): domain Bacteria; phylum Actinomycetota; class Actinomycetes; order Actinomycetales; family Dermatophilaceae; genus Lapillicoccus. Next base: position 601,665 of record CAWCJA010000002.1, read on the forward strand.
GCCGCCTGCCCGACGGGCGCCGCTACGGCGTCGTCGCCGGCACCGGGCGCCTCCTCGACGCGCTCCAGGAGTTCCGGTTCGGCGCGGCCGAGGTCGACGAGCTGCGACAGCGACGCGTCGTCGACGACGCCACCTGCGACTGGCTGGCCCGCTACCGCTTCTCGGGCGACGTCAGCGGGTATGCCGAGGGCGAGGCGTACTTCCCCGGCTCCCCCGTGCTCGTCGTCGAGGCCTCCTTCGCCGAGGGGGTCGTGCTCGAGACCCTCGCCCTGTCGATCCTCAACCACGACACCGCGGTCGCGTCGGCGGCGTCCCGGATGACGGCCGCCGCCGGTGACCGCCCGTGCATCGAGATGGGCTCACGCCGCACGCACGAGGAGGCCGCCGTCGCCGCCGCCCGCGCGGCCTACATCGCCGGGTTCGCGACGACGAGCAACCTCGAGGCCGGCCGCCGCTACGGGGTCCCGACGGCGGGCACCGCCGCCCACGCGTTCACCCTCGTGCACGACGACGAGCGGGAGGCGTTCGCCGCCCAGGTCGCGGCACTGGGCACCGGCACCACGCTCCTCGTCGACACCTACGACGTCACGCAGGGGGTGGCGACCGCCGTCGAGGTGGCCGGGACCTCCCTCGGCGCCGTGCGGCTGGACTCCGGCGACCTGCTCGCCCAGGCGCGTCAGGTGCGCGAGCAGCTCGACGGCCTCGGGGCCACGGGCACCCGCATCGTCGTCACCTCCGACCTCGACGAGTACGCCATCGCCGCGCTCGCCGCCGCCCCGGTCGACGGCTACGGCGTGGGCACCCAGCTCGTCACCGGCTCAGGGGCGCCCACGGCGGGCATGGTCTACAAGCTCGTGTCGCGCTCCGACGACGACGGCGTCATGCGCCCGGTCGAGAAGCGCAGCGAGTCGAAGGCATCCGTGGGCGGCCGCAAGTGGGCGCTCCGCCGCCTGGACGCCTCCGGGGTCGCCGAGGCCGAGGTCGTCGGCGTCGAGGAACGGCCCACCGACGACGGCGACGACCGGCCGCTCATGGTCGACCTCGTGCGCGACGGGGAGGTCGTTGCCCCGCCTGACCTCGCCGCCGCCCGCGCCCGGCACGAGGCCTCGCGGGCCGAGCTGCCGGCGGCGGCACGACGCCTTCAGCGGGGCGAGGTCGCCATCCCCACTGTGTTCGAGGGCCAGGGTCACGGGGCCGAGGACGCGCGATGAGCGGGCCGGCCGCACTCCGGCGGGCGCTGATCGTGGTCGACGTGCAGAACGACTTCTGCGAGGGCGGGTCCCTGGCGGTGGCCGGTGGCAGCGAGGTCGCCGGGCTCATCTCCGCCTTCGTCGACGAGCGGGGCGACGACTACGCCGCGATCGCGGCGACGGCCGACTGGCACGAGGACCCGGGCGCGCACTTCTCGGCGGACCCGGACTACGTGGACACCTGGCCCGTGCACTGCCGGATGGGGACCCCGGGGGCCGAGTTCCACCCGGACGTGCGGGCGGCGGTGGCGCAGGTCTCCGGGGTCTTCCGCAAGGGCCGGTTCCAGGCCGCCTACAGCGGGTTCGAGGGCCGGTCCCCCGACCCCGAGACCGGTCAGCCGCTCGGTGCGTGGCTGGCCGAGCGGGGGATCGGCGCGGTCGACGTCGTCGGGATCGCCACCGACCACTGCGTGCGGGCGACGGCGCGGGACGCGGTGCGGCGAGGGTTCGCCGTCCGGGTGCAGCTGCACCTCACCGCCGGGGTGCTCGCGTCCACGACGGCCCGGACGCTCGACGAGCTCCGCACCGAGGGTGCGGAGCTCGTCGGCGATCCCGTCGTCCGGGGCTGACCGTCAGCCGGTGACCGTCAGCCCGTGATCGTCAGCGGCTGGCCGTTCGACACGAGCTGCCAGTCCTTCGACGAGAACGTCGACGCGTCGATGACCTGGTGGGCCGTCACCCAGTCGATGAGCAGCTGCCGGATCTCGACCTGCCGGTTGTAGAGGACGGGCGCCGTGGTGACCCCCGGGAACCCGCCACCGCCGCTCTGCCGGTAGTTGTTGATGGCCACGACGAAGGCCTGGCCCGCGGTCACCGGCGCACCGGCATACTGCAGGTTCTTGATGCGGGAACCCGCCGGCTGGGCGATGTCGATGTCGTAGGTGAGCCGCGCGTCGAGGCCGCCCATGATGTCGTAGTTGTAGTCGGGGGTGCCGTTCGGAGCCGTCGGCGTCACCGCGTTGGTGACCGCGTCGGCGGCGAACGGGCCGGTGCCCGAGACCTGGCGGAAGTAGCGCGCCGAGTACTCGAGGTACGCCAGCACCTGGGCGCCGGTGAACCGGATGCCCAGCAGCGTGTTGTCGTAGATGTAGAGCCCCGCGACGTCGCGCACCGTGACGTCGCCCTGGGGGATCGCCGCCGCCTTGTTGAAGGGCGCCGCGATGGACAGCACCGGGGTGCCGGCGTCGGCCGTGCCGGCGAGCGCCTTCTTCACCGCGTCGGCCTGCACGTCGTTGATGAAGTCCATGGCGGCGGTGTCCTCGTAGCGCGAGGTGGCCGCCGACATGGGCTGCTTCGAGGTGCCGATGACGCTGTTGACGTAGGTGAGGACCTTCTCGTGGGCGGCCCGCACGATGCTCGCCACGGCCGGGTCCTCCGGCACCGTGCTGGCGTTGTAGAGCGCACCCGACACCCGGCGGTCGTCGACGGCCCAGCGGTTCTTGACCTTGGTGAGGGGCAGGTCCAGGCGGGCGACGCGCATACCCCAGTAGAGCGGCTCGACCAGCAGCACCTTGCGCCCCGTCTGCTCGTTCGTGACGGTCGTGTTGACCTCGACGTGGGCGTGGCCGACGAGGATCGCGTCGATGTCCGGGACCTGCTGGGCCAGAAGGGTGCTCGCGTTCTCCGGGTAGGGCAGCGCGTCGCCGTAGGACGAGGAGGTCGCGGCGCCCGAGTGGCAGGAGACGACGATGACGTCGGCGCCCGCGGCCTTGAGGCGGGGCACGAAGACCTTGGCCTGCTCGACGATGCCGGGGAACCGCGCCTTGCCCTCGACGTTGGCCTTGTCCCAGATGGCCACCCCCGGGGTGACCAGGCCGAGGATGCCGACCCGGATGGGCATGGTGCCGTGCAGCTGCACCGTCTTGATGACGTAGGGCGGGAAGATCGGGGCCCCGGTGTTCCAGTCGACCGTGTTGGCGCTGAGGAGGGGGTGGTGGCACTGCGCCTCGAAGGCGCGGAGCAGCTCCAGCCCGTAGTTGAACTCGTGGTTGCCGAGCGCGGCCGCGTCGTAGCCGACGACGTTCATGGCCGCGGCCATCGGGTGCGTGGTGCCGCCGGTGATGGGCTCGACCCTGGCGTAGTAGTAGGCGAGCGGCGTGCCCTGGATCGTGTCCCCGGCGTCGAGGGTCAGGGTGTTGCGCTCGCCCAGCTCGGCGCGCAGGGCCGAGATGAGGGTCGACGCCTTGGCCAGGCCGATGTCGTTGTGCTTCGCGTCGTCGTACTCGGCGTTCTTGAAGTAGTCCCAGTTGTAGACGTTGCCGTGCAGGTCGGTCGTGCCGAGCACGCTGAGCACGTGGTCGGGCTTGCCGGTCGCACTGGTCGGTGCGGCCGAGGCGGGCCCGGCGGCGGCCAGACCGGCGACGCCGGCGCCGCCGACAGTCGCCATGGCGAGCAGCTGGCGGCGGGTGGTCTCGGACTCGGAGAGTCGGGGGGTCATGTCACTCCATCGGTGTCGGGGTGGGGGTGAGGTGAGCGCGGCATCGTGTGCCGGTCGAGCGGTCCGTGCCGCACATTTCCGTCTTCGTCCCCCCTGCGCAACCACCCCCGCGGGAGTCAGGTGGTCTCGTCACCCGGACGGACCGGCTGGTTCAGGTCCGGTTCGCCGGCCGTTCGACCCGACGAACCGGACTCGGTCCAGCCGGTCGGACCGGTCAGCCGCCCGCCGAGCGGTTCCAGGACATCGCGTAGACGCCGTCGTCGACGGCTCGGCCGCCCTCGCCCAGCTCGAGCGGGCGGAAGGTGTCGACCATGACGGCCAGCTCGTCGAAGTAGTGCACGCCGATCGAGCCCTCGGTCGCCCCCGGCTGTGGTCCGTGCGGGTGGCCGCCGGGGTGCACCGACACCGAGCCCTTGCCGATGCCCGAGCCCTTGCGCGCCTCGTAGTCGCCGTCGACGTAGAACATGATCTCGTCACTGTCGACGTTGGAGTGGTAGTAGGGCACCGGGATCGACAGCGGGTGGTAGTCGACCTTGCGCGGCACGAAGTTGCAGATGACGAAGTTCCAGCCCTCGAAGACCTGGTGCACCGGCGGCGGCTGGTGCACGCGGCCGGTGATCGGCTCGAAGTCGCTGACGTTGAAGACGTACGGGTAGAGGCACCCGTCCCAGCCCACGACGTCGAGCGGGTGGAACGGCAGGGTATGCACGGTGCCGACGACGCCGCCGGGTCCCGAGCCGCGGTGCTTGATGTAGACGTCGGTCTCGTCCGAGGCGGACGCGCCGACGTCCTCCGCGAGCAGCGGGCCGTCGGGCAGGCGCAGGTCACGCTCGCAGTAGGGCGCGTGCTCGAGGAGCTGGCCGTACTTCGAGAGGTAGCGCTTCGGCGGTGCGATGTGCGAGTTGCCCTCGATGGCGTAGGTGCGCAGCGGGTCCTTGGTCGAGCGCCGGGGGACCCATCGGTGGGTCGTGGCCCGGGGGATGACGACGTAGTCACCCTCCCCCACGTCGAACGCCCCGAAGACCGTCTCGACCCGGCCGCGCCCACGCTCGACGTAGACGCACTCGTCGCCGATCCCGTTGCGGTACCACGGGCTCGGCTGCGCCGACACGGCATACGAGATGCGCACGTCGCCGTTGCCGAGCACGAGCCGGCGGCCGGTGACCGGGTCGGTGCGGCGGACCGCGGCGGCGTCGAAGAGGTCGTGCAGCCGCAGGTGGCGCGGCTGCAGCGGGTGGTTGGGGGTCGTCGACAGGTCGCCGATCGACCACTCCCGCACGGCCGAGACCGTGGAGGGGATGTGCCGGTGGTAGAGCAGCGAGGAGTCGGAGGAGAAGCCCTCCTCCCCCATCAGCTCCTCGTAGTAGAGCTCGCCCTGACGGCCGCGGCCCGCTGGACGGCGGTGCTGCGTATGCCGTTTCGGCGGCACGCTGCCCACCCTCTGGTAGTGCGCCATGCCGCTACCGTAAACCCGTGACGACGTGGCTGGATGTCCCGCACGACCACCTCTTCGGGCTGCAGACGCTGCCCTATGGCGTCTTCTCGACGTCGGGTGGGTCCCCACGGGTCGGCGTCCGGGCCGGCGACCTCGTCCTGGACGCCGCGGGCGCGGCGGAACGGGCCGGCATGGAGTCGGCCGAGGTGTGGGCCTGCGCGAGCCTCAACCGGTTCCTCGCCCTCGGCCCGCACGCCTGGGCGGCCGCGCGGGAGTGGCTCGTCACGGTGCTCACCGACGCGTCCTACCAGGACGCGGTGGAGCCCTTCCTCGTGCCGTTGGCCGACGTGACGATGCACCTGCCCTTCGCCGTCGCCGACTATGTCGACTTCTACGCCAGCGAGCACCACGCGAGCACGGTCGGCGAGATCTTCCGGCCTGGCCAGCCGGCGCTGCCCGCCGCCTGGAAGCACCTGCCCATCGGCTACCACGGCCGCGCCGGCACCGTGGTCGTCAGCGGGACGCCGGTGACCCGGCCGAGCGGGCAGCGGAAGGGGCCGGACGACACACCGGTCTTCGGCCCGAGCGTCCGCCTCGACATCGAGGCGGAGGTGGGCTTCGTCGTCGGCGCGGCGACCGAGCAGGGCACGCGCGTGCCGTTCGCCGAGGCGGGCGACCACCTGTTCGGGGTCGTCCTCCTCGACGACTGGAGCGCTCGGGACATCCAGGCCTGGGAGTACGTGCCGCTCGGGCCGTTCCTCGGCAAGTCGTTCGCCACCAGCATCTCCGCCTGGGTGACGCCGATGGCGGCCCTCACCCACGCCCGCGTGCCCGTCCCCGGGCAGACGGACCCGGTGCCGCTCCCCTACCTGCGGCCCGCGACGGGGGCCGCCCAGGGTCTCGACCTGCACCTCGAGGTGGCGATCAACGGCACCGTCGTCGCGCGGCCGGACTACCGGGAGATGTACTGGGCGCCGGAGCAGCTGCTCGCCCACCTCACGGTCAACGGGGCGTCCCTGCGCGACGGCGACCTCCTCGCCTCGGGCACGGTCAGTGGGCCCGGCGACGACACCCGCGGCAGCCTGCTGGAGCTGACCTGGAACGGCACCCGGCCCCTCGCCCTGCCCGACGGGACGACGCGCGGCTTCCTGCAGGACGGTGACGTCGTGACGATCACCGGCTGGGCCCCCGGCCCGGACGGCACCCGGGTCGGGCTCGCCGAGGTCAGCGGGCGGGTTCAGTCGGCCCGCTGAGGCGGTGACCGGGGGACGCGGTCAGCGCTTGCGCGGCTGGACGACGACGTTGGTGCCGGCGATCTTGTCGTGCAGCGCCTGCCGCTTGTCGTCCCACAGCGGCCACAACAGGTCGAGGATCGACACGAGGGTGCCCGCGGCGCTCGCGGCGGGTAGGAAGCCCAGCAGCGAGACGAGCACGCCGAGCGCGACCCGCCGCAGCACGGTCGCGAGGTCGGGCAGGCCCGGCCGGTCGCGCCGGCGCACCGCGATGCCGACGGCCATCTTGCCGGGGGTCGCGCCCTTCCTCGTGAGGAACGCCACCTGGTAGACGACCTGCACGACAAGGCTGACGGCCACGACGGGCAGGAGGTAGCTGGTGGCCTGGGACGTGATCTGGGCCTGGTCGACGGCCGGGTTGCCGCCGGCATCGATCTGACGGAACAGGTCACCGAGGTAGGTGGCGTACCAGTGGAAGAACTGCAGGATCCAGTAGCCGCCGAGCACGAGGCTGATGACCCCGGAGATGAGGGCGTCCAGCAGGTAGGCGCCGACCCGCTGGCCGTAGCTGGCGAGCGGCTGGCCGTCCGGTGTGGTCTTGACCCCGAGGGTCGAGCCGTAGGCGGGCGGCGCGGACGCATACCCGCCCGGGGTCCACGGCTGCTGACCCGGCTGGCCTGGCTGCCCCTGGTAGCCCTGCTGCCCCTGATAGCCCTGCTGACCGGCATCCCCACCCGGGGCCTGCGGCATCGCGGCGGTCGGGGCGGCCACGGGGACCACTGGTGCCGGTGGCGCCTTGGGGGTCGTGTGGCTGGTCCAGACGATGCCGTCGAAGTACCGCAGGTGGTCGGAGTTCTCCGGGTCGTCGTACCACCCGGCGCGCTGGCTCATGTCCCCGAGTTTCCCATACCCGTCAGAGGTTGCCGCGCCGTTCCTGCTCGCGCTCGATCGCCTCGAACAGCGCCTTGAAGTTGCCCTTTCCGAAGCCCAGGGACCCGTGCCGCTCGATGAGCTCGAAGAAGACGGTGGGCCGGTCACCGACGGGCTTGGTGAAGATCTGCAGGAGGTAGCCGTCCTCGTCGCGGTCCACGAGGATGCCGCGCCGCTGCAGCTCCTCGATCGGCACCCGTACCTGGCCGATGCGGGCCCGCAGCTCGGGGTCCTCGTAGTAGGACGCCGGGGTGTCGAGGAACTCGACGCCGTTGTCGCGCAGGGCGTCCACGCTCGCGAGGATGTCGTTCGTCGCGACGGCGAGGTGCTGCGCCCCGGGCCCGCGGTAGAACTCGAGGTACTCGTCGATCTGGCTCCTGCGCTTGCCCGGGGCCGGCTCGTTGAGCGGGAACTTGACGCGGTGGTTGCCGTTGGCGACGACCTTCGACATCAGCGCGGAGTAGTCGGTGGCGATGTCCTCGCCGACGAACTCGGCCATGTTGACGAAGCCCATGACCCGGTTGTAGAACCCGACCCACTCGTCCATGTGGCCCAGCTCGACGTTGCCGACGATGTGGTCGAGCGCCTGGAACAGCCGCTTCGGCTGGCCATCGCGGTGGGTGACCGTGGTCGACGCGGACACGAACCCGGGGCGGTAGGGCCCGGAGTAGCGGTGGCCTCCGACGACGCGCTGCACGAGGGTGTGCCGGGTGTCGCCGTAGGTGGCGATGGCCGCCATCCGCACGGTGCCGTGCTCGTCGGACTCGTCGTGGGGCTCGGCGAGGACGGTGGCGCCGGCGCGGCGGGCCTGGGCGATGCACCGGTCGACGTCGGGCACCTCGAGGGCGATGTCGACGACCCCGTCGCCGTGGACGCGGTGGTGGTCGGCGTGGAGGCTGTCGGGGTTGACCGCCCCGCAGACGACGAAGCGGATCGACCCGGACTCCAGCACGTAGGACTTGTGGTCGCGGTAGCCGGTCTCCGGACCGCGGTAGGCGACGAGGTCCATGCCCCAGGCCGCCTGGTAGTAGTGCGCGGTCTGGGTGGCGTTGCCGACGACGAAGACGATGGCGTCCCATCCGGTGACGGGGAAGACGTCGCGCGCCTCGTCGTAGGGCACGAGGCCGACCAGCTGCTTGAGCTGGTCGACGTCGAAGCCGGCGTCGCGCTCGAGCGGGGTGAGGTCGTCGGCGGGCTGGCGGTCGCGGAGGGTGGACGTCGTCGTCATCCTCGCAGCATGGGTGGCGGCACACATCTGGTCAACACGCCCTCGACTCGCTGGTCACCCTGTGCAGGTTGTTGCCCTGGACGCCGGTCAGGCTGGACACTGTGTCCATGACCAGCGCCCCCGCTCCGGCCGTCGACGCCCTCGACGCCCGCATCGTCCGGCTCTTCACGCAGGAGCCGTCGGTCGGGGTGCTCGGAGCATCGCGGCGGCTCGGCGTCGCGCGCGGCACCGTGCAGGCGCGGCTGGACCGGCTCGTCGAACGCGGTGTCATCCGCTCCCTCGCGCCCACCCTCGACCCGGCCGCCCTGGGCTACCCCGTCACCGCGTTCTGCACCCTCGAGATCCGCCAGCGCCGCGGCCACGGCCCGGTCGTCGAGCACCTGACGGCCATCCCCGAGGTGCTGGAGGCGCATACGATCACCGGCTCCGGCGACCTGTTCATCCGGGTCGTGGCCCGCGACAACGCCGACCTGCAGCGGGTCATCGACCTCGTCGTCGACGACGCCCACGTCGTGCGGGCGGCCACGGCCATCTCGCTCGCGACGCGCATCGAGCACCGCACGGGCCCGCTGCTCTCGGCGGCGGGCGGGGGTGCGCCAGAATCGTCCGCGTGACGACGTCCGCCGGCTCCACCGCCTCCGCCACCAGCCCCTACCGACCCGCACGGGAGGTGCAGCTGACCCACCCGGCCTGGGCCGAGTCGGCCGCGATCTACCAGGTCAACCAGCGCCACTTCACCCCGGAGGGCACGTTCCGGGCCGCGGAGGCGCACCTGCCGCGGCTCAAGGCCCTCGGCGTCGACATCCTCTGGCTGATGCCCGTCAACCCGATCGGCGAGCGCCACCGCAAGGGCGTGCTGGGCAGCCCGTATGCAGTGCGCGACTACCTCGCCGTCAACCCCGAGTTCGGCACGGTGGACGACCTGCGGCACTTCATCGACGCGGCCCACGACCTCGGGCTGCACGTCATCCTCGACTGGGTCGCCAACCACACCGCCTGGGACAACGTCCTCGTGACCGAGCACCCCGAGTGGTACGCCCGGGACTGGAAGGGTGGCTTCCGGCCGACCCCCTGGTGGGACTGGGACGACATCATCGACCTCGACTACTCCCAGGAGGGCCTGCGCGAGTACATGGCGGCGGCCATGGTGCACTGGGTGCGCGAGGTCGGTATCGACGGATACCGGTGCGACGTCGCGGGATTCGTGCCGGTGGACTTCTGGGAGCAGGTGCGCCGCGAGCTCGACGCGGTCAAGCCCGTCTTCATGCTCGCCGAGTGGGAGGTCCGCGACCTGCACACCCGGGCGTTCGACGCGACGTACGCGTGGAGCTGGAACGAGACGATGCACAAGATCGCCCACGGCGCCTGCGACCTCGAGCCGCTGAAGGTCTACTACGCGTGGAACGACCGCGCCTACCAGCGGGACGCCTACCGGATGACGTTCGTCAGCAACCACGACAAGAACGCGTGGGAGGGGACGGAGTACGAGCAGTTCGGCGACGCGCTGGACGCGGCGATCGTGCTCTCGGTCGTCGGCGAGGGCATCCCGCTGATCTACAACGGCCAGGAGGCCGGCAGCGACAAGCGGCTGGAGTTCTTCACCAAGGACGAGATCGCGTGGCGCGACGACCCGCAGGGCGAGCTCTACCGGACCCTGTTCGCGCTCAAGAAGGCCCACCCGGCGCTGTGGAACGGGGCGTCCGGAGGACGGATGGTGCAGGTGCGCAACGACGCCGAGAAATCGGTGCTGAGCTTCTTCCGGCGCCAGGGGGACGACCTCGTGGTCGCAGCGTTCAACCTCGGCGCCGATGACGTGGAGGTGACGCTCGGCGAGCGGCCGGAGCTGGCGGGCGCGGTGGACGCGCTGCGGGGCGGCGCCGTGGACCTCGACGCCCCGCTCACCCTGCCGGCCTGGGGCTGTCTCGTGGCGGTGGCCGGCCCGGGGTCGTGAGGCCGGGAGGCGCCGCTCCGTCGTGCCGCCGCTACTTCCTGTCGCCGCCGTCGTCGTTGCCCTCACGCTTGCGGATGCCGTCGTAGATCTCCTTGCAGGCAGGGCAGACGGGGAACTTGTTGGGGTCGCGCCCCGGCACCCAGACCTTGCCACAGAGCGCGATGACGGGCGCCCCGGACAGCGCGCTCTCGAGGATCTTCTCCTTGCGCACGTAGTGGGAGAAGCGCTCGTGGTCGCCCGGCTCGGCGATCTGCTCCTCCACCTGCTCGCGCTCGAGGACGCTCGTTGAGGTGCCGGGCCCGGACGGCTGGGGCTGCGGCTCGAAGGGGTCGGGCGGCATGTCGAGAGGCATACGGGAAGTGTATGCAGCGCGTCCGGGTGCAGGGGCCGGTCGCTCAGCCGCTCAGCCTCAGCCGCGCGGACGGCGCCACCGCCGCCACCACGACGGGCTGGACGGGCCGGGTGGAGGCGACGGCGGGGCCGGCGGACGGCGCGCGGCGACGGCCCGGGCCAGCTCCCGGCGCAGGTCGTGCCACTGCTCGACGACCTCGTCGACGTCGACGGTGCGCGAGATGAGCGGGGGCATCGCCCCGACGGCGGGGCGCAGCCGGTCGACCTTGACCCGGTGGTTGAAGTCCTCGAGGATCTCGCGGACGTCCTCCTCGCGGGAGACGTCGGCGAGGGAGCCGGGGAACGCCGCGGCCTCCTTGCGCAGCGCCAGCGGGGTCGGGAGCGCGCCGCTGACGTCGAGCTTCTCGCGCTGGATGTAGCGCCGGACCCACCAGTCGGGGTCGTTGGGGTCGCCGAGGTCGCCGAGCGGCTTTCCCGCTCCCGGCAGGTTGTCGAACTCGCCGCGCTCCTGGGCCTCCCGGATCTGCCGGTCCACCCAGCTCTCGCGGTAGGGCTGCTGGCTCACCGCGCCCCCGTCAGTTGAGGTTGGGGTCGTCGGGGAACCCGGCCACGAGCTTGAGGTCGTCGCTCTGCCGGGCGAGCACGGCCGACCACAGCCGCTCGGGGGTGGCGGAGAACGCGTCACGGGGCTCGCTCGCCACGACGTACCAGTCCCCCCGCCGGATCTCCTGCTCCAGCTGGCCACCGGACCACCCGGCATACCCGGCGAAGATCCGCATACCGGCGACCTCCGGCGCGACGAGGTTGGGCGGCGCGTCGAGGTCGACGAGCCCGAGCCCCCCGAAGAGGTGCTTCACGCCCAGCGGATCCGGGGTGTCGCCCGGCACGGTCACGAGCCCGATGGCGGAGTCCAGCGCCACGGGCCCGCCCTGGAACATCGTCTGCGGCTGGGTGGCGACAGACTTCCATCCGGGCAGGACGGCGTCGATGTCGGCGTCGATCGGCCGGTTGAGGATGACGCCCTGCGCGCCGCTCTCGTCGTGGTGCAGGACCAGGACGACCGAGCGCCGGAACGTCGCCTCCTCGACCTGCGGTGCGGCCACGAGCAACCGGCCGGCGAGGAAGCCCAGGGCGTCGGCGTCGTCCGTCACCCCTCAATTTTCCCCCTAATAGGAGCGCAGCGCACACCCGGGTCGACAGAAGGAGCGCAGCGCACGGAGTCCCGTGCGCTGCGCTCCTGGTGTGTCGCGGACGGAGCCGCGGGCCCGTCGGGCCGCTGAGTGGTCAGCTCGTGCGCTGGTACCCGCTGCGCGGGCGACGCTCGCCGCCACCCTGACGGGGGCCGCCGTGCCGCGGACCGGCGTTGCCGCTGCGGGGCCCACGGGCGCCGGCCGGGCCGCCGGGGCGACCGGCACCCCGCCCGGGGCGACGCTCGCCCTCGATGAGGCGACGGTATGCCTCCTCGGCCACCGGCACGCCGCTGGGCGAACGCGCCCCGGTGGCGGCGAGTACGTCGTCACCGGGGACGGCGCGGGTCGGGACGGCGTCGACGCCGGCGTCGCGCAGCTGGCGCTCCATGGTGCGGCGCTGGTGCGGCAGGGCGAGGGTGACGACCGTGCCCTTCTCCCCCGCGCGGGCGGTGCGGCCCGAGCGGTGCAGGTAGTCCTTGTGGTCCGCGGCCGGGTCGACCTGGAGCACGACCGACACGTCGTCGACGTGGATGCCGCGGGCGGCGACGTCGGTGGCGACCAGCACGGGCAGCGTGCCGTCGCGGAACCCTCCGAGCACCCGGTTGCGCAGGCCCTGGCTGTGACCACCGTGGAGCGAGGCCGCCATGACGCCCTGCTCACGCAGCTGCTCAGCGACCCGGTCGGCCCCGAGCTTGGTGCGCACGAAGACGAGGGTGCGGCCGTCGCGGTTGGCGACCTCGGCGGTGATGACCTTCTTGTGCTGCGGGTCGATGAGGAGCACGTGGTGCGCCATCGTCGTCACCGAGGCGGTCGCGTCGTCGGTGGAGTGGGTGACCGCGTCCGTCAGGTAGCGCTCGACGAGGCCGTCGATGCCGCGGTCGAGGGTGGCCGAGAAGAGCAGCCGCTGGCCGCCCTCCGGGATGCGGTCGAGCACCTGGGTGATCTCGGGCAGGAAGCCCATCTCGGCCATGTGGTCGGCCTCGTCGAGCACGACGATCCGCAGGTCGCGCAGCTCCACGGCGCCGCGCTCGATGAGGTCGTTGAGCCGACCGGGGGTCGCGATGAGCAGGTCGACGCCACGGTTGAGGGCGTTGATCTGGGTCGTGTAGCTGAGACCGCCGGCGACGAGCTTGTGGCGCAGGCCGAGGATATGCACGAGGGGCTCGAGTGCGTCGGAGACCTGCATGGCGAGCTCGCGGGTGGGCACGAGCACGAGGGCCCGGGGGCGACGGGGGGCCGAGCGGGGGGCCTCCTGGATGAGGCGGGTCAGGGTCGGCAGGCCGAAGGCCAGCGTCTTGCCGGACCCGGTCTGGCCGCGGCCGAGGACGTCGCGACCCGCCAGCGCGTCGGGGATCGTCGCCGCCTGGATGGGGAACGGCTCGGTGATGCCGTCGCGGGCGAGCCGCTCGACGAGGCGCTCGGGCAGACCGAGGGCGGCGAAGGCGTTGTCGGCGGCGACCTCGACCGGACCGTCGCTCACGCTGGTGCGGGTCGACTTGGTCCACGAGTCGGCGGCCATGCGCTCGGCTTCGGGGTCGAAGCCGGCCTCGGCGTGGCTCGGCACGTGGTGGCCGCGCTGGGCGTCGAACGGGCGCGCGGGGCGGCGCTCCCCCCACGACGAGCCCCCGCGGGGGGCACCGTCACGGCGGGGCCGGTCCTCGGCGCCCGCGCGGTAGGGGCGGGGGTCGCGGGTGGGACGGCGGTCGTCGGTCATGGGGCGCTCCTGGCGGGTGGTGCGTTCGGGTCGGTCGAAACGGTCGGTGCGGGCGGGACGGTCGGTACGCGGGGCGTACCGGTCGTCGCGCGGCGCGTAGCTCGGGCGGTCACTGCGGTCATTGCGGGCCGGGCGGTCGTCGCGCGGCGCGTAGCTCGGGCGGTCACTGCGGTCACTGCGGTCATTGCGGGCCGGGCGGTCGTCGCGCGGCGGGTAGCTCGGGCGGTCGCTCCGGTCGCTGCGGGCGGGGCGGTCGTCGCGCGGGGCGTACCGGTCGTTGCGGGGCGGGTAGCCGGGGCGCTCACCCCGGTCACTGCGGGCGGGACGGTCGTCGCGCGACGCGTAGCTGGGGCGGTCGGTGCGGCCCGGGCGGTCACTGCGAGCCGGACGGTCGTCGCGCGGGGCGTAGCTCGGACGGTCGCTGCGGACCGGCCGGTCGCTGCGGACCGGCCGGTCGGCGCGGTCGGGACGCGGGGCGTACCGGTCGTCGCGCTCAACCCGGGGGCCCGCGGCATACGGCGGGCGGGTGCGGGGAGCGGCGGTGCGGGGGGCGGGGGTGCGCGCAGTGGAGGCGCCGCGGTGCGGCTTCTTGGTGGCCGCCGCCTTCTGGGCGGTGGTCCACCGGGCCTTCTTGGGCGCGCCGGAGGAGGACTTGGGCATCACAGGACCAGCTCTTTCATCACGTGGACTCGGGCAGACACGCCTCGAGCCACGTGGCGAGCGTGACCATGCAAGACGAGCCTCAGGTGCCGGTGGTCCGGCGGCCGTGAGGCCGGGACGGACGGTGGGGCACCCGGAGGGACCGGGACGAGCGGATGCTCGCCGGTCGGGATGACCCGCTCCTCGGGACACCGCATCGAATGCGTCGTGGCGCTGCCGTGCGCCTCGGAGTCGAGTTCCGTCAGTCTAGCAGCGCTGCCGGACGGACCCGACCGCCCTCAGTCCCCCGCCCCTCAGCCCCCCTCAGCCCCCGGATGCGGAGGTCGCGGGGGTCGCGGGGGTCGCGGGGGTCGCGGGGGTCGTGGCGGAGGCGCTCGGGCTCGGTGCGCTCGTGGTGCTCGTCGGGCTTGCCGAGGTGGTCGGTGCGGTCGTGGTGCTCGAGGTGGTGGTGCTCGGTGCGGTCGTCGTACTCGTCGGGCTCCGCGTCGTCGAGGTCGTCGAGGTCGTCGAGGTCGTCGAGGTCGTCGAGGTCGTCGAGGTCGTCGAGGTCGTCGAGCGGGTCGGGCTGGAGGTGGCCGGCGGGCTCGTACTGCTGCCCGTCGGGCCGGACCCCACCGGAGCTGCGGCGGCGGACGTCGGGGACGACGCGGCCGAGGTGGTGGCGACGGACGGGGTGCTCGCCGGCTGCTGCACCGGCCCGGCCGGCACGACGCCGGCCGAGTCGGGCGCCGGGGTGACGCCGTCGCGGTAGGCCGCGCCCCACCGCAGCACGGAGGCGACGTAGGCCGCGGAGTGGTTGTAGGACAGGACGGCCCGCGACAGGGTGGCCGGGTCGGCGAGGTCCCCGGCCGCACACAGCAGGTACCCCGCGGCCGTCGCCGCGTCGAACACGTTGTTGGGGTCGGCCACGCCGTCGCCGTTGCCGTCCTTGCCCCAGGCGCGCCAGGAGCCGGGGAGGAACTGCATCGGGCCGACCGCCCGGTCGTAGGTCGGGTCGCCGTCCCATCTGCCGCCGTCGGTGTCGAGGACGACTGCGGTGCCGGGCACCGATCCGTCGAGAGCGACACCGACGATGCGACCGCGGGTCGTGCCGTTCGCGTCCACCCGGCCACCGGCGGCGTGCCCCGACTCGATGCGTCCGATACCGGCGAGCACCCACCACGGCAGGTGGCACGACGGCTTCGCCGCAGCGAGGAGGGCCTCCGCCTTGCGGTAGGCCGCGAGCACGGTGACGGGGATGCCGGTCGAGCCGTCGGTGACGACGACCCCGTGGCTCGTCAGGGCCGCCGCCGCCTCGGCCTGTGCCGCTGCGGACTCCGCCGCGGCGTCCACGGCGACGGCCGGCTCCGCTCCGTCGACGGCCGGACCGGCGGCCGCGGGCAGCGCGTCGATGGTGACCGTGACGGCGGCGGGCACGGGGACGGCATGGGCCTTCGGGGCGCGCGCCTCCGGGGGCGCGCTGTCGAGGACGGCGACGACGCCCGACGGCGGGCCGGCCATCGACAGGGCGGCCGCCGCCTCGACGGACTCCCGGTGGGCGGCGAGCGCCTGCGGCACGACGGCCGCCCCGGCGCCGAGCACGAGCACGGCGGGGACCAGGACCGAGCCGACGACCCGGGCTCGGCTCACGGGCGGCCGCGACGGACCCAGGAGCGTCCCCCCACCCCGCGACCGGCGGCCCACGCGTACCACTCGCACCATGCCGAAACCCCACACCACAACGCCGATCCCCGGCCCGGTCCCCACGGCGGCGGCCACCCGCGGCCGCCGGAGGACCCGACCCGTCCACGGTACGACCGCGACCCGCGTTCGGCAGCCGGTCTGCGAGAACTCGTGCTCGTTCCACCGAGCGTTCCCGGCGGTAGCGTGACGTCATGGCCAAGCACCCGCGCGTCGTCCAGATCACCGGCAACGGCCGGGCGAACGCCGCCCCCGATGTCGTGCGGCTCGCCCTCGGGGTCAGCTGCGACGGACCCGACGTCTCCACCGCGCTGCGCGATGTCGGTGGTCGCGTGCAGGCGATCGGCGAGGCCGCCCGGGGGCTCGGCGTCCAGGGGTCCGACATCGGCTCGACGGGGGCGGGCGTCCACCCGCGCTACGACCGCGACGGCCAGCACGTCGTGGGCTACCAGGCGCAGCACCGGCTCTCGGTCGTCGTGCGGGCCATGGACCAGGTCGGAGCCGTCGTCGACGCGGTGGCGGCCGCGGCGGGCAACGCCCTCTCCGTGGACGCGATCCAGCTCGACCTCAGCGACGTGACGGCGCTCGGCGACGAGGCCCGCTCGGGCGCCTTCCTCGACGCCCGCGCCAAGGCCCAGCAGTACGCCGCGCTGGCCGACGCGACCCTGGGGCCGGTCCAGTCGGTCGTCGAGGGCAGCGTGCGCAGCGCCCCCGCGCCGGGGATGCGGATGGCGCTGGCGGCAGCGGCTTCACCGATGCCCGTCGAGGCGGGCGAGCAGACCGTCTCGGCGTCGGTCACGGTGACCTGGGAGCTCGACGGCCGGCACCACGGCGACGCGTAGCCGCCGCATCGCCGACGGCGCCGGGAATGCCTCCCGCGACCGAGCCGTTCACCCCACATGGCCACGACCGACCTGACCGCACAGACCTTCGAGCAGACCGTCCTCGAGAACGGCACCGTTCTCGTCGACTTCTGGGCCGAGTGGTGTGGCCCGTGCAAGCGCTTCGGGCCCGTCTACGACGAGGTGTCCGCCCAGCACGACGGCATCGTCTTCGCCAAGGTGGACACCGAGGCCGAGCAGGCGCTCGCGTCGGCCGTGAACATCACGTCGATCCCGACCCTCATGGCGTTCCGTGACGGCATCCTCGTGTTCCGGCAGGCCGGTGCGCTGCCCAAGGAGGCCCTCCAGTCGCTCGTCGACCAGGTCGGCACCCTCGACATGGACGCCGTGCGCGCCCAGCTCGCCGAGGCCAAGGACGCGCCCGCCGAGAACGCCGGCTGACCGGCGCCCCCGCAGACGCACCAGATCCGCCCGCACGAGAAGGGCCCGGCCACCGCGAGGTGACCGGGCCCTTCTCGCTGCCGACGGCTCTCGACGACACAGCGTGACGTGGGCCACCGACGCCGCACGAGGCGGCGGCCAGTGGAGGTGGCGGGAATCGAACCCGCGTCCGATGACATGTGACCAGGACTTCTCCGGGCGCAGTGCGCTATGGATTTTCTCGGCCCCAGGGCTCGCGCGCACACGTTCCCTGACAGGCCCAGTCGAGTAAGAGTCCCGCGCAGCCCCCCGACATGACTGCGCAGCAAGTTCTCTAGCTGACGCCAGACACTGAGTCGAGAACTACCTCAGGCTGACGGACCTATGCGCTCGCTCAGGCGGCGAGGGCGAGGTCGGTGCTCTTGGAGTTGGCACCTATGGGTTTGCACGGGTCGTTAACGAGATAACCGTGCGTCCTCGGCCCGCTTCTCCTGGGGACAGGACCACCGTCGAAACCGATCACCCCCGAGGGGGTGCCCACGTCACGCTGTGCAGTTGTCAAGAACCTTCAGTATGCCGGTCAACACCGCCCCCTCCAACTCGATTCCCCCCGTCCCGGCTCCCAGACGGGCGGGAGATGATGGCCGCATGGCAGCCATCCAGCGGGTCCCCGCCGGCCCGGGTCAGGAGTCGGTCTGGGACTACCCCCGACCGCCGCGGGTCGAGCCGACCACCGAGACCGTCGAGGTCGTCCTCGCCGACGTCGTCGTCGCCCGCACGACCGAGGCGCTGCGCGTGCTCGAGACCAGCCACCCGCCGGCCTACTACCTGCCGTATGCCGCCTTCGCCGACGGCGCCCTCGTGCCGGTCGCGGGGACGACGTTCTGCGAGTTCAAGGGCCACGCGTCCTACTTCGACGTCGTCTCCGGTGGTCGCCGCGCCCCGCGCGCGGCGTGGACGTACCGCTCCCCGTCCCCCGGCTACGAGGCCATCGCCGAGCACGTCTCGCTCATGCCCGGCGCGATGGACCGATGCACCGTCGACGGGGAGGTCGTGCAGCCACAGGCCGGCGGCTTCTACGGCGGCTGGATCACCGCCCGGGTCGTCGGCCCCTTCAAGGGCGGGCCCGGCACCCTCGGCTGGTGACGTCGGACACTCGTCCCGGCCCCTCGTCGCGCACCGTCCGTCCGCCCTTCGCCCGTCAGCCCATCCCCCACCGCACCAGGAGCATCCTCATGACCACGTCCCGTGAATGGCAGCTCGTCCGACGCCCCCAGGGCGAGCCCGTCGACGCCGACGCCCGCCTCGTCGAGGTCGAGCTCCCCGACCCGGGCGAGGGCGAGGTCCTCGTGCGCAACACGTACCTCACGGTCGACCCCTACATGCGGGGCCGGATGAACGACGTCACGTCCTACGTACCGCCGTTCGCGCTCGACGCCCCCATGGACGGCGGCGCGGTGGGCGTCGTCGAGCAGGTGGGCGGGGCGGCCGCCGACGGCACGGGGAGCGAGCTGCGCGTGGGCGACACGGTGCTGCACAACCTCGGCTGGCGCACCCACGCGGTGCTGCCGGGCCGCCAGACGCGCGTCGTCGACGCCGAGCAGGCGCCCGCCCAGGCCTACCTCGGGGTGCTGGGCATGCCGGGGCACACCGCCTACACGGGTCTGCTGCGCATCGCCGGCCTGCAGGAGGGCGACCGGGTGTTCGTGTCGGCCGCCGCCGGGGCGGTCGGGTCGCTCGTGGGCCAGATCGCCCGGATCAAGGGCGCGTCGCTCGTCGTCGGCAGTGCGGGCGGACCCGACAAGGTGCGCTGGCTGGAGCAGGAGGCCGGTTTCGACCGCGGCATCGACTACCGGGCCACACCGATCGCCCAGGGTCTGCGGGAGGCCGCTCCGGACGGCATCGACGTCTACTTCGACAACGTCGGCGGTGACCACCTCGAGGCGGCCATCGGCTCGATGCGCCAGAACGGCCGGGCTGCCCTGTGTGGGGCGATCGCGCAGTACAACGCCACCGAGGCCCCGGCGGCGCCCCGCAACCTGGGGATGCTCGTCGGCAAGCGCCTGACGCTGCGGGGCTTCATCGTCAGCGACCACGGCGACCTGCGCCCCGAGTTCGAGCGCGAGATGGGCGCTTGGCTGCGCGACGGCCGGATCGTGTGGCGCGAGACGGTGGTCGACGGCATCGGCGAGGCGTTCGGGGCCTTCCGCTCACTCCTGACGGGTGGCAACACCGGCAAGATGCTCGTCCGACTCTGACGCGTGGCGGCCGGCCGCCAGCGCGACGAGGACGATGCCGAAGGCGAGCACGGCCGCCCCGACGTTGAGCCAGCTGTAGCCGGCGGAGCCGACGACCACACCGGCGACGGCGCCGCACGCCGCCGCCGTGAACCCGGTGGTCATGTCGACGAGCCCCTGCACGCGGGGCCGGTGCGGCACCGGGGTCGCGGCGGTGAGCAGCGTCGAGGACGCCACGGTGCCGAACGACCAGCCGAGCCCGAGCAGGAACAGCCCGGCCCCCAGACCGGGGCTCGCGCCGGGCGCAGACAGGCCGGCCAGCACCAGCGCCGCGAGCAGGATCAGCCCGCCCACCCCGAGCACCCGCGGGCTGTCGTAGCGGTCGACGAGCCGGCCGACCACCGGCGAGAGGGCGTACATCCCGAGGATGTGGCCACTGATGACGAGGCCGATGACCTCCAGGCTCGCCCCGCCGTGGTCCATGTGGATGGGCGTCATCACCATCACGGAGACCATGACGGCGTGAGTGAGGCCCAGCCCCAGGGCGGCCGCCAGCACGAGCGGGGTATGCCGCACGACCCGCCAGGCCGTCGCGAGGTCGGTGGGGTCGTGCGGGCCGTCCGCGGTGGCCGGGTCGCGCCGACGGGCCGACCGGGCCAGCAGGAGCGGGTCGGGCCGCAGCCGGGTCGCCATGACGACGGCGGTAGCGACGAGCGTGACGACGCTGATGACGAACGGGCCGGTGATGGCGGGCAGGTGCAGCCACCGGGCCACCACCGCGCCGGGGCCGGTGAGGTTCGGGCCCAGCACCGAGCCGATCGTCGTGGACCACACGACGGTGCTGAGCTCGCGTCCCCGCCGGTGCGGGAGCGCGAGGTCCGTCGCGGCATACCGGCTCTGCTGGTTGGAGGCGGTGACCGCGCCGAGGAGGACCGCGCCGAGGAGCAGCACCGGGAACGAGCGCACCACCCCGGCGAGGATGCAGAGACCGGCCCCGAGCGCCCCGGCCAGGTAGCCGCCGGTGAGCCCGGGACGGCGGCCGTGGCGCGCCATGTAGGCCGAGAGCACGGCCGCGATGACGGCGGCCCCGAGCACCTGCGCGGTCTGCGCGAGCCCCGACAGCGTCTCCGACCCGGTCACGTCCTTCGCCAGCAGTGCCGCCACGGCGATGGCCGCGCTGAGGCCCACCCCGCCGACGGCCTGCGTGACGATGAGCGTCCGCACCGTATGCCGCTGGGCCCGGGCGAGCTCGTCCGCCAGCTCGGTGGCACGTTCGGCCGCCAGCACCTCGGGGGGCTGGGTGCCGGCGGGGTCGGTGGGCAGGGAGGTCATTGCCGGCGAGTCTAGGCAGCAGCGCCGACAGGGCGCACCGTCAGCCGGTGTTGCGCAGCCCCGCGGCGATGCCGTTGATGGTCAGCAACAGCGCCCGCTGCAGGTCGGCGTCCGGCTGCTCCCCGTCGGGGACCTCGCGCACCCGGGCCAGGAGGGTCGACTGCAGGGCGTGCAGGGGGGCGAGGTAGGAGTCGCGCAGCTCGAGGGTGCGCCGCAGGACCGGGGCCGACTCGAGCAGCTCATGCTGGCCGGTGGTCGCGAGCACCTCGGCGACGGTGCGGGCGTGCTCCTCACGGATCCGGTCGAAGAGCCCGGCCGGGTCATCGGGCACGAGGGTGCGCACGTAGCGGGCGGCGATGGCGAGGTCGGTCTTGGCCAGCGTCATCTGCACGTTGGAGAGGAAGGTGCGGAAGAAGGGCCACGTGCGATACATCTCGGCCAGCGTCTCGCCCTGGCCGTCGGCCCGGGCGGCGGCGAGCCCGCTGCCAACGCCATACCAGCCGGGCAGGATGATGCGCGACTGCGTCCAGCCGAAGACCCACGGGATGGCCCGCAGGTCGTCGAGGCCGCCGCTGCCCCCGGGGCGCTTGGCCGGACGGGAGCCGATGTTGAGCTTGCCCAGCTCGTCGACCGGGGTCGCCGCGACGAAGAAGGGCACGAGGGCGGGGTCGCGCACGAGGGCCCGGTAGGCGTCCTGGCCCGCCGACGCGACGCGGTCCATGGCCTGGTCCCACTCGACGAGCACCTCGCGGGCGAGCAGGGGCGTGCGGTGCAGCACCGAGGCCTCGACCACGGCGGCGAGCGCGCTCTCGAGGTTGAGCAGGCCGAGCTTCGGCAGGGTGTACTTGTCGGACAGCACCTCCCCCTGCTCGGTGATCTTGATCGGCCCGTCGAGGCTGCCGTCCGGCTGCGACAGGATCGCCTCCGCCGTCGGGCCGCCGCCGCGGCCGACCGACCCGCCGCGGCCGTGGAACAGCCGCAGGACGACGCCGTGCTCCTTGGCCACGTCGCGCAGCGCCCGCTGGGCGCGGTGGATCTGCCACTGCGACGCGGCGATCCCGGCGTCCTTGGACGAGTCGGAGTAGCCGAGCATGATCTCCTGCACCTCGCCGCGCGCCGTGACCACCCGGCGGTAGGACGGGTCGCTGAGCAGGGCCTCGAGCAGCGGCCCGGCGGACTCCAGCTCGGCCACGGTCTCGAAGAGCGGGGCGAACCCGATCCGCGCGACGGCCGGGGTGTCGGGGCTGCCGGTGTCGACCAGGCCCGCCTCGCGGGCGAGCACGACGACGGCGAACAGGTCGTCGACGTCGTGGGTCATCGACACGATGTACGTCTCGACCGCCTCGCGGCCGTAGGTGTCGAGCGCGGTGCGGATGGCGTCGAAGATGTCGAGGATGGCGACGGTCTCCGGCACGAGGTCGCCGCGCACCGCGCCGACGAGCGGGCGCCGGCTCGTCATCTCGCGCGACAGGTAGGCGATCCGCTCGGGCCGCCCGAGCTCGGCGTACGGCCGGTCGAGCTCCCCGACGCGGTCGACGAGGGCGGCGAGCGCCGTGTGGTGGCGCTCACTGTGCTCGCGGATGTCGAGGGTGGCCAGGCCCATCCCCAGCGCGGTCGTCGTGCGGATGAGGCGCAGGAGGGCGCCGTCGGCGGTGAGCCGGTCGCCGCCCGCGAGCATGGAGTCGCGCATCAGGGTGAGGTCGGCCAGCAGCTCGCCGAGGTGCCGGTAGTCCCGGCCCGGCTCGTGCGGGCGTCCCGAGGCGAGCCGGTCGCGGGTGCGCTGCAGCCGCACGCGGACGAACGACAGCTTGAGCCGGTAGGGCTCCTCGGCGTTGAGCCGGCGCACGGCGGCATACGTGATGGGCAGCGCCTCGGCGTCGGCGGCGAGGCTGTCCGTGAGCGCCTCCGTCACCCCGACGACGCGGGTGGACGCCGAGGCCTCCGTGAGCAGATCCTCCACCTGGTCGATGAGCACCCGCAGCCCGGCGAGGTGCTGGAGGCTGAGGACGTCGAGGGTGACCTCGGGGGTCACGTTGGGGTTGCCGTCACGGTCGCCGCCCGCCCAGGTGCCGAACCGCAGCGGCCGCGCGTCGAGCGGGAGGGCGACCCCGATGCCGGACAGCTGCCGGTCGAGCTCGTCGAGCAGGGCAGGGACGACGTTGGCGGCCAGGGAGCGCAGGTAGTAGGTGGCGGTGCGCGCCTCGTCGGTCGGCTGCGGCCGCACGATGCGCAGCTCGTCGGTCTGCCACAGCAGGTCGACGAGCTCGGCGAGCCGCCGCTCGCGCTGCGCCGCGGGCGAGGACGTCAGGGTGGGCCGACGCGGGTCCTCGCTCGCGTCGACGACGTCGGCGATCTTGCGCAGCAGGGTGAGGACGGTGCGGCGCGTCGCCTCGGTGGGATGGGCGGTGAACACCGGCCGGTACTCCACCCGGGCGAGCACGCTCTCGACGAGCTCGAGGTCGACCGTGCCGTCGGCCAGGGCCTCGCCGATGCGCCGGACCGTCCCCTCGAGGGGACCCTCCTCGCCGGTCGTCAGCTCCTGGTAGCGGTGCAGCTGCTCCGTGACGTTGACGAGCTGGAAGTATGCGGTGAACGCGCGGGCGAGCACGACGGCGGTGGCATCGTCGACGTCGGCCAGGAGCCGGTGCAGGCCGTCGTCGCCGGGCTCCCGGGCGACCGCGCGCACCTTCTCGACCAGCGCCAGCAGCTCGGGTCCCTCGTGGCGGGTCAGGGCCTCGCCGAGCAGCCGGCCGAGCTGGCGCACCGACGCGCGCAGCGCGGTGTGCTGCTCGTCGGAGGCCACGCCCCCGGCGAAGCGTGCGACGTCGAGCGAGCGGGCGCCCGACGCGGGAGGGGCCTGCGTCCGGCCGTCGCTGCTGCTGGTCTCCTGCGCCGTCATGCTCGCCAGTGTGACCGGTCCCGTGTTACAGCCGTGTGGCGTGGCCGGGTCGTGGACGACGCCGGCCCGCTGTGGCCGCGCCGACGGCTGTGGCCGCTGTGACTGCGCCCACCGGGCGGCTACCAGGAGCCGCTGCTCGACCCGCCGACGCCGCCACCGCTGAACCCGCCGCCGCCGCCGAACCCGGACCCGCCCGACGACCCGGAGCTGGCCGTCGCCGCGAACGTGCCGCCGGCGCTGGAGGCGAAGCTGCCCGCGCCGTCGGCGATCCCGGTGAAGTTCGGGAACATGGCGCCGTTGTAGATGTACCAGGCGGGCATGGCCAGGGGCTGGCCGGCGGCCTGCGCCGCCTCGGCGACCTTCTGGAACGTGCCGGCCCAGCGGTCGGCCACCCCGAAGACGATGGCGTAGGGCAGGTAGCGGCTGAAGATCGCCGACGCCTCCTCGAAGCGGATCTGGCTCGCCTCGGCGGTGACGAGGTACTCACGGAAGCCGAGCGACTGCGCATACACCGCGGAGCCGGCGGCGGTCTTGGCCGCCATCCGCCGCCCGAGCACGCGGAAGATGATGCCGGCGACGACGAGACCGATGCCGAGGACGAAGCCCGAGGGGATCCCGATGCCGAAGCCCCCGGTGCGGTCGATGCCGATGGTCAGGGCGCCCAGGAAGAAGCCGCAGACGAGCCCGGCGCCGATGAGCAGGAAGCCCAGCGCCTCCCATCCGGCGCGGGCCCGCTGCGGGGACTTGCGGAACCAGCCCCGCTCGACGACCTCGTCGTACATCTGGCTGATCGCCCGCTTCAGCGTGGTCGCGAACTTGTACTTCAGCTCCGAGAGCGCCACCTGGTCGCCGGACTCGAAGATGCCCTCGAGGACGGTGGACTCGTAGCGGTGCAGCGCGGCGCCGGGCGGGGTGGGCAGCCGGGTCAGGGTCCAGTCGGTGCGGGAGAAGACGGTGCCGCTCTGGGTCTCCTCGATGCGCAGGAACCCGCGTACGGCGAGGTCCATCACCGTGGCCGAGACGTCGATGGTGTCGGCGGACTCGTCGATGATCGTGCCGACCATGCCCGGCTGCACACCGGGGGGCGGGGTGAACTGGACCGCGATCTGCGGCCGCCGGCCCTTGACGACGGGAGGGTCGGGGATGCCGGGGCCCCCGGGTGCCGTCGCGTCGGCCGGGCCGGGGGTGAGGCCGGGAGTCAGGCCCGCGTACCACTCGTCGCGGCCGCGGCTGGCGACGAGGGCTCCCATGAGGCCGGCGGCGGCCAGCGGGATGACGACCCCACCAGCCAGCGCCAGCGAGGTGATCACCTTGGCCTGGCCCGACCCGACGACCGACCCGGCCACCCGGATGTCGGGCTTGAGGGTGCCGAACGCGCTGCGCGGGAACTGGTTGTCGATGGTGAGGTCCTCGTTGCCGAGGAGGTTGTCCACCGCGAACGTGGCCGTGGCACCGGCGGTCGCGGTGGCGCACGGCGTGCCGGGGTCGGTGTTGCCGCGCACGCACTTGACCTGGGTGACGGCGGCCGGTCCCTTGACCGTGAGCGTGACGGTGTCCTTGGGGACCGCGTCGCCCTTGAAGACGTTGTAGAACAGCTCGGCCGTGGCCGCCCCGTTCGTGCTCGAGGAGGCGTCGATGGGGTTGACGATGTTGGCCAGGTGGTACGTCAGCACGTAGGTCTGGGCGTAGCCGTCGACGTACGTCTTGGCGTCGCCGACCCGGATCTCCGTGGCGCCGTCGGAGCCGTCGGTGACCTTCGTGCTCGTCGAGGCGCCGGTGGGGCTGGTGACGCTCTCGAGGTCGAGCGCGTAGTAGCGGTAGGACCCGTCCTCGCTGTCCTGGACGGCCTGCCGCGTGACGATGTCGCGGACGATCCCGTGCTTGCGGCCGCCGCTCGTGCCGAACCGGTAGTCGATCGTCTCGGTGAAGGTCGCTCCCCCGTCGGCGTCGGCGACGATGTCGGCCGTGTAGGACGCCATCCGGTCGTAGGCGTCGCTCGCGGTCGCGACCGTGGGGTCGGCCGACGCATACCCCGTCGCGGGGGCGGCATACCCGGTGGCCGGCAGGCCGACCAGCACCAGGGCCGCGCCGAGGAGCGCCCAGAGCGCCAGCAGCCGTCGGTGCCGGGGTCGGGTCACCGGTGCTCCCGGGTGCTCATGGCCCGGTCGGCCTCCCGGCGGTCCTGACGCTCGCGTAGGGCGTTGCGCTTGTCGTACTCGCGCTTACCGGTCGCGAGGGCGATCTCGACCTTGGCCCGGCCGTCCTTCCAGTACAGCGCGAGGGGCACGACGGTGCGACCCTTCTCCCGGGTCTTGGTGGCGATCTTCTCGAGCTCGTCGCGGTGCAGGAGCAGCTTGCGCCGCCGGCGCGGGGCGTGGTTGGTCCAGGTGCCGTTGAGGTACTCGGGGATGTGGACGCCCTCGAGCCAGAGCTCGTTCCCGGTGAACTGGGCGAACCCGTCGACGAGGGACGCGCGCCCCATCCGCAGGGCCTTGACCTCGGTGCCCGTGAGGGCCAGGCCCGCCTCGAAGGTGTCCTCGATGTGATAGTCGTGGCGCGCCTTGCGGTTGCTCGTGATCACCGCGCGTCCGCGTTCCTTGGCCATCGACCCCGCCTCCCAGCGCCTCGTCCCCGTATGCCGGCCCACGGGCCTCCCGGACCGCACCAGCTCTCGGCCCGAACGCTACCGTCCACCGGTCGGACGACGGACCGGGGTTTCCGTTCCCGGGCCGCCGGATCAGGCGAATGTCGGCGTCAGAGCCACTTGGCCGGGTCGACGAACTGGCCGTTCTCCAGGGTCTCGAAGTGCAGGTGACATCCGGTGGAGTACCCGGTGGTGCCGGAGATGGCGACGAGCTGGCCCCGCTTGACCTTGCCGCTCGTGACGACGAACGAGGTGAGGTGGTTGTAGGTCGTGACGAGGTCTACGCCGCTGACGATGCCGTGGTCGATGACGAGGCGGTTGCCGTCGCCACCGCCCCAGCCCGCGGACAGGACCGTGCCGTCGGCCGCCGCCACGACGGGCGTGCCGCACGGCACCCCGAAGTCGGTGCCGGTATGCAGCTTCCAGACGTGCAGGATCGGGTGGAAGCGCAGGCCGAAGGGCGAGGTGAGGGGCCCGTTGGCGGCCGGGCTGAGGAAGCCGGAGCCGCCGACGGTGGGGGTGTAGGAGCGGCCGGCGGCCGCAGCGGCGGCCGCGCGCGCCGCCTCGGCCGCCGCGGCCGCCTGGGCCTGGGCGACGAGGGTGGCCTGGAGCCGGGCCTGCTCGGCCTCGGCGTCGGCGAGCCGGGCGAGCTCGTCGGCCTTCTTGGCCTCGACCTGGGCGGCGTACTGCGCCTGTTGGGCCTGCAGGGTGTCGAGGTGGTCCTTGGCGGTGGCGGCGGTGGTGCGGGCGGCGACCGCCCCCGCGAGCGAGGTCTCGGCCTGCTTCTTCAAACTCGTGACCTCGGCCTGGACGGCCCGGAGGTAGGCCTCCTGGGCGACGGCCTCGGCCCGGGCGTTCTGGAGGTCCTTGATCGCCCCCTGGGTCATCGAGGAGACCTGGTCGGCGAGGACGACGCGGCTCGCGAAGTCGTCGGCGCTCGTGGCTCCGAGGGCCACCGACATCTGCGACCCGCCACCGCCGCCCTGGAAGAGGTCGGCCGCGAAGTTGTCGAGGGTCGACTGGGTGTCGGCGAGCTGCTGGGCGTTGCTCGCCTGCTCACCGAGGGCGCGCTGCTCGTTGGCCTGCGCGACGGCGAGCTGGGCGGCGACATCGTCGTTGTGGCGGGTGGCGGCCTGCTCGGCGGCCTGGGCCTGGGCGAGGGCGGCCTGGGCCGCAGGCAGCTGGCTCTGGGTCGACTGCAGCTGCACGTAGGCGTTGGTGAGGTCGGCCGAGGTGTCGTCGAGGGCGGCCTTGAGGTCCTGCACCTGCTGGTCGGCGGCCCGCTTGTCGTCACCGGTGTCGGCTCCGGCCGGGAGGGCGAGGCCCACCCCGAGGGCGACCGCGCAGAGCGCCGCAACCCCTGACGCGGTGGACCGGCGGGTCCAGCCCGCGACGCGCCGTGACGTCGTCGTCTGCCGCATGGGAGTCCTTCGGGTTCGGGTGGTGCTGGTCGAGCGGCTGGGGGTGATGGGGCTAGACGCGGAGGTAACGGCGCAGGGTGAACCCCGAGGTGAGGACGGCCAGGCCCACGACCCCGCCGACCACCCACGGGGCGATGGCGACGACGTCGGGGACGCCGATGAACGCCGTGTCGAGCAGGGCGTTGCTGAGGTAGCCGGAGATGCCGTAGCGCACCGTGGCCCACAGCAGCGACATGGCGAGGCCGGCGCCGATGATGGCGGCCACGACGGTCTCCATGATGAACGGCATCTGGATGGTGATGTTCGAGGCGCCGACGAGCCGCATGATCCCGGTCTCCCGCCGTCGGCTGAACGCGGTCTGGCGGATCGTCGTGGCCATGAGCAGGGTGGCGCACAGGACCATGAGCACCGCCAGGGCGATGGCCGACCACGAGACGACGTTCATGAAGGTGAAGAACTTGTCGAGCAGCTGTTTCTGGTCCTGCACCTTGCCGACGCCGGGGGCGCCCTGGAAGGAGCTGGCGATGACGTCGAACTTGCTGGCGTCCGTGAGCGAGACGCGGAACGAGTCGGCGAAGGCACGCTCGGTGGCCTGCTCACCCAGGGGGCTGTTGCGGAACTGGTCCTTGAAGCGCTGGTACGCCTCGGCCTGGCTCTCGTAGAAGACCTCCTTGACGGGGGGCTTCATGGTGGCGAGCTGGGCCTTGATGGCGTCGCGCTGGGACTCGGTCGTCGCGGCGCCGGCGCAGTTGGGGTAGAGCGACTTGTCGACGCACAGGAAGATCGAGACCTGGACGCGGTCGTACCAGTAGTCCTTCATCGTGTCGACCTGCCGCTGGGCCAGCAGGCCGAGGCCGAGCAGGTACATCGAAATCATCGTCACGAGGACGACCGACACGACCATGGAGACGTTGCGGCGCAGACCGTTGCCGATCTCGCCCAGCAGGAAGCCGATCCTCATCGGGTCACCGCCCGTCGCGGGGTCGGCGCAGCCGCAGCCGCGAGGTCCGTGGCTCCTGGGGCCCGACGCCGACGAGCTCATCGGAGTCCGGGCCGCGGAGCGTCCGGTCGGCAGGGTCGGCAGGGTCGGCGCGGTGGCCGTCACCGGCGGCCTCGACCCGGCGGCCGGGCTGGGTGTCCCAGTCGGGCTTGACGATCTCGCCGGTGTTGTACTCCCCGCCGGCGTCGTCACGCACGACCCGGCCGTTGCTCAGCTCGATGACGCGCTTACGGAACGCGTTGACGATGTGCAGGTCGTGGGTCGCCATGACGATCGTCGTGCCGGAGCGGTTGACGCGGTCGAGCAGGCTGACGATCTCGAGGCTGATGCCCGGGTCGAGGTTTCCCGTGGGCTCGTCGGCCAGGAGGATCGCGGGCTTGTTGACGATGGCCCGGGCGATGGCCACCCGCTGCTGCTCGCCACCGGAGAGCTCGTGCGGCAGCCGCTTCTCCTTGCCCTCGAGCCCGACGGTGCGCAGGGTCTCGGGCACCGTCTGGCGGATGACCGAGCGGGACTTGCCGATGACCTGCAGGGCGAAGGCGACGTTCTGGTAGACCGTCTTGTTGGGCAGCAGCCGGAAGTCCTGGAAGACGGTGCCGATCTCGCGGCGCAGCTGGGGCACCTTGCGGTCGGGCAGGCGCGAGAGGTCGCGACCGGCGACGAGCACGGAGCCGGACGTCGCGCTCTCCTCGCGCAGGGCCAGGCGCAGCAGCGTCGACTTGCCGGAGCCGGACTGGCCGACGACGAAGACGAACTCGCCGCGCTCGACCTCGAGGGACACGGCGTCGATGGCCGGCCTGGTCGTGCGGGGGTACTTCTTCGTCACGGTGTCGAACAAGATCATGAGGTGATGCCTTCGGCTCTCGGTGGGGACCCCTTGACGGGCCCCGTCGGGGGCGGTCGCGCCTTCGAGAGTACGGTCCACCCTGATGAAACGGGTGTTACTGGTGTGACTCGGGCGTGGCGTCTGACCCAGGCACCGACGGGGCCGGTCCGCGGGTCAGGACACCACGGTATGTCGGGGCTCCCGCGCGCGGGAGGGTAATGCCGCTGCGCGCCGTTCCCCGACCCCCGAAAGGGTCCCGACGGACTACACACCACGGCGGGGCCGGGAGGGGTCAGGAGGGGTCAGGAGGGGCCAGGAGGGGCCGGGAGGGGCCAGGAGGGGTCAGGAGCGGGAGACCGGCTCGTCGTCGGGCCGCCCGGCTCCGACCGACACCTGGTCCGACCCGTGGTCCGACCCGTGGCCGACCACGGGCTCGCCGTCGAGGCGCTCACGAGTGCGCGAGGGCGGGCCGGACAGCGCCTCGGCGACGACGGCATACCAGCCCTGGACCGTGGCCCAGCGGCCGAGCGCGGCGACGCGGTCGCGGTCCTGCTCGCGGTCGAGGTCACGGTCGTGGCCGAGCGCGACCCAGGCGAGGCCCAGCGCGGCGGTGACGCCGAACGCGAGGGCGCCGTTGCGGAAGGCGGCGTCCACGGTGCTGTAGACGACCAGTCCGGCCGTCACCCAGATCATGATCCGGCGGGGCCAGAAGCGGGTGGCCTCGGTCATCCCGAGGAGGATGCCGCACCACAGGACGTACCAGGGGTGCACGACCGAGCCGGTGAGCACGAGGATCGTCACGACCCAGGCGAGCGCCCGCACGGGGGCCACCGGGCCGAGGCGCCAGGCGACCCGGGCGGCGAGGGCGAAGCCGACGAGCATGCCGATGCGCTGGATGGCGGTGACGGTCGTGTCGAGCACGTCGGGCACCTGGAGCCAGCTGAGGAGGTTCTCCAGGCCGATGCCGACGACCGTGGGCGGGGAGAGGATGGAGCGGATCGACGACGGCACGCCGAGCGCGCCGATCCAGCCGAACCCGAGGCCGCAGACGACCGTGAGCACGCAGAACGCGGCCACCATGCCCCCGCCGTAGCGGGTGAACGCGCGCACGATCTCGCGCATCGAGGGCACCGCGCCCTTGCGTCGGCGCGCCTCGATGGCGACGACGGCGAGGATGGCGAGGAACCCGGGCGCCTTGATGCCGCCGGCGAGGGCCACCGCGATGACGGCCAGCCACGGGCGCTGCTCGAGCGCGAGCCAGACGGCCGCGACCATGAGGCCGAGCATGAGGGCGTCGTTGTGGGCGCCACCGACGAGGTGCATGACGACGAGCGGGTTGAGCACGGCGAGCCACGTCGTGGCGCCCACGTCGTAGCCCAGCCGGGAGGCGATCTTGGGCAGCAGCACGGCGATGAGCGCGACGCCGACGAGGGCGGGGATGCGCATCGCGACGGCCGCGGCGTACGGGTGCAGCGGGCCGGCGATGTCGACGATGAGATGCTGGATCTGCAGCATGAGCGGCCCGTAGGGCGCCGGAGTGTAGAGCCACATCGGGTCGACGTTCTGGGAGTACTGCTCGGCGACGCCGGCGGGTCCGTAGCGGTACGGGTCGAGCTCGATGTGCACGAGCCGGCCCTGCCCGGCGTAGCTGTAGGCGTCACGGCTGAACAGCGGCGGCGCGAGGAGGATCGGGGCGGACCAGAGCCAGAGGATGTGACGGGTGGGGCTGGGCCGGCCGGCCTTGGGGCGCACCCGCAGCCAGGCGTCGAGGAGCAGGAGCACGCCGACCATGAGGACGGCGGTCGCCAGGACGCGACCCGGCTGGGTCTGCAGCGCGCCGATGACCGGCACGTCGGTGAAGGGGTTGACGTCGGGCAGGAACGCCGGCGTCAGGCTGCCGCCCATGATGAGGGCGGTGCCGAGGGTGCCGCGGCGGACCGCGGGGATGCGCCAGGCGTCGGCGACACCGCGCAGCTCACGGACGGCGCCGAGCAGCACGGGGCTTGCGGACGGCCGCAGAACACCCTGGTCCACGGTCATCCGTCTGTGCTCCTCAAGGGGTCGTGCGTCGGGGCTGGGGTGGTGTCGATGTCGTCTGCTGCTGTGTGCCGTATGCGGTGGTGCCGGTCTCGCGGCGGCCTACGCCGGATCCGCCCGTCGGGGGTGTCGTTACCCACGCGGTCCATGGTGCTTCGGTTGTGCTCGGTGGCCGCACCCGGACGGTGCCTCCGGTGCTGCCTCACACGTCCACGGTAGGGCGGCGAGCCGGTGCCGGGAGGGAGACAAACGTCTTTGCGGACACACTGAGACTACATTGAGACCTCGTAAAGCACCCACTCGACAAGCCCGGTCAAGGCGCCGTTCCGCCACCGGCCCGCCCTACTCGGGGGTAGGGTGACCGGCCCTGTGGGGGACGTCCGGCAGGCGGAGAAGGTTCCCCGGGGCGGGCGCACCGGGGCCCGCGAGCGTGGCGGAGGGCGCTCGGACGCCCGGATCCGTGCTCAGCGCCGTCTCGTCGTCGGGTCTTCACGCGGCCGCACCGCGCCGTCGGAGGCTCAAGGGTGAGCCCCGAATGTGACGGGCGGATGACGGTCCGCACCGGGTTCGACGGCGCCTCGTGACCTTGGTCACCCGCCCCCGGGATCAGGCCTCGAGGGCCTTCTCGCCGGTGCGGCGCCAGCGGATGCCGGACTCGATGAAGCCGTCGATGTCGCCGTCGAACACCCCGGAGGTGTTGCCCACCTCGTGCTCGGTGCGCAGGTCCTTGACCATCTGGTAGGGGTGGAGGACATAGGAGCGCATCTGGTCGCCCCAGCTGGCCTTGATGTCGCCGGCCATCTCCTTCTTGGCCGCGTCCTCCTCGGCCTTGCGCACGAGCAGCAGCCGCGACTGCAGCACGCGCAGGGCGGCGGCGCGGTTCTGGATCTGCGACTTCTCGTTCTGCATCGACACGACGATGCCGGTGGGGATGTGGGTCATCCGCACGGCGGAGTCGGTCGTGTTGACCGACTGGCCGCCGGGGCCGCTGGAGCGGAAGACGTCGACCTTGATCTCGTTCTCGGGGATCTCGACGGAGTCGGTGCTCTCGATGAGCGGGATGACCTCGACCGCGGCGAAGGACGTCTGCCGGCGGCCCTGGTTGTCGAAGGGGCTGATCCGCACCAGCCGGTGGGTGCCGGCCTCCACGGTGAG
The DNA here is from genome assembly GCA_963795915.1 of uncultured Actinomycetota bacterium. Classification (GTDB taxonomy): domain Bacteria; phylum Actinomycetota; class Actinomycetes; order Actinomycetales; family Dermatophilaceae; genus Lapillicoccus. Next base: position 634,536 of record CAWCJA010000002.1, read on the forward strand.
GTGCCCGAACGCATACGGTGCCTTGACCTCGAAGGTGGCGGACTTCAGGCCCGCCTCCTCGGCCCAGGACGTGTCGAGGACGCTCGTGGGGTAGCCGTGGCGCTCGGCCCAGCGCAGGTACATCCGCATGAGCATCTCGGCGAAGTCGGCGGCGTCGACGCCACCGGCCCCGGAGCGGATGGTGACGACGGCCTCGCGCTCGTCGTACTCCCCGGACAGCAGGGTGCGCACCTCGAGCTCACCGACGTCGCGCTTGAGCTTCGCGAGGTCCCGCTCGGCCTCCGCCATCGTCTCGGGGTCGCCGCCGTCCTCGGTGCCCATCTCGACGAGGGTCTCGAGGTCCTCGATGCGCTGGTCCATCCCGACGACCCGCTCGAGCTCGTTGTTGGCGCGCGAGAGCGAGGAGGTGATGACCTGCGCCTTCTCGGGGTCGTCCCACAGATCGGGGACGGACGCCTGGCTCTCGAGGTCGACGATGCGGCTGCGCAGGGTCTCGAGGTCGGTGACCTCGCGCACGGAGTCCATCGTCGCGCGCAGGGTCTTGATCTCCTCGGTGAAGTCGACAGCCACGAGGGACGAGCCTAGTTCTTCGCGGCCGCCCGTCCGGACGCGGACCGGGCGAGGATGGGGCGGAAGGCCACCCCGTGGGCGGCCGGGGCGATGCGCGCGGCGAGCGCCGGTATGTGCGCGCTGAGGCCGATGAGCAGGCGCGGCCGGCGCCGGTGGACGGCGTCGAGGATGAGCTCGGCGGCCTTCTCGGCGGGGATGGACAGGAAGCGGTCGAACGCCTCGCGCCCCGCCTCGAGGTCCTCGTCGCCCATGCCACTGGCCGCCCGGGCGTTGCGGGCGATCGCCGTGCGGATGCCGCCGGGGTGCACGGTCGTGACGCCGGCGCCGTGCAGCCGCAGCTCGGAGCGCAGCGCCTCGCTGAACCCGCGCAGTCCGAACTTGCTTGCGCTGTAGGCGGTCTGCCCGGGCGGCGCGACGATGCCGAAGATGCTGGAGACGTTGACGACGTGGGCGCCGGGTCGGTCGACGATCGCCGGCAGCAGGTGGTGCGTGAGCCGCACGGGAGCGCGGAAGTCGATGCCCACGACCCACTCGAAGTCCTCGATGCTCATCTGCTCGAAGAGGCCGGCCATGGCCACGCCCGCGTTGTTGACGAGCAGGTCGACGTGCGGGTGGGCCGCGACGACGGTCCGGGCGACCGCCTCGAGCGCCGCGTCGTCCGCCACGTCGACGACGTGGGTCTCGACGGTGGCGGCCCGGTGGAACACCTGCACGTCGGCGGCGACCGCGGCCAGCCCGGCGGCGTCGCGGTCGAGCAGCACGAGGTCACTCCCCCGCTCGGCCAGGGCGTGGGCGAGGGCGGCGCCGATCCCGCTCGCCGCTCCGGTCACCACCGCCGTCGCCCCCTCGAAGCGGAACCGTCGGAGCCGGGTCATGAGGCCCTCCTGTCGCTGGTGTGGGGGTGGTCCGCCGCACGCGGCCGCGGGAGGAACGTCAGCTCGTCGTCCAGCCGCGCCCGACGCACGGCCCGGCGGTCGGTGAACCAGTTCTGGGTCATCGTCCACGGTGCGCGCTCGCCCTGCTGCGGCACCTGGTCGGCCCCGCGGCGCACGTACCCCGAGGTGAGAGCGAGCAGCGGCCGACCTGCTTGGGTCGGGGGCGGGTTCGGGACCACGGCGACCGCGCCGCGCTGCGCCATCCGGGCGAGCACGCGGCATACGAGCTCGTGGGTGACCTCGGCCCGCAGCGTCCAGGAGGCGTTGATGTAGCCGATGCAGAGGAAGAAGCTCGGAACGCCGGCGAGCATCGCCCCGCGGTAGGTGAGGCGGTGGCCCACGTCGACCGGCTCGCCGTCGACGTCGAGGGCCAGGCCGCCCAGAGCGAGCAGCGACAGGCCCGTGGCGGTGACGACGACGTCGGCTTCGAGCAGCCGGCCCGACCCGACGCGCACGCCGCCGGGCTCGAACCGCTCGACGTGGTCGGTGACGATCTCGGCCCGCCCGTCGGCCACGGTATGCAGGAAGTCGCCCCCCGGGGCGATGCACAGCCGCTGGTCCCACGGGTCGTAGCGCGGCGTGAAGTGGGCGTCGACGACGTCCTCGCCGACCACCGACGTCATCCCTCGCTTGAGGAACCGGCGGACCCACGCGGGCCGGTGCCGCGAGAGCTCGTAGAGGGCGATCGTCGTGGCGGCGTTGCGGGTGCGCAGGACCGGGTCGGCCACCCGGTGGGGCAGGTGGGCTAGCAGCCGCCGCACAGGGTCGGGCCCGCCGACGGACGCGACCCAGCTCGGCGAGCGCTGCAGCATGGTGACCCGCGCCCCGGCGTCGGCCAGGGCCGGCACGAGGGTGACGGCGGTGGCCCCGCTGCCGATGACGACGACGCGGCGGCCGGCGAGGTCGAGGCCGTCGGGCCAGTGCTGCGGGTGGACGACGAGCCCGGCGAAGTCATCGAGGCCGGGGAAGTCCGGGGTGTAGGGCCGGGTGTGGTCGTAGTAGCCGGTGCACGCATACAGCACGGAGCAGGTCCAGATCTGCGGCTCCTCCCCCGTCACCGCCCGCACGGTCCACCGCGCCTCGGCGGACGACCACGACGCGGAGACGACCCGGGTGCCGAACCGGATGTACGGGTCGACGCCGGTCTCGCGCGCGGTCTCCTGCACGTAGTCACGGATCGCCGCCCCGCCGCCGAGGCGCTCGGGGCGCCGCCACGGGCGGAAGGGGTAGCTGAGGGTCTCCATGTCGGAGTCCGAACGCACCCCCGGGAAGCGGAAGAGGTCCCACGTGCCGCCCGCCGCCGCGCGGGCCTCGAGGATGGCGAAGGAGGTGCCGGGCCGCTCGTGGAGCAGGTGCCAGCCCGCGCCCACGCCGGCGACACCGGCCCCGACGACGAGGACGTCGACGTGGTGGGCCGGCTGCTGGGGCACGGTGGCGGGACCGGGCCCGGGATGGGGCGTGGGGTCCGGCGCGCGACCGGGTGCGCGGCTCAGAGCGAGGAGAGGATCGCGGGGGTGACGCGGTCCACGAGGTCGTCGTACTCGGGGTGCCGCTTGAGGTAGGCGCTGACGAACGGGCACACGGGCACCACCCGGCGGCCGGAGGCGCGCACCGCGTCGAGCGCGCTGCGCACGAGCACGCCGCCCAGGCCCTGGCCGGCATACGCGTCGTCGATCTCGGTATGCGTGAAGACGCGGCGCTGGCCGCCGCCCTCACCGCCGGGACGGTCGACGTAGGCCGCGAACCCCGCCCGGCGCCCGGCCACGGCGATCTCGTAGCGCTGCTCCTGCGGCACGTCGCGCACGACGGGGTCTCCGCCGCCCACCGTCGGGCTGCTCGTCGGGCTGGTCGTCTCGCTCACCGCACGACGGTACAGGGGCGGGTGTCGCACCGCCTCGGCTGACACCGCCCGTCGCTACCGTGGCGCGATGCAGGAACCCGGGGCGGGCACCGTCGCCTGGAGGCCGGTCGGCGCCGCCATGGCCGCGCTGGCGGCGGTGCTGACGGCGACGAGCGTGGGCTACGGCTACCACCGCGACGAGCTCTACTTCCGGATGCTCCCCGCGCAGTGGGGCTACGTCGACCAGCCGCCGCTGACCCCGCTGCTCGTGCGGGCCATGTCGGGTCTCGTCGACGAGGTCTGGGCGGTGCGGGTGCCGGCCACGGTGTTCGCCGTCGCCACCGTCGTGCTGGTCGCCCTCGTCGCGCGCGAGCTCGACGGCGGCCGGCTCGCCCAGGGTCTGGCCGCCTGGGGGTATGCGTTCGCGGCCTTCCCCCTCGCCTTCGGGCACGTCCTGTTCACCTCCGGCCTCGACGGGGTGCTCTGGGTGGCGGCGGCGCTGTGCGTGGTGCGGGCTGTGGGGGTGGTCCGGCCGCCGGAGCCACGGTGGTGGGCGGCAGCGGGGGCGGTGGTCGGGGCCGCCACGGCCAACAAGCTGCTGATCGGGCTGCTCGTCGTCGCTCTGGGTCTGGGGCTCGCGATCGTCGGTCCGCGCCGTCTGCCGTGGCGGTGGGTGCTCGCCGGGGCCGGCCTGGCCGTGGTGCTGGCCGCGCCGGCGCTGCTCTACCAGGCGACCCACGGGTGGCCGCAGCTGGCGATGGGCCAGCGGCTCAGTGCCAAGAACGGGCCGTCGAACCGCGCCCTGATGGTGCCGTTCCTGTTCCTCCTGCTCGGGCCGCTGCTCGTCCCCGTGTGGGTGACCGGGCTGGTGGCCCTCTGGCGGCGGCCGGCCTGGCGCCGGGGCCGGTTCCTCGCCGTGGCGTTCGTCGTGCTGCTCCTGCTCTCCTTCGCCGCGGCGGGGCAGGTCTACTACCCCCTCGGGCTGCTCGCCGTCGTCTACGCGGCCGGCTGCGTGCCGGTGGCCGACTGGGTGCAGCGGGCGAGGTCGCGCCGTGTGCTGGTCGTCGGCGCCGTGGCGCTCAACTCCGTCGTGGCCGCGGTCATCTCCCTGCCGGTGGTGCCGGTCACGGCTCTCGGGTCCACTCCGGTGCCCGGCATCAACCAGTCGGCGCGCGACCAGGTGGGCTGGGTGGAGTACACCGCCCAGGTCGCCTCCGTGTACGCCGCCCTGCCGGATGCCGAGCGGGCCGGGGCGATCCTCGTGACCACCAACTACGGGGAGGCGGGAGCGCTGGCCCGCTACGGCTCCGCGTGGGGGCTGCCCACGCCGATGAGCGGCCAGAACGAGCTGTTCCAGCAGGCCCGCCCGCCGGACACCCGGGCCGTGGCGGTCGTCGTGGGCCGCGGGGCGGGAGCGGTGGCGGCTCGCAACGCGACCTGCTCCGTGGTGGCCACGCTCGACAACGGGGTGGGGGTGGCGAGCGAGGAGCAGCGCCAGCCGGTGGCCGTCTGCCGCGACGCGCAGCTGCCGTGGTCGCAGGTGTGGCCGACGTTCCAGCACCTCGACTGACCCGACGCCGCGAGCCGCACCCGGCCTGTCGGCGGCCGGTCCTAGGGTCGGCCCATGCTGGGGTCGCAAGCGCTCGACACCGCCCTCGGGCTGGTGCTGCTCCTCTTCGTCCTGGCCACGGCGTCGTCGGCTCTGCTCGAGCTGGCCAACCGGGTCGGCCACAAGCGCGCCCGCAACCTCGAGACCACGCTGGGCCGGCTGCTGGGCGGCACCGGCGGAGGTGGGGCACCGGCCGCGGCGGCGGTCACCGCCCTGCGCGGCACCTCCGTGTATGCCGCCGCGACGGCGGCGTCGGGCGGCCAGGCCCCCGCCTACCTGTCGGCCTCGTCCTTCGCGGACGCCACGCTCGAGCTGGCCTCCCGGGTCGGCCAGTCGTCCGACGAGACGCTGCCTCCGGAGCTGCGGGACCGGCTCGACCTGCTGCTGCAGGAGAGCGGCGACGACCCGCTCGAGCTGCGGGCCGGGCTCGAGCGCTGGTTCGACGAGGCGATGGGCCGTCTCTCCGACGCCTACCGCCGCCAGGCCGTCTCGATGCTCGGCGTCATCGGGTTCGTGCTCGCCGCCGCGACGAACGCGTCGGTGCCGGACGTGGCGGCCCGGCTGTGGAACGCATCCCTGACGCGGGCCGCGGTCGTCGCCGCCGCGCAGAACGCCGCCCAAGGTCGTGGCGCCGACACCCTCACCGACGTCGCACGGGTCACGGACCAGCTGGCCTCGTTGGCGATCCCGCTCGGCTGGGTCGGGGGTGTCCCGGGAGGGGTCGGCTGGTGGCTGGGCCACCTGCTGGGCTGGGGGTTGACGGCGGTGCTCGTCATGGTCGGGGCGCCGTTCTGGTTCGAGCTGCTCGGGCGGCTCATCACATTCCGGGTGGGTGGCAGCGGGGGCCAGCCACCGCGCGCCGCCCAGGACCCGGCCGCGGCGACGCCGCGGGTGCTGGTCCGGGACGCCAACCCGACGCTCGTGCCCGGGCCCGGTGCGTCTGCGGGGTCCGCGGCGAAGAGCGCGCTCCTGCAGCATGTGCGTCGCGCGGTCGACGGACCAGCCTGACTCCTCTCAGGACCGCGGTGCGGCGGGAGGGTCCGGTCGGGCGTCGTCGGTCTGCGGGTGGGGAGGCTTCCCGTCGCGTTCCCGCCCTGGGGACTCCCCATCGGGCCGGGCACGCGCTGGCCCCATGCGCGCCCCCACTGGCCCCCCGAGCCGGCCCCCCCGTCCGTCGTCAACGCAGGGGCGCGCGGGCCCGTGACTCCACGGTGATGGTGACCGACCGACCCAGGGCGGCCAGCAGGCCACCGGTCATCGGCAGGTCCGCCACCCCCTGCACGACGACGACCGCGGTGCGCCCGTCCGTGGTGCCGGTCCCCGAAGCGGTGCGCCATGAGCTGATGCCGTAGGGCAGGGGACGACGGGCCAGGTTGTCCGCGGCGGCCCGCTCGACTGTCGTACGGCTGACGACGACCGAGGCCCCGATCCCCCCGCTGTAGGCTGCGCCCTCGTCGAGCGCGTTCGCGGCGTCGAGGGCCGCCGAGTCCGAGGCGTCGAGGAGCCGGGTCCGGGCGATCTGCGCCGCCGTCACGTCGATGCCGCCAAGGACCACCAGCAGCACGACACCCAGCAGCCCGGCGATGAGGATGCTCACCTGACCCTCGTCGCGCGTCCGTGGCCGGGCCCCCGGTGCCCGTGGGGTCCACACGACCGACGTCACGGGCACGGGCGTCCTCAACATGCTCGTGGCGCACCGTGCCCGCCCCGGCGTCGGCCGCGTCATCGCGCGGATCGTCGCCCGCGTCATCGGATGATCTACCAACCGCGTCATCCGCCTCGGTGTCGAATGCGTCATCCGGGTCGTCATCCCCCACGTCCCAAGCCCCGTCATCGGCCGCGGAACCGGTCGACGGTGGCCACATGGGTCGCCGAGACGGGCACCACCGTCGGCAGCGCGCCGCTGAGGAAGTCCGGGACGAGCGGCAGCCGCACCGTCACCGTCGCCACCGACTCCACCTCCCCCTCCGGGCGCAGGCAGGGAGACCCGTCGCACCGGACCACGACGGTGCCGGTGCTCGAGACGTCGAAGTCCTCGAAGGTGAGCGCCGCCGCGGCCTGCGCCCGCGCATACGCGCTGCCCTCGTCGGGAGCCGTCGTGAAGGCGCGTCCGGCCTCCCGCGATGCGGTGGACGCCGCGAAGGCCGCGGCCTGCACCTGGCTCAGGGCGACGATGAGGTAGACGACCGGGACGAGGACGAGGATCCCCACGGCGAGGAACTCGACGATGGCGCGCCCGTCGTCCCGGCGTCCCCGAGGGTGGCGCCCCGCCCCGAGCCGCAGCGCGACGAGGCGGACCCGCTCAGGGACCCGCGACCTCACTGCCCCTCCTGGAAGGCGCGGCCGTGCACCGTCATGACCCCTGACGGGCCGATGAGCCCGATCACCGGCACCGGGGCCGTCACCGTGACCTCGACGACCTGGACCCCGGCGGCCGTCGTCTCGGTGCGGGCGGACACCCCCTGGCTGTAGGTGCCGGACAGGTCACGGGTGATGAGGTCCCGCGCCCGGCCGGCCCCCTCGGCGGGCGAGGAGCCGGCGCGAGCACCGAGACGGGCCCCCTCGGAGGCGTCGGCGATGAGGGCATTGCGCACGTAGAGCGCCAGGGCGAGCTGGAAGACGGCCATGCCCAGCAGGACGACCAGCCCCGCCACCATCGCGAACTCGGCGATGGCTGAGCCGCTGTCGCGACGAGCCAGCCCGCGGCCAGGGCGAGCCAGCCCGCGGCCACGGACCAACCAGTCCATGACCACGGCGCGTCCGCCGTAGCAGACCCCGGCGGTGGGCACCCGGGCCCGCGGGCCCGACGGCGGACGCGGAGCCGGGTGCGTCAGGATGACGCACCCCGGGTCACTTCCCGGTAACCTTGCTCAGGGAGTCCTGGAACATGGTCGTCAGCGTGGGCCCGGCCAGCAGCCAGATGGCCGAGACGAGCCCGGCCGTCATGACCGTGATGAGGACCCAGCCCGGAACGTCCCCCCGGTCGCGCCGGTCGCGCCGGCCGAGCCAGCCGACCAGGCCGGTCGTGGCGACGTGCAGGGTGGTGCGGATGGTGGCGGCAGCACGGGTCATGGTGGAGCTCCTGGTTTGCGTCGTTCAGGCCGGGTGGAGGGAGAACGAAGAGTTCTCCCAGGTTGAGGGAAGGGTGCCACGCTTTCCCAGCGAACGGGGCGCTTCGGCGCCATCGTTTGCATCCGGTTCATACCGCCAGCCTGAGGAAGGCGACGCCGGGGAAGATGGCGAAGAGGACGGTCACGGGCAGGACGAGGAAGACGACCGGCACCATCATCGCGATCTCCTTGCGGCCCCCTTCCTCCATGACGGCCCGTCGCCCGGTCTCGCGGACGTCCTGCGCCTGAGCGCGGAGGACGTCGGCCAACGGGGTACCGCGCTCCACCGCCACGACGATGCCGTCGACGAACCGAGCGAGGCTCTGCAGCCCGGTGCGGTCAGCCAGTCCTTGCAGCGCGGTGGGCAGGTTGGCCCCGGCCCGGGCCTCGGCCAGACACGCACCGAGCTCGACGGAGAGCTCTCCGTGGGACAGCCGGCAGACCCGGTCGAGCGCCCCGGTGGCGCCCTCACCGGCGCTGACGGCCAGCGCGAGCAGCTCGGCGACCGTGGGGAACTCGGAGAGCATCCGACGCTCACGGAGGTTGGCGGCCCGGGTCAGCCACATGTCGCGGCCCACGATCCCGGCCCCGACGAAGCTGACGACCAACAGGGCAACGGGCAGCGCACCGGCGCCGCGCGCCAGCACCGCGAACGCGCCCACGACCACGCCGGCGAGTCCGGCGACGGCGCCCCAGACGACCTGCTCCGCGCGGAAGCGCTCGACGTCCGGGGGGAGGCCCGCGCGCAGCTGGCGGCGGCGCACCGAGCTCGCCCCGCCGAGCAACCGTTCCACGGCTCGGGCGAGGTCGAGGAGGACCGGCCGGAAGATCCGGGAGACCCCGGCGAGCGACACGCCCTCGGCTCGGAAGAGCAGACGGGACGGGCGCGGGGTGTCACGTAGGTAGGGCTCGAGCCGTTCGTTCAGGCCGGGACGGCGAGTTGCCGGGAGGCCTAGCACCGCCAAGAGCACCCCGGCCCCGACGGCCGCACCCAGGACCGCCCCGGCCCAGCTCCAGCCGGACCGGCTCAGCGCGGCCACTGCGCCCGACAGCCACGTCATCGCAGCACCCGCTCTTCCTCGGGCAGGCGACCGATACGCACCATGAGGCGGTAGGCGACCACCGTCACGCCGGCACCCACACCGAGGACGGCGACCCCCGCCGGGCTGCTGTAGGCTTGGAGCGATTCACGCTGGAACGACATCATCGCCAGGACGATCCACGGGGCCGCGCTGGCCAGGCGGGCCGCGTTGATGGTCCAGCCCTGCCGGGTCTCGAGTTCCGCCCGGGTGCGGGCGTCCTCGCGCAGGAAGGTCGACAGCGTCCGCAACAGGCGTCCGAGGTCCGACCCGCCGACCTCACGGGCGATCCGCAGAGACTCGACGAGCCGGTCGCCGACGGGGTCGGCCAACCGGTCCTTCAGGCGGTCGAGGCAGTCGCTGAACCGGCCCGACGCCCGGTAGTCCTCGGCGAACGCGGCGAACGCCGGTCGCAGCTCCTCCGGTCCGCGGATCGCGAGCTGGCTCAACGCCTCCGGGAGCGCCAGGCCGGCGCGGACGGCGGAGGTGATGTTGTCGACGGCATCGGGCCACAGGTCTCGCAGGTGGGCCCGGCGGGACCGAGCGCGCATGCGCACGAGGGCGAGCGGCGCATACGTGGCCATCGCGCCGAAGCACAGCGCCACCGGCACCACACGGGTACTGGCGGACATGAGGACGAAGACGAGGGCGCCGCCGACCCCGCACGCCGTGAGCACGTTGGACGGGCTCACGCTGGTGTAGCCCGCCTGGGTGATCTCGTCCTGCAGACGGTCGCGCAGTCCGGGTCGGCGGCCGACCGGCGGCGCGTCGTCGGCGGGCCAGAACGACCACCACACGCAGAAGAGTCCGACACCGACGAGGAGCCCGACGACGAGGGGGGTCATCGGTCCTCCTGCGCGAGTAGCATCGTGACGTCATAGCCGGCCGCCTCGAACCGGTCGACGTGGGGCGGGAACCCGTCGGCGCGCTGCAGCCGCCCGGCCCGGCTGACGAAGAGGTCGGCGATCTCGACGACGTCCCCCTCGACCCGCCCCGGGACGGCGACGATCTCCCGTACCCGGCGCACCCCGTCGCGGTCAACGGCCTGGTGGACGACGAGGTCGACCGAGGACGCGACGGTGGGCACGACGAACCGCGAGCCGACGTTCTCCCCCGCGAGCAGCGGCAGGGTGCACATCTTGACCATCGCCTCACGGGCGGAGTTGGCGTGGATGGTGCACATCCCGGGCACCCCACTGTTCAGAGCGATCAGCAGGTCGAGTGACTCGGCCTGCCGCACCTCACCGACGATGATGCGCGAGGGCCGCATCCGCAGCGCCTCCTTGACGAGGCGGCGCAACGGCACCTCCCCGGTGCCCTCGAGGCTGGGCTGCCGACACTGCATGCTGGCGACGTCGCGCAGGGGGATCTTCAGCTCGAACACCTCCTCGCAGGTGACGACCCGCTCACGCGGCGGGATCGACGCCGCCAGGCAGTTGAGCAGGGTGGTCTTGCCGGCCTGGGTGCCGCCGGCCACGAGGATGTTGAGGCCGGCGACGACCGCGGCCTCGAGGAAGCGGGCCGCCTGGCCCGTGAGGGTGCCCAGCGCGACGAGGTCGTCGAGGTGGTCGGCCCGGACGACGAACTTGCGCACGTTGACGTGCCAGTGGTCGCGCGTGATGTCGGGGATGACCACGTGCAGACGCGAACCGTCGGGCAACGTCGCGTCGACGAAGGGCGACGACAGGTCGACGCGCCGCCCGGACGTACGCAGCATCCGCTCGACCAGGTCGCGGACCTCGTCGGCGGTGAGGATGGTCGTCGTCAGCTCGGCGATGCCGCGGCGGGCGACGAAGACCTTGGACGGCTGGTTGATCCAGATCTCCTCGACGGTGGGGTCGTCGAAGTAGCGCTGCAGCGGCCCGAACCCCGCCACGACGTCCATGACCTGCTTGGCCGCGTCGAGACGGTCGAGGATGGGCGGCATCCCGCCGTGCAGCGAGCGCTCGTCGTAGTCGGCGATGACGTCGTCCACGAGGCGCCCCACCTCGACCGGGTGGCGAGCGGGGTCGAGGCCGGAACGGCGGATGAGCTCGCGGACCTCGGTCTCGATCACCTGGACCGCATCGGTCACGACCGTCCCCCCTTCCAGCACCCCCGTCGGGAACCCCCTCAGGCATCCCGTGCCGATCATGCTAGAGCCACCGTGACCGCAGGTATCCCCGTGTGTCCACAGGCAGTGGGCAGCCATCGGGCTGCCCTGTGGACAACCGGAGGGCCACTCTCGGGGTCACCGCGTCTCATAGAGGCCATCGAGGTGAACCGATGGGTTGAGGCGACCGAGGACGGAGGGGCAGGTCGACGTGAGGGTGCAGCTGAACGTGCGTCAGGACGGGGTGGAGCGTGAGGTGCTCGTCGACGCGCCGGCGGGCACCTCGGCGGCCGACCTGGCCGCCGCTCTGGGGGCACCCGCTGGCGGCTGCCTCCTCATCAGCGGCCGCCCGGTGGCCCCCCATGTCCTCGTCGGCAGCGACCCGTTGCTGCAGGGTGCGGTCGTCACCGTGTCCCGAACCGGTCCCGCCGAGCCACGAGACGTCGTGGTCACGAGGGCCCCGCGCTGGAGGCTGCGGGTGGACTCCGGGCCGGACACGGGGCTGCTGCTTCCGCTGCCTCCCTCGCCCGTGGCCCTCGGTCGGGCCCCTGAGGGCCCGCTGCGCCTGACCGATCCCGGTGTGTCGCGGCGTCATCTCGAGGTGGACGCTGCGGCCGATCCGGTCGTCATCCGGGACCTCGCCGGCACCAACGGCACTCGCGTCGACGGCCGCCCGCTCGGACCCGGTCCCGCACCTCTTGCCGACGGTTCCGTCATCCTGCTCGGCTCGACCACTCTGGGACTCGAGCGGGTGGGGCGCGACCCCCGGCGGCTGCCGGAAGACGGTGACGGACGTCTGTTCCTCGACGTCCAGGCCAGACCCCGTCGGCCGGCGTCGGACGCGGTCCGGTTCCCCGACCCGCCCCCAACCCTCGAGCGGTCCCGCTTCCCCCTGGTGGCCCTCATCGTGCCCTTGGTCGTGGCCGGGACCCTCGCCGCGATGATGCACTCGCCGACCATGCTGCTCTTCGGGCTGAGCGGCCCCGTGCTGTCGGTCGCCGGCTGGGCCGGCGCGCGTACGGGCCGGCGCCGCCAGCGACGGACGGAGGCCGAGACGGCCGCGCGGTCCTTGGCGCAGGCTCACGACGGGCTCCGCATCGGGCTCTCCGCGGAGCGGCAGGCCCTCGAGTCGGCCCACCCACCCGCCACCGCCCTGCTCGCGGCGGCGGAGGGCCGGTCGACCGACGTGTGGTCGGGAGGAGGCTCGAGCGACGGCAGTCCCGGTATGCCGGTGCGTCTCGGACGCGGAGCCCGCCGTGCGTCCACCACGGGGGAGGGGGCGACGGCACCTCCGCCGACCACCTTCGACGACGCGCCCGTGACCCTCGACCTGACGACCTGTCGGGTGCTGCACGTCCAGGGCTCACGGGCGTCGGTCGTCGCCGCCGTCAGCAACGTCCTCGGCCGGCTGGCCGCCCAGTACGCACCCAGCCGGGTAGAGGTCCAGGTGCTCGTCGCCACGCCCGCGCGGGCGGCGGACTGGTCGTTCGTCCGGCTGCTGCCGCACACCAGCTCCGTGGCCCGATGGAACCCCGGGAGCGAGCCTGTCGACCGCGGACCGGCTGGTGCGCCCGACCCAGCGCGGGGACGAGGAGTCCCGGCGGGCGAGCGGGACCCACCGGCCGGTCCGTTCCTCGTCGTCGTCGTCGACGGCCCCACGGCGCCGGCACCGGGAGGAGCTGAGGTCGAGCTGCCGACGCCGGACGGGCGGGCGCACTGTCTCGTCGTCCTGGACCAGCGACCGGTCGACGCGACGGCTATGTCGCTTCCGTCAGGTGTCGCGGTCCTTCGGGTCGAGGGTCTGGACGCTCGACTCCGCCATGACGGCATCGAGCAGCCCCTCAGACCGGACCTTCCCGGCCCCGCGTTCACGTGGCGGCTGGCTCGGGCGCTCGCGCCCCTGCGGGAGCGGTCGGGCTCCACGGCCTCGTCGCCGGGCGCACCGAGCCGCGCCCGCCTGCTCGCCGGCGGTCAGGTGGACCTCGCCGAGCGCTGGTCGCGACGGCCCCGGAGCACCGTGTTCCGGCTGGGGCTCTCCGGAACGGGCCCGGTCGACATCGACCTGGCGGTGGACGGCCCCCACGCCCTCGTGGCCGGCACGACCGGGTCGGGAAAGTCCGAGCTGCTGCAGACCCTGGTGTGCTCCCTGGCGCTGGCGAACCGGCCCGACGAGATGGCCTTCGTGCTCGTCGACTACAAGGGCGGGGCCGCCTTCCGAGGCTGCGCTGAGCTCCCGCATGTGCTCGGCTGGGTGACCGACCTCGACGCCCATCTGACCCGCCGGGCTCTGACCTCGTTGGGCGCCGAGGTCCGACGCCGTGAACGCCTCCTCGCGGCAGCCGGGGTGGCCGACCTCGAGGGCTACCAGCGGCGCCGCGAGCGCCTGGGACATGCGCTCGCCCCGCTGCCCAGGCTCGTCATCGTCGTGGACGAGTTCCGAGTGCTGGCGGAGGAGCTGCCGGACTTCGTGCAGGGTCTGGTGCGACTGGCGGCCGTGGGCCGGTCGCTGGGCATCCATCTCGTGCTCGCCACTCAGCGTCCGGGCGGCGTCGTCACAGCCGACATGCGGGCCAACCTCAGCCTGCGCATCGCCCTCCGCGTCCGCGACCGGATGGACTCGCTGGACGTCATCGACAGCCCGGCCGCGGCGGAGATCGCGGCGTCGACCCCGGGCCGGGCGTTCCTCCGGGGCGCGGCCACCGACCTCACGCCGCTGCAGACGGCGCTCGTGACCGGTCGCCCCGACGACCCGGACCCCGTCCGCCTCACCGACGTGACGAGGTGGTGGGACCCCGCGCCGCTGGTCGCCGACCACGCCGTCACTGTCCCCTCTCGACGCGGTGGGGTGGACGTGGGCTCGGCGGCTCCGCGCGACCTCGACACCATCGTCGCGGCGACGACGCGTGCGGCGCGGGACCTGGGGATCGCCCCGACCGCCGCACCGTGGCTGCCGCCCCTGCCCGACATGCTGGACGTCTCGGCTCTCGACGTCTCGGGCCTCACCGGCCCCGGCGACGTGCTCCCGCTCGGTATGGAGGACCGTCCGGACGAGCAGCGGCAGCACCCCTGGTGCTGGCCGCTCGACCGTCATGTCGGCATCGCCGGTGGACCCGGCAGCGGACGCACCACGGCGCTGCTCACCGTCGGAGGGAGGCTCGCCGAACGGTTCCCACCCGACGCCTGTCACCTGTATGCCATCGGTACCGAGGCGCTCAGCCCGCTCGCCGCCCTGCCGCATACCTCCGTCGTCGCCAACGCACGCGATGCGGAGCATGTGGCGCTCGTCGTCGAGCGGCTGACGACCATCGTGCGGGAACGCGTGACGGATGGCGGCCCGACGGCACGACCGTTGGTGGTCGCGCTCGTCGACGGGTGGGAGCAGCTGGCCGCCCTCGACGGGGGCGCCGCCGCGACCGCACTCCGCGAGGTTCTCGACCCGGGCCGGGGCGTGGGCGTCCTCGTCGTCGTCACCGGAGGGCGAGCGCTGCTGTCCGGCCCAGTGGCCTCGGCGCTGGGTCACCGGTTGGCGCTGCGCCTCCCCGACCCCGTCGAGCTGGCGCTGGTCGGCATCCCGTCGAGATCCGTCCCCCTGCACCAGCCGCCGGGTCGCGCCCTCGATGTCGGCACGCATCGGGAGGTGCAGCTCGCCCTGCTCAGCGGGTCCACGGAGCGAGCCGCGCACGAGGCCTGGTTGGCCACCGTCGCTGCCGGCTGGGTCGCCGCGCCCGGGGCGCACGGCGGCCCCAGCCCGGTCCGGGTGCTTCCCGAAAGCGTGTCGAGACCGGCCACCGGGTGGGTCCCCGGTGGCTCCCCAGAGGAGGACAACTCGGCCGACGGGACCGACCGGACTCGCGCGCACACCGGAGCAGCCCACACGCACGACAGAGTCGTCGTCGGGGTCCGCGCGGGCGATCTGCATCCGGTCGGCTTCGCTCTGCGTCGCGGTGGTCGCCGGGTGCTCGTCGTCGGGCCGCCGGGCAGCGGCCGGACCACGGCCCTGGGCACGCTCGCCCTGGACCTGTTGGACACCGGCCGGAACGTCGCGGTCATCGGACCCGACCTCGCTCGCCTGTTGGGCCCGGGACCACGCCGTCATCCCCTGGACGGCGCGCCCGACGATCTCGAGCGTCTCGTCGCCCTCCGTCGCGCACACACGGACCTCGCGGTGCTCGTGGATGACGCCGAGCGCCTCGGCGGTCTGGCCGCAGTGGTGCGGGAGGTCACCCGCCTGGTCGACGACGACGACGGGGCCGTCGTGGCCGCCACGACCCCGGCGGTCGTCGAGCGGCGTGGGAGCGCGCTCGTCGACGACCTGGCGGCCGCGGAGACCGGGGTGCTCCTGCACCCCAGACCCGGCACCCGGCTATGGGGAGTCGTCGTGGGCGCTCGGGACCCCGCAACGGCGCCACCCCCGGGACGCGGCCTCCTCGTCGCCGAGGGCACCGCGGTCCGGGTGCAGGTGGCCGCGCCGTGAAGAAGCGACCGCCACCGACCCGACGGTCAGTCCGTCGTGAAGACGACCTTGCCGAAGACGTCACCGTCGACCATGCGGGCGAAGCCGGTGCGCGCGTCGGCCAACGGGTGCACGGAGTCGACCACCGGCGTGATCCCCTTGTCCGTGACGAAGCGGGCCAGCCGGTCGAGCTCGGAGCGGCTGCCCATGGTCGAGCCGACGACCCGCAGCTGCTTGAAGAAGATCTTCGTCAGCTCGGCCTTGGCCGGCGCGTCGCCGGAGGTCGCACCGGCGATGACGATGGCGCCGCCGGGGTTGAGGGAGTTCACCGAGTGCGACCAGGTGGCTGCGCCGACGGTCTCCATGACCGCGTCGACCCGCTCAGGCAGCCGCTCCCCCGACGCGAACGCGCGGTCGGCGCCGATCTCCACGGCCTTGGCTCCTTTGGCCTCGTCGCGCGAGGTCACCCACATCCGCAGCCCGGCGGCGGATCCCAGCTGCACGAGCGCCGTCGCGACGCCGCCCCCGGCGCCCTGGACGAGCACGGTCGCGCCCGGCTGCACCCCCGCGTTGGTGAAGAGCATGCGGTAGGCCGTGAGCCACGCGGTCGAGAGACAGGCCGCCGTCTCCCACGGCATACCGGCCGGCTTGGGCACGAGGTTGCCCGCCGGGACGAGAACCTGCTCGGCCAGGGTGCCGTCGTGCAGCTCGGAGAGCAGGGTGCGCTTGGGGTCGAGGGTCTCGTCGCCGGTCCAGCCGTCGCTCGCGACGACCGCATGCACGATGACCTCGTTGCCGTCCGGGTCGACGCCGGCGCCGTCGCAGCCGAGCACCATGGGCAGCCGGTCGGCGGGCAGGCCCACCCCGCGCAGCGACCACACGTCGTGATGGTTGAGGCCCGCGGCCTTGATGGTCACGGTCGTCCAGCCGGGGCGGGCCTGCGGGTCGGGGCGCTCCCCCACCTCGAGGGCGCTCAGCGGGTCGTTCGCGTCGGTGCGGGCGGCGTAGGCGGCAAGCATCCCGTCACCCTAGTGACGCGACGCCCCCATCGCCTTCGGGCCGGCCTCACCGCCCCGGGGCCGGCCGCTCAGGCCTTCCGGGTCGGCTGGGCCCCGTGCACCACGCGACCCACCCTCCGCGACAGCTGATAACGACCCCAGAGGCCGGCCCGCAGACCGACTCGCACGGGCGCCCAGCGCGCCCCGGCGTAGCGGCCCGAGAGATAGCGGTAGGCGCTGTCGTGGTGGGCCTTGCTCATCGCGTCGAGGTTGCGCTTCGTGGCGTGGCCGCCGTGATGCACGACCGTGGCGGAGGGGGCATAGACGACGTCCCAGCCGGCCTCGGCCAGCCGGCGGCAGAGGTCGGTGTCCTCGAAGTACATGAAGTAGTCCTCGTCGAACCCGTGCACCTCCTCGAACGCCTCCCGGCGCAGGAGCAGGCAGGCACCCGACAGCCACCCGACGACCCCCTCCACGGGCACCCCCTTCTCGCGGCGATAGGCCGCGGTCCACGGGTTCGAGGGCCACACCCAGCCGAAGGCGGCGTGACCGATCCCACGGCCGAGGGACGGCAGCTCGCGTGCAGAGGGGTAGAGCATCCCCTCCGCCGTATGGATGCGCGGCCCCAGCGCTCCCGCGCGCGGCCAGCGGGCGGCCACGGCGAAGAGCGCGTCGACCGCCCCGGGCTCGAAGGCGATGTCGGGGTTGACGACGAGCACCCAGTCCTCCTGGGTGCTCGCGACGCCGAGGTTGGCCGCGCCGCCGTAGCCGCGGTTGCGCCCGGCCTCGACGACCTCGACCCCGTGATGGGCCCGGGCGCGCTCCACGCTGCCGTCGGTCGAGCCGTTGTCGACGACCGTCACGGCCAGCGGCCCGGACGACGCCGCTGGCAGCGATGCGAGGAACTCGTCGAGGAAGTCGCCGGGGAAGTAGGTGACGACGACGACCCGCACGGGCGGCGTCACGGTCAGCGCGTCGCCGGTCATCCGAGACCGCCGTCCGCAGCCGGGATGAGAACGCGCTCGAAGACGTCCCGGTGGGCGCGGGCGGCGGCGTCCCATGTGTAGCCCGCCGCCCGCTCCAGGCCGGCCGCACCGAGGCGGGCCCGCTCGGCCGGGTCGTCGAGCAGCACGTCCAGGGCGGTCGCGATGTCGCCCGTGTCCGGCGACGTCGCATACGCCACGGCGTCGCCGCCGACCTCCCCCAGCGACAGCCGACGGGTCGTCAGCACCGCCGCCCCGCAGGCCATCGCCTCCAGGACCGGCAGCCCGAAGCCCTCGCCGAAGGCGGGGTAGGCGACGACCGCGGCCCCGCCGAGCAGAGCGGGCACCAGGCGGTCAGGCACGAAGCCGGGGCGGACCACCCTCAGCGACGCCGGCACCTGCGCCAGCGCGGGGTCGATCCCGTCGTCCCAGCCCTTGCCGCCCGCGAGCACGAGCGCAGGCGGGTCGGTCCGCCCGGCGCACACCTCGACGTACGCACGGATGAGGGCGGGCACGTTCTTGCGCGGCTCCAGCGTGCCGAGGAAGGCGACGTAGGACTCGTCGACCCCGAGTCCCAGCCAGCGTCGGACCTCGCCGACCTCGCCCGACAGCGGCGGACGGAACCGCTCGTGGTCGACGCCGTGCGGGACCACCGTGATGCGGGCGGGGTCGACGCCGGTATGCCGCGCCACCTCCGAGCGGGTGGCCTCGCTCGGCGCGATGAGCGCGTCGGCCCGCCGCGAGCTCACCGAGGTCCACCCCCGGAAGAACCGCGCCTTCACCCCCCGGTGCAGCTCGGGGTCGCTGAAGAACGTGGCGTCGTGCAGCGTCACGACCACCTTGGGTGCGTCGCCGAGGCTGGTCAGCAGCGGGAGCGTGTAGTGCGGCGAGTGCAGGACGTCCGGCGCCAGCCGGCGGACCAGGTGGGGCAGCCCGGTCTGCTCCCAGGCCAGCCGCGGGGCGGGGCTCTCGGCCCAGCCGGGCGGCGCGTGGACGTGCTCCGGCCCGAGCTGCGCGGCATACCCGTCGACGTCGCGCGGCTGGGCGGCGACGTGGGTGTCGACGCCGAGGGACGGCAGCCGGCCGACGATCTCGTCGACGTAGCGCCCGACGCCGCCACGGTTCTCGGGCAGGGCGGTCGCGTCGACGAGGACGCGCAGCATCCGCACTCCTCTCGGTCGGCGGGTACCGTGCTCCAGCGAGCACCGGCGGGGTCAGCGGCTCGATCTTGTCACTACGGGGCGTCGAGGGAGTGGCACCCACGCCCAGCCCTAGACTTCGCAGCGCCTGTCCACCGACCAGAGGTAGCCATGTTGTCGCCCACCATCGCCGCGATCGTCCCCTGTCACAACGAGGCGATCGCCATCGGCAAGGTCGTCGCGGACCTGCGCGCGGCCGTGCCGGAGATGCTCGTCTACGTCTACGACAACAACAGCACGGACGGCACCGACGAGGTGGCGCGCAACGCGGGCGCGATCGTGCGCTACGAGCGGCAGAAGGGCAAGGGCAACGTCATCCGGCGGGCCTTCGCCGACGTCGAGGCCGACATCTACGTCACCATCGACGGCGACGACACATACGACGCCGCGGCGCTGCCCGAGATGATCAGGACCCTGCTCGAGGGCCCCTACGACCACGTGCTCGGCGTGCGCAAGGAGGTCACCGACAGCGCCTACCGACCGGGTCACTCCGCAGGCAACAAGATGTTCAACGTCGTCGTCAAGAACATCTTCGGCGTCGCGGTCAGCGACATGCTGAGCGGCTACCGGGTCTTCAGCCGCCGCTTCGTCAAGTCGTTCCCGGCCGTGTCGCGCGAGTTCGAGACCGAGACCGAGCTGACCGTGCATGCGGCCAACCTGCGCGTGCCCCAGACCGAGGTGCAGGTCGGCTTCCAGGACCGACCCGAGGGCGCGGAGAGCAAGCTGCGCACCTACCGTGACGGCTGGAAGATCCTATCCCTCATCCTGCACCTGGCCCGCGTCGAGCGGCCGGTGCTCTACCACTCGGTGCTCGCCGGCGTGCTCGCTCTCGTCGGGCTGGTCCTCGGGCTGCCGGTGATCCTCGAGTTCCTCCAGACCGGACTCGTCCCCCGGCTGCCCACCGCCGTGCTCGCTTCGGTCATCGAGCTCGTCGCGATCCGCTCTACTTCCTCGGCCTGCAGCTGAGCGCGATGAAACGGCTCAAGGACGAGAACATGCGCCTGGTCTACCTCTCGATGAAAGCCGTCGAGGCTCCGCTTGGCCACTAGACGCGCCGCGACGAGTGCCGGATCGGCACCACGCGGCTCGGTAGTCTGCCCTGGATCGTCAGCGAGCCCGATATCGCAAGGAGAGCGAGCTGTGAGACCGGACCATACCCCGTTCGACGAAGACTATTACCGGGGTAACGGCCAGCTGGGCGACCGTCCAGCCCTGCGGTACTACACCCGGCTGGTGCGGCGCTACGTCGGCGGCGGACCTTTGCTCGACTTCGGCTGTGGCACAGGACACTTGGTCCGGCATCTCACAACTGTCGGGGCCGCCGACGGGCTCGAGGTGTCGGACTTCTCCGCCGCCACGGCCCGTGTCACCTCGCCCACCTCCACCATCTACACGGAACTCAGCGCCGTCCCCACCGGCCACTACCGGGGCATCACTGCGATCCACGTCGTTGAGCACCTTGACGACAACGTGGTCGCCGCATCGATGGAGCAATGGCGCCGCGTTCTCCGGCCGGGCGGCCGCGCGCTCGTTGTGACGCCGGACCTGGCGGGGTTCGGGCGGGCCCTGGCCCAGGATGCCTGGAACGGCTTCACGGACCCCACCCACATCAACCTGAAGCCCCACGCCGCGTGGCGGCAGACGCTCGACCGAGGCGGCTTCCACATCATCGCCGAGGGCAGCGACGGACTCTGGAACGTCCCCTACGGACGAGCCCCCAAACTCGTCGACGCCGTCCACTATGCCGGCCCGGCACTCACCCAGTTCCTGACCGGGCGGCTGTTCCTGAGGCCCGGAACGGGGGAGTCGTCCCTCTTCGTCGTGAGCCGCAAAGACTAGGCAGGTGCGTAACCCCCACACAGCTCGCCTACTGCCAACCAGAAGGAGGTCCGGGTCGTGACCGTAGCCTCGGTGGACCGTATGCCCGGACGTCCGGCGACCGGCGGCTCCGACGTAGTGAGTACAAGGTTTTCGAAACGCCCCGGCGTCCTTGCCTCGGTGCTCATCGGCCTGGCTGTGGTCGTGCTATCGGTATTGACGCCGTTGCGCTACACCACCGCGTTCCTCCAGGCCGACGGCGTCCAGCAGTCGGTGATGTCTGTCCAGTCGGTCGACCTCTTCTTCTGGGCCAGAACCGCTTTGCCGCCTTCGTGTCGCTGCTGGCCAGCCCGATCGCCGACCCGACCTGGAACCTCAACGCGTGCCTGTTCATCAACGCCCTGTCCTTCCACCTGATGCTGCTGGTGCTGGCCTGGATGGGCGTGCGGCTGCTGACGGGGCTGCGGTCCGCGGCGGCGACTGGCGTCGTCTTCCTGGCTCTGGCCGCCACGGCCCACGTCGTCCTGATGCCAGGGCGGATCCACATCATGGCGCTGGAGAGCCAGCCCTACTCCATGTCCTGGGCGCTGACCCTCGGCGCCTTCATGCTGTGGAAGCGCCGCAGCTGGTGGGCCTTCCCCATCGCCGCGTTCATGGCCGGGGCCGCGATGGGCCTCAACCCGACCACCGTGCTGGGCGCGATGTTCATCGGCCTACTGGAGCTGCTCCGTCGGCGGGGTGATGCCACCTGGAAGTCGCACGCGCTCGTCCGCATCCTGCGGTGGGCGGCCTGGGCGGTGCTCTGGGGAGCCTGGTTCCTCGTCTGGCAATGGCTCTCGGCCAGGTACGGCGGCCGGTCCGGACCCGGACCCGAACCGGTGCTGCCGTACTTCTCGTTCTCTCTCGGCCAGTTCTCCACCAACATCACGACCTCGGCCACGACCATCCTGCTGTCCTTCCGGGGCACCCGCTTCGTCGTCCTTATCGGACTGGCGCTGCTCGCTCTCATGGTCCTCGACGCGGAGCGCCGAGCGGCACTCATGCGGCGCTTCGCTCTGGCCGGGGGCTTCGTTCTCGCCTACTGGACCCTCTTCACCGGCAACGCCTACGTGGCACTCAACGGCTTCCACTTTCGCTACTTCTTCCCGGTCCTGATCTTCGTCGTCCTCTGCCTGGCGGCGCCGCTCGCAGCGGTGCTTGTCGGCTGGCCGCAGACCGTCGACGTGAGCCAGACCTGGCGTGACCGGCTCCGGCTGCAGAAGACGGTCGGACGCGTGGTCCCCGCGGTCGTGGCGACCCTCGTTGCAGCCGCGGCGATCGCCGGACCCCTCCGCGCGCCGGACACCGCCCCCGTGCTCACCGAGACCAAGGCGACCGGTGATTTTGCCGTCCAGCACGGAATCCGGTTCGTCAGCGGCTACTACTGGGATATGTGGCCGACCCTGTGGGAAGGACTGAAGGCCGGCCGCACCGCCCTCTACGTCACCGGCGTCAAGAGCGGCGGCAACCCGGCGGGCTACAAGGAGGCCTTTGCCCAGGAGCTGACGAGGACCGGCGGCCACCCGCGGGCCATGTGCGTCAACCTGGCCGTCTCCGAGTGCACACCGTTCCTCGACTACTGGACCGCACCCGGTTGGTCAGACACGGGCCAGACCTGCCCCGTCCCGGCCGACATCCCGGCGCTGGGTTCGCCGCCCCCGGAGCGCAGCTGCCGGATCTTGCAGTACCGCGGCACCGGGAGCTGACCGTCTGCCCCGTCCCGCAAGAGCAACCCACCGACAACACCGACTTCCCGCGACCCCCGAGGACCGACGTTGACCCGCACGACTGACTGGAGCGCATACGAGCACCGGCTCATCGCGACGACCCAGCGTCACCTGGGGTCCCCGGCGGTCATGACGTCTGCGCGGGCCGCCTCACACTTCGGGGAGCACGCCGGGGGCTGGCTGCTCGCCTCGGCGGTCCTCGCCACTGCCGACCCCGCCCGACGCTCGCTATGGGTCCGGGCGGGCGCGGCCTCCCTAGGTGCCCACGCCGCGGCCATCGTCCTCAAGCGGGTCGTCCGGCGCCGCCGCCCCGACTCCCCCGACGTCGTCGTCGGCGTTCGGACCCCTTCGTCGCTGAGTTTCCCGAGCGCCCACGCCGCGTCGACCACCGCGTTCGTCGTCGCGGCCGGGCCCGTCATGCCAGGCTGGTCGGCTGCGGCCGCCGCCGGAGGAATGGCTCTGAGTCGGCTGCTGCTCGGGGTGCACTTCCCGTCCGACGTGGCCGCCGGCGCGGCGATCGGCGCGGCGGCCGGGTATGCGTCCCGCGACCGGCGGGCGGCGACCCATTGATGCCGCCGATGCTGCGAGCGATGCGCCCCCGCCAATGGGTGAAGAACGTGCTGGTCGTCGCCGCCCCCCTGGCGGCCGGCACTATCCTTCAGCCGCGCACCCTCGCCCTCACCGCGGTCGCCTTCACCGCCTTCTGTGCCGCCGCGTCGGGGGTGTACCTGATCAACGACGTCCTGGACCTCGAGGAGGACCGGGTGCACCCGCGCAAGCGGTTCCGCCCGATCGCCTCGGGCCAGGTGTCCATCCGGCTGGCCGTCGCCCTCGGGGTGATCCTGCTCATCGCCCCGATCGGACTCGGGGTGCTGTTCGGCCTCGGCGAGCTCGCCGCCGTGCTCGCCGTCTACGCCGGCATCCAGCTCGCCTACTGCGTCTGGCTCAAGCACGTCGCAGTCCTCGACCTGGCCGTCGTGTCGAGCGGTTTCCTCCTGCGAGCCATCGCCGGTGGCGCCGCCACCGCCGTCGTGCCGTCGCCCTACTTCCTCCTCGTCGCCTCGTTCGGGTCCCTCTTCATGGTGGCCGGGAAGCGCTACTCGGAGGTCCACCTCGTCGGCGAGGGGGTGTCCACCACCCGACGCACCCTAGGCGAGTACTCCAGCAGCTACCTGCGCTTTGTCTGGGGCATGGCCGGTGCGGTCACCCTGGTCTTCTACTCCCAGTGGGCCTTCAGCCTGCCCCGCAGCCACGCCTTACTCCCGCAGCTGTCGATCGCTTTCTTCAGTCTCAGCATGCTGCGCTACGCGGTCGACATCGACCGCGGCTCTGCCGGCGAACCGGAGAGCATCGTCCTCGGGGACCGCGTCCTGCAGGTGCTAGGGGTGCTCTGGCTGGCGAGCTTCGCGCTGAGCGGGGCCATCGGGTGACGGACCAGTTACCCCGGTCCGTCCGCCGCCTCGTCGGGACGCTCCGGAACCCTCGGACCGGCGCCGTGCGCGGGCCGGTGTGGGTGGCCGCATCCGCCGCTGTCACCGGGGCGGCCACCTATGCGGCGCTGATCGTCGTGGCCCGCGTCCTGGGCGCGGCCGGCTACGCCGACTTCGCCGTTTTCTGGTCGTTCGTGGTCATCACCTCCTTCGGAGTCTTCCTCCCGCTGGAGCAGGAGGTTGCGAGCCGGGTCGCCCGCGCACCGGGTGACCTGCCTGCCATGGTGAGGCCGGCAGTCACGGTGGCCGGGCTCTACGCCGTGGTCATGACGGTCGTGGGCATCGTCGCGTGGCACCGGCTCGGCTCAGTGGACCGGCCCGGCGGGACGCTGGTGGACGTCGCCCTCGTGGTGCTCTGTCTGGCCTTCGCGGCCCAGTTCAGCGGACGGGGGCTGCTCTCCGGTCGGCTCGAGCTGGCCGGGTATGCCGCGACGGTCACCGCTGACGCGCTGTTTCGGCTGGCCGCCCTGGTGGTGGTCGCCATCCTGGTGGCTAGCGTCGGCGGATTCGCCCTGGCCGTCGCGGTGTCCGCCGGGGTCGCGGCAGCGGTCGCCTGGCGGCGGGTACGCCGCCTGGCGCGACAAGCGATGCCGGCACCATCGGGTGAACGCCTGTCGGCGACGAGCATCCTGGGCGGGTCGGCGCGCTTGGTCGTCGGTGCCCTGGGCATGCAGCTGCTGGTCAACAGTGGCCCCCTCATCGCCCGCGCCGAGTCCAGCGTCGAGACCATGGAGTTCGCGGGGCACCTGCTCGCGGCCATGACCCTGGCGCGCGTCCCGGTCTTCATCCTGCAGTCTCTGCAGGCGACCTACCTCGCGCGCATCGCCGGTGCTGCGCACGACCACGACGCCGTCCGGCTGCGCAAGACCCTCGCCGCCCTGGCTGGACTCGTCGGGCTGGTGGGGGGGCTGACCGTCTTCGTGGCCGCCGCCGCCGGGCCGTTCCTCCTGCGCGTGATCTACGGTCCGTCCTTCGATATCTCGCGCGACGCGGCGGTGCTCGTCGCCGTCGGGGTGGCCCTCTACGTCGTGGCCACCGTCGCCAACGACACCAACATCGCGCTCGGACACCATCCTCGCGTCGCCCTGTCCTGGCTCGCCGCGGTCGTCGTCGGCGCCCTGAGCCTCACCCTCACCTCGTCCCTGCTCGTGCGGTCGACGCTGCCGCTGATCGCCGGGTCCGTCGTGGCCGGCGCCGCTCTGCTCCTCGGTGTCGCCCGCAGCCTGCGAGAGATCTCCCACTGATGCGCTCGAGCCTGCTCTACCTCGCCGAGGCCTGGGTGTTCTGCACCGTCGTAGGACTCTGCGTCCTCGCTCCGCTCCGGGAGCGGTTCCGCAACCTCTGGATCCCGGCTAGCCCCGCTATAGGGGTCGCGTTCCTCGTCGCCGGCCTGCACTGGACCTCGCTGGTCTGGGGCACCTCGCGGGGTGTCTGGCTCGTCGTCGCCGCCGCAGTCTCGCTCGCCGTCCTCGGGATCGTGCGCGGTACCCGACCCTGGCGGATGTCTCCCGCCGCCCTGGCTGCGACCGGCCTGACCTCGGCGATCGGGCTCGCCGGAGCGGCGCTGGCCCTGGTGCCCAACCTGCAGCTCGGGTCGTCCCGGGTCGTGCTGGCGACCCCGAACCACGACGCCTTTTACTACATCTCCGAGGCCGTCTGGCTGACCGACCACCCCTACACCCAGGTCCCGATGATCGCGAGCGGCCCGGGCAGCGGCACAGAGTCGCCCCTCGGCACCTCCATGGTGCAGGCCCTGGCCCTGCCGCTGCGGATCGGTCAGCCGCTGGCGTCCAGCGCCATCCACTCTGTCTTCGGCAGCACCGACGGGCTGGCCTTCATGCCGACGATGGCGGCCTGGGTGATGTTGGCGGCGGGTGCTGTGTTCGTCGCGGTCCGCCTGCTCGGGGGGTCAGCCGTTGCGGGGACGGTCGCGGCGGCACTGGTCTGCGTGGGTGGGACCACCGCGCGGGCCGCATACGACACCCACGCCGACTCCCTGCTGGGCATCGCGCTGGTGGTCGCGGCTGTCGCCGCCTTCGTGGCCGCGACGGTGCGGGGGCTGCCACGCTGGCCGGCCGTCGTGCTGACCGCCGGCATCGTCGGCGTCTACTCCGAGTATCTCGTCTTCGTCCTGCCTGCCTTCGCGGCCTCGGCCTTCCTCACGCCCGGCCGAGGCTACGCCGACCGGGTCCGCCGCGGAGTGGTGACCGGCCTGCTCAGCGTTCTTCTGAGCCCCGCCGCGTGGTACCGCGCGGTCAAGAGCACGGTCCAGTCCAATCCGGGCGGCGACACCTTCCCGTCGCCGTTCCTCACCGACGACCCGCTCCTCGCGGTGGCCCGCGCCCTGGGGAGCGCCAGTGTCACCGACACCGGGTACCCGCTGCTAGCTACCGCTTTGGCCGTGGTCGTCGTCGGCGTGGGCGCGGTCGCCGCACTCATCGTGAGCCGGTACCGGATGCCGCTGGCTGCCCTCCTCCTCGTCGGCATCCTGGTGTGCGGGTATGCGTCTGCCACTGGTCGGGGGTACCTCCAGGACCGCGTCGTGACGCTGACCATGCCGCTGCTGTGGGTGACCGCGGTGCTGGGGTGGGACGTCACCGTGCGCCCGCTCGCCATCCGGCGCCACCCGGTCCGGCGCCGGGTGGGCGCCGCCGTTGCCGTAGCCCTCACCGCGGTTCTGTGCATCGTCAACGCCTCCAGTGCGAGCGCCGCCCTGGACCCCAAGCTGGGCCGGTCCCGGCTGGTCTCCGGTGAGTTCGACGACGTCGCCGGCTGGGTGCGC
This sequence comes from uncultured Actinomycetota bacterium, assembly GCA_963795915.1. Lineage (GTDB taxonomy): Bacteria > Actinomycetota > Actinomycetes > Actinomycetales > Dermatophilaceae > Lapillicoccus. The sequence goes on from CAWCJA010000002.1 coordinate 661,260, forward strand.
GAGCTGGGCGGGCCGGAAGGGCGTGACGTGACCGTCGCGGTCCCCGACCTGTTCGACCAGATGTGGATGCTCTACGAGCTGCGCGACGATGAGGAGGTCTCGTTCCTATCGCTGCACCAGGACTACCTGCGCCCCGAGATCTACTGGAACGGTGAGGTCGACCGCTACATCGTCGTCGGCGCGGGAGTGGTCCTCACCAACGAGGCGGCGGTGATCCGCCGTTCTGAGCGCTTCAAGCTCGTCGACACGACCGTGGCCCCTGTGACCGTGGTCGCCCCGACCGAGATGAGCACCTGGTGGGCGTTCCCGGACCAGGGTGGGGCGCTTGGAGGCACCGGTTCGGGAGTGGTGCTGCTCCACGGCCCCGGGGCTTCTACGGCGGTGTCGCTGCGCCTGCAGACGGAGATCCCGGGGCTCGCCCTGCAGATGGCCGCCGCCGGTGGCGGCACCACGACCACGACCTTTGGCCCCGGCGAGACCATCGCTCGGGTCCCCGACGCACCAGGACCCACCGAGCGCGTGACGTGGCAGACGCCGGGTACCAGCTCGACCCGCACCATCAGACTCGTGGGAGCCTCTTCACCATGAAAAGACGACTTCTCGTCGCCCTGAACTACTACGCCCCGTACGTTTCCGGTGTCACGGAGGCGGCCCGGGTGGTGTCCGAGGGCCTGGCCGCTCGCGGTTGGCAGGTGACGGTGGTCGCGAGCGGGCACGACGACGCGCTGCCCGTGGAGGAGGAGCTCAACGGCGTCCGCGTCGTGCGGACCCCCGTGGCGGCCCGGTTCGGCAAGGGGGTCATCAGCCCGTCTTTCGTCCCCACCGTGGCCAGGTGGGCCCGCGAGGCCGACGTCGTGCACCTGCACCTGCCCATGCTCGAGGCCGGCGCCCTCGCCCTCGCCGCGCGCGACACCCCGCTCCTCGTCACCTACCAGTGCGACGTCAGCCTGCCTCCGGGCGCCCTGAACCGGGCCCAGGAGACAGCCCTTGACCTGTCCCACCGGGTCGCCCTCGGACGCGCCGCCACCGTATCCGTGAGCAGTGCCGACTACGCCGCGTCCAGCCGCCTGGCGGACTTTCTGGCCCGCCACCAGGTCGTCATCCCGCCGCCCTGCCTCCTGCGCGTCGGCGGCACCCCGAGCTACCGCGACGGCGACGGCCTGCACGTGGGGTTCCTGGGCCGGATTGTCGAGGAGAAGGGGCTGGAGTACCTCGTCGACGGGTTCCGGGCTCGCCACGACGACAGCGCCCGGCTCCTCATCGGGGGCGACTTCAGCAAGGTCGCCGGCGGCAGTGTGGTCGAGAAGGTCCGCCGGCATATCGGCGACGACCCGCGCATCCGGCTCCTCGGCTTCCTCCCCGACGAGCGGATCCCCGACTTCTTCGCCTCCCTCGACGTGTTCGCGCTGCCGTCCGTCAACTCATTGGAGGCCTTCGGCATCGTGCAGGCCGAGGCGATGATGGTGGGTGTCCCTGTCATCGCGAGCGACCGGCCCGGAGTGCGCACGCTGGTCGCGGCGACGGGTTTCGGCCAGGTGGTCCGGCCGCGGGACGCGTCGGCCATCGCGTCCGCCCTGGACCTCCTCGAACGCTCCCAGCCGGACCCTGTGGCCGGGGCCGCCCTCGCGCGCGAGCTGTACGGCGCCGAGACGGTCATCTCACAGTTCGAACGGGCGCTGAATGAGTTGACCGAGCGCGCCGATTCCCAGGTAGTCCGGAGCGTCCGTTAGCATCGCAACCGTGCAAGGGGCACCGATCATCTCGTACGCGCCGAACCGGGAGGACGTCGTTCTCTGGCGGGTGCTTGGCAACGTCGACGTCGGTCGCTACGCAGAGATCGGGGGGAACGCTCCACAGTCACGGTCGTTGACCCGTGCGCTGTCTGAGCACGGTTGGGCGGGCCATATGGTCACGGCCGACAACGCCCGAGCCGAGCAGTGGCGGGCCTCCCGCCCGCGAGACACGGTCGAGAACCCGCACATGGCCGAGGAGTTCGGTGCCGCTGTGGGCCGATCAAGGCGCGCGAGCGGCGAGCTCCACGTACTCGTGATCGTGGCGGAGGGGCAGGCCTTGGACGCGGTCCTGGCCGGGGGCAGGCTCGCCGCGCTGGCACCCTGGGTGGTCGTCGTGACGGGCTCCCCGGCAGCCGCCGGTGCCGACGTCGACGGTCATCTCTCCGACGCTGGGTTTGAGCTGGCTCTTTTTGACGGCGTCTCTCGGTTCTACCGGTCCGGCACTCACCCCGAGCTGGCGCCCACCCTGTCCTACCCGGCCTGCTCCCTCGACGAGTTCACTGACGCGCAGGTGCACGAGCTCCAGGTGCAGAACTCGGGACTCCAGCGTGCGGTCGACGAGGCTCGGGAGGCCAACCTGTCTGAGATGCTGCGCTGGCGGCATGCCGCGGTGTCGGCTTGGGCCGCCACCGCGACCGCGCGGCCGGTCGCGGCCTCGAACGAGGAGTTGATGAGCCTACGTGCCGCACTCGCCGCGGCACAGCAGGACGCGGTCGCGGTGCGGCAGACCCTGTCGTGGCGGGTCACCACACCTCTTCGGGCGGTCAGGTCTGTCGGTCGTCGCCCGTGACGACGACAGCCACGGCCGATCCAGAGCTGATGCTGCGGGCACTCGACCAGCGACTCAGTGAGGCTGCCCGTCAGCTCCTGCCCGGGTGGACGGAACCCGAAGGGCTCTTGGAGCGCCCGGCCGGGCTGCTCGCCGCGGGCCTCCTCCCGCAGCTGGTGGCCGCCTGCGCATCCCCCCCGGGTCCGAGCCCCCGCGTCTGGTTGCTCCTCTGCGCAGTCGCCGCGGCATTTCCCGTTGCTCAAGACGTTGAGGACGTGGCCCGGCGAATCGACCTCGACGGGCCCGAGCGCTCGTCGCGATTCCTTCTCGATCAGATCCTGTCCACTCCCCCCGCCGGCCGCCTCGACCTCCCGATGTGGGTGGTGTCCGACCGGGTCGTGGTCGACGTGGACAGCTGTGCTCGCAATGACTCGCATACGGGGATCCAGCGGGTCGTCCGGGAGACCATCCCGCGCTGGCGCCGCGACCACGAGATTCTCGCTGTGAGCAACCTCGACGACAAGTCCTGCTACCGGGAGCTCAGCCCCCGGCAGCACGCCCGGATCCACGCGTTCGGGCAGCACCTCGACGTCCTCGACGCCAGCAACGAGCCGTCCGGCCTCATCGTCCCGTGGCAGACCACTGTCCTGTGGCCCGAGGTGCCTCACCCGGAGGGGTGCCTGCGCCTGTCGGCCCTGGCGCAGTACAGCGGGAACCTCGTGGGCCTGATCGGCTACGACATGATCCCCATCGTCACCACCGAGCTCCGCCCTCGGGGAGTCCGGTATCTTCCAGCGCTATCTCAGTGCGGTGAAGTACGCCCATCGGGTCGCCGGCATCAGCATCTCCGCCGCTTCGGAGTTCGCCGGCTTCGCCGACATGGTGGCCTCCGAGGGGATACCCGGGCCGACCGTCGCCGAGGTCGAGCTGGTCGAGGACGTCGGCGCACATGAAGGCCCGTCCGCCGACGACCGCACGGGCGGCTGGCCCATCGTGATGTTCCCGGGCCGCCGGGTCCCGCACAAGAACCTGCGGGCAAGCCTGCAAGCGGCCGAACGGCTGTGGCTGCGAGGGCTCGACTTCGAGGTCGTCATGTTCGACGGCGACGACGACGACCTTGACGGGGTCTCGGAGACCATCGAACGCCTGCGCGGCGACGGCCGGAGGATCACGACCCTCGGTTACCTCACGGACGACGAGATGTGGTCCCACCTGCGGTCGGCCGACTTCGTCGTCTTCGCCTCGCTGCACGAGGGTTACGGACTGCCCGTCACCGAGGCCCTGGCCTGTGGGACCCCCGTGGTGACGTCCGACTTTGGCAGCCAGCGCGAAATCGCCGAACGCGGAGGCTGCCTCATGGTGGACCCCCGCGACGACGCCTCCATCGCCGATGCCATGCAGCTGCTGCTGACCGACCCGCACCGGCTGGACATGCTCCGGGCCGAGATTCCTCATCGTCCTCGCCGCTCGTGGGACGACTATGCGGGCCTGCTCTGGCAGTTCCTCGTCAAGGGGGAGACTCCATGACCCTCTCCGTCCCCTCCGCCCGGCGCCGCCCGCGCTCACGGCAGCTCGGCCACCGTCGGCCTGAGACGGTCTGGGGCGAACGGCTGGACCTGCTGGCCTCGGCGCTGCAGCGTCCGGTGCCGACGAGTCTCGGCACGGTGCCAGAGACGCCGCAGCTGACCGTCGCCCACCTGCCTGACGTGCTGGGCCGCGTCGTGCGGTGCGACGACCCTCGTGAGGTGTGGCTCGCGCTCGCAGTCCTCACCGGGTCGATTCCCTCGGACCGGGTCGTGGCCCGGGTGGCACGTGAGTCCGAGTTCACGACGCCCGGGTCCGCGCTGGCGGGAGCCGTGGTGTGCGCGTCGACAGATCGAGTCCCTTCTGCGCAACGTGGAGGTGCTCCCGCCCGGCACCGTCACCGTCGACGTCTCGGCCACGCTGCGGGCCAACTTCGTCACCGGGATCCAGCGGGTGGTGCGGGAGACGGCGTTCCGCTGGGAACGGGACTACGGCGCGGTGCCGGTCGCGTGGACACCGGACTTCACCGCCCTGCGACGGCTGACCCCCCTCGAGACCGACGACATCCGGATGCGCGCACGTCACGCTGACAGCGCGCCGACAGCCCAGCCGCCGACGGTCGTCGTCCCTTGGCAGGGCACCTTCGTTGAGCCCGAGGTGCTGGCGGAGCTGGGGCGCAGTGTGTCCGTCCGCAGCCTCGCTCAGTTCGCCCGCTGCCGCACCGTGGCGATCAGCCACGACTGCATCCCCATCACCTTCTCAGAGACACTGATTGACTGGTTCCACGACACCTTCGGCCACCACCTGACCGCGATGCGTGAGTTCGATCAGCTGGTCCCCGTCTCGGCGGCTTCCGCGGCGGAGCACCGCGGGTGGCGCCGGGCACTCAGTGGTGCGGGGCGCATCGGCCCCGAGATCGACGTCGTGCCCCTGCCCTTCGAGGTCCCGCCCAGCACGCCGGACGACCTGGAGGCCGCCCGGCGTCGGTTCGTCGTTGACGGGCTGTCGACCGTGCTCGTGGTCGGCAGCTCGGAACCCCGCAAGAACCACCTTGCGATCCTGTATGCGGCCGAGGTCCTGTGGCGCCGTGGGCACCGGTTCTGTCTCACCTTCATCGGCGGCCGCGCCTGGGGTACAGACCTCTTCGCCCGCAAGGTCGAGGAGCTGGCGGCTGCCGGCCGTCCAGTAGACGTCGCGACGGGCGTCTCGGACACCCAGCTGGCGGCCGCATACCGCGTCTCGCGTTTCACCGTGTTCCCCTCTCTCGCTGAGGGATTCGGGCTGCCGGCTGCCGAGTCACTGGCGTGCGGCACTCCCACGGTGACGTCCGACTTCGGCTCTATGAAGGAGATCGCCGCCGGCGGGGGCGCCCTAGAGGTCAACCCCCGCAAGGACGCCGAGATCGTCGAGGCCATGGAGCGGCTGCTGTGCGACGACGCGTTGCTGGCCCGGCTACGGGCCGAGGCAGCCGGCCGTCCGGTGCGGACGTGGGACATGTACGCCGCAGAGGTCTGGCGCCTCGTCGAGGCCGACTGACCCCTCCCCGGGACGGCAAGTCTCAGTCCCGGCGGGTGAGCACCGTCCAGACCTCGTCGGCATACTCGTCCCAGGTCCGCCGGGGGCGGGCCGCCGCTTCATCGCGAAGTCGTTGCAGCTCAGCTTCATCGGTGAGCAGAAGACGCATCGCGTCGGTCACCGCCCGGTCATCGCGCGGGTCCACCAGCACCGCGCCTCCACCATCCTCCGCGATCTCTTTGAGGGCGCCGAAGTCAGACGTCACCGCGGGGGTGCCGCAGCTGAGCGACTCGGCCAACGGTAAGCCGAAACCTCGTTGAGAGAGGGGAACACCGTGAAGCGGGCGATGCGGTAGCCCCCCCACAGAAGGTCGTCGGTCGCGGGCGCGATGGCTTCGAGGGGACGGCCGGCGTCGACCAGCTCCTGCAAGCGCTCGTAGAACAGATCGCTGTTCCACGCGTTACCGCCGATCATGCTCAGGCTGAACCGGTGTCCCTCCCGCCACAGCGTCTCGGCCGCGTGCCGGGCGGTGCGGTGGTTCTTGCGCGGCTCGTGGCTGCCGATCACCAGCGCTAATGGGAGGCCCGCCACGGTGAGGCGGCGACGGGCGCGCTCCAGCCGGTCGGCATCGGCGGCCTGGACCTCAGTCGGCGGCGGGACGGGCTCGATACGGGGACCGGGGTACCCCGTGCCGGCAAGCATCCGCTGCCATCCCTGGAACTCCTTGCCCGCCGCCCCGGAGATCGGCGCGACGGCGTGCGCGTGCCGCGCGGCGGTCAGGACGCCCACGAACCCCGAGGAGACGTCGTAGCAGGTCTCGGCCATCGTCACCGGGATCAGGTCGTACCCGATCATCGAGTAGTGGTTGCCGGAGCTGGCGGCCAGGCAGCTGGTCCGTTCGGTGCGCAGCGGCTCGGTGGCGAGCTCGGGGACGAGGTAGGTGCACCGCCACGGGACGACGACCTCGTCGCCGCGATCTCCCGCGACCAGGGGCGCGAGGTCGTCACCACCGACCACGCGCTGTACCTGGGCCGACGAGAGCACCGACAGCCCGGAGATCGGCCGTCCAGCCCACCATCACGACATCCGGGTACGCGTGCCAACGCCGACTCACCTGGCGGGGACCCGCTGTACGCCCGTCGCGATGCCGGCGACCGGAGGATGTGAACGTCCACGAGGACCGCCTCGCGCACCACGCGCACCGTGGGCCACTCGGCATCCGCCGCGTGCCGTTGGACGACCGACGCCACGGCCTGCGTGACCGCGAGCTCGGACCCTCCAGCTCGGCCTGGCGGGCCGCGGCGACGACGGCCGAGCGGACGGGCAGCTCACCGTGGTCGACGGCGAGAAGCAGCGGCGCGCTCGTCTAGTCACCGGGCGTCAGCAGCTCGGCGACCCTCCCGATGAGGTCGAGGAGCTCGGTGCCGGTCTGAGGGTCGCCAGCGTCGGGCGGGCCGGAAACCGCGCGGTCGCCGGACCCGGCTGCGGGTGCGCTGCGCACCTCACGCAGCCGCGCCATGACGGCCGCGGACGCCCCCGGCGGCAGGGTGTTGAGGTGCCGGCGGGTCCGCGGACCGGCCAGGCCATCGGGCGCGCGGGACCGGTCGTCAGGGGCGGTCAACAGCCGGGCCAGCGGGCGGCGCAGCAGGCGCATCGGGTCCAGGTCCACGTCGGGACGAGTCTGCGCGACGAACCGGTGGCCTGGCCGTCCGGGTGCCTCGAGCCGGTCGAGCTCAGGACGGACCAGCGCCTCCCAGAGCTCGTCCGCGTAATCTCCCAGTTGCGGGCCGGCTGCGCACGATCTGCTCGCGCAGCTGGGCCAACCGTGCGGGCTTGGTCAACAGCTCGCGCATGACGTCGGTCAGCTGCGCCGCGTCACGCGGGTCGACGGTCACCGCCCCGCACCGCTGCGATGTCGCGCATGGATCCGAAGTCCGAGGTCACCACCGGCGTCCCCCGGCTGAACGACTCGACGACCGGAAGGCCGTAGCCCTCGTGTAGCGAGGGGAAGACATTGAAGGCGGCCGTCCGGTAGGCCTGCTCGAGCTCCTCCTCGGAGACCGCCTGACGCACCGTCACGGTGCGGCCGGCCAGCCGCAGCTCGTTGACCCGTCGGGGAAGTCATCACCCCAACCGCCGGCACCGATGAACTCCACGGCAAACTCCAACCCCTCGCGCCACAACACCTCCGCGCTGTGCAGGACCGTCAGGTCGTTCTGCGCGGCTCGTGGCTGCCGACCACGAGGATCTTCGGCTCTCGGACTTCACCTGGATCCAGCTCGGGGATCGACTCCCCACCGAGGGGTACAGCGACTACCTTCGGACCGGTGAGCCCTTGGACCGGCAGGGACTGGACGAACCCGGCGAACTCCTCTCCGGCGGACCGGGAGACCGCAGCGACCCGGGACGAGAACTTCACCGCCGTGAGGTAGCGAACGAACGTGGTCGCCACCTGAGGCAGGACCAGGTCGGAGGAGACGACCGGGATAGCGTCGTGGACGACGCAGACCAAGGCGTTGCCAGATCGTTCACCGATACAGGCGAGGCGTTCGGCGATCTCCCCTCCAGGGTCTCGATCATGACGACGACGGTGCGCCAGGGCAGCAGGAGGGTGCGGCCGACGGCGGGCACGGGGTCGGCGCGGCGCGGCGCGGACCCCCAGCGCAGCACCCGGTCGGTCTCCACGTCGGCGAGGGTGCGCAGCGCGGCGCCACCGTGAGCCCAGGCCACGGGCACCACCCCGCGCTCGGCCGACCAGAACGGCAGCAGGCTTCGGACGACCCGCTGGATGCCGCTGTTCAGGTCGTTCTTTGCGGTGAAGTCGACGTCAGCGAGAACGCTACCCGTCACGACTGTGACCTGGGCCGACAAGTCACCCACCACGGCCAGGGGGTGGGCCGCCTCGAGGAAGGCCAGCGTCCGCAGCTGCGGCGCGGCGAGCTCGACCCGACCCGCACCCGGTCCATGTCATCGCGCGTCGGGTAAGCGCCGCAGACCGAGGTCAGCAGAGCCCATCAGGCTGGCGGCGTCGCCGGTCGTGGCGACGACCCCGACAAGGGCCTCCAGCAGCGACCCGGCATCCCCGGGCCTTCCGTCCTCAGACCCGCCAAGCCGCGGCTCGCGTACGGGGTCACTCGTCGGGTCGCCGGTCAAGGTACCTGGCAACAGGTACGGCGCGATGACGCGCAGCCGCTCGGCGAGGGCGCTCTCGTGCACGCTCGGGCTGGTGGTCACTGCGGGTGAGGTCTTTCTACAGCGGTCAACGTCGCCCACCGCGGGTGCGGAACGTGCGCAGCGGCTCGGTGATGCGCCACGACAGAGTGCGGCGGATCGCCGCCAGCTCAGCGTCCACGTGACGGATGTGGTTGTCCTTCTGGGCGAGCTGGTGGCGCAGGTCCTCCTCCTGGGCGGCGACTGCAGACGCCGCCCAGGCTTGTAGCGCCGCCGAGCGCCAGCTGAGGATCAGGGACTGCTGCTCCTCGTCGTGCTGATGCATCTCGGCGAGAGCCTCGTCGCGCTGACGTTCAGCGGACCGCGTCTGGAACGGGATGTAGTTGTCGAGGGGGTTGGCGGGGGCGGCGAGAGCCGGCGCCAGCTCATCCTTCTTCTCAGCAGAGACGTAGTAGCGCGACAACCCGTCGAAGAAGCAGAAGGCATACCCCGCGCCGAGGACGAGCTCCTCCCAGCCCTCGTGGCTGGTCTCCGTGCTGAGGGGCTTGGTGGCTTCGATGACGAGGATCCATGGGCGCCAGCGGCTCAGGTCAAGGGTGTCCAGGACGCTGCGCTCGGCGCCCTCGGTGTCGATGACCATGAAGTGGATGTCGAGCCCGGCCCAGCCTGCATCCTCGAGGACGGAATCGAGGCGGCGGGCAACCACCTGAACATCCTGGACCTCCCACCCGGCGCCGCGGTGCCCTTCACCGACCTCGTCCATCAAGGTAGACAGGCCCGTGCTCGAGATCTGGTGAAGGGTGACGGTCCCGTTGTCATCATTGGTGATCACCGCTTCGACCACCTGATCCCGGGGCCGCATCTCCCGCAGCTTGGCGGCGAATGCGGGGACCGGCTCTACGGTGATCCCCGACCAGCCCATGTCGTCAAGGCGTGCTTCACCGACTCGTGGATGGGGTCGTTCGCGCCGACGTCAACATAACGGCCGTTCTCAACCCCGCGGAGCGCTCAAGCCGGGAGAACGTCCTCCCGGTTCTGGGCGTACGAGATGAAGGGCGACACCACGGCGGTGAGACTACCCCTTCTGGTGACCGGCGAGCGCCGGGTCTACACGGCGCGCCGGGACGGTCCGGGGACATGCGGCGCAAGGATCGTGACCCGTCACGAAGGGCCTATGACTCGGCGGCGCGCCTGACCTGTTCGAGGTCGCGATCGACCATGCGCCCCACAAGCTCGTCGAACGTCACCGTCGGGCGCCACCCCAGAGTGCGTTCAATCTTGCTCGTGTCACCGACCTGAAGAGAGGCGTCGACCGGACGCACAAAGGCTGGGTCGGTCTTCACGCGGGGGCGCCAGTCCTCGATTCCTGCACGCGAGAACGCCGCCGCGACGAACTCGGCGACCGTATGTGTCGTCCCGGTGGCAACGACGAAGTCGTCCGGCTCCTGATGACGACAGGCCCGTACCATCGCGTCGACGTAGTCCTCGGCCCACCCCCAGTCGCGGCTGGCGTCCAAGTTGCCCAGCCGGAGTACCTCACCGCCGTGGACGGCGATCCTGGCGGCCGCAGCAGTGATCTTGCGCGTCACGAATGACTGCGAGCGCAGCGGTGACTCGTGGTTGTAAAGAATGCAGGTGGCGACAAAGAGACCACGGGAACGGTAGACCGCCGCCATCTGGTGGGCGCAGGGCCTTGGCCGCGCCATAGGGGGACACGGGCGCGATCGGCGTGGTCTCCGTTTGCGGCGATCTGGCGGGCAGAGCCAAAGATCTCGGCGCTCGACGCCTGCACGCACGCGGACCTCACGGTTGCGGCCCCGTTGCAGCGGCCAGCGCCGCATCGAGGACGACGACCGCGCCCAGGCCCGTGGACCGAATGGTTCCCACGCGGGTCGTCCCATGAGGCGCCGACCGAGGTCTGACCACCCAGGTTGTAGATCTCGTCAGGGGCGACCTCATCCACCACGGCGCGCACCATGGCCTCGTCGGCGAGGTCCGCGACGTGCAGTTCGGCGGCGTCGAGCCCGAGCTCCGACCAGACCCCCGGCCGCTCACCGCTCATGCTCATACCGTGAACGTCGGCCCCCTCACTGAGCAGTCGGCGTACCAACAGCGTTCCGTCCTGCCCCGTAGCCCCAGTGACGAGGACTCTGGTCAAGGGCGCACCTGCGTCGTCGCAGCACCCTCGATGGCCAGGTCGGCGTCGACCATCTGGCGACCACGGTCGGGGAAGTCGACCTCGGGCTCCAGCCGAGCACCACCCTGGCCCTGCATCGGCGACCCCGTCAGCAGGTCCACCTCGGCCGGCCGGAAGAACCGCGGGTCGTGCGGACGTGGCCCTTCCCAGTCGGCGAGGCCGACCCGCGGCGAACGCCGCCTCGAGCAGCTCGCCGCTGGCGCGACTCGCCGGTGGCGACCACGTAGTCCTCGCTGCGGGCTGCTGCAGCATCCGCCACATCGCGTCGACGTAGTCGCCGGCGAAGCCCCAGTCGCGCCGGGCGTCGAGGTTGCCCAGGTGAGCTCCGCCTGCTGCCCGGCGATCCGTGCGCCGCGCCTCTGATCTTGCGGGTGACGAACTCCGGCCCCCGGCGCGGCGACTCGTGGTTGAACAGGATGCCGCTTCGACGCGTGCATCCCGTACGACTCGCGGTAGTTGATCGTCATGTAGTGGCCGAAGACCTTGGCCACGCCGTACGGCGAGCGCGGCCACAGCAGGGTCGCTCCGTCTGCGGCGTCTCCTGCACCTTGCCGAACATCTCCGAGCTCGACGCCTGGTAGAAGCGCACCCGGCTCGGGTCGTCGGCGGCGTGCAGCCGGATCGCCTCGAGGATGTTGAGCACGCCCGTCCCGGTGACCTCGGTGGTCAGCGCGGCCTGCTCCCAGGAGTACGCGACGAAGCAGACCGCGCCCAGGTTGTAGACCTCGTCCGGCTGGGCCGACTCCGCAGCGCCCGCAGCAGGCTCGACAGATCGGTCAGGTCGCCGGTGACCAGTTTGACGTCCGGCACCTGGCGCGACGAACTCGGTCTTGGGATTGTTCTGGCCGCGGATCAGCCCGAACACCTCGTATCCCTTGGCCAGCAGGAGCTCGACGAGGTACAGGCCGTCCTGACCGGTGATGCCGGTGATCAGCGCGCGGGCATGGCGTTGACCCTACCGGGAGCGACGCCCTGCTCAGACGAGCAGGCTACGGCCACGCCGATAGGAGAGAACCAGGGGCGGCCGGTAGATTCACTCGTGAGCCAGAAGGGGGGCCGGTCCTCGGCCCCCCGCGGAAGGGTATGCGACAGTGACGAGCCATGCGAGCCAGCTGCGAGCCAACGGCTGGCCGAACTACCCCTCGTGCCCGCCTGCCCATGCTCGGGGCTGACCGACGGCTGGATCGGTCAGGTTCGCGACATCCTGGCGCACCGTGAGCTGCTCGGCATGCTGACCCGGCGGCAGCCAAGGCTCGCTACAAGGACAGCACGCTCGGCTTCATCTGGAGCCTTCTGCGTCCGCTTGCTCTTCTCCTCATCTACTACATCGCCTTGGGCAAGTTCCTGGGCGCAGCGCGTTCCATCCCTGGCTTTGCCATCTTCATGTACACCGGCCTGACCGCGTGGACCTTGTTCTCGGAGACGGTGACGAGCGGTACAGGGTCGATTGTGAGCAACGGCGGCTTGATCAAGAAGGTCTACTTCCCCCGCGAGATCTTTCCCTTGAGCAGTCTGGGGTCGTCGCTGTTCAACTTCGCGATCCAGCTGCTCGTCCTTACCGGCGGTCGACGTTGCTCACCGGCCAATTCCCCACAGGAGCCCGGGTGGGCTGTACCTACTCGCTGTTGCCTCGCCGTCATTCTGTCGATCTGGGCGCCTCGCTTGAGGCTATCCTGGCCTTGTCCGCAGTCAACGTCTTCCTTCGCGACGTCCAGTACCTGGTCGACATTGGGCTGATGATCGCTTTTTGGGCATGCCCGATCGTGTACTCATGGCAGCTGGTGTCCGGTGCGCTCGGCACGTCTGCGTGGGAGAAGATCTACCTCGCCAACCCCATGACGCTCGCCGTCCTCGGGTTCCAGCGCACCTTCTGGGTCCAAGGCCAAGGTCGGCCTTCGCCGCCCGGCCTCGGTGTGAACCTCCTCGTGTCTCTGCTGATCGGCATCGTCGCGGTGTGGGGAGCCCAGCGTGTGTTCGCCCGGCTGCAGGGCAACTTCGCGCAGGAGCTGTGATGGGCGCACCACAGGTCGTCGAGGTGCGGGAGGTCTCGAAGCGGTTCGTCATCCGCAAGGAGAAGTCCCTCAAGGAGCGCGTCGTCAACTTCGGTCGGTCCAACCGGCACAAGGAGGACTTCTGGGCGTTGCGGGACGTCGACCTCGACATCGATGCGGGCAGCACGGTCGGCCTCATCGGACCAAACGGGTCCGGCAAGAGCACGCTGCTCAAGCTGATCGGCGGGCATCCTCCAGCCGACGGCGGGCACCGTCCTGCACCGTGGACGGATGGCCGCCCTGCTCGAGCTCGGCGCCGGCTTCCACCCAGACCTCACCGGACGCGAGAACGTCTACCTCAACGCGTCGATCCTCGGCCTCAGTCGGGCGCAGACCGAACGGTACTTCGACGCCATCGTCGACTTTTCCGGGATCGAGCAGTCATCGACACCCAGGTCAAGTTCTACTCGTCGGGCATGTACGTGCGGCTGGCCTTCGCGGTCGCCGTGCACGTCGACCCGGAATCCTGCTGGTCGACGAGGTGCTGGCCGTCGGCGACGAGCCCTTCCAGCGCAAGTGCATGGACCGCATCCGACAGTTCCAGAACGAGGGCCGCACGATCGTCCTCGTCTCCCACGGCCTCGACCAGGTGGCCGACATGTGCGACCGGGCGGTCGTCCTCGAACACGGCGGGATCCAGGCCGACGGCCCGCCATCTGAACGCTGCGCCTCCTTGGGCCGACTTCGTCAGACTCCCGCCGGACGAACGGCGGAACGAGAACGGGACACGGTGCGGCCCCGAGCGGTCGCGCAGGTCGTCGGATCCACGTGATGCACGACGGCGGTCCGCAAGAGGACAACCCCCGGCGATGATTCACCATTCGCGTCACCTTCAAAGCGAGCCGGTCGGCCGATGGTCCTCGGCATGGGGTTCGACTCCCCGGGTCAAGTCATCTACGGGACGAACACTAAGCTGCTCGGCGTGCCACTTGCACCCCTGGATGGTGTTGCGCAGTACGACTTCGACATCGAACGGACGATGCTTGGAGAGGGGACGTACAGCGTGCATGGTGCGGTCGCCGACGGGGCGGGCGCCGAACTGCACCGCATGCGCGATGGAGCGCGTCTCATCGTGACCGCACGGGGGACCGAGATCGGGTTGGTGACCTTGGACCCCACCCTGAGCCCGGTTCGCGCAGCCACCGTTGAGGTGCCCGCCTCGACCGTCTCCCTCAGCGGGTCGGGGCACCTGAGCAGTTCAGGCAGTGCTTACCGGGGCGTAGACACTCCATAGACGCTCGGCCGTCCGTTCCCAGGTCAGCTCGAGCGCTCGCGCACGCCCTCGTGCGACGAGGGACTCGCGCAACCGCCTGTCGGTCCGCACTTGACCCAACGCCGTCGCGAGCGCGGAATGGTCCCCGATCGGGGCGGACATGGCGGCTCCGCCAGCCACTTCCACCAGGGCCGGATCGTCACGCCACCACCACCGGGACTCCGTGCGCCATCGCCTCGACGACGGGTAGACCGAACCCTTCTGCTCGGCTGGGCAGTACGACGACCTGCGCACCGGCATACACGCTGGACAGGTCCAGATCCGACAGCGTTCCGGTCACGATCACGCGGTCGTGGTCCACTCCTTCCACCAGGGCAAGTCTCCGCACCGAAACGTCGCCCCATCCCGGAGGCCCCGCGACGACAAGGGTCGCCCGAGCCCAGCTCGGGCCGGCGCATCGCTGCGATGAGGATGTCGAGACCCTTGCGCGGCTCAGCCGTTCCGACGAAGAGCACGTAGGGACCCGACACCCCGAGGCGTGCCACACGGTCAACGGCGTCCGCCGGCGGGGAGGTGATCCGTGCCCCCGAAAGGACCGGGACCACCGGACCCACAGGGTGCAGCAACTCGCGGACGGCTTCGGCCACTGCCTCGGTCGGGGTGACAACGGCCGCAGCGACCCCCGCTGCACGGGCGCCCATCTTGCGGTGGAAGGCGACACCGCGGGTGGTGAGAGTCTCGGGATGGGTCCAGGGGACGACGTCGTGGATGGTGACGACCAGCCGGGTACTGCGCCGCACCCTCGGGAAGAGCAGCGTGGGCGCGTGAAGGACGTCCGACGGGTGGGGGAACGGCGGAAGGCCGCGGGACCAAAGCCGCGCGAGGAGCGGAAAGGTCACCGGGAGGGTACTCGTCGACACTGGCACCTGGTCGAGCACATCGGCGGCGCCCCGGCCAGGCAGCCGTACCGCGCGCAGACGGGCGCCGGCAGGCACGGAATGACTCAGAGCCCTCAGCAACTCGATCGTGTAACGGCCTGCGCCTCCGGGCACAGACGCGGAGAGCTGCGTCGCGAGGACGGTGACGTCCACCGGCTCACCCGTCTTTACTGGTCAGGGCCTGAGCTCGCGGGTGTAGTCGCCCCAGGTCCGGAACTTCAGCGCCGCGATCTCCGCCAAGAGTCGCTTCCGGGACACCTCGTCGAACATGACCGCTCGCACACCCTCGAGCACGCTATCGTCGTCGCGGGGGTCGACGAGCGCGGCCCCTCGTCCCTCCCCGATCTCTCGCATGCGTCCGTAGCCTGACGTGACGACCGGAGTGCCCACGGAGAGCGCCTCACTGAGCGGCAGCCCGAAACCTTCGTTGAGCGATGGAAAGACCACCGCCGACGCCGCCCGGTACCCGACGATAACGTCGTCGGGAACGCCTGTGGCGGTGCGGACCGGCCACCCCCGTTGCTGCAGCCGGTCGACCTCTGCGCCGAAGTGCTCGCTGTTCCAACTGTTGCCTCCTATGAAGGCAGGGCGAACCGGCGCCCCTCTAACCACAGCGACTCTGCCGCATAGAGGACGGCCATGTGGTTCTTGCGTGGCTCGTGGCTACCGACGCACAGGAGTAGGGGCAGGCCCTCGGAACCAAGGGTGGCCAGCGCCTCCTGCTGGTCACCGCCGCCGGTCGGGACCTCCCACGGCAGTTCGAGGACGGAGATCTGCGGGCCGGGAGACCGGTGCCGACAAGCATTTTGCGCCAACCCGCATACTCACGGCCGGCCGACGCTGAGATGGGAATGACTCTGTCGAAATAGAACCGCGACGAGGTTGCGCGCAACGCCCCGCCCATCCCGTCGCCGGTAGTCTCGCCCGAGGTGATGGGTACGCAGTCGAACCCGACGACCGCCGTGCTGTTTCCGGAGAACTGCGCCATGGCAGCCAGCCGCGTAGTGCGCACGTCCTCCACCGCCAGCTCAAGCAGTAGGTAGCGACATCGCCAGGGCACGACGACGACGTCATGGCGCCCGCCGCGGTCGACCTGCCGACCGCCAAACCGGGCGTTGTCCCGTTCGTCGGGAAAGCTGTCGCATCGCGGTCAGCGATCGGTCCCAGCCGACCAGGGCGGCGGGGCCGTCCCAACGCTGCAAAATCTGTCGGACGACGCGCTGGATGCCGGTGCCAAGCCTGGTGTGGGCGGTGTCATGCACATCCAGCACCACTGTCTCGGTCAGAACGTCGACGGGGGCGCGGCGCACGCCGATCCGCCGCCGCCGCCTCCATGGCCCGAGGAATGACCCCAGGCACCGGCAGTCCGAATATGCCGACGAGCGCGACGCACCTGCTCCGCCTCGGGAAACCGGCTGTCGAGGACGGCAAAGGTCAGCCAGATGGCGTCCTCCCGACCGTCGGCGAGGGCCTCTGCCAGGCCGTGCCAGTCAGGTCGTCGCCGGTGCCGGTGGCACCCAAGGTAAGAGCACCAGACGCACCCTCGCCCATCCCGTGTGCGCTCATCGAGTCGGTTCCAGGAGCGGCTCGACGGCCTCAGTCCACAGGTCATCGGCGTAGTCCTGCCACGTGCGAGGTGGCCTAGCGCTGCACTCCGCAACAAGTCGCCAATAAAGGGCATCATCCGTAAGCAAAGAGCGAATGGCGCCGGTGACCGCGTCGTCGCTGCGGGGGTCGACAAGCAGGCAGCCGCCGTCCTCCGCGATCTCGGCAGTGCTGCCGTAGTCCGACGTAATCACCGGAACCCCAAGCGCCAGAGACTCGGCAACGGGAAGCCCGAACCCCTCGTGCAGAGAGGGGAAGACGGTGAACCGGGCCGCTCGGTAGGACGCGAGCAGCTGGCTGTCATCCGCAGAGCGCCGACCTCTACCGGCAGCCCGCGCTCGGCCATCGCCTGGGCGGCCCGGTCGAACGGGCGCGTCAGACGTCGGTCACCGCCCCCCACGAACCGAAGACGGAACTTCAGACCTTCGCCCCATAGACGCTGGGCCGCGAAGACGACGGCGCCGTGGTTCTTGCGCGGTTCATGGCTACCGACCACGAGAATCAACGGTTCGCCGAGCTCCGGTGTGGGATCCGCAACAGTGTCGCCGGCGGACGGCCGCCGGTCCGGCTCATCGACCGGGAGCCGCACGGCGATCACGCGTGGCCCGGGTAGTCCCTGAGCAGTGACCGCATCCGCGAAGCCCTGGAACTCTGCGGCAGCCGTCTCGCTGACCCCCGAGACCAGATGCGCCGACTTCACGACCGCGAGGTACTTGGTGAACCGCTCCGATTCTGCCCTCGGCACGGCGCCCGCGCTGCTGATCGGGATGCAGTCGTGGACAACCATGGCCACCCTGTTGTCCGACAACGATGCAAGGCTTGCGAGCGGGCCGCACAGGGGCTGCTTGGCGACCTCCGGGAGGACCAGCACGGAGCGGTAGGGGATAATCAGCGGGAGATGGGTGTCGTCGGCTCCCGGTTCCGTCTGGTGCTCGCCCCACGAGACGACGCGCCCGCGTTCGCCGGCGGTGAGCTCGCGCAGCCCCCCCTGTCGACGCGTCCAGGCGGTGAGCTGCGCAGGACGATCGCGATCCCAGCGGCGCATCGTTTGCCGAACGACACGCTGGATCCCCGTGTTGTGATGTGGCTCGGTGGCGCAGAAGTCGACGTCGACGAGTACTCCCCGATCAACCAGTACAGCCCGCCGGGATGGGTCGTAGCGAGTGACGTCGCCCTCGAGCAGAGCGTCGAGAAGGGCTGACACCTCAGCGCCCGCAGGGGCGAGCCGCAGCCTCCGCCGAGCGAGGTGCACGGTGCTGGCGTCGGGATAGCAACCGGTGAGCCCCACCACCAGGCGCCAGACGCGGTCGAGGGCGGGATTATCGGCAACTGCCAACGTGACCCTCTGCAGCAGGTCCGCTACAGACCCGTCCCCGTCCGCGGTCGACGAGCCCAGCAGGGTCGGGGCCACGACCGTGAGCCGCTGCCGTGTGGCCGCTAGGAGATCTTCTGCGAGTGCCGACCGGGAGTCTGCTTCGGCGGCTCGGTCACGGTCCGCCGGGACCACCGGGGGACTCATGCACGGTCCGTCAAGCGTCGCCGCACATACTCCGTCGACACCACTGCCGCCTGCTGGGGACCTACCTCGGAGACCAGGACCGCCAGGCGACGCACCGCGCGGAAGGGCAAGGTGGCCCGACGCCCCCAGGAGTTGGGCGGCGGAAGCGAGACGGTGGTGGCCGCATCTACCTCCAGCAGCCACACGCGCAAGAGACCATCGCCACCGTCGACGTCGTTGTGACGGTCGCTGAATGAGGGCACGGCCGAGGACACCGAATGACGACTCCTCCAAGGATGGCGCAGCGAGGGGCCAAGATCCATGCCGCGCAGGCTATCCGACGGGCTCGCTGCAACCGACTCGTTACAGGAGGGGCTGGTGAGGCTGTGGGAACCTTGAGACACTTGTGCGTCATCCGGGGCAAAGAGTGCCCCACGTTGTCCTGGGATGTGCGCGCATGGAGGCATAAAGACCAGATCGGTCGGCGTCGTCGCCGCTGCATCCGTCCTGCTCACTGCGCCCGTGGTGATCCCCGCCTTCGCCCAGGCCCGGCCCGTGGCACCCCATGTCACTCGGCAGAGCATCGCGGGCGTCGATTCCGGCGCTCTCGCCACTTCCCCCGCCACCTTCGACCACAGACGCCGTCGCTGCGGCCGCGCGGGGCTCGGCCGGCCCACTCGGCCGCGTCAGCTCGCTCAAGACGCCTGCAGTGCTGACGCCCGAGATCACACCCGGCGCGTTCAACGCGGTCGGCGTGTCGTGGAAGCGGGCTGCCAATGGCGCCGAGCCCGTGGTGCAGGTGCGCGTCCGGGAAAACGGAACATGGCTGGACTGGCAGCCCCTGGCCCCGGAGGGCGGAGGTGACCCGGGCTCGGCTGACGCCCGCGGGGCAGGGGACCGGGTCACGACCGAGCCCCTAGTCACGGCGTCGGGTGATGCCGTCCAGGTCCGCGTTGACTCCTCGAGGGGACCTGTTCCCGGCCGCCTAGAGCTCGTGACGTGGATGGCGGCCGGTCACCCTCGGACGCCAACCCGCAGTCGACCTCTGGCGCGGCCGCCCATAGCGCCGCCATCGCCCCGTCGATCATCACCCGTTCACAGTGGGGAGCTGACGAGAGCCTGCGGACCTGCTCGCCGTCCTACTCGTCCACCATCAAGGCGGGTTTTGTCCACCACACGGTCAACTCGAACAACTACTCACCAAGCGACTCGGCGGCCCTCGTCCGGTCCATCTACGCCTTTCACGTCAATGGCAACGGCTGGTGCGATATCGGCTACCAGTTTCTTGTCGACCGCTACTAGGTCTTTGAGGGCCGTGCGGGCGGCGTAGACCTGCCGGTGATTGGTGCTCAAGCAGGCGGATTCAACCTGTACACCTTCGCCGTGTCAGGTATTGGAGACTTCACCACGGCGGCCCCGCCCACGGCGATGACCGACGCCATGAGCAAGGTCATGGGCTGGAAGCTGTCGCTCCATGGACTGGACCCGCAGGGCCGCACCACACTGGTCTCGGCCGGCGGACCCTGGACGGGCTATCCGGCCGGTACCGCCGTCACTGTCCGGGTGGTCTCTGGGCACCGTGATGTCGACCAGACCGACTGCCCCGGCGACGCGCTATACCCGCTGCTCCCCACGATCGCCGCACGTGCCGCCAGCTACATCACCCAAAGCCAGTCACGGGGCCAGGTCCTGTCCACCCTGAGTGCCGGCGGCCAGCCCGTCCGCTCCTCGAGCGGCACCTATCGCCTCAGCATGCAGGTCGACGGCAACCTCGTCATCTACGACGCTGCTGGCCGGGCCATCTGGTCCTCGGCGACCAATGTGCCGTACAGCAGCTATTTCGTGGTCCAGGCTGACGGGAATGTCGTCATCTATGACGGTGAAGACGGGTTTCCGTTATGGACCGCCGGCGTGTACTACCCTGGTGCGCGCCTGATCATGCAAGACGACGGCAACCTGGTCTTGTACGCCGCGTCAGGTAACGCCCTCTGGGACAGCAACGGCTTTACGGGGCGCAAAGCCCAGAGGTTCATACCCAAGCGCGCCTTCACTGACCTCGCCTCGGGCCAGTCGGTCTGGAGCCACGACAACGCGGTGGTCCTGAGGATGCAGGTAGACGGAAACTTGGTCGAGTACAACGCCCGGGGGCAGGTCATGTGGGCCACCATGACCAGCGTCCCCGGCTCACGGCTCGCCGCTCAAGCCGACGGCAACGTCGTCATTTACGCGCCCGACGGGCGTGCAGTATGGGCCACGTTCATCTACCGACCGAACGCCTACATCGTGGTCCAGAACGACGGCAACATCGTCGAGTACACGTCGTCTGGGGCCCTGCTCTGGGACTCTGCGGGGTTTTCCAAGCACCAGGCGGTCCGATACATCTGACAACGACGGACCCCGCCCTGACGTCGCTAGGCTCGCCGTCGTGAAGGTCAGCTAAGCGATTGCGACTCCCCTACTCGGACCGCGCACCGGAGTAGGGAACTACGTGCACCACTTGGTCCGGGAGCTAGCGAATCACCAACCCGACGTGGACCTCATCGCGACAGCCTTCACAGCTAGCGGCGCGGGAGCCCTGGACGACCTCCTGCCGTCCGGGGTCACGCGGTGTAGACGACAGCTGCCCGCACGGCTGCTGGAGCCGCCTGGCAGCGTGCGCCGTGGCCGCCCGCGGAGCTGATCTGCGGACCGGTCGACGTCTTCCACGGCACCAACTTTGTTGCGCCCCCCGCCCGGCACGCGAAAAGCGTCCTGACCATCCACGACCTAGCCTTCATGCGCTACCCGAATGCAGTAGACCGGGCGTCGTTGGCCTACCGGCACCTCGTGCCTGCTGGCTTGCGCCGCGGAGCGATCGTCTGCGCCGTTACACACGCCATGGGAGATGAGATCCGCGAGACGTACAACCTGCCCCCTGACCGGGTCCACGTCACCCCGCTGGGTGTAGACCGGGAGTGGTTCTTGGTCGACCCCACCGAGCCGCCCCCACCAGGTATCCCGACTGAGTACGTCCTAGCCGTCGGCACCTTGGAGCCGCGCAAGAACCTCGGGACCCTGCTGGAGGCATACCGGTTGGCGGCGCAACGCGGCAGCGACCTGCCTCCGCTCGTCCTTGTCGGTGCACAGGGCTGGGGCGCGGCGCTCGACATCTCCGGGATCCCGGCGGATAGGGTCGTGCTCACGGGTCGCCTCTCAGATAGAGCCTTGCGCCGCGTGGTCTCAGGGGCCAGTGCTTTGGCGTTCCCGTCACTCTACGAAGGGTTTGGTTTCCCGCCGCTGGAAGCGCTGGCGTGCGGGGTTCCCGTGCTTGCCGCGGATCTTGCCGTCACGCGAGAGACGCTGGGCGAGGAGGCGGTGTTCGCGGACCCCAACTGCGCTGAGGCCCTCCTGAGCGGCTTGACGCAAGCATTGACTGCCCCGCCCGGCACGTCGACGACTCGACGGGCGCGAGCCGCAGGTTTCACCTGGCGACACTGTGCGACGACGACACTCCAGGCTTACAGGGCCGCAGCAGCCTGAGCCGAGAGCACGTCCGCAAGCGTTTCGGCGAGAGCCGCACGCCAATGTGGGAGCGGGCTCAGGCCGATCTCCCGGGTGCGCTCATGGCCGAGGACGGAATATGCGGGCCGCGGCGCCGGGGCGGGGTACGCCGCACTGGTCGTGGGCAGCACCCGGCCCTGGTCGAGGCCAAGCTCTGCGAAGACGGCCTGGGCCAGGCCGAACCAGGTAGTCGTCCCTTCGCTGGTGGCGTGGTAGGTGCCGGCGGGCGCCCCGGCGGCGAGCAGGTCCCGGACCGCGCCCGCGACGTCACGGGTAGCCGTTGGCTGGCCCTGCTGATCGGTGACAACTGACACCGTCTGCCGCTCGCTGGCCAGCCTCGCCATGGAGGCAACGAAGTTTCCGCCACCCGGTCCATAGAGCCACGCGGTCCGCACGATGAGCGCATCAGGGCACTCGGCCCGGGCCGCCCACTCCCCGGCCGCCTTCGTGCGCCCGTAGGCAGATATCGGCGCTAGCGGATGATTCTCCAGGTAGGGCGTGCGACCCTGGCCGTCGAAGACGTAGTCGGTCGAAATCTGTACGAGCCTGGCACCGGCCAGACGGCAGGCCCGGGCCAAGTTGGCCACCCCCGTTGCATTGACGGCAAAGGCCTCCCGCTCGTGCGTCTCGGCGGCGTCGACCGCCGTCCAGGCGGCGGCGTTTACAACGACGTCGTAGCCCGCCACCGCCTCCCGGCATTGGTCCGCAGCGGTGATGTCCAAACTCTCGACATCCGTCGCTCTCACCTCATGGTCGGCCGCAGTGAGGACTGCGCAGACGGCGCGGCCGAGCATTCCGGCCGCCCCCGGTACGAGGATCTTCATGGCGATCAGGGTATCGACGCGCTCGCCCTACGCTGACCCTTCGTGAAGGGCATCGTGCTGGCCGGCGGATCGGGTACCCGGCTGCACCCCATCACCCGGGCGATCAGCAAGCAGCTGATGCCGGTCTACGACAAGCCGATGGTCTACTACCCGCTGTCCACGCTGATGATGGCGGGAATCCGCGAGATCCTCCTCATCACGACACCGCAGGACGTCGAGCAGTTCCAGCGGCTCCTCGGTGACGGGCGGGCGTGGGGTCTGGAGATCTCGTATGCCGTGCAGCCCTCCCCCGACGGCCTCGCCCAGGCGTTCATCATCGGGGCTGACTTCATCGGCGGCGACAGCGTGGCCCTCGTCCTCGGCGACAACATCTTCTACGGACGCGGCCTCGGCACCTCGCTCAGGGGCAACGCCGAGCTGAAGGGCGGCCACGTCTTCGCCTACCACGTGACCGAGCCGTCGGCGTACGGCGTGGTGGAGTTCGACGACGACGGCACGGTGCTCTCGATCGAGGAGAAGCCGACCACGCCCAAGTCCAGCTACGCCGTGCCCGGCCTCTACTTCTACGACAACGACGTCGTCGACATCGCCCGGCACCTGCGGCCCAGCGCCCGCGGCGAGCTCGAGATCACCGGCGTCAACGACGCCTACCTCAGCCGCCGGTCCCTGTCGGTCGGCGTGCTCCCCCGCGGGACAGCGTGGTTCGACACGGGCACGTTCCAGGGGCTGCTCGAGGCCAGCCAGTTCGTCCACGTCGTCGAGGCCCGCCAGGGTCACAAGATCGGCTGCGTCGAGGAGGTGGCCTGGCGCAACGGCTGGCTGAGCGACGCCGAGTTCGCCGCACTGGCCGAGCCCCTCGTCAAGAGCGGCTACGGCGTCTACATGCAGAGCCTGCTCTCCGAGGGGAAGGACCACGGCTGATGGAGTTCCGCGCGCTGTCGATCGAGGGGGCCTGGGAGGTCACGCCCCGCCAGTTCCCGGACCCCCGCGGGGTGTTCGCGGAGGGCTTCCGAGCCGACCACCTGGCCAAGGAGATCGGCCACGAGATGGCCGTCAGGCAGACGAACATCTCCGTCTCCACCGCCGGCGCGGTGAGGGGCATCCACTACAGCGACGTCCCGCCCTCCCAGGCGAAGTACGTCACCGCCGTCAGCGGGGTCTTCGTCGACCTCATCGTCGACATCCGTGTGGGGTCGCCGACCTTCGGCCAGTGGGACAGCGTCCGGCTCGACACCGTCGACCGCCGCGCGGTCTACCTGTCCGAGGGCCTCGGCCACGCGCTGGCGTGCATGGAGGACGGCACCGCCGTCTACCTGTGCTCCGAGGTCTTCGCCCCCACCCGGGAGCGAGGCCTGACCCCGCTGGACGAGCAGCTCGCTCTGACGTTCCCCGAGGGGTTCACGCCCCTCCTCTCGGAGAGGGACTCCGCCGCCCCGACGCTCGCCCAGGCTCTCGAGCAGGGCTTGCTCCCCGCCTACGAGGACTGCCTGGCCTACCGCCGCTCCCTCGCCTGACGCCGACACGGGACCCAGCGGGTCACTGCGCGTCGAGCCACCGGCACAGGGCGGACAGCCCCTGGTCCAGGTCGACCCGCGGCACCCACCCGAACGCCTCGCGGGCCGCCGACGGGTCGGCGCACGCGTACCGCACGTCCCCGTCGCGGAACGCCCCGGTGATGGTGGGGGCCGGAGCGCCGTAGCGCTGGGCGATGCGCCCCGCCACCTCCGCGATGGTGACGGGTATGCCGGTGCCGATGTCGGTGACGGCGTCGGGCGCCAGGTCGGCGGTCAGGGCGGCCAGCAGGGCCGCGACGACGTCGCCCACGTGGACGAAGTCACGGACGATGCGGCCGTCCTCGAACAGCGGGATCGGTCGTCCCTCGGCCGCCAGCCGGGCGAAGAGCGGCAGGATCCCGGTGTAGGGGTTGGTGGGTGACTGGCCGGCGCCGTAGACGTTCTGGAGCCGCACGACGACGGGGTGCGTGCCGAACGACAGGGACCACGCGCGGACGAGGTGCTCCTGCGCCAGCTTCGTCGCGGCGTACACGCTGCTCGGCCGTGGCTCGACCACGCGCGCGTCCGCCCGCACCGGGGTCAGCCCGGGGACGTCCCACTCGCCCCGGTCGAGCATCGCGTGCGAGCGCTGCCCCGGGTAGACCAGCGCGCCCGCGTCGTTGCGCCAGGCGCCCTCGCCGTAGACGGCCCGGCTGGACGCGAGCAGGAGGCGGTCGGGCCGGACCCCGTGCCGGGCCAGCGCGTCGAGCATCGTCGTCGTGCCCACGACGTTGACCGACGCGTGCCGGGTCGCCTCGGTCAGCGACTGGCCGGTGCCGGTCTCCGCCGCCAGGTGGACCACGACGTCGGGCCGGAAGGCCTCCAGGACCTCGTCCCAGGCCGCCGGGTCGCGCACGTCGGCGACGACGAGCCCGACCCGTGCGTCGAGAGCCGGTGGCCGGGAGGGCGTCGCGTGCACCTGTGGGTGGAGCACGTCGACGGCACGGACCTCGGTGAACCGGTCGGCGAGCGGCCCGGAGAGTGCGCAGCCGATGAAACCGGCGCCCCCGGTCACGAGACAGGAGCTGGGCACGGCTCGCACCCTACCGAGCCTGGGAGGATGCGCACATGGCGACGAGGACGCAGGCGTGACTCCTCGCGCGCGGATCCCCAGGCTCGGTCTCGTCCTGGTCCGCGGCCGGTCGATGGAGCCCACCCTCCACGACGGCGACCGGCTCCTCGTCCGCTACGGAGCTGAGCCGCGCCCGGGGCGGCTCGCGGTCGTGCGGCTGCCCGACGGACCCGACGGACCGCGACCGGTCGCGGTCAAGCGTGTCGTCGGGCCGGCGCCGGGCGAGCCGGGCTGCTGGTGGGTCGAGCGCGACAACCCGCGCGAGGGGGTCGACTCCTGGCTCGTGGGCGGCATCCCGGAGGCGGACGTCCTGGCCCGGGTCCTCACCCGGGTGCCGTGGCCGGGCGACCGCGGCGAGGGTAGGTTGGCAGGACTGGACCACTCCTGAACGTCCGTCCTCCTCTGAAGGGATTCATGCCCATGTCCCGCTTCCTCGCTCCCACCCTCGTGGTCAGCGCCCACTGCGACCTGCCGTGCGGCGTCTACGACCCGGCTCAGGCCCGTCTCGAGGCCGAGTCGGTCAAGGCGTGCATGACCAAGGCCGCCGCCAGCGACGACGCCGACTTCAAGGCCCGCGCCCTCGCCATCAAGGAGGAGCGGTCGGACCTCGTCAAGCACCACCTCTGGGTGCTGTGGACCGACTACTTCAAGCCGGCGCACTTCGAGAAGTACCCCCAACTCAACCAGCTGTTCAACGAGGCCACCAAGGCCGCCGGTGCCGGTGGCACCAAGGCGTCGTGGGACCCCGCGGACGCCGACGCGCTCATCGCCAAGATCGACGAGATCGCCCAGATCTTCTGGGAGACCAAGAAGGCCGCGGCCTAGGCCGCTCGCGACCTGGTGACCGTGTACGGGAGGACGTGACGCAGCCGACCTGATGCGGGCGAGGCATCAGCACGTACAAGCTGCTGTTGCGGCAGGGGATCGTGTGGTCCGGTGGCACGGCCTGGACAGGCGCTCACGAGCAGTGGCTAGGATGGCAGTCTTTCGAGATAGACAGGGTTGCAGGCCGGCGTACGACACGACGCTAGGAGACGGTGCTGATGGCGACATCGCGGCGGGCGAGGCTCGACAAGGCGATCATCGAGATGGCCCACGAGCGCAGTTGGAAGACGGTAGTGAACGGCTGCAGTGCCTGCGGGGCGTCTCGACGCTGACCGCGTTCGGGCTCGCCGTCGAGGTCGGCGACTGGAGACGGTACAGCGGCTCCACGATCGGGGCTTACATCGGGCTCGTGCCGACCGAGAGCTCCGAGCGGCGAGGGCCGGTCGCCAGGGCTCGATCACCAAGACCGGCAACACCCACGCCCGCCGGCTGCTGCTCGAGGCCGCCTGGCACCACCGGCAGGCCCTACCGGCCGACCGAAGACCATGCGCGACCGGTGGGACCTGGCCCCGGCCGCCGCGCGAGCCCGCGGGCATGCCGGCAACCAGCGCCTGCACGAGCCGTGGCTAGCGTTTCAACGAGCGTAAGAAGCGCACCGTCATCGCGAACGTCGCGGTCGCGCGTGAGCTGGGATCTCCGCCCAAAGGCCGGGCGTAGACCCGCAGCGTGATCGCTGCGGACGAGTGCCCAAGCACGGTCTGCACCTGCATAACACTGGCCCCACCGGAGATCATGGCTGATGCCGTGAAGTGCCGCAGGCCGTGCGTGTCGAGGTCGCTGCTCAGGCTGGACGTCGCGGCCTTCCAGGTGCGCTTCCACGTTCCGTAGGTGAGCGGCCGGCCTAGCTCGTTCGTGAAGAGTGAGCACTGGTCGCCGTAACCGGCGGCCAGGTGCCGGGCGAGCTCGTCGACGACCACCTGGCCTAGCGGCACCGTGCGCAGGCTCTTCGCCGTCTTGGTAGGCCCGAGGCCCCGCTCTGCAGCCGCAGGCGCTCCACCCGCACCGTGCGCCTCAGGAAGTCCACATCCCCGGCCCCGAGGCCCAGCGCCTCCCCGATCCGCAGGCCCGAGCCCGCCAGGAGCACGACGAGCGCTCTGTAACGCTCTGGCACGGTCGCGGCGAGTTCTGCGACCAGCGCAGCAGAGGGTGGGTGGGGTCGCCTCGCCCGACTCATTGGCCGGGAGGACGATACGGACGCACGGGGACTGCGCGATGACCCGGTCATGCACCGCGGCCGTGAGCACCCGGGAGAGGGTCTCATAGACGTTCCTGGTCGACGACGGGGCGAGGCGCTCCGATACGGCCTTGACGAGACCTTGCACGGGGGCAGCGCGCGCAGACAGGCCTCGCCCTCAGGGCGGACTGAACCCTGATCGCGGCGCACCGCCCCCAGGTGGCGGGGTGCGAGTGCGGTATTTACGGCGTGGCGAACGTCGGTTCGCTGCAGACGATTGCCCGCTCGGCCGAGTTTCGACTGGAGAACGCGACACCATCAGCCTGACTCGATCGCGCCGGTTACGCGGGTGATGACTGTCCGGGTGTCCTCGAACGGCCGGTGCGGGCAAGCAAGCCGGGCGGTAGGGGTGCTGACACCTGTGTACTCCGACGCCCGTCGCAGCAGCGCTTTCGGCGCCACAGCGGGAAGCCACGATACGACCGCGAGAACGGTAAGCAAGGCGGCGCCTGCCCTTACCTCGAAGCCCGGGCGGAAACGTGGACAGCCGGCCCATCCATAACGCGACGATTGTCACCACGCCAAGATCGATGAAGATCTGCAGGCGGTGGGTTCACGGCGAGGCCGCGCGCACCAGACTCATCAGGATGCCCCCGAGGGCTACGGGTTCAAAAAGTCCCAGGCCCAGCAACTGACGAGGCGACGGTGCCCTGGATGCCGGGCCGTATCCGGCCGCCCCGTCTCCGACAATTTCGCCCGAATCCTTGACAATGCTCACAAAGCGTCGCACTCTATCAGGTCTGCTCCCTCCTCTCAGGAATGGCTATGAACCCTGCCCGCGCCGTTAGTGGCCTTGCCCTCGCTACGGCATCGTTGTTCACCTCGCTCATCACGCCCGCGTGGTCCGCCGGCCAACCGCCGTCGCCGCCTCCGTCGCCCTCGGTCCCCACGACTGTTCGTCATCCGGAGGCGGATCACATGGGTTCGACGATTCGGGCGCATGAACCAGCCGCGATCACCCCGAAGGCTTCGCCGCAGATGAACCAGAGTCAGTCGCTGGCGACCGGACAGCCGTATGGGCATGATGTCAGCGCCTATCAGGGCAACGTCGACTGGCAAACGACCGCGGCGAACGGTGCCCAGTTCGTCTACATCAAGGCGAGCGAGGGCACCGGCTACCTCAATTCCTACTTCGCTCAGCAATACAATGGCTCGGCCAGCGTGGGAATGATCCGCGGCGCCTATCACTTCGCCCTGCCAGACACTTCCAGTGGCGTCACTCAGGCGAACTACTTCGTCGACCACGGAGGCGGCTGGAGCGCCGACGGCAAGACCCTTCCACCCATGCTCGACATCGAGTACAACCCATACGGCCCGACCTGCTACGGACTCAGCACGACCGGAATGTCGAGCTGGATTCGGGCCTTCTCGAACACCGTCTTCTCCCGCACTGGCCGCTATCCGACGATCTACACGTCGACGAACTGGTGGAACACCTGCACCGGCAGCGACCCCTCGTTCGGCTCAACCAACCACTGTTCATCGCCAACTACGCCAGCTCCCCGGGACCCATGCCGGCAGGCTGGGCTTATCAGACTTTTTGGCAGTACAGCGATAGCGGCATCTTTCCCGGCGACGCCGACGTCTTCAACGGCTCGACAGAGCAACTGACCACCTTCGCCCGGGGCAGTTCCGCTGCGGCTGCTACCAAGGGCAATTCGGTTCCGGCTACCGTGAACGGTGGGGGGGCGCCGACGTATTCGCCCGACCAGCGGTTCCGGGTGACTATGCAGACGGACGGGAACCTGGTGGTGTACGACGCGAACAACGTGGCCCAGTGGGTGTCCGGAACATACCTGCCGGGCAGCACCACGGGTGCAGCCCGACGGGAACGTGGTCGTCTACGACTCGGAAGACAACTACCCGCAGTGGACCGCGGCGGTGTATAGCCCCGGCGCTTCCCTGATGTTGCAGGACGACGGAAATCTGGTCTTGTACTCTACCTCGGGGGTGGCGCAGTGGGACAGCCGGGGCTTCACCGGTCATCGCTCGCTCAACTTCATCCCGCGCCGCGGCTTCACCCACCTGAACCCCGGTGAGTCCGTCCGGTCCTGGAACGGGCTGTACACCCTCACCATGGGCCCGAACGGCAACGTCGTCGAGACCAGGAGCGACGGTTCGCCAATGTGGTCGACCGGCACCTTCGTCGCGAACTCGACCCTGCGGGCTCAACCCGACGGCAACATGGTCGTCTATGGCCCCACCGGCGCTGCGATCTGGAACACGACGACCTGGTGGAGTCCCGGAGCCCAAGCCGTGATCCAAAACGACGGCAACGTCGTCATCTACGACACGGCATGGCGGGCGCTGTGGGACTCCATGGGCTTCACCGGCCGCCAAGGCGTCCTTCTCCAATAGAGGAACCACCGCGGTCGGCTTCGGCATGGGCGGGGTATGTGTCACGAGGCACGATGACGCGGTCGCGGCCAGGGGTTTCGGTGCCGGCGACGCCTTTGGCGAGGGTCGCGGCGGGCTTGCCAGCAAGAGGCGGCAGGAAGAACATGCCGCTCGCCCCACGCCGCGGGCCCTCACGACGACGTTCCCATCGCGGACGCACCAGGTGGCCTTCCGCCCCGGCGGCCGCGGTGCCGCCAAGGTCCCGCCGAGGAATGCCGGTGCGGTGCGACAGCCCCGTCAGCGTCACCGTGCGGGCGCCATATGTTCCGACAGTTGTGCGGTGATACAGGCGTTCAGCGCGTCTCTGTGGGCGTCCGGCTCGGGCACCTCGTCCGGGCTGATCCGGTGGCCAAGCGTGCGGGCCCCGGCGTCATACAGCTTCCAGCCCAACCAGCCGCGGGCGTTGATCCTGAGCCGAGTGACCTTGGATCGGATGTCGCGGGATGTATCCACGACGGCGGTGTCTTGTTCCATGCTGGCCATGATCGCTCTCCATCTGCAGTGGTGATCGGTCAGGCCTCGGTCGGTGTCCATCGCGGGCCGGGGCCGCTCTCGTTTAGTCCGCGATTCGTCCGTCGGACGTTCCAAACTGTCCACCGCCGGCCAACGGTCAGGATCGGTGTTTGTGCAGGTGAGAGGCGGTTTAGTTATCACAGCCACCACCTACCAACCGTGCAGGCGTTCTAGGAGACCAAGAAGGCCGCGGCCTGACCGTCGCTCCCTCTGTGGTCTGACCGGACGCCCGGTGGCACCCTCGGTGCCGCCGGGCGTCCGGCTGCCCGGGACCAGGTGCCGAGTGCCCAGTCCCGAGTGCCGGGTATGCGCGTCAGACGGCGGCGACGCGACGGTCGAGGACGCGGATGAGGGCCTCCACCACCCGCGGGTCGTACTCGTAGCCGAGCCCGAGGTGGATCCGCTCGATGGCCGTGGTCTCCTTGCGGGCGCGGCGCGACCGGGCCTCGCCGACGAGGTCGTCGTAGGCGTTGGCCACCTTGATGATCCGGCTGGCCAGCGGGAGGTCCTCCCCCAGCTCGCGCACGTGCCGGTAGGGCTTGGACTGGGCCTCGAGGATGACGGCGACGCGGTCCAGCACGCCGGTCTGCCGCACGATCTGTGCGCCGTCGAGGGCGATCCGCTCCTGGTCCGCCGGCGCGGCCATGACGGTGGCCCCCCCGGGGATCGGCTCGCGCAGGGCGACCTGCCCGATGTCGTGCAGCAGGGCGGCATACTCCAGGTCGAGGGCGTCCCGCTCCGACATGCCGAGGTCGCGGCCCATGGCCACGCTGAGCGAGGCGACCCGGGACGGGTGGTCGGTGGCGGTGTAGCCGCCGAGCTCGGTGAGCCGGGAGAGCGTGCGGATCGTCTGCCCGTACGTCTCGCGGATGCCGGCGAAGCGGCGGACGGCGAACTGGGTGAGCACGAGGGGCACGAGGAACACCGGCAGCGCGACGATGCCCATGGGGCGCTCGGCGAGGGCGATGAGTGCGCCCGCGGTCGCCAGCGCCGTGCTGAGGCCGGCTGCCTGCCGGATCTCGTCGGCGACCGACCGCAGGAACGGGCGGTGGTCGCGGGCGGCCGTCGCCAACGCCACGGCCGCGCTCTGGGCGAGCAGGGCCAGGGCCGACACGACGACCATCGAGATGGCCGTCAGCCACCGGATGTTGACCCAGTCGGCCTGCAGCGCGACGAGCGGGCGACCGTCGTAGAGGCCGACGCGGCGGAACAGCACGGCGGCGACCAGGACGGACAGGAAGCGCGCGGCGATGTCGTCACTACGCACGGGCGCGCGGCGCAGCAGCGTCGGCAGCGTGCCCACGAGCATGCCGACAGCCGTGACCGCCATGACGAGGGTCGCCCCCACCATGACGGGCCGCCCCCCGACGTCCGACGTCATCGCCAGGGCGAAGCCGGCCGCGAGCGACATCGGGGCCGTCTCGCGCGCTCCGGGCAGGACGATGCGGTTCATCTCGCCGAGGGCGATGACGACGGCGTAGGCGAGCAGCACCCAGCCGACGCCGTCGGGCAGGTCGAGAGACCCGACGCTGGCAGCGACCACGGCGAGCGCGATGGCCAGGCTGGTCAGGGACAGGAGGGTGCCCGCGTGGATCCGGCTCGGCATCCCCCGCAGCAGGTTCACGGCGCGACCGCCCCACCGAGGACCGGTTCGGCCCGGCCGGCGGCGACGGGATCCTGGGCGGCGACAGGGTCATCGTCGTCGACAGGGCCGGGGGGGCCGGGGTGGTTCGTGCGGTCAGGGCCGTCGGCACGGTCGTTGCGGTCGGCGGCCGATGGCGGCCCGGGCCGCCACACCCGCTCCCAGACCACGGGATCATCGTGGTCGACGTAGCCGCGGGCGGGGACGAGGTCGTCCGCGGGCTCGGCGGCCGGGATCCACGGATGGCGCTGCAGTACGGTCCCGAGGGCGGCGACGACGTCGGGGTCGAACTGCCCTCCGCGTCGTCGTTCGATCTCCACCCGGGCCTCGGTCGTGGAGAGGGCCGGCCGTTCCGGCCGGCTGGTGGTGAGGGCGTCGAACGCATCGGCCACGGCGATGACCCGCGAGGCGAGCGGGATCGCGTCCCCGGCCAGCCCGTCGGGGTAGCCGTGGCCGTCCCAACGCTCGTGGTGGTGGCGGATGGCGTCGCGCGACTGCGCGAGGAACTCGATGTCCCGTACGAGCTCGGCCCCGTAGTCGGCGTGCCGGGTCAGCAGACCGAGGTCGTCCTGGCCCAGCAGCCGCCGGCCGCGCAGGACCCGGGTCGGGACGCCGACCTTGCCGACGTCATGGAGCATCGCCGCGAAGCGCAGGGCCTGGACGTCCTGGGCCCCCATCGACAGCGGCTCGGCCATCCACTCGGACAGCAGGGCGATGCGTTCGCTGTGACCCGTGGCGTGCGGGTCCTTGGTCTCGACGGCGGTGACGAGGGCGCTCAGCGCCCGCTCGTGGGCCCGCTGTTCCTCACCGAACTGCACGAAGGCCCACCGGGCCACCATGAGCGGGGCGAGGATGAGCAGGGCGCTGAAGGGGCCGACGTCGGCCGGCACCCAGAGGATGACGAAGAGGAAGCCGATGAAGCCGTAGCCGATGTAGGCGACGCCCGAGTTCGTGACGATCTGCACGAGGAAGCGGCGCGGGGGCACGCCGGTGCTGAGCCGGACGACCCCGCTGAGAAGGATGGCGTTGACGAGCATCTGCGCGACGTCGGCCGCCATCAGCGGAAGGCCGACCTCGAGCAGCAGGGCACCCGGCCCCGTGACGGACACGAGGTCATGCTGCGTCCGACCGTTCAAAGCCAGGTAGACGGCCCCGCCCGCGACCCCCTGGATCGTCGACATGGCCGAGTTGAACACCCTGGCCATCAGGGGCCGTCGTCCGCGCTCCAGGCCCATGGACAGACCCGCGACGACGGCGCTACCCACGGGCCCGATGAGGGCCACGCTCGAGACCACGATGATGCTGAGGAAGGAGAAGGTCACCTTGGAGCCCACATCGGGCTCTCGAAGGAGCACGCTGAGCAGACCCAGCACGAGCAGGGTCACCAAGGCCACGGCGTCCGTCGGCGGGCCGACGAGGAACAGGCTGGCGGTCAGCGCCAGGACGGCGACCACCACGGTGGCACCCACATAGAGCAGCACGGAACGGGGCCAGCGCGTCGCTGGCGCGGAGCCCCGCTCACTCATAGCCCTACGTTAGGACGGATCTGCGGGATCCGTCGGTCACGGCCCCCAGCCCCACTGCTGCGTGGGGCCGACCTGGGGCTTGAGGACGGCCGGAGCGGCGGCGTTCCAGGTGGGGGTGGCGGGCTTGGAGAGCATGGTCTCGAGAACCTTGGCGAGCGTCTTCATGGGGGTGTGTTCCTTTCGCCGCTCCGGAGGCGGCTGATATCGGACCTGCCGCTGACCTGCGGCGTTGCGCTTTCCCGCGCAGGCTCAGCGTCACACAACCAGGGTCACCACGGAGGCTCAGCACCTGGGCACATGCCTTTCTTTGCCAAGATTTGAATCTCCTGGCGGGCAGCCGACACCGTTGACGTCGACAAGCCTGGATGCCGGAGGTCCGCCGACCGGCAGATGCGGGTCCCGACGCCGTCACGAGGCCGTCACGACGCCGTCACAACCGTGTCACGACCGTGTCATCGGGCGGACGGGAGAGGGGCGCCGGCCGCCGTGAGAGGAGCGACCGTCGCCGTGTGGGACCATGGAGGAGACGTCGCCGCGGTCTGCCGCAGCGGCTCCCGGTGGCCCCGGCCCCACCTGCCTCCTGTCCCTGGAAAGGTCTCCTTATGAGCAAGCGCTCCCGCAAGCGGCGTAGCCGCAAGAGCAAGTCCGCCAACCACGGGCGCAAGCCCAACGCCTGACGCATACGACCCGGCCCGCCGGGAACGACGAAGGCCCGGCCCCGAGAACGGGGCCGGGCCTTCGCGTCGGTCGGCGGCGCCGGACACCTCGCGCGCCGGTCCCGTCGCCGACCGGACTCAGATGGTGCCCGGAAAACCGGCGGTCGCGCTCGAGAACCCGTCAGCTTCTGAGTCCGGTCGTGAGACCCCGCAGCCCCGACCCACGTTTCAGGCCCACGCAGGGGGTGCTACTCGATGGTCTCCAGGTGCACCATCGTCAGGCGCTGGAGGATGGTCGTGCGCAGCTCCACCGGAGCCTCCTCGCAGCCGCAGGAACGCTTCACGACCATCTTCAGGGCCTGGTCGAGCTGGTACTCGCGCAGGCACGGCCCGCACTCGTCGAGGTGGGCCTGGATGCGGGCGCAGTCCGCCGGACCCATCTCCCCGTCGAGGAACTCGAAGATCCGCAGCACCGTCTCGGAGCAGTCCGTGAGGCTCATCGCCGGGGCGGACCTCGCCGGGCGCTCGGACGTGCTGTGGGCGGCATCGGGGACGTCGTCGGACCAGCTCATGACTCCGCTCCTTCAGAAGGGGGACGGGTGGGCGTTGCTGCCCCGGAACCGGCGGCAGCAGCGCCGGCGACCGTGAAGCCACGGTCCGCGGCATACTCGCTGAGGCGTTCGCGCAGCTGACGACGGCCACGGTGCAGGCGGGACATCACCGTGCCGATGGGCGTGCCCATGATCTCGGCGATCTCCTTGTAGGCGTAGCCCTCGACGTCGGCGAAGTAGACCGCGAGCCGGAACTCCTCGGGGATCTCGAGCAGAGCCCGCTTCACATCGCTGTCGGGCAGGTGCTCCAGCGCAACGTCCTCGGCCGAGCGCAGGCCCGCCGAGCTGTGCGACTCCGCGCGGTGCAGCTGGTAGTCCTCCACCTCGCTGGCGTCGGACTGCAGCGGCTCACGCTGCTTCTTGCGGTAGCTGTTGATGTAGGTGTTCGTGAGGATGCGGTACATCCACGCCTTGAGGTTGGTCCCCGGGCGGTACTGGTGGAACGCGGCGTACGCCTTCGCGTAGGTCTCCTGGACGAGGTCCTCGGCGTCGGTCGGGTTGCGCGTCGTGCGCAGGGCCGCGGAGTACATCTGGTCCAGCAGCGGCATCGCCTCCCGCTCGAACCGGGCCCGGCGCTGCGGCGTGGTCTCGCTCGCGACGTCGACGGTCGTGTCGTCGACCTCACCGGCCTCGCTGACCTCATTGACCTCGTCGGTCGCCTTCGTGCTCGTCGCGTTCGTGTCGTCCGCCCTGCTCTCGCTGGTGCCGTTGCTGGTGCCCTCGGTCGTCATCGCGCCCCAGCGTAGTCGCGTGGGCAGCAGCGGGGCCCCGGGGCTGATCGGGCCGCCGACGGCGGGATCGGTGAGCATGAGCACGAGGGCGTCAACGCCCCGGCCGAGGACCTCATTCCCCCCGGCTCATGGCGCCGCGGCCCCTCTCACCCCCGCAGGGGGCCGGTGAAGTCGAGCACCGCCGCGGCGACGGCGGGAGCACTGCCCCGCGGGACGGTATGCGTGCCGCGCACCGGGTAGATCCGGTGCGCCGGGAGGTGGGGGGCCAGCTCCTCGGGTGTGCCGAAGGGGTCGTTCTCCCCCTGCACCGCGGCGACCGCCAGGCCGGCGTCGGTGACCAGGCGCAGCTCCGCCGCCCGCGACTTCTCCGGGCGACCGGCATACCCCGGCAGGTGCAGCGGGAAGGACAGGCAGAGCACGGCGTCGGCGCCGAGGGTCGCGGCCGTGCGGCAGGCGACCCGCGCGCCCGCGCTGCGACCGGCCAGCACGAGCGGCCCACGCACGGTCGCGAGCGCCCCACCCCGCCCCCGCAGCGTCCGGACGACGGGCACCCAGGCCGCGTCGAGGGTCGGCGGCGGCCCCGCGACCCGGCGCCCGGCGACGAGCCACGGCTGCTCCACGAGCGCCGTCGCCCACCCCTCGGCGGCCAGCGCCGACACCGCCGCGGTGAGGTCGACCGACTGCAGGCCGCCGCCGGCCCCGTGGCCGAGGACCACCGCGCCCCGGGCCCCGCGCGGGCGGCGGACGTGCACGCGGGCCGGCCCGCCGGGGGTCTGCACGTCCACGAGCGTGGGGGCGGTCACCGGGGTCACGCCCCGACGACCTCACCCGTGACGAGGTCGACGACCCCGTGCAGCTCCTCGCGCGGCAGCGGCGAGAGCAGGTCGGGCCCGTTGTGACGCGTGTTGTTGACCTCGGTGGAGATCGGGTAGGCGTCGAAGCGCCCCGGCTGCTCGAAGGCCAGGAGGGCTGCCACCTCGGCCGGGTCGGTGCCGGCGTCGAGCCAGGCGGACCAGTCCTCCCGCTCGAGCACGAGCGGCTGCCGGTCGTGGATGCGGTCGAGCCCCGGCTCGGCGTCCGTCGTGATGATGGTGAACGAGGTGAGCCACGCCATCGGGTCGTCGGGGTCCTCGACGTCCTTGTCGCGCCAGAACTCGTAGAGCCCGGCGAAGGCCAGCAGCTGCCCGTCCGCGCGGTGGGTGAAGAAGGGCTGCTTGCTCGGCTTGCCCTTGGCGTCGACCTCGGTCGGGGACACCTGCCACTCGTACCAGCCCTCGGCGGGGACGAGGCACCGCCGCGACGCCGCGGCCCGCTTGAACGCCGGCTTCTCCAGCACGGAGTCGGCCCGGGCATTGATCATCCGGTTGCCGATCTTGACGTCCTTGGCCCAGCTCGGCACGAGGCCCCACGTGACGAGGCGCAGCTGGCGCACCGGCGGGTCCTCGGTGCCCCGGGGCGCCCGGGTGAGGACGACGGGCGCCTGCTTCGTCGGCGCCATGTTGTAGTCCGGCTCCCCCGGGGGCGGCGTCTGCGCCCGGGCCATGACCGACCGGGTCGGGGCGCCGGTCGCGTCCAGCTCGACCTCGAGCTCCTCGACGAGGTCGGCCTGGTGCTTCGTCGCCGCATACCGACCGCACATGCGCGCCAGCCTAGGCGTCACCGGTGACCGGCGCCCGGCTCCGACCGCCCTCCCGCAGCCCGAGGAACTACGGTGGTGGCACAGCCATACCCCACCGCGACCATCCCGCAGCAGAGAAGGACCCGCCCTCCATGAGTCTTGTCCGTCGCGTCGCCCGCCCCATGCTCGCCGCCGTCTTCGTCGTGCAGGGTCTCGACGCGCTGCGCCACCCGGCCGCGCTGGCCGAGCGCTCCTCCCCGCTGCTCGACAAGATCGTCCCGATGCTCGGCCTGCCCGACGACAAGGTCATGCTCGTGCGGGCCAACGCGGTGGCCCAGATCGCCGGGGGCGCGATGCTCGCCACCGGCTTCCTGCCGCGCGTGGGCGCCGGCCTCATCGCCACCTCGCTCGTGCCCACGACGCTGGCCGGGCACGCGTTCTGGAAGGAGGAGGACCCGGCCAAGCGCAAGGCGCAGCGGATCCAGTTCCTCAAGAACACCGCGGTCCTCGGTGGCGTGCTGCTCGCCGTCGTCGACACCGCCGGCAAGCCCGGACTCTCCTGGCGC
The DNA here is from genome assembly GCA_963795915.1 of uncultured Actinomycetota bacterium. Taxonomy (GTDB): domain Bacteria; phylum Actinomycetota; class Actinomycetes; order Actinomycetales; family Dermatophilaceae; genus Lapillicoccus. The sequence goes on from CAWCJA010000002.1 coordinate 698,902, forward strand.
GCCCAGAACCTCGCCGGCGTGGCCTCCCGCGAGGCGCGGCACGCCCTGCACACCACCGGTCGCGAGGCCCGTCTCGCCCGTCGGGGTGCCCAGCTGAAGGTCCAGGACGCCCTCGGCTGAGCAGCCGCCATGTCGAAGACCTCCCGACCCGCCACCACCACCGGGGGCGGCGCCCCCTCTCCGGGCCAGCCCGGTGACTGGGCCGCCCCGACGCCGCGCGGCCCGGTCGACGCCACGGTCGCGCTGCCGGGGAGCAAGTCGCTGACCAACCGGTTCCTCGTCCTCGCCGCGCTGGCAGGCGACTGGTCCCGGCTGCGGCAGCCGCTGCGCTCGCGCGACACCCTGCTCATGGCCGCCGCGCTGCGCTCGCTCGGCGTCGAGATCGAGGACGTCCCCGCCGACGGCCGCAGCGCAGGTGAGGGCCGAGCCGCCGGCGAGGGGCCCAGCGAGCGGCTCGACTGGCTCGTGCGGCCGGCACCACTGCGCGGCAGCACCCGCGTCGACGTGGGCCTGGCCGGCACGGTCATGCGGTTCCTGCCCCCGGTGGCCGCCCTCGCCGACGGGCCGGTGGAGTTCGACGGCGACCCGCAGGCGCGGGTGCGCCCGATGGGCCCGGTCCTCGACGCCCTGCGCTCCCTCGGCGTCCAGCTCGACGACCACGGCACCGGCACCCTGCCCTTCGTCGTCGACGGCCGGGGCTCCGTGCCCGGCGGCAGCGTCACCCTCGACGCCTCGCAGTCCTCTCAGTTCATCTCCGCGCTGCTCCTCGCCGGAGCCCGCTACGACGAGGGCATCACCATCCACCACGACGGCAAGCCGGTGCCCAGCGAGCCGCACATCGCCATGACCGTCGAGACCCTGCGGGACGCCGGCGTCGTCGTCGACGACTCCGAGCCCAACACCTGGCGCGTGGAGCCGAGCGAGATCAGCCCCCTGGACGTCCTCATCGAGCCCGACCTCTCCAACGCGGGCCCGTTCCTCGCCGCCGCGCTCGTCACCGGCGGCCGGGTGCTCGTGCCCGACTGGCCGCAGCACACGACCCAGGCCGGTGACGCCCTGCGCGACATCCTCGACGCCATGGGCGCGGACGTCTCGCTCGAGCGCGGCGGTCTCGTCGTCAGTGGCACCGGAGGCATCGAGGGCATCGACGTCGACCTGCACGACGCCAGCGAGCTCACCCCGGTGGTCGCCGCGCTCGCCGCGCTCGCCGACTCGCCCTCGTGGATCCGCGGCGTCGCCCACATCCGTGGGCACGAGACCGACCGCATCTCCGCCCTGGCGACCGAGCTGAACCGCTTGGGCGGCGCCGTCAGTGAGACGGAGGACGGTCTCCGGATCACACCGAAGCCGTTGCGGGGCGGTCGTTTCCACAGCTATCACGACCACCGCATGGCGACCGCAGGCGCGGTCCTGGGGCTGCGCATACCCGGAGTCGTCGTGGAGGACATCGCGACGACGGCCAAGACGCTGCCCGACTTCCCAGGCCTGTGGAGCGCGATGCTCGAGGCGCACGGCGCCGCCCCCGGCGCCGTGACGGCCGCCCGCCGATGAGCTGGCGCGACCTCGACGAGTCCGACGTCCGCGTCCGCCCCAACCCCCGCGGGTCCCGGCGCCGCACCAAGGAGCATCCCGCCCACGCCGACGCCGTGCCCGGCTTCGTCACGGGCGTGGACCGCGGCCGGTATGCCGTGCTCATCGCCGCCGGGGTCGGCGGGCGGCGCACGCCCGAGCGCACCGTCACCGCCATGCGGGCGCGGGAGCTCGGTCGCAAGAGCGTCGTCGTCGGCGACGACGTGGCCCTGGTCGGTGACGTCGCCGGCGGTCCGGACGCGCTCGCCCGCATCGTGCGCGTCGAGCCGCGCCGGTCGGTGCTGCGCCGCAGCGCCGACGACACCGACACGGTCGAGCGGGTCATCGTCGCCAACGCCGACCAGCTCGTCGTCGTCTCCGCCCTGGCCAACCCCGAGCCCCGACCTCGGCTCATCGACCGGTGTCTCGTCGCCGCCTACGACGCCGGGCTCGAGCCGCTCCTCGTGCTCACGAAGGCCGACCTCGTCGACCCGTCGGCGTTCCTCGAGGCGTATGCGCCGCTCGCAGTGCGTCACGTCGTCACCCGACGCGACAGCACGGACCCCGGCGACCCCGGGGCGATCGTCGGCATCGACGAGGTGCGCGCCTACCTCGAAGGGCGGGTCTCGGTGCTCATCGGTCACTCCGGCGTCGGCAAGTCGACGATCGTCAACCGGCTCGTGCCCGACGCCGAGCGGGCGGTGGGCGTCGTCAACGACGTCACCGGGCGCGGGCGGCATACGTCGACCTCGACGGTCGCGCTGCCCCTGCCCAGCGACGACGGCTGGGTCATCGACACCGCCGGGATCCGCTCGTTCGGCCTGGCCCACGTGGACCCCGAGCGGATCATCACCTTCTTCCCCGACCTCGAGCCCGGCACCCAGGAGTGCCCCCGCGGCTGCACCCACGACGAGCCCGAGTGCGCGCTGGACGCGTTCGTGGCCTCAGGCGGGGCGGGGCCGGCCGGGCCCTCGCGGCTGGACTCTCTGCGCCGGCTTCTGCGCGCCCGCTACGGCGAGTCGACCGCGGCCGGGGCGGACCACGACGAGCCGCGGTGAACCACCCGATCTAGGCTGACGTCAACCCGGCAGGAAGCGCCGAACCGCCGGCCCCCCGTCAGAGCACCAGACCAGTGCCCCACGAACCGAGGAGCCTCATGTTCGACACGATTGCTGGACTCCCGCTCCATCCGCTGGTCGTCCACGCGGTCGTCGTCCTCCTGCCCCTGATGGCGGTGCTGACCATCGTGGTCGCCGTCCGCAGGAACCTGCGCGAGCGGTTCAGCTGGTGGGTCGTCGGGGCCAACGTCGTCATCTTCCTCATCACCCTCGTGACCAAGGAGTCCGGCGAGTCCCTGCAGAAGTCCCTTGGCGGCCAGATCGCCCAGGAGCACGGCGAGCTCGGTGACGTCCTGCCGTGGTTCGCGCTGTTCCTGGCCCTCGCCTCGGCAGCGACCGCAGTCACGCAGCGCAACAAGGCGCTCGGACCGGTGGCCGTGGTCGTCTCGATCATCGCCGCGGTCGCGGCGACGGTCTGGACCGTGCGCACCGGTGACTCGGGCGCCCGCGCCGTCTGGCAGCGCTGACCGCCCCACACGAGCCGTCCGCCCCACCCGGCTAGCGTGGGGCCGGTGCCCAGCTACGACGACGACCTCCGTCTCGCCCACGTCCTCGCCGACGCCGTCGAACGCGTGACGATGACCCGCTTCCGGGCCGAGGACCTCGTCGTCGAGGCCAAGCCGGACCTCACCCCCGTCACCGACGCCGACCGGGCCGCCGAGGAGCACATCCGGGCGCAGCTGAAGCGCACCCGGCCGCGCGACGCCGTCGAGGGCGAGGAGTTCGACACGACCGGCCACGGCCCTCGGCGGTGGGTCATCGACCCGATCGACGGCACGAAGAACTTCGTACGGGGCGTGCCCGTGTGGGCGACCCTCATCGCCCTCGTCGACGAGGGGAGGCCGGTGGTCGGGCTCGTCTCGGCCCCTGCCCTCGGGCGGCGCTGGTGGGCCGCGCAGGGCTCGGGCGCCTGGTCGGGACGCTCCCTGTCGTCGGCCAAGAGCATCCACGTCTCGCAGGTGGGCCGGCTCGAGGACGCCTCGCTCTCGTACTCCTCACTGTCGTCGTGGCGCGGCGTCGAGCGCTTCGACGCGTTCCTCGGCCTGACCGACGACTGTTGGCGCAGTAGGGCGTACGGCGACTTCTGGTCCTACATGCTCGTCGCCGAAGGGGCGGTCGACATCGCCGCGGAGCCCGATCTCGCGGTCTACGACATGGCCGCCCTCGTGCCCGTCGTCACCGAGGCCGGCGGCCGGTTCACCTCGCTCGACGGCCAGGACGGCTGCTGGGGCGGCAACGCCGTCGCGACCAACGGCCTGCTCCACGACGAGGTCATGGCGCGCCTCGGCACCACGTGAACCGGTCGGTCGAGGTCGGTCGAGGTCACCCCAGGTCGGTCGAGGTCACCCCAGGTCACCCCAGGTCCGCCGAGGTCCGCCGAGGTCAGTCGAACAGGACGAGCTGGTCGCGCTCCGTCGGGACGCCCTCGAGGCGCAGGAGGGCGGCCTTGCGCGGTAGCCCGCCGCCGTAGCCGGTGAGGCTGCCGTCGGCCCCGATGACCCGGTGGCAGGGCACGACGATCGAGACCGGGTTGGCGCCGTTGGCCGCGCCGACCGCGCGCGAGGCGCTCTGCGGCATACCGAGGGCGGCGGCGATGGCGCCGTAGGTGGTCGTCGTCCCCCAGGGGATGAGCGCGAGCTGCCGCCAGACGGCCTCCTGGAACGCGGTGCCGGCCGTGCGCAGGGGCAGGTCGAAGACCGTGCGCCGCCCCTCGAAGTACTCGCTGAGCTGCACGGTGGCGGCCGCCAGCACCGCCGCGTCGTCGGGTGCCACCTGCGCGTCGTCGTCGCGCGCCCGGCGCAGGCCGTCGAACCACACGTGGGTCAGTGCCCCGCCCGAGGCGACGAGCAGGAGCGGGCCGACGGGCGAGTCGAGCACGACCTGCGCCTGCCGGGCCGGCTCACCACCCGCCCGCCCCGTCATCCCTGACTACCCGCTGACCACCGTGACGTCGCCGCGGCCCAGGGCCCGCAGGCCGTCGGCGTGGGCCGCCGCGTCACCGACGACGACGACGGTCCAGCCCCCGTCGACGAAGGCGCGGTATGCCGCGTCGAGCCGGGCGGCGTCGACCCGGGTGAGGTCGCGCAGGGTATCGGTGGTGAACTGCGTCGTCAGCCCCTCGAGGGCCATCGCGGCGGCCTCGTCGGCGATGGCGTCGGCCGTGGCGTAGCGGGCCGCCGCGGTCATGCCGATGTAGTCGACGCCCTGCTTGGTCTCCGCCGCCGTGAAGCCCTCCCGCGCGCCGTCGAGCAGCCCGAGCAGGATGTCGAGCGCCTCCACCGTCACGTCACCGCGCACGCTGCCGCTCGTCACGAACAGGCCACCACGGCGCCGCGGCCGGAAGGAGGAGCGGATGCCGTAGGTGTAGCCCTTCTCCTCGCGCAGGATCGCGTCGACCCGCGCGTTGGGCGAGCCGCCGAGGACGAAGCCGAGGACCGGGAACGGCGCCCAGCCGCCGTCGACCCGGCGGTCGGGGCCGGGGCACGCGACGCTGAGCTCGGACTGCACCGAGCCGGGGCGGTCGACGAGGACGATGCCGACCCGGTCGCCCGAGGGGCGGGCGGCCACCGGTGCCGGGGGCGCCGTCCAGCCGTCCGGCGAGGACCAGCCGCCGAGGGCCCGCTCGACCACGGCGAAGCCGTCGACGTCGGTGAGGTCGCCGGCCAGGACCAGGGTGGCGCCGACCGGCGACACCTCCGTGGCGTGGAACCGGACCACGTCGTCGCGGGTGATGGCCGCCACGCTCTCGCGGCTGCCGGCGGTCGGCCGGCTCGCCCGCTCGGCGGGGTCGTAGAAGCGGGCGATGAGCTCCATGCCGCCGCGCTGGGCCGCGACCGAGCGTTCCTGCTCGATCTCGGCGAGGCGCTGCTTGACGTGCCGGTCGACCTCCTGGGCCGGGAAGGCCGGCTCGGTGAGGGCCTGACGCAGCAGGTCGAGGGCGTAGTCGAGGTGGCGCTTCGCGACGTCGACGTCGACCCCCAGCCCGGCGTCCGACGCCCCGGCGCCGAGGGCGACCCCGCGCCGCTCCAGCAGCCGGGCGAACTCCGAGGCGGTGTGCTGCGCGGTGCCCTCGTCGAGGGTGCGCGCCATGATCGTCGCGACCCCCTCGGCGTGCCGGGGCTCGCGGGACAGCGGCAGCGGCACCGACAGGCGTACGGAGTGGACGTACTGGCCCGGGACGTCGTAGACGACGACCTCGAGGCCGTTGTCGAGCGTGCGGCGCTGCGGCGTGGGGAACGCGTAGGGCTCGGCGGGCAGGACCGCGGGGCGGGGCACGGCGTCGGCCGGGCCGGTCGGGGCGGTGGTCACGTCGGTGCTCATGCTGCGGCCTCCTGCTCCTGGACGAGGTAGGACACGACGGCGCGGGACTCCGGTCTCAGGTAGGTCGCGACCGCGGCCCGCACCTGCTCGGCGGTCACCGCCGTGTAGCGGTCGAGGAGCGCGTTGACGTAGTGCGGGTCCTCGGCGAGCAGGGCGTAGTGGCAGATGAGGTCGGCCCGCTCCTCCTGGCTGGCGAGCGCGCTGAGCCACGACCGCTCGGTCTCGGCGAGGGCGGACTCCATCTCGATGTCCTCGACCCCGTCGGCGACGATGCGCTCCAGCTCCTCACCGACGGCCGCCTCGACGACGGCGGGGTCGACGCCCGCGGCGACGTCGATGATGAGCAGCCCCAACGAGACGCCGCCGACGAAGCCCATCGCGTGGGCGTGAACGGCGGTGGCCGACTGCTCGTCGCGCACGAGGCGCTGCACGAGGCGGGACGTGCCGAGACCGCCGAGGACGTCGACCCCGAGCGAGGCGGCGAGGAAGTCGTCGGTGGTGTCGACGGGAAGCCGCCACGCCAGGTGGAGCCGGTCGTTGGGCACCTCACGCAGCCGCTCGAGCCGGACCGGCTCGGTGAGGGGGGCCAGGGGCTCGGCGGACGGCTGGGCCGGCCGGTCCTCGACCGACGCCGGGAGCGGCCCGAAGTAGCGCTCCACGGCTGCGAACGCGGCCTCCGGCTCCACGTCGCCGACGATGGTCAGCACCGTGTTGTCGGGCCGGTAGTGACGCCGGAAGAACTCGTGGACGTCGTCGACGCTGGCGGCGTCGAGGTCCTCCATCGACCCGATCGTCGGGTGGTGGTAGGGGTGCCCCTCGGGGAAGACGGTGGCGTAGACGTCGATGAGGGCGGTGCCGTAGGGCACGTTGTCGTAGCGCTGGCGCTTCTCCTCCTTGACGACGTCGCGCTGGTTGTCGAGGTTCTCCTGGTTGACCGCGTCGAGCAGGTGGCCGTGACGGTCGGCCTCGAGCCACAGGGCCAGCTCGAGCGCCCCCTTGGGCACCGTCTCGAAGTAGTTGGTGCGGTCGAACCAGGTCGTCGCGTTGAGCCGCCCGCCCTCGGCCATGAGCGCCGAGAAGTGCTCACCCGAGGCGACCTGGCGCGAGCCCTGGAACATCAGGTGCTCGAAGAGGTGGGCGAAGCCGGTGCGCCCGGCGCGCTCGTGCCGCGACCCCACGTTGACCCACAGGTTGACGGTCACGGTGGGGACCGTGTGGTCCTCCGAGACGACGACCCTCAGGCCGTTGGCCAGGGTGTGTTCGGCGATGGGATAAGCGATGTCGGCCACGCGCCGACCCTACGCGACCCCCGTGACACCCCTCCCGGCCCCGGCCGGACCCAGCGCGGCGGGGGTCGGCGTCAGGGCAGGTGGGGCTGGTGCGCCTCGCCGAGCCGCTCGATCGCCTCACGCGCGAACACCTGCTGCTCGGTGATGGTCCGCTCGGCGCGGCCCCTCCCGAGGAACGAGATGAACCAGTGCAGCAGCGTCGTGATCCGGGACTTGAAGCCGATGAGGTAGAAGAGGTGGATCACGAGCCAGAGCATCCAGGCGACGAACCCGCCGAAGCGGAGCTTGCCGACGCTGGCCACCGCGGAGAACCGCGAGACCGTGGCCATGGAGCCCTTGTCGAAGTAGTGGAACGCCTCGTCGGTGGGCTTGCCCGCCAGCCGGTGCTTGATCTGCTTGGCCGCGAACTGGCCGCCCTGGATCGCCACCTGGGCCACGCCCGGGAGGTTGTCGAGCGCGATCATGTCGCCGACGACGAAGACCTCGGGGTGACCGGGCAGGGTGAGGTCGGGGTTGACCTTGATCCGGCCGGCGCGGTCGACCTCGGCCTCACTCTGACGGGCGATGGCCGCCCCGAGCGGGCTGGCCTGCACGCCGGCCGCCCACACCTTGGCGACGGACTCGATCCGGCGGCGGTACCCCTTCTGCGGCCCGGCGACCTCCTCGACCTCGATGCCGGTCGCGTCGATGTCGACGACCTTGGCGCCGAGCTGCACGTCGACCCCCATCTTCCGTAGGCGGCGCTGGGCGATCTCGCCGAGCCGGTCGCCGAAGGCGGGCAGCACCTGCGGCGCGGCGTCGAGGAGGGTGATCTGGCTCATCGTCGGGTCGATGTGGCGGAAGTCGCGGCGCAGCGTGCGGCGGGACAGCTCCGCGATCTGGCCGGCCATCTCGACCCCGGTCGGGCCGGCGCCGACGACGACGAACGACATCAGCCGGGCCGCCTCCTGCTTGTCCCCCCGGAGGGCGGCGAGCTCGGCCTGCTCGAAGCTGCCGAGGATGAGGCCGCGCAGCTCGAGCGCGTCGTCGATGTCCTTCATGCCCGGCGCATACCGGGCGAAGCCGTCGTTGCCGAAGTAGGACTGACCGGCGCCCGCGGCGACGACGAGGGAGTCGTACGGGGTGACGGCGCTGCGGCCGAGGCTCTGCGAGGTGACCGTGCGAGCCGCGAGGTCGATGTCGGTGACGTCGCCGAGCATGGTCGTGACGTTGCCCTGCTTGCGGAGGATCTCGCGGGTGGCCGGGGCGATCTCGCCCTCGGACAGGATGCCCGTGGCGACCTGGTAGAGCAGCGGCTGGAACAGGTGGCTCGTCGTGCGCGCGATGAGCGTGACGTCGACGTCGGCCCGCCGCAGGGCCCGGGTGGCGAAGAGGCCGCCGAACCCCGACCCGATCACCACGACGCGATGACGCGGCGCCGAGGCGGAAGCCGGACGGACGGGGGTGGTCTGCGGGGTGGTGCTCACACTCAAGGCAACCACACCTCGGGGGGGCCCATTCCGGTTGCGCCCTACGACCCGCGTCACGAGGACCCACCGCTACCGTGCGGGCATGGTCACCAACTCGCCTCGCACCCGTGACGACGAGGGCGACAACGAGGGCGACCACGACGAGGGGCCCGGCCTGGTGGCGTGGCTCGACGTGTCGGCCGGCGTCGCCGGCGACATGCTCCTCGGCGCGGTGGTCGGCGCGGGCGCCGACCTTGCCGAGGTGCAGCGACTCGTCGACCTCGTCCTGCCCCATACGGTGCGGCTCGAGGAGCGTCCCGTGTCCCGGGCCGGGATACAGGCGACCAAGATCGACGTCGTGCCCCTCATGGACGACCACCACCACCGGCCGTGGTCGACGATCCGCGACCTGCTGGTCGACGCCCCCGGCGACCTGCCGGACGCGGTGCGGCGCAACGCTCTACGGGTGTTCGAGCGCCTCGCGACGGTCGAGGGTCAGGTGCACGGCGTGCCCACCGACGACGTCGAGCTGCACGAGGTGGGCTCGTGGGACTCCATCGCCGACGTGGTGGGGGTCTGCGCCGGGCTGCACCTGCTGGGGGTCACCGACCTCGTCGCCGGTCCGCTGGCCGTCGGGTCCGGGTCGGTGCGCACCGCGCACGGCACCCTCCCCGTGCCGGTTCCCGCCGTGCTCGGTCTGCTGCGGGGCTGGTCGGGGTCGGCTGCCGGCCAGGGCGAGCTGGCCACCCCGACCGGGGTCGCCCTCGTGACGACCCTGGCGCGGGAGGAGCCGGGTATGCCGTCGATGCGTCTCGAGCGCTCGGCCGCGGGCGCCGGCACGCGCGACAGCCCCGGCCGGCCCAACGTCGTGCGCCTCGTCCTCGGCCGTCCCGCCGGCTTGCCGATAGGTCCGCGCGAGCCGACGGAGATGGCGGTGCTCGAGGCCAACGTCGACGACCTCGACCCCCGGGTCTGGCCGACCGTCCTGACCGCTCTCCTGGACGGCGGCGCCGCGGATGCGTGGCTCGTGCCGATCGTCATGAAGAAGGGGCGCCCCGCGCATACCCTCTCCGTGCTCTGCCCCCCCGAGGCCGCCGCCTCGCTGCGCGACCGGGTCCTCGACCTGACGAGCACCCTCGGGGTCCGCGAGACGGCCGTGCGGCGGTGGGCCCTCGACCGCGGCTGGGTCGACGTGGTCGTCGACGGCGAGCCCGTGGCGGTCAAGGTCGCCCACCAGCACGGGGTGGTCGTGCACGCGACTCCCGAGTTCGAGCAGGTGCACGCCGCGGCCACGGCGCTGGGGCGGCCGGTGCGTGCTGTGCTCGCCGCCGCGGCCGCCGCGGCCGCCGCGGCTGGGCTGGCCCGCGGCCACGCGGTGCCGGAAACGCTGCGCGGGCGGGAGGCCCGCTAGTCCGAGACGGGAGCGGCGATCTGGGCGGCAAGGTGCCCGGCGCCGTAGCCGTTGTCGATGTTGACGACCGCCACCCCCGGCGCGCAGGCGTTGAGCATGGCGAGGAGGGGGGCGATGCCCCCGAACGCGGCGCCGTAGCCCACCGAGGTCGGCACGGCCACGACCGGCGCGGTCACCAGGCCAGCGACGACGCTGGGCAGGGCGCCGTCCATGCCGGCGACGACGACGACGACCCGCGCGGACCGAAGCTGGTCCAGCCGTCCGAGGATGCGGTGCAGGCCGGCCACGCCGACGTCGACGACGAGCTCGGTCGAGCGGCCGAGGTGGCGCGCGGTGAGCAGGGCCTCGCGGGCCACCGGCAGGTCGGAGGTGCCGGCGCAGACGACGACCACCTCACCGCCCGAGGGATCCGGGGCCGCAGCGGGCCAGACGACGAGCCGGGCCACCTCGTCGACCGCCGCGTCCGGGAGGGCGTCGCGCAGGGCGTCGAGGTGCTCAGGGCGGCAGCGGGTGAACAGCGTGACGCCGTCGGCCCCGTCGCGGCGCCGTAGTGCCTCGGCGATGGCGCGCACCTGCTCGACCGACTTCCCCTCGCAGTAGACCGCCTCCGGGTAGCCGGTGCGGTGCTGTCGGTCGAGGTCGAGGTGGGCGACCCCGTCCACCACGCCGTCAGCCATGCGTCACCGAGACCAGGGGCAGTGTGAACGCGCCCGACTGGATCCCGGCGAGGTCCAGCGCCACGAAGGTGAAGCCCGCCGAGCGGACAGCGTCCACGAGCCGCGGCCGCACCTGCGGGTCGACCGCCCGCGCCAGCTCGGAGTCGAGCAGCTCGACCCGGGCGACCTCGCCGTGGTGGCGCACCCGGCAGTCCCGGAAGCCGAGCCCGCGCACCGCGTGCTCGGCCGCCTCGACCTGCGCGAGCTTGGCCGGGTCGACCTCGACGAAGTGCGGGATGCGTGAGGCCAGGCAGGGGGCGGCGGGCTTGTCGGCGCAGGGCAGCGCCAGCTCGCGGGCCAGGTCGCGCACGGTGGCCTTGTCCAGCCCGAGGTCCGCCAGCGGCCGGAGCACCGCGTGCTCGGTGGCCGCCCGGCTGCCCGGCCGGTCGGGACGGCGCGCGTCGTCGGCGTTCTCCCCGTAGGCGACCGCGTCGAGACCCAGCCGCTCGACGACCTCGTCGGAGATCCGCGTGAACAGCTCGGCCTTGCAGTGGTAGCAGCGGTCGGGACCGTTGGCCCGGTATGCCGGTGAGTCACCCTCGTGGGTCGCGACCTCGACCACGGGCAGCCCGATGAACCGCGCCACCTCGTGCGCGCCGGCCCGCTCGTCCTGGGCCAGGCTCGGCGAGACGCCCAGCACCGCCACGACGTTGCCCGGGCCGAGCGCCCGCACGGCCAGGGCGGCGAGCAGCGCCGAGTCGACGCCGCCCGAGTACGCGACGCCCAGCCGGCCCACGCCGGTCAGGGCCGCCGCGAGGCGCTCGACGGTCGCCTCCAGCGAGGGTCGCTCCGACGCGGACCCCCGCGAAGGGGACGGCAGGGAGACGACGGTCACGTGCCCTCCTCGCGAGCGCGCGGCCGCTGCTCCCCCGCCTCGACCTGGCTCCCGTCACCTGACCAGAGGGTGTGGAAGACGCCCTCGCGGTCGGTGCGGCCGTAGGTGTGCGCGCCGAAGTTGTCCCGCAGGCCCTGGATGAGGGCCGCGGGCAGGCGGTCCGCGCGCACGGTGTCGTAGTAGGCGAGCGCCGAGGAGAAGCCGGGCACCGGCACCCCGGCCGTCGTCGCCAGGCCCACGACCCGGCGCCAGGCGTCCTGTCGCTCACCGAGACCGGAGGCGATGCTCGGAGCCACGAGGAGGGTCGCGAGGTGCTGACCCGCATACTCGTCGCTGATCTGCTTGAGCAGCCGCGCGCGGATGATGCAGCCGCCGCGCCAGATCCGGGCCACGGTGGCGACGTCGACGCCCCAGTCGTAGGTCTCGCTGGCGGCGCGGATCATCTCCAGGCCCTGGGCGTAGGCGACGACCTTGGAGGCCCACAGCGCGTCGCGCACGGCGTCGACGAGCCGCTGCCGGTCGGCGCCGTCGACCGTGCGGTCGGGGCCGGTGAGCACGGGGGCGGCGGCCTGGCGCACACGGGCGTCGCCGGAGGCCGAGCGCGCGAACACGGACTCGGCGATGGTCGAGACCGGGACGCCCAGCTCGAGGGCGACCTGCACGGTCCAGCGGCCGGTGCCCTTCTGCTCGGCCTGGTCGCGGATGAGATCGACGAGCGGGCGGCCGGTGGACGCGTCGACCTTGTCGAGCACGTCGGCGGTGATCTCGATGAGGAAGGAGTCGAGCTCGCCGGTGTTCCAGTCACGGAACACCCCGGCGACCTCGTGGGCGTCGAGGCCCGCGGCCAAGAGCACGTCGTAGGCCTCGGCGATGAACTGCATGTCGGCGTACTCGATGCCGTTGTGGACCATCTTGACGAAGTGGCCGGCGCCGTCGGGTCCCATCCAGGCGCAGCACGGCTCCCCGTCGACCTGCGCGGCGATGGACTCGAGGATCGGGCCGAGCGCGGCATACGACTCCTTGGAGCCACCGGGCATGATCGACGGCCCCTCGAGCGCACCGACCTCGCCACCGGAGATGCCGGTGCCGACGAAGTGGATCCCCTTGTCGCGCAAGGCCGCCTCGCGGCGACGGGTGTCCTCGAAGTGGGCGTTCCCACCGTCGACGACGATGTCGCCCTCGTCCAGCAGGGGCACGAGCTCGTCGATGACGGCGTCGGTGCCCGGACCCGCCTTGACCATGATGACGACCCGGCGCGGACGCTGCAGGGAGGCGACGAACCCCTCCAGCGACGTGGACGGCTCGAAGTCCCCCTCGTGGCCGTACTCCTTGACGAGGTCGTCGGTGCGGCTCTGGGTGCGGTTGTGCAGGGCGACGGTGTGGCCGTGCCGAGCGAGGTTGCGCGCCAGGTTGCGGCCCATGACCGCCAGTCCCGTCACACCGATCTGCGCGCGAGCCTCGGGGTGGGTGTCGGAGGTGCTCATGCACCCAGTCTCGCCCGTCCGCGGCCGGCGGTCGAACGGGGGCTCCCCGACTGTGGCTCGTTGCCAGGAGCGGGAGGGGCACCTACGGTGACGGCCATGGAGTCGAAGGCGACGATCTACGACGTGGCCCGCGTCGCGGGCGTCGCGGCGTCGACGGTCTCCCGCGCGTTCGCCCGGCCCGGACGGGTCAGCGCGGAGACCGCGCAGCGGGTCTTCGCCGCCGCCGCCGAGGTCGGCTACCGCAGCGCCGGGCTGACCGGGGTGGTCGGTGACCGACCGCGCACGAGGAGCCTGGCCCTCGTCGTCACCGACATCACGAACCCCTTCTACTCCGAGCTGATCCGCGGGGCCCACGACGCTGCGGGGGCGGCCGGGTACACGATCCTGCTGTCGCACACGCAGGAGGACGCGCAGCTCGAGCGCGACTGGACCGAGCGGGAGCTCACCGCGGTCGACGGCGTCCTCCTGGCCAGCTCGCGGATGTCCGACAGCGCGATCCGGATGATCGCCAAGCAGAAGCCGATGATCGTCCTCAACCGCCGCATCCCCGAGGTGCCGTGCGTCATCACGGACAACCCGCGCGGGGCCCGGCGAGCGGTCGAGCACCTCGCCGAGCTCGGCCACGACACCATCACCTACGTCGCGGGTCCGGAGACGAGCTGGGCCGACGGGGTGCGCTGGCAGGCCCTGCGCGAGGCGGCCTACGAGCTCGAGCTCCGGGTGCGCCGGGTGGGTCCGTGCAACACGCCCACCGTGCACGCCGGGTTCGACATCACCCCCGAGCTGCTCGGGCACTCCCCCACCGCCGTGATCGCGTACAACGACGTCCTCGCCATCGGCGTCATCAAGGGCCTGCGGCGCGCTCGGGTCAAGGTGCCCGACGACGTCAGCGTCGTCGGGTTCGACAACGTCATCCTCAGCGAGATCGTCGACCCGGAGCTGACGACGGTCGCAGCCCCGCTCCGCGCGATGGGGATGACCTGTGCCACGAACCTCATCGCGGTCATCGGCGGGGCCCGGCCCAGCCGCGAGCCGATCGTCATGCCCGTGACGCTCGTCGTGCGCGGCTCGAGCGGTCAGCGCAGGCGGAAGAGCACCTCGCCGGCCCGCGGCACGACGAGGGTGTCCGGGTCGGACGCGTAGGACGCGACGTCGACGGTCGCGGGGTCGAGGTAGCCGAGGTTGGCGGCGCGGCATACCTCCTCCGGTATGCCGGTGGCGAGGGTCACGCGCACCCGCAGCCGCTCCTCCCCCGTCTCGGCGTCGTACGTACCGGCGCCCCGGAGGTGGGTGGAGTGCGCCAGCACGCCCCAGTGGACGTCCTTGAAGCGGTCCCACTGCTTCACGAAGTAGTCGCGGCAGTGGTATCCGATGTCGGCGATCTCGGGGTGCATGGCCGAGATCGTCGTGATGTGCGGGGCGTACAGGATCACCTCTCCGCCGTCGGCGACGACGGGCTCGAGCTTGTAGAAGCCCTTGGCACCGGTCCAGATGTCCTCGTACATCTCGGGGACGAGGCTGAGCACCCGCGGCACGGGGGCATCGAGATAGGTGACGTGCGTGGCGGCGCAGACCTCGGCGGCCGAGGCCCAGGAGGCGATCGTGTCGCCGAACGAGACCGAGTGCAGGTCGAGGCCGCCGTGGTCGTCACCGGCGGCACCCACGACGCAGAAGGCCAGCCGCCGGGCCGGGATGAGGGCGGCCCCCTCGTCGATGAGGGCCCGCACCGGAGTGGTCGCCGTCGTCCCGATGATCTCGGCGGACGTGATGAGCGCTCCCAGCCAGTGCGAGATGTCGATGATCTCCTGGCCGGCGACGCCCGGGAAGAAGTACTTGTTGCCGCCGGAGATGCCGACGACCTCGTGCGGCAGCACCGGCCCGACGACGAGCGCGACGTCGTGCTCGACGACGGCGCGGTTGAGACGCACCTGGACGTCGACTGAGAGCCGGCCCTCCGACAGCTCCGCCAGCCGCGCCGCGGGGATGACGCCGAGGTCGGCGAACGTGTCCGGGTCCCACCACTCGTGGTTGGCGACCGTCATCCCGGGATAGGTCGCCTCCAGCGCGCCGACCTCGTAGCCGAGGTGGCGGGCGAGCGCCTCGTCCGACATCGCGGCGTGCGTCCCGAGCGCGACGAGCACCGTCAGCCGTGACGCGCGTCCGGACAGTGCGCCGTGAACCGCCTTCAGCAGCAACGGGAGTGGGCAGGTGCGGGTGCCGTCGGGGACGAGGACGCAGACGCTGCGGCCGTCGAGGTCCTCGGCCGCGAGCTGCTCCCGCACGAAGCGGGTGACCTCGTCCTCGGAGAGCACCTGGTCGGGGCCGCCGACCCGGGCCGCCAGCGCCGGCCGGGGCGTGTCGAGCGTGGTCGTCATCCCGCCACTGTGACGCGAACCCGGCCCGGGCGGCAAGGCGTCGCCCCCCGCTGCGGGCAACTCGTGGCAACTGGTGGTCGCCCGCGCCGGGCGTCGGGACGATGGGCGCATGATGCGCGCCAACGACGCCGACGCTCCCGACGACCGCCTGCTGCCGACCGACCCCGCGGTACGCGCCGTGGCGCGTCGGCTCTACGCCGCGGTCGAGCACCTGCCCATCGTCTCCCCCCACGGGCACGTGCCGGCCCAGTGGCTGGCCGACGACCAGCCCTTCAGCGACCCGACCTCGCTGCTGATCTCGCCGGACCACTACGTCTTCCGGCTGCTCCACGCCGACGGGGTCTCCCTCGACCGGCTCGGCGTCGGCGGCTCCTCCCTGGACGAGGCGGGCTCCCGGGAGGCCTGGCGGCTCTTCTGCGAGCGGTGGACGCTGTTCCGGGGCACCCCCAGCCGCTACTGGATGGAGAGCGTCCTCAGCGACGTCTTCAGCACCTCGGAGCGCCCGTCGGCCCAGACCGCCGACCGTCTCTACGACCACATCGTGAGCTGCCTCGCCTCGGAGACCTTCCGGCCGCGGGCGCTGTTCAAGAGCTTCGGGATCGACGTCCTCGCCACGACCGACGACCCGTGCGACGACCTGCGCTACCACCGGGCCATCGCCGAGGACCCGGCCTTCGACGGACGCGTCGTGCCGACCTTCCGGCCCGACCGCTACCTCGAGCCCGCGGGCGCCGACTTCCCCCGCCTCATGGGCGCGCTCGCCGAGGCCTCCGGCGAGGACACCGGCGACTTCGCGGGCTACCTGCGCGCCCTGACCCAGCGCCGGGCGTACTTCAAGGAGCACGGCGCGGTCTCGGCCGACCACAGCCATACCGACGTCGTCACGCTCGAGCTCGACGCCACCGAGGCGGCCCGCATCTACGCCGCGGCGCTCACCGGCACCGCCGCTCCGTCCGAGGCTCTGGCCCTACGGCGCCACCTGCTCGTCGAGATGGCCCGGATGTCGGTCGAGGACGGCCTCGTCATGACTCTGCACCCGGGCGTCCACCGCAACCACCACGGCCCGACCGCGGCGGCGTACGGGCCCGACAGCGGCAACGACATCCCCGTCGCCACCGAGTTCACCCGGGGGCTGCAACCCCTGCTGGAGAAGTTCGGCACGGCCGAGGGGTTCCACCTCGTGCTCTTCACCGTCGACGAGACGACCTTCTCGCGCGAGATCGCACCCATCGCCGGGTTCTACCCCGCGGTGTACGCCGGTGTGCCGTGGTGGTTCCTCGACGCCCCGGAGGCGATCACCCGCTTCCGGGCGGCCGTGACCGAGACGGCGGGGTTCTACCGGACCTCCGGGTTCATCGACGACACCCGGGCGTTCTGCTCCATCCCCGCGCGCCACGACATGTCCCGTCGCCTCGACAGCGGGTACCTCGCGCGGCTCGTCACCGAGCAGCGGCTCGACGAGGACGAGGCGCTCGAGACCGCCGTCGACCTCGTCACCACCATCCCCCGTAAGGTCTTCAAGCTGTGACCGAGACGCCGACCGCGGCCCCCACGCTGGGCGACATCCGACCCCGCCGCTCGCAGGTGGGCCGCCCCGCTGCCCCGGTGCGCCTCGTCCACCTCGGCGTCGGCGGCTTCTTCCGCGCGCACCAGGCCTGGTACACCGAGCACGCGTCCGACGCCGACGCCTGGGGGTATGCCGCGTTCACCGGGCGCTCGTCGGACGTGGCCGACGTCCTCGCCGAGCAGGACGGTCTCTACACCCTGCTCGTCCGGGGCGCCGAGCGGAGCGAGCCCGAGGTCGTCAGCGCGTTGTCCGCCGTCCACCCGGGCGACGATGTCGACGCCCTCCGGCGCTACCTCGCCTCCCCCGACGTCGCGGTCGTGACGACCACCGTCACCGAGGCGGGCTACCGGCGCGCCGAGTCAGGTCGGCTCGACCTCGACTCCGACGCCGTGCGTCACGACCTGGCGGTCCTCTCCGGTGAGCGGGAGGGGGCACCCACCACGACGCCGGGTCGGCTCGTCGACGGCCTGCGGGCCCGCCGCCACGCCGACGCCGGCCCGCTCGCGATCGTCCCCTGCGACAACGTGCCCGACAACGGCGCGATGGTCGCCCAGGTGGTGCGAGACCTCGCGGAACGGGTCGACCCCTCGCTCGTCGAGTGGGTCGACGCCAACGTCGCGTTCGTGACGACCATGGTCGACCGGATCACCCCGCGCACCACCGACGCCGACCTCGAGGAGGTACGGCGCCTCACCGGTCTCGACGACCGTTCCGTCGTCGTCACGGAGCCGTTCACCGAGTGGGTGCTGAGTGGTGAGTTCCCTGCCGGGCGCCCCGCCTGGGAGGACGCCGGGGCCCGCTTCGTCGATGACATTCGCCCCTTCGAGACGCGAAAGCTGTGGCTGCTCAACGGAGCCCACTCCCTCCTCGCGTATGCCGGGTCGGCCCGCAGTCACGAGACGGTCGCCGACGCGATGGCCGACCCCGAGGTCCGCGGCTGGGTCGACGAGTGGTGGGCCGACGCGGTGCGTCACCTGCCCCTGCCGCCCGAGGAGCTCGACGCATACCGGCAGGCGCTCGTGGACCGGTTCGAGAACCCGCGGATGCGACACCTGCTGGCCCAGATCGCCGCCGACGGCTCGCAGAAGCTGCCGATCCGGGTGGTGCCGGCACTGCGGGCGGCGCGTGCCGACGGCGACCTGCCCAGCGGCGCCACACGCGTCATCGCGGCGTGGGTCGCCCACCTGCGCGGGCACGGCGCTCCGGTCAACGACGTGCAGGCCGAGACGGTCGTGCCGCTCGTGGCGGGGGGCCTGAGCGACGGGGTGGCGAACGTGCTGGGGTACCTCGGCGTCGACGACGCGGAGGTGGCCGCGCTCGTGGAGCGGCAGGTGACGGAGATCGAGCAGGCGGACGCATGACCCGCGCCGCCGTCATCGGCTGCGGTGACATCTCCGCGGTCCATCTCGCCGCGATCGAGGCGATGCCCGACGTCGAGCTGGTCGCGGTCTGCGACCCCGACGACGCCGCCCGCGCCTCCGCCGTGCAGCGTTGGGGGGTGGAGGGGTTCGCCGACCACCGCGAGCTGCTGGCGACGGTGCGACCCGACGTCGTGCACGTATGCACGCCCCACGACCGGCACGCCGACCCGGTCGTCGACGCCCTGGCGGCCGGCTGCGACGTCGTCATGGAGAAGCCGCTCGCACACACCCTGGCCGAGGCGGAGCGCGTCACCGCGGCGGCCGCGGCCCACCCGGAGCGCACCGTGGCCGTCTGCCTCCAGAACCGCTACAACGCCACGGTGCAGCACGTGAAGGGGCTGCTCGACACGGGCGAGCTGGGTGCCGTCCTGGGAGGGTCCGCCACGGTCGTCTGGCACCGGACCCCGGAGTACTACGCGGCCAAACCGTGGCGGGGACAGCGACGCCGCAGCGGCGGCGGCGTGCTGATCAACCAGGCCATCCACACCCTCGACCTCCTCCAGTGGCTCGTCGGTGACGTCACCCACGTCGAGGGACGTTGCGGCACCTACTCGCTCGCCGGTGTCGTCGACGTCGAGGACACCGCGTCGATCGTCCTCGACCACGGGGCCGGCGCCCGGAGCGTCTTCTTCGCGACGAACGCCAACGTCGTCGACTCGCCGGTGACCCTCGACCTGGTCACCGAGCGGGCCCGGCTGTCCATCCGGGGCGACCTCACCATCACGTGGGCCGACGGCCGGGTCGACGTCGTGCCCGAGCGCCGCGCCTCCACCGTGGGCCGGGACTACTGGGGTGTCTCGCACGAGCTGCTCATCGCCGACGCCTACCGTTCGCGCGGCACGGGCGAGCGGTTCTGGGTCGGGCCGGCCGAGGCCCTGCCCGCCCAGCGCATCCTGGCCGAGGTGTACGCGCTCAGCGGAGTCTGAGACTCGCCGAACCACCCTGTGGACAAGACGATCTGACTGACGGGGGCCTGTCGGTGGTCGGGTCCAGGTCCTCAGGATGGAACCAGGGCGGTGGGGGATGCGCGGACGAGCTGGTCGGTGCGCTATCCACGGCCACCGACGTGCTGCTCGACCTGCCGGTGGCCGCCTCGACGCTGACGGGTCCGGATCTCGACGCGGTGCTGAAAACCGTGAACCGACTCGCCTCGCCGAGGCCGTACGGGCCAGCAGGGCGGGCGGGGCTGACGACGTTCTCGTCCGGAAACGACATCGTCGGGGGGATCACGGCGTACCGGATGCAGCTGAACCCCGAGTCGCGGGCGGTCGTCGAGTCGGCGGTCAATGCCCTGAGCCGCCCCGTCGTCGCCGAAGGGCTGCACGACGCCCGCACCGCGGAACAGCGGCGTGGAGACGCCCTCGTCGAGGTGTGCCGCCGCGCAGTGACCCTCCGTGATGCCTCCGCCGACGTCGCCCCCGTCGGGGTCAGGGCCACGGTGCTCGCCACCATCTCCATGGACGACCTGCGCACACTGCTCCGGCCTGGGGCGCTGGTCGGCGGCCTGGACGCCGGCACCCTGCTGGGTCCGGAGACGGTCCGTCAGCTGGCGTGCGACGGCGCTCTCGTCCCCGCCGTGCTCGGCACCGAAGGAGAGGTCTTGCACCTCGGGCGTGCCCGGCGGCTGTTCTCCTCCGCGCAGGTGCGCGCCCTGTGGCTGCGTGACCGGCACGGCACCTTCCCCGGCTGCACGGTCCCTGCCACCTGAACCGACGCCCACCACATCCGCCACTGGGCCGACGGCGGCCCAACGGACCTTCGCGGTGCCGCGCTCCTCTGCGGGAGGCACCACACCGTCGTCCACCGGTCCGTCTCACGGCCGACGCGAGACCGACCGGGGTCGAATGGGACCGGACACCTGGCCGCCACGACCGGGCTCCTCCAGGTGCCGCAGACGTGGCGTGACCCGGCGGCGGGCGCCCGGTCGTCGGCGGGAGCCGGCCCCCGATCGGCCGGGTACACCTAGGAGCGCTGGTCGGCCGTACTGAGATGGACCATGGCGTCGTAGAGCTGCCGGTCCGTCATCGGCGGCTCTGAGATCGGATGAGCCCGCTCGGCGCGGTAGGCGTCGAGCATGAGGGCCAGGTGACGTCGCCAGGCGTTGGGTGCAGTGGTGCTCGTGGCGTCGATCAACCGGCCGTTGGACCAGATGAGGTTGACGATGTCGGCCTGCGTGATGTCGGGCCGCGCTCGGCCGGCGTCCTGCGCCCGGGCGAGCACCACCTCGATCTGGCGGCACATCTGGTCGTGGATCCGCTCGGTCTCGGGGCTGCCCGGGAAGCGGCGGGAGAGGAAGTCGTTGAACCCCCGGTCGCCCGCCTGGACGCGGAACAGGTTCTCCAGGTAGACGACGAACCCGTCCCACGGGTCCTCGATCGTCATGGCCTCGTCGGCGCCGGCGAGGAACTCCTCGAGCCGAGGCTCGAAGGCCGCGATGAGCAGGTCCATGCGGGTCGGGAAATGGCGGTACAGAGTGCCGATGGCAACGCCGGCGTCTCGGGCGATCCGCTCCAAGGAGGCATCCACCCCCCGGGCGGCGAACTCACGCCGGGCGGCGGCGAGGAGCTGGACGTGACGCAGCTGGGCGTCCCGGCGCCGAGGCGGCCGCGCCTGCTCGACCTCCTCGAGGCTCATCCAGCCACGCTACCCCGGACGTCGACAGGGGCCGGCCGGAAAGAATGAGGCACCCCTCCGGTTGACGTCCATAGATCGGAGGGGTGCCTCACCTTAGATGGCTACGGCCCTCAGGGCCCCGGCCGGTCACGTCAGCGAGACCCACCACCACACAGGAGCATCATCATGACCACCATCTCCATCATCGGCTCGGGCACCATGGCCACGGCCATCGGCACCCGCGCGGCGCAGCACGGCCACACGGTCGAGATCATGAGCCGGGACGCCACCAAGGCTCAGACCGTCGCCGACCGGATCGGCCACGGGGCCACGGTCGGCGCGTTCGGCGCACGACCGGCCGGTGACCTCGTCATCGTTGCGGTGCTGTACGCCGGGGCGGTGGACGTGGTCACGCATTACGGCGACGCGCTGGCGGGCAAGACCCTCGTCGACATCAGCAACCCCTTCAACGCCGACGCCACCGGCCTCATGACGACCGTCGGATCCTCGGTGTCCCAGTCCATGGCGGCCGCCGCCCCCGAGGGCACGTCGGTCATCAAGGCGTTCAACTCGATCTTCAGCGGCGTCATCGCTGAGGACAAGCCCGTGGACGTGCTCTTCGCGGGGGACAGCAGCGAGGCGCGGGCCCAGTTCGCGGAGGTCCTGGAGAGCATGGACATGCGCCCCCTCGACGTCGGTGGCCTCGACATGACTCACGTCCTCGAGTGGGCCGGCATCCTGCTGATGGGTCTGGCCCGCAACGGCGCCGGTTTCGAGGTCGCGCTGGGCGCCGCCCGCTGACCCAGCCCGGGCAGGATGACGGCCACGTCGTCCTGGGCCTCCCGGCGAACTGCGGTGGTCGCGGTGGGTTCGACCCCCAGTAGGGGGTGGGATCCACCGCGCTGGGCCGGGGAGGGAGAGTGGACCTGTGAGCCCTCCCGCCCTCGCCGCCGAACCGGTCTCCGCGACCGCCCCCGGTCTGACGGGCGTGCGCATCATGACCCAGGACTGGCGCGACCTGACCTTCCTGCACTGGCGGGTGGAGCCCAGCGTCGTGCAGCCGCTTCTCCCGGCCGGCACCCGGCCGGACGTGCACGACGGGTCGAGCTGGGTGGGCCTCATCCCGTTCCGGATGGTCGGCGCGGGGGTCGGCGCCGGTCCCGCCGTGCCGTGGCTCGGCACGTTCGCCGAGACCAACGTGCGCCTGTACTCGGTCGACGCCCAGGGCCGCCGGGGCGTGGTGTTCCGCACCCTCGAGGCGTCGCGGCTGGCGGTGGTGCTGGGCGCGCGGGCGGCGTTCGCCCTGCCCTACACGTGGGCCCGGATGCGGGTCACGGAGGCGGACGGTGTCGTCACCTACACCTCTGGGCGGCGGTGGCCGGGACCGCGGTCCGCAGCCACCCGGATGCAGGTCCGCCCCGGAGCGCCGCTCCCGGGCGGAGACCCGCTGGCCGAGTTCCTCACCGCGCGCTGGGGGCTGCACACCCTCGCCTACGGCGGCCTGCGCTATGTGCCCAACCGCCACGAGACCTGGCCGCTGCAGCACGCGGATCTCGTCGAGCTGGACGACACCCTCGTCGCCGCCGCCGGTCTGCCCGGGGTCAGCCACCGCCCCCCCGACTCCGTGCTCTTCTCGCGCGGTGTGCACACCGAGTTCGGGTTCCCCCGCACGGTGCCGCGCTAGCAGTGCCCAGATCCGAGCGGCGACGACCTCAGCGGTTCAGCAGGGTGCGTTGCGCCCACTCGAACGCGATCCGGTGCGACTCCAACGGCGTCGCCACGCTGGGCACGTCGATCTCCATCATGAAGCCGCCGTCGTACCCCTCGGGCACCGCGGCCAGCACGGCGTCGAAGTCGACGACGCCCTGACCCGGCTCGGCCCAGAGCCGCTGCGTCGCGGAGAGCTCGTGGTACGACCGGCCCTGCGCCTCGGGCGCCCCGTCGAGGAAGTCCGGGAAGCAGTCCTTGAGGTGCATGCCTCCCAGCCGGTCGGCGTACCGGGCGATGAAGGGGCCCGGCTCGATGCCGGCCCACCGCAGGTGACCCGTGTCGGGGCCGATGCCGATGACGTCCGCGCCGAGACCGTCCAGCAGGGCCACGATCTCGTCCTCGGTCTCGAACACCCCGCCGATGTGCGAGTGGTGGAGCGGACGCAGCCCCTCGACGGCGAGCGCGCGGCATACCTCGCCGCACATCTCGATCGCCCGGTCGAGCCGGCCGGCGTCGAAGTCCGCCCCGACCGCCGGCTGGGCCAGCCGCGCGGGCACGGCCATCGACGACACCATGGTGCGGTCGAGCCCCAGCGCCACCTGGTCGGCGGCGAAGCGCTTGGCCCGCTCCACCTCCCCCGCGGCGGTGACCGTCTCGTCGAAGGGCGAGCTGAAGAGGCTGAGGGCCGGGGCCAGCCCGTACCCCGCGATCCACTCCGCGTAGGTCGCGGCGTCCATGCCCTCGGGCACGTCGGCCTTGACCGCGGTGAAGCCGATCTCGGCGAAGTCGGCGAAGGCCCGCGCGAACACCTCGGGTGACTTGTCGACCGTCCCGCCGCGGTTCCAGTAGGGGATGGGGTTGGCCGCGATCTGCGGGTTCGTCACGACAGCGTCACCGGCTGCCCGGTGCGAGCCGACTCGTAGGCCCCGGTGATGACGGCGATGGCCTGCCGGTTCGTGGCGAGGTCGACGCGCAGCGGCTCGGTGCCGTGCAGGGCCGCGAGGACGTTGAGGTACTGCAGCCGGTGGGCGTCCGAGAGCTGTCCCGGGTCGTTGGCCGCGGCGCGCGAGGCCTCGGCGGTGGCGGCGTACGCGTCGACCTGGTTCTTGGTGTCGGGCGGGTCGCCGGCGCCGTCGGGGGCGTCCTCGGGGGCGAGGTGGATGTAGGCGAGCCGGTCGTTGTCGATGACGACGGAGCCGTGGTCGCCGTGGATCTGCAGGCGGGCGCTCAGCCCCGGGTACGCCGACGTCGTCGCGTGGACCATACCGATGGCGCCGCTCTCGAACTTGACGACGGCCGCCGCCACGTCCTCGGTCTCGACCCGCTCGTGGGCCAGGGTGCCGGTGTAGGCGAAGACCTCGACCGGCTTGCCCAGGGCGGCGATGAGCAGGTCGACGGTGTGGACGCCCTGGTTCATCATCGCGCCCCCGCCGTCGAGCTCCCACGTGCCGCGCCAGTCACCGGAGTCGTAGTAGCGCTGCGAGCGCCACCAGTCGATGGCGGCGATGCCCGACGTCACGCGTCCGAGCCGACCTTGGCGGATCGCGTCGAGCGCGACCTCCGTGGCCGGGTCGAAGCGGTGCTGAGAGATGACGGTGACGAGGGTACCCGCGCGCTCCTGCGCCGCGATGATCTCGTCGGTCTTGGCGGTCGTAACCTCGGCCGGCTTCTCGATGACGACGTGCTTGCCGGCGTCGAGCGCCTCCACGGCGACGACACCGTGCAGACCGGTCGGGGTGCAGACCGAGACGACGTCGATGTCCGTGGCCGCGAGTGCCTCCTTGAGCGACGCGAACGGCGCGCCGCCCCGCTCCGCCGCGAGGGCCTCGGCCCGGTCGAGCTCGACGTCGACCACGGCGACGAGCTCGAGGCGGTCGGCCAGCTGGCTCATCACCCGGCCGTGCTGCTTGCCGATGACGCCGGCGCCGACGATGGCGAACCGGGGACGGGTGGTCGTGCTGGGGGTGGTGCTCATGCGTAGGTGATTCCTTCACTGGTGAGGAGGTCGGTGAACGCGGTGGTGGCGCGGGTGAACAGCTCCGGGCCGGAGTGCCCTCCGAAGGCGTTGGCGTCGGCCAGGTGCGGCTCCATCGAGAAGAACCCGTCGAAGCCGTCGGCACGCAGGGCCTGCAGGGTCTCGAGCAGCTGGCCGTCGCCGTCGCCGGCCACGGTGACCGTGCCGTCGGCGGAGCGGGCGTCCTTGATCTGCATGTACTCCAGGTGGGGGCGGATCAGCGCGTAGCCCTCGTCGAACGGCCGCGCGACTCCCACCTGCACGAAGTTGGCCGCGTCCCAGGCGGCCCGCAGATGGGACGACCCGACCGACTCGATGATGTCGACGCAGCGGCGAGGGATGTCGCCGAAGATCTCCTTCTCGTTCTCGTGCAACAGGATCACGTCGGCCGACTCGGCGACGTCGGCGAGGGCCCGCATCCGGCGCAGCACCTCGTCGCGGTGGGTGTCGGGGTCGTCACCGGGCCGGATGAAGAACGAGAAGATGCGGATGTAGGGCGCATCGAGCCGGTGCGCGACGTCGGCGGCGCGCTTCATGCGCACGAGGTGCGCCTCGAGGTCGTCGTCGACGAACACCTTGCCGATCGGCGAGCCGATGCTCGAGACCTGCATGGTGTGGCGGGCCAGTGAGGCCTGCACGGTGTCGAGCTGGTCGTCGTCGAGGTCGAGGATGTTGGTCCCCCACGCACTACGGATCTCGGCGTAGCGCAGCCCGAGCCCGGAGGCGACCTCCAGCTGCTCGTCGAGGTCGTCGGAGATCTCGTCGACGAATCCGGACAGGGTCCACATCGTTACTTCACGCTCCCAGCGGTCAGTCCGCCCACCAGGTAACGCTGGAAGACGAAGTAGAGGACGACGACGGGCGCGGCGCAGACCAGCGCGGCGGCCATCATCTGTGAGTAGACGGGGACGGCCCCGCCCTCCATGCTCGCCCCGAAGGTCTGCAGGGCGACGGCGGCCGTATGCGTCTCGGGCCGGGTCATGACCGACGCGAACAGCACGTCGTTCCAGCCGAGGAGGAACGCGAAGATCCCCGACACGACGATGGCCGGCCCGCTCAGCGGGAAGATGACCCGCGCGAGGATCTGCACGTTGGACGCCCCGTCGATGCGGGCGGCCTCCTCGAGCTCCTTGGGGAGTCCTCGCAGGTAGGTCACCATGACCCAGGTGGAGAACGGCATCGCGAACGTGAGGTAGGCGATGAACAGTCCCCACAGGGTCCCGATGACGGTGACGCCGAGGTAGTTGCCCGCCGAGGAGAAGAGCACGAACACCGGCAGCAGCATGAGCGTCCCGGGGATGCTCTGGAACCCCAGGAGGCCCCGCAGGATGCCGACCCGGCCCCAGAACGCATACCGCACGAGCACGTAGGCCGTCGGCACGGCGAGCAGGGCGGAGGCCACGGCCACGGCCCCCGCGACGAGCAGGCTGTTGCCGAGCGCCTTGCCGAGGCCGACGGTCGACCAGATCTTCGAGTAGCTCTCCGCTGAGAAGGTGCTGGGCCAGAATTCGCCCGAGGCGACCCCCGTGTCGGTGTTGAGCGACGCCAGGACGATGTAGGCGACCGGCACGAGCACCATGAGGCAGAGCAGTATCGTGATGACGGCCAGCAGCGGCGTCGGCAGCAGCCGGTGGGCCTCATCCGACCCGGCGCGGCCCTTGGCGGGGCGCGTCGTCGGGGCCGCGCCGGGGGCGGTGATGGCGGCCATTACTTGGCTCCCTCTTCGTGGACGTCGAGCCGGACCGCCCGCAGGTAGATGAACAGGGGGATGGCGATGATGACGAGCGACACGATGGCCATGGCGGCCGAGAGGCCGAACCGCAGGCTCTGGAAGCTCGTGACGTAGACGATCATCGGCATGACGTTGACCGAGTCGGGTGCGGGTGCCCCGAAGAGGACGAACGGCAGGGTGAAGTTGTTGATGTGGTTGAGCGTCGCGAGCAGCGCGGCGAGCGCCAGGGGGCCGCGCAGGTAGGGCAGCACGATGTAGCGCAGCTTCGGCCACCACGTCGCCCCGTCGAGCGCGGACGCCTCGTGCACCTCACCGTCGACCGACTGCAGGCCGGACAGGGCCAGGAGGTAGATGAACGGCCAGGCCGCCCAGATCTCGACGAGGATCAGCGTCCAGTAGGCGGTCGGCCCACTCAGCCACAGCTGGTTGGAGATGCCGACCTTGTTGAGCAGGACGTTGACGATGCCGTCGGGCTGCAGCATGGTGCGCCACACCGTGGCGACGACGAACGACGGCAGCACGTAGGGGATGAGGAAGATGGCCCGGATCAGGGCGCGCCCTCGGTACTTGTTCTGGGTGACGATCGCCGCGGCCACGCCGATGGGGAGCGTGACGACCGTGCTGATCAGCGCGAAGGAGATGCTGATCCAGATGGCGGATGGGAGGCCGCTGCTCAGCGACTCGACGTAGTTCTTGAACCCGATGAACGGGGCGCTCAGCCACCGTCGCAGCGAGTACTGGTCGAGGTCGGTCAGCGAGATCCAGATCCCGAGAAGGAACGGGATGACGATGACGAGCGTCATCAGGACGCCGCCCGGGGTCAGCATCCACAGGGGGCGCTGACGACGGGACAGGGGCCGGGGCGGCTTCGTCCCGGACGACGACCGGCCGGTCCGGGAGGGCCCGGGGGCACCGGCCGTGGTGGCCGGCACCCCCGTTCCCGCAGCGGGAGCCTTCGCGCTACTCATGGTGTCGCGTCCTACTTCGCGCGGTCGACGGCCGACTGGGCCGACTTCTGGGCGGTGGCCAGGCGGGCCGAGAGGTCGCTGTCGGACACGGCGCCCTTGGAGAGGTCGGGGATCGACTGGACGACCACGTTGGTCAGGGCCAGCTGGGTGTCACCCCAGGCTCCGGTGAAGGGAGTCGCGACCGACTTGGCTGACGCGTCGGCGAACACGGCGAGCTTCGGGTCGTTCTTCAGGGCCGCCGCCGACTGGGCGTTGACCGGCTGCTGGCCGAAGATCTTGAAGTACTCGTCCTGCTGCGCCTGGTCGGTGACCAGCTTGACGAACGAGAACGCGAGGTCCTTGTTCTGGCTGTAGTCCGCGACGACCAGGTTGTCACCGGAGAGGATGCTGGCCGCCTCCTTGCCGCCCGAGGGCAGCGAGGTCGCGCCCGGCGGCACGGTCGGGAGCAGCGCATACGCGTACTTGTCCTTGACGTCGCTCTTGTTCAGCGTGGGCGCCGACGTGTAGGTCGTCATCGGGAAGTAGGCCGCCTTGCCGGACGCGAACGCGGCGAGGGCCTGCGCGTTGGCCCAGCCGATGGACGCCGGGTCGACGACCTTGTCCCTGGTGAGCCAGCCGAAGTAGGTGTCGTACGCCTTCTTCACGGTCGGGTCGTCGAGCTTGGCGGTCTTGCCGTCGATGAGCGGGTTACCGGCCTGGATCGACATGCCCCAGGCGAACTTCCACGGGTCGAACCCGTCCTTGTAGGCGATCGCGAGACCGTAGGTGCCGCCGGTGGTGAGCTTCTTGGCCTGTGTGGCCAGCTCGTCCCACGTGGTGGCGGGCTTGTCGATGCCCGCGGCCTTGAGCAGGTCCTTGTTGTAGGCCATGACGAACGGCCGGCTGGCGAACGGGATGCCGACCTGGTTGTTGGCGTCGGGACCGGAGATGCCGAGCGTGGCGGGGATGAACTTGTCCTTGCCGCCCACCGCCGACCACTCCTTGTCGGTGAGCTTGACGAACGCGCCCGTGCCGTAAGCGGTGGGCGTGAACGTCGTGCCGAGGCTGTAGACGTCAGGACCCTGGCCGGAGACGACCGAGGTCTGGATCTTGGTGAGCTCGTCGTTGGCCGAGGCGAAGGTCTCCCACTGCAGGCTGGCGCCGGTCGCGGCCTTGAACTTCGCGGCCGTGGAGTCGAACCAGGCCTTCTGCTCGTTCGGGTACTGCGCGTTGGTGTTGATGAAGACGTTCAACGTCTTCCCCGCGCCGGCGTTGGTGTCGGAGCCGGAGCTCGTCCCACCGCCGCTGCTGCTGCTGCACGCGGCCAGGGCGACGACCAGGAGGCTGGCCCCCACCCCCACGAACGCGGTCCGCTTGTTCTTCTGACGCATGGTGTTTGTCTCTCCTTCGAGGCAGGCCCACGTCGCGGGTGACACGGGAATCATCCCCAGGGCGTAGGGGAATGGTGGTGCCCGGCCTTCCGCAGTGGCAACAGGTTGCCGTTTGTTGCCGCCGCGCCTAGCACACCCCGGTATGCCGCGCAGCACGGGCTACCTGGGAACGACGAGGGCTCCCCGCCGCCCGAGAGCCCAGACCCCGAGGCCCACGACGGCCACGACCGCACCCGCCACGGTGACGGCGGTCCAGCCGCCCGCGGACCACAGCAACGCCGCGGCGGCGGACCCGATCGCCCCGGCGACGAAGTTCGTCGTCACCATCGCGGTGTTGACCCGGCTGCGGGCGTCGCCCGCCACGGCGAACACCCGGGTGGCGTTGAGGATGTTCAGCCCCTGGATGGCGATGTCGAGCACGACGATGGCCAGGACGAGCACCACGAGGGACGTGCCGCCGACCGCGGCCAGCCCGAACCCCACGAGGACGAGGACCCACCCCGCGCCCGTCGCCCCCACGGACCAGCCCCGGTCGTGGAGCACCCCCGCCCGCTGGGCGGCGACGGCTCCCGCGAGACCGACCAGCCCGAACAGGCCGATCGTCGCGACGGGGTAGCCGTAGGGCGGGGCGGTGAGCAGGAAGGTCAGCGCCGTCCAGAACATGGTGAACAGGCCGAACTGCAGGGCTCCCAGGACGAGCGACCACCGCACGGTGCGGTGGCGGGCGATGGCGTGGCCCACGGAGGCGAGGAGGGAGGCATACCGGATGCGGGGGCGGGCCGGCAGCCGCGGGACCTGCCGGGAGAGCAGGGCGGCGAGGAGCACGGCCAGGACCGCCGCGGCGGCGTAGATGACCCGCCACCCCGCCGCGCCCGCCACCAGGCCGCTGACGGTGCGCGAGACGAGGATGCCGGTGATGATCCCCGAGGTGACGAACCCGACCACCCGGCCGCGTTCGTGCTCGTCGGCGAGGTCGCCCGCGAGCGGCACGATGACCTGGCCCGAGACGGTCGTCAGCCCCAGCACCGTGAGCGCGCCGAGCAGGACGGCGAACGAGGGGGCGAGCGCGCAGCCGGCGAGCGCGACGGCGGACAGCAGGAGCATGACCGGGATCAGGCGGCGGCGGTCGAGCATGTCGCCCAGCGGCACGACGAGCAGAACGCCCAGCGCGTAGCCGAGCTGGGTCACGGTGATGAGCCAGCCCGCGGCGGCGTTGGTCACGTGGAGGTCGGCGGCGATGACCTCGAGCAGCGGCTGGGCCCAGTAGAGGTTCCCGACAGCCGCCCCGCCGGCGATGGCGAGCAGAAAGAGCAGGCCACGGGTCAGGCCGGGCGCGGCCGTGGCCGGTGCGGCGTCGGGCATGAGGAGCGCCTCTTCCTGGATGACAGCGACATGCAGCAGGCCCGAAGTCCGAGGACTCCGGGCCTGCTGTTGGTCGTAGCGGGGGCAGGATTTGAACCTGCGACCTCCGGGTTATGAGCCCGGCGAGCTACCGAGCTGCTCCACCCCGCGTCGGTATGACCAGTCTAGGGACGCGGCGCGGGAGAACCAAATCCGCCTCAGCCGGTCGGCGACGCCGAGGGGGTGGCGCTGCTCGTGGGCGTCGCCGTCGTCGTGGCCGTGCCGCTCGGGGTGAGCGTCGCGCTCCCGGACGGCGCCGCGGCGGCGGCAGCCGAGATGGCGGCCTTCAGGCGGGTCTGCGCCTCGCCGTACTTGGTGAAGTCCCCCGCCTTGAGGGCCGCATCGGCGTCGTTGACCGCCTGCTGGGCGTCGGCGAGCGCCTTGGCCAGCTGGGGGTTCTCGGTGCCACCGTTGCC
The DNA here is from genome assembly GCA_963795915.1 of uncultured Actinomycetota bacterium. Lineage (GTDB taxonomy): Bacteria > Actinomycetota > Actinomycetes > Actinomycetales > Dermatophilaceae > Lapillicoccus. Next base: position 729,680 of record CAWCJA010000002.1, read on the forward strand.
TCCGGTGCCTCCCGACCCCGTGGTCGGCGGCGGCGTCGTGCCGGTGCCCGGGCTCGGGCCGGTCGTGTCACCGGACTGGGCTCCGGAGTTTCCGGCGAAGAGCTGGTCAAGGGCGGCGTTGAGGGTCGAGGACCACGCCAGCTTGTCACCGAAGGCGACGATGACCGCGCGGTTCAGCGGATAGGCGGAGTCGGTCTTGGCCTGCACGTAGATCGGCTCGACGTAGAGCAGCCCCCCTCCGACGGGGAGGGTCAGCAGGTTGCCGAGGACGACCGTGGAGCCCTGCTGCCGTTGGATGTTGAGGAACTGCGAGAGCCCGAACCCCCCCTCGGCCGAGACGACGCTCGAGGACGAGATGTCGTTCTGCACCTGGCCGGGGCCGCGCACGTTGCTGTCCTTGGGCAGCTCGAGGAGACGGAGCTGGCCGTAGTCCGGTTTTCGCTGGCCGGCAGTCATGCCGGCGTTCGAGTCGACGGCGAGGAACCCGGAGAGTACCTCTCGCGTGCCGAACGGCATGAACGTCGTCGTCAGGGAGAACTGCGGCTCGGATTGACCGGGCATGGCGATGGACAGGTAGTAGGGCGGCTGGTCGACGTTGCGCTGGTCCTTCGTCGGGTCCGTGGGGACCTTCCAGAGGTCGTTGCTGCCGTAGAAGGTGCCGGGGTCGGTGACGTGGTACTGGGCGAGGATCTCGCGCTGCACCTTGAACAGGTCCTCGGGGTACCGCAGGTGGCTCATGAGCGAGGCGCTGATGTCCGACAGCGGCTGGACCGTGCCGGGGAAGGCGCCGGAGTACGCCTTGAGCAGCGGGTCCGACTCGTCCCAGGTGTAGAGGTGGACGCTGCCGTCGAACGCGTCGACCGTCGCCTTGACCGAGTTGCGCATGTAGTTGACCTGGCCGGCGTTGATCGACTGCACGGAGGTGCGGGTGGCGGTGACCGAGTCGGACGTCGCGGCGTCGATCGAGGTGAGGTGCGAGTTCGGGTAGTCGGCCGTGGTCGTGTAGCCGTCGATGATCCACAGCACGCGGCCGTCGACGACCGCGGGGTAGGCGTTGCCGTCGAGGGTCAGCCAGGGGGCGACGCGCTGCACCCGGTCACGCGGCGTGCGGTGGTCGAGCAGCCGGGAGTCGGAGTTGACGGCGTCGGAGAGCAGGAAGTTGGCCTCGCGGTACTTGATGGCGTAGGCCAGCTTGCGCGGGAGCGAGCCGATCTCCACACCTCCGGTACCGGCATACGTCGTGTTGGCCTGTCCGGCGGGCGAGCCGTCGGGGAAGTCGAACTCGCGGGGGGACGAGCCGGCGGACGCGCCGACGATGGAGTAGGCCGGCGACTGCTCGCCGAAGTAGATGCGCGGCTCGAAGTCGCCGAGCGTGCCGGTGGAGGGGATGTTCTGCTCGAAGAAGACGGGCTTGCCGTCGGCGTCCTTGCGGTTGCCGTAGGCCGCGACGACGCCGTAGCCGTGGGTGTAGACGGTGTGGTCGTTGAGCCAGTTGCGCTGCCCGTCGGGGACGCCGTCGAGATCGAGCTCGCGCACCGCGATGACCGTGTCGCTCAGCTGGCCGTTGACGACGTAGCGGTCGACGTCGAGGGTGTCGGGGAACTGGTAGTAGCTCTTGCCCGCCTGCAGCTGCTTGTAGGTGGCCGAGACGACGTTGGGGTCGAGGATGCGGATGCCGGGCACCGTCGCGGTGTCGTTGCGCAGCTGGCCCTGGCTCGCCGTCGTCGCCGCGTTGTAGGCGGTGGTCTGGATGTTGGAGAGGCCGAAGGCGTCTCGCGTCGCGTTGATGTTGTTCTGGATATAGGGCGCCTCGAGCGACTTCTCGCTCGGCTTGACCTTCAGCGACTGGATGAGGGCCGGGAAGATGCCGCCTACGACGACCGAGACGACCAGCAGCGAGACGACGCTGATGATCGGGATCCGCCAGGAGCGGGTCCACAGCACCGACAGGAAGGCGATCGCGCACAGGAACGAGGCCACCGCGAGGATGGTCTTGGTCGGCAGGACGACGGTGGCGTCGGTGTACTGGATGCCGGTGATGAGGTCGGTCTTCGTCGTCAGGGAGTAGCGGTCGAGGAGGTAGCTCGCGCCACGGATGACGATGAACGCGGCCAGCAGGATCGACAGGTGCAGCCGCGCGGCCGACGTCGTGCGCCGCGAACGGGCCTGGAACTGCAGGCCACCGAAGATGTAGTGGGTGAACGCCGCGACGACGACGCCGATGATGAGCGCCATGCTGAGGAAGGCGACGACGAACTCGAGCCACGGCAGCGTGAAGACGAAGAAGCCCACGTCCATGCCGAACTGCGGGTCGGTCTTGCCGAAGGGTACGGCGTTGCGCCAGAGCAGGTAGGTCTTCCACTGCCCCGCGGCGCCCAGGCCGGAGAGCAGGCCGATGACGACGGGGATGCCGATCATGGCCAGCCGGCGCAGCGGCTCGACCGCGGCGCGGTAGCGCTCGAGGGCGTCCTGGTCGGTCGTCGTCGGCGCGTAGATGGGCCGCGTGCGGTAGGCGATGACGAGGCTGGAGCCGACGACGCCCGCCGTCAGCAGGCCGCCGAGCACGCCGAGGAGCACCTTGGCCCCGAGCTCCGTGAGGAAGACCGAGCGGAACGACACGGAGTCGAACCACAGCACCTCGGTCCAGAACTGGGCCAGCAGTGACACGGCGATGCCCGCCACGACGAGCACGAGCAGCGTGGTGATGAGCGGGCTGCGCCGGCGCTCCCGGGTCGCCGCGCGCTCGCCACCGCCCTGGCCCCCGGCGCCGTTCTCGGCGCCCTCTCCGAACCAGTCCCGTTCACTCACCTGTTGAGCCCGATCTGTTGACGTTCGTGCGGCGGTCTGCGGCGCTGGGCGCGGCGGACCGCGTGACACCCGGGCTCTGCGGCCGGGTACAGCCAATATACGTACCCGCCAACGACCGACCCTGTCGCCGGGTGCCCCTCACAGGGGGCTGTGACCCCATCGAGACCGTGCTCACAGACCGGTGGGGGGCCGGGCCAGCGCCCGGTCGGCTCCCTGCCACCACCGGCCCCCGGCAGAATGACCCGCGTGACCTCCCCCGTGCGCTCCGTGCTCGACCCGCTGTCCGTCGCCGCGCTCGAGACCGAGCGCCACGTGGCCGCAGCCGGATGGGACCAGGCCCCGCGGCTCTTCGCCCTCGTGCGCACCGAAGCGCTGCTGGAGCGCGAGCCCCAGCTCGCCGCGGGTCTCAGCCCCGCCGACCGCGTGCCCGGGGCGCTGACGGCCGTGGAGCAGGAGGGGCTGCACCGCTCGTCGAGCCTGGAGTCGGTGCTGGGCCGGGTCGCCTGGCCGCCGGACGTCGACGGCTGCGCCTTCGCCGTGGAGCGGGTCGTCGTGCCGCCGGACGCCGAGCGCGACCTGCCGTCCGACCCCGACGCCGCCGTAGAGGCGCTGGCCCGGCACCCCGACCGGCGCGACGTGCGGCTGCTCGTGGCAGTGCTGCGCGACGGGCACGCGGTGTGCCTGCTGCGCCAGCGCGCCCACGACTCCGACGACGCGGTCGCCACCGGACCCGACCTCGCGCCCGGCCTGGTGGCCGCGCTGCGCGCGACGTTCGAGGACTGACCCCGGGCCGGTCGGCAGGCCCGGGTCTTCGGCTAGTGGATCAGGGGTCAGGAGGTCGGCGGGTCAGCAGGTCGGAAGGCCGGCGGCGGCCCCGGTGCCGATCTTGGCGACGGCCGCCTCGGCGTCGTCGAAGGTGGCGACCTTGACGACCTGGAGCCCGTCGGGCACGTGGTCGCGCACCTCGTCGCAGTCGTCGGCGGGGGCGAGGAAGTAGGAGGCCCCGCCCTGCCGGGCGCCGACGAGCTTCTGCCGGATGCCGCCGATGGGCCCGACCGCTCCCGAGGAGTCGATGGTGCCCGTACCGGCGATGTTCTTCCCGCCGGTGAGCGAGCCGTCCGTGACCTTGTCGTAGATGCCGAGCGCGAACATCATGCCCGCCGAGGGCCCGCCCACCTGGCCCGCGTCGATCGTGACGGAGAACGGGAGGGTGAAGTCGATCTTCAGGACCACCCCGAGGATGGTGCGCCCGTTGGACGACCCGGTCTTGGCCTTGAGCGGGGTCTGGACCCCGCCCCGGTCGACGACGACGTCCAGGGTGCTGCCGGGCGTCGCCTTCTGGATCGCGGCGCGGGCGCTGTCGGCGCCGGTGACGGGGGTGCCGCCCACCGAGACGAGGACGTCACCCTTCGTGAAGGTCGCGCCGGACGGGGCGTCGGGTGAGACCGAGGCGATGCTCACCTTCTCCCCCACCGTGAAGCCGGCCTTGCGCAGCGCGACGGCGCTGGCCTCCTGCTGGGAGTCGACCATCTCCGCCTGGTTCTCCTGCTGCACGTCCTGCTGCGTCTGCTGCGGCGGGAAGATCGCGTCCACGGGGTAGACGTCCTGGCTGGGGTCGATCCAGGCCTCGAGCACGGTCCACGCGTTGACGGGGTAGCCGGGCCCGCCGTTGATGCGCACCGTCGTGAAGTCGAGCGAGCCCGTCGTCGGGAAGGTTTCGTGCCCGTTGATGACGATGAGGTCGGTGCTCTTGCCGTCGCCGTGGCTCGTCTGGCCGAGGACGTTGGAGATCGGACCGGGGCCGAGCACGGCATACGGAAGGTGCACGAGGGTGCCGATGGCCCCGATGAGCAGCGCGAGGAAGGCGACGACGAGAGCCGCCGCCGGGCCACGGGAGAGGCGGTCGGGTCGGGGGCCGGGGTGGTCGCCCGCGCGGTGGTCGAGTAGGCCGGGGCCGGCGCCGTTCCCGCCGTCCGCGCCCTGCCCGGGCGGGTCGCCCCAGCCGCTCACGGCAGGCCCACCCACTCGTCGGACCCGTCGGTGAAGACCTGGTGCTTCCAGATCGGCACGGACGCCTTGAACTCGTCGACCAGCGCATGGCAGACCTCGAACGCCTCGCGCCGGTGCTCGGCGCTGACCGCGGCGACGACGGCGATGTCGCCGATGCTCAGGTGTCCCGTGCGGTGCACCACCCCGAGGCGCACGACGCGGTCGGACGCAGCGTGCCGGGCGGCGAGCTCGCGGGCGACCTGCTCAGCGCTCGGATGGCACGAGTAGTCGAGCACCTCGACCGCCTCGCCGTGGTCGCGCTCGCGCACATAGCCGATGAAGGTGACGACGGCGCCCGCCCGCGGGTCACGCACCGCCTGCACGAGCTCGTCCACCGACAACGGCGTGGAGCGGATCTCGGCCAGGACGACCTCGGTCGGCACGGTCATCCCCTCCTGTCGGCGGTGTGGTGCACGGGCGGCCGCGCCTCAGTGCCGGCGGGACCGGCGCAGCACGGCTGCGGTGGCGGCGAGCGCCACAGCAGCACTGGCCGCGCCGAGGGCAGCGTCGCGACGTTCGAACCTCCGGCCGCCCACGGCGTGGCGACCGGCGATGGCCTCGAGCAGGACGCCGAGGCACGTCTCATTGTCGTATGCCGGGTGCCACCCACGCGCACGGAGGGTAACCGACCCGACTGTCCACGGATGCATGACGTAGGCGAGGTCGGTGGCCGGGCTGGGCAGCACGCCGACGCGGTGCAGCTGGGTGGCGGTCGCGACGGCCGTGGTCTCCCCCACCTCGACGCGCCGCATGGCGGTCCGCCGCTCGACCTCCCGCAGGGTCAGGGCGTCGTCGCAGCCGACGGTCACGGCCAGGGGCGGCACGGGCTCGGGGTGCGTCGAGCGGTCGGGGTGGTGCCCGTCCAGGACGTGGGCGACCGCCGAGGCGAGGTCGTCGACGTGGCAGAACTGCCACAGGGGGGTCCCGCCCTTGACCATGAGCAGGCGCGGCGCCTCGAAGTAGCGGGTGAGCGTCGTGTCGATGCCGGCCCCGACGAGCACCGCCGGGCGCACGACGGTGAAGCGCACGTCGGCGTGATGGGCCCGGCTCCGCTCCACGAGGTCCTCCACGGCGAGCAGGTCGCCGACGAGACCGTCGTCGGGCACGGCGGCGAGGGGAGCGTCGTCGGGCAGCGGCACCGGGTTGTCGGCACGGGCGCCGTAGACCTCGGCCGAGGTGACGACGACGACGTGGGCGACCCCCGCGGCGGCGGCGGAGACGAGCAGGGTGCGCGCCGTGTGCAGCAGGGCCGCCCGCCGCTCGGATGCCCGCTGACCGAGCGCGGCGGAGAGGTCGGTGGGCTGGGCCACCCAGACGAGGGCGTCGACGCCCGCGAGCGCGGAGAGCACGCAGGGCGCCGACGTGTCGGTGACGTGCCACTGCACCCCGTCGACCTGGCCCCGCCGCGGCGCGAGCATGCGGACCTCGGCGACCGTCCCGGGGGCGGGTGGCCGAGCAGGTGACAGGGCAGGTGACGGAGCAGGCGACAGGGCTGGTGGCAGGGCTGCATACCCGTCCCGGCGGGTGGTCTCCGCGAGGCGGCGGGCGATGCGCAGGGCGGGCACTCCGGGGGCCGTCCCCGGGCCGGCGACGGCGACGACGAGACCGCGCGGCGCGAACCCGCCCGACCCGTCGTCCGCTCGCTGGGGCACAGGGGAACTCAGGGGGTACTCCTCGTGGTTGTCTAGTGGTCCATCCTCTCAGCAGGACGGCCCCCGCGGGCCGACGAAGGAGCACCCCATGGCCGAGCGACCCGACCACGGTGACGAGGCCGATCCCCGCCAGGAGCCCACCGACCCGACCGACCAGCCCGCCGACGCTGGGTCAACCAGCGCATCGGACAGCGCATCGGACAGCCCGTCGGGCAGCGCGTCGGGCCGCCCGGCCGACGAGGGCGGACCGCGCGACCCGTGGTCGGACGCCGTCGACCGCCCCCGGATGGGCTTCTCGGGCGGCAGCTCAGGTGGGTCCGACGCGTCCGGCGGGTCCGGACCGCAGGACCGGAGCCCACGGCCGGGGGATGCCGACGACGACGACAACCCCGGCGACTTCGGCGAGCTCGGGGCGATGCTGCAGCAGCTGCTCGGCGGCGGGTCCGGTGGGCTCGGCGGCCTGGGCTTCGGCGGCCAGGGGGGCTCCGGCGGCGTGCCGGACCTCGGCGAGCTGGTGCGCCAGCTGGGCGGGTCCGGTGGACTGCCCGACCTCGACGCCCTCATGAAGCAGCTCGGCGGTACGGGTGGTCTCGCCGGAGCCGGTGAGGCGATCGAGCGGATGTGGAAACAGATGGGCATCGACCCGCGCGACTCATCCACGATGGGTCTGCTCCAGCAGCAGATGCAACAGATGTTCGGCGCCCAGACGCCCGAGGACCGGATGGCGATGTCGACCGATGTCGCCCGCAAGACCGTGGCCGGCGAGCTCGACCCCACGGTGACCGCCGCGCAGCAGCGCGAGGTCGACGAGGCGGTGCGGGTGGCGCAGCTGTGGATCGACCCGGTCACCGCGCTCAGCCCGCCGACCGGCGGGGGTCTGGCGTGGAGCCGGGCCGAGTGGGTCGAGGCGACGATGCCCACCTGGCACCGGCTCGTCGAGCCGGTCGCCGACGGCGTCTCGGCGGCGATGACTGCCGCGCTCGACAAGCAGATGGGACAGCTGACGGGCGAAGGCGGTCTCGAGGGCCTCACCGGGCTGGAGGGCCTCCCCCAGATCCCCGGGCTCGACCTCGGCCAGCTCATGGGCCAGCTGCAGCCGGCGCTGCGCCAGATGGCCGGGAGCATGTTCTCAGCCCAGCTCGGCCGCGGTGTCGGGGCGCTCGCCGCCGACCTGCTGAGCGCCACCGAGGTGGGTCTGCCCCTGCTGACGACCGAGGACGTCGCGCTGCTGCCGGCCAACATCGCGGCGTTCACCGAGGGCCTCGGCGTCGACTCGGGCGAGGTCCGCCTCTACCTCGCGGTCCGTGAGGGCGCCCGGGCCCGCCTCTTCGCCCAGGTGCCGTGGCTCGGCCCGCAGCTCGAGGCGGCGGTGCGCGACTACGCGCGCAACATCACCATCGACACCGACGCCATCGAGGAGCAGGTCCGCTCGATGGACCTGCAGAACCCCGCCGCGATCCAGCAGGCGCTGCAGGACAAGCTCTTCTCGCCGACGCCGACGCCGGCCCAGCGGGCGGCGCTCGCCCGGCTCGAGGCGTCCCTCGCGCTCGTCGAGGGCTGGGTCGACCGGGTGACCGAGCAGGCCACGGCCGGCAAGCTGCCCCACGCCGAGGCGCTCGGCGAGGCGGTCCGCCGGCGCCGGGTCGGTGGTCCGGCCCAGAAGACGTTCAGCGGGCTCGTCGGGCTCGAGCTGCGCCCGCGCCGCCTCAAGGACGCGGCGAACCTCTGGGCGGCCCTGGAGAGCGCCGGCGGCACCGAGTTCCGCGACGCGCCGTGGGAGCACCCCGACATCGCTCCGACGGGGGCCGACCTCGACGACCCCCTGGGCTACGTCGAGAAGCGCAAGGCGGCCGGATCCGGCGACGACGTCGACTCGGCCCTCGACGCCCTCCTGCGGGGGGACGAGCAGCCGCCGCCCGACGGACCGCACGGGTCGGGTGACGGTCCGCAGGGGTCGGGTGGCTGAGCCGGCCGGCCTGCTGCACGCCGACGCGGTGCGCGTCCTCACGGCCTACGAGCCCCAGGACGCCCGGCAGGAGCTGCTCCGGCTCGACCTCCTGACCCATCTCGCCGAGCATGCCGACGGGGTGTGGAAGTCCGGGCCACCCGCGCACCTGACCGCGTCGTGCTTGGTGCTGGACGACGATCTCGAGCAGGTGCTGCTGACCCACCACCGCCGCGCGCGACAGTGGTTCCAGTTCGGGGGCCACCTCGAGCCCGCCGACCGCGGGGTGCGCGCCGCCGCGACCCGCGAGGCGCGGGAGGAGTCGGGGATCGGCGAGCTGCGGGTCACGCTCACCCCGGTGCAGCTCGACCGGCACCGGCTCGTGGGGGACTTCGGCCGGTGCTCCGAGCATCTCGACATCCGGTATGCCGCGACGGTGCCCGTCGGGACGGCTCCCCGGGTCAGTGACGAGTCGCTGGACGTGCGGTGGTGGCCGGTCTCGGGCCTCCCCCAGGACGGCGACGGGCTCGCCGACCTCGTGACGGCCGCCCGCCGGGCGTTGGGCGGTCGCTGACCGGTCGGGTGACGCGAGACCGTCGCAACTCCTAGGTCTCACAACGGGTCTCACAAACGGGGCTCACAACGGGTCTGACAACGCGTCTCACACCGCGTCTTACACCGGGTCTCGTGACGCCTTATCCGCCCTGCCCATCGCGCGGATCGCGGTGGCCCTCGGCTGGTTCCGCGGACGGTGGGCCACGGACGGGTTCGGTGAGGGCCGGCGTCCCGCCGTCGACGTGCGCTCAGAAGAGCGTGGACGGGTCGTCGTCGGCGCCGTCGCCGGGCTCGTTCTGCGGAGCGTCGTCCCCCCTCGGGTGACCGGCTGCGGCATACCCCTCCAGGTACCCCCGGGCGCGCTCGAGGCGTGGGTACCCCTGGAGCAGCGCCCAGAACCGCTGGTCGTGGGCGGCCCGCAGGAGGTGGGCGAGCTCGTGCAGCAGCACGTAGTCGAGGACATAGCCGGGCATGCCCCGCAGGCGGGTGGAGATGCGGATGGTGCCGTCGGCCGGGGTGCACGACCCCCAGCGGCTCAGCTGGTTGTCGACCCAGCGCACCGAGCTCGGACGGGCCTTCCCCCCGAGGTACTCCCCCGACAGCTCGGTGGCCCGGCGCAGGAGCTCCTCGTCGCTCGGGCGCCGCCGCTGGTCACCCGCGGCGAGGCGGGCGAGCATCGTGTCGACCCAGCGCTGTTCCTCGGCCCGCGAGAACCGGGCCGGGATGAGGACCACGGTGCGGTCACCCTCGCGGTAGGCGCTGACGGTGCGACGGCGTCGCGCGCTACGGCGCACCTCCACCACACCGACGCCCCCCGCTGCCCCCTCGGTCGCCCGCCCTGTCGCCCCCTCGGACGCATCGGAGGATCCCGGACGGCGCAGCGGCTCCACCCCGCGCTGCGTTCGACGACCGGCCATCCTCCGAGGGTAGGACGCTGCCGCGACAGCCGGCCGGATCTGTCCCCAGGCACGCCCGGAACCGCTCGAAGCGGACCTCCGACGACCCCCGCCGGCCCCCCGCTGCCGTGCTCAGGATTCTCCGTTCCGTGCGTGAGTAGGGCTAGGGTGACGGTGGTTCTGCGCCACCACCCGGTGGCGCCACAGACAAGGAGAGACGTCTATGGCTAGTAACGCGGCAGCGACGGACGAGACCTATGCAGGCGAGTTCTACTGCGTGAAGTGCAAGGAGAAGCGCGAGGCCGAGGGCAAGGTCGTCGTCAGCGAGAACGGGCGTCGGATGGCCAAGGCCGTCTGCCCGGTGTGCGGCACCAACCTCAACCGCATCCTCGGCAAGGCCTGAGCCGGTCGCGTCCCTGCGCGGACGCACCTGACCTTCCCTCACCGAGGGCGCCGGAGGGGCGGGACCCATCGCGGTCCCGCCCCTCCGGCGTTCCCCGGTGGTCTGCTGTCCTCGGTGTCCCTGCTGTGGCCGGTGTCCCCGCTGTCCCTGTGGACGACGACCAGGGCGAGCGGTGGCTCCTGTGCGAGATTGCCGGTCACCAGGCCGCCCCGGTCTGAGGTCCTTGCGCAGAGAAGGTGACCGATGGCGCTCCGGCTCCGGCTCCGGCCCGGCCTCCCCCCGCTGCGGCGAGGCCGAGACGCGGTGCAGCTCGGCCTCAGCGCGACCGCGGGCGGGATCGTCGTCGAGGGCCTGACCCCGCCTGAGGTCGCCCTCCTCGAACGGCTCGACGGCCCGTTGGGCGGCGCCCTGCGCCCACCCGAGCTGTATGCCGCGGCCGCCGAGCTCGGCGTGCCGGGCGCCCGCGCCGCTGAGCTCGTGGCGCTGCTGCGGGCGCACGGTGTGCTCGTGGAGGCCGGGCCCGCCGTGGACGAGGACGCTCGGGCCGGCCCCTGGCTCGTCGTCGAGGGCCACGACCCGCTCGCCGGAGCCGTCGCCGCCCTGCTGCGGGCCTCTGGGGCGGGCCGGGTGGACGCCGGCCGCTGGGCGGCGGACGTCGCGGACGCCGAGCTGCGCGAACAGACCACCCGCGCCTGCCATCCCTCAGGCTCGACCACGGCGCCGGACGGCATGCCGCTCGGGGACTCGACAGGGGTGTCGGCCGGGGTCTCGTCCAGGGCCTCGTCCAGGGCCTCGTCCAGGGCCTCGGCCCGGGTGTCAGCCAGGGTGTCGACCGACGCGTGGCCGCCCGGGGTCGCGCTCGTCGTCGTCGTCGCGCGGGGCGCTCTCGACCCGGGGGCGGGTGAGCCCTGGCGGGCCCGGGGCGTGCCCCTGCTGCCCGTGCTCGACGACGGGGGCCGGGTCCTCGTCGGGCCGCTCGTCACGGCCGACCCCGCGCTGCCGTGCCTGCGCTGCCTCCAGCTCGCCCGCGTCGACCGGGACGTCCACTGGCCGGAGGTCATGGCCCAGGCCGCCGGCGCCTCCACGGGCTCCTTCACCGACTCCGTCGGCGCCTCGTGGCCGGGGCTCGGGACCCGACCCACCGGCACCACCCGCCCCACCGGAGCTACCGGACCGCCCAGATCCGCCGGGGCTCCCCGGCGTGACGTCGACGCCTCGGCCCGCGACCCGCAGGCCCGGCCCGACCTGCTGTCCGTGGCGGCCGGGGTGGTGGCCATGGTCGCCCACGCCGCGCTCACCGACCGGGCACCTCGACCCGCCACCGGCCAGGAGCTCCGGACGCCCAGCGACACCGGAGCGAGCGGCCCCGGTTCCGGCGTGTCCGTCGAGGTCAGCGGGCCGTGGCCGCGTCTGGACCACCGCCGCTGGGCCCGCCACCCGGCCTGCCCCGCCCACGCCGGCCACCCCTCCGACAGCCCCCACCTCAGCTCCCCGGTCAGCCGCTCCACCGGGTCCGGCGTCGAGCCCGCATCGGCGCGGGTGACAATGACCGGGTGAGCGACCTCCCCCGCAACGCCGTGAGCCGCGCGGCCAAGCTCGCCAGCCTGCCCGTCGGCTTCGCCGGACGCGCCGCCTGGGGGCTCGGCAAGCGTGTCGGCGGCAAGCCGGCCGAGCTCGTCGCGGCCGAGCTACAGGCCCGCACGGCCGAGCAGCTGTTCAGCGTGCTGGGCCAGCTCAAGGGCGGGGCCATGAAGTTCGGCCAGGCCCTGTCCATCTTCGAGTCGGCGTTCCCCGAGGAGCTGGCCGCGCCCTACCGGGTCATGCTCACCAAGCTGCAGGACAGCGCCCCGCCCCTGCCGGTGGAGACCGTGCACGCGGTGCTCGCCGAGCAGCTCGGGCCCCGGTGGCACCGCAGCTTCCTCGAGTTCGACGACCAGCCGGTGGCCGCCGCGTCCATCGGCCAGGTCCACCGCGGGGTCTGGCGCGACGGCCGCACGGTCGCGGTCAAGGTGCAGTACCCCGGGGCCGGCCCAGCCCTGCTCAGCGACCTTGCCCAGGTCTCCCGCGTGGCCCGGATGGCCACGATGTGGGTGCCGGGTCTGGAGATCAAGCCGATCCTCGAGGAGCTTCGCGGCCGGATGGCGGAGGAGCTGGACTACCGGCTCGAGGCCAAGTCCCAGGAGAAGTTCGCCAAGGGGTTCGACGGCGACGAGCACGTGCTCGTCCCGCACGTCCTGAAGTTCGGCGAGCGGGTCATCGTCAGCGAGTGGATCGACGGGACGCCCCTGTCGAAGGTCATCGCCTCGGGCACCCGCAGGCAGCGCGACACCGCCGCCCAGCGCTACATGGAGTTCCTCCTCACCGGCCCGTCACGGGTCGGGCTGCTCCACGCCGACCCGCATCCCGGCAACTTCCGGCTCATGCCCGACGGCCGGCTCGGGGTCATGGACTTCGGGGCGGTCAAGCGCCTCCCCCACGGCCTTCCGCCCGAGATGGGCCGCTTCCTCACCCTCGCGGTCGACGGCGACGCCGAGGGGACGCTGGAGGGGCTGCGTGAGACGGGGTTCGTCCGGCCCGGTCAGGACGTCGAGGCCGACCGTCTGCTGGAGTACCTCGAGCCGTTCATCGACCCGCTGCGCACCGACACCTTCCGGTTCTCCCGGCCGTGGCTGCGGGAGGTCTTCCAGCACATCAACGACCCCCGGCGGCCCAACTACACCGTCGGTATGCGCCTCAACCTCCCCGCGGAGTACCTCCTCATCCACCGGGTGTGGCTCGGCGGGATCGGCGTGCTCTGCCAGATCAACGGCGAGGTGCACGGCCGGGAGACCGTGGCGGCATACCTCCCCGGGGTGGACCTGCCCCCGGTGGGCGACCACGTCGGCTGAGCCTCACCACCAGGCGGGGTCGAGCTTCCCTTCGATGGCCCGCAGGTGCTCACGGCTGCATGTGTCGCAGGTCCACACGGTGCGTCCGCGCTCCGAGCTGCGGCTCCAGGTGAGGCGGGCTGCGTCGACGTCGCGCTCCGCGCGTCCGCACGTCGCGCACACCGGGGCCGAAGCCTCCTCGCTCACGCCTTTGCCGCCGCCTTCTGCTCCTTCTTGAACGCCCGCACCTTGTCGAGCGAGTCCTGGTCGACGACGTCCGCGACGGACCGCGTCGAGCCCTCGTCGGCGTAGGCGCCCGCCGCGCGCTCCCAGCCGTCGGGCCGCACCGCCAGCTGCTTGCCGAGCAGGGCGGTGAAGATGCGGGCCTTCTGGTCCCCGAAGCCCGGCAGCCGCTTGAGCCGGGCGAGCAGGTCGGCGCCGCTGTCGGACTCGCGCCACAGCCGCTCCGCGTCCCCGTCGTACTCGTCGACGACGACCCGGGCCAGCTCCTGGATGCGCCCGGCCATCGAGCGGCCGTACCGGTGGACGGCCGGCGGTGTCGCACAGAGCGTGGCGAAGGCCTCGGGGTCGGCGGCGGCGATCGCCGCCGGGTCGAGCGTGCCGAAGCGCTCCAGCACCTTCGCCGGCCCGGCGAACGCCCGCTCCATCGGGAACTGCTGGTCGAGGAGCATGCCGGTGAGGAGCGCGAACGGGTCGGTGCTCAGCACCTCGTCGGCCGCCGGGTCCTGGGCGATGTGGAGCGACGCCTGCATCATCGGGCCAGCGTACGGCCGCCCAGCCGGATGGACGCGGGCGCGGCGGGGACGCGTCAGAGGAGGTAGACGAACCCCGGTCCCTCGTCGCGGAACGGCACGCCGAGCGCCTCGAGCGCCGGACGCCAGGAGCCGGTCACGGTGGGGTCGGACCCCTCGAACCCGTGGTCCGCCGTGAGCACGAACGCGACCTCGTCGAGGACGCCGAGCTGCTCGAGGTGGGCGAGGAGCACCCCCAGCCGCGCGTCGGACTGACGCAGGGCGTCGCGGGCCATCGGCGAGCGCGGGCCGGCCCCATGGTGGCCCGCGTCGGTGACGACGTTGGCCCACCACGTGAGGCGCGGCAGCGCGGTGGCGGCGGAGAACAGCTGGCGCATCTGGGCGAGGCCGAGGTCGTCGACGCTCACGCCCCAGCGGAAGTAGCCGTCGTCGAGGAAGGCGCGGTCCCCCAGGAACGGCGAGTCCGCGGCCGGCGGCAGTCGGTCGCCGAGACCCCCCGCGCCCGTGCCGCTGCCGCTCTCGCGGATGAGACCCATCGTCGAGTAGTCGGCGCCACGGTCGATCGCCTCATCGACGCTCGCGGTGCGCGGAACCCCTTGCTGTCCAATGGTGTTGCGGGAACCGGCCACCATCTCGAAGACCGTGCGCGCGGCGGGGCGCAACCACTCCGCCGACCGGTGCCACGTCGTCTCGTCGTTGGGCACGACCCGCTCCCCGGTCGCGCGGTCGTAGAACACGTTGCCCAGCACGCCGTGGCGTCCGGGTCCGAGACCGGTGAGGATCGAGGTGTGGTTGGTGAGGGTGACGCTCGGGAACTGGGCGACCGCCCCACCGCGGAGGGCGGTGCCCCGCTCCAGCAGGCGCGCCACGTGGGGCAGCTCGCCGGTCTCCGCGAGGTGCAGCAGGTCGCCGCTCGGCGCCCCGTCCCAGAGGATGCCGACGACCCCTCGCGGGGCGCGGCGCGGGTCGAGGTATGCGTGCAGCACCCGCCCGTCGAGCGGCGCGCCGCCCGCGTCGGTGAGGTCCTCGGCGGGGACGCCCGCGAGGGCGGCCAGGGTGGGGCCGACGTCGACGAGACGCGCGTGGTCGTCGACGAGCCCGACCGCCCGGACGCCGGCACCGGCCAGCAGCAACGGGGCTCGTGACTGGATGACGTCCAGCGACCCGTGCTCGCCCGCGTGGCCACCCTCGTCGGGGAAGAAGTGCCGCGGGGTGTGGACGACGGCGAGGTCGGGGCTGCGCGTCGGGTCGGCGAAGAGCGAGAGGAGCCGTTCTGCGGCATACGGGTAGGCGTTGTCGCGGCTGGTGGCGGGGCTGGGGCTCGCGACCTCGCGCTCGTAGGGCAGGAAGGCCATCGGGTCCTGCGAGCCGAGGGGGTCGACGCCCGAGACCACCTCCACCGCTCCCCCGGGGGCGAGCCGGACCTCGCCGAGGTGGTTGGCGACGCAGGCCACCGGGTGGCCGCTGCTGTCGTCGACCCAGGCGACGAGGTCGACGACGGCGGCGAGCTCGGGGGTGGTCAGCGCATCGAGCGCGCGGCGCAGGGCGGGGTGGGGCATGGGCGGACGCTACCGGCACGACGAAGGGCGGGGAGATCGTGGGATCTCCCCGCCCTCCGGCCCGGCCCGTGCTGCTGTCGGTGCTGCGGTCGGGGCCTCTGTCCGTGCTTCTGTCGGTGCTTCGGTCGGTGCTGCCGGTGGGCCTGGCACCGGAGCCGGGTCACCGCCGGTGGTCCGCGTCCCGCGAGCGGCGGATCTCGATGGAGATCAGCCGGGCGCTGCGGCGGATGCCGGTCGGCGGTCGATGGCGCAGGCGGTCCTGCTGGTCGGTCTTGCTGGTGGTGATGTCCTGGATGGGAAACATCTCGGGCTCCTGGTTCGGGTCGGATCTCTGCGTCGGGCAGAGGGTCGTGCTGGGTCGTGCTGAATGGTGCTGGGTCGTGCTGGGTCGTCCTGGGTCGTCCTGGGTCGTCCTGGATGGTGCTGGGTCGTACCGGCTGGTGCCGGGCGGTGCCGGGCGTCAGGCGGCGACGGGGTGCTTGCGAGGCCGGCCCCGGGGCCGCTTGCGCGCCACGACGGCGCCCTGGACGAACAGCTGTCCGCCCCACACGCCCCACGGCTCGTGCCGGTCGAGCGCCCCGGCCAGGCAGTGCTGCAGCGCCGGGCAGGTGCCGCAGAGCGACTTGGCGAACTCGACGTCCTCCGGTCGCTCGGCGAACCAGAGCTCGGCGTCGTACTCCCGGCACGGGATGCTCTGCCCCTGCTCCTCCGCGCCGGCCTTGAGGTCGTGCAACGCGCTGAGCGTCGGACTGAGCGCTGCGTGATGTCCGTGCATGGTCGTCCCCCCTTCGTCTCCGTGCTCTGTGGTGCGGGTCTGGCGTTCCGGCGGGTGGCTGCGCCGGGCGGTGGTGGTCATCTCGGGCCTTCTTGTCGGTCGGTGGCGGAGTGCTGCTCGTGTGGGCTGGTGCTGCGGTGCGGGGCGGCCGGAGATGCAGAAAGGCCGCGGATCCCGGATATCGGGTTCCGCGGCCTGGTGGTGAGACCGGTGTCTGAAGGTCAGACGGGTGGTCTCCCGGTGCGGAACGGGACATCCATGGTGGAGATGGGCGTGCTGGTGCTGCGGGCGATGGCGCCGAGCGGGGCCTTGGCATCCGGGCCGGCGTAGCGGCCGGCGGCGGGCACAGTGGTCCCCTGGAACGGCGCCGGGACGACGGCGAGACGGCGGACCGGGGTGTCGCACACCACGGAGGTCTGGTGCCAGACGCGCGTCATGGCGACCGTCGTGTCGACGTCGCCGATCGTGGTCATGGTGTTCTCCATCGGGGCCATCCCTCCTCTCCGCCTGCTCTGGGTCCACGGCAGGCCACCGGGACCCGCTCGTGCGTGTACGCAGCAGGTTAGCCCCGGCCCGGGACGGGGACCAACATCTTTTTGGGAACTCGCGCGACTATTTTTTTCGGCGGATGGCGCCTAGCGCCGAACCTGTTGTCGCAGATGCCTATTCGGCCACAGAATCTACGGCCGACATCGAGGCCGTCACCGACTTCGCGGCGACGGCCTCCGGGTCACCGCCGGCGAGGACCTCGAGGACGGCGCCGCCGTGGGTGTCGAGCTTGCGTGCACCGACGCCCGAGATCGCGGCCAGGGCCGGCAGTGACCGGGGCGTGGTCTCGGCGATCGCGGTGAGGGTCGCGTCGGTGAAGACGACGTAGGCCGGCACGGACAGCGCCCGCGCCACGGCCAGCCGCCACGTCCGCAACGCCTCGAAGGTCGCCTCGTCGTAGGTCGGAGGGCAGCCGTCGCAGCGGCCCACCTTGCGCTGGGCGGCGGTGGTGAGCTCGGTGCGGCATACCCGGCAGGTGGCGGGCACGCTGCGGCGGGGCGCGGCCCCCTTCCCGCCGGAGCGGGCGCGGCCGCTGCCGGCCCCCTTCGCACCGGAGCGGGCGCCCTCGCCGAGGACCGGAGCGGCGACGTCGAGGAACCGCGACGGCCGGCGCGAGGCGCGGCCCCCGGGGTTGCGGGCCGCCGACCAGCTGAGGCGCAGGTCGCGCCGGGCCCGGGTGACCCCGACGTAGAGCAGGCGCCGTTCCTCCTCGATGGCGGCGGCGCCCTCGGCCATGGTGATGGGGATGAAGCCGTCGCTGCACCCGACGACGAAGACGGTGTCCCACTCCAGGCCCTTGGCGGCGTGGAGCGAGGCGAGGGTGACGCCCTGCACGGCCGGGGCGTGCTGGGAGGCGGCCCGCTCGTCGAGGTCGCGCACGAGGTCCACGACGCGGGCCTCGGGCGAGAGCAGGACGAGGTCGTCGGCCAGCGTCGCGAGCGCGGTGAGGGACTCCCACCGCTCGCGCACGGCTCCGCCGCTGCTCGGCGCCTGCGGGGTCCAGCCCGCGCCGGCCAGAACGTCGCGCACGAGGTCGGGCAGCGGCACCGAGCCGTCGTCGCTGCGCACCGCCCCGCGCAGGAGGGTGATGCCCCGCCGGACCTCCGTGCGGGCGAAGAAGCGCTCCCCGCCGCGGACGAGGTAGGGGACGTCGGCGCCCGCCAAGGCGGACTCGAGCGCCTCGGACTGCGCGTTGGTGCGCATGAGCACGGCGATCTCTGCTGCCGGGTGCCCGGCGGTCACGAGGCGCTTGATCTCGGTGGCGACCGCCGCCGCCTCCGCGGGGTCGTCCGGGTGCGGGGTCAGCGACGGTGCGGGGCCGCCGGGGCTCGAGGCGACGAGCTCGACGTAGCCCGCGGTCGTGGACCGGGGGGCGGCGTTCCGGCCCGTCGACCCCCCTGAACCGGGACCGCCGGAACCGCCGGAACCGCCGACCGTCACGGCGCGGGACACGAGGTTGGCCAGACCGACGATCTGGGGACTCGACCGGTAGTTGCGCACGAGGCGCACGACGGGCGCGGCGGGGTAGCGGCTCGGGAACCGCACGAGGTGCTCCGGCGACGCCCCGGTGAACGAGTAGATCGTCTGGGCGGGGTCGCCGACGACGCAGACGTCGTCGCGCTCCCCCACCCAGAGGTCGAGCAGGCGCTGCTGGAGGGCGTTGACGTCCTGGTACTCGTCGACGACGAAGTGCCGGTACTGCCCCCGCACCGTGCGGGCGATCTCCTCGCGCTCGGCGAGGATGCCGGCCGTGAGCAGCAGGACGTCCTCGAAGTCCATGACGCCCCGCTGGGTCTTGCAGTCCTCGTAGGTCTCCAAGAGCCGGGCCATCTCGCGCAGGTCGATGCCGGCCGGGTCCCGGCCCGCCAGGCGAGCGCGGGCGGCATACGTCTCGGGGGTGAGCAGGCTGACCTTGGCCCACTCGACCTCGGCGGCGAGGTCGCGGATGGCGGTGCGGTCGAACTGCAGCCGCAGCCGGGAGGCGGCCTCGGCGACGACGGGCGCCTTGTAGGGCAGGACCTCCGGGGCGGCGCCGCCGACCGCCTGCGGCCAGAAGAAGTGCAGCTGGCGCAGGGCGGCGGCGTGGAACGTGCGGGCCTGGACCCCGGCGGCGCCGAGGTCGCGCAGCCGGGTGCGCATCTCGCCGGCCGCCCGGGCCGTGAAGGTGACGGCGAGCACCCGCTGCGGCTGGTAGGCCCCGGAGTGCACGCCGAAGGCGATGCGGTGGGTGATCGCGCGGGTCTTGCCGGTGCCCGCTCCGGCGAGCACGCACATCGGGCCCAGCGGGCTGGCCGCCACTTCGCGCTGCTCGGGATCGAGGCGCTCGAGCACCTCGTCGGGGCTCATCACCCGCGGCAGCGGGGGTGCGGGGGCCTTCGTCATGACGTCGCCGAGTCTAGGTCCGGCCGCCGACCACGGGCGCCGACCACGGCCGCCGGGCCCGACCGCCCCGCCCTGCGTCCGGACGGGTCCGGGCCGGGGTCAGCCGGCCATGCCGTAGGCCCGGTCGACGACCAGGCGCACGACGAGGCGCCGGTCATCCACCATGGCGCGGCGGTAGTCGTCCCAGTCGGGGTGCTCGCCGTTCGCGTCGCGGTAGAGGCGCACCAGCTCCTCGACGGTGTCGTCGTGCGGGTCAGCACTCACCGGGGAGAGCTCGACGCGGCCCTCGACCGCGGCATACGCCCAGCCCCGCTCGACGAGGAGGGAGGCCCGCGGGTCGCGCCGCAGGTTGGCGACCTTGGCCCGGCCATCGGTCGTGGAGAGCCGCACGAGGGCGCGGCCGTCCTCGTCGGGGTACCAGGCGTAGGTGACGACCGACAGCTGCGGTATGCCGCCGCGACGCAGGGTCGCCAGCGTCGCGGTGCCGGGGGTGGCCAGGAGGGCGGCGAGGTCGTCGGGCACAGGGGCGGGGGCCGGAAGGGTCACGTCCGGTCGAACGCGGGCTCCGAGGGAAGGATTCCCCGCCACGGATGGTTGGGACGAGCATGACCGTCCAGTCGCCGGAAGCCGGCACCGTCACGATGTTCAGCACCAGCTGGTGCGGCTACTGCCGCCGGCTGAAGACCCAGCTCGACCGGGAGGGCATCGCCTACACCGAGGTCGACATCGAGAGCGACCCGGCGAGCGCCGCCTTCGTCGAGCAGGTCAACCGGGGCAACCAGACCGTGCCCACTGTGCTTTTCCCGGACGGGTCGGCCGCGACGAACCCCAGCGTCATCGAGGTCAAGCAGCGCCTCAGCGCCTGACCGGTCAGGCTCCGCCGCGGGCCGGGCTCAGGTCCGGCCGGCGACCGCGTCGGCGAGGTCGGGCACGAACCGCTGGGTGTCCTTCGGCGGCCGCTCGGCCTCCTTACGGGCCGGTCGCTTCGGGATCTTCACGGTGCGCGGCTTGACGTCGTGGTACGGGATCGAGGAGACCAGGTGGGCGATGACGTTGATGCGCGCGGTGCGCTTGTCCTCGGACTCCACGACCCACCAGGGGGACATCTCGACGTCGGTGTGGGCCATCATGTCGTCCTTCGCGCGGGAGTAGTCCTCCCACCGCAGGAGGGACTCGGGGTCCATCGGCGAGAGCTTCCAGCGCTTCATGGGGTCCTTGGACCGCGCCCGGAACCGCGCCTCCTGCTCCTTGTCGGACACCGAGAACCAGTACTTGCGCAGGATGATGCCGTCCTCGATGAGCATCTGCTCGAACAGCGGGGCCTGACGCAGGAAGCGCTCGTACTCCTCGTCGGTGCAGAAGCCCATGACGTGCTCGACGCCGGCGCGGTTGTACCAGCTGCGGTCGAACAGCACGATCTCGCCGGCTGCGGGCAGGTGGGCGATGTACTTCTGGAAGTACCACTGGGTCTTCTCGCGCTCGCTCGGTGAGGGCAGCGCCGCGACGCGGACCATGCGCGGGTTGAGCACCTCGGTGATGCGCTTGATCGCCGAGCCCTTGCCTGCGGCGTCACGGCCCTCGAAGAGCACGACCACCCGCGAACCCGTGGCACGCACCCACTCCTGCAGCACCACGAGCTCGGCCTGTAGCCGGGCCAGCTCGGTCTCGTAGACGTCCTTGGGCAGCTTGGTCAGGCCCGAGGCCGTCTTCTTCGCCATGCGCGGCAGTGTGTCAGAGCGGTGCCCCGCAAGCCCCCTCGGAGCGCTAGCCCCACGAGCGGGCGGACGGCCCCACGACGTCGGCGACGCGTGCGCCGAGCCAGTGCTCGATAAGGCGCTGGGCGATGGAGATGCCGCTGGGGGTGCGGATCTCGTTGTCCCGCAATGCTTGCACGTACTCCGCGCGGGTGAACCAACGCGCCTCCGCCATCTCGACCTCGTCCGGCCGCAGGTCCGTCGAGGTGGCGCGGGCGGTGAAGCCGATCATGTCCGAGGACGGGAACGGCCACGGCTGGTTGCCCAGGTAGGTCACGTCGGTCACGTGCACGCCGACCTCCTCCTCGACCTCGCGCGCCACCGCCGCCTCGAACGACTCCCCCGGCTCCACGAACCCGGCGAGCACCGAGAAGCGCCCGGGCGGCCACTGGGCTCCGCGGCCGAGCAGCAGACGGTCGTCGTCGTCGACCACCGACATGATCACCGCGGGGTCGGTGCGGGGGTAGTGCTCGCTGCCGTCGCGCTCGCAGCGACGCACCCAGCCCGCCTGGACCGGTGAGGTCGGCGACCCGCAGCGCGGACAGAACGGGTGCGCGGCGTGCCAGTTGGCCAGCGCCTGCGTCGTCGTGAAGATGCCGGCGTCCCGGTCGACGAGGTCCTCGCCGCTCGCCCGCAGCGTGGCCCAGGAGTCGTGGCCCGACTCGGTGGGGTCACCGACGACGGCGACGTATGCCGTGGGCTCGCCCTCGCGCTCGGCGGTCGCTCCGCTGGTCTGGGTGGCGGCCTCGCCGGTCGGCTCCTGCCCGAGGAAGAAGGCGAGCCGGTGCCGGTCGCCGGGCTCCGGGGACCGCAGCACGAGCTCGGTCCCGGCGTCCGCACCGTGCGGCTGGTGCACGTCCATGCTCTCGCCGACGATCACCGCGACCCGGGTGCGCTGGTCGGCGAGCAGACGCTCGAGGAGGTCGGGTTCGGCCCTGCGGTGGGCGGCCCGGTCGAGGGTGCCACGGCACAGGGGCAGCTCGCCGAGAGGAAAGGGGCCAGGCACGGCGTCACCCTACGCGGGCCCCCGTGGCCGACCACGGCGGCGGTCCCGGCACCCGCGCGGTGGGCGCGCGGGTCCACGGTCCCGGGCGGGCGACGGCATACGGTGGGCGCGTGACGCGCACGCCCGCCTACCTGGCTGCCCTGGCGAGCTCGGCAGTGCCCGGCCTCGACCCCGTCGCGGTCCGGGCGGCGCGGGGCCTTCCCGGCAACCGCTGCGACGTCGCCTTCGTCACCGACACGCAGCGGCGGGCCTGGGTCGTCCGGGTGCCGACGACGCCGGTCGTCGGGGCCCAGCTCGACGCCGCGGTGCCGCTGCTCGCCCTCATCGCGCGCCGGCTGCCGTTCCAGGTGCCCTCCCCGCGCGGGTTCGTCGGGGTGGCGGACGGCCGCGCCGTGGTCTACCCGTTCCTGCACGGACGCTCGGTCGTGCTCGAGGAGGTGCCCCCCGGCCCGGGGGTCGCCGCCGAGCTCGGGCGGGCGGTGGCCGCGCTGCACAACGTCGACCGGGCCGTCTTCGAGGAGGCCGGCGTCGAGGTGTACGACGCCGAGACCTACCGCAGCCGGCACCTCGCCGACCTCGACCGGGCCGCCGCGACGGGCCACGTGCCCACCGCGCTGCTCTCGCGCTGGGAGCGAGCCCTGGAGAACGTCTCGGCCTGGCGCTTCGCCCCCACCCCGGTGCACGGGGACGTGCGCGGCGGGCGGGTGCTCGTGTCCTTCGCGCAGGACGACGACCCGGGCACCGCGACGGTGCGTGGCGTCACCGGCTGGGAGCACGCGAAGGTCGCCGACCCGGCCGACGACCTCGCCGCCTTCGCGGCCGAGTGCTCGCCCGAGACGTTCGAGAGCGTCATCGAGGCGTATGCCGTGGCGCGCATCGAGCGCCCCGACCGGCACCTGCGGCTGCGGGCCCGCCTGGCCGCGGAGCTGCGCGGGCTGGCCGGGCTCCTCGACGCGGTCTCGGCCGGCGAGCCGCTGCTCATCACCCGTCGGGCCGCCGAGCTGCGGGCCCTCGACGCGCACACCGCCGACCTTCCGGACCTCGTGCCTCCCGCCCCTGCGGAGCCGGAGCTGCCGCCGCGGGTCGCCCGGCCAGCTGTCGTGCCGACCGCAGGCGCGGCCGGGGCGGCCAGGGCTCACGAGGGGGACGAGCCGGACGGTCGGACCCGTGACGGGGGCGGGGACGGGGACGAGGCCACGCTCGACGAGGGCGCCCGGCCGGAGCGGGACGAGAGCCAGGACACCCAGCGCCTCCTCGTCGGGGACGCGGCGGGAGCCACGACGGTCATCCCGGCCGAGGAGCTGGCCCGGTTGCGCACGGTCACGGACGAGGCGGAGGCTGACACCGTCTCCGACACCGCCGCCGAGACTGACGCTGACACCACCCACGACACCGAGGTCGTCGTCGTCGCTGTGGAGTCCGAGGTGGCCCGCGACGACAGCTGGTACCAGGTGGTCGAGCCCATCCCCCCGCCGGAGGACACCGCGCCCGCCGCGGCCCCTGGATCGGCTGGTGCGACCACCACCAGCATCGGCACGGGCGACCCCGGCGGACACGACACCGACGACCCGGGCGAGCCGTCCGCCCCCGCGCCCGCCATCGTGCTCGTCGACGAGGGCGACCCGGGCCTGACGGACGTCGAGAACGCCGGGGGTGTCGTGCCCGCCGAGAACCCCGGGGACACCGAGAACCCCGGGGACACCGAGAACCCCGGGAACACCGAGAACCCCGGGAACACCGAGAACCCCGCGGACACCGCGCCGTCCACGAGCCCAGCGACCCCCAGTACACCGGCGCCGGGCACCCCGGGTCGCCGTCGCCACCGCCGCGCGCAGCGTCCCTGACGGAGGCTCAGCCTGATGGACGGCCCGGCCGTCCGCCACGGGGCTGCTGCACCCCCACGGCGCTCAGTCGTGAGCGACGCACCTCCGGGCGGCGAGCACGGTGAGCGCCCGGGCGACGGCGACCACCTCGTCGAGGTCGACCTTCTCGTGCGGTGAGTGCGCATCGCGGACGTCTCCGGGCCCGAAGTGGAGCGTCGGGATGCCGCCGACCGCGGCATACAGGCGCAGGTCACTGCCGTAGGGCGCCGCCGCGGGGAGCGGGAGCGCGCCCCCCGTGTCGAGGCTCGCCTGTTGCACCTGCGCCGCGAGCGGATGGCCCGGCGTGAGCTCGCCGCTCGCGAACTGCCCACCCGGCCAGGTCACGACCGGGGCGTGGTGGCGCAGCCACGGGTCGGCGCGCGCGGCGTCGGCCACGGCGGTCTCGAGGGCCGCGCGGGCCTCGGCGACGTCCTCGCCCAGGCGCACCCCGTAGCGGCCCTCGGCCACCAGCGCATCCGGGACGGTGCTGGCCCAGTCCCCGGCCCGCAGGATGCCGACCGAGATCGGGTAGGGCAGCGGGTTGCCCTCGAACCGGGGGTCGAGGTCGACGTTGCGCCGGCGCTCGAGGGCGGTGAGAGCAGCGTGCAGGGGCAGGTAGGCGTCGACGGCGGAGTGCCCCTCCAGGCGGGTGCTGCCGTGCGCCGCGAGACCCGGGACGGCCAGCTGGAAGGTCAGGGCGCCGGCCGCGGCGGTGACGAGGCGGCCCGACGTCGGCTCGGTGATGACGGCGACGTCACCGCCGTGGCCACGGCGGAGGGTCGCGAAGGCCCCGAGACCGCCGTCCTCCTCGCTGACCACGCTGTGCACGGCCAGCGAGCGCTCGATCACGACGCCGCTGCGCCGCAGAGCCCGGAGCACGGCGATGTTGACAGCCACGCCGGCCTTCATGTCGCAGGCCCCCCTGCCGTGCAGGGTGCGGCCCTCGATGCGGGCCGCGAAGGGGCCACGCTGCCACGCGCGGGGGTCGCCGACGGGGACGACGTCGACATGGCCCTGCAGGACCAGCGCCGGCGGCTCGTCAGCGGCGCGCCCGCGAAGCACCCCCACGAGTCCGTAGGCCTCGGTGCGCGCGGCCTCCTCGCCCGGGAACTGCGGGTCGGCGCGGATCGCGTCGAGGTCGATGGTCCACGCGTCGACGTCGAGGCCCTCGGCGTGCAGAACGGCGCCCAGGTGGTGTTGCGCAGAGGACTCGGCGTCGGTGCCGGTGATGCTGGGCACGGTCATGAGGTCGACCAGGTGCGCGACGAGCTCCTCCTCGTCGAGCGCCGCAAGCACCCGTCGCTCCACGGGGTGCAGGCCGGCGGCCTGCGGAGGGTCGGTCATCGGGGTGCCTCCAGCGGAGGGCTCTCGTCGCGCATCGGCGCGGGGCCGTCGGTCGTGTCCTGAGGTTCGGGCAGGGTCGCCAGCAGGTCCCGGAGCGCTCGCTCACCGGGGATCCGGGGCCGCACCGTCTCCCCGGTCGGCGCGTAGTAGAAGGCGCCGTCGACCGCCTTGGCCGGCAGGCCGCGCAGCCGCGCGTAGGCGAGGGCATAGGCCGCGAGCTGCAGCGTGCGGTGGCGCGCGGTGGCGCCGACGGGCGGTGACCCGGTCTTCCAGTCGACGATCGTGAAGCCACCCGGTCGCGGGAAGACGGCGTCGATGCGGCCGCGGATCGCGAACCCGTCGAGCACCGTCTCCACCGACACCTCGACCGCCTCCGGGGTGCGGGAGGCCCACTCGCTGGCGAGGAACAGCGCCTTCATCCGGGCGAGGTCGGCGCCGCTGACGGCGTCGGGCGCGGTCTCGTCGGCGCTTCCGGGCAGGTCGAGGATGTCGACGATCGCGGCGCGGGCGTAGTGCTGCTCCACCCACGCGTGGAAGGCGGTGCCCCGTCGCGCTGCCAGGGCGGGCTCGGCCGGCATCGGCCGACGCAGGGCGAGGGCGAACTGCCCGCTGTCGGTGGCCAGCTGCACGACGGCGGAGGCCGACAGGTGGCGGGGGACGTCGACGACCACCTCGCGGCGCCGGCCGTTCGCCTCCCGCTCGGCCAGCAGCAGGTCCAGCTCCTCGGACGTGGAGGGATCGAGCGCGGGGGCCGCGACCGTCGAGGCGGCGGCCTGGCGGATGCGCTCCACGGCCACCTGCAGGGCCTCGCGACGCGACGCCATCGGGTCGTCGGGCCAGTCGTAGGAGGCCGGCTCGGCGTTGCGGGGATTGACCGCCTTGCCGTCGGGACCGGGCTCCGGAAGGTCGGCCCACGGCCCGCGCTCGACCTGGAGACCGTCGGCCTCCAGCAGCTCCTCGAGGAAGGGCGACGTCACCTTGGGCGTTGCCGCATCGCTCCACACCGGTGCGGTGAGCAGCAGCCGGGAGCGGGCCCGGGTCACGGCGACGTAGGCCAGCCGGCGCTCCTCCGCGACCGCGTGCCGCCCGCCCTCGAGGACGAAGGCGTCGAAGTCGGCCGCCAGCCCCTCCCAGTCGCTCGCCCGCTCCCACGCGAAGGTGGGGAGGCCGTCGCGGTCGCCGCGCAACGCATACGGCACCCCGTCGGCGCCACTGCACCAGCCCTTGTCCTTGGCGACCGGCACCACCCAGCGGCCCTCGCGCCACGCGCTCGGGGCACCGCCCTCACGGGCCGGGAACGACGCGTCGACCAGCCCGGGGACCGCGACGCAGTCCCACTCCAGGCCCTTCGCGGCGTGCACGGTGAGCACCTGGACGGCATCGAGCGACGTCTCGATCGTGGGGGTGTCGAGGCCCCGCTCCTGCTCCAGCGCGGCGTCCAGCCAGCTGAGGAACCCGCCGAGCGACGGCCGGTCCGCCGAAGATGAGAAGGTGGCCGCGACCTCCGCGAACGCGTCGAGGTGGGCCCGGGCCGTCGAGAGGGTGTGCTCGGGCCGGGCCAGGACCTCGATGTCCAGACCGAGCGCCCGCTCCCCCTCCCCCACGAGCTCGGCGAGCGGCATACCGGTGAGGCGGCGCAGCGCCTTGACGACGTCCCGTAGCGCCGTGAGCCGGGCGATGGCCTCGGGCGAGAGGCGCTGCCCGTCGCGGCCGCGCCACTGCGGCAGGGGGAGGTCGTCGAGGGCCTCGACGATGCTCGCCCGCTCCGAGCTCTCCGGGGCCTGGTCCCGGGGCCGGCCGGGCTCGTTGGCCAGCAGCAGGCCCGCTTCGTCGGAGAACCGCGACGCACTGTCGATGGCGCCGGGGTCCTCGAACTCGTCGGCGAGGTCGGGCTCCAGCCCGGGGAGGGCGAGCGTCAGCGGGGTGCCCGGCGCGGCGACCGACTGGCGCTGCTGCTCCCGGGCCCAGGTGGCCAGACCGTCGAGGTCGGCGGGGCCGAGGCGGCAGAACGGGCCGGTCATGAGCCGCATGAGCCGGTCGCCGCGGGAGGGGTCCTGCACGACCCACAGGAGGCTGACGAGGTCGTTGACCTCCGGGGTGAGGAGCAGGCCGCCCAGACCGACGACCTCGACCGGCAGGCCGCGCCGCTTGAGGGCGTCGACGACGAGCGGGAACTGGGACCGTTTGCGGCACAGGACCGCAGCCGACGACCCGGTGCGGCGCCCGCTCGGGCTCGCCCACCTCGCGGCCACCCAGTCGGCGACGTAGGCCGCCTCCTGCTCGACGCTCTCGAGCCGCGCGGCGAGGATCCGCCCCGTCCTGGCGTCCGGTCGGGCTCGCAACGGCTGCACGAGGGCCGAGCGCAGGGGGGCGCTCGTGACGTTCGCGGCGGCGAGCACGACGTGGTCGTTGCGCCAGCTGGTGCTGAGGGGGAGCACCGGCGCGGCGACCCCGTCGACGGCGAACTCCTGCGGGAAGCGGGTCAGGGTGGTGGCACTCGCCCCGCGCCAGCCGTAGATCGACTGGTTGGGGTCCCCGACCGCCGTGACGCCGAGCGCGGCGGGGTCGCTCGACCCCCCCGACGCCCCGAAGAGGGCACGCAGCATGACGAGCTGGGCCTCGGAGGTGTCCTGGAACTCGTCGAGGAGCACCGCCCGGAACCGCGCCCGCTCGACGACCCCGATCTGTGGCACGTCGCGCGCCAGCCGGGCGGCCAGGGCCATCTGGTCGCCGAAGTCCATGGCGTCGCGCCGGCGCTTGAGGTCGAGGTAGGCCCGCACCATCGGCACGATCGCCCGGCGGTTACGCAGGGCGGGGAGCACCTTCTCGGTCTCGAGGGGGTGGACCCGCTTGCGGGTGGTGCCCTTGGGCAGGGCCGCCATCGCCACCTCGAGCTCGTCGACGAAGGCACTGATCTCCTCCGGCTCGCGCAGGTGCTCGGCGAGCTCACCGGCCAGCGAGACGACGGCCTGCGTGACCGTGGACTCGGCCGAGGTGAGCTGGTCGACGTCGCCGTCGTAGCGGCTGACGACCTCGTGGGCGTACTGCCAGGCGGCCGCCTCGGACAGCAGGCGGGACTCCGGCTCGTAGCCGAGCCGGAGCGCGTGCTCGCGTACGAGCCGACCCGCGTAGGCGTGATAGGTCGAGACGACCGGGATGCCCCCGAGCAGCTCCGCCCCGGCCTCGTCGAGCGCCTGGGGCGTCCAGATGCCGGCCCGGCTGAGCCGGCTCAGCCGCCGGCCGATGCGCTCGGCCAGCTCGGTCGCCGCCTTGCGGGTGAAGGTGAGGCCCAGCACCTGGTCGGGCTCGACGTGTCCGTTGGCGACGAGCCAGACGACCCGGGAGGCCATCGTCTCGGTCTTGCCCGACCCGGCCCCGGCCACGACGAGGAGCGGTCGGTCGTGGGCCGCCTCGATGACCGCCCGCTGCTCGTCGGTGGGTGGCGGCAGCCCCAGGGCGTCCGCGAGCGCGGCTGCGGAGTGGGGGGAACCCGTCGGACGGGTGGCGTTCGCGCCGTCAGCCCTCTCCAGGGCGTCCGCGACGTCCGCGGCGTCCGCCGCACCTGTGGCGCCGGTGACGTCGGTAGGGAACCGGTTCTGGCGGTCGTCGGTGGTCAGGCTCATCGGACCGTGTCCCCCTCCGGCTGGGCCGGACACGAGGTGCGCACGGGGCAGAACGTGCACCACGAGCCCGGGGTCGCGGGGAAGCGCGACCCGCCCATCCCGTCGGCGGTCTCGGTCACCAGGCGCTCCGCCCAGCCGGGGTCCTCGTGCTCGGTGAGCGGCGCCTGCACCTGCTCGAGCGGCTGGGCCTTGGTCGCAGTCCCCGCGGCCTTGCCGAGGTGCAGGAGCGCTGCGCCGGCGGAGGTCGAGCCCTCGGCCGCGAACGCGCCGCGCTCGACGGCCAGCTGATAGGTGCCGAGCTGCGGGTGCTCGGGCACCTCGGCGGTCGTCGGTTTGCTGCCGCCGGTCTTGTAGTCGAGGACGCGCAGCCCACCGTCGGGCGTGCGCTCGAGCCGGTCGACGCGGCCACTGATCGAGGCGCGCCCGACGTCGACCCGCAGGACGGCCTCGGAGTCGACCTTCTCCAGTCGGTCGGGGTCGGTGAGGTAGGCCGCGAGCCGGGTGGCCATGAGGTGCGCCAGCTCGCGTTGTCGCTCGGTGGCCCACCCCGGCGGCAGGCCGAGCCGACCCCACCGACGCTCGACCTCGGCGACGAGCAGCTCCGCGTCGACGTCGTCGCCGAGCTCGTGGGCGATGTCGTGGATGAGGGTGCCGAGGTTGGCGGACCCCTGGCTCGGCGAGTCGCCCCCGGCACTCGTCAACGCCCACCGCAGCCGGCAGTCACCGAAGCTCTCCACCTTGCTCGGCGACAGGCGTACCTGCTGGTCCGGCGCGCGCAGCGGCCGGTCGTCGGTAAGCACCCGCTGCACCCACCACTGCTCGGGGTCGGCCCCCGGCACCCCGACCGCGGCCAGCCGGACGAGGGCCGCGGCCGCGGCCTCCCCACCATCTGAGTCCTTGGCGTTCTCAGGCCCGTCAGCGCGCTGGGCCACCCGCCGCCGCAGCTCGGCGACGAGGGCGGGCAGGGAGAGGCCGCGCGACGGCTCGGTGAACTCGCGCCGCTCGGGCGGGGCCGCCGCGGGGTCGGGCGCATGGCCGGACGCGTCGACGACGGGCTGCGCAGCCAGGAGCGGGTCGACGAGGTCGAGGTAGACCGACGGCTGGTCGTCCTCGCTGCGCACCGCGGTCACGAGCAGCCGCTCGCGAGCCCGCGAGACGGCGACGAGGAACAGCCGGGTCTCGTCGTACCGCACGGCCGTCTGGGCCGCCCGGAAGGAGCGGTCGCGGCCGGTCGCGACCGCCACGAGCTGCTCGGAGCCGAGCAGCGACCCGCGCAGCCGCAGGTCGGGCCAGACCCCCTCCTGCACCCCGGCGACCGCGACGAACCGCCACTCGCGTCCGGCCGCGGCCGCAGGGGTGAGCAGCTCGACCGCGGCGGCCCCCTGGGCCTGCGCGGCGAGCGTGTCGCCGGGGACGTCCTGGCTGAGAAGGTGCTCGAGGAACGCGTCGGGCCCCGAGGCCGGCAGCCGGTCGACGAACCGGCCCGCGGCGTCGAACAGCGCGACGACGGCGTCGAGGTCGCGGTCGGCCCGCACGCCACGTCGGCCGCCGCGCAGCGCCAGGCGCCGCCACCGGTCGGCGACGTCGAGGGCCTCCCAGACCTCCCACAGGACGGCCTCGGCGGTGACGCCGGGGGCCCACGTGCGGCCGGTCTCCGTCTCCACGACGCGGGCGGCGGTGAGGCCGGCGGCCACGGCGGCGGCCAGCCGGCGCAGCGGGGTCGCGTCGTGGCCCAGCGCCGCCGCGTGGCCGGGATCGAGCAGGACGGCCGCCAGCAGCTCGTCGCTCGACCGCTCGCCGCCGGCCTCCAGCTCCTCCCGCCGCAGCAGCCGCCGCAGCCGCCGGAGCGCGACGGCGTCGCACTCCCCGAGCGGGGACAGGACGAGGTCGACCGCCTGCTCCAGCTCCACCGCGGCGTCGGGGTGCAGGGCGCGGCTCAGCACGACCTGCAGCAGGACCAGGAGCGGACGGACCGCGACCTCGTCGCGGACCGGGCTCTCGCTGGCCGCCGGCAGCACCGGCACCCCGTGGGACTGCAGCACGCGGCGCAACGTGGAGTCGCGGCGCTCGCTGCGCACGATGACGGCCATGTCGTCCCATGGCACCCCCTCGAGCAGGTGGGCCCGCCGCAGCCGGGCGGCGAGATGGGCCGCCTCCTGCGCCGGCGAGCGCAGCAGGGCGACCTCGACGCCACCCCCGGGGTGCACCGGGGTCACCGCCCGCTGGGCTCCCCCGCCCAGTGCGCCGATGCGCGTCGTGATGGTGCGCGTGACGGCGGCGAGCGCCTCCGGCTGCCGGTATGCCGTGTGCAGGACGACCGTCGGCGGCTCGCCGCCCGTGGGGTCGGGGCGGCCGAGCCGGGTCCAGTCCACCGCCAGTAGCCGGGGGTCGGCGCCGCGGAAGGTCTGGACGGCGCAGTCGGGGTCCCCGACGAGGACGAGGTCGGCCCCGGTCCCGGTGACCTGGCGGAGCAGGCGCGCCGCCGCCGAGGTCAGCTCCTGGGCGTCGTCGACGACGACGAGGCGCACCTGGGCGGCGACCCGGGCGCGCGCCTGCTCGTCGTCCTCGAGCAGGTCGGCGGCGGCCGTGAGGATCCAGGCGGGGTCATAGGCGCCGGGCCGGGAGAAGGCGGTGACCTCGTCGTACTCGCTCAGCACCTGGGCCGCCGCGACCCACTCCGGGCGTTCGTGCTCCCGTCCGAGGTCGGCGAGGACGTCGGCCTCGATGCCGTGCTCGACGGCCCGCATGAGCAGGTCGCGCAGCTCCGACCGGAACCCGCGCCGGTCGAGGGCGGGCTCGATGTGCGCGGGCCAGGGCGGGCGGGGCGCGTCACCGCTCTCGTGGCCGGCCAGCAGCTCGCGCAGGACGACGTCCTGCTCGGGACCGCTGATGAGCCGCGGCGCCTCGTCGCCGCGCAGGGCCGCCGCCTGCCTCAGCAGCCCGAACCCGAACGCCTGGTGGGTGCGGGCCAGGGCCTCGGTCGACGTGCGCGCCAGGCGGGCCGTCACCCGTTCGCGCAGCCGGGCCGCGGCCAGCCGGGTGGAGGTGAGGAGCAGGCACTCGTCGGGCGCCAGGCCGCCCTCGACGACGCGGTCGACGACGAGCTCCACGGCGGTGGTGGTCTTGCCCGTGCCGGGCGCACCGAGGACGCGGACGAGCGGGGCGTGCAGACCGAGCACGGCGTGCTGATCGGCGTCGAGGCGGGGAGCGTCGACGACGAGTGCGGGAGCACGTCGCAGGAGGACCATGTCGCTCATCCCACCACGGGTCGCCGACAGCCCTCCGGCTCGCCTCAGGGGCTCGGGTCGGGCGCCTCGGGTCCGTCCCAGCGGGCCCGCTCGAGGTCGACGCGCAGCCCGTCCAGCGTGCCGCGCACCATCGGCGTGCCCTCGTCGCGGTAGTGCTCGCGGGCCCGGTGCTCGAGGCCGCGCGGGGGCCAGCCGCCGGCCCGGACGACCCGCCACCACGGGACGTCCGAGCCGTAGCGGCTCATGACGTTGCCCACGAACCGGGCGCCGCGGCCGCCGACGAGCTCCGCCACGTCGCCGTAGGTGAGCACCGCACCGGGCGGGATCTGCTCGACGACGTCGAGCACCTCCTCGGCCTTGTCCGACGGCTGGCCGAGGTGCGGCTGGCGCTCGGGTGGCGCGCCGACGACGGGGTATGCCGGGTGCGCCCGCCCGGTCTCGGCCCCCGGCCCGTCTTCCCGCGGCATACCGCCATCGTCGCAGGGACGACACGTCGACCGGCTCGACCGGCTCGCGTCGCCCGACCGCGAAGGCTGTCGGACCCGGCTGCCAGGGTGCCGTCATGACGATCCGTGGACGACAGCGGCAGGGCTGGCTCGGTGTGGTGCTGGGCGCACCGGACCCGCGGGCGCTGGCCTCCTTCTACCGCGACCTGCTCGGCTGGCCGCTTGCCGACGAGACCGACGACTGGTGCACGATGCAGATGCCCGACCTGCCGGTGAACCTCGCGTTCCAGCGCGAGCCGCAGCACGTGCGGCCGGCCTGGCCCGCCGGCCACGGCGACCAGCACATGCAGCTGCATCTCGACCTCGAGGTCGACGACCTCGACGGCGGGGTCGCGGACGCCCTCGCGCTCGGGGCCACGCTCGCGGCATACCAGCCACAGGGCGACGTGCGGGTGCTCCTCGACCCGGCCGGCCACCCGTTCTGCCTCTACGCGGACGGGGAGGGCGCCCCGACCGGAGGCCCGGGGGAGGAGGGCGCCTCCTAGTAGACCGGCTGTGTGGGGTCGACCTCGCGGACCCACGCCAGCACGCCCCCGTCGAGGCTGGCGACGTCGCGGTACCCGGCCGCGAGGGCCAGCCGCGCCGCCTCGGCCGAGCGCGTGCCGCCCTTGCACATCAGGACGACGCGCCGGTCGCGCGCGGCCAGCTCGTCGTGGTCGGTGAAGGCCGTGCCGTCTCGGAAGGCGTCGAGATGGATGGCCACCGAGCCGGGCACCGCAGCGATCGACCGCTCGTCGGGGCCGCGCACGTCGACGACGAGCGGCGCCGCGTCGGTGCCGAGCTCGGCGGCCAGGGCCGGCGCACTGACCAGCGGCACGGCCCCCTCGCGCGCCGGCGGGTCGCCCTCGCCCGGGTTCGCACCGTCGGTGTGGCCTTCCGGGCCCGGGAGTCCGCAGAGCTGGTCGTAGTCCACGAGCGCGGTCACGCTCGGGTGCTCGCCGCAGACCGGGCAGTCGGGGTCGCGTCGCACCGTGAGCGTGTCCCACGTCATGGCGAGGGCGTCGTGGACGAGCAGCCGGCCCACGAGGGGGTCTCCCACCCCGAGCAGCAGCTTGATCGTCTCGGTGACCTGCACCGACCCGACCGCGGCGCAGAGGACGCCGAGCACGCCGCCCTCGGCGCACGAGGGCACCGCACCGGGTGGGGGCGGGTCGGGGAAGACGCAGCGGTAGCAGGGACCGTGCTCCGCCCACCACACCGAGACCTGCCCGTCGAAGCGGTAGATGGACCCCCAGACGTGGGGCTTGCCGAGGAGGACACACGCGTCGTTGACGAGGTAGCGCGTGGGGAAGTTGTCGGTGCCGTCGAGGACCACGTCGTAGCCGGCCAGCACCTCGAGCGCGTTGGAGGAGTCGAGCCGCAGGTCGTGGCGGACGACCTTCACGTGCGGGTTCGCCCGCGCGACCGCCTCGGCGGCGGACTCCGTCTTGGGCCGGCCCACATCGGCGTCGGAGTGCACCACCTGACGCTGGAGGTTGCTCGTCTCGACGACGTCGGCGTCGACGACCCCGATGGTCCCGACGCCGGCGGCGGCGAGGTAGAGCAGCGCCGGCGACCCGAGCCCGCCCGCCCCGACCACGAGGACCTTGGCGGCGGCCAGCCGCTCCTGGCCGGAACGCCCCACCTGGGGCAGGAGGATGTGCCGCGCATACCGCTCGACGTGCTGTCGGTCGAGGGGCGTGCCGGGTGCGGCGAGCGGAGGAAGGGCCACGCTCCGACGGTACCCGCGGCCCGGCTCCAGGCCCGCTCCGCCTCGGCGGCGACGATGCTACTGGTGCGTAGGATGTCCGGTGCGGTGAGCCGCCCGTACCGACGAGAGGGACGGACACCGCACGCCACCTGACCCGAGGAGACGACGATGAGGGCCGACACGGACAGCCCGCCTCGCGGCCAGCGCCTCCCCCGCTCCGCCCGTCGCGCCCAGCTGCTCGACGCGGCACAGGCCGCCTTCGTCGAGTCGGGCTACCACGCCGCGGCGATGGACGAGATCGCGGAACGAGCCGGCGTCAGCAAACCCGTGCTCTACCAGCACTTCCCGGGCAAGCTCGACCTCTACCTCGCCCTCATCGACCACCACCGTGGCCGGCTCGAGGATGCCGTGCGCAGTGCCCTCGCGAGTACGACCGACAACAAACAACGCGTCCTCGCCTGCGTCGGGGCCTACTTCGAGTTCGTCTCGCGTCAGGGCGCGCCCTTCCGGCTGCTCTTCGAGTCCGACCTCACCAACGACCCGGCGGTCGCCGAGCGGCTCGACGGCGTCGCGCTGACGTGCGGTGAGGCGCTGGCCGAGGTCATCGCCGCCGACACCGACCTGTCGGACGCCGACGCCCACCTGCTCGGCATGGCCCTGACCGGGATGGCCCAGGTCTCGGCCCGGTACTGGCTGTCCCAGGGCGCCCTCATCCCGCGCGACGAGGCCGCTCGCATCGTCGGCCAGCTCGCCTGGCGTGGGCTCGGGGGTTTCCCCAAGAGCGGAACCGGGGCCGGTTCCGACCCCTCCGAGGAACACCCGGCCCTGAGCCGGAGTTGACCCAGCGCAGACCGCGCACGCATCCGGGAGCCCGGATGCCCCACCCCATAACGAGAGGTACCACCGTGGAGGTCAGGATCGGCGTCCAGAACGTCGCCCGCGAGCTCGGGTTCGAGTCCAACCAGAGCGTCGACGAGGTGAACGCCGCTGTCGACAAGGCGCTCGAGAAGGGCGGCACGCTCAGCCTGAGCGACGACAAGGGCCGGCGCTACGTCGTCCCCGTCAGCGCGCTCGGCTACGTCCACATCGGCGAGACCGAGAAGAGCCGCGTCGGTTTCGGAACGGTGTGACCAGGGCATAGTCCGTCCGCACCCCACGTCAGCTTCGGCGGATCGTAGCCAATTCGTAGCCGTTTCGACCGTGTCTCGATGCCTGAGCCACGCCGCCGAGTGAGACGTTGGGTGATGCGTCAACCAACGAACGCCCGAACCACACTGCTCGGGCCATCCGGTCGCCCCGGCGACCAGAAGGAGCGTCACCCATGATTTCCTCCATTATCTGGACCATCATCGTGGGCCTGGTGATCGGACTGCTCGGGCGCCTCATCCTCCCGGGACGTCAGAACATCTCGCTGCTCATGACGGTGCTCATCGGCATCGTGGCCTCCCTCATCGGGGGCCTGATCCTCGGCGCATTCGCCTACAACAACAGCAACGGCGGCATCCCGTGGCTGTCGATCATCGTCGGGGCCATCCTCGCCGCGGTCGGCATCCTCATCTACGGCCGGGTCACCCACCGGGCTGAGTGACCGTCCGCCATCTCCGAGAGGCCCGACCGGTTCCGGTCGGGCCTCTCGTCTGTCCTCACGTCTTCTGCGTCTCCCAGCGTCCGAACCCGCACCACACGCGTCGCCCCAGCACCCCTGAGCCGATATGCCGGTCCGCGCCTTCCGGTCGTCCACGCGGACGCCTCAGGCCGACAGCCCCAACCGCGCCATCCGGCGCGTGTGCTCGTCGGTGAGCCGGGCGAACATCCGCCCCAGCTCGGCGAGATCGGCGCCCGGACGGCCCGGCGCCCCCACGAGCAGGGACGCCAGGGCGTCGCGCTCCACCCCGACGCGCTGGGCCTGGGTCAGCGCCTCGCCGACGAGCCGTCGGCCCCACAGGGCCAGCCGGCCGGCGATCCGCGGGTCGCGGGCGATCGCCCCCCGCACGGCCGCCACGACGTACTCGTCGCGGCCGAAGCCCTCCATGACGTCGGTGACCAGAGCCCGGGTGTCGGCGTCGACGTAGGCCGCGATCTCCCGGTAGAAGTCCTGGGCGATGCCGTCCCCGACGTAGGCCTTGACCAGGCCCTCGAGCCAGTCGTTGGGAGCGGTGCGCTCATGGAACCCGTCGACCGCCGCGACGAACGGCGCGATGGCCTCCTGCGGGTCGGCACCGAGCGCGGCCAACCGGGCCACCAGGGCCTCGTAGTGCTGGAACTCGGCCACCGCCAGCCGCGCGACCGCGGCACGGTCCTTCGGGGTCGGGGCCCCCTCCGCGTCCGCGGCGAGCTGGCTGAAGGCCATCAGCTCGCCGTAGGCCAGCGCCCCGAGCAGGTCGACCACCGCGGCGCGGACGTCGTCGGACCCCTCGCCGTCGGAGCGGGGACCGGCCGCGTCGCTCATGACGTCCTCATGACGTCACCGTAGCGGCGGGCCACGGTAGGCTGGGACGACATCCGGTGCCCGGTCGGCCCGAATCGCGTACGTGCCGAGGCTCTCGGCCCCTCATCTCGGACAGATGACGGAGAAGAACTCCGATCGGCCCGCCCCGCAGCCGCGGCCACACCTGGCGGCGGCACGATCGAGAGAACGCGATGACCGACACCAACCTCGAGGTCGGTATGCCCGGCCCCGATGACTCCGACGAGTCCACCAGCACCGAGCACACCAGCCAGCCCTCTACCCAGCCCACCACTCAGCCCATGAGCGACAGCACCGACGCCAACGAGCCCGCCACGGACAGCGACTCCGGCACCGAGTCCGGCACCGAGTCCACCGCCCCGGTCGAGACTGAGGTCGAGCCGACCTTCGCCGACTTCGACGTGCACCCGGCGATCGTCGCCGCCCTGGCCGGCATGGGCATCGTGCACCCCTTCCCCATCCAGGCCATGACGCTGCCCGTCGCCCTCTCGGGCCAGGACATCATCGGCCAGGCCAAGACCGGCACGGGCAAGACCCTCGGCTTCGGCATCCCGATCCTGCAGCGCGTGGTCACCCCCACCGACGAGGGGTATGCGTCCCTCGCCCGCCCGGGCAAGCCCCAGGCCCTGGCCGTCACCCCCACCCGCGAGCTCGCCGTGCAGGTGGCCGCCGACCTCGAGCGGGCCGGCGCCCAGCGGGGCGCCCGCGTGCTCACCGTCTACGGCGGCCGCGCCTACGAGCCGCAGATCGAGGCGCTGCGCACCGGCGTCGACATCGTCGTGGGCACTCCCGGCCGGCTCATCGACCTGGCGAAGCAGGGCCATCTCGACCTCTCCCAGGCGCGCACGGTCGTGCTCGACGAGGCCGACGAGATGCTCGACCTGGGGTTCCTGCCCGACGTCGAGACCCTGATGGCCCAGACGCCCGCCACCCGGCAGACGATGCTCTTCTCGGCCACCATGCCGGGCGCGATCGTCGCGCTCGCCCGCCGCTACATGCGCCAGCCCACCCACATCCGGGCCATGGGCGACGAGACCGAGAACGCGCATACGGTCAAGGCGATCGAGCAGCTGGTCTACCGCGCCCACGCGCTCGACAAGGTCGAGATGCTCTCGCGCATCCTCCAGGCCGAGGGCCGCGGGCTGACCCTCGTCTTCAGCCGCACCAAGCGCACCGCCGCGAAGGTGGCCGACGACCTCGCCGAGCGCGGGTTCGCTGCGGCCGCCATCCACGGAGACCTCGGCCAGGGGGCGCGCGAGCAGGCCCTCCGGGCGTTCCGCAACGGCAAGGTCGACGTCCTCGTCGCCACCGACGTCGCGGCGCGGGGCATCGACGTCGAGCACGTCACCCACGTCGTGAACTACCAGTGCCCCGAGGACGAGAAGACCTACGTCCACCGCATCGGCCGCACCGCCCGGGCCGGCAACACGGGCATCGCGGTGACCTTCGTCGACTGGGACGACATGCCTCGCTGGGGCCTGATCAACCGTCAGCTCGACCTCGGCATCCCCGAGCCGGAGGAGACGTACTCCTCCTCGGAGCACCTCTACGCCCAGCTCAACATCCCGGCCGGCATCACCGGCCGGCTCGACAAGGCCCACCAGACCCGCGAGGGGCTCGGCGCGGAGCGGCTCGAGGACCTCGGCGAGACCGGCAAGGCCTCCGGCCGCCGGGGCGCGCCGAGCGACGGCCCTCGTGACGGTGGTCGTGACGGTGCTCGGGACGGGGCACGCGGCGGACGCGATGCGGGGCCGCGCGGAGGACGCGACGGTGGTCGCGATGGCGGCCGCCGTGACGGCCGTCGGGACGAGCAGCAGCGCTCGGCCCCCGCCGAGTCGGGCGCCGAGGGCGGCGGCCACGCCGGCCGGAGCCGTCAGCGGCGCCGGGTGGTGACCGTCGTCGACGGCGGCGCGCCCGCACCCGAGACCACCGCCACCACGGCGGCCACCGGGACGAGCACGGCCACCGGGACGAGCACGGCCACCGGTGAGGGTACCGGGTCTCGCCCGCGTCGCCGCCGGCGTCGTGGAGGCGGCCAGGGCGGCGCCGCGGCCACCGACGAGGGCTGACCCACCTCCGTCCGACCTCCTGCTCACCACCGACCGGACTCACGTTCTTGGCGGGTCAAGCCCCTCCGGGGCGCGGAACCGACAAGAACGTGAGTCCGGTCGGTGTCGTTTGGGGGGGCGGTCAGCGGTGGGCGAGCAGGCCCGCGGCCACCTCGCGATAGGCGGCTGCGCCCTTGCTCGTGCGTGACGTCGCGAGGATCGAGCGGCCCACCGCGGGCGCCTCGGCGAAGCGCACCGTCTTCGGGATCGGCGGGGTGAGCACCGGCAGGCCGTAGCGCTCCCCGACGTCGGCGAGGACGGCCTGCGCATGGTTGCTCCGGCCGTCGAACATCGTCGGGAGGATGCCGACGACGACGAGCTCCTTGTTGAGGATCGTGCGGACGTCGGCCACCGTGTCGAGCAGCTGGCCGACCCCGCGGTGGCTGAGCATCTCGCACATCATGGGGATGACGAGACCGTCGGCGGCCGTCAGCGCGTTGAGGGTGAGCACCCCGAGGCTGGGCGAGCAGTCGAGGATGACGACGTCGTAGTCGGCGAGCACCGGTTCGAGAGCGCTGCGCAGGACGTACTCCCGGGCGGGCCGCCCGAGCAGCTGCGCCTCGGCCCCGGCCAGCTCGATGACCGACGGCACGAGGTCGACGCCGTCCTCGCAGTGGACGACCGCGTCGGCAAGGTCGGCGCGGCCGAGGAGCACCTCGTTGACCGAGGTCTCGACCGAGTCCGGGTCCACGCCGAGCGAGAAGGTCAGGCACGCCTGGGCGTCGAGGTCGACGAGCAGGACCCGCCGGCCCGCCTCAGCGAAGGCCGCCCCGAGGCTGGCCACCGAGGTCGTCTTGGCGACCCCGCCCTTCTGGTTCGCCACCGCCAGCACCCACGCGCGGTCCGGCTTCCGCGCCCGAGCCGGCTTCCGGGCCGTGGCCCTGGGTTCCGTCTTGGCCCTCGGCTCCGCCGTCGGGTCCGCCGTGGTCTCTGCCGTGGGTCGGGTCCGGGGCATCGGTACGCCTCTCGTCGTGGTCCGCCCCACGGGGAGGCGGATCCGGCTGGAGGTCCGGTTCGAGGGCGGCCCAGGAGGACTTCTCCGGCCCCATCCGCTGCCCTTCCGGACAGGCAGCACGGTAGTCGCACCACGGGCACAGCGCCGACAGCAGGGGTGGGAAGGACGGCGAGGCGGCGCCCCGCTCCCGGAACGAGCGGTCGGCCGCCCGCAGGTCCCGGCCGATCGAGTCGGCTTCGCCGAGCTTCTGCCGGAGCGACTCGGGCGTATGCGTGTGCCGCACCACCGAGGCGGTCGGCACGTGGTGGAGCTCGACCCGGACGCACCGCTGCCGGAACATCCGCCAGGCCGCTGCGGCATACAGGGCCAGGGCCAGCGACGTGCGGGCCTGCTCCGTCGTGCTGGGCCGCCGGCTCGTCTTGTAGTCGACGACGACGAGCTCGTCGGCCCGACCGCGCGGCCCGTCCGCTCGCTCGTCGAGCCGGTCGACCCGCCCCGTGAGCACCAACGTGCCGGTGCGCAGCGCCAGCGTGCGCTCGATGCCCCGGGGCTGGCGCCGAGGGTCCACCCGGGCGAGGTAGGTCTCGACCTCGCCGGTGACCACGCGGCGCCAGCGCGCGCTCTGGGCGGCGTCGCGGAACCCCACGTCGATCCACGCCCCCCGCACCAGAGCCTGAGCCGCTCCCGGGGTGCGGCGAGGCAGCGGCAGGTCCCACCAGTCCCTCAGGGCGTTGTGGGTGGCCAGGCCCACCGAGGTGTGCGCCCGCTGCCGGCGGGGCGCCGGGCGCGGGCGGTCGAGGTACTGCAGGCGGTAGCGCCGAGGGCAGTCGAGGTAGGCCAGCAGCCGGGAGGGCGAGGCGGCATACAGCGACGTGGGCATCCCCTCGAACACGCCCTGCTGCGCCTCCACCGTCGTCACCCCGCGACGGTAGCGAGCGCCGCCGACAGGGCGGCGCCGTCGTCCACAGGGGTCAGACGCCCTGGGTGACGAAGGCCCTCACCGCGCTGGCCACCATCTGGACGGCGATCGCCGAGAGCAGCAGGCCGGCGATGCGGGTGGCCAGCATGGTGCCTGACTCCCCCAGCAGCCGGCGCACCACTGTGGCGAAGCGCAGGAAGACGTAGACGACGAGCATCGTCGCGAGCAGGGCCAGGCCCACGGCGAGGTAGCCGGCCGCCCCCGCCGCCCCACCGGCCTGCTGCACCGCGAGCATCATGGCGACGATGGCGCCGGGGCCGGCCAGCAGCGGCGTCCCCAGCGGCACCATGGCCACGTTGACCCCGGCGTCGGCCATCGCCTCCGACTCCTGCCCGGTGAGCAGCTGCAGGGCGACGAGGAGCAGCAGCAGCCCGCCCGCCCCCTGCAGCGCGGCCAGCGACACATGGAGGTAGTCGAGGATCCGCTGGCCGAACACGGCGAACGCGGCGATGACGCCGAGCGCTACGAGCGAGGCCCGCAGTGCCGCCGCCGCCCGCTCGGACGGCGACATCCGCGCCGTGAGGGCGAGGAAGATCGGCACGGCCCCGGGCGGGTCCATGATGACGATGAGCGTGATGAGGGTCGAGGCGAAGACGGTGACCGCGGCCGAGATGTCGGTCATCGCAGCACCGGGACCGCTCCGCTCGACCGCGCCTCGAGCGCGGTGAGCACCTCCGGGTCGGTCGTGTGCTCGCCGAGGCGGTTGTCCTTGCCGTCCCCGTGGTAGTCGCTGGACCCGGTGACGAGCAGCCCGAGCCGCGCGGCGAGGGCGGTGCCGTGCGCCACCGCCGCCTCGTCGTGGTCGCGGTGGTGCACCTCGAGGCCGGCGAGCCCCGCCGCCGCCATCTCCTCCACCAGCCCGTCGCTGACCCCGGTGCCCGGCCCGCGACCGAACGGGTGCGCCACGACGGCCACGCCTCCGGCCTGCCCGACGAGCCGGACGGCCCGCACCGGGTCGGGCGCGTGGTGCCCGACGTAGTAGGGGCTGTCGTTGCCCAGCCACCGCCGGAACGCCTCGTCCCGGGTCGCCACCGCGCCCGAGGCGACGAGGGCGTCGGCGATGTGCGGCCGGCCCTCGGTGGCCCCGGCCGGCACCTGCGCGAGCACCTGCTCGTAGGTGACCGGTATGCCGTCGGCGGCCATCAGCTCGACGATCCGCCGCAGCCGGCCGACCCGGGTCTCCCGCGCCTCCCGCAGCTCCGCCGCCAGCTCGGGTGAGTCGGGGTCGACGAGGTAGCCGATCAGGTGCACGGACCGGCCGCCGCGCTGACAGGACACCTCGATGCCGCGCACCAGGCCGACCCCCCGGCGGGCCGCCTCCGCCGCCGCCTCGGGCCAGCCGTGGGCGGTGTCGTGGTCGGTGATGGCGACGACGTCGATCCCGGCGGCCTGCGCCGCGGCGACGACGGCCGCGGGTGGCTCCGTGCCGTCGCTGGCCGTCGAGTGGGTGTGCAGGTCGATGCGGGTCAGGCCGGTCGTGCTGGTCATCCTGGTCATACCGGGGCCACCTCCGCGTGGTGCCGCACGCGGCGCAGCGCCCGGCCCATCGTCACCGGGAGCACGCCCCAGAGCACGAAGGCCCACGGGCCGACGAGGAAGGCGGCGCCGATCGAGATCAGGAACGTGGCCGCCAACACCAGGCTGCTCGCCCGGTTGAGCGCGAGCAGGTCCGAGGGGGTGCCGTCGGCCAGCAGGCCGTCCTGCGCGATGACCACCCCGAGCCGCACGAAGGCGAGCGCCGCGACGGCCTGCACGAGCGCATACAGCGTGAACCGCCAGGGGAAGTCACCGTCGTTGACGCTGTCCCCCGACCACAGCACCGTCGTCGCGAAGGGGGTGACCACGATCGTGGGGAGCCACACGGTGTTGGCGACGATGAGCCGCCGGGGGGCATCGACGAGGTAGCGGAACAGCCCGTGGTGCGCCCGCCACTGCTGGGCGATGACGAGGAAGTTGACGAGGAAGCTGACGAGGAAGCTGACGAGGAACGCGAGGTAGGCGTCGGCGTGGTCGGCGAGCGAGCCGAGGAACGCGGTCCCCGACCGGCCCGTCGGCAGGGGCAGGGCGACGGCGAGCAGCGTCAGGGCGATGGCGAGCACGGCGTCGGAGAACATGAACCGGTCGGCGGCGGTCGCGGCCGCCTTCGGGGTCGCGGACCGCTCGTTCGCCATGGGGTGGAGCGTATCGACCGCCCCGCGGCCGACGGGTCGTCAGGAGGGCGAGCGGGTGAGCACGTCGGCGACCCGCACCGTAAGCCGCGCGAGGTAGGTCCCGAGGGACACCCCGGCGGCCAGGCCCATGCCGACGCCGACGGCACCGAGGAGCGTCCCGAGGCCCTGGTAGAGGCCGGCGCCCTGGGAGTCGGACACGATCTCGAACAGGCCCTGGTAGACGGCGCGCCCGGGCAGGAGCGGCACGATGGCGGCCGTCGTGATGGCGAGCGCGGAGACCCGGTAGCGGGGCCCGAGCAGCTGGGTGCCGAAGCCGATGACCGACGCGGCGATGGCGGCCGCGAACGACGAGGTGCTGCCGGCGCCGACGAAGAGCAGGTCGACGTACCACCCCACCGCTCCGGCGAACGCGGCCACGAGCGTGCTGCGACTCCCGGTGAACGTCGACACGGCGAACCCGGCCGCGATGATCGCCGCGGCGACGACCTGGGCGGGCACCGCCGCGGTGACCATCGGCTGTGGCGTGATGGCGAGGACCACCCCCACGCGGGTGGCGGCGGCGAGGACCACGACGATGCCGACGACGATGCCGAGGGTGAGGACGAGCACCTGGAACATCCGGGCCCCGGCCGTGACGTAGAACCCCTCGATGGCGTCCTGGGCGGCCCCGACGAGGGAGAGACCGGCGAGGAGGACGACGATGCCGGACGCGACGACGAGCGACGGCAGCACGCCGGGCAGGGGGTTGCCGTTCTGCTGCACGAGGGCCAGCAGCGCCGCGAAGAACGTCGGCACGGCGGCGCCGAGGGCCTGGGCGAAGAAGCCGGGCACCTTGCGCCGGGACGCCGTCGTGACGACGCGGGAGATGATCGCCGCGCTGAGCATGCTGATGAGGACCACCGACCAGCCGGCCCCGGCGAGGATCGAGGTGCCGAGGCCCATCAGGGCGACGGCGCTCGTCGTCACCCAGCGCCGGTAGGGGTGCGGCGCGTGGATGACGGCGTCGAACCGCTCACGCGCGTCGACGACCGTCAGGGGCCCACCGGCGACGAGGTCGACGAGGTCGTGCAGGCGCTCGAGCCGGGTGAAGTCCTGGTTGCGGGAGCGGACCACGCGGGTCACGGTC
Source organism: uncultured Actinomycetota bacterium (assembly GCA_963795915.1). Lineage (GTDB taxonomy): Bacteria > Actinomycetota > Actinomycetes > Actinomycetales > Dermatophilaceae > Lapillicoccus. The sequence goes on from CAWCJA010000002.1 coordinate 773,732, forward strand.
AGCGGGTCGGCGTGCGGGCCGCGGTTGTAGGAGATGGAGATGGCGCTGAACGTCACGTCCACGTGCACCGAGCGCAGCCCGTAGGCGGTCGTCAGCCGGAGCACGTTGGCGACGACGTCGCTCGCCGCGGCGCCGGTGGCCATGAACGCCGTCCCCGCCCGGACGGCGAGGTCGACGACGGCCCGGCCCGTCGCGAGGTCCACGCCGTCGGGCTGCGTCCACACCGGGATCGGGTCGGTGGGCGGGTCACTCGCGCGCAGCACGGCCCGGGTGCGCCGCCGCAGGATGGACCCCGCGACCCGGCCACCGGCCGGGCGCGCACCACGGCGCACCGGTGGGGGCTGGGCGGGTTCGGGCACGCTCCTACTGAACCAGAGCCGCCGCGGGTGGTGGGACACCTTGGCGCGGACCCCCGCCCGTGTGGAAGCCTGGGCCGCATGGCGGACTTCGTCGGAGCGGTCGACCAGGGGACCACGAGCACGCGGTTCATGGTCTTCGACCACGACGGCGTGGAGGTCGGCCGCCACCAGCTCGAGCACGAGCAGATCCTGCCCCGGGCCGGCTGGGTGGAGCACGACCCGCTGGAGATCTGGGAGCGCACGCAGACGACGATCGAGTCCTGCCTCACCAAGCTGCAGCTGCGGGCCGCCGACCTCGACAGCATCGGGATCACCAACCAGCGCGAGACGACGGTGGTCTGGGACCGGCATACCGGCCGTCCATTCCACAACGCGGTGGTCTGGCAGGACACCCGCACCGACCGCATCGCCAAGGCCCTCGACGCCGACGAGCGCGGCGACGTCATCCGTCGCAAGGCCGGCCTCGTGCCCGCGCCCTACTTCGCGGGCGGCAAGCTGCAGTGGCTGCTGGAGAACGTCGACGGGCTGAAGGGCGCCGCCGCCCGGGGTGACGCCCTCTTCGGCACCATCGACGCGTGGCTGGTGTGGCAGCTCACCGGGGGCACCCACGGCGGGCAGCACCTCACCGACGTCACCAACGCCAGCCGCACCATGCTCATGGACCTCGAGACCCTCGACTGGGACGACGAGCTGCTCGAGATCTTCGGGATCCCGCGCGGGATGCTGCCCGAGATCCGGCCGTCGAGCGACCCGCGGCTCTACGGCCACACCGGGGCCGATGGCCCGTGGAAGGGCGAGATCGCCATCGGCGGGGCCCTCGGCGACCAGCACGCGGCCACCGTCGGCCAGGTCTGCTTCGCCCCCGGCGAGGCCAAGAACACCTACGGCACCGGCAACTTCATGCTCCTCAACGTCGGCGAGGACCTCGTCCGCTCGCAGCACGGCCTGCTGACGACCGTCGCCTACCAGCTCGGTGACGCGAAGCCGGTGTATGCGCTCGAGGGGTCGATCGCGGTCACCGGCTCCGCGGTGCAGTGGCTGCGCGACCAGCTCGGCATCCTGCGCTCGGCGCAGGAGGTCGAGAGCCTGGCGCGCACCGTCGACGACAACGGCGGCGTCTACTTCGTGCCGGCGTTCTCCGGGCTGTTCGCCCCCTACTGGCGCTCCGACGCCCGGGGCGCCATCGTGGGGCTGTCGCGCTTCAACACCTCGGCGCACCTGGCCCGGGCGGCCCTGGAGGCGATCTGCTACCAGAGCCGCGACGTGGCGGACGCCATGGTCGAGGACAGCCGCGACGCCGGACGCGACCTTGACCTCAGCGTCCTCAAGGTCGACGGCGGCGTCACCGCCAACGACCTCTGCATGCAGATCCAGGCCGACGTGCTCGGGGTCGAGGTGAGCCGCCCCAAGGTGCCGGAGACGACGGCCCTCGGGGCGGCATACTGCGCGGGCCTGGCGACGGGCTTCTGGAGCAGCACCGACGAGCTGCGCGCAAACTGGAAGGAAGACCGGCGGTGGTCGCCCCGATGGAGCGAGGACCGGCGGGAGAGCGGGTACGCCCAATGGCGCAAGGCCGTGGAGCGCACCCTCGACTGGGTGGAGATCCCGTGAGAACGCAGATGCGCCGATGAACCCGCTGGCCCTGTCGCCCGACTCCCGCACCGCCGCCATCGAGCGGCTGTCGTCCGGGGCCGAGCTCGACGTACTCGTCGTCGGCGGCGGTGTCGTCGGCACCGGCTGCGCGCTCGACGCCGTGACCCGGGGGCTCACGACCGGTCTCGTCGAGGCGCGCGACTTCGCGTCGGGCACCTCGAGCCGGTCGAGCAAGCTCGTCCACGGTGGCCTGCGCTACCTCGAGATGCTCGACTTCGCCCTCGTCCACGAGGCGCTGCAGGAGCGCGGTCTGCTGCTGACCCGCCTCGCCCCGCACCTCGTGCGGCCCGTGCCGTTCCTCTACCCGCTCACCCACCTCGGCTGGGAGCGCGGCTACGTCGAGGCCGGCCTGACGATGTACGACACCATGGCCCGCGGCTCCGGCAACGGCGCCGGGCTGCGGTGGCACAAGCACCTGACCCGGCGCGCCACGCTGCGCATCGCTCCCGCCCTGAAGCGGTCCGCGCTGACCGGCGCCGTTCAGTACTACGACGCCAAGGTCGACGACGCCCGCCACACGATGGAGCTGGCCCGCACCGCCTCGACCTACGGCGCGCACGTCGCCTCCCGGGTCGCGGCGATCGGGTTCCTGCGCCAGGGCGAGCGGGTCACCGGCATCCGGGCCCTCGACAAGCTGAGCGGCCAGGAGTTCGACGTCCACGCCCGCCAGGTCGTCAACGCGACGGGAGTGTGGACCGACGAGACGCAGGCCCTCATCGGCGAGCGCGGTCAGTTCCACGTGCGAGCCAGCAAGGGCATCCACCTCGTCGTCCCGCGCGACCGCATCCACTCCACGTCGGGGATCATCCTGCGCACCGAGAAGTCGGTGCTCTTCGTCATCCCCTGGGGCCGTCACTGGATCATCGGCACGACCGACACCGAGTGGAACCTCGACAAGGCCCACCCGGCCGCGACGGCCGCCGACATCACCTACCTGCTCGACCACGTCAACGAGTTCCTCACGACCCGGCTCACGCAGGAGGACGTCGAGGGCGTGTACGCCGGGCTGCGGCCGCTGCTCGCCGGCGACACCGAGCAGACGTCCCAGCTCTCCCGCGAGCACGTCGTCGCCCACCCGGCGCCCGGCCTCGTCGTTGTGGCTGGCGGCAAGTACACGACCTACCGGATCATGGCCCGCGACGCGATCGACGAGGCGGCCCGCACCCTCGGCGGCTCCGTGCCCGAGTCGACCACGGCCGAGATCCCCATGGTCGGGGCCGTCGGTTACCACGCGATGTGGAACCGCCGGGAGGCGCTGGCCAAGGAGTCCGGCCTGCACGTCGAGCGCATCGAGAAGATGCTCATGCGCCACGGCATCCTCACGACCGAGATCCTCGACCTCATCGCCGACGACGCGTCGCTCGGGGAGCCGCTCGCCGGCGGCGAGGACTACCTGCGCGCGGAGATCGTGTATGCCGCGTCCCACGAGGGTGCGCTGCACCTCGACGACATCCTCGCCCGGCGCACGCGCCTGTCCATCGAGACGTTCGACCGCGGGGTGGGCGCGTCCCGGCCCGCCGCCGAGCTCGTGGCCCCGATCCTCAAGTGGGACGACGCCACCGTGGACAACGAGGTCGAGCACTGGGCGCAGCGGGTCGAGGCGGAGCGGGTCTCCCAGACGATGCCCGACGACACCTCCGCCGACGAGGCCCGGCTGCGGGCCCCGGACATCAACGGCTGAGCCGCGCGTCGCTGCTCGGTCACTGGCGCGCCTCGGCTCAGGGGGCGCCGAGGCTGATGGAGAGCCGGCCGAGCAGGTCGGAGTGCGAGCTGGCCCCGCTGCGCCGGCGGATGCGCGCCATGTGGTGCTCCACCGTCGTGGCCGAGAGGTAGAGGGACTCGCCGATCTGCCGGTAGGTCAGGCCGGCCAGCACGCGCTCGACGACCTCCCGCTCCCGGGCGCTCAGCGGCATGACCCCGGCCTTGGTCTCGGACAGACGGCCTCCAGCGCCTCGGCCCGAAGGCCTCTCTGGGAGTCCTGGTTGACTACGGCCATGGACTCCGCTGCAGTCGTCGCTGCTGTCACCGGCGGCCTCGTGCGTGGCTCTCGCCACGACGATGTCGTTCGCTTCCTCGGCATCCCGTATGCCGCCCCGGCCGTCGGGCGAGACCGCTACCGCGCGCCCCAGCCGGTCGTGCCGTGGACGGGCGAGCGCGACGCGACCACCTTCGGGCCCAGCCCGGCCCAGGCGCCCTACCTGCCGCCCGTCGACCGGATCCTGCCGAGCTCGGTGTCACCCGGCGACGACTACCTCACGGTCAACGTGTGGGCGCCCGCCGGGGCGGAGCGTCGGCCGGTCATGGTCTGGATCTACGGCGGGGCGTTCGTGCGCGGCGCCACCTCCGTCCCCACCTACGACGGCAGGGCGTTCGCCCGCGACGGCGTCGTCCTGGTCTCCCTCAACTACCGGCTCGGCGTCCCGGGCTTCGCGGTGCTCGACGGGGCGCCGACCAACCTCGGCCTGCGCGACCAGGTCGCGGCGCTCGAGTGGGTGCGCGACAACGTCGCCGCCTTCGGGGGCGACCCCTCCGACGTGACGGTCTTCGGCGAGTCCGCCGGGGGGATGAGCGTGGCCACCCTCATGGCGGCACCGCAGGCGCAGGGGCTGTTCCACCGCGCGGTCGTGCAGAGCGGCAGCGCCACCGCCGTCTGCACCCTCGAGGACGCGCGGCTGATGGGCGCCGAGATCGCCGCCCACCTCGGCGTCCCTCAGACGGCCGAGGCGTTCGCCGCCCTCGACCCCGAGGCCGTCACCGCCGCGCAGACGGCCGTCGCACTGGCCATGCAGGCCGACCCCGACCCGCGTCGTTGGGGCGCCACGGTGCTCGCGGCCGGTCTGGGAATCATGACCCTCTTCCCCGTGGTGGACGGCGACATCGTCCCCGACCTGCCGCTGACCCGCATCGCCGACGGCTCCGCCGCCGGCATGCCCCTGCTGGTCGGCACGACGCAGGAGGAGATGCGGCTCTTCCTCGTGCCCACCGGCATCGCCGGCTCCGTCACCGCGCAGGCCCTCGACCCCATGGCCGCCCGCTACCGCTGGCCCGCCGGGGCGACTGCCACGTATGCCGCCAACCGCCCCGACGCCGCTCCCGGCGACGTCGTCTGCGCGATCATGACCGACGGCGCGTTCCGCGTGCCGGCCGCCCGCCTCGCCGCGGCGCAGCACGCTGCGGGAGGCGAGGTCCACCACTACGAGCTCGCCTGGCGGACCCCCGTCGCCGACCTCGGCGCCTGCCACGCCCTCGAGCTGGCCTTCGTCTTCGACACCCTGGCGACGTCCTCGCTCATGACCGGCGACACCGCCCCGCCCGCGCTCGCCGCGGCGATGCACCGGGCGTGGGTCGCGTTCGGCACCGGCGGCGACCCGGGCTGGCCGGCGTGGACGCCCGACCGCCGGGCGGTCATGACCTTCGCCGAGCGGTCCGATGTCGTCGACTCCCCGCGAGCCGACGAGCTGGCCCTGTGGGGATGAGCACCCCGAGCCGCGGTGTCCTCGTCACCGGCTCCTCCCGCGGGGTCGGAGCCGCGACCGCGCTCGCGTTCGCCCAGCGCGGCGACCGGGTCGCGGTCCACTACCGGTCGGCGGAGGGGCCCGCCCGGAAGCTGCTCGACGCGCTGCCCGGGTCCGGTCACGTGCTGCTGCGGGCCGACCTGTCCGACCCGGCGGCCGTGGCCGGTCTCGCCGACCGGGCCGCCGCCGCGCTGGGTCGCGTCGACGTGCTCGTCAACAACGCCGCCCTCTTCCTCGACCCCGCCGACGCCGACGGCCCTGGCTCCGGCCCTGACTCTGCGGACGCCGGGGCCACGGAGGGCGGGAGCCGGCGGGGTGACCACCGGGTCACGGACGTCGACTACGCCACCTGGACCCGGATCTGGCAGCAGACCATCGCCACCAACCTGCTCGGACCGGCCAACCTCACCTGGTGCCTCGTCCGGCAGATGATTCGCACGCCTGCGGCCGCCGGCCTCCCGGTGGGACGCATCGTCAACATCGGCTCGCGCGGCGCCTACCGCGGGGAGCCCGACGTCCCGGCCTACGGCGCCAGCAAGGCGGCGCTGCACGCGTTCGGGCAGTCGATGGCCGTGGCGCTGGCTCCCGCGGGCATCTCCGTGGTCAGCCTGGCACCGGGCTTCATCGCCACGGACATGGCCGCGTCGATGCTCGACGGCCCGCGCGGGGACGCGATCCGGGCCCAGAGCCCGTTCGGGCGCGTCGCCACCCCCGAGGAGGTCGCCGCTGCCGTCGTCGCCCTCGCCGACCCCGCCGCCGAGTGGGTCTCCGGCGCGGTCGTCGACTTCAACGGCGCCAGCCACCTGCGGTGACCGCGGCGGTCGACACCCTCTGCGGTGCGCTCAGCGGGCGGTGAGGCTCGACTCCTTGTGGGCCGCCTTGGCGCCGGACTTCTCCGACTCGACCACCCAGTAGGGCTCGTCGTCGCTGGCCCGGAACGTCTGGCCGTCGAGCTGGAAGCTCGCGGTCCTCTTCTCCACCGCCGTGCCGTGCGTCGTGCCCTGAGGGGTGTTCCAGGACACCGCGCTGCCCTTCGAGATCGCCATGCTCCGACGGTATGCGGCGGCTCGCCACCGTGCACTCGGAGGACATCCGCGGACGGACCCCGGGACGCACCCAGGACCGCATCCGTGCGGCCCGCCCGCGACGAAGAGGGACGATGGGGTCGCACCACCGAGCCAGGGAGGTCCCGCAGTGAGCCCCCGCCACGACGCGGACCAGGTCGGTCAGCGGTACGCCGCCCACCGCCTCGAGCTCGTGCGTCTGGCCATGCTGCTCCTCGACGAGGGGGCGGCGGCCGGTGCAGGGACCGGGGCCACGAGTCCCCCGAGGGCCAGGAGGACGACGAGCACGGCGGACGCCGTCGTGCAGGCCGCCTTCCTGCGCTACCTGCGGCGGCCGGGGGGCCACGCCGACCCCGGGACGGGCCTGACCGACCTGCGCACCCTCGTCGTCGCCGGGTGCCGAGCGACGCGGCGCAGGAGCGGCACCCGGGCCACCCGAGCAACGCGTGCCACCCCAGCCACCGGACCCACCACGGGTGCGGACGTCCTCGACCCGCTCGCGTCCCTGGGTCCTGCCGACCGGGAGGTGCTCGTCCTCACCGCCTGGGCCGGGCTCGGGGTGCGGCAGGCGGCGGTGGTCCTGCGGACCAGCGAGCGGGCCGTCGCCGCGCGGGTGGCCCACCTGGCCGCGCGGCCCGACTCGACGCATACCCGACCCACCGGGCCTCCCGCGGATACCCCGCAGACCTCGCCCGACCGCCTCGCCGAGGCCCTCCACCGCCGGGCCGACGCCGTCTCGGCCGCGGACCTGCGCGGCACCTGGGGCGACGTCCTGGCCGAGGACGCCCGGCGCTCCGCCCGCGCCCGCCGGAGCTGGCGGGCCGCGGTCGCCGTCGTCGCCGCCGTGGCCGCGGTCGGGTCCGTCGCCACCCTGGCGGGCGGCCGGGACACCGGCCCGGCTCCCACACCCGTCCCGACGGCGAGCCCGAGCCCGACGGCCGCCACCGAGCCGCTCTCCTCCCCCGCGCTGGCCCCCGGCGAGCAGCCTCGCAGCGCGATCCCGTGGTCCGACGTCGGCCCGGGGTGGGCCGTCGTCGCCACGAGCGCACCTCCCTCCGCCGTGACGACGACCCTGCTGCTCGTCAGCCCGGCCGGCGTCCGCTACCCCCTCGGCACCGCGCCCGACTCGATCGTCGTGCAGGACGTCAGCCCCGACGGCCGCCGCGTCCTCGTGGCCGTCGGCGCCCAGGCCGCGGAGTGGGACCTCGAGGCGGGCACCTCGCGGCCGCTCGGGGTCTCCTACGGCTGGAAGACGATGCGCTACGCCGGCGACCCCGAGCGCGGGTACCTCGTGATCTGGACCGACCCCGGCTCGTCGGTGCAGGTCGACCACTGGAGCCCGTCCGGCCGCCTGCTCGCCGAGTACCCCCTGACCCTGCCGCCCACGGCCGGCAGCCCCGGCACCCCCGGGGTCGTCGTCGACCCGTCCGGCCGGCAGGCGGTGGTCGCCACCCGCGACGGCGGGGTCGCGTCCATCGACCTCGGCCTCGATGCCGTGGGGGCCCTGTCCCTGCCCGCGGGGTATGCCGGGTGCTCCCCGCGCACGAGCTGGTCACCCGCGCAGGTGCTCGTGGCCTGCACCTCCGGCTCCGGCCGCCTGCTCGTCGCCCCCCTCGACGGCTCGGCAGCCCAACCCCTCGGCGGTGACGGTCTCGCCGCGGCCTGGCTCGTCTCCGCCCAGGCGGCGCTCGTCCAGCAGGACGACTCGTGCTCCACCCGCATCGGCACGCTCAACGGCGGCGGCGCGCTGACGCCGTGGATCCCGCCGCCCGGCACGGAGGGGCTGGTGCCCAACACCGTCGTCGCGGGCGTCCTCTACCTCGGCGGCACCCGCTGCCCCTCCGACGGCGCCCGGTTCGTGGCCTACGACCTCGCCTCCGGGCGGGCCACCGAGCTGACGGGTGCGGACGCCGGGGGCCGCACTGTGCGCCAGGCGGTCGTCCTCCAGCCGCACCATTGAGCCTTGCCCGTCAGTGGCACGATGGCCGGATGAGCGAGGAGCAGAAGAAGAGCGAGAACCGGGGCAACCCGACGACCGAGGAGTTCCGGACCTTCGTCAAGTCCGGCTGGGCCCCGCGTCCGAGTGACGTCCCCGAGCGCGCCGAGGTCGCGTCGTACGCCGCCGCGCGACGCGACGCGGTGAGTGCTCGTTTCCCCGGTGAGCGGCTCGTCGTGCCCGCGGGCGGGTTCACGGTGCGCAGCAACGACACCGACTACGCCTTCCGGCCGCACTCCGCCTTCGCCCACCTCACCGGCTTCGGCAGCGACCAGGAGCCCGACGCCGTCCTCGTCCTCGAGCCGCGGCCCGACGGCGGCCACGACGCGGTCCTGTACTTCAAGCCCTGGGGCGGCCGCGAGTCCGACGAGTTCTTCGGTGACACCCGCTACGGCGAGTTCTGGGTGGGCAGCCGCCCGACGCTGGAGGACATCGAGGCCGAGTTCGGCCTCACCGCGAGGTCCGTCGACGAGTTCGCCGACGCGGTCAAGAAGGACGCGGGGGTCGTGACCATCCGGGTCGTGCGCGACGCCGACCGTGACGTCGCCGAGCAGGTCGACGAGGCGCGGGCCACCGCCGGCGAGACGGTGAACGAGGAGGCGGCGCAGTCGCAGCACGCCGAGCAGGTGGACGCCGACGAGGAGCTCGCCCGGTTCCTGTCGACGTTGCGGCTCGTCAAGGACGAGTGGGAGGTCGAGCAGCTGCGTCAGGCGGTGGCGGCCACCAAGGAGGGGTTCGAGGCGGTGCTCGCCCAGCTGCGCGACGCGGTCGCCCAGGGCCGCGGCGAGCGCTGGGTCGAGGGCGTCTTCGGGCTGCACGCGCGCCACCAGGGCAACGGCGTCGGCTACGACTCGATCTGCGCGAGCGGCGACCACGCGACGACCCTGCACTGGACCCGCAACACCGGCGAGGTGACCGATGGTGAGCTGCTCCTGCTCGACGCCGGCGTCGAGGTCGACTCCCTCTTCACCGCCGACATCACCCGCACCCTGCCGGTCGACGGCACCTTCACCGAGACCCAGCGCCGGATCTACAACGCCGTTCTCGCCGCCCAGCAGGCCGCGATGGACGTCATCCGTCCCGGCGTGAAGTTCAGTGCGATCCACGACGCCGCCATCGCGGTCATCGCCGAGCACCTCCACGAGTGGGGGCTGCTTCCGGACGGCGTCAGTGTCGAGGACACCCTCGACACCGAGCACGGCCAGTACCACCGTCGCTGGATGGTCCACGGCACGAGCCACCACCTCGGCATCGACGTCCACGACTGCGCGCTCGCGACCCGGGCCGACTACAAGGACGCCGAGCTGCAGCCCGGCATGGTGCTCACCGTCGAGCCGGGCCTCTACTTCAAGGCCGACGACGAGCTGGTGCCCGAGGCGTTCCGCGGCACCGGCGTCCGCATCGAGGACGACGTCCTCGTGACGGCCGACGGCTACGAGAACCTCTCGGCCGCCATCCCCCGCAGCGCGTCCGACGTCGAGGCGTGGATCGCCCGGGCGCAGTCCCGCTGACCCACGGCCCCTCGCACCCCCCACAAACACACCGACCGGACTCAGATGTCTGCCGGTTCCGCCCCGGTCGGGGCGGGGAAACCGGCGACCATCTGAGTCCGGTCGGGGGTGGTGCGCGGTCAGACCTGGTTGGCGGGCGGCGGCGGCGGGGTGCCACCCTCGGCCGGCGACCCGGCATACCCCGTCGTGCCGTATGCCGTGGTGCCGCTCAGCCCGCCGGCGCCGAGGCCGCCGCCGACCCCCGAGCCGAGGATCTCGCGGGCCCGCTGGGCGAACTTGTGCTCGACGAGCACCTCGTACTTGCTCGGGACGATGAGGCTGACCGAGCTGAAGTCACGCTGACCGCCGGTGAACGCGTATCCCGCTGCGGCCCAGGCCAACCCGAAGAGCGCGCCGAAGACGACCGTCGAGAGCACGATCTGGATGACGCCGCCCTGCGCCGCGAACAGCGCGAAGATGAGGCCGACGAAGAGGCCGAGCCAGACCCCGGACAGCGCCCCGCCCAGGAGCACCCGCCCCCACGTCAGCCGCCCGGTGATGCGCTCGAGCTGCTTCAGCTCGGTGCCGACGATCAGGCAGTTCTCGACCGGGAACTCCTTGTCGGACAAGGTGTCGACGGTCTTCTGGGCGTCCTCGTACTTGTCGAACGTCCCGAGCGACATCGGGTACTCGAGGTTGAGGCGCGCGCGGACCCTGCTCAGACCGGGGGGCTGTGTGCTCATGTGACCAGTATCGCAAACCCGACAGAGCCGGCCGGAGCGCCGAGCTGGGGGCCCCCGCTCATCCCGGCTGCCCGAAGACGGCGCGCTTCGCCTTCGGCGGGGCCTCCAGCTGGGCACGCTGCGAGAAGTCGCCGCCGCGCAGGGCGCTGCTCACCGCGGTGAGCACGCTCGCCCGCGTCGGGGGCGGCGTCGCGGCGAGGGCCTTGAGGAAGAAGTAGGTGAACGCCCCGTTGTAGCGGCCGTCGAAGTACGCGTCGGCCGAGGTCTGGTCGGCCTTGCACGCGGCGAAGAGCACCGGACGGCTCCCGGCCGGCGTGGCCTTGACGAGCTCCTGGAGGCCCTTGGGGTCGGACTTCGCGGCGATGCGGCGCATCCCGAGGGCGGTCGGCGGCGGAAGGAAGCGCGGCTTGCGGCCCACGAGCAGGTCGATGTCCTTGAGGCCCGTGCCGCTGTGGCAGGTGTCGAGCACGACCTCCACGAGGGCGCCCTTCGGCAGGTCGGTGAACAGCGCGTGCAGCTCGTCGTCGATGATGACGGTGTCGCGGTCCCAGTCGGGGCCCTTCTGCGCGATGTCGTGGCAGGCGAACGCCTCGTCGACGTGGTCGACCGTCTCGTCGCCGTTCGTGTCCGGCACCTGGGTGCCGTGGCTAGACAGCGAGAAGACGAGGTGGTCGAGCCGGCCGGCCTTGACCTCGGCGACCATCTCCGACAGCGCGGCCATGACCTTGGCCTTGGTGGCGTCCGCGTCGGCGAGCACGGTGACGGTGGCGTCCGTGAAGCCGGGCAGCCGTTTGAGCATGACGGCCATGTCCTGCGCGTCGTTGACGCAGCCGTTGAGCCAGTTGGCGTTGGGGAGGTGGACGAACTGGTTGATGCCGACACACAGCGCTCGTGCAGCCATGGGTCTCACGACCTTTCTTCGGTGCGGTGACGAGATGGAAGGAACGGGACGGGCGTCGGTCGGAGGGGGCTACCCGCGCACGAGGACGGCGTCGGGGCGGGCGTAGACGACGTAGGCGAGCCAGGTCGCGTCGCCCTCGGCGCGGGCGGCGGTACGGGCCGCGAGCGCGGCGGCGGCGACGGTGTCACCGGCCAGCAGCCGCGTGTAGAACGTCTCGACGAAGATCCGGGCCGGGGTCTGGTTGACCGACCACAGGCACGAGACGAAGGCCGACGCGCCGGCCTCCAGGAACGCCCGGGCGAACCCCCCGAGGCTCGTGAGGTCCTCCCCCGCGCGCCCGACCTGGCAGGCGTTGAGCACGACGAGCGGCCCACTGCCACCGGCCCGTCCAGCCAGCCGCACGTTCTCGGCCACGGTCGTCGACGACAGGTAGTCGGAGACCAGCGCCCCACCGACCACCCGTCCGGCCAGGAGGATCTTGGCCTCGGCGATGTTGCCCGGGTCGGCTGTGCCGTGGCCGCTGAAGTGCAGCAGGTCGAACCCGCCCCGCCTCCGCAGCAGCCGGCGTACCTGCTCCTCGGTGGCGGCCACCGTGCGCGCTCCCAGCGTCGAGGTCAGGTATGCCGCCTCGGCCTGCACCTCGGCGAGGTTCAGCCCGGGGTCGGCGTACTCCGGGCAGACCGAGAACACCTTCCCCGCCCGGGCCTGCAGGGTCGCCGTCGCGGGGAACGGCGTGAACTGCCAGCGCACGAGCCCGAGCTGGCCGAGGAAGCGCGGCTCCTGCTCCCGCGGGCCGACCGGAGGCTTGAGGTGGACGAGCTCCCACGGGATGAACGGCTCGTCGGCGAGCAGGAAGAGGTTGTCGAGCTCGTCCCGGTGCTCCCACAGCGCCGCCTGGAAGTCCTGGGGGAAGAGCTTCTCGAAGAGGTGGGCACCGAGGTCCTGCAGGTCGGCGAGGTACTTCTGGGGGCGGTCCGAGCAGTCGAACCACAGCTGCTGCACCTCGTGGAAGAGGTTGCCGACGAAGGCGTCCACGTCCTGGATGGGCGCGGAGGTCCCGGTGATGCGCTCGTCGTGACCGGGCAGGCGCAGCTCGTACTGGAACCGCGTCTCGCCCGCCCGTTGGAGCTGGGCGATCTCCAGCCACGCGACGTCGGCGAGCACCGGCGAGGAGGCCGAGGCCACCTCGACCTGCGCGCGGGTCAGGGCCTGCGGCCCCCCGGGCACGGCGGCCGGGTCGAGCGCCTCCGCCTCGAGCGTCACGCTGCCCAGCAGCTCGCGGCCCTGACGGGCGAGGACCTTGACGCGCACGACACCCGCGGCGACGGCTCGCAGGGTGAACTGCAGCTCGGCCCAGCCGCCGCCCGGCGGCAGCAGGAGGCGGTCGAGGTCGGCGCTGTCGAGCACGCAGTTCTTCGTGGGGATGACCTGCACGTCGACCGGGGCGTCGGGACGGACCGCGAGCACGGTGCGCGCCGAGGCGGTGCCGTCGGCGGCGACGAGGGCGGTGCGCGAGACCCGGATGCGCACGGTGGTGGGGACGCCCACCGGCGGGTGCTGCGGGATCTCCGCGACCATGCTGGCCTGGATCGCGGGCGCCGCTGGTGCGGTTGCCGGTACGGGCGGTGGGGGGGCCGGCGGAGGCGGCGCGGGCGCAGGCGGCGGCCCCGCCCCGGCGTCCGGCGGCGGCTCGTCCGCCCCCGGCGGAGGCTCGGCCTCCGCAAGCGGCGGCGGCTCGTCCGCCCCCGGCGGAGGCTCGGCCTCCGCACGGGGCGGGGGCTCGGCATCTGCGGTCGGCGGCGGCGCGAGGTCGCGGCCTCGGCTCGGTATGCGTCGCGCCGCCGTCTCCCGGCCCGGCGGCACCGCCCGCACGACGACCGTTCCCGCCCCGCCGTCGCGGTGGTCCACCCGGTCGAGCAGCCACGCGCCCAGCGCCTGGGCGACGACCGGCTGCCGGGTGTAGCTCGTGTGGTAGACCTCCGCCTCGGGTCCGAAGGCCAGCGTGTCGCGGATGTACCCGCCGCCGTGCTCCAGGTCGACGGCGCTCATCGACGGCACGTCGACGACGAGGTCGTTGGGGCCCTGGATGACCCTGTCGACGATGCCCTCGACGATGTCGACGACGACCGTGGCCGGCAGCTCCGGCGGATGGGCGGCAACGCTCACCTCGACGTCGGACGACACGGCGAACCACGGTGTGCCGGGCCGAGGTTGGCCCGGCTGGTCGGCGTTGAGCGCCGTGACGAAGGGGCCGCCCGGCACCATCGCTGCCAGCCCCGGCACGCTCTCCGGGTCGGTGGCGAACGATGCCAGCCACCGCACCAGGGCGCCGAGCCCGCGCACCCCCGCGACGGTCGCCCGGGCCACCAGCCCACCCCCGGGGAGGTCGGCCAACGCGCGCGCGTCGGCGGCGACGAGGTTGGTGAGCACGTCGGCGAGGTCACCCCACCGGTCGGGGTCGGCCAGGTGGGTGCCGTCGTTCGGCGTCGCCAGCAGCACCATGCGGTCGACCTGGCCCCGCCACGGCACGCCCGGCAGCACCGACTCGACGAGGCTGCGCGCCACCAGGCCGCCGCGACTGTGGCTGACGACGTCGAGCGTGACCGGCCGCTGCGCCGGGAACGCGGTGAGCCGCTCGGCGAGGTCGCGGGCGTTGTCGAGCGGGTCGACGCTGAGCGTGCGGTGGTCGTAGCCGAGGACGACGTCGTAGTCGGTGAGCGCCCGCGCCAGGAAGGCGCGCCCCTCGGGCGTCACGGTGAGCCCGCCGAACCCTCCCACCGTGGAGTCGAACGTGCCGTGCACGAGCAGCAGCGCCCGGTGCGTGCGGGCCGGGTCCAGCCCGAGCTGGTCGAGCCGCTCCACGCGGGTCCACGCCCCCGGGTCGGCCCCGGTGACCCGCACGAGGCCGGTGTCGACGAAGGTCTCCAGCGCCCGGATCGCCGCGCCCGCGACGAGCGGCACGGCATACGGCAGCACCGTGACCCGCATTGCACCCGGCCGCCGCCGACCCAGCCGCCGCGCCCCACCGTTCGCTCCACCGGTCGCTCCGGTGGGAGGAGCCGGCAGGACGAGGTCGAAGACGGCCGTGCGGGCCCCGGTCGCGTCCCGGGCCCCCTCGTGGCGCGGCCGCACCCATCGGTAGGCGCCGTCGCTCTCGGCGAGCACCAGCGCGTCCTCACCCTCGACGAGGTCCAGTGCGAGCGACACGGTGGCGGGCGGCTGCGCCCCCGAGCTGCTGTGGGGCCCGGCCGTCTGCGTCAACCGCACCCGCTGCAGGGCGACGAAACCGTTGTCCCGCAAGGTATTCACGATGAGGGCGTGGACGTCGTCGGCCGTCGGGCCCTCCAGTGACCGCGGGCGCACCCGGTCCCGCGCGGCGCGGTAGGTCTCGGGGTGCGTGACCCGGAGACGACCCCGGGCGAACGACGTCGTCGTCACTGCAGACCCCTCCGACGCGGTGGAAGCCGACCGACACGTGCCGGCCCGTGCGAGCACGGGCCTGTGGGCTCCAGAGTGCACCCCCGGCCCGGTGGGGACCGGGTGATTGGCGGACACAGCCCGTATGCAGGAGGAGCCGCCGGCGGGAACGCAGATACCTCGACCCGATCCGACCGAGCCGCGATGGGCACCGCCCGAAAACCCGTTGCGGCCCGGCCCGGCAGCGGGGAGGGTTGCCGACAGCCGGAAATCCCGGTCGCTCGCCCAGAGGAGGAGGCCCGACATGTCCATGACGGTCCCCGGTGCCCCGCGCACCCCATCCCTCCCCCCTCTGGAGACCCGCAGTGACCTCATTCCCGTCCGACCGCTCGTTCCACGACGCGTCGGAGCCCACACCCTTCGCGACTGACAGCCAGCCCGACGCCCCGCCCGAGGGCGAGCGCTGGTCCTCGTGGGACGGCGCCATGCACGGCCCCGGCCCCCGACCAGCCTGGGTCGTCACGGCCCTCGGCGCCGTCGACGCCGACCTCGGCATCCTCAAGACCGGCAAGGAGGCCGACGTCCACGCCCTGCGCCGGTGGGTCCCCGGCGACCCCGGCCGCGACGTCGTCATGGCCGCCAAGCGGTTCCGCTCCCACGACCACCGGCTGTTCCACCGCGACGCCGGCTACCTCGAGGGCCGCCGGGTCCGCCGCAGCCGCGAGACCCGCGCGATGGGACGGCGCACGGAGTTCGGCAAGGCCCTCATCGCGGGCCAGTGGGCCATGACCGAGTTCGACGTCCTGTCGACGCTCTGGAGCATGGGCCTGCCCGTGCCCTACCCCGTGCAGCTGGCGGAGACCGAGATCCTCATGGAGCTCGTCGGCGCCGACGGCCAGGCCGCCCCTCGTCTGGCCCAGACCCGTCCCGCCGCCGACCTGCTGCCCGAGCTGTTCGAGCAGCTGCGCGAGACGATGACCCGCCTGGCGCTGCACGGCTGGGCCCACGGAGACCTCTCCCCTTACAACGTGCTGCTGCACGGCGAGCGCCTCGTCGTCATCGACTGGCCGCAGGTCGTCGACGTCATCGGCAACCCGCACGGGCCGGTGTTCCTCGAACGCGACGCCCGCACCATGGCCGAGTGGTTCACGCGACGCGGGTATGCCGTCGACGCCGGCGAGCTGTTCGGTGACCTCATGGCGGCCGCCACCTCCCGGTGGTGACCCGATCCCGTGCCGGTTCCCCTACGCTCGGCGGGTGACCGAGGCGACCCCACCGCCCGCCGCGCCGACGAACGTCACCGCCCTCGTCGGGGAGGCGATGACCAAGTCCGGGGTGATCTGGGTCGAGGTCCCCGGCGACCGGGCGTGGCCGGTGTGGCACGCCTGGGTGGCGCCGACGGCATACGTCGTCAACGGCCCGGGCGAGCAGTTCCTGCCCTGGCTGCCCGTGGAGGTCGTCCTGGTCCTGCGCAGTCAGGACTCCGGCGGGCGGCTGCTGCGGGTCAAGGCCCGCACCCAGGTGCTCGGCGACACCGACCCGGGCTGGGAGGCCGCCGTCGCGGCGCTGCAGGCGGGCCGGCTCAACGCCGTCGGCGACGTCGTGGAGCGGTGGCGGACGCAATGCGCGGTCACGGCCCTCACCCCGTTCGGCAACCCCGTCGAGGGGCCGGGCCACTACCTCGACGGGTCCGGCGCCGCGCCCCCCGCGCCGTCGCGCGCCACGACCGTCACGTGGCGGCCCTGGCACCTGGGCGGCCGGCCGAAACGCCGCCGCGGCACCCGCTGACGCCGCTCCGTGCCCCGCCGCCCCGCACCGTCGTCGCGCCACAGGTCGCGCAGGGCGGACGGCTAGCCTGACCCCGTGAGCCCCGTGTCCCGAGTCTTCGTTGCGCGCCTGGCCGGCCTGCGCGTCTTCGACCCGCTCGGCGACCCGGTCGGCCGCGTCCGCGACGTCGTCATCACCTTCGGCGCCGTCGTCTCCCGCCCGCGCGTCATCGGCCTCGTCGTGGAGGTGCCGGGGCGGCGCCGCGTCTTCGTGCCCATGACGCGCGTGACGTCGCTCGACGCGGGCCAGGTCATCACGACCGGGCTGGTCAACATGCGCCGCTTCGAGCAGCGGATGAACGAGACCCTCGTGCTCGCCGAGCTGCTCGAGCGGCACGTCAGCGTGACGTCGAGCGACGGGCCCTTCGCGGCGACCGTCGAGGACATCGCCATGGAGCCGCGCGGACGCAGCTGGAACGTCACGAAGGTCTTCTGCCGCAAGAACGCCGGCTCCTCGGGCCGGGGCCTCGGCCTGCGTCGCCGCGGGGAGACCGTGCTCGTCGACATCAGCGACGTGACGGGCCTGCACGTGAGCAGCGGCGACCAGAGCGCGGCCAAGCTGCTCGCGAGCTACGACGACCTCCGGGTGGCCGACTTCGCCGAGGTCATCCACGACCTGTCGCCGCAGCGGCGAGCGGAGGTGGCGGCCGCCCTCGACGACGACCGGCTCGCCGACATCCTCGAGGAGCTGCCGGAGGACGACCAGGTCGAGATCCTCGGCGGGCTCGACACGGAGCGCGCAGCCGACGTGCTCGAGGCGATGCAGCCCGACGACGCCGCCGACCTCCTGGCCGAGCTGTCCACCGACCGCCAGGAGCAGCTGCTGCGGCTCATGGAGCCCGACGAGGCCGCGCCGCTGCGCCGGCTGCTCGCCTACGACGAGAAGACGGCCGGCGGTCTCATGACGACCGAGCCCGTCATCCTCGGCCCCGAGGCGACGATCGCCGAGGCGTTGGCTGTCGTCCGCCGTGAGGAGCTGGCCCCCGCCCTCGCCTCGACCGTCTTCGTCTGCCGGCCCCCGCTCGAGACGCCGACCGGGCGGTTCATCGGCGTCGTCCACATCCAGCGGCTCCTGCGCGAGCCGCCGCACTCCTCGGTGGGCTCCGTCGTCGACCGCGGCATCGAGCCCATGCCGGTGGACGCCCCGCTGGAGCAGGTCACCCGGATGCTGGCGACCTACAACCTCGTCGCCGTGCCCGTCGTCGACCGCGAGGGGCGGTTCCTCGGCGCCGTCACCGTGGACGACGTGCTCGACCACATCCTCCCCGAGGACTGGCGGGAGGACCGGCACGAGGACCGGCACGAGGCGCGCGGTGAGGGCCGGCACGAGGTGCGGAGCGAGGTGACCCGTGGCTGACCGTCCGGAGCGCATCCCCCGCCTGGACCAGCCCCAGGAGTTCCGTCGCCGGTTCGTGCCCGCGTCCTCGTTCCTGGGCTCGCTCTCCAACGAGACCTTCGGCCGGGCCAGCGAGACGTTCGCCCGGTGGATGGGCACCGCCCAGTTCATCGCCGGGATGACCGTCTTCGTCGGGGTGTGGCTGGCGTGGAACACGTTCGCGCCGGAGTCGTCCCAGTTCGACCCGCGGGCGACGAACTACACCCTGCTCACCCTCATCCTCTCGCTCCAGGCGTCGTATGCCGCGCCGCTGATCCTGCTCGCCCAGAACCGGCAGGCCGACCGCGACCGGGTCGCCCTCGAGCAGGACCGGGCCCGCGACGAGCGCAACCTCGCCGACACGGAGTTCCTCACGCGGGAGGTGGCTGCCCTGCGGATCGCGTTGCGCGACAGCGCGACCCGTGACTTCATCCGCTCCGAGCTGCGTCAGCTGCTGGAGGAGATGGAGGACCGCGGCCTGGCCTCGGCCAAGCCCTCCGGCAAGGCGTGGGCGGCCGAGGACGACCCCCGGCGCTGACGCCGCCGTCCACGACGCGCCAGAACCCATCCGCGCCCACCCGCGACAAGCGGGGGCTACGGGGGACACAATGGGGCAACTTTCGACGTCGACAGGTGGGGTCATGGCTGACACGAGCTCCGTTCCGAGTACCGACCTTCCGGATGGTCCCGAAGGGCCGGAGGAGGAGTTCAACGTCTCCGCCTCGATCAAGGTGGCCAGCGTCGCCGCGCTCGGCGGGTTCCTCTTCGGCTACGACAGTGCCGTCATCAACGGCGCCGTGAGCGCGATCGGCAAGGTGTTCAACGTCGACTCGGGGATCCTCGGGTTCGCGGTCGCCTCGGCCCTGCTCGGCGCGGCGGTCGGCGCGATCTACGCGGGCCGCCTCGCCGACCGCCTGGGGCGCCTGCGGGTCATGCAGATCGCCGCGGTGCTCTTCCTCGTCAGCGCGCTGGGGTCCGGGTTCGCCCCCAACCTCGGCGTCCTCATCATCTTCCGCATCATCGGCGGTCTCGGGGTCGGCATCGCCTCGGTCATCGCCCCCGCCTACATCGCCGAGATCGCCCCGGCCCGCCTCCGTGGCCGCCTCGGCTCGCTGCAGCAGCTGGCCATCGTCACCGGCATCTTCCTGTCGCTGCTCGTCGACTACATCTTCGCGACGGTCGCCGGCAGCTCGACCAGCCCGTTCTGGCTCGGGCTGGACGCGTGGCGCTGGATGTTCCTCGCCATGGTGGTGCCGGCCCTCGCCTACGGCATCCTCTCGCTGACCATCCCCGAGTCGCCGCGCTACCTGGTGGCCAACTTCCGGATCCCGGAGGCCCGGCGGGTGCTCTCCCTCATGCTCGGCTCCAAGGGCGTCGAGGGCCGGATCAACCGCATCCAGGAGTCGCTGGAGTCCGACACCAAGCCGTCGTGGTCCGACCTGCGCGCCAAGAAGGGCGGCCTGCTGCCGATCGTGTGGATCGGCATCCTGCTCTCGGTGTTCCAGCAGTTCGTCGGGATCAACGTCATCTTCTACTACTCCAACATCCTCTGGGAGGCGGTCGGGTTCAGTGAGGCCGACTCGTTCAAGATCACCGTCATCACCGCGGTCGTCAACATCGTCACCACGCTCGTGGCCATCGCCACGGTCGACCGGGTCGGTCGCAAGCCGCTGCTGCTGATCGGCTCCGTCGGCATGACGGTGTCACTCGGCGTCATGGCCCTGATCTTCGGGATCGCCAAGACGACGACCGACGCCAGCGGCGCCGTCACGCCCGTGCTGGAGGGCGCACAAGGACCCATCGCCCTCGTGGCCGCCAACGTCTTCGTCGTCGCCTTCGGCATGTCGTGGGGCCCGGTCGTCTGGGTGCTGCTCGGGGAGTCGTTCCCCAACCGCATCCGCGCTGCCGCCCTGTCGCTGGCCGCCGGTGCGCAGTGGGTCGCCAACTGGGCCATCACCGTCAGCTTCCCGAAGATGAAGGACATCTCGCTGGCCATGTCCTACGGCTTCTACGCCGTCATGGCCCTGCTCTCCCTGATCTTCGTCTACCGATGGGTCAAGGAGACCAAGGGCAAGGAGCTCGAGGACATGGACGACCTGCTCGTCTGACTCGCCCGTCCCGGCCCGACCCCACCCGAGGCCCGTCGGGCGGTCCTCCGTACCCCGCTTAGCATGGAGGACGTGCCGACCTCCGTGCTGCCCTCCCACGACGCGATGCTCTCCGCGTTGTCCCGCGTCAACGACCCCGAGATCCGCAAGCCGATCACCGAGCTCGGCATGGTCAAGAGCGTTGAGGTCGACGAGCAGGGCCGGGCCGCCGTGGCCATCTTCCTCACCGTGGCCGGCTGCCCCATGAAGGAGACGCTGACCAAGGACGTCACCGGCGCGCTGCTCGCCCTCGAGGGGGTCGACGAGGTCGCCGTGACCCTCGACGTCATGAGCGACGAGCAGCGAGCCACGCTGCGCACGCAGCTGCGCGGTGGCCAGGCCGAGCGCGAGATCCCCTTCGCCCGGCCCGGGAGCCTCACCCGGGTGTATGCCGTGGCCTCCGGCAAGGGCGGGGTCGGCAAGTCGTCGGTCACCGTCAACCTCGCCGCGAGCATGGCGCAGCAGGGCCTACGGGTCGGGGTCGTCGACGCCGACGTCTACGGCTTCTCGGTGCCCCGGATGCTCGGGGTCGAGCAGCGGCCCACACAGGTCGACGACATGATCCTGCCGCCGCTCGCCCACGACGTGAAGGTCATCTCGATCGGCATGTTCGTGCCCAACAACCAGCCGGTCGTCTGGCGCGGGCCGATGCTCCACCGGGCGCTGCAGCAGTTCCTCGGCGACGTGTTCTGGGGCGACCTCGACGTCCTGCTGCTCGACCTGCCCCCGGGCACCGGCGACATCGCCATCTCCGTGGCCCAGCTCATCCCGACCGCCGAGATCCTCGTCGTGACCACGCCGCAGCAGGCGGCGGCCGAGGTCGCGGAGCGGGCGGGGGCCATCGCCCTGCAGACCCACCAGCGGGTCGTCGGCGTCGTCGAGAACATGTCCTGGCTCGAGCTGCCCGACGGCAGCCGACAGGAGATCTTCGGCTCCGGCGGCGGCCAGGCCGTGTCGGAGTCGCTGACCCGCTCGATCGGCGCCGCGGTGCCCCTCCTCGGCCAGATCCCCCTCGACACCCGTCTGCGCGAGGGCGGCGACCACGGCATGCCCGTCGTCCTCGGGGAGCCGGACTCCCCCGCGGCCGTGGCCCTGCGCGGCATCGCCCGTGGCCTGTCGACCCGGGCCCGGGGCCTGGCCGGCCGCTCGCTGGGCCTCACCCCCGCCGGCCGCTGACCCCCCTCCCCCACCGACCCCAGGCACCCCACCCGTCTCCCCTTTATCGGGTCACCCGATAATGGGGCGCCTCGCTGGAGAAAGGTTGTCCAGCGAGGCGGACGCTTGTCCAGCGAAGGGGCCGGGGCTGCGCCTCAGGTGGCGTCGGCGTCCCAGGGGGTCGGCTTGCCCGGGTCGTGGAAGGGCTGCGGCACCGGGGCCATGACCCCGGACTGCGGCTTCTCCGGCTCCGGCTGCGGGTCGTCCATCAGCGCCTCGCGCACGATCCGGCGGGGGTCGTACTGACGGGGGTCGTACTGGCGCCAGTCGACGTCGTCGAACTCCGGACCCATCTGCTCCTTGAGCTGGGTCTTGGCGTTCGCCGCGAAGCCCCGCGCCTGCCGGACGAAGCCGGCGAGCTTCCCGGCGTACTCCGGCAGCCGCTCGGGGCCGAGGACGAGGATGCCCACGACGGCGAGGACGATGACCTCCCAGCCGTTGATGTCGAGCATGTGACCTCCTCGTGCTGCTGTGGTGGTGGTGGCGGCCGGGTCAGCTCGAGGCCGACTGGAGCGCGAGCGACAGGTCGAGGGTCTGGTTGCCGCGCTGCACCTTCATGGTCACCGTATCGCCCACGCTCTTGGCGCGGACCGCGACGATGAGGGAGTCGGCGTCGGTGACCTTTCGGCCCTCGAACTCGGTGACGACGTCGCCTTCGCGCAGGCCGGCCTTGTCGGCCGCCGTCCCGGACTTGACCCCACCGGCGGCGATCTTGGCCCCGTCGCCCGTGTAGCTGCGGTCGACGCTCACCCCGAGCGCCGGGTGGTCGGCCTTGCCGGTCGTGATGAGCTGCTGGGCGGTCTTGGCCGCCTGGTCGCTGGGGATGGCGAAGCCGACGCCGATGTTGCCGCCGGAGTCGCTCGTGGACCCCGGTATGCGCGCGATGGCGGAGTTGATGCCGATGACCCGGCCGTTCATGTCGAGCAGGGGCCCTCCGGAGTTACCCGGGTTGATGGCCGCATCGGTCTGGATGGCGTTGATGAACGACTGGTCGCTGCCGTCGCCGGGGGTGACGGGGCGGTTGAGCGCCGACACGATGCCGCTCGTCACCGTCGCGTCCAGCCCCAGCGGGGCGCCGACGGCGATCACGCCGTCACCGACGACGACGTCCTTGGAGGCACCGAACTGCAGGGCCGGCAGGTCGGTGGCCTCGACCTTGATGACCGCAAGGTCGTAGGAGACGTCGGTGCCGACGACGGTGGCCGGGAGCGTCTTGCCGTTGTTGAGCTCGACGCTGATGGTGCCGTTGCCGCCCGCCGCCGCGACGACGTGGTTGTTGGTGAGGATGTGGCCCTGGTTGTCGATGACGAACCCGGATCCGGTGCCGCTCCCCTGCGCGGTCTTGATGCGGATGGTCACGACGCTGGGCAGGGCGTCGGCGGCGATCTTGGCGATGCTTCCGTCGGGGCGGGCCGTCGACCCGGGCCCGGGGGCCGGGACGGCGCTGCCGAGGGTGGTCCCCCGGCTGAGCAGCTGCTGGCCGGCCAGGGCCACCCCGCCGCCGAGGAGAGCGGCGACGACCGCGAGCGCAGCCAGGGCGGCGAAGCGCCGGCGGCCTTCGGGCGCGCGGATGCCTGGACCGCCCGGGCTGCCCGGACCGGTCGGCGTGCCCGGCCCTCCGGGGTAGCCGGAGCCCGGGGGGCCGCCCGGTGCGGGGTCCCAGCCACTCGGAACAGGCGGACCGAACGTCGAGGTCGCGGCGCCCGAGGGCGACGGGTGCGCGGCCCAGGGGGCAGCTCCGCCGGCCGGAGCCCCCGCCGGTTCGCCGGCATACGGCAGCGCACTCGTCGGGGTGCCGGTCTGGGCCGTCTGGGTACCCGTGCGGTCGGCACCGTGACCCGACCAGGGGTCTCCCGGAACGTCGCCGGGCAGGACGCTGGAGCGGGGGGCGCCCGGCTGCGGGCCGAGCTCCGGGGTGCCGCCGAGGTCACCCGGGGACGACCACCAGCTGCCCTCGCGCGCGCTGGGCACTACCGGCTCCTGCGTGGTGCCCTGCGTCATGCCGTCTCTCGCGCCTTGGGGTGGGCCCTCGGACCAGTGCTCGCCGGCGGGAACGCCGGTGTCGATCGGCTGCGTGAGGTCCGTTCGCGGGCGCTCCCGCATGGCCGGGGTGTAGGCCGGCGCCTCCGGCGCCCCCCCGTGCGGGACGCCGAAGCTCTGCCACGGCGAGCGAGGATCGACCCGCTCCGGCGCCGGTGGCGGCGCGTCGGGCGGGTCGGGCTGGCGGGTCTCGTCGGTCACGAGCTGCTCTTCAAGGGGTTACCGTCCTGGACGTCCGAGGGCCTGCCGCAGAGGTGACGAGCCGAGGCCGGTGCCGGTGAACGCGGCCGGCACGACCGACGCGCTCGAGACGCCCGGCGCCCGGGTCTCGACCGTGCGCACCGTCGCGGCCGCGGCGCCCGTGCCGGGGCCGGCCACGGCGAGCCCGAAGGCGGCGGCCGCCGAGGCACCGGCGACGAGACCCGCGACCATCGCGGCGCGACGCGGTGACTGGTGCAGCGCGGGGGCTGCCGGGGGCACGGTGGGCACCCGGAGCTGCCGCACGGACTCGGGCGCCCGGGGAATGGGCGGGGCGGCGGGGGCGAAGCGGCCTGTGCGGCTCCCGAAGGGCAGCAGGCCACCCGTCCCAGCGCGCAGCGGCGAGGGGGCGCGGGTGGGTGTCGCCGGCAGGGACGGGCCCGTCCCACGCTCCGGACCGCCGCCGGTCTCGGCCAGTGCGAGGAGCATCGACTGCAGGTCCGAGGAGAACCCGGGGGTCGGGGCCGACCGCAGGGAGTCGAGCAGACGTCGCTCCTCGTCGGCCGCATGGCGGCAGACGAGGCAGACGACCAGGTGCTGGTCGAAGGCGCGCAGGGCCGCCGCGTCGAGCCGTCGGTCCACGTACGCGTTGACCTGCATACCGAGATGTCGCGTCACGGCGTGCCTGTGGCTCCCGACATCGCGGTGGCGGGCGACCGCAGCCCCGTGCGGGCGCGGGTGGGGGCCTCGACGGTGGGGCGCTCCGGGGCCCGGTGGGCCAGCGCCTCCCGGAGCTGGGCACGGCCGCGGTGGATACGCGAGCGGACCGTGCCCAGCTTCACCCCGAGCGTGGTGGCGATCTCCTCGTACGACAGTCCCTCGATGTCGCAGAGGACGACCGCCGCCCGGAAGTCCGGCGGCAGCGCGTCGAGCGCACGCTGCACGTCGTCGTCGAAGTGGGTGTCGTCGTAGGTCTGGGCCGGCCCCGGCTCGCGACTGGCCATCCGGCCCGCGGCGTCCTCCGGCAGGGCGTCGAACCGGATGCGCTGCTTGCGGCGCATCTTGTCGAGGAAGACGTTGGTCGTGATGCGGTGCAGCCAGCCCTCGAAGGTGCCCGGCGTGTAGGAGCTCAGCGACCGGAAGACGCGGATGAACACGTCGTGGGTGAGGTCCTCCGCGTCGTGGGGGTTGCCGGTGAGGCGGTAGGCGAGCCGGTAGACGCGCGCCGAGTGCTGCGTGACGATCTCCTCCCAGGTGGGAGGCGTCCAGACAGCGGTGTCGGCCGTGACGACATGGTCGGGCTGGGTGGAGGCCGCATCCGTGAGGCCCGCAGATGCGGTCAGGGTGTCGGTCACGTGGTTCGCCTTTCGAGAGGTTCCCGACCCGTCTGACGAGCCGCTGAACCTCAGAGTTCCCGAGGAGTTGATGAGTTTACTGTGCCCCCGCCAGCAGCCGGCTAACCATCGGGGGCGACCCTGACGCAGCCCTGACCTTTTCCCGCCCACCCCGAGTCGGGCCGGGGCCGCACTCGCCCGGTTCCGGCCCGCTGCGGGGCTGACCGGCCTCGCCCCGCCGCCCGAGTAGGGTCGAACCATGAGCGCACAGAGGGCAGCCAGCTGGGCGTACGCCGAGGAGTTCGTCACCGAGAGCGACCTCGTGGAGGGCGCCCGACGGCGGGGCGAGGAGCTCGGCTGCACGCCGGTCGGGCCGGGCGCCGGCGCCGTGCTGCGGATGGTCGCGGCGGCCGTCGCGGCCCGGGCCGTCGTCGAGATCGGCACCGGGGCCGGGGTCTCGGGGCTCTGGCTGCTGGCCGGTATGCCGAGCGACGGCATCCTCACGACGATCGACATCGAGGTGGAGCACCAACGGGCGGCCCGCGAGGCCTACGCCGCCGCCGGCGTGGCGCACCAGCGCACCCGCGTCATCACCGGCCGGGCCCTCGACGTCCTGGGCCGGATGACCGACGGGGCCTACGACATCGTCCTCATCGACGCCGACAAGGAGTCCTACCCCGACTACGTCCGCGAGGCCGAGCGGCTGCTGCGCCCGGGCGGGGTCATGGTGCTCGACAACATGCTGTGGCACGACAAGGTCGCCGACCCGGCCGCCCGCGACGAGACGACCCGGGTGCTGCGCGACCTCGGCAAGTCGATCCGGGAGGACGAGCGGTTCCACACCACCCTGCTGCCCGCCGGTGACGGCCTGCTCGTGGCCGTCAAGCGCTGAGTCCGACCACGCGGCTCTTGGCCGGCTCGCCCCGGACCACCTCCCGACGACGCAGGCCCCCGACCGGATCGGTCGGGGGCCTGCTTGTCAGTGCGGGTGGTGACGGAGTCAGCTGACCCCGTCGCACCCCTGGATCGCGTCGCGGAGGCTCGCGGCCTCCGCCGGGGTCATCTCGACGACCAGCCGGCCACCGCCCTCGAGCGGCATCCGCAGAACGATCCCGCGACCCTCCTTCGTCACCTCGAGAGGTCCGTCGCCCGTCCTGGGCTTCATCGCCGCCATAGTTACCCTTTCGTGGAAATGCGCGCTGTGGGGGCTCGCCGGTCCGGAACCGAGACGGACGACCGAGTGATGGAGACCATTATCACCTGAGCTTCCAGGCCAGGGGAAATCCCCCTGCGACCTCATCGGCCCCCCACCCCGCAATGATGGGGCGGGACAGGCCTGTTCAGCGACGACGCAGAAGGTGACCATGACGACATCCGCCCCCACCGAGCCCGACGGCCCCGCTCCCGCGACCGAGGCGCACGAGCCGCCGGCGCTGGTCGGCCTCGACATCACCGACGGCGTGGCGACGGTGACGCTGTCGCGCCCCGAGGCGATGAACGCCCTCGACCTGGCCCTCAAGGAACGGCTGCTGGCGGTGCTGCGTCACGTGGCCGACGACCCGCAGGTGCGCTGCGTCGTGCTCACCGGCCGGGGCCGGGCCTTCTGCGTCGGTCAGGACCTCAAGGAGCACGTCGCCGCCCTGCGCCGCGGTGACGAGCAGCTGGGGCGCACCGTCGTCGACCACTACAACCCGATCGTCACGCTGCTGGCGACGATGGACAAGCCGGTCGTCGCGGCCCTCAACGGGGTCGCCGCCGGGGCCGGCGCCTCCTTCGCGCTCGCCGCGGACTTCCGCATCATGGCCGACACCGCCGGTCTCAACACCGCCTTCGCGGGCATCGCGCTCTCGTGCGACTCCGGGGCGTCGTGGACCCTGCAGCGGATCGTCGGCCCGGCCCGCGCCAAGGAGCTGCTGTTCTTCCCCCGCACCGTCCCGGCCGCGGAGTGCCTCTCGCTCGGGCTGGTCACGCAGGTCGTGCCGGCGACCGAGCTCGCGGACGCGGTCGCCACCCTGGCCCGCACCCTCGCGGACGGGCCGACGCTGGCCTACGGCTCGATCCGCCGCGCCGTCGCCGTCAGCGCCGGGGCGGACCTCGCCACGGCCCTGGCCCACGAGGCCGAGCTCATGACGCATACCGGGGCCAGTGCCGACCACCAGGTCGCGGTCGACGCCTTCCTCGGCAAGACCGCGCCCGTCTACTCGGGACGCTGACCCGTCACGGCGGGTAGTCCGTCGGGGGGACGAACCGCCACAGGATGTCGATCCAGTACCACTGCCCCACGACGAAGGCCACGAGCAGCACCCCGAACCGTACCCACGCCCACCGCTCCCAGCGACGCCACAGGGGCCGACCCGCAACGCCGATGAGCACGGCGGCGAGCGGGAACAGCGGGACCAGGTAGCGGAAGATCGACGTGAAGGGGTCGAGCACGACCAGCAGGTATGCCGGGTAGGCCAGCGACCACATGCGCAGCTGCGGGCCCAGCCGCGAGGCCCACGGGCCCAGCACCATGACGGCGATGGCGACGAACAGCACGGTGAGCCACACCGGGCCCCAGGTCTGCCCGAAGTAGTAGCGCGACATGTCCAGCCACGGCCGGAACGGGACGATCTCGCGGCTGCCGCGCCACGTGGACATCGTCACCGTGTAGGCGTCGTTGCGCCCGGTCACGAGCGCCGCGATGCCCGGCCACAGCAGGCCCGAGACCCCGCAGCCGACGAGCAGGGCCAGCCCGCTCAGGGCCTCGCTGCCCGGGACCGGCTCGGTGCGCCGGCGCCGCCACCGCAGCCACAGGGCCACGACGGCGACCGCGGCGATGGGCACGGCGATGGGCCGGGTCAGCCCGAGCAGGAGTGCGAGCACCATGGCCCACAGCCAGCGCTCGCGCTGCAGGGCGAGGAGGAAGAGCACGAGCAGCGCCATGGCGGCGGCCTCGGTGTAGGCCACCTGCAGCACGACGGCCGCCGGCATGCTCGCCCAGAGGACGACGCTCGCCAGGGCCCACCGGTCGCCGAGCCGGTCACGCAGGAGCGTCGCCATCGCTCCAGCCGCGACGAACCCGAGCAGGAGCGACAGCGTGGAGCCGACGACCGCGAAGCTGGACCCGGTGAGGTCCATGAGCGCGCGGCTCACGAACGGGAAGAGGGGGTAGAACGCCCACGCGTTCTGCTGCACGAGGCCGGTCTGGTCGACGGGGAGCGCCCGGGGGTACCCGTGCTCGGCGATGGTCTGGTACCACTGCCCGTCCCACTGCACCGTGAACGTCAGGTAGCTGACGTCGGCGCCGGTCCACCCGGTGGGCACCTGCCGGGTGGCGACGACCGCGAGGAGGATGCCGCTGACCAGGCGGCACACGGCATACAGTGCGAGGGCCGTGGGCAGGAACCGGCCGACCGACCGCAGCCGGTCCATGGGGTGCGGCACGGACGGGTCCGTCACGACGTCGGTGGTCACCGGACCCGTGCCCCCGCTCGGTGGCAGCCGGCGAGGTGGTCGTCGACGAGCCCGCAGGCCTGCATCGCGGCGTACGCGGTGGTGGGCCCCACGAAGACGATGCCGTGCTGCTTGAGCCCTCGGGCGAGGGCGACCGACTCGGGGCTCGTGGCCCGCACGTCGGCGAGGGTGCGCGGCGGCTCGTGGGTCTCGGGGGCGAACGACCAGACGTACGCGTCGAGGCCCCCCTCGTCGCGCAGCGCGAGCACGGCGCGGGCGTTGGCGATGGCGGCGTCGACCTTCCTGACGTTGCGGACGATGCCGGCGTCGGCGAGCAGCCGGGCGCGGTCGCCGTCGTCGAAGACGGCGACGCGGGCGGGGTCGAACCCCGCGAAGGCGGCCCGGAAGGCCGGACGCTTGCGCAGGATGGTGATCCACGACAGCCCGGACTGGAAGGCCTCGAGCGTGATCCGCTCGTAGAGCGCCGCCTCACCGTGCACCGGCCGGCCCCACTCGTCGTCATGGTAGGCGAGGTACTCCGGGGCGGAGCCCGCCCAGGCGCACCGGGCCCGGCCGTCCGCGCCGACGGTCAGCCCGGGGGTGGGGTCGAGGGAGAGGGCCTCGGTCATCCGGTGCGGGCCTGCGCCGCCGCCCCGAGCATCCCGTCGAGGGCCTGCGCGAAGAGCCGCGCCGTGACGAGGTCGGCCGCGGGGGCCACGGCCCGACCGAGCAGCAGCGGCCGCGGGACGATCTCCTCGCGCCACGAGACGTCGGTGCCGCCGTCCCCCGCGGCGGTCATCCGCACGTCGGCCCACCCGGCGAGCAGCCGGCCGGTCTTGCGCACCGAGAAGCGCGCCCGGCCGTCGGCCGGCGGCTCCCAGCGCACGACGAGCATGGAGTCGAGGAAGCCGACCGGGCCGAGGCCCGTGAACCCCCCGAAACCCCAGCCGGGACGCACCGGGCCGGGGTCGGTGCGCATCCTCGTCAGCGGGATCCACCGGCCGTAGGAGGCGAAGTCGGTGAGCGTGGCCCATACCGCGTCGAGAGGGGTGTCGACCGTGCGCCGCACCTCGATGGCGCCCACCTCAGCCGCCCTCTGGTCCGGTGGTGCGCGCGTGGCCCTCCGGCATCGGGCCGACCGGCGGACGGGAGTATGCCGCCGCAACCACGGGCTCGTCGTCGGGCCGCCCCGCCGTGCCCTCGGCGCCCCCGGCGAGCCGGCCCTCGAGGTCGTCGATCTCACGGCGCAGGCGGTCGATGACGCCGTCGACCTGGTTCATCCGGTAGCCGCGGAGCGCGGTGTCGAAGCGCAGGCCGTCGAGGTCGCCCGGGGTGATGGCGTCGTCGGGCAGCGGCACGTGGCTCGACGTCGTCGTCGCGTCGGCGAGGGAGCCGTCGACGCGACCGAGGACGGCCGCCGCGGTGGCGACGGCCACGAGCACGGCGACGAAGAGGGCCAGCCAGATCACCGGATGATCGTGCCACGCCGGAGCCGGGCGGGCGGCCCCGACCCTGGACGTCCGGCGCGTCCGAGGCGTCAGCCGGGCGGGCGGGCCCCGGTGACGATGTGCACGGCCTCGTCGACGTCGTCGGTGACGTGGAGCAGGTCGAGGTCCGACGCCCCGATCGTGCCGTGGTCCATCGCGGCCCCACCCAGCCAGTCGAGCAGCCCACCCCAGTAGGCGCGGCCCAGCAGGACGATGGGGAAGGACGTGACCTTCCGCGTCTGCACGAGGGTGAGCGCCTCGAACAGCTCGTCGAGGGTGCCGAACCCGCCCGGCAGGACGATGAAACCCTGCGCGTACTTGACGAACATCGTCTTGCGGGTGAAGAAGTAGCGGAAGTTCACGCCGAGGTCGACGTAGGCGTTGAGGCCCGACTCGAAGGGCAGCTCGATGCCGAGTCCCACCGACACGCCACCGGCCTCGTAGGCGCCCTGGTTCGCGGCCTCCATGGCGCCGGGGCCGCCGCCGGTGATGACGGCATACCCCGCCTCGACGAGAGCCCGCCCGACCCGTACGCCCAGCGCGTAGACGGGGTCGTCGGGCCGGGTGCGGGCGGAGCCGAAGACGCTCACCGCGGGGCCGAGCTCCGCGAGCGCGCCGAAGCCCTCGACGAACTCGCTCTGGATGCGCAGCACCCGCCACGGGTCGGCGTGCAGCCAGTCGCTGTCGCGGTTGCGGGTGCTGTCGAGCAGCCGCTGGTCGGCGGTCGTGGACGGCACCTGGTCTCCGCGGAAGACGACCGGCCCCATCTGCCGGCTGGGGTGCTCGTGGCCGTGGTCATGCTCATGGGCGTGCTCGTCGTCGTGCAGGCCTTCGGCGCTCTGCCCATCCGTCAGCGGTGCCTCGTCGGCCGCTCCCGTCGGTGTCATCCCTGCCTCACCCGAGCCAGCGGAGCATCGCCTGCTCCGCGTCGACGTACTGCTGCACCGGCGCCCGCTCGTCGTCGGTGTGCGCGAGGTTGGGGTCGCCGGGGCCGAAGTTCACCGCGGGCACTCCGAGCGCTGAGAAGCGCGCGACGTCGGTCCAGCCCTCCTTGGGCCCGACCGGCACGGCCAGCGCCGCGATGAACGCCTGCGCCGCCGGCAGGGTGAGGCCCGGACGGGCGCCGGGGGCGTTGTCCTGCACGACGACCTCGAACCCGTGGAAGACGGACGCCACGTGGGCCGCCGCCTCGTCACCGGAGCGGTCCGGCGCAAACCGGTAGTTGACCGTGACGACGCACCGGTCGGGGATGACGTTGCCGGCGATCCCGCCCGCGATCCCGACCGCCTGCAGCGCCTCGTGGTACTCGAGCCCGTCGACGTCGACGGTGCGCGCCTCGTAGTGCGCAAGCCGGGTGAGCACCTCGGCGGCGTCGTGGATCGCGTTGTGCCCGTTCCACGGTCGCGCGGAGTGGGCCGCGGTGCCCTTGGTGACGATGTCGGCGCGCAGGGTGCCCTTGCAGCCACCCTCGACGGCGCCGTTGGTCGGCTCGAGGAGCACGGCGAAGTCGCCCGCGATGAGGTCGGGGGCGTCCGCGGCCAGGTGGGCCAGGCCGTTGAACTGGCCGTCGATCTCCTCGCCCTCGTAGAAGACGTAGGTGACGTCGCGGCTCGGCTCGGTGACGGTGCGGGCCAGCCGCAGCTGCACCGCGACGCCGCCCTTCATGTCGACGGTGCCGCGGCCGACCAGCTCGTCGCCGATGCGCCGGCTCGGCACGTTGGGCGGGTCGCTGATGGGGACGGTGTCGAGGTGTCCGGCGAGCACCACGCGCTCGCTGCGGCCGAGCTCGGTGCGGGCCACGACGGTGTTGCCGTGCCGCGAGACCGTGAGGTGCGTCAGCGGGGTGAGCGCCGCCTCGACGGCCGTGGCGATGGCCCCCTCGTCGAGGCTCACCGACGCGATGTCGCACAGGGCCGCCGTAAGGGTGACGACGTCGGCATCGAGGTCGAGCGACGGCTGGGACGGAGGGCTCACCATGCTCCGCAGGCTAGCCTCCCGGCCCGCCCGGTCGATCGGCCGGAACCATCACGCCCCGCCGATAGTCTTCCTCGCATGACGAGAGAGGGTTCGCGCCGCGCCTGGGGCCTCGGCCTCGCCACGGAGCAGGTCGCCGGCCTCCCCGACGGCACCGAGGCACGCGTGCTCGACGCGTGGTTCCCGCGGCCCGTGCTCGGCGCCAACGACAACGACGCCCAGCCGATGCCCGCCGACCTGCGGGCGCTCGAGTCCCGCGACGACGACCGGGGCACCCGACAGGTATGCGTCGGGCTCGAGATCGACCTCGACGCGCCGCCCGCGTCGACGGTGGACGCATACCTGCGGCTGCACCTGCTGTCGCACCGCCTGGTGCAGCCCAACACCATCAACCTCGACGGCATCTTCGCCGTCCTGCCCAACGTCGTGTGGACCAACCACGGCCCGTGCGCCGTCGAGGGCTTCGAGCAGACGCGGCTCCGGCTGCGGCGCAAGGGTCCCGTCGAGGTGCGCTCGGTCGACAAGTTCCCGCGGATGACGGACTACGTCGTGCCCAGCGGGGTGCGCATCGCCGACGCCGACCGGGTGCGGCTCGGCGCCCACCTCGCGGCCGGGACGACGGTCATGCACGAGGGCTTCTGCAACTACAACGCCGGCACGCTGGGCACGTCGATGGTCGAGGGCCGCATCGTGCAGGGTGTCGTCGTCGACGACGGCTCCGACATCGGTGGCGGCGCGTCGATCATGGGCACGCTGTCCGGCGGCGGCACCGACCGGGTGCGGGTCGGGAAGCGCTGCCTCCTGGGCGCGCAGTCGGGGCTCGGGATCGCCCTCGGCGACGACTGCGTCGTCGAGGCCGGGCTCTACGTCACCGCCGGCACCAAGGTGACGCTGCCCGACGGCTCGGTCGTCAAGGCCCGCGAGCTGTCCGGGCGGGACAACGTGCTCTTCATCCGCAACTCGGTCACCGGCGCAGTAGAGGCCCGCGACCGGGCCGGCACCGGCATCACGCTCAACGACGCACTGCATGCGAACGTCTGAGCGCAGCGCCCCGCGACCCACCCGTCGCCGCCGCCGTCGCTGGCTGTCACCCGTCGTCATCGTGGGCGTCATCGCCCTCGTCGCCGGGTGCGGCTACATCGCGTGGACCAAGCTGCAGAGCGAGCTGTTCCAGCCGGGCTGCAGCGCCACCGCCTCGGGCACCACGGTGTCGTTCAGCCCCGAGCAGACGGCCAACGCGGCGCTCATCGCGGCCATCTCCGACAAGCGGGGGCTGCCCGCCCGGGCCGCGACCATCGCGATCGCCACGGCCATCCAGGAGTCGAAGCTGCGCAACCTCACGTTCGGTGACCGCGACTCGCTCGGCCTCTTCCAGCAGCGGCCCAGCCAGGGCTGGGGCACGCGGGAGCAGATCCTCGACCCCGCCTTCGCCACGAACTCGTTCTACGACGCGCTCGTCAAGGTCAACGGCTACGAGAACATGGAGATCACCAAGGTCGCCCAGCTCGTGCAGAAGAGCGCCTACCCCGCGGCGTATGCCGACCACGAGACGGAGGGCCGGGTGCTGGCCTCCACGCTGCGCGGCCACTCCCCGGCCGGCCTCGGCTGTCAGCTCAAGCCGGTGACCAAGGCATCCGACGGCGCGGCGGTCGCGGCCGACCTCAACGCCCAGCTGGGCGTGACCGCCAAGCAGGACGGCGCCCTCCTCACGGTCACCGCGCCGAACGCCGACCTGGCGTGGGCCGCCGGCCAGTGGGGCGTGGCCCGCGCCGACGCGTACGGGGTGGACCGCGTGCAGGTCGCCGACCGGGTCTGGACCCGCGGCACCGGGTCGGACGCCGCCCAGTGGGGCACCGGCGACGCGGCCCCGACCCCGACGACCGTGACCATCCGCATCGGCGCCCCCCAGGGCTGACCGCCGGCCTCAGAGGTCGACGCGGGACCCCATGACGACGGTGCGGTCCGGTGGCAGGTGGAAGCGCACCGACGGGTCGGCGGCGTTGTGGGCGAGGCCGATGAAGAGCAGCTTGCGCCACCGGTGCATCCCCGGCTCGCGGCCCGCCCGCAGGGTGGCGCGGGAGAGGAAGTAGGACGCGGTGTCGGCGTCGTAGTGCGTCTCCGGGTGCTGGCCCGCCGCCATGGTGAGGCCCTCCGGCAGGTCGGGGCGGTCGGCGAACCCGTACTTGATGCTGACGAAGACGATGCCGTCGTCGGGGTTGCCGAGGTCGTCGACGGTGATCTGCTCCTCGAGCGGCACGTGCGGCACGTTCTGGGCCTGGGCCGAGACGATGACGACGTGGTCGTGCAGCACCCCGTTGTGCTCGACGTTGGCGCGCAGGGCGAGCGGGGTCGTCGCGCTCGACGGGTGCGGGAAGACGGCCGTGCCGGGCACCCGGACGAGGTGCTGCTCCGGCAGTTGCCGGATGAACTCCGCGAGGGACCCTTCGACCTCGGTGCGGTTACGGATGATGAGCTCCCGGCCGCGCTGCCACGTCGTCATCACCGTGAACATCACCGCCGCGATGAGCAGCGGGAGCCAGCCGCCGTGGATGATCTTCGTGAAGTTGGCGCTGAGGAACGCGGCCTCCGTGCCGCCGAAGGCCACGCCGGCGAGCACGAGCTTCCATGTCGACCAGCCGAAGAGCACGCGGGCGACGCTGAGCAGCAGCAGGGTGTCGATGAGCAGGGCGCCGGTCACCGAGACGCCGTAGGCCGTGGCCAGCTTCGCCGACGACCCGAAGGTGATCATGAGGAGGAGGACGACGACGAACAGCGCGGCGTTGACGAACGGCAGGTAGATCTGGCCCTGTTCCTCGTCCGAGGTCTGCTTGACGGTGAGCGGCGGCAGGAAGCCCAGCTGCACGGCCTGCCGCGACATGGAGAAGGCGCCGGAGATGACCGCCTGCGAGGCGATGACCGTGGCCGCAGTGGCCAGCACCACCATGGGGATCGTCGCCCAGCCGGGCACGAGGAGGAAGAACGGGTTGCTGATCGCCGCCGGGTCCCGCAGGATCAGTGCGCCCTGCCCGAGGTAGTTGAGGACGAGGGCGGGGAAGGCCACCCAGAACCACGCCCGGCTGATGGCCGGCCGACCGAAGTGGCCCATGTCGGCATACAGCGCCTCGGCCCCGGTGATCGACAGGACCACCGCCCCCAGGGCGATGAACGCGATGCCGGGGTGCGAGACCACGAAGCTGACCGCATACGACGGGGACAGCCCCCGGATGATGGCCGGGTCGCCCACGACGTGGGTGAGCCCGGCGAGCGCGATGGCGGCGAACCACACGAGCATGACCGGACCGAACAGCGACCCGACCCGGCCCGTTCCGAACCGCTGCGCCACGAAGAGGACGGTGAGGATGGTCGCCGCGATCGGCACGACGAAGGACGCGAGGCCGGGGTCGCTGACGGTGATCCCCTCGACCGCGGAGAGCACGGAGATGGCGGGGGTGATGACCGAGTCGCCGTAGAAGAGGGAGGCGCCGAGCACCCCGAGGGCCATGACGACCTTCGTCCGCTTCGAGGTGGAGCTGAGCAGGCGCCGGGCGAGGGCGGCCAGAGCCATGACCCCGCCCTCGCCGTCGTTGTCGGCGCGCATGACGACGAGGACGTATTTCGCCGAGACGATGAGGGTGACCGACCAGAAGACGAGCGAGATGACGCCGTAGACGTCGTCGGGCGTCGGCTTGACCTCGCCCTGGTCGAGGGAGAAGACGGTCTGCAGCGCATACAGCGGGCTCGTGCCGATGTCGCCGAAGACGACCCCGAGCGCGCCGAGGACGAGACCGGTCGTGGCGGTGCGCACCGGCCCGCCGTGTCCCGGTCGCGGCGGGGCGTCGGCCGCGCCTGCGCCGTCGACCTCCCCCGGAGCCTGCCCGGTCTTGTCCCCCGAGGTGCGGGCGGCCACCGCGGCGTCGTGCCCCCGCGAGGAGGGGTCGGAGTCCGACGGGGAGGCGGGCGACGCCGGGCTGGTCACACCTGAGTCTATGGACGCGAGTCCGCTTCCGCCCGGGCGGACACGGCCGTAGATTGGCCGAGCAGGCCGCCGGACCGACCCGCCGGCTCCCACCCTCGGAGGTCGACGTGCTCGCCCTGGTCGCGATCATGGTCGTGCTGTTGGTCTGGGGGCTCGTCGCCGGGCGTCTGGCCCGCTGGAGCGTCACGGCTCCCATCGCCATGGTGCTGGCCGGGTTCATCCTCACCGCGGGCGAACACCCGTTCTTCCAGCTCGACCTCGACACCGGGGTCGCCGAGCGCGGGGTGGAGATCGTCCTCGCGGTGCTGCTGTTCGTCGACGCCACCGAGGTGCGCGGCGGCGTGTTCGGCGGGCGGCCCTCCCTCACGGCCCGCCTGCTGCTCATCGGGCTGCCGCTGTCGCTGGCGGCGGCCTGGCTCGTCGGCTACCTCCTCGTGCCGTACAGCGACCTGTGGCTACTGGCCGCCCTGGCCACCGTCGTCGTGCCCACCGACCTGGCGCCGGCGGCCGCCCTGATCCGCGACCGCCGGGTGCCCGAACGGCTGCGTCACCTGCTCAACATCGAGAGCGGGCTCAACGACGGGGCGGTGGCTCCGCTGTTCCTCCTGTGCGTCGCCGTGGCGCACGCCAACGACGGCGCCCCCGTTGACCTCGGTGTCATCGTGCAGGCGGTGCCGTCGCTGCTCATCGCCATCGCCGTGGGCGCCGTCGTCGGCTACCCCGCGGGCTGGCTGCTCCGCTGGGCGTATGCGCGCGAGTGGACCCAGCCCTCGGCGCTGCGCCTCGCGGTGCTGGCCCTCCCCCTCATGGCCTATGGCCTCGCCTTGGTCCTCACCGGCAACGGGTTCGTGGCGGCCTTCGTCGCGGGCGTCCTCTTCGAGCCGGCGACCCGTGTGCTCCCCCACGACGCCCTGCACTTCACCGAGGACGTCGGCACCGTGCTGGGCCTCGTCGTCTGGTTCGTGTTCGGGCAGCTCATCAACGAGACGCTCCACGACGGCACCAGCTGGTGGATCGTCGTCTACGCCCTGCTCGCCATCTCCGTGGTCCGCGTCGTGCCCGTCATGCTGTCGCTCCTCGGCAGCGACGTGCGGTGGGTCGACCGGCTGTTCCTCGGCTGGCTCGGCCCGCGCGGGCTCGCGTCGATCGTCTTCGGGCTGCTGGCGTACATCGACCTCTCACCCCCGGAGAACGGCCTCATCGTCGAGGTCATGGTCGTGACGGTCCTGGCGAGCGTGGTCCTGCAGGGGTTCAGCTACGGCGCCATCGCGCGCGCCTACGGACGCAGCGGACGGGCGGCCCGCGAGGACCAGCCCCTCACGGCGGCGGCGCCCGGGACCGAGGTCACGGGCGCCGCCGAACGCTGAGGCGAGCTGGTCTGAGAAGACCGTCAGCGGTGCCCGAGGGCGAGGTAGTCGCGCTCGGTGGCTCCGGTGTAGACCTGCCGCGGGCGGCCGATCTTGGTCTCGGGGTCCTCGATCATCTCGCGCCACTGCGCGATCCAGCCGGGCAGGCGGCCGATGGCGAAGAGCACGGTGAACATCTTGTCGGGGAAGCCCATCGCCTTGTAGATCAGGCCCGTGTAGAAGTCGACGTTCGGGTAGAGCTTGCGCTCGACGAAGTAGTCGTCGTTGAGGGCGATCTCCTCGAGCCGCTTGGCGATGTCGAGCATCTCGTCGTCGCCGCCGAGCTTGGCGATGATCTCGTCGGCCGTCTTCTTGATGATGGCGGCCCGCGGGTCGTAGTTCTTGTAGACGCGGTGGCCGAAGCCCATGAGCCGGACGCCGTCCTCCTTGTTCTTGACCTTGGTCATGAACGTGTCGACGTCGTAGTCGGCGTTCTGGATCTTGCCGAGCATCTCGAGGACGGCCTGGTTGGCACCGCCGTGCAGCGGGCCGAAGAGGGCGTTGATGCCGGCCGAGACGGACGCGAAGAGGTTGGCCTGGGCGCTGCCCACCATGCGCACCGTCGACGTCGAGCAGTTCTGCTCGTGGTCGGCATGGAGGATGAAGAGCAGGTCGAGCGCCTTGACGAGCGTCGGGTCCAGCTCGTAGGGCTCGGCGGGGAAGCCGAACGTCATCCGCAGGAAGTTCTCGGTGAGCGACAGCGAGTTGTCGGGGTAGAGGAACGGCTGTCCCACCGACTTCTTGTGCGCGTACGCCGCGATCGTCGGCAGCTTCGCGAGCAGCCGCACCGTGGAGAGCTCGACCTGCTCCTTGTTGAAGGGGTCGAGGCTGTCCTGGTAGAAGGTGGACAGCGCCGACACGGCCGAGGAGAGCACGGGCATCGGGTGGGCGTCGCGGGGGAAGCCGTTGAAGAACGCCTTGAGGTCCTCGTGGAGCATCGTGTGGCGGCGGATGCGGTCCTCGAACTCGGCCAGCTGCGTCTGCGTCGGCAGCTCGCCGTAGATGAGCAGGTAAGAGACCTCGGTGAACGAGGACTTCTCCGCCAGCTGCTCGATCGGGTACCCGCGGTAGCGCAGGATGCCCGCGTCGCCGTCGATGTAGGTGATGGCGCTCTTGCACGATGCGGTGTTGACGAACCCGGCGTCGTAGGTGACCGTGCCGGTCTCCTTGAGCAGCGCCGAGACGCTGAGGGCGTCGGAGCCGTCGGTGGCGTGGACGCCGGGCAGGGTCAGGCTCTTGTCCGCGAGGGTGAGCGTGGCCTCAGTCACGTGGCTGGTCATCGGTGGCTTACCTCCGTAGTGGGGTCTCGCCGGCACAGGGTCGACGGTCCGCTCACGCTACCGTGCGGTAGCCGGGCCCCCATCAGCCACCCTGCGGGCCGATCCGCTCACCAGCGGGTGGACGCCGCCTCGACGCGCTCGTCGGTCGCCGTCAGCGCGACCCGTACGTGCTGGGCCCCGGCCGCCCCGTAGAAGGCACCCGGCGCCACGAGGACGCCCCGCTCGGCCAGCCAGCCGACGCTCGCCCAGGCGTCCTCCCCGGCTTCGCCGGGGCCCCTGTCGCGGGTCGCCCACAGGTAGAGTCCCGCCTCCGAGAGCTCGACCCGGAAACCGGCTCGCTCGACCGTCGCGAGCAGCGAGGCGCGGCGCGCGGCATACCGCTGCTTCTGCTCCGCGACGTGGGTGTCGTCGCCGAGGGCGGCGAGCATGGCGCGCTGCACCGGCCACGGCACGATCATCCCGGCGTGCTTGCGCACCTCGAGGAGGGTGCCGACGAGCGCCGGGTCACCGGCGACGAAGGCGGCGCGGTAGCCGGCCACGTTGGACTGCTTGGACAGGGAGTAGACGGCGAGCAGGCCCTCATGGCTGCCGCCGCACACCCGCGGGTCGAGGATGCTCGGCACCTCGCCGTCGGGCGTCCAGCCGAGCTCGGCGTAGCACTCGTCGGACGCGACGATGACGCCGTGGGCGCGGGCCCACGCGACGACCTTGGCGAGATGGTCGACACCGAGCACCCGCCCGGTGGGGTTGCTGGGGCTGTTGACCCACAGCAGCCGCGGCCGGTTCGCCGTGGTCAGCGGGCCGAGCGCGGCGAGCCCCTCGACGACCACCGGGGTCGCACCGGCGAGGCGGGCCCCGACGTCGTACGTGGGGTAGGCGACGGCGGGGATGCCGACCACGTCGCCCGCGCCGAGCCCGAGCAACGTGGGCAGCCAGGCGACGAGCTCCTTGCTGCCGACCGTCGGCAGGACCCCGTCGGGGTCGACGTCCGGCACCCCGCGCCGGCGGGCGAACCACGCCGCCACCGCCTCACGCAGGTCGGGGGTCCCCCAGGTCTGCGGGTAGCCCGGTGCGTCGCTCGCTGCGGCGAGGGCGTCGCGGACGACGCGGGGGGTGGGGTCGACCGGGGTGCCGACCGAGAGGTCGACGATGCCACCCGGATGTTCCTGGGCGCGGGCCTTGGCGGGGGCCAGCGTGTCCCAGGGGAAGTCCGGGAGCGCCGTCCTCACTCGTCGTGCTCTTGGGGCGGCAGGGCCTCGATGATGGGGTGGTCCTTGGCGATGACGCCCATCTTCGCGGCGCCGCCGGGGCTGCCGAGGTCGTCGAAGAACTCGACGTTGGCCTTGTAGTACTCGGCCCACTGCTCGGGGACGTCGTCCTCGTAGTAGATCGCCTCGACCGGGCAGACCGGCTCGCAGGCACCGCAGTCGACGCACTCGTCGGGGTGGATGTAGAGCGAGCGCTCACCCTCGTAGATGCAGTCGACCGGGCACTCCTCGATACAGGCCTTGTCCTTGAGGTCGACACACGGTTGGGCGATGACGTACGTCATGGGAGAAGCGTCCTCCTGCAGGGCGGATGTACTCGGCCTAGTATGCCGAGTCGCCGCCCACCGCGGACGCCCGGGCCCGCTCCGTGACCACCGCGACCCCGGTCGGCCCCGCCACCCTCCCTCCGGAGAACCCATGCCCTCCCCCGCACCGGACCCGCTCGGCCACCGTGTCGTCGTGCGCCACCGGCTGCCTCCGGGGGCGCAGCCCCCGCTCACCGACGTCGTCGGCGTCCTCACCGCCGCCGACGCCGACGCCCTCACCGTGGAGGGGCCGCACGGGCCCGTCACGGTGCGCCGCTCGGACGTCGTCGTCGTCAAGCCCGTGCCGCCGGCCCCGGTGCGTCGCGGCCGCCCCCACCTCGCGGTCGGCGACCTGGACCTCGAGCGGCTCATGGCCGACGGCTGGCGGGCGGTCGAGGAGGAGTGGGAGGGCGACTGGCTCCTGCGGGCCTCGAGCGGGTTCACGACCCGCGGCAACTCGGCGCTCCCCCTCGGCGACCCCGGCCTACCGCTCGAGGTCGCGCTCGAGCGGGCCGAGGGCTGGTATGCCGCCCGCGACCTGCCGCCGCAGGTCCACCTCGTGCTCCCGGAGAGCGGTGACCCGGCCGACGACCCGCTCGGGGCCCTGCTCGTCGAGCGGGGCTACCGGCTGCGCCAGCCCTCGGTCGTCATGACCGCGGCCGCCACCGACATCGGCCGGCTGCACGACGGGGCGGCGCCGGTGGTCGTGGAGGCCGACCTCACGCCGCGCTGGCTCGAGGCGTACGCCCGGCAGCGCGAGCCCGTGCCGGGCGTCACCGAGCAGGTGCTCGCGGGGTCGGTGGAGCAGTCGTTCCTGTCGACGACGGGGCCGGACGGCGAGGTCTCCTCGACGGCCCGCGTCACCCTCCACCCGGGGTGGGCCGGCCTGTCCGCCCTCTGGGTCGACCCCGAGCACCGCGGGCGGGGTCTCGGCCGCACCCTGGTCCACGCCGTCGGGATGCTCGCCCGGCAGCGACGGCTGGCCGCGGTCTACCTCCAGGTCGAGGCCGACCACGAGCCGGCGGTGCGGCTCTACGAGAGCGAGGGCTTCCGGCACCACCACGCCTACGGCTACCTGCGGCGCTGACGGGCGGCCAGGGCGGTGCGCCAGAGGTGCATGGTCGCATAGGAGCGGTACGGCGACCACCGGCCCTCCTGCGCGAGGTCGCGTGGGGTGAGGCCCACCAGGCGGGCGCCCTGCTGCACGACGAGGTCGCCGGCCAGGAGCACGTCGGGGGCGGGAGCCAGGCGCATGACGACGTAGTCGGCCGTCCACGGCCCGATCCCGGGCAGCGCCAGGAGCCGCGCGCGCAGCGCCGGCGGCTCCTGGTCGGGAGACAGGTCCAGGGCCCCGGCGGCCACCTGCTCGGCGGCGCCGACGATGGCGGCCACCCGCCGCCGCGGACCACCGAGCACGGCGAGGCCCTGGGCGGCCACCGCCTCGGCCGTCGGGAACAGCCGCCACGGCCGCTCGTCGAGCCCGGGCGGCCCCGGCCACGCGTCGACGGGAGCGCCGAGGGCGGCGACGAGCCGGCCGAGGTGGGTGCGGGCGGCCGCGAGGGAGATCTGCTGGCCGACCATCGTGCGCAGGAGCAGCTCCCAGCCGCCGACCGCCCCGGGCACCCGCAGACCGGGCGCCTGCGCGACCGACGGCGCCAGTGCCGGGTCCTGCCCCAGCACGGCGTCCACGGCCGCTCCGTCGGCGTCGAGGTCGAGCAGCCGGCGCACGACCGTGACCGCCTCGTCCAGGTCATCCGGGTCGCCGTGCCGCAGCCCCACCTCCACGGCGTCGTCACCCAGCCGCAGCCACAGCACCGCCGGGCCGGAGGCGAGGGTGAGCGCGCGCGCATACGCACCGCCCTCGTCCGACTCCAGACCCGGCACGGTGTGCGCGCCGAGGTACCACCGGGCCCAGCCCACGTCGTAGGGCTGGGGCAGCGCCAGCCGCACCGACGCGGCCCCGACCCGCCTCGAGGGCTCGACGATCACGCGAGCGTCTCGTAGCGGCCCCGGTAGTAGACGAGAGCCGGTCCGCCGTGGTCGTCGATCTCGACCGAGCGCACCCGTCCCACGATGATCGTGTGGTCCCCGGCCACGTGCGCGTCCGTCGTTTCGCACTCCAGGGCCGCGAGCGCGCCGTCGAGCAGGGCCACGCCCGTGAC
The DNA here is from genome assembly GCA_963795915.1 of uncultured Actinomycetota bacterium. Taxonomy (GTDB): domain Bacteria; phylum Actinomycetota; class Actinomycetes; order Actinomycetales; family Dermatophilaceae; genus Lapillicoccus. Next base: position 816,298 of record CAWCJA010000002.1, read on the forward strand.
CGGCCCGCGGTGGGTGGGCGTGCGGTCCAGCTGGCCGTGCAGGGGCCGCCCCCGGGTGGCGAGCCAGTCGGCCGTGCCGCGGCCTCCGGCGGGCAGGATGCTCACCCCCCACCGGCCGCTCTCGATGATCGCGTCGTGGAAGCGCGCCTCGCGCTCGACGCAGACGAGCAGCAGCAGCGGGTCGAGCGACACCGACGCGACGGCGTTGGCCGTCATCGCGTGGTCGAGGTCGCCGACCCGGCTGGTGACGACGGTGACCCCGGTCGCCAGGCGGCCGACCGCCAGCCGGTAGACGTCCGAGGTGGGGTCGACGGAGGCCTCGCTCACGAGACGGCCACCGGATGCGCGTCGATGCGCACGGCGGTGACGAGACGGTGCACGAGGCTCATCTTCTCCAGCACCCGCGGCGGCAGCACGAAGGGGTAGAGGTCGTGGTGGCCCATCGAGCGGTTGAGCATGTTGAGCGACCAGGCGAGCGGGAGCCACAGCTCGACGAGCCGGGAGAAGCCACCGGCCCCGGCCATCGGGCTGGTCGCGGTGGCCCCCGCGGGCGCGAACCCGAAGGCGGCCGCCGTGTCGACGGTGTCGCGGATGTGCAAGTAGTGGGCGAACGTCTCGGCCCAGTCCTCGGCGGGGTGCATGGTCGCGTAGGACGAGACGTGGTCGGTCTCCCACCCGGCGGGCGCCCCCTGCGAGTAGTGCCGGTCCAGGGCCGCCTGGTAGTCCGTGCCCGGGTCGCCGAACAGCGACGCGAGCTCGGCCCGCTGCTCGTCCGTCGCCGGCCCCGTGAGCACCCCGAAGTAGTAGTGGCCCACCTCGTGGCGGAAATGGCCGAGGAGCGTGCGGTAGGGCTCGTCCATGGAGATGCGCAGCTGCTCCCGGTGGACGTCGTCGCCCTCCGCGAGGTCGAGCGTGATCACCCCGTCGGCATGGCCGGTCGTCACGGGGTCCTGGTGGCTGGAGAGGAGGTCGAACGTCAGGCCCCGCTCGGGGTCGGCCCGGCGGTCCGTGATGGGCAGCCCGAGCTCGAGCAGCTCGACGACGAGCCGGCGCTTGGCCCGCTCGGCCGCCTCGAACCCTGGCATGTCCGGGTCGCCGTCCGCGGGCCGGGTGCGCGTCAGCGTGCACGACCGGCAGAGGCGCGGAGCTCCGTCGGGGCCGGGCGCGACCACCCAGTTGCAGCCGGCGGTCTCGAGGTTGGCGCACATCCTTCGCCGGGGCTCCAGCACCGTGCGACCGCCGCGGCCCACCTCGGCGAACTCCATGAGGTCGACGTCGAAGCCGATGCCGTTGGAGCAGGCCAGACAGACCGAGTTCTCGAAGGCCAGGCGCTGACCGCAGTGGGGGCAGGCGAAGTCACGCACGACGCACCAGCCTACCGAGGGGGCACCAGCCAGCTCACCGGCCACTCGCCCCGGCCGCGGGCCATCGCCTCCCCGGTCGCCGGGTCCACCCGCACGAAGGCCTCGCGTCCGCCGAGGCGCGCGGCCACGTCGTTGGTGAGGGCGAACCAGCCGCCCGGCCAGACCCGCAGCTGGGTGCGGTGCGCGTCGAGCGCGGCGACCTGCTCGGGCAGGTGCACCGGGTCGTGGATGACGTGGGTGACCCGCCCGTCGTCGACGACGGACGAGATCACCGGGTCGTCGTCGGCGGGGTACGTCAGCCCGAGGTCGGCCGGCACGTGCTCACGCAGCCAGAGGCGGTCCGGGCCGACCCAGGAGCGCGGCGTGACGATCTCGTAGGCGTACGAAGGACGCTCGTTCGCCGCAAGGCCACCCAGGGCGGCCCGGGTGACCCGATGGGTCTGCACGTGGTCAGGGTGCTCGTAGCCCCCCGTCGGGTCGTAGGTGACGACGACATCGGGGCGCACCCGACGGATGTGGTCCCGCACCGACGAGGCCGCCTCGTCGAGGTCCGCGGCGGCGAACGCCCGCGGGTGTCGGGCGGACGGCATACCGGCCATGCCGCTGTCGCGGTAGCGCGCGAGGACCCCGGCGCCCTCGTCCGGCCCGAGCATCGAATGGTGGACTCCGAGCCGGCGCATCGCCGTGCGCACCTCCTCGAGGCGGAACGGTCCGAGCGGGTCGCCCTCCGCGCCCTGCAGGTGGGCCAGCTCGGGCGGGACGACCTCCCCCTCCTCCCCCAGCGTGCAGGTGAGGACGTGCACCTCGTCGCCGAGGGCGACGTGGTGGGCCATCGTGATGCCACAGGTCAGGGTCTCGTCGTCCGGGTGGGCGTGGACGAACAGCAGCCGGGTCACGGGTCGAAGTCTGCCCCAGCGGCGCGACGGGAGGCCGGGTCCCCCCGCGGTGGCGGACGACCCGGAGCGACCCGCTGGTCAGATGATCTGGCGCTCCTCGGGGAAGTGGCACGCCACCCGGTGGCCCGGCGCCTTCTCGATCGCGATGGGCACCTCGTCGGCGCACTTCTGCTGCGCCTTCGGGCACCGGGTGCGGAAGACGCAGCCGCTGGGCGGGTTCTGCGGCGACGGCAGGTCGCCGGTGAGGAGGATCCGCTCCTTCTTCGACTCGCGGGCGGGGTCCGGCGTCGGGACGGCCGAGAGCAGCGCGTGCGTGTAGGGGTGCAGCGGGTGCTCGTAGAGGCGGTCGCGCGGCGCCTCCTCCATGATCTTGCCGAGGTACATGACGACGACGCGGTCGGAGATGTGCCGCACCACCGAGAGGTCGTGGGCGATGAAGACGTAGGCGAGGTTCTGCTCGTTCTGGATGTCCTCGAGCAGGTTGATGACCTGGGCCTGGATGGAGACGTCGAGGGCCGAGACCGGCTCGTCGCAGACGATGAGCTGGGGGCGCAGGGCGATGGCGCGGGCGACCCCGATGCGCTGCCGCTGGCCGCCGGAGAACTCGTGCGGGTAGCGGTTGTAGTGCTCGGGGTTGAGGCCGACCCGCTCCATGAGGTTCTGCACCGTCTTGCGCACGCCGCCCTCGGGCTTGATGCCCTGGATCTCGAACGGGGCGGCGATGATCGACCCGATCGGCTGACGCGGGTTCAGCGAGCCGTAGGGGTCCTGGAAGATCATCTGCATCTCGCGGCGCAGCTTGCGCAGGTCGTCGCCACCGACGTGGGTGATGTCGCGGCCCTCGAACTCGATGGTGCCGCCGGTGGGCTCGAGCAGCTTGAGCAGCGTGCGGCCGGCCGTCGACTTCCCACAGCCCGACTCGCCGACGAGGCCCACGGTCTCCCCCGGCCACAGGCTGAGGTCGATGCCGTCGACCGCCTTGACCGGCGCGTCGGGACGGCGCACCAGCGTCTGGCGGAACTGCGGGAAGTGCTTCTGCAGGCCGGTGAGCCGCAGCAGCGGCTCTCCGGTCTGGATGAAGTCGGGAGGCAGCTCGTGGGTGTCGGGGTCGCGCACCTCGGCCGCCGCGGGGGCACCGACGGTGGTCGGGGCGACCGCCTCGACCACCTCGCGGGCCGGCGCGTCGGCGCGCACGGACTCCGGGGCGTCGTCGGCCACCTGCTGCGAGACCCGCTGGGCCTCGAGCTCGGCCGAGGGCTCCTCTCGCCGAGCGCCCCCGCCGTCACGGGTCCACGCATACTCCGCGGCCTCCGAGGGGTGGGCGCCCTCCGTGCCCGAGGTGCTCGGCGCCAGCTCGTCGTCCTCGGCACCGGCCGGGGTCTCGTGCGCGGTGGTCAGGTCGCGCCGACCGCGCTCGTCCTCGGGACTCTGGGCGCCCCGCTGGGGGGAGTTGCCGATGATGTTGTCGTCGCGGACCGGACGGTCGTGCTCGGCGCGGCGCTGCTCGTCACCCTGCTCGCTCTGTTCGCTCATCGGTCGTTCTCCTTCAGAGCCGGGGCTTGACGTCGGACTCGAACAGCTCGCGCCGGCGCGGGGACGGGATGTGACAGCGCACGAGGTGGTCGTTCCCCGCGTCGTCGAGCCCGGGCACGAGCGTGCGGCACCCGTTGTCGGGCACCTCCGAGCGGAACCCGCACCGCGGGTTGAAGGCGCAGCCGGACGGCACGTTGATGAGGGACGGCGGGTTGCCGGGGACCGGGTCGAGGCGCTCCTTGCGCTGCCGGTCCAGGCGGGGCATCGAGGTGAGCAGCCCCCAGGTGTAGGGGTGCTCGGGCCGGTAGAAGACCTCGTCGACCGAGCCGTGCTCGATCGCCTTGCCGCCGTACATGACGAGGATCTCGTCGGCCATCTCGGCGACGACGCCGAGGTCGTGGGTGATCATGATGATCGCGGAGCCGAACTCGCGCTGCAGGTCGCGCATGAGGTCGAGGATCTGGGCCTGCACCGTCACGTCGAGCGCGGTCGTCGGCTCGTCGGCGATGAGCAGGGAGGGGTCGTTGGCCAGCGCCATCGCGATCATCGCGCGCTGGCGCATACCGCCGGAGAACTCGTGGGGGTACTGGTCGATGCGCTTCTTGGGGTTGGGGATCCCCACGCGGCCGAGCAGGTCGAGGGTGCGGTTCTTGGCCGCCGACTTCGACATGTCGGAGTGGTGCACGCGGATGCCCTCGACGATCTGCGCGCCCACCGTGTAGTACGGGTGCAGGGCCGACAGCGGGTCCTGGAAGATCATCGCCATCTTGTTGCCGCGCAGGGTGCGCAGCCGCTCGTTGCCCACCGCCATGAGGTCCTCGCCGTCGAGGATGATCTGCCCCGAGGTGCGGGCGCGGGTGCGGCGGTGCAGGCCGAGGATCGCCTGGCTGGTCACGGACTTGCCCGAGCCGGACTCGCCGACGATGCCGATCGTCTGGCCGCGCTCGAGCGAGAAGCTGAGGCCGTCGACCGCCTTGACCAGGCCGTCGTCGGTGGGGAAGTGGACCTTGACGTCGCGCAGCTCGAGGTATGCCGCGGTCGTCGCCACCGCGCCTGGAGCGGGGGCGGTGTCGTCGCGCACTGTCATGGGGTGCTCTCCTTCGACCCGGGCGGCCGGCGGTTGCGGTGGAGTGGGGGCAGCAGGGTGGCGCTAGGCCAGTCTCACGCCGGCGTCACGCCAGTCTCACCCGGGGGTCGATGACACCGTAGAGCACGTCGACGACGAGGTTGGCGATGACGATGAAGAACGACGCCACGACGACCACCGCCACGATGACCGGCAGGTCGGTGTTCTGGATCGCCTGCAGGGAGGTCAGGCCGAGGCCCTGGAAGTTGAAGACCGTCTCGCTGATGATCGCGCCCCCGAGCAGGCCGCCGAGGTCGAGACCGGCCGCGGTGACGATGGGCGTCAGCGCCGCACGCAGCCCGTGTCGCCGGACCACGGTGAACTCCTTGAGGCCCTTGGCGCGGGCGGTGCGGATGTAGTCCTCGGACATCGTCTCGAGCATGTAGGCACGAGTCAGACGCACGTAGCTCGCGCCGAAGACGAGGGCGAGGGTCAGCGACGGGAGGAAGATCCCCTGCGCCCAGAGGGCGGGGTTCTGGCTCAGCGGCGTGAAGCTGGGCAGGGGCCAGAGCTGCCACTTGATGCTGATGAAGGTCAGCAGCAGGACGCCGATGAAGAAGCTCGGGAGCGAGTAGCCGACGAGCGCGAGGCCGACCAGGACGCGGTCGAGCCATCGCCCCCGGTTCAGCGCGGCGATGATGCCGAAGAAGACGCCGGTGACGATCCACAGGACGAAGGCTCCGAAGGCGATCGAGGCGGTGACGGGCAGACCCGACTTGATGATCTCGGTGACGCCCTTGGTCTTCACCGTCGAGTAGCCGAGACAGGGGGCGTCGCAGGTGTAGACGAGCTGGGGGTTGCTGGCCTTGAGGGCGGGGTCGTCGGGGAAGTCCCGTGACACGAAGAAGCCCTTGACGAAGTTGGCGTACTGCACGGGGATCGGCTTGTCGAAGCCGAGCTTGACCCGGTTGCCCTCGATGACGGCCGGGGTGCAGTTCTTCGCACACGTCAGGCTCGCGGGGTCCACCGGGGACGCGAAGAAGACCAGGAAGGTCGCCAGGCTGATGATGAGGAGCATGACGATGACGGAGATGATCCGCCGCACGATGTAGAAGAACATGAGGGAGGGACCTTGCGGTCCGTCACCTGCCTCTCTCGAGACTCACCTGGCCGAAGCTGCCGGAGCATGATGCCGGACGGGAGGGGTCGCCTCCCGTCCGGCATCGTGCGTTGTCCTGCGGTGGTGCGGTCTAGCTGGTGTTGCTGGTCCTACTGGTCACGCGGGTCGTGCTGGTCCCGTGAGGTCAGCTGGACTTCAGGGAGATGGTCGCCAGGTCGATGTAGCCACCGAACTGGGGGTTGACCGTCGCGCCCTGGATGTTGGAGCCGTTGACGAAGGTGAACTTCTGGCTCACCAGCGGGATGACCCCGCCGTCCTTGCTGATCTGCTGGTCGATCGCGCCCCAGGCCTTCTCACGGGCGTCAGCGTCGGGGATCAGGTACGCGGCGTCGATGGCCTTGTTGACCTCGTCGTTGTTGTACCAGCCGTAGTCCTGGTTGCTGCTGGTGGCGGTGAGGTTGACGCGACCGTCGAACAGCGGCGGGATGTCGGTGGACCCCGATGGCCAGTCAGCACCCCAGCTGGCGTAGAAGGCGTCCCGGTTCTTCATCGAGACGTTGGAGATCGTCCGGTAGTACTTGTCGGTGATGCCCTCGAGCGTCACGTTGAAGCCGGCCTGGTCCCACGTCTGCTTCAGCGCCGCGAAGGCGTTGTCGCGGGTCGCGGTCTTGCGGTAGACGACCGTGATGTTGATCGGGAGCGTCTTGCCGGCGTCCTGCAGCACCTTCTTCGCACCGGCAGCGTCACCCGCGGTGGGGGCGCCGAAGGGGTTGAAGCCGTTGCTGTAGCACTTCAGCTGCGGGTTGCAGATGGAGTAGGTCGGCGTCATGACCTGCGGACCACCGTTGGCCGTGACGTACGCGTCGCGGTTGGTCGCCATGGCGAACGCCTGCCGGACCTTGGGGTCCTTCATGACCTCGCTGGTGACGTTGGGCTGCACGTAGTCGACGTACGGCGCATCCGTCTGGAGCGTCCGCGCGGTCGCGGTCGGGCTGGACACGATCTGCGGCAGTAGCGAGGGCGGGGCCGGCGTGAAGGTCATGGCCGTCTTGTCGTCGCCGCCGTCGGCGAGGAGACGCTGGTAGATCTGCTCGGACTGGATGCCCTCGACGTCGACGATCTTGTCCGGGTAAGCCTTGCGGACCTTGTCGCTGCTCTCGTCCCAGTTGGGGTTGCGCACCCACGTGCCGCCCTTGTTGGCGTCGAAGGGGGTGCTGGGGTCGAGCATGTACGGGCCGTTGGAGAAGACGTCGAACAGGGACTTGTCACCCTTGTCCTTGTCCTTGCGGACCGGGGAGTACGCCGCCAAGGAGGCCGCCGCCTGGTTGAAGTCGGCCCACGGGGTCTTCATGTGCAGGGTCAGCGTCTGACCGTCGCACGTGATGGCCTTGTCGAAGTCGGCCTGGCCGTCGCCCTTGTAGGGGCCCTTGTAGGTCGAGGACCCGTCGGCCGCAGTGGGCACGTCGAGGTACTGGAGGATGTAGGTCGGGCCGTTGGAGATCACGTCCGTGGCGAAGGTGCGCGAGATGCCGTACTTGACGTCGTCACACTTGACGGCCTGGCCGTCCTGCCACTTGGCGTTGTCGATCAACGTGAACTTCCAGGTCTTGCCACCGTCGGACATCGTGCCCGTGTCGGTCGCGAGGTCCGGGACCATCTTGCTGTCCTTGCCCACCGAGTAGGTGACCAGGCTCCGGGCGTAGGCGCGAGCGGCGAACTCGAGGTCCGCGCCCACGTAGCTCTGCTGCGGGTCCAGGCCGTTGTGCGGGCCCAGGTTCAGCATGTAGAGCGTGCCGCCCTTCTGCGGGGCCGCGGAGCTCGACGTCGCCGCCGAGCCTCCGGTGGACCCCCCTGAGCTGCACGCCGCCGCGGCAAGCGCAACGACCGCGCCGAGGGCGAGACCGGTCGCGCCCTTCTTGGTGCGCATCATGTGTTCTCCTTGTGTGCACTTTCCACCACGAAGGGCGCGGTGGACCTTCCCGCAGCGTTTGCTACGGGCTCAACATCTCGACCCGGGTCGGTCGCGATGCGGTTCTGGGAGGCGGACACAGCCGCCGGGGAGGGCTGCAGCCGGGCTGCAGCGCCGAAGGACGAGGTCACGAGCGTCCCGACTTGGGGTCGAGAGCGTCGCGGAGTCCGTCACCGAGAAGGTTGAAGGACAGGACCAGCAGGAAGACGACGATGCCGGGGAAGAAGAAGTACCCGGGGTCGGGCAGGGCGTACGGGATCGACTGGTTGAGGATCGCTCCGAGGGACGCCGTCGGCGGGTTGAGCCCGACACCGAGGAAGCCCAGGGTCGCCTCGGCCGCGATGTTGGCCGGCATGACGAGCGTCGTGTAGACGAGGATCGGTGCCCAGAGGTGCGGGAGCAGCTCCTTGGCGTAGATCCGTCCCCGACCAGCCCCGAGCGAGCGGGCGGCCTCGATGAACTCGCGCTCGCGCAGGGAGATGACCTGGCCGCGGATGATGCGCGCGAAGAACGGGAAGCCGAAGAAGCCGAGGACGATGACCATGAAGAGGATCTTCGGGGGGGCGGCGCTGGGGGCCTGGTTGATCGCCTTGGCGAGGATCTGCACGAGGACCACCTGCAGCGACAGCAGCATCAGCGTGCTGGGGAAGCTGAGGACCAGGTCGGTGAAGCGGCTGATGAACCAGTCGGTGCGCCCGCCGGCGAACCCGGCGATGATGCCGAGCAGCACCCCGAACAGCAGCGAGAAGACGGTGGCGAGGATGGCCACGGTGAGCGACGTCGTCATCCCGGTGAGGATCCGGGAGAGCACGTCGCGACCGGTGCCCGGCTCGACGCCGAGCGGGTGGGAAAGGCTGATGCCGCCGCCGAAGCCGCCCGGCATCGAGCCGAGGCCGGTGACGAGGTCGGGGTGCAGGTCGTCGGGCTTGAGGATCCCGGCGCTCGCGAGGAACGGCGAGACGATGGCGAGCAGGATGAAGAGGATGGAGGCGCCCATCGCCGTCATCGTGACTTTGTCACGCTTCAGCCGGCCCCAGACGATCTGCCAGGGCGAACGGCCCTTGATGGCAACGGCGCCGTCGGTCGCCGCGGTGTCGATGGCGACACCGTCACCGGTGTCCTCCTGACCCGGGGCAATCGTCATGCGTCATCCTTGCTGTCGGCCGTGGATCTTCCTGCCCGGCACCGGGCTCACGATGGTTCCCGCACCACCGTTGATCGTCGAAACCATAGTCGACGGTGTCCACGGTTCGAAACGAGACGGCGATACGTCGCCGGATCGTGACCAACACATGACAGCTCTGAGACCCCCCTGTGAAGGCGGGGATCCCCGAGGCCCGGCAGGCCTGCCGTCAGGCGGGGTCCTCGTGGCTGACCTCGATGACGGCGAGGTCGGGCAGGCCGCCCAGCAGGATGTTGTCCTGGTACGCCAGGACGCCGCTGCCGCGCACGAGGACCCGCTGTCGCTCGGCCAGCGGGACGACCTGCCCCGACTCGACGAGGCCGCTGTCGAGGGCTCCCCAGGCGCTGTTGCGTGTGGTGAGCGAGGGCTCGGCGGCCGCCTGGGTCGCCGCCGTCACCCGGGCGGGGTCACCGGTGCGCGCCGCCAGGGCGGGAAGGACGGCGCCGGCGTTGGGCCAGGCCGCCGACACGGACAGCAGCTCGACGTCGGCCCGCGGGACGGCTGGCCCGGTGCCGCCCGTCGCGCCCGAGCCGCCAGTGGTGCCGGGCCCGACGGAGCCGCCCGCCGCCGGCTGCGGGACGAGCGTCACCGCGAAGCCGGCCCGGTCCCAGGCACCGGCGAGCGCGGCGAACCCCCGGTCGGCGGCCTCGCCGGCGGGGTAGGCGACGCGCACCGGCACCGGCAGGCTCACCCCGGCGGCGGTCAGCTGTGCGCGCGCGGCCTCGGGGTCACCGGCGGCCGACCCTCCCGGCGGGGGCGCGTCGGAGCGGCCCGGGATGTTGAGGGCCAGCGCCGAGGTCACCGGCGTCATCGGCATCGCGGCCGCCGCGGCATACGCCACCCGGTCGGTGGCGGTGGCGAAGGCCTGGCGGACGCGGGCGTCGGCGAGGCCGGGGCTGGTGGGCGAGGGCACGAGCACGTCGACGACCCCGCTGTCGGGGCGCGTCACCCGGGAGGCCAGCTCGGGAGCGCGCAGCTGGTCGCCCATCGCGGCCGGGGCGTCGGCCCAGGTGATGGCGTTGCGGTCGTCGCCGCGGTCGTCGACGAGACGCTGGACGAGCGTCGTCGTCGCCAGTCCCTCCTCGACCTCGATGACGTCCGGCCACGCGAGCCGCACCGGGTCGGAGAAGCCGAACCACTTGCGGTTGCGCACGAACCGGCCGCCCTCCCCCGGCTTCCACACGCCCTCGAGCATGTAGGGCCCGCTGGAGAACACGGAGAGGGCGTTGGTGCGGTCGGTGTCCTGGTCCTTGCGCACCGGCGCGAACGCGGGGGTGGAGACGACCTGGTTGAAGTCGTAGCGCGGCTGGTTGAGACGGAAGGTGATGGTCTGGCCGTCGCACGTCACCGCGCGGTCGAAGAAGGCCTGGCCCTGGCCGGAGTACGGCCCGGCGTAGGCGGACACGGTGCGGCCCTGCGCGTCGGTGTAGGTCGGGACGTCGAGCAGGTCGACGGCGTCCGTCGGTCCGCCGGGCAGGCGGTCCCGGGCGAACCCGCGGGAGACCCCGTACTTGATGTCGGCGCAGGTGACGAACCGCCCGTCCTGCCACGGGGCGTCCTTGACCACGGTGAACGACCACACCCGGCCGCCGTCCTCGGAGGTGCCGGTGCCGGTCGCGAGGTCGCCGACGAGGCCGGGCAGGAAGCCCGCCCCGGCGCCGGCCTGGGTCGTCAGGGTGCGCAGGAAGGTGCGGCCGGCGAAGGCCGCCTCCTCGGTGCGGTCGATGCGCTGCGGGTCCCACGCGTCGACCCGGCGGTCGACGAGCACGCGGAGCGTGCCGCCCCGGGCCGTCGGCGCCGCCGCCGGCAGCTGCCGGTTCGAGCACCCGGCCACCAGCAGGAGCCCGAGGGCCGCCACCAGGGCCGTCGCGCGGCGTACCGCGGCGCTCACGACCGGTCGGCGGCCTCGGACTTGGCCGCGGAGCGCAGACGGGCGGCGGACCGGGCGCGCTCGGTCTGGTCGAGGACGACCTTGCGGATGCGCACCGCCTCGGGGGTCACCTCGACGCACTCGTCCTCCCGGCAGAACTCCAGCGACTGCTCGAGGCTGAGGCTGCGCGGCGGGACGATCTTCTCGAAGTTGTCGGAGGAGGAAGCGCGCACATTGGTCAGCTTCTTCTCCTTCGTGATGTTGACGTCCATGTCGTCGGCGCGGGAGTTCTCGCCGACGATCATTCCCTCATAGACCTCGGTGGTCGGCTCGGTGAAGAGCGTCCCGCGCTCCTGGAGGTTGACCATCGCGTAGGCCGTGACGACGCCCTTACGGTCGGAGACCAGCGAGCCGCTCGTGCGGGTGGTGATGGTGCCGAACCACGGCTCGTAGTCCTCGAAGACGTGGTGGGCGATGCCGGTGCCGCGCGTCTCGGTGAGGAACTCGGTGCGGAAACCGATGAGCCCACGGGACGGCACGAGGAACTCCATCCGGATCCAGCCGGTGCCGTGGTTCGTCATCTGCTCCATGCGCCCCTTGCGGGCCGCGAGGATCTGCGTGATCGGGCCGAGGAACTCCTCGGGGGTGTCGATGGTGAGCCGCTCCACCGGCTCCTGCACCTTGCCGTCGACCTCGCGGGTGACCACCTGGGGCTTGCCGACGGTGAGCTCGAAGCCCTCGCGCCGCATCTGCTCGACGAGGATGGCCAGGGCCAGCTCGCCGCGACCCTGGACCTCCCAGGTGTCGGGCCGCTCGGTGGTGAGCACGCGCAGCGACACGTTGCCGATCAGCTCGCGGTCGAGACGGTCCTTGACCATCCGGGCCGTGACCTTGCTGCCGCGCACCCGCCCGACCATGGGGCTGGTGTTGGTGCCGATGGTCATCGAGATGGCGGGCTCGTCGACGGTGATGAGCGGCAGCGGCACCGGGTTGTCGGCATCGGCGAGGGTCTCGCCGATGGTGATCTCCGGGATGCCGGCCACCGCGATGATGTCGCCGGGGCGGGCCTGCTCGGCGGGCACCCGCTCCAGGGCCTCGGTCATGAGCAGCTCGGTGATCTTCACCTTGCTCTGCGAGCCGTCGTGGCGGCACCAGGTGACCGTCTGGCCCTTGCGGATCGTGCCGTTGAAGACGCGGAGCAGGGCCAGGCGGCCGAGGAAGTTCGAGGAGTCGAGGTTGGTGACGTGGGCCTGCAGCGGCGCCTCGTCGTCGTAGACCGGGGCCGGGATGGTCGACATGATCGTCGCGAAGAGCGCCTCGAGGTCGGCCCCGTCGGGCATCCCGCCGTCCTCCGGTCGGGTCGTCGAGGCGCGGCCGGCCTTGGCCGAGGTGTAGACGATGGGGAACTCGATCTGGTGCTCGTCGGCGTCGAGGTCGAGGAACAGCTCGTAGGTCTCGTCGACGACCTCGGCGATGCGGGCGTCGGGACGGTCGACCTTGTTGATGCAGAGGATGACCGGCATCCGCGCGGCGAGCGCCTTGCGCAGGACGAACCGGGTCTGGGGCAGCGGCCCCTCGGAGGCGTCGACGAGCAGGACGACGCCGTCGACCATGGACAGGCCGCGCTCGACCTCGCCGCCGAAGTCGGCGTGGCCCGGGGTGTCGATGATGTTGATCGTCACGCCGTCGGCGAGCCCGGCATCGGCCGCCGACTTGCCCTTGTAGTGCACCGCGGTGTTCTTGGCGAGGATGGTGATGCCCTTCTCACGCTCGAGGTCACCACTGTCCATCGCGCGCTCGTCCACGTGCTGGTGCTCACCGAACGCGCCCGACTGCCAGAGCATCTTGTCGACCAGAGTGGTCTTGCCGTGGTCGACGTGCGCGACGATGGCCACGTTCCTGATGTCGTCGCGGGTCCGCATAGCCATGGGGCAATTCTCTCAGGGTTTCGGGCCGTCCCCGACCATCAGCGCCTCCAGGGCCCGCACGATGGGCAGGTCGGCGGGGAGCCAGCCCACCGCATACAGCTCCTCGGTGGTGAGCCACCGCAGCGCGTCATGGGCCTTCGACAACCCCGGACTTCGTCCGGCCTCGCCGTGGCTCCACTCGATCGGCTGCGGGTCGCCCTCCACGACGACGGCCAGCCACACGCTCATCCGGTAGCGGTCGCCGAGCGGCCAGCGCCCGTCCTCGGTAGGGGCGGGCAGCGGCGCGCCGGTGCGGACGGTGACGCCCAGCTCCTCGCGGATCTCCCGGTGCAGCGCGTCGTCCGGGGTCTCCCCCGGGTCGACCTTGCCGCCGGGCAGCTCCCAGCCCCCGGCCAGCGCGGGCGGCTCGGTGCGGCGGGCCGCCAGGAGCCGGGTCGGCCGGTCGAGGTCGTCGACGACCGCCGCGGCCACAACGTGCTGCCCGTCCTCCCACCCGCTCACCGCTCCCCCACCGCCCCACCGTAGGCGTCGATCCCACCGGGTTCGGTGAGGCTGTCCTCAGATGACAGATCTGGGGACGGTATGGACACTGGAGCCATGGACGGTCAGGACAGGCAGGCCCAGGCCGAGGTGGCCGCCGCACACGAGCCCCACGGGGACGTCGGCGGCCGGCTCAACTGGCTTCGCGCGGGGGTCCTCGGCGCCAACGACGGCATCGTGTCGACCGCCGGTGTCATCGTCGGGGTCGCGGGGGCCACGACCGAGCGCACCGCCATCCTCACGGCCGGCATCGCGGCGCTCGTGGCCGGCGCCCTGAGCATGGGCGTGGGTGAGTACGTCTCCGTCAGCACCCAGCGCGACACCGAGACGGCGCTGCTCGACAAGGAGCGGCGCGAGCTGGCCGAGACCCCCGACGAGGAGCTGGCCGAGCTGGCCGGCTTCTACGAGAAGCGCGGCCTCGACGCCGAGCTCGCCAAGGAGGTCGCCGTCCAGCTCACGGCCAAGGACGCGCTCGCGGCCCACGCCGAGGTGGAGCTGCAGATCGACCCCGAGAGCCTCACCAGCCCCTGGCACGCGGCGTTCGCCTCGATGGGCTCCTTCTTCGTCGGCGCGCTCCTGCCCCTCATCGCGGCCCTTATCAGCTCGCCGAGCTGGCACGTGCCGGTCATCGTCCTCTTCGTCGTGCTCGCGCTGGCCCTCACCGGCGTGCTCAGTGCCCGCCTCGGAGGGACGACCCCGGGGCGCCAGGTCGCCCGCAACGTCGGCGGCGGCCTGCTCGCGATGGTCGTCACCTACGCCATCGGCGCCCTGGTGGGCACCCAGCTCTGACCCGCCCCCCTGGCCCCCTTTCCCGACCGGAGTGGGTCAGGTGAGGGTGGCGACGAGGATCGCCTTGATGCTGTGCATGCGGTTCTCGGCCTGGTCGAAGACGACCGACGCCGGCCCCTCGAAGACCTCGTCGGTCACCTCGAGCTCGGCGAGACCCAGGTCGGCGTGGACGTCGCGCCCCACCTGCGTCCCGAGGTCGTGGTACGCCGGGAGGCAGTGCATGAAGCGCACGTCCGGGTTGCCGGTTCGAGCCAGCATTCCGGCGTTGACCTGGTAGGGCGTGAGCAGCGCGACCCGCTCGGCCCACACGTCCTTGGGCTCCCCCATCGACACCCAGACGTCGGTATGCACGTAGTCGACGCCCGCGACCCCGCTCGCGACGTCGTCGGTCACCGTCAGGCGGGCGCCCGTCTCGGCCGCGACCGCGCGAGCCGCCGCGACGACGGCCGGGTCGGGCTGCAGGCTCGGCGGCGCGACGATCCGTACGTCCATCCCCATGAGCGCCCCGAGCGCGAGCAGGGAGTTGCCCATGTTGAACCGGGCGTCCCCCACGTAGGCGAACGCGATCTCCTCGGCCGGCTTGTCGACGTGCTCGAGCATCGTCACCGCGTCGCAGAGGGACTGGGTCGGGTGCCACTCGTCGGTGAGGCCGTTCCAGACCGGCACCCCGGCATACCGGGCCAGGGTGTCGACGGTGTCCTGAGCCGCTCCGCGGTACTCGATGCCGTCGTAGAAGCGCCCCAGCACCCGCGCGGTGTCGGCCACCGACTCCTTGTGGCCGATCTGGCTCGCGGCCGGGTCGAGCACCGTGACGTGGGCGCCCTGCTGGTAGGCCGCGACCTCGAACGCGCAGCGGGTGCGGGTCGACGTCTTCTCGAAGATGAGCGCGATGGTGCGGCCCGTGAGGCGGGCGACCTCGCGGCCCTCGCGGCGGGCGGCCTTGAGCTCGAGGGTGAGGTCGACGAGCGAGCGCCACTCCTGCGGGGTGAGGTCGAGCTCGCGCAGGAAGGAGCGGCCGGTCAGCGCCGGGTTGGGGGCCCCTGCGGGGGCTGACGTGGGGGCCTCGGTGCGGGTGTCGGACACCCCGGCAATGCTAGGGCTGTCCGACCGGCAGCCGGCGGCCGGTGACACCCGGTGGGCGCCGGCGGGGCGCAACGGCCACCCCGGCGGCAAGGCGACCTGAGTCCCCTGCGCGGGTGGCGCCGTCCGTCCTATCGTCGCGAGCATGGGGGATCGACACGCCGCGCGCGCCGGTCTGGTGGCCACCCTCGCTCTGGCCGCCCTGGCGTGCGCGGCGTGCACCGAGACCCGGATCGGCCCGGCGCCCAGCACCGCGTCGTCGGCCGGCTCGGGGAGCCCGGGAGGCTCGACCGGCTCGGCGGGCGCGTCGACCGCGGGGTCGCCGGCGGGGTCGTCGGCGGGCGGCACGGCCACCGGGGGCGTCGCCGGCGGCATCGACCCGGGGACCGGCTTCACGGCCCTGGCCGCGTCGTTCCTCACCACCCCCGGCCCGGTGGAGATGAGCGACGGCAAGGTGCACCTGACCTACGAGCTGGTGCTGGCCAACGCGTCGTCGCTCCCCATGCGGGTCGACGGCGTCGAGCTGCACGACGCGGCGACGTCGGCGCTCGTGCCCGGCGCCACCGGTCGGGTGGACCTCACCCCTCTCGGCGGGGGCACGGAGGCGGAGGGCACGACCTCCCCCGGCGCGGGCAACACGTCGGTGACCATCACCCCGTCGACCACCGACATCGCGTGGGTGGACGTCGTGTTCCCGCAGCGTTCCGCGGTGCCCGCGACCATCGAGCACCTCGTCAGTGGCGCGCTCCTGCGCCCCGACGGCACCGCGGTGCCGCAGCAGCTGCGCCTCGGTCGCACCGCCACGGCCACCGACGGTCCGGTCGTGCTCGGCGCGCCGGTGCCGGCGGGCACCTGGTACATGAGCGAGGGCTGCTGCGCCGACGACACCCACCACCGCCGCGGCCTCGCGCCGCTCAACGGCAGCCTGCTGGTGCCGCAGCGCTACGCCATCGACTTCTACAAGCTCGACGACCAGCACCGCTCCTGGGTGGGCGACCCGACCAAGCTCGAGAGCTACCTCGCCTACCGCCAGCCGATCCTCGCGGCGTCGTCGGGCACCGTCGTGGCCGCCCTCGACGGGTTCAAGAACAACCCCGACCTGCCCGAGCCGCCGACCCGCCGGCGATCACCGAGACCGTCGGCAACCACGTCATCGTCAAGATCGCCGACGGCGTCTACGTGCTCTACGGGCACATGGACCCGGGCTCGGTCGCGGTGCGCGTCGGCGACACGGTGACCCGCGGCCAGCAGCTCGGGCTGATCGGCACGAGCGGCAACTCGACGACCCCGCACCTGCACGTCCAGATCCTCACGACGCCCACCTACTTCCCGGCCGACAGCAAGCCGTGGGCGTTCGACTCCTTCACGCTGCTCGGTCGGGTCACGGCGCGGCTGTGGGACGACAACATGGGCCTCGAGCCGACCGGCGTCCTGCCCTTCGCGGCGGCGACCCCGTCGTCGAAGCGCACCGACGAGCTGCCCCTCGACCGGGACGTCGTCCAGTTCGGCTCCTGACGGCCGGCTCCCCCGTTCGGTCACGATTCGACATCCACCGGGCGTGTTCCACCCATCCTCCGGACCGTCCGCGTCGTATCACCACAGACTGAAGCTGCTCCTTCAGGGCAGACGGGTTCGCCCGTCACCGAAAACTTCGGCGGTTGGCCCGTTGTGGTACGTGAACCGCCACCCATGCCCGGTCCCGGTGGGACCGGGCTTTTCGGTGCCCACGCCGGTATGCCGCGCCACCGCCCGGGCCGACGGACTGGCCGGTGTCCGGTATGCCGTGCCGTCCAGCCCCGAAACGCGACTCGTGCCAGTCCGTCGGTCCGGGTCAGGCTCGGGCACCGACCATGAGGTAGGTCCGCATCCTGGGCTGCCCGCCGCCGTCCCAGGGGTCGGGCAGCGCGGTCAGCCGCGAGAACCGGGCCCCCTCCTGACCCGGCTCGACGATGCGGTCGACGGTCCAGCCGGTGCGCGTCAGCAGCCCACGGGGGTCGTCCGTGCAGAACGGCGGGTGGAGCCTCGAGCGGCGGCGGCCCTCGACGTAGGCGCGCATGGAGGGCAGCTCCAGCAGGCCCGTGGCGAACGCGTCGGCCACGAACGCCGAGCGCGTATGCGACAGCCGGGCCGCCGTGCCGAGCAGCCGGTCGACGTCGTCCGCCGCGAGGTAGTAGAGCAGTCCCTCGGCGACCCAGAGGGTCGGGGTGGCGGGGTCGAAGCCGGACCCGAGGAGGGCGGCGCCCCAGGGCGCACGCAGGTCGACCGCGACGGGGACCCACGCCGGGCCGCTCGGGTGGTCGCCCCGGACGCGGGCGACCACCCGCGCCGTGGCCTCGAGGAGGTCGGGGGCGTCGAGCGCGAAGACCCTCCTTCCGGCAGCGAGGGGCAGCCGGAGCACCCGGGTGTCGTAGCCGGCCCCCAGCAGCACGACCTGGTCGGCCCAGGCGCACCGGCCGGTGACGAGGTCGTCGACGAACCGGGTCCGCACCGGCAGGTAGACGTTGGGCCGGCCGTCGGGCTCGCGCGCGGCGAGCATGGCGAACCCCTCGGGGCCGGCGAGCTCGGCGGCCCAGGGGTCGTCGAACAGGCGGTCGGGCCGCGCCGACTCCCGGGCTCGCGCCGCCGCGGTCCATTTAGCGGTGCCGGTCGTCCCCGTCGGCGGCCCGTCACCCATGGCGGGCGATGCTATGTCGGGGCCGTCGCACCGGGCTGGCCGTGGTCCCGACCGACGGGCGGGTGTCCGGTATGCCGGCCCGTCCCGCCCCGGAGCCGGACTCGAGCCCGTCGGTCGGTCGGGTCTCAGACGTTGAAGCGGAACTCGACGACGTCGCCGTCGGCCATGAGGTACTCCTTGCCCTCGATGCGCACCCGGCCGGCCGCTTTGGCGGCGGCCATCGAGCCGGCGGCGACGAGGTCGTCGAAGGAGACGATCTCGGCCTTGATGAAGCCACGCTGGAAGTCGGTGTGGATGACGCCGGCCGCCTCGGGGGCCGTGGCCCCCTGCTTGACCGTCCAGGCCCGTGACTCCTTCGGCCCGGCCGTGAGGTAGGTCTGCAGGCCGAGGGTATGGAAGCCGACCCGCGCCAGCTGGTCGAGGCCCGACTCCTCCGCGCCCACGCTCTGCAGCAGCTCGAGCGCCTCCTCGTCGTCGAGCTCGGCGAGGTCCATCTCCAGCTTGGCGTCGAGGAAGACGCTGTCGGCCGGCGCGACGAGCTCGCGCAGCCGGGCCTTCAGCGTCTCGTCCCCGAGCTGTTCCTCCGAGAGGTTGAAGACGTAGATGAAGGGCTTGGTCGTCAGCAGGGACAGCGAGCGCGCCTCCGCCAGGTCGACCCCCGCGGCGGCGCCCGCGGCATACAGCGTGTCGCCCTTCTCGAGCACGGCCTGCGCCGCGAGGGCGTTGTCGAGGGCGGCCTTGCGGTCCTTGGCGACCCGCGCCTCCTTCTCGAGGCGGGGCACCGCCCTCTCCAGCGTCTGCAGGTCGGCGAGGACGAGCTCGGTGTTGATCGTCTCGATATCGCCCTCAGGGGAGACCTTCCCCTCCACGTGCACGACGTCGTCGTCCTCGAAGACGCGGATGACCTGGCAGATCGCGTCGGCCTCGCGGATGTTGGCGAGGAACTTGTTGCCCAGCCCCTCCCCCTCCGACGCCCCGCGCACGATGCCGGCGATGTCGACGAAGGAGACCGTGGCGGGCACGGTCTTGTCGCTGGAGAACAGCCGGGTCAGCACGCCGAGCCGAGGGTCGGGCAGCGGGACGACACCGACGTTGGGCTCGATCGTCGCGAACGGGTAGTTCGCCGCGAGCACGTTGTTCTTGGTCAGCGCGTTGAAGAGGGTGGACTTGCCGACGTTGGGCAGTCCGACGATGCCGATGGTGAGGGCCACGAGGACGGGAGTCTAGTTCCGCTCACGGGGCGCCCTGATCCCGCACAGCTGCCGCGACTGCGCGACGACCCGCCCCTCGGTGTCCCAGATCACGGCGTCCTCCTCCATGAGGCCGCTGGTCACGGTGCTCGTCGTGAGCTCCACCCGCAGCCAGCCGGGAGCCGGTCGGCCGCGGACGTGGCCGGTGAACTCGAGCGTCGGCGCCCAGCCGAGGATGCCGAGGTCGAACGCCACCGGGGGCAGGGCATCGAGGGCGAAGAGCAGCATGACGGGGTCGGGCTCACGCCCGTCGCGCAGCCGGAGCCAGCCGCGCATGGCGCCCTGCTTGCTGGGCCGCCCCATGGCCCACCCGGCCGTGGCGGGGTCGATGCGCAGGTCGAGCCGGTCGAGCAGCGACGACGCGGCGAGGAAGTCCGGCGGGGCCTCCTGGGCCGACAGGCACTCCTCCGGCGGCGGCATCTCCGGGGCCGGCGACGAGCGCAGCACGGTCGCCGACGCGTCGAGGTCGGCGTAGCTCGCGAGCGCCCGCATCCGCTCGACGAGCGCCCCCTCCGGCCCCGGCTGGCGCACGGAGACCTGCCCGGTCGACATCGTGCGTCCGACCCGCACCACCTCGGTATGCGCCTCGACCGGCCCCGGGGCGGCCGGGGTGACGAAGTAGCCGCTCAGCGCCAGGACGTCGCCGTGGCCGCCGTCCTGCTCCAGCCGGTGCTGCAGCGCGGTGGCGGCGAGCGCCATGATGACCCCGCCGTTGACGCCGTTGCCGATCCGCCAGCCCTCGCCGAAGTGTCCCGCGTAGACGCCCTGGCCGCCTTTCACCGGCGCCACCGCGATCTCGTCGTCGAACTCGCTGCGTGGCCTCTCCATGGGGCATCTCTACCAGAGCGTGGACAGTCGCCCGCCGAACCGTGACGGGCGCCTCCCGCGGGTGTCCAATAGGGCAGACGCCAGCCGACCGAAGGAGCTCCGATGACGTCAGAGTCCGACCTGCAGACCGCGCCCGGTGACCGTGCCGATGGGAGTCCGGCTCCCAGCCCCAGCACCGCCGTCGAACAGTGGCTCACGGCCTTCGACGCCGCGCTCTCCGCGCAGGACGTCGACGCGGCCACCGCTCTGTTCACGCCCGACGGCCTCTGGCGCGACCTCGTGGCCTTCACCTGGAACATCACGACCGTCGAGGGTCACGACGCCATCGCCGACCTGCTCCGCTCGACGCTCGCCCGGGTGCAGCCCAAGGGCTGGGCCCTCTCGGAACCGGCCACCGGCGAGCCGGGTGCGGAGGAGGCGTGGGTCGACTTCGAGACCGCCGAAGCGCGCGGGTTCGGTCACCTGCGGCTCCAGGACGGCAAGGCGTTCACCCTGCTGACGACGATGGTCGAGCTGAAGGGCTTCGAGGAGCCGCTCGGCACCCGCCGCGAGAAGGGCGTCGAGCACGAGGTCGTGCCCGGCCGGAAGTCGTGGCTCGAGCGCCGCACGGAGGCCGACGCGGCGCTGGGTGACTCCGAGCAGCCCTACGTCGTCGTCGTCGGCGGGGGCCAGGGCGGTATCGGGCTCGGCGCGCGGCTGGAGCGGCACGGCATACCGACCGTCATCCTCGAGCGGAACGACCGGGCGGGTGACTCCTGGCGCAAGCGTTACAAGTCCCTCCACCTGCACGACCCGGTCTGGTACGACCACCTGCCGTACCTCAAGTTCCCCGAGCACTGGCCGGTCTTCGCGGCCAAGGACAAGATCGGTGACTGGTTGGAGCACTACGTCGCGCTGATGGAGCTCAGCTACTGGACACGCTCCACCGCGAGCAACGCCCGGTGGGACGACGAGGCGCAGGAGTGGGTCGTCACCGTCGACCGCGACGGGCAAGAGGTCGTCCTGCGCCCGAAGCACCTCGTCGTCGCCCTCGGGGTCAGCGGCTACCCCAACCGCCCGACGTATGCCGGCCAGGACGTGTTCCGCGGCGTGCAGCAGCACTCGTCGGAGTTCGCCGGAGCGGAGCAGTACGCCGGCCAGAACGTCGTCGTCGTCGGCTCCAACAACTCGGCCTTCGACATCTGCGCCGCCCTCTGGGAGGCCGGCGCGCACCCGACGATGGTCCAGCGCTCGAGCACCCACCTCATCAAGAGCGAGACGCTCATGGACCTCGGGCTCGGTGACCTCTACTCCGAGCGGGCGCTGGCCGCCGGGATGACGACGGAGAAGGCCGACCTCGTCTTCGCGTCGCTGCCCTACCGGATCATGGCCGACGCCCTGAAACCGGCCTACGACGAGGCCCAGGTGCGCGACAAGGAGTACTACGACGGCCTGCGGGCGGCCGGCTTCGACCTCGACTTCGGCGAGGACGGCTCGGGCCTGTTCATGAAGTACCTGCGCCGCGGCTCCGGCTACTACATCGACGTGGGCGCGGGGCAGCTCGTCATCGACGGCCGGGTGCCCGTCGTCCACGGCCACGTCGACCACCTCACCGAGGACGCCGTCGTGCTCACGGACGGCACGACGCTGCCCGCCGACGTCGTCGTCTACGCCACCGGCTACCAGTCGATGAACGGCTTCCTGGAGACGCTCATCTCGCCCGAGGTCGCCGACCGTGTCGGCAAGGTCTGGGGGTTCGGCTCGGGCACGACCAAGGACCCCGGCCCCTGGGAGGGCGAGCTGCGGAACATGTGGAAGCCGACCAACGTCCCGAACCTCTGGATCCACGGCGGCAACCTGCACCAGTCGCGGCACTACTCCCAGTTCCTCGCCCTGCAGCTCAGGGCGAGGTACGAGGGGCTCGAGACCCCGGTCTACGGCCTGCAGGAGTCGCACCACCGGCGGTAGGTCCCGCAGCGTCCCCGCGCATGTCGGTGCGGCCTGCCACGCTGCCGACATGCAGACCCTCCTCGCGCTCGCCGGCCTCTCGGTGGGCGCCGTGCTCACGTGGCTCGTCCTGCGTTCCCGGTATGCCGTGCGGCTCGCGTCCGCAAGCCTCGAGCGCGACCTGCTGCGGGAGCGCGTCGTCGACCTCGAGGCGGCCCTCAGCGAGGACTCCGAGACGGCCCAGATGATCGCCCCGCTGCGGCTCAGCCTCGACCGTGTGGAGCGGCAGGTCCACGAGCTCGAGCGCGAGCGTGTGGCCCAGTTCAGCGCCGTGGCCGCCGAGATGGCCCGGGTCAGTCGCAGCACGACCGAGCTCGGGGCGCAGACCGCGTCACTGGCCGGGTCGCTCAATGCCTCGTCGGTGCGGGGCTCCTGGGGCGAGGTGCAGCTGCGCCGGGTGCTGGAGCACGCGGGGATGCTCGCCCACTGCGACTTCGACGAACAGGTGACGGCCATGACGGGTGACGACCGCGTCGTGCGCCCCGACGTCGTCGTGCGGCTCCCGGGGGAGAAGACCCTCGTCGTCGACGCCAAGGCCCCGATGTCGGGCTTCCTCGCCGCGCAGGCCGAGGGGGTCGACGCCCGCGGCCGCGCGGCCGCCCTCGGCGCGCACGCCAAGGCGCTGCGCGGCCACGTCGACACACTGGCGGCCAAGGGCTACTGGACGGCGTTCGCGACGACACCCGAGATGGTCGTCTGCTTCGTGCCGGGCGACGCCATCCTCAGCGCGGCCCTCGCCCAGGACCCCGACCTGCACGAGTACGCCATGGCGCGGCGGGTCGTACTCGCCTCGCCCGCCACGCTGCTGGCCCTGCTGCGCACCGTCGCCTACACCTGGCGCCAGGACGCGCTCGCCGACCACGCTCGCGAGCTGCTCACGGTCGGTCGCGAGCTGCACGAGCGGCTCGGCGCGCTCGGCAGCCACGTGCGCACGATGGGCTCGGCGCTCCGGCGCTCGGTCGAGGCCTACAACGGCTTCGTCGGCTCACTGGAGACGCGCGTCCTACCGACGGCGCGGCGACTGCACGAGCTCGGGGTCGTCGAGCGGCCCCTGCCGACCCTGCCGCCACTCCAGACGGCGCTCCGGCCACTCACGTCCGCCGAGCTCGTGGGCTCTGCTGAGTTCGCCGACTTCGACGCGCTCGAGGACGCCGACCGGCGGCCGGAGCTCGACCTCGGCCTCGAGCCCGGGCCGTTCGACCTCGCCCGCGAGTCCGGTGATCCGGCCTCCTCCGCGCGCCCGGACGACGAGACCCGGTCAGACCGGTCGGCGTGACCCGAGGCTCAGCGCAGGGCGCCGGCCTCGGTGGTCGCGGGGTCGTGCCGCACGGAGCCCGGCTCCTGACCGGAGCGGGCCTTGAGGTCGCGGCGCAGCTCGGTGGGGAGGGAGAACAGCAGCGACTCCTCGGCGGCGACGACCGGGCGCACGTCGTCGAAGCCGGCCTCGGCCAGGCGGGCCAGGACGTCGCGCACGAGGATCTCCGGCACGCTGGCGCCGGAGGTGACGCCGATGGTCGAGACCCCGTCGAGCCACGCGGGGTCGATCTCCTCGGCGTAGTCGACGAGGCGCCCTGCCTTCGCGCCGTGCTCCAGGGCCACCTCGACCAGCCGCACGGAGTTGGAGGAGTTGCGCGAGCCCACGACGACGACGAGGTCGCACTCGGCCGCCATCTGCTTCACGGCGAGCTGACGGTTCTGGGTGGCGTAGCAGATGTCGTCGCTGGGCGGGTCCTGCAGCCGGGGGAACCGCTCGCGCAGCAGCCGCACGGTCTCCATCGTCTCGTCCACCGAGAGCGTCGTCTGCGACAGCCATACGACGCGCTCGGGGTCGCGCACCTCGACGTTCGCGACGTCGGCCGGGCCGTCGACGAGGGTGATGTGGTCGGGCGCCTCACCGGCCGTCCCGACGACCTCCTCGTGGCCCTCGTGGCCGATGAGCAGGATGTCGTAGTCGTCGTCGGCGAAGCGCACGGCCTCGCGGTGCACCTTGGTGACGAGCGGGCAGGTGGCGTCGATGGCCTTGAGGCTGCGGGCGCGCGCCTCCTCGTGGACCACCGGAGCCACGCCATGGGCGCTGAAGACGACGGTCGCGCCCTCGGGCACCTCGTCGGTCTCGTCCACGAAGACGGCGCCGCGCTGGGCCAGGGTGGTCACGACGTGCTTGTTATGGACGATCTCCTTGCGCACGTAGACCGGAGCGCCGTACAGCTCGAGCGCCTTCTCGACGGTGACGACCGCCCGGTCGACCCCTGCGCAGTAGCCGCGGGGAGCGGCCAGAAGGACCCGCTTGGACGAGGGGGGAGCAGCGCCGGACATGCCGCCCATGCTACGTGCGCCCGGCTGTCGGCCGGTCAGCCCGCCGGGCTCCGGGGGGGCTCCTAGGGTGAGGACGTGACCGCTGGAGCCCCGCTGCCCGAACGGGCCGCGGACACGACCGCCGAGGCCCCGTGGCCGGTGCGGGTACTCAGCCTCAAGATCGTGGACTACGTCGACAAGATGTCGGCGCTCTGGGTCGAGGGCCAGGTCGTCCAGGTCAACCGACGGGCCACCACCGCCTACCTCACGCTCCGCGACCCCGACGTCGACATGTCGCTGTCGGCGAGCATCTCCGTGCACGCCATCGCGGCCATGGGCTCCCCGCTCGTCGAGGGCGCCCGCGTCGTGCTGCAGGCCAAGCCGGTGTTCTGGCCCAAGCGCGGCACCCTCACCCTCGACGCCCGTCAGATCCGGCCCGTCGGGGTCGGCGACCTGCTCGCGCGGGTGGAGATCCTCAAGCAGCGCCTCGCGGCCGAGGGCCTGTTCGACGCCGACCGCAAGCGTCCGCTGCCGTTCCTCCCCCGCCAGGTCGGCCTGGTCACCGGCCGCGACAGCGCGGCCGAGAAGGACGTCGTCGAGAACGCCCGGCGGCGGTGGCCGTCCGTCCGCTTCGCGATCCGGCAGGTCGCCGTGCAGGGTGCCAACGCCGTGACCGAGGTCACCGCGGCGCTGCACGAGCTGGACGCCGACCCCGAGGTCGACGTCATCGTCATCGCCCGCGGTGGCGGCGCCGCCGAGGAGCTGCTGCCCTTCTCCAACGAGACGCTGCTGCGGGCCGTCGCCGAGGCGGTCACGCCCGTCGTCAGCGCCATCGGCCACGACGTCGACACCCCGTTGCTCGACTTCGTCGCCGACTGGCGGGCGTCCACCCCCACCGACGCCGGCAAGCGGGTCGTCCCCGACGCGCAGGCCGAGCGCGAGCGCGCCGAACAGGCCCGCCACCGGGCGACCCGCGCCCTGACCCGCCGCCTGGACCACGAGCGGCAGGTCCTGCAGGCGCTGCGCAGCCGGCCGGTCATGGCCGACCCCACCGCCCTCGTCGTGCGGCAGCGCGAGCGCCTCGTCGCCCTGCGCGACCGTGCCCGGGAGCGGATGGTCACCCGCCTGCACCGCGCCGACGACGAGGTACGCCACCTGGCCGCCCGGGTGCGCGCCGTCTCTCCCCAGTCCACCCTCGAGCGCGGGTACGCCGTCGTGCAGCACCGCGACGGCCGGGTCGTCCGCTCGCAGGACGAGCTCGAGCCGGACGAGCTGCTGCGCGTCCGGGTCGCCGACGGCGACTTCGGGGTCCGCACCGTCGGCGCCCCCAACTAGGCTCGCCGCATGGCCAAGGCCTCCGAGCGCAGCGCACCCACCCCAGACGCCCCAGACGCACCCACCCCCGACGCACCCACCCCCGACGCACCCACCCCCGACGCACCCGCCGCGGCCGAGTTCCCCGACGTGGATGCGCTGTCCTACGAGGACGCCCGCGACGAGCTGAGCAGCATCGTCGCCCGGCTCGAAGGGGGCCAGGTGCCGCTCGAGGAGGGCATGCGCCTGTGGCGGCGCGGGGAGGCCCTGGCGGCCCACTGCACGTCGTGGCTCGACGGCGCGCAGCGTCAGATCAGCGAGGCTGGGCCGGCCGCAACGCCGTGACGAAGGTGGCCAGGTCGGCGTCCGCCGCGGTGGCGGTGACCACCGTGGTCACTGACGTCGTCGCCGCGGCGCCCGAGGGCACGTCGACGAGGCTCGTGCGGGCGAGCCCTCCGGCCTGGGCCGCTGTGGCGACGTAGCGGGCCCACGTGCGGCCCCCGACCTGCACCTGACCGGTGGGTTTGCCGTCGCTCGTGGCCGCCTTGAGCCAGGCCGGGCTGGCCGCCTTGGTCTGGCGGATCGCGACGTACCCGCCTTCCGGCGTGGACCACCCGCCCTGCCAGGTCATGAGCCCGTCGGTACTCGCGGCATACCGGGCGTTGGTCGGCGACCACCCCGTCGGCAGGTCGACGGGCGCCTCGAACGGCAGCCCGGACTGGGTCACCGCGTCCGAGACGACGGAGGCGGCATCGACGGGCGGCTGCGTGATGCCGGTCGTGCGCGGCACGATGGCGATGAGCACCCCGACCATCCCGAGGATGACGACCAGCGAGCGCACCATGTTGCTGCTGGAGCCCATCGAGTAGCGGCTGCGCGGCGCGGGCGCCGGCGACGGGGCCTCCGGCACGGTGTCCGGTCCCGTCACGCTCATGCGCCCATCGTCTCTCCTGGCCCCCGCGGGACCAAACGTGGGCTGCGCGGTTGGCCCTAGAGTTGCGCCGACCCCGCCACGGAGGAGACGCCCGCGATGAGCACCACCCCCAGCCCCGCGCCCGACGCCGCAGCGGTGCTCGTCATCGGCGAGGCCCTCGTCGACGCCGTCGAGCGCAGCGGTGCCCCGGCCGTCGAGCACGTCGGCGGGAGCCCGGCCAACGTCGCCTTCGGCCTGGCGGCCCTCGGCCACGACGTCGCCCTGGCCACGTGGGTCGGGGCGGACGAGCGAGGTCAGCGGATCGCCGAACGGTGCGCCGCCATGGGCACCAGGCTCGTTGCGGGCAGCGACGGCGCCGACCACACCTCGGTCGCCCGCGCGGTGCTCGACGACCAGGGCGCGGCCACCTACGAGTTCGACATCACCTGGCAGGTGCCGCCACTGGCGGACCTCGCCTCGTTCGGACACCTGCACACGGGCAGCATCGCCGCGGTCCTCGAGCCCGGCGGGGCGCAGGTCCTTGACGCGGTGGGACGGGCCCAGCCCACGGCCACCGTCTCCTACGACCCCAACGTGCGCCCCAGCCTCATGGGCTCCCCCGACGACGTCCGCCCCCGCATCGAGGCCGTCGTCGCCCTCGCTGACGTCGTCAAGGCCAGTGACGAGGACATCGAGTGGCTCTACCCCGACCGCTACGTCCCCGACGTGCTGCGGCACTGGGGCGCTCTCGGCGCCTCCCTCACCGTCGTCACCCGCGGCGGCGAGGGCGCGCTCTACGCCCTGCACCACGTCGGGTCCGTGGCCACCTGCCCGGCCGCGCGCACCGAGGTCGCCGACACGGTGGGGGCCGGTGACTCGTTCATGGCCGGCTTGGTGTCCGGGCTGCTCGACGCGGGGCTCCTGGGCTCGGTCGCGGCTCGGGAGCGGCTGCGCGCGGCGTCCCTCGACGACGTCCGCCCCGCCATCGAGCGGGCCATCACCACCGGCGGGATCACCGTCTCGCGGGCCGGGGCGTATGCGCCGAGCCGCGACGAGATCCCGGCCTCCTAGAGCCCGACCCCTCCGGCCTCGGCCGGCCCACCCCGGGACGACAGCACAGCGCCCGGGAGACCGAGGTCTCCCGGGCGCCGTCGTCTGCGGGCGGGCGGACGGTTCGGTGGCGGGTCAGCCCTTGACGGCGCCGGAGGTCATGCCGCGGATGAAGTACCGCTGCAGGGAGAGGAACACGATGATCGGCACGATGATCGTGACGAACCCGGCCGCCGGGATGAGCTCACGCCCCTGACCGGTCTGGCCCTGGAGGCCTTGGAGCGCCACCGTGAGGATGGTGTTCTCGCCGCGGCCGAGGAACAGCAGGGCGATGAGCAGGTCGTTCCAGACCCAGAGGAACTGGAAGATCGCGAACGACGCCAGGGCCGGGGTGGACATGGGGATGATGAGCCGCCAGAACGTCGTGAAGTGGCTCGCACCGTCGATCTTCGCCGACTCGATGATGGCCATGGGCAGGCCGGACATGTAGTTGCGCAGGATGTAGACGGCGAGCGGCATACCGAAGCCGATGTGGGCGAGCCACACGGCCAGGAAGGTGCCGTTGAGACCGACGCTGCCGTAGAGCTTGAGCAGGGGCACGAGGGCCACCTGGTTGGGCACGACGAGCAGGCCGACGATGACGACGAAGACGATGTCGCGTCCCCGGAACTGCATGAAGGTGAACGCGTAGGCCGCGAACGCCGCGATGAGGATCGGGATGACCGTTGCGGGCACGGTGACGATGAAGCTGTTGACGAACGCCTGGCCCATGTTGACGCCGCTGGTGTTGTCGCCGAGCACCTGGGTGAAGTTGCTCAGGGTCCACTGGGTGAAGTCCAGCGGGTTCGCGATCGCCGTCCACCACCCGGAGCTGAACTGCGCGTCACGGCTGCGGAACGAGTTGATGAGCAGGCCGAGCACCGGGATGATCCAGAACAGGCAGAGCACCCCGACGACGATGCGTACGGGCCAGGTGGCGCTGCCCGGGCCGCTGCCGACCTTGCTCTGCCGCAGGACCTGCGGCGCCTTGGGCGCCTCCTCGGGAGCGCCGACGCCGGGCTGGATGGACGTGCTCATCGTGCAGCCTCCTCGGCCCGGAACTGACGGACCTGGTAGATCAGGATCGGGATGATCGCGATCATGAGGATCACGACGATCGACGCGGCGTAGCCGTAGTTGCCCTGGGTGAACATCTCGTCGTAGAACCGGCGTCCGATGACGTCGGTGTTGAAGTTGCCGTTCGTCGTGACGTAGACGATGTCGAAGACCTTCATGACCCCGATGAGCACCGTGATGAAGACGGTGATGAGGGTCGGCCAGATCTGCGGGATGACGAGGCTGAAGAAGATCCGCCGCTCACCCGCGCCGTCGATGCGCCCGGCCTCCAGGGTGTCCTCCGGGACCGACTTGATGGCCGCGGACAGCAGCACCATGGAGTACCCGACCTGCGTCCAGATGAGGATGATCATCAGCAGCAGGCTGTTCAGGTGCAGGGTGTCGATCGAGTACCAGAAGAACGGGCCCTTGTCGAAGAGGCCGAACAGGGCGTTCAGCGCCCCGATCTGCGGGGTACCCGACGGCTGGTACTCGTAGATCGTGCGCCAGATCGTCGCCGCGCCGACCATGGAGATGGCCATCGGCAGGAAGATGAGGGTCTTGCTGATCTTCTCGCCCCGCGGCCGGAGCCGGTCGGCCAGGACCGCCACACCGAGGCCGAGGCCCACCGTCGCGGCCGGGACGATGAGGATCCACAGCACGTTGTTGAACAGCACCTGCAGGAACGTCTTGTCCGTCAGCAGGTTGGCGTAGTTCTTGAACCCGACGTAGGCGGTCGAGTCGTCGTTGGCGAAGCTCAGCTGGATCGTCGAGATCGCCGGGTAGATCAGGTAGACGGCGATCGCGAGGATCGCCGGGCCGGCGAACATCCAGGGCTTGACCCGGTCCTCCCACCGCCCCTTGAGCGACTCCGCGAGCTTGTTGAGGATCCAGAACAGGATCATGGAGCCGCCGATGCCCCCGATGATGGCAATGACGGCGTTGAGCAGCTTGATGGCCAAGGACTCGGTCCCTTCTCGCAGAAGTCCGAGACGAACGGTGTCTCAGACGGTGCCGCACACAGTGGTCATCCGACAGCCGCGGAGGGACCGGTCAGGTCTCTCCGCGGCTGCCGGACCGAGGTCAGCTCGACTTGGGGAAGCTGGCGTCGATGTTGTTGAGCGTGGTGTCGAGGTCCTGCTGACCCGAGATCCACTTGACGGGCTCGGTCCAGAACGTGCCGGCACCGACCTTGGCCGGCATGAGGTCCGACCCGTCGAAGCGGGCGGCCGAGGCCTTGTAGAGCACGTCCGTCGCGATCTTCTGGAGGACCTTGTTGGGCAGAAGGGTCGCGTCGGCCGTCTTGTGCGGAGAGAGGTATCCCGCCTTGGCGGCCTCGACACCGTTGTCCTTGCTGGCGATGAAGTTACGCAGCTTGATCGTGTTGGCGTCGTTGTTGAACGCCGCCGCCAAGTCGCCGCCGACCTCGACCGGGGTGTCGCCGGCGGTCTTCGGCGGGAAGGGGTAGACGCCGACCTCGGTGTCGAGCTTGGCCAGGACGTCGTCCGGGAAGCCGCCCTTGCCGGCGATGAAGGTGGCCTGCTTGAACAGGTAGCAGCCGGGGGGCTGCTTGAACAGCGGGTTCCCGCCGGTCTGGAAGTTCGTCGCGACGATGGCCTTCTGGCCGCCGAGGACGTTGCCGTCGGTGAAGGCGATCTTCTGGAAGTACTCGAACGCCGGCTTGATCTCCGGGCTGTTGAACTTCAGTGCGCCGGTGACCCACTTGTCGTAGTTGTCCGGGCCGGCCAGGCGCAGGACGAGGTCCTCGATCCAGTCCGTGATCGGCCACCCGGTCGCGTTGCCCGACTCCGCCGCGATGCACCACGGCGTCTTGCCGGCGGTGCGGATCTTGTCGGTGAGGGCCAGCATGTCGTCAAGGGTCTGCGGCTGGGTGTAGCCGGCGCCGGTGAAGGACGGGGCGTCGGTCCACAGCAAGGACTTGACGCTGACGGCGGACGGCAGGCCGTAGACCTTGCCGTCCGCGCACGTACCCGCGCCGACGAAGCCGGGAACGAGGGTGGCCTTGTCGGTGGCGACGGTGGCGTCGTCGTACGAGAGCACCTTCTTCTGCTTCGACAGGTCGCACATGACCCCGGGCTGCGGGAAGAGGCCCACGTCCGGCGGGTTGCCACCGGCGACCCGGGCCCGGATCTCGGTGTCCCACGATCCGGCCTTGGTGAACTTGATGCTGAAGCCGTTGGCCGCCGCGAACTTGTTGAGGTCCTTCTGGAAGGCGGTCTCCTGCTCGTTGCCGAAGCCGTACATCACTTCGACGCTCGACTTGCCGGGGCCACTGGCGGTGGCGTCCCCGCCGGCGCCCGTGCTGCTCGACCCCCCGGACGACAGGCATCCCGAGGCGAGGCCGGCTACGGCCACACCCACGAGAGCGGTCACGCTTGCCCTGCGACTGATCATTGTTCTGACTCCTCCTCGGAGGCGATCTGGGGGCGCCTTTGGCCCCACGCGGGTCGGCCGCTCGCGGCCGGGTGGTGACAGCACCGGCACGGTCGCCGGTCGTCGCCATGGGGCGCTCAGCGCCCCGGAGGTCTCCTCGTCTCTCTGGGGGTCATCACACACCACAGCCGGTGATCCGCGCCACAGGTGACACAGGATTGGCCGATTCGTGATCTAGCGCGGGAACTGCCCGCACCCGGCATCCTCGGCGCGTGGTGGTTTTGTTCTTGCGGGACGTCGGCGGGGTGACTTTCTCGGGCCCGGAATGCCCGTTCCGCGAGAGGCGGCCACGGCCTACCTCCGGGGGGAGGCGTCCCCTAGGCTGACGGTGGTCTGGAGCACACAGAACCAGCCCTCGACGCGAGGGGGACGGAAGGACGGGCATGACCACCGAGGGGTTCGACGACCTGCTGGCGGCCAACCGCGACTACGCGAAGACCGCGCCGGTCAAGGGTTTCGACGGCGTCGCCCACGCCGGCGTCGCGATGGTCACGTGCATGGACTCGCGCATCGACCCCCTGCGCATGGTCGGTCTCGCCCCGGGCGACGCCAAGATCTTCCGCAACCCCGGCGGCCGGGTCGACGACGCCGCGCTCGAGGCGCTCGTGCTCGGCACGCACCTGCTGGGGGTGGACCGCATCCTCGTCGTGCCGCACACCCGCTGCGCCGTGGCCTCCAACAGCGCGGCCGAGCTGCGTGAGCGGGTCAGCGCGTCGGCCGGCACCGACGCCACGTGGTACCCGTTCCACGTCGTCGAGGACCAGGAGGCCGCCTTGCGCCTCGACGTGCAGAAGGTGCGCACCCACCCCCTCGTCGCGGACCACGTGCGCGTGGGTGGCTTCGTCTACGACGTCGACACCGGGCTGCTGCGCCAGGTCGTCTGAGCCCGCGACCTGCTGCGACCTGCCACTTCGACCGGCTACTCGTCGACGACGAGCAGCGCCCAGGTGTGGAAGTCGGGCACCGTCACGCTCACGGTGTCGCCGCCGTCCGCCGGGGTCAGCCGGCTCAGCGCCGGACCGCCCCCAGGATGCCCGAAGCGCACGGTCGGCGCCGCGCTCGCGACCCGCACCTGCAGCGTGAGCCCGGGGATCGCCTCGCTGGGCGTCCGGGCCCGGTTCCACCGGCTGTCCCGCTGGTGGCGGTAGTCGACGAGCTGCACGACGAGGCGCCCGCCGACGCGGCTCGTGCGCACCCACACGTGCCCGGCCCGCGGCCGCACGCTCACGGGCGCGCCGGTGACGACGACGTCCTCGTTGACGCCGCCGGCCAGGGACGCGCTGGTGTCCGCGCCGTCGACGGCGAAGAGGAGGTCGCCGTTGGCCACCGCGAAGTCGGAGAACGCCCGCAGCACCGACACCGCCGGGGCGTCGAGGGTGGCGAAGCGGGGGTAGTAGGGGTCCACGAGCAGACCGGCGACCTCCCCGAACAGGAGGTACTGGCCACCCGCGGCCCAGACCGTGGCGAGCGCCAGCGCGGCCCCCGTGACCTCCGGCGGGCCGCCGGCGGTCGCGAACGGCTCGAGGTATGCCGCGAGGATCACCGGGCGGGTCGGCGCCAGGTCGCGGGCCACCTCGACGAGGCGCACGAGGTCGGCGTAGTCGTCGTGGGGCGGCCATACCTCGATGTACGTCGCGTCCTGCCGGGCGGTGACGGTGCGGCGGGTGGGAAAGTCGTTGACGTTGTTGAAGATCAGCGTCGACGACGGTAAGGCGTCCCGCACCGCCTCGATGAGCGCCGGGAACGCCTCCGCGAGGTCCACCGGCTCGCCGGCCGCGGTGACCGCCACCTTGGGGTGGCCGTACTGGTCGAGGTGGAGGCCGTCCAGACCGACGGTGGTCACTGCCTCGCGCATCGTCGCGACGATGTGCTGCGACCAGGACGAGCCGGGGCTGATGTCCATGATCCAGAGGAAGTCGGCGAGCATCCAGGGTGACCCGTCGCGGTGGTGGAGCACCTCGTCGGGATGCGCTGACGCATACTCCTGCCCGGCCCCGTAGACCGCGGCGTAGCCGAGGGCGGTGGCACCGATGCCACGCACCGTCTCGACGAGCCGGCGCACCGTGGCCAGGGAGAGCGGACGGCCGAGCGCGTCCAGGAAGTCGTCGGCCGGAGGCACGAGATCGGCGTGCCGGTACATCCAGTCGTAGAGCTGGACGACGGTGATGTGGTGGTCGCGCAGCGAGTCGGCGACGGCCTCGTCGTCGCGGCGGTCCGGGCCGAAGTCGGCGAGGTAGCCGTAGCGCGGACGGCTGCGCGGGTCGGTGAGCACGTCGAACGCCGTTGCGGCGCTGAAGGACCCGGCTTGAACAAGCACCGCGTAGGACCCCTCGGCCAGCGGACCGAGGTCGACCTCCTGCCGCCCGGCTCGCAGGGCGGCCGGCCGTTCGCTCACCGGATCCCCGAGATGGGTCACCGTGACCACCGCGGACGCCGCCCGGGGTGCGTCGACCAGCAGCCGGACCGGGTCCCCGGGCCGATGGGTCGTCCGTGCGGTGCGCACGTCGAGCCCGGGAGCCGCGGGGGTCGGGGCGGCGCTCACCGCGAGAACACCGCGTCGACCTCGGGGATGCGCTCCCGGTAGGTCGCGAGCAGGGACCGTGCGGTGGTCACGGAGTCGACGAGCGGGTGCAGCGCGAACGCGCGCTCGGCGGCGTCCGGTGACCCCGTCACGGCCGCCTCGATGGTCAGCCGCTCGACGGCCTTGACCTGCGCCATGAGCCCGAGCTGGTGGAGGTCGGGGGCGGTCACCGGCAGGGTGCGCGGACCCGCGCGGTCGACGCGCACGGGGACCTCGACGACCGCGTCGGCGGGCAGCGCCGAGACGGTGGAGCCGTTGGCGACGTTGAGGATCATCGTCGCGGGCTCGTCGTGGGCGATGGCCCGCATGAGCGCGAGCGCCACCCCCTCGTAGCCCCCGACGTCGGCGACCCCGGTATCCCCGCCCCGGGGCGCACCGGCGTGCTCGGCCGCCATGTAGGTGCTCTCGCGCTCGTCGCGGGTGGCGGTCCAGAGCCGTTGCGAACGCTCGGGATCCGCGGCGGCGGCCGCGTAGAACGCGTCCTGCTGGCCCCGGAGGAACTCGCCCCGGGTGGGACCGCTCCGCCGGATCGCGGCGACCGCCTCCCGGGTGAAGTCGTAGTAGTAGACGTACTCGTTGGGCAGCGCCCCCAGGCTGCGCACCCAGTCGAGACCGAACAGCTGGCCCTCCTCGGTCGCGCCGAGAAGGGCGTCGTCGGCCAGCAGCCGGGGCAGCAGGTCGGTGCCCTTCCACGTGAGGCCGCGCAGCCAGCCGAGGTGGTTGAGCCCGACGTAGTCCAGGTCGACGTCGGCGTCGGCGGGGACGCCGAGCAGCCGGGCGGCCCGCTTGGCCATGGTGATCGGGGTGTCGCAGATGCCGACGACCCGGTCGCCGAGGACCCCCCGCATGGCCTCGGTGATCATGCCGGCCGGGTTGGTGAAGTTGATGACCCACGCCTCCGGGGCGACCGCCCGCACGCGCTCGGCCACGTGCCGGGCGACGGGGATCGTGCGCAGCCCGTAGGCGATCCCGCCCGGGCCGGTCGTCTCCTGCCCGAGCACACCGAGGTCGAGGGCGACGCGCTCGTCCTGCACCCGGGCCGCGAGACCGCCGACGCGGATGGCGGAGAAGACGAAGTGCGCCCCCTCCAGGGCCTCGTCCAGCTCCGTCGTCGTGGACACCCGTGGGGCGGCGTCACCCGCCGCCCCGGCGATGGGCTCCAGGACGTGGCGCATGACGTCGAGCCGCCCCGGGTCGACGTCCTGGAGCACGACGTCGGTGACGCCGGCCCCCGTCGCCGCGAGCGCGGCATACACGAGCGGGGTGCGAAAACCCCCGCCCCCCAGCATGACCAGCCGCACGGGTTCTCCTCGGGTCAGCGCGCGGTGAGCGCGAGGTGCGTGCGCACGGACGCGGCCAGGCGCTCGGCGACGGCGTGCGCCTGGCGCTCGTCGGCCGCCTCGACCATGACCCGCACCAGCGGCTCGGTGCCGGACTTGCGGAGCAGCACCCGGCCGCTCCCCCCGAGCTCGTCGGTGGCCCGGGCCACCTCCTCCTGCACGCCGGTATGCGTGTCGACGCGCGTGGTGTCCACGTCGCGCACGTTGAGCAGAACCTGGGGCAGCCGGGTCATGACGCCGGCGAGGTCGGCCAGCGGCCGGCCGGTCTCGGCGACCCGCGCCGCGAGCATGAGACCGGTCAGGACACCGTCCCCCGTGGTGCCGTGCTCGAGGAAGATGACGTGCCCGCTCTGCTCGCCACCCAGGGCGAAGCCGCCGGACTTCATGTCCTCGAGCACGTAGCGGTCGCCGACCGCCGTCTGGCGCACGACGACCGACTCGCGCTCCATCGCCTGGAGCATGCCGAGGTTGGACATCACGGTGGCGACGACCGTGTCGGCGGGCAGACGCCCCTTGTCGCGCAACGAGATCGCGAGCACCGACATGATCTGGTCGCCGTCGACCGGACGGCCCTGTGCGTCGACCGCCAGGCACCGGTCAGCGTCGCCGTCATGGGCGATGCCGAGGTCGGCCCCGGCCTCGACGACCGCCGCGCACAGCGGTTCGAGGTGGGTGGACCCGTAGCCGTCGTTGATGTTGAGGCCGTCGGGCTGCGCGCCGATGACCGTCACCCGGGCCCCGGCGCGGCGGAACGCCTCCGGCGACACGGTCGACGCGGCCCCGTTGGCGGCGTCGACGACGACGTGCAGGCCATCGAGCCGGTTGGGCAGCACCGCGAGGAGGTGGTCGACGTAGCGCTCCGCACCGTCGGCCAGCCGGCGCAGCCGGCCGACCCCCGCCCCGGTGGGCCGCTGCCACGGCTCGCGCATCCGGGCCTCGATGGCGTCCTCGACGTCGTCGGCCAGCTTGTGGCCGCCCTGGGCGAAGA
Source organism: uncultured Actinomycetota bacterium (assembly GCA_963795915.1). Lineage (GTDB taxonomy): Bacteria > Actinomycetota > Actinomycetes > Actinomycetales > Dermatophilaceae > Lapillicoccus. The sequence continues at coordinate 852,404 of CAWCJA010000002.1, forward strand.
ACTTGATCCCGTTGTCGGGCATGGGGTTGTGCGACGCCGACAGCATCACGCCGAGGTCGGCACCGGTGTCGGCGGTGAGGAAGGCGACGGCCGGAGTCGGCAGCACCCCGACGTCGAGCACGTCGACGCCGGCCGACGCCAGGCCGGCCATCGTGGCGGCCGAGAGGAACTCCCCCGAGGCGCGGCCGTCCGAGCCGACCACGGCGGTGGGCCGGTGCCCCTCGAACTCACCCGACTCGGCCAGCACGTGCGCGGCGGCCACCGCCAGGTCGAGGGCGAGCTCCGCCGTGATGTCCTGGTTCGCCAGGCCGCGGACGCCGTCCGTACCGAAGAGTCGAGCCACTGTGCTGAGTCCGCCTTTGTTCTGTCGGTCCCGGGGGTCGGCCCCCAGGGGTCCCCCGGGCCGGCGACCGAACCTACTCCCCCAGCGGGGAGGAGGTTCGGTCGCCGGCCGGGTGATGCGCCGAGGGCGGTCCCGGAGTCCGGAACCGCCCTCGACCAGTCCAGCAGGTCAGCGCTTGCTGTACTGCGGAGCCTTGCGGGCCTTCTTGAGACCGGCCTTCTTACGCTCCGGGACGCGGGCGTCACGCGTGAGGAACCCCGCCTTCTTCAGGGTGGCGCGGTTCAGCTCCTCGTCGACCCCGTTGAGCGAGCGGGCGACACCGAGGCGGACCGCCCCGGCCTGGCCGGAGGGGCCACCGCCGTGGACGCGCACGAGCACGTCGTAGGCGCCGGTGAGGTCGAGCACCGCGAAGGGCTCGCCGACGATCTGCTGGTGGACCTTGTTGGGGAAGTACGACTCGAGCGTGCGGCCGTTGATGGTCCACTCGCCGGTGCCGGGCACGATGCGCACGCGGGCGATGGCCTGCTTGCGGCGGCCGGTCGCGGCCCCCGGGGCGGAGGCACTGGGGCGGCGGGCGGGCTCGCCGGCCACGGTGGTGGAGGACTCGGAGGTGTAGGAGCTCAGCTCCGGCTCGTCGGTCTCGAGGACGTCGGTGGTGTCAGACACGGTGTTCCCTGGTTTCCTTAGTTCGTCTCAGTGGCAGGTGGGTGCTCGAGCCGCGCGCTACTGCGCGACCTGCGTGAGCTCGAAGGGCACGGGCTTCTGGGCCTCGTGCGGGTGCGCGGGACCGGTGTAGACCTTCAGCTTGGTGAGCTGCTGGCGGGCCAGCGAGTTGTGGGGCAGCATCCCGCGGATCGCCTTCTCGACGGCCTTGGTCGGGTGCTTCTCGAGCAGCTCCGTGTAGGACGTCGACTTCAGGCCGCCCGGGTAGCCCGAGTGGCGGTAGGCCTGCTTCTTCTCGGCCTTGGAGCCGGTCAGCACGACCTTGTCGGCGTTGATGATGATGACGAAGTCGCCGGTGTCGACGTGCGGCGCGAAGGTGGCCTTGTGCTTCCCCCGCAGCAGGATCGCGGTCTGGCTCGCCAGACGGCCCAGCACGACGTCGGTGGCGTCGATGACGTGCCAGGCGCGGGTGACGTCGCCGGGCTTCGGGGTGTAGGTGCGCACAGTGGTCAGCTTTCGTGTCGATGAGAGTTCGTATGCCGCGTCCGGGCCGGTCCGTGAGAGGTCCGTCTGCCGTCGGAGCAGCACGACCTCACCAGTGTAGAGGGGCGGCGAGGGCGGCCCAAATCCCCGGCACCCGGGCGGCATACCGGCCCTGACCTGCACTGATGCCTGTCGCAGGTAGTCGTGCCCGAGACTTGTGCAAAGAAAGTGTGCAGATGTATTGTGCACCCATGGACGCCACCACCTCCCCCGGGCCCGGCATGTGGGGGCACGACGCCGGACCCTCCGAGCTCCACCTCAGCGCCGAGGCGGTCAAGGTCCTGGCCCACCCGCTGCGCTCGCGCCTCGTCTCCCAGCTGCGGCGCAGCGGCCCCTCCAGCGCCACGGAGCTGGCCGTCCTGCTCGCCACGAACTCGGGCGCGACGAGCTACCACCTGCGCCGGCTGGAGAGCGTCGGGCTCGTGGCCGACACCGGCGACGGCAAGGGCAAGGAGCGCATCTGGCGCGCCGCGACCGAGCAGCACTCCTGGACGCAGAGCGAGCTGGCCGACGACGAGGACGCCCTCACCGCGCTGAACTGGCTGTCCCGCGACTACGTGCGCCACTTCGCCGCCAAGGCCGAACAGTGGCTCGACGTCGAGCACGCCTGGCCGGTGGAGTGGGTCGACCAGCTCGGCCTCAACGACAACGTGGCGCTCGTGACCCTCGAGCAGATGACCGCGATGCGCGCCGAGCTCGAGGCGGTGCTGCAGCGCTACCGCCGTGTGGGCCAGGGCAACCCGCAGGCCAAGCGGATCGCCGTCTACACGTACGCGTACCCGGTGGACCTCGACGGGTCCCCGCGGGGCGAGCGCTCGTGACCCGCCTCTCCCCCGGCCCCCTGTCCCCCGCCGCGGCACGCCGGGTGTTCCTCGCCCTGACCGCCACCCGGTGGTTCCCGGTGGGACTCACCGTGGGCCTGATCACCCTCTGGCCGCTGGAGCGCGGCCTGACCGTGCCCGAGGCGCTGGGGGCGTCGTCGCTGGCCGGGCTCACGGTCTTCCTCCTCGAGCTGCCGACCAGCGGGTTCGCGGACGCCTTCGGTCGGCGGCCCGTCTACGTCGCGGCGGCCCTCACCTTCATCGCGTCGGCGGTCGTCTTCTACACCGCCGGATCCTGGTGGCAGTTCGCCCTGGCCGCCGTGCTGACGGGCCTGTTCCGTGCCCTCGACTCCGGGCCGCTCGACGCGTGGTTCGTCGACACCGTGCACGCGACCAGCCCGGGTGCGGACGTCGACGGCGCCCTCTCGGCCCAGGGGGTCGTCCTGGGCGCGTCGATCGCCGTGGGCGCCCTGCTGTCCGGCGGCCTCGTCTGGTGGCACCCCGTCGCCCACCAGAGCGCGTTGCTGCTGCCGGGCCTGATCTACATCGGCCTCACGGTGGTCCACCTCACCACCGTGCTCCTGCTGCTGCGGGAGCCGCCCCGCGCGGCTCCCGGCGGCGGGTCCGCCCGGACACGGGCCTTGGCGTCGGCCCGTCAGTCCCCTCACGTCGTGCGGTCCGGTGTCGTCCTGCTGCGCCGCAGCCCGGTCCTCCTCGGGCTCGTCGGGGTCGAGGTCTTCTGGGCCGCGGCGATGGTGGTCTTCGAGACGTTCCAGCCGATCCGGCTGGCCGAGCTGCTGGGCAGCCAGGAGCGGGCGGCGGCGGTCGTCGGCCCGGTGGCCGGTGTCGGCTGGGCCCTCTTCGCCCTGGGCTCGGCCCTGGCCGGGCTCACGAGCCGTCGACTCGGGGTCGCCCGCACGGCCGTGCTCGCCCGCGTGCTCAACGGTCTGGGCGCGGTCGTCATGGGTCTGGTAGCGGGGCCGGTCGCCCTCGTCGCGGCGTATGCCGTGACGTACACGCTGCACGGCGGCGGCGGTCCCATGCACGCTGCGCTCCTCCACCGCGAGGCCACCGCGAGCAACCGGGCGACCGTGCTGTCCATGAACTCGATGGCCTCGTTCCTCGCCTACAGCGTGGTCCTGCTCCTCGGGGGCCTCCTCGCCGGCGCGACGTCCACCGCCACGGCGATGGTGGCGCTGGGAGCGGTCAGCGTGCTGGGGGCCGTGGGCTACCTCCCGGCCCTGCGGGCGGAGCGGCGACGGGCCCGGGGGGAGGCACGGACGGCGACGGGGGCCGGGTCGCTGGCTCCGGCTCCTGGGTCAGGCGTCGGGTCCCGCTGACCGCCAGGGGCGCGACGCCGGCGACGAAGATGACGACGGCGGCGCCGACGAGGACCGGGGGCGTGCCGAACCGGTCCGTCAGCAGGCCCGCACAGGCCTGGCCCAGCGGCATACCGACGAACGAGGTGAGGGTGTCCCACGAGGCGACGCGGGCGAGCAGCTCGTGCGGGACGTGGTTCTGCAGGGCCGTCTCCCAGCAGACGCCGAAGAACATCAGACCCGTGTAGCCCACGACCGCTCCGACGAGCACGCCGGTGAGGGTGCCCGGCCAGACGTAGGAGAGCACCCACACCGGCATGAGGCCGAGAGCGACGAAACCGACCGCGAGGGGCCGCCGCGGGCGCACTCGGAGCGCCACGATGCTGCCGACGACGCCGCCCAGCCCTTCGGCGGCCGAGATGAGCCCGAGGGCCGACGGACCGCCGAGCTGCGTGAGGGCCACGACGTTGACCGTCACGAGGACCACCCCGTTGGCCACGTGGTAGACCGCGGCCGCGAGAACACCCCACAGCAGCCAGTCCCGCGAGCGGACCGCCGCCCAACCGCCCCGCAGGTCGCCGACGAACCCGGAGACCCCGGCCGCGTCCACGCGCGGCGCCCGCGTCACCCGGGCCCCGATGAGCGCGACCGTCACCGCGCTCACGACGAAGCTCGCCGCGTTGACGACGAAGCCGAAGGGCGCCCCGCACACCGCGACGAGGACACCGGCGAGAACCGGCCCGAGCGTCATCGCGGCCGTCTGCAGGGTGCTCAGCGCCGCGTTGGCGGAGTGCCGTCGGTCGGGCGCCACGAGCAGCGGCTTCAGCGCCGACATCGCCGGGTAGAAGAACGCCCCGGCGCCGCCGAAGACCGCCACGCACGCGCAGACGAGCCACAGGGAGCGGTGCCCCGTCACCTCGACGAGGGCGAGCGCGCCGGCGGTCAACGCCCGCACCGTGTCGGCCCCGATCATCACCGTCTGCGGGCGCAGCCGGTCGGCCCACACACCGCCCACGAGCGTGCAGAGCAGCCGGGCGAGGACCCCGCTCGCGAGGACCAGGCCGAGGTCGGTCGCCCCGCCCCCCGCGCTGACCACCGCGAACGACAACGCGATCGGCTGGAACGCGTCCCCGACCCACGACAGGGTCTGGCCGGCGAGCAGGAGCCGGAAGTCGCGGTTGCCCGCAGCGGCGCGCGGAGTCCGTCGCAGCGATCTCACGACGGACCACGATAGTACGATGTCAAACTATTTGACAGTGTCCCCAGAAGAACGGTCCACCGGAGGCGATGGATGAAAGGATCGGTCCCATGCCGCGGCGAAGCCCCGCTCACGACGCCGTGGACGCCCACGTGGCGCGCTGGGTCACCCAGGTGCCGGAGATGGACCCCGCCATCGAGGGGGCGGTGACCCGGATGCAGCTCGTGCTGCGCCGGCTCGACAAGGCGGACGCGCTCGCCCACGCCGGCAGCAGCTTCACGCTCGAGGACGTGCGGACCCTGCACGCACTCATGGTGCAGCCGTACCCGGTCGAGGCCACCCCGGCGATGCTCGCCGACGTCTGCCACGTCACGCGGGCCGCGATGACCAGCAGGCTCGACCGGCTCGTCGACTCCGGACACGTCACCCGTGAGGTCGACCCGCTCGACCGCCGTCGGGTCATCGTGCGCCCCACGGCGCTCGGGCGGGCGACGTGGACGGCCCACCTGCACCCCGGCATGGAGCGCGAGCGCCACCTGCTGGCGGCCCTCACCCCCCGCCAGCTGGAGCAGCTGAACGCCCTGCTGCGCACGGTGCTGCTCTCGTTCGAGGACTGAGCGTCCGAGGGGAACACGCCGGGGTGGGCGCCGATCCGGTCCGACTGGGAGGCGCGGACGGGGCGTTGGTGACCGGACCCAAAGCCGATCTGAGTGCCCATGCTCAGGCGAGGGCCCGCGCGGACACGACAGGGTGGGGCGACAGCCAACCCGTATGCCGACCTGTACGCCGACCCGCCGAGTACCCACCCGACCACCGATCCGACCGACCTGGGGGCCACCGTGCACGACCCGATGGAGAGCGTGGGCCGCGCCCGCGACGACCTGGCCCGGCGCGCCGGCCCGTTCCGCACCGCCGGTGAGGCCCTGGGCCCGGTCTCGGGCCAGGACCGGTCGGGCGCGGTCAGCGTGACCGTCGACGGGCGGGGCCGCATCACCCGCATCCAGGTCTCGATGACGTGGCGCCAGCACCTGTCCACCCCAGGTCTGGCGGCCGCGGTCAACGAGGCCGTCACGCGCGCCGGTGAGCTGCGCATGAACGACTGGGGCCAGGCTCTCGTCGAGGAGTCCGACCGCACCGCCGGCGCACCCACGCCCCTGCCGGCCGACGACATCGCCGAACGGCTGCGCGAGGCCTCGGCCGCCGACCCCAATGGGGGCGTCGAGACCTCGATGCAGGGGATGCGCGACATGCTGCGCGAGCTCGTCGACAGCATCGACCAGGTGCAGCAGGAGGTGCAGGCGCACCTCCACCGGGAGTACGCCGGACGCAGCCCCTCGGGTCACGCGCGGGCCACCGTGACCGGCAACGGCACCCTCGTGGACCTCAGCCTCGACACCTCCTGGCTCGACCAGGCCCACCCCAACAACGTCGGTCGCGAAGCCCTGCAGGCCGTGCAGGACGCCTACCAGCGGATGGCCGGCTCGGACGTCACGGCGATCATCGACCGCAGCCCGCTCGCCGTCGCCCAGCGCCGGCCGGACGACCCGCTGGCCCTGGCCCGCAGCCTCGGTCTGCGGTACTAGCCACCACCACCAGGTCACCACCAGCCGTCGCCACCACACCACCCGAGAAGCGCAGGAGACACCATGACCTACGAGGTGCAGCTCAGGGCTCTGAAGTCCGACTCCGACATGTGGAACACCACGTCCGACACCCTGCTCACGGCCGAGAACGCCGCCTGGGGCCTGACGCTCGGCGAGTCCGAGCTGTCGTGGGCCGCCGCCGTGGTCGGGCTCACCGACACCTACAACAGCGTCCAGAACAAGGTCGGCATGCTCCTCGCCGACGGCAGCACGCAGACCGGCAACATCTCCTCGACCCTGCTGGCGGTACGCCACAACTACGAGGTCAACGAGCACGCCGCCGAGCAGAGCTACAAGGGCGCCTGGGAGCCGGTGGGCTGACGCCCGGGCTCCCGCCGACCCACCCACCGCAGGCCAGCACCACAGACCAGCACCAGCGACCACAGAAGGGGACACCATGTCCGGCACCGCAGACGACATCAGGAACCTCGTCAACCGCTTCAACGGCCTCGTCCAGGACCTCCAGAACGCGGTCAACGACGCCCTCGACTGGGTGCCCTTCTTCCTCGACTGGGTCGTCGACAAGATCCGCGGCCTCTGGAACGACCTCATGGACAAGATCCACCAGTTCTTCGCACCCCTCGTCGAGATCCTCTCCAACCTCGGCTCGCCGTCGACGGTCTCGACGACGGCCGACGGCTGGAGCACCTCGGTCGGCTCGCCCGTGAGCGGCCGTGTGGCGCTGGCCGACCTCGGCTCGCTCGCCGTCGACGACTCGTGGAAGGGCTCGGCCGCCGACCAGTACAAGCAGAAGGCGCCTCTGCAGAAGACCGCGCTGCAGAACATCAAGACCCAGTTCACCGACGGCATCAGCGGGGCGCTGAAGGACGTCTCGTCGGCGATCCAGCTCTTCTTCGGCATCATGATCGGCGCGATCGGCGCCTGGATCGTCGCGATGGTCGGGGCGATGGCGGCCACCGGCACCATCGTCGGAATCCCGGCGGGCATCGTCATCGCCATCGTCGCGGGCGGCGTGTTCGGAGGCGCCTTCTACGCGGCGGGCGAGAACCTCAAGTCGTCGTGCCGGTCGGCCAAGACGCTGCTCGACCAGAAGATGGCCGAGAACACGGGGTACCCCAACGGAGCCTGGCCGGTGGCCACGCTGTGACGTCGGCGCCCCCCGGCGAGGAGAGAGGTCTCATCGGCCCGGGGACGGCCCGCACCGTCTCGGCCGTCGTCCTGTTCGTCGTCGACATCGCGCTCATCGCCCTGTGGACGTCGGTCACGCGCACCTCCCCCGGGCTCACCGGGCTGCTGGTCGCCAGCATCGTCACCCTCGTCGTCGGAATGGGCTGTCTCGTGGCCGTGGTCGTGCTGGGCCGTCGCTGGCGCCGGGCGGTGGCCCCGACCCGCCCCAACCGGAGCACCGCCATGTCGGCTCTCGCGGCCGTGTCCGTGCTGCAGCTCGTCGCCGGGTTCACGGCGCTCCTCGTCCTCGGGGGGTTCGCCAGCGGCAACGGGCTGTCGGTGCTCGTCGCCACCCTCCTGTCGTCGGCCGCCGTCGCGTGGCTGGGGGTCACCGTGGGTCGGCACGTCGCGCGGACCGCGGCGGGGACCCAGCCCTCGACGCGCTAGCCGCAGAGCGCCAGCACGCGCATCTGCTCGTCCTCGAGCCACCACGGCCCGGGGTGAGCCGGCGCCGCGGCATACGTCGCCCGGTCCCCGGGCACGAGGCGGCGTCCCGCGTCGAACCCGGTCAGCTGCAGACCTTCGGCGCCGAACGCCCTCAGCTCGTCGCCCTGGCGCAGCAGCACCGGCCCGCTCGGGTCGGCCGACACCGCCGTGCGGCCCGCGGCCACCCCGCCGAGCACGTCGTCGCCGTCGGTGAGCACCCACGTCGTGGGGCGCCCGGGCGGGGCGTCGTCGCCGTGCCGGTGGAAGTCACTGCCGCCGATGGGCGTCGTGGCCGGGTCCCACGCCAGCCACCACGCCAGCGGCCCGCCCCAGTTGTGGAGCACCGGCCGCGCGTGCCACGACGAGTGCCAGACCTCGGCCACCGACGTCGGGCGGTCCAGCGCCATCCGCCAGCAGCAGTCGCCGCCCAGGGGATGGTTCACCGACAGTAGCCCGCCCCGGGCCTCCACCTCGCGCTGCCACTCGGCCCCGGGGCGGCGGAAGTCGACGAACCCGATGTCCCCCAACGCGTTCGCGTGCCCCCGGTCAGTGGTCACCTCCTGCCCCGGCAGGAGGTGGATGCCGTAGCGCTCCCCCACGGCCGGGAGGTCGGCGTGGTGGCTGGTGGTGTTGTGGTCGGTGACGGCCAGCGCGTCGAGCCCGCGGGCGACGGCGAGGGCGGCGAGCTCCTCCACCGACAGGGCGCCGTCGGAGTGGAGCGTATGCGCGTGGAAGTCCGCGGCCAGCCACCGCCGGCCGTCCACGGCCGGCAGCTCACGCCGCGGACCGCGCTGGGGCACCGGGGGCGCCGGCGGCTGGCGGGCCCGTTCGGCCGCGACCGCCGCGGTGGACGCCGTCGTCACGCGGATCCGGTAGGGCACCCCCGCGGTCGGGACCCGGTGCAGGCCGACGAGCACGTCCCAACGCCCCGCGGTGACCGCGGTGGGCAGGTAGCCGGGCGTCGACCACTGCTCCGACACGACGTAGGACGAGCGGGCGCCCCCGGACCAGCCGACGTAGCCGTCCGGACCGCTGGCCCCCAGGTCGAGGACGGCACCGTCCATCCGGTCGTAGTCGAGCTCCACCCTTACCGCCGCGAGGTCGTGGGGAACGTCGAAACCGACGGCGGGACACTGGTTCTCGGTCCGGTCCTGAGGCGTCCACGTGCCGGTCACGTCGAGCAGGACGGCGTCGCTGGTCACGTCGAGGCAGCCCCGGCGACGGCTGGGCGCTCGGCGTCGACGAGCTCGCCGTCGGCGGCGCGGTAGCGCAGGACCCGCTTCTCCACCGGGGAGACCCAGACCTCGGCGTCGACGGGAGGCTCCTCCCCCTCCGACACCAGCGCCTGCACCGACCGGCCGGCGCAGGCCACGGACACGAGCATGCTGGCCCCGAGGTTCTCGACGATGGTCACCGTGCCCTGCAGGGCGTACCGCCCGCTCGGTGACGACCGCTCGACGAGGGTGTACTCGGGCCGGAAGCCGACGAGCATCTCGTCCCCCTCGGGCACGACGTCGCGTCCGAAGGCGCTGCCCGGCACGAGGTTCATCGGCGTCGACCCGATGAAGTTGGCCACGAAGGTGTTCGCCGGCCGGTGGAACACCTCCGACGGAGTGCCGAGCTGGCGGATGTGGCCCGCCTCCATGACGGCGATGGTGTCGGCCATGGCCAGCGCCTCGGCCTGGTCGTGGGTGACGAACACCGTCGTCACGCGCAGGTCGTGCTGCAGGCGCTTGAGGAACGTGCGCGCCTCCAGCCGTAGCCGCGCGTCGAGGTTGGACAGGGGCTCGTCGAAGAGGAACACCGCCGGCTGGTAGGCGATGGCCCGGGCGAGGGCGACCCGCTGCTGCTGGCCACCCGAGAGCTGCCCCGGGCGGCGGTCCATCAGGGTCTCCAGGCCGAGCCCGGCGCCCGTCGAGGCCGCCTTGGACCGCCGCTGCTCCTTGGGCATCTTCTGGATCTTCAGGGGGTAGCTGATGTTGTCGGTGACGTCCATGTGGGGGAACAGCGCGTAGTCCTGGAAGACCATCGCCACGTCCCGCTTGCCCGGAGGCTGCCGCGTCACGTCCTTGCCGCCCAGCAGGAGCTGGCCGGACGTGGCCTCCTCCAGGCCCGCGATCGTCCGCAGCAGCGTCGTCTTGCCGCAGCCGGACGGGCCCAGCAGGGCGAAGAACTCCCCCTCGGCGATGGCCAGGGACAGGTTGTCGACGGCGGCGACGCCACCGGCATACACCTTGGAGAGCCCGACGAGGTCGATGCTGGCCATCAGTTCAGTTCTCCCGGGGACGGGCTCACGACTTGATCCCACCGTGGAAGCGGAAGCCGTAGCGACGGTTGACGAAGAGGTACAGGACCACGACCGGAAGGGCGTAGACGAGCGAGAAGGTCGAGATGAGAGGGAGGTTCGCCTGCCCGCCCTCGGTGTAGAAGGTGTACATGAGGACACCGGCCGGGGTCTTCTCCGGGTCGCGCAGGAGGATGTAGGCCGTGAGGAAGTCGCCCCAGGCGTTGACCAGCGCCCAGACGGCGATGGTGGCCAGGCCCGGCCGGGCGATGGGCAGGACGACGTGGCGCAGCACCTGGAGCGGGCTGGCGCCGAAGACCCGGGCGCTCTCCTCGTAGGACTTCGGCGTCGCGTCCATGAAGTCCTTGAGGATGAAGATGGCGGCCGGCAGCAGCCCACCCGTGAGGACCAGCGTGACGCCCGACCGGTCGTCGATGAGCCCGAGCTGGAACATCAGCAGGAAGATCGGCACCATCGCCGCGGTGCCGGTGACGATGGACGAGAGCAGGAGCAGGGCGTAGAGGATCGCGTCGCGGCCCGGCACCCGCACCCGGGAGAGGGCGTAGGCCGCGAGAGCTGACAGCGCAGTCACGAGCAGCATCGCCCCACCCGAGATGAGCACCGAGTTCTTCAGCGACGACATGGCGTACGGGTTCTCACCGAGGGTGCGGAAGTTGTCGAGCGTGAAGGTCGGCAGCTTCACCGTCAGCGTCGGGCTGGCATCGAACGGGGTGAGCACCAGCCAGAGGAGAGGCAGCGCGAAGAAGACCGAGACGAGCGCGAGGAGCGCGTAGAAGCCGATGCGGCGGACGACGGCGGCGGGCGTCATGTCAGGCGCCCTCCCCTCGGGCCTCGGCGGCGACGACCGGGTCGGCCGTGACCTTGGCGCCGCGCCGCTCGCGCAGCAGCCGGATGTACACCAGGGCCACGACGAGGTTGATGAGCAGCATGATGAAGGAGATCGCCGAGCCGTAGCCGAGCTGGCCGCCGTAGAGCGCGCGCAGGTAGATGAAGACGGGCAACGTCTCGGTGGCGTGGTCGGGGCCGCCCGCCGTCAGCAGGTAGGGCCCGAAGTCGTTGAAGGTCCACAGCGAGATGAGCAGCGTGTTGGTCAGCACGTGGCCACGGATGTGCGGGAAGACGACGTCGCGGAACTGCTGCCAGGTGGATGCCCCTGCGAGACGGGCGGTTTCGAGCTGGGACGGCGGCACCGCACCGAGGGCGGCGGAGAAGAGGAGCATCGAGAACGCCGTGCCGCGCCACGTGTTGTAGACGATGATCGAGGCCATCGGGTAGTCGAGCAGCCAGGCCGTGCCCGGGGTGTGCAGGATCGTGCTGAGGGTGCCGCCGTCGCGGTTGAGGAAGGCGACCCAGAGGAACGCGACGATCGAGCTGGGCAGGATCCACGCCAGCAGCACGAGGGTCTCGACGAGGCCCTTGACCGCCTTGGGCACCGAGCGCATCGACCAGGCGATGAGGAACCCGAGGATGCTCTGCCCGATGATCGCCGATCCGATGACGAAGAGGAACGTCAGACCGAGCGAGCTGCGGAACGACGGGTCGGTGACGGCCGCCCGGTAGTTGGCGAGCCCGACGAACTGCGGGTCGGCCGCGGCCGCGCCCGTGAGCCGGAAGTCGGTCAGGCCCAGCCAGATGGTCCACGCCGCCGGGAAGACGAGGAACGCGGCGACGAGGAGGAAGGCCGGGGTGACGAAGGCGACGGCCCGGGCCCGCCCGAGCCCGGCCGCGTCGGACGTCTCGGCCGCGGCGCTCACGGGCGCCTCGACCGCGACGTCACGACTTCTGGACCTTGTCGGCGCCCCCGGCGACCTTCTCGACGGCGGACTGGTACGTGCTCGCGGCCTCGTCCACCGACTTGCCGGAGACGATGTCGGCGGTCGCCTGCTGCAGGGCCTGCGAGACCTGCGGGTAGACGGCGAGCCCCGGCCGGTACGCGGTGAGCGGCAGTACCTTGTCGGAGATGAGCGACAGCAGCGGGTCCTTGCTGAGGACCTCCTTGTTCACGTCCTGACGGGCGGTGATCCGGGCCGAGCCCGCCAGCTGCGCCTTCACCGCGTCGGGCGAGTACATGAACTGCATGAGGTCCCAGGCCTGCTGGGGGAACTTGGTGTTGGGGTTGAGGAACGTGCCGCCCCCACCGGACATCGAGACGTCGTCCTGGTTGCGGATGCCCTGACCCTTGGCCTTGGCCGGGATCTCCACGAAGCCGACGTCGGCGTCCCGGCTGGCCATCGGCGCCGAACCCTTGTCGGGGTTGATCACCGAGCGCCAGAAGTAGTCACCCTCGAGCAGGACGCCGATCTTGTTGGCGGCGAAGGCCGCGAACGACTCGTCGCGGCCCTTGGCCGCCTGCTGGAAGTTCTTGTCCATGAGGCCCTGGTCGAGGAGCTGCTTGTAGAAGCCGAGGACGTCGCGGGTGTTCTGGGTGTTGCCCTGCCACTTGTTGTCCTGGTAGATCTCCGCACCCGTGCCGACGAGCAGGTCGAGCGCACCCTGCATGGTCGTGGCCTCGCCCATCGCGGTGCCGGCGTTGATCTGGATCGGCGTCACCCCCGAGACGGCCTTGAGCTTGGTGCCCGCGTCGAGGATGTCCTGCCAGCTCGTCGGGTTCCACGGCACGGGGATCCCGGCCTGGGTGAAGAGCTTCTTGTTGTAGTAGAGGACCCGCCCGTCGGTGCCGCCGGGCACGCCGTAGACCTTGCCGTTGTAGGAGCTGTTGGCCTGCACCGCCTTGGGGATCTGCGCCCAGCCGTCCCACGCGGTGACGTTGGCGCCGACGACGTCGCTGAGGGGCTTGATGTAGCCGGCCTCGGCGAACTCACCCACCCAGATCCCGTCGAGGGCGATGACGTCGGCCCCGGACTTGGACTTCAGGTCGAGGGCCAGCTTGGCCTTGTACTGCTCGTCGTCGACGCCCGAGGGCTGGAACTTCAGCGTGACGTTGACGCCCTTGGCCTTCTCGGCCTCGGTGAACTTGGGGATGACGTAGCTGGCGTACCAGTCGGCCTCGGCGGCGTTCTTGCCCCCGGAGATCGCGTTGGACGTCACCGTCAGCGTCACCTCGGTGGCGGAGGCGTTCTGCGTCGGGCTGCCGGTGCTCCCGGTGGACCGGTCGCACGCTGCGGCAAGCGAACCGAGCAGGACGATCGCGACAGCGGGTGCGGCGGTGCGCAGGCCTGGGCGGTGGACGGTGGTCATCGTCGACTCCTTCGTCGGGCGGGCGGCACCATGGTAGGGGGAAATGTCCGGACAACAAGGGTTCAGTCGGCAGTCTTTGCCGGACGTTCACCCACCGCTCGTTCGCCGCCGGCGACGACACTGATGCCAGGGTGGAGCCCATGGCCACCGTCATCGACCTCAACTGCGACCTCGGCGAGGGCTTCGGAACGTACGAGATGGGGGCGGACGAGGCGCTCCTCCCCCTGGTGAGCAGTGCCAACATCGCCTGCGGCTTCCACGCGGGCGACGCGTCGATCATGCGCCGGCGCTGCGACGAGGCGGTGCGGCTGGGGGTGCGCATCGGCGCCCACATCGGCTACCGCGACCTCGCCGGGTTCGGCCGCCGAGCCATGGCGGTGCCCGCGGCGGTCGTCCGCGACGAGGCCGTCTACCAGATCGGTGCCCTCGACGCCTTCGCCCGGGCGGCCGGGGACCGGGTCCGCTACGTCAAGCCGCACGGCGCGCTCTACCACGCGGCCACTGACGACGACGACGTCGCCGGCGCCGTCGTCGAGGCCCTGCGCGCCTTCCCGGGCCGGCTCACGCTGCTCGGCCCGGACGGGTCCGCGATGCAGCGGTTGGCCCGCGCCGCCGGGATGGCCTACGCGACGGAGGGCTTCATCGACCGGTCCTACACCGCCGCGGGCCGGCTCACCCCGCGGGGGCAGCCGGACGCCCACCTGTCCGGCCCGGCCGCGCTCGAGCAGGCCCTCTCGATCGCGACCATGCAGTCGGTGGCGGCCCTGGACGGCACCCGGGTCGCGGTCTCGGCCGACAGCCTCTGCGTGCACAGCGACGTCCCCGGCGCCGTCGAACGGGCGCGTGAGGTGCGCGCGGTCCTCGAGCGGGCCGGCGTCACCGTCCGGGCCTTCACGTGAGCGACCTGTGCTCGAGCCACTGATCGAGCCATTGATCGAGCCACTGATCGAGCCCCGGTTCGAGCCCGGGCTCGACATCCGGCCCGCCGGCGACCGTGCTCTGCTGCTGTCGCCGCCCGACCCGGACGAGCTGCCCGCCCTCGCCGCTGCGCTGCGCTCGGCCCTCGACGCGGGCCGGCTGCTCGGCGTGGTCGACCTGCTCCCGGCCGCCCGCACGGTGCTCGTCACCCTCACCGAGGGGGCCGACGGCCCGGCGACGAGCCGCCGCCTGCGCCGGCTGGCCGCCGACGTCCCGGCCGCACCGCCCCCCAGCGACGACGAGCTCCTCACCATCCCCGTCCACTACGACGGTCCCGACCTAGAGGAGGTCGCCACCGCGCTGGGCGTCACCCCCCGCGAGGTGGTGGACCGGCATACCGGCCGGGTCTGGCGGTGCCGGTTCATCGGGTTCTCAGCGGGTTTCGGCTACCTGGAGCCCGAGGAGGGGTCGTCGGCCGACCTGGCCGTGCCTCGTCGGAGCCAGTCGCGCACGGCCGTCCCCGAGGGCTCGGTGGCCCTGGCCGACGGCTACTCCGCCGTCTACCCGCGCCGGTCACCGGGCGGCTGGCAGCTCATCGGCACCACCGCGACCCGGCTGTGGGACGTCGACCGCCGCCCGGCGTCACTCCTACGCCCGGGCACGCGGGTGCGCTTCCGCGCGGCCCCCGCATGACCCCGGGCGGGCTGCGGGTCGTCGCCACCGGTCCGCTCGCCACCGTGCAGGACCTCGGCCGGCCCGGCTGGTTCGCGATAGGGGTGGGCGTCAGCGGCGCGGCCGACCGGCCGTCCCTGCGGCTCGCCAACCGTCTCGTCGGCAACCCCGAGGGAGCAGCGGCGGTGGAGTGCCTGCTCGGCGGCCTCGAGCTGGAGGCGCTGACCCCCGTCACCGTCGCCGTCACCGGCGCGGAGGTGCAGCCCCGGGTCGACGGCGTCCCGGTCGGCCACGGGTCGGTCGTGCCCCTGCGCACCGGCCAGCGCCTGAGCCTGGGTCTCGCCGACGCGGGGCTGCGCGCCTACATCGCAGTGCGTGGCGGCGTGGACGTGCCGCCCGTGCTCGGCTCGCGCAGCCGCGACACCCTGGCGGGTATCGGCCCCGAGCCCCTCACGGTCGGTCGGCACCTGCCCGTCGGCATCGCGACCACCGGCTGGCCCGTCGTCGACGTCGCACCGGTGCCTGCGCTGACCACCGAGCCGGTCCACGCCCGGGTCGTGCTCGGCCCCCGGGACGACTGGTTCGTCGACGCCGCAAGCCTGTTCACGGGTCACTGGGTGATGACCGACCGGCTCGACCGGGTGGGAGCCCGCCTGTCCCGGCCCGACGCCTACCCCGCCCTGACGCGCCGCCGGGACGGTGAGCTGCCGACGGAGGGGATGCCGGTCGGGGCGGTGCAGGTCCCCCCCAGCGGCGAGCCGGTCGTCTTCCTCGCCGACCATCCGATCACCGGCGGCTACCCGGTCGTCGGGGTGGTCGTCACCGACGACATCCCCCTGCTCGCCCAGGCCCGACCGGCCCAGCGCGTGACGTTCCGCCCCGCCGGTTAGGCCGACCGGCGCGAGCCACGTGGGTCCCTCGGCTCAGGAGGTGGTGAAGGGAGCGACCTCGAGCAGGACGGAGGAGGTGGTGGAGCAGCCCTGCTCCACCAGCGGGGCGAACTGCGCGGCGGTGTCGCCCGGAAGGTAGATGCGGAAGCCGGCGGCCGGCGTCACCCCACAGCCGGGGACGTTCGCCGCCTGGGTGAGCTGCACGAGCGCGACCGCCTTCGCCCCCGGCGCGAGCGTGACCAGTCCTTCGGGACCCGGGGTGCGCTGGGCGGGTGCACCGAGCTGGGCGCCCTCGGTGCCGGCGACCAGGGACACCCCGGGGTAGCCCTGCAGGGTGCAGGGCGAGCCAGAGGTGTTGGTCACCTGGACCTCGAGCTGGACGTGGCCGGCGGAGGCGCCGCCGGAGGAGGGGACGACGGTGGCCTTCCCGGTGCCCGCCTTGCAGGCGTTCCCGGCCGCGCTCGTCGTGCGGGACGTCGGGCTGCCCGACGACGTCGTGGACCGCGAGGCGGAGGTCGGGGCGGCGCTGGAGCTCGAGCTGCCGGAGGTGGCCGACGTGGTGGAGACCGCCGGCGTCGGGGTCGGCGGACGAGAGCTGCACGCCCCCACCGCAGCCAGGGCGACCACCGTCGCCGACCCCACGCATACCGTCCTCACGATCCCCTGGCCCATGGCGTCACCGTAGTGGGCGGGTCGCTCAGCGCGGGCGCACCACGCGCCCCTCGTCCCACATCGGCTCGCTCGAGGGATGGACGCGGCCGTCGGCCCCGAAGACGAGGAACCGGTCGAAGCCGCGCGCGAACCACCGGTCGTGCGTGACCGCGACGACGGTGCCCGAGAAGGCGTCGAGCCCCTCCTCCAGGGCCTCGGCCGAGTCGAGGTCGAGGTTGTCGGTCGGCTCGTCGAGCAGCAGGAGCGTCGCGCCCGAGAGCTCCAGCAGGAGGATCTGGAAGCGGGCCTGCTGGCCCCCCGAGAGCGACTCGAAGGTCTGCTCCGACGCCCGCGCCAGCTCGTAGCGGTCGAGAGCGCGCGCCGCCTCCTCGCGCGGCTTGCCCGCCCGATGCTCGTCGCCGCGGTGGAGGATCTCGAGCAGCGTGCGCCCCTGCAGGGTCGGGTGCTCGTGGGTCTGGGCGAACCACCCGGGCCGCACGCGCGACCCCAGCCGGGCCACCCCGGTGTGCGCGACGGGTGCGGCCACGACGTCACCGACCGGCTGGTGCTCCCGGTCGGGGTCGGAGCCGCCCGCCGCGAGCAGGCGCAGGAAGTGGGACTTCCCCGACCCGTTCGACCCGAGGACCGCGACCCGCTCGCCGTACCAGATCTCGAGGTCGAAGGGCTGCATGAGCACGTCGGTCGCCGCCTCGCCCGCCCCGACCGCGAGCTGGAGCCGCTCGCACACCACCGCGCGCTTCGCGGTGCGTCCGCCCTGCAGCCGCATCCGCACCTGCTGGCGCATCGGCAGCGCCTCGGGCTGTCCGGCCTCGAGGAACTTCGCGAGCCGGGTCTGGGCGGCCTGGTAGCGCGAGGCCATCCCGTCGTTGTAGGCCGCCTTCTGCTTGTACATCAGCACGAGGGCCCTGAGCTTGGCGTGCTCCTCGTCCCACCGGCGGCGCAGCTCGTCCAGCCGCGCGAGCCGGTCCACCCGGGCCTGGTGGTAGGTCGCGAACGGGCCCGGGTGCACCCACAGCGTCGAGCCGCCGCCTCCCGGCTCGAGGGTGGCGACCCGCGTGGCGACCCGGCTCAGCAGCTCGCGGTCGTGGCTGACGAAGAGCACGGTCTTGGGCGAGGCGACGATCTGGTCCTCGAGCCAGCGCTTGGCGGGGACGTCGAGGTAGTTGTCGGGCTCGTCGAGCAGCAGCACCTCCTCCGGCCCCCGCAGCAGCGCCTCGAGCACGAGCCGCTTCTGCTCACCGCCCGACAGGGTCGACACCCGTCGCCACTGGGCGCGCTCGAAGGGCATCCCGAGGGCGGCGGTCGTGCAGACGTCCCAGAGGGTCTCGTACTCGTAGCCCCCCGCATCGCCCCAGTCGACGAGCGCCTGCGCGTACGCCATCTGCACCGCTTCGGTGTCGGCCTCCATCATCGCCAGCTCCGACGCGTCCACCGCCTCGGCCGCGGCTCGGATCGGAGCGGGGGCGACGGTGAGGAGCAGGTCGCGCACCGTCGACTCGTCGCGCACCTGGCCCACGAACTGGCGCATCACGCCGAGCCCCCCGCTGCGGGTGACCGCCCCCTCCTGCGCCGCGAGGTCCCCCGCGACGATCCGGGTCAGGGTCGTCTTGCCGGTGCCGTTGGGGCCGATGAGCGCGACCTTCGCCCCCTCGCCGACCCGCAGCGACACGTCGGTGAGGAGTGGACGCCCGTCGGGCAGCGAGAAGTAGACCGCGTTGACGTCGACATGCCCCACACGAGGCAGTCTCCCAAACCCCGGGGATGCGTGGCGCCGGGTTTTCGCCGGCGTGGCGTCAGGCGTCGGCTCGCAACAAGGCCCGACACCACAGGTCGGCGAGGTGGGCGGCATACCGCGCGCCCTGGACGCCGCGCCGGGCCAGGAGGTCGCGGTACTCCCAGCTGTTGGTCGACCAGAGGAGGGTGGCGACGTCGTCGTCGGTGAGCTCCTCGCGCAGCTGATCCGTCGCGCGCAGCTCGGCGGCGAGCAGCAGCATGTTGGCGGCACGGCGCTCGTCGATGCGCTGCCACGCCTGCGCGCAGGCCGGGTCGTCCTCCCCGGCGCGGGCCAGGGCCTGCAGGAGCGGCGCGACCTGGGGCATGAGCCGGCCCAGCGCGTCGGCGTAGCGGGTCAGCTTCTCGCGCGCCGAGGCGGCCGCCTGCACCGCGGTGACGTAGCCCCGCTGCGCGGAGGGCACCGGACCGCCCCCCTCGCCGAGGATGTCGTCGACGACGACGAGCGCCAGCTGCGGCTTGCGACCCACACTCGCATAGACGGTGTCGACGGCGACCCCCGCCGTCCGGGCCACGGCGGCGACGGTCGTGCCGGCATACCCGTGCTCGGCGAAGAGCGCCCGCGCGGCCGCCACGACACGAGCCCGCGTGGCCGCGCTGCTCTCGGCGCGGGCGGTGGAGTGGTAGGCGCGGCTCTTGACGGGTCGGGTCACGGGACCTAGCCTAATTGATCCGAAGTAGTTTCGGACGAAAGGGACCCCGATGTCGATACCCGCCCCCACCACTGCCCCTCCTCCCACCGCCGAGCCGGCCGGTCCGACGACCCGCCGGCCGGTGTACCGACCGGCCGGAACCGGGCCGGCGACCTGGGCCATGGGCTCGCTCTTCGAGCACCTCCTGACGGGCCGGGAGACCGGCAGCTTCGGCGTCTCCCTCATCACCCAGCCCCCCGGCATCGCCACTCCGCTCCACCGGCACACCCACGAGGACGAGGCGTTCTACCTGCTCGACGGGACGATGACCTACCGGGCGGGCGAGGACACGTTCCACCTCGCCGCGGGCGACGTCATCTGGCTCCCGCGCGGGGTGCCACACGCGTTCCGGGTCACCGGGGACCGCCCGGTGCGCTTCCTCGGGTTCGCCGACCCCGGCGCGCTCCTCGCGCTCTACGACGAGGTCGGTATCCCGGCGACGGAGCGGCGCCTCCCCGGTGCCGACGCCCTGCCGATGGACGTCGAGATCGCCCGGTGGAACGAGGTCGGCCCGCGCTTCGGCCTCCAGGTCGTGGGACCGCCGCTGCCGGAGGACGCCTGAGCTCAGAGGGTGCGCACCGAGCGGGCCTGGGCCGCCCGCTCGCCGAGCAGCGCGTCGGGCGGGTACCCGACCGCCTCGAGGCTGAGACCGTGCGGCGGCATGACCCGCACGGCCGCGTCCCGCACACCGGCCTCCAGCACCGCGCGCGGCCAGCCGACGTCGCGGCGGCCCTGGCCGACCGGGAGCACCGCCCCGACGAGCGAGCGCACCATCGAGTGACAGAACGCGTCGGCGACGACGGTGCCGGCGAGGACGCCGTCGGCCTGTCGGGTCCACGTGTAGGCCAGCAGGGTGCGGATCGTCGTCGCCCCCTCACGGCGGCGGCAGAAGGCGGCGAAGTCCCGTAGCCCCACCAGCCTGGCGGCCGCCGCCGCGAGCAGCCCTGCGTCGAGGCTCCCGCGCACGGTCACGGTGTCGTTGCGGCGCAGAGGGTCGGGCACGGTGTGGTCGTCGGCCAAGCGGTAGAGGTAGCGGCGCGACACCGCCGAGAAGCGCGCGTCGAAGCCCGGCGGGGCGGGCGCGACCGCACGGACGACGAGGTCGGCGGGCAGCACCCCGGTGAGCCGGGTGCGCAGGGCGGCGGCCGGTCCACGGTCGGACCGGCCGGCCGTCGCGGCGTAGGCGCCCGCGTCGATGTCGGCGTGCGCCACCTGGCCGCGGGCGTGGACGCCCGCGTCGGTGCGACCGGCGACGACGAGCCGCACCGGCTCCTCGGCGTGCAGCACCGTGGCCAGGGCCACGGCGAGGGTGCCCTCGACCGTGCGCCGGCCCGGCTGGGCCGCCCAGCCGGAGAACTCCGTCCCGTCGTAGGCGAGGTCCAGGCGGACCCGTACGACGTCGTCCATTCCGCTGAGCCTAGGTGCGCTGCAGGACCCCGCGGACGAACGCCGCCTGGCCCAGGTGCTGCACCGCGTCCTGCTCGATGCTGACGAGGCGCGACAGCAGCGTGACCGGCGGGTCCCACCCCGGGTCGACGACGCGCTCCAGGTCGTCGGGGGCCAGGCTCGCGAGGAAGCGCAGCGTGCGGCCGTTGACCGCACGGAGGTAGCCGAGCAGCAGGTCGGCCGGAGCCCGCACCTCGCCGACCTCCGCCGACGTCATGCCGTAGCCGACGTCGCCGGGGTCGACGTCGAGCCCGAACCGGTCGGCGAAGCCCTGCGCGGTCCAGGTCTGCTCGGTGTCCTCGGCGGCCCGGCCGAGCGCCCGGCCGGCGGCGGACACCTGGGCGTCCTGCATGCGCGCCGTGTGCCACACGAGCCAGGCGACGGTGTTGGCCTCGGGGTCGACCCGGCGGGTGAGGTCGTCGGGAGCCAGCCCGTCGAGCGCGCGGGCGGCGAGGTCGGGGGTGCGTCCGAAGGCCTCGGCGAGCACCGCCGGGGCACCGGAGGAGGCGGGGTCGGGCGACGGCGAGGCGGGAGGCATACCGCCGACAGTAATGTGGCCCGGTGACACCGGTCGGGCCGGTGCGGATGGGCCCTGCGTCCTGGTGTGCGCGTCGTCGTGGATGTCCTGCTCGTCCTGGTTGTCCGCCTGGGGACCGTCCGACATGCTGTGCGGTGAGCCTCACCTCGTCCCTTCGACCCCGGACGTCCCATGACCCTGCAGAAGCGCGGACCGGCCCCGACCGGGGCCGTGACCCCGGCCGGGGCGCCGCCCGCCGCCTCCGGTGACGCCCTCGACCGCATCGTGCGGCTGGCGCCCCCGTGGACCGTGTTCGCGCTCGTCGCGAGCGCGCTGCTCGTCGTCGGGATGCTCGTCTGGGCCGTCACCGGGACCGTCAGCTCGTCGGTGACCACCCCCGGCTTCCTCGACGACGTCGGAGCGACGACGGTGCGGGCCAGCACCGCCGGGAAGGTCGACACCGTGGCCGTCGCGCTCGGCGACTCGGTGGCGCAGGGACAGGTCGTCGTCGTCTTCCGGGACGGCACATCGCTCACGGCTCCGCTCGCCGGCCAGGTCGTCGCTGTCAGCGTGTCCCCGGGCTCGACGGTGGTGTCCGGCCAGAGCGTCGTCATCGTCGCCGACCTGGCGGTCGACCCGTTCGTCGTCACCAAGCTCCCGCCGAGCTACATCAGCACGGTCCGGGTCGGGATGCCGGTCCGGATGGAGCTCGAGGGCGTGCCCGCGACCCGGTACGGCTACCTCATCGGCACCGTCAGCGAGATCACCAACAACCCCTTCACCGACGCGCAGATCGCGACCCGGCTCGGCGTCGACCCGGGCGTCGTCGCCGCGTCCCTCGGTGACGCCCCCGGGCTGCTGGCCGTCGTCCGCCTGCAGCCCGACCGCACGACCCCGACCGGCTTCGCGTGGACCGTCGGACAGGGCCCCTCGGTCGTCGCGCAGCAGGGCCTGCCGATCACCGTGCACACCGTCCTCCAGGAGTCGACACCGCTGGGCATGGTCTTCCCCCAGTTCGCCCGGCGATGACCACCGCGCCCACGACACCGACCACCCCCAGCAGGAGCCGTCGGGTGCGGGTCCCCGTCGTGCTCCAGGTCGACGACGCCGAGAGCGGGGCGGCCTGCCTCGGCATGGTGCTCGCCCACTTCGGGCGGGTCGTGCCCCTCGCCGAGCTCGCCGGGGCCTGCGAGGTGGTCGGCCTCGGCACGACCGCCGAGGTCCTCGCTGCGGCGGCGACGGCCTACGGGCTGCAGCCGTCGGTCCACCACCGTCCGCTCGACCGCCTGACCGAGGGCGACGAGCTCCCCCAGATCCTCCAGTGGCAGAACGGCTGGGTGGTGCTGGAGGGCTACGACGACGCGGCGCTGCGCCTCATCGACCCCGACGTCGGCTTCTGCACCGTCCATCGTGACGACGCCGAGCGCCTCTACCGGGGAACGGCCATCGCCGCCGAGCCGGGGCCCGCCTTCACCACGGGCTCGGCCGACACGTCGGTGGTGCGCGACCTGCGGCGCCGGCTGCGACCGGCCCGGGTCGGCATCTACCTCGCCATCGTCGCGGGGCTGTTCCTGCTCGTGCCGGGTCTCGTGCTCCCCCTCGTCGTGACCCAGCTCGCCACCGCGGTGCTCGAGCCGCGCAGCGGCGGCAACGTGGTCCCGCTGCTCGCGGCGCTCGTCGTCTCGACGGTGCTCGTCGGGGTGCTCACGCTGCTGCAGGGCTGGTTCCAGGCCCGGGTCCAGGCCCGGGTCACCGTGGCGGGGTCGTTCCGGCTGGTCGACCACCTGCTGCGCCTGCCCGTGCGCTACTTCGCCCAGCGGCCCGACGGCATGGCGGCCGCCCGGCTCGAGCAGGTCTACTTCGTCCACTGGCTGCTGACGGGACCTCTGATCAGCGCCGGCGTGGCGGTGGTCGGGCTCGTCGTCTACGGCGTCGTCATGGTCGCCTTCAGCCCCCTGCTCGCGGCGGTGGTCGTCGGAGCGCTCCTGTTGAACGTGACCCTCCTCGTCGTCATCGCCACCCGTCGGCGCGAGCTCAACCTCGTGCTCGTGCGCCAGGGCACGCGCCTCACGGGGCTCAGCGTGGGTGTGCTCTCGAACGTCGAGGCCATCAAGGCCTCCGGTGGCGACGACGCCGCCTTCGAGCGCTGGGCGGGCCACCAGGCCGACTACCTCCAGGCGGGCCAGAAGGTCGGTCGCCTCAACAACATCCCCGCCGCCGTGCCCGTGCTGCTCGCCGCCCTCACCTCGCTGGTGCTCGTCACGGTCGGGGCCGCCGCGGTCATCGACGGGTCGCTGTCGCTCGGCGTGCTCGTCGGGTTCCAGGCCC
Source organism: uncultured Actinomycetota bacterium (assembly GCA_963795915.1). Lineage (GTDB taxonomy): Bacteria > Actinomycetota > Actinomycetes > Actinomycetales > Dermatophilaceae > Lapillicoccus. The sequence goes on from CAWCJA010000002.1 coordinate 875,977, forward strand.
TCGCGACCTCGTTCCTCCTGCCCATCGGACGGCTGGCCACCCTGCTCCGACAGGCGCAGACGGCCCGCGCACGGCTCGCCGAGGTCAACGACATCCTGCAGACGCCCCAGGACCCGGCCTTCGCACTCGCCTCCCCCACCACCACGGCGACCGGGCTCACCACCCCGTTGCGCGGTGCCCTGGACGTGCGCCGGGTGGAGTTCGGGTATGCGCGCACCGGCGACCCCGTCGTCTCCGACGTCAGCCTCGCCCTGCGCCCGGGCACCCGGGTGGCGCTCGTGGGCGGGTCGGGCTCCGGCAAGTCGACCGTCGTCAAGCTCGTGCTGGGGCTCCACGAGCCGTGGTCCGGCGAGGTGCTCTTCGACGGGCACCCCCGGGCGGACTGGGACCGACGCCACCTCACCCAGGCCGTGGCCTGCGTCGACCAGCGGGTGCTGCTCTTCGAGGGGACGGTCCGCGACAACCTCACCCTCTGGGACCCCACGATCGACAGCGACCAGCTCATCGCCGCCGCTCGGGACGCGTGCATCCACGACGACATCGTGAGCCGCGCGGGTGGCTACGACGCCCCCGTGCAGGAGGGCGGACGCAACTTCAGCGGCGGCCAGCGGCAGCGCCTGGAGATCGCCCGCGCGCTCGTCCTCGACCCCGCGGTCCTCGTGCTCGACGAGGCGACCAGCGCGCTCGACACCGAGACGGAGAAGCGCATCGACCGCAACCTGCGGCGCCGCGGTGCCACCTGCCTGATCGTCGCGCACCGGCTCAGCACGATCCGGGACTGCGACGAGATCGTCGTCCTCGAGCAGGGCGCGGTGGTGGAGCGGGGCACCCACGACGACCTCCTCGCCCGGGGCGGTCGCTACGCCCAGCTGGTGGCGGCCGAATGACCCCGCCCCCGGACGCCGGCGTCCCTCTCCACCCGGCCCCTGCGGCCACCCGTCGGCTGCACGGCAGTGCGCCCCTCGCGCTGGACGACCCCGAGGCGGCCTGGGTGCTCGGCTCCGGTGAGGTGGACCTGTTCGTCGTCCCGACGGACGCGGACGGCCGGCCCGGGCGGCGCAGCTACGTCGGCTCCGCGAGCCGGGGCACGGTGCTCCTCGGGGCGGCCCCCGTGGAGGTCGACGGGCGCACGTGGCGGCTGCTCGCCGTGGGCGTCGAGGCCACGGCGCACGCCCTCGACGCCGGCTGGACCGGGTGGCTGGCCACCGACACCGACCTGGCCGCCGGGCTCCACGCGTGGCTGACCGCGGTGGGGAGCGGCTTCGACAGCGGGGGTCCGCGCTACGGCGTCGTCGTCGACGGCAGTGGCGTCCCCGTGGCGCATGAGGGGCAGGACGGGCCGGACGGGCCGGACGGGCCGGAGCGGGTCGACGCGAGGTCCCACCCGGCGGGCGAGGTGCTGAACGCGCCGCTCGGTCTCGTCTGGGTCGTGCCGGACGACGCCGTCCTCGCCGTGGGCGGGCAGCCGCAGGACCGAGCCGTGCCGACGCCGCTCGGGGCGGCGTTCGGCACGACGGTCGTCCGGGCGGGCCTCGTGTCGGTCCGGCGGACGTGCGACCTGTCGGTGGACGACGTCACCCGCGGACTCGGGCGGGTGCAGCAGGCGCTGATGCGCGCTCACGCGCAGGCGGCCGCGGCGAGCTGGCAGGACCGGGCCGAGCGTCGGGCGAGCCGGAGGGACGTCGACGCCGCGACCCGGGCGGAGGCGCATACCGTGCTCCGCGGGATCGGCGACGCCGCCCGGTGGGTCGCGCGTCCGGGCGACGACCCCCTCCTGGCCGCCTGCCGTCTGCTGGGCCACCACCTCGGGGTGACGGTCATCGCGCCGCCCGGCTGGTGGCCGGGCGTGCAGCGCGACCCCGTGCGCGACATCGCCCGGGCGTCCGGGATGCGGGTGCGCGCGGTCACGCTCAGCGGGGACTGGTGGCGCCACGGCGCCGACGCCCTCGTCGGCTTCCGACGCGACGGGGGCGGCCCGGTGGTCCTCGTACCGAAGCCCTCCCGGGGCTACCGGCTGACGGACCCCATGACGCTGGACTCCGAGCGCGTCACCGCCCGCACCGCGGACGAGCTGGGACCGACGGGCTACGTGCTCTACCAGCCCTTGCCCGACGGGCCGGTCACGGTCCGTGGGCTGCTTCGGTTCGGGCTCGTCGGCAGCCGCCGCGACGGCCTCGCGCTGCTCGGCTACAGCCTCCTCGTCGGGCTGCTCACGCTGGCCATCCCCGTGGGCGCCGGCACGATCCTCGGCCGGCTCGTCCCCGACGGGCAGCTGGGGCCGGTCCTCGGCATCGCCGCGCTGCTCCTCATCGTCATCCTGGCCATGACCGGCTTCGGCCTCGCTCGGTCCGCCGCCCTGCTGCGGTTCCAGGGGCGTCTGCTCGGCCGGATGCAGGCGGCGCTGTGGGACCGGCTCCTGGCCCTGCCGGCCTCGTTCTTCACCCGGCACACCGTCGCGTCCATCGCCCAGCGCCTCGCCGGTGTCGAGGCGATCCGTGACATCGTCTCGACCACCGCGTCGCAGACGCTGCTGGCCGCCGTGACCCTCCTCTTCAGCACCGGTCTGCTGTTCACCTACAGCCCGCTGCTCGCCCTCACCGTCGTGGGGGTCACGGGTCTCGTCCTCGGCCTCGGCGCCCTCGTGACCGTGGCCGAGCTGCGCGTGCTGCAGCAGATGTATGCGGCCAAGGCCCAGGCGTCGAGCATCCTGCTGCAGGTCGTCCGGGGCAACGAGAAGATCCACGCCGCGGCCGCCGAGGACCGCGCGCTCGGCGCGTGGGCCCGCCGGTATGCCGCCCAGTCGCGGCTGCTGCTCAGCTCGTGGCAGTGGGGGGCGGCGCGGACGGCGCTGTACGCCCTGCTGCCCTCGACGCTCACGCTCGTGGTCTTCGCGGACGTCCTCGGCGACCCGGGCGGGCTCACCACCGCCGCGTTCCTCACCTTCATCGCCGCCCTCTCGCAGGTGGCCGGCGCCACGGCGCAGCTCGACCAGGGCATCGGCGGCGCCCTGCGGATCAGCGCCATGTTCACGGGTCTCGAGCCCATCCTGGCCGAGCCGCCGGAGGTGGGGTCGGGAGCCGCCGACCCGGGACTGCTCGAGGGGCGGGTCGCGCTCTCGGCGGTCACGTTCGGCTACCCCGGGATGGACCACCCGGTCCTGCAGGGCGTCGACGTCACCATCGAACCGGGCGAGTTCGTCGCCTTCGTCGGCCCGTCGGGGTCGGGCAAGTCCACCGTGGTCCGGCTCCTGCTCGGGTTCGAGCGCCCCGACGCCGGCAGTGTCACCTACGACGGCAAGGACCTGCAGACCCTCGACCTGCGGGCGGTCCGCGAGCAGATCGGCGTGGCCCTGCAGAACGCCACGCTCGTCGGCGCCGACATCCTGTCGGTCATCGCCGGCGACCGGCCGCTCTCCGAGGATCAGGCCATGGCGGCTGCGGAGCGCGTCGGACTGGCCGACGACATCCGCGCCCTGCCGCTCGGGCTGCATACCCGGCTCGGCGACGCCGGCGAGACGCTCAGCGGCGGCCAGCGCCAGCGCATCGTGCTCGCCGCCGCACTGGCCCGCGAGCCGCGCGTCGTCATCCTCGACGAGGCCACCAGCGCGCTCGACTCCGTCGCCCAGGCCGTCGTCGCCGACAGCTTCAACGGCCTCCAGGTCACCCGCATCGTCGTGGCCCACCGGCTGAGCACCGTGCGGCACGCCGACCGCGTCATCGTGCTCGACGGCGGCCGGGTCGTCCAGGACGGCAGCGTCGCGGAGCTCACGGCCCGGGACGGCATCTTCGCCGAGATGGTGCGCCGCCAGGTCCTCTGACCCGCACCGACACCGACACCGACCCCGGCTCCCCGGCTCCCCCGGCTCCCCCGGCTGACCGAGCTCGACAGCACCCACCACCGGAAACGGTTCGTGCTCCGCACCCACCCCTGTGTGTCGGGGCGGTACGGAGCACGAACCGTGGTGAAGGAGGCGGCGGCGTCAGTGGCTGCCGCCGGCCTTCTCGAAGCCGGCCTTCTCGGCGGCGTCGGCCGTCGCGAACCAGACCTCGGCGACCGTCTGCTCGTACCACTGGCCGTCGGGCTCGTGGTACTTCATCGAGTCCTTGTTGCCCTTGATGTCGTAGCCGGCCGGCGCGGAGCCGTCCTCCTTCGGCGCGGCGGACCCGGCGCCGTACTCGCCCTCGGCGACGTCACCGGTGGCGCTGTCGACCGGCGTGCCCTCGGCGTCGCCGGGAGCCTCCGGGCCGTCGAAGAGCGGGCGCTCCTTGACGTCGACCGGGTGGTCGATCGGGTGGTCGCTGTCGACGGTGCCGCCGGCGTCCTCCACCTTCTTGGTCTCGGACGCCGCGGTCTTGGCCTCGGCCTGCTTGGCCGCGCGCTTGGTGGCGCCCTCGGCCTCCTTGACGGTGGCCTTGCGCGCGGACAGCGGCTCGCGGACCAGCTCGATGACGGCCATGGGCGCGTTGTCGCCCTTGCGCGTCCCGACCTTGGTGATCCGGGTGTAGCCGCCGGCCCGCAGCTCCATGTCGGGAGCGATCTCGGCGAAGAGGCGGTGGACGACGCCCTTGTCCTTGACGACGGTCAGCACGCGACGACGCGAGTGCAGGTCGCCGCGCTTGGCGAAGGTGATGAGGCGCTCGGCCAGCGGACGCAGCCGCTTGGCCTTGGCCTCGGTGGTGGTGATCCGGTCGTGCTCGAACAGCGACGTGGCGAGGTTCGCCAGCATCAGCCGCTCGTGCGCCGGACCCCCGCCGAGGCGGGGACCCTTGGTGGGGGTAGGCATGTTCTCTCCCTAAGGTTCGGTGACGTCAGCAGGCTCGCGACGCGCTCAGTAGCTCTCGTCCTCGGCCAGGGCGCGACCCTCGTCGCCGTCACCCTCGGCCCCGGTGGACCCGCCGGACGCGTCCGCCAGGCCCGTCATGTCCGTCATGTCCGTCATGTCATCGTCGAAGTCGTAGTCGTCACCGTAGGTGTCGACGATGGCGCTCGGGTCGAACCCGGGCGGGCTGTCCTTGAGCGCCAGGCCCATGCCGACGAGCTTGGCCTTGACCTCGTCGATCGACTTGGCGCCGAAGTTGCGGATGTCGAGCAGGTCCGCCTCGCTGCGGGAGACGAGCTCACCCACCGTGTGGATGCCCTCGCGCTTGAGGCAGTTGTAGGACCGCACCGTGAGGTCGAGGTCCTCGATCGGCAGCGCCAGGTCGGCGGCGAGCGCGGCGTCGGTCGGCGACGGGCCCATGTCGATGCCCTCGGCCTCGACGTTGAGCTCGCGCACCAGGCCGAAGAGCTCGACCAGGGTCTTGCCGGAGGACGCCATCGCGTCGCGGGGGGCCATCGAGTTCTTGGTCTCGACGTCGAGCACGAGACGGTCGAAGTCGGTGCGCTGCTCGACACGGGTGGCCTCGACGGAGTACTTGACCGCGAGCACCGGGCTGTAGATGGAGTCGACCGGGATGCGGCCGATCTCGGCGTCACCGGCCTTGTTCTGGGCGGCGGAGACGTAGCCACGACCGCGCTCGACGGTCAGCTCCATCTCGATCCGGCCCTTGCCGTTGAGCGTCGCGATCTGCAGGTCGGGGTTGTGCACCTCGACGCCGGCCGGGGGCGCGATGTCGGCGGCGGTCACCGTGCCGGGGCCCTGCTTGCGCAGGTACATGACGACGGGCTCGTCCTGCTCCGAGGAGACGACGAGGGACTTGAGGTTGAGGATGATCTCGGTGACATCCTCCTTGACCCCGGGGATGGTCTGGAACTCGTGGAGGACGCCGTCGATGCGGATCGACGTGACCGCGGCACCCGGGATGCTCGAGAGCAGGGTGCGACGCAGGGTGTTTCCGAGCGTGTAGCCGAAGCCGGGCTCGAGGGGCTCGATGACGAAGCGCGAGCGGTTGTCCGCCACGACCTCTTCGCTGAGCAGGGGGCGCTGAGCAATGAGCACTGTTCTCTTCTTTCCCACGGGCGACCGCTATTTGACGCCTCGTGCTGCACCCGGTCAGCTCTGTCCCTGGCCGGGTGTCGTGCCACCACCTCGGTATGCCGCGCCGCGTCCTCGAGGGGGCGACGCGGCACACCGCGAGGGCTTAGTTCTTGGAGTAGAGCTCGACGATGAGCTGCTCGGTGAGGATGGTGTCGATCTGGGCGCGCGTGGGCAGCTGGTGGATCATGATCTGGAGGCTGCCCTCGACGACCTGGAACCACGCGGGGATCGGGCGGTCGCCGAACGTCTGGCGAGCCAGCTCGAACGGGAACGTCTCGACCGACTGCTTGCGCACGGTGATGATGTCGAACTGCTCGACGCGGTAGGACGGGACGTCCACGCGCTTGCCGTTGACCTCGAAGTGACCGTGGGTCACGAGCTGACGGGCCGCCCGACGCGTGCGGGCCAGGCCCGCGCGGTAGACGACGTTGTCGAGCCGGGACTCGAGGATGGTCAGCAGGTTGTCACCGGTCTTGCCGGGACGGTTGGCCGCTTCCTTGTAGTAGCGGACGAACTGCTTCTCCATGACGCCGTAGGTGAAGCGAGCCTTCTGCTTCTCCTGCAGCTGGGTGAGGTACTCCTTCTCCTGGATCCGGCGGCGGCCGTGCTGGCCGGGCGGGAAGGGACGGAGGTCGAAGTTCTTGTCGCCGCCGACGAGGTCGACCTTGAGCCGACGGGACTTCTTGGTGATGGGGCCGGTGTACCGAGCCATGTCAGATCACTCCTGCTTTCTGTCGACGGCTCAGACGCGACGGCGCTTGGGGGGGCGGACGCCGTTGTGCGGCGAGGGGGTGACGTCGCTGATCGCGCCGACCTCGAGGCCCGTGGCGGTCAGGGAGCGGATCGCCGTCTCCCGACCGGAGCCCGGACCCTTGACGAAGACGTCGACACGACGCATGCCGTGCTCCATCGCGCGACGCGCGGCGGCCTCGGCGGCCATCTGCGCCGCGAACGGCGTGGACTTGCGGGAGCCCTTGAAACCGACCTGGCCGGCCGAGGCCCAGGCGATGACCGCACCGGTGGGGTCGGTGATCGAGATGATCGTGTTGTTGAACGTGCTCTTGATGTGGGCGTGGCCCACGGCGACGTTCTTCTTCTCCTTGCGACGGACCTTCTTGGCCCCGGCCGCAGCGCGCTTCTGGGGAGGCATTACTTACCAACCTTCTTCTTGCCGGCGACGGTGCGCTTCGGGCCCTTGCGGGTGCGCGCGTTGGTCTTCGTGCGCTGACCGCGCACCGGAAGGCCACGACGGTGGCGGATGCCCTCGTAGGAGCCGATCTCCACCTTGCGGCGGATGTCGGAGGCGATCTCGCGGCGCAGGTCGCCCTCGATCTTGACGTTGGCCTCGAGGTAGTCGCGCAGCTGGACGAGGTCGGCGTCCGTGAGGTCGCGGACGCGGGTGTCCGGGCTGACGCCCGTGGCGGCCAGCGTCTGCTGGGAGCGGGTACGACCCACTCCGAAGATGTACGTGAGTGCCACCTCGACGCGCTTCTCGCGCGGGAGGTCGACACCGACAAGACGTGCCATGAATGATCCTTCGGTCGGTACACGGAGGTCTGGAGCAGTCACCGTTCCGGATGGCCGCACCCTCGCGGGTGGGGGTGCCCTTCGGCTCGAAGGGGCACCGGTCCCCGGCCTCCGTGCCGGGGGTGACGTCCTGAGTGCGGGCGAGCGAGCTCGCGACGGCTCAGGGGCCGGGTGTCTGCGTGTTCTTCTGGGGCGTGCTCTCGAAGCTGTCGAGTCGTGCGGTGGTGCGGCTGCTCAGCCCTGGCGCTGCTTGTGGCGCAGGTTCTCGCAGATCACCATGACCCGGCCGTTGCGGCGGATCACCTTGCACTTGTCGCAGATCTTCTTGACGCTGGGCTGGACCTTCATCTGCCTGCTGTCTTCGGATCGTCGGGTGGGTGAGGGTGGTGCTCGTGCTGGTTCGTGCTCGCGGTGCTGGTTCGTACTCGTTCGTGCTGGTCGTGCGGCTCAGCGGTAGCGGAAGACGATCCGGCCCCGGTCGAGGTCATAGGGCGAGAGCTCCACGACGACCCGGTCCTCGGGGAGGATCCGGATGTAGTGCTGGCGCATCTTGCCCGAGATGTGAGCGAGCACCTTGTGACCGTTGCTCAGCTCGACCCGGAACATCGCGTTCGGGAGAGCCTCGACGATCGTGCCCTCGATCTCGATGACACCGTCCTTCTTGGCCATGTCCTCCGTCAATCCGTTGAGTGGCGTGCTTGTAAGCGGTGAAGCCGATAAGGGCACGCAAGCACGTCGCGCCCAACGGTCCATGTTACGGCAGGGGCCGCGCCCCGGCCTAATCCGTCACCGGCCCCGCCAACGCCCGCCACGGCCCCACCACCCACGAGATCCCCGGCCGACCCCCGGCATGCCATGGGTCGATGCGGGATCCGGTGGGCCTCAGGCGTCGAGCGCCGCGTACCGGTCGCCGAGCCGCGCCGCGCCGCCGTCGAGCGCGGTCAGCACGCAGAGCCCGGTGTCGGTCACCGCTACCGAGTGCTCCCAGTGGGCGGCGCGCGACCCGTCGGTCGTGACGACGGTCCAGTCGTCGGCGAGCACCCGGGTCTCGCTCTGCCCCCAGGTCACCATCGGCTCGATCGCCCCGGTGAACCCGGCTCTCACCACGGGCCCCCGGTCACGCACGCCGTAGTTGGGGATGTCGGGCTCCTCGTGCATCGAGCGCCCGATGCCGTGACCGACGTACTGCTCGATGATCCCGTACTCGTGGGAGTCGGCCTCGCCCGCGGACTCGATACTGGCCTCGACCGCCTCCCCGATGGCATACAGCCGCTCCCCCACAGCCACGGCACCGATGCCGGCCCAGAGGGCGTCCTCGGTGACCGCGACCAGGCGCAGGTCCTCGGGGCGCGCGGCCGTCGGGTCCCCGACGACGGCCGAGAAGGCAGCGTCGCCGTTCCAGCCGTCGACCTCGGCGCCGCAGTCCACCGAGACGAGATCGCCGTCGCGGAGCACCCGGCTGCCCGGGATGCCGTGCACGACCTCGTCGTTGACGCTCGTGCAGAGGGTATGCGTGTAGCCGGGCACGAGCTGGAAGTTGGGGATCCCGCCGTGGGAGCGGATGAAGTCCTCCGCCAGGGCGTCGAGCTCGAGGGTCGTGAGGCCGGCCCGCAGCTCACCGCGGAGCATCTGCAGCGTCTGCCCGACGAGCAAGCCCGCCGTGCGCATGAGGAGCAGCTGGTCGGCCGTCTTGGCCGGGGTCTGTCGACGTCCGAACATCACGGTCGGCCGGTCAGGCCGAGAGGGAGTCGACGGCCTTGACGACGCGCTCGGTGACCTCGTCGACCGTGCCCATGCCGTCGACCTTGACGAGCACGCCGTGCTGCTCGTAGAGGGCGATGAGCGGCGCCGTCTCCTTGCGGTAGATGGCCTGCCGCTCACGGATGACGTCCTCGGTGTCGTCGGTGCGACCCTCGGTCTCCGCCCGCTTGAGCAGCCGCTCGACGACCGAGTCCTCGTCGACCGTCAGCTCCACCACGCCATCGAGGGCGTGGCCGTGCTCGGCGAGCACCTGGTCGAGGAACTCCACCTGGCCGGTGGTGCGGGGGTAGCCGTCGAGGAGGAAGCCCGGCGCCGCGTCGACCCAGGCGAGCCGGTCGCGCACGATGTCGTTGGTGACCTGGTCGGGCACGTAGCCGCCCGCGTCGAGGATCGACTTGACCTGCAGGCCGAGGTCGGTGCCGTCCTTGATGTTCGTGCGGAAGATGTCGCCGGTCGAGATCGCCGGGATGCCGTAGCGCTCCGCGATCCGCGTGGCCTGGGTGCCCTTGCCCGCGCCGGGCGGGCCCATGACGATCAGTCGCTTCACCGCAGGAACCCTTCGTAGTGCCGTTGCTGGAGCTGGGCCTGGATCTGCTTCACGGTCTCGAGACCGACGCCCACGATGATGAGGATCGACGTGCCACCGAACGGGAAGTTCTGGTTGGCCCCCACCGCGACGAGCGCGATGAGCGGGATCAGCGAGATGGCCGCGAGGTAGAGCGCACCGGGCACGGTGATCCGGGTGAGGACGTAGTCGAGGTACTCGGCGGTGGGGCGACCGGCCCGGATGCCCGGGATGAAGCCGCCGTACTTCTTCATGTTGTCGGCGACCTCGGTCGGGTTGAACGTGATCGAGACGTAGAAGAAGGTGAAGAAGAGGATGAGCGCGACATAGAGGACCATGTAGATCCAGTGGTCGCCGCGGGTGAGGTTGTCGTTGATCCACTGCACCCAGCCCGGCCCGGCCGACCCGTCGCTCGGCCGGTTGAACTGGGCCACGAGGGCCGGCAGCGACAGCAGCGAGCTGGCGAAGATGACGGGGATGACGCCGGCCATGTTCACCTTGAGCGGGATGTAGGTCGAGCTGCCGCCGTACATCCGCCGCCCGACCTGGCGCTTCGCGTACTGCACCGGCACCCGGCGCTGCGACTGCTCGACGAAGATCACGAGCGCCATGATGACGAAGCCCAGCAGGATGATGCCGAGGAAGACGTCCCACCGGCCGTCCTTCTGCTGGATCGCCCAGAGCGAGGTCGGGAAGCCGGAGGCGATCGAGGTGAAGATCAGCACGGACATGCCGTTGCCGATGCCCCGGTCGGTGAGCAGCTCGCCCATCCACATGATGAGGCCGGTGCCGGCCGTCAGGGTGAGGACCATGATGACGATGGTCGGCAGCGTCTGGTCGGTCATGATCTCGGTGCACGAGGGACCGAAGATCTGCTGCGGGTTGCGCGCGAAGGTGATGAGCGTGGAGCTCTGCAGCACCGCCAGCCCGATGGTGAGGTAGCGCGTGTACTGCGTCATCTTCGTCTGGCCGGCCTGACCCTCCTTCTTGAGGGCCTCGAACCGGGGGATGACGACCGTCAGCAGCTGCACGATGATGCTCGCCGTGATGTAGGGCATGATCCCGAGCGCGAAGATCGACAGCTGGAGCAGGGCCCCGCCGCTGAACAGGTTGGCCAGGCCGATGAACCCCGACTGCGGGTCGGCGGTGGCCAGGCAGTCACGGACCTTCGCGTACGCCACTCCTGGGGTCGGCACGGCCGTGCCGAGCCGGTAGACGGCGATGATGAAGAGCGTGAACAGCAGCTTCTTGCGCAGGTCGGGCGTCTTGAACGCCCGCACGAAGGCCGAGAGCACTGATCCTCCTGGAACGACCCCGAACCGGTGCCCGGCAGCCGTGTTGCTGGTGATGCGGTGACACGAGGTCAACCCGCGAAGACTACCCCGCCCGGCCGGGCATACCGGTCCCCCGGTATGCGTGCGGCCGGCACCCGGACTGGGTGCCGGCCGTGCGCGGGCGTACCGCGGGGCGGACGGGGAGGGCGCTCGTCAGAGCGTCGTCGCCGACCCGCCGGCGGACTCGATCTTCTCCTTGGCGGAGCCGGAGAACTTGTGCACCGTCACGTTGACCGCGGTGGACAGCTCCCCGGTGCCGAGCACCTTGACGAGGTGGCCGTCGCGGACGGCGCCCTTGGCGACCAGGTCGGCCACCGTGACGTCGCCACCGTCGGGGTAGAGCGCCGAGAGCCGGTCGAGGTTGACGACCTGGTACTCGGTGCGGAACGGGTTCTTGAAGCCGCGCAGCTTGGGCAGCCGCATGTGCAGCGGCATCTGCCCGCCCTCGAACCGACCCGGCACCTGGTAGCGGGCCTTGGTGCCCTTGGTGCCGCGACCGGCGGTCTTGCCCTTGGACCCCTCACCGCGACCGACGCGGGTACGCGCGGTCTTGGCTCCGGGGGCAGGGCGCAGGTGGTGGACCTTGAGGGTGGTGCCCTCGGGGGTCGACCCCTGGTCGGAACGGGCGGCCGTGGCGGCCGTCTTCTTGGCAGTCTTCTCAGCCATCTGACTCACTCAACTTCCTCGACGGCGACGAGGTGCGTCACCGCGCGGACCATGCCCCGGATCTCCGGGCGGTCCTCCTTGACGACGACGTCGCCGATGCGCTTGAGGCCGAGGGTGCGCAGCGTCTCGCGATGGTTGCGCTTGCCCCCGATCTCCGAACGGGTCTGGGTCACCTTGAGGCGGGCCATCACGCGCCCACCCCGGCCGCTGCCCGCTTCTCGGCCGCACCGGCGGCCTGGGCCCGCAGCATCGCCGCGGGAGCGACGTCCTCGAGGCGCAGACCGCGGCGAGCGGCGACGGCCTCGGGGCGCTCGAGGCCCCGCAGGGCCGCGACCGTCGCGTGCACGATGTTGATGGCGTTGGAGCTGCCGAGCGACTTGCTGAGCACGTCGTGGATCCCGGCGCACTCCAGCACCGCGCGCACGGGGCCGCCGGCGATGACGCCGGTACCCGGCGAGGCCGGACGCAGCATGACGACGCCGGCCGCGGCCTCACCCTGCACGGGGTGCGGGATGCTGCCCTGGATGCGCGGCACCGTGAAGAACGCCTTCTTGGCCTCCTCGACACCCTTGGCGATCGCCGCGGGCACCTCCTTGGCCTTGCCGTAGCCGACACCCACGGTGCCGTCACCGTCACCGACGACGACGAGGGCGGTGAAGCTGAAGCGACGACCACCCTTGACGACCTTGGCGACGCGGTTGATCGTCACGACGCGCTCGATGTACTGGCTCTTCTCGCCCTGGTCGCGGGAGTCGCGACGGTCGCGACCGCCACCACGGCTGTCGCGCCGGTCGTTACGGTCGCCGGTCGCACCGGTGCCGGCTGCGCCGCCGATCCCGCCGGTGCCTCGACGCTGTGGTCCGGGCATCAGATGGTCCTCGTCTCAGAAGTCTCGTGCGTATGCGTGGAGGGGCTCACAGGGACAGCCCTCCCTCGCGCGCGCCGTCGGCGATCGCCGCGACCCGCCCGTGGTACTTGTTGCCGCCGCGGTCGAAGACGACCGCCTCGACGCCGGCCTGCTTCGCGCGCTCGGCGAGGAGCTCGCCGACCCGCTTCGCCTTGGCCGTCTTGTCGCCGTCGAGCGAGCGCAGGTCGGCCTCCATCGTCGACGCGAAGGCCAGCGTGCGGCCCTGCGTGTCGTCGACGACCTGGACGAACAGGTGTCGGCTCGAGCGGGACACGACGAGGCGCGGACGCTCGGTGGTGCCGCTGATCCGCTTGCGACCGCGGATCTGGCGGCGCACCCGGGCGTCGGCCTTGCTCTTGCCGCGCTTGATGATGCCGTTGATGCTGCGTGCTGAAGACGCCATGGCTTACTTACCGGCCTTTCCGACCTTGCGGCGGATCGTCTCGCCCGCGTAGCGCACGCCCTTGCCCTTGTACGGGTCCGGCTTGCGCAGCTTGCGGATGTTCGCGGCGACCTCGCCCACCTGCTGCTTGTCGATGCCCTGGACCGAGAAACGGGTGGGGTTCTCGACGGTGAAGGAGATGCCCTGAGGGGCCTCCACGGTGATCGAGTGGCTGTAGCCCAGGGAGAACACGAGGTTCCCGCCCGTGTTGGCCACGCGGTACCCGGTGCCGTGGATCTCCATCTTCTTCTCGTAGCCCTCGGTGACCCCGAGGACCATGTTGTTGATGAGCGAGCGGGTCAGACCGTGGAGCGAGCGCGAACCGCGCTCGTCGTCGGGCCGGGAGACCTGCACGACGCCGTCCTCGCCCGTGCCGACCGTGATCGGCTCGGGCACGGTGAGGGCCAGCTCGCCCTTGGGGCCCGTGACCGTGACGGCCTGGCCCTGGATGGTCACGTCGACGCCCGAGGGCACCGTGACCGGAAGTCGTCCGATTCGCGACATGGCTGCTCCCCCCTACCAGACGTAGGCGAGGACTTCCCCACCCACGCCCTTCTTGGCGGCCTGCTTGTCGGTCAGCAGGCCGGTCGACGTCGAAATGATCGCCACGCCCAGCCCGCCCAGCACCTTCGGGAGGTTGGTCGACTTGGCGTAGACCCGCAGACCGGGCTTGGACACGCGACGCACGCCGGCGATGGAGCGCTCGCGGTTGGGCCCGTACTTGAGGTCGATGGTCAGCGTCTTGCCGACCTCGGCGTCCTCGACCTTCCAGGAGGCGATGTAGCCCTCGGCCTGGAGGATCTCGGCGATGTGGGACTTGAGCTTGGAGAACGGCATGGACACGTCGTCATGGTGCGCCGAGTTGGCGTTCCGGACGCGGGTCAGCATGTCCGCAATCGGGTCGGTCATGGTCATGTGGGCTTCAGCCCTTCCTCACCGCGGTTTCACTCCGCATACGGGGTATGCGGGTGACCTTCGGTGTCGTTTCGAAGTGGGTGTTACCAGCTGCTCTTGGTGACGCCGGGGAGCTCGCCGCGGTGGGCCATCTCCCGCAGGCAGATCCGGCACAGGCCGAACTTGCGGTAGACGGAGTGCGGGCGGCCGCAGCGCTGGCAGCGGGTGTAGCCGCGCACCTTGAACTTCGGCTTCGCATTCGCCTTGTTGACGAGGGCGGTCTTGGCCATCTGTCAGTTCTCCTTGAAGGGGAAGCCGAGCGCCCTGAGCAGAGCACGGCCTTCGTCGTCGGTGCGGGCGGTCGTCACCACGGTGATGTCCATGCCGCGGACCCGGTCGATGCGGTCCTGGTCGATCTCGTGGAACATCGACTGCTCCGTGAGGCCGAAGGTGTAGTTGCCGTTGCCGTCGAACTGCTTCGGCGACAGGCCGCGGAAGTCACGGATCCGCGGGAGGGCGATCGTGACGAGCCGGTCGAGGAACTCCCACATGCGGTCACCGCGCAGCGTGGTGTGGGCGCCGATCGGCATCCCCTCACGCAGCTTGAACTGGGCGATCGACTTGCGGGCCTTGGTGACGATGGGCTTCTGGCCGGTGATGGCCCCGAGGTCGCGCACGGCACCCTCGATGAGCTTGCTGTCCTTGGCCGCGTCACCGACGCCCATGTTGACGACGACCTTGACGACACCGGGCACCTGCATGACGTTGCCGAACGAGAACTGCTCCTGCAGGGCAGGCTTGATCTCGTCGCGGTAGCGCTGCTTGAGCCGCGGCACCGACTGGGTCTCGGTGGTCTCCGTGGTCCCCGTGCTCCCGGGGCGGGTGTCGGTCTGGGTCATGACAGGTCCTTACCGGAGCGCACCGCGACACGGACCCGATGGGCCTTCTGCCGGCCGCCGCGCTCCACCATCTCCACGCGGGTCTTGATCCGCGTCGGCTTCTTGGATTCGGGGTCGACGACCGCGACGTTGCTGACGTGGATCGGGGCCTCCGTGTGCACGAGCCCACCGGTGCGGGTACCGCGAGCGGTCGCCCCCGCCTTGGTGTGCTTGGTGACCCGGTTGATCCCCTCGACGAGCACGCGCTGCGACTCGGGGTAGACCGCGATGACCTTGCCCTGCTTCCCGCGGTCGCCGCCGTTCTTCTGGGCGCGGCCCGAGATGACCTGCACGAGGTCACCCTTCTTGATCCGCATCGAGTGCCCGGACGTGGCGTTACTCATCACAGCACCTCCGGCGCGAGCGAGATGATCTTCATGAAGCGCTTCTCGCGCAGCTCGCGACCCACGGGGCCGAAGATGCGCGTACCGCGCGGGTCGCCGTCGGCCTTGAGGATGACGGCGGCGTTCTCGTCGAACTTGATGTAGGACCCGTCGGACCGGCGGCGCTCCTTGACGGTGCGCACGATGACCGCCTTGACGACGTCACCCTTCTTGACGTTCCCACCGGGGATGGCGTCCTTGACGGTCGCCACGATGGTGTCGCCGATGCCGGCGTACCGACGACCGGAGCCACCGAGCACCCGGATGCAGAGGATCTCCTTCGCACCGGTGTTGTCGGCGACCCGAAGTCGCGACTCCTGCTGGATCACTTGGCCTTCTCCAGAATCTCCACGACGCGCCAGCGCTTCGTGGCCGAGAGCGGACGGGTCTCCATGATGAGGACGCGGTCGCCGACGCCGGCCGCGTTGGCCTCGTCGTGCGCCTTGACCTTGCTGCTGCGGCGCAGGACCTTGCCGTAAAGCGGGTGCTTCACGCGGTCCTCGACCTCGACCACGACGGTCTTGTCCATCTTGTCGCTCACGACGTAGCCCTGGCGCGACTTGCGGTACTGCCGCTCAGCCGACGCCGTCGACTGCTCGTCGGCAGCGGTGGTGTTCTCGCTCATGCCTCGTCCTCGGCCTTCGTCTTCTTGGCCTTCTTCTCGGCCTTGTCGGCCTTGGCGGCCTTCTTGTCGGCCTTGTCGGCCTTCTTCGCGCTGTCCGTGTCGGCAGCAGCCGGCGTGGTCGCCGCCGGGGCGGCGGGCGGCATGCCGATGCCGAGCTCGCGCTCGCGCATCTCGGTGTAGATCCGCGCGATGTCCTTGCGGACCGCCCGGAGCCGACCGTGGTTGTCCAGCTGGCCGGTGGCCGACTGGAACCGGAGGTTGAACAGCTCCTCCTTGGCCTTCTTCAGCTCGTCGACGAGGCGCTGGTCCTCGAGGCCGCGCAGATCGTCGGTCGTGAGGTCCTTGGTCCCGACTGCCATCAGATGTCACCACCTTCACGCCGAACGAAGCGGCACTTCATGGGGAGCTTGTGCATGGCCAGACGCATCGCCTCGCGGGCGACCGGCTCGGGCACACCGGACAGCTCGAACATCACCCGACCCGGCTTGACGTTGGCGATCCACCACTCGGGGGAGCCCTTACCGGAACCCATGCGGGTCTCGGCGGGCTTCTTGGTCAGCGGGCGGTCCGGGTAGATGTTGATCCAGACCTTTCCACCACGCTTCATGTAACGGGTCATGGCGATACGGGCCGACTCGATCTGCCGGTTCGTCACGTACGCCGGCTCGAGGGCCTGGAGGCCGTAGTCGCCGAAGGCGATGCGGGTGCCACCGGTGGCAGCGCCCGAGCGACCCGGGTGGTGCTGCTTGCGGTGCTTGACTCGACGTGGGATCAACATGGTCAGGCCTGCTCGTTCTGAGCCGTCTGGGTGCTGGCGGCGGCCTCGGGGGCCGACGCAGCGACGGTCTCGGTGGTGTCGGCACCCTGGGGGGCCGAGGTGGAGTCGGGGGCGTCGCTGCGACCGTCCCGGCGGGCCCGCATGGGGCGCTCGGCCCGGTCGGGACCGTCGCGGCGAGGGCCACGGGGGGCGCGGGGGGCGGCGGCCTGCTGCTGCGCGAGCTCGCGAGCCGTGACGTCACCCTTGTAGATCCAGACCTTGACGCCGATGCGGCCGAACGTCGTGCGGGCCTCGTAGAACCCGTAGTCGATGTTGGCGCGCAGCGTGTGCAGCGGGACCCGGCCCTCGCGGTAGAACTCCGAGCGCGACATCTCGGCGCCCTGGAGCCGACCGGAGCACTGCACCCGGATGCCCTTCGCGCCCGCGCGCTGGGCGGACTGCATGCCCTTGCGCATCGCGCGACGGAAGGAGACGCGGGCCGCGAGCTGCTCGGCGATGCCCTGAGCGACCAGCTGGGAGTCGATCTCGGGGTTCTTCACCTCGAGGATGTTCAGCTGGACCTGCTTGCCCGTCAGCTTCTCGAGCTCACCGCGGATGCGGTCGGCCTCCGCGCCGCGACGGCCGATGACGATGCCCGGCCGGGCGGTGTGGATGTCGACGCGGACGCGGTCACGGGTGCGCTCGATCTCCACGCGGGAGATGCCGGCGCGCTCCATGCCCTTCTCCATGAGCTTGCGGATCGCGACGTCCTCCTTGACGAAGTCGCGGTAGCGCTGTCCGTCCTTGGTGGAGTCCGCGAACCAGCGGCTCTTGTGCTCGGTGGTGATGCCGAGCCGGAACCCGTTCGGGTTGACTTTCTGACCCATTAGCGGGTGCCTCCCTGACGTGTGGTGGCCTTCTTGGCCGCGGCGCGGCGAGGAGCCGCAGCGACCTTGCCGGTGGGTACGACGACGACCGTGATGTGGCTCGTCCGCTTGTTGATCCGGCTCGCGCGGCCCTGGGCCCGCGGGCGGAACCGCTTCATGGTCGGGCCCTCGTCGATGTAGGCGGACGAGATGACCAGCGTGCGCTCGTCGAAGGCCTCGGACGCGCGGTCGGCCTTGACCCGGGCGTTGGCGATGGCGCTCTCGAGCACCTTGCGGATCGGCTCGGACGCCGCCTGCGGCGCGAACCGCAGGATGGCGACGGCCTCGGTGGCCTGCTTGCCGCGGATGAGGTCGACGACGCGTCGGGCCTTCTGCGGCGTCACCCGGACGTGCATGGCGCGCGCCGTGGCCCCGAGCACCGGGGCCGACTCAGCTGCGGAGGTGGAGGTGGTGGCAGTGGTGGACATCAGCGACGACGTCCCTTCTTGTCGTCCTTGACGTGCCCGCGGAACGTGCGCGTCGGAGCGAACTCACCGAGCTTGTGGCCGACCATCGACTCGGTGACGAACACCGGGACGTGCTTGCGGCCGTCATGGACGGCGAGGGTGTGGCCGAGCATGTCCGGGCTGATGACCGAACGGCGCGACCACGTCTTGATGACGTTCTTCGTGCCCGCTTCGTTCTGCACGTCCACCTTCTTCTGAAGGTGGTCGTCGATGAAGGGGCCCTTCTTGAGACTACGAGGCATGGTTGGTCAGGCTCCTCAGCGCTTCTTGCCAGAACGGCGGCGACGGACGATGAGCTTGTCGCTCTCCTTGTGCGGGCGACGCGTACGCCCCTCGGCCTGGCCCCACGGGCTGACCGGGTGACGTCCACCGGACGTCTTGCCCTCGCCACCACCGTGCGGGTGGTCCACGGGGTTCATGGCGACACCACGGACGGTCGGGCGCTTGCCCTTCCACCGCATGCGGCCGGCCTTGCCCCAGTTGATGTTGCTCTGCTCGGCGTTGCCCACCTCGCCGACCGTGGCGCGGCAGCGCAGGTCGACGTTGCGGATCTCGCCCGAGGGCATACGCAGCTGGGCGTAGGGGCCGTCCTTGGCGACGAGCTGCACGCGTGCACCGGCCGAGCGGGCGATCTTCGCGCCGCCGCCGGGCTTGAGCTCGATGGCGTGGACGGTCGTACCGGTCGGGATGTTGCGCAGCGGGAGGGCGTTGCCGGGCTTGATGTCGGCGCCGGCGCCGTTCTCGATGCGGTCGCCCTGCTTCAGCCGGTTCGGCGCGAGGATGTAGCGCTTCTCGCCGTCGGCGTAGTGCAGCAGCGCGATGCGCGCGGTGCGGTTGGGGTCGTACTCGATGTGCGCGACCGTCGCCGGCACGCCGTCCTTGTCGTGACGACGGAAGTCGATCACGCGGTAGGCGCGCTTGTGACCGCCACCGATGTGCCGCGTCGTGATCCGGCCGGCGTTGTTGCGGCCGCCGCTCTTGGAGAGCGGGCGCACGAGCGACTTCTCCGGCGTGGTGCGAGTCACCTCGACGAAGTCGGCGACCGACGAGCCGCGACGGCCCGGGGTGGTCGGCTTGTACTTACGGATAGCCATGGTGTGTGTCCTCTAGTCCTGTCGGTTCGACCGACGGCTCAGGCGCTCGCGCCGAAGATGTCGATGGAGCCTTCACGGAGCGTGACGATCGCGCGCTTGGTGTTCTTGCGCTTGCCGGTGCCGAAGCGGGTGCGGCGGGTCTTGCCCTGACGGTTGAGCGTGTGCACCGAGTCGACCTTGACGTTGAAGATCTGCTCGATGGCGATCTTGATCTCCGTCTTGTTCGACCGGGGGTCGACGAGGAAGGTGTACTTCCCCTCGTCGAGGAGCCCGTAGGACTTCTCGGACACGACCGGGGCGATGAGGATGTCGCGCGGGTCCTTGATGTGGATGCTCACTTCTCGTCCTCGCTAGCGGAGTGGCCGGCCTCGACGAAGCCCGCGGCCTGAGCCGCCTCGGGGGTGCGGAACCAGACCTCAGCGACCGTGGCGTCGTACCAGCGGCCACCGGGGCGGTGGAACTTCATCGAGTCGGCGTTGCCCTTGATGTCGAAGCCCTCGGGAGCCGAGCCGTCCGCGAGCGGAGCGGCGGAGTCGGCGCCGTGGCCACCGTCCGTCGCCTCGGCGGCGGTCGGCAGGGACGAGCCCGTGTCCTCGATCATGATGAGCTTCCGGGTGCTGCGCACCGCCGCGACGAACGCGTCGAACGCGCCGCGGGTGAAGACCACGTCGTCGGAGCACAGCACGTCGTAGGTGTTGAGCTGGTCGGCCGCGAGCACGTGCACGTCCTGCAGGTTGCGCACGCTCTTCCAGGCGACCGTGTCCGCACGCTCGAGCACGACGAGCACGTTGGGGCGGCTCGTCAGCCCGGTGATGGCGGCGAACGCCTGCTTGGCCGAGGGCGCGGCGCCGTCGACGAGGCTGTCGACGACGTGGACGCGGTCGTGGCGGGCCCGGTCGGACAGGGCCCCGCGCAGGGCGGCGGCCTTCATCTTCTTGGGGGTCCGCTGCGCGTAGTCACGCGGCGTCGGGCCGTGCACGACGCCACCGCCCGTGAACTGCGGCGCGCGGGTCGAGCCCTGACGGGCGCGGCCGGTGCCCTTCTGGCGGTAGGGCTTGGCGCCACCGCCGCGGACCTCGCCACGGGTCTTGGTCGAGTGCGTTCCCTGCCGTGCGGCCGCGAGCTGCGCGACGACGACCTGGTGGATGAGCGGCACGTTGGTCTGGACGCCGAAGATCTCGGGGATCTCGGTCGCCAGGTTGGTACCGGTGGTGGTGCTGACCATCGGGTCAGGCTCCCTTCACGAGCGGGGCGCTCTTGGCCGCGGTGCGCACGAGGACGATGCCGCCGCGGGGGCCGGGAACGGCACCCTTGACGAGCAGCAGGCCCTTCTCGGCGTCGACCGAGTGGATGGTGAGGTTCTGGGTGGTCTGGCGCACGCCACCCATCCGCCCCGCCATGCGCATGCCCTTGAAGACGCGGCCGGGGGTGGAGCACCCGCCGATCGAGCCGGGCTTGCGGTGGTTCTTGTGGGCGCCGTGCGAGGAGGAGACGCCGTGGAAGCCGTGGCGCTTCATGACGCCGGCGAAGCCCTTGCCCTTGGTGCGGCCGCTCGCGTCGACCAGCTGGCCGGCCTCGAACGCCTCGACCGTGACCTCCTGGCCGAGCGCGTACTCACCGGAGTCACCGGTGCGCAGCTCGACGAGGTGGCGGCGGGGGGTCACGCCGGCCTTGGCGAAGTGGCCCTTCATGGGCTGGTTTACCTTGCGCGGGTCGATCTCGCCGAACGCGATCTGGACGGCTCCGTAGCCGTCCGTGTCAGCGTCGCGGACCTGGGTGACCACGCAGGGGCCGGCCTTGATGACGGTCACGGGGATCAGGCGGTTGTCGGCGTCCCAGACCTGGGTCATGCCGAGCTTCTCGCCGAGAACGCCCTTGACCGTCTTCACGGTGGTGTTAGTCATCGTTGGATCCTCAGAGCTTGATCTCGATGTTGACGTCGGCCGGGAGGTCGAGGCGCATGAGCGAGTCGACCGCCTTCGGCGTCGGGTCGATGATGTCGATGAGGCGCTTGTGCGTCCGCATCTCGAAGTGCTCGCGCGAGTCCTTGTACTTGTGCGGCGAGCGGATGACGACGAAGACGTTCTTCTCCGTCGGCAGCGGCACCGGGCCGACCACCGTCGCACCGGCACGGGTCACCGTGTCGACGATCTTGCGCGCCGAGCTGTCGATGACCTCGTGGTCATACGACTTCAAGCGGATGCGGATCTTCTGTCCCGCCATCTGGGTCAAGTCTCTCTCTCGCCGGGCAACTGCTGTTCGTCCCGTGCTCCTGGGTCCGACCCCCGCGGTCGGGTGTGTCGCACCCGCTCCGCGACCCGACGTATGGCACTGACGTGCCCGACATCGGGAAGTTCGATCGAATTTCCCGGTGGAACCGGGTGCTTGCGCTTCCCTCGGGCCACGACTCGGCGTGTCCTGCAAGGGGCGGCGGGACTCACATGGGTCAGTCCTGCGCGTCAAGCAACTTCCCTATAGTGCCAGAGGCGGCGGGGGACGATCAAATCCGTGCCCGCACCGCACCACCCGCCCCGGGTCCATGGACGGCCGGAGCCGCCGATCCTGGTCGATCGCCGACCCCGGGCGGTCGGCGATCGACGACGATCGACCACGATCACGCTGCCGGTATGCCGGTCGGGCCGGGGGTATGCGGGTGGTCAGGCGGCGGGGTCGGGGGCGAGGAACGCGGCGAGCGCCGCGGCATACATCGCCGGGTCGAGGGCCCCACAGAGCTCACGGGCACTGTGCATCGACAGCATGGGCGCCCCGACGTCCACCGTGGTGGCGCCGGTGAGGGCGGCCGTGACCGGACCCACGGTGCTGCCGGAGGGCAGGTCGGTGCGCACGACGAAGCGCTGGAGGGGCACGCCCGCCTGCTCGCACGCGAGGGCGAAGGCCGCGGACCCGACGGCGTCGGTGGCGTAGCGCAGCTGGGCGTTGACCTTGAGCACCGGACCGCCGTTGACGTGGATGTGGTGCTGGGGGTCGTGCCGTTCGGCGTAGTGGGGATGCGTCGCGTGGGCCATGTCGCCCGAGGCGACGACGGTGGCGGCCAGCGCTCGCAGCAGGTCCTCGCGCTCCCCTCCGCCCGCGCGGACGACGCGCTCGAGGGTGTCGACGAGCAGGCGTGACCCGGCGCCCCGCTCGGACACGCTGCCGACCTCCTCGTGGTCGAAGAGGGCCAGCACGGGCACGTGCGAGCCCTCCTCCTCGACGGCCCGCAGCAGCGCCGCCACGCCCGCCCGGCAGGTGGCGAGGTTGTCCAGGCGCGGCGCGGCGATGAGGTCGCGGTCGCGACCGATCCGGCGCGCGGGCTGGGCGACGTGGGTCATGACGTCCCAGGCGAGGACGTCGGATGGGTCGACGTCGACCTGCTCGGCGAGCCACGTCCGGAAGTCCCCCGGGGTCTCCCCCAGCCCCCACAGTGGCACGAGGTGCTGCTGCGGGTTGAGGTGCAGCGCCTCGTTCTGGCTGCGGTCGAGGTGGATGGCGAGCTGCGCCACCCGCAGGACGGGCTCGTCGACGGTGAGCAGCCGCGTCCCGGCCCGCCCGTCGGCCTCGCGCACGGCGACGCGGCCCGACAGCCCGAGGTCGCGGTCGAGCCAGGAGCTGAGCAGGGGTCCGCCGTAGACCTCCACCCCCAGCAGCTGCCAGCCGGCCCGCGCCACGTCGGGGTTCGGCTTGATCCGCAGGTTCGGGCTGTCGGTGTGGGCCCCGACCACGCGGAACGACCGCACCGGCGCCGCCGGGCGTCCCTGCGTGCTCCAGGCCACCAGCGAGCCGCCCCGCACCACGTAGTGGCGTCCGGGCGCCATAGGGAAGGCCAGCGTCTCCTCGACGGCGCTGAAGCCCGCCGCGTCGAGGAGGGAGGCGGCCGTACGCACCGCGTGGAACGGCGAGGGCGACGCGTCGACGAGGTCGATGAGGGCCTGCGCCTCGACGTCGGGGTCGAACGCCGTCAGGGCGGGGTCGGACATGCGCAGCACTGTATGCCGCGCTCCGATACCGCCGTCCCCCAGCCACCGACCCCGCCGCGCCCAGGAGGAGCGCAACGCACGCTTCGGGCACGCCAGGCGTGCGCTGCGCTCCTCGTACCGATCGCGGCGTGCGCTGCGCTCCTATCGGGCCAGAGACGGGGAACCGGAGCTGTGGATCTGCGGTTGGCGCCCGGTCAGGTCGCGCGTCATGTCGCGGGCCATGTCGCCAGGACAGCAGCGTGCGCGACGTGACCTGCGACATGGGCCGCCGGCTCCTGCATCGGCGCATGCGGAAGGGCCCCGATACCGGAGTCTCGGGGCCCTTCTGCAGTGCTGGTGGTGCTGGTGCGTCAGGTCACTTGGTGATCTTGGTGACGCGGCCGGCGCCAACGGTGCGGCCACCCTCGCGGATCGCGAAGCGGAGACCGTCCTCCATGGCGATCGGCTGGATGAGCTCGACCGACATCTCGGTGTTGTCGCCGGGCATGACCATCTCGGTGCCCTCGGGGAGCTTGACGACCCCGGTCACGTCGGTGGTGCGGAAGTAGAACTGCGGACGGTAGTTGTCGTAGAACGGCGTGTGCCGGCCACCCTCGTCCTTGGACAGGATGTAGACGTTCGCGTCGAAGTTCGTGTGCGGCGTGATCGACTTCGGCTTGGCCACGACCTGGCCGCGCTCGACGTCCTCACGCTTGGTGCCACGCAGCAGCAGGCCGACGTTCTCGCCCGCGCGACCCTCGTCGAGGAGCTTGCGGAACATCTCGATGCCGGTGACGATCGTCTTGGCCGGGGGGCCGGTGTGGATGCCGACGATCTCGACCTCCTCGTTGACCTTGAGGATCCCGCGCTCGATACGACCGGTGACGACGGTGCCACGACCGGTGATCGTGAAGACGTCCTCGACGGGCATGAGGAACGGCTTGTCGACCTCACGCTCGGGGGTCGGGATGGCCTCGTCGACCGCGTCCATGAGGGCGAGGACCGACTTGCCCCACTCCTCGTCGCCCTCGAGGGCCTTGAGAGCGGAGACCTTGACGACCGGGAGGTCGTCGCCGGGGAACTCGTAGGACGAGAGCAGCTCACGCACCTCGAGCTCGACGAGCTCGAGGATCTCCTCGTCGTCGACCATGTCGGCCTTGTTGAGCGCCACGACGATGTAGGGGACGCCGACCTGACGGGCGAGCAGCACGTGCTCACGCGTCTGCGGCATCGGGCCGTCCGTCGCCGCGACGACGAGGATGGCGCCGTCCATCTGCGCTGCACCCGTGATCATGTTCTTCACGTAGTCGGCGTGCCCGGGGCAGTCGACGTGCGCGTAGTGACGGACGTCGGTCTGGTACTCGATGTGCGCGATGGAGATGGTGATACCGCGCTGCTTCTCCTCGGGCGCCTTGTCGATGTCGTCGAACGCGAACTGCGGGTTCAGCGTGGGGTACTTGTCGTGCAGCACCTTGGAGATCGCTGCCGTCAGCGTCGTCTTGCCGTGGTCGATGTGACCGATCGTGCCGATGTTGACGTGCGGCTTGGTCCGCTCGAACTTGGCCTTCGCCACTGGGTCCTCCTCAGGACTTCTTGGTTAACGCCGGTCGACCTATGGCTGGGACGTGGCGCGTGCGGGGTGGTGCGTGGGTAGCCACGCACCGGGGATCGAACTGCGGGTCGAATCCGGAGAGACACCTTACGGGACGGCGGGGTATGCCTGCTGGCGCCCGCCGTCCCCGGTGCTCACTCTCCGCGGGTCTTCTTGATGATCTCCTCGGCCACGGTGCGGGGCACCTCGGCGTAGGAGTCGAACTGCATGGAGTAGTTGGCCCGGCCCTGGGTCTTGGACCGCAGGTCACCGACGTAGCCGAACATCTCCGACAGGGGCACGAGGCCGCGGACGACCTTGGCGCCGCTGATGTCCTCCATGGCCTGGATCTGGCCGCGGCGGCTGTTGATGTCGCCGATGACGTCGCCCATGTACTCCTCGGGCGTGCGCACCTCGACGGCCATCATCGGCTCGAGCAGGACCGGGTCCGCCCGGCGGACGGCCTCCTTGAGCACCATGGAGCCGGCGATCTTGAACGCCATCTCCGAGGAGTCGACGTCGTGGTAGGCCCCGTCGAGCAGCGTCGCCTTGATGCCGACGAGCGGGTAGCCGGCCAGCACGCCGTACTGCATGGCGTCCTGGATGCCCTGGTCGACCGACGGGATGTACTCCCGCGGGATGCGGCCACCGGTGACTTTGTTGTCGAACTGGTACAGCTCGCCCTCGTGCGTGTCCATCGGCTCCAGCGTGATCTGGACCTTGGCGTACTGGCCCGAACCACCGGTCTGCTTCTTGTGGGTGTAGTCCAGCTTCTCCACCGCGCGACGGATCGTCTCGCGGTAGGCCACCTGGGGCTTGCCGACGTTGGCCTCGACCTTGAACTCGCGGCGCATCCGGTCGACGAGGATGTCGAGGTGGAGCTCGCCCATCCCGGCGATGATCGTCTGGCCGGACTCGTCGTCCTGGTGGACCTGGAAGGTCGGGTCCTCCTGGGCGAGCTTCTGGATCGCGACGCCGAGCTTCTCCTGGTCGCCCTTGGTCTTCGGCTCGATGGCCACCGAGATCACGGTCTCGGGGAAGGTCATCGACTCGAGGATCACCTGGTCGGCCGGGTCGCACAGGGTGTCGCCCGTGGTCGTGTCCTTGAGGCCGATGGCCGCGTAGATGTGACCGGCGGACGCGCCGTCGACGGGGTTCTCCTTGTTGGAGTGCATCTGGAAGAGCTTCCCGATGCGCTCCTTCTTGCCCTTGGTCGAGTTGACGACCGGCGAGCCGGCGGCCACGTGACCGGAGTAGACCCGGATGTAGGTGAGCGTGCCGAAGAACGGGTGGGTCGCGATCTTGAACGCCAGCGCCGAGAACGGCTCCTTGGCGTCGGCGTGACGCACGACGATCTCCTCCTCGTTGCCGGGACGGTGACCCTCGGTGGGGGGCACGTCGAGCGGCGAGGGGAGGTAGTCGAGGACGGCGTCGAGCATGGGCTGGACGCCCTTGTTCTTGAACGCCGTACCGCAGAGCACGGGGTTGACCTCACCGGCGATGGTGAGCGCGCGGATGCCGGCCTTGAGCTCGGCGATGCTGAGCTCCTCACCCTCGAGGTACTTCTCCATGAGGGTGTCGTCGCTCTCGGCGACCTTCTCGACGAGGTCGTGGCGGTACTGCTCCGCCTTCTCGCGCAGGTCGGCCGGGATCTCCTCGATCTCGTAGTCCTCGCCGAGCTTGACCTCGCCGTGCCAGGTGAACGCCTTCATCGACAGCAGGTCGATGACGCCGACGAAGTCGGACTCGGAGCCGATGGGCAGCTGCACGACGAGCGGGGTCGCACCGAGGCGGTCGATGATCGTCTGCACCGTGAAGTAGAAGTCGGCGCCGAGCTTGTCCATCTTGTTGACGAAGCAGATGCGGGGCACGGTGTACTTGTCGGCCTGGCGCCACACCGTCTCGGACTGGGGCTCCACGCCCTCCTTGCCGTCGAACACCGCGACGGCGCCGTCGAGGACGCGCAGGTTGCGCTCGACCTCGACGGTGAAGTCGACGTGCCCGGGGGTGTCGATGAGGTTGATCTGGTGGTTCTTCCAGAACGTGGTCGTCGCGGCGGACGTGATGGTGATGCCGCGCTCCTGCTCCTGCTCCATCCAGTCCATCGTCGCGGCCCCGTCGTGGACCTCGCCGATCTTGTAGTTGATGCCGGTGTAGAAGAGGATGCGCTCCGTCGTCGTCGTCTTGCCGGCGTCGATGTGCGCCATGATGCCGATGTTGCGAACCTTCGTGAGGTCCGTCAGGACGTCGAGTGCCACGTGTGGTCTCTCATCTCAAGGTGTGTGGGCGTACAGGTGTGGGGCGGTGTCGCCGTCCCCAAGGGACAACGTCCGCGCGGCGGTGGGTATGCCGGGTGCGAAGGACGCACTCGCGGCATACCCACCGGTCGTTCTCGCGGGCGGTGGCCGCCGGTGGCTACCAGCGGTAGTGCGCGAAGGCCTTGTTGGACTCGGCCATCTTGTGGGTGTCCTCGCGACGCTTCACGGCGGCACCGAGGCCGTTGCTGGCATCGAGGATCTCGTTCATGAGGCGCTCGGTCATCGTCTTCTCACGACGCTGCCGGGAGTAGCCGACGAGCCAGCGCAGGGCGAGGGTCGTGGACCGGCCGGGCTTGACCTCGATCGGCACCTGGTAGGTGGCCCCACCGACGCGGCGGGACTTCACCTCGAGGGCCGGCTTGATGTTGTCCAGGGCCCGCTTGAGGGTCTGGACCGGGTCGGTGCCGGTCTTCTGGCGGGCACCCTCGAGGGCGCCGTAGACGATGGTCTCCGCGATGGACTTCTTGCCGTCGAGGAGGATCTTGTTGACCAGCTGGGTGACCAGGGGACTGTTGTGCACCGGGTCGACGACCAGCGGGCGCTTCGGGGCGGGGCCCTTGCGCGGCATTACTTCTTCTCCTTCTTGGCGCCGTAGCGGGAACGGGCCTGCTTGCGGTTGCGGACACCCTGGGCGTCCAACGAGCCGCGCACGATCTTGTAGCGGACCCCCGGGAGGTCCTTCACACGGCCACCACGCACGAGCACGATGGAGTGCTCCTGCAGGTTGTGACCGACACCGGGGATGTAGGCCGTGACCTCGATGCCCGAGGTCAGCTTGACGCGGGCGACCTTGCGCAGCGCCGAGTTCGGCTTCTTGGGGGTGGTGGTGTACACGCGCGTGCACACCCCGCGGCGCTGGGGTGAACCCTTGAGGGCCGGGGTCTTGGTCTTGTCGACCTTGTCCTGGCGACCCTTGCGGACCAGCTGGTTGATCGTGGGCAACCTGTTCTCCGTACGTCGTCTCGAAATGGTCTGCTCAGCCGGCCGGGGCCGGTCGGAGCTCCTTGGTGTGGCCACGCGCGACCCCCGCGCTCGGGTGTGTCGCTCGTGGTGCTCTCCCCTGCACTGTCTCCGGCGGCACGGCACGGACCCAAGGTCCGTCCCAGCCTTCATCGACTGCCCGGCGAGAGAGGTGCGCCTGCTCCGGTACGCCTCGGGGGTTCCCGGTCGTGCGGTGCGGGCGCGGTTCCTGCTGACGTGCCCGGGCGGACCCAGACACTGTGCTCAAGGATACCGCCTTGCGGTTGGGGCGGCCAAATTGCTGCACCGTGGGGGCCGCGCCCGTCAGCCCGTCGCCCGGGCGTCACCGGGCGTCACCGGGCGTCACCGGGCATCACCCGGCATGCCCTGGTGTCCCCGATGTCACCGGGCGGTCAGCCGAGGCGCCAGTCGCCGGTGTAGACGTGCAGCACCGGCACGCCGAGGCGCTCGCGGGCCTCGCTGGCCCAGTCCGTGTGGAAGGTGTCCTGCACCGCGTGCGGCTCGGTGACGACGACGACCTCGCTGATGCCGCCGCTGACGCCCCGGTCCGCGCCCGTGAGCCGGGCCACCTCGGCCTCCAGCGTCGGCAGCGGGTCGTCATCGGTGATCGTCCCGGAGGCCTGCACGCCCGCCGCCTCCAGCACGCGCAGGCTCTCGGCCAGGGTCTGCTCGGCGTCGGCGTGGGCCTCGGTGCGGTCGACCGGCTTCAACGCCTCGAGCGCCTCGCGCATCTCGAAGAGACTGAGGTGGTTCAGCACCGACACGAGCACGTTGCGGCGGGTGTCCGACGGCACGAGCACCCGGAAGACCGGCTCCGTGTCTCCGGCGCCCCCGTGCAGGCCCACGATGCGCTCGACGTCGAGCGGCTTCAGCGGCACCTCGGTGAGGACGATGGTCGTGTCGGTCACGCGCGTCAGCCTAGGGGGTTGCGCCGCAGCCGCCGGACCCGGAAGCGGCTGCGCACGACGTGGCCGACCATCTGCGACCCGAGCACGAGGGTCGCCTTCGGGTCGCCCGTCACCGACGAGACCCCCACGCGGGGGCGGTAGTTCACCGGCACCTGCACCATCCGGATCTTCAGCACCGCAGCCAGCAGCATCATCTCGAGGCCGTACGCCGACCCGCTCACCGTCGAGCGCGGGATGATCTGCTGGGCCACCTCGCGGGTCATGACCCGGAACGTGCACCCGACGTCGCTCAGCGACGTGGTGTTGTGCAGGACCTCCATGGCCTTGGCCACGCCCCAGTTGCCCCACCGCAGGAACCAGCCCATGTTGGCGCCGTCCCAGATGAACGTCGCGACGGTACGCGAGCCGATGACGAGGTCGCACTCGGGCATGAACGCGAGCAGCTTGCGCAGGTCCTCGGGGTCGAAGGTGCCGTCGGGCTCGCACAGGCAGACGAGGTCGGCGTCGGTCTCGGCCAGGCCGCGCCGGATCGCGGCACCGTAGCCCTGCCGGGTCTCCACGACCTCGCGGGCCCCGGTGGTGGCGACCTCCTCGGAGGTCCCGGCCGCCGCGTTGTTGTTGACGACGAGCACCTCGTCGACCTCGGGCAGGGCCTCGAAGCGCCGGATGCAGTCGGCGATCGAGTCCTTCTCGTTGTAGGTCGGCAGGACGACGCACAGGGTCTTGTCGCGCCAGGTCACCCGCGCTCCTCCCGCCCGGCGGGGGTCCGGGCGACGACGAGCATCTGGCCGGCGAGCGGCTTGACGGGCGAGCGCAGGTACCACGGCACGAGGAAGGTCAGCCCGGCACCGCGCGACTTCAGGGTCAGGGGCAGGAAGCGCGCCTGCACGGACTCCAGCTCCCAGCCCCGGGACCGGAGGAAGTCGCCGAGGGACTGGTCGGTCCAGATCGACACGTGGGTGTAGTCGTCGAAGTACCGGCCCGGCGCCAGCCGGAAGTTGGGCTGCAGCAGGATCAGGCGGCCGCCGGGCCGCAGGACCCGCCGGCTCTCGTCGACGAGCCGGGTGGACGCCTCACGGTCGAGGTGCTCGACGAGGTTGGACGCGAAGACGACGTCGAACCGCCCGTCCTCGAACCGGCCGAGGTCGGTGCAGTCCCCCACCACCGGGGTCACCCCGGGGCCGGCGGCGCGCTCCACGGTCACGTCGGCGTCGAGCGCCACGACCTCGGCCGCGGTGCCGGTCGCCGCGAGCTGGTTGGCGAAGTCGCACCAGCCGGCGCCCAGCTCGAGGATGCGCGAGCCGCCCGGGATCCAGCGGCCGAGGTGCTCCGTGACGTGCCGCCACACCTGCGCCCGGTGGGGGTCGTGGGCCAGCCGGGTGCCGAAGTAGCCGGGCTCCTGGGCCGTGCCCTCGGAGCGCGCTGTGCGGTCTGTGCGGTCGGGGTCCACCTCGGCTCCTCGTGCCGTCGGACGTCGGCTGCGGGTCAGGCCGGATCGGCCCGCCCGGCGGCGGCGTCGGAGCCTAACAGCCGCCGGGGCGGGCGGCCGGGTGAGCGCCCCGGCGGGGAGGCCGGATGGCATGCTGAGCGCCGTGACGCAGCCCTCCACGCGCCCTGGCGTGGCCCGCGTCGTGGGGCTCTTCCTCGTCCCCTACCTGCTGCTCGGCCTGTTCTGGGCCGGGTCCAACCCGCCCACAGCCGCCCCCGACGAGAACGACCACCTCGTCAAGGCTCTGGCCCTGGCCCACCTCGACATCGGTGTGCCCGGACCTCCGGCCCCCGCCGGCACCACCGACCTGGGCATCGTGCGCAACGCCTCGATCACGCGCATCGTCACGATCCCCGCGCGGCTGTCCCCCGACGCGTACCCCTGCTTCCGGTTCCTGCCCGGGGCGACCGCGGCCTGCCAGCCCACCTCGCCGCCCGTGCCCGACGGGACGCTCGACGTCGCCACGACGCTCGGCGCCTATCCCCCGTTCCTCTATCCCCCGGTCGGTCTCGTCGCGTCGCTCGGCACCGACGTGCCGACGGCGACCCTCCTCGGGCGCCTCATCGTGCTGGCCGTGTCCCTGGGCCTGCTCGCGCTGGCCTGCGCCCACCTCGTGCGATGGCTCGGCGTGCGCTCGCTGCTGGGGGTGGCTGTCGCCGTCACCCCGATGGCGGTCTTCTGTCTCGGGAGCCTGACGACGAGCGCGGTAGAGATCCTCGGCGCCCTGGGCGTCGCGGCCGTCGTCGTGGTCTATGGGCGCCACCCCGAGTCCCTGCGCGAGCCGCGCACCCTTTCCGTCGTGCTCGTCTGCGGCAGCGCGCTGGCCCTCAGCCGCCAGCTCGGAGTCGTCTCGCTGGGCGTCTTCACGCTGGTGCTCCTCGCCCTCGGCGGCTGGCGGGAGATCCGCGACGGGCTGCGCGAGCGCAGCCGGATGATGTGGGCCACCGTCGTCGTCCCGCTCGTCGCGACCGTGGCCGTCGCCGGGTGGGAGGCGGGGTTCGACCACCCGGTGCTGCTCGGTCCGTGGGTGTCGGGGGCGAGCCTCGAGAGGTTCGTGCGCACCCTCGCCGTGCCGCTCGTCGACGAGGCCGTGGGGCAGTTCGGCTGGCTGGACGTGCGCCCGCCCACCGCGGTCAACCTCGTGTGGTTTCTCGCCGCCGCCCTGCTCGTCGTGGTCGCGCTGGTCCGCGGCGACCGGCGCGACCGGGTGCTGCTGCTCGGCCTGCTCGTCGTGGCCGTGGTCGTCAGCTACGTCACCTACTCGCGGGCCTTCTACGGCGTCAACGCGGGCCTTCAGGGCCGCCACGTGCTACCGATCCTGTCGCTGGTGCCCTTGTGGTCGGCCGCCGTGCTCGTGCGCCGGCCGCCGTCCCGGCGCTGGCGGGCCGGGGTCGCCGCCCTCTGCCTGGCCCTGCCGGTGGTCGTGCTCGTCGGGCTCTACCTCAACGCCCAGAGGTATGCCGTGGGGCTCGACTCCGGGTTCGGCGGCCTCGGCGACCTGTGGTTCGTGCCGCACGCGCAGTGGGCGCCACCGCTCGGCCTGACGTTCTGGGCGGTCGAGGGGGGTGCCGCGGTGGCTCTGCTCGGTGTGACCTGGTGGCGGGTGCTGGTCCCCTCCTCGCGGTAGCCGACCCCGTCCGACCCCTGGCACGACGAAGGGCGGGTACGCACCGGGAGTCCTCCCGGGCATACCCGCCCTCGTCGTTCAGCGGAGCGTCAGGCTCAGCTGTCGGTGAAGCCGAGGCTCACGTCGTCGAGGCGGATGGCCTCGCCCGGCGCGCTGCCGAAGCTGCTGTAGTCGTAGGCGTCGTAGCTGGGCAGCGAGTACATCGCGGCCTTCGCCTCCTCGGTCGGCTCCACCGCGATGTTGCGGTAGCGCGGCAGGCCGGTGCCCGCCGGGATGAGCTTGCCGAGGATGACGTTCTCCTTCAGACCCAGCAGCGGGTCCGACTTGGCCTCCATGGCGGCCTGGGTGAGCACCCGGGTCGTCTCCTGGAAGGACGCCGCCGACAGCCACGACTCGGTCGCGAGCGAGGCCTTGGTGATGCCCATGAGCTCGGGCCGGCCCGAGGCCGTCTTGCCCCCCTCGCGCTGCACCCGGTCGTTCTCCGCCGCGAAGCGTCCCCGCTCCGCGAGGTCACCCGGGATGAGGTTGGCGTCGCCGGACTCGATGACGGTCACCCGGCGCAGCATCTGCCGGACGATGACCTCGATGTGCTTGTCGTGGATCGACACACCCTGCTGCCGGTACACGTGCTGCACCTCGTCGACCAGGTGCTGCTGCACCTGGCGCGGGCCGAGGATGCGCAGGACCTGCTTGGGGTCGATGGCGCCCTGGACCAGCTGGTGGCCGACCTCGACGTGGTCGCCGTCCTGGACGAGCAGGCGGGACCGCTTGCTCACCGGGTAGGCGTGCTCGTCGCTGCCGTCGTCGGGCACGAGGACGATCCGACGCGTCTTGTCGGTGTCCTCGACCTTGACCCGGCCCGTCGTCTCGGCAATCGGGGCGACACCCTTGGGGGTGCGCGCCTCGAACAGCTCGACGACACGAGGCAGGCCCTGCGTGATGTCGTCACCGGCCACACCACCGGTGTGGAAGGTGCGCATCGTCAGCTGGGTGCCGGGCTCACCGATCGACTGGGCCGCGATGATGCCGACGGCCTCGCCGATGTCGACGAGCTTGCCCGTCGCGAGCGAGCGGCCGTAGCAGGCCGCGCAGGTGCCGACCTTGCTCTCGCAGGTGAGGACCGAGCGGACCTTCACCTGGTCGACACCGGCCGCGAACAGCGCACCGATGACGACGTCACCGAGGTCGATCCCGGCCTCCGCGAGCACGGTGCCCGAGGCGTCGGCGACGTCCTGGGCCAGGGTGCGGGCGTAGACGCTGGTCTCGACGTCCTCGTGGACGACGCGGGCCGAGCCCTTGGTGTCGGCGATCGGCATGGTCAGGCCGCGCTCGGTGCCGCAGTCGTCCTCACGGATGATGACGTCCTGCGACACGTCGACGAGACGACGGGTGAGGTAGCCGGAGTCGGCGGTCCGCAGCGCGGTGTCCGCCAGACCCTTGCGGGAGCCGTGCGTCGAGATGAAGAACTCGAGCACCGACAGACCCTCGCGGAAGTTCGCGCGGATCGGCCGGGGGATGATCTCGCCCTTCGGGTTCGACACCAGGCCACGCATACCGGCGATCTGGCGCAGCTGCATCCAGTTGCCTCGCGCACCGGAGTTGACCATCTTGTAGATCGTGTTGGTGACGGGGATGTTGGCCCGCATCTCCTCCGCGACCTTGTTGGTGGCCTCGTTCCAGATCTCGATGAGGTCCTCGCGACGCTCGTTGTCCGTCATCGCCCCGCGGTCGTAGAGACGCTGCACCTTGGTGGCGCGCTCTTCGTACTCCTCCAGGATCTCGGTCTTGCGCGGCGGCGTGACGACATCGGAGATGGCGACCGTCGCGCCGGACCGGGTGGCCCAGTGGAAGCCGGCGTCCTTCAGGGCGTCGAGCGACGCCGCGACCTGCACCTTGGTGTAGCGCTCGGCGAGGTCGTTGACGATCGAGGACAGCCGCTTCTTGTCGACGACCTCCTCGACGAACGGGTAGTCCACCGGGAGCGCCTCGTTGAACAGGACGCGACCGAGGGTCGTCTCCAGGATGAGCGAGGGCACCAGGCCGTCGGAGCCGGGCTCGACGCCCTCGGGCAGCGGGTGGCCGACCGGGGGGACGAAGTCGAGCAGCCGCACCCGGATCCGGGACCCGAGCTCGATGGCGTGCTGGTCGAACGCCATGCGCGCCTCGGCCGGGGTCGCGAAGACGCGGCCCTCGCCGATGCCGTCGGGCATCTCGGAGG
>CAWCJA010000003.1:0-542982 GCA_963795915.1 uncultured Actinomycetota bacterium
CCCAGTGGCCGCGGTGAGGACGGGTGGCGTGGGCGTGGGCATGAAGGTGCGGTCGGTGCGGGCACAGTTGGCGGTGGCTGCCGCGGTCGTGGTGGGTGCCGGCTTGGCCGTCGGTGGTCTGGTCGTCGTTTTGGTGCTGCAGGCCCTGCTGGTCTCCTCGCTGCAGGACACGCTGACCACCCGGCTGGCCGGCCTGGTCCAGCAGCTGCAGGCGGAAGGCGATCCGGCGGTGCTGGCGGAGACCTCGGTGACCGCAGACGGCTCGGTGGTGCTGCTGTACGGACCGCAGGGACAGCCGTCTACCGGTCCCCGACGCCGCGCGGGGCTCCGGATCTGTCCCAGGTAAGCGTCGACCTGCCGCCGGTTACCGCCGCGGCAGGGGAGGTCGTGCTCACCGGACGGTCGGCGCTGCCCACCCCGGCCGGGCTGCGCGACCCGCTCGTGGCCGCTCAGAGCGTGCTGGTCGGGGGCCGCAGCTATGTGCTGGCGGTAGCCGGGTCGCAGGACACCCTGGAGGACGCGGTCAGCACCGCCGGACTCGTGCTGGCCGTGGCCTGGCCCTTCCTCATCGCGCTGGCGGCCTGGACGGTGTGGTGGCGCGTCGGCCGGGCCCTGGCCTGCGCGGAGGACATCCGCCGCCGGGTCGAACACATCGACGCAGCCCACCTCGACGAGCGCCTACCCGATCCCGGGAGCGGTGACGAGATCGCCGCCCTCGCGCAGACCATGAACGGGATGCTCGCCCGGGTGCACCGGTCCCAGCAGGCGCAGCGCCAGTTCGTCGCGGACGCCAGCCACGAGCTACGCTCACCGGTCGCGACCCTGGTCGCGGTCTCGGAGCTGATGGCCGGGTCACCCACGGCCGCGTGGGCTGAGGTCACGCCTCTGGTCGGTTCGGAAGCACAGCGACTGTCGGCGCTGGTCGACTCGCTGCTGGTGCTGTCCCGGGTCGACGCCGACGCCTTGGCCATGTCCGTCCAGGAGGTCGACCTCGACGACGTGGTCACCGCCGAGGTGACCCGGCTGCGCGCCGTCACCCGACACCAGGTCACCGCTTCGGTCGACCCGGTACGTCTGCGCGGCGACCCGCTGCGTCTGGCGCAGACGGTCCGGAACTTGCTGGACAACGCCGACCGGCACGCTCATAGCCGAGTCGACGTCACCCTGTCGGCGACGGACGTCGGCGTGGTGAGCATCACCGTCGACGACGACGGGACGGGCATTCCGGCGGCCGACCGGGAACGGGTGTTCGACCGGTTCGTGCGGCTGGACGACAGCCGCGCCCGCGACCGCGGCGGCTTCGGGTTGGGCTTACCGATCGCGCGGGCGGTGGTGCAGGCGCACCGAGGAACGCTGCAGGCGGGGGTCGCACCCGCCGGCGGTGCCCGGTTGACCATCACGCTTCCCGTCCCCGACTCCTGAACCGGTCGGGCCGGTCGGGTCGGGCCGGGTCGGGCCGGGTCGGGCTGGGTCGGGGTGAGTTGGTGCGCGTACCCACCCCGACCAGCAGGTCCCCAGGGGGTGAGCCGTTCGCCGGCCTGGTCAGCCCTGAGCGGTGGCTGCGGTCCCGTCGTTGGTCTCGCCGTCCGCGCCCTGTCCACCCAGGTCAGCCTGGTCGCTCTGGTTGCTCTGGCCGGCCTGGTCGGTGACGACCAGGCCGGTCCGTCCGTCCACCGTGACGTCGGAGGTGGCCCCCGACGCGTCCTTGACGGTGACCTCGTAGATCACCTGTCCGTTCTCGTCGCCGAGCGTGCTGGCGACCACGGTCGACCCCTTGACGGTCGCCGTCGCGGCGTGCGCGGCCTGGGCCGGCGTGACCGTGGTTTTGCCGGCCAGCGCTGCGGACTCGGCCTGCTCGGCCGGCCCGGAACTAGCGTCGCTGGTCTCAGCGTCGGACCCGTTCTGGCTGGAGCCGTTCTGGCTGGTCCCGTCGGTGGCGCCCGGCGTGCTGGTGCCGTTGAGGGTCGTCGACGACGCGCCCGCGGGCTGAGCGTTCGCGGAGGCGCTACCGGCGACGACCAGACCGCCGCCCAGCAGCAGGGTGGCGAGCGAGGCGCCCAGGACGACGTTGCGCTTGTGGGAAGTGGTCATGCGGATCTCCTTGATTGACAGTCCAACTCGGAGGTTCTCGAGTGGCCCACCGGTGTGGTGGGTGGTCTCACCGTCGCTCATGCACGCTGAGCCGATGCTGAACGGGTGTGCTCATGGGGGCCAGCCCCGGGGGAACTTCGACGGGCGGGGATGCATCGTGTCGGGAACGGGAGTGCTCGGCCGGCCTCGGGGGCGACAGGCCGGCCACAGCGCGTGCCCATACGGGTGGGGCACAGTGGCCAAACCCACTGAGCGGCGATCGAGAGGAGCCCTAACCGCCGATGCGTGTGCTGCTGGTGGAGGACGAGCGGAACCTCGCGGAGGTGACCCGTCGCGGTCTGGTCCGGGAGGGGTTCGTCGTAGACGTGGCCCACGACGGGCTGACCGGGCAGTGGCTGGCCGGGGAGTACGCGTACGACGCCCTCGTCCTCGACATCATGCTCCCGGGCCGCAACGGGTACGACATCGTCCGCAACCTACGGCAGGCGCAGGTATGGACGCCGATCCTGATGTTGACGGCCAAGGACGGAGACTACGACCAGGCCGACGCCTTCGAGCTCGGCGCCGACGACTACCTGATCAAGCCGTTCAGCTTCGTGGTGCTCATCGCCCGGCTCCGCGCCCTGGCCCGGCGCGGCGGCCCCGAGCGGCCGGTGACCCTGGTCGTCGGCGACATCGTCCTGGACCCGAACACCCGTGAGGTTACCTGCTGCGGCGAGCGGGTCGAACTGACCGCCCGGGAGTACGCGGTGCTGCACTACTTCATGCGCAACCGCGACACGGTGCTGTCCAAGACGCAGATCCTTGACAACGTCTGGGACGCCGACTTCGAGGGCAGCCCCAACATCATCGAGGTGTACGTCGGTTACCTGCGTCGCAAGCTCGACACCCCCTTCGGGCGGGAGTCCCTGCTCACCGTCCGGGGCAGCGGCTACCGGCTGCGGCCCACGAGCACCCGCCAGGACCCCCCAGCGCGACGGGTTGATTCGGCCCTGGCCAGCAGTTACCCGGCCGGTGCCCGGCCGGGTGAGTCGTCTACGGGAAGGCTCTAAAGCCGGGTCTCGCGCTTGCGCCGGCGGGGCCGGTGCTGTCAGTGGTGATCTGCAGCGGCCCGGGGATGTTGATGTTGTTAACGAGGCTGAGCCCGGCGGCCATCACGGCCACGGTGAGCAGCAGAGCGGTGGCCATGAGCCAGCCCAGCAGCGCGCGGTGGCGCCGCGGGTCGCGCGGCGCGCGGGGAGCTCGGGCCGACGCTGGACGCAGGTTCACCATGTCGGGAGGCTAGGACCCCGGACCTGAAGGGGGGCTTAAGCGGGCTGCTTGCGCTGGCGCGATCGAGCCCGGGGAGTCACGAGCGCGGCTGTCACCAAGGCGGCCAAGCCGAGCTTCGGGCCGGCACACCCAGCCGGGACCCAGCCCAGTCCTGTCCACGACGATGCCTGCGACGCGCGGCAACAACCACCGCCTCCACCGCTGGGCTCGTCCTGCGCGGGCTCGACCCAAGGCGCGACGAGCGGTTGACCAGCCCGGCCTCGCCCTCGGCGTCGAACCTTCTCACCCACCGGTGAGCGCCGTCGTGAGATCCCCATCGCCCTCGCAGCGTGGGCCACCGCCCCCCCT
Organism: uncultured Actinomycetota bacterium; assembly: GCA_963795915.1. Lineage (GTDB taxonomy): Bacteria > Actinomycetota > Actinomycetes > Actinomycetales > Dermatophilaceae > Lapillicoccus. The sequence continues at coordinate 3,712 of CAWCJA010000003.1, forward strand.
GACGGCGGACCCGATCGACCATCAGACAACGACCGTGCAGATTCAGACGAGCATTAGCGTGGGAGACGAGAACCACCTGGCAGGTAGAGGCCTTCGACCATCCACACCTCACCCGCAGGTTCTCCTCGACGTCACCGTCGCCCTGTCACCCACCTGACGGCCGAGTGCACCGAGGAGCAGACGGTGCCGTCGATGCTGTTGAGCGGCGCCAGGTGCGTGCTCGAGCCTGCACAGCGGTCGCACAGCGGTGCCACAGGGCTGGTAGACGCCGGCGAGGTCTAGTGGTTCGAGAGCCAGGAAGTCCTACCGGACCCGGCGAACCTGAGAGGGAAACCACCGATGACCCAGCAGACGCATCCAGCGAACTCCAGCAGCCCAACCCCCGACGAGACGTCCGGCAGCATCGACCGGACGCCGTACACCGAGCCCACACGGTTTGGTGCGGGAGGCAACGGCGGCGCTGGCTACCCGCCATCTCTGGCTTCTTCCTCGGAGCGCGCGCCGAAGGACCGGCCCGGCAAGGGCGTGGTCCAGCTGACCGCGGTCGCGCTTCTCGCCGCGGCCCTGGCTAGCGGCGGGACGTTCGCGGCAACCCGGTACGGTACCCCGGCGCAGGCGGCCAGCCCCGTGGCCGCGACCACCACCCAGTCCAACGGCGGCTCCTCGCCGCAGGTCGTCCAGGGCAGCGCCACGGCGCCGGACTGGACGGTGACCGCCAAGGCGGTTGCCCCGAGCGTGGTGTCGATCACCGTCGCCAGCGCGCAGGCCCAGGGTCAGGGTTCGGGTGTCGTCCTCGACGCCCAGGGCCATATCCTCACCAACAACCACGTCGCTACCGGCGCGGGAACGGGCGCGACCATCAGCGTCACCCTCAATGACGGCCGTACCTATGACGCGACGATCGTCGGCACCGACCCGACGACCGACCTGGCCGTGCTCCAGATCTCCAACCCGCCGAGCGACCTGGTGCCGATGAGCATCGGTGACTCCGGGTCTCTCACGGTGGGCCAGCCGGTCATGGCCATCGGCAACCCGCTGGGGCTCTCCGGAACCGTCACCACCGGCATCGTCAGCGCGCTCAACCGCCCGGTCACCACCCAAGCGAGCCAATCCCAGCCGGGCCAGCCGGGCCAGCCGGGCTCGGGAACGGCCGGCCCCGTGGTCACCAGTGCGATCCAGACGTCGGCCGCGATCAACCCCGGCAACTCCGGTGGTGCCCTGGTCACCGCAGAGGGGAAGCTGATCGGGATCAACAGCTCGATCGCGTCCCTCGGCTCGTCCTCAGGAGGCCAGAGCGGCAGCATCGGCATCGGCTTCGCCATCCCGTCCAACGAGGCCACGTCGATCGCCGACCAGCTGATCTCCAGCGGGCAGGCCGCGCACGCCTACATCGGTGTGTCGGCGGCCAACACCTCCGTCACCGACGGCAGTTCGAAGCGTCAAGCGGCGCTCGTCCACGCGGTGACGGCCGGCAGCCCAGCCGCGACAGCAGGCCTGCAGGCTAATGACGCCGTGATCGCCATCGACGGTCAGCCGATCCAGTCCTCGGAGTCCCTCGTCGCAGCCATCCACGAGCACAAGGTCGGCGACACCGTGACTATCACCGTCGTCCGCGGATCACAACAGCAGGATCTCAAGGTCACCCTGGCCGCCCGTCCGGGCTAGCCCGCGGATTCCATCGGATTGTGCTCGCGGAGGTTATCGCGTGGCGGGAAAGTGCCCCTGACCTGTGACGACAAATATCATCGGTGTCGCGGAAGCCGGCCACGGGCAGGCGGCGTTCGCGACGTCGATCCCAATGCGGCGTCGTCAACGTTAGGGACCCGCCGCGACGGCAAAGTGTCTTGGTCAGCCTTTGGCCACGCGGTACAACCTGCTCCGTGTCTCGAAGCAGGCGCTGCATGAATCGCCGCTACCTGGGCGGCGAGGGGGCCCCGCTGGAGCTGGCCGACCAGCCTGTCCCGGCCGGTGAATGGGCACACCTCGTGTGGCCACCGTCGGGCGCCGCATCACCGGGGTTGGCTGCCGTGGCCCCGCGTCGCTAGGAGTCCTACTCGCGCTGGCCCTGACCTCCTGGCTCAGCATCCCCACCTCAGCATCGACGTGGTGGCTGGTCCCAGTGGTGATCGCGGTGCTGCTGCCAGTCAGCATCCACCGCGCCACCCGAGGAAACCCCACAACCATCTAGTGGTCCGTGTTTGAAGTGGTCTGACGGTTGGCCTTCTTGAGGATCTTGTCGGCGGTCTTGGTCCACGAAGGGGTGGCAGCGGTCGTTCCAGCCGTTGACGAAGCCCCGGATCTTGGCGTTGAGGTCCTTGACGGAGCCGAAGGTTCCACGGTGAATGGCCTGGCGTTCGATGATGCCGAACCAGACTTCGACCAGGTTGAGCCAGGACCCCGAGGTCGCCCCGTCCCCGCCGGCGCCGAAACCGCCGCCGCCGCCGCCTTCAAGGCGTACCTGGTCGCATCCGACCAGACCAAAGCGGCCGCCCTGGCGGCCACCGGATCCCAGGCCACCTTCGCGGCCGAGTTCGCCCGGCAGGACGCCTACTGGCGGCACAACCCGGTCAGGGCCGCCCGCGACACGGCTGGCTTCTCCGGCACCTGCAACTACCGGTGACCCGTCCGGCGAACCGAACGCCGCGCGCAACCCCGCAGCGGCGGCCCCCGTGACGCCGGGCCCATCAACAGTCCCGGACCCGTGGATGGCGGCGACGGTGGGACTCACACCCCGCCGGCGTCTGCTGGCGCGTAACCTGAATCAGGCCTCACGCTGGGGCCATGCCCTCTCGCTCGCGAGGGGGGGTGCGTCCCTCAGCGTGGTGTAGCTCGGCTGTCGCGTGAGGCTTTGCTGTTCTGACTATGCCGTGAGTGCGGTGGGGGTGGCTACCTCCTTGGTGACGATGGTGATGGTCTTCATGGAGTTCTCGGACAGGTAGCGGCGGTCGGTGACGGCCCATTCGTCGTGGGTCTCGACCAGGACAGCGCCGGCGAGTCGGAGGAGGGCTTCGGGGTTGGGGAAGACGCCGACGACGTCGGTGCGGCGTTTGATCTCCTTGTTGACCCGCTCGAGCGGGTTGGTGGACCAGATCTTCTTCCAGTGACCGACCGGGAACGCGGTGAAGGCGAGCACATCGTCGGCGGCGTCACGCAGCATGACCTCGACGACCGGGAACTGCTTGCCGAGCATCCCGGCGATCACGTCGAGCTGGGAGTGGACGTGCTGGTCGTCGGGTTGGGCGAAGATCGTGCGGACGGCGGCGGCGACCATCTCGGCGTTGCCCTTGGGGACCCTCGCGAGCAGGTTGCGCAGGAAGTGGACTCGGCACCGCTGCCAGGTCGCACCGCCAAAGACCGCGCGGATCGCCATCTTCAACCCTTCGTGGGCGTCGGAGATGACCAGCTGCACCCCGTGCAGCCCACGGGCTTTCAACGAGCGTAGGAACGCAGTCCAGAACGCGCCGTCCTCGGAGTCGCCGACGTCGAACCCCAGCACCTCCCGGTGCCCGTCCGCGCGGACCGCGGTAGCGACCACGACGGCCTGGGAGACCACCCGCCGGTTGACCCGGGCCTTGCAGTACGTGGCGTCGAGAAACACGTACGGGTAGGCGTCGCCCTTCAACGACCGGCCCCGGAACGCGGCCACCTCCTCATCGAGGTCCTCACAGATCCTCGACACCTCGGACTTGGAGATCCCGGTGTCGACGCCGAGGGCCTTGACCAGGTCGTCGACCTTCCTGGTCGAGACGCCGTGCAGGTAGGCCTCCATGATCACCGCGTACAGGGCCTGGTCGACCCGGCGCCGCCGCTCCAGCAACGACGGGAAGAACGACCCGGCCCGCAGCTTCGGGATCCGCAGCTCCAGGTCCCCAGCCGTCGTCGACAACACCCGCGGCCGGTGACCGTTGCGTTGCCCGGTCCGGGCATCGGTGCGCTCGTGCGGTTCGGCGCCGATCACCGAGGTCAGCTCGGCCTCGATCAACGCCTGGTAGATCGTGGCCGCCGACTCCCGGACCCGGTCGGCCACATCGGCCTCCTTGATCGCATCCAAGAGCTCGAGCAGGGCAGACTGAGACAGGGCCATCGCGTGGCTTCCTTTCACGTGGAACTTGGCGGTTACACGCAAAGACTCACGCGATGGCCCCCTCACAACAGCGAGGGCTCGCCGCTCACGACCGGACCGGAGTTACACCACCCCCAGGGACGTCACCCGCGAGGGGAGTTAGGCGGTCCCTCCGTGGACACGACCCAGGCACGTTCAATGAGTGACAGTTCCGGCTCGATAGTCGGCAACGTCTCTGACCTGCACAACGCGTCCATCGACCAGGACGCGGCGCGACAGGGCGGCTGCGCTCAAGTCCACCTACCCACCGGGCGCATGTGCACGCTGCGGCATGGCCACCAGACATCGTGCGAGTTCACCACGGCCCGTGACGCGCACGCGGTGCTGGCCCAGCACAAGGCCGCCGACCAATGGTGACCCGTCGCACGTCCCTCAAGTCCTTCACGTCTCCGAGCACCAAGAGCATCGCATGATCATCCTCGGCGTCATTCTGCTCATCATTGGCTTCGTGGCCAGCATCCCGATCCTGTGGACCATCGGCATCGTCGTCCTGGTCATCGGGTTGGTGCTGTTGGCCCTGGGCATGGCCGGGCGGGCCGTCGGCGGCCGCAAGCACTACTACTGACGGCGCAAGCACTACTAACTGACGGCGGCAAGTCTTCCCGAGCTTCGGGGCCGCCGCTCTGACACGCCCTTGCCGCGCGGCAACAGACGGGACCGGGCCGAGTGGTCTGACTGGCGTGGTCGGTAGGGCCGCCGGGGGCGTGACTGGGTCAGGCCCGGGCCGCAGGAGCGCGGCGGCGAGGCCGGTGCCCTTGTTCACGCCGGGCCCGTCCGGGCACTTGAGAGGGAACCGGGTATCGAACTGGTGGTTCGTGTTCGGGGGGCCGCGCCGCGATCGGTCCGAGCCGGTCAAGCCCTGGGGGCGAGGGCCCGCGTGACGCGAAGCCGTCCGCGTTCGTGACACCCTCTGGCGGGAACTGGCTCATCTCGGGCACAGTGGGGCCACCCGTTCGTCCGGTCCAGGGAGGTCCTCGTCATGAGTAGCACCCCGTCGGAGCCCCGGACCGAGCCGACATCCGGGGCGCGCACCGCGTCCGAACCCGTCGACCGGGATCAGGCCACTCGCCGCAGCCGGTTCCGGCCGTTCGGGTCGTCGACGCGGACCGTCTCGCCGGTGTCCCATCCGGCCCCGACCACCGGTGGCGTCTCAGCCGCCGAGGAGCAGGACCCGGGCGAAACTGCCCCCGAGCGGGTGCGTCATGTCGTTGACCGGTTCGACGGCGCGGTCGGGCTGCTGATCTTGCGTCTGGTGACGGCGGCGATTCTCGCTATTCGGGGGTTGCAGATGTTGCAGGACCAGGACGTGAGCGGCGACCGGTTCGAGCAGTGGGGCCTGCCGAGTCCCGACGTCCTGGTCATCGTGGTCGGCGCGGTGGCCTTCGCGAGTGCCTTCCTGCTCATCATCGGAGCCCTGGTGCGCGTGGCGGGGCTCGCCATCGCGGTGCTCGCCGTCGCGAGTCTTGTCTACGTCCAGTGGCGCTCCGGTGACGTCTTCACCTCCGGGCAGCCCGGCTTCACGGGCGAGCTCGAGCTGCTGCTGGCCGCGGTCGGGCTGACCTTCGCCGGGCTCGGCGGGGGCGGGTGGGGCGTCGACCGGCGTTTCCGGCGCCGATGACGCCAGTCACCCGAGGCTAGGTTCCAGCCGGGCGAAGCAACCCGACGAAGGTCGGCACGGAGCGGCCCAGTCCGGTGGTGCCGGGTGACCCGGTCGGCGAACCACGACTTCCGCCATGTGAGGAGAGCAGCACCCCCGGAGCGTCGGTTGGGGGTGCTGCCCTCGGTGACCGTGGCGTCGCCCCCTCGGGGGACAGGGCGACGCCACGGCGTTCAGTGAAGGCCGAGTCCCGGGCCACTCACCACAAGGGCAAGGGCCTCACACCGTCAGAGGGGTCATCCGCACAACACGGATCCCGTCATCGACGATACGGGACCGGGCTCGTGGCGGCGCGCTGAGCGGGTCGTGGCCGGGGTCGGACCTGACACCCAGGGCCGCCGTTGGGCGGACGGGTTATTGGGAGAGTTGGAGGTCGAGTTGGTCGAGGAGGGCTTCGAGGGCTTGTTCGAACTCGGCGGTGGTGTCGTGGTCGGAGAGGAGGTCCTGGAGTCGGGTCACGGTGGGGTAGTGGGTGAGGTCGAGTTCGGCGTCTGTGGTGGGGACGTCGGCGTCGCCTTCGTTGAGTGGTTCCTCGGCGGGGGAGGTGGGTGCGCCCATGGTTGAGGTCTCGAGCAGGAGCTGGCCGAGCAGGAACCCGGTGAACGTGCGGTAGACGGTGACGGCTTGTTCGTCGGTGAGGCCTCGCGTGGTGAGGGCGTTGAGGAAGTCTTCGACGACGGCGATGCTGCGCAGGGGGGGACGGAGCCAGCTGGCGGCGGGATGGCGGGTGGCGATGAGGGGGAAGAGCAGGGGGTGGGCGATGGCGAGGTCGCGCACGGTGTGGGCGAACCTCTGCAGGTAGGCCTGCCACCCGTCGAGCCGGCCACCGGTCGTGTCGGTGTCTGTGTGCAGGTGGGCGACGAGCTCGCTGGTGATGCCCTCGAGGAGGTCCTCGCGCCCGTTGACGTAGCGGTACAGGGACATCGCTTCGACGCTCAGGCGGTGGCCGAGCCGCCGCATCGTCAGGCCGGCCAGGCCGTCGCGGTCGGCCATCGCGATCGCGGTGGCCACGATGAGGTCACGACTGAGCGGCGCCCGATACCGGGGGGTGCTCACCCCGTCGCTCCCCGTGCCGGTCACTGATCCGTCTCCTTGATCGCTGCGGGGCTGTGTCGGCGTCCCGCACCTTCGCCGGGCTCACCGAGTGTCCGCTGTGTGGTCGGCCACCCCGGGGCTGCGGGGCGGGAGGTTTCCGTGGCTGCCCCGGGGGGTACCAAGAACCTCGGACCTTACAGGTGAAGTGTATGTAGGGGCTCCTCCCGGGAAATTCTCAGCCTTACGCCGTAAGGTGAGCGCCTGTCGATATTACCTGCTTTCAAACAAGGAGTTCCCGTGAGTAACGCGTTGGACGAGCTGATTCGGACGGTGGCGCTGTTCCTGCCGGAGCTGGTGGCCTTCCTGGTTATCTTGCTGATCGGGTGGATCGTGGCCCGGCTGATCAGCAAGGCGGTCACGAAGATTCTGCAGCGGGTCGGGTTCGAGCGGGTCATTGAGCGTGGCGGCATGAAGCGGGCGGTGGGCCAGAGCCCGGACGGGGCCTCCGGTCTGGTCGGAAAGTTTGTGTACTACGCGCTGATGCTCGTCGTGCTGCAGATGGCGTTCGGCGTCTTCGGGCCCAACCCCATCAGTACCCTGCTGACCGGGGTCATCGCGTTCATCCCGTTGGCCATCGTGGCCATCATCATCGTGGTGATCACGGTCGCGATCGCGACCGCGGTCCGTGAGCTGATCAGCACCGCCCTGGGCGGTCTGTCCTACGGCCGGACGTTGGCGAACATCGCGGCCGCGTTCATCCTCGGGATCGGCATCATCGCGGCACTGAACCAGGTCGGCGTCGCCACGACGGTCACCACCCCCATCCTCATCGCCGTGCTCGCCGCCGTGGTCGGCGTCATCGTCGTCGGGGTCGGCGGTGGGCTGATCAAGCCGATGCAAACCCGTTGGGAGTCCTACCTGGTTAAGGCCGAGCAGGAGGCCCCGAAGGTCAAGGAGCAGGCCGCGAACGCGCCCAGCCCGCGTGAGCAGGCCGCGCAGGCAACGACCCAGTTCACCGCGGCGGGGGACGCCGGGGACACGCACGTGTACGACCAGGCCGAAGGTGGCGCTCACCGCAGCGTCTGACCGCGGCACCATCCTCCCGCCGACGGCGGGGCAGGGCTCTTGGCCCTACCAGTAATGACACCAACCCGATACGAAAGAAGAAGCATCATGCCCATCACTGAAGAGCAGATTGCCGAGGTCATCGGCCAGCACGTCACCGGCGCCAACGGTGAGAAGATCGGCAACGTCGGCCAGGTCTACCTCGACGACGAGACCGGCCGGCCCGAGTGGGTCACCGTCAGCACCGGCATGTTCGGGACCAAGGAGACCTTCGTCCCCATCGCCGAGGCCTCGCTGGCCAACGGCGGCCTGACCGTGCCTTACACCAAGGACGTCATCAAGGGCGCCCCGAACATCGACGTCGAGGGGCACCTGTCCAAGGACGAGGAAGCCCAGCTGTACCGGCACTACGGCCTGGACTACGGCGACGCCCGCTCCGACTCCGGCCTCCCCGAAGGCCGCTCCGGCGAGACCAGCGAGACCGCCGATGCCGGCCGGGATGACCGCCGCCAGATGGAGGGCTCCAACGGGCACGACACGAGCGGGCCGAACACCGACGAGGCGATGACCCGGTCCGAGGAGCAGCTGCACGTCGGCACCGAGAAGCAGGAAGTGGGCCGCGCCCGCCTGCGCAAGCACATCGTCACCGAGCAGAAGACGGTCACCGTCCCGGTGCAGCGCGAGGAGGTCAGGATCGAGCGTGAGCCGATCACCGACGAAAACCGCGGCCAGGCCATGTCCGGCGGCGACCTCACCGAGGAGGAGCACGAGGTGACCCTGCACGAGGAGCGCCCGGTCGTGCAGAAGGAAGCCGTCCCGGTCGAGCGAGTCAAGCTCGCCAAGGACACGACCACCGACCACGTCGAGGTCAACGAAGAGGTCCGCAAGGAGCACATCACCACCGACGGGGTCGACGACGCGCCCCAGCGCTGACCCACCACACGCCGCGGATGCCGAGGAAGCCCAGCAGGGCTCCCTCGGCATCCCGCTGCGGCCAGACGCCGCAACGCCCCGACCCCCGAGGCTGACCCCCAGACCACCTCACTTCGCATCATCATTTCGGCGAAACGCTTCAGCGGAGGGCTGTCGCTAGTCGACAGTGGCCTCGTTGGCGCGGTCTTGGCCTGCCACCAGACATGGACGACGCGGTAGAGCCCGGGCCCAGTCGGTGACCAGGATGAGGATCGGGCCGACCCGGACGGCGACCTGCCGCCCACCCGGCCGGCGATATAAGCCCCCACCAACGTGCCCGCGAGCGGTGCAAGTTCTCGATTGGTCACCCACCCAGCGCATGTTGGCTGAACCCTGACCCAGTGGCCGTTGAGGAGAGCCGGACCTGAGGAATTGGTCCGCTGAGTTCAGGGTCGTCTATCCGTGAAGGCAGGCGGCGGCGCAGCCTGGTCGTGACCAGAGCATGTGTGGCCGGCGCCCCCGGCATCGGACGGAGCCCTTTGGGGGTCCGCCTCCGGGGTGAGCCACCGCAAGGCAACCGTTTGGCAGGCCCGGTTTATTGGTCGTTCTGATCAGGACCGAGGGCGCGGCCGAGATCGGTTGGTGGAGTCGCGTCTTCATGATTTAGTGGCCGTGTCCGACTGACGGGTCGAAAGTCTGTTTGCGCGCTTCGGGTGAGGGAGGTGAGCTGTAGCGATGACGTCACCGGCGGGTTCATCGGGTCCAGGGTCGAGCAGGTCTACGGCGTGGCTGCCAGACCGCGCCTCGTCTGGTGGCCGAGGGCCGTCGGAGTTCGCGGAGCTGACCGCGCGGGTGAAGGGGCTGGGACTGCTGGAGCGACGCCGACTGGCGTATGTGATTCGGTCGGGCGTGCTCGCCGTCGCTGGTGGTGCTACGGCTGCCGCGGTTGTGATGATCGGGCCGTCGTGGTGGCAGCTGGCGCCGGCCGTCGTAGCGGGGATGATCATGGCCCAGCTCGGATTTCTGGCCCACGACGCCGCCCACCGGCAGGTGTTCGCTAGCTGGCGGGCCAACGAGTGGGGGGCCCGGCTGCTGTCGACCCTCGGTATCGGCTTGAGCTACGGGTGGTGGACTAGCAAACATAACCGTCACCACCGCAGCCCCAACCAGGCCGGTCGGGACCCCGACGTGGCGCCGGGAGGCCTGGTATTCACCGCTCAGGCAGTGCAGGCCCGGCCGGCCGGGCTGAGGTGGGTCACCCGCAACCAGGGCTACCTGTTCTTCCCGATGCTGCTCCTGGAGGGCGTGAACCTGCACGTGGCTGGTCTGCGTGTTCTCGCCGGACGGCGCAACCTTCCATATCGCCGACTCGAGGCGTCCCTGATCATGGTGCGGTTCATCGGGTACGCCACGGCAGTGGTGCTGATCATGTCTCCGGTACAGGCTGCCACGTTCCTGATGGTCCAGCTGGCGGTCTTCGGCCTTCTCCTGGGGGCGGCGTGCGCACCGAACCACAAGGGCATGCCCATGCTTCCCGAGGTCGCAAGAATCGACTTCATGCGCCGGCAGGTGCTGATGTCGCGCAATATCCGCGGAGGCTGGTTCATCGACACTTTGATGGGTGGGTTGAACTACCAGATCGAACACCACCTGTTCCCGAGCATGCCGCGGGACAACCTGCGCCTGGCCCAACCGGTGATCCGCGACTTCTGCCGGGCGCACGACATTACGTACACCGAGACCTCCCTCGTCGCGTCGTACGGCATCGTGATCCGCTACCTCAACGATGTCGGCGTCGGGGCTCGGGACCCCTTCGACTGCCCATTTCTGGCCACTTACCGCACATAATGCTGCCCCGGGTATGCAACCTCCGCAGGCCCAACCGCGGCATCATGTCGACGACCACGAAGTCTGGCCGACCTGGTGCGTCCCAATCGTCGTCCTCTGCTGCTGGATCCTCCGGGTCCACGGCAGGGGCCGACATCGCCAGCGAAACCGACCACGATTTTGGCAGGTTGGGGGCCCCTTGGTCGCGACGGCATGCGACCGGAAAACGTGGCAGCGGCCGCCAGTCGAGGGGCTGCCGTTCGTTCGCGGTGTGAGAGCCCGCCGCCGGCCGCGCCGACCCTGGTGACGGGGTCGTTCGTGGAACACCATCGTCGGCTCGGTTCCGAAGCGATGCAGCTAGCCCATCAGAGGGCAGCATCTGCATCACTATAATTTGGGGATCGCGATGTGGATGGCCGTCGGCGGCATCGCGGTGCACGGGCAAGAATCGCGGCGCCGCAACCCGGTGACCGCGGCGTGGTACGGCGCCGAAGCGGCGTTGATCGTGGACGAGCTGGCGATCCTGCTGGACGTGAAGGACGTGTAATGGGCCCAGCAGGGACAAACCAGGGTGGACGCCGCGTTCGCCACGGTAAACTTGGGCGGCATCGCGGCCGGCCCGTTTTGGCTTGGCGTGGCCCGTGAGGTGATCTGCACCACCCCCACCACCTAGCCCCGGCCGCTCTCAGCCTCGGCGGTCGTCCTCTGCAGCTGCCAGGGCGCGGGGGACCCGGCACGGTGCACGTCGGCCCGCTTCGGGTGCCCAGCGACGTCCCCCGCAGACGCCCCCGTCGCCGAAGGTCTGCTTGCTCCACTGACCGGCTGGTCCCCCCCGGCGGGCAGGGCGACGAGACGACAGGACGGCTCAGCGCAGCGCGCTGACCGCGCCACTCAGGGTCTGGCGCGCCTTGCCCGCGAAAACCTGGCCGGCCTTTTGCTGTTCGCCCTGCTGCGCGCCGAGGGCGACGATGGCACCGGTGAGTACGGGAGTGACCCACTGCAGCACGCGCAGCGCCTGCTGGCGCCTGGCCGCGTGCGTCGGGGTGCCCGAGCTGGGGACGGTCCCTCCGTCGGCCGGCAAGCCCGCGGTTCCTGCGTCCCTCGCGAGTTGGGCTCCGAGAACGCCGCTGGCGGCAGTGGTGGCCACGGCAGCGACGGTGATGATCGTCTTGGCGACGGTGTTGGCGCCGACCCCGCTCTGCTGCGAGACGCGATCGCGGTTGGCCACGATGAGGCCGATACCACCGATGGCGTGGGCGGCGATCGCCGTAGCGGCGACAGGGCTCCAGCGCGCCCAGCCGGAGGCGGCCACGGCTGCGCGCTCGGTCGCGTCAGAAATGTCCTTGGTCGCGCCGTTCAGACCGATAGCCCCCATCAGGGACCCACCGAACCAGGCAGCGGCGCCGACGTCGTGGAGGGTGCGGATCAGGGTGTTACGGCTGCTGTTCACGTGAAGAACCTTTCGGATGGTCCCGGAGCGGTCCGGCGGGTGCGCCGTTGCGAGGGAGGGCGCGGAAGTAGGGAAGGAGAAAGGGGCGGACCAAGGACGGGCCGGCTGCCGCGATCTGCGGCAGCCGACCTCGGGTGGGGCGGGTGGACCGGGTGGATCGGGTCGATCGGGTGGATCGGGTCAGGAGGTGGCCTGGTCCTTGACCTCGCCGACCGCGCCCTTGGCGGAGCCGGTGAGGTCCTGGGCGCTCGAGGCGGCCTCGTCCTTGACGGTGGCCGCCGCGCCGGTGGCGGTGCTCTTGAGCTCCGCTGCCGCCTGCTGGAGCGGCTCCTGCAGCTGTCCGGCGACGTCCTTGGCGGCCTGCGTGACCCCCTCGGTCAGGGGCTGCGCCCGTTCCTTCAGAGCGGTGGCCGCCTGCTGCTCGGCTGACGATGCCGGGATGAGGGACGATACGAGCCAGCCGAGGCCGAACGCCACCAGGCCCGCGGCGACCGGGTTGCCCCGGGTGCGGGACTTCACGGCGCTGGGCGCTGAGCCCGCCGCGTCCTTGACGCTTCCGGCGGCATCGCTGATGGCGCCTCCGGCGGAGGAGGTGGCGTCGTCCGCGGAACCCATGACGCGGTCCTTGAGATCGGCGGCGCTGCCCATGACCTTGTCCACCTGGCGACGGGCGACGTTACCGGGCTTGACACTCTCAGAGAGCGCGTTGACGTTGTTGCTGAGGTCAGCGCGGGTCGCCTCGATCTCGCGACGGATCTGGTCCGGGTCGTTGGGGTCCGTGGGGGTGTAATCGGTCGTCATGACGTCTCCTGGTTTCCGGCAAGTGCTGGGGGAATCTGCTTGGTGGTCTCGGCGGTCTGCGGGAGACCACCGACCTGCTTGAGCTGGGCGCGGCCGGAGGAGTAGAGCACGGCGGCGACGATGGCCCAGAAGAGAGCGACGACCAAGGCGGACCACTGGTTGCCGATGAACTGACCGAGTCCCCACCAGGCGGAGAGGGAGACGAACAGCAGAACGAAGTGCGCGGCGACTCCGGCGCCACCGAGCTTTCCGGCCGCCCCACCGGCCTGGGTCGCGCTCTGGCGGACCTCAGCCTTAGCCAGCGCCACCTCCTGCCGGATCAGGGTCGACAGGTCGGCGGTGACGGCGCTGAAGACCTCGCCGATCGGCCGGTCGTCCACGTTGCCGTGGGCGCCGGAGCGGTAGTCCTCGGTGCTACTCAACGGAAGTCACGGTCCGTCCCCGTGCCGCCCTGGAAGCCGGAGCGGCGAGCCTCGTCGAGGTCATCGTCGTAGAGAAGGTCGTCACCGGGCACCGAGGTGTAACCGGCCCCTTCGGCGTATCCCGTCTCGGGCTGGGCCGCCGGGTACGGGCCGGACGTGGTCGTGGTCAGGGGCGCAACGGGGGTCGTGGGGTAGCTGTACCCGCTCTGACCACCCGTGGCGCCACCGGTGCCACCCTGAGGGGCAGCGTCCGCAGTGAGGCCCCGGGTGAGGCGACCGGCAACGACGCCGCCCAAGCCGGCGAGCGCGAGGAACAGACCGGGACGCTGACGGGCGAACCGCGAGGTCGCGGCCACCAAGTCGGACGGCTCGTGCTCCTCCAGCCAGGTGGAGGCGGACTTTGCGCGGTCCGAGACCTGGGTGACGAGCGATGCGGCCGGACCACCCTGGGACGGGTCCCTCGTGCCGTTGGCCATCCCTTCCAGCTCGTCGACGATCGACTTGAGCCAGGAGGCGAGGTTGTTCTGCTGGGTGGCGGCCTGGTCGGTCAGCTGTGAGCGCGCCTCATCCAGGAGGTTCTTCGCCTGGGTACCGGCTTCGGACGCCACCGACGTCGCCTGCTCGGCAGCAACACCGGCGACCTGCTTGCTACTGTCGAGAGCGCCCTGGCCGACCTGCTTGGCCTGGTCGGCAACAACCCCGGTCGTGGAGTCCGAGCCGCCCGAGGTGTCCGTCGCGGAGCCGTAGGTCGAGGCGCCGGGGACGGGGACCTCGGAGACCTCGGGGACCCCGGCGTAGGTCGTGTCGTAGGTGGGGTCGAGCTCGGTGCGCCGGGGCGCGGAGGGGGTGTCGTATCCCTCGGACATGGTCATCTTCTTTCGTCGGCGCTGAGCGCATGGGTGGTCGGTGTTCGGAGCACCTGGTCAGCGGCGGCGGGGGCCAGGCGGGTGGTCCACAGGGGACGTCAGCGGGTTCAACCAATGGGACAGTCGTGCGGGCGGTTCGGCGAACTGACGGATGCACACCTGCTCAGCCGTGGGCGCATCCACGTCGTGTCGGGAGCGAGCGAACTGCTGCACCGGCGTCCCGCGACCCCTTCACGTATGGGTCTACCCGCTTCACGCGCGTTGAACCCCAACTGCACCCCGGATCGAGAATCAGCCCGTCCGCCTTCGCCTTCGCTGCCCGAGCCAGGTAACGGACCCGGGTCTCGTGCACGTCTGATTTCAAGGGTGGGTCATGCCGCTCACAATCCCCAGCACCGCGTTGGGCGACCCGCATCACACCCATCGCTGGGCGTATGGGTCACTGCGACTGCTGAAGGCCCTCGCTGACGTCGTGAAGGGGTCCGTGCTGGGTGTCACCGCTTGCCGGACGAGCGGGGAACGGTGTCTACTCCTCCGGCGCAGCCGGGTCGGCAGCGGAGACGTCGAACGGAGGCGAGCCGGAGCCCGCGGCCCAGCCCATCAGTGTCGAGCGCCTGCAGCGCGTATGGCGAGCATCAGGGCGTGTACCGACACCATGGCCGCGGCCGGCGGGGACTGATCTCCTGCTGGTAGAGGAGGATCGCGCCGATCAAGGCCGCCTGGGCCTGCCCGGGAGACCCGTCCGGGCCGGCCATCGCGTCACCGGCCGCCGCAGTGCCCGCTGAACTTTGGACGGCCCCAGGAGCGCGAGTTGCGCCCCACACCCGAGGCTTTCTGCCACAGCAGCCACTCTCGACCAGGCAGACGTCCCGCAGGCAAGACCCGCCACCGCCGTACCGCCGCCGATCACCACCGGTCCCGGACGGGCCATAACCGCCCCCACGAGAACCCCAACCTCCGCCGATGATCACCATGACCAGGGGGTACCGAAGTCGCCGTGCGCAACCCCTATCCTCCCGCCTCATCGGCTCAGACCAGTTGGACCTCACCGACAACTTACTAATCCCGGTCCCCAAGGGTGGTGTGGCGCTTTTGGGTCGGCGGGGGGGCCACGCTGGCAGGTAGTGGACTGCAACCGTCCTTCGCGCTGGTCGAGGATCGAGGGTCCATGCTCTCTTCGGAGCACGACGGTGAAGCGATGCCGCGGCTGCGCCGGGTGCCGCGGAGTATGACCTGGCGGCGATCGCGGCGGCGATGCGTTCAGTGTCGCAACGGGTCGGGGGGATGCCGGTGACCGGGCGCCCCTGAACGCGTTGGTTCGCGTGGTCGCCGAGCGGGTGCCGGGAGCGCGGTGGGTGAGTGTGAGCATGGTGCGAGCGGGACGGTTCACGACGGCGGCGTCGACGGCCGAGGAGGCGGTGCGTGCCGATGTCCTGCAGTACGACATGGGGTCAGGTCCGTGCGTCGACGCCGTCCTGAGGGAGGCGCTGTACGTGACCAGGGACGTCAGCACCGACCCGCGGTGGCCCCCGTCGGGTCGGCGCGCGAACGTCGAGGTGGGTGCCAAAAGTGCGCTCTCTCAGCGGCTGCATCTGCAGGATGGTGGGGGAGTGGTCGCCGGCCTGAACATCTACTCTGACGCGCCGGCGGCCTTCGACCGGGCAGCGGTCGGTGTCGCATTGATCCTGGCCACGCACGGCGCGATGGTCCTGTCCGAGCAGCTGGCTTCTCAGCAGGCCGGGACCCTGGGCCAGGCGTTGCGAAGCAACCGGGAGATCGGGGTGGCCATGGGCATCCTTATGAGCCAACACCGGTTTACCCGTCAAGAGGCGTTCGACGTCCTGCGGGTCGCGAGCCAGAACTCGAACCGGAAGCTCGCCGACATCGCGGTCGAGGTCGCCGACACCGGGACACTGAGCCGCGACCGCCAGCTGCCCACCGGCGACCACTCGACCGTCAGGTCCTAGCGGTGACGCACCACGGCTTTGGCCATCAGGCGGCACGGACGCAGGGCAATCCCGACGACCGCCCGGCGCCCACGAGCAGCGCGAAGTGAGCCGAGGGCCGTTCAAGAGTCTCGGTCAAATGGGCGCTCGACCCGGTCCAGGATGTGGTGCGGGCTGTGATCGTGATGGTCGTGGCCGGCTGCCACAGACCGGGCTTATCCGGATAATGCTGTTGTTCCGCAACACGTTCGCGACCGTCTTGCGCGAGACGACCTCGCCGACGGCCTGCAAGTGCCAAAATGCGTGGCTCCCCCTTGACGTGGTGGGAGCTTTTGCGGGCGGCGGGAGTTTCACCGGCAGCTCCTGCTCACGCCGGGCCGTCGATGAGGCGCGCCGTCCCGGCGGGCCGTTTAGGCGTAATAGCCCGACCGAGAGGCCGCAACAGGTCGGCCATCTGTAGCCCCGACAGGGTCCGTGAGGTGTCGTCTTCGCCGGAAATTATCAGCAGGTTACGAGCGGGAGGGCGGTCTGAAGCACCCCCAGCAGGGGGCCGGAGGAGGCCGAGGGGTGCTTGACGCATGTTCCTTGGACGTTCCCACGCCGTCATTCAAGCGGTCGCGGACGGCCAACCGGGCTACCAGTCTCGCGCTCGTCGGCCGTGCGAGTTGGTCTAGGGATTGGCCTTGCCTGAATTTCCGGCAGGTGGTTTGGTAGTCGCAGTGGTCCAGCAGTGGTGCCCGGGGATGAATGACACCCAGGAGCCTCGATGTCCGAATCGACCCCTACGTTGCGCGACTGGCCCGGTCCTCGCCATGCTGCGGCTACCGCGACCCGCCGAGATGCGGCTGCTCGGCAGACCGAGCGGTTGCTGAGTTCGGCGTCGGACGACCATTCCGCGTCGGCGGTTGTCCGGGAACGGGTTGTGCTCCTCAATCTGTCGCTGGCCGACGGTATCGCCAGCCGCTACGTTGGCAGGGGGATTGAGCGCGATGACCTCCTCCAGGTGGCACGAGTGGCCCTGGTCAAGGCGGTTCGCCGCTACCGGCCCGGCGTGGGAGCGTCGTTTACGGCTTATGCGGCTCCGACGATTACCGGTGAGATCAAGCGTCACTTCCGTGACAGCGGATGGATGGTTCGGCCACCACGCCGTTTGCAGGAGCTGTGCGCGGAGCTGAATGCCGCGCAGTCGGGCCTGGAGCAGGGTCTGCACCGCAGTCCATCGACTGCCGAGCTCGCGTTGGCGATGGGCGTGGACGAGGCCCAGGTGGCCCGGGCCCGGGAAGCAGCCTCGGGATTCCGGGCCGTCTCCCTGGACGGCTTGCTCGTTGCCGACAGCCGCCCCGAGGTGCAGACGGTGGACAACCCCTGTGCCGAGTATGACAACGCGCAGTGGCTGGCCTGGGGCGTCGAAGAGCTGGACGCGCAGGATCGAGCAATTCTGCGGTGGCGTTTTGTTGAGCTGCTCACCCAGGCAGAAATCGCTCAGCAGCTCGGTGTCAGCCAGACGCAGGTCTCACGCCTCCTGCGCGCCATCCTCGACCGGCTTCGCGAGCGCCTGGAGTCGTCATTGGCCGCGGCCTGAGCGGGGCGACGGCACGTGGAGCGGCCTCCTCCCCGGGCAGGTGACCCTGTGGCCCCGCGCGAAGGGTCCGGCCGCCGCCAGTTGCTGACACCGATGGCGACCTTTCATGGCGGCAACCGGTTCCCGACTGCTGTCCAGCAGGGTTGCCGGTCTACGGGTGACCGAACGATGAGGCGCATGAGGGGTCGCTGCATCCTCGTGGCCGTCGTTCTGGTGCTCTCGTCGTTGACCGGGTGCCGGGGCCCGGACTGGCCCCCCGACCCCGTCTCGAAGGCTTCCGAGGTGACCGGCCGCATCTGGTTCTGCACGCCTGGGAACACGAATGGGCTGCCGGGGTACGAGAAGTCGGCCGCGTCGGCGGTCAAGGTGGAGATCGTTTCCGGAAGCGGGGCCGGGGGGAAAGGCCGTCTCCCGCCCGGGACCGTCCTCGCACAGTCGACGGTCCACGCCGGCGAGGTGTGGCCCCCCGGGAGCGTGCACGGGCTTTCGCTTATCTGGCTACAGCCGAATGTGAACCCGTCTGAGCTAGAAGATCCGACGGCTCGGGTCCGGGTCACCAGGATGGCCCCGGCTGGCGGCGGCCCCGGGGGCCTCGGCCGATGGGCGTTCTCGTTCTTTATCAGCCTTGACGTCGTCGACGTCGACGACAGCGGGGCACCTGAGATCGCCTGGCACGTCGCGGTCATCTCCACGTCTGCAGTCATCGCTGAGCCGAACCAGGGGATCGTGGTGGACACCGCCTTCTCGGATTTGCGCGGCTGGCCGCGCCCATGCCCGCAACGGTGAACAGGACCCGGGTCCTCGAGCAACCCCCGGCCCGAACCGACGCTTGCCGCCGACGGCGGACTCGTCAACGAGGCACCCACAGCCGGCCCACCCGAGGTCGGCCGACGCCCATCAACCAGACGAGCCGCCCCGGGCGGGCAACCCAGACCCCCAACGTGCAGGCGCGCAAGCGCCTTCACCCAGACCACCGGTGGCGCGCGAGGCCGTCCAGAGGCATGGAACCTTGGTGACCGGTAATGCGCCCACGGGGTCGAGTCCGTGTCGCCGTGCGGCCCGGGCGGGCCAGTGAGAGCCTTACGCTTCTCCGTTCGTGCTACCCGGACGGAACCTGCGTGATCGTCCTGGGCGTCATCCTGATTATCGTCGGCCTGTTGGTCGAGTCCCTGAAGATTCTCTTGACCACCGGTGTCATTCTCTTGGTGGTCCGCCTCATCCTGAACTTCGTCCCCATCGGCGGCCGTCGGCGGCGCTTCTACTAAGGCGGCGGGGCGGCGACGCCGACGCGGGTAGGCATGCGGTTCCTGCCACAGCGCCGCAACCGATCATGACTGGAGTCAGGCCTAACGAGTACACGCCGCTGAGGGCCCGGTGCTTCCGCCGTTCGCTTCTCGGCCATGCCAAGGCCTCGATGGCGTCCGTCGAGGGTTGATCCCGACCGACGTCGATGACGTGGCGTCGCACCTCCAGATGGGGAGCCGCCACACCTTGTCACGGGGGATCAGGGTTCAGCGCGCGTGATCTTGGGTACCTTCCTGGCATGGCAGCGAGGCCAACCAGGGTGAGCGGCAACGTTTCTCGGCTTACGCCGGCAGGGATGTTGGCGGTGATCGAGGACCAGGTGCTGGCGGGCGACTATCCCTGTCTCGGAGCTCGGTCCGCCTTCCGTACGGGGCGCGTGACGGTCGGGGTCTTCGAGGAGCTGGGGGCGAATGCAGACGCTGCCGCCTTGACCGCGCAGCTTACCGAGTTTGGCGGGGACGTCGACCTGACAGATGGCTTCGCGTCGTTCGTGGCGGCGTTCCGTGGGCCGGTGATTCGGAATGAGCAACATTTTGAACGGTTGCTGTGGCGAGAACTACAAGCGGTCCACGACCAAGATCGGCATCCCTGGAACAGCCGGGTCTCTTCAGAGCCCAGCCGTGACCATTTCGGCTACTCGGTCGGCGGCCGAGCGTACTTCGTCATCGGAATGCACCCGCGTGCCTCTCGGATCGCCCGTCGGACGCCGTTCCCGATCCTGGTGTTCAACCCTCATGAGCAGTTCGACCTGCTGCGGATGTCGGACCGGTTCACGCCGATTCGAGACGCTATCCGGCGCCGTGATCGTTGCCTCCAGGGCGATCTAAACCCCATGGTGGACGACCATGGGCGTTCGTCGGAGGCGCGCCAGTACTCCGGACGCGCGGTCGGCGACGGCTGGGTTCCCGACTTCCATGCGCACGGCCCGGGACCGATAAGTGGCACCGGAGAACGCGATTGACGACCGCACGGCCGCCGCAGAATTCATCTGCCAACGTTGTGGCCCGGCAAGGCCCAGATATGCCCGGCACTCCTGGTGACGACAGGCTCGGCCCCCGGCAAGCCACGGAGGGCGAGGTTGCCCGCGCAGACATCACCGGCCGGTTCCCCGTGGAGGTGGTTATCCCGCTGCGCTGGCAGGCCGGGCATTCGAGTCACTCCTCGGGATCGCGGAGCGACGATGGCCGGCTGCCTGAGCTGGCTGCCTACCTCGAGCGCTTGGTGCAGCTGGCCGACGTCACCGTGGTGGATGGCTCCGAACCCGCGGAAGCCGGTCGGCACCGTGCCGCCATCACGGCGCGAGTACGCATCATGCCGCCGAGCGGTCAGGGCTTGAACGGCAAGGTGTTGGGTGCTCTCACTGGGGTCAATGCCAGTCGCCACGAATTCGTCGTGCTCGCCGACGACGACATTCGCCACGACCGGGAGTCCATCGGAGCCCTGGTGAGGGCCTTGGAATTCGCGGACGTTGTTCGACCCCAGAACTCGTTCACCGCTTGGCCGTGGCACGCCCGCTGGGACACCGGACGCTCCCTTCTGGCCAGAGCCGTTGGCGCGGACTGGCCCGGCACGTTCGCAGTCAGGGCGAGCGCCATCAAGGCGATGGGCGGCTGGGACCCCAACGTGCTGTTCGAGAACCTTGAGATGGTCAGGACGGCTAAGGCCGCCGGATATCTCGTCGCCAATCGGCCCGACATCGTGATCGGGCGGGTGCCGCCGTCCAGCGGTCAGTTCTGGAGGCAACGGCTGAGGCAGGCATATGACGACTGGGCCCAGCCGGGCCGCCTGGCCATCGAGTTGGCCATCTTGCCGAGCGCTGTCCTCCTTGTCCGCCGGAAACCCGCTGTCCTTGCCGCGACGTCGGTTGCCGCCGTCGCTGTCGCCGGTGTTGGCCGCCTTCGCTTCCGGACACTGCCGACTCCCCCTGACGTCCCCCTGTGGGCGGTCTTGTGGCTCGCTGAACGTGGACTCCTCGTGTGGGTCGCCCTCCTGACCAGGGCCCGGGGCGGCGTCCGGTACCACGGCCGTCGACTGCCATGCGCGGCACACAGCTCCAGGACACTCCGCCGACACCATGCAAGGCAAAGGGCTGAAGACACACCTCAGGACGCGCCGGCCGAACGCGTCGAAACCGCTGGTGTCAGGCACTCCCAGACCACAGCGGAGGTACATAGTCCCCGCCTTGTATGGGCTTGCCAGCCCGGCAGGCATAGTGGGGCCTCGTGACGGTCGCCTGCGAGGTGCGCAAGCGACCCTGGCTCGTGCCTGGGGTCCGGCCGCCTCGAGGCGCCGACTAACGATCCCGATTGGCGAACCGTCGTCGCCGGTGCACACGTCCACCCGGTGGCTAAGCCCGCACCATCGCGGCGGGCTCTTGCACCGACCTGGGTGGCGGCCAATGCTGGCTGTCAGGGGCGGTCACGGATGCTTGTGGTGTCGCAAACGGCACGAGCGACCGCTTCGGGGGGAACGCCGGCGAGGTCGGCCGCGGCGTGAAGGCGGTGCTCCGCTTCGTCAAGGTGGAGTCCCTGCCTTTCGGCGATGATCCCGACCGCGGTGGCGACCTGCGACTGGGCGTGCAAGGCCGCCGGCGCGTTCTTGGCCAGCTGCCGGGTGCTGAAGGGCAGGTCGGCGTTGGTCACCGCGCCTTCGGCCCAGGCGCCGAAGATCCGGGCCAAGGCCTGATGCTGGCCGTCGAACGCGCGGGGGTGCATGGCGTACAGGTTGACGCTGCCGCTCACCAGCCCGTCGCTGGTGACCGGCAGCGACAGGGTCGAGGTGATGCCGGCGGTGGCGGTGGCGCGAGCGAACATCGCCCACCCCTGTTCGTCCAGGATGTTGGCGTGGTTAACGCTGACGACGCGGTTCTGCTCGGCGGCGCGCACGCATGGTCCGCCGTCGAGGTACTGCAGCGCGTCGAGGACCGCGATGTCCGCGGCGCTCGCCACGAACGTGAAGGTCAGACCCTCCCGCAGCGCGGCGATACTGACACCGACGAGCTCGGGGACCAGCGACCGCGCCTGGTCGGTCAGCCCCCGAAGGTCCGAGACCAGGTCGGTGTCCCCCAGCACGGACAGTCCGGACAAGGCCGCGTTCGTCTCCGGAAGAGGATCCACACCTTCCGGTTACCCCTGGCTGCCGACCGCAACCACCCCGCCAGCATCAACCCTGGCACCGGGTGAGTCTGCGGTGCCAGAACCGCTTACTCGCTCCCCTCGAGTCCGTAAACCCGCTTGGCGGCACTTCGAACATTGCGGCTCGTGCGCGTCCCACAGGGACGCGGCCAACGGCCAAGCGCGGCCGGGATAGCTGACCATGTGACCGCCGCACAGCGACGTGTCCTCGGTCCAGGAGGGCACCGCATGGGCCTGGCCTGACTTGTCGTGACTGGCGTAGGCCATCATGGGCATGCCATTGACCCTAGGCAGGGACCCGCCCCGCTGTCGTCGACCAACGCCTGAAATTTGGACGAACCGCGGCCCGATCATGGTGAACAGCAGACCCGCCGCCGAGGGGCCCACACCCCACCCTGGTGGAGTAAGTTAGTAGGCAGTCTGCCTGCCGACGATGCTCGGCATCCTGCTGCTCCCGGTGGCCGTGGGGTGGTTCTTCACCAGGACCAAGACCAGGGCCGCCAGCTGGCCGCAGGTAGCGTCACCGCCGCCCACAGGACCGCCCGTCTCGAACACGTGACTGGCCCTCGGTCGCCGCGGTCCACCGCCGAAGTGGCGACGGGGCCCGGCCGGCCCGGCGTTCGAGGTCCCTAGATCAACGGCCGTGCTGATATCCGTCGCGGGCAGGGACCTCCACGGGATGCGAGACCGCCGGGAGTCGTGTGCCTCGACCGTCAACGACATTGCTGGCCACGAAACCACCGACAAGCAGAATGACGCCGAGGATGATCATCAGATGCTCCTGGCTGCTCGGAGGCTGGAAACGAGCTGGTCAGACGGCGCTACGGCCGGGGGTCGGAGAGCCGACCCGCCCGGGTCGGACAGGCGGCGTTGACGCAGACTCGCTTCGGGATGTAGGCCGCCTCGCTACCCGTGGAGACGTCGTAGAACCCGGCGACCGACACGGGCGACCCGCACTTACGGCAGGGCCCGGGCCGGTAAGTCCGCCGGTCGTGGACGAGGTCGTCAGGGTGTTCGGTCATCAGCGACGACAGTAAGGGCTCTTGGCGTCCATTTTGATCGAGAATCGGGGAACTCGCCGGGTGCTCCGAAGCGGGCCGCCGCGATCTGCAGCGTCAAGCTCAGCCAACTCGGCCTCGGTGAGGACGACGGTGCGCCCCGTGCTGGCGAGGGAAAAGGACTACACCTCAAACCGCGAAGAGCGCGCAAAGGGCCACGCAAACTAAGAAGGCAACAAGGGCTTCAGTCTGGGGGGCGGACGACGAGAGTGCGCGGCCACCGCCCCTCATCGGCGAAGAGGCTCGACTGGTCCAGGCCTAGGAGCCGGCAGTGGGCCATGATGATCCGGACGGCCGTTCTGGCGGCGTTGATATCGCCGGCCATGGCCTTGTTCCGGACGGCGTACTGCAGCGCCTCGAGGCGGGACCCCTCCAGCGACCGCAGCTCCTGGGCCGCCTCCACCGCCGGCGCCCTCAGCGCCTCGGCAATGGTCCGGTAGACCGTGCCGCGGTTCGCGTGCAGCGGCCGGAGCGAAGTCGGCGTACTTCCCCCGGGACGGCAGCGGCGGCCACATCTCGGCGGGGCCCGACTTTGTCGCTAAGGCAACCCCGCTCAACACTTTACGCCTGCGACCTGCGCCCAGGATCGGTTGCGCACTCACCGTCTTCGAACGTCACGGACGCCTCGGTCGTGCTCGCTGCGAGAAGGCGCCCGGCGGCCGCTAGACGACGGCGGTGCCGAACCATCAGAGCCCCGTCCCAGGCGGTTCGGTTCCTTGGTCAGGGGTGCGGACGCGGCCCGGTCGCAGCGGCCAGAACGGCGGCGTTCGGTAGTGAGAACTTCCCTTCGTCTGTCATCAGTTCGGTGTATGTCAGGCCAATCCCGACCACTTGACCGCTGTACTCGCCTCCCAACCCACCGGACCGCAAAAGGATCCACGACCCGACGTCGAACGGTCGCGAGGTGAGCAGGACCAGGCCCGCGAAGAGGTTCGCCAACGCCTGCTGGGCGGCGATGCCCAGGACCACCCCGGTGATCGCCCCGGATAACAACAGTTTCTCGATCGGCACCTGGAGCAGCGTCAACGTGGTGGCCGCCACCACGACATAGCCGAGCACCGTGATGCCCAACCGCAGGTTCGACGCGGTGCCAGCGCTGGCGCGCATACCGGCCGCCCGCGAGACCTCGTTCGCTGTGCCCCGAACCGCCACGGCACCGATGACGGCGAAGAGCGCAGCACCGGCGAACCAGACCGCCCGCAGTCGCCCATCCGACCCGGTGGGCATCCCCAGGCTCGACTGAACCGCGAACAGCAGCAGCGCCACAACGCCGGCTACGCCCGCACGCCGTAGGTCCGGCCTAGCCGCTGGGGCGGACCGGAGAGGACGCAGGTTCAGCACGAAAATGACTCCAGGGGTTGCGGATTCAGGGCGCAGCAAGCGTCGGACCCAGCAGACAGGCCCAGCCCGCGGCCGCACGTCCAGGTCGTTAACGGTAGGCAGCCACCCTGAAAGGCGACTGGGTACCACGCCCTTCGCGGCACGCGGCAATCGGGGCCGCGGGCGTCCGCCAGGGTCAGGCGCCGGCGACGACCAGGATGGCGTCCGTGGAGAACCCGAGGGTCAGACCCAGCAGGATGCACCACGTCGTGAGCTCCTTGGAAGCAACCCGTTGAGCCACCCCGAGTAGCTCGATCACGACATACAGCACGGATCCAGCGGCCAGGCCAAGGAAGCCGATGGACATGATGTCGTTGGCGACACTGCCGCCCACGATGGTCCCGAGGAAGGTGGGCCCGCCAGCGATGACACCCAGGAGCGCGAGACGGCCCCAGGTCGGGCGTTCCCCCGAGCCGGCGAGGGGCGCAACGATGCCGAAGCCCTCCGTGGCGTTGTGCAGCGCGAACCCGATCACCAGCAGCACCGCCAGAGAGAGCGCACCGGACGCCGCCGAGCTGCCGATCGCCAGACCCTCAGCGAAGTTGTGCAGACCAACCCCCACAGCGATCATCAACGACAGCCGCGCGGCCTCCGCCGCGGTCGGACCCCCGCTCGGCGACCCGACCGGCAGTCCCGGCAGCGGCTCGACCGTCGCGTGCGACCCGCTGACGCCGGCCATCGCCATCGGCGCCACCTGGCGCGCTTGCGCTCGCCGGCTGGCCATCGCCTTGTCGTAGTAGACCAGGTAAACCATGCCGAGGGCGAGGCCCGCAGCCAGGACGATTCCCCCACCCAGTTCGGGACCAGCATCGTGAGCAGTCAGGGCCTGGTCAATGGGCTCCCATGCGTGACCCAGGATGTCCCACACCACGAACACCAGGACTCCGATCGCGATCCCGTTTAGGCCGGCCTTGAGACGCGGTGCGGGGCGTCGTAGCCGCCCCACCGGCAACCCGATGAAGATGGTGACCCCGGCGAGGGCCCCGAGCAGGGCGATCTGGCTTGCGTCCACGCGGTCTCCTTCTATGCCACGGAAGTTAGGCAAGGCTACCCTTCGAAGCGAGCTCACTGCTGCCTGGGGCGGCAGGGCAAGTAGGTGGATCTACCGTGGGTCAAGTGCTCCCCGTCCAGGACCAGGTCCGGTGTCAGCCGGGCAGCGAGGACGGGGATGAGGTCGGGGAACAGGGGGGTCAGGTTGGTTCCGTTGCGGGACACCAGCCGGCCGTTGGAGCCCGTCACACTTCGGCTGGTAGATCCACGCCTTCCCGCCCGGCGGGGTCAACGTGTCCGTCTGCCGCGCCAACGCGACCGGCGCCGACAAAGGCACCACCGGTGAGGACACCCGTCAAGCCTGCTGCAGATGGGGCCACAGGGCAGCACGGGGGGCGCCCGGCCCCGCCTCAGCGCAGTTCGTGCTGGGCCCTTCTGCTCAGCGACCCCATGTCATGCCCTAGAAGTCGGATCCACCGCCGCCGAAGTCGCCGCCGGAGGAGTCCTGCCCCCCGCCGTCTCCCCAATCAGCGCCGCCCTGGCCCTGGTCGGACTCCACGAAGCCGCCCTGATCCTGCCGCTGACCTTGGTACTGGCCGCCGTCGTAGTCGCCGCCGCCCTGCCCCCCGCCTTGGCGTTCGCCGGCCTCCTTGCCCAGCTCGTACCCGATCAACCCGCCGCCGAGGCCGCCGATGGCCCCGCCGGCGAGCATCCCACCGACACCGCTTCCCCCACGGCCGTAGCCCGGCCCACCGCCGTAGCCCGGGCCATAACCCGGTCCCGGCCCGTAGCCCGGGCCAGGTCCGTAGCCGGGTCCAGGCCCACCGCCATAACCGGGACCATAACCCGGTGCGCCGTCTTGGGGGCCGACGATGGCGCGGCGCCGGCGAGATCGCATCATCAGCAGCCCGCCTACGGCGCCCACCACGAGCAGCAGCACCAACAGTCCAGCCCACGGGAACGAACTCTGGGGGGCGACCGGCGGTGCGCTGCCGCCCGGGTTCTGCTGCCCGTTCGCTCCCGGACTCCCGGCAGCGTTGGTGAGGCTGGTCAGCGCGGCGGCGACGCCTGCCGCCCACTGACCTTGCCTGAAGGAGGAGTCCGCCGCGGTCTTCGCCGCGGTCACCGCGGCCGTGGTCAACCGCGCATTCCGGGCCGCGACGTGGGTGAACTTCTCGACCGTGTCCACCGCAACGACGACCATGTCGTTGCTCGTGACCAAGGCGTCGGCCGCAGACACGAAACCGGCCTTGTTGCCGGCGTACCCCCCCTTGGCCGTCCACACGGACACCGAGAACGGCGCCCGCGTCCCAGCAGTCAGTACGGCGTGAAACAGACGGGCTCTGAGGTTGCTCGCTGCTGAGACTGGGAAGACACGGTGCGGTTGACGATTGCGACGTCGGTCGGTTTCACCGTGCGCCAGATCTCCCACGAATCAAGGCCATGAGGGATACCCCCGGCCAGCGTTGGGACGGGGGGCCGAGGGCACCCCAGCGGGGCGCCGGAGCCGCAAAGCGCCGTCGGGTTGGGGGCCGCCCCGCGGCAAGAGACCGTAGCCGAGGACGGGTGTCCTGACGGCAGGCGCGAGAAGCGGCTTGGCCTTAGGGTCGGTGATGTCGCCCACACGGGCCGGGGTCCGTGTCGGCGGCGACCTGTTGGGGTGTGCCTCGATCTGCCCCTTGGTCTCGTGGTGAGTGCCTTGGTGATGCGGTCGGCATCCCTACCAGGAGGCGGCACCCCCAAGCACGGCCGCTGGGGGTGCCGCCGCTGGCCCGGGAGGGGTTGGTAACGCTTTGCCTGCGAGACGTGATGGAGGGGGGTGTCGGGGCGTCCCCGGGCGTCCCCCCAAGCGGGGCGCCTCGACACTCGGCGAGACCTTCGCGACAAATGACAGCACCCGCACTCTGCGTCGAGCGAGGGTGCTTGTCGTGGTTGTGGTTGACGTATGCGAGATCTCGGCTGGGCGTCATGCGCGTCCGGGTCGGCAACCGCCGCTGCTGGAGCCGCCATCACTTGCCGTCACCGGGCCCTGGCGGCAGCGCCTAAGGTCAAGGCCGTGGAACTGCGAACGGCCGGGCGGACCTACGACCAGATCGCCACCGAGCTGGGGTACGCCAACCGGGGGACGGTCTACCGGATGATCGCCGAGGCCCTGAAGGCGCAGACGGTGGAGGCGACCCAAGACCTGCGTGACCTGGAGAGGTCCCGCCTCGACGCCCTGCAGTACGCCCTGTGGGACAAGGCCATGGCCGGTGACATCAAGGCAGCCAGGGCGGCCATGAACATCATGGCGCGCTGCCGAATGCATGGGCTGGACCGCGTAGCACTATTGCCCGACGAGCCGCGGTGGCCGCGCACCGTGGTCGTCCCACCCACCAACTGACGGCAGATCGGCGTCAGCCGATGCAGGAGTAGTCCTTGTCGAGGCCGTTGGACGTCCATTGGGTGAGGGTGACGGTGCCGCCGGTGAACGGGCTCTGGGTGCAGCTCGACTGCGCTGCGCTTTGGGTCGTGGAGCCGGGGATCCAGTCCGGGAGCCCCCAGAGGCGGCCGGCCGCCGTTCCGGTGGGGGTCCCGGTGATCTGGTTCCACTGGCTGGATGTCGAGTAGATACCGATGACGGCCGCGGAGTTGGCCGCACGCAGCGCGGCCACCATTCCGTTGAGGTCCGCGGCGTTCATCGCCAGCCCGGTCGAGCCGCTCTGCCAGCTGTTGCCGGTCTCGACGTCCAGCCACACCGGTTGCAGGGTGAGCGACCCCCCGGTCGCGCTCGAGAAGGCGTGGACGTCGCCGGCGATGACTCCGTTGGTCCCGTCGTTGATGCCGCCGGCCACCATGTCGTAGCCGTAGATGTACGCGCACGCCTGGCTCATCGCGCCCGGGCCGCTGCTGCCTGCGGCGTAGGTGCAGTTCCCGTACGGCGTCGACCCCGCAGACCCGTAGTTGCCGAGGTTCCCGGGCGACGGCCAGTCGGCGACACCGTTGCCCGGGTCACCGGTATTGAGATACGTCTGCGCCTTGGCCTGCTTCGTGGTCCCGGCCGAGGACAGGGCGTACTGCCACTGGCTTGAAAGGCATGGGTTGTCGTCGTTCGCCAGGCCCCCGTTGACCCCGATGATGCCGAAGGCTTGCCCCGTCAGCAATGCGCTGCCGCACTGGGGGTAGGAGACGTCGACCCCGGTGCCAGCGGCCAGACCGCCACCGCCGCCGTGCTTGCTGGCTGACACCGCGCTGGCCGTCGCCGGCGTCTCCAACACCGGCACCGCCAAGGCGACAGTGAACGCAACGACCAGTGCACGAACCCAGAAGCGATGCATGGGCGGATCCTCCGACGACGTTCCAGGGCCTGACGACCCCGGCACCGCCATCGTGTCACGGCGAAGGCGCGCGAGCAGCACGTCTTTCGATCGCCCCGAAGTCGCCGTGGGCTTCGGCGGGGCAGCGGTCACCGGCGCCGCGGGCGGGGCCGCGGGAGTGGCTCGGACCGAGGTACCCCCTGAGGACGTTGGAGTCGACGTCGGAACCTTGGTGACGTCGGACCTTGGTGACGGGGGGCCCCGGACCTGGGTCGGAGCACCGACTGCACGCCGCAGCCGACCTCGCCGGTGTCCCCCCGGAAGCGTGGCTCGAGCCGTCCCCCACACCGCAAGGCCCAACCACCGCCCCTGATGGTCGAGATCGGCAGCCACCCCGTCCGTGCAGCAGCCGCCGCGGTGGGCCTTGCTGCCGTCCGTTGCCAGCCGAGGTAGTAATCAGCGGGGGGTGTAGAGACATACCAACCGACAGACTCGCCTGGTAGTAGTAGGACCGCGAGTATCCCGGTTGGCATCTCCCTGCACGCCTGTCACGCCTCCGCTGCGGGCCGACCCTGACGCCTTGCCCACCGTCTAGAGCCCACGAGCAGCTCCTGCCGTGAATCGCATTGTTTGCGGGCTCAGCGGGGGTAGAGGCCCCTGCGCGGTTGCTCGTTTTCAGGGCCGCGCTCGTCGGGGTTGCTGCGCTCGGGGTCCAGTTCCTGTGCGCGCTGGTGGTGCTCGTCGGCACGTTCGCGCGACTCCTGCGCCGCCCGGGCCCGCTCCTGCGACTCTCGCTCGAGCTTCTCGGCCTCCACGCGCGCCTGACGCGCCCGCGCGTCCGCCTCGGCGGCGTGGGCATCCTGCTCCTGCGCCTGCAACCTGGTGCGGTCGCCCTCCTGGCGCATCTCCGCGGCCTTCACGCGGTCACGCTCGAGCCTGCGCTGGCGGCTCATCCGCACCACCAGGACGACCACGGCGATAACGATGACGATGCCGATGATGATGGCGATGATCTGTCCGGTACTCATGGTGTTCGCCCTTCGCTTGGTGCACAACACGCTGTGCCGATACCCGATCCTGTGCTGGTACCCCAGAACGGGTCACCTAACCGGTGAGGTCCGCCTCTGCGGTGGTGTTGAGCGCTACTTTTCACGTATCCGTGATCGAGTAAGGCATTCCGCGCCCACAGAGCCGCTCCAGGAGCGCTGTGCTAGCGAACATCAATTACGACGACTACCACGGGCTCGACTCGTCATCATGAATAGTCAGCCGTAATTTGTAGGAGAGGTCCCTTACACCCGCGAGGGCGACCGCACGGTCGAGGTGCGCTCGGGCCAAATCTCGTCGCAGTCGCTGGGCGCTTGTCGTCCAGGTAGCCCTCGAGCCGCGGGTGGGCGACATCCGCTCCTCGGCATAGGTCGCGCGACTGCGCCGCGGTCAGCGGCAGGTCGGGCGTCGTGGGTCGGCGGTGATGGGCGGCCGGACGATTGCCGGTCACCTCACCGGCAGCGCAGCGGACACCGCGGAGACGATGCGCTTCGCCGTCGATCACGGCATCCGACGTGCGATCCAACGAGAACTGCGGGCCGCCGCTGAGCGGGTGGTGACCCGCGTAATCTTTCAAACGTCTCGATTCCCGGGTCGTCTTTGACACCGGACGGCCGGAGAAGTTACCGATGCGAGCGGCTGACGCTGCGTTCTGGTCGAAAGGGGCACTTAGCCTTGCTGACGGGTCGGGATGTGGTTCTCCTGGTCGGGGCCAGATCGCAGCCAGCGAGGGTCGGGACATCCGTTTCGCGGGCCCGTCAGGTCACTCTCCCAGGGGCAGGATGGTAATCCGCATCTCTTTCCAATTGCCGTCAGACAAACGTTCCAGCAGGAGCGTATGATCGTTAACAGTGTGCTTCTCGCTGTCTCCTTCCTTAAGGGAGAAATAGGGAGCGTCATCCTCGCTGTTGTTCGGGTCGTTCATGAATGGTTCGGCCCCGGCGTACTTCATCAGCCCTGCGTGCGCGGCCTGGAGAGCCTCCGGGGTGGAGCCGGCCGCTGAATTGAGCCGGAAGCTGGGAGTGCCCACGAAAGGGTTACTCGCTTCGAAGGACACTCCCACCGGGTTGAAGCGAATGATCCCCTGCACCAGGTCACCGCGGATCTGGTCGGCAGTGTTCCACGCTCCGTCCATGGGCATAGTACGTCGCATCCCACCGAGGGTGTGCTTGTCGCACGTGCTTCCTGTGGTGGATGAAACATAGGCGGCGTAGATGCTCTGCCCGCAGAGTTCGACATCGACGGGTTGATACGTGCGGTTGACGACAGTCAGGTGGACATCGAGCGTTCCAACCGCGGCCTGTCGGGCAACGGAGGGCGACGGCGTCGAGGCTCCGCTAGCCACCGATGTCGATGCTCCGCTGGTCGCCGACGAGCTGGAACCACAGGCAGCGAGAGCGAAGGTGCCCGTGCTGACCAACAACACGGTTCCGCCCCAGGCGGCGGCGCGGCGAGCCCGGGTGCCTCGAGCCGCGGGCCGGACGGACAACCGACGATACTGGGTGCTGCGGATGTGTTTGGTGGTGGGGGGCACGGTGGTCTCCTGACCAAGCGGCGGGAAAGAGCTGGGTGATCAATGAAGTCTGTCAGCGCCGTCGGCCCCTTTAGGTCGCCCCAATGGTGGTCATCGCGGTGGACGCCCGAGTCCACCGATCGGTCGACAATCCACGTCGTCGATCACCCAGGCCCAGTGAAGCGCAATCTGGATAGGCAGCCCGGCTTGAGCTAATGCACAATCGGGAGCACCGCCGAGGCGGCACCCGCGACCACCTACCCCTCCGGGACTTGTGAACAGCATGAGGGAGACCGCGACCAGCTCAACGGCGTTACAGGAAGTTTCGTTGACGGGCCCCAGACCCTGCGTCACAGTGGGCGATAGGGGTCACATCCTCAATCCCTGATCCGGTGACGCCGCTCGGCGGGACCCGCGTCTGTAGCGCGTCATGGAACATCCGCCTGCCGTGCCGACTCCACTTTGTTGACGGCCGGCATGGCGCCTGAGCGGGATCAAATGTTGCACGACGGGGCGGGACACGTGCAGGGTGCGGCACCGCTGCTGGGTGGTGAGCCAGTCCGCTGCCGGGTGCGTGGGCAACACCGGCAGTCGGGAGGCGGGTAGGCCAGCTCAACCGTCGGTGCCTCCTTCCCAGCCCGGCCCTCATATAGGCGCGTCAGCACTATTGGAGGTGCCGGGATCGAGCACGACGAGCAGGAGCCAGGTTGTGGCCCGCCATGGTCGCCCGGTAGGTCTCGAACTGCTGGGTGTCCGGAACCACCCAGTCGATCACCGGGGTGAAGCCCGCGTCGGTGAAGTCCGCCGCCACCGCATAGACGTTGGCGTTCAGGAGCCGTACCTGGCGGGCGGTTTCCTCGGCCGGCTCGCCGAGCGGCCAGACGTAGCCGCCGCCGACCATGATGCCGACGCGGCGGGCGTCGACCAGCTCCGACCGGCGCAGCCCCTGGGCACAGGCATCGCGCAGCCAGGGCGTTGTCTCGATGTGTCGCGACGAGGCGGGTGAGCATAAACGTCCCGGCACCGAGGGCCGGTCAGCAGCATGTAGCCTCGCCTTCGTCCAGGGAGGCTCGACCGGACATCACCGGGCGCTCATCCGGCGACGAGGGAGCCGAGCACAGCCACCACCTCGCCGGGCGTGAGGCGGCACGTCGCCCGACCCACGGTCAGCTCACAGCGCACGACGTCGGGGTCGGCGGTGGCCATCGGTTCGGGCCACACCCAGACGCCCTCGTGGTCGGCCAGCCGAAACGCGTTCGCGATGAACTGCTCGCGGCTGACGCTGAACAGTAGGTGCATCATCGGGGTCTGGGGCGGGTCGGGCAGCACCCGCACGCCGTCCACGTCGGTGAGGGCGGCCGCGATGTCCCGCGCGTGCGCCAGCCGGCGCGGCATCTCGGCGCACCTCTCGTCGAGCCGGCTGAGCGCGGAGGCGGCCGCCGGCCAGAGCCCGTGCAGCGTGCCTCCGAGCCGGCCTCTCCACTCCCGCACCTGCGCCACGACGTCGGGCGACCCCACCACACAACAGCCCGGCAGCGCGCCGATGCCCTTGTAGAACGAGACATAGGCCGAGTCGAACAGCGAGGCGATCTCGGCCGGAGAGCGGTCGTACCCGGCGCTCGCCTCCCAGAGCCGGGCACCGTCGAGGTGAGCCGCCGCTCCGTGCTCCCGGGCCCACGCGACCTGGTCGAGCAGGTCCGGCCATGCCGGCAGCTGCCCACCGAGGTCTCGTTGCGGCAGCTCGAGCAGCACCGCACTGACCGGCTCGGCGACCTTCTCCAGGTCCGCTCGCTCGACGAGGCGATGGGCCGCGCCGACGCTGCGGCCCACCAACGAGTGCACCCGCCGGTATGCGTCTCCCTCGTGAGTCATCAAGTGGCACAACGGATGCCACACGACCGTTCGGGAGGCGCGGGTGTCGGCATGCACCCGGAGGACCGCGGCCTGCGCCATCGTGCCGCTGGGCATGAAGACCGCCGCAGGAAACCCCAGCCGCTCGGCCACCTTGGACTCGAGCTCCGCGACGACCCCACCCTCGCCGTAGGTGTCCGGGACGACGCCCTCGCCGATGCCGGCCAGGAGCTCCTGTGGAGAGACGTTCCCGTCACCGAGCAGGAAGGTCAGGCACCGATCACGTCGCGAGCGGGTCTCGTCGTCCACCCGTCCACTGTGCCAGCCAATGGAAACCTCGGCGATCAGGCCGCGGCCGCGCACGCTTCCGGATCCCTCAGAGTGCCCGGAGGGGGACTTGCCCACAGGAACACACATTCTCGAAATCGACCTGTCGAGGCCGTGAAGGGGCGACGCCGCACACTCTCGCAGACCCGGAAGCGCCCGGCGACGCAAGTTGGCCCGGACCTGCGAATACACAGGCGAGGGGCTGTTCTCATTCTGAGCCCGTGCAGGCTACGTGCACCCAGGCGGCCTCGATCCGCGCGTGCAGCTGGGGGCGGTCTCCGGGCGGCGGCTGGTTAACCGGTTCTGTGAATCAGCAGGGCGGCGACGTCGTCGTGCCGTTCGCGGTCAGCCACGGTGTCGGCTAGGGCGGCTAGGGCGTCATTGCGGGTGGTCGGGCTGGCGAGTTGGTCACGCGAGGCTGCGGCGAGACGGTCCAGGCCGGTGTCGATGTCCTCGGCCCGGCGTTCGACGAGGCCGTCGGTGTAGAGCAGCACGGTGTCACCGGCCGCGAAGCGGACGCGCTGGCTCGGCCGGGGGACGGGGCCAACGCCGAGGACCGGGGAGCCGGCGTCGACCAGGTAGGCCGCGGACCGGCCGTTGCGGAGCAGGAGCGGGGGGAGGTGACCGGCGACGACGAGGTCCAGGGCGTCGGCCGCCGGTTGGAAGTGGAGGTAGACCGCTGTGGCCAGCGGAGTGGGCGCGTCGGCGGCCATCCACCGATCCATCCCGAGGGCGACGGCGCAGGGGTCCGGGTCTTGGGCCACGAGCACTCGGACCGCGGACCGCATCCGGGCGCCCGCGGCCGCCGCGTCGACCCCGCGGCCCATCACGTCACCGATGAAGGCCACCACGGTGTCGTCTTCCAGTTGCATGATGTCGTAGAAGTCCCCGCCGACATCGGTGCGGCCGGCCTGCCGGTAGAGCGCGGCGAGCTCCCAGCCCGGAAGGTCGGGCAGCTGCTGGGGCAGCAGCGCCTCCTGCAGCCGGGCGGCGACATGACGGGTCTGGGAGTACAGATCCGCGTTGTCGATGGCTACGGCGGCGCGCCGCCCGAGGTCCTCCACGAACGGGACATCGTCCGGGCCGTACCGCCGACCAGACTCAGCCGACACCAACGTGAGCACCCCGAGCACGGTCTCGTGCGCGGTCAGCGGCACCGAGACGGCCGACCGCAACCCGAGCTCCCTGGCCAGCCGCAGATGCTCCGGGTCCCTGGCGCCCTGCACGAGCATGGCGTCCGTGACCTCCTCGATGAGCTGACTCTGGCCGGTTCGCACGACCTGGGCCGAGCCTCGGGGTGCGGACGGGTCGCTGGGCCATCGGGTCTGCAGCTGGTGAGCCAGCTCCACCTTCCCCGGATCGATGTGGGCGACCGCGAGGGTGCGCAGAACTCCGTCCTCGACGATCTCCACGGAGCACCAGTCCGCGTGGTCGGGCACGGCCAGCGCCGCCACCTGGGTGAGGGTCTGGCGGTACTCCAGGCTGGAGGCGAGGACCTGGGAGGCGTCGGCGAGAAACGTCAGGCGGGCCTGCTGCGCGGCGGCGTTGGCCTGGGCGGCGAGCCTGGTCAGGGTCTGGGCGCTCATGGTGGCCACCACGTGCAGAATGGCCAGCTCTTCCTCGGTCAGCTCCTGGACGGGGCCGTCGAAGCGGAACGCGATCGCTCCCATCACGCCCCCGGCGACGGAGCCGGGGAGCGGCAGGACGACCGATGAGTGTTCCGACCCGTCATCCAGATGCGGGTATCTGTGCAGGATGTCGGCCCGCCCTCGAACGGTCACCACCGACCCGGTCCGGACGGCCTCGCTCAAGGGGCCCGGGCCATGGATATCGAAGGCGCTCCACCGAGACCGCTGGCGCTGATTCAGCCCCTGCGCATCGACGACCCGCAGCTGGTCGCCTTCGCGGAGCGCCACGACGGCGGCGTCGGCCCCGATAGCGCTGGCGGCTCGCTGAGTGATGATCGAGGTGACGTCGTCAACCGCGTTGGCCTGGCCGAGCTGGGTGGTGACCTTCGCCAGGGCGCTGACCCGCTCGCGGCTTGTCGGCGCAGCCCTCAGGCCGGCGTCCGTGACCATCGGCCCATCGTGTCAGAACCCAGCCCCGACCCCACGGCAATCGGGGAAGGTGGAAGATGGGCGGGTGAGAGCCGTGCCCTCAGTGGGACAGGACCTGGCTCACGTTGGCTTCGGGGCCGTCGACCTGGGCACGGTGCGCCGCCATGTCAGCGATGTCGTCACGCGCTTGGTCCCCGAGCGCGCGGATGACGCCGTCCTTGCGGTCCATGAAGTCGCGGCCAACACCGTCGTCCACGGGGGTGGCACCGGTCTTCTCCGCGTCTGGACGACATCCACCGAGCTCGTCTTCGACGTCGTGGACTCTGCAGGGCAGCCCACTGTTCCGACGATCACCACTCCGTCCCCGGACGCCCTGTCCGGCCGCGGCCTGTGGCTGGCTCAGTGCCTGATGGACACCGTGAGCGTCAACACCTCGCCGACGAGCACGACGGTCCAGATGCGGATGCGGCTGCCCGAGCCGTCCCGCAGCTGAGGCGGCCGCCTCAGGGAGCGGACGTCGCCACGCCGTCCAGCGCTTCCGACACCGTGCCGTAGACCCGGAGCACCTGGTCCATGCTCGTCAGCCTCAGCAACCTCAGCGTCGCCGGCGAGCAGACCAGCCGCATCTGGCTCCCCCCCAACGAGACCCGCTTGTTCAACGACACCAAGAAGCTGAGACCCGAAGAGTCCAAGAACGTCACCTCGTGCAAATCGAGGACCAAGGCCTCACCCGGTGACATCGCGACCTCCTCGAGGGCGTGAGCCACAGCCGCCACAGTGCCCAGCTCGACATCACCGCTGATCGCGGCCACCGTCGCCTCACCCCGGCGCGAGATGCCGACTGCTGGAACCACGGTTCACCACCCTTGCAGAAGCCAGGTCTCACCGCCCCGATCCATCGACAACGGTATAGCGACTCACCAGGCAGTCGGCGGCTTCGAGCCTACGTCGGTCTCCGCAGCGCCCGGTACACCGATGCGCTGGAATCGCCGAGCGTCCGAGTGATGGTGGAGACGGCGTGCCCGCCTCCGTCGTGCAATGCGCGGTGGCACGTGTCGACGACGCCGTCGCATCGGCCTCATCTCGAGCGTTGCCGACAGGATGGATGCTGGGTCAAGGGATCAATCCTCCGGATCGGGCTTGGCGCTGCCCGGGCGAGCCTCGCCCAGTCCGCAAATAGTCCGCAGAAGGTCCGCAAACAGCCATCCGCAGCCAACGGTTGCCAACGGCATATCTGCAGGTCAGGGGCCTTGCGAGAACGAATCGGCAGGTCAAACCACCCCCGGTGTCGCGTTTACACCGCGGCTGTCGTCGGTTCGATCCCGGCCGGGCCCACCGCGCATACCGGCGCACCGGCGGGGGTATGCGTCGCAGCATGACCTCGATCCTCTCCGGCGCCCTGCGCGGCGCGGCCGCGGGCGCCGCCGGCGTCACCGCCCTCAACGCCGTCACCTACCTCGACATGACCTACCGGGCGCGCCCGGCCAGCGACACCCCGCAGCAGCTCGTCGAGCGGGTCGCCGACGGCGTCGGGGTGGACGTGCCCGGGAGCGAGGACGAGCGGCAGAACCGGCTCCAGGGCCTCGGCCCGCTGGCGGGCATCCTCACCGGGGTCGCCGTCGGCGCGGTCGCGGGAGCCGTGCGGGCTGCCGGCGTGCGTCTGCCGGCGGCGGTGGCGGCGCCCCTCGTCGGAGCGGCCGCCATGGCCGGCGCCGACGTCCCCCTTGCGGTCACGCGGCTCTCCGACCCGCGCACCTGGGCGGCCTCCGACTGGGCCGCCGACGTCGTGCCCCACCTCGCCTACGGCGCGGTGGTCGAGGCCGTGCTGCGCGCCACGGACTGAGCGCCGGGGCGCGCCGAGTCCGACCCTCGGGCAGACTGCCCGGCATGCGGACGGTCGGCGTGGAGGAAGAGCTGTTGCTGGTCGACCCGCAGACGGGGCGGCCGGTGAGCATGGCGGCCCAGGTGATCGCGGCGACGAACGAGGCCACGACCGCCGACGAGCCCGACGCGGGCGGCGAGGTCGAGGGCGAGCTGCAGCGCACCATGGTCGAGACGCAGAGCTCCGTGGCGACCGACCTGGCCTCGGTGCGCGAGGACCTCGCCGGGTGGCGGCGTCGCACCGCCGCCCAGGCCCGCCGTCGCGGCTCGGCGCTGGCCGCCATGGCTACCTCGCCCGTCGCCTTCGACGGCGCCATCACGAGCAACGAGCGCTACGAGCGGATGGCCGAGCGCTTCGGCGTCACGGCCAGCCAGGTGCTGTCGTGCGGCTGCCACGTGCACGTCGGCATCGACTCCGAGGAGGAGGGCGTCGCCGCCATCGACCGGATGCGCGTCTGGCTGCCGGTGCTCCTCGCCATCAGCGCCAACTCGCCGTTCGCGCAGGGTGAGGACACCGCGTACGCCAGCTACCGGTCGCAGATGTGGGTGCGGTGGCCGTCGGCCGGTCCCACCGACCGGTTCGGGACGCCCGAGGCGTACCACGCTCTCGTCAGGGCGATGGTGGGCTCGGGGGTGCTGCTCGACGACGGGATGGTCTACTTCGACGTGCGGCTCTCGCACCGCTACCCGACGGTCGAGGTGCGCGTCGCCGACGTGTGCGGCGACCTCGAGGACGCCCTGGTGGTCGCCGCCCTCTGCCGGGCCCTCGTCGACACCGGGGCGGCGGCCTGGCGCCGCGGAGAGGCCGCGCCCGACGTGCCGACGGCGCTGCTGCGGCTGGCCACCTGGCAGGCGGGTCGCGAGGGAGTGGACGGAGACCTCCTGCAGCCGGGCACGATGACACCGGCCCCGGCGCTCACAGTCATTGGTCAGCTCGTCGACCATGTGCGAGAAGCCTTGCTCGACAACGGGGATCTCGATCTCGTCGAGGCCGGCGTCGCCCGCCTGGCGGACGTCGGCAACGGCGCGACCCAGCAGCGGCGCACCTTCGGGCGCACGGGTCAGCTGGCCGACGTCGTTGCCGACGCGGCCCGGCGCACCGTCACCTTCGCCGAGGCGTCGGCGGCTCAGGGGTCGTAGCGGACCGCTCAGGCCTCGACGCGGCGCTGCACGCGCCGCAGCGCACCGGCGACGGGGCGGGCCCACCAGCGGTCGTCGGCCAGTGCGGCGCGGGCGGCGAGAAAGCCGCACGACCCGTGGACGCCGCCGCCCGGATGGATCGCGGCGCTGCCGAGGTAGAGCCCCTCGACGGGGGTCCGCGGCCCCCCGAGCCCGGTGGTGGGCCGGAAGATCAGCTGCTGGAACAGCTGCGCGGTGCCGCCGTTCACGGCTCCGCCGACGAGGTTGGCGTCCGCGGCGGCGAGGTCCGAGGGGCGCTGCACCCACCGGTCGAGCACGAGGTCGCGCCAGCCCGGCGCATACCGGTCGAGCATGTCCTCCGACGTGTCGACGAGCCGGTCGGCCGAGGCGTCGTCGATGACGCCCCGGGGCAGGTGCGTGTAGAGCCAGAGGGACTCGGTGCCCGCGGGGGAGCGGGTGGGGTCGATGGTCGACATCTGGCCGACGAGGGCGAAGGGGCGACGCGGCACGGTGCGCGTGGCCAGGTCGGCCGACCAGTGGACGATGTCGTCCATGTCTCCACCGGCGTGCACGACGCCGGCCGTGCGGGCGTCGGTGGCGGTCCACGGCGGGGTCGCCCGCAGGCGGTAGTTGAGCTTCACCGTCGGCAGGTCCCACTCGAACTGCCGCATCCCCCGGCGGATCTCGGGCGGGACGGTGTCCGGGTCGAGGAGGGACTCGTAGAGCGACGCGGCGCTCGTGTCGGCGACGACGGCGCGGCGGGCGCGCACGGCGGGGCCGCCGTCGACCCGCACGACGCCGGCCCGGCCGGCCGCGACGTCGACGTGCTCGACGCGCATACCCGTGCGGATCTCGACCCCCGCGGCGCGGGCGCGGGAGGCGAGCGCCTGGGCCAGCATGCCGGCCCCGCCCTGCGGCGACGGGAAGCCGACGTCCTGGGCGAGCATCGTCATGAGCCAGCCGAACAGTCCGCTGCCGGGGGCGTCGGGCGGGATGTCGGCGTGCATGGCGTTGCCCGCGAGCAGCAGCCGGCCGCGCTGTCCGCCGAACAGCTCCTCGCCCATCCGCGTCACCGGCAGGACGAGGAACCGCACGAGGGCCGGGAGGTCGGCCGCCCCGACCCGGTGGGCCAGGCGGCTGGCCGCCTCCACCGGCGGCCAGCGGGTGAGCAGGGCGTCGAGGAACGGCTCCTTGATGCGGTCGTACTGGGCGACGAGGTCGAGCCAGGCCTGTCCGTCACCCGGGTGCTCCTCGTCGAGCCCGGCGGCCGTCACGGCAGGGTCGGCGTGCAGGCTCGCACCTCGGGGGTCGTCGGGGCCGCCCGGATGCGTGACGACGGTCCCGCTGCGGCTCCAGCGCAGTCCGTGGTCCTCGAGGCCGAGGCGGGACATGACGGGGGAGGCGACGGCAAGGGGGTAGCAGGCGCTGAACTCGTCCATGACCCAGCCGTCGCGGTCCACCGACGACACGGCGCCGCCCACCCGGTCGCGCGCCTCGAGCAGCACGACGTCCCAGCCCGCGTCGGCGAGCGTGATCGCGGCGACGAGGCCGTTGGGCCCCCCACCGACCACCACCGCGTCGGCGGTCTCCGGTCGGGTCACTGACACGACCCCATCGTGACACCCGGCTCGCGGGGCCGCCCCTCGGTGGGGTCGCCATCACCGTGTTTAGGCTGTGTGGTGCCGTCCGGGACCCCAGTGCGAGACCGACCGACCACCCACCCCGAGCTCGTCGTCCTGCTCGACGACGCGGGCCATGCGGTCGGGACCGCCGACAAGGCGGTCGTGCACGACGGTGATACTGCGCTGCACCTCGCCTTCTCGGCCTACCTCTTCGACGAGCGCGGCCGGATCCTGGTCACGCAGCGGGCCCTCGGCAAGCGCACGTTCCCGGGCGTCTGGAGCAACTCGGTCTGCGGGCACCCCGCGCCGGGCGAGTCCCTCCCCGACGCCGCCCGCCGCCGGGCCGCGCGCGAGCTCGGGCTCACGGTCGGCCCCCTACGGCTCGTGCTGCCGGAGTTCGCCTACCGGGCGGAGATGGACGGGGTGGTCGAGAACGAGCAGTGCCCGGTGTATGCCGGGTGGCTGGCTCTCGGGTCGGCCGTGACCCTCGCCGCCGACGAGGTCGCCGACAGCGAGTGGGTGGCCTGGCCCGACTTCGTGGCGCAGGTGTGCGGCGGGCGGGTGGTGTCCCGGTGGTGTCGAGAGCAGGTGGCCGCCCTCGACGCGCTGGGGCCCGACCCCGCCGGCTGGCCCGAGGCGGACGACGCCCGCCTTCCCCCGGCCGCGCGCATCCCGTCGGAGGGGCCGGCGAGCTGAGCCGTCAGCCGCCGTGCTGGGGGACGGCCGCGTGGCCGGGTCGGCCGTGGGTGCGCCGGTCCTCCTTCATCTCCGCCTCGAACAGGTGCCGTCGGCCCTCCACCAGCTCGTCGCGCGCGGCCGCCTCCAGGTCCTTGAACGTCCGGTAGTAGCCGTCGTCGTACTCCTCGACGACCTGGAACGTCCACCGCCCCTGCACGACGTTGCGGCCCACGAGCTCGGTCTCGATCCGGTCGGCCAGCTCGGCGTGCCCCGCGGACCGCAGCTTCTCGACGGCCTCGCCCAGCGTGAGGTCGGCCATCCCCGACAACCGGTGGAAGGCATACAGGTTGCCGCGGGCGTTCTCCACGACCTCGAGGGCCTCGGAGAGCTTGCCGAGCGCCTCGACGGTCTCGTCGGAGACGCCCTCGGGCCGACGGTGCTCGGGTGACGGTGTGCTCATGCGGCCAGAGTAAAGAGCCTCGGCGCCGGCCGCTCGGTGTGGCAGGGTCGTCGCGTGCCCGAGCCCGCTCCCGCCGTCCCCGCCGACCTGCGCCTGCGCGACGTCGTCGCCGCCCTGGAGGCGCTCTACCCGCCCGAGACCGCCGAGGACTGGGACCGGGTCGGGCTCGTGGCGGGCGACCTGGACCAGCCGGTACGCCTGGTGCACCTCGCCGTGGACCCCACCCTCGCGGTGGTGCGGGAGGCCGTGGACGCCGGCGCCGACCTGCTCGTCACCCACCACCCGCTCCTGCTGCGCGCCGTCCACAGCGTGGCCACGACGACGGCCAAGGGGGAGACGCTCACCCGCGCGGTGCTCGGCGACCTGGCGATCTACTGCGCTCACACCAACGCCGACGTCGCTACGCCTGGGGTGTGCGACGCGCTGGCCGAGGCCGTGGGCCTGGTCGACGTGGAGCCGCTCGAGCCCGGTGACCACGTGCTGGGCCGGGTCGGGCGGCTGTCGGACCCGATCTCCTTGCGGGAGTTCGCGGCTCGCGTCGCGGAGGGTCTGCCGGCGACGGCCGGGGGCGTCCGGGTGGCCGGTGACCCGGAGGCCCGGGTCGAGCGGGTCGCGGTGCTGGGCGGGTCGGGCGACGACCGGTTCGACCGCGTGCGGGCGGCCGGGGCCGACGTCTACGTCACGGCCGACCTGCGCCACCACCCCGCCCTCGAAGAGCGCGAGACCTCGCGGGGCGGCACCCCCTACCTCGTCGACGCCGGCCACTGGGCCACCGAGTGGGTGTGGCTCGCCTCGGCCGAGCGCCGTCTGGTCGACACGCTGACGTCAGGAGCGGACGGCGCGTCGTCTACGTTGGACACCTACGTCTCGACCCTGCGCACCGAGCCGTGGACGTTCGTCGTCGGCGCCAACGCCGCCACCAGCCATCCCGGAGGTTCCTGCTGAAAGCCGACCCGACCCGCCAGCGCGCGCTGCTGGATCTGCAGGCCGTCGACTCCCGGCTCGACCAGATCGCGCACGCCACCTCCACGCTGCCCCAGCACAAGGAGGTCGCGGCCCTGGAGGACGAGACCCGCACGGTCGACACCCAGCTCGTCAACGCCCGCACGGCCCTGTCCGACGTGCAGCGCGAGGTCGACAAGGCCGAGTCCGACGTGCAGCTGGTGCGCGAGCGTGCCGCCCGTGACCGCACCCGCCTGGACGCCGGGACCGGCTCGGCGAAGGACCTCCAGGCGCTCCAGCACGAGCTGACGTCGCTCGCCCGCCGCCAGTCCGAGCTCGAGGACGTCGAGCTCGAGGTCATGGAGCGCGCCGAGTCGCTCGCCACCCACGTCACCGGTCTCGAGGCGACGCGCGAGGACCTCGCCGCCCGGCTCGCCACGGCGGTCGCGGGTCGCGACGCGGCCATGGGCGAGTATGCGTCGGAGCGCGACGCGGTCTCGGGTCGCCGCGAGGCGGCCGTCCAGGGCGTCGGCGACGACCTGGTCGCCCTCTACGAGCGGATCCGGGGCGCCCGTGGGGGTATCGGCGCGGCCGAGCTGCGTCAGCGGCGGTGCGGCGGCTGCCACATCGAGCTCAACCAGGTCGACATGAACCGGATCACGGCGGCGCCCGCCGACGAGGTGCTGCGCTGCGAGGAGTGCGGCCGCATCCTCGTGCG
This sequence comes from uncultured Actinomycetota bacterium, assembly GCA_963795915.1. GTDB lineage: Bacteria > Actinomycetota > Actinomycetes > Actinomycetales > Dermatophilaceae > Lapillicoccus. Next base: position 46,797 of record CAWCJA010000003.1, read on the forward strand.
GACCGCCGAGTCCGGCTTGACCCGTCCGTGACGGCGGGACGCCGGTGACCGACCGCGTCATCGTCGAGGCCGACGGCGGCTCCCGGGGCAACCCCGGAGTGGCGGGGTACGGCGCCCTGGTGCGCGACGCGCATACCGGCCGGGTGCTCGTCGAGCGCGCCGCCCCCCTGGGCAAGCAGAGCAACAACGTCGCGGAGTACCAGGGGCTCATCGCGGGCCTCGGAGCGGCGGTCGAGATCGCGCCCGGCGCCGCGGTCGAGGTGAAGATGGACTCGAAGCTCGTCATCGAGCAGATGGCCGGGCGGTGGAAGGTCAAGCACGAGGACATGCGCCGCCTCTCCTTGGAGGCGGCCGCCCTGGTGCGACGGATCCGGGCCGCGGGCGGTTCGGTGTCCTGGACGTGGATCCCTCGGGAGCGCAACAAGGCCGCCGACAAGCTGAGCAACGACGGCATGGACGGCCGCACCATCGACACCCTGCCGTCGGCGCTCACCGGGGCGGGGCTCACCGCGACGACGACCACTGCGACCACGGCGACCACGACGGCGACCCCGCCGTCGCCCCCGACCGACGAGCCGGCCCTCGACCTCTTCGGTGCTTCCGAGGCGGGGGTGCGACCCGCACCGCCGACGGCGGCCACCGACACGTCCCGGCCCGGTGCTCCCGCGGCGACGACGGGGGCCAGCCGGCTTCTGCTCGTGCGCCACGCCGCCACCAGCCACACCGACCAGGGGCGGGTGGACGGCCGCGGAGGCAGTGATCCCGGCCTCGACGCGACCGGGCGCATCCAGGCCCGGGCGCTCGCGACCGTCGTCCGCGACCTCGCGGGTCCCGGGGCCACCCTGGTCACCTCGTCGCTGGCCCGGGCCCGGCAGACCGGTGCCGTCATCGGGACGGCCCTGGGCGTCGACGCCGAGGTCGACGCCGACTGGGACGAACAGGCCTTCGGTGACTGGGACGGTCGGCGGTTCGCCGAGCTGGCCGCCGACCACCCCGACGACCTGGACCGCCTCTGGACGGACCCGGACTTCCGCCGCCCCGGCGGGGAGTCCCACAGCGAGCTGACCGCCCGGGTGCAGGCCGCCTTCGAGCGGGCCACCGCGACCCCGGGCACCGTCGTCGTCGTCACCAGCCGCAAGCCGGTCCTCGTGGTGCTGGCCCGGGCGCTCGGCGTGGCGCCTGACCGGTTCTGGGCGCTGTCGACCGACCCGGCGTCGGTCTCCGCGGTCGAGGTGTGGCCCGACGGCAACGTCTCCGTGCCGTTCGTCAACCGGACGGCCCGTCTCGCCTGACGGCGGCTGTGGCAGGCTCGACGCCATGACCCGACCTCTGCGCCCTGACACCCTCGCCGTGCGGGGAGGCTTGTCCCGCAGCGGTTTCGACGAGACCTCCGAGGCGCTCTACCTCACGTCGGGGTTCGTCTACGAGTCCGCGGAGCAGGCCGAGGCGGCGTTCAAGGACGAGATCGACAAGTTCATCTACAGCCGCTACGGCAACCCCACGGTGCGGATGTTCGAGGAGCGGCTCCGCCTGGTCGAGGGCGCCGAGGCGTGCTTCGCCACCGCCAGCGGGATGTCCGCGGTCTTCGTCGCCCTCGCGGCGCTCTGCGGGCAGGGTGACCGGATCGTCAGCTCCCGCGCGCTGTTCGGCTCGTGCTTCGTCATCGTCGACGAGATCCTGCCGCGCTGGGGGGTGCAGACGACCCTCGTCGACGGCCCCGACCTCGACCAGTGGCGGGAGGCGCTCAGCACCCCGGCGACGGCGGTGTTCTTCGAGACGCCCAGCAACCCCATGCAGGAGCTCGTCGACGTGCGGGCGGTGTCGGAGCTGGCCCACGCCGCGGGCGCCAAGGTCGTCGTCGACAACGTGTTCGGCACGCCGGTCTTCTCCAAGCCCCTGGAGCTGGGCGCCGACGTCGTCGTCTACTCCGCCACGAAGCACATCGACGGGCAGGGCCGGGTGCTCGGGGGGGCCGTGCTCGGCACGCGGGAGTTCGTCGAGGGGCCCGTCAAGAACCTCATGCGCCACACGGGGCCGGCCATGTCGCCCTTCAACGCGTGGACCCTCGTCAAGGGCCTGGAGACGATGTCGCTGCGGGTCGAGCGTCAGACCGCCAACGCCCTGGCCCTGGCCCACGCGCTCGAGTCGCACCCGAAGGTCACCCGGGTGCTGCACCCCTGGCTGGAGAGCCACCCCCAGCACGAGCTCGCCCGCTCCCAGATGAGCGGCGGCGGGAGCGTCGTCACCTTCGTCATCGACGGCGGCAAGGAGGAGGCGTTCCGGCTGATGAACGCCCTCGAGATCATCGACATCTCCAACAACCTCGGCGACGCCAAGTCCCTCGTCACGCACCCGGCGACGACGACCCACCGCCGGCTCACCCCCGAGGCCCGCGCCGCCGTGGGCATCACCGACGGAACGATCCGCATCTCGGTCGGCCTGGAGGACCCCACCGACATCGTCGAGGACGTCGTCACCGCCCTCGAACAGGCCTGACCCGAGTTGACCCCTTTATCGGGTGACCCGATAAAGGGACGGTTCGCTGGAGAACGGTTCTCCAGCGAAGCCCGCCTTTATCGGGTCACCCGATAAAGGTGTGAACCCCGTCAGCCGAGCAGGACGAGGGCGCCCAGGGAGGCGGCGGCGGCCACCACGGCGCAGAGCAGCCCCTCGCGGGCCAGGTATGCCGCGCCGACCTCGAGGTCCTGGCTGCGGCAGCGCTGGCGCCACAGCAGGGTCGCGAGCGACGCCCACACCGTGACGAGCGGGCCGACGTTGACCCCGACGAGCAGGGCCATGAGCCGCGCCGGGGCGTCGGAGCTGACCGCCTCCAGGGCGAGGTAGGCGGGCAGGTTGTTGACGACGTTGGCGGCGACGGCGCCCACCGCCCCCAGACGGAACAGCGCCCCCGCCGACCCGCCCGTGCCGGTCAGCGCGACGAGGACCTCCCGCAGGCCGTGGTTGACGGCCACGTCGACGACGACGAACAGCACGCTGACGCCGATGACCATCTGCCACGGCACCGAGATGTGCCGCAGCCGCGAGCGGTCCCGGACCGCGAGGGTCACGAGCAGGATCGCGGCCGCTATGGCCGACGGGATGGCGGGCACGATGCCCGAGACGAACGCCGGGCCGAGCAGGACGCAGCACGTCGACGCGACCACCAGCATCACCTTGTCATGCGGCTCCGGCGGCGCGTCGGGGGAGTAGCGGCCACGCAGGTCCTTGCGGTGGCGCACAGCGAGGAGCACGACGGTCGCGACGATGGCGGCGAGCGCAGGCGCCCAGGCGAGCCGGAGGTAGCCCGCCTGGCCGACGCCGAGCCGGTCGAGGTGGTGCAGCGCCAGGAGGTTCGTCAGGTTCGAGACCGGCAGCAGCAGCGATGCGGTGTTGGCCAGCCAGAGGGTCGTCATCGCGAAGGGCAGGGGTGGCACGCCGACCTGCCGCGCCACCGTGATGGCGACCGGCGTCAGCAGCACCGCGGTCGTGTCGAGGCTGAGGACGATGGTGCTGACGCACGCGATGGCGACGACGAGCAGCCACAGGGCCCACACCCGGTGGCGCCCGGCGCGGGCCGCCCAGTGGGCCGCGACGTCGAACACGCCCGCCTGGTCGGAGATCTCGGCGACGATGGTGATGGCGACGAGGAAGGCCAACACGGGCAGCACCCGGGCCGCGAGGTCGGCCAGCTCGGTGCCGGTCACGCCGCCGCCGTCTTGGCGCCGACCGTCAGCACCCAGGGCCGGCCGGCCCGCTCGGGGAGCGCGAGGTCGCAGTCGAAGGCCTCGGCCACGACGCCGGCGAGCCGCGCCGGGCTGCGGGTCTCGACCCCCGCCGCGCACAGCAGCCGGGCCACGAGGCCGCGGGTGTGCTTGGCCTGGTGCGTCGCGCCGGGCACGGCGACCTGCACCCACCGGGCGGCGGCGGGACCCTGCGGCACCCACGCCGCGGCATACGTGCTGCTGCGGCAGTCGACGACGAGACCGCGGCCGGCGGCAGGCCCGAGCTCGGCGGCCAGCGGCCCGCGCCACACCGCGGCAAGGGGGCCGAGAAGGGGGAGGTTGACCTTCATCGAGAGCCGGTAGGCGGGGATGCGGTCGGTCAGGCGGAGTGCGCCGAAGAGCGCGGAGGCCACGATGACCCAGCGGTATGCGCGCCGCCGGGCCGCGGGGTCGAGGGTTGCGAGGTCGAGCGCCTCGTAGAGGACGCCGGAGTAGACCGACGCCGCCGGGGCCACCGGGGCGGTCAACAGACCGGGGTTGCGGGCGACCTCCGCTCCCAGCGTTGGGGGCACCCCGAGGACCTCGAGCGCGTCCGGCTCCCGCGAGGTGGCGACGAGGGCGGACAGCACGGCGGCCCGGGTCGGACCCAGGCCGTCGGCGAAGGAGAGCCGGTCGAGGGCGAGGGGGCCGCCCCGTCGCCCGGTGGGTGCGGTCTTGCCCTCGGACGGCGGGAGGAGCAGTAGCACGGTGGGCACTCTAGGCGGCCGGAGGCAGGCGCCGTGCATAGGCTGAACACCATGCCGCAGCGACCGATGAGGTTCCGCACGACGACGCCGGTGCCTGCCCACGCCGAGGTCGACCAGGGGGCCCTGCTGGCCCGGTTCGCGGCAGTGCGGGCGGATCTGCATGTACCTGAGGAGTTCCCCTCCGACGTGCTCGACGAGGCCGAGCGCACGGCGCGCGAGGTGGCCCTGCCGGGGCGGGACGAGACCGCCGTCCCGTTCGTCACCATCGACCCGGTCGGCTCGATGGACCTCGACCAGGCGCTGCACATCGAGCGCGACGGCGACGGCTACCGCGTGCGCTACGCCATCGCCGACGTGCCCGCTTTCGTGCCGCCCGGTGGGGCCCTCGACGCCGAGACCCGCAGCCGGGTCGAGACCATCTACGCCCCCGACGAGCGCACCCCGCTGCACCCCCCGGTCATCGGCGAGGGCGCCGGCAGCCTCCTGCCCGACCAGGTGCGACCAGCCTTCGTGTGGGACCTGCACCTTGGCGCCGACGGGAACGAGACCGGAGCGCAGGTGTACCTCGCCGCCGTCCGCAGCACCGCCCGGCTCGACTACGGCGGTGTGCAGAAGGCGATCGACGACGGCACGGCCGACGAGGTGCTCGTGCTGCTCAAGGAGGTGGGGGAGAAGCGGATCGCCCTGGAGGCCGCGCGAGGTGGAGCGAGCCTGCCCCTGCCCGAGCAGGAGGTCAGCCAGGACGACCAGGGCCGGTTCATCCTCGGGTTCCGCCCACCCGTGCCGGCCGAGGACTGGAACGCTCAGATCTCCCTCATGACCGGCATGGCGGCGGCCCAGATGATGCTGCGCGGCCAGGTCGGGATCCTGCGCACCATGCCGCCGCCAGACCAGGGCGCGGTGGCACGGTTCCGTCGCCAGGCCCGTTCGCTCGGGGTCGAGTGGCCCGCGTCGGAGCGGTACGGCGACTTCATCCGCCGCCTCGACCTCAGTGACGCCCGCCAGCTCGCGCTGGTCCATGAGGCCACCGCGCTCTTCCGGGGCGCGGGCTACACGGCCTTCGACGGCGACCTGCCGGCGCAGCAGGAGCACGCCGCGGTCGCCGCGCCCTACGCCCACGTGACGGCCCCGTTGCGCCGGCTCGTCGACCGGTTCGGGCTCGTGGTGTGCGCCGCCCTCACCTCGGGTGAGGACGTGCCGGGGTGGGCCCGGGAGGCGCTCCCCGGGCTGCCCGAGGTGATGAGGGCCGGAGACAGCCGCGCCAAGGCGGTCGAGCGTGCGTGCACCGACGCGGTCGAGGCCGCGGTCATGGCCTCCCGGGTCGGCCAGACCTTCACGGCCGACGTCGTCGACATCGACCCCAAGCGGTCGGGCGTCACCGTGCAGCTCGTCGACCCGGCGATCGTGGCTCGGGCGCACGGATCGGCGGAGCTCGGGGCCCAGGTGCAGGTCCGCCTCGACGCCGCCGACATCGCCACCGGCAGCATCACACTGACGGTCGTCTGACCGGGCTCAGCCTGAGGCGGAGGGTCAGGCCCAGCGCCGCGCGACGGCCAGGCTCTGGCCGACGTAGCCCCCGCCGAACAGCACCGCGTGCAGCATCAGCGGGTGCAGCTGGTGCAGCGTCACCCGCTCGCGCCAGCCGTCGGCCAGGGGTGCGCGGTCGGCGTAGGCGCCGAGGACGGCGTCGAGGTGCGGCGCCCCGAACAGCACAAGGAACGCGAGGTCGGCCTCACGGTGGCCGCCGTGGGCGGCCGGGTCGATGAGCACGCCCCCGTGCTGAGTCCACACGATGTTGCCGGCCCACAGGTCGCCGTGCAGGCGGCTCGGGGGCTCGCCGGTGTCGAGCTCGCCGGTCGCGACGCGACGGGCGACCCGCTCGAACAGGCGCACCGCAGCGGCGTCGTAGACCCCCACCCGCACGCCCGCGCGCAGCATCGGCTCGATGCGCTGCGCCGCGTAGAACTCGCCCCAGCTGGACCGCGGGTCCAGGGTCAGCGGCAGCGGCTCGCTCAGGGGGCCGAGCCAGCCGTCCCCGCGCCAGCCGTCCGGCGGGCTGCCGTATGCCGGTGCCCCGGCGGCGTGGGTGGCGGCCAGGCCCGACCCGAACCCGGCGGCCTGCTCGCGGGTGGGGGTGGCGGGCTCGAGGCGCTCGAGGACCAGCTCGTCCTCACCGGCTTCCACGACAGAGACGACCTGGGCCCCGCCTCGAGCCGCCGAGAGCCACCGCAGTCCGGCCGCCTCCCAGGCGAAGTAGCCGAGCGGCGCATGGGGCCCGGCCTTCCGGAAGGTGCTCCGCGGCATACGGGCGAGCGTAGTTCGGTGCGGACGGGGCGACGGCGCGGCCGGGGTTCGTCCAGCGCAGCGGCAGGCGGGCGCACTACTCTCGGCCCGTGGTGACCGAGGGCGGACCGGGCGGTGGGCCGGCCTCTGGGCTGGGCGGGCCGGTCGCCTTCGTGCTCGGCGGCGGCGGCATCCTCGGAGCGAGCGAGGTCGGCATGCTGCGCGCGCTGCTGCGCTCGGGGGTCGTCCCCGACCTCGTCGTGGGCACGAGCGTCGGCGCGGTCAACGGGGCGTTCCTCGCCGCCGACCCGACGCTCGTCGCGGTGGAGCGCCTGGCCGAGATGTGGGTGCAGGCCGCGCAGTCGGGGGTCTTCTCCGACTCGGTGCGAGCGCGGGCGCAGCGGGTGGTGCGGCTGGCCGGCCACCTGCACTCCGGTGACGCCCTCGAGGACCTGCTGCGGGCGGAGCTGGGCGGGCAGCAGATCGAGGACCTCGACGTCCGCTTCCAGTGCGTGGCGGCGCAGATCGAGACGGCGACCGCCCGGTGGTTCGACCGGGGGAGCGTGGTCGACGCGGTGATGGCCTCGTGCGCGGTGCCGGGGCTGCTGCCGGCGCGCGAGATCGCCGGTGCGCACTACGTCGACGGTGGTCTTGTGCACTCGATCCCCGTGTCGCGGGCGCTGGACCTCGGGGCGACGACGGTCTATGTGCTGCAGGTCGGGCGCATCGAGCACACGCTGCGGGCGCCGCGGTGGCCGTGGGAGGTGGGCCTCGTCGCGTTCGAGATCGCGCGCCGCTATCGCTTCAACGAGGAGCTGTCTCGGGTGCCTGACGACGTCGAGGTGCACATCCTGCCCAGTGGGGCCGAACGGTCGCCCTCGATCTCGCTCAGCTACCGAGGCCCACGCCTCGTCGCCGACCGCATCGACGCGGCGGAGGCGGCGGCACAGCGCTACCTCGCCGAGCGCGACCTCGGGGTGCGCTCATGACCCTCCGGTATGCGTCGGGGCGGCGCTCGCGGTGACGCCGTGGGTGCCGCCGATGGTCCTGCGCCGGCTGGGTCACGTCTTCTGGATCCCGCTGGCGGTGGTCCTCACCGCGGTCCTGGTGCCCTTCTACCTCGTCGGTGTCCTCGTCGCGCTGGTGGCCCGGCGGATGCGGCTGCTGCGCATCGTCAGCTTCGCGATGACCTACATCTGGGTCGACGTGGGCCTCGTGGTCGGGTGCTGGCTGCTCTGGGTGGCCCAGCCGCTGCCGAGCCGGGACGAGATCCTGTGGCGGGAGCGGCACGCGGCCCTGCTGGCGCAGGCGCTGACGCTGCTGAGCACGGCGTCCCGCTCGATGCTCGGCTACCGGGTGGCGGTCGACGCGTGCCCGGTGCCGGCGAGCGACGCGCCGCTGCTGGTGCTGAGCCGGCACGCCGGCCCGGGGGACTCGTTCAGCATGGTGCAGCTGCTGCTGGCGACCTTCGACCGGCGCCCCAAGGTCGTCCTCAAGGAGGCGCTGCAGTGGGACCCGGGCATCGACCTGCTGCTCAACCGGCTCGACTGCTACTTCCTGCCCTCGAGCAGCGGGGCCGGCGAGGACAAGGTCGAGGCGGTGCGCGACCTGGCGCTCTCGCTGGAGGAGCGGGAGGCGCTGCTCATCTTCCCGGAGGGCGGCAACTGGACGCCCAAGCGGCACGAGCGCGCGGTGCGGTGGCTGCGGCGCAACGGTGAGGTCCAGCGGGCGGCCGAGGCGGCAGAGCTGGAGCACGTGCTCCCGCCGCGCCCGGGTGGGGTCGTCGCCATCCTGTCCGCCCGGCCCGACCTCGACGTCGTCGTCATCGCCCACACCGGTCTCGACCTGCTCGTCTCCCCGTGGGACATCTGGGAGGCGCTGCCCATCGACCACCAGCCGATGTCGGTGCACTGGTGGGTGACTGCCGCCGCGGACGTCCCGCGGGACCCCGAGGGCATCGTGGGCTGGGTGGACGACGTCTGGGCCGACGTCGACGCCTGGGTGGCGGCCGAGAGTGGGGAAGCGGGCGGGTCGGTGCTGCCCAGCATCACGCTGGAGCCGACCCCGGAGTCCGTGCCCGGCATACCGGTGGCTCCGTCGGTGCCGGCGGCGCCGGAGGAGCCGACCGTCGCGACGTAACGTCGGCCGCGGTCAGCGGCGGGCGTTCTCCGCGTCGAGCCAGCTGCGCAGGTCGGTGCGGGCCCGCCAGACCGCCGAGCGCCGAGCCCGCAGGTCGTCGACGGTGGCGTCGCGCCCGGTGTTCGTGTCGGCGCCCATGGCGTCGACGAGGCCGCCCAGCCGGGCCCGCAGCTGCTCGGCCTGGGCGGCCCGCTCGGGGTCGGGGGCGGTCGTCGACAGGGAGTAGAGGGACTCGTCGAGGGTGAGCAGGCGCGGCTGGGCGGCCTGCCAGGTGGCGGCGGCCTCGGCGGTGGAGGCGCGGGCCATGACCTGCTGCACGAGGGCGTCCTCGACCCAGAGGGCGTTGCGCCGGGCGACGCCCATCCTCTCGTCCCACGCGGAGCGGGCCCGGGCGCGCCGGACGAGCCACACCACGAGGGCGACCAGCAGCAGCACGAGCAGCGCGAGGACGACCCAGACCCACGGGGGGACGCTGCCGCCCGACGTCGGGGTCGGCTGGGGGGTCGCGGTGACGGTGCTGGTCACCGTGTTGGTCCTCGGCGTCTCGGTGCGCGTCACGGTGACTGTGCCGGTGGCCTCGGTGCGGGTGGCCGGCGACGTCACCGGCGGGGTCGAGGCCGGGATGGTGGGGAGAGTGAACGACGGGATCGTCGTGGGGATGCTGATCGTCGGGATGCTGATGCCACCGCCAGAGCCGCACCCGGCCAGCCCGAACGCCAGCGCCGGCAGCACCAGCGCACCGGCCAGGACCCGTCCCCCCAAGCCACGTCTCACATGGCCGTTCCTACACCACCGTTCGGTGCCATCCCGGGAGGACGGCCCGAACCGGCGGTGCGCGGGCGCACGTCAGGCGCGGTGTGGGTCGAGCGCATACCTCGGTATGCGTCAGAGCAGACGGGTGCCTCGCCGTATGCTGGTCCACGGACGAGTCGGTCAGGCGGTCGCGTCAGTCGTGCTCCGGGTTTCCGGGGTTCGGCTGCCGAGGAACGTCCGGGCTCCACAGGGCAAGGTGGTGGCCAACACCCACCCGGAGTGATCCGCGGGACAGTGCCACAGAGAACAGACCGCCTCCACGTCGGCTCCGGCCGGCGGGGAGGTAAGGGTGAAACGGTGGTGTAAGAGACCACCAGCGCCCCAGGTGACTGGGACGGCTCGGTAAACCCCACCCGGAGCAAGCCCAGACAGCAGGCGTTCGAGGGCGGCCCGCCCGAGCCTGCGGGTAGGGCGCTGGAGCGGGTCAGCAATGGCTCGCCGAGATGGATGACCGTCGCCGAGTCGCTGGTTATGGCGGCACGGAACAGAACCCGGCGTATCGACCGACTCGTCCACTTTTAGACCTCTGACCTGCGGAAACGTGATCCGGAGGTCGATATGGTCCGCACCCAGTCCGCAACATTTCCGGGAGCACCGCTCTCCTCTTGACGCCCTTGACAGACTTTCTGGCCGCGACGGCGGGCGGGTCCGAGGGCCCGACTGTGTCTGCCTTCAGCCCTCAGCGGCGCTCGGACCGAAGGCGCCCGACAGCCTCGGCCAGCGCCGGCCGGTCATCCGCGACAGTGGCAGCGAGCCAGACGGAGCCGTCGGCGCCGTCCCGTGAGGACGGGCGGCGTTCCTCAGGTCACTTCATGAAGGTGATGTCGGTCCCCCCGGCGGTGCAGCGGCCCGCAGTGGCCGGTACCACCACGCACTCGGAGTCGTTCGTCGAGGGGGTCGTGTAGATGAAGACCTCGAACTTGGCGTTGGTCTTCTCGACCTTGTACTTCAGGTGCGCCGCGTACTGAGGCACGTGAAAGATGTTGAAGGCGTACTTCAGCTCGAAGCGTTGGCTGCCGTTGGGCGCGATCTCCGAGCCGCTCTAAGGCCGGCCCTCGAAGTCGAACCCGTAGTACCCCCTTTGGCACCGGATGGTGTACGCGCCGCTCTTGCACGGCACGACGGTCACGTCCTCGAGCCGCAGCGTCGAGCTGCTCTTGTTCGTGACCACGAACCCGCGGCTCGCGGCGTCGGCGGGTGCGGCGGTCATCAATCCAGCGGACAGGACGCAGGCAGTGGCGCCCGCCGCCGCCAGAACCCGCTTCTGCAAGCGGGCGGGGGAGGTGATGCTCGTCATGACCTTCATCGGGAGCCTCTCAGGGCGTCGTATCGGGGGAGACCTGCGTCTCTTGGTGGGGTGCTACGTGCGGATCGACCACAGCGTCACCGCGTGAAGGAGATGTCCAGCCCGCCAGCCGTGCACCGGCCCGCGCTCGCTGGCACCACCTCGCAGTCCGAGTTGTTGGACGAGGGGGTCGTGTAGATGAAGGCGCTGAACCGGGCGTTGGTCTTCTCGACCTTGTACTGCACCTCTGCCGCGTACTGCGTCATGTGGAAGAAGGTGAAGCGGTACTTCAGCTCGAAGCGCTGGCTCTGCCCGGGCTTGAGCTCCGTCCCGCCGTGCGGCTTGCCCTCGAAGTCGAAGGGGTAGTTGCCGAGCGGGCACAGGATGTAGCTGTCGCACTCCACGGGGTGCACGCTCTCGAGACGGAGAGTGAGGTTGCTGTTGTTCGTGACCACGAATCCTCGGCTCTCGGCGCTCGCCGGGGCCGCCGTCATCAGCCCACCAGACAGTGCGCAGGCCGTGGCGCCAGCGGCCGCCAGGACGCGCCTCCGGACTCGCTTGGAGGGGGCGACGTTCTTCATGGTCATCGACGTCCTTTTTACGGCGGTGCAACGGCAGGTTCTCTCGAAGGTAGGGCTGAGCCGGTTCCTCATGCGATGGACCTAGGTCGCATCCCTGGTGCCGCAAACCGTGGCGATGTCAGCCGTGGCGTCCATGGTCGACGGCCTGATGGCCGGCTGCGCCCAGGTATGCGTCGACCGCCTCGCGCGCTTGTCGTCTGAGTCCGGCCACAGGTCGCGGTAGGTGTGCGGGTGATCAGGTACTTCTCACGGTCACAACCGCACGACGCTGGCGACCTGATGGACAGCGTGGACGCCGTGGAGCAGGCCGGCCAACGGCTCGATGCCGACGGGGTCGGGGCCCTGAGGAGGGGGTGACGTTCGCGCCTTCGCGCAGGAGGTGACGATGTTCGCCTGCTGCGCGGAGGATGTTGCGGGGCGGGAGACGTGCGGTCGAGCCGGCTGCGACCTCGTCGCCGTGAGGCGCTGTGGCCTTGATCCGCGAGGTCGGTCACATATGCGTCGTCGCCCAAGGTGGCTCCACAGCGCCGCGAGCTGTCGAGGGCTGTCGGTCCGCTGGTCGGTCCTCAGGCGACTGCGAACGCCTTAGCCAGGCGTCCGTGGAGGGCTCGGATCTCGTCCTCGGTGAGCGGCCCCGGTTCGGCGATGACAGCGGCCAGCTTCTTGGGCCAGAGAGCCGTGACGCCGCGGGTGGCGAACGACCCGCCGAACAGCGGCCAGTCGGCGTCGACGAAACACAGGTACCCGCGCACCTGGATCGCCTCCTCGTCCACTACCGAGCGGACCAGATCCACCTGCTTGAGGACCCCGTCGACCAGCTTGCTGCCATCCCGAGAACCGACCAAGAGCTTCTCGGTGCGCGGGACGAACAAGCCGCCCTCCACGCGCAGGTGGGGCCGGCCCTTGTACTGCTTGGCATCGACGACCAAGACACCTGCGGCGCAGATGATGATGTGGTCGATGTTGGCCCGGGTGCGAGGTATGCGTCGGTCGTGCAGAACCCGCACGGTGGGGGTCGCCAGGCCGTCGAGTCGTCGACCGAGCGTCTCCTCACCACAGGCGCCCACAGCCCACGCCTTGGTGCTCTGGGGGTCATCCGACACGGCCAGGATCAAGCCACCGAGGTGCGGGTGCTTGCTGCGAATGCGCTGCTCCCGGTTGGCGCGGCGACGCTCGAACTCTCGCCGCGCGGAGGCACCGGCAACTCCGGGGGCCTCGGGTTCGGGCTCGGGCTCGGGCTCGGGCAGTGGGACCGTCGATGTCGCCTCCTGCGGCGCAACGGGCGGTGCTGCCGGGGCTGCGTCCCCGACCAGCACCAGGTCCGTGGCTGGCGCCGCGCACGCGAGGCAGGTCACGGTTCTGGAATCACGCTGATAGAAGGCGGGTGTGCCAGGGGGCAAGTCAGTGCCGCAGGAACGACACCTTCCCGCGTACCGCAGTCTCATCTTCTTGGTGGCCGGCGGGACCGCGGTGGGCGCGCCTTCCTCGGGGGAGCTCACCGTGCAGACCATAGGGTCCCCGCGAATGCTCGGTCTGCGAATTGACCCAATGCAGCGATGCCACGACATCTAACCGTGTCAGTTAACGGTGCCGACCGCTTGGTACGCCGCTGCGCGTCGGAGGACACGGCCGCTTCGCGGGATTGTGGCGCGGGTCCGGGAGTCAGGTTATCGAAGTGAGAATACGATCTATGCGAGGAGCCGGAGGGCCCCGAGCGGCCGTGACCGTCAGATCTTGAGGCCGGTCTTCTCAAGGATGAGTCGCGCAGCGCTGTTGCGGGCCACGTCCTTGCTCGAGTCGGACAACGGCTCCGTGATGGTCACCGAGCCTTGCGGGCCAAAGACTTTCATCTTCCCAACCCCGGCACGCTCCACCGCACCGCCCGCCTTCTGAATCTTCTTGACCAGGTCCCGAGCAGCAGAAGAACGCCAACGTTCAGCCATGACTCGACCCTAGCCGCCCGGTCGGCCGTACCCCTGGCAGCCAGGATGGGCTGCCTGCTCTGACCAGACGGGGTCAGGCCACCGTCGCCGAGATGACGGTCTCCCGGTCGCGGCGACACCTACCACATCTCACCGCGGGCAGGGACCAGCGGTGGGAGCGCGGAGCGCCCAGGAAGCGAAGACCGAGCACCGACGGTCTTCATACGACGTCGACCTCGGCTTGGCTGTCAGCCGGCGGGTGGACTCTCCCTCCGAGTAGGAACTAGTCCTACCCGATCCGGAGGTGCGCGATGAGGACAACGCGGCACATGAGCGTGACCCTGCCCCACGGCATGGCCAACATGGTGCGCGACAAGGTGACCTCCGGGGAGTACGCGTCCGAATGCGAAGTGATCCGCGACGGGCTGCGCGCGCTGGCGGCCCGCGACCGGGCCATCGAGTCGTGGCTACGCGATGGCGTAGCGCCGGCATACGACCGGCTCCAGGCGGACCCGGACCGCGCCCCGACCGCTGACGCGGCCCGGGCTCGCCTGCGCGCCCTCTGCGAGCAGTGACCTCCCCGGTCTTCTTCGCCCCCGGGCCGTCGATCAGCTCCAAGGCCGCTACGACTACATCAGCACGTCAGCGACGCCGACCACCGCGGCGGGCTACGCCGTCGCGACCGTGGAGCACTGTGAGGGGCTGGCCGTCTTCCCGGACCCCGGCCAGGCTCGTGACGACCATCGACCGGGACTCCGGACCGTGTCGTCCCGCAAGCGAGTCGTGATCGCCTTCAGCCTCGAGGCCGACACCGAGCGCCTCACGATTCTGGGCATCTTCTACGGCGGACAGGGCTACGAGTCATCACTGAACGAACCGGTCGAGTAGCCTCGCAGGCGGCGGTGGAGGGCACCTCACGAAGTGAACGAGAGAAGCTCTCCGTGGAGCTTCCCGCTGTCAGTCGAGGACGGCAGTTGCTTGGACCTCGATGAGGTAGTCCGGGTGGAAGAGCGATGTCACTCCCACGAACGTGCCCGGGTGTTGGAAGTCGATACCGAGCCGCTCGGCGGCGCGTCGACGTCCTTCCATGACTAGTTTCCCTGTTTCAGGGTTGTAGCCCACCACGTACACCGTGACGTGGGTGATGTCGTCGACGCCTGCGCCCAGCCCCTGTAGGGCCCTGGCGACGTTGAGGTAGGCCTGCTCGGATTGCGCTGCAAGGTCACCTTTGCCGATGAGCTGGCCGTCTGCGTCCCACGACACCTGCCCCGCCAGAGAAAGGGTTCTCGCTCCTGTCGCCACGCTCGCTTGGTAATGAACGGCCACGTTGACTATGCCGGCGGGATTGACCAGTCGGATACTCATAGCTCTCCTTCTCGAGGTCACGACCTCCTGAGAACCCCGAGGGCTCAGCAGTCGGTGGCGCGGTATGGACGGCGGCAGTCTTCTCAGTCGTGTTTGCGGAGTTCGCGTTCGGTCTTTTCGAACACGCGTTCCTGAGCGTCACGGTCGCGCGACTTCTCGGATGACGTTTTGAGCTGTGCCGAGCTGTAGTAACCGCCGGTGGCCGTCGAGAGCTCAGGGTCGGCCAGCAGTCGCACGCAGCCGCGCGAACCATTTTCCGGAGGTCCGATGAACGGGTTCGTCACCGCCTGGATGATTTTGAACGGGCCGCCGGCCTTGCTGCCGAGCGTGGTCTTGACGGCACCGGGACTGACGGCGTTGAACGTCAGGCCCTGGCCGTCGAGCCGCCGAGCTTGGGCGTAGGTGTACATCAGGGCCAGTAGCTTGGCGTCGCCGTAGGCGTGGATCTGCTTGTACTTGCCGGGGTAGCTCCAGTCGACGAGCGGGTTGCCGCGCGACTCGATGACCGCGGTCATGTTCACGACTCGCGAGGGTGAGCCGAGGTCGTCAGCGCCCTTCTGGAGCAGATCGAGGAGACCTTCGGTGAGGGACGCCGGCGCGACATGGTTGATGGCGATGGTCCGTTCATACCCGTCGGGTGACAGCGCCTTGTTGGCGAACGCGGCACCGGCGTTGTTGACCAGCCCGTTCAGCCCGCTCGGGCTGACGTCGTGCACGGCGTCGACCAGATTCCGGACGCCGGCGAGCGAGGCCAGGTCTCCGGCCAGGGGAACGTACTTGCCCTTTCCGTTGCCGCCGTTAGCCATCAGGTCGACAGCCTGTCGGGCGAGGTCCGAGCGTCGTGCGTGCACCAGCACCGTCGCGCCGCTGTTGCCGGCGCTGAGGGCGGTCTCGTAGCCGATTCCGCCCTTGGCACCGGTGACGAGGACGGTTTGGCCGTCGAGCCGGCCAGCGAACTGAGCGTCGAACGTGCTCACTTGTTCCTCCTGTCGGACGAGTCGTCAATGGGGGGCGTCGATGTGGCGTCCTGGCGCGTGCGGCTCACGAGGCGGGGGTCGCGTCCGGGACGCCCTCGACCACGCTGAAACGGGCATCCATGCCGACACCACGGACCGCGATCAGGGCCTGGTATTCGGGCGAGCTGTACCAGTCGAGAGCCGCCTGGCGGTCGGAGAACCGCATGATGGCCCCCTTGGAGAGTCCGGGGTCGCCGTCGAGGACCTCCCAGTCGCCGCCGGCGACGGGCTCGGCCCCGTACTTCTTCGCTGTCTTGCCAGCGTGGGCGGCGTACTTGTCGCGGTAGACCTCAGGGTCCTTGACCGTGAATTCGACGACCAGGTATGCGCTCATGGTGATGCTCCTCGGTGGCGTTGGTACAGGTGGTCTAAAGCAGGCAATGGCGCACCCATCGACCGCACGGGTGGCGCCAACCCAAAGACTGGGTCACACGACTCAGTATGGTGAGGTGAGACTGGGTTGTCAAACCCAGAACTGGTAGCATCGCACGATGAGCGCTACGACTGATCGCCCCAAGCTCACTGCCAAGGGGGCCCGGACCCGAGCGCGAATCGTTGAGGAGGCCGCTACCTTGATCCACGAGCGCGGGGTCGCCGGCACCACCCTCGAGGACGTCAAGATGGCGGCCGAGGTCAGCGGTTCGCAGATGTACCACTACTTCCCGGACAAGACCGACCTCGTGCAGGCGGTCATCGACTTCCAAGCGGCAACCATCGTCGCAAACCACCGGAAGGCGCTTAGTGGCCCGGACGGAGTCGAGGGCTGGCGGAACATGGTCATCAGCGGCGCGCGAGACGGCCAGGTCGGGGGTTGCCCACTTGGCTCACTCGTGGGCCAACTCGCGGAGAGCGACCCCGAGGCGCGGGCGCACATCGCGAACGGATTCGATCAGTGGGCCGCCACCATCAGCGACGGACTCACTTCCCTCCGCACCGCTGGGAAGCTCCCGTCCGGCATCGATCCGGACGACCTCGCGACCACCCTTCTCGCGGCCCTTGAGGGAGGATTGCTGCTCTCACAGGCCGGGCGCAGTCCCCGCCCATACGAGACTGCCGTCAATACCCTCCTCACCCTCATCATTGGCACCTGCGACGTCACCGACCCCCGCCGATCCAACGAGAGAAGGACTGATCAAGGCGTCCGATAGCGGATTGTTGAACGACATCGTTTGTGCGGCCGGTTCTGGTGGGCCAGCCGCGTCGGCCCGGCCGTTCCTTACCACTGGTTCTGTGTGAACCGTTCCGCTCATCGGAGGCCTTGGGCGACAATCCGCCGGGTTGGCGCTCCACCGCCACGTCGACACCACGTCGTCGCACGACCTCTCATCGCTAGGAGAGGACGGCGCGGGATCTTGCTGGGTGCCCGTCTGGGGGCTGAGAGACGCACCTCGCCGCCGCTCTCAGCGCCTCGACGTGCGCGGTGCCGAGCGCCCCCGGGGCCGGACGTTGCCCGCCCCCAGGAGCGCACTGACCAGCAGGACGAGACACTCCGATTGTCGGCAGCCGGCGAGGTAACCGTGCTGAAGGTCTTCGACTGGGAACGCCGCTCAAGTAAGACCTGGATCTGTGAGCTCTTCATGCTCGCTGTTGCGCGGCGACGTGGACATCACTAGCAACGGCACGAAGCCCCCGCCGATCGTCAGGAGGTGGTCGTCGGGGTGGCCGGAGGCGACAGGGCCGTCGACCGCTGAGCCATGAAGTCTTCCTTGTCGGGGTCCACCGTGCGCGTCAGCACCACGCTTGCCGAGTACGTGTCGTTGTTGTACATCTTCACGAGGATGTTGTCGCAATCCGCAGCCACCGTGGTGCCGTCGGGATCGAAGTCCGGGATCCGGCCGGGCTGACCCTGCAGTTCGATGGCGCTTGCTCCCGTCATGTTCCCGACATGGTGCAGCGTGTAAACCCGGGAGACCGCGCCGTCCTGATATGGGTCGCACGACATGGGGTTGGACTGCGAGGTGTCCTTCGTCCAGTACCAAGACTGGCCCCAGTTGGAGCCCTGAAATGATTCGTATTCGTGACCGGTGTTCTTCCAGATCGAACCCAGGTGCGTGGAGCCGGCAGCGGCGGGGACGTTCTTGGTCCCGTCGTACAGGCCCGTCAGCTGCCGGTCAGTGGGCAGGCTCCAGCCGGGGAAATCCGGCAAAAAGGACTGGGGACTCCACGTGCCGAGTTGCTTTCCCTCCGGAGAGATTGGCAGCCACGCGCCCGAGAAGTATGGACCGAAGGGGTTGGGGCTGTCGTAGGCCGTCACCCACATCTGGTCGCCGACCTTGATCTGACCCCACGGAATCTCTGGGGGGAGGTTGGCCACCTCGACGTTGTGGTTGGTCACATAGTCGTTCGTGTGCCGCTGCTGGGTGTCGGCGCTGGCACCGAACATCTTGTCGTGCTCCAGGATGAGCAAGGCGGTCAGCGCCTCGTCGTCAGACAGGCTGAGGTACAAGTTCTGCAGGCGCTGCGAATCAGTCCAGGTGGTGAAGCCCTTCGACTGCAGACTCTTACCCGCCAGCTTTAACGCCGAGTCGAAACCAGCGGCGTTGGGGTAGAGCGCATCGTGTTGGTCCGCCAGGAGGCTGTAAGGCGTGGGTTGAGCATTGTCGAACGCGCTGCTGAACGCTGTCTTCGCGTCCTGCAATGCTTTGTTCGCCTTGACAAGATTTTGGGTCAACGTGGGCGTCGGACTGCCGGTGGCTAGAGCCTGCTTGGCAGTGCTGACGTCCTTGGCGGCGGCCGCGATCGGCACGAACTTCTCGCGGTACAGCGACTTCATGGTGTTGTGCCACGTGTTCATGGTATCGAGCTTGCTGTTCAGCGCCCCGTCGGCGATCTGCCCGCTGATGCCCTGCAGATCGGTGGTGATGGTGTCGAGCCGGGTGTCGATCTCATCGAGCTGGTTGTTGATATCGGTGAGCTGTTGCGTGGTCGCGGCGCTCTGTACGTCGTCACTTCCGAACAGCAGGTCGCTGAGGAAGGTGTACCCCTGGGCCCCCACCCCCTGGAGAACGCCCTCCAGCAAGAACGTCGCGAGCTTGCCAGGGCCCAGACCCCCGGGTACCGCCTCGGCGCCGCCCGCCTGCCTGGCGACAGTGCCCGTCGTCGCGGCTGGTGGCGTCCCGTCCGGACC
The DNA here is from genome assembly GCA_963795915.1 of uncultured Actinomycetota bacterium. Taxonomy (GTDB): domain Bacteria; phylum Actinomycetota; class Actinomycetes; order Actinomycetales; family Dermatophilaceae; genus Lapillicoccus. The sequence goes on from CAWCJA010000003.1 coordinate 65,796, forward strand.
GGAGCAGGCCACCAGCCCGCCGAGGACTGGTACGAGCGCGAGACACGTGACGGCCGCACTAAGGCGTCGCATTGATTTCCCCTGTCATTGCTGGTTCAGCAGTTAGCCGTACGAGCGCGATGGTTCGCACCCTCTCATCGAAAGATGCCGTCGGAGATCTGATTCCTCCCGACAACGACGACATTGCCACCCGGCCGCGAGATTTCAGGTCCACCGCGCGGTGGATCCACCGGATGACGTGCCCGTCCCCCGATCGTGGGACCGGCCCGATCGAGGGACCGCCAACGGCCCTTCACGATCGAGCCCGGCCACCCCTCCAGCGACAATGCGACCTCACAGGTGACCCTCGTATGCCGTGGAAGCGCGCTCACTGCTGCTCCTAGTATCGGGACGTCGTCGCCGCTCGGTGCTCGGCCTTGATCGACGCCAGGATGCGGTCGACGGGTGGTGCCCTACGGGAGATGTTCGAAGGGCCATTGCCGTTCTCGGGGCGCGGTATGTGGACGCAGGTCGGCCGAGGGAGCGCGTGTCCAAGAGCCCGAGGGCTGTCATCCGCCGGCCTGAGCCAGCGATGACCGGGGCCTACGTTGGGCCGAAACGTCGACGCACCGAGGTGTCGACGACGACGCCGCCGTCGCCCGTCTCGGTCAGGCGGGCCAGCATCAAGCCGTCGGCCGCGGTCTCGCCGTCAGAGATAAGGACCAGTTCGGGTTGTTCCACCCAGCGGGTGAACTCGATGGCCCCACCCGGCCCGGGGACAGGGCGGTCGGGGGTCTCGCGCCACGCGATGAGCAGGTTCTGCGTGCAGGGTCCCGTCTCTTGGTTCGGTTCGAGAGGGAGCGTCAACGGCTCCGTGGCGACGATCTCCCGCCCCAAGGCGTCGATGGCGAGCCCGGGACTGACGTGAACCTGCGCGTTCGACAGGGTCACGTCCAACCCGGACACCGTGCCGTACCCATGAAGACGGTTGTGGAGATAACGCATCCCCTGGTGGTACTGCTGCTCGGCGGCCATGTCGGCGGCAGTCACCATCATTCCGTTGACAAAGTTCACACGACGAGGTGGGTCGGTCATGGTGAAGTGTCCACCCAGTCGGCGCGGCGCATACCGTCAGCGGGGCGACCGCGGCGGGGTGACCCCGTTCATGTTGGCGCCGAACTCGCCCTCCGCCGCACCCCTGGGCCTGGGCCAAGGCGGACACGTTCCCTGACCTCTACCTCGTCGAAATAGCTGCGCCCCCGCAAGGCAACCGGTGAAGCCTGCCCTTATCTGCGGAGGGCGCGGCCCCGGTCGCGAATAGTGCGAGACGTGCACGGCGAGCGTTCGACAAGGTGGCTGCGCTCCGGCGGCTCGGCCGCCGGAGCGTCCCCGTCTCGGGGCGAGTCGGGAGATGACTCCGCCCTGCGAGGACGACCCGCCACGAGCGAGGTCCTCGAGATCGGAGACCTCACCTGGTACCGCCCGAATAACTCGCTGTCGCACGGTCTTTGGGGGACGTGGGCGATTGGAGCGTCACCCCTACGGGCGCGCTCCATTGTGTGATGCGATGTCACAGAAGCTCGACGAGATCGCGGTAGGGGTCGAGTCGCGGGTCGGAGACCTCAAGCTCGGTCACCATGAGATCGATCTGATCCCATGCGAGGCAGCGCGCGGCCGAGCCGGTTTCGAACTTCGCCGAGTTGACGGCCATGACGACGTGGTCCGACAGCTGGGCCATGAGCTTCTTCACCTCCGTCTCCTCTGCCGAGAACTCGCTCGTGCCGAATCGCGCGTCGATCGCTGCTGCCGAGAGGAACGCGCGGGCGAAGGAGAACTGTCTGAGGGTGGACGTCGCCACAGGCCCGACGAGAGATCCGGCGTTGGGGTCTTTCTGCCCGCCGGTGAGGTACGCGTGAACTCGCGTGTCCCGGTGAAGGGTGAGGAAGGTCTCGATCCCGTCCGTCACCACCGAGAGGTTCTCGGAGTGAGGCAGCTCGCGAGCGAGGACCGAGATCGTCGACGACGCATCCATGCAGATGCCGACCCCGCCTCGGGGCACGAGGCCGGAGAGCTTGTGAGCGATGACTTCTTTGGCCGCGCCCGCACGCCGCTCTCGCGCCTCGAAGAGCTCTGCGCCGCTGACGGCGCCGCCTCGGACCCGGCGGACGACGCCGTGATCCTCGAGGGCCTGAAGGTCGCGGCGAATGGTCATGGCGCTCACCCCGAAACGCTCGGCGAGCTCCTCGATGCGCAGGGTCCCGTCGACGCTCAACAGGTCGGTGAGGGCCCGTCGACGGCTTTCGAGATCGACGCTGCTCCGCGTCACCATCGGCGCTCCCTCGGTTGTGATCCGGAGGCCCGATTGTCACACAGCGGTGTCCGGCAGCGCGTTCGCGGCTGTGAGAACGTGAAGGGACACCGTCCTTGGCGCTGAGGGATGATCCCGCCTGGGTGCGTAACCTGTTGCTGTAATTGACAACCGTCCCTGCACGAGCAGAGATCGCCGAATTGTCTTCCACGGCCTCCTTGACATCCTGATGTGATCTAGTGTGAACTTCACACGAACGAACTACCAACGGCAGGGTGCATCGCCCGTGTCGCGACGACGAAGTCGGAGATCCTGTGTCTGGGCCAGCGCTCGAGTGCCACCAGTTGGTCAAAGCCTTCGGTGGCGTCCCGGTCCTGAAGGGCGTCTCCCTGTCGCTCGCCCCCGGCAGCGTCACGGCCCTCGCCGGGGAGAACGGCGCCGGCAAGTCCACGATGATGAAGATCGCCTCCGGCCAGCTGCGACCGGACTCCGGTGAGGTCCTCATCGGTGGAGCGTCGTTGGCGGCGGGTGACGCCCACGCAGCCCACCGCCAGGGCGTGGCCATCGTGCCGCAGGAGCTGGCGCCGATCCTCGACATGCGCGTCTACGAGAACCTCTTCCTGGGCCGCGAGGTGCGAACCCGGGCGGGCCTGCTCAACCGCCGCCGGATGGCGCGCGAGGCTCGCGAGATGCTCGAGGTGTTCGGCGTCGACATCGACCCGCAGGCCGTCATGCGCACGCTGTCGGTGGGCCTGCGGCAGATCGTCGAGATCGTCAAGAACTCCAGTGGGGGAGCCAAGGTGCTCCTGCTCGACGAGCCGAGCTCGGCGATCTCCGACCGCGAGGTCGAACGGCTGTATGCCGTGGTGAACCGGCTGCGTGACCAGGGGGTCGCCATGCTGTACACGACGCACAAGATGGAGGAGATCCGGGCGCTCGCCGACCGCGTCGTCGTCCTGCGCGACGGAGGCCTCGTCCTCGACGAGCCGCTCACCGCAGTGACCGACGACGACATCGTCCACGCGATGATCGGTCGTGAGCTCGAGGAGCTCTTCCCCACCGTGGGTGACGCCGGCGACGAGGTCGCCCTCGAGGTCCGCGGTCTGCACGTCCAGGGCTACTCCGACCCCATCGACCTCCAGGTCCGCCGGGGGGAGATCGTCGGGCTGGCCGGCCTCGTGGGCGCGGGACGCACCGAGCTGCTCGAGGCCATCTTCGGCGTGCGCAGATCGGTCGCAGGCACGGTCTCGGTCGGGGGGGTCGGGGTCGCTCGCAACCAGCCGGCCGCCTCGATCACCCGGGGTATGGCCCTGGTGCCCGAGGACCGCAAGGGTGCCGGCGCGGTCCTGACGATGAGCGTGCTCGACAACGGCTCGCTCCCGAGGCTGCCCGCATTCACCGTCGGAGGGTGGCTGCGCGAGGGACACCGGTCCAAGGTCGTCAAGAACGCGATGACCTCGGTCCGACTGCGCAGCCGCGGTCTCTCGCAGCACGTGGAGACGCTGTCCGGAGGCAACCAGCAGAAGGTCGTCCTGGCCCGCTGGCTGACCGGGCACGTCGACGTCCTGCTCCTCGACGAGCCGACCCGCGGCGTGGACATCGGGGCGCGGAGCGAGATCTACCGCATCGTCTCCGACCTCGCCGCCTCGGGCATGGCTGTGCTCATGGCCTCCTCCGACATGCCGGAGGTGCTGTCGCTGTCGCACCGCGCGCTCGTCATGCGCTCCGGTCGCGTCGTCGGCGAGCTCGACCGCACGGCCCTTCGCTCCGCCACCGCCCAGGACACCATCTTCCGCCTTGCCGCCGGCCTCGGGTCCACGACCGAGGAGATCCCGTCGTCCACGACCGACGAGGCCGCGTCGTCCACGACCCACGGTGCCTCCTCACCGCGCCCCGCCCGGGTCGACCACTCCGCCCCCACTCCCTCAGAGGACGTCCGATGACCACGCAGCAGCTGACCCCCGTGCCGGACACCGGCACCTCGGCACCGGAAGCACCGTCGAACGGCCGCTTCTCCGCGACGTGGTTCCGGGACCAGGCGATCCGGCACGCCATGGTCATCGTGATGGTGCTGATCATCGCCTACTTCAGCTACCGCAGCGCCCGTTTCGGCACCCTGGACAACATCCAGTCGATCGGGATCGCGGCCGCCCCCTTCGCCCTGATCGCCCTGGGCCAGACGCTCGTCATCCTCACAGGCGGCATCGACCTGTCCGTCGGTTCCATCATCGCGCTCAGCGCCATGGCGGCGGCGACGACGGTGAAGAGCCATCCCGAACGCCTGGTGCTCAGCGTCGGGGTCGCGGTCCTCGTGGGTCTCATCGCGGGCGCCGTCAACGGACTCCTCGTCTCGAGGGTCAACGTCCCACCCTTCATCGCCACCCTGGGGATGCTCACCACCGCGTCGGGCCTGGCCTACGTCGTCGGGGGCGGCGCCCCGATCAACGGGCTGCCCCCCGAGTTCGGCGAGATCGCCAACAACACGATCTTCGGCCTGCAGATCCCCGTGATCGTCATGATCCTCGGCATCATCGTGCTCGCGGTCGTCATGCGCCGCACGTCCTACGGCATGCGGATCTACGCCACCGGCGGCAACCCCGTCGCGGCCCAGATCGCCGGCATCAAGACGAAGCGGATCCTCTTCAGCGTCTACGCCATCAGCGGGATGCTCGCCGGGGTGTCCGGCGTCATGCTGGCCTCCCGCGTCATCTCCGGCCCTCCGAACCTCGGCCAGGGCTACGAGCTCGACGCCATCGCGGCGGTCGTCATCGGCGGCGCCAGCCTGCTCGGCGGCCGCGGCAGCATCTGGGGCACCGCCCTCGGACTGCTGCTCATCCAGACCCTCAACAACGGCCTGGACATCCTCATCGTCCCGGCCTACTGGCAGAGCGTCATCAAGGGCGTCCTCATCGTCGCCGCGGTCGCGGTCGACGTCTGGTCCGCCCGCCGCCGCACCTGAGCGACCCCGACGCGCTCCCTTCTGCTGAGCCACCCCCTCCCGCACCACCTCACCGAACTGGAGACACCCATGCCCAACCAGCCTCTGCGTATCCTCACCGTCGCCCTCACCGGCGTCGCGCTCCTCTCGGCCGCCGCCTGCGGCGCCGGCGACCCCACCAACAACACGGCCGCGGCGGGCTCCGGCGGCGCCACCGCCGGGGCCAAGAAGATCCGCGTCGGCATCAGCGTCTACGACACCTCGTCGTTCATCACGGCGGGCAAGGCGGGGATCGACGCCTACGCCAAGGCCAACGACATCGACGTCCTCTTCAACTCGGCCAACCTCGACGTCAACACCCAGGCCAGCCAGGTCGACCAGTTCATCAACGCCGGTGTGGACGCGATCATCGTCGTTCCCGTGCAGGCGGACTCGCTGGCGCCGCAGGTTGCCTCGGCGAAGGCGAAGAACATCCCGTTCCTTGCCGTCAACGCCAGCCTCAACAGCAAAGACCTGGCCGGTTCGGTCCTGCCGGACGACGTCAAGGCGGGCGAGCAGGAGATGCAGATGATGGCCGACAAGATGGGCGGCAAGGGCAACATCGTCGTCCTCCAGGGCCCGCTGGGGCAGTCCGGTGAGCTGGACCGCACCAAGGGCATCCAGAACGTCCTCGCCAAGTACCCCGACATGAAGATCCTGGCCAAGGACACCGCCAACTGGAAGCGCGACGAGGCGGTCAACAAGACCAAGAACTGGCTCTCCAGCTTCGGCAACCAGATCGGCGGCGTCGTCGCCGAGAACGACGACATGGGCCTCGGGGCGCTCCAGGCCACGCGCGAGGCCAACGTCAAGCTGCCCATCGTCGGAGTCGATGGCATCGAGGACGGGCTCAAGGCCGTGACCAGCGGTGACTTCATCGGCACCAACCTGCAGAACGGCACCGTCGAGCTGGCCGCCGGACTGGCCGTCGCGGCCAAGATCGCACGCAAGCAGGACGTGAACAAGAACCCCGTCTACCTCATGCCGACGGTGACCTCGTCCAACGTCGCGCTCTACACCAAGCACATCGTCACGGAGAAGGACGCCTTCCTCGCGAAGCTGCCCGCGCTCATCGAGACCAACCTCAAGAGCGGCAACATCGCCGACGAGGGCACCAGCTGAGGCCGACCGCTCGGTCCCGGGTCCCCTGACGGACCCGGGACCGAGCGGGCTGCTCCACCCGGGCGTCCGCGTCCGGCCGACGACCACGGGCATACCGACGAGAGCGACGACGACATGACGACCATGCGGGCTGCTGTGCTGCGCGCCACGCGCGAGCTGACCATCGAGGACCGGCCCGTCCCCAGCCCCGGCGGTGGAGAGGTGCTGGTGCGCGTCACTGCGGTCGGGGTATGCGGCTCGGACGTGCACTACTACGAGCACGGGCGGATCGGCGACTTCGTCGTCGAGGCGCCGATGGTCCTCGGTCACGAGGCGTCGGGCGTCATCGTGTCCGTGGGCGAGGGTGTTCCCGCGCACCGCATGGGGGAGCGGGTCTCGATCGAGCCCGGAGTGCCGGACCTCACCTGCGAGCAGTGTCTGGCCGGGCGGTACAACCTGTGCCCGGCCATGCGGTTCCACGCCACCCCACCCATCGACGGTTCGCTCGCCGAGCTCGTCGTCGTCCACGCCGCGTTCGCCCACGCCGTTCCGGACACGATGTCGGACGACGCCGCGGCCCTGTTGGAGCCACTGTCGGTAGGCGTGTGGGCCAACCGCCGGGCCGGCACGACGGCCGGCAGCCGCGTCCTCGTCACGGGGGCGGGGCCGGTGGGTCTCGTTGCGGCCCAGTGCGCCCTGGCGTTCGGGGCCACCGAGGTCGTGGTCGCGGACATCAACCCGCATCGGCTCGCGCTCGCCTCGGAGCTGGGCGCTACCGCGGTGATCCAGGTCGACGAGACGTCGATCGCCCAGGCGGGCGTCGAGCCGACGGTGCTGCTCGAGTGCAGCGGGCATCCCGGATCCACCCGCGACGGCATCCGAGCCGTGGCCCGCGCCGGACGCGTCGTCCTCGTCGGCATGGGCGGGGACGAGCTGCCCCTACCGTTGTCGCACGTGCAGAACCGCGAGATCGAGGTGACGGGGACCTTCCGGTACGCCAACACGTGGCCGACCGCGATCGCCCTCGCGTCCACCGGGCGTGTCGACGTCGACCGTCTCGTCACGGGTCACTTCCCCCTGGACCGCACCACCGACGCCCTGCTGGCCGCCCGTCAGGACCCGCGGTCCGTCAAGGCCGTCATCAACCCTTCCCGCTGACCTTCAGCCCCTCCTGCGCCGGCAGCGTTCCGCTCCGAAAGGACGAGCATGACCCACATCTTCGACGACCCGCATGCGTTCACCGACGACATGCTGTTCGGCTTCCTCGACGTCCACCGGGACCGGGTGGTCGGCGTCCCGGGCGGGGTCGTGCGAGCGACCCAGACCCCCTCGGGAAAGGTCGCCGTCGTCGTCGGCGGAGGGTCGGGCCACTACCCGGCGTTCTGCGGGGTGGTCGGTCCCGGCTTCGCCGACGGTGCCGTCGTGGGCAACATCTTCACCTCCCCGTCGACGGCGGACGCCTACTCGGTGGGGCGTGCCGCGGTGTCGGACGCCGGTCTGCTCCTCATCACCGGGAACTACGCGGGCGACGTCATGAACTTCACGCTCGCCCAGGAACGCCTGAGGCGCGACCAGATCGAGACGCGGGTCCTCTTCGTCACGGACGACGTCGCCAGTGCACCGGTCAGCGAGACCTCGAAGCGCCGCGGTATCGCCGGTGACTTCGTGGTCTTCAAGGTGGCCGGAGCGGCGGCCGAGGAGGGGATGGGCCTCGACGAGGTCGAGCGGGTCGCCCGCCACGCCAACGACCGGACGCGCACGCTCGGCGTCGCCTTCGGTGGCTGCACGATGCCCGGGGCCGACGCGCCGCTCTTCTCCGTGCCCGGCGGCCAGATGGGCGTCGGGCTCGGGATCCACGGAGAGCCTGGGGTCGGGGACGCGCCGATGCCCTCGGCCACGGACCTGGCCCGCCGGCTCGTGGACGGTGTGCTCGCGGAGCGTCCGTCGGAGGACGGCACCGTGGTCGGAGCGATCCTCAACGGCCTGGGGACGACGAAGTACGAGGAGCTGTTCGTCCTCTGGGGGCGTATCTCGCCGCTCCTGGCCGAGGCCGGGATCGAGGTCGTCGACCCCGAGGTGGGTGAGCTCGTGACGAGCCTCGACATGTCCGGGTGCTCCCTCACGCTCGTCTACCTCGACGACGAGCTGGAGCGCCTATGGCGCGCGCCGGCCGACACTCCGGCCTTCCGGAAGGGCGCAGCGGCCTCGACCGACACCACCACCACCGCGCCGCGCCGGTCAGCCGGCGCCGCGACCGATGGCCCCGCCCCGGTCGCCCCGAGCACCGAGGCGTCCCGCCGGTGTGCCGCGGTCGTCGTTGCCGCCTTGGAGGAGATGCAGAGCGCCGTGGTGGACGCGGAGGACGAGCTCGGTCGGATCGACGCGATCGCTGGTGACGGTGACCACGGGCGCGGCATGGTCAAGGGCGTGGGTGCGGCCGTGGCGGCTGCCCGCTCGGCCTTCGAGCGGGGCGCCGGATGCGGCTCGACCCTCGCCGCCGCGGGTGACGCGTTCGCCGACCGGGCCGGCGGCACGTCCGGCGTCCTGTGGGGCGCCGTCCTCGGCAGCATCGGTGCGCGATGGGGCGACGACGAGGTCCCCTCCGACCCGGAGGTGGCCGAGGGGATCAGCGCCGGGCTCGCCAGGCTCCGGCAGCTCGGGGGCGCGAACGTCGGCGACAAGACGATGGTGGACGCATACATCCCCTTCGCGGAGACCCTGACGAGGGAGACTCGTTCCGGCGCAACGCTGTCGGCGGCCTGGGCCGCCGCGGCGCAGGCCAGCACGGCAGCAGCCGAGGCCACCGCATCGCTGACCCCCAAGCTCGGGAGGGCCCGGCCCCTCGCCGCGCGCAGCGTCGGGTCCGTCGACGCCGGCGCCACCTCCTTCGCCCTGTGCGCGCACGCCGTGGCCCGGATCCTGTCGGACCGGCGTTGAGCGGCACCGAGCCGGACGCGGCGACCCAGCGACCCTGGCGGATCGTCGTCGGCTCCGACGATGCGGGCCTCGACTACAAGACCATCCTCAAGCGCGACCTGGAGGCTGACGAGCGAGTGGGGCAGGTCATCGACGTCGGCGTCGAGGCCGACGAGCTGACTGCCTACCCGCACGTTGCGGTCGCGGCGGCGAGGCTCGTGGCCTCGGGGGAGGCGGACCGGGCGCTGTTGGTCTGCGGTACCGGCCTGGGGGTCGCGATCAGCGCGAACAAGGTCCACGGCATACGCGCCGTGACCGCCCATGACAGCTTCTCCGTGGAGAGAGCGGTCCTCAGCAACAACGCCCAGATCCTCTGCTTCGGCCAGCGTGTGGTGGGGATCGAGCTGGCTCGGCGCCTGGCGAGGGAATGGCTCGGCTACTCCTTCGACCACAGCTCGGGTTCTGCAGCGAAGGTGCGCGTCCTCAGCTCGTACGAGAATGAGGGCGGCCAGGCGGACCTGGCCCAGACGATCATGGACAACGAGGAGCTCGTCCGGTCGAGCGACCCGCATCACACCCCGTCGGGAGGCCCCGTCCGCCCCCCTGACTCGGCCGCACCCGACTCTCACCCCTCGACCGTCCCCGACACCACGAAGGACCGCCATGTCTGAGCCCTCCCCCGCCATCGACCTCACGTTCCGCCTGGACGGCCGCGTTGCGGTCATCACCGGTGGGGCTTCAGGGATCGGTGCCGCGGTCGCGGAGACGTTCGTGGCCAAAGGCGCGACGGTCGCCGTGGTCGACCTCGACGAGGGGGCCGCGAACCGCACGGCCGAGACGCTCGGGTCCGGTAGCCGTGGATTCACCTGTGACGTCTCGAGTCCCGACTCGGTGAGGGAGGCGGTCGACGCCGTCTTCGCGGCATACGGGCGGATCGACATCCTCGTCAACAGCGCGGGGATCGCGCTCCTCGGCCCGGCGGAAGAGCTGAGTGCTGCCGCCTTCACGAAGACGATGGCGGTGAACGTGACCGGCACCTTCCTCGTCAGCCAAGCGGTCGGTCGTCACATGCTGGCCGCGGGGCGAGGGAAGATCGTCAACCTCGCATCGCAGGCCGGAAGTGTTGCCTTGACCGATCATGCCGCCTACTGCGCGTCGAAGTTCGCCGTCATCGGGCTCACCAAGGTGCTCGCCTCGGAGTGGGGCGGCCGAGGCGTGACCGCCAACACGGTCTCTCCCACCGTTGTCCTCACCGACCTCGGCCGCGAGGCGTGGGCGGGGCCCAAGGGCGAAGCACACAAAGCCCAGATCCCCACCGGACGCTTCGCGCTCCCGGAGGAGATCGCCGCCGCCGTTCTCTTCCTCTCCTCCAACGCGTCGGACATGATCAACGGTGCCGACCTGCTCGTCGACGGGGGCTACACCATCCGATAACGGGGGGCGACGAGAACGGTGGTGACCGCCGTAGGCCGCAGGGAATGAGGCCCTGACGTGCCTTGGACTCATGGCAGCGTTGGCGATGTGGGCGACCCGTCGGTGGACGTCGCGCCGGTCAGGCTCACCGCAGTCATGGCGGACGAGACTCGGGAAGCCAGGGTCTGTTGGCCGCCTGGGTCGCGGGACGGGTTCCTGGCCCGAGTGATCGACGACCCCACGACGTCGGTCGTGGCCCCCCGCGACATAGCGCAGGCCCCCCCAGGGTCGCCGAACGCGGCGTGACGGGCTTTGCTGGCTTCGGGGGAAGCGCGGTGGCCAAGAATTTGCGCAACTCACTCCTGCATGTGCTGGACCCTCACCGCGCGGCGGGCAGGTGATGTCCCTAGTATCGGGTCGTTTGTACATCGATGACCCGAATATCGGCCAGAGGCCCCCCGTAGACCTAGGAGAGACCGTGTCTGCTCCCATCTCCCGTCGTCACCTTGTCGCCGGGGCGGTTTGGACCGTGCCCGCCGTGTTCGTGGCCTCTGCCGCGCCCGCGTTCGCGGCTAGCGCGTCATGCCCCGCCTTTCTGAACCGACAGGTGACCCAGACGCCGGGGGGGGTGCCGACGTCGTCATCAACTTCGACCCCACAAGCATCACGAGCGGCACCACCTACACGGTCACCGTCAGCGTGACGGGGTGCAGCTTGCAGGCCCCGGCGCAACCCGTCACCATCGCTGAGAACCAGGCCAGGTTCTCGCTTCGGGGGGTCGGCGGGGGCATCACCTGTGTGGCGCAGGTCACCTACACCGTCAACCCGCCCGGCGGGGCGTGCGGGGGTTCCTTCACCGTCGGCGTCGGATAACACCCGCGGGTCGGTCTTCGCGGGAGGCGACCCATCCCGTAGGACGGACAGGGTGTGGGTGGTCGGCGACCTGACCGAGGGGCGACTGAGTGCCGGGAAGGTGACGGCTCCGCCGGACGTCGTCCCTGGCGCCACCCCGACCGGTGACGGCTCGTCCGCCCGCGGCGATCCCGCCTTGACGGTCACCTGCGACCAGTCTCCACAGCGGCAAGGTCAGACGGCCCATACAGCGGCAAGCGCTGACGTGCTCGCTAGAGCTTCACGGCGCTGCCCACCAGAAGGCAAGCGGTGCCTTCCGTACGGTTGGCCCTTCTCGATCGGTGCACAGGGTGCGCGACGAGGTTGTCGCGATGCCGCATCCCGAGCAGGTCGAGACGTGGAGGCCGAGGGGCTGTCGGCCGATCGGAGGATGGCTACGTCATCCCACACGTCGGCCGATGGGGCGACCAGGCGGGGGCGTCGGCGGTGGCAGCCTTCAAGTCGTCGGAGATCGCCACCTCGGCCCCCTCACACAGGAGACACGTTGACCACCACGCAGCGAACCCCCATCCACTCGGGCTACCCCCTCGGCGCGGTCCATCCGAACCGCCGCACGGCGCGGAGAGAGACCGGACGTTCTCGGGCGCGCCGCGGCGCGGACGTGGCCGGCTCGGCGTTCCTCGTCGCCGGTGCCGCTCTTGCCCTGAGCTTCGGTCTGCCGCCCCAGTGACCGGCGCCGTCGACGTGACGGCGCCGGTCGGGGACGGGAACCCGGGCGGCATGACTCACGACGCGCCGCTGGGGCCATGCTCCACACCTCGCAAAGGGGTGCTCGTCGACCTCGGCCGGGACAGCCTTGCCCACCCGAGTCAGGTCACTGGCGGAAGGTGATGCCCAAGCCGCCGGCCGTACAGCTGCCCGCGCTCGCCGGCACGACCTCGCACCGGGAGCTGTTGGAGTAAGAGGTCGCCTCGATCCGGACCTCGTGCTTGGCGTTGGTGTGCTCGACCTTGTACCAAGCGGTCTCCCGTCAGTCTGGGGTGGCTCCGGTCCGCGGCGCGATGGACCTGGAGGTCCAGTCCCAGCGCCGTCACTGAGCCTCCCGCACGAGGAGTCGACCGCGACGAATCCCCCTGCGTGAGTGCGCGATCGGGAGCCTCGGTTCTCAACGCGCATACCGCCCAATCGCTTAACCCGTCGGACCGCACCAGATGCCCGGCCTCACCCCGCGTTCCCACGGCTCAGGCAGAACCTCCGTCTCGTACGCCGGTGCCTCCGGCTCGTTCGCCGCCACCGGCATGCCCGTCGACCGGCCGGCCGTGCGCCGGCTCCGGTGTTGACTGACCTCGTGAGCGTGGTGCTGATCGGTCCGCCCGGGGCGGGCAAGTCCTCGGTGGGCCCGCTCGTCGCGACAGCGCTCGACCTCCCGTTCGTCGACGCCGACGAGGCGTGTGTCCCGTACTACGAGGAGGCGGCCTGGCCGCTGACCCGGTTCGAGCAGACGATCCGGGCGGTCGGCTACGAGCCGGCGCACCGGGCGTGGGAGGAGGCACTGGCGTACGCGACGCCCCGCCTCCTGCGTGACCACCCCGACGCCGTCGTCGCGCTGGGAGCGGGTCATACCCGCGTCACCGACCCGGCCCGGCATACCGTCGTTCGTCGCGCCCTCGACGGGCGCGTGGTCGTCCTGCTCCGTCCGTCCACGGACCGCGCCGCGTCCGTCGCGGAGCTGCGACGGCGGTGTGTGGCCGGGAAGGGCCGCGACTGGGTCCGCGACGGGGTCGACTGGCTCGCGCGGTGGAGCGACGACGGGCTGGACGACCGGCTGGCGACGGTCACGGTCCACACGCTGGGCCGGTCGGTCGGCGACGTCGCGACCGACGTCCAACGCGCTGCGACCACGTCCCGCTGACCGTCCGCCGTGGAGCCACCCGACGAGGGCGCGCGAGCCGGTCAGGGACGTTCGGCCAGCTCGTCCAGGCGGCGGGAGATCTCGCGCTTCGTGGCGTCGTTGCCGGGCAGGGCCAGAGCGGTCCTGAACTCGGCGCGGGCCTCGTCGGTGCGCCCCGACCGGGCCAGCAGGTCGGCCCGCGCCGCCGCGAGGGGGAGGTAGTCCGGCATACCTCCAGCCGCGAGGATCGCGTCGATCTCGGCGAGCCCGGACTCCGCCCCGTCCCGCTCGGCGAGGGCGACCGCCCGGTTGAGCCGGACGACGGGAGTGTCGTGCACAGCCAGCAGCACGTCGTACCAGCTGACGATGGCGGGCCAGCTCGTCTCCGCCCAGGTCGGAGCCAGGTCGTGGCAGGCGGCGATCGCGGCCTGGATGACGTAGGGGTCCGGCCGGGCGGTCGACAGCCGCAGGGCGATCCCCAGCAGGGACAGTCCCTGACGGATCTGGTTGGTATCCCATCGGGTTCGGTCCTGGTCGGCGAGGCGCACGGGGTCGCCAGCCGCGTCGACGCGAGCGCTGCTGCGGGCGTCCTGCAACCGCAGCAGGGCTTCGAGCCCGTAGACGGGGATCTGGTCGGGGAGCAGCTCGCGGAGGAGGGCGGCCAGGCGGATCGCCTCGCTGCAGAGCCGGCGGCGCATCGGGGCCGCGCCGGCGCTCGCCTGGTAGCCCTCGTTGAACAACAGGTAGACCGTCGTGAGGACGCCGGCGAGCCGTTCAGGCAGCTCTTCCGCGCTCGGGACGCGGTAGGGGATCCCGGCGGTGGCGATCTTGTGACGGGCCCGGGTCAGGCGCTTGGCCATCGTCGCCTCGCTGACGACGAGGGCGCTCGCGACCTCGGCGGTGGTCAGGCCGCAGAGGGTCCGCAGCGCCAGCGCCGTCTGCGTCTCGACCGACAGCGCGGGGTGGCAGCAGGTGAAGAGCAGCCGCAGCAGGTCGTCGCGCAGGGCGGCGTCGTCCCGCGGCGCCGAGTCCTCGGACGCGACGACGTCGGCCTCGAGCTGCGCGAGCAGGGCGGCGGAGGCCGCCTCCTTGCCCCCGCGCAGCCGTTCGCGCCGGATCAGGTCGACCGCCCTTCGGCGCGCGGTGAGGGTCAGCCACGCGCGCGGCTCGGCAGGGACGCCGTCCCGCGCCCAGACGTCGAGCGCACGGATGACCGCGTCCTGCACCGCGTCCTGCGCGAGCTCCAGGGAGCCGGTCGTCCGCACGAGCGTGGCGAGCACACGCGATCCCTCGTCCCGGACGAGCCGGGCGAGGGCCGCGTGTGCGTCGCTGTCGTCAGACGTCGGCGTTGCCGAACTCGATGACCGGCCGCACCTCGACCTTGCCGGTCCACGCGGCCGGGATCTGCGCCGCCCACCGGATGGCGTCGTCGAGGTCGGTGCACTCCAGCACGTAGAAGCCGGTGAGCACCTCCTTGCTCTCGGCGAAGGGGCCGTCGCTCGTCAGCACCTTCCCGCCCTTGCCGCCCTCCACCTGGACGGTGGTCGCGCTGGTGGTCGGGAAGAGCGCGGCCCCGCCCCGCATGACGGCCGCGGCCGCCGCGCCGAACGCGCCGTACCCGCCCATCACCTGCTGCTTCTCCGGCGTGTCGAGGGTGCTCCAGTCGGGGTCGTCCTGTTCGTAGATCAACGCGGCGTACTGCGGCATCGGAGTCTCCTTCTCCAGGTGGGCCGGCCCAGCACCGGCGCTCGACAACAGAACGAACGAGGCGCTCGGAGATGGACAGCCCTCGGGTCGCCGTTCTCCTGCAGCCTGCACCGCCCGGGTCGTCCGCGGGGGACGTTCGGCAACCCCCGATCTCGGCGGCATCACCATCGCGGTGGTGGCGAGAGCTAGGAGTCCTCCCGGTCGACCCTCGCCGCCTCGTCCGAGGTGAGGAGGATGACGTTGCCGTCGGGGTCGTCGACCATGGCGGCATACGGCCCGGCGGTCTGCGTCGGCGGCATCCGGCCGGGGTGGCCGGCGGCGACGAGGTGAGCCCACCGCTCGTCGACGACCGCGTTCTCTCCTACGTAGAACTCGAGCAGCTGCTGGTAGCCCCCGGTCGGGCGCCTCCACGCGGGGTCGTACGTGCCGGCGAACGAGGTGGTCAGCAGGAGGCTGACCCCGCTGCCCATGCGATGGATGACGACCGGCCGGCCCGGCTGGGGCTCCGGCACCTCGGGGCCGAGGTCCCGGTAGAACGCGACCGACGCCGCCAGGTCCCTGACCTCGAGGATCAGCATGCTGAGCTGGATCTCCATCCGCCCACTCTCCAGCAGGAGGACGCGGCAGCGCGAGTGTGCTGTGCCGCCGGGGTCACATGGGCAGGCTCAGCGCGTGGGCCAGGACCATGACCCACCGTCCGGCGCGCTGCTCGAACACGTTGGTCATCATCGTGAAGTCCTCGAAGCGGGCGTCGTTCGACATGCGCAGGACGGCGTGCTGCACCCCGGTCACCACCACGGCCGTTCCGAACGCGTCGGCCCGCAGGTCGTGGCACGCGATGGAGACCACCTCGCCCGGGAACGCGGTCATCCGCTCGACGAACGCGTCGCGGTCCCGGTCCTCCTCGCCGGGGGTGCGCAGGACGAACTCCTCGGCGAGCACCCGGATCCACGCCTCAGGATCCTTGGCCTGCATCGCGCCCCAGACGTCCACCCGCTGGACGTCCAGGACGTCGCGAACCGCGTCGTCACCGGTCACGCGACACCCGGGTCAGGACTCGTCCCATGCCGGCATTCTGCCTCCGATGCGTCGATCTGCCGAGGGCTATCCGTAGCCACCCGCGCTCGGCCACCCCTTGGTGGTGAGGTACCAGCCGGCCGAGGTCAGCACCACGCTGACGAGGAGGGCGAACAGCAGCCCTCCGGCCACCGGGAGGAACCACCCCGGAGCCCGCTTCGACCGCACGGCAACGATCTTGACGACGACGGCCCCGAACACCGCACAGCCGAGGACCCCGTGCACGGCGGTCCGGGTCGTCACGGGCTGGCCGTCCTTCAACGTCCCGCTCTCCAGGCCCAAGGACCACAGGCACAGGTAGCCGACGACGAGGACGAGCACCACTGTCACGGCTCCGGTCGTCCGGTGGGCGATGCGCACCCAGGGCGGCGCCGCGCTCCCGAACCGGCCGAAGAGCCACAGGGCCGTGACCAGCTGCAGCACGACCAGCACCCCGACCACCGTCGCGAGGACCACCTTGAGGTCGATGACGGTGCGGAAGCCCAGTGTCGTCGTGCCGTCCAGCGTCGGGTCGTGGATCTTCCCGAACACCCCCAGCAGCAGGGCGACCACCGCGCCGCCGGCGAACGCCGTGAGCGGCACGGCCATGCTCCTGCGTGACGTCGGGTCGGCCACCGGCTCAGGATCCTCCTCGCTCGTGCCGCTGGGGAATGGCTCGGAGGCGCTATCCCCACTGTCCGAGGGGCGTCAGCCGGCCGGAGAGGTCGAGTGCGTGGTCGCCCCGCACGGCCTTCGCCGTGAGGTAGCGCGCGTTGTCGGGGCTGAGGTGGACCTGCGTCGCGACGCGCTCGACGACGGTCACGCCGTGCCGCTCCAGCTGCGCGGCCTTGTCGGGGTTGTTGGTGAGCAGGGCCACCGCGGTGACCCCGAGACCACGGAGCATCTGGGCCGCGGGCTCGTAGCTGCGGGCGTCCGGCGGATACCCCAGAGCCAGGTTGGCGTCGTAGGTGTCGAGGCCCGCGTCCTGGAGGCGGTATGCGTCGAGCTTGGCGTAGAGGCCGATGCCCCGGCCCTCTTGGCGCAGGTAGACGAGGTACCCGCCGACCTCGTGGATCCGGGTGAGGGCCTCGGCGAGCTGGGGCCCGCAGTCACAGCGCTCGCTGGCGAGGACGTCGCCCGTCAGGCACTCGCTGTGGAGACGCACGAGCGGCGGCCAGGCCCGCTCGTCCGGACGCCCGGTCGCGTAGGCCCCGAGGGCGATGACGAGATGCTCCTGACCGTCGACGAGGCCGTCGAAGGTCATGACCCGGGCGGTCGCGGGGCGGCCGTCGGCCAGGCGCAGGGGGAGGTCGACCTCGATGCGGACCGTCGCGTGGGGAGCCGCGGCAGGGGTCGGGGGAATCGGGGTCATGGCGCGGTCTCCTCTGCCGGCGGCCGGCATCGTGGGCTGAGCTCGTAGTGCAGCAGCGCCGTGTCGCCGTATCGGCTCACGTCTCGCAGGTGGGCCCGGTGGGGTGACCTCCAGGGGAACGCGCCGTCACCGACGAACCGGGGCGCCCGCGAGTCGCCGACGAACACCGGAGCCACCGCAAGCTGGAGCTCGTCGACGAGCCCCGCCGACAGCAGCTGGGTGAGCAGCGACCGGCCGCCCTCGACGACGAGCCGTCGGACGCCTCGCACCCGCAGGTCGGCGAGCACTCCCGAGAGGTCCACGTCGGCGCCCCCTCCGACGACGGTGGCCTTGTTTCCCAACCGGGCCCGCAATGCCGCCGTCCCGGCGTCGGGGCAGTAGACGAGCTTCTCGTCGTCGTCCGTGGCGAAGAAGGCTGCACTCGGGTCGAGGACACCCGTCCGGGTGACGGTGACCCGCAGGGGCGTGGCCGTCCGTCCGCCGGCCACGCGCGCCGCCCGTCGTGCCTCGTCCCGGACCGCGAGTCGTGGGTTGTCGGCCCGGACCGTGCCGGCACCGACGAGGATGGCGTCGCAGGCCGCCCGCACCGCGTCCACCCGGTCGAGGTCCGCGGGGCTGGAGAGCACGAGGCGCGCTGCGGCGGCATCGTCGAGGAAGCCGTCGAGCGACACGCAGCAGCTCACCACGGTGTACGGCGTCTCAGCCATCGGCGGTCACCTTCGGCCACCGGTCGGTCGGCGTCGACCGCGCGACCCGCGTCAGGACGATCGGGACCAGACCGGGCAGCACTGCGCCGAGGGCGAGGACCCCGTATGCCGTCGACGCCGCGACCCCTGCGTCCCCGCCGAGCCCGGACGCGGCGAACACCGTGGCCGCCATGCCCTCCCGAGGACCCCACCCGGCGACGGTCACCGGCAGGGCGGAGGCGGCGAGCACGACGAGGGCGGCGGGGACCAGGGTCCGCACCGGGGCGCTCATCCCGACGGTCCGGACGGCGACGAGGAACACGCCGACGTGGCCGGCGACGACGAGGAGCGAGGCCACGACCACCTGCGGCCAGAGCCGCCAGGCCTCGAGCGCGAGGTGGAGGTCGTCCCGGACCGTCGAGAGCGCACGCGGGGTGGCGCCGCGCCACCACACCGCGGCCACCGCGACCGCCGTGACGACAGCCGCCGCCGCCAGCCCGGCCGTCAGCGGTGCCCCGACGACGAGCGTTCCGGTCCCGCGCAGCGACGTGGCGGTCAGGAGCACCGCGGCGGTGACGATGAGCTCCACCGCCTGGCCGGCGCTCCGCTCCCACAGCACCGACCGCAGGGCCTGGCCCCGCGCGCCGACGTCGCGCCCGTGCCGCAGCCCCCGCTCGGCGTCACCGACGACCCCTCCGGGGATCACGGAGTTGAGCAGCTGCGAGCGGTAGTAGGCCCTCACCGCGTGCGGCAGGGGGAGGTCGACGCCCATGACCCGCGCGACGACCGTCCAGCGGTAGGCGGACGCGACCGTGCTGACGGCCGTGATCCCGAGCGCCACGGCCACCGCGGCGGGGCTCAGGTGGCTCACCCCGGTCACGAACGGCGTGAGCCCGACCCGCCAGACGACCGCGCCGAGCGCCGCCAGCCCGACCACAGGGCCCACCCACCGCGGCGACGGGCGCCTCACGGCTCGGCTCCGACGAGGGCTGCCTCGACCGACCCGGCCGTGTCGTCCCACGAGGTCAGCGAGGCTCGACGACCCCGGGCGTCCGCGCGCAGCCGCGAGCGGGTCACCGGGTCGGTCAGCCAGGAGCGCAGTGCCGCGGCCAGGGCCCCGGGGTCCTCGGAGGGAACGCTGAACCCCCCGCCCCCCAGGGCCTCGCAGACCCCGCCGACGTCGGTGGCCAGCACGGGAAGGCCATGAGCCAGCGCCTCGGTGACGACCATCCCGTAGGTCTCGGCCCGCGAGGCGAGGACGAGAAGGTCCGCCGCGGCATACCCGCGCTCCACCGCCTCTCGCCCGAGCGGGCCGGCGAAGCACACCCGTCGGGAGAGCCCGTGGTCGAGGAGCACCGACCGCAGGTGGCGGACGAGCTCCGGCTCGACCTCCAGGGACCCGACGCAGACCAGCACCCAGTCGAGGTCGGCGACCTGGGTCAGCGCCTCGACGAGCACGTCGTGCCCCTTGGTGCGGGAGACGGCCGCGACGCAGAGCAGCCGGCGTCCGGGGGAGTCCGCCGGCGTCGGCATATCGGGGTCCGCACCGGCGTCCACGCTGGGGTCCACGCCCGGCGGGGCGACGTGCAGGCGGTCTGGAGGGAGCGAGTAGCGCGTCACGAGCCACCGGCGGGTCCACCGGCTCGTCGTCACCACGGCCCGGCACGCCTCGAGGGCACGCCGCTCGCGGAGGTTCACCGTGGTGCCGTCGGCCTGGACCCCCAGAGGGGTGTGCACGAGGACCACGAGGCGCAGTCGGGCCGACTCGCCCTCGAGCGCCTCCGGGACCGTGGACCCCACCAGGCCGTCGAGCACGACGACGTCGCCGGTCGGGATGCCGGCGAGGAGGTCCTCGAGCCCGGCGCGGGCGGCGCGGTCCGGGCACGGCCAGCCGCCCGGCACGAGGTGCTCGCGGACGTCCCAGCCCCGGGCCGTCAGCGCCCGGCACAGGTGCCGGTCGTAGACGTTGCCGCCGCTCGGACGTCGGGGGTCGTCGACCCCGGGCGGCATGACGACGTGGACCCGCCTCACAGCGCACGCTCGTAGGAGGCCCAGGCCACGGGGGACTCGCGCAGGGTGACCTGCACCCGCTCGACCGACCGTGCGCCGTCGCCGACCGCGCCGGCGTGGATGCGTGACGCCAGGCGGTCGGCGACGAGGCGGGCCAACATCTCGGTGGTCGTGTTGCGGCCCGCCAGCTCCGGCACGTCGTCGAGGTTGCGGTAGGTCAGGTCGGCCAGCACGGACCGCAGGGTCTCGCCCGCCCGCCCGATGTCGAGCACGATGCCGTCGGCGTCGAGGTCGGCTCGCTGGAACGTGGCGTCGACGACGTAGGTGGCTCCGTGCAGCCGCTGGGCCGGGCCGAACACGTCGCCGCGCAGGCTGTGGGCCACGAGCATGTGATCACGGACGGTCACGGAGTACACGACGTCACACCTCCGGGTACGTGACCGAGTGACAGATCCCGCTGAGGTCCCCGGCCGCGAACCGGGCCATGACCGAGGGCAGCTGGGCGAGGGAGGACGTACTCGTGAGCAGCGCGTCGAACGCCGGGTCCCGGAGCAGGTCGAGGGCCAGGGCGAGACGCTCGCGCCGCGTCCACCGACCGCGGCGGGAGGCGGCCACGGTGCCGACCTGGCTGGCCCGGATGCCCAGGCGGCCGGAGTGGAACCGGCCACCGAGCGCCACGCTGACCGGACGGTCGCCGTACCAGCTGAGCTCGAGGACCTCGGCGTCGTCCGCGACGAGCTCCAGCGCCGTCCGCAGGCCCGCGGACGTGGCCGTGGTGTGGACGACCAGGTCCTGGCCGCGCGGCGCCTCCTCGGGGGTGGAGAACGTCAGGCCCAGCGCGTCGGCGACGGCGGCGCGTTCCGGGTCGACGTCGACGAGGGTGACGTCGACGCCCGGCACGCGTCCGGCGAGCCGCCCGACGCAGCACCCCACCAGACCGGCTCCCACCACGGCCACGTGGTCGCCGAGCAGGGGCGGGGCGTCCCACAACGCGTTGAGCGCGGTCTCCACCGCGCCGGCGAGGACGGCGCGCGCCGGAGGGACGTCGAGCGGCACCGGGACGACCGACTCCGCCGGGACGACGAACCGGCTCTGGTGGGGGTAGAGCGTGAAGACCACCCGGTCGACCAGGTCCGCTGGACCCTCCTCGACCACACCGACGTTGAGGTAGCCGTACTTGACCGGGGCGGGGAAATCGCCGTCCTGGAAGGGTGCTCGCATGAGGACGCGCTCCCCGAGCGGCACCTCGCCGCGGAAGACGAGGGACTCGGTGCCGCGGCTCACCCCCGACCGCAGCGTCCGGACGACGACCTCACCCGGACCCGGGTCGGGCACGGCCACGGTCCGGACCTCACCGACTCCCGGGGCGGCGACCCAGAACGCGGACGCTTCGCGGGCCACCCGGCCTCCTTCCTTCCCGCACGACGGTGGCTGTGGTGAACCACTGGGCACACGGTGTCGTCTTCCGGTGTACTCCTAGAGACGGAGGTTCGGTGCGGTCGGTTCACGCGGTCCCGGTCGTGGGGGTGTTCGCCCCCGCTGCCGTGCTCGGTGCGCTCACGGGGCCCGCCGGCGTCGGTGTCGTCGGCTGGGTCGTCGGTCTGACCTGTGCGGTCGTGGCCAACACCCTCCTGGCGGTCGCCCTGCGGCGCACCGCGACGACCCGGTTCGGGCCGGCCAACACCGTGACCCTGGCCCGGGTGATCCTGGGCCAGGTGGTGGCGGCCCTCGTCGCCGAGTCGTTCGTGGGTCGGGACCACCGCCGGCTGCTCGTCGCCGTGACGGCGCTCGCGCTCGTCCTCGACCTCGTCGACGGGCGCGTCGCCCGCCGGACCGGCAGCGTGTCGGACCTCGGGGCGCGGTTCGACATGGAGGCGGACGCGTTCCTCATCCTCGTGCTCAGCGTGGCGGCCGCGCCGCTCGTGGGGGGCTGGGTCCTCCTCATCGGGGCGGCCCGCTATCTCCTCTGGGCGGCGGAACGGGTCTGGCTGTGGCTCCGTGCGCCCGTCCCACGGCGCTACTACCGCAAGGTCGTCGCGGCGATCCAGGGGATCACCCTCACCGTGGCGGTCGCCGAGGTGCTGCCCCCGTCGCTGGCCGTCGCCGCCCTGGTGGGAGCGCTCGGGCTGCTGGCGGAGTCGTTCGGCCGCGACGTGTCGTTCCTCGTCCGGACCCGGTATGCCGTCCGTCCGCGGCGTCGGGCCCTCGGGGCCATCCAGACCCTTCAGACGCGCGGGACTCTCGAGGCCATCGAGGCGGCCGAGGTCGTCGATGGCTGAGCGCCGTCAGGGACCGCCGGCGCGTCGCCGTCGGTCGACGCTCGTGACGGTCGGAGCGGTCCTCCTGCTCTGGGTGGCCCTCGTCGTCCCGGACTCGCCCGACCGACTCTCCGCGGCCGACCTGCTGCGGATCCCCGTGGAGCTCCTCGTGCTCACGGCCCTCGCCCTGCTGCTCCCGCGCCGGGCCGCCGCGTGGGTCGCCGGTGTCCTCGGCGCCGGGGCGGCGCTGGTCGTCCTCCTCAAGGTGCTCGACCTCGCCTTCCTCGTGGGGTTCTACCGTGACGTCGACCCGCTGTCGGACTACCGGTACCTCGGGTCGGGGTGGGGGTTGCTGCGCTCCAGTGTCGGCACGGGCACCGCCGTCCTCGCCGGCATCGGTGTCGTGCTCGCCACGCTGGGCCTGCTGGTGGGACTCCCGGCGGCCGCGGTCCGCCTCGCCCGGGTGGCTCGCCAGCACCGCCCGTCCTCGGCTGTGGCGCTCGCCGTGCTGACGCTGCTCTGGGTGGTCGGCGCCGCCGCCTCCGTGGAGGCCCCGTCGGGCCGCCCCGCCTCGGCCGCCGACACCTCCACGACCGCGCTGAAGCACGTGCAGGCGGTCCGGGACGGCCTGCAGGACCGCGCCGACTTCCAGCGCCTGAGTGCGCAGGACCCGTATGCCGCGGTGCCGCCGGACGCCCTCCTCACCGGGCTGCGGGGCAAGGACGTCGTCGTCGTGTTCGTCGAGAGCTACGGCCGGGTCGCCGTGCAGGATCCCGTCGTGTCCCCGCTGGTGACGGCCGCTCTGGCCCGAGCGGCCACGAGTCTGGGCGGCGCCGGGTTCTCGGCCCGCAGCGCGTTCCTCACGTCGCCCACCTTCGGGGGCCTCAGCTGGCTGGCGCACTCGACGCTCCAGACCGGCCTGCCGATCAGCGACCAGGTGCGCTACGACGCCGTCGTCTCCGGCCACAGGCTCACGCTCAGCACCGCGTTCCGGGCGGCCGGCTGGCGCACCGTCCTCGACAGCCCGGCCAACGAGCAGGACTTCGCGACGGCGGGCGACTTCTACGGCTACGACACGGTGTACGACGCGCGCAACGTGGGGTATGCGGGACCAGCCTTCGGGTACGCGCCGATCCCGGACCAGTACACCCTCGCCACGCTCGCCGCCCGCGAGCTGGGCGCCGGTCCTCGACGGCCGGTCTTCGCCGAGGTCGACCTCGTCTCCAGCCATGCGCCCTGGGCCCCGCTGCCCCGCATGGTCGACCCGGCCGCGCTCGGTGACGGGTCGGCGCTGCGGGAGGTGCTGTCCGGCGCGCCGACCGTCGGCGAGGTCTGGAGCGACACGGCACAGGTGCGGCAGGCATACGCGCGGTCCGTCGCGTACGCCCTCGACGCGCTGACGTCGTTCGTCGAGACGGCCAACGACGACAACCTCGTGCTCGTCGTCCTCGGGGACCACCAGCCGTCGGCAGTGGTGTCCGGCGCCAGCCCCGGCCGCGACGTGCCGGTGACGGTCGTGGCGCACGACGCCGCCGTCCTGCAGCAGACGGCCACCTGGGGCTGGCAGGCCGGCGGGCGACCGACGCCGGACGCCGTCACCTGGCCGATGGAGGCGTTCCGGGACCGGTTCTTCGACGCCTTCCGGTCCGAGGGCAACGTGGGCCGGTAGCGGCGACCCGAACCGCTCGGAACCGGAGCGTCGTCGCCCAGCAACCCGAGGCGCTCTCCGGCTGACGCAGACCCCGTACCGGCGCGAAGCGCCGTCCCTGCCCGGGGCGCCGCGTCGACGCGGCGTCCAACCGTGCCGTCGGGACCGTCTCGACCTCGAGGCCCTAGGTTGGCCGCGCGCGCATTCTCAGCGACGCATACCGGGACGACGGGCGGGAGCCGGCATGGCCTTGGGATGGAAGCTCTACAACGGCGACGGCAGGACCCCGGCGGTGGGCCAGGCCGTGGCGCCCGACGAGCGGCTCACGTGGGGCCGCACGGTGGGCATCGGGGCGCAGCACGTCGTCGCCATGTTCGGGGCGACGTTCGTCTTCCCCCTGGTCATGGGTCTCGACGCCAACCTCGCGATCCTCATGTCCGGCGTGGCGACCATCCTCTTCCTCCTCGTCGTCCAGGGGAAGGTGCCCAGCTATCTTGGCACGAGCGCGTCCTTCGTCGGCGCGGTGGCGGCCATCCGCGCCGGCGGCGGTGACAACGGCTCCGTCACGGGGGCGATCCTCGTCTCCGGCCTCGTGCTGGGCCTGGTCGGTCTGCTCGTGCACTTCGTCGGCGCCGGCGTCATCCACAAGGTCCTGCCGCCAGCAGTCACCGGCGCGGTCGTCATGCTCATCGGCTTCAACCTCGCCCCGGTCGTGGCCGGCGTCTACTGGCCGCAGGACCAGTGGGTCGCCTTCCTGACGATGGTCTTCGTCATCGTCGCCTCCCTCCTGCTGCGAGGGTTCTGGTCGCGGATCTCGATCTTCCTCGGGCTCATCTTCGGCTACGCCCTGTCGTTCGCCCTCGACAAGACGGCCGGGCAGATCACCTCCTTCTCCGCCGCCGACGGCAAGGTGACCACCCACTTCCGCACGAGCTTCGACGCGCTCGGCCAGGCCGAGTGGTTCGGTCTACCGTCGGTCCACGCGCCGTCGTTCTCCGGTGGCTTCGTGCTCCTGGCTCTGCCCGCCGTCATCGCCCTCATCGCCGAGAACGCCGGCCACGTCAAGGCCGTCAGCGAGATGACGGGCGCCGACCTCGACCCCTACCTCGGCCGGGCCATCGGGGCCGACGGGCTCGCCACCGTGATCTCCTCGGCCGTCGGCGGGTCACCGACGACGACCTACGCGGAGAACATCGGCGTCATGGCCGCGACCCGGGTCTACTCCACCGCGGCCTACTACGTGGCCGCGGTCGTGGCCCTCATCCTCGGGTTCTGCCCGAAGTTCGGCGCCGTCATCAGTGGCACACCCGGCGGCGTCCTCGGCGGCATCACGGTCGTCCTCTACGGGATGATCGGCCTGCTCGGCGCGAAGATCTGGAAGGAGAACCGGGTCGACTTCGCCAACCCCGTCAACCTCGTGCCGCTCGCGGCCGGCATCATCCTGGCCATCGGCAACGTGTCGCTGACCTTCAGCAGCAGCTTCTCCCTCAGCGGCATCGCGCTCGGCACGATCGTGGCCGTCTTCGGCTGGCACATCGCCCACGCGGTCGCCCCGAAGGAGATGCGCGACGCGCTCGAGCAGGAGCGGGTCGACGCCGACGAGCGGGGGTATGCCGGTGGCACCGGTCCCTCGCTCGGGCGCACCGGCGCCCACGGTGACCGGGAGCCGGTCCGCCCGCCCGTGCGGAAGACCCCCCGCCCGAAGCAGCGCCGCCGCCGGTAGGGCTTCCGCGCTCCGCCGGGTCGGCCGCCGGCGCAGCGGTCAGAACGTCTGCCGCAGACGGAGGGAGAGGGGACGGCCGTCCGGGTCGTAGACCAACCGGTAGGCGGCGTCGGCGACCGCCCGCACCAGGGGCGACACCGGCTGGGGCCTCATCGGCACCAGCCTTCCGGGCGGTCGTGGGCCGGTGCGGTCACCGGCCCGCCAGGCCTCGAGGCGGGCGGCCGAGTCCGCGAACAGCCGGAACTGCTCGAGCGGCGGCACCGTGGTGTCGGCGCCGACCTCGAGGTGCTCCTGCGCCAGCCGCTCCCGCAGCCCGCGTGCGAACCCGGGGTGGGCCACGGTGGCTGACGCCTCGGAGTCATGGGTCCACGAGCGCCGGTTGAGGTTGTCGGACCCGACCGAGGCCCACTCGTCGTCGACGACGCATACCTTGGAGTGGACGTAGATCGGTGTGCCGTGGGCGTTCTCGATGCCATAGGCCGCGACGCGACCCGGTGCCACCCGGTCCAGCGTGTCCAGCAGCGACTGTCTCGACACGAGGTTCGGCGGCTCCGAGAGTCGGCCGTCCTGGTCCGGGAACGGCGGCAGCACGGCGATGAGGTGCAGCTCGGGGCTGCGGACGAGCGCCGCCGCAAGGACGGCCGCGACCTCCCGCGACCACAGGTACTGGTCCTCCAGGTAGACCAGGTGCCGGGCGCGGCCGACCGCCTTGATGTAGCCCCGCGCGACGCTGCGCTCTCCTCGCGGCGCGAACGGGTAGCCGCCGACCCGGCGCGGGTAGGTGCGCAGGACCTGCACCGGGTGCGGCCCGATCGCGGGCGGGTCGGGCAGCTGGGGCGGCAGGGGGGTGCGGGTCGGACGGTCGCGCCGGCGGCGGTCCTCGAGGATCCGCGCGGGCGACCGGCTGAGGAGCTGGGGGTCCTCCCAGCGCTCGCGGAAGACGGTCTCGACGTCGCCGACCGCCGGCCCCTCGATGGCCAGCTGCACGTCGTGCCACGGTGGCCTCGGCCCGTAGACCTCGGCCATGGGCTGCCGCTGCCGGTCGCCTCGGTGCTGGGCGTCGTCGCGCCGGCTGTGGCACAGGTCGATGCCGCCCAGGAAGGCGACGTCGTGCTCCGGGTGGCCGGGATGGCGCAGTACGACGAACTTCTGGTGGTGCGATCCGCCGAGCCGGACGCGCATGTCAAGGACGACCTCACCCCCGCGGGCGTTGATCTCCTCACCGAGGTGACGGTTCTCGCTGGCGGAGAAGGCGAGCCGGTCCCAGTGGGACCGCCACACGAGTCCCCGGACGTCGACCCCGCGGCCCGCGGCATCGGCCAGGAGGGCCCCGACCGTGGTGGCGGGGTCGCCCGTGAGGCTCTCGTCGGGGTCGCCCCGCCAGTCCACGAACAGGACCAGGTCACCGCGTTGCATCCGCGAGACCCGCTCGTGGAGCTCGGCGAAGTACGCCGCGCCGTGGACGAGCGGGCGCACGAGGTTGCCGCGCGTCCAGGACGCCCCGTCCGCATGCCGGGCGTCGAGCCGGGTCGACGGGTTCCCCCGCTCCGCCGCGGTGAGGTACCAGTCCGCCTCCACGGCGGGAGCGTATCGGCCGGCCGACCGGCCCCCTACAAGCCCCGTACCGGCCCGGTGGTGTCCGGCTGTCGCCCGTCCCGCCGACCGACCGGGACGCTCGCTGGGAGGGGCGTCCCTCTTGCCTGTCCGTTGGCTGAGGGCACCCGCTTCGGGATGCCGCGGCGGCCCGCTCGCTCCATACTCGGGACGGTCGGCCCGTCGTGCGGCACGCAGACCCGACCCGGTCGATCTCAGCTCGGCGGCAGCTCTACCGAAGGACGTGGCGCGCATGAAGAACCGGCCCTGGCTCGACTGGCCCGTCTACCGCCAGGTCACCGGTTCGGACCCGCTCGGCCGAGGGCACGCCGTGGTGTCGC
The DNA here is from genome assembly GCA_963795915.1 of uncultured Actinomycetota bacterium. Classification (GTDB taxonomy): domain Bacteria; phylum Actinomycetota; class Actinomycetes; order Actinomycetales; family Dermatophilaceae; genus Lapillicoccus. Next base: position 93,627 of record CAWCJA010000003.1, read on the forward strand.
CCACGACCGCCGGCCTACAGCCCCGCACGGTGACGGCCGACCGGGTCGTCGACTCGGTCTGCCCCTACTGCGCCGTCGGGTGCGGCCAGAAGGTGTTCGTCACGGACGAGAAGGTTGTGCAGGTCGAAGGCGACAAGGCGTCGCCGATCAGCCGGGGCCGGCTGTGCCCCAAGGGATCGGCGACCCTGCAGCTGACGACGGGCAGCGCCCGCGAGCAGCACGTGCTCTATCGGCGCCCCCACGGCAAGGACTGGGAGCGGCTGCCGCTCGAGCAGGCGATGCAGATGGTGGTCGACCGGCTGCTGGCCAGCCGGCAGGAGGGCTGGCAGTGGGAGGAGGACGGCAAGCGCGTCCGCCGCACCATGGGGGTGGCCCACCTCGGCGGCGCCACGTTGGACAACGAGGAGAACTACCTCATCAAGAAGCTGTTCACGGCGATGGGGATCGTGCAGGTCGAGAACCAGGCACGGATCTGCCACAGCTCCACGGTCGTCGGTCTGGGGACGAGCTTCGGCCGCGGCGGGTCCACCACCTGCCTGCAGGACCTGCAGAACGCCGACTGCATCGTCATCGAGGGCTCCAACTTCGCCGAGGCCCACCCCGTGGGGTTCCAGTGGGTCATGGAGGCCAAGGCCCGCGGCGCCACGATCATCCACGTCGACCCCCGCTTCACCCGCACGAGCGCTGTGGCCGACCTCCACGTCCCTATCCGCGCCGGCACCGACATCGCCTTCCTCGGCGGCCTCATCCACCACGTCCTCGAGCACGACCTGTGGTTCGAGGACTACGTGCGCGCCTACACCAACGCGTCCACCCTGCTGCGGCCCGAGTTCCGCGACACCGAGGACCTCGACGGTGTCTTCTCCGGCCTGTCCGAGGACGGCCGGACCTACGCCGACGAGACGTGGCAGTACGAGGGCATGCAGGTCGCGGCCGCGTCCGGGGAGCGCGACAGCGACTACACCGAGTCGGTCCAGAGCTCCGGACACGGGGAGTCGCACGGCTCGGGGGGGCCGGCCCTCAAGGGCACTCCGCACCGGGACGAGTCGCTCCAGGATCCCCGCACCGTCTTCCAGACGCTGAAGCGGCACTACGCCCGGTACACCCCCGAGATGGTCGAGCGCGTATGCGGGGTGCCGCCCCACCTGCTCGCCCAGGTCGCCGAGACGCTCGCCGACAACAGCGGCCGCGACCGCACGAGCGCCTTCGCGTATGCCGTCGGCTGGACCCAGCACACCACCGGCTCGCAGAACATCCGGGCGGCCAGCGTCCTGCAGCTGCTGCTCGGCAATATCGGCCGCCCCGGCGGCGGCGTGATGGCGCTCCGCGGCCACGCGAGCATCCAGGGGTCGAGCGACATCCCCACCCTCTTCGACCTGCTTCCCGGCTACATCCCGATGCCGCATGCGCACCGCCACGAGAACCTGCGGGAGTTCGTCGAGGCCGACGCGGCGCAGCGCGGCTTCTGGGCCGACATGGAGTCCTACCTCGTGAGCCTGCTCAAGGCCTACTGGGGTGATGCGGCCACCGCCGACAACGACTTCCGGTTCGACTACCTGCCCCGGATCACCGGGTCGCACAGCACCTACGACACGGTGCAGGAGCAGATCAACGGGCGGTGCAAGGGCTACTTCCTCATGGGCGAGAACCCGGCCGTCGGGTCGGCCAACGCCCGGATGCAGCGCCTGGGGCTGGCGAACCTCGACTGGCTCGTCGTCCGCGACTTCTCCCTCATCGAGAGCGCGACGTTCTGGAAGGACGGACCCGAGGTCGAGTCAGGGGAGATGCGACCCGAGGACATCGCGACGGAGGTGTTCTTCTTCCCGGCCGCCGCGCATACGGAGAAGGAGGGCACGTTCACCAACACCAACCGCCTACTGCAGTGGCACCACAAGGCCGTGGAGCCGGCGGCCGACCAGCGCAGCGACCTCTGGTTCATGTACCACCTCGGCCGGATCGCCCGCGACCGCCTGCGGGACAGCACCGACGAGATGGACCGACCGCTGCTCGACCTCACGTGGGACTACCCGACGAGCGGCCCCCATGCCGAGCCCGACGCCGAGGCCGTCCTGCGTGAGATCAACGGCCACGGCGCGGACGGCACGCCACTCAAGGCCTACACCGAGCTCAAGGACGACGGCAGCACGAGCTGTGGGTGCTGGATCTACTGCGGCGTCTTCGCCGAGGGCAAGAACCAGTCCCAGAACCGCACGCACCACGACCAGCAGAACTGGCTCGGACCCGACTGGGGATGGGCGTGGCCGGCCAACCGGCGGGTGCTCTACAACCGGGCCTCGGCCGACCCCGAGGGGCACCCGTGGAGCGAGCGCAAGGCGCTCGTCTGGTGGGACGAGGACCAGCAGACGTGGACCGGTCACGACGTCCCTGACTTCGTGCCCGACAAACGGCCCGACTACGAGCCGCCACAGGACGGCCATGGACCGGAGGGGCTCTCGGGGACGGAGCCGTTCATCATGCAGGCCGACGGACGCGGGTGGTTGTTCGCTCCGTCCGGCGTCACCGACGGCCCGCTCCCGACCCACTACGAGCCGCAGGACTCGCCCGTCGCCAACCCGCTCTACCGCCAGCAGCGCAACCCGGTGCGGGGCCTGGTCGACCACCCCGACAACCGCTACCACCCGAGCGGCCACGAACCGGGCGCCGACGTCTACCCGTTCGTCGTCACCACCTACCGGCTCACCGAGCACTTCACCTCCGGCGGGATGTCGCGCTGGACGCCGTACCTGGCCGAGCTGCAGCCGGAGCTGTTCTGTGAGGTGTCCCCGGCCCTGGCCGAGCTGAGGGGCCTGCGCAACGGTGACTGGGCCACCGTCGTCACCGCCCGCTCCGCGGTCGAGGCACGGGTGCTCGTCACCGACCGCATGGCGCCGCTGACGGTCGACGGGGCGGTCGTCCACCAGATCGGGCTCCCGTTCCACTGGGGGCGCAACGGCTACGCCACCGGCGACGCCGCGAACGACCTCACCTCGATCGTCCTCGACCCCACGGCCCACATCGAGGAGGTCAAGGCGTTCACCGCCGACATCCGCGCCGGCCGTCGACCGCGCGGCGCCGGGCTGCGCACCTACGTCGAGAGCGTGCGCACCCGGGCCGGAGTCACCGAGAAGACAGGAGTGCCGGAATGAGCCTGCTCAGCGGCCGGGAGCCGCACGTCGCCCAGGACGCCGGCTGGGCCGACCCGCCGGCCCGCAAGGGGTTCTTCACCGACACCAGCGTGTGCATCGGCTGCAAGGCGTGCGAGGTCGCGTGCAAGGAGTGGAACGCCGTCCCCGAGGACGGCCTCACCTTCACCGGCATGTCCTACGACAACACCGGCGGTCTCGGCGCCGACACGTGGCGCCACGTGGCGTTCATCGAGCAGCGCACCCCGGCCAGGGCCCCGGTCTCCCTCGGGATGCCGTCGGTCGGGCCTCCGGGCCAACAGCCCACCGCGGAGGCGGACCCCGCGTCGGCCGGGCAGCTGGGCGACGGGGGAGTGCGGTGGCTGATGTCGTCGGACGTCTGCAAGCACTGCACGCACGCCGCCTGCCTCGATGTCTGTCCGACCGGGGCCCTGGTCCGCACCGAGTTCGGCACCGTCGTCGTCCAGGAGGACGTCTGCAACGGCTGCGGCTACTGCGTCTCCGCCTGCCCCTACGGCGTCATCGACCAGCGCAAGGAGGACGGCCGCGTCTTCAAGTGCACGCTCTGCTACGACCGGCTCTCGGTGGGGCAGGAGCCTGCGTGCGCGCAGGCGTGCCCGACGCAGTCGATCCAGTTCGGGGACCTCGACGAGCTGCGCGAGCGGGCCGGGAAGCGGGTCGAGGTGCTCCACGCCGCCGGGACGACGGAGGCCCGGCTCTACGGCGACGACCCGGACGACGGGGTCGGCGGCGCCGGGGCGTTCTTCCTCCTGCTCGACGAGCCGCAGGCCTACGGTCTCCCCCCCGACCCGGTCGTGACGACGCGGGACCTGCCGGCGATGTGGCGGCGGGCGGCGATCGCGGCCGCCGGCCTGCTCGCGGCGGGAGCCGTAGCCGTCGCCGGGGGGTCACGATGACGGCGCAGGCGGTCCGGAGCGACGCGCAGCCCCGCCGCCGGAAGGGTCGGGGGCGGCGCGGCGAGCAGCTGATGGTGCCCGAGGCCGAGTTCCAGTCGTACTACGGCCGCCCGATCCTGAAGCCCCCCACCTGGGAGGCCCTCGACATCGCCGGCTACCTGTTCCTCGGCGGCCTCGCGGGAGCGTCCTCCGTGCTGGCGGCTGGCGCGCAGCTGACGGACCGGCCCGGCCTGGCGCGGGTCTCGCGGCTCGGCGCGGCCGGGGCCATCTCGCTCTCCCTGGTCGCCCTCGTGCACGACCTCGGGAAGCCCAGCCGCTTCGTCAACATGCTCCGGGTCGCCAAACCCACCTCACCGATGAGCGTCGGGTCGTGGGTCCTGTCCGCCTACGCCCCCCTGGCCCTCGGCGCTGCGGCGCTGGAGGTGACGGGTCGCCTGCCGGCGGTGAAGGCGACCGGCACCGTCGGCGCCGCCGCCCTCGGGCCCGTCGTCGCCGCCTACACGGCCGTGCTCGTCGCCGACACCGCCGTGCCGGCGTGGCACGAGCCGCACGCCGTCCTGCCCTTCGTCTTCGCCGGATCCGCGGCCTCCGCCGCGGGCGGCCTCGGGCTGCTGCTGGGCCCGAGCGCGCAGAGCGGCCCCGCGCGTCGGCTGGCCCTCATCGGGGCCGCGACCGAGACGGTCGCTGCCCACCGCATGACGCAGGACGCCGGGCTGGCCCGGGAGTGCTTCGAGCAGGGTCGGGCCGGCCGGCTCCTGTCCGTCGCCCGGGCGCTCACGGCCGCGGGTTCCGCTCTCGCCGTGGGTGGCTCACGCTTCCCGCTCGCGGGGCGGCTCGGTGGGGCCGCGTTGCTCGCGGGCAGCGCGTGCACACGCTTCGGCATCTTCGCCGCCGGGGTCGCCTCCACCAAGGACCCGCGCTACGTCGTCCAGGCCCAGCAGGCGCGGGTCAGCGAGCGCGCGGCTGCGGCGCCCGCGGGACGGACCGCGCGGTGAGCAGGACGCCCAGCAGGTAACCGACCGCCCCGGCGGCCATGAACGCCGGTATGCCGATGCCCAGCCCCAGGGCCGCGACGAGCGACCCGCTCACCGCGACCCCGGCGGCCGACCCCGTCTGCCGGGTCGTGTTGAGCGCGGCCGACGCCGTCCCGGCATACCCCGGGGTGGCCGCCCCCATCACGGTGGCCGTCGCGCCGGTGAGGGTGAACGACGTGCCGAAACCGCAGGCGACCATGGCGACCGCGATGACGAGGTAGGGCGGGGCGCCGCCCGCGACGGCCCAGACGGCGAGACCCACGGAGGCCCCCGACAGGCCGACGAGCATGAGGCGGCGGTGGCCGTACCGGGCGGCCAGGCGCCCCGAGAGGGTCGAGGCAACCATCGTCACCGCGACCGCCGGGAGCAGGGCCAGGCCGGCCAGGGCGGGGGAGAGTCCGTCGTGCTGCTGGAAGAAGACGCTGGCGGCGAAGATCATGCCGTAGAAGCCGAAGTTGAACAGGAAGCCGACGACCGTGCCCCCGCTGAACGCCGCGGCGGACATCATCGCCGAAGGGACGACCGGCACGCGACTGCGTCGCTGGCGCACGGCGAAGACGCCGGCTCCCGCCACCCCGACCAGAAAGGGGCCCAGGACGAACGGGCTGCCGAGCCCGTCGCGCCCGAGCTCGTTGAGGCCGCCGATGAGGCCGGCCACCGCCACGACGACGGCGACCTGGCCGACGACGTCGACCGCCCGGGCGCTGCGCTCCCCGGACGGTCGGACGAAGCGCAGCGTGAGGAACACGCAGAGCGCCCCCACCGGCAGGTTGATGGCGAACGCCCACCGCCAGCCCACGGTGCTTGTCAGCAGACCGCCGAGGAGCGGACCCGCCGTCGCGGCCGAACCGGCGATCGAGCCCCAGAGCCCGAAGGCTCGCGCGCGCAGACCCGCGGTGGCGTAGGCCTGCTGCAGCAGCGCCAGCGTGGCCGGTACGAGGAGGGCCGAGCCCGTGCCCTCCAGCAGCCGGAACCCCGTGAGCAGGACGACGTCACCCGCCACCATGCAGCCGAAGGAGGCCGCCGTGAACACGCCCACGCCCGTGAGGAACAGGCGTCGCTGTCCGAACCGGTCGCCCAGCGCGCCACCGGTGAGCAGGAGTCCCGCGAAGGCGATCGAGTAGCCGTCGACCACCCACTGGACCCCGGTCACCGACGCCTGCAGGTCGCGGCCGATGGCCGGCGCCGCGACGTTGACGATCGTGACGTCGAGAATGACCATGAAGTAACCCAGGCAGACCGCGATGAGGGGCCCGGGCGCCAGCCGCTCGGCGGCGAGGGGGGCGTGCGGCCGGTCGCTCATCGGACTCCCCGGTCGACGACGTGAGGACCGGCCCCACGATAGCCGCGGCCACCGCGCCGGGAGCCTCAGTCGCTGATCGTGTAGTCGATGGGCTTGCAGACCCCGCCGTTGGACTTCTCCGCGGAACAGGCCGTCAGCCCGACGTGCAGGTCCGTCTCGGCCCGCAGGATGAGCTGGTCGCCGGCCACCGACAGCGGTGGGTCGATGTGCAGCTCACCGGACCGGTCGGTCCACACGTTCATGAAGATGTTGAGCGTCGTCGAGATGCGGTCAGGCTCGACCCCGAAGGGCGCGAGCCCGGCCACGAGGTTGGCGAAGCAGCTGGGGTGCGCCGCCCCGCCGAGGTGCGGGTAGAGCAGGTCGAACGTCTCCTGGCTGCACGGGGTCAGCAGGATGTCGTGCCGGCCGCACGAGTCGGCGACGACCGTCGCCAGCGCACGGCTCCGGTTGCTGTAGAGGACGTCACCGGTCGAGACGTAGATCCCGTTGCGGTAGTCGATGGTGCGGCCGCTGGAGAACCACTCGTCGTGGTCGTCGGCGGCCACCGCGAAGAAGTCGCTGACCTGGCCGCCCTCGGGGTCGGTGACGGTCAGCTCCTGGCCCGCGCGCAGGAGGAAGCCGGTGCCGGTCTGCGGTGCCAGGCGCGTCACGAGACGCGGCCGAACGGGGCCACCCAGGAGTCGCCCACGGCGCGGCCGGAGTACTGCCGGGCCTCGGAGCCGCTGCCGTGGTCCTCGACCATGGGGTTGATGCTGCCCTGCAGCCGCTCGTCGCGCTCGCGGATGAGGTCGCGCATCCGGCCGAACCGGCCCGAGGCGCGCAGCTGCTCGAACTGCGCGTGCAGGTTGAACACCAGCGTCGGCGTGGCCGTCCGGCGGGCGTCGCGGGAGGCGGCGGGGTGCAGACCTACGACGAAGAACGCCGTGCCGGCGACGGAGAACGCGAAGTGGTGGTCCTGAGGGTCGTCCGACACCTCCTCGTTCCACGGCGCGTCGTCGGCGGCGCTCAGGAGCCGCAGCTGGCGCCACAGCAGCCGCTCGAAGTCCCGTTCGCCCGAGCTCGTCGGGCCCCGGAAGATGGCGACGAAGGACGCGAACCCGCCGTCGACGTCGACGGTGCTGGCGAACGCCCGGAGGTCGGTCAGCAGGCTCTCCGTCGCCGAGCCGGTCGCCAGCTCCTCGTACACGCGCAGGACGGCGTTCTCGCGCCGGAACACCGAACGGGCGCCGAGACAGGGAAAGTCGTCGTGCGTCACCATGGCGGCCAACGAGCCGGTCAGCTCGTCTTCGGGTGCGTCGACGGGGTGCGCGACGGAAGGGGCAAGGTCGGTCATGGCTCGTCCTCGAGTCAGGCGCTGCGGCGGCACCGGTCACTGGTCTGAACCGCGTGCTGCTGACAGAGACATACCCGGGGGGACGGGTCGTCACTCTGTGACGGCGGACACCTCAGAGTCCGGGCGGTGGCTCTTGCCCGGTGTGCGCCTGGAGATGACGGCGCCCGCCGCGGCGGCGGCGACCGTGACGGCAGCCGTGCCGATGATGGACAACAGGGCGTCGTGGGGTCCGACCGCGCCCCACACCGCAACGGCCGCGGCGGCGCCCAGCGGCCACGCCAGGGACAAGCGCGAGCGTTGTCCGCCCGCCCGCAGCAGCACCGCGGCTCCGACGAGGAACGCGACCACGCCTCCGGTGACGAGCAGCCCTCCGCTGGAGGGCAGTGGCCGGTCCGGGCGCAGGACGAGCTGTTCCACCCCGACGGCGACCGCAAGAATGCCCGCCGTCAGCGGGAGGTGGCCGTAGACGAACAGGTCGTGTCGCTCGTCGACCGGTTGCTCGCCGTGTTCCTCGGCGTCGCCCTCGGCCTTCTCCTTGTCGGCCCGTTGGATCCCGTGAGCGCTGACCGTGCCTCCGACGTCGAAGTACGCCCACCACAGCGCCGCGGCGATGATGAAGCCCATCGCCCCCACGGCGACGGACACGCCCGACCACTGTGCGTCGTGGACACCGGTGACGACCCCGGCGATCGCCTCGCCGAGGACGAGGATGACGAGCAGGCCGAAGCGCTCCGGCAGGTGCTCCAGGTGCAACGGCGCACGGCGAGGGCGCTTGCCGGCGACAACGGGAGCAGCCACGTCGACAAGGGCGGCCAGGCCCCAGACGGCGAACCGGAGCGGGGACGGCAGGGCGAGGGAGACCAGCCAGAGGGCCGCGACCGACGACATCGCCACCAGGTAGACGTTCGTCGTGCCCCGGGCCTCGTCGACGTGGCGCCAGGCGCGGTAGTAGAGGCCGGCGATGACGAGCCGCCCTAGAGAGTAGGACAGCGTGAACGGGACGACCTTGCTCCCACCCGCGTCACTGATGCTGGCGGCCGCTCCCAGGACGGCCATCATCGCGATCAGCTTGGCGAGCCGGAGGATGAGGTCGTCGGTGTCGAACCGGTTGATGTAGAGCGTGAACTGGGTCCATGAGAGCCAGATCAGCGTGAACAGGCCGAGGTACTCGAGGAGGCCGTCACGGTCCAGGTCGCGCAGCAGCGCGCCGGCGAGCTGGGTGATGCACAGGACGTAGGCGAGGTCGAAGAACAGCTCCAGCCAGGAGGGGGCCCGGGTCTCCGCCGTCCGCAGCTCGGGGGGCCGGAAGAGCGGGGGACGTTCGCTGTCGACATCGGTCATGGGTCGGGAAGTGCGCCCAGGGTGACCATGGGCGGACTCTAACCCGCCGCGAGCGTGGCCAGAACCCGTGGGGCCGGGGAGGTCAGTCGTCGCCGGTGCGAAGGTCGCGGCGGGCACTGAGCAGCTCCAGCTCCGGCCGGCCGGCGGCGTGCCGCTCCACGGCATCGAGCACGTCGACGACGTGCGCCCGGTCGGCCGCCACGAGGGCGGCACCGACGGTGGCGCGGCGGTGCAGGTCCAGGGCGCCCACCTCGGCCGCCGACACGGCATACCGGCGCTGCAGCTCGGCGACGAGGGGCCGGACGACCGACCGCTTCTCCTTGAGCGAGTGCACGTCGCCCAGCAGGAGGTCCAGCTCCACCCAGCCGATCCACATGCCACCAGGCTGCCAGACCGCTGCGACGACGCCATGATGAGACATGGACAGCACCGGGCCCGACCTCGAACGGTTCGTCGTCGCCCAGGACACCGGAGGCACGTACGACGCCGCACTGCGCGAGCTGCAGCACGGCGCGAAGCGGTCGCACTGGATGTGGTTCGTCTTCCCCCAGGTGGCCGGCCTGGGACGCAGCGAGATGGCCCGCCGGTATGCCGTGTCCGGGCCGGACGAGGCGCGGGCCTACCTCGAGCACCCCGTCCTGGGGCGGCGGCTGCTGGAGTGTGTCGACGCCCTCACCGCCCTCGACGGCCACGACCCGGCGGCGGTGCTCGGGGGGATCGACGCCGTCAAGCTGCGGTCGTCGATGACCCTCTTCGCCCGGGCGGCCGCGGATCCCGCGCTGCGACAGCGGTTCACGGCCGTGCTCGACCAGTACTTCGAGGGCGAGGAGGACCCCGCCACCGTCGAGCGGGTCTGAGGGTCGGGTCTGACGGGCCGGTCGGGCGGGCTCGGTCAGGTCAGGCCCGGTCGGGTCAGGCCGGCCCCGGCTCCCGTGAGCTCTCGGTCGCGGCCGTGCGGAACTCCCGGTCCAGCCGGTCGTGCAGCACCGGATCGGCCAGGACCACGACGTCGTCCCCGGCGCGCAGGGGAGTGGTGTCCAGCACGGTGACCAGCTGGGCGTCGCGGACGACGATGCTGACCCACATGTCCCCGACCCGCCCGGCCACCTCGGCGATGGTGCGACCGTCGGCCGGAGAGCCGGCCGCCACCCGGAGCCGGTGGACCCCGTCGGGCTCCTCGCGCAGCCGCACCCCCAGGGTCCAGGGCTCGATGTCGACGCGCCGGCTGGGCAGCCTCAGCACCCTCACGACGGCCGGCACGAGGCTCCCCTGGACGAGCACGGAGAAAACGACGACGACCACCACGATGCCGTAGAGGCGCTCGGCGTCCGGGACGCCGGCCGCTCGCAGCAGCTCGCCGAGGAGGATGGGGACGGCGCCCTTCAGGCCGGCGAAGAGGATGAACGCCAGCTCGTTGCGACGCAGGTCCGCGGGCCACAGAGACAACCCGGCGGCCAGGGGCCGGATGACGAGCGCCAGGGCCAGGCCCAGGACGAGGCCCGGCACCCACACGTCGGGGCGTACGACGACGCTGACGTCGACCGTGAGGCCGAGCACGAGAAAGGCGACGATCTCGCCGAGGCTGCCCAACGCCGAGTGGAACCGCTCGATCTCCCGCTTGTAGGGCGCGCTGGGGTCTCCGAGCACGATGCCGGCGACGAAGACCGCGAGGAACCCGGACCCCTGGGCCAGCGTGGCCACACCGAAGAGCGCGACGGCACAGAAGACCGTCCGCAGGGGGTAGAGGGCCTCGTTCGGAAGGGGCACCCGGCGCGTGAACCAGAGCAGGGCCCGACCCCCGATGATGCCGACCAGCGCACCGACGCCCATCTGCAGGCCGAACGTCACGGCCACCTCGCCCGCGCCCTTCCAGCTGAGGACGCCGGCCGCCAGCAGGCTCGCCATGAGGGCGATCCCGACGGGGTCGTTCGCCCCGGACTCGCCCTCCAGGATCGTCCCGCTGCGGCCACGGATCTTGCGCTGGCCCAGGACCGAGAACACGACGGCCGGGTCGGTGGGTGCGACGGCCGTCGCGACGAGCAGGGCCAGGTACCAGTCGATCCCGAAGACCAGGTGCAGGACCGCTGCGCCGCCGGCGGCCGTGAGGAACGTGCCGAGGAGACCCACCGAGGCGATGGGGAAGGCGGCCGCCCGGAACCGACGGACGCCGATGGTGAGGCCGCCGTCGAAGAGGATGAGCACCAGCGCCACGGTCACGATGTGCTCGACCGTGACGACGTCGGGCAACCGCACCGAGGGGAAGACGGCAGCGGCGGCCGCGGCCCCCACCAGCATGAACAGGGGGGCCGGAACGGACGTCCGGGCGGTCAGGCGACTGAGGAGCACGGCCGCCAGAGCAGCGGCGCTGGCCAGGACGAGGAGGAGGGCGTAGCCGTCCATGAGCTCCCACTTCGGGTCGCAGGGGTACGGGGAGACGAGGGATCGAACGCCGACCAGACTTCCCGGCACACCAGTGCCCAGCCTAGCCGCGAGCCGCCGACGCGGGTCACGCCGACCTCCACCGTGGACGACCGGCATACGCTGACCGGACCCTGAACGAGGAGAGGCCATGCCCGACACTTCGGCGCCCACGCCCGCGACGTCCCTGACGGCCTCCGGACCCGAGGAGGGTCGCGCGACGTCCCCGACTGGGTGCGTCCTGTGGCGATCTTCCTCTTCGGCGTCCTGGTCGGAACCCTGGCGGTGGCCGGGTCCCGGGCGACACCCGTGAGCACCTCAGCGTCCTCGGTCGGCTCCGTTGCGAGCGTCGGCTGTGGCCGGACCGTCACCGACTCCGAGCGTCTCGCGGACCTCGCCGGTCGTGCGGCGGTCGCTGCGGCCCACGAGGACGTGACGAGCCTCAACGCCCTGGGTGCGGAGCTCAGAGCGGTCGAGGCGAGCCTCGACCAGACGATGCCCGGGTGTCGCCGCTAGCGCGTCGAGCGCCGCCGGGCCGTCAGCGCACCCGCTCCTGGAGGGCGACCGCGTCCCAGGGGGCGTGACCGCGGGCGTCGTTGTCGAAGAAGACGTAGACGTCACGGCCGAGGTCGCGCCATGAGCGGCAGCGTTGCGCCCACTCGTCGAGCTCGTCGGGGGTGTAGCCGCTGGCGTAGAGCTCGGTATGGCCGTGGAGCCGGACGTAGCGCACCTCGCTGGTGTCGGCGTCGATGACGGGGAACTTCCCTGCCGCATCGGCCCAGACAGTGCCGATGTCGTTGGCGCGCAACACGTCTGCGGCCTCAGCGGTGTCGAAGGTGGGGTGCCGGGCCTCCAGGACGTGCCGGATGGGACGGTCGTCGACGGCCTCGACGAGGATCCGCCCCTCCTTGACCTTGTCGTCGTGGCTGCGCGCGAGGCCGGATGCCTCGGCGGTGGTGCGGGGGAGCCGGTCGAAGAAGTCGACCATGCGCTGCGCGTCGAAGGTCAGGGTCGGCGGGAGCTGCCACAACAGCGGGCCCATCTTGGGTCCCAGGGCCAGGACTCCGGAGGCGAAGAAGTTGGCGAGGGCGGTGTCGATGTCGCGCAGCTGCTTCATGTGGGTGATGTAGCGGCTGCCCTTGACGGCGATCTCGACGTCGTCAGGGGTCTGCTCGACCCAGGTGCGGTACGACGAGGGTCGTTGCAGCGAGTAGAACGACCCGTTCACCTCGACCGCGGACGTCCGCGCGGTGACGTACGCGAGCTCGAGCCGGTGGGCGAGTCCCTTGGGGTAGAAGTCGCCACGCCACCGGGGGTAGGTCCAGCCGGAGACGCCGACGCGGATGCGCACGGTCACCCCCGGCTCGCGGGCCGCCCGTCGGCCACGACGACGACCGCACCGAGGACGAGGCGGCGGGCGAGGTCGGGACCCAGGGAGGCGACGTCGGTGTGACCGTGGTCGAGCAGGGACCGGACCGCGGAGGTCTCGGCCTCGGACAGGGCGAGCTCGCCGGCACGGCTGCGGAGGACGGCGCCGACCTCGGCCGGGACCAGCCGGGCCTCGAGGTGGTCGCGCAGCCCGAGCCGGTCGTCGTCGGTCAGCCGCGCGGCGGCCCGCACCTGGGCCACCGGGGCGATGGGGGCCGCCCGCTGGGCCGTGCGGGACCGGGCGGTCAGCAGCTCCGCAAGGTCGCCGGCCGGGACGTCGCGCACGGCGTCGATGACCGCCGCGCGCACGCTCTCGAGGTCGGCCCCCCAGTCGGAGGGTTCGCCGAGGTCGGCGCCGAGCGGGAGTGACGTGCGCACGCTCTCGTCGGTGCTGGCCCGCCGGACGGCGAGCCCCACCAGCTCGTCGAGCAGGTGGCGGCGGGTCCAGGGGTGGACCCCGATCGTGAGATGGGTGCTGACGTCGCCGAGCGCCGTCGCGGCGTGCAGGTAGCCGCGGGGGAGGTAGAGGCAGTCTCCGGGGCGGAGCGTGGCTTCGATGAGGGGCTCGGCCCGAGCGGCGGCCTCGACGGCGTCCCGCCGGTCGTTCCACGGCTCGTCGCGCAGCGGGCTCGGGTGCACGGGCGGCCTGATGCGCCAACGCTTCTCACCCGCGATCTGCAGGACGAAGACGTCGTGGACGTCGTAGTGGTCGCTGAAGCCGGTGTTCTGGGCGGGCGTCACGTAGGCGTTGACCTGCACCGGATGACCGAGCTCGGCGGCAAGGTCCTGGGAGAAGGTGAGGACGGGGTCCCACGTCCGGTGCACGCCCTGGAGCACGATGGTCGCGCCGTCGCCGAACAGGGCGAGCAGCTTGTCGTCACTGGCCTGGTCGGCGATGGCCGCGCCGACGCCACCACCCTGGGTGAACGCGCGGTCGCCCAGCGTCGCGCCGTTCTTGGCGACGCGCAGGAACGGCGTCCGCAGGCCACGGCGCGAGACGAGCTCGTCCACCGCGTCGTTGGAGAACAGGTCCGCGAACGCCTCCGGCAGCTCGTCGCGCCGGCTCAGCAGCGGTTCACGACCCCAGTAGCGGTCGGCGAACTCCTCGCCGGAGACCGAGACGAGGCGCGCGAGAGCGGAGCGCCCGCCCCGGGGGGCGGACACTCCCGTCCTCGTGGGGGACGTCACTCAGATACCGCCACCGGCTCCGCTGTCAGCGCCACCGTCGGCGCCACCGTCGGCGCCACCGTCAGCGCCGCCGTCGTGGCCACCGGCGCTCGCGCCGCCGTCGGCCGGGCCCTCGGACGAGCTGCCGCCGCCGGCGCCGCCGCCGGCGCCGCCGTCGGCGCCGCCGTCGTGGCCACCGGCGCTCGCGCCGCCGTCGGCCGGGCCCTCGGACGAGCTGCCGCCGTCGGCGCCGCCGTCGGCGCCGCCGTCGGCCCCGCCGTCGTGGCCACCCGCGTTCGCGCCGCCGTCGGCGGTGCCCTCGCCGGTGCCGGTGGTGGGATCCATGGGGTTGTCGCTCATAGCGTTCCTCTCGGTCGGGACCGCACCTCGGTGTGCGCGTCGAGTCCAGGCATACCCCAATCGCCGTGGAGACACACCTGCGGGGTATGCCGCTCGCGTCCCAGGGGGACGTCGTACGTTGCTGCCATGCGCGTCACCCATCTCGGCCACTCCTGCCTGTTCGTCGAGCTCGCGGAGGTGCGGGTCCTCATCGACCCGGGCGCCTTCTCCACGGGGTTCGAGGACCTGCGGGACCTCGACGCGGTCGTCGTCACGCACCAGCACGCGGACCACCTGGACCGCGACCGGCTCCCGGCCCTGCTGGCGGCCAACCGCCAGGCCGCGGTCTACGCCGACCCCGAGTCGGCCGAGCTGATCGCCGGCCCCAACACCGACGTCGTCACGACGGTGGCGGGTCATGCGCACACCCTGGGCGCGGCGACGCTGACCCCCGTCGGCGCGCTCCACGCGGTCAACCACGCGGGGGTGCCGCGGTGCACCAACGTCGGGGTCGTGCTCGCCGCCGAGGGGGAGCCGACGCTCTACCACCCCGGCGACGCCTACGACGGTGAGCCGGGCGACGTCGACATCCTGGCCATGCCGGTGAGCGCGCCGTGGGCCAAGGTCTCGGAGTCGATCGACACGGTGCGCCGGATCGCGCCCCGGGGGCTGGTGCCGATCCACGATGCCCTGCTGTCACCGCTGGGACGCTCGCTGTACCTCGACCACATCGCCCGGTTCGGCGGCGACGACCTCGCGCTGCACGACCTCGCCGGGCGGGGTCCCACCCCGATCAGCCGCGGCTGAGCCCGCTCGGGGGGCTACGCCTCCTTCTCGACGACCCCGCTGTCGGAGGCGGCCCGCGGCGACCCGGCGGCGCTGTGGGCGGGCCGGTAACGGCCTTTGCTCTTCTGGTCGGCGGCGGCCTCGACCGCGAGCCGGGCCGCCCCGATGATGCCCGCCCGGTTCTGGAGGGCGGCCGGGATGATCGGGGTGCGCAGCTTCAGGAGGGGCAGGAACTGGTCGCTCTCGCGCGAGATGCCGCCCCCGACGACGAACAGGTCGGGGGAGAAGAGCGCCTCGACCACCGAGTAGTAGCGCTGCAGCCGGGGGACGTACTCCTCGTAGGTGAGGCCGAGCGCGTCCTTGACGGAGGAGGCGGCCTCCTTCTCGGCGTCCTTGCCGTCGATCTCGAGGTGCCCCAGCTCACTGTTGGGCACGAGGAGGTTGCGGTACATGATCGCGCTGCCGATGCCTGTGCCCAGGGTGGTGAGGATGACGAGGCCGTCCTCGTCCTTGGCCGCGCCGTAGTGCAGCTCGGCGTAGCCCGCTGCGTCCGCGTCGTTGACCAGCACCACGTCGCGGCCGAGGCGCTTCTGGAGCGCCTCCTCGCCCTCGAAGTCGATCCACGTCGGGTCGATGTTGGCCGCCGAGCGGACGAGGCCGTGCTGGACGACCGCGGGCACGGTGACGCCCACGGCGGCGTGCTTCGGCAGGTCGTCGGAGAAGTGCTCGACGAGCTGGGCGACGACCTCGATGACGGCCTCGGGGGTCGCCGGCTTGGGGGTGAGGATCTTCTTGCGCTTGGTGCTGAAGTCGCCCTTGTCGAGGTCGACGAGCGCGCCCTTGATGCCGCTGCCCCCCACGTCGATCCCCAGCGCGTGGTGATGCTTGCCCATGTGTCCGCCTGCCTTCGCGTCGTTGGTCGGGAGGGTGTCGCCGAGTTGCGGTCGTACCGTCGTGCGGGTCGTGCTCAGGTGCTCGTGCAGTGTGGCAGGTCGACGCCGTCGGGTCAGGGCAGCGTGAGGATCTCGGTGCCGTCCTCGGTCACGAGGATGGTGTGCTCGAACTGGGCGGACCGCTTCCGGTCCGCGGTCACCACGGTCCAGCCGTCGTCCCACATCTCCCAGTCGGCGGTGCCGAGGTTGAGCATGGGCTCGACGGTGAACGTCATCCCGGCCTCGATGAGGCGGCCGTAGGACGGCGCGGCGTCGTAGTGGGGCACGACGAGCCCGCTGTGGAACGCGGTCCCGATGCCGTGCCCGGTGAAGTCGCGGACGACGCCGTAGCCGAAGCGCTTCGCGTAGGACTCGATGACGCGTCCGATGACGTTGAAGGGCCGGCCCGGGACGGCGGCCCGGATGCCGCGCATCATGGCCGTATGCGTGCGCTCGACGAGCAGCCGCGACTCCTCGTCGACGTCGCCGCAGAGGTAGGTGGCGTCGGTGTCGCCGTGCACTCCACCGATGAAGGCGGTGATGTCGATGTTGACGATGTCGCCGTCCTCGAGCCGGCGGGCGTCGGGGATCCCGTGGCAGATGACCTCGTTGACGGAGGTGCACAGCGACTTCGGAAAGCTGCGGTACCCGAGCGTCGAGGGGTAGGCCCCGTGGTCGAGGAGGAACTCGTGGCCGACCCTGTCGATCTCGTCGGTGGTGACCCCCGGGGCGATGAGCTCGGCGGCGGCCGCCATGGCCTGCGCGGCGATCCGGCTGGCGACGCGGATGCGCTCGATCGTCTCGGCGTCCTTGACCTCGGACCCCGTGAAGGGGGCGGGCCGCGGCCGGTCGACGTACTCCGGGCGGGCGATTCCGGCCGGCACCGGTCGCCGGGGGGAGACGTCGTGAGGGGCGACGGTTGCGAAGGTGACCGGCATACGGTGGAGTCTAGGCACGAGCCCCGGGAGCGGTCCTGGGGGCGGACCCGCACCGGCCGACGCAGGAGGACACCGTGAGCTACTGGTTCAACACGAGCACCGGTCAGGTCGAGACCGACGACGACCGGGGCCAGGCCCAGGACCTGATGGGTCCCTACGAGACCGAGGACGAGGCGCGCAACGCGCTCAAGGCCGCCCACGAGCGCACGGAGAAGTGGGACGCCGACGACCGCGACTGGGACCAGCGCGGGACGGCCGACCGGGCCGCGGACTGACCGAGTCTTCGCGGTCAGGCGGCGTCGGCCGCCCGGACGGCGCGCTCGCGCAGGGCGTGCGGGTCGGTGCGGGCGTCGTAGCTCCAGAACCCGCGCAACCACACTGACGTCGCGGCGACCCCGAGGACGCACAGCACGCCCCCGCTCGTCACCGCCTGACGCACCCCGAACCGGTCGGCGACGAAGCCGGAGCGCACCTCACCACCGAGGGGTCCGAGCGAGTAGGACAGCATCTCGATCCCGGCCAGCCGCCCGCGCATCGAGTCGGGGATGGTCTGGTGCCAGATCACACTGCGGAAGATGCCGCTGAGGTTGTCGGCCGCCCCGGCCACGGCGAAGCAGGCGAGGACGAGCCAGGGGTCGAGGGTCAGGCCGGCGAGCGCCACGGAGGCGCCCCAGACCATGGCGGCGACGACGACGGCGCGGCCGTGGTGGTGGACCCGTCCGGTCCAGCCCGAGGTGACGGACGACAGCAGCGCCCCCACCGTGCCGGCGGTGTAGAGCAGCCCGAGCAGCTCCGGTCGCTGCAGGACGTCCTGCGCGAGCGCGGGGAAGATGACGGTGGGCATGGCCATGAGCATCGCGACGATGTCGATGAGGTAGGTGCCGAGCAGGTCGCGTCGGCGAACGGCGTACTGCAGCCCCTCCCCGATGCCGCGCAGGCTCGGCGGCTGCGAGCCCTCCCGGGGCGGGTAGGACCGGAGCCGGGTGAACAGCAGGGTGGCGACGGCGATGCCGACGACGTCGGCGACGAAGCACCAGCCCGCTCCCACGGCGTGCAGCAGCAGCCCGCCGACGGCCGGGCCGGCCAGCATGCCCGTCTGCATCCCGACCGACGAGAGGGCGACCGCCGCGGGCAGCTGGCTGTGCTCGACCGTGCGGGGGAGCAGGGCCTCCCGTGACGGGCGCTGCAGGGCCTGGGCGGCGGACAGGACGGCGGCGACGACGTAGATGACCCAGACGCGGGGCTCGGGCAGGAAGGCGTTGACGAGCAGCACCGACGTGAGGAGCACCTGTGCCACGCCGGTCCACACGAGGAGCAGCCGCCGGTCGAGGTGGTCGGCGAGCGCTCCGCCCCAGAGCCCGAACACGACGAGCGGGACGAGCTCGACGACCCCCACGGCGCCGACGGCGAGGTTGGAGCCGGTGAGCGCATAGAGCTGGTAGGGCACCGCGACGTAGGCCATCATCGCGCCGAGGTAGAACACGGTGCCGGCGAGGAACAGCACCCGGTAGTCGGGTGAGGCCCGCAGCGGCGTGAGGTCCATCCGCAGCCGCGCGACGAGCCCGCTCATCGCCCGTTCCCCCTCATGCCCGTCCCCCCTGAGGTATGCCGTCGCCCCGGTCACCGAGTGTCCCGTCCGGCGCGGGTGGCGGTCCACCGGGTTTATCGGCGGTCGCCGGGTTATCGGGGTTCGCCGGGTCGTCCTCCGGTCAGCGAGGCGCGGAGGCCCGCAGGGTCCCGATGACGACGTAGTTGCCGAGGTAGGAGGACCGGTCCGGTGCGATGACGCAGCTGATGGCGACGACCGTGTCGGGCCGCACGCGGACGACGGCGTCGGTGGTGGTCAGCTGGTCGAAGGGCACGCTGAGGGTGCTGGACACCGCGTAGACGAAGACGCCCTCGGCGGTGCGCAGGACGACGGTGTCGCCGGTGCGCACGTTCTGGAGGGTGCTGAAGACGCCCTTGGCCGGGTCGTCGGGCCGGTAGCGGTTGGAGTGACCGGTGATGAAGGTCGTGTCGGTGCCGGGCACCTTCGGCGACGCGCCCAGGTCGATGCGCGCCACCTTGTCGAGGGTGGGCGCGTCGTAGCAGGGCCGGCCGGGCACCTCGCACGAGGCGGACGTGTTGTAGCGGGCGAGACCGGAGGACGCGGCGTCGAGGATGACCGCGCCCTGGCGCAGCACCTGGAAGGACTCGAGCTCGCCCTGGCCCACCGGCTGCACGGTCGTCGGCAGGTCGCCGCCGGCGGCCGGGGCAGGGGCAGGCGCAGGGGCGACGGACGCCGAGGTGGGCGGGCCCGCGGTGGTCGACGCGGCGGGCGCAGGCGTCTCGGTCGGCGCCCCCGACGCGACGCTTGCAGGGTCGGGACCCGACGCGGTGGTCAGGTCGCCCGAGGACGCGGTCGCGCCCACGGCCGGAGCGCCGGCCGCGGGCGGGATGGCACCGGGGTCCGCCCCGTCGTTCCAGCAGGCGGCGAGCAGACCGAGGACGGCCAGGCCCGCCGCCACCCCGCCCATGACGCGGGCGCGGCGGGACCCGGAGGCCCGGGGGTGGGGTCGAGCATCGCTCGACCCCACCGCCCGGACATCACGCTCCGGCGGGAGGCCCGACGTCCGGTGCCGGCCGGTCAGGAGCCGTCTCGCGGGCCGACCCGGCGGATATGCGGCAGCCGCCCACCGAAGGCGACCCACAGCCCGAACAGGACGAGCAGCACGAGCGCGGCCCGCAGCGGGGTCACGAGCACCTCACGCGTGGTGCCGTCACTGTTGACACCGGCCTTGACCGGCTGCAGCGGGTAGAGCGTCGCGACCGTGGCCGGCGTGGTCGTGGTCGTGGTCGGCGGCGTCACCGGAGTCGTCGTGGAGCTCGACGACGTGGTCGACGATGACGAGGTCGTGGTGGTCGTCGGCGGCGTCGTGGTCGTCGTCGGTGGCGTCGTGGTCGTCGTGGTCGTCGTCGGCGGCGTGGTGGTCGTCGTGGTCGTCGTGGTGGTCGTGGTGGTCGTCGGAGGAGTCACCGGCGGGCACTTTGCAACGCTCGGCTCGGGGTCGAGCTTCGCCGTGTTGGCGACGATGACGATCGACTTGCCCTGGCGGTCGTTGAACTGCTGGCCCACGTGGGTGAGACCGTCGGCGGTGTTGTAGGCCTTCGGCGAGCGAAACAGCGAGTGGTTGTCGACCCAGATGGGGTTCCGACCCGTCTGCAGCCGCTCGTCGACGCCGGGCTTGCCGACGTACTTGCAGACGTAGGACTTGTGCACGGTCTTGTCCGGAGCCGCGTTGGCGGGTCCGGCCGTCGCGAACAGGCCGACCACGGAGCCGGCGGCGATCCCCCCGGCGAGGATGCGAGCGACAAGGCCGGTCCCGAACCGGCGGTGGGTGGTGACGCGGTCTGGCGTCGAGTTCATCAGATGCCCCCTCAGGCGTGACTCATCTGTCCTGCTGATCCCCCCCGGGACAGGACGCGACCAGCGGCTGCCGGTCTTGCCCCTTCCTTTCCCCTGTTTCGCCCGCGCTCGCAGAGTTTTCCCACAAGTGGCGGGGGTCCACGCCGCGCCGGACGGGCGCACCCGCCGGAGATGCTCGCGACTAGAGTCGCGCGGGTGAACATCGTGTTCGTCGAGCCGGCGTTCCCGGCCAACCAGCGCAGGTTCGTCACCGCCCTGGCCGACGTCGGGGCGAACGTCATCGGGGTCGGCGAGTCACCGGAGGACGCCCTGGACGACGACCTGCGCGGCCGGATGGCCGGCTACTACCGGGTCGGCAACGTCACCGACGCACACCAGATGGACGAGGCGGTGCGCTGGGCCCAGGACCGGATGTGGGTGGACGGCCTCGAGTCGACGATCGAGTCGCACCAGAGCGCCGCGGCCCAGGTCCGCGAGTGGCGCGGCATACCGGGCACGTCGGTGCGCACGACGTGGCTCTGCCGCGACAAGCCGTCGATGAAGGAGGCGCTGCGCGCCGCCGGGGTCCCGACGGCGGCGTCGGCCGCCGTCTCGACCGCCGACGAGGCCCGGGCGTTCGCCGCCCGCGCCGGGTACCCGCTCATCCTCAAGCCGCGGGCCGGTGCGGGGGCCCAGGGCACGGTGCGGGTGGGGTCGGACACCGACCTCGAGCACGCGCTGGCCGCGTTCGGCGGCGTCGACTCGATCGCCGTCGAGGAGTTCGTCGAGGGGCACGAGGGGTTCTACGACACCATCACCGTCAGCGGACACGTCGTGCACGACTGGGCGACCCACTACTACCCCAACGTGCTCGAGGCGATGCGCCACCGGTGGATCTCGCCGCAGTTCGTGACCACCAACCGCATCGACCAGGACCCCTTCTACGCCGAGGTGCGCGAGCTGGGCGCCCGGGTCATCGAGGCGCTCGGCATCGAGACGTCGGCGACGCACATGGAGTGGTTCTACGGTCCGAAGGGCCTGCGGTTCTCCGAGATCGGCTGCCGGCCGCCGGGGGTCGGTGCCTGGGACCTCTACTCGGCCGCCAACGACGTCGACGTCTACCGCGAGTGGGCGCACTGCCTCGTGCACGGGGGGCCCGAGGGGTCGCTGTCCCGGCGCTGGTCGGCGGGGATCGTCGCGCTCCGGCCCGGGGCGGACGGCCACATCACCGGCTACAGCGGGGCCGAGGAGATCCGGGGCCGCCACGACGAGTGGGTGGTCGACGCCTACCTGCCCGACCCCGGGACGCCGACGCAGCCGGTGGAGGCGGGCTACATGGCCAACGCGTGGGTGCGGATGCGGCACCCCGACTACGACGTGGTCCGCGGCATGCTCGACGACGTGGGCCGCACGGTGCGGGTCCATGCCGGCTGACGCCGGACCGGTCGCCGGATGACGGCCCGATGACGGTCACCTACCTGCTCGGGCCTCAGCGGTTCCTCACCACCGCCGGCAGCGTCGTGCGCGGTCTCGGCGTCGACGGCCCCGTGGCCACGGTCACCGCCGGCTGGCAGGAGCGCGAGAACGACGACGCCGAGCTCGACGGGGTGCTGGACGGACGCTCCCGCAACCTCCACCTCTACGCCCGGATGATGGAGGTCATCGAGCGCGACACCGGTGTGGCCGCCGCGGTCCTCGCCCTGCGGGACGCCGTCGACGACCTCGCCGGCGCCTACGAGGTGCGCCTGCACCATGCGCTCGACGCCGTCTACGCCCTGCGCCGCCGGCCGGGCCGGGCGGACGTGCTCGACGCGGCCTACCGCGACGCCCTCGACGGCGTCCGCCGACTCGACGCGTGGTATTTGCAGGAGGTGCGGGCGCTCTACGGCGAGGCCGCGGCCACCGGAGCGGTCGAGGGCAGCACCCTGTTCAACGAGCACCGGGCCGACGTGGCCGAGGCGCTGGCCGACGCCCGGGTGCTCGCCGTCGCGGGCGGCCATGTGGGCATGCTCCTGCGCTCCATGCAGTTCTTCCGCTTCCGACCGCCCGCCGACCTCCCGGTCGTGGCGTGGTCGGCCGGGGCGATGGCCATGACCCGCACGGTCGTGCTGTTCAACGACATGGCGGCGACGACCCAGGGCGCGGAGGTCTGGGACCGCGGTCTCGGCCGGGTCGACCACGTGGTGGCCCTGCCGCACGCGCGGCGCCGCCTGCGCCTCGACGACCGGGGGCGGATGCAGGTGCTGGCGGCCCGCTTCGAGGACTCGGCCTGCCTGCTCCTCGACGACGGGGCCAAGGTCGAGGTCGGACCCGACGGCTCGCTCCCCCCGGGGGCGCGCGTCGTGCGGGCCGACGGCACGGTCGGGCCGGTGGCGGCATGACCTCGCCGTCGACGACGACCCCCACCAGCGGGCAGACCCGCAAGCTCGCCATCAACCGGCTGCGCGAGCGGCTGCCCACCGCCGACGCCGGAGTCGTCGACCGCTTCCTCCAGCGGCACCCCGCCCCCATCATCGAGGGGCGCTTCGCGACGTTCCTCTGGCGGGGTGAGGCCGACGAGGTGATGGTGCGGCACCGCGTGGTCGGGCTGCCCGACCCGCTGCCCCTGCGCCGCGTGGGGGACACCGACCTGTGGGCCGTGACCATCGAGCTGCCCGAGGGGTCGCGGGTCGAGTACCAGTTCGAGCTCGTGCGCGGCGGTGGCCGGGAGCAGTACCTCAACGACCCGCTCAACCCCCGCGTGGCGCACGGGCCGTTCGGCGCCCAGTCGGTCGCTGCCGCCTCGGGTTACGTCGTGCCCTCGTGGTGCCTCCCCGACCCTGAGGCCCGCCCCGGCAGCATCGACTCGGTCTCGGTGCGCAGCAAGGCTCTTCGTCGTGACCAGTGGATCCGCCTCTACCGGCCGGCTCGGTTCCGTGAGGTCGCGCGCTACCCGCTGCTCATCGTGCACGACGGCGACGACTACCTCACGTATGCCGCGATGAAGACGGTGCTCGACAACCTCATCCACCGCGGCGAGGTCGCACCGCTGGTGGCGGCGTTCGTGCCGCCGGGCAACCGGCTCGTCGAGTACGCCAACCATGCCCCGCACGCCCGGTTCATCGCCCGGGAGCTCGTCCCGTTCCTCACCGAGCAGCTGCCCCTCGTGGACCTGCCGGACGGGCGCTGCCTCATGGGGTCGAGCTTCGGCGGCGTCGCGTCCCTGTCGACGGCGGTGCGCTACCCGTCGGTGTTCGGCTCGCTGCTCCTGGAGTCCGGCTCGTTCGTCTTCACCGACATCGGCGCCGAGCACGGCGGCGGGGCCGTCTTCGACCCCGTCGTCAAGTTCGTCAACGCCTACCGCGCCCGACCCCGACCGGTGGCCGACCGCATCTACCAGACCTGCGGGGTCTACGAGCCGCTCATCACCCCGAACCGCTCCATGGTCTCGACGTTCCGGGAGACCGGCATGGCGGTGCGCTACGTCGAGGCGCGCGACGGCCACAACTGGGAGAACTGGCGCGACCGGCTGCGCGACGCGCTGACGTGGATCTTCCCCGGCGAGCAGAAGTTCACCTACGAATGAGCGTCACGAGAGGAACCGCATGAACAAGGTGGTCGAGCGCTGGCACTCGCCGCGGACCGAGCGGGAGATGACCCTCGCCCGGTGGGGTCACTACGGCGTCCCGGTGCTGGCGTTCCCGACCGCCGGCGGCGACGCCGAGGAGATCGAGCGGCACCACCTGCTCGAGCGGCTCCGCGACCTCGTCGACGGCGGGGCGATCAAGGTGTACTCCGTCGACAGCACCGCGGGCCGGGCCCTGGCGACCCACGAGGGGTCGCCGGAGCACCGCATGTGGCTGTTCAAGCAGTACCACGAGGCCATCGTGTCCGAGGTCGTGCCCGCCATCCACGCCGACAGCGCCGGCAGCGAGATCATCGCCACCGGCTCGTCGATCGGGGCGTTCAACGCCCTCGCCATGGTGTGCCGCTACCCGGACCTGTTCCGGGCGGCCGTCTGCATGAGCGGGTCGTACCACCTCGAGAAGTTCATCGGGGGGCAGTTCAACGACGACCTCTACTACTCCTCGCCGCTGCACTTCCTGCCCGGGCTGGAGGGCCCGGCCCTCGACCGGCTGCGCGAGCGGTTCGTCCTCCTGGCCACCGGCTCGGGGCGGTGGGAGAACCCTGCGGGCAACTGGGAGGTCGCCGAGGTGCTGGGGCGCAAGGGGATTCCCAACCGCGTCGACGACTGGGGCCCCCACTACGACCACGACTGGCCCACGTGGTGGGAGATGCTGCCCACCTACCTGCGTCAGCTGCTGTGACTGCCGTCCCCGCAGGTGACATCGAGGCCGCCGTCGCCGCGCTCATGCCGCAGGCCTGGGCCGACCTCGAGGGGCTCGTCGCCATCCCGTCCGTCGCCGACCCGGAGGCCCGGCCCACGCCCGACGGCCGCCGGGCCGCCGGGGCCGTCGCCACCCTGTTCGCACACCTCGGCATCGACGACGTCCGGCAGGTCGACACCGTCGACGGCAGCGTCGCCGTCGTCGCCCGTGCGCCGGGGCCCGAGGGGGCCCCGCACGTGCTGCTCTACTCCCACTACGACGTGCAGCCCCCCGGCGACGAGGCGGCCTGGGGGAGCGACCCGTGGACGCTCACCGAGCGTGACGGCCGGTGGTACGCCCGGGGCGCCGCCGACTGCAAGGGCAACCTCGTCATGCACCTCACCGCGCTGCGCGCGCTCCGGGCCGTCGGGGACGGGTGGCCGGTGGGAATCACCCTGGTCAGCGAGGGGTCGGAGGAGATGTCGACCGGCGGGCTGGAGGCGCTCGTCGGCAGCGACCCGGAGCTGTTCGCGGCGGACGTGGTCGTCGTGGCCGACTCCGGCAACATCGCGGCGGGGACGCCGACGGTGACGACCAGCCTGCGCGGCACCGGCAGCGTGCTCGTCACGGTGCGCACCCTCGACGGCCCGGTGCACTCCGGGGCGTTCGGCGGCGCGGCGCCCGACGCCCTCGCCGCTCTCGTGCACGTCCTGGCCACCCTGCGCGACGACGCCGGCGAGACGACGGTGGCCGGTCTGGCGCACGACGGCCGGTGGGACGGGGCGGCATACCCGGCGGAGCGGTTCCGGACCGACGCGGGGGTGCTCGACGGGGTCGACGTCCTGGGGGCGGGGTCCGTCGCCGACGCCGTATGGGCCCGCCCCGTCGCGACCGTGCTCGCGATCGACGCCCCGTCCGTGGCGTCGGCGACGGCGGCGGTGCAGCCGGAGGCGCGGGCGCTGGTCAACCTGCGGGTGCCGCCCGGCACGGATGCCGCTGCGGCGCAACGGCTTCTCTGCGACCAGCTCGTGTCCGCCGCCCCCTGGGGCGCCCGCGTCACCGTGGAGCCCAAGACCCTCGGCCGGCCGTTCGCGGCGCGCACGGACGGACCCGCGTATGCCGCGCTGGGCCGCGCGATGCTCGCGGCCTTCGGCGTGCCCATGGTCGCGACGGGTCAGGGCGGCGCGATCCCCCTGTGCGTGGCCCTCGCGGAGGCGCTGCCCGCGGCCGAGATCCTCCTGCTCGGGGTCGAGGAGCCGGCCTGCCGCATCCACGCGCCCGACGAGAGCGTCGACCCCGAGGAGCTACGCCGCACCGCTCTGGCGGAGGCGCTGTTCCTCCGCTCCCTGGCGCCCGCCGGTGGAGCGCCGCGGGAGCACCGGTGAGGTCGAGGGTCACGATCCTCGACGTCGCCGCCGAGGCCGACGTGTCGATCTCGACGGTGTCGTCGGCCCTCAACGACCGGCGGGGGGTCTCCGCCGAGACGCGCACCCGCGTCCTGTCCGTGGCCGAGCGGCTCGGGTGGGTGCCGTCCCTGCGGGGTCGCAGCCTCTCGAGCAAGCGAGCCTACACCGTCGGGCTCGTCATCGAGCGGCCGCCGACCATCATCGAGACCGACCCGTTCTTCTCGGGCTTCATCGCCGGCGTCGAGGTGGCGCTCAGCCGGCAGGGCTACGCCCTCGTGCTCCAGATGGCCCCCACCCGGTCGACCGCCCTCGACCGGCTGCGGCAGCTGTCGTTGGACCACCGGATCGACGGCGCGTTCCTCACCGACCTCGCCACGCACGACGACCGGGTCGCCCTCGTGCACGAGCTCGACCTGCCGAGCGTGGCGGTCAACCCCGACGTCGGCTGCCCGCTGCCGTCGGTGCGCCAGGACCACCGGCCCGGCCTCGAGGAGGTCATGGGCCGCCTGACCGCCCTCGGACACACCCACGTGGCGCACGTCGGCGGTCGCCGGGGGCTGATCCACACCCGTCAGCGCGTCGAGGTGTGGCGCTCCGCGCTGCGCCGGGCGGGGCTGAGGCCGGGGCCCGTGGTCTACGGCGACTTCACCGCGGAGAGCGGGAGCCGCGCGGCCGACCGGATCCTCGGGGGTGACGGGCCGCCACCGACGGCGGTCGTCTGCGCGAGCGACCTCATGGCCATCGGGTTCATCGCCCGCGCCAGCGCCCTCGGCGTCGACGTCCCGGGGCGCGTGTCCGTCACCGGCTTCGACGGCCTGCCGATCGGGGCCTACGTGCGACCCGCGCTGACGACGGTGACGACCTCGCCGCGTGCGCTCGGCGAGGCCGCCGCGCGCACGCTCGTGGCCGGCATCGCGGGGGAGCACCCGCCGGACGTCGACGTGCCGGCCACCGCCGCCCTGTTCCGCGACTCGCTCACGGCACCACCGTCCTGACCACGCATCGACCGCTCGCTGACACGCACTGACAGGCCCTGACCAGGCGGACGCGCGCCGGGATCGACACCGAAACGACGCACACTCCAGCCGTCCTCGTACCGCTGGCGGTGCTACGTTCCGGGAGACCCAAAACGTTTCGGCTAGTGAGAAGGACGCCATGGTGACAACGAAGTTCCGTGCGACCAGGACCCGTACCCCGATGGTCATGGTGGCTATCGGCCTCAGTGCCGCGCTGGCCGCGTGCTCGAGCAGCAGCGGAGGCGCGGCCGGTGGCGCCGCTCCCACCGTGGGCGGGGACGTCAGCGGCACGCTCAACCTCCTCGTCTCGAGTGCGACCGGGTCGGACGCCGGCTTCCAGGCGGTCAACAAGGCGTTCCAGGCCGCCCACCCGGGAGTCCAGGTCGCCTTCTCCGCGATCCCCAACGAGCAGTACAACCAGGCCCGCTCGTCGCGGCTCACGGCCGGGAGCGCGGACGTCGTCGTCGCCTTCCCGCGTGAGGTGCCCAGCTACGTGCCCGCCACCAACGCGGGTGACGACGCCCGGCTGGCGGACTCGGGCGGGTTCCTCGACCTCACCGGCCAGCCGTTCCTCAGCTCCTTCAGCACCACGGTGCTCGACGCGACGAAGTACAAGGGCAAGAACTACAGCGTGCCGACCGGGCTCAGCTACTACACCGGCATGTACTACAACAAGAAGATCTTCAAGGACAACGGGATCAACGTCCCCACCACGTGGACCGAGCTCATGGCGGCCTGTGACGCGCTGAAGGCCAAGGGCGTGACGCCTCTGGGCATCGCCGGCAAGGACTCGGCCGGGGTCAACACGCTGGGCATCATCCAGAGCACCTATCCCACGGCCGACGCCAAGAACGCGCTGGCCAAGGGCCTCTACGACGGCTCGGTCAAGCTCAACGACGGTAAGCAGCTCGAGGTCCTCACGAAGCTTCAGAAGCTCTACGGGTATGCGGAGCCGAACTTCGCGGGCGTGAGCTACGCGACGATGACCGCGGACTTCGTCAACGGCAAGTACGCCATGGTGGCCGACGGCACGTGGAACGTCACCAGCCTGCAGAAGGCCGGCGGTGCGGCCCTCGACTTCGGCTACTTCCCGCTGCCCGCCAGCGACACGGCGGCGGACAACAAGAACCTCGGTGGCAAGGTCGAGCTCTCCCTCGCGATCCCCGCCAACGCGAAGAACCCGCAGGCAGCGGTCGCCTGGATGGACTTCTTCGCCAAGAACTACGCGCTCTTCGACGACCAGGCCGGGTTCGCCCCCTCCGTCAACGGCGCCAAGAGCAACGAGTTCTACACGGGCATCGCCGACAACATCGCCCAGTTCTCGCCCGCCTGGGACACCATCTGGATCCCCAACACCAAGGCGGGTCCGGCTGCCGCCGTCCCGTTCAACTGGGCCGGGGTCGCGCCGATGGGCTCGCAGGACGCCACGGCCGCCGCCGCCGCCGCGCAGACGGACTGGGCCGCCGGACTGGCGAAGTGAAGGGCAGCACCTTCCTCTTCGGTCGGCGCGCCACCGCACAGCTCATCTTCGCGCTGGGCCTCGCGCTGGTCATCGTCTTCTCGCTCGCGCCGGCCGTGGGCATCCTCGCCATCTCGTTCAGTGACATCCGGTCACTGCCGTTCCTGCCCGTGCACTTCGTGGGCCTCGCCAACTACGCCACGTTCTTCTCCTCGGCACAGCTGGGGTACAACCTCCACGCCCTGTGGAACACCCTGGTCTTCGCGGTCTCGGTCACGTTGCTGCAGAACGGCATCGCGCTCTTCGTCGCGGTGCTGCTCAACCAGCGGCTGCGGGGGCGCAACTTCGCCCGGGCCATCGTCTTCCTGCCGACGATCCTCGGCGTGACGATCATCGGGCTCGTCTTCAGCCTGGTGTTCAACCCGTCGGGGGGGCCGGCGGCCAGCGTGTGGAGCTGGTTCGGCTCCTCGTCCGCCTTCTTCGGCTCGCCGTCCCTGGCCATGCCTCTGGTCATCGCCGTGCAGGTGTGGTCGGGGGTCGGCGTGGCGGTGGTCATCTACCTGGCCGGTCTGCAGGCCATCCCGCCGGAGCTCTACGAGGTGGCGTCCATCGACGGTGCGGGCAGCTGGCAACGACTGCGCCACGTGACCTACCCCCTGCTCGCTCCCTCGGTCACGGCCAACACGCTGCTCAGCGTGATCGGCGCGCTGCAGAGCTACCAGCTGATCTACGTGCTCACCGGACCGATCAACCCGGCCACGCAGGTCCTCTCGCTGGCGATCTTCACGCAGGGCTTCGGCGGGGCCCAGGGTGGCACCGCGCTCTCCCAGGGCTACGCGGCCGCCATCTCGATGGTCCAGTTCGTCATCGTCATGATCGTCTCGCTCGGGATGTTGGCGTACCTGCGGCGACGGGAGACCTCGCTGTGAGCGTCATCGGACCCGCCGCGGTCACGGCCCGGACCCTGCCCACCACCGACGTGGCCGCGCCCGGGCGCGCGCCACGCGCCCGCACGGGCAAGATCGGGCTCTACGCCCTGCTCGTGGTCGTCGTCCTCATCTACCTGTACCCGCTGGTCTTCCTGGTCAACACCGCCCTGAAGTCCGACGCCGAGTTCACCGGAAATCCCACCGGGCTCGTCACCTCGCCGGTCCTGGGCAACTTCGCGACCGCCTGGGACAAGGGCAACTTCGCGGCATACCTGGGGAACTCGGTGCTCTACACCCTGATCGCCGCCGGGCTCGGAACGGCGATGTCGCTCATGGTCGGCTTCCCGGTGGCCCGGGGCTACCTCAAGCACCCGCGGGTCTGGAACGGCCTCTTCGCCGCCCTGCTCTTCCTGCCCAACACCCTCGTCACGGTGTTCCAGCTGGCCCTGCGGATGAACCTCTACGACACCCGTCTCGGCTACGTCCTCATCATGGCGTCGGGCGTGGGGGTGGGACCGATCCTCATCACGGGCTACATGAAGTCCATCCCGCGGGAGATCGACGAGGCCGCGGCGCTCGACGGGGTCGGGTACGCCCGCTACCTCTTCCGGTTCCTGCCGGCGCTCATCCGGCCGGTGCTCGCGACCGTGTTCATCCTGCAGGCGATCGGGGTCTGGAACGACATCATCCTGGCCACCATCCTGCTGCCCGACCAGACGAAGTTCCCGGTCACGCTGGGGCTGTTCGCCTTCAAGGGCACCTACACGAGCCAGTGGAGCCTGCTGGCCGCGGCGACGATCATCGTCGCGGCCCCGCTGCTCGTCGCCTATGTCTTCCTCCAGCGCTACCTCGTGGCCAGCGTCGTCGGTGGGGCGGTGAAGGGGTGACCCGACGCTCGTGAGCGGGGCCCCGACGACGAGGTCGGCCACCGGCCCGGTCCGGTTCCCCATGGGCCCGTTCGTGCCGTATGCCGGCAACCCCGTGCTCGCGCCTCAGGGTGACGGCTGGGAGTCGGGCAGCGTCTACAACCCCGCCGCGGTCGTCGCCGACGGCCAGGTGGTGCTGCTCTACCGGGCGCACGCGCCCGACATCGTGTCGTCAGTGGGCATGGCCTGCAGCGACGACGGCTACACCTTCCGCCGCGAGCCGCAGCCGGTGCTCGAGCCGAGCGAGGACTACGACCGGTTCGGCGTCGAGGACCCCCGGGTGACGGAGGTGGACGGCACCTACTACCTGACGTACTCCGGCTGGGACCGCAAGCACTCCCGGCTCTGTCTCGCCACGTCGACCGACCTGCGCTCCTGGACCAAGCACGGCCCGATCCTCGGCGAGTTCGACACCTTCCAGCCGCAGGGTCGCGAGCCCGACGGGGTGGGGTGCCCCGGCCCGCCGTGGTCCAAGGCGGGCGGCATCCTCCCGCAGCGCGTGGGCGGGCAGTACCTCATGTTCTTCGGGGAGGGCTCGATCTGGACGGCCACCTCGCCGGACCTGCTGCACTGGACCCCGACCATGCCCGACAGCGCACCGCCGCTCATGGCGCCCCGGTCGGGTACGTTCTCCGACTTCCTCGTCGAGGTCGGGCCGCCACCCCTGCTCACCGACGACGGCCTCGTCCTGCTGCTGCACAACGCGGCGGTCAAGCATCCCGACGGCTCGGTGCGCTACACCGCCGGCCAGCTGCTCATCCACCCCGACCGGCCGCACGAGATCCTCGCCGAGCTCACCCGCCCCTGGATCGAGCCGCGCACGCACGAGGAGCGGGACGGGCTGGTCTCCAACGTCACCTTCGTCGAGGGGCTCGTGTGGTTCCGGGACCGCTGGCTCGCCTACTACGGCCAGGCCGACTCGACGCTCGGGGTCGCGACCTTCACCCCCGGTGACCGCTGGTCCGACGTCGCCCCCTGAGCCAGGCCCCCACGGCACCACCGTCGAACGACAGCACCCCGAACGCCCGTCCGCCCGGCACCACCGTCCGCCCGTCCCGAACGCCCGCAAGGAGAACGCCATGACGATCACCCGTCGCACCTTCCTCACGGCCACGGCCGTCACGGCGGCCGGCGCCACCGTCGTCGGCGTTCCCGGCACGAGCCGGGCGGCCACGACCGCGGCCCGGTCGGGCCCGCTGACCAACCTCGCGCACCTGCGCTGGCTGCTCGACGAGGTGCACCTCACGGCGTCGTCGACGCACACGACGACCGACATCGCGGCCACCCCGACCGGGCTCGCCCCGTGGACCTACGCGAACGCCCTGGCGGGTGGCGGCTTCGCCCGGGTCGG
The DNA here is from genome assembly GCA_963795915.1 of uncultured Actinomycetota bacterium. Lineage (GTDB taxonomy): Bacteria > Actinomycetota > Actinomycetes > Actinomycetales > Dermatophilaceae > Lapillicoccus. The sequence goes on from CAWCJA010000003.1 coordinate 125,485, forward strand.
CGGCGGGAACCTGGACCCGGCGACCGGCTACTGGTCGCAGGGGGCCTACAACGCCGACGACATCGCCCGGGCCGCGGTCGTCTTCCTGCGGGCGGCCGACCAGGGCGCCGGTGGCGCGTCGACCCGCGGCGGCGCGCTGGCCGAGGCCCGCGGCCTGCTGCGCACCCTGACCTACCTGCAGGACGCCGACGGCCCGAACGCCGGCAACGTCGTCCTGTGGATGCAGGCGGACGGCACGCTCAACCTGACCCCGACACCCGCAGACTCCCCGAACCCGTCGGACTCGGCCGAGTCCTACTGGCTGGCGCGCACCCTGTGGGCGGTCGGCGAGGGGTATGCGACCTTCCGGCACCAGGATCCGGGCCTCGCCGGCTTCCTGCGAGACCGGCTGCACCTGGGGCTCGACGCGCTCGACCGGGGCTGCCTCTCCCACTACGGCCAGTGGCTCGTGGCCGACGACGTGCGCGTGCCGGCGTGGCTCATCACGGGCGGCGCCGACGCCACGGCCGAGGCGTGTCTCGGGCTGGCCGCCTACGTCAAGGCGGCGCCCGACGACAGTCGGGCGCGGACGGCCCTGGCGCGGCTCGCCGAGGGCGTGGCCGCGATGCGCTCGGGCGGCACCGGCGTCTGGCCCTTCGGAGCCATCCTGCCCTGGACCCTCTCGCAGAGCTTCTGGCACGCCTGGGGCGGCGAGGCGCCGCAGGCCCTCTGCCGCACGGCCAGCGTGCTCGGCGACCGCACGCTACGCGCGGCCGGTCTTTCGGACGCCGGCTCCTTCACCCCGCAGGTCCTCACCTCCGGGGGTCCGCACAACGCCTGGGCCACCGTGCCGGCCGAGGCCCAGATCGCCTATGGCGCCGAGGGCCGGGTCTCCGGTCTGCTCGCCGCGACCGACCTCACGGGCTCGGACGGGTTCCTCACGCTGGCGGGGCTCGCGGGCGGCTGGTTCTTCGGCGCCAACACGAGCGGGCGTCCCGTCTACGACCCGGCCACCGGTGTCACCTTCGACGGCGTCGAGACCGACGGGCGCATCAACGCGAACTCCGGTGCGGAGTCGACGATCCACGGCCAGCTGGCCATGCTCGGCCTCGACGCCCACCCGGCCGCGGGCGACCTCGCGGCGTCGATCACGGGGTACGCGTTCCACGGGCTCTCGGTCGTCGAGGCCGAGAGCGGGGTGCTCGCTGGTGGCGCGACCGTCGTCCGTCCGGCGTCGGCGTGGACCGGGGCCGCGAACTGGTCGGGCGGGGCCTACGTCACGGTGCCGGCGGGCGGGTCGGTGACCCTGACGGTCACGGGCCACGACGGCGACCTCGTCCACCCCATCGTCAACCGCCGGCCCGGCGACCTCGGCACGAGCACCTACTGGGCGCTCGACGCCCGGGGCCGGCGCACGCTGCTCGGGCGGCTGGCCAACGGCGGCCTGCACGACACCGGCGTCGTCGCGGCGAACGGCCTGCTCAAGCCCTTCCCGCTCGACCGGGCCCTGCCCGACGGCTCGGTCTCGGTCGTGGTCGAGTCGACGGGTGACCTGCAGCTCGACGCGCTGCTGATCCAGCCGGTGGTGTCGACCGTGGTCTACGCGCGGGGGAGTGGGACGCCGGCCGTGCTCTACGCCAACGCCCGGACCATCCCCGCCACCGTCGCGGCCCTCGCGGCCGGAACCGGGTGGACGTGGACCGCCGACGGCACCCGCCGGGGGGCGGTGCGCGGCCCGCGCGTGCTCGTCATCGGCGGCGGCTTCGCCATCACGACCTGAGAGGGGGTCAGGCCGAGCCCTCGTGGGCGGCCTCGGGCTCACGCCAGCGGCTCGTGATCGGCAGGCGGCGGTCCTTGCCGAACGCGAGCGGTGAGATCTTCGGGCCCGGGGCGAACTGACGCCGCTTCCACTCCGCGCGGTCGACCAGCTGGATGACCTGGTCGACCGTGGCGGGGTCGAACCCCTGGGCCACGAGCTGCTCGCGCCCGTGGGCGACCCCGACGTAGCCGGCGAGGATGGCGTCGAGCTCCTCGTAGGGCGGGAGCGAGTCCTGGTCCACCTGGCCCGGTCGCAGCTCGGCCGACGGGGGTTTGGTGATCGTCGCCTCGGGGATCGGGGGCTGTTCGCCGCGCTCGACGGCATACCGGTTGCGCCAGCGAGCAAGCTCCCAGACGAGGGTCTTCGGCACGTCCTTGATGGGCGCGAACCCGCCGACGCTGTCGCCGTAGATCGTCGAGTAGCCCACGGAGACCTCGGACTTGTTGGAGTTCGCGAGGACGAGCGGCCCCTCCTGGTTGGAGATCGCCATCCAGATGACGCCCCGCACCCGGGCCTGGAGGTTCTCCTCGGCGATGCCCGTGAGCTGGAGCGCCTCGAGGAAGGGGTCGACCATCGGCTGGATCGGCACGACGCGGTAGTCGAGCCCGAGGTTGGCGGCGAGCTCGGCGGCGTCGTCCTTGCTGCCCTCCGAGGAGTAGCGGCTGGGGTTGCTGACGCCGATGACGTTCTCGCCCCCGAGCACGTCGGCCGCGATCGCCGCGACGACGGTCGAGTCGATGCCGCCGGAGACGCCGAGCAGCACCTTCCGGAAGCCGTTCTTGCGGACGTAGTCGTGCAGGCCGAGACCGACCGCGCGCCAGACCTCCTCGACGGGGTCGAGCCGCGGGAACAGCGGCGGGTCCTGCACGGCATACGCCGCAGCGGGCTCCTCGGACACGACGACGTGCACGACACCCGCGGGCGCGTCGACGACGGTGGACGGCTCGAGGTCGAGGTCGACGACGACGAGGCTCTCGACGAACTGGGGCCCGCGGGCGAGCACCGTGCCGTCGCGGCCGACGACCATCGAGTCACCGTCGAAGACGAGCTCGTCCTGGCCGCCGACCATGTTGAGGTAGGCCAGCGCACAGTCCGCCTCGGCCGCGCGGCGGCGCACGAGCTCGAGCCGGGTGTCGTCCTTCTCGCGCTCGTAGGGGGAGCCGTTGATGACGACGAGCAGCTCGGCCCCCGCGTCGCGGGTCTGCGCGACCGGACCGCCCTCCTGCCAGAGGTCCTCGCAGATGGCGATGGCGACGTCGACGCTCTTGACGCGCACGACGGTGAGGGTGTCGCCCGGGGCGAAGATCCGGTACTCGTCGAAGACGCCGTAGTTCGGGAGGTGGTGCTTAGCGTAGCGGCCGACGACCCGGCCGCCGTGGATGACGGCCGCACAGTTCTGGGGGAGGGTGCGGCCCGGGTCGCCGTCGGTGGCACCGTCGGGTGCCCGGTCGAGGTAGCCCACCACGACGGGCACATCGCCGTAGCCGTCATCGTCGAGGTCGGCGGCGAGGCGCAGGAGGGCGGACCGGGAGGCCTCGACGAACGAGGAGCGCAGCGCGAGGTCCTCCACCGGGTAGGCGGTGAGGACCATCTCGGGGAAGGCGACGAGGTGCGCGCCCGCCGCGGCGGCCTCGGCGACCCGCGTCCGCACGATCGCGGCGTTGCCCGGCAGGTCGCCGACGACCGGGTTGACCTGGGCCATCGCGAGTCGCAGCTGCGCCATGCGCCGAGCGTAGTTCGCGGCTCGGCACGCGCTACGGACGGGTGTGCTATCGGCGACGAACCTTCGTAAAGCCTGGGTAAAGTCTTAAGAAATCCTGGCAATACCTCTGGACGTCGCACGATCGCCTGCCTAGCGTGGCCCGTTGGCCCGCCTCCCTACCGACGAGGGCGGGAACGACACTGGAGGATCCCTGTGACAACTCGGCCCCACTGGCCCGTGCGAGCCGCTGTCGGCGTGGCGGTCTCCGCCCTCGCCCTCGGCGCGCTCCAGGCCCCCGCCCAGGCGGCCCCGCCCGGCAACGACAGCGACCCGACGGCCACCAGCCGGCCGGACAACCTGCCCAACCCCCTGGCCGAGGCCCAGGCGCAGCTGCGCCAGGAGGCGGTCAGCAAGCTCGTCACGGGCGAGGCGACCCTCGAGACCCGCGGCGGCAAGCAGGTCATCAAGGTCGCGAAGAACCGGGCCGACCCCAGGTCCAAGGACAAGTTCGTGTCCTACGACGTCAACCGCGAGGAGGACATCTTCACGATCCTCACGGACTTCGGGACCACGACGTATGCCGGCCAGTCGACGGCCCCCGGCCCGGTGTACAACCAGATCCCGCAGCCCGACCGCGACTGGGACGGCAACGCCACGGACGACAACTCGACCTACTGGACCAAGGACTTCAACCAGGCCCACTACCAGGACCTCATGTTCGGCTCGGGGGAGTCGTTCAAGGACTTCTACCTCAAGCAGTCCGGCGGCCGGTTCCTGGCCAAGGGCGACGTCTCGAACTGGGTGACCGTGCCCTACAACGAGGCGCGCTACGGCAGTAACAAGGTCGCGCAGAGCAACGGGTACTGGAGCTACATCCAGGACACCGCGACCGCCTGGTACGACGCCCAGAAGGCGGTGGGCAAGAGCGACGCCGAGATCAAGGACTACCTCAAGCAGTTCGACAAGGTCGACCGCTACGACTACGACAACGACGGCGACTTCAACGAGCCGGACGGCTACATCGACCACTTCCAGGCCATCCACGCCGGCGAGGGCGAGGAGGCTGGTGGCGGCGCCCTGGGCACGGACGCCATCTGGTCGCACCGCTGGTACGCCTACAGCACCAACGCGGGCAAGACCGGCCCGGCGACCAACAAGCTCGGTGGCGTGCAGCTGGGCTCCTCAGGCATCTGGATCGGTGACTACACCACCGAGCCGGAGAACGGCGGGCTCGGCGTCTTCGCGCACGAGTTCGGCCACGACCTCGGCCTGCCCGACCTCTACGACACCGCCGGGGGCGACAACGGCACCGGCTTCTGGACCCTCATGTCGGCGGGGTCGTGGCTCAACCACGGCACCGACTCGATCGGCACCACGCCGGGCTACATGGGCGCCTGGGAGAAGCTCCAGCTGGGCTGGCTCGACTACCGCACGGTGACGTACGGCCAGGACGCCACGGTCAAGCTCGGCCCGGCCGGGCAGGACGTGAAGACCAACTCGCAGGCCGTCGTCGTGACGATGCCCGACAAGACGACGACCACGGCGTACAACACCCCTCACTCCGGCACCAAGGAGTGGTGGAGCGGCCAGGCCGACAACCTCACGTCGACCCTCGCGCGGCCGGTCGACCTCACCGGCGCCACGACGTCGGCCTCCGTCGACGCGTGGGTGCAGGCCGATATCGAGGAGGACTACGACTACCTCTACGGCGAGGTCTCGACCGACAACGGCGCCACGTGGAAGCAGGTCGGCACCCCGCTGACGGGCACCTCGGCGTGGACCAAGCGGTCGTGGGACCTCTCGGCCTACAAGGGCTCGGCCGTGCAGTTCCGCTTCACGTACGCCACCGACGGCGGCGTGTCCCTCAGGGGCGCCTTCATCGACGACGTCACGGTGACCAAGGACGGCGTGGCCGGAGCGGTCGACGACGTCGAGGCGGGCGCGGGTGCCTGGACGGCCAAGGGCTTCACCGTCATCTCGGGCACCGTCACCAAGTCGACGCCGCGGTACTACATCGCCGAGAACCGCACCTACACGGGCTATGACGAGGCGCTGCGGACCGGGCCGTACAACTTCGGCTGGACGAGCACCAAACCCGACTGGGTGGAGCGGTTCCCGTACCAGAACGGCCTGCTCGTCAGCTACGTCGACGCGGCATACAACGACAACAACACCAGCACCCACCCAGGCGCCGGTCTGGTGCTGCCCGTCGACGCCCGGCCCGCGCCCATCGTGCTCGACGGGGGCGTCCTCCTGGGCAACCGCCGGCAGCCGTTCGACGCCACGTTCGGTCAGGAGGCCACCGACGCGGTGACGTTCCACCGCAACGGCGTCGCCACGGTCGTCCCGTCGTCGCCCGCCATCCCGGTGTTCGACGACAGCAACCCGGACCGGTACTGGAGCGCCAAGAACCCGATGAACTCGGTGAAGGTCGCCGGCACCGGGACGTCCATGGCGGTCACGCACACCCGTGACGGCGGCAACGAGCTGCAGGTGCACGTGGCCTTCAGCACGTAGGCACGGCAGCACGTCGGCACGGCCGTGAGGAGGCACGCCGGTACGTGGGCACGACGGTCGGGCCCCCGGGACACCCCGGGGGACCCGACCCGTCTCTGGCACGATCGCATCCGTGACCGGGACCACGCACTGGGACGACATCGTGCTCGGCGCGGGCCACAACGGGCTCACCGCCGCGGCCTACCTCGCCCGGGCCGGCCGGCGGGTCCTCGTCCTGGAGCGGCTGGACCACGTCGGGGGAGCGGCGGTGTCGCAGCGGCCCTTCGCCGGGGTCGACGCCCGGCTGTCGCGCTACTCCTACCTCGTCTCGCTCCTGCCGCAGCGGGTCGTCGCCGACCTCGACCTCGACCTCACCCTCGTCCGGCGGCGCTACTCCTCCTACACTCCGCTGCCGCACGACCCGACACGCGGCCTGCTCGTCGACCACGGGGACGCCGCCGCCACCCGGGCCTCGTTCGTGGCGGCACTGGGTGACGACGCCGACTACGAGGCGTGGCAGCGGTTCTACGCCCGGATGGCCGCCATCGCGGGGCGGGTCTGGCCGACGATGCTCGAGCCGCTGCGCTCCGCCGAGGCGATGGCGGCGCTGGCGGGCGACGAAGCGCTCTGGAGGGCCCTGACCCGCCGGCCGCTGGGCGCGCTGCTGCGCGACACGTTCTCCGACGACACGGTGCGCGGCATCGTCGCCACCGACGGGCTCATCGGCACCTTCGCCGACCTCGACGACCCGGGGCTGGCCGCCAACGTCTGTTTCCTCTACCACCTCGTCGGCGGCGGGACGGGCGACTGGGACGTGCCCCTCGGCGGCATGGGAGCGGTCACCGGGGCGCTCGCCGCGGCCGCGGCCGCGGCGGGCGCGCAGACGCATACGGGCTCCGAGGTCGTGGCCGTGAGCCCCGACGGCGAGGTCGTCTGGCGCGAGGGGGAGCGGACCCACGCGGCCCGCGGCCGCGTGCACGCCGCGCTGGCCCCCGCCACCCTCGACGGCCTGCTCGTGGCCGGCGGGGGCGAGCCGGTGACCGGAGGCCCGTCGCCCGAGGGCGCCCAGCTCAAGGTCAACCTCCTGCTCACGCGGCTGCCACGGCTGCGCGACCGGAGCGTGACGACGGAGGCCGCCTTCGCCGGCACGCTGCACGTCCACGAGTCGATGACCCAGCTGCAGAGTGCGTATGCCGCGGCCGCCGGCGGGCGGCTGCCCGGGCCGACCCCGTGCGAGGTCTACTGCCACACCCTCACCGACCGGTCGATCCTCGGGCCCGGCCTCGCCGCGACCCCGGCGCAGACCCTGACCCTGTTCTCGCTGCACGCCCCGGCCCGGCTGTTCAGCGACCCCGTGCGGGGGCCGGGCGCCCGGGACGAGGCGCTCGCCGCCGCGCTGCGGGCGCTCGACTCGGTGCTCGCCGAGCCGCTCGCCGACGTGCTCATGACCGACGCGGACGGGCGGCCGTGCGTCGAGGTGCGCACGCCCGTCGACCTCGAGCGCGACCTCGGGCTGCCGGGCGGCAACATCTTCCACCGCCCGCTGCAATGGCCGTGGGCGGAGACCGAGGCCCAGGTGGGTACCTGGGGCGTCGAGACGCCGTATGCCGCGGTGACCCTGGCGGGAGCCGGGGCCCGGCGCGGTGGCGGCGTGAGCGGCATCCCCGGGTTCCTCAGCGCGCAGGCGGCGCTCGCGGGCTGATGTTGCGCCCGGGTCGTCCCGGGTGGCGTTACTCCGGCGAAACCTCGATGCGGCAGGATCGGGACATGGACCGTCAGCAGGAGTTCGTGCTCCGCACCATCGAGGAGCGGGACATCCGGTTCGTCCGGCTCTGGTTCACCGACGTCCTCGGCACCCTCAAGTCCGTGGCCATCGCGCCGGCCGAGCTCGAGGGGGCCTTCTCCGAGGGCATCGGCTTCGACGGCTCTGCCATCGAGGGCTTCGCGCGCGTGTTCGAGGCCGACATGCTGGCCAAGCCCGACCCCTCGACCTTCCAGGTGCTGCCGTGGCGCGGTGAGCACCCCGGCACCGCCCGGATGTTCTGCGACCTGCAGATGCCCGACGGCTCACCGAGCATCGCCGACCCGCGCAACGTGCTGCGCCGGGCCTTGTGGAAGGCCGGCGAGCAGGGCTTCACGTTCTACACGCACCCCGAGATCGAGTTCTTCCTCCTCAAGAAGCTGCCCAAGCAGGGTGGTCAGCCCCGACCGGCCGACGACGCGGGCTACTTCGACCACGTCGCCCACGGCAGCAGCCACGACTTCCGCCGCGCGACCATCACCATGCTGGAGTCGATGGGCATCTCCGTGGAGTTCAGCCACCACGAGGGAGCGCCGGGCCAGAACGAGATCGACCTGCGCTATGCCGACGCGCTCAGCACGGCCGACAACATCATGACCTTCAAGACGGTCGTCAAGGAGGTCGCGCTCGAGCAGGACATCTACGCGACCTTCATGCCGAAGCCGTTCGCGCAGTACCCCGGCTCCGGCATGCATACCCACCTCAGCCTGTTCGAGGGCGACACCAACGCCTTCCACGAGGCCGGCGCGCCCTACCAGCTGAGCAAGACCGGGCGGCAGTTCATCGCCGGGATCCTGCACCACGCCGCCGAGATCACCGCCGTGACCAACCAGTGGGTCAACTCCTACAAGCGGCTCTGGGGTGGCGGCGAGGCGCCGGAGTACATCACGTGGGGGCACAACAACCGCTCGGCGATGATCCGCATCCCCATGTACAAGCCGAGCAAGGGCCAGTCGACCCGGGTCGAGATCCGCTCGCTGGACGCCGCCTGCAACCCCTACCTCGCGTTCGCGCTCATGCTCACCGCCGGTCTCAAGGGCATCACCGAGGGCTACGACGTGCCGCCGGAGACCGAGGACGACGTGTGGCACCTCTCCCAGGAGGAACGCCAGGCCATGGGCATCCAGCCGCTGCCCACGTCGCTGGGGCGTGCGCTCGAGGTCATGGAGCGCAGCGAGCTCGTGGCCGAGACGCTCGGCGAGCACGTCTTCGACTTCTTCCTGCGCAACAAGCGCCAGGAGTGGGAGGACTACCGTAGCCAGGTGACGCAGTTCGAGCTCGACCGCTACCTCCCGCGCCTCTAGGCGCGCCGGTGACCACGCGACCGACAGGGACGTCGGCGCCGCGAGGTATGCCGCAAGGGCCCCCCGCACCATCGGGGCCCGGCGGGCCTTCGGGGCGGGGCAGCAGCCGAAGCGGCAGCGCGGCGGGCCGGCTCGCGCGCCTGGGGTTCGCCGACCCCCAGCGGGCCGAGCGGCTCCTGCTGGACCCGGCGCTCACGGGGCTGAGTGACCCCCTGGACGACGTCTTCCACGACGGGCTTCCCGACGCCCTCACCGCGGCAGCCGACCCCGACCAGGCCCTGCTCGGGCTCGTGCGCATCGTCGAGGCGCTGCGCGACCGCGGCCGGGCTGCGACCCGCCGCCGCCCCGCCGCCGCGCCCGACCCCGACGGGGACGGCGCCGCCCTCCTGGCCGCGCTGCGGCGCTCCGGGCCGGCGCGCGAGCGCCTCGTGGCCGTGCTCGGCGCGTCCAACGCCCTCGTCGACCACCTCGTCAGCCACCCGGAGCACTGGCGGTGCGTCAGCGAGGCCACGGCGCCCACCGCCCAGGGGCTGCGCGAGACCCTCGTGGCGGCGGTCGGGGCCGACGCCCGGGGCCCGCACACGGCATACGACGCCCTGCGGATCGCCTACCGCCGCGAGCTGCTCGCGATCGCAGCGTTGGACCTCACCTCGCCCGACCCGGTCGGATACCTGCCGGTCGCCGCCGAGCAGCTGGCCTGGCTGGCCGAGGCGGCCCTCGAGGCGGGGCTGGCCATCGCCCGGGAGGAGTACGGCGAGGGCGCGCACGACGCTCGGCTCGCCGTCATCGGCATGGGCAAGACGGGCGGCGGCGAGCTCAACTACGTCTCCGACGTCGACGTCGTCTTCGTCGCCGAGCCGGCCGAGGGGGTCGACGAGGAGCGGGCGCTGGCCGTCGCCACCGCCTTGGCCGCCGCGATGATGAAGGCCTGCTCGGCCCAGACCGGGGAGGGCACGCTGTGGCCGGTGGACGCGGCCCTGCGCCCCGAGGGCAAGGCAGGACCGCTCGTGCGCACCATCGCCAGCCACCGCGCCTACTACGAGCGGTGGGCCAAGACGTGGGAGTTCCAGGCCCTGCTCAAGGCCTGGGTCTCGGCCGGTGACCTGGAGGTGGGCCAGGCCTACAAGGCGGCCATCTCGCCCCTGGTCTGGGAGGCCGCCGGGCGCGACCACTTCGTCGAGGACGTGCAGGCCATGCGCCGCCGCGTAGAGCAGCACGTGCCCGCGGGAGAGGCCGACCGCCAGCTCAAGCTGGGCCGCGGCGGGCTGCGCGACGTCGAGTTCTCGGTGCAGCTGCTGCAGCTCGTGCACGGCCGCTCGGACCGGTCGCTGCGCTCGGGGACGACGCTCGAGGGGCTGTCGGCGCTCGCGAAGGGCGGCTACATCGGCCGTGACGACGCCCTTGCGCTCGGCGAGGCCTACCGGCTGCTGCGCACGCTCGAGCACCGGATCCAGCTGCACCGGCTGCGCCGGACCCACCTCATGCCGACGTCCGAGGCCGACCTACGCCGGCTCGGGCGGGCGATCGGGCTGCGCACCGACCCGGCCAAGGACGTCGTCGCGCTGCGGCAGTCGCGCTCGCGGGAGGTGCGGCGCATCCACGAGCGGCTCTTCTACCGGCCGGTGCTCAGCTCGTTCGCCAAGCTGACCAGCTCGGAGACCGTGCTGACCCCGGCCGCGGCGCAGGCCCGGCTGGCGGCGCTCGGGTTCCGCGACCCGGCCGGTGCCATGCGCCACCTCGAGGCGTTGACGACCGGCGTCTCGCGGCGGGCCGCGATCCAGCGCACCCTCCTGCCGGTCATGCTCGGTTGGTTCGCCGACGAGGCCGACCCCGACGCGGGACTGCTGGCCTTCCGCCGGGTCAGCGAGGAGCTCGGCACGATCCACTGGTACCTCAAGATGCTGCGCGACGAGGGCAGCTCCGCCGAGCGGCTCGCCCGGGCCCTCAGCCGCAGCCGGTATGCCGCCGACCTGCTCGTGCAGTCACCGGAGTCGGTCGCCATCCTCGGCGAGACCGGCGGGCTGACCCCCCGCAGCCAGGAGCAGCTCGCCCTCACCCTCGGCAGTGCCGCCGGGCGTCAGGCCGACCCCGACGCGGCGATGGCCGCGGTGCTGTCGTTGCGCCGGCACGAGCTGTTCCGTATCGCCATCGCCGACCTCGCCCACGAGGTCGACCTCGAGGGCGCCGGCCGCGCGCTGTCGGACCTCGCCGGAGCGACGCTGCATGTGGCCCTCGGCATCGCGGAGCGCAGGGTGGTCACCTCCCTCGACGAGACGGCCGCCGACGGGCTGGGCACCCGGATCGCCGTCATCGGGATGGGCAGCCTCGGCGGCCGCGAGATGGGGTATGCGTCGGACGCCGACGTCATCTTCGTCCATCGGGCCACCGGGGCGGTCTCCGACGACGAGGCGCAACGCCGGGCCGTGCTCGTCGTGCAGGAGGTGCGCCGGCTGCTCGGTAACGGAGGCCCAGGACCGTCGCTCGTCCTCGACAACGACCTGCGACCGGAGGGCAAGCGAGGGCCCCTCACCCGCAGCCTCGCGGCGTACGGCACGTACTACCAGCGCTGGGCCGCGACGTGGGAGTTCCAGGCCCTGCTGCGCGCGCGGCCCGTGGCCGGCGACCCCGAGGTGGGCGCCGCGTTCATGGACGTCGTCGAGCCGGTGCGCTACCCGGACGGTGGGCTCAGCGTCACGCAGGTACGCGACATGCGGCTCATGAAGGCCCGGGTCGAGTCCGAGCGGCTGCCGCGCGGCGCGGACAAGCGCACGCACCTCAAGCTGGGCACCGGCGGGCTCACCGACGTGGAGTGGACGGTGCAGCTGACCCAGCTGCAGCACGGCGCCGCCGACCCGGCGCTGCGGACGACGGGCACGATGGCCGGGCTCGCCGCGGCCGAGCAGGGCGGCTACCTCGACGAGGAGGCCGCGGCGGCCCTGCGCGCCGCGTGGCACCTCGCGGCGTCCCTGCGCAACGCCTCGGTGCTGTGGCGCGGGCGACCCGCGGAGTCGGTGCCGGCGGACCTGCGCGACGCCGACGGCATCGGACGCATCATCGGGCGACCTCCAGGAACTCAGGTCACCCTCGAAGAAGATTACCTCCGCGTGGCCAGACGATGCCGAACTGCGACGAACTCGGCCTTTTACGACCTGACGTAGCCGGGGTAACGTCCCGTCCGTGCGGGTGCGACAGGCAGGACAGCGCCCCGCCATGCCTCCGTTCGGCGAGGTCTTCGCCGTCAGGGGGTTCCTCCCGCTCTTCATCGCCACCAGCCTGTCGACGTGGGGGGACTACGTCGCCCGGCTCACCATCGCCGCGGTCGTCTACCAGCGCACCGCCTCCCCGCTCGCGACGGCGACGACCTTCGCGGTCAGCCTGCTGCCGTCGATCTTCGGGCGCACGCTGCTCGGACCCCTGGCCGACCGGCTGCCCTACAAGTACGTCCTCGTCGCCTCGCACCTGAGCCGCGCCGTCATGGTCGCCGTGCTCGTGTGGCTCGTGGCGAGCGAGGTACCCATCCCCGTGCTCCTCGTCGCCTTCTTCTTCCTCGAGACCCTGGGCGGGCCGGCCGTCGCCGCGCAGCAGGTGCTCATGACCGACCTGTTCGAGGACCGTCGCGTCTTCGTGGGGGCCATGGGCATGACCGCCCTCGGCGAGCAGGTCAACCAGGCCCTCGGGTTCGTCCTCGGCGGCGTGGTGATCGCCGCCCTCGGCCCGACCAAGGCCCTGCTCGCCGACCTCGTCTCGTTCCTCGTGTGCGCGGCGGTCGTCGGGCTCGTGCTGCGCCGCCGCCCGCTGGCCGGTCGCCCCAGCCCCGGCATCGTCGGGTTCTTCGCCGACCTGGGGCGCGCGGGGGCCTACGTCGCGCGCCACCCGGTGCTGAGGCGGCTGCTGGGCTTGAGCCTCGTCGTCAACCTCGGCGTCTCCGCCCCCGAGGCCGTGGCCATCCCGTATGCCGGTGACGCCGGGGTCGGGGGGCTGCTCATGGCCGCGCCGATCGCCGGCGCCGCCCTCGGGGTCGTCCTCGTCAGCCGGTGGGAGCCCCACGTCTCCAACGGGCGCATCATCGCCATGGCGCTCGCCATGCCGGTGCCGCTGCTCTTCACCGCGTTCCGGCCCGGCATCGCCGTCACCGTGGCCCTGTGGTTCGTCAGCGGGGTCCTCCAGGCGTTCATGCTGCCGCTGCAGTCCACGTTCTCGCTCGTCACCCCCGCCGAGCGGCGGGGGACGATCTTCGGCCTCGCCGGAGCGCTGTCCGTGACGGCCGCCGGGCTGAGCTACCTCGTCGCCGGCTGGCTCTCCGAGCTGACCAACCCGGCGGCCACCGTCACCATGCTCGCCGTGGTCTGTCTGGGGGCCGTGGTCCTCATCGCCGCCCGCTGGCCCAGACACCAGCTCGACGAGGCCGTGGAGGTCGCATACGCCCCCTGATCTGCGGCGATTCCGGGTCGGACGCGGCATCCCTCCGGCTAGTGTCGCCGTGGACTCTCGCCGGTGACGAACGGCCAGGGGTCGGCCGCCGACGAGGACGACGGGGAGGGACCACGGATGGAGCTGCGCCGGCTCACGGGTCTGGGCCGGGTCACCCGTGACTTGTCCGGCGCCCGTGACCTCGCGACCGCCACCGAGGTCGTGACCCGCCACCTCGCCGAGGTCGTCGAGTCCGAGCTGGCCATCCTCGCCGAGCGCCAGGGCGACGAGATGGTCGTCCTGGGCCGCCGGGGGACGACAGTCATGGAGGCCTTACGCGCCGACCGGTTCGCCGTCGACGAGCCGTCGCCCCTGTGCGACGCGGCGCGCAGCGGGGACCCGGTCGTGCTCGTCGGGCGGGAGGCGGTGCGCGCCGCCTACCCGCACCTCGTCGCGGAGCCGGCCGGCGAGGACGAGCTGGCGGTGCTGGCGTTCCCGCTGCGCGGGGGGGACGAGGAGGTCATGGGCGCGCTCGCGCTCCGCTTCTCCGGGCCCACGCTGCGCCCGGAGGCGGCCGAGGTCGAGCTGCTCAGCATCCTCGCCGACGTCTGCGCCCAGACCCTGCTGCGGCTGCGGGCGGAGGCCCGCGGCGCCGACCGGGAGAGCAAGCTGGCGTTCCTCTCCGCGGCGTCCGAGGAGCTGGCCGGGAGCCTGGACCAGCGCGCCACCCTGGCCACCGTCGCCCGGCTCGCCGTCGAGGGGTTCGCCGACTGGTGCGGGGTGGCGATCCTCGAGGACGACCGGCTCACCACGCTCGCCGTCGAGCACCGCGACCCGGCCCTGCGCGACATGGCCCGTCAGGTCTTGACGCAGGTGCGCGGCGACGGCTCGTCGCCCACCGTCTCGCGTCGCGTCCTGCGCACCGGGCGGGGGGAGGTGCACTCGCCGCTGACGGCCGAGCGCATCGCTCTCAGCAACCCCGACCCCCGGTTCCACGCCCTCGTGGAGCGGCTCGGCCTGCGGTCGGTCATCGTCGTCCCGCTGATGGTGCGGGGCCGGATCACCGGCACGATGACGTTCAGCTGGGCGTGGCGGCTCGTCGACGACGGGGACCTCGCGTTCGCCACCGACCTGGCGAGGCACGCCGCCCTGGCGATCGACAACGCGGACCTGTTCTCGCAGACGCAGCGGGCCGCCCAGACGCTGCAGCACGCCCTCCTGCCCCACGAGCTGCCGCCGCTCGCCGGGTGGGACGTCGCCGCGCTCTACCGACCCTCGGGCCGGTCCGAGGTGGGGGGTGACTTCTACGACCTCATCGACCTCGGCGGCGGGCGGTTCGTCGTCGTCATCGGTGATGTCATGGGCCGCGGGGTCGACGCGGCCGCGGCCGCTGCCCGACTGCAGGCCGGGGTACGCGCGCTCGTCGCGGCGGACCCGAGCCCCGAGGTGGTGGCCGCCGGGCTCGACCGGCTCTTCGACCTGACACCGGAGGTGCCGCTCGTGACGATGGCGGCCCTCGCCTTCGACGAGGCCGAGGCGTCGGTCGACGTGCTCGTCGCCGGACACCTCCCGCCCCTGGTGCGGCACGCCGACGGTGAGGTCACCTCGTGGTCGGGCACCCAGTGGCCCGCGTTCGGGGTGGGGCGCTTCGAGCGGACCTCCGACCGGATGCCCTTCGGCCCCGGTGACACGGTCGTGCTCTACACCGACGGGCTCGTGGAGCGGCGTGACGAGGACCTCGGCGCGGGCCTCGCCCGCCTGGCGGAGGCCGTCGCCGACACGGCCACGGCGCCGTCGGAGGTGTTCCTCAAGACGCTGACGGCCCGGATGCAGCGGGTCGACCCGCCCCACCACGAGGACGACGTCGCCGTCGTCGCCGTGCGGCGCCTCGGCTGAGACCGGCTGAGGGTCTGCTGCGGGGAACCTGGGCGAGACAGGCTCGTTGGAGCGGTTGGGACCGAGCGTCGACGGCCTCTCCGCGACGCATGCCGCCTCCGACCGCGGTCCCAGAAGGAGCGAGACCATGGGCTTCCTCGACCGGCTGCTCGGCCGCCCGCCGCAGGACCAGGGCTTCCAGCAGGGACAGGCATACCCGCAGGGACAGGGGACCCCGCAGGACTCCACGACCGGGGCGACCGCTCAGGACCGCCAGGCGATCGCGCGCTACCGCTACCTGCTGCGCACGGCCCCGCCCGAGCAGATCGAGGCGGCCCACGCCCAGGCCTTCGAGCAGCTGACCCCGTCGCAGCGCCAGCAGCTGCTGCAGGAGATGACGCAGACCCTGCCCGCCGGTGAGCAGCCGCAGGGCGACGACCCCCGCCAGCTCGCGCGGGCGGCCACCCGGGCCGAGCTGCAGCAGCCGGGCTACCTGCAGCGCACCTTCGGCCGCCGCGGGTATGCCGGTGGCATGGGCATGGGCATGGGCATGGGCATGGGCATGCGCGGGGGCATGGGCGGCGGGATGATGGGCGCGGTCGGCGGCTCGATGCTCGGCAGCATCGCCGGCGTCGTCATCGGCACGGCCATCGCCGACTCGCTCATGGGCGGGTTCGAGGGCTCGTCGGAGCACCAGGACCTGGCGGCTGACGGTGGTGGGGGAGACCAGGGCGGTTCCGACCAGAACGCCGTCGACCAGAATGCTGTCGACCAGAGTGGCACCGACCAGAGTGGTGTCGACCAGAGCGGTGCTCAGGGCGACCCGGGTGGCGGCGCCGCCGACGCGGGGAGCAGCGGCGGCGACGATACGGGCGGCGGCGGTGACATCGGCGGCGGAGGCGACTTCGGTGGGGGGGACTTCGGTGGGGGGGACTTCGGCGGCGGCGGCGGCGACTTCTTCTAGCCGCCGCGCCCCCGGCGGCTCGCGTCGCGAGGACGGCCGACCACACCAGGGTGGTCGGCCGCCCTCATGGGTGAGGTGAGCGGCGTCGGCGGGCCTACGTCTCGCGCTGCGCGGCGACCTCGTCGAGCCGGGCCTGCTCCGGCTCGCTGAGCTTGCGGGTGTCGCGGGGCAGTGCGAACGGCGCCGCATCCTCGGGCAGCCCCTCGGCGATGGCCTTGGCGTGGTCCAGCTCGGCGTTGATCTCGGCGCCGAGCAGGATCGCGATGTTGCTGAGCCACAGCCAGACGAGGAAGATCACGACCCCTGCGAGCGAGCCGTACGTCTTGTCGTAGCTGGAGAAGCCGGCGACGTAGACGGCGAAGGCCGCGGACACCGCCACCCAGAGCAGCACGGCGATGAGGCCGCCGGGGCTGACCCACTTGACGCCGGCCTGCTTGGCGTTGGGGCTGGCCCAGAAGAGGACGGCGAGCAGCACGGAGACCAGCACGATGAGCACGGGCCACTTGAGGATGCCCCACAGGAGCACGGTCGTGTCGCCGACGCCGACCACGTCGCCGATCTGGCGGGCGACGGGCCCGCTGACGACGACGATGACGGCGCTGATGACGAGGATGACGACCGCGAGCACGGTGACGCCGACCCGGATCGGGAGGGTCTTCCAGATCGGCCGCCCCTCGCCGATGTCGTAGATGATGTTCGACGCGCGCATGAAGGCCGACACGTAGCCCGACGCGGACCACAGCGCCACCAGCACACCGACGACCGCCCCGATCCCCGCCCCGGTCCGGTTGGACTGGGCCTGGCTGATGAGGGTCTCCACGAAGCTCGCGGCCGACCCCGGGGCGAGCGCCTCGACCTGGGAGACCACCTGGTTCGTGGCGTCGGGTCCGAGCAGCCCGAGCACCGACAGCAGCACGATGAGGGCCGGCACGATGGACAGCACGCCGTAGTAGGTGAGGGCCGCCGCGAGGTCGGTGAGGTGGTCCTCCTTGAAGGAGACCCGGGCCCGGCGCAGCACCGCCTTGAGGGACGGCTTGGACAGGTCGGTCGGGCTCTCCGGCTCCCCGGAGCCGGTCGATGTCGAGTTCGTCGGGGAGCCAGTAGGCGTTGAGCCGGACTGCGGGGAGCCGGACTGCGGGCCGCGGTGGGCATCGTCGTCGGCGCGGCCGTGAGTGTGCTGGTCGGCAGGGATGTCCGGACGGCCGTGGTCACGGTCGTCCCGTCGGTCGTCGGTCAGGTCACCGGGAGCCGGTTCGCTGCCCCGGGGTCGGAAGCGTAGGGCCATGGCCCACCTCGATCTGTCGTCGGGGCCTGCCGCGCGAGGACGTAGGGGCAGCGGGCAGGCTGTCGACGTGACCTACCCCCGACGACGGCATCTCACGCAGACCCGACCCGACGGGGTGCCGGAGGAGGTCTGGTTCGACGTCGAGGGGCTGCACCTCCACGGGTGGGTGGCCTCCCCAGCAGCCCCTCCAGTGACCTCCCCGGCGGGGGCGGTCGAGGGGACCGTCCGCGCGGGAGAGGTGGTCGTCCTGCCCGGCCTGGGCCTGCCCGACTACACCTTCCCGACCGCCCTGGCGGTCGCCGCCGCCGGACTTCGCTGCACCGTGCTCGACCTGCCGGGGTTCGGGGTCGCGGGCGCGGACGCCACGCGCCCCGACATCCACGAGGTGGGCCGGGCGGCCGCCCGCTGGGTGCGGTCGCGGCCGGAGGGCCCGCTCACGGTCGTCGGACACTCCACCGCGTCGCAGGCCGCCCTCGGTGCGGTGCTCGAGCTCCAGGACCGCACCGCGCCGCTGTCCCTCGTGATGGCCGGGCCCACCTTCACGCCGCGGCAGCGGCGGGTCCTGCCCCTCGCGGTGGCGACCCTCACGGCATACCGGCGCGACTCCGTGCGTGAGCTCGTCGTCGTGCCCAGCCTGGTGCGCGGGGGGCTCGGCGTCGCGCGGGTGCTGCGGTCGGGGATGCGCGACCGGCCCGACGAGCGCCTGCGGTCGCTGCGCGTGCCGCTCACGCTGACGGCGGGGGAGGCCGACACGTACGCGCCCCGCTGGTGGCTGGAGCAGCTGGCCGCGGCCGCGGTGCAGTCGCCCGCCGTGGCGGTCGAGGTGCTGCCGGGCTCGCACAACAACCCCTTCACCCACCCGGAGCAGCTTGCCTCCACCATCACCTCCACCCTCGCGGTTGGGGCGGGCCCCGGTTTGTCGCCCCGGCGCGACGGGTAGGCCACTGACGGGGCTCCAGCGCCCCGCACGCACCGAGACGACACCGAGACGACACCGAGACGACACCGAGACGACGGACAGAGGCACGGATGAAGGCACTCACCTGGCAGGGCAAGCGCGACGTACGGGTCGAGGAGGTCCCCGACCCCGTCATCCAGGAGCCCACCGACGCGATCGTGCGCATCACCTCCACGGCGATCTGCGGCTCCGACCTGCACCTCTACGAGATCCTCGGGGCCTACCTGACCCCCGGCGACATCCTCGGCCACGAGCCGATGGGGATCGTCGAGGAGGTCGGGCCGGAGGTCACCCACATCAAGGCCGGCGACCGTGTCGTCGTGCCCTTCAACATCTCCTGCGGGTCGTGCTGGATGTGCAGCCGCGGCCTCTTCGCGCAGTGCGAGACCACACAGGTCAAGTCCCAGGGCAAGGGCGCGTCCCTCTTCGGCTACACCTCGCTCTACGGCGCGGTGCCCGGCGGGCAGGCCGAGTACCTGCGCGTGCCTCAGGCCCACTTCGGCCCCATCAAGGTGCCCCACGAGGGGCCGGACTCCCGCTACCTCTACCTCTCCGACATCCTCCCCACCGCCTGGCAGGCCGTGAAGTACGCCGACGTGCCGCAGGGGGGCACCCTCGCCGTGCTGGGGCTCGGTCCGGTCGGGCAGTTCGCCGCCCGCATCGCGCTGCAGCAGGGGGTGGAGCGGGTCATCGGCGTCGACCTCGTCGACGAGCGGCTCGACCTGGCCCGCCGCCGGGGCGTCGAGGTCGTCGACATCCGCCAGGTCGACGACGTCGCCGAGACGCTCATCGAGATGACCTCGGGCCGCGGTCCGGACGCCACCGTCGACGCGGTGGGGATGGAGGCCCACGGGTCGCCCGTCGCCCAGGCCGCGCAGGCCGCGGTCGGCCTGCTGCCCGACGTCCTCGCGCGCCCCATGATCGACCGGATCGCCATCGACCGGCTCGACGCGCTGCACACCGCCATGAAGGCCGTGCGTCGCGGCGGCACCGTCTCCATCTCGGGGGTCTACGGCGGGGAGGTCGACCCCATGCCGATGATGGAGCTGTTCGACCGCGGGGTGCAGATCCGCATGGGCCAGTGCCACGTCAAGCGGTGGGTCGACGAGATCATGCCCCTCGTCCTCGACGACAGCGACCCCCTCGGCACGCAGGACCTCGCGACCCACGTCCTGCCGCTGGCCGACGCGGCGCACGGCTACGACATCTTCCAGAAGAAGGCGGACGGCTGCGTGAAGGTGCTGTTGACGCCGTGACCGGCACCGGCCTGGCTCCGGGCGCGGTCGTCGTCGTCACAGGCGCCTCGAGCGGCATCGGCCGGGCGACCGCGGCCCGGCTCAGCCGCACCGGGATGCGCGTGGTCCTCGCCTCGCGGTCCAAGGCGGCGCTCGAGGCCGCTGCCCTCGACTGCGCGGGGGAGACCCTCGTCGTGCCCACCGACGTGTCGAGCACCGAGCAGGTGGAGGCCCTGCTCGACGCCGCCACCGAGCGCTTCGGCCGGGTCGACGCGGTCGTCCACAGCGCCGCGGTGCTCGCCTACGGCCGCTTCGCCGACGTGCCCGCCGAGGTCTTCGACCGCACCCTCGAGGTGACGCTCGGCGGCACGGCCACCGTCGCGCGTGCGGCGCTGCGCCGGTTCGAGGCCCAAGGCGGCGGGCGCCTGGTCGTCGTCGGGTCCCTGCTCGGCAAGATCGCCACGCCCTACATGAGCGCCTACGTGACGGCCAAGTGGGCGGTGCACGGCCTCGTGCGCTGCCTCCAGATCGAGGCCCGGGGGACCCCCGGCGTCGAGGTCAGCCTCGTCTCGCCGGGCGGGGTCAACACGCCAGTCTACCTCCAGGCGGGCACGTATGCCGGTCGGCACGGCATGCCGCCGCCGCCCGTGGTGTCGCCCGAACGGGTCGCGGCCGGGGTCGAGCGCTGTCTCGAACGTCCGGCCCGCGACCTCGACGTCGGCCCCGCCAACCTCGTCACCGTGCTCGGGTTCCGCGCGCTGCCCGCCGTGTTCGACCTCCTGGTCACGCCGCTCATGGAGCTGACCGGGTTGCAGCGCACCCCCGCGGGGGCGTCCCCGGGCAACGTGTGGGAGCCCGTCGTGGCCGGAGAGGCGACCCGGGGGCCGTGGGGCACGGTGTTCGGTGGAGTGTTCGACCAACCGTTCGGAAGGAGCCTGCCGTGGAGACGGAGCTGAGTGGACATGGGCTGGCGCAGGTCGTGCGCCACATCGAGGCACCGGCCGAGGCGGTGTGGGCCGTCCTGGCCGACGGCTGGCTCTACGGCAACTGGGTCGTCGGGGCGTCGCGGGTGCGCACCGTCGACGTCGCCTGGCCGGCGGTGGGCAGCGCCCTGGCCCACTCCTTCGGCGTCTGGCCGGTCGTGGTCAACGACGAGAGCCGGGTCGTGGAGTCCCGCCCTGGTGAGCGGCTCGGCATCCAGGCCAAGGGCTGGCCCATGGGGGAGGCGCGGGTCGACCTGCGCCTCGACGCCTGGGCCGACGAGACCTGCGACGTGACGATCGTGGAGGACGCGGTGGTCGGACCCGGCACCCTCGTGCCCCGGGTGGTCCGGCAGCCGCTCATCGCGGCACGCAACAAGGAGGCCTTGCGCCGGCTCGCGCTCATCGCCGAGGGCCGGCACCGGGAGTGGACGCAGAAGGCCGGATAGCAGGAACGGGCGCCGCAACCGCGGCGCCCGTCCTCGTTCATGGTGGAGGACCCAGGACTTGAACCTGGCGAGGCGCCCCAAGTGCGCATCCCCCGTGTGCTGTCGAAGGTAGTGCACGGCCGTCCCGGGGGCAAGCCGACCGCTGCGGCCCCCCGGACGCGACGTGGATCTCTCGACACAGCGGCCCGGGGTCGTGTGGAATGCGCCCATGGACGCCGACGAGATCCGCACCGAGTACCTCGACTTCATGGCCGAGAACGGGCACGCGGTGATCAGCCGCGCTCCGCTCATCCCGAAGGACGACCCCAGCACCCTGTTCACCGGGAGCGGCATGCAGCCCCTGCTGCCGTACCTCCTCGGCGCCGACCACCCCGAGGGCTCGCGGGTCGCCGACAGCCAGACCTGCCTGCGCGTGCAGGACATCGAGGAGGTCGGTGACAACCGGCATACGACCTTCTTCGAGATGCTCGGCAACTGGAGCCTCGGCGACTACTTCAAGGACCACCAGCTGCGTCAGCTGTGGACCTTCCTCACCGAGCGGGTCGGGCTCGACCCCAACCGCATCTACGTCTCGTGCTTCATCGGGGACCCCGAGCACGGCATCCCCAAGGACACCGAGTCGGCCGCCATCTGGACCGAGCTGTTCACGGCTGCGGGGGTGTCCGCCGACCAGGTCGAGCTCGACAGCGAGGAGCGCGGGGCCGAGCGGGGCAACCGGGGGGCGCGCATCGCGTTCTACGGCAAGAAGAACTGGTGGTGCCGCGGTGGGATCGCCGAGGACATGCCCGTCGGCGAGCCCGGCGGCCCGGACTCCGAGGTGTTCTACCTCTTCCCGCAGGTGCAGCACGACCCGCGCTACGGCGCCCACTGCCACCAGAACTGCGACTGCGGCCGCTACCTCGAGATCGGCAACTCCGTCTTCATGGAGTACCGCCGCACCGAGACCGGCTTCGAGCCCCTGCCCCGGCGCAACGTCGACTACGGCGGCGGCCTCGCGCGCATCGCCGCCGCCTCCTCCGACCAGCCCGACGTCTTCCACATCGACCTGCTGTGGCCCATCGTCGCCCAGCTCGAGGAGCTCTCGGGTCGCGCGTACGGCGACGAGACGCTGGCGATGCGCGTCATCGCCGACCACCTGCGCGGGGCGACGTTCCTCGCCGTCGACGGGGTCCGGCCGAGCAACAAGACCCAGGGCTACGTCATGCGCCGGCTCATCCGCCGGGCCGTGCGGTACGCGTTCGACCTCGGCCTGGAGGAGAACTTCCTCCCGCAGCTCATCCCGACCATCGCCGGCATCTACGACGCGCACTACCCGGAGGTCGCCCGCGAGACCGACACGGTCGTCGCCGTCCTGGCCAAGGAGGAGCAGCAGTTCCGGCGCACGCTGCGCAAGGGCATCAAGCAGATGAAGGGCTACCGCCGCACGGGGCTCACCGGCGCCGAGCTGTTCGTCCTCTACGACACCTTCGGGTTCCCCGTCGAGCTCAGCACGGAGGAGGCCCGCCGGTCGGGCATCGCCATGAGCGAGAGCTGGCGGGAGGAGTTTGACGGCCACATGACCGCCCAGCGCGAGCGCTCGCAACGGGGGGCGGCGAGCCACTGACCGAACCGCCTCCCCGGGTGCCGTAGCGTCACGGCGCCCGGTTCCGCGTCGAAAGGTCTCCCGTGCCCCACCCGACCACCCCTGGTGCCGCCGGCTCCCCGGACCCCGTCGTCGTGTCCGACGCCGTCCAGGCGGCGCTGGCCGAGGGCCGGGCCGTCGTGGCCCTGGAGTCGACGATCTTCACCCACGGCCTGCCTCGTCCCCGCAACCTCGAGGTGGCCCTCGCCGCGGAGGAACAGCTGCGCGTGGCCGGCGTGATGCCAGCGACGATCGGCGTTCTGGAGGGCCGTCCCGTCGTCGGTCTGAGCACCGAGGAGATCACCGCGCTGTCGCGCAGTGACGCGGTGAGCAAGGTCAGCCTGCGCGACCTCGCCGTCGCGGCGGCGAAGGGGCTCTCGGGCGGGACGACGGTGGCGGCCACCGCCTTCCTCGCCCACCGCGCGGGGGTGCGCGTGTTCGCGACCGGTGGTCTCGGGGGAGTGCACCGCGAGGCGGCGGCGACGTTCGACGAGTCGGCCGACCTGCCCGTGCTCGCGCAGACGCCGATCCTCGTCGTGTCGGCCGGCGTCAAGTCGATCCTCGACATCCCGGCCAGCCTCGAGCGGCTCGAGACCCTCTCGATCGCCGTCGTCGGCTACCGGACCACACGATTCCCCGGGTTCTACGTCGCCGACTCGGGGTTCGGCGTGGAGTATGCGGTGGCGGACGCGACCGAGGCCGCGCGGCTCGTCCGGGCCCGGGACGCGCTCGGGGTGGCGGCGGCCATCGTCGTCGCGAACCCCGTGCCGGAGGAGGACCAGCTCGACCGGGCGGAGCACGACGCCGTGCTGGTCGAGGCCCTCGCCGCGGCGGAGTACCAGGGCGTCAGCGGGCACGACTCGACGCCGTTCCTCCTCGACTACGTGCAGCGCGCGACGCAGGGCCGCAGCCTCGACGTCAACGTCGCGGCCTACCGCAACAACGTCGCGCTGGCCGGTCGCATCGCCACGGCCCTGGGCGAGACCGCCTGGCAGGACGCCGCCGGCTCGCTTACCCTCCCGGGGTGAGTGACGCATACGACCTTGGCAGCCACCGACGGCCGGTGGCCACCGGCTCGACGGACGCGCAGGGCTGGTTCGACCAGGGCCTCGTGTGGGCCTACGCGTTCAACCACGAGGAGGCGCAGCGCTGCTTCGAGCTGGCGCTGGCGGCCGACCCCGACCTGTGGGTCGCGCGCTGGGGGATCGCCTACGTCGTCGGGCCCAACTACAACAAGGGCTGGGAGGCCTTCGACCCGGTCGACCTCGCGCAGAGCCTCGACCGCGCGCAGCGCGAGCTCGCCCTCGCGAGCGCCGGGGTGGCCGCGTCGGGGTCGGCCGACACACCGGAGGCCGCGCTCGTCGACGCCCTGACCAGCCGGTATGCCGGTGTCGACGCGCAGGAAGCGGACACCTGGGCTGCGGGTCACACGGCCTACGCCGACGCCATGGTCGCGGTCGCGGCGCGCTTCCCGGACGACCTCGACGTGCTGGCCCTGGCCGCGGACGCGCTCGTCAACGTCACGGCCTGGGCGCTGTGGGACCCGCTGACCGGTGCGCCCGCCCCGGGGTCGCGCGCGGTGGAGGCCGAGCGCCTCCTCGACGCGGCGCTCACCCGGCCCGGCGGCCCGCGCCATCCGTTCGTCCTCCACCTGCACATCCACCTGCTCGAGATGTCGGAGCGCCCCGAGGCCGCCCTGCCGAGCGCCGACCGGCTGCGGGGCCTGGTGCCCGACGCCGGCCACCTCCAGCACATGCCGAGCCACATCGACGTCCTCGTGGGCGACTACCACGCCGCGATCCTGGCCAACCGCGCCGCGGTGGCCGCCGACCGCCGGTTCGTCGAGCGCGCCGGCCCGCTCAACTTCTACTCCCTCTACCGCGCGCACGACCTGCACTTCGTCGTCTACGCGGCGATGTTCCTCGGGCGCTACGAGGACGCCGTCTCCGCGGCTGCTGAGCTCTCGGCCCAGCTCACCCCGCAGCTGCTGCGCATCGAGACGCCGCCGATGGCCGACTGGCTGGAGGCGTTCGTGCCGCTGCGGACCCACGTCCTCGTACGGTTCGGTCGCTGGGCCGACCTCGCGGCCGCCCCGCTGCCGGAGGACCGGGCGCTCTACTGCACGACGACCGCGACGGTGCTCTACGGGCGCGGCGTCGCGCTCGCCGCCCTCGGCGATGTTGCCGGGGCTCTCGAGGCTCGGGCCGGGCTCGCGGAAGCCGTTGCGGCCGTGCCGGACTCGCGCTACCTCTTCAACAACACCGCGCGCGACATCCTCGCGATCGCCGAGGCGATGCTCGACGGGGAGATCGCCTACCGGCAGGGCGACGTCGACATCGGCTTCGCCCACCTGCAGCGGGCCATCGCCCTCGACGACGCCCTGCCCTACGACGAGCCGTGGGGCTGGATGCAGCCGACCCGTCACGCCTATGGCGCCCTCCTGCTCGAGCAGGGCCGGGTCGCGGACGCGGCGGCGGTGTATGCCGCCGACCTCGGGCTCGACCCCACGGTCAGCCGGTCGGTGCACCACCCGGGCAACGTCTGGAGCCTGCACGGCTACCACGAGTGCCTCACCCGGCTGGGGCGGACTGAGGAGGCGCGGCTCGTCGCCCAGCAGCTCGCTGTGGCCCGGGCGCGGGCCGACGTGCCCGTCCTGGCGTCGTGCGCCTGTCGGCTCGACGTCCTCGGCGCCCCCGACGCCCCCGCGGGCTGTGGGTGCGGACATGGGTCCGGCGAGGCGTGCGGCGGCGGATGCCACGGGTGATGGACGGGTCGCCGTTACCAACATGTCCGGTTTCGGGGGAATCATCATCCGTTCGGATGATCTTTTCGTGAGCCCGTTGACAGCCTGACGGGGTGGGTCGACTATTTCTGGCGGACCCCCGCGGGTCCGCACCCCGTTCGTCGTGCAGGGCGAGATGGAGGGTTTCGTTCTGACGTCTGGATGAGCATGTCCGTTGGGGGAGCGCCGCACGTCGCCACACGCGACGCCGCCCGAGCGACCCGTCCTCGGCTCACCTTCCCCCGACCGGCGCTCGCCGGAATCGTCGGCGTCGCCGTCGCGGCGCTCGTGGTGGTGCAGCCGCTCAGCGCGTCCGCGTCCGAGCTGCCCGTCGGCGCCGCACCCGCGGCCTCGAGCCGCCCCGTCGCCACCGCGCCGGCCTCGACCGCGTCGTCCCGGGGCGCGACGGAGCTCCCGTCTCAGCCGCCGGCCGTCGTCCCGCTGCGAGAGGCCGTGTCCGTGCAGGTCACGGCCCTGCCGACGGCACAGGCCCGCGCCAAGATCGACGCCGTGCTGGCTCAGGAGCGGCAGGCCGCGAGCACCAAGGCCGCCGCGTCGAAGGCGGCCGCCGCGAAGAGCGGCAAGACCTCGACGACGACAACCAAGACCACCCGCACCGGCAGCACCTCGGCCGGCTCCACGTCCGTTACCGTGTCGGCGGCCCAGGCCGCCGCCGACACGGCCCAGCAGACGGCGAACGCCCGGCTGCAGGAGGCCCTCGCCGCCCTGGCCAAGGCGCTCTCGACGAGCCAGTGCAACAACGTCGTCGGGGCCGGCGGTCAGGCCTCGATCTCGTGCCCGCTCGCGAACGGGGCCACGGCCACCGTCGGTGGCGGCAACGGCACCACGGTGGTGGCGACGCCCACGCCGACGCCGGACCCGGGGACGACGGGCTCCACAGGGTCGGGCGGGACCACGGGCTCGACGGGGACCACTGGCTCGACGGGGACCACTGGCTCGACGGGGACCAGTGGCTCGACGGGGACCACGGGCTCGACGGCCGCGACGGGAACGACGGCCGCGACGGGAACGACGGCCGCGACGGGAACGACGGCCGCAACGGGAACGACGGCCGCAACGGGAACGACGGCCGCAACGGGAACGACGGCCGCGACGGGGGCCACCGGCTCGACCGGCACCACCGGTGCGAGCGGCGCGACCGCGACCGCCCCCGCGGGGTCGACCACGACGGCTCCGGCCACGTCCGCGGCAGCATCCACGGCCACGCCCGCCACGGCATCGAGCGCCGCGGCCCCGGTCGCCGCTACCCCCGCCGCGAGCGCGGACCCGGCCGCCACCACCGCGACGACGACGACGGCGACCCCTTCGACGACGAG
Organism: uncultured Actinomycetota bacterium; assembly: GCA_963795915.1. Taxonomy (GTDB): domain Bacteria; phylum Actinomycetota; class Actinomycetes; order Actinomycetales; family Dermatophilaceae; genus Lapillicoccus. Next base: position 152,482 of record CAWCJA010000003.1, read on the forward strand.
CACCTCGGGAACGACACCGGTGCCCGCGGCAGCCGGCACCGGGACCACCGCGAGCACGGCAAGCACGGCCACCACCCCGAGCACCACCATCCCGAGCACCACCACCGCGACCACCGCCCCCAGCACGGCCGCCCGGACGGCGTCCCCCTCCAGCGCCGCCGCCACGACGGCCGCCCCCAAGGCCGCCGCCGCCAAGCCGGCCGCCCCGGTCGCTCCGACCGTGCCGGTCGATGCGCCGGTCTGGACGGTCTCCGGCACGGCCGCCACCCTCACCGTCTCGGCCGCCAGGGCCGCCGCCGGCGCGCTGACCTACGACGCCGGGAGCGACCGGATCGTCTTCGCCTCCGGCTCGTCGACCACCGGCGTGGACGCCGGCGGCCTCACGTCGGTCTCGGTCCGGGGGGCCCACGGCAGTGCGTCGTTCACCGTCGACCTGCGCGGGCTCACCCGGTCGAGCGCACTGGAGATGGACCTCGACGGCGTCGTCGACACGCTGACCGTCTTCGGCTCCGGGTCGGCGCTGCAGCTGAGCGGCGGGAGTGCCGCCGGCTCACTCACCACCCACTCGCTCGCCTCGAACCTGACGTTCGACGCCCCCACCCTCAGCCTGGTGCTCGACAACGGCGACGCGGACGTGACCCTCGGCAGCGGCACCGCTATCGCCACCCTCGGCGCCGACCTCAGCGTCACGGGCCGCCACGTCACGGTCGCGCCTGGCACGGTCGTCGACACCCGCGGGGCGGGCCGCACCGGCGACATCGCCCTGACCGCCCTGTCGAGCGCGGACCAGGCCGACGCCAGCCTCACCGTCGGCGGCGCGACCCTCACCGGCCGCGCGGTCTCCCTCCTGGCGCGCGCCGTCAGCCACACGACCGACACCGCCGTGGTCGCGTCCAGCGCCGTCGTCGTCGTCACCGACGCGGCCGTGGACGCGGACGGCGACGTCAGCATCGCGAGCGACGCCGACCTCCGCTCGACGGCCGCGGGCGACAGCGCGTGGACCCGCGCGGCCAGCGTCTCGAGCGCCCGCCTCGGAGGTCGCAGCGTCGTCGTCACCACCGGCCGCCTGGCCGTGACGGCCGCCAACCAGACCGTCGTCGTCGTCACGGCGAGCACCCCGACGGGCTTCGCGCTCGGCAGCGCCGACCTGGCGCGCACCACCCACGCGAGCATCGACGGCAGCCCGACGATCACCTCGGCGGGCGTCCTGCTGTCCGCGACGGCCACCGGCTCGCTCACCGTCCAGTCGTCCGGCTCACCGACCGGGGCCCCGAGCGCGAACGCGGGCGACCTCGCCCGGATCGTGTCCGCCCACGTCCCCGCGAGCGGTGCGGTCGCCGCCGCGCGGGTCGTCACCGACACCCAGGCCCAGGTCGCGCCCGGCGCCCAGCTCGCCCTCAGCGCCAGCCCCCTCACCATCGCCGCCGGGTCGGCGCTCGACACGCACGTGGCGGCGCAGGGTGGCCCGGGCTCCGTCGCCGCGCTCGTCGTCTCCGACACGACCGGGGGGACGCTGGCCCAGGACGCCCGGCTCGCGGGCGCCGGCGACCTCACGGTGACCGCGGGCACCACCGACCACGCCGCCGTCACCGGCTCCGGAGTCGCCGTCCTCTCCTCCGTCGTCTCGACGACCGCCGGGATCCAGTCGGGCGCCCCCACGGCCCTCGGTGGCAACCTCGTGCTCGCCGCGACCCAGGACGCCTCCGGCACGGCGACCGGTTCCGGCGCCGCCCTCACGGCGACCCGCCACACGGTCACCACTGTCCTGGACCGCGACCTGAGCGTGGGCGGGTCGGCATCCCTCACCTCCTCGGGCCAGTCCGTCAGCTCGTCCTTCGCCGCCCCCCGGATGGCGTTCGCCGCCGTGACCGGGGCGAGCGCCACCGGAGCCAGCTCCTCGGCGACGCTCGACTCGGCCTTCGCGGCGGACGCGGCCCTCGGCGGCACCGCCGGCGCGGCCGGGGTGCGGGTCGCCGACGGCGGCGCCGCCTCCGGCGCGCTGACCCTCGTCGACACCAGCGTGACCACCGTCCTCGGCGGCAGCGCCCCGTTGCGCGCGGGCGGGCCAGTGAGCCTCGAGGCTGCGGTCGGCGGGAGTGCCGCGTCCGGTGCCTCGCGCGCCGACGGCGACGGCGGCACCGCCCTCGCCGTCACCCTCGGCCGGCTCGCGTCCCTCGTGGACCTCGGCAGCACCGTCGTCTCCGGCGGCGACGTCCTCGTCACGGCGGCCCGCGGGCCCCCCACCGCCGGAGCCATCGCCACCGCACCGACCGGCACCACCGACGGCACCCTGACCGTCGACCTCACCGCCAGCACCGCGACCGTCCACCGCTCCGCCGCCGTCGTGACCGCACCGACCGGCCGCGTGACCATCACGGACGACAGCACCACCGCCATCCCGACGCAGCAGGCATACCAGCCGCTTCCAGGATCGGTCCTCGTCCTCGCCGCCCTCGGCGGCACGCTCGGCTCCGGCGGAGCCACCCTCACCTTCGCGGCCGGCTCGCTCCGCGCGGACGCGTGGGTCACGATCGACAGCCACGTCGGCCCGGTCGACGGTCTGCACACGACGTCGGCGATGTACGACCTGCACGCCTACGACGCGCATACGGGCGCCGTCGTCTCCACGTTCGCCGTGGCCCCCGTCCTCACGGTGCTGGTCGGCGCGGCGGGCGCGGTGTCGGGGGTCTACTACCTGGCCGCCGACGGCACCGTGCAGCGCCAGGCCACGACCTACGACCCCGCGACGGGCCTCGTCACCGCGGCCCTGCCGCACTTCAGCTCCTACGTCACAGGGTCACCGCTCGACGGCCTGGTCGGCCTCATCGTCCCCCAGCTGCAGGCCTGGCTCGCCACCGCGCCGTCGACCTTCCCGGCCACGTACACCGTCGGCGCCGGGCTGACCCTGGCGCCGGGAGTCACCCTGGGCGGCGTCACGCTGACCCTCGCCGCCGCGCTCACCGGCTCCGGCCCCTACTCCGGCACGGTGACGATCAGCGCCTCGGTCACCCTCGACCTCACCGTCGGCAGCGCCCGGCTGCAGGGCTCGGGCACGCTCGTCGCGACCTACACGCTGTCGAGCCAGGCGCTCGACGCCGGCGTGCTCACCCTCTCGGTGAGCGGGTTCGGCCTCACCGTCAGCTCGGGCGGGACGGTCGTCGCCACCGTCAGCCCCACCACCGCGACCCTGTCCCAGACGGGCAGCGACCTCACCTTCGCGGCGAGCAGCATCGCGCTCACCATGGGCGCCCTGACCGTCACCACCGGCATTCTGACCCTCACCAGCCACGGGTCGGCCGGCGCGCTCGACTTCCTCATCACCGGTGGCGCCGTCTCCCTCACCGGGGTCACGCTGAGCGCAGCGACGGTCTCCTACACGGGCACCGCGGGGTTGAGCGTCGCCGGCACCCTGGGCCTCACCGTCGCCGGGCAGAGCCTCAGCGGCAGCGCGGTCGTCACCTCCGACGGCACCACCCTCACCCTCGCGGTCAGCGGTCTCACGCTGACTGCCGGCACCACGGCCCAGAGCATCACCCTCACGGCCGGCAGCGGCACCCTGACCCGCACCACCGCCGGCCTCGTCGGGACCGTCACCGGCGCCGTGGCCGCCTCCGGCTTGGTGGCGGGGACGGGCACGGGCAGCGTGACGGTCGACACGGCGGCCAGCACCCCGTCGGTCACGGTGCTCCTCGCCCTGCGCGACGTCAGGCTGTTCCTCGGCCAAGGCTCGCCGTACGGCGCCGACGGCGCGGTCAGCACGACGGCGCACGGTGTCCTCGTCAGCGGCGCGACCGTCGGCCTCCTCCTGCGCAGCGCCGGCTCCCGCACGGACTACGCCCTCGACGCGCAGGGTGACGTCGCCCTGCTCGGCATCCCGGGGGTCACCGCCTCGGGCCACCTGCGGGCCCGGGTCAACAGCGCCACCAGCGCGGTCGACCAGAGCGTGGCCTTCGCCGACGGCAGCGGCTCCGTCGCCCTCGTGTTCACGGACGGCACCGGTGGCACCGCCACCGAGACCGGGACGGCGTCCACCGCCTTCACGTCGTTCAGCGCCTCGGGGCTCACGCTCTCGGTGCTGGGCCAGTCGCTCACCGCCGACGCGGTCGTGACGACGAGCGCGACCGGCGTCTCGGTGGCCCTCGCCAACCTCACGGTCGTCGTGCAGAGCCAGGGCGCCACGGTGGCCCGCTTCGCCCAGACCGGCGCGGCCGGCTCGCTCACCCTCGCGGGCACCGCCGCGACGGGGTCGCTCACCGGCACGCTGACCCTGCTCGTACCGGGCCTCGCCGTCGGCGGCACCATCAGCCTCGACGTGCTGACGTCGAGCGTGGCCGCCGATCCCCAGCACGTCACGCTGACCGGCTCGGCCCTGGACGTCACCGTCGCGGGCCAGGCGATCCACGTCGACACCTTCGGGCTCGCCCGGGTGACGACCGGCGGGGTCACGACGACGAGCGTCACGGTCGGCGGCGGGCACCTCGCGCTGACGCAGGGCACGACGACCCTCCTCGACGCCGCCGCGGTCGCCGGCTCGCTCGCCCTCACCGCCGCCGGCGTCAGCGGCCGCCTCACGGCCACCGTCACGACCACCGTCGGGGGCCTGTCGTTCGGGTCCGCGGTCCGCCTGGCCGTCAACACCGGAGCCGCGGCGGTCGGGGACCTGCCGGCCGGTCCGTATGCGCGGGTGGAGGCCGCGGGGGCCACCGTCACCGTCGGGGGCCAGTCGTTCAGTGCCGACCTCGTCGTCGTGCGGGGCGTCGACGCGACCGGGGCCACCGTCCTCCGGGTAGCGGTCAGCAACGCCACCCTGGCCGTCACGGCGGGCGCCACCACGGTCGTCTCCCTCGCCGCGGGCACGGGCGCGGTGCTCATCACCCAGAACGGCGTCGCCGCCCAGGTGCGGGGCACGGTCGCCGTCAGCCTTCCCGACGTCCAGCTCGCCGGCACCCTCGAGCTGCGGGTCAACACGACGGGCGTGGCGGTCGACGACTCCGTGCGCGTGGGTGACACCGACGTCCCGGTGGTCGTGGCCGCCGGCACCGGGTCCTACCTGCGGCTCGCGGGCACCGGCATCGTGCTCACCGTCGCGGGTCAGTCCCTCTCCGGTGACGTCACCGTCGAGAAGAGCTCGGGTGTCGTCACCCTGAGCCTCGCGCAGGGCACGCTCTCCCTCGGCAACGGCCTGGTGTCCGTCACCGGGGCCACGGCCGCCCTCACCGCCGGCGCGACCGGCCTCTACGGCTCGTTCACCGGCGCCGTCGCCGTCACGGTGCCGGGCGTCGTCGTGACCGGCACGGTGACCGTGCAGGTCAACACGGCCGACACCGCCCAGGGTGCCCTCGCGGCGCATACGCTCCGGGCGGGCGGGACCGCGGTCGTCGTCACGGTCGGGGGAGTCGACCTCACCGGCGAGATCTGGTTCGAGCGGGTCGCCGGCAGCGCGGGGGCGTCGACCTACCGGCTCGACCTCGTCAGCGCGGGGCTGAGCCTCGGCACGTTCGCGACGGTCGCGGGGGCGAGCGGCACGGTCGTCCTCGGCGCCGACGGCGTTGCGGGCTCGCTGACGGCGGCCGCGACCCTGACGGTGCCGGGGGTGGCCTTCACGACGAACAGCGTGGCCCTGCAGGTCAACACGCGCTCGGCGCCGGCGGTTCTCGACGGCACGACGACCCTGCCGGCCGGCCCCTACCTGCGCGTCGTGCTCGACGGCGCCACGGTGACAGTGGGCGCGCTCGGCAGCCTGACCGGGTCGTTCGCTGTCCAGCGGTCGGCCGCGGCCGACGGGTCGACGGAGATCGTCCTCGCGATGACCGGCGTCACTGCCGCCCTCGGGTCGTCGTCCACCGCCTCGCTCTTCAACGGCAGCGGCGTCCTCGTCCTACGGTCGGGCGGCGTGGCGGGCTACGTCTCGGGCACCGCGTCCGCCTCGACCACGGGCCTGACGATGAGCGGCTCCGTGCTGCTGGAGGTCGACACGATCCTCGGCCAGGCGGTCAGCACGACGGTGGTCGTCGGCAGCAGCACCCTGACGGTGACGTTCCCGGCCAGCGCGACGCCGGTCTTCAGCCTCTCGGTCGCGAACGCCAGCCTGACCATCGGGGACTTCGTCAGCATCGAGGGCAGCGTGACGTTCCGCGACGTCAGCCTCACGCTCGGCGGCGCCCCCGTGCAGGCACAGGTCTTCGCGGGCACGGGGCTCACCGTCTTCCTCGGCCGCGGTCCGGCCCGCCTCGACACCGGCGCCATCAACCCGCTGGCCGTCGGCGTGCTGCTCACCGACGCCCGCATCGGGCTCATCGCGGTCGGCGGAGGCTACGCCCTGACGGCGTCCGGCACGGTGAGCATCATCGGCGTCGCCGGCGTGACCCTCGTCGGCACGACGAGCGTCCAGGTCAACACCACCGGCTACGCGGTCAGCCAGACGGTCGACATCCCCGGCAGCACCGACCCGGGGGTGGCGGTGACGTATGCGTCGGCCGCCTCGGTCAAGAGCTTCCAGGTCACGGGCGCGACCCTCGCCTACGGCGGCCTGAGCCTCTCCGGTGACCTCGCCTTCACCCGCGACGGCACCGACGTCGTGGCCACGGTGTCCAACGGCTCGGTCGCGCTCGGCAGCGCGGTGACGGTCACCGCCCTCACGGGGGCCGTGCACGTCGGGTCGGCCGGCCTCACCGCCAGCCTCGCCGCCCACGTCGCGGTCGCTGCGCTCGGCCTGAACGTCGACGGGTCGCTCGCCCTCAACACGACGGCGGCCTCGGCCACCCTCACCGTGAGCGACACGGCGGTCAGCCTGCCCGCCGGCCCGTACCTGCGCGCCGCCGTCAACGGCGCGTCGCTGAGCATCCTGGGGCAGTCGCTCTCGGCCGACGTGACCCTCGAGCGGGCGACCGCCGCCGACGGGAGCATCGCCACCCGCATCGGGCTCGCCAACGTGACGTTCTCTCTCAGCGCCGGGTCCGGCACGACCCAGAGCATCGGGATCGACCACGGGCAGGGCCTGCTGGTGGTCACGAGCGCCGGCCTCGCCGGCCAGGTCAGCGGCCACATCACCTCCGCCCTGGGGTCCGACCTCTCGATCACCGGGACGCTCGGCCTCACGGTCAACACCACCGCCGCCGCGGTGGCGACGTCCCTCACGGTCGGCGGGGTCACCCAGACCCTCACCGTCGCCGCGGGGCCGTACCTGCGGTTCGAGGGCACGGGGCTCACCCTGACCGTCCTGGGCCAGACCCTCACCGGCGACATCGCGGTCGAGAAGGCCACCCCGCTGCTTGCCGACGGCACGGTGGACACCACCCGCTCGGTCCTGCGCCTCACCGCCACCAACGTCGCCCTCTCCTTCGGCGGGGCCACCCCGGTCGTCTCCCTGACCCAGGGCAGCGCCGTCCTGCTGCTCACCGGCACGACCGTGGCCGGGCGGATGACCGGCACCCTCGCGGTCACCATCCCGCAGGTCAGCCTGACCGGAGCGCTCGCCGTCGAGGTCAACACCGGCTCCGCCGCGGTGGACGAGACGGTCCGCATCGGCAGCGCCGCCCCCGCGAGCCTGGTCCTCCCGGCGGCCGGCAGTGGCGGACCGTACGTGCAGGTCCGCGGGACCGGGGTCACCCTCGTCGTCCTCGGCCAGCGGCTCAGCGGCGACGTGACCTTCACCCGCACCGTCTCCGGCAACACACCGACCATCACCGTCACCACCGCCAACCTCGTTCTCGCGCTGGGTGGCTCAGCGGCGGCCCCTCTGGTGACGGCCACCCAGGTCGATGGCACGAGCGGAGCCTTCACCGTCGGTGCGGCGGGCATGACGGGCTCCGTCTCCGTCACCGTGGCGGTCGCGGTCCCGAACGTGGCGCTGTCGGGCACGGTCACCATCGCCTTCGACACTGCGGCGGCGACGTTCTCGCTCGGCGGCACCGCGCAGCTCGTCGTCTCGGGTCAGAGCCTCTCCGGCACCTTCGCCCTCGACCAGCAGTCCGACACCACCGGGGCCCGCGTCGTCCGCATCGGGGTCACCGGTGGCACCCTCGCCCTCGGCCCGACCGGCAGCCCGGTCGTCAGCGCGCAGAACGCGACCGGCGCGTTCGTCGTCGGGTCCGCCGGTGTCGCCGGAACGCTGGCGGCGACCATCGCGGTCGGCAGCGGGACGCCCCTCAGCATCAGCGGCGCCGTGCAGGTGCAGCTCAACACGACGGGCGCCACCGTCGACCAGACGGTCACCGTCGGCGCCGGCACCCTCGGGGTGCAGCTCCCCGCGGGCCCCTACCTGCGGATCGCGGGTACCGGGGTCACGGTCACCCTGAACGGCACCCAGACCCTCACGGCCGACGTCGCCGTCGAGCGCACCGTCTCCTACGGCGCCGACCACGCCCCCGGCGGCGGCGACGACAGCACCGTCGTGCGCATCGCCGCGACGAACGTCGCCCTCGCCCTCGGCGACGGCACCCGGACCCTCGTGTCCCTCACCAACGGCACTGCGGCCTTCCTCCTCCCCGCCGGGGGCGGACTGGCGGGCCGCATCACGGGCACGCTCGCCGTCACCGGCGTTCCCGGCGTGAGCCTCTCGGCCACGGTCGACGCGCTCGTCAACACGACGACGGGTGCGGTCGACGAGGCCTTCCCGGTGGGCGGAGCCGTCCTCACCGTGACGGTGCCGGCCAGCACCACGTTCCGCATCACGGCCACCGGCGTCAGCCTCGTCCTCCTCGCAGGCGCCGGGCAGACCCTGACCGGCGACCTCACCGTCACCAAGGGCACCGGCGCCCTCACGGTCGCCGTCGCCCGCGGGTCCCTCGCCTTCGGCCCCGCCTCCGCGCCCCTCGTACGCGCCGAGGGGGTCACGGGTGACCTCACCGTCACCGCGGAGGGTCTGTACGGCACGATGTCGGCCACCATCGCCCTGGACGCGCCCAGCGTCACCATCAGCGGCACGGTCGCGCTGGCCGTCAACACGACCGCCACGGCGCAGGGTCCGATCCAGCCTGGAGTCGTCGCCACGGTCACCGCCCCCACGCTGACCGTCGGCGGGCAGTCCCTGTCGGCCGACAGCCTCCTCGTCCGGCGCAGCGGCGCCGAGGTCGCGATCGCCGTCACGAACCTCGCGCTCACCCTGGGCAGCGTCGTCACCGGCACGGCGACCAACCAGGTCTCGGGCACGCTCGTCGTCACCGCCGGGGGAGTGGCGGGGTCGTTCTCGGTCGGCAGCCTGGCGGGCGCCGTGAACATCCCGGGCCTCACCCTCTCCGGCGCCGTGACCGTCCTGCTCAACACCGGCGCCGCGGCCGTCGCCCGGCCCGAGCTCGGTCTCGACGTGCCGGCGGGTCCGTTCCTGCGGGTGGCGGTCACCGACGGCGACCTCGCGGTCACCGGCGGGCCCACCTTCCACGGCAGCTTCACCCTCGAGCAGTACGCCGCGGGCGGGGTGAGCAGCGCCAACCCCGGCGTCACCGTCATCGGCTTCACCGACGTCAGCGTCTCGCTCACCCCGACGACCGGTGGGTCGAGCTCCGCGGTGGGCATCTCCCAGGGCCGAGGCGGCTTCGTCATCGCGGGCTCGGGCATCGCGGGGACGTTCACCGGCGTCGTCGCGGTGACCGGCGGCTCGTTCTCCGCCGGGGCCCAGGCGTCCGTCCGTTACAACGCCACCGGCGGGGCCGTCACCCAGTCGGTCGTCGTCGGCGGCGTGACCCTGCCGATCACGTTCACCGCCGCCGAGTCCACCAGTGGCGGCACCTGGGTGAGCATCGCGGTGAGCGGGGTGCTGACCATCGGCAGCTCCGTCGAGATCGCCGGGACCTTCGACCACACCGACGCCGGGACGCACGTCCAAGACCTGACCGTCTTCGTCGGCCAGGGCCCCTACTTCACGCCGGACGCGACCCACGTCAGCCCCCTGGCCCGCGGGCTGCTCCTGAGCAACGTCAGTGGCTGGGCCCAGGGCTCGGGGGGCACGCTCGCCTTCTCGATCGGCGGAACGCTCACCCTCATCGGGTTCGACGGCGTCACCCTCACCGGCACGGCGACCGTCTTCTACAACGCGAACGCGACCGCGGTCACCGTCTCCAGCGCCGCCATCCCGGCTGCCGGGACGTCGGCCTACCTGCGGGTCATCGGCACCCTGCAGCTGAGCGTCGCCGGCCAGACGCTCAGCGGCAGCATCGGCGTCGAGACCCTCCCGGGTGGTGGCCTGTCGGTGACTCTGGGCACCGCCGCCGGCCTGAACGCGGCGGCGACGACGACGCCGGTGACGCTCGTCCTCGGGGACGGCGCCGTCACCGCGACGGTCGGGTCCGGCACCTTCCTCCTCACGCCCGCGGGCACGGCGGCGTCGCTCGCCCTCACCTCGCTCGCCTTCACGGCCACGACCGGCTTCTCCTTCTCCACCTACGGGGTGCTGCAGCTCAACACCGCGACCGTGGACCGCGTCGTCGGCGGGGTCACGCTCCCCGCCCGCTCCGTCCGCGTGGTCCTCGGCACCACGGCCACGCCCGCCACGCTCACCGTCGGCGGGCAGTCGCTCACCGGCGTCTTCGCCTTCTCGCAGGTGACCGCCCCGCTGCCGCCCAACGCGCCGCTGGGCAGCACCCCGACGCATACCGCATACATGGCCGCCACCGGCGTCCTGCTCACCCTCGGGGGGAGCGGCGCCGGCGTCAGCGTCACGCAGGCGTCAGGCCTGTTCGTCGTCACCGCCGCGGGGGTGGCGGGGCGCCTCACCGGCACGGTCGCCGTCACCGTCCCGGGCAACGCCGCGAGCTTCGGCGGCACCTTCACCATCGCCGTCAACTCCACGACCGCGGCCGTCGCCACCCAGGTCACGCTCGACACCCAGACGGTGACCCTGGCGCTGCCCGCCGGGCCGTACCTGCGGGTCGAGGGCACCGGCGTCACCCTCACCGTCGGTGGGCAGTCGATGAGCGGCGACGTCACCTTCGTCCAGAGCGGCTCGGGCACGACGGCCACGACGACCGTGACCCTGGCCCACGTCACCGCCGGGTTCGGCGACGGCACGACGAGCTTCGTCGCCCTGAGCAACGGCAGCGGCCTGCTCACGATCAGCTCCACAGGGATGACCGGAGCGGTCGCCGGTACCGTGACCGTCTCGGTCCCCGACCTGACCCTGACCGGCAGCCTCGGCCTGTCGGTGACCGCGACGACGACGACCTCGGCGCTGACCCTGAGCGGCACCGCCGTCAGCCTCGTCGTGGGCGGGGTCTCGCTCACCGGCAGCGTGGCGATCCAGCAGTCGGGCACCGGAGCCACGCGGACCGTCGCGGTGACCCTGAGCTCGGTCGTCGTGACGTTCGGGGCGCCGCTGACGACGGTCACGGCCACGGGCGGTCTCGTCATCTCCCAGGCCGGTCTCACCGGGCGCATCACCGTCACCGCGTCGCCGCTCAGCCTCGGCGACGCCACCGCCACGGGCACCGTCACCCTCGAGGTCAATACCGCCCGGGCGCCCGTTGTCGTCGCCGGGACCTCGGTCCCCGCCGGGCCGTTCGTCCGCCTCCTCGTGGACGGCGTCGACGGCGCGGCGATCAGCCTCGGAACCGGTGGCCCCGTCCTCCACGCGTCGGTGAGCATCCAGCGCACGGTCAGCTCCCTCGGGCAGCCGCGGGTCGTCGTCGCCGTCCTCGGCGGCCGGCTCTCCCTCGACGGGACGACCGACCTGCTCACCGGCATCCAGGGCGTGTTCGTCCTCACCGGGGCGGGGCTCGCCGGCCGCCTCGCCGGCACCGTGAACCTCGCCGGGTTCCTCCCGTCCTCCGTCACCGTGGCCGGCACCTTCGCCCTGGCCGTCAACCGCACCGGCACGCGGGTCACCGAGTCGGTCACCCTCGGCGGCGCCACCACGGCGCTCGACCTGGCCGCGGGCACGTACGTCCGGGTGTCGGCCACGGGGGCCACGGTCGTCGTCGGCGGGCAGAGCCTCAGCGGCGACGTCTCCTTCGTGCAGAACGGCACGGCGACCCAGCTGACCTTCGCGAACGTCTCCGTGTCGCTGGGCGGGGGACTGCTCACCGCCTCTAACGGCACGGGTGCCTTCACCTTCAGCGGCACGGGCACCACCCGGGCCATGGCCGGCACCCTGACGGTCCACGTCGACCTGGCCGTGCCGCAGGTGGCGTTCGGCAGCGACCTCACCCTCGACGTCAACACCGCCACCAGCACCTTCCGCGTCGGCGGCACCGGTCTCACGCTCACGGTGGCCGGGCAGCAGCTCGCGGGCACCTTCTGGGTCACCCAGTCCACGAGCAACGGCGCCCGCACCCTCACCGTCACCGCGTCGTCGGTCTTCGCCTACCTCGGCACCGGCGCCGCCATCCTCGGCACCTGCCCCACCACCGACGCCTTCGGGGTATGCGTGACCGGCGGGTCCGGGAGCGTCCGGCTCACCTCCGCGGGGCTGGCGATGAGCCTGGCCGGCACCCTCACGCCCGTGGGCATGAGCGCGCTGCCGGTCAGCTTCGGCTCGGCGGCGGTGTCGCTGGACGTCAACACCACCGGGGCGGCGGTCAGCGACACGACGCTCGGGCTCGCGCTCCCGGCCGGCCCGTTCGTCCGGGTCAGCCTCGGCACCGCCACCACCCCGGTCACCGTCACCCTGCTCGGTCAGACGCTCACGGGGGCGTTCGCGTTCGAGAAGGCCACGACCGCCGGGGCCGACGGCATCCTCGGCACCACCGACGACACGTCGGTCCTGCGTGTCGCGGCGACGGGCGTCCAGCTCTTCCTCGGGGACGACGGCGGCACCCCCGGCGCCGGTGCCGCCACCGACGACATCGGCCTGCGCGTCACCGGTGGAACGGCGTTCCTCCTCTTCACCCCGACCGGCTTCGCGGGCCGCATCTCCGCCACGGCGACCCTGAGCCTGGGGTCCGGGATCACCCCGGTCTCGGCCGCGGTCACGGTCGAGGTCAACCAGCTCCAGTCGGTGAACGGCACCGCCGTCACGCCCATCGCCGTCGACCAGCAGGTCGTCGTCGGCGGGGTCACCCAGCGGCTGCAGCTGGCCGCCGGTCGCTACGTCACGGTCACGATGACCGGGGTCGTGCTGACCATCGGCGGACAGCAGCTCACCACCGACGTCTCCGTGCGGCGCCGGGCCCAGCAGAACGCCGACGGCACCCTCGCGAGCCCCGTCGCCTACGACACCACCGTCGCCTTCGCCCACCTGGCCCTCCGGCTCGGGTCGCCCGAGCGCGACATCGTGCGCGTCACCGACGGCAGCGGCTCGTTCACCATCGTCGGCGCCTCCGGTACGACGGCGGGCGGGGTCTACGGCCTCATCACCGCCACCGTGGCCGTCGACATCCCGGGCGTCACGTTCAGCGGCGGTCTGCTCCTGCAGGTCGACACCCTCGCGGCGGCCCGCACCGTGGGCACGGTCACGATCCAGCCCGGCGTCACGGTCGCGGGCACCGGCGTGACCGCCGTCGTGGCGGGTCAGCGGCTCACGGGGGACTTCGCCGTCACGAAGGCCCCGTCGGGCACGGTGACCCTGGTCCTGCACAACGTCACCCTGGCGCTCGGAGACGGCACGACCACGGTGGCCACCGCGACCGTCGTCGACGGCGCCCTCGTCGTCAGCCAGGCGGGGGTGGCCGGCGCGCTCGTCGCCAACCTGACCCTGAGCCCGACCCTCTCCGCCCATCTCGCGCTCAGCGCCGACCTGATCGTCCAGGTCAACACGACGGGGGCCGACGTCTCCACGGCGGTCGCCGTCCCCGGTACGCCCGGCTACTCCGTCACGGTCTCCGTCCCCAAGAACACGCTGCGGGTACAGGTCGGCTTCGTGGGCCACGCCGCCTCGGCCACCGTCTACGGCCAGACCCTCTCCGGCGTCGTCCTCCTCGAGCAGACGCGCACCTCGAGCGGCGCCAAGCTCGTCCGCATCGGCCTCACCCAGGTCTCGCTCTTCCTCGGCGACGCGGGCACCGGGGTCCAGCTCGCCAACGGCTCGGGCGCGTTCCTCGTCACGGCCAACGGGTATGCCGGCATGGTGGAGGGCGACGTCAGCCTGGTCGGTCTCCCGGTCACCGTCAGCGGTCACCTCGTCCTGCAGGTCAACAGCCTCGGCGTCGCCGTCAACGACATCATCCAGTTCGCGGGGGTCGACGTCACGACGACCACGGTCGGCACGTCAACGGCGTCCGAGGTGCAGCGCGTCAGCGTGGGCGTCCCCTCCGGCACCTTCACCCTGGCCGCCGACCTCAACGCGAACGGCATCATCGACGCGGGCGAGGTGTCGGGCCCGATCGCGGTCGGGGCCGACGCGGCGGCCGTCCAGACGGCGCTGAACGCGCTGCTCGGGACCGGCGCGGTCGTCGTCACCGGCACCTCCGCGGCCGGCTACATCGTGACCTGGGCCGCCGCCGGCGACCGGCCGCTGTTGCGCGCCAACGTCAAGGTGCTCGCCCTGCCCAAGGGCCCGTACCTGAGGTTCGCGGCGACCAACGTCGACATCGGCGTGGCCGGGGTGACCCTGCACGCCGACGTGGCCATCGAGCGGGTCGGTCCCACCGGCGCTCAGGTCACCCGGTTCGCCTTCGCCAACGCCACCCTGAGCAGCACCCAGACCCTCCCCGGCAGCGGCACCAACCCGGGGCTCGTCAGCGGACAGGGTGCGCTGGTCTTCTTCGGCGCCGGCGCCCACACCAGCTCGGCCGACCCCACGGTCGTCACGACGACCGGCGGGGTCGCCGGCACCGTCACGGGTGCGGTGCAGGTCGCCATCACCGGCTTCTCGGCGGGCGCGTCGGTGGGCGTCGCGTTCAACACGACCGGAGTGGCGGTCAAGCAGAGCGTCGACGTCGGGGATGCGACCGTGTCGATCGACGTGCCCGCCACGCCGACCGTCCAGTTCCTCCTGCAGGACCTGCACTTCGACTTCGGTGGCGTCCTCGAGATCAAGGCCGGCCAGTTCGCCATCTCCGCCGGACAGTTCACGGGCACCGGGCTGGAGATCTTCGTCGGGCGCGGCCCCCTCACCAACCCCGACGGCTCCGCCAACCCCGACGCGACCGGTGTCGTCGTCCGCAACGCGACGATGGCCTTCAAGCAGGGCACGGCGGGCGGCTTCGCCCTGCGGATCACCGGCGCCTTCGGCCTCCTCGGCCTGGACGGCCTCACCGTGCAGGGCAACGTCGTCTTCACCGCCAACACGTCCACGAGCAGCATCACCCTGCCCGACGCCGGGTCGACCGTGGTGGACGCCGGCTCGTACTCCTTCGTGGCCACCGGCCTGCAGATCTCGGTGCTGCACGTCTTCACGATCCAGGGCACCCTCGCCCTGGTGCGGTCACCTAACGGCGACCTCGACGTCACGCTCGCGCCGGTGGCCATCCTCGTCTCGGTGGGGGGCACCGACGTCGCCAGCCTGAGCGGCTTCGCCACCTTCTCGATCTCGTCCATCTCCGGCTTCCGGCTGGTCAACTTCCGGGTCGACGACTTCGCCATCTTCCCGACCAGCGCCCCGACGCCGGCCGCCTCGGTCACGGCGCCGACGCTGTTCCCGACCTTCGCCCTGGCCAGCCCGCTCAAGGGCGCCGTCGTCAGCTCGGTGAGCACCATCGACGTCACCTTCAACAAGGTGAACCAGGCCGACCTGCAGACGTCCACCATCGTCGACACCGACCCCGAGTTCGACCTCCTCCTCAACGGCGCGGCCTCGACGGTCGAGGCCAAGGGCGTCCCGACCCTCGTGTCCGGGACGACCTACCGCTACACGCTCAGCGCGCCGCTCGCCCAGGGTCTGTGGACCGTCCGGATGCGGCCCGGGGCGTTCTCCGACCAGGGCGGCGCGGCGACGATGGGCGGCGACCAGCAGTTCATCATCTTCACGCCGACGGCGAGCGCCCCGAAGCCGGGTCCCGTGGCAACGCTGGCCAACCCGGGCAGCGGCGGCACCATCACCGCGGCCCAGATCAACACGCAGGGCTACGTCGACGTGACGTGGACCAGCCTGCCCGGCACGAGCGGCGGGACGGCCGACCCGATCCTCAAGTCGTCGTTCACGAGCAGCGTGGCCCCGTTCACCGTCACCGGGTCCGCCGTGGCCGACCTGGCGAGGGACACGAGCAACGTCCCCGTCCTCCTGGGCGCCCCGCTCCTCGTCGCCGGGTTCGCCGACAGCGCCACGAGCGTCACCTACCGCTACTTCCTCAAGGACGCCGACACCACCAACGCCACGGGACTGTTCGGTGCGGGCACCGTCGTCCTCACCTTCGCCGCCGGCCGCGTCCAGAGCGGCGTCGCCGGCGGGTCCGTCGGTGCCGGCACGATCCAGACCAGCGCCGCGTCGACCCAGACGTTCACCGTCGACCCGTCCGCGCCGGGGGCGGCCACCACCGGTGGCGCCCGGTCCCTCGGCCCGCTCACCCTGCAGGGCCCGAGCATCGGCCTGGCCGACTTCGGCTTCTCCAAGGACGGGATGGTCGTCCTCACCATCGCCCTCGGGGTCGACCGGGCCTCCCTCAACTTCGGCGGGTCGGCGACGAACAGCTCGACCACCCCGAGCGCGCAGCAGACCGCCAGCGGCGTGAGCGTCAACCTCATCGGCGTCCTCGGCACCTTCGACCTCAAGGTCGACGTGTTCGGCCTGCTGAGCGGCACCGTGCGGGTCGCTCCCACCGGCAAGTGGAACCTGCGGGTCGGCTCGCTCACGGCCGAGATCCCGAACGTCGCCACGCTGAGCGCCACGGGCATCCTGCTCGGCTACGACCCGGCGGCGGCCACCGGCCAGCGACTCGTCGTCATCGACACCGCGACCATCGACATCCCGCGCTTCCACGTGCGCGGGTCGATCAGCCCGTACACCTCAGGCGGCACGACGGTGCCCGGCCTGGTCATCCGCGACAACGGCTTCGACCTCGGCACGGCGGAGCTGGACTACGGCGTGGCGGGCACGACGAACAGCCTGACCACGACGGCGACCGACGGCAAGATCAGCTTCGGCGGCATCCTGGTCCTCGACGACATCCGCGTCGGAGTGTCCGGGCTCAGCGTCACCGTCGGCACCTCGGTGGACTTCAACGGCCAGATCTGGTTCGCCACCGGCGGTGCCACCCTGTTCCCGGGCAAGACCTTCAGTTCCGGGCTGACCGACCGGCAGACCGCCGACGACGTCAACCCGGACGGCACGCCCAACACCGAGGCCTTCCGGATCACGCTGACCTTCTCCCACGGCGTCGTCGACGCGTTCCAGGTCGACGTCGACACCTTCACCCTGCAGCTCGGCACCTACGTCACGCTGAGCGCCCGGGGCTTCCGGCTCGACACCAGCGCGGCCGGCACGACGAACGTCATGCTGACCTTCCAGTCGCTCAGCGCCAAGGTGTCCATCAGCTCCCTCGTCATCGGTGGCGAGGCTCATAACTTCTCCATGCTGGGCGATGGCACCTTCGTCACCAACGCGGGCTTCGGGGTCTTCCTCTCGGTCGGCTCGGCCACCGGTGACACCTTCAAGATGCCCTCGTTCCTCCCCGTCTCGATCGACTCCATCGGCATCCAGTGGCTGGGGGACATCCGTCAGGACCCGGGCAACTTCGTCCTCACGCTGTCGGCCAGTGTCACGAGCATCAAGGGTCTCGAGGGCCTCCAGGTCAGCGGGTCGATCCAGGGCATCCGGATCCAGCCGTCGCTGCTCGTGCAGGGCCAGTTCCCGATCATCGGCATCGACGCCATCGGCGTCACCGTCAAGGGCAACCTCTTCGGCGGCACCATCGACGCCGGCCTGGTCGGCGGGATCCTCAAGCTGGACAGCGCCTACAACGTCATCGGCCCGTTCGACACGACGACGCCGGTGGCGCAGCGGGTGTTCTACCTCGGCCTCCAGGGTGGCTTCTCGATCTCCGGCATGGCCGGGTTCACCATCCGCCTCGGCCTGTCCGAGCTGGGCCCGCTGTCGGTCTTCATCAACGTCGAGGTCCCGGGCGGCATCCTGCTCGAGCCCACGACGGGCCTGACGATCAACGACTTCTCGGCGGGCGTCGAGTTCTTCAAGACCCTGCCCTCCATCGATGACCCGTTCGCGCTGCGCGGCAACGACTTCCAGCTGCCGACGAACGTCACCGCGGCCACCTGGCTGACCCAGCTGCAGTCCCAGGTCGCCGGCCAGGCGAAGGCCGTGCACGACAACCCGAACATCGGCGGCTTCCTGGCGGCGTTCACCTCGCCGATGGTCATCACGGGCTCGGCCCGGGTCTACTCGATCTACACGTCGCAGGCCGTGTTCAACGGGCAGGTCATCGTCAAGATCTCGACCGACGGCAAGCTGCTCATCGTCGGCACCCTGAACTTCGCCGCGAACGCCGTGTCCATCAGCGGCCGCCTCTACGTCGACCTGTCCAAGGTCGCCTCGGGCAGCGCCACCGTCCTCTTCCTCGCCGACGTCCCCGACCAGGTCCGGCTGCTCACGGTCTACGGCAAGCTCAAGATGGGCTTCAAGGACTCCTCCGGCAACGAGGTCGCGTTCGACACCACCGGCCTGTCCGACCCGGTCGCCACCGGCACCGCCCCCGTCGTCTCCGTCTCCGGTCCGGCCTCCGCCGGCGGCACCGTCGACGTCGGCACCGCCGCCTCCCAGACCTTCGACTTCGGCAGTGGTTCGCACCACTACGTCGACATCACCTACTCCGCCCCCGCCGGGGCCAGCCTCGACGTGTCCTCCGTCATGGAGACCGGCGCCGCCTTCACGGTCAGCATCAACGGCGGCACCGCGGTCACCGTCAACGGCAAGCCGGTGCCGGTCGTCGCGGTGACCACCTCGAGCGGGATCCTCTTCGTGCCTCTCGTCTGCAGCAGCACCGCCTGCACGTACACCTACCGCGCCCCCGGCGCGACGACCGACACCGTGGTGACCGTCGTCCAGCAGGGGGCCAGCGGCAGCCCGCAGATCGCGGACCTCATGGGCACCGCGATCCGGCTCACGGGCACCACCCGGTTCCGCTACGACCTTGGCGCCGCGGCCCTGCCGATCGGCACGGTGCGGCTGCACTTCGTTACCGGCGCCGTGAAGAACGCTGACGTCACGACCCCGTCGGGGACGACCTCCGGCGCGGGCAGCGCGGTCACCGACCTCACCTTCACCGTGACCGGCGCGAGCGCCACCATCAGCGACCCGACCCCGGGCGGCAGCGTCGACGTGACCCTCATGAACCACCGCCAGTGGCTCACCTGGCTCGACGTCACCTTCACGGCGCCGAGCGGCCGGCTGATCGACGCCGCCACCCTCCTCGACGGTGACCTCGAGGTGGCGCTCTCGGGCGCAGGGGTCGGCAGCGCGGCCATCGACCTCGCCCGCACGCCGCTCATGCTCGCCCAGGACACCGCCGCCCGCACCGTCACCGTCCGGTTCTTCATCACGGGCGCCTTCGCCCCCACCGGCTCGGTCTCCGTCACGGGTGTCGCGGGCTCGTGGGCCATGGTCGGGGCCACGGCCTCCAGCGCCCTCGGTGCGGTGACGGTCACCGCCGGCAGCACGATGCCGACGAGCGTGACCATCGCCTTCCCGTCCGGGTTCACCGTGCCGACGGGGTATGCGCTCTCGGCCGCCTCGTTCACCGACGTCGACCCGCTGATCCCGGGCATCCAGCTGTACTCGAGCGGTGGCTGGGTCGTGACCATCGACCTGACCTCGCCGATCACCATCAGCGGCAGCACGGTCACGGTGCCGGTCGTCATCACCGGGCCCGGCACGGGAACGGTGACGTTCACGCCGACCCTGGCCCAGGCGGCCACCCGGGTCGTCTCCACGACGGCGTCCGACTACACCGGCGGTGCGGCGGCGACGTCGAGCACCCCGGTCGCCCCGGTGACGGTGACGGGAACGCCCACCAGCTACCTCGACGTGACGTTCCGCCCCGGCCTGGGCTCCACCCTCACGGCCGGCAGCATCAGCGGGGACGAGATCCTCCTGGGCGGTCCCGGCGCAGCCGGCGTCTCGCTCGTCGGGGGGACCCCGATCTGGTTGGGGCGCACGACCTACCGGTACCTCCTCTCCGGCACCTTCGTCCCCGGCGCCGTCTCCGTGACCATCAAGCTGGACGCCTTCTCGGACAACAGCGGCCGCTCACCCCCGACCGGTCTCACTCGCGTCCAGTCCTTCGTCGTGACCGGCGTGACCGTCGACGCGGTCCGCACCGTCACCTCGAGCACGGGCACCTCGGTGGTCGGCCTGGCCGGCAGCACCATCGGCGCGGGCGAGATCAACGGCCTGCACTACCTCGAGATCCGCTTCCGGGCGACGTCCGGAGCCCTCGTCGACGGCTCGACCGTCGGCGGCGGCGAGATCGAGCTGCGGGACTCCACCGGCGCCCTCGTGGCGCTCGGCACCCCGGTGCGCGAGGGCGGCTCCGACGTCTGGCGCTTCCCCTTCGCCGCCACCCTGGCGCCGGGGACCTACACGATCACCTTCCTGGCCGGCACGGTCGGCGACACCGCCGGCTTCCTCAACCTCGTCGGCACCGCCCGCTTCACCGTGGCGAACCCCACCGGCGCCCTCGCCGACCCGGGTCCGGACTCCGTCCTCGACGCCGGCGACCTCAACGGCCGCGGCTACGTCGACATCACGTTCCCGGCGTTCCAGGGCATCGCCGTCGACCCGGCCTCCCTCCTCGACGCCGGGGCCGAGATCACGATCACCTCGTCGAACGGCGCCACCATCGCGGTGCTGGGCGTGCCCACCGTCGTCGACGCCGCCGCCGGCACGTACCGCTACTTCTTCACCGGCTACACCGGGGGCACCCTGACCGTCGCTTTCCTCGACCGCAGCTGGGCCAACACCTCCGGCACGCTCTGGACGAACACCGGCTCGGGCGCCTACGCGAACCCCACCGCGGTCACGACGCATACGGGCACCGTCTGGTTCGACGTCGTGCTCACCCCGCTGCCCGGCGCCACGGTCGACGTCGCCGGCGTGCTCGCCGCCGCGGGCACCCTCGTGCGCCTCAGCGGAGCCGGCACCGAGGGCCTGACCTTCGTCTCGGTCCAGCTGGTCGGAGACGCCTCGACGTCGGGCGCGCCGGTCCGCTTCCGCCTCCTCTACTCCGGCGCGGTCTCGACCGGGGTCGTCACGGTCGCCCTGCAGGCCGGCGCCTGGCACGACTCGGCCGGCAACGCGGCGGCCGCGAGCACCAGCACGGTCCGCCTCATCACCCGCGGCTCGTCCTTCTACATCGAGCTCTCGGGCGGCATCCTCCTGCAGGCCGCCGGTCTCACCTCCGAGCCGCTGATGGACCTCAAGGCCGAGGTCATCCTCGAGATCGACAGCCAGCGCAAGGTGTTCACGCTGACCTTCGACGGTCAGCTGTCCATCATCAAGCTCGGCACCGTGGGCGCCACGGCCGGCCGCTTCGTCCTCGACATGGGTGACCCCAGCAGCTCGGTGCCGAAGTTCTGGGGCGTCGCCACGATCGAGACGAACTTCTCGAAGCTGCAGCCCTACGGCCTCGACCTCTACGGCAAGGGCTTCCTCGAGATCAACACGACGAGCGAGGTCAAGACCGAGAGCATCACCCTCAAGGGCCTCGGCGCCGGGGGAGCGGACCTCACCCGCGTGTTCACCCTGCAGCCGGTCAGCTTCGGGGTGGAGCTCGTGGGACAGCTGGTCGTCCGGGTGCCGGGACAGTCGACCGAGCTGTTCCGCGAGCAGGGCGGCATCTTCATCGCCTTCGCGGGCCTCCCGACCCCGAGCCTGGTCATGTACCTCACCGGCGAGGTCTCCTACGGCAGCGGCAGTGCCCGCCTCACCTACGGCTCGGCCACCGCGGTCCTGTTCGTCGACACCGACGTCATCGGGGGGGACGTCGGTGTCGCCGGGAGCATCACCGTCTCGACCGGCGGCGGGATCGGCCTGCCGACCGGGCCGCTCTTCAGCGCGACCGGCACGGTCTCGCTCATGGTCAACACGACGCTGCACGACAAGACCTTCGTCATCCCGGCCGACTTCCTGCCGCTGCTGCACCCGGGCGACCCGACCAGCATCACCGTGTATGCGTCGCCCCCCGGCCTCGACGGCCGTCCCGTCTCCGGTGCGGCACCGGCGGTCTACGTCAAGGCGACGATCCAGGCCCAGCTGACCATCGGCAACGCCCTGAGCCTCAACGGCTACATCGGTATCACCGCCGCCGTCGACACGAACGGGACCGGCTACTTCGTCGTCGACGGGGCGCTGGGCGGCACCATCCCGTTCCTGGGCGCCGTCACGGCGACGATCAACCTGGCCGCTTACATCAACATCCTCGACGCCAGCAAGACCGGCATCGTCGGCCGGGTCCAGCTGACCCTCGGTGCCAACGCGATCCCGGGCATCAGCTTCGACGTCCAGGCCCTCGCCGAGATCAACACGTTCTCCGATGCCCGGACCATCCAGACCTTCGCCATCGCCGACGACGGGGCGGGCCACTTCGGCGGGTTCGTCCGCGACGGGTCCAACACCCTGACGACCACCAGCGCGACGCTGGCCACCGGCTTCCGACTGATGCTCTACGGCAACCTCACGGTGCTCAAGGTCATCACGGTCCACGCCTACGTCGACCTGACGGTCGGGCCCAGCGAGCTCGAGCTCCGGGTCATCGGCTCCCTCTCGCTGCAGCCCATCGGCACTCTCGCTGTCGCCAGCTACATGCACATCACCAGCTCTGGACTGGTGGCCAGCTTCAGCCTGTCCGTCGACTCGTCGTTCGGCAGCACGGTCGGGCTCACGTTCACCACCACGGCCATCCTGTCGCTGAACACGACGGGTCGCTCGGCAACGTTCGTTCCCGACCCGACGGTTCCCGCGACCACCGTCACCATCGACCCCGGCTTCCGGCTGCACTTCGACGGTTCGCTGATCTTCGTCGGCTTCACCGGTGCCACCGGTCAGGTCGACCTCGCGATCAGTCCGGCCGGCTTCCAGCTCACCTTCGCCCTGGCCTTCGACCTGGGCGGGCTGAAGTTCCGCGTCGACGGTGGCGCCGCCGTGGTGTCCGACGGCTTCGCGATGCAGCTCGGCGTCCACGTCACCGCCGACGCCCTCGTCTTCAGCCTGGACGCCATCGGTTCCATCGGCATCAACACCACCGGGCGCACCCTCATCGGGATCGGCCCGCACACCTTCGCCCTCGACGTCACGGGTCACCTCGAGCTGCTCAAGGTGCTCAAGCTCGACGCCGGCATGCATATCGAGATGGGCCGCCTGCGCCCGACCGACGCCCAGGGCTCGGCGGTGGGTCAGTGGTACACGCAGTACAGCGCCGGCGTCGACTTCTTCGGCCTGGCCTCGATGAGCGGAACGGTGTTCCTCAACTCGCAGGGCAGCTTCGACGTGCGCCTGGGCGGCTACATGCAGCTCGGGTCGAACAGCTTCGGCATCCGCGGCGACTTCAACATCCACGTGTCGTCGCAGTTCTACGCCAACAACAGCGGCGGGTGCACACGAAGCGACGGCTGCTACGCCCTGCTGCTCGAGGGCTCGGCCAGCGTGCGGGTCCGGGTCTTCGGCATCACCCTCCTCGGGTTCGGCATCGGCTTCTCGTTCGGCTTCGACACCCGGACCATGCCGGCGGACGGTCGGGTCAAGGTGGAGCTGTCGGTCACCGTCTCCATCGACCTCGGGCTGTTCAGCATCAGCAAGACGGCCCACTTCACCATCGGCTACCTGCAGTTCCCACCAGCCACCTACATGGGCGGGGACCTGGGCTCGCCCGGCACCTGGAACGGAGGGGCGCTCTACCTCAACGTCGGCGGCCGCAGTGCCGGCCGCGGCATCGGCACGGACGACGCGAACGAGTCGTACGTCATCGACCAGACCGGGAGCTCCGCCGGCGGCGCGACGCTCGTCGTCACGGCGTTCGGGCGCAGCAACACGTACACCAACGTCACGAGCGTCCATGGTGACTTCGGCGACGGCGAGGACGCCCTCGACGTCCACAGCAACGTCACCGTGCCGGTTCTCATCACCGGGACGAGCGGCGACAAGACGTTCACCTACTCCGGCAGCGGTTCCGGCAGCACGATCACCGGCGGCACCGGCAATGACATCATCGCCGTCGACGGTGCGGGCAGCGCGACCGTGCACGGTGGCTCCGGTAACGACGTCCTGGTCCACTCGGGCACCGGCACCGTGACGATGTACGGCGACGGCGGTGACGACTCCCTCGTGGGCAGCAGCGCGACCGACCGGCTCTTCGGTGGCGACGGCAACGACCGTCTCGGCGGGGTCGCGGCCGAGTACCACGGCGACGGCGGCACCGGCTACGCCAGCACGGCGCCGGGCGACGACACCATCACCGTCGTGCTCGACGGAACCCAGCAGCCGACGATCGACGGCGGCGACGGCACGGACCTCCTCGACGTCACCCTGAGCGGCGGCACCGACACGCTCACCCTCGGCACCACGGGCTTCGGCAACCTCGGCCTCCAGCTCAACGGGACGCCGCGCACCGCGAGCAACATCGAGAAGCTCACCGTCCACTCGGGTACCGGCGCCGACGTGCTCACCGTGAACGACCTGGCCCCCTCGGGCATCCAGGAGGTCACCCTCGACCTCGGCCCCGGCGCGGCTGACAGCGTCACCGTCGTGGGGTCGACGGGTGACGACCGGCTCACCATCAGCGGCGACAGCCGCTCCGGGCACCCCGCGAACGAGGTCAGGGTCGCCCGCACCGGCACCTACAGCGTCTGGGTCGACAACGCGGTGCGCGCCGAGGGCGACACTCTCACCGTCGACGGAGCCGACGGCAACGACACCATCGACGCCTCGGCCGTCTCCGTCGACACGGTGGCCCTCCGCCTCCTCGGTGGCCTCGGCAACGACACCCTCGTCGGCTCGCCGTTCGCCGACGTGCTCGACGGCGGGCACGACGGGGTCATCGTCGGCGCCGACGGCAACGACACGATGACCGGCGGCCTCGGTGCCGACGCGTTCTTCGACGGCGGTGGCTCGGACACGCTCGTCGAGACGGTCTCCGGCGACGTCGCCCTCGACAACAACCTGTTCGTGGTCGGGACGGTCTCCGGCGCCACCGACTTCCTCGCGGGCGCGGTGGCGGAGGACCTCAAGGGCATCTTCGAGACGGCCCGCGTCACGGGCACCTCTGGAGCGCACGCCTACCTCGTCGGCGACGCCGACGGCACCGTGGCCATCGGTGGCAGCAGCCGGTCGGCCCAGTCCTGGACCGGAGACGCCACCCTCGGGCTTGCCGGCGGCGGCAACACCGTCCGCGTCGAGCTCAACGGCGCCACGGGCGGGCGGATCCACGTCAACGGCTCGGCCACCACCGACCTCGTGCAGGTCTGGGGCACGAGCCTCCGGGAGGACCTCCTCGTCGACACCTACGGCACCCTGACCCGCGGTCGCGTCCGGCAGATCTCGGTGGGCTCGGCCCCCAGCTGGACCCAGACCGACCTCGTGAGCGTCGACTACATCTCGGTCGGCAGCGTGCAGCTGCGGACCCTCGCCGGTGGAGACCGCGTCGCCGTGCGAGCCATCACGGTGCCCTACTCGATCTGGACCGACTCCGGCGACGACATCGTCGCGGTCGGGTCGAACGCGGGCATCGGCGCCACGACGACGATGTGGCCCAACGCCGGGGGCACGGTGAACGCCATCGCGGCAGCGCTGGTGGTCGACGGCGGCTCCACCGGGTCGCTCTCCGGCCAGGACCAGCTCACCGTCGACGACACCGGCGACACCGCTCCGAACTCGGCCCTCATCACGGCGACCACGGTCACCGGCCTCGGTCTGGCCGCGGCCGGTATCACCTACACCTCCTTCGAGGACCTCGTCGTCAACACCGGCTCCGGCGGCGACACGGTCACCGTCCAGGGCACCCACAACGGTCCGCACCGCACCACCGAGGTCTCCACCGGTTCCGGCAACGACACCGTCCTCGTCCTCTCGGTCAGCGGCCCGCTCACGGTCTCGACCGGCGACGGGAACGACACGGTGCGGCTGAGCTCGACCGTCACCGGCATCGGTGGGAACGTCTCCGGGATCGGGTCGCTCGTCACCCTGCAGGCGGGCGTCGGCACCGACCACCTCTACGTCGACGACACGGCGACGACCACCGACCGGATCGGCCTTCTCACGGGCACGAGCATCTCCGGGCTCGGCATGACCCTCAACGGGTCGGCGCCGCGGCCCAGCCTCCAACAGGTGGTGTCGGTGCTCGGTGCGGCGGACGGGCGCTTCACCATCACCGTCGCGGGCCGGGGCACGACGGTCGAGCTGGACTTCGACGCCACCCAGGCCGTCGTCCAGGCGGCCCTCGAGGCCCTGCTCGGCACCGGCAACGTCCTCGTCTCCGGCGCCGGCGGCCGCTGGCTCGTCGCATACCAGAACCAGCTGTCCGGGGACGCGGGCTGGGCGGCGCCGATCACCGCCGTGACGAGCTCGAGCGCCCACCCGCTGCGGACGACGTCGCTGGCCGGGGTCGTTCCCGGTGTGGCGACCGCCACCGACGGCCTCGTGACGTACACCGGCTTCGAGCTGCTCGACCTGTCCCTGGGCAGCGGCTCCGACACCCTGGCCGTCGCGTCGACGTCGGTCGGGACGACGACGACCGTCAACGGCGGCCCCGGGGCCGACCGCGTGTTCGTCACGTCGGTCAGCGGCCCGACGTCGGTCAACGGACAGGCCGGGGACGACTGGATGGTCGTCAACCCCAACCCGCCGGCGCCCGGCACGACCAACCCCATGAGCGGCCAGCGCCTCACCCTCGACGGCGGAGCCGGCTCCGACTACTCCCTCGTGGGGCTCTACGGCAACGGTGACTCGCGCATCGACGTCGTCGACACGGTCGCCGACGGAGGCACCAACGTGCTTGTCGTCACCGGCACCGCAGGCAACGACACCTTCCTCTTGCGGGCGTCGGCGCTCACCCCCGGCACCGGGCTCGTCGCCCTGCTCTCCGGCGTCACCAACGGGCTGTTCACCCACGCCGAGCGCGTCACCTACAGCAGCGGCATCACCGGAGGCGTCATCGTCAACGGCGGGGCGGGCGACGACACGTTCGCGCTCGACGACACCGCGACCTCGATGACGATCAACGGCGGCTCCGGCAACGACCGCTTCCAGGTCGGCCAGCTGTTCACGAGCTACTCCCCGGACCAGGAGTTCGGCCTGCAGGGCATGTTCTCGTCGACCCGAGGGCTGCTCTCGAACGGCGTCTCGTACGCCGCGACCCTCAACGGCGGCACCGGCGACGACACCTTCCAGGTCTTCCGCAACGTCGCGGCCCTCCAGCTCAACGGCGACGCCGGTGACGACACGTTCATCATCCGCAGCTTCGTCGCGGACTCGACGACGTCGACGGTCAACGGCGGGATCGGCCAGGACTTCATCCAGTACGCCGTCAACGCGCCGGTCGCGATCGACGGTGGGGACGGCTACGACACCGTCGCCGTCATCGGCACCGAGTTCGCTGACACGTACGTCATCACCGCCGACGGTGTCTACGGGGCCGGCCGCTTCGTCAGCTTCATCGGCGTCGAGCGACTCCTGGTCTACGGCATGGAGGGCGACGACACCTTCTACGTGCAGAGCACCAACCCCAACGTCGAGACCTCGATCTTCGGCGGCCTCGGCAACGACACCGTGCACGTGGCGGGCGCCGCCCCGGCCGTGCAGGCCACCGACCTCCTCGGCCACTCCGGCCTCGTCGCCGACTCGGTCGAGTCCAGCCTGACGGGCAGCCCGTGGACCGGGATCCCCGTGGACGGGGTGGGCGCCTCGATCCTCGACGCCAACAGCCCGGCGATCGCCGTCGACACCCACGGGTCCCTCGTGGTGACGGAGGGCGGCACCGCCGCGACCGTCGGCATCCGCGCCACCCTGCCGCCCACCTCGGCCGTCACGGTGACCGTCGTGGCACCGGCCGTCGACCCGACCTCCCCGAGCCGGTCGCGGGCCGTGGAGCTCTCCATCGACGGGTCGACGTGGAGCACGTCCGTGACCCTCACCCTCGCGGCGGGCTCCATCGCGTGGCAGACCTTCTTCGTGCGGGCCGCCCTCGACTTCTCGTCCGAGGGCGAGCAGACCTACCAGCTGCTGTGGGTCGTGCGCAGCGCCGGGGCCTACAACGCCCTCAACCTGCCCACCACGCCCGTACGCGTGCTCGACGCCCAGCGCGTGGCCGTCTCCGTCGTCGTCCCCGACGGCGGCCTCACGGTGGTCGAGCCGGTGAGTATGACCGGCCCCACGACGGGCACGACCGCTGACTACACGGTGCGCCTCAGCCGCGCGCCGCTGGCGACGACCACGGTGCACCTCACCGCCGGCGCCGGCCTGCTCCTCCAGCTCGTGGGCTCGTCCGTGGCGGCCGCCTCCACCCTCGACCTCGTCTTCACCACCGACGACTGGGCGACCGTCCGCACCGTGCGGGTCAGCGCCGCCTACGACGCCGCGGTCGAGGGCACCCACATCGGCACGGTCACGGCCACCGTGACGAGCGCCGACTCCAGCACCGGCACGGTCACCGGGGGCACCGGCCGCGCCGACGAGTTCGTCGTCTCGGGCGCGGCGTTCGTGCCGAACAGCCTGCGCGGCTACCTCGTGCGCATCGTCTCCGGCACCGGCGCCGGCCAGTTCCGCTCCATCTGGGACAACACCGCCACCGTCATCACCGTCGAGCAGGCCTGGGACATCGTCCCCGACAGCACCAGCGTGTTCGTCATCACCGGGTATGCGTCGGCGGCGGCGGCGCCCCTGGGGACCCTCACGGTGTCCGCCGTCGGGACCAGCACGACCTTCACGGTGACGGGGGCGGTCCTGCCCACCGCTGCCGGCGGTCTGTCCGGGGCGACGATCCGCATCGTCAACGCCACGGGCGGGTCGGCGTACCGCACCATCGCCTCCAACACCGACACGACCATCACCGTCACCGACCCCTGGGGAGCGGGCGTCATCGGCATCGGCACCCAGGTCTACGTCGTCGGCGTCCCCGGGGTCCTCGTCGACCAGGTGCTTGTCACCATCCACGACGCGAGCACCCCGGGTGTCGTCGTCGTGGAGTCCGGCGGCAGCACCCGCCTCATCGAGGGCGCCTGCGGCCCCGTCGTGAACGGCGCCTGCTCCTCGTCCCAGTGGGGAGCCAGCGACACTTACACGGTTCGGCTGACAATGTCGCCGGCCGCGGGGGAGACCGTCACCATCCGGATCAAAGCCCTGTCGACGCCGACGCTCAACGGGTCCGGCACTCAGCCGGGCGTGGCTTGTGGCGTCCCGAACGGGTGCGCGGGCGTCTGGCTCGCCTTCCTCCCGGGTGCCGGCCAGAGCGTCGACCCGGTCACCGGAGACCTGCTGCTCACCTTCACCGCGACGAACTGGTCCACCGCGCAGACGGTCACCCTCTTCGCCCCCGCGAACAGCACGATCGAGGGTCAGGACCTCAAGGCCTTCCCGGCCCGGGAGCGTCGGGTCTACCCGATCCAGGGTCCGCTCACGGTCTCCGGCGGCGACGACCCCAACCCGGCGGTGCCGCTGAGCCTGGACGGCTTCCTGCCGGTCCTGCTGCCCGGTGAGCTCTCGGGCCATCCACTCCCCGTGAGCGCCACCACCGCGCTCGCCGTCGAGGCGGCCCAGGTCGACCGGCTCATCGTGCACAACGAGGACAGCCCCGCCGCCGACGTCGGCACGGTGACGAGCACGCGCATCACCGGTCTCGGCATGGCCCCCGACCACGTCGTCAACGGCCGGATGATGCCCGGCGGCATCAGCTACAGCGACATGGAGGACCTGACGATCCTTCTCGGCTACGGCAGCGACACCTTCACCGTCGAGTCGACCCACCTCGGCACGACCACCATCGACGCCGGGGCCGGCAACGACACCGTCGTCGTCAAGACCATCGCCGGACACACGCGGGTCCTCGGCGGTGCCGGCAACGACACCTTCCGGGTCGGCAGCAACGGGCTCCTGGGGCTCCTCACGGCGGCGCTGGTCCTCGACGGTGGCGCGGGCAGCGACACGGCCTGGCTCGACGACTCGGCCGACGCGCTGGACGCCCTCGGGCTGGTCACCCAGACCACGGTGACCGGCCTCGGCATGCTGCCGGGCACCGGCCTCGACCCCTCCGGGCGGCCGCTCGACCAGCTGTTCTCCGTCGAGCCGCAGGCCGGGGCCACGACCTTCACCGTCGTGCTGTCCCAGACGGTCGGCGGAGTCGTCACCGGGATCGGTGGCGCCACCTTCACCGTCGGCGCGAGCGCCGAGCAGGTGCGCACCGCGCTGCAGCTGCTCCTCTTCCCGCAGACCAGCGGCGCCTCGCCCGGCGTGTCCATGACGTGCGGCACGGAGCACTCCACCGCCTGCTCCGCCAGCGTCTACGTGTGGCAGACCGGGACGGGCTACCTCATCGGGTTCCGCGGCGAGGTCAACGCCGACCCCGCGCACCCCCTGACCATCGGCCTCATGGCGATCGGTGCGGGCGCGGCGGCCACCGACACCACCCGGCGCAGCGGCATCAGCTACTACGGCCTGGAGACCCTCAACCTCAGCCTCGGCACCGGCAACGACGTCCTCGACGTCCAGGGCACGCTGCCGGTCACCAACGTCTCGTTGGGCGCCGGCAACGACCGCGCCTATGTGTCCTCGGGCGCGACGATGGGCCTGAACGACCGGCCACAGTTCCTCGCCGGCACCCTGGACGCGATCGCCGGCACCCTGAACCTCGCGTTCGGCACCGGCCGCAACACCCTGCTCGTCAGCGACGAGGGCACCGCCACCGGCGACCCGTACGTGCTGATCACCGACCAGGCCGCCGCCGCTCAGGCACGCGACGCCAACCTGTCGAGCACCGGCGAGATCTTCGTCGTCGGTCTCGCCCCCGCCGGCATCTCCTACTCGGCGGCCCCGACCGGCACGTTCGCCGACGGCATTCGGATCTGGAGCGGCGCGGGCGCCGACACGATCACGGTCAACGCGGTCCACAACCGGGCCGGCGTCCGCGAGACCACCTGGCTCAACACCGGTCTCGGCAACGACACCGTGACCGTCAACCTCGACGCGGCCAAGGGCGGGTTCTTCGTCCTCGACACCCAGGGGCCCAACAACAACGTCCTCACCCTCACCACTCCGCTGACGGTCGGCGACGAGCCCGTCGCCTCGACCCAGGTCACGTCGGTCGCGCTCAACGGTGTTGTGCTCCCCGCGACGCACTACGTCGTGACCCGGAGCCAGAACATCGTCGGCCTCTTCGACTCGATGCAGCCCGGTGACACGGCCACGGTGACGCTCACCGCGGTGAGCTCGACGACCTTCCGGGCCGGCGGCACCGTGAGCGTCGACCTCGCGACCATCGGCACCCTCACGGCATACCGCGTGTGGGTGAACGGGGTCCTCGTGACCCCCTCCGTCTCCGGCACCATGCTGACCATCAACGCCGGCACCCAGCGCGACGGCGGTCAGTCGTTCGTCGTCGTCGAGGTGACCCGGACGCGCGTCGAGACCTTCACCGCCCCGCAGACGTCGGCCTCGGACGACGACACGGTCAACGCCCAGGCCTCGACGCTGCCGCTGGTGATCTTCGGCGGCCAGGGCGCCGACACCATCAACAGCGGCCAGGGCGGCGACATCGTGTTCGGCGACCGCGGCCGGGTGCTGTGGTTCGTCCCGGGCACCGTGCCGGTCGCGATCCTCGGCGCCAAGGAACTCTCGGCCGCCGACCTGGCGACCCTGGAGGCCGCAGCCGTCGCCGTCTCCGGGCACGGCGGGTTCGGCGACTCCTCGGACGGCGTGGCCGGCCGCCTCGTCGGGCTGGCCATCACCGTCGACCCGACGGTCGGCACCGCCGACGTCATCACGACCGGCACCGGCGCGGACTGGGTGTTCGGCGGGGCCGGCGCCGACAGCATCACCACCAACCGCGGCGAGAGCGCCGCCGTCACCGACGGCAAGGACATCGTGGTCGGCGACCACGGCTTCGTCGACACCGTCCTGCTCGACGGCAACCCGGGCACCATCGACCGCGTGTGGTCGACCGACCCCAGCACCGGCGGCAACGACAGCATCACCACCGGCGGCAACGACGACATCGTCATCGGCGGTTTCGGCGCGGACGTGGTCAAGGCCGGCGAGGGCAACAACCTGGTGCTCGGCGACAACGGCCGCCTCACGATGACCGCCTCGAGCTGGACGCTGCAGACGGTCAACCCGACGGTGGGTGACGTCGACCAGGTGACGACCGGCAGTGGGGCGGATGTGGTGTTCGGTGGGACTGGCGGTGACACGCTGAACGTGGGCGCCGGACGCAACATCGTGCTCGGCGACAACGGCAGCCTCACCTGGGCGCCCGGCACCTCCGGCCTCAGCCCGTATGCGCTCTCCGCGGCCGGTATCACGTGGGGCTCCGGGCTCTGGACCCTCGCCACCAGTGACTCCGCGACGGGCGGGGCCGACACGATCACCGCCGGCAGCGGCGACGACGTGCTCTTCGGCGGCGCGGCGGGTGACTCGATCACCGCCGGCGACGGCCGCAACGTCGTCCTCGGTGACAACGGCACGATGACGGTCACCGCCACGGGCTGGTCGCTGACCAGTGTCGACGCCGGCATCGGCGGCAACGACACGGTCACCACCGGGGTGGGCGACGACGTCGTCTTCGGCGGCTGGGCGGACGACACCGTCAACGCGAGCGACGGCCGCAACATCGTCCTCGGCGACAGCGGTTCGCTCATGGTCACCGTGACCGGCGCGACCGTCTGGGGCACCCTGCCCATGACCACGGCGACGCTCAGCACGACCGACCCCACCATCGGTGGCAACGACACGATCACCACCGGCGCCGGCATCGACACCGTGCTCGGCGGCGTGGGCGGCGACCTCGTCGACCTCGGTGATGGCAACGACCTGGCGCTCGGCGACAACGGCCAGGTCCTGTGGGACATCCGGGCCGGCGCCCCGCAGGTCGTCCTGGCCCGGGTCACCGACGACGCCGTCGGTGGCAACGACCGGATCTACGGCCGCGGCGGCGACGACGTCCTGATCGGCGGCAACGCGAACGACGCCGTCGACGGTGGCACCGGCCGCGACCTCATCTTCGGTGACAACGCGACGGTCGACCGCACGACGTCCTACGGCACCTACACCAGCCCGCGGTTCCGTACCCTCAGCGCCGGCCAGACGCAGATCTACAGCACGGCGCTCGACGCCGCGGGCCGGCCGAACGTCGACTCCGCCTGGCAGGTCGACCCGGCCGGGGCGCCGCTCTGGGCCGACTTCCGGCTCACCCTCATGGACCACACGGCGACGACGACCTCCGGGTTCGGCAACGACTACCTCGCCGGTGGTGCGGGCGACGACATGGTCTTCGGCCAGCTGGGCAACGACGTCATCCAGGGCGACGGCACCATCGACCAGACGGTGGGGGCCGGGCGCGACGCCGCCGGCAACCTCACCATCGTCGCCGTCGCGGGCTCCGCCACGGACGGCAACGACTACATCGAGGGCGGCGGCGGCAGCGACACCATCTTCGGCGGCCTCGGCCAGGACGACATCATCGGCGGCAGCTCGTCGCTGTTCAACCTGCAGACGATGAGTCAGCGCCCCGACCTCGGCGACCTCATCTTCGGTGGCGACGGCACCCAGACCTCGCGGAACAACGCGACGCCGGCCAGCTCGCTGCACGGCCCCGACTCCGACACCATCGTCGGTGACAACGGCACCATCTACCGGCTGGTCTCGGCCGGCACCGGGGGCGCGAGCGCCTACCTGCGCTTCACCTACGACACGGCGTACGCGAGCACCTCCGGTGAGGCTCGGCTCACCCCGCGCGCGGTGGCTCTGCTCGACTACACCCCGGGTGGCCCGGACCTGCGTCCTGACCTCTTCCCGGGCATGACACAGGCGCTCGCCGCCGGTGCCGGGACGGGCACGGTCGACGTCTGGGGTTCCGACGAGATCCACGCCGAAGGCGGTGACGACACCGTCTACGCCGGCGGTGGCAACGACGTGGTCTTCGGCGACGCAGGCGACGACGACCTCATCGGCGGCTGGGGCAGCGACTGGATCTCGGGTGGCACCGGCGACGACGGCGTCCTCGGCGACGACGGCCGGATCTTCACGAGCCGCAACGGCCAGACCGAGCCCCTCAACGGGGTGACGACGGCGAGCACGCAGTCGACCATCTCGACCCCGGGCAGCATGCAGACCGCGGTCATCTACCCGACCGGCCAGCTCAACAAGAGCGTCGACATGACCCCATGGGCGCTCAACCCCAACCAGGCCACGGTCGGCCAGGACCCGCTGTTCGCCCCGAAGTACGCCGACGACCTCATCTACGGCGGGCTCGGCAACGACTTCCTGCACGGCGGGTCGGGCAACGACGGCATCTCCGGCGCCGAGGCGCTGCCGCTCTCCTATGCCCCGACCGGCACCGACACCGCCGTGACCGGCGTCGTCGAGAGCGACTGGAACCACCCGTACGCGGTCTTCAACATCCTGCGCTACGGCAACGCCCGCAGCGGGATGTTCGACCTCTACGACCAGTACGACCCGCGGCGCCGCATCACCCTCAACGCCGACGGGACGCTCAACAAGACCGGTGACCTGAGCCGGCCGTGGCTGCTGAACTTCGACCAGACCGAGGGTCCGTTGACGACCGGGGCCACGCCCGCCAACGTGCCGACCGACGGCAACGACGTCATCTTCGGGGACTTCGGTGCGGACTGGCTCGTGGGCGGGACCGGCAACGACACGGCATACGGCGGCTGGGGCAACGACCTCATCAACCTCGACGACAACCTCACCACCGACAACGGCCTCAACGACGTGCCCGACACGAACTCCAGCTACGAGGACCGCGGGTTCGGTGGTGCCGGGCTCGACGTGCTCATCGCCAACACCGGGGGCGACCGCCTCATCGACTGGGTGGGGGAGTTCAACACCTACCTCGTCCCGTTCGCCCCCTTCGGCGCCGCGACCGTCAGCCGCACCGTGCAGCCCGCCCTCATGGACTTCCTCTACGCGCTCTCCAAGTCCCAGGGCGCCGACCAGACGCTGGTGCAGCTGACCGGCGGTGACCCGGCCCGCAACGGTGAGCCGTTCGGCGAGCTCGGCTTGATCCGGCAGCAGGACGCCGCCTGGCACGACCAGACCGGCGGCCCGCGCGACCCCCAGGCGGGGAACATCCCCGGTGGCAAGCGGGACGTCCTCCGCTCGGCGACGTTCAGCAGCACCGCCACGGCGATGGACGGTTTCGCCGTGGACTCGGGGAGCTGGACGGTCAGCAACGGTGCGCTGGCCGTCGGGGCCGCCAGCCTCGGCCAGGACGCGGCCGCCGTGTTCTACGTCGACTCCTACCTGCCCGTCTACTACGAGCTGGCCGCGTCGGTCATGGTCCAGAAGCCCACGGGCGGCTGGAAGGGCAACGCCTTCATGATCTTCGACTACTACAGCCCCACCGACTTCAAGTTCGCGGGCATCGACATCGCCACCAACAAGCTGGTCATCGGGCACCGCACGACGACGGGCTGGTCCTACGACGTGCAGGGCGGGTCGGGCAACCTCAAGTCCGGCGCGTACTACGACCTGCTGCTCGCCGTGAACGGCACCGCGGTCACCCTCTCGGTGTCCGGCACCCAGGCGCTGGCCTACACCTTCACGCCGCGCATCGTCGCCGGGGTCGCGGTCGCCCTCAACCACGGGATGGTCGGCATGGGCTCGAACAACTCCCAGGGGGTGTTCGACAACGTGTCGGTGATGGTGCTGCCCGCGCAGGTCACGTACGACACGACGACGGACCTCACCAAGAGCGGCACCGGCATCCTGACGACTCCGACCTCCGGTACGTGGAGCCAGACCTCGGCGGGGTTTGCCGGGACCCCTTCGTCGGCGGGTACGGCCCTCGATCTCGCCCAGCTCGGCACCGTCGCGCGACTGTCGGTCACTTCCTGGGTGGACGTCACCACCGCGCTCCGGACGGCAGGGCTGGCGGGTGTCGTCTTCGACTACTACGGCGCGAACGACTACAAGTTCGCCGTGGTCGACGTCGTGGGGCAGCGGCTCCTCATCGGCCACGTGGAGCCCTCGCGGGGCTGGGTCATCGACTCCAGCGTCCCGATGACGCTCACGGCCGGGGCGGCGGTCACTCTCGACGTGGTGCTCAAGGGCGCGTCGGTCAGCCTCACCGTCAACGCATCCTCCACCGTCAGCTTCGGCTTCAACGCGGGCATCTCCGGCGGCAAGGTGGGGCTGTTGGGCCGGTCCGCAGCGACGTTCACCTCGCTGCGGGTGCGCACCGACGACGCCGCCTTCCTCCCGGCCAAGGCGTTCCTCACGGCCGAGCGCGCCGGACCGGGGACGACCATCGACCTGGCGTCGCCTTCCCTGCTCAACCGGGCCCTGGCCGCGGCCGAGGCGTACTGGACCGCGCAGGGCGTCGACGCGGCCCGGTTCGCGGACGTGCGCCTGCAGGTGGGCACCCTGCCGGGGCTCGCTCTCGCCGAGACCACGGACACCGTCATCACCGTCACCGCCGACGCGGCCGGGTGGGGCTGGTCCCTGGGGGCGGCGCCGGGCCGGATGGACCTCGTCACAGTGCTCGCCCACGAGCTCGGGCACCTGCTCGGGTTCGACCACGGTGACTCCGACCTCATGGGCGCGGTGCTCACCGCCGGGACGAGCCGGCTGGGGGAGCGGCCCACTGGTGCTGTTGCGACGACGCCGCTCCTCCCGGGCCGGGCCGTCGTCCGCGCCGAGCCGGTGCGGGTGACCCCGGCGTCACCGGCCCGCCGGGCTCTCGCCCTTTCGTCCCTCCCCGTGGTCGCCGCGCCGCGGCCGGCGGCCGTGGCCGCCGAGCTCGGCTGGGCCGGACACGCCGACCGCTGGGCTGCGTGGCTCACCCGGGCGGCGGAGAGCGGCTTGGCTAGGCTGACGGTGTGACGCGAAGAGGTCGTGGCGCCGGGATCGCCGGCGTCGCGGCCGTGGCGCTGTCCGTCGTCGTCGCTCTCACCGGGTGCAGCTCTCCCACCCCGTCGACCGGTCATGCGACGTCGTCGCCGGCGACGACGTCGGCGTCAGGAACGGCGGCCGTCGCCGGCGGCCGCCCCTGCACCGACGCCGCCGACGCCTTGGTGGCCGCGGTCTCTCGTGCGGTGGCGAGCTACGACGCGCCGAGCGCTTCCTCCTCGCCGGTCCCCGCCGACACCGCGGGCACGGTGACGAGCCCACCGACACCGAGTGCACCGGCGTCCGGCTCAACGGGGACATCGCCCGCCGACCCGTCGGCCGACCTCGACGCGGCGGCCAACGCGGCCCGCACCGCGATCAGCCGC
The DNA here is from genome assembly GCA_963795915.1 of uncultured Actinomycetota bacterium. GTDB lineage: Bacteria > Actinomycetota > Actinomycetes > Actinomycetales > Dermatophilaceae > Lapillicoccus. Next base: position 189,730 of record CAWCJA010000003.1, read on the forward strand.
TACGGCTGTGCCGTCACCGCCTTTCGCAGCGACCTCGAGACGGGGCTCAAGGCCGTTCCCGCCCAGAGCCCCATCGCCGCCGCCGTGCTCGCCCGCCTGACCGCGTCGCTCACGGGCCAGGTCGCGCAGCAGACCACGACCCGCTCGGTGACGACCGCCGACGACCTCGCGGCGGTGCTCGCGCAGCTCGCCCCTGGGTCGACCGTGCTCCTCCAGGCGGGCACCTACACCCTCAGCCGCACCCTCGTGCTCCTCGACGGCGTCACCTTGCGCGGCTCCGGCCGCGACACGACCGTGGTCCGGTCGAGCGCCGCCGACGCCGCGGTCGTCATCCTCACGTCCGCCCGCGTGGAGGTCAGCGACCTGCGCATCGAGCTCGACCCGGGCGTGCCCGCAACGGGTGTCGTGGCCGGTCCGCAGTCGTCCCTCGCGCTCTCGTCGGTGACCGTCTCGGGGGCGACCGCGACGAAGGCGGGCCTCGGCGGGGCCGGCGTCCAGATGTCGGGCCAGGCCACGGACCGGCCCGCGAGGGCCACCACCCTGCAGGTCACCGACTCCGCCTTCGACCACAACGCCTGGGCCGGCATCGCCCTGGGCGGCGGACAGCGGGCCAGCGTCCTGCGGGCGTCGTTCACCGCCAACGGGCAGTGCGGCATGTGCTTCCTCGACGCGTCGAGCGGGTCGGTGCAGGACAGCCGGTTCTCCGACGACCTCGTCGCGCTCGGGGCGAACGGCACCGCCAGCCCCACCTGGGTCGGCAACACCGTCACGGGGGGCACGGTCGGTGTCCAGCTGGACGGCAGCGCCGCCCCCACCATCCAGGGGCTCACCGTCACGGGTGCCTCCCGCGCCGCCGTCATCTTCAGCGGCCGCTCCGCCGGCGCCGTCGCCGACGCCACCTGTGTGTCGGTGCCCTACGGCATCGTCGTCGCCGACACCGCGGCCCCCACCCTGGGCGCCACCACCTGTACCGTCGCCCGCGGCGGCTGACCGGCGCCTACCGGACGCGCACCCGACACGGAGACCGCTACGCAGACCGGCACCGAGGTCACCGACAGACGAGGAGCACCGCGCATGGGGTCGGACTGGATCCGCGACGCCGTGGTCTACGAGATCTACCCGCAGTCGTTCGCGGACAGCAACGGTGACGGCGTCGGTGACCTGCCCGGCGTCCTCGCTCGGCTCGACCACATCGCGTCGCTGGGGGTCGACACCATCTGGTTCAACCCGTGCTTCGCCTCGCCGTTCGTCGATGCCGGCTACGACGTCTCCGACTATCTCCGGGTCGCGCCCCGCTACGGCACCAACGACGACCTCGTCGCGCTCGTCGACGCCGCCCGCGAACGCGGCATCCGCATCGTGCTGGACCTCGTCGCCGGGCACACCTCCGTGGAGCACCCGTGGTTCCAGCGCGAGCTGCAGGCCACTGACCCCGACCCCGAGGGCGACCGCTACATCTGGACGACCACGCCGCCGCCGGAACCGGACCCTGACGACCTGCCGGGGACGCCGGCGTGGGTCGCCTCGCCGGGACCGCGCCCGGGCTGGTACCTCAAGAACTTCTACGACGAGCAGCCGGCCCTGAACTTCGGCTGGGTCGACGGCGGGGACGGCCGGTCCGGTCGCGACGCGACGGACGCCCACGGTCCGCAGCGCAACGTGCAGGCGCTCAAGGACGTCATGGGCTTCTGGCTGGAGCGCGGCGTTGCCGGCTTCCGGGTCGACATGGCCTTCTCCCTCGTCAAGGACGAGCGGCCGGGCGGGCGGGCGCTCGAGCTGACGACGGCGGTCTGGCGGGAGGTCCGTGCGTGGCTCGACGAGGCCCACCCCGACGCCGCGATCGTGCCGGAGGGCCAGGAGCCGCGCACCGGTGAGCCGCTGGCCTTCGACGCCGACTTCTTCCTCGTCATCATGCGCGAGCACGCCACGCTGTTCGACAACCACGGGGCGGGCACGCTGCCGTTCCAGCCCTGGGAGCCGGCGTTCTTCGACGCGGAGGGCCGGGGGAGCACCCGCCCGTTCCTCGACGGCTGGCACGCCGTGCGCGACGCCGACCCCGACCGCCCGGTGATCCTCGCGACCGCCGACCACGACTTCGACCGGCTGTGCTGCGGTCCGCGCACCGCCGAGCAGCTCGGCGCGGCCTTCACCTTCCTGCTCACGTGGGGCACGGTGCCGTGCATCTACTACGGCGACGAGATCGGGATGCGCTACCTGCCGGGTATGCCCGACGTCGAGGGAGCCATCTGCAACCCGGGCTACAACCGCGCCGGATGCCGCACGCCGATGCAGTGGGACGACAGGCCGAACGCCGGGTTCTCGAGCGCCGACCCGTCGCGGCTCTACCTGCCCGTCGACCCCGACCCGCAGCGGCCCACCGTGGCGGCGCAGGAGGACGACCCCTCGTCGACCCTCAACCTGCGTCCGTGGGCTCGTCGCCCTCCGGCGCGCGACGCCGGCCCTCGGCACGCGCGCGCCGACCCGGGTCCTGCACGAGGGGTACCCGTTCACCTACCTGCGCGGCGAGACCCACGTCGTCGTCGTCAACCCGCGACGGGAGCCCGCCACGGTGACCGCCCCCGAGCTGAGAGGAGCCGTGCCGCTGCTCGCCCAGGGAGTCACGGTCGCCGGTGACACCGGCGACACCGGTGACACGGTGGTCGTCGACGGCTACGGGTATGCCGTGCTCGTCCGCCCCCCCGTGTGACGTCAGGAGATCCCGTGCCCGAGCTCACCACCACCGACGGCGTGCGCCTCGCCTACACCGACGAGGGGGAGGGGACGCCGGTCGTCCTCGTGGCCGGCTTCCTCGCCGCGGCCTCGAGCTGGCTCTTCACCCGGCGGGCGCTGATGGAGGCGGGCTACCGGGTCATCGGGTTCGACCGGCGCAACCACGGGGAGTCGGACCGGCCCGCCCACGGGCAGCGGCTCGCCCGGCACGGGCAGGACCTCCACGAGCTGCTCGACACGCTCGGGCTCGACCACGCATACCTCGTGGGCGGGTCGATGGGAGCCAGCTCGATCTGGGCGTACCTCGACCTCCACGGGTTCGACCGTTGCCTCGGCATGGTGTCGGTCGACCAGAGCCCCCGCATGGTCAACCGCGACGGGTGGTCGGCCGGGTTCTACGGCCTGACCCCCGACAACGTCGGCACCTTCTTCGACGCGGGGATCCCGCCCACCGGCCGGGGGACGGGCATGGACAAGACGGTCGCCACCGTCACGGCGATCATGACCGAGACGGGCGCCGTACCGATGGGCGGGAACGCCGCGGACCCGGTCACCCAGCCCCTGCTGCGCGACCACGCCGCGGCCGACTGGCGCGACGTCGTCGTCCGGGCGACGTGCCCGGTGCTCATGGTCGCCGGGGCGGAGAGCCAGTACTGGCCGGCCGAGCACGCCACGCTGATGGCTCAGGCCAACGAGCATGTGCAGGCGGTCGTCCTCGAGGGCTGTGGCCATCCGGTGAACGTCGACGAGCCCGACCTCTTCAACGCGACTCTCGTGAGCTTCCTCCGCTCCACCTCGCCATGACCCCGATCCCTCCGCTCACGAGGCCCGCTGTGTTCCGACCCTCGCATGAGCGCGTCAGCGCGGAACGCTGACCACCATCCGGGTGCCTCGCTGTTGGCCGTCCACCTGGACCAGCCGGCCGCCGCTCGCCTCGGCGCGCAGCCGGTGCGAGGTGAGGCCGATGTGGCCGTCGGCCGCCCGCTCGGCCGCCAGGGCGGGGTCGAACCCCGACCCGTCGTCGGTGACCGCGGCGGTCAGCATCCCGTCGGCGCCGCTCAGCTCGACGACCACACGGCTCGCGTCCGCGTGCTTGACGACGTTGGCGAGCAGCTCGCGCACCGCCCCGAAGACGACCCGGTCGGCGTCGGTGACGGGCTCGGACGGGACGCCGTCGGTGCGGACCTCGATCTCCATCCCTGGCCGCCGAGCCCCGGCGGCCAGGTCCTGCACCGCACGAACCAGGCCGGACCGGTCGAGGACCGCGGGGTGCAGCTCGCCGACGGTCGACCTCAGCAGCGTGGCCGACTCCCGCAGCGCCTCCTCGACCCGCTCCACGGCGACGGGGTCGCCGTCCCGGACGTCCTCGAGGTCGAGCCGCGCCGCCAGGACATACTGGAGGGCGCCGTCGTGCAGACCCTCCGCGAGGCGTCGCCGCTCCCGGTCCTGGATCGTCGTCAGCTCGACGAGCAGGCGCGACCGGTCGTCGGCGAGACCGGCGATCTCGCGGACGCGGGAGCGCTGCAGCTGGGAGAGCGCCACCGAGCCGACGCAGAGGATGACCAGCACGGCGGTGCGTAGCGCCACGGAGGACCAGGGCTCGGCGTTGGCCTCGCGCGTGGTGATGCTCGACAGCAGGTATACCCCGACCGTCGGCACGGCCATGACCAGGGCGACCCCCGGCCGCAGCTGCATCGCGGCCATCGTGGGCAGCAGGGTGAAGGCCGCGATGACGACGTCGGCCGTCCAGCTCTCGACGGCGGAAGCGCCCGCCAGCACGGTGACGGTGCCGAGCGCGACGATGTCGAGCGCCAGCAGGACCCAGATCCGTCGTCCCCGCGCCACCGCTGACAGGCGCGACAGCCACAGCGTCGCCGCCCCCCAGAGCGCCGGGTAAGCGATCGCGGTGGCCGCACACCATCCCGCGTTGAGCTGCGGCGGTTCCAGCACCAGCGTGGCGACGATGAACAGCGCCAGGGCGAGGCGCAGCCACGTCTGCAGCCGCAGACCGCGGGCGGCGTGCCGTGCGCTGACCTGGCCGAGCAGGCCACCGCCGTCGGTCGACGATGTGGTCGGCGTCGACGGTGTGGTCGGCGTGGTCATGACACCTCCTGGCGGTCGGGGTGACCTATTGTCACGTGACAACCGGTCGTGAGGACTGAGTGTCGTGGAGGGAGTGTCCCGTGGTGGGTCTCAACCGTCGCGTCCGCGTGGTGGTCGTCGACGACCACCCGTTCTTCCGAGACGGCCTCAGTCGTGGCCTGACGAACAGCGGCCTGATCGAGGTGGTCGGCGAGGCCGAGGACGGACGCGCGGGCCTGCAGACCATCGAGGCCGAACGCCCCGACGTGGCGGTCGTCGACTACCAGATGCCCGACATGGACGGCCTCCAGCTGCTCGCGGCTGTCGTCCGGGACGGGCTGCCGACGCGCACCCTGATGCTGTCGGCCGTGCTCGACAGCGGGATCGTCTACGCCGCCCTGGAGGCCGGAGCGGCGGGGTACCTCTCGAAGGAGGCCCGGCGTCAGGACATCGTCGACGCCGTTCTGGCGGTGAGCCGCGGTCGCACGGTCCTGCCGCCCGAGCTCGCCGCGGGCCTCGCCACCCAGATCCGGATGCGCGCCGAGTCCACCCGGCCGGTGCTGAGCCCGCGCGAGATGGAGGTCCTGCGCGGGTTCGCGGAGGGCAAGTCCATCCCCGAGCTGGGGCGTGAGATGTTCCTCGGCGCCAGCACGGTGAAGACACACACCCAGCGGCTCTACCAGAAGCTCGGGGTGTCGGACCGGGCCGCAGCGGTCGCCGAGGGGATGCGGCAGGGCCTGCTCGACTGAGCCGGCGTCAGGGCCGGCGTCAGGGCCGGCGTCAGCGGCGTCAGCACACCGGGGTCGGACGTTGCGGCTCACTGCTGGCCGAGGGCGACGAGCACGCGGCTGTGCAGGACGGCGAACCACTGGTACTCGAGGCCGTGCAGCGTCTGCTCGTCGGTGATCTCGGGCAGCCGTCCGAAGGCCAGCTCCTGCCCCCACTGGCTGTTCCACTGCAGGTAGGAGGGGTCGAGCCCGGCGGCCACGACGGCGGCCGTCTGGCTCGTGGTGATGGCGGCCGCCGTGCTGGCCTGCCTGGCCACGACGGCGGGGTCCTTGATGGGGAGCGTGTTCGGCGGGTTCGACGTGCCGGGGAGCGACCGGGACGTGAGGTCGTTGACCAGCTGCGTGGTCTCGACGTACTCCAGCAGCGCGGCGCCGAGACGCAGCGCCGGCCGGGCGGTCGGTCCGAGGTCGCCGGCCATCCCGGGGTCGGTGCCTGCCGAGAGCTGGTGGGTGTCCTGGATGAGGCTGCGCAGGTAGCCGCTGAGCCTGCGGGGTGACGGCAGGCTGTCGGCGTAGGCGCTGTTCGCCGCTGCGCCGTCGGCGATGAGGGTGGCGTATGCGTCGAGGAGGTCCCCGGCCCGGCCCGGGTCGGAGAGGGGCTGCCGTCCGATGAACGGGAGCGAGTCGGCCGTGGCCGGCATGTACGTGTCGGCCTCGAAACGCGCGGTCTCGATGAACTGGATGACCTGGTCGAGGTCGGCCGGACTCTGGACGGCGGACAGCTTCTGGTCGGCGACGTCCATCGACGTCATGGCGAACAGCCCCCACGCCAGCACGTCGGGGAGCGCGGCGAGCTGCTCGACGGTGCTGACCGGCGTGGCCGCAGTCGCGAGAACGGCCTTCTGGATCTCGGTCCTCGAGCGGGCCGCCTCGTCCCGCACCTGAGCCACCCGGTCGGTGAGGGACACCGATGCCGGCTGTCGCTGCATACGGTCGAGGGCGGCAAACTCCTGCAGCGCCTGTCCGGCCTCCGCCGCGGCCGCGAAGGCCCTGACCGGGTCGCCCTGGGCGAGCTCGTCATGGGCCACCGCCAGCCAACCCCGGATCCCCGGGAGGGCCGCCTGCACGTCCGGGTCGCTGGTGGAGGACAGCGCCTCGAGCTGGGTCGTGGCGGCGGCGGCGACATCACGGCTGCGCCGGTCCAGCATGCCGAGCACCCCGGGCGCGATCGGCGCGGGCGACGTCGCCGTGGCGACGCCGCTCGTGCCCGTGAGGTGGCCGAAGGCCTCGGGGACGTCGTCGACGGGGATGACCTCGACGCCGAGCGACCGGCCCAGGGCCACGAGGTCGACCGGTCTCCCGGTGCGCAGGTCGGTGCTGGGCCCGATGGGCACCAGCACCCGGGTGAACCCTGCTGCCTGCGCCGCCCGCAGCTTGTCGGAGATGCCGCTGACCGGGCCGACCGAACCGTCCGGGAGCACGGTTCCGGTCATCGTCGTCTTCGGTAGGAGCGGCACCCCGCGGACCGACGCCAAGGACGCAGCGCTCAGCAGGGCACCGGCGGACGGCCCGTCGATGGCCTCCTTGAGCGAGTAGGTCACCTGCACCTTCCGCGGGTCGACGCCGGAGATGAGCACGGCCTGGATCTCGGCCACGGCCGTCGCGGCCGTCCACATCGGACCCGCCCCGGCGGCGCGCAGCCCCCCGGTGTCGACGAGCAACGGGGTGGCCGGGTCGTCGTAGCTCGCCGCCACGGTGACCGGTGTCACCCCGGCCTGGATGCTGCCGTCGCCCGCCTTGCCGTACCAGAGCGCCTCGACCCGCACGCTCGGGAAGTCCCGGGTCGCGGTGACGTCGGCCGTGACGAGCGTCCCCACCAGCAGGACCGGGACGGCGGTGACGACGAGCCGGCGCAGCACCCGGTGGCGGCGCCTCCCGGCCGGCGCCGACCCGAGCACCTCACCCTCCGTCATCACGGCCCGGTCCCCGTCAGCTGTCAGTTCGAGGTCGTCGAGGTCGACGGGGCAGCGGGCAGGGCGGTAGAGCGCTGTGCCATGTCGTCCTGCGTGTTGGCGTCCACCCCGCGAGTCAACATCACCCGCGCCGCGTACGTGTCGTTGTCGTCGAGGTTGACGAGGGTCGAGTCGCACTCCACGTCCGAGTTGGGCGAACCCTGCTGGCGGTCCGGGATCCGGCCGGGCTGGCCCTGGATAGCCATGGCGGTCGCGCCCGACATCACGGCCATGTGGTGCAGCGTGTAGACCCGGTCGACCTCCCGGTACTGACCGACCGTGCAGGTCATCGGGTTCGACGCCGAGGTGCTCTTGGTCCAGTACGTCGACATGCCCCACCCGGCCATCGCCGGTGACTCCTCGTTGCTCGTGCGGCCGCTGTTGCGCCAGACGGAGCCCAGATGCGTCGAGCCGGCAACGACGGGCACGTTCTTGGTGCCGTCGTAGAGCGCCGTGATCTGCGCGTCGGTCGGCAGGCCCCAGCCGGGGTTCCCCGACTCGCAGGTCGTCAGCGCCTGCCCCAGCTGCGTCCCCTCGGGGTTGATCGGGAGCCAGGGGCGGGCCGGGTAGTAGATCTGGTAGCCCGAACCGGGCACGAGGAACATCTGCTGGCCGACCTTGACCTGGCCCCACGGGATCTCCGGCGCGAGGTTGGCCTCCTCGACGGCGTGGGACGCCACGTAGTCGTCCCGGTGTCGCTTCTGCGTGGCTGCGTCCACCGAGAACATCCTGTCGTGCTCGAAGACGAGCATTGAGGTCAACGCCTCCTGGCCCGACAAGGTGAGGTACATGGCCTGGAGCCGCTGCGAGTCCGTCCGGGTGGCGAAGCCCTTGGACTCCATGCTGCGCCCGGCGAGCTTGAGCACGGAGTCCACGTTGGGGTCCCACGGGTAGAGCTCGTCATGCTGGTCCGCCAGCACGGTGTAGGGGTCGGCCAGCATGAACGCGCTGTCGAAGCGCTGCTTCGCGTCCTGGAGCCTCGTGGTGCTGGTGGCGAGCGCGTCGGTCAGGTTCGACGGCACGGCTGGGGGGGCCGGGCACGTGGCCCCGGCGGCACACGAGGCCTGCTGGGCGTCGGCGACGTTCTTCTTCGCCACGCTGACGTTCTTGGCGGCCGAGGCGATGGGGGTGAGGTACTCCTGGTAGAGCGACGTCATCTTGTTGTTCCACTGGTTCATCGCGTCGAGCTTGCCGCTCAGGACGTCCCCGGACATCTGTCCCCGGATGCTGATGAGGTCGGTGTCGGTGGTGTCGAGCCGGGTGTTGATCTGGTCGAGCTGCGACTGGATCGCATCGAGCTTCTCGGTCGTCGCCTCCGCGGTGACGTCACCGCTGCCGAAGAGCAGGTCGCCGAGGAACGAGTAGCCCTGGATCCCCACCTCCTGAAGGACGCCCTCGAGGACGAAGGTCGCGAGCTTCCCGGGTCCGAGGCCCTCGGCGGTCGTGGTCGCAGCGCCCGCCCGCTTGGCGACGGATGTGGTGCTCGGCGCGTCGGTGGCCGGCGTTCCGTCGGAGCCGGAGCAGGCCGCGAGGCCGCCGAGGACCGGCGTGAGCACGAGACATGTGCCGGTGGCGCTGCGGCGACGCATGGGTTCCCCTGCCGTTGTGTGGCATCGCTGCCGTCGACGCGCGGTTGTCCGCACCTTGTCACGACGGACCCGGCTGCGTAGGGCGGCTGGCCGTGCCCGCTCAGCCTCTCAGGGCACGCGGACGTCGCCTGTCGACCGTCCGTCCGATCCGTCGGACGACCCGCATACCCCCCGATCGGGGGACACGACGCGGCGCACCGGGGACCTGCTCGCCGGCGCGGCGCGGCGCAGGGCGCGTCGGGCGAGCTCGACCACAAGAAAATGGGAGGTGTAGCCGGGCGCGGACGCTCCCAGGCGGGCATAGGGGCCGGTGGCCCCCCGGGTTGAACAGCACGACCACGAAGCCGGTCCGCAGGCCGCCGGCCGGGATGGTTCGGGACCCCTCCGCGATGTCGCCCGTGCGCGGCCTGGTGAGCGGTGTGGGGTTGGGCGGGGTTGAGTGCGGGCGGACACCCTGGACCCGAAAGTCGTCCGGTCGCCGCAGTCAGCTGCCGTTGGGGACGACCGCCAGCCCACGACCCCCGGGATGCCTCCGCCAGGCACCGACCGGGGGCATGGTGCAGGCTGGGTGCGACCGCCACCCCACGAGAGAACCAGGAGGCCCGGGATGACCACGAACGCGGGACCGGTCCCGACAGCGCTCGCGAGCGCCGCCCTGGAGCGACTGCCGCTGTCCGGTTGGCACCGCCGGATCGTCGTCCTCGTGGGTCTCGGCACGTTCTTCGACCTGTACGACGTGTTCCTCGGCGGAGTCCTCGCGCCGATCCTCGGTGCGGAGTTCGCGCTCGACGCCACCGGGAAGGCGTCCGTGGTGGCGAGCGGGTTCCTCGGCATGTTCGTCGGTGCGAACCTCCTGTCGGTGCTCGCGGACCGTCTCGGCCGCCGCCGGATGTTCCTCGTCAACCTGATGGCGTACAGCCTGTTCAGCCTGGCCGCTGCCTTCTCGCCCAACGTCGAGGTCTTCCTCGTGCTCCGGTTCCTCACCGGTCTCGGGCTGGGCGCGGAGCTCGTCCTGGTCGACACCTACCTGGCCGAGTTCCTCCCGGCCGGGTCGCGCGGGCGCTACACCGCGTGGGCCTACACGGTCGGCTTCGTGGGGGTTCCGGTGGCCGCCCTGTTGGGTGGGCGGTTGGTGGCGGCGCGCCAGATCGCGGGGGTGGACGGCTGGCGGTGGCTGCTCGTGGCCGGCGCCCTCGGTGGGCTCCTCATCGTCGTGCTCCGGCGCGTGCTTCCCGAGTCACCCCGGTGGCTTGAGGCGCAGGGCCGCCCCGATGAGTCCGAACGGGTCGTCCGCGCCGTCGCGTCGGCAGTCGGCGCACCCCACGTGGTCGCCGAGGTGCTAGGTCGGGGATCGGCGGTCCCGGCCGCCGACCTTGCGCCGGTCGGCCGGCCGCACGCCCGCTCCGCTCGGGAGGTGCTGAGGATCGCGTTCACCGACTACCGGCGCCGCACGGTGATGCTGTTCGTGTTCCAGGTCCTCCAGACGGTCGCCTACTACGGCTTCGGGGTGCTCGCCCCGCTGGTGCTGGTGGCCAAGGGCTTCGACATCACCCAGTCGCTGGGGTATGCCGCGCTGAGCTTCGCCGGTTACCCACTGGGCTCGCTGGCCTCCGTGCCCCTCGTCGAGCGGTTCGAGCGGAAGTACCTCATCATCGCGTCGGCCCTGGCGATCGCGGTGTTCGGCATCGTCTTCGCGGCGGCGGCCACCCCTTGGCTCATCGTGCTGGCCGGGTTCCTCCTCACCGCCGCCAGCAACGTCTTCTCGAACTCGTTCCACATCTACCAGGCGGAGATCTTCCCCACCGCCATCCGCGCGACCGCCTCCGGCGTCGCGTACTCCCTCTCGCGCCTCACCTTGGTCGTGCTGCCGTTCGTCGCGGTGCCACTGCTCTCCACCGCGGGGCCGGTTTGGGTGTTCGGGGGCTCGGCCGTCCTCATCCTGCTGCTCTGCCTGAACGTCGCGGTGCTCGGGCCACTCACGACGGGCAGAGCACTAGAGGAGGTCACCTGACCCGGGAGTCGACGCGCGAGCCGGGGGCGGCGCCGGGGTTGTGGTGCGACGACCGGGTTCATGAAGCGCGGACTCACACTGCGTCGAACCGACTGGTGTCCGCGAAGGTGCGTCACGTCTCCCGACCCCCCCATGCCGAGCGACAGGCATCCGTGTTCACGCAGCGTGTCACTGAGCCGTCTAGGGTGACCGCCGGGGGGCGACCGGATGGTCATCGCCGCGCGAGGGGTACCGGGGTGTGCGCCGGGCCAGGGGACGGACGGTTGGAGGCGTAGGTGGCTTGGGTCGTTGCGGTGATCGTGCTCGCGACTGTGGGCGGGGAGCTGGCTCGTCGGCGGGTGTTCGCGGGGCGCGACCCCAACGACCAACGGGTGTGGGCCGAGGCACTGCGCGTCAAGGAGCTGGTGGTTCCGGTCCGGCTCTTGGCGTCCCTCCTGCTGGCCTTCGTCGTCGTGTCGGTCTTCGGCTCCTATCGCAGCGCCAGCGACCACGCTGCCACCGAAGCCGGTGCGGTCCTGGCGATGGGGGAGCAGGCCACCCTTCTGCAGGGTGACGCCCGCGCCCAGGTGCTCGGTGCGCTGCGGTGCTACACCCGGGCGGTGGCCGGGCCGGACTGGAGGCGCAGGCGGCGAACGGTCAGCTGTCCCCGGTGACCGACGCTGCGGCCGACCGCATCAACGCCGTGCTCGCCGGGATCGCGGCCGACCCGAGGAACGCAGCCGCCAGTGCCGCCATCGTCAGGACCGACGCGGATCGCATCGAGGCGCGGATCCAGCGCAGTCAGCAGGCTCGACCGTCGGTTCCGGACGAGGTGTGGCTCCTCATGCTCTTCACGGTGGCCGTGATGATCGGGTCGTCCGCAGCGTTCACGCATCCTTCCGTGGGTCGCGTCCCACGGTGGGCGCTGCTGGCCGGCACGGCCGTGGTGTTCGGTCTGACGCTGGCCGTCACGTATGACATCGGGCGCCCGTTCGACGGCGTCGTCGGTGTGTCACCGACGGCGATCCAGAGCGTCGACGTCCGGCTGTCGCACCTGCCCGACGGGTCGCAGGCCCCACCCTGCGGTGCCGACGGGCGGCCGCTGTAAGCCCGACAGGTCCCTGAGAGTCGCGTCGGCCGTGCGCAGCCCATCTGTACAGACAGCGGCACAGCCCCTCGGGTTGCCGGCCGCGGCGGTCGCCTGCCGGTCTCTTCCTGTTCACGTCTGGGGAGTCGCACCGGCTCCTCTTGGCCCGACACGATCGGGTCATGCCGAAAGAGACACCGTTCGAGCGTGAGCTGAGCCGCCGCCTCCTGCTGAGCGCCGCCGGCTTCGCCGGGGCCGCCGCCACAGTGGCCCCCCTCATCAACGCTCCCACCGCCAGCGCTGAGCCGGACGAGGGAGGTCGGGCCGCACGTCCGGGAGGCGTCGGCGACCCGGTTTCGACCCCAGCGGTTGCGGGGCTGCATCTGCAGTTCGGGGCTGATCCGACGTCTGAGGTCGTCGTCTCCTGGCACACCCTGGCGCCGGTTGCCCATCCGCGGGTCTTCTACGGCTCCATGCGGGGCGTCCTGGCGCGTACGGTGGCCGGGACCACCCGGCCCTATACGGACGCGAAGTCGGGTCAGGTCGTCTACAACCATCACGTGCACGTCACGGGCCTGCGGCCTGGGGGTGACTACCTCTACGGCGCCGTCCACGACGGCGCGCACCCCCAGCTCGGCGAGCTCACCACCGCGCCCGCAGGTCGTACAGCGTTCACCTTCACCAGCTTCGGCGACCAGGGCACCCCCACGCTCGGTAAGCGGTACGTGCCGCCCGCAGGAGTCACGGTGCCGAACCCGCCCTACGTCAACGACAACCTCGGCTCGCAGTACGCCGGTGACACGACCCTCGGCGTCGAGCGGGTGCAGCCGCTGCTTCATCTGTTCAACGGTGACCTCTGCTACGCCAACCTGGCGACCGACCGGGTGCGGACCTGGTCGGACTTCTGGGCCAACAACTCCCGCAGCGCACGGAACCGGCCGTGGATGCCGTCGGCCGGCAACCACGAGAACGAGCGGGGCAACGGTCCGATCGGGTACGGCGCCTACCAGTCGTACTTCGAGCTGCCCCCGGCCGCGGGACAGACCGATGTGACGCGTGGGCTCTGGTATGCGTTCACCGTCGGCTCGGTGCGGTTCGTCAGCCTGGCCAACGACGATGTCTGTTACCAGGACGGCGGGGACAGCTACGTGAGGGGCTACTCGCAGGGCGCGCAGAAGGCATGGCTCGCCGAAGAACTCGCCGCTAGCCGCCGCGACCGGTCGATCGACTGGATCGTCGTCTGCATGCACCAGGTCGCCATCAGCACGGCGGACAAGTTCAACGGCGCCGACCTCGGAGTCCGTCAGGAGTGGCTCCCGCTGTTCGACCAGTACGGCGTGGACCTCGTGGTCTGTGGGCACGAGCACCACTACGAGCGCTCGCACCCCATCCGCGGACAGCAGGACAACGCGACGTTGACCCCGGTACCCACGGCCACCGTCACGGACGTGGTCGAGACCACGAAGGGCACCGTCCACATGGTGCTCGGCGGTGGTGGCACGTCGGTGCCCTCGAACCAGCTGTTCTTCCAGCCGCCGCAGTGCCGGGTCATCACCGCAGTTGGCGCCCCGGACCCGGTCACCAACAAGCGGCCCCCTGTCTACGTCACGGAGCCGGCCCCGTGGTCCGCGGTGCGCGACACCGCCCACTCCTACGGGTTCGCGGCCTTCGCTGTGGACCCGGGCACCCGCCGAGGTGGCACCACCACGATGACGGTGACGTACTACGACGTCACCGGCGCCGAGGGAGCGCTGACGGCGTTCGAGACCTTCACCCTGCGGCGCAACCGCCAGGACTGACTCCCAGCCACCCGCTGCCTTTAAGGGGTGAGTCGCCGGGACAGGATGCCGAGGGTGAGACGGACGTCCTCGAGGTCAGCCTGTGACGCGAGGTCCGCCAGCAGCTGTCGGCTGACGGAGTGGTCCTGCTGGTCACCGAGCTCGTTCTGCACGGCGGTCATCCGGTGGACGGTGGTGCGGGCCTTGTCGCCGACCTCGGGCTCGGCCAGCTCGGCGACGTAACGCGCGCGCTTGGCGGCTTTGCGGGCGTCGTGGAGCAGCTCGACGCTGTTCCCGCCGTCGCCGCCCGCGGCGTCGAGCCGTCGCTGGTAGCGGTGCCGCGCCCGCTTGAGGTAATGCGTCACCGTGACCCGGGGCGGGTCCTCGCCCAGGGGCAGCTGGGTGTGCCATTGGTGCAGCTGCCCGATCATCACGGCGTAGCGATGGCTGTCCAGCGCGGTCAGCAGCTGGTGCACGGCGTCCCGCTCGCGGTCGGTGAGAAACCGGTCCACGACCGCGTGGACGGGTCCGAGGACCTCCTCGGGGGGTAGCTCGGCCAGGGCCTGCTCGATCTGTCGTCGTCCCACCTGGAGGTCGCGGACCCGACCCAGCTGCGCGGCGTACCAGCGCAGGGACTCCTCCAGGACGATGGCGGTGGTCGGGTCGAACAGGTCCTTCATGTCCCTCAGCACGGTGCGGTACCGCCGTGACGCCACCCGGGTCGGGTGCACCTGGTCGAACCGTCCGGCCCGGACCGCGTGCTCGCCACGGATAAGGACCTCGTACTGGGCGTCGAGGTAGTCCTCGACCAGCGACACGACACGCGAGGGTGTGGTCACTGGGTCATCCTGGTGCATGCTGTGGCCACAGACGTCTGCTCCCGTCGTCGTTCAGCCGCACCGACGAGCGACGGTTGACTGTTCACCTGCATCCTCTATCTTCCGAGGGTGGCCGCTGACACCGAGGACCTACTCGCCCGCTGGCGCGAGGCTGAGGCGACGTACCGCGACGTGATGGACCGGCTGGTGGACGCCGCAGCCGCTTCGACCGGCAGCCCTCTGACCAAGCAGCGCGTCCTCGCCGTCGAGCAGGCCAGGGCGACGGCCGACCAGCGCCGGGACCGATACTTCCGCCGGGCGCTGACGGGCGCTGACGGGCGCTGACGGGCGCTGACGACACCGCGGACCGCCGACGGTATGCCCACCCTCCACGACCAAGCCGAAGGCCGCCGGGTGTGAGCACCGACCCCACCGACCGGCTACTGCGCAGCGCGGCGGCGCCCGGGGCAGGGCTGTGGTCGATGTGCCGCGCCAGGTCACTGACACCGTCCCGGACTCTCCGGCGCAGGACAACGGGGCCGAGGTCCTGACCTCACGGGAGCTGGTCGAGGCGGCCGAGGACGTGGCGATGTCGCTGGGCGCCCTTGGCGTGGGCCGTGGCTCGCGCGTCGGCGGGCACATCCCGTCCGCCACCACGGACCTCTACATCCCGATCCTCGGCAGCCCCCTGGCCGGAGCCGCATACGTCCCGGTCGATGCCGACGACCAGTGTCTGGCCGTTCCGCTTCGCCTGGTACCCCGGCGTGGGCAGCTCGATCGGCAGGAGACGCGTGTCCCGTTCGTACTCCGCGGTCCAGCATCTCGTCGTACGGGTAGCCCTGCCGCCACGTGTCGACCGCCGAACCGCCCTGGTGCGCAACACGGGCTGGTCGTCCTCGTCCAGCACCCGGAAGCCGGACGTCGACAGCAGCGGCGAGCCGTCGACGCCGGCGCCGATGTCGTCCGAACGTCGGTCATCGTTCCTCCGCAGTTCGCCCGGACGTCATCGGCTTCCCACGGCGTTTGCAGCCACGGTCACTAGACCAGTGCTGCGCACAGGATCGAACCGCGTTGTGCCACACCGTGATCCCCCTTACCGAATGGACGTCATGTCGAATCCCCACCGCCGCAGCGTCGTCACCGCACTCCTCGCCGGCGCCGCCCTCGTCCCTGCTGTCGGCGGCGTGGCCGCAGCTCACCCCGTGAACGGACCTGAGGAGTCACCCGACCGCGGCGACCGGCATGTCCTGCTGCTCTCGGTCGACGGCCTCCATCAGAGTGACCTCGACTGGTACCTCAAGGCTCACCCGCACTCCGCCATGGCCGCGCTGGTCCAGCACGGCACCAGCTACTCCTCGGCCACGACGACGTTCCCGTCCGACTCCTTCCCCGGCATGGTCGCCCAGCTCACCGGCGCCGGTCCTGGAGTGAGCGGCGTCTACTACGACGACACCTACAACCGCGCCCTGCTTCCCCCCGGGACGACCAGCTGCGCCACCACCGCGCCCGGCACCGAGGTGGCCTGGACCGAGGCGGCCGACCGCTCCCAGAACCCCATCACCCTCGACGCCGGCCAGGGTCTGACCGCGAGCGCCCTCACGTCGCTGCCGACCAACACCCAGGCCCAGACGCTGGCCTCCCGCGCGGCCATCACGAAGGCCATCCTCGGTCTTACCCCGAACGCGACCCAGCTGCTCGACCCGGCCGCCCTACCGGTGGACCCGGCCACCTGCCGCCCGCTCTACCCGCACAGCTTCATCAAGGTCAACACCGTGTTCGAGGTCGCGCGCGCCGCGGGCCTGCGGACCGCGTGGTCGGACAAGCACCCGGCATACGAGATCCTCAACGGCCCGTCGGGGTCCGGCGTCCAGGACCTCTTCACCCCCGAGATCAACTCGGTCGCCGACTCGACGGGTGAGGACTGGACGAAGAACAACGCCCTGACCCAGGAGTACGACGCCACCAAGGTGGCTGCGGTCCTCAACGAGATCAACGGTCTCGACCACTCCGGCACGTCACGGGTCGGGACCCCGGCCATCTTCGGGATGAACTTCCAGAGCGTCTCCACCGCCCAGAAGCTGCCCACCTCCAGCGGCCAGGCCGGCGGGTATGCCGCCGACGGCACACCCGGCCCGGTCCTGCGCAGCGCACTCGACTTCGTGGACGCGCAGGTCGAGGCCATGCAGGACGGTCTGCGCAGGAAGGGCCTCGGGGAGCGCACCACGCTGATCCTCTCGGCCAAGCACGGACAGTCCCCGATCGACCTGTCCACCCTGCGCCGGGTCGACGACGGCGCCATCATCGACGCCATCAACCACGGCTGGGCCGCCACCCACCCCGGTGCGGCTCCGCTGGTCGTCTTCTCGGTGGACGACGACGGCATGCTGCTGTGGCTCTCCGACCGCTCCTCCGCTGCCGAGCAGTTCGTGTCCTCGTTCCTGCTGACCCACTCCGCCCCCGCCAACACCGCGACCGACCCGAAGGGGACCTACTCCACGACGGTCACCGCGTCGGGGCTTACCGACGTCCGGGTCGGAACAGCGGCCGACGCGCTCTTCGGCGCGCCGGCCAACGACCCGCACGCCCCCGACGTGGTCGGCATCGCCCAGCACGGCGTCGTCTACACCGGCGGCGTCAGCAAGATCGCCGAGCACGGCGGCGACGCACCGGCCGACCGGGACGTCCCCCTCGTCGTCTCCGGCGGCGGCGTGGGACGCGGTGCGGTCACCACCCCCGTCACCACCACCCAGATCGCCCCCACCATCCTGCAGCTGCTCCGTCTCGACCCGCAGGCGCTGCAGGGCGTCCGGGCCGAGCACACGCAGCCGCTGCCCACGTTGGACTACCCGAAGACCCACTGAGCAGACCCGCTGCGCGGACCCACTGCGCGAACGCAACACCAACGTCGGCCCTCCTACGCCCGCGGCCCGTTCCGGCCGGGGAGCGTAGGAGGGCCTGCATGTTGTGGGCGAGGCCCTCGCGCCGGCCTCGGCAGCGCCTCCCGACAGCGCCGGTCCCACGGAGAGACCTCCGCGACCACGAGCAACGGCAGGCCATGACGACCAGGGCGGCACCCGACGCCGTGTTCTCGACCTGGGCCCATCGTGACCCTCGAGGCTGTCGATGCGGCGAGCGGTGGAGGAGGCGGCCGTCATTCGCGCGCCGGCGATGTCGGCCGCACCCACTGTCCGTCCTCTCCCGACCTCCTGCGAGCCCAGCCTGCGGACGCCACTCGGGGCACAGCTGGGGAAGGTCATGGGCTGGTTTCCGCGTGGACCGGCAGCGTTCATCGTCCCGTATCCCGGTCTTGAAGGTTCGTCCCAGCCGGACCCGGTCGAGTAGCTGACGGCCGAAAAGCCCATCCTTCCGTCCTTTTCGCGATCTGTGTAGGAGTTCTTATGCCCCAGATGAGCCGTCGCGGGTTCCTTCAGCTGACCGGTGGTGCCTCTGCCGCTCTCCTCACCCAGGGTGTGCAGCGCGCCGCCGCCCTCCCCGCCAACCGCACCCACGGCACGATCGAGGACGTCGAGCACGTCGTCGTCCTGATGCAGGAGAACCGGTCGTTCGACAGCTACTTCTCCTCGCTGCGCGGCGTTCGTGGCTTCGGCGACCCGCATCCCGCTCAGCTGCCCTCCGGCCAGGATGTCTGGCACCAGTCCGACGGCACCCGTCAGGTGCTGCCGTTCCACCCCGACGTCCCCAACCTCGGTGGACAGTACGTCGAGGACCTCGACCACTCGTGGGCCCAGACCCACGAGGCGTTCGACGGGGGCCGCTACGACCGCTGGCTGCAGACCAAGACGCCCGCGACGATGATGTACTACCGCCGTCAGGACATCCCCTGGTACTACGCCCTGGCCGATGCGTTCACCGTCTGCGACGCCTACCACTGCTCGCTCCTCGGACCGACCGACCCGAACCGCTACTACATGTGGACGGGCTGGGACGGAAACGACGGGTCAGGCGGCGGGCCGGACCTGTGGAACGCCGAGGTCGGCTACTCGTGGGGCACCTACCCCGAGCGCCTGCAGCAGGCCGGTGTCAGCTGGAAGATCTACCAGGACGTCGGGAACGGGCTGGACGCCGCAGGCTACTGGGGCTGGACCTCCGACCCGTACGTCGGCAACTACGGCGACAACTCCTTGTTGTACTTCACGCAGTACCAGAACGCCGCGCCCGGCTCGCCGCTGTACGACCGCGCCCGCACCGGGACCGACACCAAGGCGGGGCAGAACCTCTTCAGTATCCTGCGCAGCGATGTGGCCGGCGGCACCCTGCCGCAGGTGTCGTGGGTGGTCGCGCCGGAGGCCTATACCGAGCATGGGAACTGGCCGGTCAACCCCGGTATGTGGTACGCCGCGAACGTCCTCGACGCCCTCACCTCGAACCCCGAGGTCTGGGCCAAGACGGCCCTGTTCCTGGTGTACGACGAGAACGACGGCTTCTTCGACCACCTGGTGCCGCCGCACCCTAACAACCCCCTGGTGCCTGGTGCCTCCACGGTCTCGACCCGTAACGAGTTCTACGCCGGCGCCAAGGACGTGCCCGGAAACTTCGGCCTGGGCGTCCGCGTGCCCAGTTTGGTCATCTCCCCCTGGAGCACCGGCGGCTGGGTGTGCTCGGAGACGTTCGACCACACCTCCCTGATCCGGTTCATGGAGAAGCGGTTCTCGGTCACCGAGCCCAACATCAGCGACTGGCGGCGCTCGGTATGCGGGGACCTCACCAGCGCCTTCGACTTCGGCCGCAGCGCGAGTGTGACCCCCAGCCTGCCCTCCGCTGCCGGTCTCGCCCCCACCGACCGGACGCGCCACCCCAGCTATGTGCCCATCCCCCCGGCGCAGGGAACGATGCCGCGCCAGGAGCCCGGCAGCAGGCCCTCCCGGGCCCTGGGCTACCGCTTCGACATGGCCGCATCCGTCTCCGGGTCGGCGCTACAGGTGGCCTTCGTCAACGATGGCGACCTCGGCGTCCAGGTGCAGCTCCGCTCGGCCGCGCCCCTTCCTGCCGCTCCGGCGAGCTACACCACCGGTGCCCACGCCCAGCAGCAGGCGACCATCCCCGTCGGGCCCGGCTACGACCTCGCCGCCCACGGACCCGACGGCTTCTTCCGTCGCTGGGTGGGCACGACCGCCGCACCCCACGTCGAGGTGACCTCGATGACGCCCGGAAGTTCCGGCGACCTGCTCCTCGCCCTGGACAACAGCACCGGCGCAGAAGTGGCCCTCACGGTCACCGACGCATACGCCGCGGCCATCTCCGTGCGGCTGGAGCCGCACGAGCGGCGCACCCTGCCGCTGCATCTCCAGCACGGTTGGTACGACGTCTCACTCACGATCCCGGCCGACCCGAGCTGGGTCCGACAGCTAGCGGGACGCATCCACACCGGTGCCGCCGGTGTCAGCGACCCCCAGCTCGGCCGCTGACCAGCCGCTGACCGCCCGACCCTCACGCCCCACCCCCTGAGACACAAGGAGTCGTCATGCCCCTCCGACCGACCGCCCCGCGACGCTGGACCCGCTCCGCCGCCGCGGCCGCAACGCTGGTCACCGCTGTAGCCACCATCGCCGCCTGGACCATGGGCCCCGCGTCGGCCGCGACCGCCGCGCCCGACCTCACGTCGTCATCAACCGCCGCCAGCGGACCGGACCATGTGTTCGTCATCATGATGGAGAACCACGGATACGAGCAGGTCGTCGGTAACACCGCCGACGCGCCCTACATCACATCGCTCGCCCGAACCGCGAACGTGGCGACGAACTACCACGGTGTCACCCACCCCAGCCTGCCGAACTACCTCGCCACCGTCTCCGGCAGCTTCCAGGGCATCTGGGACGACTGCAAGGCCGGCGCCGACGTCACCTGCGCGCCCGAGGAGTTCGTTCCCGGCTCCGGCGACGCCACCGACACCGCGGCGCTGACGCCGCAGCAGTACGCCAGCGCTTCGGCCACGCCGCACCTGTTCTCGGGTCGCACCATCATCGACCAGGTCGAGGCCAGCGGCCGGACGTGGAAGGCCTACATGCAGTCGATGCCGAGCCCGGGCTTCCAAGGCGAGTACGCCCCGACCATCAACGGCACGAGCGTGAAGCTGTACGCCCAGAAGCACAACCCGTTCATGTACTTCTCCGACATCAACGCCCCTGGCAACCCCCGCCTGCAGAACATCGTGCCGTTCGAGTCCCAGTTCTCCAACGACCTCGTCACCGGCAACGTCGCCAACTTCACGTGGATCAGCCCCGACCAGTGCCACGACATGCACGGCATGTCCGCCTCGAGCGCGGCGCTCGTGGGCCTGCCCCAGTGCGGGTACCCGGCCACCGGGCTCGACCACGGCGCCATCCAGCTCGGCGACACCTTCGTGCACGACACCGTGAACGCGATCACCGCGTCGAAGACCTGGAAGACCACCCGGTCCAGCATCGTGCTCGTCTGGGACGAGAACGACTACTCCGGCTACAGCGGCGGCCCCGGCAGCCCCGTCGGCGCCAGCAGCGCGGTGCTCGGCGGCGGCCACGCACCCATGATGGTCCTCAACTCTTCGGGCGGCCCACAGCACAACACCGACCAGGTAGCCGACCACTACACGCTGCTCTCCACCATCGAGCACCTCTGGCACCTCGGCTGCCTCGCCAACACGTGCTCCCCGACCACCTCCGGCACGTTCGAGCAGTTGTTCCGCCACTGACTGACCCCGTAGGTTCGCCGTCGCCTCGTTTCCCCGACGACGCGGCACCGCCGCGGCCCCCACCCCCCAAGCGGGGTGGGGGCCGTCGCCAAGGGGTGAAGTGTCGTTTTGGGGGCTTCCCGGGCCAGGCACACAGTCGGTTCCGGCGGGAGGTGAACCGGTCGGCCACCCGTAGCACCGGGAATCCCGTGTCCCGGGAACCGCGGATGGGCGCCGGGATCCCCGGCGGCAAGCGCCAGCATCTCGCCCTGTGCGGCGGCCCACCGCTGCGTTCGCGCGCAACGTGATCCGACGGACCAGCCCGCCGATCGCGGACGACATCCACACTGCCGATGGCCGTCGAGGTGGTCCGGGGAGGGCGGGGTCCGCCCAGCAGTAGCAGCGCCATCGTCTGGGCAGCGTCGGCCAGGCGACCACGGCGAGGGTCAACGCGGCACGCCAGCCGTGTTGCCGCGCCCCCACAGCCGGCAGTCGTGGGTGCCATGCTGTCGCTGCGAGAAGCCGAGTCCCGGTCTCGCTCGACACGAACCGCGGCGCCGGGCACGCCTGCCTTCCCTCACAATCCGTGAGTCGTCCGCACCCTCATTGGGTAGGTCGTCTGCGCTCGCGGTCATGAGTCTGACAAGCCGAGGGTGGCTTGTTGTCGTGCGTAGTACACCGCGAGCGCGCCGATCGCGACGAGGATCAGGGGTGGCCACAGCAGCCCGGCGACCGTGGCCGCGGGGTAGGCCAACGTTCCCAGGCCGAACCGTCGGGTCGCGCGTCTTCCGGCGACGGGGTCGATAGCTGTCGCCAACAGGTTATGGCGGATCATGTGAGCGAACATCGCCGTGAAGCTCACCGCCATCCCGATGTTGCTGACCCCGTACAGGAGCACCGCCCATCGGGCGTCACTGTCGTCGGAACCGATGAACTCGGCCAACGTCGCAGTGGTGAACGGCAGGGTTGAGACGAACATCAGCAGCATGAGGTTCTGGAACATGAGGGTCCGGTCGACGCTTTTGAGCTGGGCCAGCAACGCGTGGTGGTTCACCCAGATGACGCCGATAACGACGAAGCTGAGGGCAAAGGCTGCGTACGAGGTCCAGTGCGTGATGAGCTGGTGCGGGATCGAGCCCTGTTCGGGACTGATGTGGAGGTCCAGCACGAGCAGAGTGATGGCCACGGCGAGCACCCCGTCGCTGAACGCCTCAAGTCGGCCCTTGCTCACCTGGTACCTCCGCGTTGCCCATGGTTCGATGGTCGATCCAGCCCCACGAGACGGGTGTCCGGCTTGGGGGCCTACTGAATGATGGGCATCCCACCGTCCCGCTCATACCCGTTCGACGCGGTCGGCCTGTGGTCCTCGATCGCTCTGTCGGACCTGGTACCGGACCCGATCGCCCTGACGCAGCGCCTCAGCGCCGTGGAGGACCGACACGTGCACGAACAGGTCCGCGCCTCCCGCGTCCGGGGCGATGAAGCCGAACCCCCGCTCCGCGTCGTAGCGCGCGACCACTCCCTCGCCGCCGCGCGTTGGGACGTTGGGTGCCGCCCCGTGTCCAGATCGAGCGCGGGTCGTCGACGTCGAGGGTGCGCCCCGCGGTGTCGAGCCGCGGGCGAGGCGAACGTCGCGAGCCTGCGGGCCCTTCTCGCTGACGACGATGTCGTACGTGACCCGGTCACCCTCGCCCAGCCCGGATAACCCATCGGCCAGCGCCCGGACGTGGACGAAAACATCGGAGCCGCCCGACACGGGGGTGATGAACCCGAAGCCCTTGTCCGCGTCGTACCAGGACACGGCGCCGTCCGCCCCGTCGGAGGCCGCGGCATGCTGGGCGGCCTGGGCTGCCAAGGGGAGCAGATGCTCAGCCTGTGGCCCCTTCTCACCTGCGACGACGAGGAACGCCACCCGCTGCCCCTCCGCGACCACGCCGCCCCCCACGATGGCCGAGCCGTGCACGAAGATCTCGTCACCACCGCTGTCGGGCGTGATGAAGCCGTACCCTTTGGCCGGCTCGTACCAGGCGACCGTGCCGAGCACGCCCAGCGGTGTGCCGGCGGCCAGGTCGGCCGTAACCCGGACGCGGCGGGCCTGCGGGCCGCGGTCACCCTCGCCCACCTCGAACTCGACCACCTGCCCCTCCCGGAGCAGCCTCATGCCGTCGTCGCTGACGATCTCGGACGCATGCACGTACAGGTCCTCTACTCCCGGCCCGAGGGCGATGAAGCCGAAACCCCGGTCGGCGTCGAACCAGCGGACGGTTCCCTCGGTCACGGCTGACTCCCTGTCGAAGCTACGGTCGGTGCTCGTCCAGTGTCCCCGACGGGGCCGCGACACGGGCCCAGTCCCGGCAGTGCTCAACGTGGCACGTACCCACCGGCGACATCCACCCATCCGGTGCCGCGCCGAACGCGGCAAGGTCTGATGGGACAGCGGCCAAAGTCGGCGGTCGCCCGCAGTGCGGCATGAGCGGTCGTTGCTTAGCGCCCACTCAAGGTCCGCAAGAAGGTGCCGGCGGTCTCGAGACGCTCCACGAATAGGTACTGGCCTCTAGCGTCCGCCGGTTCGACGACCGTTGACGAGTTCCAGGATCTCTAGGTGGCCCTCACGGCCGAGTTGGTCCATGAGGTCTTGCGCAGCGCGCTGGGTGGCTACGTCCCCGACATCCAGCGCGGTCGCCAGTACATCCGGTGCCTTCTGCATCAAGCCGAATCTGCGAAGCGGCTCGGACCGGGTCGTGAGCAGACTCGTTAGCACCTCCATGGTTTCCCTTGGGTACGCATCGGCAGCGTCTGCCAGTCGTTCACCCATCTTCCCGTGCACTTCGAACGACGGCGCTGTCGCTGCCAGACGAAGTCGCGGAAGCCACCACTCTGCCGGGAACTTGTCTGACTCCACCCACCAGCTGAAGCCTGCTAGTTCTTCGAGCTCGGCACGTCCTTCCTGCACTTCTGTCAGCCGCGCATCCCAGAGGGTTGATGCTCGCTGCAGGAAGGGCGCTGGAACCTCGTCTGACCCGACCAACATCCATCCAAGGTGGCCAAGCGCCTTCCCGACGTCGCTGGAGGTCGCAACAGCGAAGAACTTCTGCAGGGGAGGGCTGTCGAGTTCGAGGAGGCCCTGGCAGTACAGCAGGGTTAGGTGATCAGCCCATAGCTGGATGGCTCCGCGCTGAGCACGCCAGCCGAGCACAGACTCGCCCCGGACGGCCCGCTCTAGCCAAGGCTGGATCCACGGCTCCAACAGTTCCACCAGTAGCAACGAAGCTCGGTACGTCGCAAGGGCCGTAGAGATGACGACGTCTCGGTAGGCCTCGTCCGCCCGCATGAGGTCGGGGAGTCGGGCCGACAACCAGTCGCGATCCAACCAGGCCAGTCGTGAGAGCGCCTCCCCGAAGACGGCTGCCATCGCGAGACTCGGGTCGCGATCGAAGCCAACGCGCTCCTCAAGAGAGGCCAAGGCCGCAGAGGCGACTGGCGATGCAGAGGCTCCGGCGTAGTCCAGCGACCGGGCGTCGGCGTCCATCCTAATGGGAACCAGGATTCGCCCGACCAGACGAATAACCGCTCTGTTGGCTGACGGACGCAGCGTGTTCAAAGACAACGTCAGAGGGTCCATGTTGGTGCCGCCGTACTGGGCCTCGTACTCCGGCGTTGGCTCGCTTGCGCGACTCAGCGGGTCGAGCACTTGGCGCACTCGTTCAATCAGCGGGTCCGGGATCCGAGCCGGCCCCTCGGCTTCGATCCCGGCGTCCAGCAGACTCACCACGCTGCGATGGGCCCAACGCCACCGCGTCTCGTCATCCACGGGTTCTGACGCCTCAACAGTCGGGTCCCGTTGCTCCACGCAGAACTGCGCCAAGTCCAGCACCTCTGGCCAGGCGATCGCGGCTCCGTCCTTGACCGCCTCCTGTAGGCCGTCAATCGCCGCGCGGACGAAGACCGCGCGCGTTGTGCGGAACCTCTGTGCATCTGAAGACCACCGCGCAGGGTGGGCTCGGACCACTGCGCGAAGCACGCCTGCCAGTCCGTCCCGCGACGGCTCTGGACCCGCGTACCTCCGGCCGTCAGGCTCCCAGGACGCCAAGAAGCCAACAACGCGTTCGATGTCCCACGTTTCCAACTCCTCCACCTCAACCGGGCTCCGATCACCGACCCAGGACGACATGTACGAGGTGAACTCGGCGTGCGGGTATTCGCCGTCTTCTCGGTCCAGTTCCTGTAGTAGCTCGCGAGCGCTCCGTGGCAGCGCCTCATGTCCGATCGCGCTCAGGGTGCCGTGCCTCCACAGGCGCTGGTAGCGCTGAAGGATTGCGTCCTCAGACTCCCTGTCAGAGCGTGCTCGCTCGGCGATCAAGGCCAGGCGTTCGGGTGACCACGGCGGCCCAGCAAGGACAAAGTTCGCCCATGCAGCGGCGCGGTCACCGTCAAGGCTTGGTAGGAATCGTCGCGCCAGATGGGCGTACTCGCGCCGTAGATCGGCCTCCAACACCGTCTCAGACGTGAGCCAGTTGTACGCGAGATCGACGGAAGCCTCGGAGGCGTCTGGAAGGCGCATCTCAGCCAGTGCATGCATGGCGATGCGCTTGATCAGCGGCTGGCGACTGTCGAAGAGCTCTCGCAGCAGGTCCAGCGCGAGGGACTCGGAGGTACCAACGACCGCAGGAATCGCATCGCGAAGCGCGTCCACCAGGACGTCACCGACCTCCTCCATCCCCTGGTTCTGTTCGTGCGGGCTGATGGAGGGACGCCAGATGCTGCTGGTGTCACCGCCGGTCGCCTCGTTGAACGACCCCGAGACCACCTGGTAGTGCTCGAGCCAGGCGCGGAGTGTCCTGACAAGCACGCGTCCCATCGGGACGAGCACCTCCACCACTTGCGGAAGCGTCTCGCCGTACCAGTACGCCTCCAGTCCTGCAGAGACTCTGACGCGGTAGGCATTTGGATCAGAGTCGGGATCGGCGCGTGGCCGGTACGCGCGCGCAGCCAGGCGCGCGGCGGCCTTGAGCCGATCGCCAGTTGCAAGAAGTTTGATCAGGCCGACAATATCTAGGGGATCGATGTAGTTCGCCCACGGCTCGTGCAGGTAGCTCCCAACAAGGTTGGCGAGCGAAACCGCTGACGTGGCGGGCATCTTCGCGGCGGCCTGAGCAACGAGCCGCGCGATGTAGGGGTTCGGGGTCCCGCCAAGACGCAGGAAGATCCTCGCCACATCCTCCGGCATGGCTCCTGCCATGCGAGCCAAGTACTCGCCCTCTGGCCATGGCCGGAAGCGAAGTTGCCCAGCGTCATCCTCTTGCAAGTCAGGCGCGCGATCGAACGCCCCCGCCTCGTCCAGACCGCGGACCCACCACGGATTCTGCAGCCGCTCGAAGAACAGACGTCGATGTTGTAGGTCACCCAGCCGCACCAACACCGACTCCACCGCGCCTGCGTCCGGCGGGTCGAAGTCACTGGGCTCCAGCGGCTCCGGTGAAGCCGTCACGACTGCCTCCGGCGGTTCGCGATGTCCAAGTCAGCCATGATCGATTCTGCCGTTGTGAAGAACCGTCCCAGGCGCGCGCGCAGAGCTTCCTCGATCACGGCGAGGTGCCGTTGCAGAACTTCGTCATCTGGGAGTTCGCGGCCCAGCACTAGCCCGGACAAGTGCGTGTACTCGAGGAAGAAGGTTACGGATCGCTTGAAGATCCGCACGGCTACATCCGAGCCATCCAGACGCCCCAGCACCAGGGCGCCATGCCTGAGGTCGTTGTTCTTCGTGCCTGTCTGGTGTGCCAGCACGACCAGCCGTGCCGCGTCCAACAGGTCCGTCGGCACGGAGACCAAAGATGGTTGACTCCCATCCCCTCTTGCGCCGGACCGCAACGGCACGTCGGCCTCACCTACGACGTCGGGGTGCCGAGCCCATTCCTCAGCCAGAGCGCGAACGACCTTGGACTCGTTAACGCGGTCGGGTAGGCCGTCTACGTCTGCCAGGGCGTTGGGCAAGGCAGCCACGAGTTCACGAACACAGTGCCCAGCCAAGGCAACATCGGCCAGGCGACGAGGACGGAAACTGAGGGACTCGATCGCTTGCCGGTAGAACTCCCCGATCGTGGCATTGACGTCCTGCAGCGCACGCGCAAGATCCTGCCGCTCGACCGTCCATAAGGAGCCGATCGGGGTTTTCCGGTTCTCACCCGGGATCCCTGGCTCGGACATGTGCCCTCCTGCAGATGCGGTTGCCGGCCCCGAGCCTGCCATGGCTTCGACTCGCCCCACGGGAACACTGCCGTGTTTGCCATCGCCTCAGGAGCGACGCCCACCAGCCCGCCGCACCGCCTGTGCTAGCTAGCTCCATCGATCCTGTGTCAAGTTCTTGTCACGACTTGCGCCTGCGAAGCACGGAGACTTGGTGGTGTTACATCAGCGAGGGAGGCAGGACATGGCGCGAACGAGAATGAAGAACCGTCACGCACCGCCCACCCACAGTCGGCGAACGTCGATGTGGGACGCAGTGATCGCGGCAACGACCCAAGGGTGGTCGGCGACGATGCGCCTGTGCGTCCTGCTGCTGGTGATCGTCACCACTCTAGTCGCGGCAGCCCTGTTAAACACGAGGCTCCTGAGTGCGCTGACCTCGATCCTGGGCAGCTGAGGCCCGAACTTGGTCGGGTGCGTTGCAGCCGTCCTTACCGCGCAGAAGGCGGGGACAGTTGCGCGACCTGAAGTGATTGGAGTACACAAAGAGTGCAGCGGTCGAGTAGGGGAGCGGCGCAGAGCGAAGTCACGGCTATCGGGACGCCGCGGCGCAGGTGGACAAGTTTAAGGGCTCGAAGGTCGCGTAACCAACCAACCCCAGGCGGCTCCTAGCGCTTCAGGAGGCCCAGCGCGCTGGGCCTAGCCTCCAACCTGATTTGTACCAACCTTTGATCCCATACGGTGGAGCGCGTGAACGCGACAAATCCTCTTGACACACACCCGGACATCAATGTAATGGTCGGGGAATTGACACGAATGCGAAGAGCGAGGGCACGCACGACTATCGACTACCTACAAGCACCAACTCTATTGTGGCATCTAGGTCGCGGAGACGTCGAGGTTGCGGCGAAGTTCTTTGAAGCGCTAGCTAAAACCGACGACGAAAAAATTCGCGCGGCTTTGGCTTCGCTTGGCTTTGGCAATTGGGAAATGAATATTGAAGATCGAATGGCTGCGCTCGCCCTCTATTACGACCTCGAGAACACTCGGACGGTTCGCCGATGGGCCGACGAGGGATTTCGCCGCATCGCAGTCTTGATCATGGAGTGGTCGCTAGAAGTTGGAAATGATCGATCAACCATCAAGATCGCGATTGTCCCAGACGGCATAAAGCATTCTATAATTGAGGCTACTGGATACCCTTCGCCCGGTGCCAAATGGTTTGAGCCGACCATTGAGTACAAATACGAGTCAACTAATTGGGACAACTTTTCAGTCTATACAAGTGATGAGCAGCGGGAGGGCGAAGCGTTCAAAGGAACTCTCCGCGTTCAATTGCCGGAAGCGGGGAATGCGGTGGAAATCGTAGTCACGTGGTTGGGCAATGAACCTCCCTACTATCAGGTTAGTGTCTCACCTCTAGCCGAGATTCGATGTGATTCGGTGGTCACTAAGCGAGGATGCATTTTGACCCTCGAGAACGTGAGCAGGAAAATCAACGGTGAGCGGAAGGATGAATAGACATTGACGGACCAAGCCCGATATTTTCAAGGTGAGGGACGCGTGTAGTAGGCCCTGATCTCGGACGTGGGAAGTGGCTGAGCCGTCGTGCGGGTGCAAGCCGACACGCTGAAGCCACCTGGTGTGGTCGAGCGGTCTCGACAGCGGCAAAGATGCTCCTATTGGTGTCAAGCGGCTTGGAGCCAGGCTCGGTAGGTATTGGCGAGGTCGTCGTTGCGACGCTTCCCGAGTTCGAGCTGGGAGATGACGGTGGGCCATACGCCGAGCTGGGTTGCGGCCGCTGAAAGGGTGAGGTTTCTGGCTTGTCGTGCTGGCCGCAGGTCGCTGTAGTCCGGGACGGTGCAGTGGCCGGTGAGGGCGCGGAAGACCTCGCGGGCGACGGCTCGTTTCAGTGCCCGGTAGACGGCCTTCTTTGTCCAGCCTTGGGCTAGGTGGGTGTCGCGGTAGGCGCGGGTGCGGGGGTCGTTGGACATCCGGTTGTTGACGATCAAGTGCAGGGCGCAGTTGGCGGCGCGGTCGCCGCCGCGGGAGAGCCGGTACCGGTCGGTGCGTCCGGAGCTGACCGGGACGGGGGCCGCGCCGCACAGGGCGGCGAAGGATGCTTCGTGGCGGAGCCGGTCCGGGTTGTCGCCGGCGGTGATCAGCAGCTGGGCGCCGATGACGGGCCCAACGCCCTTGATGGCGAGTAGGGCCGGGTTGGCGGCGGTGGCCCTGATAAGCATCCGATCCTGGATCGCGGTGATCTCGGCGGTGAGGTCGTGGTGTCGCCGCGCGAGTGTGCGCAGCGCGAAGAGGGTGTCGGCGTGGTCGAGGTCGGCGATGGCGCCGGGGCGGGTCTTCGCCAGTGCGGCAAGGAGTTTGGCCTGCGGTAGGTCGCGGTAATGGTCTCGGACCTTGGCCGGTGCGTTGATCAGCAGGGCGCCGATCTGACGCCACGCCGCCTGCTGGGCCTTCAGCGCTGACCGGCGGGCGATCATCAATGCCCGGAGCGGTTCGATGGAGGCCCGCTTGGGGTCGGTGGTGACTTCGCCTGCGACCACCGCTCGGGCGGCCCGGTAGGCGTCGAGCTGGTCACTCTTGCCCTGCCGGCGCCGCTCCGCCGGCCGGGTGCGGTTGACCTCGACGACACGGACGCCGGCCTCGAGCAGGGCGGCAGCGATACCCGCCCCGTAGCTGCTGGTGCCTTCCACTCCCACCGCGGTCAGCAATCCGTGGCCGGCCAGCCAGTCGGTGGCGTCGCGGTAGCCGATGATGGTGGTCGGGAACTCTCGATCCTCGAGCGCGACGCCTACCTCGGTGATGACAGCGACGTGGATGGTGTCTTTGTGCGAGTCGATCCCGCCGACGAGTCCAGCGAGGTTTGCCATGATGGCCCTGCCCTTCGATCCGGTTGGGTCAGCACCGGCCGGACCGGCCAGACAGGACATACACCAGGCCCTGCATCGGCCAGGCTCGTATTAGGTCATGTCCGACCGGCCGGTGCCGTAAGGACGCTTCGGGAGCCGGACGGATCTTTGCGGAGGCAGCCCAGCAGGGCGCCAGTCAGGCGACGAGTCACGACTCCCGAAGCCATTCCCATCATGTATGTCGGGCGAGCGTAGCCGCCCTCCACGCGGCAAAGTGCGTGCGCGAGCACGCTAGGCGGCAGGTGGGAGCGCAAGGCGACAATGACGGGCTCGGTCCCAAGCAACGCCACTTCGCCAGCGCCGACACGGCTGCCGCCCCTCAGCCTTGTCTCACTGTGCCGGCTAAATCCGCTTCGGTGACCGGAAGCACGCGAAGTGGAAGCCAGTCCGGGACGGCGGCCCGTCGACCAGTGAGCACATCGCCGTCAGGCGGGTGGTTCACCGCCCACGTGCGCAAAGGTCTTGTTGACGATCTTCCAGCTGCCCTCGATGCGGCACAGGGAGAGGAAGTCGACGAAGGAGACCGTGCCCCAGTAGCCCTCCTCGGCGACGGTCGCGGTCGCCACGTCGCCGACCTGGGTGACCGAGAGGATCCGGCTCTGGTAGTTGCCGGTGTCGGCAGGGCCCTCGGCTGCCATGTCGAAGAGCTTCTGGATGGGCACGTCGTAGCGGGTGCCGGCGAGGTCGCCGAACATCCGGGCGTCTTCGTGGAACGCTTCCTGCAGCTTGGCCGCGTCGCCGGTGGCCTCACCGTCGAGGCACAGTTGGACCACGGCGCAGATGGCGTCGTAGTCATCGATCGACGACTTCTGGGCTTCGTTCAACGTCGACATGGTGGCCGCCTTTCGCGCTGTCCGGGTTGACGCCGTAGATCCTTGACTCGCCCGGCCGCGGGCAACAGGGGGGCGAAGGATGCTGCCCGGCTCGCACGGGGGTGTACTCGGTGCATGCCAGAGGGGAGGTGCGCCTGGCCTCAGCGAAGACGTTGCGCCGGTCCGCAAGAGCGCGCGACTCGCGGCATGTCCGGACGTTCGCACTGTCGTCATCGGGTTGGGCTCACTTGCTGCAGCACCCGCCCTAGCCCGGCCCCCACGGGGGGCCGCAGTTCCATGCTGGGCAGATCGATCTGCACCTCCGCTGGGTTGGCGGCCGCTCGATGCTTGAAGAGTTGCAGTATCTGCCTGTGTGAGCGCCGTGTTGAGACCTGTGATGGGGGCCAGCTTTAGCGGGCCATCCGCGATGCGTCGATCCGCTGCCCTCCAGACCACCTCTTCAGCGGAGCGTTTCATCGTGGCGCCGTGATCGACTCCCGGGAGATGAGGGGCATGGGAATGTAGCGGGTGGTTGGTGGCGCGTCGACGGCCAGGCATAACCGCATGGCTTCGCGTCCCATCTCCCGGTAGGGGATGCGCGCGGTCGTCAGCCCCGGACGGAGATAGCCGGCGATGACCTCGTCGTCGAAGGAGGCCACGGAGACGTCGTCCGGGATGCGCAGTCCGGCTTCATGGAGGGCCTGGTAGGCGCCGAAGGCCAGGCGGTCGTTGAGGCACAGGAAGGCCGTGAGGTTCGGTGCCGCGGCCAGGACGCGCCGGGCCCCGTCGTAGCCCTGTACGGGATCCCATACCGGGAAGCCCGCCACGGCGACGGGGTCGAGGCCGGCCTCGTCGAACGCGGCGCGGATGCCGCTGAGTCGCGCGGGGACCGTCACCGATACGGCGGGTGCGAAGGTCTCGTCCAGAGCGCGCCCGAGTATGGCGATGCGGGTGTGGCCGGCGTCCAGCAGCGCTCGGGCGACCGCATACCCCGCTTCGCGTTCTGCCGGCAGCACCGTGAGCGTCGGACGGGGGGCCGTGCAGTTGAGCGTGACGACGGGCATGGCGGCCGGAGTCTCGGGGATCAGGATCTGCCGCGCGGTCATGGAGGCGACCACCAGGGCGTCGGTGCGTCTGTCGGCCATGAGGTCGAAGGCGCGCGCAACGGCGTCGGGGCTGCTGTGTGTCTCGGCCATGAGGACGGCGTGGCCTAGCTCGTCCGCAACGTCGAGCGCTCCGCGGATCATGGCCGACGCATACCGGGTGATGGTGACCTCGTCCGAGACGAACCCGACGGTGCGGGTCGTCCCCATCCGCAGGGTCCGGGCCGCGGGGTTTGGCCGGTAGTCCAGCTCACGGGCGGCCGCTTGGACCCGCTGGATCGCGTCCTGAGACAGTCGCGACCCGGGACGGTTGTTGAGGATGAGGCTCACCGCCGTGGTGGACAGCCCCGCCCGTGCGGCCACGTCGGCCAGTGTGACGCGCTTGGTCATGTCATCCCGTCGTCGGAACCCTTCGGGAGAGTAGCACCTCCGAGCGTGCTAGTGAGGACGAAAGTGCTGGTGGAATCGATTCAGCACACGCTTGTCCGGCTCGGCCTGATGCGGTACGGTGCGCAGGTAAATCGATTTAGCAGACTGGGTCGGGTTGCCACGCATCGCCGGTCCTTGCGCTCCAAAGGAGGAGTTCACATGGTCAGTCGTAGGGCAAGCGTGACGGCTCTCGTGGGGGTGGCCGTCGCCGGTCTCGCCTCGGGATGTCTGTCGTCTGGGGGATCCTCGAGCGGTGGCGGCGGCGGGGACGCCACGGCTAGTGGGCCGGGCAAGTCGAGCGTCGAAATCATGTACGGCTTCGGCAACGAGCAAGAGGCCGGGTTCCAGAAGGACGTCAACAAGTACGCGCAGGCCAACGGGTTCACCGTGAAGTTCACCAAGGCCGCCGCCTGGGACACCGAGATCCGCGCGCGGGTGGCCGGGGGCAACCCGCCGGATGTTGGGCTCTTCCCGCAACCAGGGCTGATGTGCGACCTGGCGAAGCAGAAGAAGGTGCTGGCCTGGTCCGATGCGGACGCCAACTCGGCCAGCGCTGACATGGTCACCGGCTTCAAGGGGGCGGGGACGTGCGCCGACGGCAAGGTTTACGGGCTGCCGACCTCGGTCAGCGTCAAGAGCCTGATCTGGTACGACCAGGCCAGCTTCAAGGCCACCGGCGACCAGGTGCCCACGACGCTGGACGGGATGCTGACCCTGACGAACCAGTTGAAGTCGCAGGGCAAGGTCCCGTGGTGCATCGCGGCCGAGTCGGGGAACGCGACCGGCTGGCCGATCACGGACTGGATCGAGGACCTCGTCCTGCGGCTCGCCGGACCGGAGAACTACGACAAGTGGGTGACCGGTGCCCTGAAGTTCAACAGCCCGGAGATCAAGCCCGCCTTCGAGTACTTCCAGAAGATCGCTTTCCCCGACGGCAACGTCCTGGGCGGCACGAAGGGCATCGTCGCGACGAACTTCCAGACCGGCGGCAACCCGCTGTTCGCGAAGCCGGCCGGCTGCTACCTCTTCAAGCAGGCGACCTTCATCGCCGGCAAAGGCGGGTTCCCGGACGACGTCCTCGCCAATTTGGACACCGTCGCTGGAGTCAGCGCATTCCCGCCGAAGGCCGAGGGCGACAACCCGGTGCTGAGCGGTGGCGACCTCGCCGGAGCGTTCAACAACGACGCCAACTCGATCAAGCTGCGCAACTTCATCGCCAGCAAGGAGAGTGGCGTCGAGGTCGGCAAGGCGGGGTACTTCTCGCCGCACAAGACGTTCGACGTGTCGCTTCTGCCGAACAAGACGCTGCAGAAGATCGCCTCGGACGTCCTGTACAAGGCGACCGCGGTGCGCTTCGACGGGTCGGACCTCATGCCGGCCAAGGTCGGTGCCGGGACGTTCTGGACGGAGCCCGTGAAGTGGATCTCCGGCCAGGAGGACCTCACCACCGCTCTGAACAACATCGACGCCAGCTTCCCGAAGGCCAGCTGACACCTGCCGTTGGCCGCGGCTAACCCTCACGGTTCCCCGCGGCCACCGGGTGAGCACATGCGCAGCCTCTTCTTGAGGTGCAGCCTCTTCACTGAGAAAGGACCACGTCCTTGGCCATCAAGCTGCTCAACGCCGTCATCGCCATCATCGGTGGCATCGGCGGTTCCATGATCCTGTTCTGGCTCCTCAACAAGCTCGCCGAGTCGCTCAAGGGTCGGTGGGAGGACCGGGTCAAGCCGTGGATGTTCGCCGGGCCGGCCATCCTCGCCATCGCCGTCTACCTGATCTACCCGGCGATCGTCACCATCCAGTACAGCTTCGCCAACGAGGACACCACGGCCTATGTCGGGTTCAAGAACTACTCGACCCTGCTGACCGACTCCTCGTTCCTGCAGGTGCTGTTCAACAACGTGCTGTGGATCCTCATCGTGCCGGCCGCAACGGTCGCGCTCGGCCTCGGCGTCGCCGTGCTGGCCGACCGGCTCCGGCCTCGCGGTGAGAAGGCGAGCAAGACGCTCATCTTCCTGCCGATGGCCATCAGCATGGTCGGTGCGGCCACGATCTGGCGCACCATCTACGAGTACCAGCCGTCGGGCACGCCGCAGACCGGGCTGCTCAACGCGATCTTCGGGATCTTCAACAAGGGCCCGTTCTTCTGGTACTCCCTCGACACCCTGCACCTCAACAGCCTGCTCCTGATGATCATCCTCATCTGGACCCAGGTGGGGTACTCCATGGTGCTGCTGTCGGCGGCGATCAAGTCGGTGCCGGAGGACACGCTCGAGGCCGGGCGGATCGACGGGGCGGGTGAGCGGCGGATCTTCTTCAGCCTCGTCATCCCGCAGATCTGGCCGACGCTGACCACGGTCTTCATCACCGTGCTCATCGGGGTCATGAAGGTGTTCGACATCGTCTACGTCACCACGAACGGCAACTTCAACACCGACGTCATCGGTCGACGGTTCTACGACGAGATGTTCACCCAGGGCAACTTCGGGTACGCCGCGTCGATCGTCGTCATCCTGATGATCGCGATCATCCCGGTCCTGATCTACCAGGTCCGCAGCTTCCGGTCTGAGGAGGCCGCACGATGAGCACGTCACTGCAACCCGGAGTGGGTGCGCCGGAGGAGGCCAAGCCGGCGCAGGTCCTGCGTCAGAGCAAGGCGGGCAGCGGTCCCGGCAGTGCGTCCTGGCCCGTGCGCCTGATCGTCCTCGTGCTCTGCCTGCTGTGGGTCATCCCGGTCATCGGCCTGCTCATCAACTCGTTCCGCACCCGTGACGCGCAGTTCAGCTCAGGCTGGTGGACGGCGATCGCCAACCCGTTGGACTTCACCCAGTGGACGCTGAACAACTACGCCCAGGTGCTCGGTGACAACACCACCGGCGTGAACATGGGCCAGGCGTTCGTCAACAGCTTCATCGTCACGGTGCCGGCGACGGTCATCCCGATCCTCATCGCGGCGTTCGCGGCCTACGCGTTCTCGTTCATGCAGTGGCGGGGCCGCGACATCGTCTTCGTCATCATCGTCGGCCTGCTCGTGGTGCCCAACCAGGTGGCCCTCGTGCCCCTGCTCAAGCTCTACGGCTCCCTCGGTCTGAACGGGACGTTCCTCGCGGTCTGGCTGGCCCACATCGGGTTCGGTATGCCGCTGGCCGTCTACATCCTGCGCAACTACATGGCGGGTCTGCCGATGGCGATCATCGAGTCGGCCAAGATCGACGGGGCGAGCCACTTCACGACGTTCTGGCGGCTCATCGTGCCGATGTCCACCCCGGCGCTGGCGTCGTTCGCGATCTTCCAGTTCCTGTGGGTGTGGAACGACCTGCTCATCTCGCTGCTGTTCCTCGGTCGTGGTGACAACACCATCCTCACCGTGGCGCTGCAGGGGCTCCAGGGCCAGACCGGCCAGGGTCGTGAGCTGATCCCGGCCGCCGGCTTCGTCACGATCATCGTCCCGATCATCGTGTTCCTCTCACTGCAGCGGTACTTCATCCGCGGCATGACCTCGGGTGCGGTCAAGGGCTGAAGAAGCGTCTGCCCCTCTTGGGCCATGCAGCGGCGACACGGTCACGTGACCGGGTAACACCACCGCCGCCTGGACGGGCGTCCCGCCTCGACAGCGGCAGATTCGGACGTCCCGTCCGCGGCAGATTCGGACGTCCCGTCCGCGGCATAAGCGCGCCTCGGGGTGGCGAGAAACCAACCTCGGGGAAGGGCGTGACCCCTGGGATGTTCGCGCAGCCTGGCTCCCTGCTGGGAGGAGGTCGTGGACGGGTGCGGGGAGAGGCGGAGGTGCATCACGCGCAGTTCGACCAGACCGTGCCACGTCGATACCGCGCTTCATGGATTCCCCAGCCGCCCGCGGGCGCGGTGAATAGGTAGTCGCGCCGTCAAGATACGCAGTTCTTCCGATGTGGGTCCGGGTGCGGGAAACGGACCGTGGAGTGGTCGGCAGCTCGCCGGCCACACCACAGGAGAAGAACGATGAACACTCGCACCGCCACCCGCACCGCCGCTGCAGGCCTGCTCGCCGCCGCCGCGGTGCTCGCCACCTCGAACGCCCAGGCGTTGGCGCTTCAACGCCCGGACCCGGCGACCGGAGTGCACCCGGTCCACGCGGACCTGCGCGAGACGGTCCTCCAGCTGCTCGACGAGGGTCGGCGGGCCACGACGGTCGCCGAGCGCCGACTCATCCACCGCGACCTCGTCCAGTCGGTGCGGGACGGCGAGTAGCGGGGATGAAGAGGGCTAATGACCGGCCGGCGACGACTACGCTGGTCGGCCATCGAACCCGAGGTAGAGCCACCCGAACCGCTCCTCGGCCGGGACGAGGAGGTTGCCCGGTGCGAGGCGCTGATCGGTGCGCTGCTCGCGACGACGGATGCCTCGGCCTCCCCCCGGGCGCTGCTTGTCGCGGGCGACGCCGGGATCGGCAAGACCACCCTGGTCGGGGCCGTGGTCGACCGATCACGCCGGGCCGGGGCTGCTGCCGGCGTCGGCCACTGCGTGGACGTCAGCGGGGCGTTGCCGTTCGGCCCGGTGCTCGAAGCGGCGTACCAGCTCGCCGGCCCTGACCTCGCGCTGCCGGACACCTCCGCTCCCAATGCCCTCGGACTGCTCGTCAACGCCGTTGCCGACCTCACCCACCGGGCGCCCGCGGTCCTGGTCCTCGAGGACCTGCACTGGGCAGACCAGTTCACCATGGACTTCGCTCGGGCCTTCGTGCGCGGCAGCCGAGCAAAGGCACTTCTCGTCATGACCTACCGCTCCGACGACGTCGCGTCCACCCTGCGGGACGCCCTCGTCGACCTGCGCCGGGCAGACGGCGTCACCCTCCTCCCACTTGGACCACTTCCTCCGGCCGCCCTTGGCCACCTCGCCTCCCGACGTTTGGGTCGCGACCTCGACGACGACGCGACGGCCACACTCTTCCGTCGGTCGGAAGGCAACCCGCTCTACGCAGAGGAGATCCTCGCCGCCGAAACCTTGGGCATACCGGCGTCCCTCGGCGACCTGCTGACCCGGCACGTTCGCGGCCTCAGCCCCGAGACCCGCTCGCTGGTCCGGCTGGCAGCGGTGGGCAGCAGCATCGTGGACGTCGACAGCCTCGGCGACGTGGCGGACGTCGACGTCGAACAGCTCGAGGCCGGGCTCCGCGAGGCGTTGGACGCGAACGTCCTGGTGCGACAGGGAGCAGGGCTGGCTTTCCGGCACGCGCTGCTGCGCGACGCGGTGTACGAGGACCTGCTGCCGACCGAACGGGTGCGGCTGCACGAACGGTATGCGCGGGTCCTCGCTAGCCGGCTTGGCTCCCAGACGAGCCCCGGTGAGCGGTGGCCGCTCGCAGCCGACCTGGCCTTCCATGCGTCCGCGGCCGGTGACGCGGCGACCGCGTTACGCGCCCACCTCGACGCCGGCGAGGCGGCCCGACGGTTCGGGGCCCGTGCCGATGCCGCCTCGCACTACGAAGCCGCGATGGAGCTGTGGGGCCACGTGCCGGCGGCCGACCGTCCAGCCGGCATCGCCGAGACCGACCTCCCCTGCTGGGCCGCGGACTGCCTGCTGTTCGAGCCGCAGCGAGTGCGTAGCCTCCTGCGCACGGCCCTCGCGATGCTGGACCACACGACAGAGCGGCTGGCGGCCAGCCGGGTCTATGCCGTAGTCGCGAGCCTGCCGCACTACCCCGCCGACGTCATCCGCGACGAGGAGGCCGCCGCTCGGGTGGTGCCGAATTGCCCCGCCAGAGCAGCCGACTCGGGGCGTGGGCCCGCAGCAGGTTGACGATTGCGTCCTGGCTCGTGCAGGGGAAGGTCGTTGGGCTCAGCAGGTTGGCCAGTTCCTCGCGCCAGGTCTCGTCAGCGCTGACCGGGTTCGGCTGGTGACCAGTGGTCAGAGAATTGCCCATCGTCGACACCCCATTTCCTTGACCGGTTAGTGGTGCATGGTGCTGGTGTCTCCCAGGGCCTGGCTGGCCTCGAGCAGCAGGGCGTGGACGAAACCCTGGGGGAGGTTGCCGCGCAGCTGACGTTGTTGCACGTCGAACTCCTCTGCGAGCAGCCCCGGGGTGCCGCAGGCCGCGCGCTGGCGTTCGAACCAGCGGTAGGCCTCGACGCGGTTGCCGTCGGCGAGCTGGGCCAGGCTCATGGCGAACCCGCACATCAGGAACGCGCCCTCGGCCGAGCCCAGCGGACGGTCGTCCGCCGCGTACCGGTAGAGGTAGCCGTCCTGCGCGAGCTGCTCGGTGACGGCGGCCAGGGTGGCGCGACTGCGCGGGTCGTCCGCAGGCAAGGCCCCTCGAACCGGCGCGAGCAGCAGTGCAGCGTCGACCCCGGGCCGGTCGGGTGCCTGTTTCCAGGCGCCGTCCGGGCCCAGCCCGCGTTTGGAGGTCTCGGCCATGATGGCGTCAGCCAGGGAAAGCAGGTGGGCGCTGTCGGTGCCGGGCACGTCCCGGGCTGCGACCCGCAGTCCGGCGACGCTGGCCAGCCGCGACTGGATCCACCAGTCGTTATCGAGCTCCCAGACTCCGGCGTCGGGCTGGGTCCAGCGGGAGGTGATGGTCTCGACGATGGTGGTGATGGCGTGTTCGTCGTCGGCGCCGAGGTGCTCGTGTCGCCCGGCGGCGGCGTAGAGCTGGAGCAGCTCGCCCATGACGTCGAGCTGGAACTGCCCACGGACCCAGTTGCCGGTCACGACCGCCCCACCGGGGTAGCCGGGCAGGTCGAGATGCTTCTCCGCGGGCGGGAGGCTGCCGTCGAGGCGGTAGGCCGGGGCCAGCTGGTGGCCGTGTTCCAGAACCCGGGCGGTGGTGAAGGCGACGGCCTCATCGAGCAGGGGCAGCGGCTCGATGACGCTGACCGCGAGACCGGCGTAGGCCTGGTCGCGCAGCCACACGTAGCGGTAGTCGTAGTTCTTTCCCCGTTCGGCCCGCTCGGGCAGGCCGAGGGTGGCGGCGGCCACCATGCCGCCGCCGGGGGCGGTCAGACCGCGGAGCACGGCGTAGGCGTGCTGGCTGTCGCGGGGGGCCGCGGACTCGGCGAAGTCAGGCACGTTCGCGTGCCAGTAGTGCTGCGTCTCGGACCAGAGTCGGTCGGGGTCGCCCGGCGCACCCAGCGGCCGGTCGCTGATCTCTAGGAGGAAGTCGCGGCGTTCGCCGGTGCCCAGCTCGAGGCTCAGTCGCAGCGAGCCGTCGCCGCCGTGGCGGGCGCCGGCCGCACCGGACCAGCGGCAGCGCAGGCCGGCCGTCGTGATCGACCAGACCCCGCCCCCCTCGGAATGGATGTCGCTGGGCGCAGTACCGAACTCGGCCCGCAGGTCGAGGCGAACGTCGACGCGCGCGGTGGTGCCGTCGGCGTTCTCGACCCGCCGCAGCAGGGTCAAGGTGTGCGGGTCGGACGGGGCAGCCAGGGCCTCCCGA
The DNA here is from genome assembly GCA_963795915.1 of uncultured Actinomycetota bacterium. Classification (GTDB taxonomy): domain Bacteria; phylum Actinomycetota; class Actinomycetes; order Actinomycetales; family Dermatophilaceae; genus Lapillicoccus. The sequence goes on from CAWCJA010000003.1 coordinate 230,073, forward strand.
GACTCGATCCGCCCGTTCGTGGTGGTCCACCGGCTGCGCCAGATGAGCGAGCCCGGCTCGTAGTAGCCGCCCCAGACGTAGGTGTCGGACGGGGAGATGAGGTAGCAGCCCCGGCCCCCGACGAGGTTGGCCAGCACCGCCGGGGAGTCCCATCCCGGCGCGCACAACCAGGACACGTCACCTCGGGGGCCGATGATGGCGCCGCGGTAGCCGTCGGCGAGGAAGGCGTAGTCGCGCAACGCCTGCGGCGGCACCAGCGGCGGGCTGGGCTGTTCGCCGTCCAGCGTGCCGTTCGTGGTGGTCATGAGCTGGGAGGTGAGGGGCGGGAGGAACGGGAGCGGATGCCGACCCCGGTCATCGCGCTGGCGAGGGCCACCGATGCGGTGACCAGCGCCGGTCGACGGCGGGGCGGGTCGGCGGCGGCCAGGGCGACCATGGTCGCGGTGTGGATCAGGTCGACCGCGATCTCGAGCCGCTGGAACCGGCTGGGGAGGAGCACCTGGACCACGCCGGTCACAACATGACGGGCTCCCAAGAACCGGAGCGCGATCTGGTCGCCGTCCGTTGGTCCCTGGGCGTCGAGGCGGCGCCAGATAGGTGGTCCGGCAGTCAGCAGCGCGGTACCCCAAGCGATGCCGGCCACCCCCAGGGCTCGCGCGAGCCGGCGGTTGTCATTGCTGGTCTCGCCACTCATCGACGTCGCCCCCTGGAGCGCACCACTGCGGCGACGCCGGCCACAACGGCCACGCCAACGGCGGCCGCGACCTGTGGGTAGCGGTGGGAAACCCACTGCTGGGGGCTGCTCGCCGTCGCCTTGTCGTCGAAGACGCCTCGGGCGCCGAAGTCTCGCCCCTCCGCGCCGTCGGCCGGTTCCCAGAGGTTGACGACGTTCCCTTCCGTGCTCAGGTCGCCGTTCTGTTGCGAGGCGAAGCCGGTGCGTCCGAGGTAGTGGTCGAGCACCCCCGGGGCGACGGCGTTGGCTATCAGGGTGCCGACCGTGCTGGCCCCGACCCAGTACTCGCGCCGCTTGGGGTGGTCGGCCGCGAAGAGCACCGCCCGGGCAGCGACCTCCGGCTGGTAGATCGGTGGCACCGGCTGGGGGTGCTTGGGCAGGCGGGACAGCACCCAGGAGAACTGCGGGGTGTTCACCGCTGGCATCTGCACCATGGTCACGTGCACATTGCTGTGCTCGTGCAGCAGCTCACACCGCAGGGCCTCGTGGAAGCCCTGGATGGCGTGCTTCGCGCCGCAGTAGGCGGTCTGCAGGGGGATGCCACGGTAGGCCAGCGCCGATCCGACGTGCACGATGGTGCCGTGGCCCCGGGCCTTCATCCGCGGCAGCACGGCCATGGTCGCGTACACGTAGCCGAGGTAGCTGACCTCGGTGACTCGTCGGTACTCCTCGGGAGCGATGTCATCGAAGCGGGAGAACACGGAGGTGAAGGCCACGTTGACCCACACGTCGATGGGGCCGAGCTCGGTCTCGATGCGGTCGACGGCATCCGCCACGGCCGACGCGTCGGAGACATCGACCGGCACCGTCAAGGTCTTCGCGCCGAGCTCCTGGCACTCGGCCGCGGCCGCGTCGAGACCTGTCAGTCCACGAGCGATCAGGGCTATCCGGTCGCCACGCCGGGCGAACTCTGCGACGGTTGCGCGCCCGATCCCTCCGCTGGCTCCGGTTACGACGACTACGCGAGACATCTGTGCTCCTTCACTGTTCATCAGTTTGGTGGTCCAGCCTTTGTGGCTCGGCTCAGCGGCTTCGCCGTTCGAGGGCCACACCCCAGCTGGCGCTGGAGGTATCCCCGGGTTCGAGCCGAATCACCCCGTCGCCGCTCTGAAAGGCGTTGGGTGGGCAGGTCATGGGTTCGGTACCCAGCCCGCGCCGGCGTCGGTCAGGGGCCAGGGTGTCGCCGGTGAAGATCTCGATGACGGGGTAGGCCTCGTCGACCCACAGCTGGGTGACCCAGTCGTCGGAGCTCTCGAGACGCACCCAGGCCCGCCCCTGGTCGTCGCGGTGCAGGTCGGTGAAGGCATGGTCAATGGCCAGGTCGCCGAGCCTTCTGCCGGCTCGGAAGTCGTATGCCGTACCGGAGACGTCCTCGCGGCCCGTGGGCAGCTGACGGTGCGGGTCGGTCAGGATGCGGGTGTCCGCCTCCAGATAGAGGATGCAGTCGTCGACGGTTCCCACCCCTGGAGAGAGATAGGGATGCTGCCCGCAGCCGTAGGGGGCGGGCTGGTCACCGAGGTTGGTCGCCCTGGTCGTGACGCTCAGACCGCTGTCGTCGAGGCGGTAGCTGACGCTAACGTCCAGGGTGAACGGGTAGCCCTGCAGTGGGAAGAGCGTGGTGCCCATGACCACTCGGCCCTGCTCGTGCGCCAGGCAGTGCCACGGTCGCCAACGCAGGAAGCCGTGGATGGCGTTGTTCTTCTCCGGCTCGGTCAAGGCCACCTGGTGCTCTTGTCCGTGGAAGCCGTACCGGCCGTGGCCCAGCCGGTTGGGCCACGGCACCAGTGGCGCCCCGTGCGCCCCATCACACATCTCGTGGACGGCATACGGGTGCAGTACCTCACGACCGCCCACGTCGTAGGCGCGGATACCGCCACCGACCTCAACGACGGTCGCGTGCTGCTCACCGTGGGTGATCGCGTACTGGGTGCCGGACGGCACTGGGGCCATGGTCAGCCTCTCTGTATGGGGGTGGGTTCTCGCGGGACTACGCGCGACGCTGACATCGGGAACGAGCACATCGCACGGTGACCGCCCGTACGGCCAGAGCAACCCCAGCGCCCAGAACGGCAGCCCGAACGAATCGGGAACGTTCCCCTCGCAGCGCGCGGCTGTTCACGATCGGCTCACCGGCCCTCAGATGTTCGGTCTGACGCTCGACCAGCGCGCGTTCGACCGGCGCGGGTACGGCGCCCAGCCAGGGCCGGTTGCGGGTGAGGTCGGTGACCTCCTCGTCCGAGGCACCCGGCCCACGGCCACCGAGCAGGGTGGCACGCAGCTCCGCCAGCCGCGTCCCGGGCGAATCATCACGCGTGCTGGTGCGGGCCTGGGTGCCCGCATCCGTGGCCGTGTTCACGATGACGATTCTGACACAGTTCATTGCGTTATCGCAAACGTTGCGCTTAGGCTACGCCATGGTGTGCGCGTGGCCGCCTCGTCGGGTATCGGCCGACGGCACCGCGTCAGTGACGTCCGAAGGAGCAGAACTGGTGCCCGGTTTCTTCCCGATGTGGGTGGTCATCACCCACTTCCTCAACCTCTTCTTCATGCTCTTGCTGTTTCGCTCCGGGTTCGAGGTGCTCTCGGCGTTCCCAAAGCTGTACTGGCACGACGACAGCCCCCCGGGCCGGGAGTGGCTGCGGCTGTCCAAGACGGCGTACGGGGCCGACTCCCGCAAGCCGTGGTCCTCCTTGGACGAGGAGGAGTCGTGGTCACCGCTCGTCGCGCTACCGGGGAGGAAGAACCTCGGCCTGGGCCGGCACTGGCACTTCATGAGCATCCAGTTCTGGATCCTGACCGGGGCCGTCTACCTCGTCATGGTCTTCGTCACCGGGTACTGGCACTACCTCGTCCCGACCCACTGGTCACTGATCCCCAATTCGATCAGGTCGATCGGCACCTACCTGCAGTTCGAGCTCCCGGCGAAGATCCCCGGTGAGCCGTTCGAGCCGGCCCAGAAGCTCGCCTACTTCATCGTCGTCTTCCTTATGGCCCCGCTACAGATCGCCTCCGGCGCGGCCATGTCACCCTCGGTGCTGGCCCGCTTCCCCTGGTACGGGAAGCTGTTCGGCGGCAAACAGGGCGCCCGCAGCGTGCACTTCCTGCTCATGTGCGCCTTCGCCGCGTTCATCGTGGTGCACGTGACCATGGTCATCATCCACGGGGTGCCCCAGGAGTTCGCCGCCATCGTGCTGGGTGACCCCCGCGGGAACCGGCGCCTGGCCCTCGGCATCGGCCTGGCGGGTTTGTTCGCCATCCTGCTCCTGCACGTGGTCATCACCTGGTTCTCGCTGCGCTACCGACGACGGACCCAACGACTCCTGGGCATCATGGTGAACCCCTTCGAGCGCGCGATATCTGCCACCTTCACCTCAAAGCAGCACTTCGGCCCCGGCGACATCTCTCCCTACTTCCGGGTCAACGGCTACCCCCCGCCGGGAGACGACTACCAGCAGCTTGCCGAGCACGACTTCCGCGACTACCGGCTGAGCGTCGGAGGGCTCGTCGAACACCCCATGAACCTCTCCCTGGAGCAGCTGCGGGCCCTGGGCCAGCAGAGCCAGGTCACCAAGCACAACTGCATCCAGGGCTGGACGGCCGTCGCCGAATGGGGCGGGGTCCCGCTCACGCGACTCATCGAGGTGGTGCGCCCCTCGCCAGAGGCCCGACACGTCGTCTTCTACGCCATGGACGACAAGGGCCTGACCGAAGGCGAGGGACGGTACGGGTTCTTCTACGGCACGATCCCGATCCACCTGGCCGGCAACCCCCAGACGATCCTCGCCCTCGAGATGAACGGGGCGCCCCTGCCCGTGGAGCACGGCGCCCCGCTACGGCTTCGGCTCGAAACCCAGCTCGGGTTCAAGATGGTCAAGTGGGTCACGGGCATCGAGTTCGTCGCCGACGTCACCGACATCGGTCAAGGCATGGGCGGGTGGCGTGAAGACCAGCAGTTCTACGCCAACGCCGCCGGGATCTAAACCCAGATCTAAACCTGTCCCACCGATCCCTCGGAGGTGGCCCTGGGCCAACCCAGCTTCCACGCCGAGTCGGCCTCAGTCTCGCCGGCCGCCTGAGCGAAGGAGAGCATCGCGCTGGCCAGGGTGCGCCGACGTGACTCCGGCACACGCCCAAGGATGGTGGCGATCGAAGCCCGGCGGTGGTCGATGAGCTCGTCAATGACCGCGTGCCCGTCCTTTGTCAGCTCGAGCATCAGGTTGCGGCGATCGAGGGTGGACTCGGCTCGGGTCAGTAGCCCCGCCTCGACGAGCCGGTCACAGGCCCGGCTGGCGTTGGAGGGGTGAACCCCCATGGCCTGGGCCAGAGCCCCCAGGTTCAGCCCGCCCCGAGTAGCGACCAGCATGAGCACCCGTAGCTGCGGCAGCGTCACCCGATCCTCCACCTCGGCGACTCCCTGGGCGGCCACGCCGACCAGAGCCTGGGCGGCGACCATGACGGCGTGCACGTGATCAGGGGAGGCCGGCGGTCCCGCCGTCTCGCCCTTCGCTGCATTCATGACGCCATTATGTCGGAAGGTTGCCATAACGCAAGCGTTTGGGATACAGTTGCGATTACGCAATCATTGCTTTTGGGGCGGCTCGTGCTCGAAAGGTCTTTGAGGAGCACCCCATGGCGAGGCACCGAGAGGATCAGAAATGGCAGCAGCATCAGGTACCGCCGCGATGACCGAGCCGGTCGTGCACGGCATCGACCGGATGGTCCGTAACATCGAGACCGGCCGCTTCGAACGCAGTCTGTCAGCGTTGACTGCAGCTGGAGCCCTCGTCGCGGCGGCGGAGATCTTCTTCGAGCACGACTCGGCCAGCTTCGGCAACAAGCTGATGTGGCTTCCCGTGGCCATGGGCCCGATCGGGGCGGTCGCCGGCGTCGCCGGGTTCTGCAGCCACCGGATGGCCAAGACCGCGCTGCCGATCGCCTCGGCGGCCATCTGCGTGAACGGTCTGCAGGGCTTCTACCTGCACGCGCGCGGCATCAGCCAGAAGCCGGGCGGGTGGAGTAACGCCCGCTACAACATGGAGATGGGGCCACCGCTACTGGCGCCCCTCCTGGTCAGCCTCGTGGGCGGGATGGGCCTGCTGGCCGCTGTGCTGCGACGCGAGAAGTGAGCCGGCAGGTGGAGGCCGTGACGCCCTCGAGCAACAAGCCGTGGTCGGGTCGGTTCCCCGGGTTCAACGTGTTGGACCAGAGCAGCCACTGGGACCCGGTGACCACCGGAGTCGTTCTCGATCGCATAGGCATGGCGCCAGACATCCGCTTCTTCACCCCCGGCGAGCAGGGCATAGCGACCGCGTTGTGTGATGCCCTGCTCGGCCAGGACGACGATGCGAACCCGGCGTCCCGGGTTCCGATCGTGAACCTCGTCGACTCTCGGCTCGCCGAGCAGCAGACCGACGGCTGGCGCTATCACGACATGCCCGCCGACGGGCAGGCCTGGCGTGACACCCTCGCCGCCCTCGATGCCGACGCGAACGAGCGTTTCGACACCGGCTTCGCGGCCTGCTCTGCAGGCCAGCAGGCGAGCATGATTCAGGCCGTCCAGGACCGCGGATCCGGCCAGTGGCACGGGCTCAACGCCAAGCACGTGTGGAGCCTATGGACCCGGTACACGTGCACCGCCTTCTACTCCCACCCGTTGGCGTGGAACGAGATCGGTTTCTCGGGCCCCGCCTACCCTCGCGGGTACAAGAACGCCGGCGTCGACAGGCTCGAGCCGTTCGAGGTGCACGACGCGAAACCCGCCGACGACCCGCTGCGGAGGCAACGATGAGCAGCGTGCGTGACCGCAATGAGTCGGCGTGGTTGCTGCCCGCCGACGGCAAGCGGGTCAACCATCAGCTGCGCCAGGACATGCGCCGCTTTGACGACACCGACGAGGTCGACCTCGTGGTCGTCGGGTGCGGCGCCGGTGGCTCGACGATGACCCAACGGCTGGCCCGGGCCGGGTGGCAGGTCGTCGCCCTGGATGCCGGCCCGTTCTGGGACCCCGACACCGACTGGGTCAGCGACGAGGCGGGCTCGCACCGCCTCTACTGGACCGAGCCGCGGGTGATCACCGGCTCCGACCCGGTGCCACTGGGCTCGAACAACTCCGGGCGCGGCGTCGGTGGGTCGATGGTCCATTACGCCGGCTACACCCCGCGCTTCCACCCGAGCGACTTCCAGACCCGCACCCGTGACGGGGTCGGCGCCGACTGGCCGATCGACTACGGCGACCTCAAGCCGTACTACGAGGCGATCGAGGAGGAGCTGCCGGTTGCCGGCGAGAAGTGGCCCTGGGGCGACCCGCACTCCTACCCCTACCGCCCCCACCCCGTGGGCGGCAACGGCGAGATCTTCCTGCGCGGCGCCGAAGCGATGGGCCTGACGGCCAAAGTCGGGCCGGTCGCGATCGTCAACGGCCGGTTCGGCAACCGCGCTCACTGCATCTACCGCGGCTTCTGCCTGCAGGGCTGCAAGGTCAGTGCGAAGGCCTCACCGCTGATCACCCACATCCCCGACGCCCTGGCCCACGGCGCGGAAGTGCGCGCCAACGCGATGGTCACCAAGGTGGAGGTCGACGAACGCACCGGGCGGGCCACCGGGGTGCACTACGTGCTCGACGGGGTCGCCCGGTTCCAACGAGCCGATCGGGTCGCCATCGCTGGCTACTCCATCGAGACCCCCCGGCTGCTGCTGAACTCGGCCTCGGACCGGTTCCCCGACGGGCTGTGCAACGACTTCGACCAGGTCGGGCGCTACCTCATGGTGCAGGGAGCCCCTCAGACCGCGGGAAGGTTCGACGCCGAGGTGCGCATGTTCAAGGCTCCGCCGCCCGAGGTGAGCACCGAGGCCTTCTACGAGACCGACCCGGCCAAGCCGTACAAGCGCGGCTTCTCCATCCAGACCGTCTCCCCCCTACCGATCACGTGGGCCGAGCACGTCGCGGCCCAAGGGCACTGGGGCGCCGACCTGCGCGAGTACATGAGCGACTACGTGCACTGGTCGTGCCTCGGGGCCTTGTGCGAGTTCCTGCCGCAGCCCGAGAACCGGGTCACCCTGGCAGGGGAGAAGGACCGGCACGGGCTACCCGTCGCGAACTTCTCCTACTCCCAGTGCGACAACGACACCGCGCTGATGAAGGCCGCTCAGTCGGTGATGGAGGACATCCTGCACGCGGCCGGCGCCGACGAGGTGATCACCATCCAGCGTTTCGCCCACCTCGTCGGGGGGGCGCGGATGGCCGCCGACGAGCAGCATGGCGTCGTCAACTCCACCTGCCGAACCTTCGCCGTGCCAAACCTCTACATCACCGACGGCAGCGTGCTGCCGACCCAAGGCAGCGCCAACCCGGCACTGACCATCATGGCGGTCGCCGCCCGCGTCGCCGAGCGTCTCATCTCGACCTCGCGCCGAGGCACCTGAACCCAGAAGGAGCTGGGGGACATGAGTGGCTTCGTCTCTGACATGCGCCGCAGCGGCAACGGGCTGCTGCCGCGGATCTGCGTCACCGCCGCCATCGGCGTCCTCGTGTTCGGCTACGACACTGGCGTCGTCTCCGGCGCGCTGCTGTTCATCACGAAGGACCTGCACGCCGGAGCCTTTGCCCAGCAGGCGATCGTCTCATCGTTGCTGCTCGGCGCCATGCTCGGCGCGGTGATCTCCGGCTACCTCGCCGACGCCATCAGCCGCAAATGGACCACGGTGATCGCGGGATCGGTCTACGTCATCGACGCCCTCGGCTGCGCCTTCTCGATCAACGCCCCGATGCTAACCGGCTTCCGCTTCCCGCTCGGCATCTCGGTCGGCACCGCCTCGTTCGCGGCGCCGCCCTACATCTCCGAGGTCGCACCTCCAAAGGTGCGCGACGGGCTGGTGTCCTTCAACCAGCTCGCCGTCACCAGCGGCATCCAGCAGCACCCTGAAGCAAGAGGGGGGCTACCTGGCCCTGATCGCACTGCTGATCTACATCGCCTCGTTAGCCATTGGCCTCGGACCGGTGTTCTGGCTAATGATCTCGGAGATCTACCCCATCGGGATCCGCAGCCAGGCCGTGTCGGTCTCCACCCTGGGCAACTGGGCCGCGAACATGCTCGTCGCCGCCACCTTCCTCAGCCTCGGCAACCTCATCACCCGGCAAGGCGCCTTCTTCCTCTACGCCGCCATCGGCGTCGGGGCGTTCGTCTTCTTCCTCACCAAGGCCCCCGAGACCAAAGGACCGCACCCTGGAACAGATCCAGGACGACCACAACATCGGCGGCAACCACCCCAGAAAGGAGCCCGCATGACCGACACCACCATCGACGCCCCGGCGGACGCCACCATTGACCAGGTCGAGGTCAGCGCCTATACCGTTCCCACCGACGCCCCTGAGGCCGACGGCACGATCTCCTGGGACTCCACGACGATGGTGCTGGTCCGGGCCCGTTCCGGCGATGTCGAGGGCATCGGGTGGACCTACGCCCCGACCGCGTGCGCCACCCTCATCAAGGACAAGCTGGCCGGCCTGGTGAAGCGTCGCAACGCGATGGACGTCGCAGGATCCTCCCAGGCCATGATCAAAGCGGTGCGCAACGCCGGCCGCCCCGGCATCGCTGGCTACGGCATCTCCGCCGTCGACGTCGCCCTCTGGGACCTCAAGGCCCGGCTACTCGATCTCCCATTGCACCACCTCCTCGGCGCCGTCCGCAGCAGCGTGCCCGTCTACGGCAGCGGCGGCTTCACCACCTACGACGAGCGCCAGCTAAGTCACCAGCTGGGCCACTGGGCACTCGAACAGCGCATCCCCCGGGTGAAGATCAAGATCGGGGAGTCATGGGGCGCCGACCCCGGCCGCGACCTCGACCGGATGCGCCAAGCCCGGGCGATCATCGGCGAGAAGACCGAGCTGTTCGTCGACGCCAACGGCGGCTACACCCGCAAGCAGGCCATCCGGATGATGGCCGCCGCCGCCGACCTGGACGTGCGCTGGTTCGAGGAACCCGTCTCCTCCGACGACCTCGATGGTCTGCGCGAGGTTCGCGACGCCGTCTCCGCCGATGTCACGGCCGGTGAGTACGGGTACGACCTCTACTACTTCCGCCGGATGTGCGCAGCCGGCGCGCTCGACTGCCTGCAGGCCGACGTCTCCCGCTGCGGCGGGATCACCGAGTTCATGCGCGCGGCGGCTGTCGCGGCATCCTTCGGCCTGCAGGTCTCCGGCCACTGCGGGCCGCACTTGCATGCGCATGTCGCTGCCGCCACCTCCAACCTGCGCCACCTCGAGTGGTTCCACGACCACGTCCGCATCGAGTCGATGTTCTTCGACGGCACCCTCGACCCGACGGGAGGAACCATCACCCCGGACCCCGGCGCACCAGGTACCGGCCTAACCCTCCGTGTCGCTGACGCCGAGCCCTACCGCGTCACCTAACCCGCGGCTCGCCCTTCCGGTGGACGACCCGATTACCTGCGCTACGGCATACTTGCGCCAGCGCAAATATTAGAGAGTTTCCGACCGACAACAGTGTCGTCAGTGGTGCGCGTGAGAGTGCGCCAGAAGGAGCAACGTTATGGCCAATGTCAGCGATTTCATCATTCAACGGATCCGCGAGTGGGGGGTGAGTCGGGTCTTCGCCTTCCCCGGAGATGGCATCGGAGAGTTCGACGGCGCCCTCGGCGCCGCGCAGCGCGAAGGCGACGGTCTCGACTACATCCGCCCGACGCACGAAGAGATCTGCTCGCTGATGGCAACGGCGCACGCCAAGTTCACCGGTGAGATCGGCGTCTGTATCGCCACCTCCTCGCCGGGCGCCTTCCACATGCTCAACGGGTTGTACGACGCGAAGAGCGACAACCAGCCCGTCGTCGCGATCGTGGGCCAACAGGCCACCAGTTCGTTGGGGACGTTCGAGCAGCAGGAGGACAACCTTGAGCGCACGATGCAAGACGTCGCGGTCTACGTACAGACGATCGTGACGCCGAAGCAGGCTCAGGCCGTCGTTGACACCGCATTCCGAACGGCGGTGGTACGCCTGGGCCCCGCCGTAATCGTGCTGCCGCACGACGTGCAGGGAATGGACATGCCCGAACTGGAACCGGCGAACGGAGTGTCGCGCTCCAGTTCCGCGGCACCGTCGATCTCCATCGTTCCACCGCAAGCTGAGATCGAGAAGGCCGCCGAGATCATCAACGCGGGGGCCAAGGTCACCTTCTTGGTCGGACACGGGTCGAACGGCGCCACCGACGAGGTGCTGGCGGCGGCGAAGCTGTGCGGCGCCGGCATCATCACCGCGTTGCGGGCCAAGCAGGTCGTTCCCTCTGATGTGCCGTTCCACACCCAGCAGCTCGGGTTGCTCGGAACCCGCCCCAGTCAGCATCAGATGGAGGACTGCGACACCCTGGTGCTGCTTGGCACCAACTATCCCTACTCCCAGTTCTTGCCCGAAAGCGGCCAAGCGCGCGCGATCCAGGTCGATCTCAAACCGGAACAGATGGGCCTGCGCTACCCGACCGAGCTGAACATCTGGGGCGACGTCAAGCAGACCTTGCTCGCGCTGATCCCCCATCTGCACCAGAAGGCCGACCTGTCGTGGCAGGAAGGGATCGCCAAGGACATGGTCGAGTGGGAGAACGAGATGCACGCTCAGGCGATGCTCCACTACTCCGACGGCGTCAACCCGCGGCGCGTCTACCACGAGCTTAACGTTCGGCTGCCGGCCAAGGCCATCGTCACGTGTGACGCCGGCTCCACCGCGGACTGGTACGGGCACCACATCCGTCTGCGCAACGGCATGATGGGCGACCTGTCGGGCCGGCTGGCGAGCATGGCGGCCGCGATGCCATACGCGACGGCCGCGAAGTTTGCCCACTCCGACCGGTGCGTCGTCTGCACCATCGGTGACGGCGCCTTCCAGATGCTCGGGATGAACGAGCTCATCACCGTCAAGAAGTACCAGAGCAAGTGGGACAACCCGCAGTTCATTGTCATGGTGCTGCACAACAACGACCTCACCCAGGTGTCCTGGGAGATGCGCACCGAAGACGCCAACCCCGTATGGTCCGTCTCTCAGGACGTGGAGTCGGTGGACTACGCCGGCTGGGCGGAGCTGCTGGGTTTCAAAGGGATTCGGGTCAGGAGCGACGACGACATGGCAGCCGCATGGGATGCGGCGTTCGCGCATCAAGGGGTGACGCTCATCGACGCCTACACCAGCAAGAACGTCCCGCCGCTGCCGCCGAAAATCACGGCGGAGTTCGCCGTGAACACCGCCAAGGCGCTGCTGCACCGAGACCCCGACGAGCTGGACGTCATCCGCGACTCGGCCAAAGCGGTCGCGTCTGAGGGAATCGAGCGGATCAAGGGAAAGCTCAACATCGACCAGCACGACGACGAGCGGTAACGCGAGATTGTCGGGTCACGGGACGACCGCCGCCCCCCATGACGACAGCGTCGGTCAGCAGCAGTCGTCGCCCACGCATAGCCCCACCGCGACCCGGCATTGCGCGCGGTGCGCCCTGAGTTGGGGCCGGTGGCCTCGCTCCTCGCTGGCGGCATCGAAGCCGTTCCTGGGCAAGCACGTGCTCTCCGACGAGCGGGCCTACGTTCACTACTAACCCTGGTAGCCGAACCTGCCCTTGAGCGTCGCCGCGGACTCCTTCTCCGAGTGCACCGTCACCAGCGTCGCGTCCACGTCGAGGACGACGGTGTCACCGAGGTGGGCGCCGGCGACCTAGAGGGCGGTAGCCCACCGCGGCTGGCGAGTTGGGCCCACACGTGCCGCCGGACGGTGCCGCGGGCCTTCTCGACCCGTCTCGACGCGGCGGGGGTCAGCCCGTAGAGGGTCCGCCACCCCGTCGGTGTGGACGCGACCGGGCCGAGGACCTGAATCTGGTGGCGGAGGGCGTCGATGTCGACGACGGCCTCACCGCCGTCGGCCAGCAGCGCCGCCAGGTCGACCAGCACCCGACCCCGGTCGTGGACCGGTCGGAACGACCGCCTGCCCAACGCGGTCGACAAGGCTCCGGTCAGCCCGGCCCGGTCGGCGAGCAGCCGGGTGTCGACCGACCCGGCGTGGGCCACGCCGGTCCCGTCCGCGGTCACTGACAGACCCGTCGACCACGTTATATGCTTCACTCGAGAAGTGCCTGCCGTCCGAGCGTGCTGAACCGTAGGGAAGTTCAGTATCTCGTTACGCGACAGGCACTTTCGCGCGTCCAGACGCAGTGTCAGATCACAACCCGTGAACGATCCGGATTAGCGCTGGATTAGCGCGGTTCAATGTGCGGGGGCCTTCAGCGCACGCTCGACCCTCCTCACTATGGTGACATGGTGAGCGTCTTGCCGCAGTTGCCCCTGTGGGTGGAGTTGTTGATCTTTGTGGGAAGTGCGGCGGTCATCTGGATAGCCGGCATTCCGCTGTCCAACTACACGGACATTCTGGCTGACCGTCTCCACCTTGGTCAGGCGCTCGGCGGACTCATCCTCCTTGCCGTAGCGACTAACCTGCCCGAGATCGCCATCACCTATAGCGCAGCAGCCAGCGGAAAGATCGACGTTGCCGTCAGCAACATTCTGGGCGGCATCGCTATTCAGACCGTGGTCCTCGTGGCGCTGGACGCCTTCGGTGTCCGGGAACGACGACCGCTGACCTACCAGGCCGCGAGCCTGATTCTCGTCATCGAGGGTGCGGTCGTGCTGGCAGTGCTCGTCGTCGTGGTGATGGGCACCCAGCTCCCCAAGAACCTCGTCGTCGCCCGGCTCACCCCCGACGTCGTTCTCATCGCGCTGGTCTGGGTGGCGGGGCTCATGCTGACCCAACGAGCGGGCGGGAAGCTGCCCTGGTCCAACAGCGGTGAGGCGCCAGACAGCCAGCCCAAGCCCCGGGGCCACTCTCAGAAGGCCCGTTCAGCCGAAGCAACCCGCAACGGCGTCAGCACCATCCGGGTGGTCCTGATCTTCGGCGCCGCAGCAGTGGCCACCTTGGTCGCTGGCGCCCTCGCCGAGGAGAGCGGCACCGCAGCCGCCGACCAGGTGGGCCTGTCAGGCGTGCTGTTCGGTGCCACCGTCCTGGCAGCCGCGACGTCCCTGCCCGAGCTCAGCACCGGACTCAACGCGACCAAGCAGGGCGATTACAAGCTCGCCTTCGGCGACATCTTCGGCGGCAACGCCTTCCTGCCGGTCTTGTTCCTCCTCGCAGTCGTCGTGTCCGGCAAGGCCGTCCTCCCCAACGCCCACGCTGCCGACATCTACCTCACGGGCCTCGCCGCGCTCCTGACAGTGGTCTACATGGCCGGCCTAATCTTCCGTCCGGCCAAACAGCACGCCCGCCTCGGCATCGACAGCATCGCCGTCCTCACCCTCTACATACTCGGTGTCATCGGGCTCATCGTCCTGCCGCAGTAAGCGGCAAAGGGGCAGGTCCGGTCCTGCCCGGTCAAGACCGGACGGCCCCCGGGAAGAGTCCCAATCGGCACGAGCGCTCATCGGCAGGATCGGGAGTATCGAGGTGAGTCGCTGCGGCGCGAGGCGGCCGCTGCTTTGAATGTAGGCGGTGGAAGCCCCGAGTTCTCGGGCCTTCCACCGTTCCGTGGGACGGCTCAGCTCGTGGGTGCGTCCCCGAAGTCCGGAATCGGGAGGCGGGCTCCGCCTAGCCGGGATGAGTCGTGGGCCACGATCCCGGGCAGGGTGTACCGGGCGGCCACCCAGGCGTTTACCGTCGGCATGCTCCGGGCGTTGACGGCAGTGACGAAGTCGTCGACGAGGAAGTGGTGGCTGCCCTCGTGCCCGTTGGGCATGTCGTCGAACTCGCGCGGAAGTCGCTCGCGGTCGTGCACTGGCGCCGAACCCGAGGTGAAGGCGGCCCGCAGATCGGGAGCGATGTGCTGCAGCGAGGGGTCGTCCGGGGACATCGTGGGCTTGGGCTCCAGCAGTTCACTGATCTCCTCGGTACCGTGCTTGTCCTGCCAGAAGGCTACGGTGGCCAGCTGCTCCATGCTCGCCTCGGTGCCGAAGAAGCGGAAGCGTGACTCCCGGATCGGCGACGGGTAGCCGACGCGGCGGAACTCGTTGGTGCGGAAGGATCCTCCGCCGGCTACCTCGAACAGCGCGGTGGCGTTTGACACGTCGTTGTCGAACTGGCTCACGTCTTTGTCGAACACGCCATCGCCGCGGTCGTCGGTGACGCCGATGGCGGACACGGTGACCGCGTGCGTCTGCCATGCCCCGAGGACGCCGCCGATGGCGTGTGTCGGATAGAGCAGGGGTGGGTAGCTCGCCGTCTCCTTCCACTGGTCGCCGCCGCTGTACCGGTAGGCCTCGTAGAACCCGAGGTCCATGTCGTGCAGGTAGTCGCCCTCGGCGTAGAACAGCCGACCGAACGCGCCGGCCGCGATCTGATTCCGTGCGTACACGGTCGCCGGGTTGTACTGGCTGGTCTCGCCCATCATGTAGGTCAGGCCGGTGGCCTTGACAGCGTCGATGATCGCGGCGATCTCCCGCTCGGTGATGGCCATCGGCACGGCCGAGTACACATGCTTTCCGGCCTTGAGCCCCTGGACGACAAGGGGTCCGTGCGTCCACCGTTGGGTGAAGATCGCGACGGCGTCCACCGCGTCGGAGGCAAGCATCGCCTCGTACGACGGGTAAGTGCCCCCCAGCCCTTCGTCCGCGCAGAGCCGCTCAGCCCGACCCGGTAGCACGTCGGTGACGTAGACGTCACTGACGCCGGGGTGGGCCAGGAACAGCTTAGCGAACTGGCCGGCGAACTGGCCGGCGCCGACGATACCGAGCGAAAACAACGGATCCTCCTGGGAGCGTGGTCTGGGGAGGGCGATCGGCCGCAGGGCCCGTGGCACCACCGGCGCGCACAGTCCCGGCTTCTCGCGGACCTCTCCACGCTAGGCACTACGATGCGCAAAAGTCTTCCCGCCCGAGAGCAGAGACTTCTTGGATTCTCAGATGCTTAGGCACATCGCTCCGTCGAGCCTCACCAGCTGGACCGGAACGCCGACCCTGATGGGCAGCGCCCACCAGCATGACGACCTCGAGGTCAACCTCGTGGCCGAGGGAGGGTCGATGCTCTACCTGTTCGGCGGCTCGCACCTCGAGGTGGCACCGGGGAGCACGGCGGCGTTCTGGGCCGCCGTCCCCCACCAGGTCGTCGCGAACTCCGCCACCCGCGCGCACTGGGTGTATGTCCCCTTCTCGACGTTCCTCGGTTGGGGGTTGCCGAAGGAAGTCGTCAGTCGGATCCTGTCCGGCACACCCCTGGTCTCCGCACCGTCGACAACCCCGGTGGCCGACGAGGCGGGCTTCGAGCACTGGGCCGCAGACCTCGCGACCGACGATCCAGAGCGACACCGCATCGCGATGCTCGAGGTCGAGGCCCGGATCCGGAGGCTGGCACTCAGGGATCAGCAGCGTGCCGCCGGACAGTACACGGGAGGCGACCCGGCCGTGCGCCTCGTCCTGTCCATGGTGCGGCACATCGCCGAGCACTTCCGCGAACCGGTCACCGTGGCCGACGTCGCCGACGTCGCCCGGCTGCACCCGAACTACGCCATGACGCAGTTCCGCAAAGTCGTCCGCATGACCATCGGCGAGTACCTGGCACAGTTCCGGCTCGCCGAGGCACGCCGGTTGTTGGTGACCACCGACCTGCGAACCAACGAGGTTGCCGCGGCCGCTGGCTTCGGATCGGTCAGCCGCTTCTACGCCGCCTTCGTCGCCGCGTGCGGCACTCCGCCAGCAGCGTTCAGACGCGAGCACCGCAGGGCCGCCCACGAAGCGCCGGGACGCACAGCCCGGACGCCGGACCACCTACCTCAACAGCCAGACCCACGAGTGCGGCGGTAGGAACCGGCCCGCAGGTTCACGCGTGGACAGAACGACCTCGCCCGGCTGAAAAGACACTGGGTCATCGCGTATCTGGAGCAGGCAGAGCCAGCTCTCGCGGCGTCGGAAGGAAACCTGGGACGGCGGCCCGTCCACCCACGAGCAGGTCAAACGAGCAGACGTCCAGGGGCCTGCCAGTCAAGGCATTGAGGCGCTCGACCACGACGGCTTGGCGTGCAAACAGATCCACGACGACGACCTCGTGGGGCGCCGTCACAAACTGGACGACTACCGACCGCTACGACCGCCAGTGTGGGACCCGATCTTCCCCGCACCCCCGGGAATGAGGATGCGGTCGGTACCCGCTCCGACCCAGCTTGAGAGCATCGCCCACGCCCCGCCCACAGAGCGGCACCTCTAGGCACACCCCTCCAACCAGCCGCGTCGTCCGCTCGTCGGCAGATCCGGTAGCGCGGGCGCCCGCATCGGTGGAGGGAGCGTCGCACTTGCCGTGGGTAGGAATGGCTCGCCCTGGACGAGCGAGGGAGGTGGCTCGGCGCAAGGCGGGCGTGGGCCCGGGGCGGACAGCCGGCGCCGGGGACCTGCTTCAGCCGGCGCCGGTGGGGGTCGCGGTCATGGTCGTCCCAGCGAGGGTGTCGCGGATGGCGTCGATGACGACGTCGGGCCGTTGGTTCTGGATGTAGTGGGTGGTGCCGGGGACGAGGACGAACCTCGAGCCCGGGATGGTGCTCAGGTAGGCGGCGGCCGCCGCGGATCGCTGAGTCCCGATGTCGGTGAAGGTAGCGGGGGTCAGGCCTGACGGCAGCGGGTCGGGCATGGGGTCGGCCTCGGTCTTCGACAAGTACGTCACGGGGATCCGCGGCAGCGGTGCCGCGGCGTTGATCTCGGCGAAGATGGTCTCGAAGTCGTATCGCTCGTTGACATACCCAGGCACGGCCGACGGGCCCGGGTCGCTTTGGGCAGCGTTCGCGAGGGCTCTCACGGTCGGGCTCAGCCATTCGAAGAAGCCGGGTGTGGGCGCGTCCACCAGCACCAGCCCGGTCACCTGCTCGGGGTAGGTGCGGGCGTATAGCAGCGCGAACATCCCCCCAAGCGAATGCCCG
The DNA here is from genome assembly GCA_963795915.1 of uncultured Actinomycetota bacterium. Classification (GTDB taxonomy): domain Bacteria; phylum Actinomycetota; class Actinomycetes; order Actinomycetales; family Dermatophilaceae; genus Lapillicoccus. The sequence goes on from CAWCJA010000003.1 coordinate 247,741, forward strand.
ACGAGAACGAACGGCGCAGGGATATCGGCGGCGGTGAGCAGCCGATGCAGCTCGGCGACGACGGGAGCGCCCCCACCGGCCGTGGCCGAGGCGACGGCGGTGCCTCGGGCCGCACCGCCCCCTGGGATCTGGTCGACCGACGAAGCCGGGATGCGTATGCCGTTCTGCACAAACGTGGTGACGTAGGTGCCGGGGCGGTCGTAGAGGCAGACCCGGGTGAACGGTTGCGCCCCGTCGGCGACCGCCGGTGGGTGGGTGTCGGTGACCTGCCAGGTGTCGCCGGCGTTGCCGAACCCCGAGAGGAGGACCACGGTGGGGGTGCCGTCACCGTGACATTCGAGGTAGAGCGTTCGCCCGTCTCCGACGTCGACCAGCTGCGCTCCCGACGCCGCTTGCACTGCCGTGCTCGTCGGCGGGTTGGACGTTGGTGCTGGGGTGCAGGCCGCCGTGGCCACCAGGGTCACCGAGGTCACCATGGCGATCCTGACCGCCCCCGATGCCAGCGCGTACTGGCCTGGACGCGTGCGCGCACTCATGGGCTCTCCAGGCAGGGGTTGCTGCTGGTCGGTGTCACGGAAGTGACGGTGTCCGGTCGGTTGTGGACGGACGAGCAGGCTTCTTCCCAGCCGCGGAGGAACCGCACCCCCGACGCCACGTCACCGTGCGTATCCTGATCGACCAACCCGGCCCACCGGCCTTCCCCGAACTCACGACATCGTGCACCCTGCGCTCCTTGTGAGCCGATCAATCGCTGATTCGTGCCCATGATCGCTGGGTCGAGACGGGGTCTGTGCCGTCCCGCAGGCAGGGACTGGTCGCCATGGCTACACACAGAACCGCGGCGTTGCCCTGTGAAGACTGTCTCCTACCGGGTCTGATAAGGGCTTTCATTCCACGGAGCGCGGCACACCTCGGTGACGCCCTGAGGACGGCGGCGATGGTCCGGCCGGCCTGCCGCGCGGACCTGACATCCTGGACGGGTGATCCCCGCCCACCGCCGGCCGGCACACCAACAAGGCCATCGAGTGCGCCCTCTCGGTCCGCAGGGAGTCCGCAGCTTCTCAGCCGCTTACCGGCTCTTCCTTCGTCAACCACGGTATCGCCGCTGGTCACAGGCCTGAGGTGGGAGCACAGTTGCTTTTCGTCCGTGCGGGGCTATTTCGCGATCAACAAGCCGGCGTAGCAAACCCGTGTTCGGGAGGCCGCGCACTCAATGCCGGCCAGATCCGCTGAACCTCCTGTTGACAGGCAGTTATCGACGTGCGGCGTAGGTCAGCCGAGGTGGGGTAGGTAGGCCTGAAACCCAGACCGAAGGTCTACGAGTCCGGTGCCGGCGCCCTCGTCGAGAGGCCGTTTCGCAGGCCAGCCCTTCCCGGACCGGAGGCCGTTCGACGAGGACGAAGGGTTCTGTTGGGACACGTAAGGTCGCGCCTGCGTCGATGGCACATCCATGGCACACACGAACGCGAAACGCCGCCTGACGCTGACAACCGTCGCTCGACGTTTGTACAGGTCAGACGGCGTTTCGGGGGCGTACCGCAGGTCAGCGGCACACCGCCATCAGATGTCGTAGTACATCTCGAACTCGTGGGGGTGGGGGCGGAAACGGATCGGGTCGACCTCGTTGACCCGCTTCCAGTCGATCCACGTCTCGATGAGGTCGGCCGTGAAGACGTCACCGGCGAGGAGGTACTCGTGATCGGCCTCGAGGGCGTCGAGGACGGCCGGGAGCGAACCGGGCACCTGCGCGATGGCGTCGTGCTCCTCCGGGGGCAGCTCGTAGAGGTCCTTGTCCACCGGCTCCGGCGGCTCGATCCGGTTCTTGATGCCGTCGAGGCCGGCCATCAGCTGCGCCGCGAAGGACAGGTACGGGTTGGCCGAGGGGTCCGGGATGCGGAACTCGATGCGCTTGGCCTTGGGGGAGGTGCCGGCGATGGGGATGCGCACGCAGGCCGACCGGTTACGGGCCGAGTAGACGAGGTTGACGGGAGCCTCGTAGCCGGGGACGAGCCGGTGGTACGAGTTCACCGTCGGGTTGGTGAACGCGAGGAGCGAGGGGGCGTGCTTCAGCAGGCCGCCGACGTACCAGCGGGCGAGGTCCGACAGGCCGCCGTAGCCGCTCTCGTCGTAGAAGAGGGGCTCGCCATCCTTCCAGAGTGACTGGTGCGTATGCATACCCGAGCCGTTGTCGCCGAACAGCGGCTTCGGCATGAACGTCGCGGTCTTGCCCGCCGCGAAGACCGTGTTCTTGACGACGTACTTGAACTTCATCATGTCGTCGCCGGACTGCAGCAGGGTGTTGAAGGTGTAGTTGATCTCCTGCTGGCCCGCCGTGCCCACCTCGTGGTGCGAGCGCTCGACCTTGAGGCCCACCTCGTCCAGGCCGAGGCAGATCTTGTCGCGCATGTCGGCGAAGTGGTCGACCGGGGGCACCGGGAAGTAGCCGCCCTTGTATCGAGTCTTGTAGGCCTGGTTGCCTCCCTCCTCGACGCGCCCCGTGTTCCAGGCCGCCTCGATGGAGTCGATGAAGTAGTAGCCGGCGTTCTGCTTGGTCTCGAAGCGCACGTCGTCGAAGATGTAGAACTCCGCCTCGGCGCCGAAGTAGGCGGTGTCGGCGATGCCGGTGGACTTGAGGTAGGCCTCAGCCTTGGCCGCGACGTTGCGCGGGTCGCGGCTGTAGGGCTCGTCCGTGAACGGGTCGACGATCGAGAAGTTCATGATGAGCGTCTTCTCGGCGCGGAACGGGTCGACGTAGGCGCTGCGCACATCGGGGATGAGCTTCATGTCGGACTCGTGGATGGCCTGGAAGCCGCGGATCGACGACCCGTCGAACGCCTGCCCGTTCGTGAAGAAGTCGATGTCGACGGTCTTCGCCGGCACGTTGAAGTGCTGCATGACACCGGGCAGGTCACAGAACCGGATGTCGACGAACGTGATGCCCTCGTTCTTGATGAACTCGAGGACTTCCTCGGGCTTGCTGAACATCAAACCTCCTGGGATGGGGGCGGGCAGGCTCGGTGGGGGCACCCACCCGCTATGCGTGTCCGGATGAGAGACTAGGGGGACGGCATTTCCCGTCCATGACCCGGATGTTTCGCCCGAGTTACAGGCCCGCGGTCCTCGTGAACAGTGGGTGCGCGGCCCGGTCCGCCGGAGCAGCACCCGACCCTAGACCCGCACATCGGAGGCCTTGACCGTGGTCGACCGCAACGATGTCGGCTCCTGGCTGGAGGGTCCGGGCTCCCAACGCCCCGACGCAGCCGAGTACTACCCCGGGCTGAGGCTGGGTATGCCGCAGCGCGGCCCGGGCTCGCTCGGCCGGTTCGGGCGCCGGCTCGTCGCCGTCTTCGTCGACTGGACCATGTGCCAGCTCATCGCCTACGTCGCCTTCGGGGTGACGGTCGGGCAGGGGAGCGGGGGCAGCTGGGCCCCCCTGCTCATCTTCGGCGTCGAGAACCTCCTACTCCTCTCGACGCTCGGCTCGACCTTCGGCCAGCGGCTCCTGGGGCTGCGGCTGGTCGACCTGGCCGGGCGCCCGCCCAGCCTCGTCCAGGTGCTCCTGCGCACCGTGCTGCTCTGCCTCGCTGTGCCCGCCCTGGTCTGGGACCGCGACCAGCGGGGTCTGCACGACCAGGCGGCCAGGACCGTGCTCGTGCGCCGATGACCACGACAGCACGGGTCGCGCTGGTCACCGGCGCAGACGAGCGGTACGCCGACCCCGAGATCGACGGGGTGGCGCAGGGTCTGCGGGACCGGGGTCTCGACACCGAGGTCGTCGCGTGGAGCGACGATCGGGACTGGTCGGCATACGCACTCGTCGCTGTGCGTTCGACGTGGGACTACTTCGACCGGCTGCCGGAGTTCCTCGACTGGGTGACGCGGGTCGACCGGCTGACCCACCTCGTCAACCCCGCCGACGTCATCCGCTGGAACACCCACAAGGGCTACCTGCAGGAGCTGGACGCCAAGGGGGTGCCGACGGTGCCCACCCGGCTGGTGCCCGGCACGTCCACCGACGTCGCCGACCAGGTGCGCGAGTGCCCCTGGGACGAGGTCATCCTGAAGCTCGCCGTCGACGGGGGGGCCCGCACGCTCTGGCGCGGGCACCGCGACGACCCGGCGCTCAGCCGCGTGGCCGAGCGGTTGGCAGCGCAGGGCGACGTGCTGGTGCAGCCTTTCGTCCCGGCCATCGCCGACGGTGAGCGGTCCCTCGTCTTCCTCGGGGGCCGGCTCTCGCACGCGGTGCGCAAGGTGCCGGCGGCGGGCGACTTCCGGTCCCAGCGGCACCTGGGCGCGAGCGAGACCGCCCACGAGCCGGACTCGGCCGAGCTGCAGGTGGCCCTGGCCGCCATGGCCGTCGCCCCCGGGCGCCTCACCTACGCGCGGGTCGACCTCGTGGACTGGGAGGGCAGCCCCTGTCTCATGGAGATGGAGGTCATCGAGCCCGACCTCTTCTTCCGCGGCGACTCGGCGCGGCTCGACCGCTTCGCGGCGGTGCTCGGCGAGGAGCTGGCCGGTCTCTGACCCCCATGAGGCCGCCGGACACCGGTTGCCGCGACCCCCGCTGCTCTCAGGCGGGGCGGTGGCCGGTCGCCGCACTGAGACCGCCCAGCCCGATGTAGGTCAGGCCGATGACCACCCGGCCGCGTCGGACGGCGCGGCCCCGGCGCAGGAGCCGGTCGCGCGCCAGGCCGCCGAAGACGCCGTAGCCCACGTCGAGGACGACCCCGATGGCCACGGTGACCGCGCCGAGCACCAGGACCTGCGACCAGACCGGGCCGGCGTCGGCGTGGATGAACTGGGGGAAGAAGGCGAGGAAGAACAGCGCGGCCTTGGGGTTGCCGATGCCGACGAGGAAGCCCTGCCGCCAGCTCGCCCAGGACGTCGGTGACGCCGCCACCGGCGCCGTCTCCACAGGTATGCCGCGGTCGCGCAGCGTGCGGACGCCGAGGTAGACGAGGTAGGCGGCACCGGCATACCGGATGAGGCCGAACGCCAGCGACGAGGCGGCGAGCAGGGCGGTCAGTCCGAGCGCGGTCGCGACGACGTAGACCGCGTTGGCGGTCTCGACCCCCAGCGCGGACAGGGCGCCGACGCGGGGGCCCCCGGCCACGCCGCGGGCGACGAGGAAGAGCATCGCCGGCCCCGGGAAGAGGACGAAGAGCAGCGAGGCCAGGGAGAACGCGGCGAGGGTCGAGGCGCTCGGCATACCCGGATGCTAGGGCGCGCCGCGCGTCGGGCCCAGCGACTGTCCCGCGTCACTCCGCCCGTGCGCCGCCTCGACCCGCGCGTCGTGCAGGTCGTGCGCCCGCTGCAGCTGCGCGAGCAGCTCAGTCTCCTGGCGGATGTGGCGCCGGTAGCGCTCGGGCAGGGCCTTGACCCGGATCTCCTCGTCGAGCAGCTCCTGGTAGCCCGCGGCGCGCACCTGCTGGTCGACCTCGTAGTCCAGGTCGAGGTAGTGCTCGATGTGGTGGCGCAGGCTCGACACCGCCTGCTGCGCCCGGCCCCGGGGGCTGACGAGCGAGGCGACGACGGTGACGACGAGCGCGCCGACGATGACGCTGAGCGACAGGCTCGTGCTGATCTCGACGACCCCGACCGGCTTCCCGTCGTTGACGAACGGCACGTTGTTCTCGTGGAGGGCGTGCAGGACCAGCTTGACCCCGATGAACGCGAGGATCGCGGCCAGCCCGTATGAGAGGTAGATGAGCCGGTCGAGCAGGCCGTCGATGAGGAAGTACAGCTGGCGCAGGCCGAGCAGGGAGAACGCCGTGGCGGTGAAGACGACGAAGACGTTCTGGGTCAGACCGAAGATGGCGGGGATCGAGTCCAGGGCGAAGAGGATGTCGGTGCCCCCGATGGCGGTCATGACGAGCAGCATCGGGGTCACGACTCGGCGCCCGTCGACCTCCGTGAACAGCCGGTCGCCGTCGTAGCGGTCGGTCGTGTTGAACGTCCGCCTCGCGAACCGGATGACGACGTTGTCGGCCGAGTGGCCGTCCTCGCCCTCGGGCTTGAGCATGTTGCCGGCCGTCACGAGCAGGATCAGGCCGAACAGGTAGAACACCCAGGCGAACTGGTTGATGAGCGCGGCGCCGACGACGATGAACGCGGTGCGGGCGATGAGCGAGATGACGATACCGAACAGCAGCACCTTCTGCTGGTCCGCCCTCGGCACCTTGAAGCTGGCCATGATGATGAGGAAGACGAAGAGGTTGTCGACCGACAGCGCCTTCTCCGTGACGTAGCCCGCGAAGTACTCCGAGCCCATCTCGGCGCCGCCGAGGAGCAGGACGCCCACTCCGAAGAGGACCGCGATCCCGACGTAGATCGACGACCAGACCGCTGCCTCCCGCAGCGTCGGCGTGTGCGCCTTGCGCACGTGGACGAGGAAGTCGAACAGGAGCAGGGCGAGGATGCCGACGATGGTCAGCGTCCAGACGAGCGGTGAGACGGTCACGTGGTCCCTCAGGGGTGTGATCGGGTCGCCGAGGCGAGAGGTCGTGTCGTCAGGAAGACGTCCAGGGCGCTCTCAGCGTTCCGACAGGCTCCACGCATGTGGCGGCTCAGCGGCCGCGCATGGCCTTCCGGTCGACGCGAGCCTTGGCGGGGTCGACGCCCTTGGGCAGCGGCGGGCGAACGCCGCCGATCGACCGCAGCCGCTTGTTGACGACGGCCACCTCGTCCTGGGTGAGCACCGGCTTCATGCGCTGCACCCGCGAGGCCAGCTTGCGGATGGCCACCTCGTCGTCACCCTCGCCGTCGCCGATCCGCAGCAGCGTCACCGGGACGCCCGAGGCCACCCGCTCGACCTTGCGCTTCTCCGCGACGAGCAGCTTCTGGGCGCGCCCCGTGGGCCCCTCCGCGATGAGAACAATGCCGGGGCGCCCGAGCGCCCGGTAGACCAGGGCGGCGGAGGACAGGTCGGTGGCCCGCTGGGCGTCCGCGGCCACCGGCTGCTCCTCGATGTACCACCCACGGCGGATGGACTTCAGCGCCGCACCGACGGCGCCGGGCTGGCCCTCGATCTGCCGGTATGCCGCCCGCTCGGCGCGGCGGCTGAGGACGAGCGTCGCTGCGAGGAAGGCGAGCGGGATGCCGACGATGAGCGCATACAGGAGGTGGTCGAGCAGGAGTCCGACGACCGCGGCGACGACGAGGGTGCCCAGCGCCGCGAGCGCCATCCACCACCCGATCTGCGGGTCGACGGCCTTCGCGGCGAGGAAGACCGACTTGACCTGGGCGAGTCGCCCGGGGCCCTTCGCCTTCTTGGGGCTGCTGTCCGCGTTCTTGCCGGGTGCCGGGTCCTTGGCCATGCGGCTCAGGATACGGGGGTCGCCACCCGGGCGAGCAACGACGAGGCTTCCTGGCGCGCGGGGGAGTCGGCCGCGGCCGCGAGGTGCTGCAGCTGCTCGGGGATCGGCCGGCCCCAGCGGCGCATCGCGGTGGCCCACAGGCGGCCGGCGCGGTAGGACGAACGGACCAGCGGGCCGGCCATGACGCCCTTGAAGCCGAGGTCGTCGGCCACGTCGGACCAGTGGACGAACTCCTCCGGCTTGACCCAGCGGTCGACGGGGTGGTGGCGCGGGGAGGGGCGCAGGTACTGCGTGATGGTGATGATGTCGGTGCCAGCCTCGTGGAGGTCGCGCAGGGCCTGCTCGACCTCGTGCTCCTCCTCGCCCATGCCGAGGATGAGGTTGGACTTGGTCACCAGACCGGCGTCGCGTCCCATCGTGATGACCGCGAGCGAGCGCTCGTAGCGGAACGCGGGCCGGATCCGCTTGAAGATGCGCGGCACGGTCTCGACGTTGTGGGCCCACACCTCGGGGCGGGCGTCGATGACCTCGCCCACCAGCTCGGGGATGGCGTTGAAGTCGGGGACCAGGATCTCGACACCGGTGCCGGGGTTGAGGGCGTGGACCTGCCGGATCGTCTCGGCGTAGAGCCACGAGCCACCGTCGGGCAGGTCGTCGCGAGCGACACCGGTGATGGTCGAGTAGCGCAGGCCCATCTGCTGCACCGACTCGGCGACGCGGCGGGGCTCGTCGCGGTCGAGGTCACTCGGGCGGCCGGTGTCGATCTGGCAGAAGTCGCACCGGCGCGTGCACTGCTCGCCGCCGATGAGGAAGGTCGCCTCCTTGTCCTCCCAGCACTCGAAGATGTTGGGACAGCCGGCCTCCTGGCAGACCGTGTGCAGGCCCTCGCTCTTCACCATCGAGTGCAGGGCGGTGTACTCCGGCCCCATCTTCGCGGTCGTGCGGATCCACGACGGCTTGCGCTCGATCGGTGTCTCGGCGTTGCGCGCCTCGACGCGGAGCATGCGCCGGCCTTCTGGGGCCACGGTCACGGGCGGTGCCTCCTGGGCTGCGCGAGCGGCACAGGATGCCCCGCTCTCGTCCTCCAGGCTACGTCAGGGGCACCGTGGCTATTCCCGGGGAGCCGACTCCGCGGCATACCGGCGCGCTCCTCTGGGGCGGCCCCGGGGGCTTACGCAGTCTCGGCGCGGCGCGTGAGCTGGGCGGCTTCGGTGTCGACGTAGCGCTGGGTGAGCCGGCCGTAGACGCGGCGCACGACCGGGGCGAGCGGCCCGGACCAGGTGATGGCGAGGGAGACCCGGCAGGTGTCGTCACCGGTCGGCTCGACGACGTGTGTGCCGGTGGTGCGCACGCCGGGGGAGCGGGAGCTCCAGACGAACCGGTGCGGTGGCGCCCACTCGAGCATCTCCCACGTGGCGCGAGGGATACGGGGCTGCTCCATGACGTAGCGCGCCCCGGGCTCCTCCGGCCGGCCGGGGTCGACGGGGGTGACCGAGGTCACCGTCGTCGGCAGGAGGTCGGGCCAGTGCCGCACGTCGCAGATGAGTGCCCACACCCGCTGGGCGGGCGCCTGCACGGCCGCGGTGGCCAGGGCGTCGGCGGAGCCGAGGGCGTCGCCGGTTCGGCCGGAGCCGGCCGGGCCGCCGTGGTCGGGGGTCATCGGGCCCCCGCCAGGATGTCGGGCAGGTGCTTCTCGAGGGAGGGCAGCACCTCGGCCACCGGCACGTCCCGGCCGAGCTCACGCGAGAGCGACGTCACGCCGGCACCGACGATGCCGCACGGGATGATGACGTCCGCCCAGCCGAGGTCCGGGTCGCAGTTGAAGGCGAACCCGTGCATCGTCACCTGCCGGCTGACCCGCACCCCGATGGCGCCGATCTTGCGGTTCGGCCGCTGCTGTGGGTCGGCGGGGTCGGCGAGGACCCACGCGCCGCTCTGCCCCGCGACCCGGGTCGCCTCGACCCCGAAGTCGGCGCAGACGGCGATCATCAGCTCCTCGAGTCGCCGCACGTGGGCGACGACGTCGATGGGGGCGGGGAGGCGCACGATGGGGTAGCCGACGATCTGGCCCGGCCCGTGCCACGTGATCTTGCCGCCGCGGTCGACGTCGATGACCGGCGTGCCGTCCAGCGGTCGCTCGTGGGGCTCGGTGCGCTTCCCGGCGGTGTAGACCGCGGCGTGCTCCAGCAGCAGGGTCGTGTCGGGCTCCTCGCCGGCGACGACCTTCGCGTGCAGCTCGCGCTGGAGGTCCCACGCCCGCTGGTAGTCGACGTAGTCGGGACCGAAGCCGAGCTGGACCACCTGCATACGGCCAGGGTACGACCCGGGGAGAACCTGGTACGCGCGTGGCGGCCGCTACCGGATGATGAACCGCATGCAGGCGAGGAGGACGGCTCGGGCCGTGCGGTGGGTGGCGGCTCTGGCCGTCCTGGCCTGGCTGGCCCTGGGCGGTCTCGGGGGACCGCTCGTCGGGCGGCTGTCCGAGGTGCAGACCAACGACAACGCCAACTTCCTGCCCGCCTCGGCGGAGTCGACCGAGGTCAGCAAGGTCGTCGCGGCCATGACCGACACGCGCACCCTGCCCTACCTCGTCGTCGTCGAGCGCACCGCCGGCCTGTCTGCCGCCGACCTGAAGGCCGTGCAGTCCTACGTCGCCGGCATCCCCGCGCTGACGCTGCCGGCCGACCGTTCGCGCACAGTGGGGCCGTTCATGCAGACCCCGCCGCAGACGGTCGTCCCCAGCCAGGACAAGCAGGCGGTCCTGATCCCCGTGGCCCTGCTGGCCGACCAGGCGCAGACGACCATCGGCGGCAAGTCCGTGCTCTTCGGGGTCGCGCAGGCGCTGCGCGACTCCGGCGCCGCAACGCTCGGCGCCGCCGGTCTCACCGTGCACGTCACGGGCCCCGGCGGGTTCTTCGCCGACTTCATCACCGCGTTCGGCGGCATCGACGGCATCCTGCTGGTCGTCGCGCTCGGGGTGGTCTTCGTCATCCTGCTCGTCGTCTACCGCAGCCCCGTCCTGCCGGTCGCCGTCCTCGTCACCGCCGTCTTCGGGCTGTCGGCGGCCGTGCTCGCGGTCTACCCGCTGGCCAAGAACGGCACCATCAGCCTCAGCGGCCAGAGCCAGGGCATCCTCTCGATCCTCGTCGTCGGGGCGGCCACCGACTACGCGCTGCTGCTCGTCGCCCGCTTCAAGGAGGAGCTGCACGACCACGAGTCGACCTGGGAGGCCATGAAGATCGCGTGGCGGGCCGCGCTCGAGCCGATCGCCGCGAGTGCCGCCACGGTCATCCTCGGCCTGCTCTGTCTGCGGCTGTCCGACCTCGGCAACACCCGGGGGCTGGGACCGGTGGGGGCGTTCGGGATCGCCGGCGCCTTCGTCGCCGCGCTGACCTTCCTCCCCGCCGTGCTCCTGCTTGTGGGCCGCCGCATCTTCTGGCCGGGGACACCCCGGGTCGACCACGAGCACGCCGAGGACTCCGTCGGCCGGCGGGGGGTATGGGGCCGGGTCGCCGGGGTGGTCGGCGCGCACCCGCGGCGTACCTGGGCCGTCACCCTCCTCGTCCTCGCGGCCTGCGCGGCGTTCGTGCCGACCCTCAACGCCAAGGGGGTGACCCAGTCCGACCTGTTCCTCGCCCAGGTCGACTCGGTGACCGGACAGGAGGTCCTGGGCCGGCACTTCCCGGCCGGCTCCGGCTCGCCGCTGCAGGTCGTGACGCCGCAGGGCAAGGCGCAGCAGGTGGTGCAGGTACTCGGCACGGTGGACGGGGTCCGGGACCCGGTCGTCGGCACCGTGCCGGGTCAGCCACCGAAGGTCGTCGACGGTCAGGTGGTGGTCGAGGCCACGCTCGTCGCCGCGGCCGACAGCGTGGAGGCCGAGGGCACGGTGGCCGCGGCGCGAACCGCGCTCGACCAGGTGGGTCCCGACGTGCTCGTCGGAGGCAGCAGCGCCGTCAACCTCGACGTCCGCACGGCCAGCGAGCGGGACCTGCGCGTCATCATCCCGACGATCCTCGGCGTGATCTTCGTCGTCCTGCTCCTGCTGCTGCGCTCGCTCGTCGCGCCGCTCGTGCTGGTGGCGGCCAACGTGCTGTCGTTCGCCGCGACGATCGGGGTCTCGGCCGTCGTCTTCAACCACGTCTTCCACTTCCCGGGGTCAGACCCGTCGACCCCGCTCTACGGCTTCGTCTTCCTCGTGGCCCTCGGCATCGACTACTCGATCTTCCTCATGACCCGCGTCCGGGAGGAGTCGCGGCTGCGGGGGACCAGGCCCGGCATCCTCGTCGGGCTCGCGGTGACGGGCGGCGTCATCACAAGCGCGGGTGTCGTTCTCGCGTCGACCTTCTCGGCGCTCGCGGTGCTCCCGATCCTCTTCCTCGTGCAGATCGCGTTCATCGTGGCCTTCGGCGTCCTGCTCGACACCCTTGTCGTTCGCAGCCTCCTCGTGCCAGCGCTCGCCCACGACCTCGGCGACCGGATCTGGTGGCCCTTCGGGCTGCGCCGGGCCGGGGCGCACGAGCCAGCCGCCGTGCGGATGAGCGGCCGCGCACAGGCGGGCGGATCCTCACCCGCGGGGAGCGTCACACCGCCCGAGAAGGAACCGGAAACGACCGCAACCACCTGACCCCTTCCGAGGGGGTCGGCGGGCTAGGGTGTGCCGGACCGTCGCATACCCCGGGAGTGGACTCGTGAGTCGAAACCATCGAAGGACGGGTTTGCTCGTTCCCGCTCTCCTGCTCGCCGTGTGCGTCGGCACGGCCTCCGGGGGTGCCGCGCACGCCGCGGACACCGCCTTCGCTGCCACCCCGGGGTCGACGACCGGCCCATCCGCGGCCTCGCCCGCGTCCGTGCCGTCCGTGCCAACGGGCGCGACGTCCGTGCCGACGGGAACGACGACGGCTGCGACGCCCCCGCCGGTGACCACCGCGAGCACGACCACGACGCCGCCCCCGCCGGCGTCCGCGACATCGGCCCCCTCGCCGAGCCCGTCGTCCCGGGCGTCCTCGGGGACAAGGACGACCGCGCCCGCGTCCCCGCCGGCCGGCAGCACCCCCGGCACGGCGTCGTCGGGCCTCACGGCACAGGTCGTGGCCGACCCGATCACGGACCGGTGGACCGCCATCGGAGGCTCGGTCGGCATCTTGGGGGACCCGGTCGGACCGCGTCAGACCCTCGCGGTGGGTGAACGACAGGACTACCAGCACGGGGTCATCTGGTGGTCGCCGGCGTCCGGCGCGTGGGAGGTCCACGACTCCGTGCTCGCGCGGTTCCTCGCGATGTCGGACGTCGGGTCGGTCCTGGGCTTCCCGACCGGGACCGAGGAGACGGTGACGGGGGGCATCCGTCAGCAGTTCCAGGGCGGGAGCGTCTGGTGGAGTGCTCGGTCCGGTGCCTGGGACACGCACGGGGCGGTGGGTGCGCGGTACGTCGCGATCGGCGGGCCCGCGTCGACCGTCGGGTTCCCGACGGGTTCGGAGACCACGGCCGGGGCCGGCGTGCACCAGCGCTTCGCGACCGGTGACCTGTGGTGGAGCGGCCGCTCCGGTGCCTGGGAGACCTCCGGTGGCATCGGGGCCCGGTTCGTCGCCATCGGCGCCGTCTCGTCGCCCCTGGGCTTCCCGGTCTCCGCGGAGCAGCCCGTGGCCGGTGGCGTGCGACAGGCGTTCCTGGGTGGCTCCGTCTGGTGGTCGGGCCGCACCGGCGCGTGGGAGACGTCCGGGGCGGTGGGTGCGCGCTTCCTGGCCATCGGAGGGGCGGCGTCGTCCCTCGGCTTCCCGACGACGCCGGAGCAGAGTGTCGCGGGTGGGATCCGTCAGACCTTCGCGGGAGGCAACGTCTGGTGGTCGGGGTCCACCGGTGCGTGGGAGACCCGCGGGGCGATCAACGACGACTACTGGCGCAGCTCGGGGCCCAGCGGCTGGTACGGCTTCCCGACCTCGGGCGAGTACGCCTACAACGGCGGTCAGCGGCAGGACTTCCGTCATGGCTCGCTCCTCTGGAACGTCGCCCCGGTGTTGGACGCCACGTATGCGTCGGTGTCGGCCGCTGACGTCTGGGCGACCTGGCGGTCCGGCTGTCCGATCGGCCCGGAGTCCCTGACGCTCATCCGGCTCAACTACTGGGGCTTCGACGGAGCCGTGCATCGGGGCGAGATCATCATCCGTTCCGACCTGGCGGGCCGACTGGCGTCCGTCTTCGGCGCGGCACTGGCGGACCGGTTCCCGATCCGCCAGATGTGGCGGGTCGACTACTTCAACGGCGACGACCCCACCGCCATGGCCGCCGACAACACCTCGGGCTTCAACTGTCGTCAGGTCACCGGTGGGTCCGGCCTCTCTCCGCACGCCTACGGGATCGCCGTCGACGTCAACACCGTCGAGAACCCGTACTACGCCCAGCACTGGTGGCCGACCACGGAGTACGTCGACCGGTCGGTCGTCCGTCCGGGAATGCTGTTCTCGGGGTCGGCGATGACGACGGCCTTCCAGAACAACGGCTTCCAGTGGGGCGCGAGCTATCTCGACTACCAGCACTACGAGTACGTCGGCTGACGCCTCACCCGGCGGGGCGGAGGGTCACGGCGTCGCTGGCCGTCATCTCGGGCAGGAAGGTGCCGCGGATGCCGACCGCCCCTTGACCCGCGTCGCGGACGACCGCCGGGTCCTGGACCGTGAGCCGCAGTCCGGACCCTCGGTCCGGGCACCGGCAGGTGCCGAACAGCAGCGTGGTGGACCCCGGGGTCCACGGCTCGTCGGGGACCCCCGTCACGTCGAGCACCACAGGATGCTGGTGCAGCGCGCCGCGCAGGAGCAGGTTGGCGAACGGGTCCTGGCGGGCCTGGTTCACCACCACCGGTCCGCTCAGGCTGAAGGACGTGGGGTCGCCGGGGGTGAAGTAGGTGGCGCTGCCGTTCGGCGTCGGGGGGACCCTCGACTCCGCGCCTGAGCCGGTGACGCTCCCGGACGAGGATGCCGACCCTGACGCCGACGATGACGCCGACGATGGCGCCGACCCGGACGCCGGCCCCGGCGACACCCCGGTCGGCGAGGTCGTGGTCGTCGACCCGGCCGCCGGGGGGGACGGGGACCCCGTGCACCCACCCAGCAGGGCCCCGACGATCGAGGTTCCGAGAAGGACCCTGGCAACCGGCCGTGGCCGGTGCGCGACACCGACCCTGCGCCGACCGGGACGCCCGGGGCGCCCGGGGCGTGGAGGTCGGAGCATGCGTTCATGTAACCACGGCCCACTAGCGTGACCCCATGACGCGCATCGGGCTGGTCGGGTACGGATCCGCGGGACGGACGTTCCACGCGCCGCTCATCGCCGAGGCGGGGCTCGAGCTCGCGGTCGTCGCGACGAGCGCTGCGGAGCGCGCCGCCCAGGTGCGCGCGGAGGTCCCCGGCGCCACGGTGGTGCGCGACCTCGCCGCGCTGCTCGAGACCGACGTCGACCTCGTCGTGCTGGCCTCCCCGTCAGGGGCGCACGTCGAGCAGGTGAAGCAGGTCGTCGAGGCCGGCCGCCCCCTCGTCGTGGACAAGCCGCTGGGGGTCGACGCGTCGTCGGCGCTGGAGGCGGTCGACGCGGCGACCCACGCCGGGGTGCCGCTCACCGTGTTCCAGAACCGTCGCTACGATCCGGAGTTCCGCACCCTGACCCGGGTCGTGCGGGAGGAACGCGTCGGCCGGGTCGTGAGGGCGGAGCTGCGCTGGGAGCGGTGGCGTCCGGTCCCCAAGGACCGGTGGCGGGAGAACGCCCCGCCCAAGGAGGGGGGCGGCGTGCTCCTCGACCTCTTCAGCCACCTCGTCGACCAGGCGGTCATCCTCTTCGGGCCGGTCGAGACGGTCTACGCCGAGCTGGCGTCGGTGACGACGGCCGCCGAGGACACTGCGTTCCTCAGCTGCGGGCACCGCTCGGGCATCGTCTCGCACCTTGGGTCGACGTCGCTGGCCGCCGCCCCCGGTCCGTCGGTCCGGCTGCTCGGCACCGAGGCGGCCTACGTCGTCGGGGCGCTCGGCATGGAGGAGACGGCCTTCACCGAGTTCCTCCCCGCCGACCCCCGGCACATCGGGTGGCTCGTCCGCGGCGACGAGCGCGAGCCCGTCGTCGGTGAGTCGGGCGACCAGGCCGACTTCTACCGGGAGGTCGGTGCGGCGCTGGGCGGGGACGACGTGCAGGCCGGTCTCCCGGTCGACCCCCGCGACGCCGTGCACGTGCTGGCCGTCATCGACGCCGCCCGGACGAGCGCGGCCGGCGGCCGGGTCGTCGAGGTCGTGACGCCCGGCGAGAGCCGGTGACGGCGCAGCGCATCCTCGTCACGGGAGGGGCCGGCTTCATCGGCGGCGCCGTGGTCCGCGCGCTGCGCGCGGCGGGCACCGACGTGGTCGTCCTCGACAGCCTCCGGCCCGACGTGCACCGCGACGGCGGCGCAGCGGCCCGTGAACGGCTGGCCCGGGCGGGAGCCTCGTTACGCATCGGCGATGTCCGGGACGGTGCGGTGGTGCGGGCGGCGCTCGAGGGCGTCGACGCCGTCGTGCACCTTGCGGCCAAGGTCGGGCTCGGCGTCGACATCGACGACATGGACGACTACGTCTCCAGCAACGACCTCGGCACCGCGACCGTCCTGCGGGCCTGCGCCGCCGCCGGGACGGTGCGGTTCGTGCAGGCCAGCTCGATGGTCGTCTACGGCGAGGGGCGCTACACCTGCCCCGACCACGGGGTCGTGCCCCCCGGTGCGCGCCTCGTCGCCGACCTCGAGCGCGGCGAGTTCGAGCCGCCCTGCCCGGTCTGCGGCCGCCCGCTCACCCCGGGCCTGGTCGACGAGGATGCCCCGCTCGACCCACGCAACACCTACGCCGCCACCAAGGTCGCCCAGGAGCACCTCGCCGCCGCCTGGGCCCGCGAGACCGGGGGAGCAGCGGTATCGCTCCGCCTGCACAACGTCTACGGGCCGGGTATGCCGCGCGACACGCCCTACGCCGGGGTCGCTTCGCTGTTCCTCTCGCGGCTCGACCGCGGGGAGGCGCCGCGCGTCTTCGAGGACGGCGGGCAGCGGCGGGACTTCGTGCACGTCGACGACGTTGCGGGGGCGTTCGCCACCGCGGTCGCGCACACCGGGTCGACCAGCAGCCCAGGTCGTCTCGCCCTCAACGTCGGCTCCGGAGTCGTCAGCACGATCGGCGACGTGGCGCGGGCGCTGGCCGCAGCGCGCAGCGGACCGTCACCGGTGGTCACCGGGGAGTACCGACTCGGCGACGTCCGGCACATCACCGCGTCGAGCGAGCGGATCGCGAGGGACCTGGGCTGGCGGGCCGGCATACCGCTGGCCGCCGGGGTCGCCGACCTCACGTCACCCGGCGCGTAGGCATACCGAGCGGGAGGTGTCGCCGGCGCCCAGCCGACCGACCGGTCCTAGCCCGTCGCGTCGCGCGGCAGGACGACGCCGAAGCGACAGCCGCCCGGCACGTTCTCGACCGCGATCGAGCCGGCGTGCGACTCGATGACGCCCTTGGCGATGGCCAGGCCGAGCCCGGCCCCGGCGTCGGTGGAGCCACGGTCGGGGGTGGCCCGCCACCCGACGTCGAACACCCGGGCGAGGTCGCGGTCGGCGATGCCCCCGCAGCCGTCGGTGACGGCGACGTCGATCCGACCGTCCTCGGCGCGGGCGGCCGAGACGGCGACCGTGCCTCCGGGCGGGGTGTGGCGAACGGCGTTGCCGACGAGGTTGGTCAGCGCGCGGGCGAGCTCGTCCCCGTTGCCGCGCACCGCGAGCCGGTCGTCGCCCTCGGGCAGGTCGAGCCGCAGGGCCACCTCGCGCCGCCGGGCGTGGGCGCCGAGCTCGCTCGTCACGTCCCCGGCCAGCTCGACGAGGCTGACCATCGAGCGGGTCGGCGGGTGGCCTGTCGTCGCCGAGTGCAGGCGGGACAGCTCGAACAGGTCGCCGACCAGCCCCGTCATCCGGTCGACGGTCTGCCGCATCTGGCGCAGCGCCGCAGGACGGTCCTCTACCACCCCGTCCTCGAGGCCCTCGGTGAGCGCGCGGAGGCCGGCGAGCGGGGTGCGCAGGTCGTGGGAGAGGAAGGCCACGAGCTCGCGGCGGCTGTCCTCCAGGGCGCTGGCGCGCTGCTGGGCGGTGGCCAGCCGGTCGCGGGTGAGCTCGAGCTCGGCTCCGAGCGCGGCGATCTCGCCCGGCTGGCGGTCGCCGCGCGGGGCCGACCGGACCTCGGGGCCCGGCGCCGCGCCCAGGCTGCGCAGGGCGCTCGTCAGGTGCTTCGAACCGCGCGCGATGGACCGGCCGAGCCAGAACGAGAGCAGCACCCCGATGAGCGTCGCGCAGGCGAGGGCGACCGAGACCGCGGTCGAGTCGTGCGCCGAGATGAACATCAGCTGCACGTTGAGCACGACCGACGCGGTGACCGCCAGCAGCGGAACGAGGGCGGCCACCACGATCGACCAGCCGAGCGAGCGGGCCCGCACGAGGCGCAGCGCCACGGCTCCCAGCAGCGCGGTCGTGGCGCAGACCCCGGCCGTGAGCAGGATGATCATCATCATGTCGCCCACGGGGATCTCCGTCGCGTCGTCAAGGCCACGGTGGGGAGCGTAATCGGACCGAAGGCCTGGGGCGCCACCGGACGCCTTGTGCGCAGGTAACGTCGCCCCATGGCCGCCGACCCCACGACCGCGGCCGGTCCGCGCGCGGCGACCCGGGGGTCCGGTGCGGCCCTCTCGTGGGTGCTGGGTGCGGCCGGCCTGGTCCCGGTCGTCGCCTACCTCGTCGCCGCCGCGCAACGCGTCGGCTACCCCTACGAGCTGACCTACTTCGAGGGCAGCACCGTCGAGGTCATGGCCAGGGTCGTGGCCGGCCAGCCGTTGTACGCCGCGCCCACCAGCGGGTGGACCCCGTGGCCCTACCCGCCCCTCTACTTCTGGGTCAGTGCCGCGGTGGCCCGGCTCACCGGCGTCAGCCTCCTGCCGATGCGCCTCGTGTCGCTCGCGGCGAGCGTCGCCGTCCTCGTTCTCGTCGCCCTCGTCGTGCGTCGCTTCTCCGGCAGCGGGGTCGCGGGGGTGGCCGCCGCGGGCCTGTTCGCCGCGACGTACCGGGTGTCCGGCGTGTGGTTCGACACCGCGCGGGTCGACTCGCTCCTGCTCGCCCTCCTGCTCGGGGCGGTCTACGCCGGTATGCGGGTGCGCAGCTGGCGGGGCGGCCTCGTCCTCGGGGGACTGCTGTTCCTCGGGTTCCTCACCAAGCAGAACACCCTCATCGTCGCCGCGCCGATGCTGCTGTGGCTCCTCGTCCGCCGTCGCTCCGTGGGGGTGGCGGCGACGCTCACCCTGGGTGTGACCGTCGTCGGCTCCACGGTCCTCGGCGACCTCACGACCGACGGGTGGTACTCGCGCTACGTCGTGCACCAGCTGACCAGCCAGGGGTGGGCGACGCAGTGGTTCCTGGGGTTCTGGGCGCGGGACCTCGTGGGCCCGTTCGCCGTGTCCCTCGCGGCCACCGCCGTCGGCCTCCTGGTGTGCCGGCGACGCGGTGGTGCGAGGCTGCGGAGGGCGGACGGGAGCCGCCGTCTGCCCGGTGACGACACGGCATACCTGCTCGCCTGTGTCGTCGGGCTGGTCGGCACGTCGTGGGCCGCGCGGCTGCACGAGGGGGGCTACGCGAACGTCTCGATGCCGGCCCAGGCCGCCGCCGCCATCGTCGTCGGCTGCCTGCTCGGCCGTCTGCTGGGCTCCGTGCGTCTCACCCGGGGGCTGGTGACCGGGCTGGCCCTCCTCGTCGTCGTGCAGGCGGGGGCCATGGCGACCTACCAGCCCACCGTCCTGCCGACGCCGGCCGACCGGGCGGCGGGCGACCGGTTCGTCGCGACACTGGAGCGGCTGCCGGGGCGGGTCCTCGTGCCGACCCATCCCTACTACCTGAGGCTGGCCGGGCTGCCGACCCACGCGTCGGCCATCGCGATCTACGACATCTACCGCAGCGGCGGAGGCCCCGAGCTGCTGCGGTCGGTGTTGCCGTGGGACCTCGACGGGGTCTCCGCAGTCGTGCTCGACAACACGTCGGACGTGGGGATGTTCGGGCCGGCGCTGACCCGCGACTTCACCCTCGTCACCTCGACGCTCGTGCCGCCGGGGGTCTTCGCGCCGCTGAGCGACCTGCCCGCGCACCCGACGGTCCTCTACGTCCGGACCTCCGAGCTGCCGCGCCTCCCGGCCCTCGGGTCCTAGCCTTCTGCGCCCGAGCCGTCCGCGCCTAGCCCTCGGAGGTCACCGGGGCGTCGAAGCGGTAGCCCGCGCCGCGCGCGGTGACGACGAGCCTCGGGTCGGAAGGGTCGACCTCGACCTTCTCCCGCAGCCGCCGCACGTGCACCGTCACCGTCGAGGTGTCGCCGAAGTCCCAGCCCCACACCCGGTGCATGAGCTGCTCCTTGGTGAACGCCTCGCCGGGGTGGGTCATGAGGTAGGCCAGCAGGTCGAGCTCGCGGGGGGTCAGGCCGATCTCGGCGTCGTCGACGGCGACCCGGCGCGCTCCGAGGTCGACGCGCAACCGCCCGGCACGCAGCCGACGCGGTACCAGGGGCTGGGCGCCGAGCCGCTCGGCCCGGCGCAGCAGCGCCTGCACGCGGCCCACGACCTCGCGGGGACTGAACGGCTTGACGACGTAGTCGTCGGCGCCGAGGTCGAGGCCGAGGAGGCGGTCGTCCTCGTCACCCAGGGCGCTGAGGATGAGCACAGCCGCCGGGTCGTCGTCCGCGCGGCGGCGGCGCAGCACGTCGAGACCCGACATCCCCGGCAGCATGACGTCGAGGATGACGACGTCGGGCCGCAGCCGCACCCAGTCGGCCAGGGCCGTCGGGCCGTCGCCCGACACGGACGCGGCGAAGCCGGCGCGGGTGAGGTAGGCGAGCAGGACACCGGACACGGTGGCGTCGTCCTCGGCGACGAGCACGGTGGCGACCACGGGCCGACTGTAGTGCGGCGGAGCGCACCGGGAGGGGCCTCGAGCCGGAGCCGGCCGCCCGTAAGCGCTTCGTCATGGGTCCGGTGCGGTCGCGGGCCGCGGGGGCACCTACGGTTCGGGGGTGACTGGCGCGGACGGAGGGCGGGCGGTCGACGTCGTGCTGCCGTGTCTCGACGAGCGACTGGCGTTGCCGTGGGTGCTCGAGCGGCTGCCGTCTTGGGCCCGCGCGGTCGTCGTGGACAACGGGTCGACCGACGGGTCGCCCGAGCTCGCCGCCTCGCTCGGCGCGACCGTGGTGCACGAGCCGCGGCGGGGCTACGGCGCCGCCTGCCACGCCGGACTGGAGGCCGCGACCGCTCCGTGGGTGGCGTTCATGGACTGTGACGCCAGCCTCGACCCCGGGCACCTGGCGACGCTGAGCGCGGTGGCCGGGGACGTCGACGCCGTGCCGCCGACCCTCGTCGTCGGGCGACGCATACCGCAGACCACGGCGAGCTGGCCGTGGCACCTGCGCTTCGCCAACCGGGAGGTCGCCCGCCGCGTCAACCGCCGAACCGGGCTGCGGCTGAAGGACATCGGGCCGATGCGGCTGGCGCCGCGCGAGGCGTACGTGGCCCTGGGGCTCGCGGACCGCCGATCCGGGTATCCGGTCGAGACCGTCGTCCGGGCAGCGGAGTCCGGCTGGCGCGTCGAGCAGGTGGACGTGCCGTACGCGGAGCGGGCCGGCCGGTCGAAGGTGACCGGGACGCCGCTCGGCGTGGTGCGCACGGTGCGCGACATGAGCGCGGTGCTGGCCCGGTGACCGGGCGGCGAACCGCGTCCGACCGGACGGACACGGTCATCGTGCTGGCCAAGTCCCCCCAGCCCGGGCGGGTGAAGACGCGGCTGCAGCCGACGTTCAGCGGGGCCGAGGCGGCCGCGCTGGCCGCCGCGGCGATCCGCGACACGCTCGACGCCGTCGCCGACTTCGGCCCGCGCCGCACCGTCGTCGCCTGGGACGGCCCAGCGGTGGGCTGGCTGCCGCCGAACGCGGTCGTCCTGCCCCAGCGCGGTGACGGGCTCGACGAGCGGCTGGAGCACGTCTTCGCGGACCTCTTCGCCCTCGACGACGGGCCACCCGGGAGCGGACCCACCCTCCTCGTCGGGATGGACACCCCGCAGCTGACGGCGGCCGACCTCGACGTCGACTGGGCCGGGCACGACGCGCTGCTCGGGCCCTCGCACGACGGGGGCTACTGGGCCATCGGGTTCCGGACGGCCGTGCCGGGCGCCATCGCCGGCGTGCCCATGTCGACCGCGCATACGGGGCGGCTGCAGCAGGCCCGGCTGAGGGGCCTCGGTCTCGACGTCGGCCTGCTGCCGGCGTTCCTCGACATCGACGAGCCCGACGACGCCGCCGAGGTCGCCGACCTGGCGCCGGACAGCCGGTTCGGCCGCCTCTACCGCCGACTCGTGGACTCGCCCTGCTCGCCCACCACCCTCTTCGACGCCGCCCTGGCCGGGGTGCCGGTCGAGGTCCGGGTCGACGGCGCCGGGCCGGGCACCAGCTGTGCGACGGGCCCGGAGCCGAGCCCGGGGTCGCTGGTGGACAGCGCGCCCGGGTCGGTCATGCGGCCCGGGACGCTCGACGCGGCCGCCTGGCTCTCCCTCAGCGAGGCGGACGAGGTCGTCGTATCCCGTTGCGAGGGGCCGGTGCTCGACATCGGGTGCGGCCCGGGTCGGTTCGTCGAGGCGCTGTCCACGCGCGGCATACCGGCGCTCGGCGTGGATCTCTCCCGCACCGCGGTGGACCACACCCGCGGCCGGGGGGCCTCCGCCCTGGTGCGCGACGTGCACGACCGGCTGCCGGCCGAGGGCCGATGGGGCACGGTGCTGCTGGCCGACGGCAACATCGGGATCGGCGGCGACCCGCTCGCCCTGCTACGGCGCTGCCGCGACCTGCTGCGCCCGGGGGCCGTCGCCCTCGTGGAGACGAGCGCCGACCCGCGCCACGACCTGCGCACGACCATCACCCTGCACGGGCCGTCGGGCCGCCGCTCGCACGCCGTGCCGTGGGCGGTGGTCGGGGCTCACGCGCTCGTCGAGCTCGCCGCCCGCGCTGGGTTCGTCGCCGTGGAGGACTGGCGCGTCGGTGGACGCTCGTTCGTCATGCTGCGGCACGCGGGCTGACCGGACCGGTCCGGACAGCTGCGGGCGGGGGGCCTGTGGATGACGGACGGGGCGGTGTGGGCGAGCGCGCCAGGATGACGGGGTGAGCCTCGCCACCCCCCTTCGCCCCGTCTATGCCGGTCCGCCCGCCGTGCCCGGGTATGCCGTGGGCGAGTTCCTCGGCCGCGGCTCGTCCGCCGTGGTCTGGTCGGCGACCGGGCCGGCCGGGGAGCGCGTCGCCCTCAAGGTCTTCGCCGGTGACCGGGCCCCGTCCCGTCGCGACGAGGTGCTGCGCGACACGGACCGCGAGCTGATCCTCTCCCGGCGCGTGACCAGCGCCCACGTCATCGGCGCCCACGACCGGCTCGAGCTCGACGACGGCAGGGTCGTCCTCGTGCTCGACCTGGCCGACGAGGGCAGCCTGCGGGACGTCGTCACCATCCGCGGCGCGCTGCCGCTCGGTGAGGTCGTCACGATGCTCATCGGGGTGGCGACCGCCCTGGCCGACCTCGAGACCGGTGGTGTCGTCCACGGCGACGTGGCGCCGGGCAACGTCCTGTTCGACGCCGACGGGCGGCCGCTCCTGGCCGACCTGTCGATGGCGCGGCTTGTGGCCGACGGCACGTCGGCCGACCTCATCGGGACGCCGGGGTTCACGGCGCCCGAGGTACTGGCGGGGCGTCCACCCTCGCCGGCCAGTGACGTCTGGTCGTTGGGGGCGCTGCTCTGGTACTCCCGCACCGGCGGGAGCCCGCCACCCGGCTGGGTGGGCGACGTCCACGGGGACGTGGCGGGCGGCACCCCCGGAGGCCCGGGGGTCCCCGAGGTGGTCGAGGCCGTCGGCCCCGAGCTGCGGCCCGTGCTGGTGCGGATGCTGGCCGACGACCCTTACGCCCGCCCGACGGCCGCGGAGGCGGCGCTGGCGATCTACCGGGCGGGCGCCCCTGAGCCGCTCGTGCTGGTGGGCCGTCATCCGGACCCGGCCGTCGCCGTCACCACCCGGCTACGGCGGGAGGCGGCCGAGACCCGGTCCCGGCGGGAGCTGCGCGCGGCGGAGCGGGCGACCGCGCGGTCGCAGCGCGGTCGGAACGGCGGGGCTCGCAGCGGGCGGTGGTGGCGGCGGACGGGCGCTGCGTCCTCGGCCGTGGGCCGGCCGGCCGGCGTGGGGGCCGGGGAGACTCTGCGGCTGGCCGAGGTCGACGCCGCCCGGCGGGGCTCCGCGCCGGTCGCCTGGGACCCTCAGCCAGACCGTCAAGCGGTCCCTGACCCGACCCCGATGACGGGTGACGGGCCCACGGGACCAGGCAGCGGTGCGGGGGCCATCGAGGTGTGGGGTGGGCCGGCCGGGCGGCGCACTGCGTCGATCGGGGCCCGGGTGTCCCTCGTCGGTGGGGTTGCCGTGCTGGCGGCGGCCGGGCTGTTGGGCCTCGTGGCGCTGAACGGGGGGTCCGCGCCGGCCACGGAGCATCTCGCCCCGGTGATGGACGCACCGGCCACGGGGGCGTCGTCCGCTGTACCGAGCCCCGCCGCCCCCGCCGGGACAGCCGGCTCGGCGAACCCGGCAGTGGCCCCCGGTGCAGATGCCACCTCAGCGCCGGCGTCGACGACGGCCGCCGGCGGGTCAGGCTCGGCGGTCACCGCGGTTCCGGGGTCCGCCGACCCCAGGATCGCCGACCCCAAGATCGCCGACCCCAAGATCGCCGACCCGACCCTTGCCGACCCCACGGCCGTCCTCCAGGCCATCGCGGACGCCCGGGCCGCGGCCCTCTCCGCGGCCGACCCGGTGGCCCTGGTGAGCGCCGAGCCGGAGGGCTCCTCGGCCTACACGGCCGACGCGGCCACCGTGGCCCGGCTGCGGGAGCAACGGCAGCGCTACCGCGACCTGTCCTTCACCGTCTCGGC
Source organism: uncultured Actinomycetota bacterium (assembly GCA_963795915.1). Lineage (GTDB taxonomy): Bacteria > Actinomycetota > Actinomycetes > Actinomycetales > Dermatophilaceae > Lapillicoccus. Next base: position 272,065 of record CAWCJA010000003.1, read on the forward strand.
CGCGCAGGTCGTCAGCCTGACGGGGAGCCGGGCGGTGGTGCGGGCCACCGTCGCTCGGTCGGCGGGCACGGTCGAGGGGGAGGACGGCTCCGTCCAGACGCTGGTGGCGGCGCCGGGGGAGCTGCTGCGCTACGGCCTCACGCTCCGCGACGGGGGGTGGCGCCTCAGCGACGTCATGGGGAGCTGACGATGGCGGTCGGGGCTACCGCAGGCCGGAGGTTGTGGTGCTTCCCGCGTGCACCCCGTCTGGCAGCCGGAGAATGCCGGGCCCAGGGGCGCCCAAGCCGACAGTGCACGCGGTCAGATGATGCTGGCCAGGGCGCCGGCAATGGTGGGGTGAACCCAGTCGAAGCCGCTCTCCTGCAACCGGGCCGGGACGACGCGCTGGCTGGCGGTGACGCTTCCGGAGAACTCGCCGAGCACCGCCCGTAGGGCGAAGGCGGGGGCCGGGAGGACACTGGGGCGCCCCAGCTGCCGGGCCAGCTCGGCCGTGATCTGCTTCTGCGGCAGCGGTTCCGGGCCGACGAGGTTCACCGGGCCGGTGACCTCACGGTGGTCGACGAGGTGGACGATGGCCCGCACCTCGTCGTCGAGGGTGATCCAGGGCCACCACTGGTGGCCGGAGCCCATCGGTCCGGCGAGCCCGAGCCGGGCGAGGCGGACGAGGGGCTCGAACGCGCCGCCCTCACGGGCCATGACGAGCCCGGTGCGGATCATCGCGACCGGCGCCCCAGCAGCGCCGGCGGCGTGCGCCGCGGTCTCCCACGCCTCGGTGACCTCGGCGAGGAAGTCGGAGCCGGGGGCGCTCTCCTCGGTGAGCACCGCGTCGCCGCGGTCGCCGTAGTAGCCGACGGCCGAACCGCTGACGAGCCGGATCCGGTCGCCGTGCGCCGCGACCGCCGTGGCGACGGTCGCCGTCCCGTCGGTGCGCGAGGACATGATCAGCTGCTTGTAGGCCGCGGTCCACCGGTGGTCGCCGACGCCGGCTCCCGCGAGGTGGACGACGGCGTCCACCCCGTCGAGGTCGGCGGGGTCGAGACGGCGCCGGGTGGGGTCCCAGGAGATCTCCGACCCCGTGCGCGCGTCCCGGCGCACGAGGTGCCGCACGTCGTCACCCCGGGCCACGAGGTAGCTCGACAGCGCACTGCCGATCAGCCCCGTGGCACCGGTGATGGCGACGCGCTGCCCGCTCACGCGAGGCCCAGCGACGCCTCGAAGCGTCCTTCCTCGAGCCGGGTCTTCATCGCTCCGAGGAACCGCGCCGCGTCGGCGCCGTCGACGATCCGGTGGTCGTAGGACAGGGCGAGGTACATCATCGAGCGGATGGCGATGGTCTCGCCGCCGTCGGCGTCGGTCAGGACGACGGGTCGCTTGACCAGGGCCCCGGTGCCGAGGATCGCCACCTGCGGCTGGTTGATGATCGGCGTGTCGAAGAGGGCCCCGCGGCTGCCCGTGTTGGTGATCGTGAAGGTGCCACCGGCCAGGTCGTCGGGCGTGATCTTGTTGTTGCGGGTGCGGTCGGCGAGCTCCGCGATCGCGCGGGCCAGGCCGGCGATGTTGAGGTCACCGGCGTTCTTGACGACCGGGACGATGAGGCCCTTCTCCGTGTCCACCGCGATGGAGAGGTTCTCCTGGCCGTGGTAGACGATCTGGTCGCCCTCCACGCTCGCGTTGACGTTGGGGTGGGTCTTGAGCGCCTCGACAGCCGCGAGGGCGAGGAACGGGAGGTAGCTGAGCTTCGTCCCCTCCCGGCTCTCGAACTCCGACTTGGCCCGGGCCCGGAGGCGGGCGACGCGCGTGAGGTCCACCTCGACGACGGTCGTCAGCTGGGCCGAGACCTGCAGGGACTCGACCATGCGCTGGGCGATGACCTTGCGCAGCCGCGACATCTTCTCGGTGGTCCCGCGCTTGGGCGAGGCCGACGAAGAGGTCGGTGAAGACGCTGAGCTGGTCGAGGGGCTCGACGCGGCGGCCGCCGGAGCGGACGGGGCGGGCTCCGGCTCAGGGGCCGGCGCGGCGGCCTGCTTGGCCGCCTCGGCGGCGTCGAGGACGTCCTGCTTGCGGATGCGCCCCCCGATCCCGGTGCCCGTGAGGCTGCCGAGGTCGACGTCGTGCTGGGCGGCGAGCTTGCGCACGAGGGGCGTCACGTAGGCGGTGGTGTCGCCGCCGTCGCTGCCCTGCGCCGAACCGCCGGTGCTCGACGAGGTGCTGGGTGCCGCGGCCGTGGCGGGCGCTGCCGCCTCGGGCTCGGCCGCGGCGTCCGTCGCCTTCTCGGCCACGGACTGAGGCGCGGCCTCCTGCTGAGGCGCGGCCTCCTGCTGAGGCGCGGCCTCCTGCTTGGGGGCCTCCTGCTTCGGCGCCTCCTGCTTCGGCGCCTCCTGCGTGGGAGCCTCCGGCTCGGCCGACCCACCCGCCTCGCCGCCGATGACCGCGAGGTCGGCGCCCACAGGCACCGTGTCGTCCTCCTGGACGAGGATCTTCGAGAGCACGCCCGCCACAGGGGAGGGGATCTCGGTGTCGACCTTGTCGGTCGAGACCTCAAGCAGCGGCTCGTCGACCTCGACGGTGTCGCCCTCGGCCTTGAGCCACCGCGTGACCGTGCCCTCGGTGACCGACTCGCCGAGCGCCGGCATCGTCACCGTCTGGCCCCCACCCGAGCCACCCGAGCCACCAGAGCCACCCGAGCCACCGGACGGCGGCGGCGACGACTGCTCGGCCTCCGGCTCGGAGGTCTCCTCGGCGACGGGCTGCTCGGTGGACGGGGCCTCCGGCTCCGGAGCGTCGGGCTCGGGGGCGGACGGGTCCTCCTGCGCGGCGGGCGCCGATGCCTCCTGCGCGTCACCCGAGGAGTCGCTGCCACCTGACGCCTCACCGTCGCCGATGACGGCGAGGTCGGCGCCCACGGGCACGGTGTCGTCCTCCTGGACGAGGATCTCCTGCAGCGTCCCGGCCACGGGGGACGGGATCTCGGTGTCGACCTTGTCGGTCGAGACCTCCAGCAGCGGCTCGTCGACCGCGACGGTGTCACCGACGTTCTTCAGCCAGCGGGTGACCGTCCCTTCGGTGACGGACTCGCCCAGTGCCGGCATGGTCACGCGTTCGGACATGCGCTTTGTCTCCTCGTTGTCTGCAGGTGGCTGTGACCATCTTGTCGCAGCCACCGCGTCGGTGGTCTCGTCGGGTGTCTCTGTGGTCGTGCGGGCATGCGGGTGGAGCGGTCAGTTGTGGGCGTGCAGGGGCTTGCCGGCCAGGGCGAGATGCGCCTCGCCGAGGGCCTCGTTCTGGGTGGGGTGGGCGTGCACGAAGGAGGCGACGTCGGACGGGAAGGCATCCCAGCCGACGATGAGCTGGGCCTCGCCGACCTGCTCGCCCATCCGCGCGCCGATCATGTGCACCCCGACGACGGGGCCGTCCTTCTCCCGCACCAGCTTGACGAAGCCCTGGGTCTGCAGGATCTGGGACTTGCCGTTGCCGCCGAGGTTGTACTCGTAGGTCTCGACCTCCGCGTACGCCTCCCGCGCCTGCGCCTCCGTGAGGCCGACGGAGGCGATCTCGGGGTCGCAGTAGGTGACGCGGGGTATGCCGCGGTCCTCGACGACCGCGGGGGCGAGGCCGGCGATGTCCTCGGCCACGAAGATGCCGTGGGCGAACCCGCGGTGCGCCAGCTGCAGCCCGGGCACGATGTCTCCCACCGCATACACGCCGGCCACCGAGGTGCGCAGGCGCTCGTCGGTGGGGACGAAGCCGCGCTCGACGGTGACGCCGGCCTCCTCGAAGCCGAGGCCGGCGGTGACGGGACCGCGGCCCACGGCCACGAGCAGGAGGTCGGCCTCGAGGGTGTCGCCGCCGTCCAGGGTCACGGTCACCGTGTCGCCGGACGCGGTGACCGACTCGAACCGCGCCCCGGTGCGGAACGCGATGCCGCGCTTGCGGAACGCCCGTTCCAGCTGCTTCGACAGCGCTTCGTCCTCCGCCGCCACGAGCCGCGGCAGCGCCTCGACGATGGTCACCTCCGACCCGAAGGAACGGAACACGGAGGCGAACTCCACGCCGATGACCCCACCGCCGAGGACGACGACGCGGGCAGGCACATGGTCGAGCGACAGCGCCTGGTCGCTCGTCATGATGCGGCCGCCGATCTCGAGCCCGGGCAGGGTGCGCGCGGTGGAGCCGGTGGCGAGCACGACGTGCCGGCCGGTGATCCGGCGGCCGTCGACCTCCACCGTGTCAGGGGCGACGAGGCGTCCGGAGCCCTCCACGTAGTCGATGGACCGCGAGGAGACGAGCCCCTGCAGGCCCTTGTAGAGGCGGGCGACGACGCCGTCCTTGTAGGCGTGCACCCCGCTCATGTCGACCGACTCGAAGGTCGTGCGGATGCCGAACCGGCTGCCCTCGCGGGCGGAGTCGGCGACCTCGGCGGCGTGGAGGAGGGCCTTCGTGGGGATGCAGCCCATGTGCAGGCAGGTGCCGCCGAGCTTGCCCTTCTCGACCAGGGCCACGCGCAGGCCGAGCTCCGCCGCCCGCAGCGCACAGGCATACCCGCCGCTTCCTCCGCCCAGGACGACGACGTCGTAGGGGGTGTCGGCGTCAGCCGGCATGCGTGCGCTCCTTTGCCGTTCGCGGTGCGCCGCCATCCTGTCACTGATGCGGCGCGGGCTCCTGCCCGGACGACGAGCCTAGACGGGCGCCGGGGTCAGCGGGTCAGCTGCCGCAGCTGCTCGCACTGCGAGCGCGACGCGGCGGCGACCCGGTTCCCGGGCCGGTCGAACCAGGCGAGCTTGGCGGCGCCGTTGCTCGCCGCACCCTGGACGACGTCGGGAAGGAGCGCGCCCTGCGGTCCGATGGCGCACCAGAGGGCGAAGGTCTCGGCGAAGTCCTCGGCGGGGTGGGTGGCGGCGTACTCGTCGACGAACGACCCGGCGTGCTGGTCGTAGAACGTCTGCAGCGCCTTCTGGCGGGCCGCGTCGTCGCTGGTCGCATCGGCGGTGTCCCACGCGTCCCACTCGTCCTTGCTCCACGTGTCGTCGAGGAAGGACAGCAACGCCGCGTCGTCCCTGAGGCAGCCGTCGACGAAGGTCCCGGTGCAGGCCTGCTCGCTCTGGCCGGTCGTCTCCTTGGCCCCGAGACTGACGAGGTGGCCCACCTCGTGGGCCACGGTGATCGCCACGTCGACGTCGGTCGCGCCGTTCGGTGCGAGGGAGAGGCGCCAGTGGCTGGACCGCTCGGTGGACTGCTTGAGCGAGACCACCTCACCGACGGAGGTGTCCGCCCCGCCGGAGAGGTCGGCGTCGAAGACGAGCAGCTCGTCGACGTACGCGAGGACGTCGGCCGGAGCGGTGGCGGCGACGACCTGCCACAGCTGCTGGTCGCACGGGCGCACCGGCCCGCCGTTGTCGGCCGGCACCAGGGAGCCCTTCTGCACGGCGTAGAGGCGCTGCAGCTCCGCCCCGTTGCCGAGGTCGGAGATGTCGGTGCCGAAGGGGTCTCCCGGGGGGAAGTGCGCCGTGGTCGGAGGGGGGTTGTCGTCGACGAGGCACTGGTGGTCGAGGTGCAGGACCGCCCCGTTGGCGCCGGGTGCCGGGCTCGGGGAGGCCGTGGCGGTGCTGCTCGGCGACCCGGTCGGTGACCCGGTCTTCGGTCCCGCAGCGGACACGGCTCCCGGAGCCGCTGGTCGGTGCATGGTCCCCCGGAGGAGGACGAGGGCGACGACCCCGTGACCGAGGAGGGCGACCACCGACAGGACGACGACGCCCACGAGGAGCCCCGAGCCCCTCGGGTGCCACGGTCCCTGCCGACCCTGCGCGACCATCCGCGCACGATACCCTCAGCCATGGGCTGGTTCTCGCGGTTGCGGCGCTCCAGGACGGGCGACCCGCGGCGCACGGACGGCCCCACGATGGCCGTCGACCGCCACGCTGTGCGCGACCACCTCAAGGCGTTCGCCTCCTCGCGGCGCGGCGTCGAGGCCTACGTCGAGCCGGCGACCAACGTCACCCCTGAGAGCATCGTGCTCGTGGCGACCGACGGGGAGTGGACCCGGCGGGCCGTCGGGTCGCGCAAGGCGGCCTTCGACCTCGCCCGTTCGCTGGAGATCCCCGTCTACGACGTGCTCCTCGTGGGCTACCCCAAGCGGATGCGGGAGTGGAGCTCGCGCCAGCGGCGCCAACAGGGCTGACGCGCCCGCCGCCGAGGCCGGCCGGAAAGCGATGCGGGTATGCCGCCTGCCCCTGGCTAGAGTGGCGGCATGGCTGCCAAGGACAAGAAGACCGGACCGTCCGAGGAGATGAAGGCGAAGTTCCGCGAGGCCTTGGACAAGAAGCAGGCCCACGCGGGCCGCGACGTCTCGGCCGACGGCGACGCGTCGAAGGTCGGTGACGCCCACGGGCCCGCGAAGGCCCAGCAGATGTTCCGGCGCAAGTCCGGCACCTGACGCGCTTCGCTCACGGCGCGCTGAGGAACGCCTCGACGACCGGGTCGACCGTGTCGGCCCGCTCCTCGAAGAACCCGTGCCGCCCGCCGGCGAACAGCCGGACCTGCGCGTGCGGGATGCGGTCCGCGATGGTGGCCGCGTTGGCCGTCGGCACCATGACGTCGTCGTCGCCATGGGTCACGAGCGTCGGCGCTGAGATCTCGGGCAGCCGCGCCCAGGCATCGTGCCGGGCGCTCACCCGCAGGTGCGCCTGTCGTTCCGCACTCGTCATCGTGGGGTCGCCGAACAGCGTGCTGCGGGACGCGTCGCCCGGCCACGCATCGGAGTAGAAGAGGCGTCGCATCGTCTCGAGGCGGCGGTCGGGATCCGGGTCGGCGAGCGCGCGGCGCACGTCACGGTCGCGCTCGACGGCGTGCGGTCCGCCGGGCGACGTGCACGCGAGCACGAGTCGCCGCACGACCTGGGGGTGCTCGATGGCCAGCCACTGCGCGACCCGGCCCCCCATGGACGTGCCGTACACGTCCAGCCGGCCCAGCCCCAGCGCGTCGACCACCCGGGCGGCGTCGCCGGCGAACGACGGTGTCGACCATGACCCCACCGCCCCACGGCTGCTGCCCCCCGTGCCGCGGTAGTCGAACGTCACGACGGTGCGGTGCGCCTCCAGCCGCGGCCGCACCCCGTCCCACCAGGCGTGCGCGTTGGCCTGGCCGGCGAGGAGCAGGAGGGCCGGGCCCGAGCCGCTGACCTGCACCGCCAGCGGGAACCCGTCGGCCGTCGTCACCGTCATGCTCCGCCTCACCCGGGACATCCTGTCGCCCGCCTTCCGGACGCGAGCGGGCCCACCTCGGGCCGCCCCGCGGCATACCGCGCCGATCCCGTGGCGATCCCGTGGTGACCCGTGGTGATCCCGTGGCCGAGCGGCATACCGATAGCGTCTCGGTATGCCCGCTGCGGAGCCGCTGAAGACCTCGCCCCTGCACGACCGCCACGTCGCCCTCGGGGCCAAGATGGCCGACTTCGGCGGCTGGGACATGCCGATCGAGTACCCCGGTGGCGGCGTCGTCGCGGAGCACACCGCGGTGCGCACGGCCGTGGGGCTGTTCGACGTCAGCCACCTCGGGAAGGCGTCGGTGCGCGGGCCGGGTGCGGTGGACGTCGTCAACGCCTGCCTCACCAACGACCTGCGCCGGATCGGCCCCGGGCAGGCGCAGTACACGATGTGCTGCGACCCGTCGGGGGGTGTCGTCGACGACCTCATCGCCTACCTCAAGGCCGAGGACGACGTCTTCCTCATCCCCAACGCCGCCAACACCGCCGAGGTCGTGCGTCGCCTCGCGGCCGCCGCGCCGGAGGGGATCGCCGTCGAGAACCTCCACGACGCGTACGGAATCCTGGCGGTGCAGGGTCCGCGCGCCGACGAGGTGCTCCACGCCCTGGGGCTGCCGACGGAGCACGACTACATGGGCTTCGTCGAGGCCGACTGGCTGGGCCGGCCGGTCATCGTCTGCCGCACGGGCTACACCGGGGAGCGGGGGTACGAGCTGGTGCCGCGGTGGGAGGACACGCCCGCACTGTGGGACGCCCTCACCGAGGCGATGCGCCCGTTCTGCTGCGGCCTGCCGTGCGGGCTGGGCGCCCGCGACACCCTGCGCACCGAGATGGGGTACCCGCTCCACGGCCAGGACCTCTCCCTCGACATCACCCCCGTGCAGGCGCGGGCCGGCTGGGCGGTGGGGTGGAAGAAGGACGCCTTCTGGGGCCGCGACGCGCTGCTGGCCGAGAAGGCGGCCGGGCCCCGGCGGGTCGCCTGGGGCCTGCTCGTCACCGGCCGCGGGATCCCGCGGGCCCACTGTGCCGTGCGCAGCGGCGGGTCCGAGATCGGCGAGGTCACGTCCGGGACGTTCTCCCCGACCCTGCGCCAGGGGATCGCGCTGGCCCTGCTCGCGCCCGACGCGGGGATCGGCGACGAGGTCGTCGTCGACGTGCGGGGCCGCGAGGTCACGGCCCAGGTGGTCAAGCCCCCGTTCGTGCAGGTGCAGACGCGTCAGGCGTGAGCTCGGGCCCGAACTCCGGCGCCGCGTCGAACCGGGCCCGGCGCACGGCCCGCCGCAGCGTGGCCAGGACCGTCGGGCCGACGAGCACGACGAGCACCGCGGTGAGCACGGCGCGCGGCACGTCGTAGCCGAGTGACGTGGCGAGGTAGAAGACGCCGTAGTGCTGCAGGTTCGTCGACAGCGGCGCGCCGGGCACGAACGCCGCCCCGCCCCCGGCCGCCCCCGCGGCCATGAACGGCCAGAACCACAGGTTCATGACCGCGCCGTACCCCAGCCCGGCGACGACGGAGTATGCCGCGAGCAGCCACCGCTCCGCCCGGGCCCGGACGCGGGGGAGGACAGCGGCGCCGAGGGCCACCCAGCCGCACGCGAACATCTGGAACGGCAGCCACGGACCGACCCCGCCGGTGAGGAACGCCCCGGTCAGCAGTGCGAGCGCCCCCAGCATGAAGCCCTTGCTCGCCCCGAGCACCCGCCCTCCGAGGACGACGAGGAAGAACATCGGCTCCAGCCCGGCGGTGCCGGCCGACAGCACGCGCAGGGCGCCGCCCATCGCCGCGAGCACGCCGAGGACGGCGACGGCCTTGGCGTCAAGCCCCGTCGCCGTGAGCTCGCCCAGCAGCACGACCGCGAGCAGCCCCAGGAGGGCGGCGAAGAGCCAGGGGGCGTCATGGCCGTGCTCCTCGCCGATGCGGGGGTCGGCGAAGAACGGCCACAGGAACGCGGCGAGGCCGACCAGGGTGACCAGGCCGAGCGCCAGGACCGACGGCAGCCGGAACCGCAGGGGCTCGCGGGGCGCCAGCGACGGCCGGGCTCCCGGGCCGGGCTGCGCGCTCGGTCCGCCGTTGATCATGAGGCGGCTCCCAGAGCGAGGACGACGTCGCCGACCGTGAGGTAGGGCAGGGGGTGCAGGACCTTGGCCACCTGCGGCGCGAACGCCGGCGAGCCGGCCAGCACCTGCCGGGCGGGGCCGTCGGCCACGACCTCGCCCTCGGCGAGGACGACGACGCGGTCGGCCACCTCGGCGGCCAGCTCGACGTCGTGGGTCGCGACGACGACGGTGTGCCCGGCCGAGGACAGCTCGTGGAGCAGGTCGACGAGCCGCTGCTTGGCGGCGTAGTCCAGGCCGCGGGTCGGCTCGTCGAGCAGGACGAGGTCCGGGCGGCGCACGACGATGACGGCGAGCGCGAGACAGAGCCGCTGCCCTTCGGAGAGGTCTCGGGGGTGGGTGCCGTCGTCGAGGCCGGGGGCGAACCGGGCCAGCAGGGCGCGGGTGCTGCCCGGCGGCATACCGAGGTCGGTGTCGGCCTGGCGGCACTCGGCCGCGACGCTGTCGGCGTAGAGGACGAGGCCGGGGTCCTGCGGCACGAGGCCGACCGCGCCGACGAGGCGGGCCGGGGGCGTGCCCGCTGGGTCGTGGGCTCCCACCCGGACGCGACCGCGGGCCGCCTTGAGCTGGCCGGCGATGGCCGCGAGGAGCGAGGACTTGCCCGCCCCGTTGCGACCCATGACGGCGGTGACGGAGCCGCGGTGCAGCTCGAGGTCGACCCCGCGCAAGGCCTCGGTGACGCCCCGGCGCACCCGCAGCCCGGAGACCGCGGCGACGACGTCGCCGGACGGGGGGAGGGTGACCACGGGCGCCTCGTGGGGGAGCCGGTCGCGCAGGTCCGCCGCCCGGCGGCGGGCGTCCCGCACCGACAGGGGCAGCGGGGTCCAGCCGAGCCGGCGACCGAGCGCGACGACCGGGGGATGGATGCTGGAGCGCGCCATCGCCTCGGCGGGGTCGAGGGGCGGTGTCACCCGGCCCCGGTCGACGAGCACGACGCGGTCGGCGTGGTGGACCACCCGCTCGAGGCGGTGCTCGGCGAGGAGCACGGTGACACCGAGGTCGTGCACGAGACGGTGCAGAGCCGACAGGACCTCCTCGGCCGCGACGGGGTCGAGGGCCGAGGTCGGCTCGTCGAGGACGAGGATGCGCGGGCCCGCCGTGAGCACCGCGCCGATCGCCACGCGCTGCTGCTGCCCACCGGAGAGCTCGGAGAGGGTGCGGTCGCGCACGTCGGTGAGGCCGAGCAGGTCCAGGGTCTCCTCGACCCGGCGCCGCATGGCCTGAGGCTCGACACCGAGGGTCTCCATCCCGTAGGCCAGCTCGTCCTCGACGGTGTCGGTCACGAATGAGGCGAGCGGGTCCTGCACGACGAAGCCGACGACGTCGGCGAGGTCGCGCGGGCGGTGGGTGCGGGTGTCGCGGCCGGCCACCTGGACCGACCCGGTCATCGCGCCCCCGGAGAAGTGCGGCACGAGGCCGTTCACGCAGCGCAGCAGGGTCGACTTGCCGCTGCCGGTCGGCCCGACGACGAGGACGAGCTCGCCCTCCTCGACCGTGAACGTGGCGTCGTGCAGCGCCGCGTGCCCGGCGCTCTGGCCGGGGTAGCGCACCCCGACGTGGTCGAGGGTGATCACGTGGGCACCACCGTCGGCGTGGACGGGTCCATGCGGCGGGTGCGCGCCCGGCGGACCGCGGCGAGCCGCGGGGGCACGGGGGAGACGACCGCCGCGAGGGCCGGCAGGAGCAGGACGAGCACGAGCACCACGGGGGCCTCCGGCCACGCGAGCGGGCTCTGGCGCAGGAGGACCCCGGGCCAGGCGTGCGCCTCCGCCCAGAGCAGCACGGCGGCGGGGGCCAGCCCGAGGACGGTGACGGCCCACTCGGGCCACGCCCACGGGTCGCGGCGGTAGCGCGAGCGCACGTCGCGGCGCGCGCCGACGACGAGAACTGCCGCGGTGAGGAGCACACCGCCGACGAGCAGCGGCATACCGAGCCCGCCGGTGACCGAGGCGTCGAGCACGCCATAGAGGCCGGCGACCACGGCCACGAGCCCCAGCAGGGTGAGCCCGCTGGCCACGCGCCGGCCGCGCGCCGACCGCAACGGGGTGCGGCCGTAGCCGCGCGACTCCATGGACGCGGCGAGCTCGAGCGAGCGGTCGAGCGACCCCTCGAGCACCGGCCCGACGAGCCGGCCCAGCTCGCGCACGCCGCGGCCGGAGTGGCCCCTCAGCCGGCGGGCCGAGCGGACCCGGCCGGCCAGCGTGACGAGCTGCGGGGCGTAGGTGAGGGCGACGACGACAGCGGTGCCGACGTCGTGGAGGGTGGCCGGCACGTAGCGCAGCAGCCGCTTCGGGCTCGCCAGGGCGTTGGCCGCCCCGAGGCACGCGAGCGTGGCGGCGAGGCGCAGGCCGTCGACCGCCGCGGCGACGACCCCCTCGACCGTGACCGGCCCGCCCAGGCGGACCCCGGCGAACCAGCCGGGCAGCGGCACGGATGGCAGCCGGAAGAGCACGGTGCGGCCGGTGACCCCGCCGCCGAGCAGCGAGGTGAGCACGACCCGCAGGGCGATGCCGGCCAGCCCGAGCAGGAGGAAGGGCAGGAAGGCGTTGACCGCCCCCACCTCACGTCGCTCGGAGACGACCCAGCCGGCCACGAGGACGACGAGCAGGAGCAGCAGCGGGTTGGTGGTATGCGCCGCCGCCGTGACCAGGCCGAGGCCCCACAGCCACCAGGCCACCGGATGGAGCATCCGGGGGCTGGAGGTGAAGGGGCGCGGCCTGGTCACGGCGGGGGGACCTAGACGCTCGTCTGCCGGCGGCGGTAGGCGCTCCACGCCAGGGCGAGCGCCCCGAGGACGACGATGACGAGGCCGATCCACACGACGGCCGGGACTCCGGAGCTCGACGTCGAGGCGGGCGCGGCGGCGACCGGTCCGGCCGTGGCGTTGTTGTCGGGCACCGTGCCGGGGGTGACGCTCGCCGTGGCCAGGCCGGAGCTGGTGGCCGACGGCAGCTGCGGGGTCGCCGTGGTGCCGATGGTCACCGAGGTGTCGGCAGCCTTCTGGGCGTCGGTGAGGGTGGCGACCTGGCCGCCGCACCCGGTGGCGGGGTAGTCGTTGATGCCGCAGACCAGACCGCCCGTGTCGTTGCGGACCGTGGCGACGGACGCGAGCACCTCGGCGCCGGTGGCGGCCGTGGCCACGACCGCACAGTCGGCGGTGGGCTCGGGCGGGGTCACGGAGGCATCGCCGTCAGCCGGTCGGCCGTAGTCGACGACGACCGCCACCCGCTTCTTGCCCGACTCGGCGGGGACCTGCCCGCACACGGTGTCGAACGTGACGACGGCGCGCGGGGTGCGCGGCGTGGCGCCCGTGCCGTCGTCGATGGCCCAGCGCCAGCCCTCGACCGCGCCCTCGGCGGGCGTCGTCTCGGCGGGGCCCTTCTGGGAGAACGACCAGGCGTTGTTGGTCAGCTGGTAGTAGCCCCAGTACTGGTAGTTGGCCGCGCTGGCCGACGTGGCGGGCACGAGCACCGCGACGAGAGCACCGAGGGCGGTCAGGGCGGCGAGCACGACCGCCCGCGTCACCGGACGACGCTCGGGCCGCCCGGTGGGCACCGCGTCCGGCGGGTGCCGGTGGGTGCTGGGTGAGGTGGACGGGGTGGGCAGGGTCATGAGAGGAACCTCCTCACGGCCGGGGGGAGATTCCACGGCTCCGCCCGAGGGCGAAGGACCCGTGCACTCTGACTCCGGTCCGCATTCCGCGACGGACGTGATGGGTGGAGCCGACATCGACGACAGGTGGTCCGACTCGACCGGCGTCCTCCGGCAGCCGCGGGTCCCGTCCGGCGGGGAGGCGGTCTGCGTGGAGGGCGCAGGGCTCACGGTTGCGGGACAGCGCCGGATTCGCACCGGCTTTCCCTGACGTCGACCTACGGTGAGGTGACCGTCCCACGCCGCCCGCGCGGCTGTCAAAAGCGGGTCGCAGCCGGGGACCGGTGAGGCCCCAGGTCTGGTTCAGCACGGTTAGGGTTCGGTCATGAGCGGCAACTGGACCTGGGAGCTCGTCGACGCACAGCGACAGCCGGTGCCGGGCGTGGCCGCAGGGGGCGTCTTCCCGTCGCAGAGCGAGGCCGAGTCCTGGCTCGGCGAGGAGTGGCGGGCCCTGCTCGACGCCGGGGTCGACGCCGTGACCCTGCGCGAGGGCGACGCCGACGTCTACGGCCCGATGAGCCTGCAGCCGGCCGAGTAGGTCGCCGGCTCGTCCCGCATCAGTACGCGTCGGTCGCCGGTCGTCCCCACAAGAAAAGGCGTGGTCGGCTGTCGGTGCCGGCCCGTAGGTTCGTCCTGGCCCTTCGGGAATGCTCGTCCACCGCCCGGCGCTGCACGACCGAGGGCCGATGAGTTCCTCCGGGAGCGGGTGTCTCACCCGCTATGACCCCGCCGCTCCCGGCCTCTCTTTCCGATGACGACCTGAGCCACCAAGGACCCGACATGACCGCCAGCGAGCAGACGACCCCGCGCGAGCAGCCGATGTCGACCGACCCCGCTGCGGACGGGCACCCGCACTCCACGGGCATCCTGCGCATCCTCGTCGCCGCGACCTTCGTCGTCATCCTCAACGAGACGATCATGGTCAACGCCATCCCGCGGCTCATGTACGAGTTCTCCGTCGACGCCCGCGCGGCCCAGTGGCTGTCCACGGCCTTCATGCTGACCCTAGCGGTGGTCATCCCCATGACCGGCTGGTTCCTGCAGCGCGTCACGACCCGGGCCGCGTTCACGGTGTCCCTGGGTCTGTTCCTCACCGGCACGCTGCTCGCCACCGCCGCCTGGAGCTTCCCCGTGCTGCTCGTGGCCCGCGTCGTGCAGGCGAGCGGCACTGCCGTGATGATGCCGCTGCTGATGACGACCCTGCTCACCATCGTTCCGCTGCACCGCCGCGGCGCCGTCATGGGCAACGTCACGCTCGCCATGGCGGTCGCGCCGGCCCTCGGCCCGGCCGTCTCCGGGCTGCTGCTCCAGCTGGGGTCCTGGCGGTTCATCTTCGCCGTGGTCGTGCCCATCGCGCTGGCGATCCTCGCCGTGGGCCTGCGCCTGCTCGTCAACGTGGGCACCCCACAGGAGAGCTCGCTCGACGTGCCGAGCGTGGTCCTCGCCGCCCTCGGCTTCGGTGCCTTCGTCTACGGCCTGAGCCAGGTCGGTGCCGACCCGAGTGCCGGCGGGCTGCCCGCCGCCCCGACCATCGTCGGTGGCCTGCTCTTCGTGGCGGTGTTCGTGGGGCGACAGCTGCGGCTGCAGCGCCACGACCGGCCCCTCCTCGACCTGCGGACGCTCGGCTTCCGTACCTTCACCATCACCTTGACGTTGATGTGCCTGTCGTTCATGGCCCTCATGGGCGTGATGATCACGCTGCCGCTGTTCCTGCAGAGCGTTCACGGGTTCAGCCCGCTCACCACCGGGTTGCTGCTCATGCCCGGGGGTCTGGTCATGGGGCTGCTCGGGCCGAAGGTCGGGGCGCTGTTCGACCGCTACGGCGCCCGCGCCCTCGTTGTTCCAGGCTCGACGCTGATGCTCGGCGCCCTCGTCGGGTTCGCGACCATCGGCACGCAGACGCCGGCCTGGTGGCTGCTCGGCCTCCACGTGCTCATGAGCGTCGCTCTCGCGCTGATCTTCACGCCGGTGTTCACGGCTGGGCTGGCCGTGCTCCCGGCGCACCTCTACTCGCACGGCAGCGCGGTGCTCAGCACCCTGCAGCAGGTCGCCGCGGCCATCGGCACGGCGGTCGTCGTGACCATCCTCTCGGTGCGGGCGGCCACGCTCGGCTCCGAGGGTGTCGACCCCGTGTCGTCCCTCAGTGGCGGCATCCAGTGGGGGATGGGGTTCGGCGCGCTCGTCGGGGTCGCGGTGCTCGCGCTCGCCTTCTTCGTGCCGAGCGGCCCGCCCGCCAAGGGGCCCTGGGAACAGGGCGAGAACGGGGAGCAGGGGGAGCACGAGGGGCACGGACCGCAGGACGTCCCGGCGGGCGCCTCCGTGGACGCCCCCGTTGACGCTTCGGTCTCGGCCGGGGCCGACCGGTCGGTCACGGCATGATCCGCTGCGCCCTCGACGGGGCGCCGTCTCCGACGCCGGACGACCCACCGGCGGCCCCGTGCCTCACGCATCGTCGGGCCACCACGCTGCGGGGCGGCTCCGCGGACGCCTGCCGGGTCCCGCATCCCGTCGCCCGGTCCGGCTCCGCGCCGGCCCGGTCGCTGCGCCTGCGCGGCCACGGGCGCTGAGCCGTCCGCCGATCCGTGCCCGCCGATGCGTCCTCGCCGATCCGTCCCCGCTGACCCGGCGCCCTGGTCCGGTGGGCTCACCCGTTCGCCCGGGGCCCTGGGCCCGGATCCGGCCTCGCTAGGGTCGGCCGCGTGACGAGCCTTCTCGATGCCGGCCTGACCGGGCGTCTCGACGCACTGACCGCACACGCTCAACGCGACTGGCGCAGCCCCGGCGTCTCGGCGGGCGTCGTCGTCGACGGTCGGCTGGTCTGGTCGGCCCACCTCGGGTCCGCGCGTCTGGACCCACCGACCCCGGCCGGCGACGACACCCCGGTGATGATCGGCTCGCTCACCAAGACCTTCACGGCCCTGCTCGTGATGCAGCTGCGCGACGAGGGCCGGCTCACGCTCGACGACGACCTCGCCACCTGGTTGCCGGAGACGCGGCATACCGGGGTGTCCGTGCGGCAGCTGCTGAGCCACACCTCAGGCCTGCAGCGCGAGCCCGTGGGGCGGATCTGGGAGACCCTCCTCGCGCCCGACGCGGCCCGCCTCGTGGCCGAGCTGGAGGACGCCGAACGGGTCCTGCCGGGTAACCTCGCTTTCCACTACTCCAACCTCGGCTACGCACTGTTGGGGCTCCTCGTGGAGCGGCTCGACGGACGTCCCTGGGAGGACGCCCTGCGGGCCCGGCTCCTCGAGCCGCTCGGCATGACCCGCACCGGCCTGCGGCCCGCCGACGACCACGCCGTCGGCTACCAGGTCGACCCCTTCGCCGGCACCGCCACGCGGGAGCCGGTGCTCGACCTCAAGGCCACCGCTCCGCTCGGCGGCCTGTGGTCCACCGTGGCCGACCAGGCCCGGTATGCCGCCTTCCTCGCCGCCCCCGACCCTCACCTCGTGCGGCCCGGGACGCTGGACGAGATGTGCGCACCGGTCGTCGTCGTCGACCCCGACGGCTGGACCCGCGCCTACGGCCTCGGGCTCGAGCTGGTGCGGCGCGGTGAGCGCGTCTACGCCGGCCATCGCGGGGCGATGCCGGGCTTCCTCTCGGCGCTGCGCGTGCGGCGGCCCGACCGTTCGGGGGCGTTCGTCGTGGCGAACACCACCGCCGGAGCCGATCCGGCCGCGCTCGCCGGCGAGCTGCTCGACCACGTGCTCGACGCCGTGCCCCGGCCGGTGCCGACCTGGGTGCCGGAGCACCCGGCCCCCGGCCTCACCGATCTGCTCGGATCGTGGTGGAGCGAGGGTGAGCAGCTGGTCCTCGAGGTGCGCGAGGGTGAGCTGTGGATGCGCGTGCCCGGCGCCCCGGCGACCGAGGACACCCGCTTCGACGCGGAGGACGACGGGTTCCGCGCCGTCGCCGGTCGCGAGCGCGGTGAGCGCCTCGAGCTCGTCCGCGACGGGGACGGCCACGTCACGCGGATGTCCTTCGCGACGTACGCGGTCACGCGCCGGCCGACGGCGTTCGCCGACCTCACCCCTCAGACGGGGTAGTCGCCCCGCTTGACCTGCGGCTTCGGCATCCGGGTGGGCCGCAGCTGGAAGGCCCGCATCACGGCATACATGGCGCCGCCCGACGGCACGGACGCCGGCCCGAACTTGTCGCTGACCCGCGCCTTGATGCGCCGCCACATGAGGAACGCGTCGAGGACGGCGACGGCGATGAGGCCGTAGGTGACGACGAAGACGAGCATGAGCGCCCAGCTGGTCTTGAGGAACGACAGCAGCAGGACGAGCACCATGACGGGCAGGATCACCTCGCCGACGCTCCACCGCGCGTCGACGTAGTCGCGGATGTAGCGCCGCTCCGGGCCCTTGTCGCGGGCGGGCAGGTGTGCGTCGTCGCCGCTGACCATCGCCGCGCGCTGGCGGGCCATGGCCTCCCGACGCTTGGTCTTGTCGCGGTCCTTCGCGACCTTGCGGTCGGTGACGACCAGGGGCTGCTTGCGAGCCGCCTCCTGCACGCTGCGCTTCGGCGTGGGACGGTTCTTGGCTCCCTGACGGTCCTGCCGGGGGTCCGTCAGGGTCGTTACGGCGGCGGACTCGTCGTTGAGGCTCTTCTGCCAGGGCAACTTCACCCCCTCAGGGTATGCGAGGCCGCGGGCTAGAGTCGCCGCCGTGACTGCCGACGTCCTCACCCCCGACCAGGTCGACGCCCTCAAGCGGAGGGTCAGCGACCTGATGCCCCAGGTGCGGGCGGACCTCGAGGCGCTGACCCGCATCCCCAGCGTCTCGCTCGACTCGTTCGACCAGCGCCACGTCGAGGCCAGCGCCCACGCAGTCGCCGCGCTCCTGCGGGCCGAGGGCCTGCACGTCGAGATCATCCGCGAGGGCGGGCGCCCCGCCGTCGTCGGCCACCTCGACGGCCCCGAGGGCGCCCCCACCGTGACGCTCTACGCCCACCACGACGTGCAGCCGGCCGGCGACGAGGCGCTGTGGGACTCCCCGCCCTTCGAGCCCACCGAGCGGGGCGGCCGCCTCTACGGCCGGGGCGCTGCCGACGACAAGGCCGGGGTGATGGCGCACATCGCGGCGCTGCGGGCCCACGGCGACGCGCTGCCGGTGGGCGTGACGATCTTCGTCGAGGGCGAGGAGGAGGTCGGCAGCGACTCACTCCTCACCATCCTCGAGCGGCACGGCGAGAAGCTGCGGGCCGACGCGATCGTCCTCGCCGACTCCGGCAACTGGGACATCGGCGAGCCCGCTCTCACCGTGACCCTGCGCGGGATGATCCGCGTCGTCGTCTCGGTGACGACCCTCGACCACGGCGTGCACTCCGGCATGTTCGGCGGGGCGGTGCCCGACGCCATCACCGCGCTCGTGCGGCTGCTCGCCACCATGCACGACGACGCGGGCAACGTCGCCGTGGGCGGCCTGAGGTCGGGGGAGGCGTCGGATCTCGCGTACTCCGAGGACCGTCTGCGTCAGGAGTCGGGGCTGCTCGACGGCGTCGAGGTCATCGGGTCGGGGTCGCTGCTCACCCGGATGTGGAACAAGCCGTCCATCACGACCATCGGCATCAACGCCCCCTCGGTGGAGACCGCGTCCAACACCCTCGTTCCGAGCGCCTCGGCCAAGGTCTCGATGCGCATCGCGCCCGACGAGGACATCAAGGACGCCTACCGGCTCCTGAAGGACCACCTCGAGACCCACGCGCCGTGGGGTGCGCGGGTCGAGGTGCATCTCGACGACGAGGGTCCGGGGTTCGACGCCGACGCACAGGGTCCGGTCT
Organism: uncultured Actinomycetota bacterium; assembly: GCA_963795915.1. GTDB lineage: Bacteria > Actinomycetota > Actinomycetes > Actinomycetales > Dermatophilaceae > Lapillicoccus. The sequence continues at coordinate 290,873 of CAWCJA010000003.1, forward strand.
ACGACCAGGCCCGTGCCGCCTTCGCCGACGCCTGGGGCGTGCAGCCGGTCGACATCGGGGTCGGCGGCTCGATCCCCTTCGTCGCCCGGTTCGCCGAGCAGTTCCCCGATGCGGCCATCCTCGTCACCGGGGTGGAGGACCCCGACGGGCGCGCCCACGGCGCCAACGAGTCCCTGCACCTCGGGGAGTTCGAGAAGGTCTGCCAGGCCGAGGCGCTCCTCCTCGCCCGCCTCGGCGCGATGCCGCGATGAGCGACGAGCGGGCCTACGACCTCGTCGTCCTCGGGGCCACCGGCTTCGTCGGCCGGCTGCTCGCGGCATACCTGGCCCGGACCGCCCCGGTCTCCGTGCGGGTGGCCCTGGCCGGCCGCTCGCGCGAGCGGCTCGCCGCCGTGCGCGCCACCCTGCCGGCGGGCCCGGCGCGGGAGTGGCCCCTCGTCGTCGCCGACGCGACCCGGCCCGAACAGGTCGCCGAGCTGGCCCGGTCCACCCGGGTCGTGGTCACGACGGTCGGGCCGTATGCGCGCTACGGGCTGCCGCTCGTGACGGCCTGCGCCGAGGCGGGCACCCACTACGCCGACCTCACCGGCGAGGTGCTCTTCGTGCGCGCGGCGATCGACGCAGCCCACGAGACCGCGAAGCGCACCGGGGCCCGTATCGTCGCCGCGTGCGGGTTCGACTCCGTCCCGTCCGACCTCGGGGTGCACCTGCTGCATCGGGAGGCGGGGGCGGAGGGGCTGGGCGACACCACGCTGCTCGTCACCCGGCTGAGCGGCGGCATCAGCGGCGGCACCGTCGACTCGATGCGCTCCCAGATCGACGCCGTGACCGCCGACCCGAGCCGGCGGCGGGTCGTCTTCGACCCCTTCGCCCTCAGTGACGACCGGCCCGCCGAGCCCGACCGGTCGGGGCAGCGCGACGCGATGTACGTCTTCCGCGACCAGGTCACCGGCCGCTGGACCGCTCCGTGGGTCATGGCCGGGTTCAACTCGCGTATCGTGCGCCGCAGCGACTCCCTGCTGGGCCACGCCTACGGCCCGCGGTTCCGCTACCGGGAGGCCGTGGGGTGCGGCCGCGGCGCGCGCGGGCGGGCGCAGGCCTACGGCGTCGCCGTCGCGGTGGGCGCGGCCTACGCCGGGATGGCGCAGCGCCTCACCCGCCCACTGGTCGACCGGCTGCTCCCCGACCCCGGGGAGGGGCCGGACGAGCAGGCCCGAGAGGCCGGGTTCTTCCGGGTGGAGCTGCGCTCGACGACGGACAGCGGCCGCCGGCTCCTCACCGTCGTCGCCGCCAAGGGCGACCCCGGGTATGCCGCGACCGCCGTCATGCTCGGGCAGTCGGCGCTGTGCCTGGCGCAGGACGAGGCCCGGCTCACGTCTCCGGGCGGCGTGCTCACCCCGGCGGTGGCCATGGGGGACGTCCTCGTGGAGCGGCTGCGCACGGCGGGGATGACCCTCACGGTGGGTGCGGAGTGAGCCCGTTGCACCCGACCGGCGTCACCGTCAACCTGCCGGCGAGCGACATCGAGGAGGACGGCGAGTTCTACCGGGACTACCTCGGGCTCGGCGTCGAGGAGATGAACCTCAGCTGGGTCGCCCGGTTCAGCACCCCCGACGGTCGGGCGTCCGTGCAGCTGGTGACCCGCGACGCGTCCGCGCCCGTCGACTCCCAGCTGTCGGTCCACGTGGGCGAGGAGGTCGAGGCGGCGTACGCCGAGGCGCAGCGGCGGGGCTACGAGATCGTCCACCCGCTGACGACCGAGCCGTGGGGCGTCCGGCGGTTCTTCGTGCGCGCCCCGAACGGCACGGTGGTCAACGTCGTCAGCCACTCCGACGACCCCCGCTGACGACCCGGGGGCCTGACGGCCGGCGTCAGTCCTTGGCCGTCTCGCCCGGGAGCGCGAGCATCTGGTCGAGGGCGACCCGCGCCCAGTGCGCGACGTCGGGGTCGACCCGGATCGGGTTGACGACGCGCCCCTCGACGAGGGACTCGAGCGCCCACACCAAGTGCGGCAGGTCGATCCGGTTCATCGTGGAGCAGTAGCAGACGTTCTTCTCGAGGAAGGCGATCTGCTGCCGGGGGAACTGCTGGCGCAGCCGGCTCACGAGGTTGAGCTCGGTGCCGACCGCCCACGACGTGCCGTCCGGGGCAGCGGCGATGGTCTTGATGATCTTCTCGGTCGACCCGATCTCGTCGGCGAGCGCGCACACCTCGTAGCGGCACTCGGGGTGCACGATGACCTTCACCCCGGGGATGTCGCGACGGGCCGCCTCGACGGCCTCGACGCTGAACCGGCCGTGCACGGAGCAGTGCCCGCGCCACAGGATCATCCGGGCCTTCTCGAGCTGCTCCCGCGTGACGCCGCCGTGGGGGCGGTGGGGGTCCCAGACGACGCAGTCGTCGAGCTCGAGACCGAGCTCGCGGACGGCGGTGTTGCGGCCGAGGTGCTGGTCGGGCAGGAACAGCACCTTGCCCGGCCCGTCGACCCCGCCGGTCTCGTCGAAGGCCCACTGCAGGGCGGTGCGGGCGTTGGACGACGTGCAGATCGTGCCGCCGTGCCGGCCCGTGAACGCCTTGATCGCGGCCGACGAGTTCATGTAGGTGACGGGGCGGACGAGGTCGCCGACCTGCTCCCCGAGCAGGTCGGTGAGGTCGTCCCACGCGTCCTCGACCTGGGCGATCGCGGCCATGTCGGCCATCGAGCAGCCGGCGGCGAGGTCGGGCAGGATCACCGTCTGGTCGGGCGAGGTGAGGATGTCGGCCGACTCGGCCATGAAATGCACGCCGCAGAAGACGATGTGCGGGGCGTTCGGCCGGGCGGCGGCCTGCTGGGCCAGCTTGAAGCTGTCGCCCGTGACGTCGGCGAACTCGATGACCTCGTCGCGCTGGTAGTGGTGGCCGAGGACGAACACCGAGTCGCCGAGGGCGGCCTTGGCGCGCCGGGCGCGCTCCACGAGGCCGGGCTCGGACGGCGCCGGCAGGTCGCCCGGGCACTCGACACCCCGCTCGGTGGCCAGGTCGCGCCCCTGGCCGAGCACGAGCAACGGCATCAGCGAGGGCCGCGGATGGGTGCCGGTCGACGCGATCGTGGTCATGCGGCGATCGTATGCCGCGCCCGCCGAGCGCCGAGCCCGGTGTGCCGCCGGTGCGACGGGCTGCGCCGCCGCTGCACACCGCCGGCGGACGGGCACCGCTGCGCGAGCGTGTTGGATGGCCGGATGCGCGTCGTCCTGGCCCCGACCCGCTTCGCCGGCACCCTGACGGCGGGCGAGGCGGCGCTGGCGATGGCCGCGGGCTGGCGCGCCGCGGCTCCCCACGACGACCTCGTCACCCTCCCGCTCTCCGACGGCGGGCCGGGGTTCGTCGACGTCCTTGCCGCCGGCCTGGGCGGTGACGTCCTCGCGGCCACCGTCTCGGACCCGCTCGGCCGCGACGTCCCGGCGACGGTGCTCGTCGTCGAGGAGCCGGCCGGCCGCACCACCTACGTCGAGTCCACGCAGGCCGTGGGCCGTGACCTGGTCGCGGCCGCGGACCGCGACCCCGCGCATACCTCGTCCGTCGGCCTGGGGCAGCTGCTGCGGCTCGCCCTCTCGACCGACCCCACCCGGGTCGTCGTCGGCGTCGCCGACAGTGCCACCCACGACGCCGGAGCCGGGCTGCTCGCCGCGCTGGGAGCGGGGGACGCGGCTCGCCTCGGTGCGGGCGGTCTGGAGCTGGCGCGGACCGGGCCCGACGACCTCGCCGGGCTCGGTGCCGTCGTCGCCCGGTTCCGCGGGGTGGCGCTCGTGCTCGCCACCACGTCGACGCTGCCCCTGCTGGGCTTCCACGGGGCGAGCGCGGCCGAGGCCCAGGAGCGGGGCGCCACCGCCGAGCAGGCCCAGGCACTGGAGGGAGCGCTCGGGCACTGGGTCGACGTCGTGGGGCGCACCCACCCTCAGCCACGCGACCTGCTCACCGGTGGTGCCCGCCGGCTGGAGCGCGAGCCCGGGGCCGGCGCGGCCGGAGGGCTCGGGTACGCCCTCCTGCTGCTCGGCGCCCGCCGGGTGGACGGGGCCGCCCTTGTGGGCGAGGCGCTGGGCCTCGGTGACGCCGTGCGCGGCGCGGACCTCGTCGTGACGGGGGAGGGCCGCTACGACTGGCGCAGCCTGCGCGACTCGGTGCCCGCCGCGGTGAGCGAGACGGCGATGGCCGCGGGCGTGCCCGCCGTGCTTCTCGCCGGCCAGGTGCGGGTGGGACGCCGGGAGGCGATGACGGCGGGCCTCTCGGCGACGTATGCCGTGGCCGACCGGGCCGCCGAGGTCGCCGCCGCGCTCGCCGACCCGGTGGGGTCGCTCGAGCGCCGGGCGGCCCGCGTGGCCACCACGTGGTCCCCTGCTCCCGAGGGTGGGCGCGGCTCGGCCTAGACTGGACACGTTCCGGGGAACAGATCCCGGGCGAGCGCGGTTGTGTGGTGCAGAGTGGCAGACCCGACTTTGCTCGACACTTGCCCGCCCACAGCACCGGCACGGAGGACTTCACATGAGCGTTCAGGACCAGACCCACACGCACGAGCAGACCACCGCGAGCACGGCGACCGACACGGCCACCGAGACTCACGGCGTCGAGCTGACCGGCGTGGCCGCCGGCAAGGTCAAGAGCCTGCTGGAGCAGGAGGGCCGTGACGACCTGCGCCTCCGCGTCGGCGTGCAGCCCGGCGGCTGCTCCGGCCTCATCTACCAGCTCTACTTCGACGAGCGCACGCTCGACGGCGACCTCGTGCGCGACTTCGACGGGGTCGAGGTCGTCGTCGACCGGATGAGCGCGCCTTACCTGCTCGGCGCGACGATCGACTTCGCCGACACCATCGAGAAGCAGGGCTTCACCATCGACAACCCCAACGCGGGCAGCTCCTGCGCATGTGGTGACAGCTTCAGCTGACCCACCCCTCGCACGACCCGCACCACACCGACGCCCGGCCTCCCCTCGGGGGGACGCCGGGCGTCGGCGTCTTCGCTGTGTCGTGTGGTGTTGTCGGTGCCGTCCGGTCTCGTCATCGGCGCGCGGCGCGCGACCGCGCGTGGGTCGGGTAGGTTCTGCGGGTGAAGATCGCGGTCACCGGGTCCATCGCCACCGACCATCTGATGACCTTCCGGGGTCGGTTCCGCGACTCCCTCGTCGTCGAGCAGCTGGACAAGATCTCCTTGTCCTTCCTCGCCGACGAGCTGGAGATCCGCCGCGGGGGGGTCGCGGCCAACATCGCGTTCGGCATGGCCAACCTCGGGCTCCAGCCGGCCCTCGTCGGCTCGGTCGGTGAGGACTTCGCGGACTACCGCTCGTGGCTGGAGCGCCACGGCGTCGACTGCGAGTCGGTCCACGTCAGCGACAGCCGGCACACCGCCCGCTTCGTCTGCACCACCGACGACGACATGGCCCAGATCGCGACCTTCTACGCGGGCGCCATGTCCGACGCGCGGCTCATCGAGCTGCAGCCCATCGCCCGACGCCTCGGCGGGCTCGACCTCGTGCTCATCGGGGCCAACGACCCGCAGGCGATGCTGCGGCATACGGAGGAGTGCCGCACGCGCGGGATCCCCTTCATCGCCGACCCCTCCCAGCAGCTGGCCTTCGCCGACGGCCCCGAGATCCGCCGCCTCGTCGACGGCGCCGCCTACCTGTTCACCAACGAGTACGAGGCGCACCTCACCGAGCAGAAGACCGGGTGGAGCGGCCACGACATCCTCAAGCGGGTCGGCATCCGCATCGTCACGCGCGGCTCGGACGGGGTCGACATCCTCGCCGAGGGCGCCGAGACCATCCACGTGCCCGTCGCCCGCGAGGTGCGCAAGGCCGACCCGACCGGGGTGGGCGACGCCTTCCGCGCCGGCTTCATGACCGGCCTGGCCGGAGGGCTCGGGCTGCGCCGCTGCGCCGAGCTCGGCTCGATGCTCGCCACCTACGTCATCGAGACGGTCGGCACGCAGGAGTACCAGCTGCGTCAGGACGCCTTCATCGGCCGCCTCGCCGACGCCTACGGCCCCGACTCGGCCGCCGAGATCGCGCCCGTCGTCACCTGTCGGCACGGCTGACCCGCTCCGCACCTCTCGTCCGCCCCACCGTCACCGCCGACGCCCCGCCGCACCCGTGCCGATCCCCCCGCTGCCGTCGCGGTACGTCTTCGACGTCGGCGCCGCCAGTGCGGGGGAGGACCTCGTGGGGGTGGGGGCCGACCTCGAGCCCGGCACCGTGCTCGAGGCCTACGCCCGGGGCGTCTTCCCCATGGGCCTCGGCGCCGAGGGGGCCGAGCCGATCGGCTGGTGGTCGCCCGACCCGCGGGGCATCCTGCGGCCGGGTGACCTCCACGTCAGCCGGTCGCTGCGCCGCCGTCTGGGGGACTTCGAGATCCGCGTCGACACCGACTTCGCCGGTGTGGTCGCGGGGTGCGCCGACCCGGGCCGGTCCGGCCGGTGGATCACCCCGGCCGTGACGGCGGCATACACCCGGCTCCACAAGCTCGGCTGGGCCCACTCCGTCGAGGTGGTGCAGGACGACCGGCTGGTGGGCGGTCTCTACGGGCTCGCAGTGGGTGGGCTCTTCGCCGGCGAGTCGATGTTCCACCGCGTGACCGATGCGTCCAAGGCCGCGGTCGTCGCCATGCACGACCTCGTCGCGGCCGACGGGGACCCGCGCCGGCTCGTCGACGTGCAGTGGCGCACCCCCCACCTCGCCTCCCTCGGGGTCACCGAGGTGCCCCGGGAGGACTACCTGCGCCTGCTCGCCGTGGCCCTGTCGGCACCGCTGCCCGACGCGTTCCGCTGAGGGTCAGCCGCTGCGACGGACCGTGTATGCCGTGTGCGCCGGAGCGCTCGGCTCGTCGCCCGCGCGGCGATCCTCGACGCGGTCCTCGACGCGGACGAGCTCGTGTCCGCGCATCCGGCAGAAGGCGGCGACGTCGGAGCGGGCGGCCGGGTCGGTGGCCAACAGGACCACCTCTGTGCCCGGAGGCAGGTCGCGCAGGAGGGCGGCCAGCCGGATCACCGGCAGCGGGCAGCGCAGCCCGCGAGCGTCGAGGACGAGGCTCTCGACGCCCGGCTCCTCGCCACTCGACTGCCCGTCGTGGCTCTTGGCTGCCGTCCCATCGGCAGCCGACTCCGACGACTGGCAGTCAGGTGGGGCCGAGCGCGCGGGTCGGGGGTCGGGTCGGGGCGCGTCGGTCACAGCCGGTCCGTCCCGAGCCGGGCCCGCACCGTCGCGACGGTGTCGGGCAGGGCCGCGCAGAAGGCCTCGACCCCGGCCGCGAGCGCGGCCGCGCCACCGGTCACTGCGGCCGCGAGCGGCAGCGTCACCCGCACGTTGCCGTGGGTGAGCACCCCCATGGCGGCCAGCACGTGGCTCGGCTCGAGGGTGCTCGCCGTGCAGGCCGACCCCGACGCCACGGCGAACCCGCGCCGGTCCAGCTCATGCACGATCGCCTCCCCGTCGACGAACAGGCACGAGAACGTCACGACGTGGGGCAGCCGGTCCTCGGGGTCGCCCACGACCTCGGTGTCGGGCACGGCGGCGGCTGCCGCCCGGATGCGGGTGACGAGAGCGCGGGCGGCGGCCGCCTCGGCCACCCGGTCCGCCTCGGTCGACAGCCAGGCCTCCGCGGCGGCCAGCACCAGCGGCACGACCGGCTCGGCGTCGCTGCGACCGTGTTCCGCCTCGCTCACCGCGCCGGGCCGGCGCCAGCGCGTGCGCTCCGGCACGACGAGCACGCCGACGCCCGGGGGCCCGCCCCACGACCGCGCGTCGCCGGCGAGGACGTCGTAGTCGGTGGGCACGGGGTCGCGCCCGAGACCGGCCTGGGCGTCCACGACGAGCGGTATGCCGTGGGCCCGGCTGTGCTCCCGGGCAGCCTCGAGCGGCTGCCGGGTGCCCACCTCGCCGTTGGCGCTCTGCAGGGCGGCGACCACGGTGCCGGGGCAGGCCACGGCGGCGGCCCACCCGTCGAGGTCGACCCGGCCGAACCGGTCGACGGGGACCTCGGCCAGGAGGCCCGCGTCCTCCGCGCGCACCGCCGCCTCCCGGCCCGGTACGAGCACTGCGGAGTGCTCGACGGCGGAGGCGACGAGCCGGGCGCCGCGCCGCCGCGCGGCATACCGCACGCCCTCGACGCCGGCCGCGAGGGCCACTGCGCCGCCGGGCAGGAAGCTCAGCTCGGGCGGGCGTACCCCGAGGCCGGCGGCCAGGGCCTCGCGGGCCTGGTCGAGGAGCAGCCGGGCGCGCCGGCCCTCGGCGTGGAGCCGTCGCGGGTCGGCCCAACCGGCGTCGAGCGCGGCGAGCAAGGCAGCGCGGGCAGCGGGCACGAGCGGCCCGGCCGCGCCGTCGAGCAGCACCCGTGACCCGGCTGTCCGGGAGTACGCCACGGCCGTCACGGTAGCCCCACCCGTCCGTGTGTCAGCGCTGTGCGGGAGGTAGTGTGACGCGCAGACGTCACGGCCCGGCGGCACGCCGACCGAGCCGGTCGTGGAGCAGGTCCAGCAGTCCTCGACATCGACGCGGCATCCGTACGACCGAACCGGAAGGTGCACCGTTGCGCACGCACCCACAACTGCCAGCGCGCCTGACGCGACGGACTGTCGCCGTCGCCTCCCTGGCCGTGTCCGCGTCGCTGCTGCTGGGCGGATGCGCCGGCAACGGCACGGCCTCCAGCGGCTGGCTGCCGCAGGGCAACGATGGCGGCCAGGTCACTAACCACGCGGGCACCGTGACGTCGCTCTGGGTCGGCACCTGGATCGCCGCCCTGGCCGTCGGGCTCATCGTGTGGGGGCTGACCATCTGGGTGATGGTCCGCTACCGGCGCCGCAAGGAGGACGTCGGCCTGCCGCCCCAGCTGCGCTACAACGTGCCGATCGAGATCCTCTACACGATCGTCCCCGTCTTCATGGTCGCGGTGCTCTTCTACTACACGGCCCGTGACGAGTCGACCCTGCTCGACGTGTCGGTCAAGCCCGACGTCACCGTCAACGTCGTGGCGAAGCAGTGGAGCTGGGACTTCAACTACGTCGACGCCAACACCTACGAGTCCGGCGTGCAGGTCGAGCTCGACAAGGCGACGGGCGAGCCGCTCAACGCCGAGCCGGTGCTCTACCTGCCGATCAACAAGCGCGTGGAGTTCGTCCTCAACGCGCGCGACGTCATCCACTCGTTCTGGGTGCCCGCCTTCCTGCAGAAGCTCGACATGATCCCCGGCAAGACCAACCGGTTCCAGGTCGTGCCCACCCAGCTGGGCACCTTCCAGGGCAAGTGCGCCGAGCTCTGCGGTGCCTACCACTCGCAGATGCTGTTCAAGGTCAAGGTCGTCTCCCAGAGCGACTACGACGCCGAGATGGCCCGGCTGCGCAGCGCCGGCCAGTCCGGACAGCTGCCCAACACCCTCAACCGCGAGCCGGTCCTGCCCGCGGACCAGAAGCTCGTCCCCACCGCCTCCGGGAGCAAGTGATGGCAGCAACGACGACCACGCCGACGGGAACCACGCCCGGGCGGGGGACGCAGTACGAGTACTCCACCGGCGAACGGGTCTACACCCGACCGAAGCTGCTCCCGGGCCAGACGTTCATCAAGTACGTCACCACGACCGACCACAAGGTCATCGGCAACCTCTACTTCATCACCTCGTTCATCTGGTTCCTGCTCGGCGGGATCATGGCGCTGCTCATCCGCACCGAGCTCGCCGCGCCAGGCCTGCAGGTCGTCGACAACCCCGAGCAGTACAACCAGCTGTTCACCATGCACGGCACGATCATGCTGCTGCTGTTCGCGACCCCGCTGTTCGCCGGGTTCGCCAACGCGCTGATGCCGATCCAGATCGGCGCCCCCGACGTCGCGTTCCCACGCCTGAACATGTTCGCCTACTGGCTCTACCTCTTCGGCGGGCTGATCGCGGGCGCCGGCTTCCTCACGCCGCAGGGTGCTGCGGCGTTCGGCTGGTTCGCCTACGCGCCGTTGTCCGACAACACCTACAGCCCGGGTCTCGGCGGTGACCTGTGGGTGTTCGGACTGGCGCTGGCCGGGTTCGGCACCATCCTCGGGGCGGTCAACTTCATCACGACGATCGTCTGCATGCGGGCGCCGGGCATGACGATGTTCCGGATGCCTCTGTTCACCTGGACGGTGCTCGTCACGTCTCTGCTCGTGCTCGTCGCGTTCCCCGTGCTCGCGGCCGCCCTCTTCGCCCTCGGCGCCGACCGCCGGTTCGGAGCCCACATCTTCGACCCCGCCGGCGGGGGAGCGATGCTGTGGCAGCACATGTTCTGGTTCTTCGGGCATCCAGAGGTCTACATCATCGCGCTGCCGTTCTTCGGCATCATCAGCGAGGTCCTGCCGGTCTTCTCCCGCAAGCCGCTCTTCGGCTACAAGACCCTCGTCTTCGCCACGATCGCCATCGCGGCACTGTCCGTGGCGGTCTGGGCCCACCACATGTACGCCACGGGCCAGGTGCTGCTGCCGTTCTTCGCCATCATGACGATGCTGATCGCCGTCCCCACCGGGGTGAAGTTCTTCAACTGGATCGGCACGATGTGGGGTGGGTCCATCACCTTCGACACGCCACTCATCTGGGCGGTCGGCTTCATCGTCACCTTCCTCTTCGGCGGCCTGACCGGGGTCATCCTGTCCAGCCCGGCCCTCGACTTCCACCTCTCCGACTCGTACTTCGTCGTCGCCCACTTCCACTACACGGTCTTCGGCACGGTCGTCTTCGCGATGTTCTCCGGGTTCTACTTCTGGTGGCCCAAGTTCACCGGTCGGATGCTCGACGAGAAGCTCGGCAAGGTCCATTTCTGGATGCTGTTCATCGGCTTCCACACGACCTTCCTCATCCAGCATCTGCTCGGCATCGAGGGCATGGCCCGCCGGTATGCCGACTACCTGCCGGAGGAGGGGTTCCAGACCGCGAACATCATCTCGACAGCGGGCGCGTTCCTCCTCGGCGCCTCGACCCTGCCGTTCATGTACAACGTGTGGAAGACGTGGCGCTACGCCCCGCTCGTCGAGACCGACGACCCGTGGGGCTTCGGTGCGTCGCTCGAGTGGGCGACGTCCTGCCCGCCGCCGCGTCACAACTTCGACCGCATCCCGCGGATCCGGTCCGAGCGCCCCGCCTTCGACCTGCATCACCCCGAGGTGGCTCCGCCCACGGTGAGGGCCCCGGAGGCCCCCGGGCTCGTCAAGGCCTTCGGCTCCGCCGACATCGGTCACATGCCCGACCACGAACCAGGTGAGTCCGGGCAGATGGGCGGGCCTGGTCACGGGAGGAACACCCGATGAAGGTCGAGAGCAAGATGTTCCTCTACCTGGCGATCTTCTTCGTCCCGGTCGGGGTCGTCTACGGCGTGTGGTCGCACTGGACCGAGCTCATGGGGGCGATCGGCCTGTTCCTCGCGGCGTCCCTGTGCGGGCTCATCGCCTTCTACCTGTCGGTGACCGGCCGCAACCTGCCGCCGCGGCCGGAGGACAACCCGTCGGCCCTGATCTCCGAGCAGGAGGGTGACTACGGCTTCTTCACCCCGTACTCATGGTGGCCGCTCTGGCTGGGGCTCACCGCGGCGCTGATGTTCGCCGGCCTCGCGGTGGGGTGGTGGCTGTTCATCATCGGCGCCTTCTTCGGCGTCGTCGCGATCATCGGCTGGACGTTCGAGCACTACAAGGGCGAGTACGCCAACTAGCACCGGCGCCGCTGGGTGCGTCTGACGGGCGCTGACCGCTGCTGTCCGCACTCAAGGACTCTGGCGGGTCCCTGCGGCACGGATCGCTCTCCCAGAACCCACCACTCCCACCCTCGCGCCGGGGACCCCGCCCCGGCGGTGACGTTGCGGTCGAGCCGACGACCCCGGGAGGTCCGGGGTGACGCCCGGGTGGGCAGACTGGGGCCATGAGCGACACCTCGGCCCCCGGCCTTCCCGGCGACGGTGTCGGGGGAGGGGTCGACCCGCTGACCCCGCCGTTCACCACCAAGGTCGCGCTCCTCGTCCGCGACGACCTGGAGACCTGGCAGCGGCTCAACGTCACCGCCTTCCTGGTCAGCGGCATCACCGCCGCTCATCCAGAGCTCGTCGGGCAGCCCTACCGGGACGGCGAGGGGCAGGTCTACCTGAGCCTGCTCGGCGTCCCTGTCCTCGTCTTCGCGGGGACGGCCGAGGCGCTGCGGGCCAGCCGCCAGCGAGCTCTGCAGCGCGGCATACCGCTCGCCGTCTACACCCGCGAGATGTTCGGCACCGGACACGACGCCGACAACCGCGCCGCGGTGGCCGGCGTGCGGGGCGAGGACCTGGACCTCGTCGGTCTCGCGCTCCACGGCCCCAAGAATGCGGTCGACAAGGTGCTGAAGGGCTCGCGCCTGCACCCCTGAGGCCCATCTCTCCAGCCCCAGCCAGGCGCGGATCAGCCCCAGCCGAGCTCGTGCAGGCGCGCGTCGTCGATCCCGAAGTGGTGGGCCACCTCGTGCACCACGGTGACGGCGATCTCGTCGAGCAGCTCGTCCCGGTCGGCGCACAACCGCGTGAGCGGGCCTTGGTAGACGGTGATCCGGTCCGGCAGCGAGCCGGCGTCCCACCACCCGTCCCGCTCGGTCAACGGCGTGCCCTCGTACAGCCCCAGGAGCTGCGGCTCACCGTCGGCCGGCTCGTCGACCACGAGGACGGCCACGTTGCTCATCAGCCGGGCGAGCTCGTCGGGGATGAGGTCGAGCGCGTCGCCGACCGCCTGCTCGAACTCCGCGTCCGTGAGCAGCAGCCCCGGCTGCCGCCGGAGGGCGTCACCGGCGCCAGGGTCCGCGGGCGAGCTCGGGTCGGGCGTCACCCCACCACGATGGCACGAGGACGGCCCGCCGCCCCAGGGGGCAACGGGCCGTCGACGAACCGAGGTGGCGATGGAGACCTAGAGGTCCTTCTCCGGTGCCCGCTTGACCGACTCGCGCTCCGAGGCAGGCATGGCCAGGCCCTGGGTCTCGGCCGGACCCTCGAGGGACCGTGAGGCCTCCTGCGGGCTGCTGATGGCCTCGTGCTCGCCGTGGGCGTGCGCGGCCGCCAGCTCCGCCGGGGTGACGGGATCGACGCGGTCCTTGAAGTAGAAGCTCGAGAGCCGGGACCGGATCCGCTCCGAGCGCGTGCCCTTCGCGGCCACACCGTTGCGGTCGACCCCACTGGTGAGGATGAGCGGCTCGTGCGCGTCGTACTGCACCAAGGCCCACCGCTCGAACTCGTCGAGCGGGTCGTGCTTCTCGAAGAAGCGCCCGTCGGCGGTGCGGATGATGGTGCCGCTCTCACGGCCGTGCAGCACCTTGTCGCGGTCGTGCCGCTGCAGGCTGAGGCAGATCCGCTTGGTGATCCAGAACGCCAGCGGCGGGAAGATGAAGAAGCCCACCTGGAACAGCCGCGTCAGGTCGTTGATCGACAGATGCAGCTTGATGGCCATGATGTCGTTGCCCGAGGCGAAGAAGAGGATCAGGTATGACGTGAGGGCCATGACCCCCAGTCCGGTGCGCACCGGCGCGTCGCGCGGGCGGTCGAGCAGGTGGTGCTCGCGCTTGTCACCCGTGACCCAGGCCTCGAGGAACGGGTAGGCGCCGAGAATCCCGTAGAGGAGCGGGATGAGCAGGATCGCGCCGATGAAGACGTTGAAGCTCCACGTGCGTCCGAGAGCGTCGAACTCGAGGAGTCCGGGCAGCAGCCGCAGCGCTCCGTCGGCGAAGCCCATGTACCAGTCGGGCTGCGAGCCGGCCGTGACCGGGGACGGGTCGTACGGCCCGTAGGCCCAGATCGGGTTGATCGTCACGAGCGCGGCGATGAGGGCCGTCACCCCGAAGACGAGGAAGAAGAACCCTCCGGCCTTGGCGATGTAGACCGGCATCAGCGGGTAGCCGACGACGTTCTCGTTGGTGCGCCCGGGGCCGGGGTACTGGGTGTGCTTGTGCACGAAGACCAGGACGATGTGGGCGGTGAACAGCCCCACGAGGATGGCCGGCAGCAGGAGGATGTGCACGGAGTAGAGCAGCGGGATGATCTGCTCGCCCGGGAACGGACCGCCGAAGACGATGACGGTGACGTACGACCCGATGATCGGGATCGAGCGCATGAAGCCCTCGGCGGCGCGCAGGCCGGTGCCGGAGAGCAGGTCATCGGGCAGCGAGTAGCCGGCGAAGCCCTCGATGAGGGCGAGCATCGACAGCACCGAGCCGATGACCCAGTTGAGCTCACGCGGCTTGCGGAACGCCCCCGTGAAGAACACGCGCAGCATGTGCACCGTGATCGCCACGATGAACATCAGGGCCGCCCAGTGGTGGATCTGCCGGATGAGCAGCCCGCCCCGGACGTCGAAGGAGATGTCGACGGCCGACCGGTAGGCCTCGGAGACCGTGATGCCCTGCAGGGGCAGGTAGGACCCGTCGTAGACGACCTGGCCGGCGCTGGGCACGAACCAGAAGGTGAGGAACGTGCCGGAGAGCAGGCAGATGATCATCGAGTACATCGCGATCTCGCCCAGCATGAAGGTCCAGTGGTCGGGGAAGACCTTCTTCAGCAGGTAGGCGACGAACCCCGCGCCACCGGTGCGGTCGTCGAGCCAGCCGGCGACCCCGCCGGCGGCCTTGATCGCGGGGCCAGGAGCGGCTTCGACGTCCTCGTCCCCCTCACGGAGGGAGGCGGCGGATCGCTGGTCAGTGGACGTACTCATTGCGCTCCCAGAAGCTCGGACCCACGGGCTCGGTGAAGCCCTGGGTCGCGACGAGGTAACCGGATCCGTCGACCGTGATCTTCAGCTGCGGAAGCGGACGCTTCGCCGGGCCGAAGATGACCTCGCAGTCGCGGGTGACGTCGAAGGTCGACTGGTGGCACGGGCAGAGCAGGTGGTGCGTCTGCTGCTCGTAGAGACCGACGGCACATCCGACGTGGGTGCAGATCTTCGAGTAGGCGACGATCCCCTGGTAGCCCCAGGAGAGGGCCTTCTGGCCCCTCTCGTCGCCGCTGAACTGAGTGGGGTCGAGACGCATGAGCAGGACGGCGGCCTTGGCCTTGTCCTCCAGCACGTGGGTGCTGTCCTTGAGCGTCTCGGGCATGATGTGGAACACCGACCCGATGGTGACGTCGCTGGCCTTCACCGGCGTCATCTCGGGGTCGCGCATGAGCCGGATGGGCTGGCCGGGGCTGCCGTCGGGCTGCGGCTTGATGTCCCAGATGGTCTCGGCGAGCTCGCTCGTCTGTGTCACGTTGCCGAGGGACCCGGCGACCTGGAGGACGAAGGGGAGCGCGAACAGGCCCAGGGCCCCGCCGAGGGAGTACTTGAGGATGGGCCGCCGGCCGAGCTGCGCCGCCTCGCCGCCACCGAGGATGAGGTCGCCGGCCTTGCGGCGGTTGGCGTCGGAGGAGCGCTGCAGGTGACGCTCCTCGACGATCTCCTGGTCGGGCATCATCGTCTTGGCCCAGTGGACGACGCCGACGCCGATGCCCAGCAGCGAGATGCCCATCGACACCCCGAGCACGAGGTGCAGGAGGTTGGCGCTGCCGATGCCGGGGACGTAGATGTCCGAGGTGTGGTCGATGGCGAAGTACCCGACGATGAAGACGAGGGTCGCGAGCATCGACAGCCCGAACAGCGAGGCCACCTGCCGCTCGGCGCGCCGCCCGGCTGCCTCGTCGTGGTCGGCGAGGCGGTGGACGTGCGCCGGGAGCCCGGGGTTCTCGAACCGCTCGGGCAGGGCGAGCGAGGTTCCGTGGTCGTCGCCCAGGCGGGCGGGGGTGCGGTCGGGCGACCCACCGTGCTCGACCATCGTGCCCCCGCTCGAGGGGGGCGTGCCCTGGTTGCTCATATGCGTGTCGATCCTGTCGGTTCGTCCTAGCCGATTAGAACAAAAATCGAGGCTGAATACAGCCTGGTGTGACCCGCACCTCGTTACGGGTGGGGTGTGCGCCGGGGTGGGGGTCCCGACCCCCGGTCGCGGCGCCGGGCCGGGTGGCCCGTCAGGCCGCTTTGGAGCCCAGCCATACGGCGAACGCCACCATGATCCCGAGCCCGAAGATCCAGATGAACATGCCCTCGGAGACCGGGCCGAGGTTGCCGAGGTTCATCCCGCCCTGGTTGGGCTTGTTGTACGTCTCGTTGAGGAAGGCGATGATGTTCCGCTTGTTCTCGGGCGAGATGTTCGTGTCGTTGAAGACCGGCATCGACTGCGGGCCCGTGAGCATCGCCTCGTAGACCTGCCGGGGCTCCACGCCCTTCAGCGAGGGCGCGTACTTGCCGCGGGTCAGCGCGCCGCCGGAGCCGGCGAAGTTGTGGCACATGGCGCAGTTGACGCGGAACAGCTCGCCACCGCGGGCGACGTCGGCGCCCTCGGGATTGACCTGCTCGTCCGAGGGGATGGCCGGGCCGGGGCCCAGGGTCGCGACGTAGGCCGCCATGGCGGCGATCTGCTCGGGGGTGAACTTGATCTCGTCCTGACGCTGCGCCTGCACGGCCGGTCCGGCGAGCGGCATACGGCCGGTGCCGACCTGGAAGTTCACGGAGGCGGCGCCGACGCCGACGAGGGACGGCCCGGCCTGCGTGCCCTGGGCGTTGAGGCCGTGGCAGGTGGCGCAGTTGGCCAAGAAGAGGGCGCGGCCACCGGCGACGTCGTCGGCCGTGGGGACGGCGGCCTGCGCCGACTTCGGCGCGAGCAGGGAGTAGGCGCCACCGACGACCACGAGGCCGAGCAGCAGCAGGATCGCGATCGCGGCGGGATGCCGGCGACGTGCGGCCAAGGCGTTCAACGTGCGGTCCTGTCGTCCGGGGGCGTTCGGGTGGGTCCGTGCTGGGGGCGCTACTTCAGCAGGTAGATCGTCGAGAACAGGGCGATCCAGACGACGTCGACGAAGTGCCAGTAGTACGAGGTGACGACGGCGCCGATCGCCTGGGCGTGGGAGTAGTGCCGGGTCGTGAAGGTGCGACCGATGATGAGTAGGAAGGCGATGAGCCCACCGGTGACGTGCATGCCGTGGAAGCCGGTCGTCATGTAGAAGACCGAGCCGTAGCGGTCCGACGAGAGCGTGACGCCGTCGCTCGTCAGCGAGGCGTACTCGAAGACCTGGCCGCCGACGAAGAACGCGCCGAACAGGTAGGTGAGGACGTACCACTCGCGCATGCCCCACGAGGGGCCGCTGCCCTTCCGCCGCAGGCCCTGGATGAGACCGACCTGCCAGAGGCGGCCGTCGCGCTTGGGCCGGCCCGCCTCGGCGGCGAAGACGCCGAGCTGGCACCACACCGAGGAGATGAGCAGGATCAGCGCGTTGAGGGTGGCGAACGGCACGTTGAGCTTGGCCGTCTGCTCCGCCCACAGCTCGGACGAGACCGAGCGGATCTGGAAGTACATGGCGAACAGGCCGGCGAAGAACATCAGCTCGCTGCCGAGCCAGACGATGGTGCCGACCGAGACCATGTTGGGGCGGGTCGCGGGGCCGTGCCCCACACTCACCGTGCGCGCTGGTGCTGCTGATGCGGTCGCCACACTCGACATTATGGGGTCAAGGTCCGTCAGGGTCTACGCGACCCCCCGGGGCGGCCTCGAACCCGGCGACCCCACCCCTTCGCTACGATCCACGCCATGAGCGACGCGCATCCGGGTCAGGGCAGCCACGGTCCGGGCACCACGGCCTCCACCGACGTCGCGACGGCAGCCCCGGGGCCTGGCGGGCACGGCGACGGGCCGGGTGCGGGCGGCCCGGCCGCCCCGCTGGCCGTCCGGATCCTGCTCTACAGCGACGACAACGCGACCCGCGACGCGGTGCGCCTCGCGGTCGGCCGCCGCCCCGCCAAGGACGTCGAGGTCGTGGCCTGGCTCGAGGTCGCCACCCCGGCTGCGTGCGTCGCCGCCGCGGACGCCGGGGGCTTCGACGTGATGGTCCTCGACGGCGAGTCCTCGCCGATCGGGGGGCTCGGGCTCACCAAGCAGCTGAAGAACGAGATCTTCGACTGCCCGCCGATCGTCGTCCTGACCGGCCGGCCCCAGGACGCGTGGCTCGCAGCGTGGTCGCAGGCCGACCTCGCCGTGCCGCACCCGGTCGACCCGGTCACCCTGGCCCGCGCGGTCGCCGACCTCGCGCGCCGGGCGCGGTGACCCGGACCTGGCCCGACGTCCTCACCCTCCTGCTGGCGGGCACCGACCTCAATGGTGAGCACGCCGCCTGGGCGATGGACCAGATCATGTCGGGCGACGCGACGCCGGCCCAGGTCGCCGGCTTCCTGATCGCGCTGCGGGCCAAGGGCGAGACCGTCGAGGAGATGCGCGGCATCGCCGACCGGATGCTCGCCCACGCGACGCGCATCGAGGTCGCGGGCCCGAGCCTCGACATCGTCGGCACCGGCGGCGACCGCGCTCATACCGTCAACATCTCGACCATGGCCGCATTGGTCTCGGCGGCGGCCGGTGTCACCGTCGTCAAGCACGGCAACCGGGCGGCGTCGTCGTCCTGCGGGTCGGCCGACGTGCTCGAGGCGCTCGGCATCGACCTCTCCCTGCCGCCCGAGCGGGTGCGCGACATCGCCGACGAGGTCGGAATCACCTTCTGCTTCGCCGTGGTCTTCCACCCCTCCTTCCGCCACGCCGGCGCAGCGCGGCGCGAGCTGGGGGTGCCGACGGCGTTCAACTTCCTCGGGCCGCTCACCAACCCTGCGCAGCCGACGTATGCCGCGGTGGGGATCGCCGACGCGCGGATGGCGCCGCTCGTGGCCGGGGTCTTCGCGGCGCGCGGACGCGACGCGGCCGTGCTGCGCGGCGACGACGGGCTCGACGAGCTGACGCTGTCGACGACGTCGTCGGTCTGGTGGGTGCGCGACGGCGCCGTCACCGCGCACTCGCTGGACCCCGACCGGCTGGGGCTGACCCGTCAGCCGACCTCGGCCCTGCGCGGGGGCGACGCGACCTTCAACGCCGCCGTGGTGCGCGATGTGTTCGCGGGCCAGCGGGGCGCCGTACGGGACGCCGTCGTGCTCAACGCGGGCCTCGCGCTGGCCCTGACCCAGGCCGACCGGGGCCCCTCGACGGCCGACCTCGAGCAGGACGTGCGCGCGGGGATGGACCGGGCCGAGGCCGCCATCGACTCCGGCGCAGCGTCGCGCCTCGTCGACAGCTGGGCCGCGGCGACGCGCTCACCGCGCTCGCCGCGCTCGCCGCGCTGACCGGTTCGGGCGGTCCGGGTCCGGAGCCGGGTGCGGTGCGGATCGCGACTGCCGCAAGGGCCGGGGGGTCTCAGTCGCCGCCGTCGATGCCGATGGAGAACGCGGCCTCGGAGTCCTGCTTGGAGTAGGTGCGGAAGGCGATGTGCGTGGACGTGCCGACGACGCCGTCCACCTTGTTGAGCCGGTCGGCGATGACGTCGGCGAGCTGCTCGTGGTCGCGGACCCGCACGGTGGCGATGAGGTCGGCGTCGCCGGTGACCGAGTAGACCTCGGTGACCCCGTCGAGGTCGGCGATGCCCTGGCCGACCTCCGGGATGCGGTCGACGGCGCAGCTGATCATGACGATGGCGGTGATCACCGCACGATTGAACACCACCCCATGGCCGACGCGGTGCGGTCGCGTTGCTGCGGCGTCAGCCGGCGGCGGGGAGGTCGCGGTCGAAGGCCGGGACGTCGGAGGGGCGGCCGTCGTCGAGACGGGCGCGCACCGCTCCGGCCCCGCCCACCGGGCACGACCAGGTGCCGTCGAGCTCGACGATGCGCACCCCCGGGGACTCCAGCCAGCGCAGGATGATCTCCACCTCCTCTGCGCTGGCCGCGGGGGCCGGCTGCACGGGCGGGGCGACGACCTCGGCGGTGGCGCAGAGGGAGCGGACGTAGACCATCGGGTCGGCGCCCGCCGGGCTGACGCTCGTGCCGGCCAGTCGCCCGTAGCGCACACAGACCAGCTCCCAGCCGCCCGCCTCGGCCCGCCGGGCGGCGACGAGCTCGGGGCTGCCGGCCAGCGGGGCGAGCCGCTGCGTGCGGGCCGCCGCCCGCACGAGGTGGAGCAGCCGGTCGCGCACGGCGCCGGCGTCCTCGAAGCGCTGCTGCTCGGCCAGGGTGGACATCCGCGCGAGCAGCGCCTCCGTGACGGGCCGCGCGTCGCCGGTGAGGACGCCGACCGCGTCACCGACGACGACGGCATACTCGTCGGCGCTCTGGCGCCCGCTGCACGGGGCCCCACAGCGCCCCATCTCGCCGAGAGCGCACTCGCTGCCGGATCCCCGGGCGGAGAGCCGCTGGGTGCACTGCCGCAGCGGGACGACCTCGTGCACCGCGGCGACGGCCGCCTCCGCGCTGCGACGGGTGCGGAACGGGCCGAGGTAGCGCGCGCCGTCGGGGCGCACCTCGCGGACGATCGACAGCCGCGGGAAGGTCTCCTGGGTGAGCTTGACCCACAGGACGCGCTCGGGGTGGCGGGAGCGGCGGTTGTAGCGCGGCTTGTGGGCGGCGATGAGGCGCAGCTCGCGCACCTGGGCCTCGAGGGTGGTCTGGCAGACGATGGGCTGGATGCTCGTGGCGAGCCCCACCATCTCCGCCATCCGGGTGCGCTGCTCGGAGGCGGTGAAGTAGGACCGGGCCCGGACCCGGATGTTGCGGGAGGTGCCGACGTAGAGCGGGCGGCCGCGCTCGTCCTTGAAGACGTAGACACCGGGCAGCGGCGGGAGGTGCTCGGCCAGGAAGCGCTTGCGCCGCTGGGCCGGGGTGACCCGCGAGGTGTAGCTGGAGAGCTCCTCGAGGGTGTGGACGCCGAGGTTGCCGACCCGCTCGAGCAGCCCGTGCAGCACGTCGACGGTGGCGCGGGCGTCGTGCAGCGCGCGGTGGTCGGGCGTCGTCGTCGCGCCGAAGACGACGGCCAGCGACGACAGCTTGTGGTTGCGCGACTCGTCGCGGCCGACGAGCTGGCGCGCGAGGTGCACGGTGTCGAGGACCCGGAACCCGGGCCAGGCGTGTCCGGTGGAGCGCGCCGCCTCCTTGAGGAAGGAGATGTCGAAGCCGGCGTTGTGGGCGACGAGCACCGTGTCCCGGGCGAACTCGAGGAACGCGGGGAGCACCGAGTCGATGCGGGGCGCCTGCGCGACCATCGAGTCGGTGATGCCGGTGAGCACCTGGATGAAGGCGGGGATGGGCTCGCCGGGGCGCACCAGGGTCTGGAACTCGCCGAGCACCTCGCCGCCGCGCACCTTGACCGCGCCGACCTCGGTGATCGAGCAGGCGGAGGCGCTGCCGCCGGTGGTCTCGAGGTCGACGACGACGAACGTCACCTCCGACAGCGGGGTGCCGAGGTCGTCGAGCGTGCCCTGCACCGGGACGGACGCCTCCCGGGCGGACATCGGGCGGGCGCCCGGCCGGCCCGGACCCACGCCCGGGCCGACGCCCAGGACCGCTGCACTGCTCACGTCGCCGACGCTAACCGTGGCCTCCGACAGCCCTCGTCAGGCGCGCGGCGGGGGAGGGCTGTCGGTGGTCGGTCGTAGCGTCCTCGACATCAGCCCTTCACCACGGAGGGCGACCACCGAGCTCCCGAGGAGACGCCGTGAGAGCCGAGACCCCCATGGTCGTCGAGTGCGACACCTGCCCGGTCCGCCACGTGCGGTGTGACGACTGCATGGTCACGGCCCTCCGGGCGCTGCCGGTCGTGCCCCTGCTGCGCCTCGCCGACGGCGACCTGGACCTCGACCTGGCCGAGCAGCGGGCCGTCGCCCGCTTCGTCGCGGCGGGTCTCGTGTCGGCCGACGAGGCGGCCGTCGCCACGGCGCGGCGCGAGCCGTGGTCGGGGGTCGCCGCCGTCGGGTGAGCTGGGGTCGTGGGGCACGGCCCCGCGTGGGCCCGGGTGCCAGGGCCGGCCCTGTGGGGAAGCCCGGTCCGGGACCAGGTGGGCGACCTACGATGCGGTGATGCGGGGGGGACGACGGGGACGGCCACCCTCGGCGCGCCCGGCCCCTCCAGGTCGGACCCGGTCGCTGTCCCTCGGCGCGGCCCTGCTCATCGCCACCCTCGTGGCCACTGCGGGCTGCACGTCGGTCGATGTCGCCGTGGCCGGTGCCGGCGCGGCGACCGCCGCCGCGCCGTCCGCGGCCGGGACCGGTTCGTCGCCGGCGGCGACCAGCGCCCCGGACCCGTCGGTGCCGGTCAAGGAGGCGGTGACCGCCCTCGTCGCGGCCCGCGCCGCCGCCGTCTCCGGGCGGGACCGGGCCGCCTGGCTCGCCACCGTGGCCGACCCGGCGGCGCCCTTCGGCACGGACCAGGCCGGCCTGTTCGACCGGCTCGTCTCGCTCCCCGTCACCGGCCTGAGCGCCACGGACGTGACCGTCACCCCGCCGAGCAGCACCCGCCCCGGCTCCACCTCCGGTCCGGCCAGCAGCGCGACGACCACCCCTTCACCCAACCCGGCGACGAACCCTGTGACCACCCCGGCGACGAGCCCCGCAACCACCCCGGCGACCACTCCCACCACGACCGATGACGGCCGGGACTGGGTCGCCGACCTCCGGCTGTCCTACCGGTTCGAGGGGTACGACCAGGGCGACCGTTCCTTCCGGGTCTCCTACACCCTGGCCCGCACCGCGGCCGGCTGGCGGCTCGCCGGGCCCGGACCCGGCCGCACCGACGTCCAGCCCTTCGACCTCGTCGGGGCCCGGAGCGTGCGCTCGCCGTCCACGCTCGTCATCGGCGACGTGCCCGACGCGACGCTGCAGACCTACCTCACGCTGGGGGACGCCGCCCGGCCGCACATCGAGCAGGCCTGGGGCAGCGCCCGTCCCGGCGTCCTCGTCGCGCCCCAGAGCACCGACGAGCTCCTCACCCAGCTCGGCCGGGGGGCGATGGCGGGCCTCGACCAGGTCGCCGCCATCACCGAAGGCCCCCTCACCGCCGGCACCCCCGCCATGAGCGACCGGGTCTACCTCAACCCCGCGGCGTTCGCCAAGCTCAGCCCCACGGGCCGCGGGGTCGTCGTCACGCACGAGCTGACCCACGTGACGGTGCGCGCGAGCACCACGCGCACCGTGCCGATCTGGCTGTCGGAGGGGTATGCCGACGACGTCGCCTTCGCGGCGTCCGGGCTCCCGGTCAAGACGGTCGCCGCCGACCTCTTCACCCAGGTGCGGGCCGGGCAGGTCCCGACCGCGCTGCCCGGCATACAGGACTTCGACCCGGCTCGGGGCGCCATCTCGCCGGTCTACAACCAGGCCTGGCTAGCGGTCGTGCTCCTGCGGCAGACGTACGGCGCGGCCACCCTCTCCGCCTTCTACCGTGCGGTGGCCGGCGGTCCCACGGCTGACCCCTCGGCCACCGGCACGGCCGAGGAGCGCACGCGGGCGGCGTTCGTCGCCGTCGTGGGCGTCACCCAGGACGCGTTCGTCACGGCCTGGCGGGCCGACCTCGTCCGCCTCGCCGCCTGACCCCGGCGGCGGCTGCGCCCGACCTCGATCTCAGGAGTGGGCGGGCGCCCCGGCGTAGAGCGCCTCGACATCGTCGCCGAAGTCCTTCATGACGAGGTTGCGCTTGAGCTTGAGCGACGGGGTGAGGTAGCCGTTCTCCTCGGTGAAGTCGCTGCCCAGCACGGCGAACTTGCGGATCGACTCGGCCTTGCTCACCGCGGTGTTCGCGTCGTCGACGGCCTTCTGCAGCTCGGCCAGCACGGCCCCGTCGGTGCGGGCCTGCTCCACGGTGAGCGCCCCGAGGCCGTTGTTCTTGGCCCAGGTCGGCAGCATCTCCTCGTCGAGCGTGATGAGGGCCGCGATGAAGGGCTTCTGGTCGCCGACGACGATGCACTGCGACACGAGCGGGTGGGCGCGCAGCCGGTCCTCGAGCACCGCGGGAGCGACGTTCTTGCCGCCCGCCGTCACGAGGATCTCCTTCTTGCGGCCGGTGATCTTGAGGTACCCGTCGTCGTCGAGCTCGCCGAGGTCGCCGGTGTGGAACCAGCCGTCGCGGATCGCGTCCGCCGAGGCGTCCGGGTTGTTGTGGTAGCCGCTGAACACGTTGACCCCGCGGATGAGGATCTCGCCGTCCTCGGCGATGCGGATGCCGACCCCGGGCAGGGGCGCCCCGACGGTGCCGATCTTGACCTTCTCGGGGACGTTCACCGTGGCGGGAGCCGTGGTCTCGGTGAGGCCGTAGCCCTCGAGGACGATGACGCCGATGCCCCGGTAGAAGTGGCCGAGCCGGGTGCCGAGCGGCGCTCCGCCCGACACGGCATACCGGATCTCGCCGCCCATCGCGTCGCGCAGCTTGGTGTAGACGAGGCGGTCGAAGAGCGCATGCCGGGCCTTGAGCATGAGGCCGGGGCCGCCGTGGTCCTGGGCCTCGCTCCACTCGATCGCCGTCGCGGCGGCGGTGGCGAAGATCTTCCCCTTGCCGTCGCCCGCCGCGCGCTGCTCCGAGCTGTTGTAGATCTTCTCGAAGACCCGGGGCACCGCGAGGATGAAGGTCGGCTTGAAGGTCGCGAAGTCCTCGAGCAGGGTCTTGATGTCGGCGGAGTGGCCCATCCGCGCCGCGGACTCGACGCACAGCACCTGGATGAACCGGGCGAACACGTGGGCCAGGGGCAGGAACAGCAGCGTCGCGGCCCCGTCGGCGCGCACGACCGCACTCAGTGACTCGGTCGTGTTCTCGGCGAGGTCCTTGAAGTTGCCGTGGGTCAGCTGGCAGCCCTTGGGCCGTCCGGTCGTGCCCGAGGTGTAGATGATGGTCGCGAGCGACGAGCGGTCGGTGCTGGCGCGCCGGGCGTCGAGGGTCTCGTCGCCGACGTCGGCGCCGGCCCGAACGAGCTCGTCGAGCGCGCCGGCCTCGATCTGCCAGACGTCGCGCAGGCCCGGCACGCGGTCGCGCACCGAGCTGACGGCGCTCGCGTGGGCGGGGGTCTCCACGACGATGGCCACGGCCCCGGAGTCCTCGAGGATCCAGGCCACCTGGTCGGGGGAGGAGGTCTCGTAGATGGGCACGGTCACGGCGCCCACGGTCCACAGGGCGTAGTCGACGAGGGTCCACTCGTAGCGGGTGCGCGACATCAGGGCCACCCGGTCGCCCACCTCGACGCCGGCCGCGATGAGGCCCTTGGCCAGCTGCGCGACGTCGGCGGCGAACTCGGCCGCGGTGACGTCGGCCCAGCCGCCGTCCGCACGGCGCGAGAACACGACCTTCCCGGGGTCGCGGCGGGCGTTGTCGACGACGGTCCCGGCGAGGTTGCCCTCCGTCGTCGTGGGGACGAGCGGGGCGACGACCTTGTCCTGCACTCTGGCTCCTGCGGCTGGGATCCTCGTGGGTGACCCCGGCGAGGTGCGCCGACGTCGGTGCCCGAGGATACCCGGGCCGGGGTATGCGGGCGGTCGCCTTCGGTGGGCGGCACCCCCTCAGGTTGTAGCCTTCCGCGCATGCCCGACCGCACCGAGAGCTCGATCGTCATGGCCGCCGCTCCCGGTGCCGTGCTCGACGTCATCGCCGACTTCCCGGCCTACCCGAAGTGGGCCACCGAGGTGAAGCAGGCGACGGTGCTCTCCGAGGAGGGCGACGGCTGGCCCGACCAGGTCGAGTTCGTCGTCGACGCGGGCGTCATCAAGGACACCTACACCCTCGACTATGACTGGGACATCACCGACGAGGGCACGGGCGTCGTCTCGTGGAGCCTGGTCAAGGCGTCGGTCCTGCGGGCGATGAACGGCTCCTACACGCTGGCCGCCAACGGGACGGGCACGGACGTGACCTACCGGCTCGCGGTCGACCTCACCATCCCCATGCTGGGCATGCTCAAGCGCAAGGCCGAGAAGGTCATCGTCGACACGGCTTTGCGCGAGCTGAAGAAGCGCGTCGAGGGCTGAGCCCTGTCGGTCGTGTCCGTCGACGGGCCCAGGGTCGTCCTCTTCACCGGCAAGGGCGGCGTCGGCAAGACGACGACGGCCGCCGCGTGTGCGGTGCGGGCGGCCCGCTCCGGGGTGCGCACCCTCGTCATGTCGACGGACGCGGCGCACTCCCTCGGCGACGCCCTGGGCCGCGACCTCCACAGCGGCTCAGGGGGCTCACTCGGCTCCGGTGACCAGGGCGCGCCCGGCGAGCCGGTGCTCGTCGAGGAGCGGCTGCACGCGCTACAGGTCGGTGCCCCGCACCGGCTCGACCCGTCGTGGCGGCTCGTGCAGGACTACCTCCTCCAGGTGCTGGGGACCCTCGGGGTCGACCCCGTCGTGGCCGAGGAGCTGACCTCGCTGCCGGGGGCCGAGGAGGTCGCCGCACTGCTGGAGCTGCAGGCCCGCGTCGGGTCGGGGGCGTGGGACCTCGTCGTCGTCGACTGCGCCCCCACCGCCGAGACCCTGCGGCTGCTCGCGCTGCCCGAGGCGCTGGCCTGGCATCTGCAACGGCTGCTGCCGGCCCAGCGGGGGCTGCTGAGGGCGCTGCGTCCGGCCGCCGCGGCCGCCGCGGGGGTGCCGCTGCCGTCGAGCGACGTCGCCGGCACGGTGGCCGGCTGGTCGCGCCGTATGCGCGACGTGCAGGCGCTGCTCAGCGGACCGACCGCGTCGGTGCGCCTCGTCCTCACCCCGGAGCGGGTCGTCATCGCCGAGGCCCGCCGCACCTGGACCTCGCTCAGCCTGTTCGGGTTCGTCGTCGACGGGATCGTCGTCAACCGGGTCATCCCGCCCGTGCGGGGCGGCCGGGGCGACCCCTGGCGACGGGCGTGGACGAGCGCCCAGGCCGCCGGCCTGCGCGAGGTGGCGGAGTCCTTCGCCGGGATGCCGGTGGTGCAGGTGCCCTACCTCGACGGCGAGCCGGTCGGCCCGGACGCGCTCGACGCGGTGGCGGGGGCGGTCATGGCCCCGGGCGGACCGCCGTCCGCCGGGGACCCCTTCGGGGTACTCGACGCCGTGGCCCAGCAGGGTCTGCGGGTGCGCCGGCACGGACGCGGCTACCGGCTGAGCCTGCCGCTGCCGCTCGTCGCCGCCGACGAGGTCGACCTCAAGCGCCGCGACGCCGAGCTGCTCGTGGCGGTGGGCGAGCACCGCCGGGTGCTCACCCTCCCGGCCGCCCTCCAGCGGTGCGTCGTGCGCGGGGCCCGGGTCACGGAGGGGATGCTCGTCGTCACGTTCGAGCCCGACCCGTCGCTCTGGCCGGCCACCCCCGACCGGGCGTCGGCCGCTTCAGGGGACATCGAGCCGACCGCCAGGACGGAGGGGCGCCGTGGAGCCTGACAACGGGGCGTCTGCGTCGCCCCCGCCGCCCCCGTCACCACCTCCGATCGGCTCGGTGGCGCAGGAGACCGCGCGGCTGCTCGAGGCCCTGCTGGGGGCCCCGACGATGGACCCCACCGTGGAGCCCACTGTTGGCCACGAGCAGGAGCGCCGTCCGCACGTCCCACCCTCCGCGGCCGAGGCCCCGGGACCGGCTGATGCCCCGTGCCCGACCTGCGGGCATACCGAGCCGGCGACCCACCTCGGGCCCGACGACGCGGGGTCGGTATGCCGCGTGTGTCCCGTCTGCCAGGTGCTGCGGGTCGTGCGCTCCGTGCGTCCGGAGACGCTCGACCGGCTCGCCGACCTGGCCGCCGCCGTGACCGAGACCCTGCGCGACGCGGCCGCTCACCGGTGGGGCGAGACCACCTCGGCCACGACGGCGCCCCCGGGCCGGCGCCCGGCACCCGACGTGCACGACATCACCGTGAGCGGCGACCACGATGATGGTGACGACCACCTCGACACTGACCACGACGATGCCGATGACGCCATCGATATGGACGTCGACGACGACCTGACCGGGCTCGACGGGACCACAGAGGAGGGACGATGACGCACCTGGCGCTGGGCATCGACATCGGCGGGACGAAGGTCGCCGGCGGGGCGGTCGGCCCGGACGGCACCGTCGTCGTGCGCGCCCGCCGCGACACCCCCCACCGCTCGATGTCGCCCGACGTCGTCGAGAACACGATCGTCGCCGTCGTCGACGAGCTCGTCGAGCAGGTGCGGCAGCAGGACCTCGGTGAGGTGATCGCGGTGGGCATCGGGGCGGCCGGGTTCGTCGCCGCCGACCGCGCGACCGTCGTCTTCGCCCCGCACCTGTCGTGGCGAGACGAGCCGCTGCGCGACGCCCTGGCGCGCCGCGTGGCCGTGCCGATCACCGTCGACAACGACGCCAACGCGGCGGCGTGGGCGGAGTGGAAGTTCGGTGCCGCCCGCGGCGAGACCTACCTCATGCTCGTCAACCTCGGCACCGGCATCGGCGGGAGCATCGTCATCGACGGGCGCGTGCAGCGGGGCCGCTTCGGCATCGCCGGCGAGTTCGGGCACATGCAGGTCGTGCCCAACGGGCTGCGCTGCGAGTGCGGCAACAAGGGCTGCTGGGAGCAGTACGCCAGCGGCAACGCCCTCGTGCGTGAGGCCCGCGACCTCATCCAGGCCCGGTCGCCGGTGGCCAACGACCTGCTGGCGGCGGTCGGCGGCGACCCGTCGGCGCTCACCGGCCCGCTCATCACCGCAGCCGCGCAGCGGGGTGACCCCACGGCGGTCGAGCTGCTCGCCGAGATCGGCTCGTGGCTCGGGGTCGGCATCGCCAACCTCGCCGCCGCCTTCGACCCCGGCACCTTCGTCATCGGGGGCGGAGTCAGCGCGGCCGGCCCGCTGCTGCTCGACCCCGCGCGGGAGACGTTCCGACGCCAGCTGACCGGCCGGGGCTACCGTCCCGAGGCCCAGATCGTGGCCGCCGAGCTGGGCAACGAGGCGGGCCTCATCGGCGCGGCCGACCTCGCCCGCCTCGACGTCGAGCAGGCGGGTCGGACGGGTCCGACCGCCTAGAGCCGGATGCCGTCGTCGTCCTCGTCGCGCTCCAGGGGCTGGCGCAGCACGAGCAGGACGAAGCCGGCGACGGCCACGAGCAGGGCGAACATCATCCACCAGCCGTTGCCGTCGCGGTCGAAGACGAGCAGGTAGAGGAAGAGCAGCGGGCCCCCGACGAGGGCGACCATCATCGTCCAGAAGTGCTTGTCCTCCGACGGCGGCAGCGGGGCGGGCGGCGGAGGCGAGTAGTGGGCGTCGTCGTCATCGGCGACCTCCCCGGCAGGTCCGGCGTGGTCGGCAGCCTCGGAGCGGCCGGCGTCCGGTGCCTCCCCGGGCCCGGGCCGCGTTCCGGCCTCGGCGGGGTCCCGGGGATGGGGGACGGGACGCGGCCAGACCGGCAGACCCGAGCCCGGACGCGGCAGGGGCGACGGGTTGACGGGGTTCACCCGGGGGCCGCGGCTGCCGTCCCGGGCGTCCGGCCCGCCGTCGGCCGGGTGGTCAGCGGCGTCACCGGTGGGGTCGTCGCGCAGCTCGTCACCGTAGGGGTCGTGGCCGAGCGCCTCGTCCTGCCAGTGCGCCATGATCGCCGCGAACTGCTCGTCGACGTCCTTCTCGGCCATGGCTCAGCGTCTCACGCCGGGTTCGGCTGGGCGACGGGGGAACCGGAGATCCTCTTCACGAAGCGCACGGACTCGTCGTTGATGAGCGGGGCGTCGTTGTCGAGGGTCGCCACGTGGTACGAGTTCTCGAGCCACACCTCGGTGACGTCCGTGCTCGCGACGTGCGCCAGGAAGTACGCCGAGCTCGACGGCGGCACGATGTGGTCGACCCGCGAGTGCAGCAGGAGCACGGGCTGGGTGACCTCCCCGAGGTCGCCGCGCACCGAGACCCACAGCCGGGTCTGCGAGTGCATGGCCTTGAGCGGGTTGCGGTCGTAGGCCAGCTCGACCGGTCCGCCCTGGCGCTTGATGTCGTTCGCGATGCTGGGGAAGGACGGGACGAGCCGGTGCAGGACGGGCAGGACCGGCAGCATCCGGTTGTCGTGCAGGTAGATGGGGTTGACGAGCATGAGCCCGGCGACCCGCGGGCCCTGCTCGATGGCGAGCTTGGTCGCGAGCAGACCCCCCATCGACAGCCCGGCGACGAAGACCCGGTCGCAGCGGGACCGCAGGTCGTCGAACGCCGCCTCCACCTCGGCATACCAGTCCTGCCAGGTCGTGCCGTTCATCGCCTGCCACGTGCGGCCGTGCCCCGGCAGGAGGGGCAGCCGCACGGTCCAGCCCTGGGCGGCGAAGTGCTCGGCCCAGGGGCGCACGCTCTGCGGGGTGCCGGTGTAGCCGTGCACGACGAGCACACCGGTCTCGTCGCCGTCGAAGGAGTACGGCTCCGCGCCGGGGAGGACAGGGGCGGGCATGGGGACTCCTTCGGCGGGCGGGGTGGCGGAATCGTCGCACGCCTCCGCCGCCGGGGGTAGTGCCGTACAGTGCGCGTGATCGGCGCCCCCCGGTCCGCGTGGCCGGTCGGCCTCCTCGGCGGGGAGCCCGTGCGGAGCGCAGGAAGGACGTGGTCGGCCGGTGTTCTACTGGGTGCTCAAGACGGTCGTCCTCGGGCCGCTGCTGAAGCTGCTCTTCCGGCCCTGGGTCGAGGGCGAGGAGCACATCCCCGAGGAGGGTGCGGCGATCTTCGCCAGCAACCACCTCTCGTTCTCCGACTCGATCTTCCTGCCGCTGATGGTGCCGCGGCGGATGACGTTCCTCGCCAAGTCGGACTACTTCACCGGCCGCGGGATCAAGGGCCGGGCGACTGCCGCGTTCTTCCGGGGCGTCGGCCAGCTGCCCGTCGACCGGTCCGGCGGCAAGGCCGGCGAGGCGGCCCTCAGCTCCGGCCTGCGCGTGCTGCGCCGGGGCGAGCTGCTCGGCATCTACCCGGAGGGCACGCGCTCGCCCGACGGCCGCCTCTACCGCGGACGCACGGGGGTGGCCCGGATGGCCCTCGAGGCCGGGGTGCCCGTGCTCCCCGTCGCGATGATCGGCACCGACAAGGCCCAGCCCACCGGCAAGAAGCTGCCCCGGATCATGCGCATCGGCATCCGGATCGGGCGCCCGCTGAGCTTCTCGCGCTACGAGGGGATGGAGGACGACCGCTTCGTCCTGCGCTCCATCACCGACGAGATCATGTACGAGCTGATGCTGCTGTCCGGCCAGGAGTACGTCGACGAGTACGCCACGTCGATGAAGGACCGCATCCTCTCCGCCGCCCGGGCCCGCGCCCGCGAGCTGCAGGAGGCGGCCAAGCCCGGCTCGGCCGCCAAGGAGCTGGAAGAGGCCCTCGACGCCGCGGAGGGCGTGACCCCGACCCGTGAGTCGCCCGTCGACGACATGCCCATCGGCCGGGCGGGCGACGAGCGCGACGAGCCCACCGACCAGCGGGCCGCCAGCTGACCATGGCTCCGCGCCGCCTCGAGCGGGACGACTCCCTCGTCGTCTCCGCCCTCTGGAAGGCGATCCGGGTCCTGCGGCCCCTGGCCCTGCTGTATGCCGCGTGGTCGGCCTGGACCCGCGGCGCCCAGATGCAGGAGCCCGGGCTCGCGGCGCTCGTCATCGGGTCCGTGGCGGTGTGGACGGTCGTCCAGGCGGTGTGGGTCCGGCGGGACCTGGGGCGGCACCTCGCCGAGCTCGGGCTCGCCGGCGTCGCGGTGGTCCTGACCCGGTGGGTCGACACCCCGGAGGCCGCGTTCCAGGGGACGACCACCCTGCCCGGCATCTGGCAGTGCGTCCCGGTCGCCTCGGTCGGGATCATCAAGGGCTGGCGCGGCGGCCTGGCCGCCGGTGCGGTCATCGCCGCGGCCATGGTCGCGGCCACCCGGTCGGTGGAGCTGGCCGCGGTCAGCAACGGGGTGCTCGTCATGCTCGTCGGCGGCTGTGTCGGCTACTGCGCCGACCTCGCCCGGGCCGAGCAGGCGGCCCTGCGCACCGCGCTGGAGCAGCAGGCCGAGGACGTCGAGCGCGACCGGCTGGCCCGCGTCGTCCACGACGGCGTGCTGCAGGCGCTCGCGTTCATCCACCGTCGCGGGGTCGACGCCGGGGGGGAGGCGGCCCGGCTCGGCGCGATGGCGGGGGAGCAGGAGCAGCGGCTGCGCGCCCTCGTCAGCGGGGTGGGCATCGACGAGCTCGAGGCCACCGTCGGCGGGCCGGTCGACCTGCGCCACTTCCTGCGTCAGGCCGCCGCAGGCACGGCCGACCTCGTCGCGCCCGCCGACCCGGTCCTCCTCCCACGCCGACCCGCGGCCGAGATGGTCGCGGCCGTGGAGGCCGCCCTCGACAACGTGCGGCGCCACGCCGGCCCCGACGCGCACGCCTGGGTGCTCATCGACGACGCCGGTGACGACATCGTCGTCACGGTTCGCGACAACGGGGTCGGTGTCTCCGAGGACCGCATCGCCGCAGCCGCCAGCCGCGGCCGGCTCGGGGTGTCGTCGTCCATCCGGGGCCGCCTGGAGGAGCTCGGCGGCTCGGCGCGCTACCTTTACGGTCCGGGCGGGGGCACCACGGTGGAGATGTGGGTACCCAAGGCAGGCGCGTGATCGGTGCGATGAACCAGACCCAGAGCGACGACGCCGACCGGCGCGACCAGAGCGAGCGGAGCGCCCGCGCCGACCGGCACCGCGGGATCGAGGAGGTCGAGTCCCTCGACCTCGACGACCAGCCGGTCGACGACGCCGACATCCGGGTGGTCGTCGCCGACGACCACCCGATGTGGCGCGACGCCGTGGCCCGCGACCTGCTCGACGCGGGGTTCCAGGTCGTCGGCACCGCCGCCGACGGGCCCTCGACCATCCGCCGCGTCACGGCGACCGTGCCCGACGTGCTCGTCCTCGACCTCAACCTGCCCGGCGTCCACGGCGTCGAGGTCTGCGCGCAGCTCGCCGCCGAGGAGCTGCCCACCCGCATCCTCATCCTGTCGGTGAGCGGGGAGCGCCAGGACGTCCTCGACGCGGTCAAGGCCGGGGCGTGCGGCTACCTCGTCAAGTCCGCCGCCCGGGAGGAGTTCCTCGAGGCGGTCCGTCGCACCGCCCAGGGCCGGGCCGTGTTCACCCCCGGCCTCGCCGGCCTCGTGCTGGGGGAGTTCCGGCGGATGCAGAACGCCCCGTCGGCCTCGGCCGCACCCCAGCTGACCGAGCGGGAGACCGAGGTGCTCAAGCTCGTGGCCACCGGCATGGGCTACAAGGAGATCGCCGCGCAGCTGTTCATCTCCCACCGCACCGTGCAGAACCACGTGCAGAACACGCTGGGCAAGCTGCAGATGCACAACCGGGTCGAGCTCGTGCGCTACGCGATCTCGAAGGGTCTGCACCGGGACTGACGCCGGTCCCGGCCCGGTGACGAGGCATACGCCGGAGACATGCCGGGGACAGGCCGGAGAAGTACTGGCAGCCCGGTGCATCCCTGGCCGCAGCCCACGGGGAATAGGGCGTACAGCGGTGCTCGGGGCCGCTGGCGACGCGGCTCCTGCGCCCCGTCCCGGCACCCCGGCACCGGCCGTCCCATCCGAGGAGAGCGATAGTGCGCACCATCCGAGCCATCGGCGCCGTCACCCTGGCCGCCGCCACCTCCATCGGCGTGTCCCTCGCGACACTGCCGTCCGCCCACGCTGCCGGACCGGCCATGGTGTCGATCCTGCACGCCGTGCCCAACACGCCGGTCGACGTCTACGCCAACGGCAAGGCGCTGCTGACCAACTTCGCCCCCGGCACCCTGACCGACCCGGTCAGCCTCCCGGCCGGCAGCTACGACCTCAAGGTCACCGCCGTCGGTGCCGGAGCCGGTGGCGCCGCGGTCATCGAGGCCAAGGGCGTCAACGTGCCCGCCGACGCCAACATCACCGTGGTCGCCCACCTGTCGGCCACCGGGTCGCCGGTGCTCACCCCCTACGTCAACGACACCTCGGCCGTCCCGGCCGGCAAGGCCCGCCTGACGGTGCGGCACGACGCCGCGGCGCCGGCGGTCGACGTGCGGGCGGGCGGCACACCGGTCTTCACCGGCCTCACCAACCCCGGGGAGAAGTCCGCCGTGGTCGCCGCAGGCACCGTCTCGGCCGACGTCGTCCTCGCCGGCACGAGCACCGTGGCCATCGGCCCCGCCGACCTCACCCTCAAGGAGGGCACGAGCACCATCGTGTACGCCTGGGGCAGCGCGGCGGACAAGAACCTGAAGCTCGCGGTGCAGACCATCTCCGGGATGCACTCCGCACCGGGCGGCGTCCCCGCCGGTGACGGCGGCCAGGCGGCGTCGTCGGCCGGCCTCTCGGGCTCCGGGCTCGGACTGGTGCTCCTCGGCGGCGCCGCGGCGGGTGGGCTGGTCCTGCTGGCCACCCGGCGTCGCGCGCAGGTGCGCGCCTGACCTGATGTCCCCTTCCGGGTTCAGGACCGGCAGGGTGGCCGCCGTCGTGGCGGCCACCCTGCTCGGTGCTGTCCTGACCGCGGTCCTGCTCGGGGTCCGGCTATGGGACCCGCAGACCGGGGCGAGCGACGGCACGGCGGCGGGGCTGCGCATACCGGCGTCGGCCCCAGCGTCAGCCCTACCGTCGGCCCCAGCGTCAGCCCTACCGTCGGCCCCCACCACGAGCGCTGCGTCGGTCCCGCCCGCACCAGCCACCGCGACCCCCGCCCCCACCACCCCGACTCCCGCCCCGGCTCCCACCGCGTCGGCCGCCGCCGTGCCCACCCGGGTGACGGTGCCGCGGCTCGGGATCGACATGAGGGTGGAGCCCCAGGGCGTCGACGAGCGGGGGCAGATGGGTCTGCCTGCCGACCCCGCCGTCGCCGGGTGGTACCGGTTCGGCGCGTCCCCCTCCGACGGGGCCGGTGCCGTCGTCGTGGCCGCCCACATCGACAGCCGTACCTTCGGGGTGGGCCCGTTCTCCCGGCTCGGGTCGGCCAAGCCGGGCGACGAGGTCGACCTGTGGGTGGGGGCGGCGCGGGTGACCTACCGGGTCAGCCAGGTCGCCCGGGTCGACAAGGCCGCCCTCGACGCCGACGGGCTGTTCTCCCTCTCCGGCGCCGCCCGGCTGCACCTCGTCACCTGCACGGGGGACTACGCCCCCGGGTCGGGCTACACGCAGAACCTCGTGGTCGTCGCCGACCGCAGCGGTGCGTGACGGCGGTGTCCTAGGGTGGGTCCCGGCATGACCGAGATGGAGACGCGACGCAGCTCGCTCGCCCTCGCCGAGGCGTTGGCGGACGGCTCCCACGACGCGCTCTCGGAGTGCTACCGGCTGTGGTCGCCGCTGCTCGTCGGCATCGCGGCCCGCTCCCTCGGCAGCCGCCACGACGCCGAGGATGTCGTGCAGCAGGTGTTCGTCTCCGCGTGGCGCAGCCGCGGGACCCTCCGCCCGTCGGAGAACGCCCTGCCCGCCTGGCTCATCGGCATCACCCGCCGCCGGGTGGCCGACGAGTATGCGCGACGCGCGAGGGAGCGGCGCAAGGCCGACCGGATGGGTGCGACCCTCGACGACGACGAGGTGCGCGGGGGTGAGGCGGACGTCGAGCAGATCGTCGACCGGGTCATCCTGCGCGACGCCGTCGACCAGATGCCCGAACCTCGTCGCTCCGTTCTCCATCTGGCGTACCTCGAGGACCGAACACAGGAGGACATCGCCGCGCACCTGGGCCTGCCCCTGGGCACGGTCAAGAGCCACGTACGGCGTGGACTGCTACAGCTGAGACGACACCTGAGGGAGGCGAGCGATGAACCACGTGACTGACGAGACCCTCGCCGCGATCGCCCTCGGCGAGCCCGACGTCGACCCGGCCGCCCGCGACCACGTCGACGGCTGCCCCGTCTGCTCCCTCGAGGTGGCCGAGCTGGAGCAGGTCGACCACCTCATGCGCGTCGAGGCCGCCTCGGGTGAGTCCGGCCGGGTGCGCCTCGAGCCGAGCCCGGGGCTGTGGGAGCGCATCGCGGCGGAGACCAGCGACCGCCCGGAGTCCCCGACCGAGGATGACCGGACGCCCGGGGTGGCTGCCGCCACGACGGTCGACGAGCCGGGTGACGACGCGCCCGTCGTCCCGATCGGTTCTGCGCCCTCGCGGGCGGTCTCGCCCCCCCGTCGGCGGGCGGGGTGGATCATCGCCGCCGCGGCCGCGTGCGTCCTCGCCGGCGCCCTGCTCGGCCGGGCCCTGTGGACCGGTGCGACCCCCGATGCGAGCACCCAGGTCGTGGCCACGACCAGCCTCACCACCCTCGACGCCGCCCACCGCCAGGAGGGCACCGCGCAGCTGCTCGAGGCCAAGGGGGTGCGTGAGCTGCGGGTCGACGCCACGACCATGCCGGCCCTCGCGAGCGGCTTCGTCGAGGTGTGGCTCATCAACACCGACGGCCAGCGGATGGTCTCGCTCGGGGTCATGGCGACGCCTCAGGCGGTCTTCCCGGTGCCGGCGGGGGCGATCGAGCAGGGGTACACGACCGTCGACCTGTCCCACGAGCAGTTCGACAACCAGCCCCAGCACTCGGGCGACAGCCTCATGCGGGGGAGCCTCCCGGCCTGAGCCTCAGGCTGAGGGTCAGCCCGGAGGTCAGGCGTCGGTGGCCCGCCGGAGCGCGGCGAGCACCTTGGCGTCGATACCCCCGGGTGTCATCCGCATCTCGTAG
Source organism: uncultured Actinomycetota bacterium (assembly GCA_963795915.1). Taxonomy (GTDB): domain Bacteria; phylum Actinomycetota; class Actinomycetes; order Actinomycetales; family Dermatophilaceae; genus Lapillicoccus. The sequence goes on from CAWCJA010000003.1 coordinate 327,263, forward strand.
TTCTCCACGCCCGCCCACGCCTCCAGCGCCTCGGCCACCGGACCGGTATGCCCGAGCCGCGCCAGCCGGTCGCCCACCTCCGCCGCCAGGTCACCGGTGAGCGGCTGCACGTCCTCGGCGGTGCCGAAGTACAGGTCGTTGAGGTCGAGCAGCCGGGCGAGCTCCTGGGTGGCGTCGGGGTGGTCGTCGACGCGCAGGTCGACGAGCACGCCGCTGCCGTCGTACCCGGCCCCCGGGGCGAGGACGTAGAGGGCGGCGCCCTGCCGCCCGCGAGCGTCCCCGCCGGCGGCGTCGCCCGCGAGGAGAGCCGCGAGCAGGCGCCGCTCGAACGGCATACCGCGGCTGTCGCGCCAGGCCTGCTCCATGGCCTCGACGACCTGCTCCCCGACGAGGATGTTGCCCTGGATGGCGTAGCGGCCGTCGGCGTCGGCGCCGGAGCGGCCGCCCGCCCAGTCCATGCACTCGCTGCCGGTGTAGGTGGCCTGGCTGTCGGGCCCGACGACGCCGAGCTGGCGGTGCTCGCGGCCATCGTCGGCGGCCGTCACCCGGGCCACCGCCTCCGCCGCGTCGACGCCGGAGGCGAGCAGGTCGAGGGCGTCCTCGCGGTAGGACCACTTGGCCATCGCCTGGGTCGCCACCGCACCGACGAGGCGCGGCTGCCCGTCGACGATCGCGAGCCGAGCGGCCGGGACGACCGCCCCGACGGAGAGGAACTTGCTGGCGACGGCGACGCCGGCGGCGGTCCCGTCGGTGGCGGCGATGGAGAAGGTCACGGTCGGACCCTAGTTCGCGACCCCGACCGCCGCGCGACGGCCGGCCCGAGGCGCGCGGGCCCGTCATCCGGACCGCGACCGGGGTCCCCGACCACCCCGCCTAGAATCGACGCCGTGACCGACAGCACGCTGCTCCAGGCCGAGCTCGAGGGCGCCGCCGCGTCTCTGCCGGCGGGACAGCAGCCGCTCTGGCCCGACTCCGACGCGCTAGAGACCGCCCGCCAGACCCTGGCGACCTACCCGCCGCTCGTGTTCGCCGGCGAGTGCGACATCCTGCGCGACCGGATGGCGTCCGCGGCCCGCGGCGAGGCCTTCGTGCTGCAGGGGGGCGACTGCGCCGAGACCTTCGCCTCGGCCACCGCCGACAACATCCGCGACCGGATCAAGACCATCCTCCAGATGGCGGCCGTCCTCACCTACGGCGCGTCGGTCCCGGTGGTCAAGGTGGGGCGGATGGCCGGGCAGTACGCGAAGCCGCGCAGCACCGGGGCCGAGGTGCGCGACGGCGTCGAGCTGCCGGCCTACCGCGGTGACATGGTCAACGACTTCGCCTTCGAGGCGGCCGCCCGTCAGCCGGACCCGCACCGGCTCGTCCGCGCCTACCACGCGTCGTCGGCGACCCTCAACCTCGTGCGGGCCTTCACGACCGGCGGGTTCGCCGACCTGCGCCACGTGCACGACTGGAACAAGGGCTTCGTGGCGACGTCGGCCAACGCGAAGTACGAGCGGCTGGCCCACGACATCGACATGGCGATGAAGTTCATGTCGGCCTGTGGCGCCGACTTCGACGCCATGCGCACGACCGAGTTCTTCTCGGCCCACGAGGCGCTGCTCCTCGACTACGAGCGGCCCCTGACCCGGGTGGACTCGCGCACCGGCCGCGCCTACGACACGTCGGCGCACTTCCTCTGGGTGGGGGAGCGCACCCGCGACCTCGACGGCGCCCACATCGACTTCGTCTCGCGCATCCAGAACCCCATCGGCATCAAGGTCTCCGGCAAGGCCGAGCCGGACGTGCTGCTCAAGCTGCTCGACAAGGTCGACCCCGACCGCGTGCCGGGCCGGGTCACCTTCATCACGCGCATGGGGGCGCACGCGATCCGCGATTCGCTGCCCCCGATCGTCGACAAGGTGACGGAGGCCGGGGCGTCCGTGACGTGGATCTGCGACCCGATGCACGGCAACACCTTCGCCTCGACGACGGGCTTCAAGACCCGCAACTTCGACGACGTCGTCGACGAGGTGCGCGGCTTCTTCGAGGTGCACCGCGGCCTCGGCACCGTGCCGGGCGGCATCCACGTCGAGCTCACCGGCAACGACGTCACCGAGTGCCTCGGCGGGTCGGAGAAGATCCTCGACGCCGACCTCGAGAAGCGCTACGAGTCGGTCTGCGACCCGCGTCTGAACCACCAGCAGAGCCTCGAGCTGGCCTTCCTCGTCGCCGAGATGCTCGCCGCGTGAGCGGCTCGACGCCCGCCGCACCTCCCGTGCGGGCCGACCTCCTGTCGGACACCCTGACCCGACCGACCCCGCCGATGCGCGAGGCCATGGCCCACGCCGAGGTCGGCGACGACGTGTTCGGGGAGGACCCCACCGTCAACGCGCTGGAGGCCGAGGTCGCCGGGCTGTTGGGCCACGAGGCCGGGCTGTTCACACCCACCGGGTCGATGGCCAACCAGCTGGGCCTGCGGCTGCACGTCGCCCCCGGCCAGGAGCTGGTCTGCGACTCCCTCGCCCACGTCGTGCGCGCCGAGCTGGGCGCCGCCGCGGTCTTCTCGGGCATCACCTCCCGCACCTGGGTGGCCGACCATGGTCGGCTGCGCGCAGCCGACCCGCTGGCGCTGATGATCACCGGCGCCGGGGTCTACCAGGTCAACACCGCGCTCGTCGTCGTCGAGAACACCCACAACTTCGGGGGCGGCACGGTGCAGTCCCTCGACGAGATCCGGTTGCTGCGCAAGGAGACCCAGGCCCGCGGCGTCCGCATGCACCTCGACGGCGCGCGCCTGTGGAACGCCCACGTCGCGAGCGGAGTGGCCCTGGTGGACTACGGCCGGGAGTTCGACACCGTGTCGGTATGCCTCAGCAAGGGTCTCGGGGCACCGGTCGGGTCCGTGCTGGTCGGGTCGGCCGACGCCATCGCCGGGGCGAGGGTCTGGCGCAAGCGCTACGGCGGCGGGATGCGTCAGGTCGGGATCCTCGCGGCGGCCGGCCGCTACGCCCTGACCCACCATGTGGAGCGCCTCGCCGACGACCACGCGCGAGCGCGCCGCGCCGCGGAGGCCCTCGCAGAGGCGGCGGCGGGCACCATCGACCCAGCCACGGTGCAGACCAACATCCTCGTCATGGACGTCGGCCCCGCCGGCTGGACGGGCGCTGACCTCGCGGCCGCCGCCCTCGAGCAGGGCGTGCGGATCTACGCGGTGGGCCCGCACGCGGTCCGGCTGGTGTGGCACCTCGACGTCGATGACACTGCGACCGATCTCGCCATCGACGTCCTCACCTCGTTGTTGGCCGACCGGCCCTGAGGGGCGACAAGGGGCCCGCTCGGCTCCTGACCTCCCGCCTCCTCCCCGCGGTCGTCGGGAGCCAAAACCCCACGGCGACGGCGGGTGGTGCTCCATACTCCGAGACGTTGTCCTTGCGTCACGTGATCGGGACTCGTCATGGCTGCTTTGCGCTCGGTCCTTCCCCGCTCGTTCGGATCCCTCATGGTCGGTCGACGACGGCGCGGTCTCGGGGTGCTCGTCGTCGCCTCACTGGTGGCCACGTTCGCGGTCGGTGGCGCGGGAGGGGCCCAGGCCGCCAAGAAGCCGCCGGGCCAGCTCGGGTCCGAGCTGGTGTCTCCGACCTTCGCTGTGAAGACCCGGGTGTTGTCCGGCGGCGGAGCCCTGGCCGCCGTGCGGGTCGTCGTCGGGGACAAGACCTATTCGGCCCCGGCCGGACCATCTGCTTGTGGGACCGGGGTCTGGGTGCTCCAGCTGGGCCGGGGCGACCTCAACCCCGGTGACTCGACGGTCTACCCGCTGTGCAGCGCTTCCGACGTCAGCAAGCTCGCCGGCGCCCTGACGAGCATCAAGTCGGACGACATCGCCGTGGTCAACAGCTTCACCGCCGGGATGGCCCCCGGCGCCAAGGTCACACCGTCCGCGGCTCTGTCGGGGGTGGGCAAGGCGATGGAGGCCGTCGGCGGGGTGCAGGCCGACTTCTCGCGACTGGATCTGGGCACGACGACGTTCTCCCTGTTCGGCGCCGGCCAGCTCGACGCCGGGCAGGCGCAGTACGCCTTCGGAACGGCGACCGAGGAGGCCACACGACCGGCCGCGGTGCCGGCGTCCGTGGAGGGGCGGCTGGCTCTGGACAACTGGTCCCACTTCACGCTCACCCACCTGGACTGGTCGATCTACGACATCGACGCGGGCGGCGGCATCACCGTGGACTCGACGGTGTACCCGGTGCCGGCCCTCCCCGCCGGCTTCACGGGCGGGTTCCACGTCGTGGTGCTCGACCGTCGCACGTTGGCGGCGGTGTCCGACCGGCTGTACTCGACGGACAACGACCTGGCCGAGCAGGTGCGCCTGCAGCAGGACCTGCTCGACCTCGCCGACACCCGGAAGGACTCAGCCGTCGTCCTGCTGGCCACGGTGGGAACGCCGATGGGATCCACCGTCCTTCCTGCCGCGCCCTCCGGCCCTCCGGCGGGATGTACGCGTACCCCGTTCCGCGAGACGTGCACGTTCGGCTACACCGGCGGTGAACAGCAGCTGACGGTCCCGTTCCCCGCGTACGAGGGTCTGCAGGGCTCCACGATGTCCATCCATCTGGTGGGCGGCAAGGGTGGGAAGGCCGATGACGGGTCCGTGGGCGGGGCCGGGGCCCGGGTGGACGCGTCCGTGCCGTTCGGACTCGACGCCGCGGTCAAGCCGGGGGCACCGCTCTTCGTCGAGGTGGGAGGGAACGGGGAGAACGGGGGGTACAGCGAGGACGGTTCGGGTGGCTGGAACGGGGGAGGTGACGGCAACCGGGAGCTCGGCGCGAGCAGCTATCCCAGTGGTGGTGGCGGCGGAGCGAGCGACGTGCGGACCGTCTCGGCCACCGGGGGCATCTCCGTGGCCTCGCGCCTCGTCGTGGCCGGCGGAGGGGGCGCCGCGGGAGGCAACGGGGCCGACGGCGAGCGCGGCGGGACCGGCGGGGCCGCCGGCAACCCCGGGAGTCAGGGTCAGAACGACGCTGGTTTCGCGGGCGTGCCCGGTGGCGGGGCGGGCACCACGGCCGGCGGGGGCGCCGGAGGACCGGAGGGGCTCGACGGTGCCCTGGGCGTCGGCGGGACGGGTGCTCCCTCGAGGGACAGCGCCGCCGCCGGTGGCGGTGGCGGCGGCGGCCTGTACGGCGGCGGCGGTGGCGGGCGCAGCTTCGAGGCGGGGACCTGGGGTGGGGGCGGCGGTGGTGGCGGCTCGAGCCTGGCCCCCGGTGGGACGGTCGGGGTGGACACCACCGGCACTCCGACGGCCGTCGTCGGCTACCCGACGGCCTACGGGCCGACGCTCGGGGAGACCCTGCGGCGGTTCGGCGCCACCCCGACCCTGGTCCAGGGTCTCGACACGACCCCCCGGTACGCCCTGGTGGGGGCCCTGAACACCAGCGCCTACCTCAGCACCGTCAACCCCTTCCTCAGCGCGGAGGCCAGCCCGACGATCAAGACGGGGGCCACCGGGGAGCTGCAGGGCGTCCTTGGCCGAGGGAACAAGAACATGTGGTACCAGTCGGTGACGTTCAACGCTCCGGTCTCCACCTCCTTCAACGGAGGTCCGGCCCAGGTCAGCCGGGTCAGCTACGGCCTCTTCGACACCGTGTCCCACCGCAGTGCCCCGTGGTCAGTCCCCGGCAAGCCGGGCGACACCGGGTACGCCGCGCAGTCGGCCGCCCTGTCGTCCATCAGCACCACGCTGTGCGGCTGTCCGAACCTCCGGGACAACTACTCCGCCGAGAGGGGGACCATCACGACATACCAACAACGCCTGACCACGATGACCTATCCCCCGAACACGAAGGACTTCGACGCCGCGACGTTCGCGACAGTCAGGACCGCCCTGCTCGCCGAGCTGGGTGCCGTGCTCACCGTCTCGTCCCTCGAGGCCCAGATCCAGCTGCTCCTGGACGAGGTGCAGACGAGCGCGCGAGGCAATATCTCGACCGCGTACCAAGCGGTGGCCAAGAGCGTTCCCGTCCAAGGGAACCCGCGGGTGGACGCCATCATCTCGGCTGTCGCCTTCGTCATCGCCGCCATCGCCTCCATCTCCACCGGGGGCGCTGCCGCCGGGATCCTCAGCGCCGTTCTGAGCATGGACTTCACCCTCATCAACGACCAGAACGGCAACAGCACGCTGTCCACCACGGCGCAGCGGCTGCAGCAGTCGACGCTCGACACCTTCATCGCCGCCAAGACCACGACGGCACGGACCTTCGACTATCTCTACGGCGACTGGGGGATGCTCAGCTACGCCGCGAACGCCCTGACACACGACAACCTGTGGCAGGTCACGGAGAGCAACCGGCCGCAGCTCGTCGCTGCCGTGTCCCAGAGCGCCCAGCTGGGGTTCTACCAGTCCCTCGTGCCGGCGGTCTACAGCATCGCGGAGGCCCGGGCCGACGACGGCTACCGACTCAACCAGTTCTGTGTCGGGTCGCTCCCGCAGTACTGCTACGACGTCAACCCCGCCACGATGTACCACTACGACGTGCATCCTCCTGGCCCGTTCGGGTTCAGTGGCGGCCGGTTCGACATCCTGGGCGTCTATCAGGCGGGAACGACGTGGTATCCCAAGCCGGTACCGATGTCGGACGACCTGATCACGACGATGGTCGCGACGGGACTCTTTCCGCCCGACATGTTCCTGAAGTGGGACCTCAACGGCCGGCAGTGCACGCCGTACAACCTGAACTGGGACTCCGGGGTGTTCCTCAACCGGGGTCAGTGCTACAACGCCTGAGCGGGCTGACCCACTGAGCTCCGTTCCCGCACGTCACGAGCCGATCAGGACAGGTCGCGCAGGACGAGCCCCGTCTGCAGCTTCGGCGTGAAGTAGGTCGACTTCGGCGGCATGAGCAACCCCTCCTCGGCGGTCCGGCGGATCTCCTGCACGGAGACCGGCCGGATGAGCACGGCGGCCGCGGCCCGGCCCTCGCGCACCGCGGCGACCACCTCGGCCAGCCCGTGCTGGTAGGTGACCTCGGCCGCGCAGCCCTCGAGGGTGTGCTCCAGCCACAGCCCGTCGAGGGCGCGTAGCCCGTCGAACGCGCCCGCCCGCGGCGTCATCCAGTCCCAGCCCGAGGGGCGCACCTGGACCAGCCGCCCGTCGGCCGGCATCCGGGCCAGGACGTCGGGCGTGAGCGCGTCGAGCCCGCCGCCGGTCTCGAGCGTGAAGGCGGACGACAGCCGGCTCGCCAGGGCCTCGGCGTCGATCCCGGTGTAGAGGCGGTGGATGGCCTCGACGCTCAGCTGGTCGGCCACGAGCTCGCCCACGAACGCGAGCGTGCGCTCCGCGGCCGTGTTCCGGCGGCCGGTCGCGAGGCGTACCTCGTCGCGGTACTGGCGCGACACGGCATACCGGTGGTGGCCGTCCGCGATGAGTGCGGGCTGTGACCCGACCGCGGTGCTGATGGCGGCGATCCGAGCCGGGTCGACCACCCGCTCGACCCGGTGCGCCACCCCGTCGCTGACGAGCTCGCCCACGAGCTCGCCCGGCTCGGCGAGCAGGTCGGTGAGGCCGGGGTATGCGCTGAGGCACCACACGGGGGAGAGGTTGGCCTCCGTGGCGCGGGTCAGCTCGAGCCGGTCCGTGGACGCCTTCGGAGTGGTGCGCTCGTGGGCGAGCACCTCGCGTGAGCCCTCGTCGGCCACCTCGAGCGCGCCGAGGACGCCGCTCAGCCCGCGGTCCGCACCCGTCGCGTCCGTGAACCGCCTCCGGTAGATCGTGAGGGTGGGGACGTCGTCGGTGACGAGGACCCCGTCGGCCAGCCAGTGGCGCAGCAGCGTGGCGGCCTCGGCATACCGGTCCGCTCCGCCGCGGGGGACGTCGACCCGCACGATGTTGCGGGGGTCCTGGGCCTCGAGGGCGTCGACGTCCGCGGCGGAGAGCACGTCGTAGGGCGGGGCGGTGACGGCCGCGAGGTCGAGCGACGGCGCGAAGCGGATGGCCCGGAAGGGCTCGAAGACGGGCATGGCGGCCCAGCCTGCCAGGTGCGGCGGCCATCCCGGTCCGGAGTGGTGCTCAGCGCCCGCGACGACGAGCGGTGGGCACCACTCCGCGCCGCCGTGGTCACGTCACGTCGTGGTGCAGAGCCTCCGACGGCGGGGCGTCGCCGCGGCGACCCCGCAGCTCGACGACGTACATCGCCGTGAGCACCAGGGCCCCCCCGAGGAGCATGCGCACCGTCAGGCCCTCCTGACCGAAGACCACGGCGAAGAGCGCGGCGAACACCGGCTCCAGCGTCATGACGATGGCGGCGCGGGTGGCGGTCATCCGGGCCTGGGCCCAGGTCTGGGCCCACATCGCGAAGACGCCCGCCGCGGTGGCCATGTAGAGGACGGCGGCCCACTGCCCGCCACCCGACGGCAGCCGGATCCCGCCCGGCGCCGCCGCCACCAGGCTGACGGCGGCGATGGCGACCATCTGCACCGCGGCCATCCCGGTGGCGTGGTCGAGGGTCGACCACCGCCCGAGCCCGATGATGTGCAGCGCGTAGACGACGGCGCAGGCCAGGGTGAGGGCCTCGCCGACGCCGATGCTCAGCCCGCGCAGCGAGAGCACAGCGAGGCCGAGCGCGGCGAGTGCCACGGCATACCAGGTGACCCGGCCCAGCCGCTCGCGCAGGAGCGCCGCCGAGAGCACCGGGGTGAGCACGACGTAGGTTCCGGTGATGAACCCCGAGACCGACGCGTCCGTCGAGGCCAGGCCGACCGTCTGCAGCAGCTGCGCGACCGCGTAGACACCCCCGAGGCCCAGGCCGACGACCCACTCCCGCCGCCCCAGGCGCCGCACCGGCCCCCAGAAGATGACGAGCATCAGCAGAGCCGCCACGGTGAACCGCGCGGCGAGGAAGTCGGTGGCCGGGAGGGTGACGAGCAGGTCGCGGATGAGGAAGAACGTCGAGCCCCAGACGGCGGTGACGACCACGAGCAGGCCGGTGGCCACGGCGCGGCCCCGGGCCGGCGAGAGGGTCACGCGAGCGGTCAGACGATGGTGAGGGTGATCGTCGCGCCCTTGCGGACCATGGTGCCGGCGGCGGGGTCGGAGCTGCGGACGGTGCCGAAGAAGCCGCCGAGCACCAGGTTGTAGGAGACGTCGAAACCGGCCGCCTTGAGCAGCGCCGTCGCCTCGTCGCGCTGCTTGCCGGTCGTGGCGGGCACGGCGACCAGCACAGGCCCCTTGGACACGACGATGGTGACCGCGTCACCCTTGAACAGGGTGCCGCTGGCGGGCGTCTGGGAGACGACCGACCCGGACGGCACCGTGTCGCTGTTGACCGGGTCGCCTTCCTTGACCGTGAACCCCGCGTCGCCGATCGCCTTCTTGGCCTGGTCGGCCGGCTTGCTGGTGTAGTCGGTCACGGGGATGGGCTGTCGGCCCTTGCTCACGGTGACCGCGACGGGGCTGTCGGGCTTGAGTGACGTGCCGGGGGCGGGGTCCTGCGCGATGACCTTGCCGGTCTCCACGGTGTCGCTGAAGTCGTCCTTGCGCTCGCCGAGGGTCAGGTGCTGACGCACCAGCGTGGCCTGCGCGGCGTCGCCGGCCGACCCGACGAGGTCGGGCGCGGCATACCGCTCCTGTCCCTTCGAGACGGTGAGGGTGACGGTGCTGAGCTTGGGCACCTCCGCGCCCGCCGCGGCGTCGGCCCCGAGGACGACCCCGGCCGGCACGGTCTCGTCGAAGGCCTGGGTGACCGACGAGTGGAGGTCGGCCTGGTCGAGCGCCTGCTGGGCCGCGACCTGCGAGAGGCGGCTCAGCGTCGGCACCACCGTCTTGCTCCCCGGGCCGCCCGTGAACCACCAGTAGCCGCCGCCGGCGGCGGCCACGACCAGGACGAGGAGGGTCGCGAGCAGGGCCGGCCAGACGCGGCGGCGACGGCGCCGGGGGGTCGGCTCACCCCCAGGGGTATGCCGCGCCTCAGGCTGCGGGGGTGTGCCGGCCCCCACCCGCTCGGGCGAGGTGCGGGCGGTCACAGGGACGGCCGAGGTGGGCGCGAGGCCCGACCCGGTCGCGAGCCCGCCGGCGGCGTCACCGGCCGACCTGTGGCGCCGCGTCGGACGCAGGTCGAGCTCGGCGGTCGTCATGAGCGCCCGCGAGCGGCGCACCTCCTCCAGCAGGTCACCGGCGTCGGCCGGCCGCTGGTCGGGGTCGCGGGCCGTGGCCAGGGCGACGAGCTGGTCGAGCTCCTGGGGCACCGACGGGACGGCACTGGACGGCATCGGCACCGAGCCGTGCACGTGCTGGTAGGCGACGTGGATGGGGGAGTCGCCGTCGAACGCCTTACGGCCCGTGAGCATCTCGTAGAGCACGAGGCCCGTGGCGTAGACGTCGGACCGGGCATCGGCGATGCCTCGCTCGACCTGCTCGGGCGAGAGGTAGGCGACCGTGCCGAGCAGGGTGCCCGAGGCGTTGGTCGTCGTGGCGGCGGTGACGGCCCGCGCGAGGCCGAAGTCGGCCACCTTGACGACGCCGTCGTCGCGCAGGATGACGTTCTCCGGCTTGACGTCGCGGTGGATGAGGCCGGCCCGGTGCGCGGCGCCGACGGCCTGGAGGATCGGGTCGAAGAGGTCGAGCGCGGCGCGCGGCGTCAGGGGGCCCTCGGCGGTGAGCACGTCGCGCAGGGTGCGTCCGGGCACGTACTCCATCGTGAGGAACAGGTCGCCGTCGTCCTCGCCCTGGTCGAAGACGGCCACGACGTGCGGGTGCCCCAGCCGGGCCGCCGAGCGCGCCTCGCGCCGGAACCGGGTGCGGAACGCCTGGTCGCGCACGAGGTGGTCGTGCATGATCTTGACCGCCACCTCACGGTCGAGCCGCTCGTCCATCGCGAGGTAGACCGTGGCCATGCCGCCGTCGGCGATGTGCGAGAGCACCCTGTAGCGCCCGTCGAGCAGCCGCCCCACGACGGGCAGCCGAGAACTCGTGACGCTCGACGTCATGCCGGGAGTCTATGAAGCAGGGTGCCGCAGACTCGGGAGGCAGGGCCGCCCTACAGTGGTCGCGTGTCCGACGCCCTGCCTCCCGCCGACGCCGACCCCGACCTCGACACCCACGCCGACCCCGCTGAGCTCGAGCGGCTGGTGGGCGACTGGACCACCGTCCCCGACATCGCCGAGCGCTACCGGCTGCCCCTGTCGCGCGTGCGCCAGTTCCTCGCCGACCGCGAGCTGCTCGCCCTGCGGGTCGGCGAGCGCCGCGTGCTGAGCATCCCCGCCAAGTTCCTCGGCGACGACGGCCCGCGCCCCGAGCTCAAGGGCACGTTCACCGTGCTGGGCGACGGCGGCATGGACGACACCGAGATCCTGCGCTGGCTGTTCACGACCGACGCGACGCTGCCGGTGGAGGGAGCGCCGATCGACGCCCTCATCGGCGGGTTCAAGACCGAGGTCCGGCGCCGGGCCCAGGTCACCGCCCTCTGACGCGTACCGACCTCGGGCTTCCCGTGCGACACCTCGCGTATGCCGCGATGCTCGTCTTCTGCCTCGTCGGCACGCTGCCGCTCGACCGGTTCTTCGGCCTCGGCCTGCTGCGTCAGGTGCGCCGTCTGGCCCTCAGCATCCTGCCGGTGGCCGTGGTCTTCGCGCTCTGGGACCTCGCGGCCACCCGCGCCGGGCACTGGAGCTTCGACCCGGAGCAGACCCTGCCGGTGCGGGTCGGCGGCCTGCCCCTGGAGGAGCTGGGCTTCTTCGTCGTCATCCCGCTCGCCGGCCTGCTCACCTACGAGGCCGTCGGCGTCGTCCTGTCCCGTCGACGGGGGCGCCGATGAGCTACACCGCAGCCGCCCTGCTCGGCATCGTCGTCGCGCTGGTCGTCGACCTCGCCGTCCTGCGCACCCGGCTCGTCACGACGCTCCAGTGGTGGGCGGCCTACGCCATCGTCGTCGTGTTCCAGCTGCTCACCAACGGCTGGCTGACCGGCCGGCTCATCGTCACCTACGACCCCGACGCCATCATCGGTGCGGGGTCGGTGCCCTTCCTCGGCGATGGCCGCATCGCGTATGCGCCGGTCGAGGACCTGGGGTTCGGCTTCGCCCTCGTCCTGGCCACCTGCGCCCTGTGGGTCTGGTGGGGGTGGCGCCTGCGGGCGGCGGGGATGGCGTCCGATGCGGCGACGGACTCGGCCGGCCGCTCGACGACGGACGGGGCCGGCCGCACGGCGAGCGGTGAGACGGGCCGCTAGGCCGAACGGGTCGTCGTCGTCTCGACGAGCAGGTCGAGCACCCCGCTCGCCTCGGGATCGAGGGACCCCGCGCGGCGCAGGGCCGAGCGGCTGTCGGCCGCGAGCGCAGCGATCATCCGCTCCATCTCGTCCACGGCGCCGGTGGCCAGGAGCACGTCGCGCAGCTGGTCGACCCCGCACGCGTCGAGGTCGGGCTGGCCGAACAGCTTGTCCATGAGGGCCAGCTGGTCGGTGTCGGCGGCGTCGAGGGCGAGCGCCACGAGCACGGTGCGCTTGCCCTCGCGCAGGTCGTCGCCGGCCGGCTTGCCGGTGAGCTCGGGGTCGCCGAAGACGCCGAGCACGTCGTCGCGCAGCTGGAAGGCCTCACCGAGGGCCAGCCCGTAGTCGGACAGGTGGGCCAGGTCGTCGGCCGGGACGCCGCCCACGGCCGCACCGATGAGCAGCGGGTGCTCGATGGTGTACTTCGCGCTCTTGTAACGGATGACGTTGCGCGCCGAGGCGATCCGGCCGGCGGTGTCGAGCCGGTCCCAGCCGCGGGCCGACTCCAGGAGGTCGAGGTACTGGCCGCCCATGAGCTGGGTGCGCATGGTGTCGAAGGTGCGCCGGCCGCGTTCCAGCTCGGCGAGCGGCAGCCCCGACGTGGCGTACATCTCGTCCGACCACTGCAGGCAGAGGTCGCCGGCGAGGATCGCGCCCGACTCCCCGAACCGGTCGCTGTCGCCGAGCCAGCCGGCCTCCGCGTGGTGGGCCGCGAGCGCGCGGTGCGCGGACGGCATACCGCGCCTGGTGTCGCTGCCGTCCATGACGTCGTCGTGCAGCAGGGCGGCGGCCTGGAAGAACTCCATCGCGCAGGAGAGCCGGATGAGCGCCTCGGAGTCGGCGCGGCCGGCCGACCGGTAGCCCCAGTAGAGGAAGGCGGCGCGCAGGCGCTTGCCCCCGGCGATGAGACGCACGACGCTGTCGACGAGGGGGCCGAGCTCCTCGCCGACCGGGGTGAGCACGGCGCGCTGCCGGCGCATCTCGGCGTCGACGGCAGCCTGCACCCGGACCCGGAGGTCGCAGAGGTCGAGCGGACTGGTCACGCTGTTCTTTCCCTCGAGAGGCACTGGCTGGATGCAAGGCTACGTGCCGAGCCGCCCCGCTCGTGATGCGGGCGCTCCGCGGTGAGGTCTGCGGGTCGCCGTACCCTGGGCGCATGCCGGTCAGCACCCGTATGCCGCGTCCGCAGCACCTGACGCGCTCCATCCCGGCCGCGCTCGCCGGCCCGGCCCCCAGCATCAGCTTCGAGTTCTTCCCGCCGAAGGACGATGCGGGGGAGGCGGTGCTGTGGGAGGCGATCCGGCGGCTGGAGAAGGTGCGCCCGACGTTCGTGTCGGTGACCTACGGCGCCGGCGGCTCGACGCGGGACCGCACCATCCGGGTCACGGAGCGCATCGCCCGCGAGACCCTGCTGACGCCGCTGGCCCACCTGACCTGTGTCGGGCATTCGGTCGGGGAGCTGCGCAGCGTGATCGGGTCGCTGTCGAGCGTCGGGATCCGCAACATCCTCGCCCTGCGCGGCGACCCTCAGGGCGGGCCGGGTGCGGAGTGGGTGCGCCACCCCGACGGGGTCGACCACGCCGACGAGCTCGTCTCGCTGGTGCGCTCGCTCGGTGAGTTCACCGTGGGGGTGGCCGCGTTCCCCGACCAGCACCCTGAGAGTCCGAGCCTCGACGCCGACGCCGAGGTGCTCGTCCGCAAGGCCGACGCCGGGGCGGAGTACGCGATCACCCAGTTCTTCTTCACCCGCGAGGCGTACGCCGGGCTGTGCGACCGCGTCGCAGCCCGCGGCCGTGACCTGCCGATCATCCCCGGCCTCATGCCGGTGACCAACGTCAAGCAGCTGTCCCGGATGACCCAGCTGTCGGGTCAGCCCGTGCCGGCGTCGGTGACATCGCGGCTCGAGGCCGTCGCCGACGACCCCGAGGCCGTACGCCAGGTGGGCGTCGAGATCACGACCGAGCTGGCCCAGCAGCTGCTCGACGACGGGGCGCCCGGCATCCACTTCATCACCATGAACCGGTCGACGGCGACCCTGCAGGTGTTCGAGAACCTCGGGATCACCGCGGCGCAGTGACGGTCCGTCCGGGCGACGACCGGTCGTCGGATCGCGCACGGACCACCGTCGTCAGCACGCTGATCCTTCGGCTCAGGGGCGGCGGGGCAGGCGCTCGGTGTCGCCGTCCCGGCGCTCCACCGGCATACCGTGCGTCGTCTCCGGCGTCGTCTTTCGCGGTGCCTCCCTTGGTGCCTCTCGGGTCGTCTCCAGTGGTGCCGCTCGTCGCGCTCCCCGGGCCGTCCCGCGCCCGGCCGGGGGAGCCAGGCCGTTGCGCTCGCCCCAGTCGTCGTAGCGCCGCCGCAGCCGCCGCAGGCCCTTGAGCCGCTTGAGGAGGAAGACGACGAGCACGGCGCCCGCCACGAGGATGAGGGCCGCGATCGCGGCGGCGACCCAGGGGTTGAGGAAGGCCAGCGACACGACGCCGGCGACGGTGAGGTCCTCGCCGGTCGAGACGATGACGTTGCTCGCCGGCTCGGGAGAGGTGTTGACCGCCGCCCGGGTACCGGCCTTGACCAGGTGGGCGGCGAGGGCGCTGAACCCGCCGGTCGCCGCGCCGAACGCCGCCTCCATCGAGGAGCTCTCGTGGCCGATGAGGTAGCCGAGGGTCGCCCCGACCGCGGGACGGACCACGGTGTGGGCGGTGTCCCAGAACGAGTCGACGTAGGGGATCTTGTCGGCGAACATCTCCAGCAGGAACAGCACGCCGGCCACGACGAGGACGTCGGTGCGTCCGAGCACGTCGGGCACCCCGCTGACGTGGAAGACCTTCTCGGCCAGGCCGAGGATGAGCACGACGAGGTAGGCGTTGATGCCGCTCGCCCAGCCCGTGGTGAACACCCACGGCAGGAGCTCTGCGCCCATGTCGGCCTCGTCTCTGGTCTCTGTTGCTGGTCAGTCGCAGGTCAGTCGCGGGTCTGTGGCGGGTGTGTGGCGGGTGTGTCGCTGCAGTCAACGCCCCCGGCCGGCCCCGCGCATCCCGGACGTCCGCAACGCTTCGGTATCGGTGTCCGGCGGTCGGTCAGGCGGCCTCGACGGGCTGACCTCCGGTGATGCGCAGCAGCTCGCCGTAGCTCGTCGCGAAGACGGCGTGCGGGTGGCCGGCCGCGGCCCACACCGTGTCGTAGCGCGCGAGGGTGACGTCGACGAGGGTGCGCACGGGCCGCAGGTGTCCCACCGGCGCCACGCCCCCGATGACGAAGCCGGTGGTCGCGCGCACGAGGTCGGCACTCGCGAGGGCGAGCCCGTCGACCCCGTCCACCCCCTCCAGCTCGAGCAGCCCGGCGACCTTGGCGGTGTCCACCCGGTGCGCACCGCAGGCGAGGACGAGCAGCGGCTCGGGCGCGGAGTCCGGCGTGCGGGTCACGGTGAAGACGAGCGAGTTCGCGATCTGGGCCGGGATGACGCCCAGGTATGCCGCGGCTTGGGCCGCCGTGCGCGCCGCCCCGTCGAGGACCACCACCTCGCTCGTGACGTCGAGGGCGAGCAGCGCCGCCCGCACCCGGGCCACGGCCGGATGGGCGAGCACCGCGGCCGTCCCGACTCGGTGGTCCGTCATCGGTGGTCGGTCATCGGTGGTCGGTCATCGGTGGTCCGTCATGGCCTCACGGTAGTGGCGGACCCCGACGGTCCACCGCGAGCACCGCGATCCACGGCGGTCCATCCACAGCGGTCCGGACCGGTCTTGACACGGTGTCCGAGCCGGGGGGTACCGTGGGGGTCAGTCGAACAGGTGTACGAACAACACGTCTTCGGCGGGCGTCTCACCCCCGCCTCGTGACCACCTGGTCCGCTGGATGTTCCACCGTGCCCACGCATCCCAGGAAGGGGCGATGTTGTCATGCGCCGATACAGCGACCCGGTCCAGGTCCGGTCCGCCCCCATGGACGGGCCGGCCGAGCACACGGCCGAGCACACCGTCGAGCAGGCGGTCGAGCAGGCGGTCGAGCACACGGTCGAGCCCGAACCGGTGGCATCGCCGCAGGCGTTCATCTGGCAGGGCCGCCTCTACGTCGTGCGCCGCGTCCTCGAGCACTGGCGCGAGCGGCGCTCCTGGTGGCGCGACGCCCTTGACCCCGTCCCGGGCCGGCCCACCGGCATCGACGTCGCGTCCCGCGAGCAGCACGTCTGGCGGGTCGAGGCGAGCCGGGGCCTGGCCCACGGCACCGGTGTGTTCGACCTCAGCAGCGACGGAGCGGGCGCGGAGGCCGACTGGCGGCTCGTCGGCGTCGCCGACTGACATCCGCCCGCCCCGCCCCGCCCCGCGACGTCCCGTCCGTCCGTCCTCCAGTCGTCTTCTGGCCCTCCTCCAGCCGTCCCCACCGCACCGCCCGAGCCCCGCAGCAAGGAACGCCGATGAGCACCCTCAGCCCCACGACCGGCCCGTCCGTCCACGCCCCCCTGGCGTCCACCTCCCTCGACCTGCTCGACCGGTCGCGGGGGAGCCTGCTGCTCGCCTGCCGCACCGGTGACGTGGGGGAGCGCTACGTCGAGGCCCATCTCGGCGCCCTGCGGGCAGCGGCCGCCCTGCTCGCCGCCCGCAGCCTGCCGGGCAGCACGGGGGCTCCGGCGACGTCCGGAGCCACCATCCGGGCCGGGCGGTCCGCCCGGCCGACCCGCTCGGCCACATCGGGGCCGGCAGGAACGGCGGGAGGGACCGCAGGGACGGCGGGAGGGACCGCAGGGACGGCGGGAGGGACCGCACTGCCGTCACCGGCCGGTCCGGCGCGTCCCCTCGTCGGGTCGAGCCGGTCCCGTCCGCGCAGCGTCTGGGAGCTCCTGCCGCGGGTCGCCCCCGAGCTCACCGAGTGGGCGGCGTTCTTCGCGGCGTCCGCCCGCCGCCGGGCCGCTGTTGAGCGGGGCAGCCAGATCGTCGCCCGTGAGTCCGACGACCTGCTGCGCCAGGCCGAGATCTTCCTCGAGATCATCCAGGACCTGCTCGGTCTCCCGCGGACCCACCCGCTCGGCCCGTTGTCCGGCTACGTCGCTCCGATCTCCCGCTCGGGCGGGTCCGGGCGGGAGTGAGGCGTCGATGCCTCCTCGTTCCGCCGAGACCTTCGTCCACCTCCACGTCGCCTCGGGCTACTCCCTGCAGTACGGCGCCTCCACCCCGGCCACGTTGGTCCAGCGCGCCGTCGCCTGGGGCCAGCCGGCGCTCGCCCTCACCGACCGTGACGGTCTCTACGGGGCGGTCCGGTTCGTCCAGGCGTGCACCGACGCAGGTGTCGCTCCCATCCTCGGCGTCGACCTCGCCGTCCGCCCCGCCCCCGTCGGCGGACCCGCCGGCCGCACCCCCGGCCGTCCTCACGCCGGCTCGTCGGCTCCCGGCTCGACCCGCCCGGCTCGCACCCCGGTGCGCGGCGGTGCGGTCGTCGACCCCCGGCTGCCCCGCGTGACCGTGCTGGCGCGCGGTCACGGCCACGGCGGGGCCCGCGGGCTCGACCCGGGTGCCGGCTGGGGGCGCCTGTGCCGCCTCGTCACCGCCACCCACCTCAGCGGCGAGCGGGGCGACCCGGTCTGCACCCCCGACCTGCTCGCCGAGCTCGCGACCGCGCCGGGTGCACCGGGGCCGGGCGGCGCCCCACGGCATACCGGTCCGTCCGGCGCGTCGGGGTCTTCGGGCTCGTCGGGCTCATCGGACCGGTCGGGCCCCAGCCCGCTCGTCGTCCTCCTCGGACCCGACTCCGACGTCGGCCGCGCCGTCCTGCACCGTCGGCGCGCCGAGGCCGAGGCCGCCTTGGCCCGGTGGCGGGCGGTCCTGCCGCCCGACGCCCTGGCCATCGAGGTGGTGTGCCACGGCGGACCCGAAGGCACCCCCGCCAACCTCGGGCACGCCGCCCGGCTCTACGCCCTCGCCCGCGACCACCGGCTGCGGGTCGTCCTCACGGCCGCGGTCCGGCACGCCGACCCGCGGGAGGCGGCCACCGTCGACGTCCTCGACGCCGCCCGGCGGCTCGTCGCCCTCGACGTGCGCCACCTCGACCGGGTCACCACCGCCGGGCACCTCAGCCCGACCCCGTCGATGTACGCCATCGCCTGCGACGTCCTCGCCGCCTCCGGACCGGGGCTCCAGGGCGGGTCGGCGCTGGCTCGCGAAGGAGCCCGGGAGCTGCTGCGCTCGACCGTCGAGCTTGGCCTCGAGTGCGTCCAGGACGCCGGGCTCGACCTAGGCATCGGCACGGTGCACCTGCCCGAGCAGACCGTCCTCGGCATCGCGCCCCAGACCGACCCCCAGACGGTGCTGGTCGAGCGGTGTCGTGCGGCCGTCGGGGCGGCCTACCCCGACGAGACGCCGGCGGCCCTGGCCCGGATCGAGACCCGGCTCGACGACGAGCTCGGCATCATCGCCGGGCTCGGCTACCCCACCTACTTCCTCACCGTGGCCACCGTCGTCGACCTCATCAAGGACATGGGCATCCGGGTCGCCGCCCGCGGGTCGGGGGCCGGGTCCCTCGTCAACTACCTGCTCGGCATCTCCGGGGTCGACCCGATGCGGTACGGCCTGCTCATGGAGCGGTTCTGCTCCCCGCTGCGCGCCCAGCTGCCCGACATCGACATCGACGTGGAGGCGGCCCGGCGCACCGAGATCTACGAGAAGGTGCTCGCCCGGTTCGGAGGGGAGCGGGTCACCTGCGTCTCGATGATGGACAGCTACCGGGTGCGGCACGCGATCCGTGACGTCGGCGCGGCCCTGGGGATGCCGCCCAGCGAGGTCGACGCCATGGCCAAGGCGTTCCCGCACATCTCGGCCCGCAACGTCCGGCACGCCATCGCCGACCTGCCCGAGCTGCGGGCGAGCGGCCTCAACGCCCCCCGCCTCGACCTCATGCTCGACCTCGTCGAGCGCCTCGACGGCCTGCCCCGCCACATCGCGCTGCACCCCTGCGGGGTGGTCCTGTCCAACTCCCGGCTGCTCGACCGCACCCCGGTGGAGGCCAGCTGGATCGGCTTCCCCATGAGCCAGTTCGACAAGGACGACGTCGAGGCGCTCGGCCTGCTCAAGCTCGACATCCTCGGCATCCGGATGCAGTCGGCGATGGCCCACGCCGTCGACGAGGTGCGCCGGGTCGACCGGGTGAGCATCGACCTCGACGACCGCACCCAGGTGCCGCTCGACGACGAGACGACCTTCCGGATGATCCGCACCACGCACACCCTCGGCTGCTTCCAGATCGAGAGCCCGGGGCAGCGCGAGCTCATCGGCAAGTTCGGACCGCAGACCTTCGAGGACCTCATCACCGACATCTCTCTCTTCCGGCCCGGCCCGGTGAAGTCGGACATGATCGTCCCGTTCCTCAACGCCCGGCAGGGGTGGAGCGCACCGGAGTTCCTCCACCCCACGCTCATCCCGGCGCTGCAGGAGACCGAGGGGGTCGTCGTCTTCCACGAGCAGGTGCTGCTCATGGTCGCCGAGACGACGGGAGTGACGCTGGCCGAGGCCGACGAGGTGCGCCGGGCGATGGGGTCGCCGCAGGGTCAGCGGGAGGTCGAGGCGTGGTGGCGTCCCGCAGCCCTCGCCCGCGGCTACCCCCGTGACGTCACGGACAAGATCTGGGAGGTGCTCAAGGCGTTCGCGTCGTTCGGGTTCTGCAAGGCGCACGCGGCGGCGTTCGCGCTGCCCACCTACCAGTCGGCCTGGCTCAAGGCCCACCACCCGGCCGCCTTCCTCTCCGGCGTCCTCACCCACGACCCCGGCATGTACCCCAAGCGGCTCATCCTCGACGACGCCCGCAGCCTCGGCATCAGCGTGCTCGGCCTCGACGTCAACGCCTCGAAGCAGGCCTACGTCATCGAGCGGCTGGATGGGGAGCCCTCCTGGTCGGGATCCGGCACCGCGACTCCCGACCGGCTCGACCCCGACCGGCTCGACCCCGACCTACCGGACGGCAGCGCCTACGGCATCCGCATCTCGCTCACCGACGTCAAGGGGATCAGCGAGGCCGAGGTCACCCGCATCGTGGCGGCACAGCCGTTCCACAGCCTGGCCGACTTCTGGAGCCGCGCCCACGTCTCCCGACCGGTCACCGAACGGCTCGTCCTCGCCGGTGGGTTCGACAGTGTCTACGGCATCGACGTCGTCGGCGCTCCCGCCGGGACCGCGGGCCGGCCTCGGCACCGGGGCCCTCGGGCCGCCCGGTCCCTGGAGGCCTTGGGGTCGTTGGAGTCACGGGAGTCTCGAGAGGCTGTGCCGGCTCTGGAGTCCATGGCGGCCGGGTCTGTTCTGGAGGCCTGGGAGGCCGGGCCCGCTGGAGCGTCTGGGGAGGCCGGCCACGCTGGAGCGTCTGGGGAGGCCGGGCCCGCTGGAGCGTCTGGGGAGGCATGGGAGGCCCGGGCCGTTGCGGAGAAGGCCGGGGCCGATGTGGAGAAGACCGATGACGGGGACGAGCCGACGGACGACGACGATGGGGTGGTGACCCCTGGCCCGCAGGCCGGGACGCATACCTCGCTGACGACCCTCACCTCGGCGGGTCTCGGGCGCCGAGGCCGGGTGACCCGCCGCGACCTGCTGCTCCACGTCGCCGAGCTCGACCGCTGGTCACGGGCGACGGCGACACCGGGGCGTCGGGTGCGTGCCGGGACCTCGACCGGCCGGGTGCGAGGATCGGGGGCCTCGATGGGAGCCGCCGGGTCGGCCGAAGGACCGGGGTCGACGGGTGGACGGGTCACCGGGTCGGCAGGGGGGACGGTCACCGGGTCGCCGGGCGGGGACGTCTCCGGGCTGACCGGCCTGTCCGGTCCGGCGTGGGAGTCCGGGGTCAAGGCCCCGAACCGCCCGGTCCCGCGGGGGCGTCCCGGTGCGCGGTCACCGTGGACCGGGCTCCCGGAGAACGACCTCACCGGAGGCAGCGGTGGCGGCGGAGGCATCGGGGGCGAGACCAGTGGGGGGAGAGGCGGCAGCACCGGTTTCGACGTCGCGGCCCGGGCCGCCGCCCAGTCGCAGGCGGCCCGGTCGGTGGTCCCCGCCTACGCCCAGCCGACGCAGCTGACCCTCGACCTCGGCGACACCCCGCGCCTGGAGAAGGGCACCGGGCTGCCCGAGATGACCGGTCCGGAACGGGTCCGGGCGGAGCTCGACATCCTCGGGCTCGACGCCAGCGCGCACATCGTCGACTTCTACGCCCCGATGCTCGACGCCCTGGGCGTGGTCCGCTCCACCGACATCCTGCACACCCGCAGCCGTAGCGAGGTCCTCATCGCCGGGGTCAAGGTCGCCACCCAGACCCCGCCCGTCCGCAGCGGCCGACGGGTCGTGTTCCTCACCCTCGACGACGCGACCGGGCCGGTGGACGCGACGTTCTTCGAGGACGCCCAGGGGCCCTACGCCACCACCGTCTTCCACTCGTGGATGCTGCTCGTGCGCGGCATCACCCGGCGCACCGGCCCGCGGGGGATCTCGGTCCGGGCGACCGGCGCGTGGGAGCTGTCCGGGCTGTGGGACGCGTGGACGCGCGGCGGGCTCGACGCCGTGCTCGCGGCCATCGAGCTCGAGGACCGCGAGGCGTCCGCTCGCAACGAGGCCGCCCTGGCGGCCGCCGCCCAGGCGGACGGCCCTGCCCTGCCGGCCGTCACCGTGATCCCCGCCCGGCTCGGTGGCAGCGGTGGGGGCCGCGAGGTCGGCGGCGACGCGGCGACCGGCCTTCCCGTCGGCGACCGGTCGCCGGCGTCCGGCCCGGACGGCGAGGAGTTCGCCGACGTCGGGCTCGGGGGAGTCGGGCGCACCGGCCGGGCCGGGGGCATGGGTGGTGGGTCGCGTCCGCCCGGGACGCGGCGGGTGCTCGTGCACGCGTCGGGGTTCCGGCAGTCTCCGTACGCCGACGTCAAGCCGGCGGGGGAGAGCCTGCGCGGTGGCCGGGCCCTGGCCACCTCCCGGACGGTGCCGGACGGGGTCCCCGGCCGTGGTGCGCCGTTCCGGGACGCCGCACCCGACCACGAGCCCGTTCGTGAGCCCGTTCGTGAGCCCGTTCGTGAGCCTGCTGACGAGCCTCTGCGCGACCAGGGCGGCGACGACCTGCACGACCTGGGTATGCCGCCGCGCAAGCTCTGGCACGCCAGCCCCGGAAGCTCGGGGCACTAGGGTGAGAACCACAGCCGGACCGGACGGCACGCCGGCCGGACCCCCAGCCGGAGCGCTGGTCGGAGGTCCTGTCGACGTTCATGGGGTGGCTCCCGCCGAAGCTGCTGCCGGAGGGAGGGTCCCGTGTCCGACGACCGAGCCGAGCCCGTGCCCTCGCGTCGCCCCACCGCCCTC
Organism: uncultured Actinomycetota bacterium; assembly: GCA_963795915.1. Lineage (GTDB taxonomy): Bacteria > Actinomycetota > Actinomycetes > Actinomycetales > Dermatophilaceae > Lapillicoccus. The sequence continues at coordinate 349,805 of CAWCJA010000003.1, forward strand.
TCCCGCCGCGGTGACGGGGTATGGGCGGCCGTCCATGAGCTCGTCGACGCCCGCCAGGGCGAGCTCGGCCGGCCCTTGCGCGTCCTCGACCTGGGTGGGGGCACCGGCGGTCTCGCGGTGCCGCTCGCGGAGCTCGGCCACGACCTCACCGTCGTCGACCCCAGCCCCAACGCACTGGCCGCCCTCGAACAGCGCGCCGCGGCCGCCGGGGTCGCGCACCGGATCCACGGCCGCCAGGGGGATGCCGACGGTCTCGGGGCCGTCGCCGGCGCGTCGACCGGTGACGAGCGCTACGACCTCGTCTGCTGTCACGGCGTCCTCGAGGTCGTCGACGACCCGGCGTCCGCGCTGCGCGGGATCGCCGGGGTCCTCGCGCCCGCCGGCCTTCTCTCCCTCCTCGTCGCCGGGCGGCTCGCCGTCGTCCTCGCCAAGGCCCTCGCCGGGGAGGTCGACCAGGCCACCGCGGCGCTCACCAGCTCCGACGGACGCTGGGGCCGGGCCGACCCGCTGCCCCGACGGTTCGATGTCGCCGGGCTCACCGACCTGCTCGAGCGGTCCGGGTTCGCGGACGTCCAGGTGCACGGCGTGCGGGTCTTCGCCGACCTCGTCCCGTCCGGTGCGCTCGACAGTGCCGCCGACCGGGCCGCCCTCGCCGCCCTCGAGCAGGCGGTCTCCACCCACCCGCACTACGCGGAGGCTCTCGGCGGCCTCGGCTCCGGACTGCATGCCCTTGCCCGCCGCGGCTGAGACCGGTCCTGCCTGCACCCTCATCGAGGGCGCACACCACCGCGCGCAGCCCCGCCCGCTTGACGACGCGCCTCACCGCCCGCTCCCGGCCGGCGCCCGGTCCGCACCTCCCGCACCGCCCGGAGCGCGGCCGTGAGCCGCCGGCAGTACGCCGCACCCCGCCGCACCGGTGACGGGGAGATCGACGACACCGGCTGCACGGTGCTGCACGTCGACATGGACGCCTTCTACGCCTCGGCCTCGCTCATCGACCGGCCCGAGCTGCGAGGGCAGCCCGTCATCATCGGCGGCGGGGGCAACCGGTCGGTCGTCCTGTCGGCCACGTACGAGGCACGCCGCTTCGGGGTGACGTCGGCCATGCCCATGGCCCGGGCCCGGCGTCTGTGCCCTCAAGGCGTCGTCCTCGAGCCGGACTTCGCCCGCTACTCCCAGATCTCCGACGCGATCATGGCCACCTTCCACGCGGTGACCGACATCGTCGAGCCCCTGTCGCTCGACGAGGCGTTCCTCGACATCGCCGGCGCCCGCCGCCGCCTCGGTGCGCCGACGCGGATCGCCCAGTGGGTGCGCGACACCGTGGCCGACGAGCAGGGGATCACCTGCTCGGTCGGCGTCGCGTCGACGAAGTTCGTCGCCAAGCTCGCCTCGGGGCTGGCCAAGCCCGACGGCATGATCGTCGTCCCCCGCGAGGAGGTGCTGGGGTTCCTCCACCAGCTGCCCGTCGGAGCCCTCTGGGGCGTGGGCGAGCGCACCGAGGAGGCCCTCACCCGACTGGGCCTGCGCACGGTCGCGGACATCGCGCATACGCCGGTCGAGACCCTGCGCCGGGCGCTCGGCGACGTCTCGGGCAGCCACCTGCACGCCCTGGCCTGGGGCCGCGACGACCGCCCCGTCGTCCGCCAGCAGCGGGAGAAGAGCATCGGCTCCGACGAGACGTTCGCCCACGACGTCGACGACCCCGTCGTCATCCACCGCGAGCTGCTGCGGCTCGCCGACCGCACGGCCGCCCGCGTGCGTGCCGCCGGGATGATGGGGCGCACCGTCTCGATCAAGGTGCGGTTCTCCGACTTCACGACGATCACCCGGGCCCGCACGCTGCGCGACCCCACCGACGTCTCGCGCGACATCTACGAGACGGCCCGCTCGCTCTTCGACGCCCTCGGTCTGCAGCGGGCCCGGATCCGGCTCGTCGGCGTGCGGATGGAAGGTCTCGTCGAGGCGTCCGGCGCCCCGGTGCAGGGGATGCTCGACGAGCCCGACCACGGCTGGCGCGACGCCGACCGGGCGGTCGACCGGGCCAGCGCCCGGTTCGGGGCTGGTGCGGTGCGTCCCGCGGCCCTGGTCCGGGACCGCGGCGAGGCCCCGCGGTCGGCGGCCGCCGCGGCGGGTGCCGCGCGGGCCGAGGTGAGCCGCGGTGGCCGGTCCCGACGGTTCCAGCCGGGCGCGCCGCAGCACGACCCCGTCGACGACCCCCCGCCCCCGATCTGAGCGTGCCGAGCGGCCCGCCGGGACCCTCGACGGGCCTCGGTCGACCACCCCAGATGACGGTCTGCTGACGTTTGCCGCCGCCCCTCCCATTCAGGCCTAAGGTCCCCTCGCGCACACCTATCCTGAGGACTTACAGTGACTCACGAGTAGCTACAAGTCAGCAGTTCGCGAGTAGCACACGTGGCAGGTGGACGCCGGCACCGACATCGTCGTCGTCCGAACTTTTTGCAGCGCCCGTTCGTCCTCCTACGAGACGGCCCGGCGAGGGAGGTTGACGACAGTGCCGCTGTCCGAACACGAACAGAAGGTGCTCCAGGCCATGGAGCAGGCTCTGTATGCCGAGGACCCCCGTTTCGCCACGCACATCACCAACCACGGCCTGCATCCCAACAAGCGGCGCATCGTGCTCGGGGTGTTCGGCGTCGTGGCCGGGCTCGCGCTCGTCGTGCTCGGCGCGCTCAACGCCCTCATCTGGCTCGGCGCCATCGGCTTCGCCCTCATGGTCGCCGGCGGGGCGTGGGCCTTCAGCCCGGCGAAGAAGTCCGTGCTCGGGGCCGTGGGTCCCGACGGGACGGTGCGCCGGGCGGTGTCCGGCGAGGGCCGCGCAGCCGGTCAGAAGGCCTCGTTCATGCAGCGCCTCGAGCAGCGATGGGACCGCCGCCGCCACGACGAGTGGTGAGCCGCTCGACCCTCCGAACAGCGCCCAGGGGATCGCGGTCGCCAGCGGACCCAGGCCGTGGCCCTGCAGTGCGCCACTGCGCCCTGCAGGGCACCGCAGCGTGCGTCAGCCGGGGATGCCCAGCCGCCAGACGCCGAACAGCCACACGAGCACGATGACGAACCCGGCGGTCAGCTCGATCCCGATCGACAGGGCGACCGCGCGCAGGGCGTGCTTCGTGCCGGTCCACGCTCCCGCCCGGGTGCGGTGACGCCCGGACTCGGCCAGGAAGATCCCGAGGACGAAGCCGAGGAACCCACCGACGACCGGCACGACGAAGAACCCGACGACGGCCAGCACGACCCCGAGCAGCATCGTCCCCGTGCCCACCCCGGCGTTCTTGAGACGCCGGCCCGGCAGGACGTACTGCGCGACGAGCCCCGCGGCATACACGAGGCCGGCCGCGGCGCAGACGACCCAGGCCGTGTGGTCCGGGTGCTCGAACGCCCAGAGGGCCGTGCCGAGCCACACGAGGAACAGTCCCGGCAGGACCGGCACGACGATGCCGACCAGCCCCACGAGCATGAGCAGACCGGGGACCAAGACCGAGGTCATCGGTTCTCGTCCACCGGACGGCGGCGCTCGAGGGGCTGGGAGGCGGTCACGCGGGGGACTCTACGAGCCCCCGGGCGAGGGATGGAAGGGACGACGGGTCAGCTGACGGCGTCCTTCTCGGTCAGCCGCTGGGTCTCGTCGTGGATCTCGCTCGCGCTCGCCTGCAGCTGGGGCAGGTGCTGACGGCCGTGGTGAGCGCAGAACAGCAGCTCACCACCGCTCTCAAGGCGGGCGCGAATGTAGGCCTGCGCACCACAGCGGTCGCAACGATCCGCTGTCGTGAGGCTCGGGGCCAAGGTTGCGTTCACGTCTGCCTTCTCTCTGGAACTCAGGGGGCCGGGGCCGGACCTGGGGACCACTGGGTCCCCGCCGTACTTCGCTCCGACGTCCCCGTTGACGTCGACCTTTCCTCCGCTGGACTGCTGAGGTCGGGTTCACCGCTGTCAACAGTCAAGCACGCGGGTTCGTTCCCTCTCGGCATTCGCCCGTGATGTGACACACGCTGTGCCGAACCGTGATGTCTGATGTGAAGACTTCGTCGCCGGGGTGATACCCGGATGCGCGACGGACCAGACGTGATGTTCGACTCACCCGGCCGGTCACGCCGCCCCCCGCCACGGACCCCGCCGCCTCCCGGGCCCCGTCGGTGCCCGGGATAGCCTGCGGGCAGCATCCCGACGCACGAAGGACGAGAGTGGCCACCGCAGCACGCACGAGCACGACCGGTGACTACACCGCCCGTCACCTGCAGGTCCTCGAGGGTCTCGAGGCGGTGCGCAAGCGCCCCGGCATGTACATCGGCTCCCGCGACAGCAAGGGCCTCATGCACTGCCTCTGGGAGATCATCGACAACGCCGTCGACGAGGCCCTGGCCGGCGTCGGCGACCGCATCGAGGTCGTCCTGCACGCCGACCGCTCGGTCGAGGTCCGCGACCACGGCCGCGGCATCCCCGTCGACATCGAGCCGCGCACCGGCCTCTCCGGCGTCGAGGTCGTCTTCACCAAGCTCCACGCGGGCGGCAAGTTCGGCGGCACCTCGTACGCCGCCACGGGTGGGCTCCACGGGGTGGGCGCGTCGGTCGTCAACGCCCTCTCCGCCCGCCTCGACGTCGAGGTCGACCGGGGCGGCAGGACCTACCGGATGAGCTTCCGGCGCGGCGAGCCCGGCACGTATGCCGACGGGGCCGGTCCCGCGCCCGACTCCCCGTTCACGGCATACCAGAGCCGCAGCGACCTGGCGGTGGTCGGGCGGGCCAAGCGGGGCGTCACGGGCTCGCGGGTCCGGTTCTGGCCCGACCACGAGATCTTCGAGCCGGGCGCGGAGCTCGACCACGAGCAGCTCGTCGCCCGCGCCCGCCAGACCTCGTTCCTCATCCCCGGGCTCGCTCTGGTGATCCGCGACGAGCGCGGGCTGCCGGGCACGCCGGGGGAGGCGGGGCCGCACGAGGAGGTCTTCCACCACGACGGCGGCATCACCGAGTTCGTCGACTACCTCGCGCCAGACGCCCCGGTGACCCAGGTCTGGCGGCTGCAGGGGTCCGGCAGCTTCACCGAGACGGTGCCCGTGCTCGACCCGCAGGGCCACATGCAGATGACCGAGCTGACCCGCGAGTGCGCGGTCGACATCGCGCTGCGGTGGGGCACCGGCTACGACGCCAAGGTGCCGTCGTTCGTCAACATCATCGCTACGCCCAAGGGCGGCACCCACGTGCAGGGCTTCGACCAGGCGCTGGTCAAGGTGTTCCGCAAGCAGCTCGAGCTCAACGCCCGCCGGCTCAAGGTGGGCAGCGACAAGGTGGAGAAGGACGACATCCTCGCCGGCATGACCGCCGTCGTCACCGTGCGCCTGGCCGAGCCCCAGTTCGAGGGCCAGACCAAGGAGGTCCTCGGCACGTCGGCCGTGCGCGCGATCGTCGCCCGGGTGGTCGAGCAGGAGCTGACCGAGCGCATCGTCAACCCGCCGCGCGGGGCCAAGCAGGAGGCGGCCAACCTCCTGGAGAAGGTCACGTCGGAGATGAAGTCGCGCATCAGTGCCCGGCTGCACAAGGAGACCCAGCGTCGTAAGACCGCCCTCGAGTCGTCGTCGCTGCCGGCCAAGCTGGCCGACTGCCGCACCCACGACGTCGCCCGCTCCGAGCTGTTCATCGTCGAGGGCGACAGCGCGCTCGGCACCGCCAAGCTGGCGCGGTCGTCGGACTTCCAGGCCCTCCTGCCGATCCGCGGGAAGATCCTCAACGTCCAGAAGGCGTCGATCGCCGACATGCTCAAGAACGCCGAGTGCGCGGCGATCATCCAGGTCATCGGCGCCGGTTCGGGCCGCACCTTCGACCTCGACGCCGCCCGCTACGGCAAGGTCATCATCATGAGCGACGCCGACGTCGACGGCGCCCACATCCGCACCCTGCTCCTCACGCTGTTCTTCCGCTACATGCGCCCGCTCGTCGACGCCGGCCGGGTGTATGCCGCGATGCCGCCGCTGCACCGGCTCGAGGTCATCAACGCCGGCGGGAAGAAGAACGACCTCATCTACACCTACAACGAGGCCGAGATGCGGCGCACGCGAGCGGCCGTGGAGAAGCGCGGGAAGAAGATCAAGGAGCCCCCGCAGCGCTACAAGGGCCTCGGGGAGATGGACGCCGACCAGCTGGCCGACACGACGATGGACCCCCGCAAGCGCACGCTGCGGCGGGTCACCCTCGGCGAGGCCGAGCAGGCCGAGCGCATCTTCGACCTGCTCATGGGTAACGACGTCGCCCCGCGCAAGGACTTCATCGTCGAGAGTGCCGCCGCCCTCGACCGCGCCCGCATCGACGCCTGACGGGGTCGCGGTCATGAGGGCGCGGCCGGGACTCATCGCCGTCGTCATGGCCGTCGCCGCTGCGGTCCTGGGTGGGTGCGCGACGGCCGCGCCGACCAGCCCGGCCGGCCCAGCGACCTCGCCCGGCCAGGGGTCGACCGGCTCGGTGACGACCGGCCATGCGTCGACCGGCCAGGCGTCGACCTCGCCGGACGTCTCCGGCCCGGTCGACCTCGGCGGAGGCCGCACCGTCTACCTCCAGTGCCGCGGGTCGGGCGACAGGACGGTCGTCCTGCTCTCGGGCCTCGGCAACGCGGGGGACATCTGGGAGGTGGCGGACGCCCACCCGCCGGCCGTGTTCGCCGGGGTGGCGGCGTTCGCCCGGGTCTGCACCTACGACCGGCCCGGCTCCTACGTGACGACCCGACCGCAGGGCGACGGGCGCGTGCTCGTCGACTCGGCCGCTGACGTCACCGGGGCCCGCGGGTCCCTCGTCGCCCCGATGCCGCGAACGGGCTCCGAGGTTGTGGGCGAGCTGCACCAGCTGCTCGGCGCCGCGGGGGTGGCCCCGCCCTACGTCCTCGTCGGCCACTCCCTCGGGGGGCTCTTCACCGTCCTGTACGCCCGGACCTACCCCGCCGAGGTCAGCGGCATCGTCCTCGTCGACCCCACGACGCCGACGTTGCAGGACGCACTGCCCGCCGCAGTCTGGGCGGGGATCGGCCGGGCGATCGGCGACCCGGGGCCCTCGATCGTGCCCGGCTACGTCAACGAGTCCTACCGGCTCGACGAGACGGTGGCCCAGCTCGCCTCCCGACCCGCGCTGCCCGCCGCCGTCCCGGTGACGGACCTCATCAAGACCTTGCCCGAGCCGCTCCCCGACCCGTTACCGGCCGGCGCCTCGACGGCCGACCTGGACGAGATCCAGCGCGTGTCGCCCGCCGCCCAGGCGGCGTGGGTCTCCTCGATGCCGGGCGGCGGTGTGCTCATCCCTGTCCCGCAGACGACCCACTATCTGCAGAACCAGCGCCCGGACGTCGTCGTGGCGGCGGTCCGGGCGGCACTGGAGGGCCGAACCCTCGCCGCGTCGATCGTCACGACCCCGGCGGGCGGCACCACGTCGCCCTGACGGCCGGGGACGACGCTCAGCCGCGAGCCTGGGCGGAGGCGCGGTCGTTGGCTCTCTGCAGGGCCTCGACGAGCGCGGCCTTGGTCATCGTCGAGCGACCCTCCACCCCGAGCCGGGTCGCCAGCTCGTAGAGGTGCTTCTTCGTGGCGTTGGCGTCGACGCCGCCGGCCGTCGGGGCGGTGCTGCGCAGGCCGCCCTCCTGCGCCCGCTCGTCGGACGGCCCGTACTCCTCCTTCTGCTCCCAGTGGTCCCCGACCTTCTCGTGGGTGTGCTTCACCGCGGCGAACGCGACCCGGTAGGCCCGGGACTCGTCCCCGTCGTAGGTCTCCAGAGCGCTGTCGTGGGCCTCGGCGAAGGTCTGCCGCGCCTTGCGGCCCGAGCGCTGCAGGGTGCCCGGCAGCTCGCTCTTCCTGGCCCGACCGTCCCGTCCCGTCTTCGGCATCGTGTGCTCCTCCCGGTCATCGGGTGTCATCGGGTGTCATCGTGGGGCACCGGGTGCCACCGGGTGTCACCGATCTCCTCGTGGATCCAGCGTTGTCCCCGGCGACGAGAGCGTCAACCAGTCCCGTGCGGTCCCTCGCCGGCGACCCGGCGTCACCCCAGGTGTTTACGATGAACCGGCCGGGCGTCGCCCGGACGCCCGGACACACCGAACGCGCAGGGGGACCCGTCCATGGAACAGCCGTCCGGACCGACGCTGCGCGCCGACGAGGTGGGCTGGACCGGGGACGTGCTGGAACGCCTCTCGGACGCGTTCACCGGCAAGGTCGTCGGGCAGGAGCGGCTGCAGGAGACCCTGCTCATCGGGCTGCTGACCGGCGGGCACATCCTCCTGGAGTCGGTGCCCGGCCTGGCCAAGACGACGGCGGCGAGCACCCTGGCCCACGCGGTGACGGGGTCGTTCTCGCGCATCCAGTGCACCCCCGACCTGCTGCCCAGCGACATCGTCGGCACCCAGGTCTACGACGCCTCCACGGCCGGGTTCACGACCCACCTCGGGCCGGTGCACGCCAACATCGTCCTGCTCGACGAGATCAACCGCGCCTCGGCCAAGACCCAGTCCGCCATGCTCGAGGCGATGCAGGAGCGCCAGACCTCCATCGGCGGCCAGGCCCACCCGCTCCCCGACCCGTTCCTCGTGCTCGCGACCCAGAACCCCATCGAGCAGGAGGGCACCTACGTCCTGCCCGAGGCCCAGCTCGACCGGTTCATGCTCAAGGACGTCCTCGACTACCCCACCTTGGAGGAGGAGGCGGAGGTCCTCTACCGGATCGACGCCGGGGTGTTCCGCGAGGACCAGAAGCCGGTCATCGGCATCGACGACGTCCTGCGGCTGCAGGAGCTCACCCGGCGCGTCTACCTCGACCCCGCGATCGTGCGCTACGCGGTGGGCATCGTCTACGTCACCCGGCACCCGGGCACCTACATCGAGCCGGGCCTGGCGCGCTACGTCGAGTTCGGGGCCAGCCCGCGCGGCAGCATCGCCTTCACCCAGGCCGCGCGCGCCCGGGCCCTGCTCGCCGGACGCGACCACGTCGTGCCCGAGGACATCAAGGCCCTGGCGCACCGCGTGCTGCGCCACCGGGTGGTCCTCGGCTTCGAGGCCGTCGCCGACGACACGCGGGTCGAGACCGTCGTCGACGCGCTCGTCGCGACCGTGCGCACGCCGTAGGGACGCTGCCGTGCCCGCCCTGCTGACCCCCGTGAAGAGCAAGCTCTTCATCGTCGCGCGCCGCCGCACCTGGGGTCTGCTCGACGGGGAGTATGCGTCGGTGTTCCGCGGTCGCAGCCTCGACTACGACGACCTGCGCGAGTACGTGCCGGGCGACGAGGTGCGCGACATCGACTGGAAGGCGACCGCCCGCCACGGCAGCCCGCTCGTCAAGCGCTGGGTGGCCACCCGCACCCAGACGGTGCTCTTCGTCGTCGACACCGGCCGCGGCATGGCCGCCCGCACGACCAGCGGCGAGGCGAAGTCGGCGGTGGCCATCCAGCTCATCGGCATGCTCGGTTACCTCGCCTTGCGTCACGGCGACCAGGTCGCGCTCGTCGAGGGTGACAGCGCCACCAGCCGGGGGTATGCCGCCGTCGGCCGCGAGGGTGGGCTGGAGCGCCTCCTGCGGGTGGTCCAGCAGCGCACCCGTCTCGACGCCGGACGCAGCCGGCCCACGGCTCCGCTGGAGTTCGTCGCGACCCACTACCGGCAGCGGGCCCTGCTCGTCGTCGTGGCCGACGAGCACGACCTGGACGAGCAGGAGGTCGCCCTCGTGCGCCGCCTGCATGCCCAGCACGAGGTCCTGTGGGTGACCGTCGAGGACGCCGACCCCACCGCGTCCGGTGCCGGAGACTCCGCTGTCGATGTCGGCGACGAGCACGTGCTGGCGCCCGAGGTGCGCTTCGACGCCCGGCTGCACGCGGCGTACGAGCGCGACGTCGCCGCCCGGCGCGAGGCGCGGGAGTCCCGGCTCGAGGGGCTGGGCATCGTGCACGCCCGGATGGGGTCCACCGACCAGGTGCTCCCGGTGCTGTTCCGGATGCTGGAGAGGCAGCGCCGCCGTGGCCGCTGACGTCTACCCGCCGATGACGTACTCCCCGCTGTGGACGGCCATCGGGGTCGTCATCGTGCTCGGGGTCCTCGGCTGGGGCCTCGTCGTCTGGGCGCAGACCCGGCCCGCCCGTGTCGAGCCGGAGCCCGAACTGCCCCCCGGGTGGTGGCTGGCCCGGCTCAAGGGCGGCTACCTGGAGCGGATCGACGAGATCGCCCGGCTGCACGACGCCGGTGAGCTGTCCGCCCGGCGTGCCCACCAGGAGCTGAGCGTCGCGGTGCGCGAGTTCGTGCAGGAGGCGACCGGGGTGCAGGCCCCGACGATGACGCTGGCCGACCTGCGGCGCAGCGGCGACCCCGCGCTCGTGCCGGTCTCCGACGTCGTGCGCGGTCTCTACCCGGTCGAGTTCGGGCCCGACCGCCCGGGATCGGTGGGCGCCGCAGCGCGCGCCGCTCGCGAGGTGGTGGCCCGATGGATGTGACCGGCCTGCTCTCCGGCGTCTCGGGTCTCCTCGGCGGGAGCCTCGCCCTCGCCTGGCTGCTGCTCCCCGTCCTGGCCACCGCTGCTCTGGTCGCCGTCGTGGCGTGGGTCCTGCTGCGCCGCCGGCGCACCGCCGCACCCGTCGCGGTGGCCAACACCGGGGCGCTGCGGGCGCTCCCGGAGTACGGCCTGGCGGTCCGCCGGCACCGGCTGCTGCTGCTCGCCGCCGCCGGCCTCGCTGCCGTGGTCGTGCTAGCCGCCGCCCTCGGTGCGGCCCGGCCGATGCGGTCGGTCAGCCTCGTGAGCGAGAAGGACAACCGCGACATCGTCCTGTGCCTCGACGTCTCCGGCTCGATGGTCGACGTCGACGCCGAGGTCGTCTCGACGTTCACCCAGCTCGTCGCCGGCTTCCGGGGTGAGCGGATCTCGATGGTCATCTTCAACAGCTCGGCCGTGCCTGTCTTCCCCCTCACCGACGACTACGACTTCGTCGTCGACCAGCTGAAGCGGGCCCAGCGGGCGCTCGGGCTCCTCGACCCGAAGGACCCCTTCTTCGCGGGCACCCTCAACGGGTTCGGCAGCTCGCTCATCGGGGACGGCCTCGCCACCTGCGTGCGCAGCTTCGACCACCCCGAGCTGAAGCGCGCCCGGTCGGTGATCCTCGCCTCCGACAACGAGGCGGCCGGCAAGTCGCTGTTCACCCTGCCCGAAGGGGGCCAGCTCGCCCGCAGCGCCGGCATCCAGGTCTACGGCATCAACCCCACCGACAACACGTCCTCCAGCACAGCCGCCGAGATGCGCACCGTCACGGAGGACACCGGCGGTCTCTACTTCTCCCTCAACGACGTGTCGGCGGTGCGGCGCACCCTCGAGGCCGTGTCGTCCCGCGAGGCCTCCCGCATACCGGCGTCGCCCCGCACGGTCGTGAACGACAACCCCGGTGTGCCCATCGCCCTGTCGGGGGTCGCGCTGCTCGCCTTCCTGGCGGTGCGGCGTGCGAGGTGGCGACGATGAGCGGCCTGCTCGCCGGCGTGACCGGCGTGTCGTTCCTGCCGGTCGCCCCGTGGCCTCTGCTCCTCCTGCTCGCCGGGGTCGGGGGCGTGCTGGTCTGGTGGCCCCCCGGCCGCCGTGAGCGCGCCGAGACGCTCGCCGCCCGCCTACGGCGCACAGCGATGGTGGCGCTCGTGCTCGTCGCCGCCCTGCGCCCCGCCGTGCCGGGCACCGACATCCGGGTCGACGCGAGCGCCCTCGACGTCTACGTCGTCGTCGACACCACCTCCTCGATCATGGCCCGTGACTACGCCGGGGGGACCTCGCGGCTCACGGGGGTGCGCGCCGACCTGAGGGGGGTCGCCCAACAGCTGCCCGGAGCGCGGTTCTCGCTCATGACGTTCGACGTCGACACGACGACCCGGCTGCCGCTGACCAGTGACGCGTCCGCGCTCGCCTCCGCGGCCGACACGCTGCGCGCGGAGACGACGAACTTCTCGCGGGGCAGCAGCGTCACCGTCGCCCGCGACGCCGTGCGTCAGGCCCTGGAGCGCGGCCGGGAGAGCCATCCCGAGCGGCCGCGGATCCTCTTCTACCTCGGCGACGGGGAGCAGACGGCGTCCACCTCACCGCCGCCGTTCACCCTCGGGTCCGACCTCGTCAACGGCGGCGCCGTCCTCGGCTACGGCACGGCCGCAGGCGGACCCATGCTCAGCACCGGGGACCGCACCTCCGGCGACATCATCGACCCGGCCACCAACCGGCCGGCCCTGTCCCGCATCGACGAGAAAGAGCTGGGGGCCATCGCCGACCAGCTCGGTGTGCCCTACCTGCACCGCACGTCCCCGGACGACGGCGTGGGCATCGTCGATGCCGTGCAGCTGCGGTCGATGGCTCCGGTGCGGGCGGCCGACAGCACGGGGACGGTGAGTGGCCGCACCGAGCTCTACTGGGTGGCCCTGCTGCTGCTCAGCCTCCTGGCCGCGTGGGAGCTCGGAGCCGCGACCGCCGCCGCCCGTGCGACCGCCGAGCGGCCCGCGGAGCGACGCCGCCTCGTCGGGAGGGCTCCGCGATGACGACCACGAGCCCCCTGCGACCGGGCGGCCCGCCGCCGCGTGACCCGGCGCCCCGGCCCGGTCGGCGGCCGCGCTGGCTCACCGCAGCCGCACCGGAGACGGACGAGCAGCGGGCGGGTCGCCTGCGGCTGCGGCGCCGGCTCGTCTGGTGGTCGCTCCCGGTCGTGGTGCTCATGCTGCTCGTGGCCACGAAGCTCCTCTCGATGGTGGCGTTCGGCGAGGACGCGCTCCGCAGCTACACCGCGGGCAACATCACCGGCACGCAGGACGCGGCCGACCATCTGTCGTGGCTCAACGTCATCGAGCCGCACAAGGCGCCGTTCGCGCGCGGCGACGCCCGCGTGCTCGCCGGCGACTTCGCCGGTGCGCGGGCGGCGTTCGAGGAGGCGCTCGCGCTGGCCCCGAAAAACTCCGTCGAGTCCTGCCAGATCCGGGTCAACCTCGTCCTCAGCCTCGAGAAGCTCGGCACCGCGGCGACGCAGGCGGGGCGCACGGCCGAGGCCCAGGCCTTCCGCGGCCGGCTCGAGGAGGTCGTCGCGCAGGCACCTCAGGGCTGCTTCCAGGGCGACGCGCAGAACGACGAGGGCCAGCAGCTGCGCGACGCCCAGCAGCGGGCGCAGGAGCAGCAGCAGCAGGAGCAGCAGCGCCAGCAGGACCAGCAGAACCAGCAGAACCAGCAGCCCGACCCGCAGAGCCAGCCGAGCCCCGAGAAGCAGCAGGAGCTCGACTCCAGGACCCAGGACAACCTCCAGCAGCGCCAGCAGACCGACCAGCAGCGTGGGTCCACCGGCGGCCCCACGGTGGCCAAGCCCTGGTGAGCCGAGCAGGGTCCGTCGCTGAACCCCCGCGTCACGGCCCCCCGCGGAGGGCCGCGCCGGCCGCCCCTGACAGGGTGAGGGCATGACCTCCCTCGACCTCGGTCCCCTCGTCCTCGGCGGCAACGTCTTCGGCTGGACGGCCGACCGCGACCAGAGCCACGCCGTCCTCGACGCGTTCGTCGACGGCGGCGGTCGCTCCATCGACACGGCCGACGTCTACTCGCGGTGGGTCCCCGGGCATACCGGCGGGGAATCCGAGACGGTCATCGGCGAGTGGCTGGCCGCCCGTGGCCGCCGCGACGACGTGGAGATCCACACCAAGGTGTTCAGCAAGCCCGACCGCCCCGGTCTCGGGGCCCGCAACATCGTGCTGGCCGCGGAGGACTCCCTGCGCCGCCTGCAGACCGACCACCTCGACCTCTACTACGCGCACCGCGACGACCCCGAGGTCGCCCCGGAGGAGTACGTCGTCGCCTTCGACTCGCTCGTGCGTGCCGGCAAAGTGCGCGAGGTCGGCGCCTCCAACTTCACGAGCGACCGGCTCACAGCCGCGCTCGACGTGGCGGCCACCCAGGGCCTCACCGGCTTCACCGTCGCGCAGGACCAGTGGAACCTCGTGGAGCGCGAGCTCGAGACGAGCCTGCTGCCGACGCTGAAGAGCCGCGGCCTCGTCGAGCTGCCGTATGCCGGTCTGGCCGGGGGGTTCCTCACCGGCAAGTACCGCCCCGGCACCGAGGTCGACTCCGCGCGGGCGTCGTCCGCGGGCCGCTACCTCGAGCGTCCCGGCAGCGCCGACCTCCTCGCCGCGCTCGACGAGACCGCCGCCGCCCACGACACCACGGTGGCCTCCGTCGCCCTGGCCTGGCTCGCCGCCCAGCCCACCGTCGGCGCGCCGATCGCCAGCGCCCGCACCGTCGAGCAGCTGCCCGCGCTCCTGGCCGGAGCCCGGTTGCGGCTCACGAAGGAACAGCTGGCGCGGCTGGACGCCGTCTCGGCCGCCGCGGCCTGACCCCTGCCAGTCGGCGCCCGGCTGCTCGGGGCAGGATGCCCCCATGTGTTTCTCCAGCGACCAGCACCCGCCCCTGCCCCCGACGTCCAGCGAGGTCGGTGACCACGGGCCCACCATCCTGACCTCGGGCGACGGCACCGAGCTCAACGCGTACGACGCGGTCCCCGTCACCCGGCGCGGGGCCTCGCTGGTCCTGCTGCCCGACATCCGGGGGATGCACCCGTACTACACCGACCTCGCCCTGGCCTTCGCGCAGGCGGGGATCGACACCGTGGCCATCGACCCCTACGCGCGCACCGCCGGCCTGACGGACCGTGGGCCCGACTTCGACTTCAAGCCGCACGCGCAGGCGCTCGAGCGCTCGAGCGTGCTGCTCGACGCGCGGGCGGCCAAGGAGCGCCTGGCGCAGCGCAGCGACGACCCGGTGTTCACGCTCGGCTTCTGCAAGTTCGGCGCCGAGTCGTGGGCGCTCTCGGCGACGGACCTCGGCGCCGCGGGCTGCATGGGCTTCTACGGCATCGTGCGGGCCGTCATGGACGTCGTCCCGCAGATGACCGCCCCGGTGCTCGTGCTCGCCGCCGGCGCCGACCAGGCCACCTCGCCGGAGGAGAACGCCGCCTTCGACCGTGCGCTCACCGACGCCGGGGTCGACCACGAGCTCGTCGAGTACGCGGGCGCGCCCCACTCGTTCTTCGACCGCACCTACGCCGACTGGGGCGACGCCTGCAGCGACGCATGGACCCGGATGCTGGCCTTCGTCGACGCCCACCGCTGACCGGTCCCCGGTGGTGGGGGGGGCCGCGAGGCCCCACCCACCACCGGGGGTCCTCAGCTGGTGGCCGTGGCGTCAGGGCTGGATGCCCCGCCGCTGACGAGCGGGTGCACCGTCGAGGTCCGTGACCGTCGCCGTCCAGGTGCGCGCGACCTCGGGGGCCTCCCCGCACGAGTTGCGCCGCGCCTCGCCGGTCACCACCGACAGGTCGACGGACCAGCGCCGGCCGTCGGTATGCGTGACGACCACCTCCCGCGGCCCGGTCGCCCGGCCCTGCAGCGTCTCGAGGTCGGTCTCCTCGACGAGGGCGCGCACGCTCGACTCCCCGACCTGCACCGCGATCGGGAGGGCGCTGCCGCCCCGGTCGTGGAGCGGCCCGAGCAGCCCGAGCGGGAGCGCTCCCCGGTCGGCGGCGTCGACGACGTCCGCGACCGTCGCCTCGGTGAGCCGGGCGAGCGCCCGGCCCCACGGCAGCAGCACCCCGGTGGGGGAGAAGCGGTGACCGCCGGTGTGGGAGCACTCCCAGACCCGTCCGGGCATCGTCTCCTGGCCGGCGAGAGCCACGGGCCGTCCGCGGACGGCGCAGCAGACGTCGCGGCGCCCGTTCGTGCAGACGAGCACGACCGGATCGCTCGGGGCCAGCCACGGCCACGACGCGACGGTGCCGTCGTGGTCGCCCCGCGCGAGGGCGGCGAGGTCGAGGCGGAGCAGGTCTTCGGGGTCGTCGAGCCGTCCGGTCAGCAGAAAGGCGCCGGGACCGGACCATGCGACGAAGATCCGGCGCGGACCGCTGCGGGGCGAGGCATGTGAGCCCGGCCGGCGGATGAGCACCAGCCGCCCGCCCGCGCGCGCGAGCCCGTCGAGGAGCCGAGCGCCCAGCTCGGGCGGGAAGGACGAGTGCAGGGCGGGCGTCCGCCCCCACGGGCCGTTCTGCTCCACCGCCACCCAGAACCGCGCCGGCGCGGAGGTGCCGTAGACCGACTCGTCGTCACCGGCCCGGTCCCAGAGGACCGAGCAGGCGTCCGGCGCACTGCGCCCGTGGGTGAGGTGCGGGGGACCCGCCGCCGTCACGACGGCCCGGCGATGCCGGCGATGACGCTGGACGCGGGCGTCCCGGAACCGTCGCGCCGTCCGGTGGCGGGGGGTAGCTCGAGCGCGACGCCGTTGGCCCCGGACGCCTTGGCCGGCGTGGGCCCGACCCAGGCGAGCACGAGGGTGTCCTCGCCCTTGAGGAAGCGGTGGCAGCGCACGCCACCGGTGCCGCGCCCCTTGGCCGGGTACTCGGCATACGGCGTGACCTTGAGGGAGCCGGCCTGGGTGCCCGGCAGGGCGCCCGACGAGCCGCTGGAGGTGACGACGACCGCGTCGGCGTCCGCCTCGACCACCCCGAACCACACGGCCGTCTCGCCGGGAGCCAGCTTGACGCCGGCCATCCCGCCCGCCGGACGCCCCTGGGGGCGCACCGACGACGCGGGGAAGTGGAGCAGCTGGGCGTCGCTGGTGACGAAGACGAGGTCGCTCGCCTCCGACGGGACCTCCGCTGCGCCGACCACGCGGTCGCCGTCGCGCAGGCCGATGAGCTCGAAGTCGGGACGCGCCGGGTAGTCGACGGCGACCCGCTTGACCACTCCCTGGGCCGTGCCGAGGGCCAGACCCGCGGCGTCGCTCGCGAGCGAGGCCAGGGTGAGCGGCTCCTCGCCCCGGGGGAGGTCGACGTAGGCGGCGAGCGGCGCACCGCCGCTCAGCGACGGCGGGCCGGCGGTGTCGGGCAGGGCGGGCAGCTCCATGACGGAGAGGCGCACCATCCGCCCGGCACTGGTCACGAGGCCGACGTCACCGCGCGCGGTGGTGCGCACCCGTCCCACGACGACGTCGTGCTTCGAGCGGCCGCCCTCGGTGGGCAGCGGCTCGTCGGTGCGGGTGCGCGCCAGCAGGCCGGTCGAGGACAGGAGCACCCAGCACGGGTCGTCGGCGACCTCCAGCGGCAGGGCGCCGCCCGCGGCGCTCGACACGGGCGTCCCGGCCGACTCCAGCAGCACGGTGCGGCGGGGGGTGCCGTGGGCCTTGGCCACCTCCGCGAGCTCGGACGACACGGTGCGCAGCAGCAGTTTCTCGTCGCCGAGGATCGCCCGCAGCTCCTCGATCTGGCGCTGCAGCTCGGCCTGCTCGGTCTCCAGCTCGAGCCGCGAGAACTTGGTCAGGCGGCGCAGCTGCAGGTCGAGGATGTAGGTCGCCTGGGCGTCGGACAGGTCGAAGACGTCCATCAGCCGGGCCTTGGCGATGCTCGCGTCGTCGGACGAGCGGATGACCTGGATGACCTCGTCGATGTCGGCGATGGCGACGAGCAGGCCCTCGACGAGGTGCAGCCGCTCCTCGCGCCGCGCGAGCCGGTACGCCGTGCGCCGCCGGACGACGTCGGTGCGGAAGTCGACGTAGACGGTGAGCAGGTCCTTCAGGCCCAGCGTGCGCGGCTGCCCCTCGACCAGCGCCACGTTGTTGACGTTGAAGGACTCCTCCATCGGCGTCAGCTTGTAGAGCTGCTCGAGGACCGCGTCGGGGTTGAACCCGTTCTTCACCTCGATGACCAGCTGCATCCCGTGGCTGCGGTCGGTGAGGTCCTTGACGTCGGCGATGCCCTGCAGCCGCTTGGACTGCACGTGGTCCTTGATCTTCTCGATGACCTTCTCGGGGCCGATCAAGTAGGGCAGCTCGGTGACGACGATCCCCTTGCGGCGCGGGGTGATCGACTCGATGCGGGCGGTGGCGCGCGTGCGGAACGCCCCGCGCCCGGTGAGGTAGGCATCGCGGATGCCGTCGAGGCCGATGACGCGGCCGCCGCCGGGCAGGTCGGGGCCGGGCACGAACTTCATGAGGTCGTCGAGCGAGCAGCCCGGGTTGGCGATGAGGTGCCGGGCGGCACCGATGACCTCGACGAGGTTGTGCGGCGCCATGTTGGTGGCCATCCCGACCGCGATGCCGCTCGCGCCGTTGACGAGCAGGTTGGGGAAGGCGGCGGGCAGGACGCCGGGCTGCGTCTGGGTGTCGTCGTAGTTGGGGACGAAGTCGACGGTGTCCTCGTCGAGACCGGCCACCATGAGCAGCGCGGCCGGGGCCATCCGCGCCTCGGTGTAGCGCGCGGCGGCCGGCCCGTCGTCGAGGGAGCCGAAGTTGCCGTGCCCGTCGATGAGCGGCAGCCGCATGGTGAACGGCTGGGCCATCCGCACGAGGGCGTCGTAGATCGCCTGGTCGCCGTGGGGGTGGTACTTGCCCATGACCTCGCCGACGACGCGCTGGCTCTTCACATGAGCCCGGTCGGGGCGCAGCCCCAGCTCGCTCATGCCGTAGAGGATCCTGCGCTGCACCGGCTTCAGTCCGTCGCGGGCGTCGGGGAGCGCCCGGGAGTAGATGACCGAGTAGGAGTACTCGAGGAAGGCGTTGCGCATCTCCTCCTCGACGTCGATGTCGATGATCCGCTCGGGGGTCTCGTCGACCGGCTCGTCGGAGGGGGTACGCGTACTGCTGCGCGGCATACGGGGTCGGGCTCCTTCGTGGGTGGGGCCCGACCATCTTGGCTCACCGCGGGCCCCGACCCGTCCCCGACCCACCGACGCCCCCGACGCCGTACAGCCCCATGGGTGCGACGGTCGGGCCAGCAGGGGACCCAGGTCCATCGCCCCCATCAACCGGGAGCGCAAGGCTCGGGAACATCGGGACCGGCTGACGGTCCTGTCTCGAAAGCTGGAGACCATCATGCGATCTGCGACCCCTGGCCTTGTCCGACCGAGGGGGGCGTGGCTGCTGCTGGTGCTCATCGCCGCACTCATCATCCCCGCCGCGACCGCCTCGAGTGCGGCCGCCGCCGACCAGCCCCGGCTCTCCGTGGCCAACGGGACCACCCAGACCCTGCACCTGCTCTTCGCCGAGGCCGGGACGGTGCACTGCCGCACCGTCGACCACGGGCGGAGGGCGTGCGACGACCCGGAGGACCTCGCCGCGCTCGTCTCGCCCTGGGAGGTGCTGCCCGGACAGACCATCGAGGTGCGCTACCTCTCCGGCGATGGGCCCTCGGCCCGGGACCGCGCGGTCACCGTCCGGTATGCGATCGGTCTCGGCGGTGACCAGGCGCAGCTGGCGCTCCACGCCAACGGAGGTTCCGTCTCGTGTCGTGTCCTGGCGAGCCCGGCGTACGTCTGTCGGGTTATCGACGGCAGCGGCCCCACCCGCTTCGCCCTCGAGCCCGCTCCCTGAGGTCAGCCCGCCCCGCGGTCGTCGCTGCGGGGCACGGTGTCCCAGTCCACCCCGTCGGGAGTGACCTCGGCGTGAAACCGGTCGCGATGCACCACGTGGTGGTGGCGGTTGCAGAGCAGCGTGCCGTTGGCCACTTGTCGCTAGTCTGACCCCTTATGACGACGGTGCGAGCGGCAGCGGTGTACGCAAGGATCAGCAGCGACCAGGAGGGCACCGGGCTGGGAGTGGCGCGGCAGGTGCAGGACTGTCGCGCGTTGGCCGACCGGCTGGGCTGGCCGGTGGCCGAGGTGTACGAGGACAACGACTTCTCCGCCTACTCCGGCAAACACCGACCCGCCTACGCGCGGATGCTGGCTGACCTGCAGAACGGGGCGCGGGACGCGGTCCTGATTTACCACGTGGACCGGTTGACGCGGAGGCCCATCGAGCTGGAGCAGTTCGTCGCCACGCTGGAGGCGGCTCGGGTGACGCATGTGCGGTTCGTCGTCGGGGAGTCGGACCTGATGACCGGTGACGGGTTGATGATGGTGCGGATGCTGAGCATCTTCGCGGCGGGTGAGTCGGCGACGAAGTCGCGGCGGATCCGACGCAAGAACGACGAGCAGGCCCAGGCCGGTCTGCCGCACGCGGGCGGTTCAATGGCCAGGCCGTTCGGATACGAGCGCGACAAGGTGACCATCCGGGAGGATGAGGCGGCGGTGGTCCGGGCGGTGGTGGACCGGTTCTGCGCGGGGGAGTCGCTGCGGTCCTTGGCGACGTGGCTGGACGCCCAGGATGTCCGGACCATCTGCGGGGGACCGTGGCGCACCCCCACGCTGCGCACCCTGATTACGTCCCCGCGGATCGCCGGTCTGAGGGAGCATCGAGGCCAGGTCGTCGGTCCCGCGGTATGGCCGGGGATCATCACCCCTCAACAGCGAGACGAGGTGCTGGCGGTCATGAGCGGCAAGCAGGTCGCCGGTCGCCGGGCCCCGCGCCGCTATCTGCTCTCCGGGCTGCTGCGGTGCGGCCGGTGCGGGAACCGGCTGTACTCCGCCGCCCGCGCCACCACCCGGCACTACGTGTGTTCCAGCGGTCCGGACCACGGCGGCTGCGGCCGGCTCACCGTGGTCGCCGGCCCCGTCGAGGAACTGGTCGCCGAGGGCGTTCTGATCCGGCTGTCTTCGCCCGCCTTCGCCGACGCCCTGGCCGGACGCGCCGCGGAACAGGTTGAGACCTCCCACCTGGCCGAGCAGGTCACCGCCGACCAGGCGCAGCTGGCCGAACTGACGGGAATGTACGCCAACAGGGCCATCACTGGCCCGGAGTGGGCCAAGGCGCGCCAGGTCATCGCGGACCGGCTCCGGGAGACACAAGGACGCCTGAACCGGGTAACCGGCAGCCACGCCCTCGAGGGGCTGCTCAGCCCCGACGACGACCTACGCGGACAGTGGGCCGGGCTCAACCTCGACCGGCAGCACGCCGTCATCGCCGCCGTTCTCGACCACGCTGTCATCACCTCCGGAGTCTCCGGAGCCCGGACCCTCGACCCCAACCGCGTGCAGCCCGTCTGGAAAGTCTGAGCCGGGCCGGGGCGCGGACCAGCCGCGCTCCGCACCCGCACGCGGGCCCCGCGGAGCCCCGGCCGTCCCTGTCCCCCGCCCGGACACCAGCCCCGCCACCGACGCCAACACCCTCAGATCCGTCACCAGCACCGGCACCCCCTGGGCCTGACACGACGCGACCACCCATGCCCGTGCCGCCTCACGCGTCGCCTTCTCACTCGATGAGGTCATGGCTCAGCCCGCCCACTGCAGCCACAGCGCCGGAGGACCCTGCCAGTCCTCGACATCGGCCGAGAACCACGACCGGGACGGGTCGCCGCCC
This sequence comes from uncultured Actinomycetota bacterium, assembly GCA_963795915.1. Classification (GTDB taxonomy): domain Bacteria; phylum Actinomycetota; class Actinomycetes; order Actinomycetales; family Dermatophilaceae; genus Lapillicoccus. The sequence continues at coordinate 371,044 of CAWCJA010000003.1, forward strand.
ATCGCCCCCGACGCCCGCTCAACCACCTCAGCCCGAGACGTCCCCTCGATCCGCACCGCCCGCGGGGCGAACCCCTGGGCCACGTCGAAACGGTGTAGGCCCGTGGGCCGGACGCTGGCGCCCGCGGGTCCGACGAACGTCTTCGCCACGTACTTCGACAGGTAGCCCGCCGCCTTCCGGGCCTCCTCCAAGGTGCCCGACCCGACCGGCAAGTCACCCAGCAGCATGATGTGGACGATCCCGCGACCCCAGGCAGAGACGATCTGACGCCGCGGGATGTAGGAGCCGACGGCGAAGTGCACATGGAAGTGCACCCCGTCCCCGTGCAGCTCCGGCACCCACACGTACGGGAACGCCTTGCCCCCACGACGCTCCCGGAGATCTCGGAAGAACAGCCCTATATGCGCCCGGACCTCCCTCGGATCGGTGGACCGCGGTGGCCCGTACGTCAAGGTCCCCATCCGGTTCAACCGGTTCGCCGCGCCGTACCGACGCAACCGGGCCCGAGCCCGACGCCCCGCCTCCACCGCAGCACGCTCCGGGTCGGCGGCGTACCCCTTCACCCCCGTGGACCGCGGCCGTCCGCTCGCTGACACGAAACACCCCCCGCCCTCCCGGGCGCCTGGGTACAACGTCAACGTCCACCCGGCATGGAGCGTTGGCTCCCTAACAGCGACCGACACCGCACACCTCGACAAGTCAGAACGGTGTGCCCCGGCCTCCGCCAACAGCGAAGGACCGGGAGCACCATGGCTCGACCGGTCCCTTCATGGTTTACGAGATACAGTCCGGCGACCTCACACGCTGCGGGACACGCGATCAGCCGGAACTCCGGAACCCTGCCGCCTGTGGCGCGACTGCCTTCGTAGCCCCGGGCCAGGGCCTCGTCAGTTAGTTAGTTTGGTTCGGTAACCACCCCGGTCGGAGCGGCCGCAGGCTCAGTCCAGCACACGAACTACACGCCTGTCACTAGTCCCATCGAGCCATCCCCGACGGCCGCCGACCCGCCGCGCCAGCCTCCGGCGCCTCCGCCGCCCGTCAAGGTCCGCTCCGCCGCTGCGCGCCCTTGACCGGCTCCCCCGCCGCCAACGACCGCCGCTATGGGTCGACGCCCACCCCTGCCCAGCCTCCGACGAGTTATGTTGCTACTTCAAGTCAAGCGTCGTCGCCGTCCCGGCGCGATGGGTCGTGCTGCGGCAACTGGTAGCGATTGCGATTGAAGTACACCAGCCATCCAAGTGGCGTAATCGTAGCCATCGAGCGAGTCGCGTTTTCGGGGTCGACGCCCCGCACCACCAGGTTAACCTGCTCCAATGCGGTGATTGCGTTGCTCATGTTCTGCTGCCGCGTGAAGTAAGTCTCCCATTCGCTAAGACGCGCAACGCCTCCAAACTCCGCAAGCTGGTCGAAGAATTGCCAGTGACGACGCTGAGTGCCCCGCGCATCCTCATGCGCTCTATCCGCCATGTCGGCAAGCCAACCCTCGAGAAGTTCCACGAGCGATTGTTCGTCGGGAAGGTAAGTAGCGCCAGGTACCACATACTCAGAGTAGACCCATTCTGAAAACTGTTGGGCATACGCCATTGCATCACGCAAGTTTTGATTCAAGGCCCCATACAAGAAGGCGAACCCGTCTGGACGTACGGGCGCATACGCGTCGAAGCCGCCGTATTCGTCCAGACGTCTCTCAACTGCTAGAAGGGAGGCATCTGATTTCAGGGGTCCAACTCGTATGGGGGCGGCAAAGATACCACTTAGCCGCTCACTCCGCGCCCGCGCCACGATGCCCCTCGACCCGCACAGGACCCACCTCGTTCCGGGCAGATTGAACACGCGATCTCGAAGGGCCTCAAGGGTTTCTCGAGCATCTCCGACCGTTTGGAGCAATTCAAGGTTGTCAACCACACAGACCATCGCGCCCGCGTTAGACGCAGGGAAGCACCGGTTGAGCTGGGCCCTCACCGCTTCAGGAAAGCCCGATGACGTAAAACCCTCGGCATCGTTGGGAACTGCTCCTCCACCTCCAGAAAATCCGAATGCCCCGCCCGACGCCTGCCTGAAGGTGGCGTCGTTGAGCCAGGTATTGAGTCTGGCCACGTCTGGAACGGCGAGCCCAGCGCGACGAAAGGCATCGACCCCATTGATTAAGGCCTGGGCGATACCGTAGTAAACCTCCATTTCAAATGCTTGTACCGAGGTGTTCGCCTGGAACCCTTGAACAGGAACGAATATCGTGCCCGCTGCCGCATCCACCGACTCCTGGAGCATTCGATAGCAGGCAACGGCAATGAGGCTCGACTTCCCCACACCCGCCGGGCCCTCCACCGTGGGATGCGTTCCCATTGAGCCGATCGCTCGCTGGAGCCTTCCCACTTCATCATCCCGACCAACCAATAAACGATGGCCGACCTCATCTCCGGGGAGGTTGAGGTTGCTGTACGGGTTCTCCCGGAAGCCGAATTGAGGCCAGATGCTGAAGAGGTTGCTCACACTGCCGCACGATATCTCCTTGACTCACCTGGCAGGAGCGAGCAGCCGAACGGGGGGTGGGTTGCACAGCAGCGCGCCGTTCGCGAGGTCGGTGGGTCCGCCGTCGACCCAGTGCATGGTGTGGTGGGTCATCGGGGTGGGAGCGGGGGTCAGTCGCCGGGGCGCACCATGACCTTCATGCTCGTCGGGTCGCTCTTCGCGGCGGTCAGGGCGGTCTCGACGTCGCCGAGGCCGTAGTGCCCCGTGACCAGGGCGTCGAGGTCGACCCGGCCCGACGCGGCGAGCTCGATCGCAGTGGGCCAGGTGTTGGCGTAGCGGTACGCGCCGGTGATGACGAGCTCGCGATCCTGGACGTACGACAGCGGCAGCTGCACCGTGTCGCCGCCCATGCCGACGAGGACGACCCGGCCCGATCGGGCCACCGTGCTGACGGCGGTCAGGCGGAGTCGTCGGTCTTCTACGCCCCGATGCTCGTCACCGACGAAGCCACGGCACAGGGGCTCTATCGCCAGGAGCAGGTCGCCGAGGCGGTGGCGCGCTTCGACACCGTCACCAAGGCCGTCGTCGGGGTCGGCGGCTGGACCCCCCGGCGTCCACGCTGCACGACGCCCTGACCCCCGCCGAGCAGGCCGCCGTGCGCCGCCTCGGCGTCGCGGCCGACCTGTCCGGGGGTCCTGCTCGACGCCGACGGCCGCGCGGTCGAGACGAGCATCAGCCAGCGGGTCGTCGCCGTCAGCGCCGCCCAGCTCAAGGCCGTCCCCGAGGTCATCGGCATCGCCTACGGGCTCGAGAAGGTCCCCGCCGCGCTCGCCGGCATCCGCGGGGGCTACCTCGACGCCCTCGTCACGCACGCCGACTTCGCCCGCGCGCTGCTCGACCAGGCCGGCTGACCGCCGTCAGGTGCAGCGCGCGCCGAACCGGCCCCAGTGGACGACCTCGTCGACGCCACGGCGGCCGCGGCGCAGCGACGGGCTCTTGGGCCCGGCCACCTCGTAGCCGAGGGCGACGACGCCGATGACCGCGCGGTCCCGCGGCACCGCGAAGGCCTCGTGCACGTCCTCGTGGAACTCCGGGGCCACCCCGAAGAACAGGGCGCCGAGGCCCTCGTCCACCGCCGTGAGGAGCATGAGCAGGGCCGCCATCCCGGTGTCGATGTCCCAGTAGGGGACCGGCCACCGGGCCTCGTCGCGGTCGGTCCAGCCCTTGTCGGGGGCGGCATAGCGCTCGAGGTAGGCCTCCTTGTCAGAGCAGCACAGCACGAGGACCGGCGCGGCGCGCACGCCCGCGAGCCAGTGGTCCGGCTCCTCCTCGTCCTCGGTCGTCACGGCCCAGAACCGGTCCCGGTCGGCCCCGTCCTCGAGCACGACGAAGTCCCAGCCCTGGCTGAAGCCGGCGCTGGGGGCCCGGACCGCGTTCTCCAGGCACGCCCGCAGCGCCTCCGGCGGCACCGGTCGCCCGGCGTCGTAGCGGCGGACCATGTGGCGTCGGCGGACGACGTCGGAGAACTCCATGCGGCGATGCTCGCAGATGCCCCGGTCGGCCCGCGGGAGCCCGCGGGATGGAACCATGGGCACCATGCCCCGTGACCGCCGAGAGACCGTGGACCCGGCCCGGTGGGAGGCCGACGTCGTGCTGCGCGACGGCTCGGTCGGGCACGTGCGCCCGATCCGGCCCGACGACGCCGACGGGGTGCGGCTCTTCCACTCGGGCCAGTCCGACGAGTCCATCTACCTGCGCTTCTTCGCCCCCATCCGCGAGCTGAGCGAGCGCGACCTGCACCGGTTCACGAACGTCGACAACGTCGACCGTGTAGCCCTGGTCGTCACCGTGCGCGGGGCCATCGTCGGCATCGGGCGTTGGGACCGCGTCGACCGCGCGTCCGCCGAGGTGGCGTTCAACATCTCCGACCACTTCCAGGGCCGGGGCATCGGCTCCGTCCTGCTCGAGCACCTCGCGGTCATCGCCCAGGAGCTCGGCGTCGAGAAGTTCATCGCCGAGGTGCTGCCCCAGAACCGCAAGATGCTCAACGTCTTCCGCGAGGCGGGGTATGCCGTCCACCACCACTACGAGGACGGCGTCGTCGCCGTGTCGTTCGACATCCGCCCCACCGAGCAGTCGACGGCCGTGCGCCTCTCACGGGAGCACCGCGCCGAGTCCGTGAGCGTCCACGCGCTGCTGCACCCGACCTCCATCGCGGTCATCGGGGCAGGGCGGCGCCCGACGTCGATCGGCCACCGGTTCCTGCGCAACATCCTCGACGGCGGCTACACGGGCCCGGTCTACGCCGTGAACCCCGAGGCCCTCGAGGTCCTCGGTCTGCCGACCTATGCGCGGGTGGGGGAGATCCCCGGGGACGTCGACCTCGCGGTGCTGGCCGTGCCCGCCGACAGCGTCCTCGACGTCGTCGACGAGTGCGCCACGAAGGGGGTGCGCTCCCTCGTCGTCGCGTCGGCGGGCTTCGCTGAGAGTGGCGAGGAGGGCACCCGCCGGCAGGAGCAGCTGCGCAAGCGGGCGCGCGAGAACGGCCTGCGCGTCATCGGCCCCAACTCGTTCGGCATCGTCAACACCGACCCGGCCGTCAGCCTCAACGCCTCACTCTCGCCCCGTCTGCCACGCGCCGGCGGCCTCGGCCTGTTCGCCCAGAGCGGCGCCCTCAGCGTGGCGGTGCTCGCGTCGGCCGACCGGCGCGGTCTCGGCCTCTCGGACTTCGCGTCCGCCGGCAACCGGGTCGACGTCTCCGGCAACGACCTCATGCAGTACTGGATCGACGACGACTCCACTGCGGCCGTGGGCCTCTACCTCGAGTCGATGGGCAACCCGCGCAAGTTCTCCCGCATCGCGCGCGCGCTGGCCATGACCAAGCCGGTCATCGCCGTGTCCTCGGGCGTCTCGTCCTACGGAGCACCACCCGGCCACCGGGTCCGCCAGACCCGTGTTCCCCCAGAGGCGTTCGGCGCCATGCTGCGCCAGGCCGGCGTCATCCGGGTCGAGAACGTCCACCAGCTCTTCGACGTCGCCCAGGTCGTCATCCACCAGCCCCTGCCCGCGGGGGAGCGCGTCGCGGTCGTCAGCAACTCCGACGCACTGAGCGCGCTCACCGCGCAGGCGGCGGTGAGCTGGGACCTCCAGGTCACGCACGGCCCGGTCTCGCTGCCCTCGGACGCTACCGCTGACCGGTTCTCCGAAGCCCTGCGCGCCGCCTTCGAGGACCCCGAGGTCGACAGCGTGCTCACCTGCTTCATCCCTCCGCTGGAGACGGTCGACGAGGAGGTCGTCGCGGCGGTCCGCGACGTCTCCCGCGCCAGCGACAAGACCTGTGTCGCCACGTTCCTCGGCATGTCCGGCGTCAACGAGGCCCTCGAGGTGGTCACCCCCGACTCCACCCGCCGCCGGGTGATCCCGGTCTACGGCATGCCGGAGGACGCCGTCCGCGCCCTCGCCGCGGCCACCCGCTACAGCCAGTGGCGCACGCGGGACCGGGGTATGCCGGTGGACCCGGTCGGTATCGACCGCGCCGCCGGGGCCGCGCTCGTCGAGTCCCTGCTCGAGGCCTCACCCGAGGGGCGGGACCTCACCCGGGAGGAGACCGGGCGGCTGCTCGCGGCATACGGCATCACCGTCTGGGAGTCCCATCTCGTCGAGACCCCGGACGACGCGGCCGAGGCGGCCGAGCACCTCGGCTACCCGGTCATCCTCAAGACGACGTCGCCGGTGCTGCGCCACCAGCCGGGGCTGAGCGGCGTGCGGGCCGACCTGCCCAACGCCGCGGCCGTCCGCGAGGCGCTGGGGTCGATGCGGGCGCGCCTCGGGCCCATCGCCGAGGGGTCGTTCCTCGTGCAGCGGATGGCCCCGCCCGGCGTCAGCTGCGTCCTGACCAGCGTGGAGGACCCGCTGTTCGGTCCGGTCGTCAGCTTCTCCGTGGCGGGTGCGCCCACCGAGCTGCTCGGGGACATCGCCCACCGCATCCCGCCGCTCACGGACGTCGACGTCAAGGACCTCATCGGCGCGGTGCGGGCCGCCCCGCTGCTCAACGGGCACCGCGGCGCCATGCCCGTGCACCGGGTCGCCCTCAGCGACCTCGTCGCCCGGCTGTCCTGCCTCGCTGACGACCTGCCCGAGGTCGACCGCGTCGTCCTCAACCCCGTCAACGCCTGGTCCGGCGGGGTCGACGTGCTCGACGCCGAGATCGCCGTCCACCCGGCCATGACCCGCAAGGACGCCGACCGCCGCGCGATGACCTGACCGTCAGGCGTCAGGCGGTGGGCGTCGGTCCGGGGCAGGACCCGGATCCCGCGGTGGCTCGGGCGCCGCGCCATCGTCGCTCGTGGGCCGGGTGCGCCGCTCCATCTCCAGGCGCAGCAGGGCGACCTCCTCGGCCACGGTGCGCGCGGACTCCTCGAGCGTCGAGATCTCGATGCTGAGCTGGATGCAGACGACGAGCAGCACGAGGAACGCGAGGATGAAGACGAGGTTGATCGGTGTCGTGACGCCGACGAGCCCGGTGAGCCAGCCGGTGATCGCCGGTACGAAGGTCAGCAGGACGACGCCGACGATGACGGCGAACCACAGCACGCTGTACTTCTCGCGCAGCCGCTGGGTCCGCAGCAGCCAGAAGAGGGCGGCGAGCAGCAGCACCGCGACGACGAGCGCGAAGGGGTAGCCGCTCTGCTCGAGCAGGTTCATCCGGTATGCCTCCCGTCGCGCCGCGCGGGGGTGGCGAGCAGCTCCGGCCGGGGCCGGGTGAGCGCCAGGCCGAGGGCCAGCACGGCTCGGCCGAGGAACGCCGCCGCGCGCAGCGGGCTGTGCGACGGCTGCCCGCCGGCCCGCGGGCGCATGACGACCTCGACCTGCCGGATGACGAGCTGGGAGCGCGCCGCCACGACGAGCGACTCGACGGTGTCGCCGAGGTACTCCGCCGGGTAGCTGCGGGCGAACAGGTCGATGGCCCGGGCGTTGCACGCCTTGAAGCCCGACGTCGTGTCGCTGAGCGGGGTGCGGGCGATCCGGGAGATGACGGCGGAGAGCAGCAGCATCGCCCAGCGTCGGGGGCCGCGCGGCAGGTAGGCGCCGTCGCCCGCGACCCGGGCCCCGATGACGATGTCGGCGCCGTCCGCGAGCCCGGCGAGCAGCGCGACGATGTCGGCGGGGTTGTGCTGCCCGTCGGCGTCGACCTGCACCGTCGCGGCGTACCCCGAGCGACGCGCATACCGGTAGCCCGTGCGCATCGCGCCCCCGACCCCGAGGTTGACCGGCAGCTGGGCCACGAGGGCGCCCGCGGCGTTCGCGACGGCGCCCGTACGGTCGACCGACCCGTCGTCGACGACGAGGATGTCGGCGTCCAGGCCCGCCGCCCCCACCGCGGCGCGGGTCTCGGCGAGCACGGCCCCGAGCGTCTCCTCCTCGTTCCAGGCCGGGACGATGATGAGCACGCGCTCCCGGCCCGGGGCGCTGAGCGGGATCACAGCGCTGAGGCTATCCCGTGGGCGCACCCCCACCGGCGCCCTCGGCCGGTGCTCGCCGGGCCGCGCTCGCCTGGCCGTGCGGGCCGGGAGTGCAAGGATGGACGGATGGCACCGCCCCCCGACATGCGGCCGGCCTCGCTGCTGCCCGCCGACCTCACGGCCTCCATCGAGCGCGCCGGGTACTACCCCGCGCTCGTGGGAGACGTCGTCGAGTCCGCGCTGGGCGAGGACACCGTCGTGGCCCACCTCGTGCACCAGGAGACGACGTTCGACCAGGACGCCGTGCGCCGGCACATCACCGTGCTCGCCATGACGCCCACCCGGCTCGTCATCGCCCACGCCGACGACCACAACGAACATGAGCCCGGCCTCGCGGTCGCGACCGCGACGAGCGAGACCGTGCCGCTGTCCTCGGTGCGCGGCGTCATGCTCACCCACGTCGTCGGCAGCCCCGACGCCTACGTGCCCGGCTCCCTCGGGCGCGAGCTCACCCTCACGGTGGGCTGGGGCGCGGTCGCCCGCCTCGACATCGTGCCTGCGAGCTGCGGCGACCCCGACTGCGACGCCGACCACGGCTTCGAGGGCACGGTGGCCTCCGACGACATCTCCCTGCGCGTCAGCGCCGACGCCGACGGTGCCGACGCCCTCACGACCGCGATGCACTTCGCCCGGGCCCTGTCCGGCTCGATCGGCGGCGCGCCCGGCGCTCCCGCCGCGCGGTGACGCCGAGCGGGCCCGAGCCCGACCGGCCGGGTCTGCCGCTGCCGCCCACCCCTCCGGAGACACCCGCCCCGCCCGCGTATGAGCACGGCACGCTCGCCAACGTCCTTCCCGCGGTGGCGCGCAGCCTCGGCTCGCACCGGTATGCCGCCGTGCCCGATCTTGGTCTACCGCCGAGTGACCGCGCGGTCGTGCTCCTCGTCGACGGGCTCGGGCACGAGCAGCTGCGGCGCCGCGGGGGACACGCGCCGTTCCTGCGGGGCCGACTGGCCGGCGCGACCGCCCTCGACTGCGGCTTCCCGTCGACGACAGCCACGTCGATGGGCTCCTTCGGCACCGGGTCCCCGCCCGGGGCCCACGGACTGGTCGGCTACGAGGTGCTCGTCCCGGGGGAGGAGCGCGTCTTCAACGAGCTGTCCTGGGAGCGTGGCCCCGACCCACGCACCTGGCAGCCGAACCCCACGGTGTTCGAGGAGCTGGCGGCGGAGGGCGTCGCCGTGACCTTCGTCGGACCGGGGTTCTTCCAAGGGTCCGGGCTGACCACGGCCGCGCTGCGGGGCGCCCGGTTCCGGGGCGCCTCCACCCTCGCCGACCGGGTCGCGGCCGCCGCCGACGCGGTGCGGGCGGCCCCGCGCTCGCTCGTCTACGTCTACTGGGGGGACCTCGACAAGGTGGGCCATGTGCACGGCATCACGTCCTGGGAGTGGGGCGACGAGCTGGAGTCCGTCGACCGCGCGGTCGCCGACCTCGCCCGGCGGGTCCCGGCCGGCACCGCCGTCCACGTCACGGCCGACCACGGCATGGTGGACGTGCCCTTCCCCGGCCGGGTCGACCTCGCCCACGAGCGCGACCTGCTCGCGGGGGTGCGCCTCGTCGGGGGCGAGCCCCGCGCGACCCAGCTCTACTGCGCCGTCGGCGCGCAGGCCGACGTCGTGGCCCGGTGGCGCGGCCGCTTCGGTGACACGGCCTGGGTCGCCGAGCGGGACGAGCTCGTCGAGGCCGGCTGGTTCGGTCCGGTGCGACGGGAGGTGCTGCCGCGCATCGGCGACGTCGTCGTCATGATGCTCGGCGACGGCGCCGTCGTCGACTCCGAGCGGATGCGGCCCGAGATCCTGCGGCTCCGGGGCATGCACGGGTCCGTCACGAGCGCGGAGCGGGCAGTGCCGCTCGTGAGCGTCGCCCCCCGCACGCCCTAAAGTGGCGGCCCGTGGCTGAGCTCGTCTTCTTCAACGGCACGATGGACTGCGGGAAGTCGACCCTCGCCCTGCAGATGGACCACAACCACGCGGCTCGCGGCCGGCACGGTCTCATCTTCACCAAGCTCGACCGCGCCGGGGAGTCGGTCCTGTCGTCGCGTCTCGGACTCTCGACGCCTGCTCGCGAGGTGCAGGACGACCTGGACTTCTGGGAGGCGCTCGTGGCCATCGCCACCCACGGGGCGCGGGTCGACTACCTCATCTGCGACGAGGCGCAGTTCTACACGCCACTCCAGGTCGAGCAGCTGGCTCGCATCGTCGACGAGATGGGGGTCGACGTCTTCGCGTTCGGCATCACCGCCGACTTCCGGGCCACGCTCTTCCCCGGGTCGCAGCGCCTCATCGAGCTCGCCGACCGGGTGCAGGAGCTGCAGGTGCAGGCGCTGTGCTGGTGCGGTCGCCGGGCCACCCACAACGCCCGGGTCGTCGACGGCGTCATGGTCGTCGAGGGGGAGCAGGTCGTCGTCGGGGACACCAAGCCGGTGGCCGTCGGCGTCGCGGAGTACGAGGTGCTCTGCCGCCGACACCACATGCGCCGGATGACCGCCCACGCCGCCCGGTCGGCCGCCGTGTCGCCCGACGTCCTGCCGTTCGACCTCGATGTATGCCCGGTGCCGCCGGTGGACCCGGCGGACTGAGCGTCCCCGGGTCAGTCCCGCTTGGCCCCGAACATGATGTCGTCCCACGACGGCACGGAGGTGCGGGCCTTGCGCTTGGCGGCCGGAGTGCGCGGGACCTCCCCCTCCACCGGGGTCTCGTCGGGCACCCCGGCGATGACGTCAGGCTCCGAGGCGGGTCCCCTCTCGGGCTCCGAGGCGGCCTCCATCTCGGGCTCCGGGTCGGCCTGCGCGACAGGAACCGGGTTCGGCTCCGTCTCGGGCGTCGACGGGTGCACAGGGGCGGACTCGGCCGTCCGCCGCGGATCCCCGGCGTCGTCGTCGGCGGCGGGCTCCACCTCGGCCACCACGTTCTCGACCGCGTCGGCCGGGTCGTCGGCTGGTTCTTCGGCTCGGTCGTCGGCCTCGTCGTCCGGGACGGGCGGGACCTCGGCCCCCGCGGGCTCCAGCTCGGCGAGCTCTCCGGGCAGCGCCGGCTCGTGATGGCGATGGGCACTGCTCCCGGCCGGTGCTTCCGCGTCGGGCGCGGGTGGCATACCGGGCTGCTCCGTCTCCACCGTCGTCGCGGCCAGCGCCCCTGCCTCCGGCTCCGGACCGTCGAGGGGGAGAGAGGGCGCGACGTGGGCGCGCGGTTCGGCCCGACGGCGCCCGGACCGGCGGCCCACCGTCGTCCGCTGCCGCATCGCGGTCATGAGGTCGACCGGCTCCTCCGTCGGGGCGGCGGCACCGCTCGGGTCGGCCGGGCGTTCCCGGGACGGCCGACGGGTCGTGGTCGCTGCGACCCCACCCTCGGCCTCGACGTCGTAGACGGTGGCCGTGCGGGCGGGGGAGGACGGAAGGGGACCGGAGGCGGGCTGGTCGTCGGCGCTCAGCCAGCGGGCCTCGTCGTCGACCGCCTCGACGCTGCGCAGCACGGGGTCGTAGACCCAGGAGGCCTGGCGCTGGCGACCACCGGCGGCGAAGGTGATCGCGACGGTCCAGCTCGTCGCGTCGGGCAGGCGCCACGCGTCCCAGGTGCTCGTCTCGGGGTCGACACCCCGCTCCCGCATCCGCTGGGCCACCCGGCCCTGCAGCGTGGGCGCGGCGCCCCCCGCGGAGCCGCCGCGGTGGCGGACCCGGACGAGGCGGGCCTGGTCAGCCACGTGGGCCCGCTCGGCGAGGATCGGCCCCTCGTAGCGGCGCACCTTGTCGACCGACCAGCCGGCGCGGTCGGCGACCTCCTCGCTGCTCCCCCCGGCACGGATGAGGGACTGCACCTCGCGTGGTCGCATCCCGCCGTCGAGGTCGATCCGCAGCTGGCCCATCCGGGGGCGGTCGCGGCGGGCCGCGGTGCGCAGCGCGTCGTCGATCGGCACGGTGAAGTGCTCACCACCGGGGCCGGCGAGGAGCAGGTGCAGACCGTCCTCGTGCACCCCGATCAGTCGCAGGTCCTGCATCACACGCTCCAAGGCTGTGGGGCTCGTCCGGTCCCGCGGTGACGTGTACCGCGTCCGGGCTGGTCAGGCATCATTCCCGACTCTGCCATGCGCGGGCGCGGGCCGCACCGAGCCACGCCGCCCCGGACCCCCCGACGCCGATAGCGTGGCGGCGCCATGCCCACGAACCCCGTCGTCTCGCCGCTGCTGCTCGACCTCCTCGGCGTCTTCGTCTTCGGCCTGTCCGGAGGCCTCGTGGCGGTGCGCAAGCGGCTCGACCTCTTCGGCGTCCTCGTGCTGGCCTGCGCCACCGCGCTCGGCGGCGGCATCATCCGCGACCTGCTCATCGGGGCCCGCCCCCCGGTCGGCATCAGCGACTGGCGCCTCATCGCCGCTGCCTGCGTCGCGGGGCTGGTCACCTTCGTCTACCAGCCCGGGGTCGTGCGGCTCTCGCGGCTCGTCAAGGTGCTCGACGCCCTGGGCCTGGCCGTCTTCGCGGTCGGCGGCGCCGTCAAGGCGATGGCCTCACCCGGCATACCGCCCGTCGCGGCGGTCGTCGTCGGCGTCATCACGGCCGTGGGTGGCGGGGTCATCCGTGACGTCCTCGCCGGCCAGGTGCCGGAGGTCCTGCGCCGCGAGCTCTACGCCCTGCCCGCCCTCCTCGGGGCCACCGTCGTCGTCGTCGCGGACGGCCTGGGTGTGCTCTCGCCCCTCGTCGTCTGGGCGGCGGCGGCCCTCGTCTTCGGCATCCGTATCGTGGCCGTCGTGCTGCACCTCAACGCCCCGCAACCCTTCCGTCTCGGAGAGCCACGATGACCGCGAGCCCGGGTGGCAGCGGTGGCACGGAACTGCTCGCCCCCTACGACGCGGTCCTTCTGCTGTCGTTCGGCGGCCCCGAGGCCCCCGACGAGGTCATGCCCTTCCTGCGGCGGGTGACGGCGGGCCGCGGCATCCCCGACGAGCGGCTGGCCTCGGTGGCCCACCACTACGACCTCTTCGGCGGTCGCAGCCCCATCAACGACCAGAACCGCGCGCTCATCGCCGCCCTGGAGGGGGAGCTGAAGCGCCGCGAGATCGACGTCCCGGTGCTGTGGGGCAACCGCAACTCCCCACCGTTCCTCGACGACGCCCTGCGCGACGCCACCGCCCGCGGGCTGCATCGCCTCGTCGTCGTCACCACGAGCGCCTACTCCTGCTACTCCTCCTGCCGCCAGTACCGCGAGAACCTCGCCGACGCCTTCGCCTCCGTGCGCGACGAGGGCCTCGTCGTCGAGATCGACAAGATCGGGCCGTATGCGCGCCGGCCCGGCTTCGTGGGCCCGAACGCCCGCCTGGTCGTCGACGCGCTCCGCCCCCTGGCCCAGGCGCCCGCCGGTGAGGTCGCTCTGCTCTTCGTCACCCACTCGATCCCCGACGCCATGGACGAGACGTCCGGGCCGGGCGACGGTGAGGGCCGGCTCTACCAGGAGCAGCACCATGCCGTGGCGGCTGCCGTCACCGACACGGTCCGGGACGAGCTCGGGCTCGACCTCGCCCCCGAGGTCGTCTACTGCTCGCGCTCGGGCCCGCCGCAGCAGCCGTGGCTGGAGCCTGACGTCAACGACCGGATGCGCGAGCTGCAGACCGCGGGGGTGCGCACCGTCGTGGTCGCGCCGATCGGGTTCGTCTCCGACCACATGGAGGTCGCCTACGACCTCGACACCGAGGCCGCCGAGACGGCGGCCGAGCTCGGTCTCACGCTCGTTCGGGTGCCGACGGTCGGGGTCGACGAGGAGTTCGTGTCCGGGCTCGTCGACCTCGTCGTCGAGCGGGCCGCCGAGGCCCGGGGAGCGGCGCCGGCGACCGGCCCGGGGGTCCGGCCGTCCGTCTGCCCCGCGGGCTGCTGCCCCAACCTGCGCGAGTCCCGGCCGGCCCTCTGCGGGAGCGACTGATGGCGGCCGGGACGCCCGAGCCGTCTCAGCAGGACCACCGGTTCGACCGGTCGGCCCGTCTCGCGCTCGAGCGGCTGGCCACGCAGGTCGCCGTCGCCGCCGGCCGCCTCGTGGTCGACGAGCGTCCCCAGGTCGTCTCGGCCTCCGCGACGAAGTCGTCCCCGACCGACATCGTCACCATCATGGACACGCGGGCGGAGGAGCTCATCCGCGGCCTGCTGCTCGAGGCCCGTCCGGACGACGCCATGTTGGGCGAGGAGGGCACCGCCGACCCGGGCACGTCGGGCATCACCTGGGTCGTCGACCCCATCGACGGCACGGTCAACTACCTCTACGACATCCCCGCGTATGCCGTGTCGGTCGCGGCCGCCACGGGTGACCCGACCAGGCCGGGGGAGTGGCAGGTCGTGGCGGGAGCGGTCGCCGACCCGGCCCTGGGCCGCGTCTTCCACGGCGCCCTCGGCACGGGCGCCCAGCTCGACGACTGGGACGCCCTGACCTTCCCCGACTCCAACGACCGGCCCGCGCCGCTGCGCGTCGGCGCGCTGGACACGCTGGCCGGGGCGCTGGTGGGCACCGGCTTCGGCTACACCCCGGAGCGGCGCCGCGAGCAGGCCGAGGGCCTCCTGGACCTCCTGCCGCTCGTGCGCGACATCCGGCGGATCGGCAGCGCGGCCCTCGACCTGTGCGCCGTGGCGAGCGGCCGGCTGGACGGGTACTACGAGAAGGGCCTCAACCCCTGGGACATGGCCGCCGGGTGGCTCATGGTCCTCGAGGCCGGCGGGGTGGTGACCGGTCCGGAGGGCGGGGCCCCCTCGCGCGCGCTCACGGTCGCCGGGAACGCCCACGTCCACGCCGAGCTCCTGCCCGTCGTCGACCGGTAGCCCGCCCGCCCCGTCTCGTGGCCGACGGGCCACGAACCGTGTCGCAGGCGGCGTCCTCAGCCCTGTTTCGTGGCCCAACCTCCACGTGCCGTGGCCGCCCCGCCAGCCGGCGGTCTGCGCAGACCCCCGCCAGCCGGCGGTCTGCGCACACCGGACGGCCGTCGGCGCACACCGTCGTTCGAGCGAGAGGCCCGGTCAGACGACGACACCGGTCCGACCGTGCGGCCGGACCGGTGCGAGTGTCGTCATGAGCCCCCGGGGACCTGTGTGAGGTGCTGAGCGGCGGGGTCAGGCGGCGGAGGCGTCGGGGCCCAGGTCGGGCAGTGTGACGCCGTGGTCGCGCGCGATGCGCGCGATGTTCTCGAGGTCGGCGCGGTGCACGTCGACGGAGAAGTCGTCGCCGGAGCGCTGGGCCGCCGCGAGGAGCTGGGCGGCTTCCTGCGCGCGCGCCGCCAGCTGGGCGTGGAACTCGGTCATCCTGCACCTCCTGGTGGAGCGGGGTCGTGGGTCGAGTGAAGGAGAAGGGTGTGGAGTCGGGGTCGTCTGCGCCGACTCTAGGGGGCCGGTGTGACAGCCGAACGCCAACCGGTTGCCGGTGACGTGACGACCGGGACCAGTGGGCCACACCGTCGGTCGACCGCAGGCAAAGTCCAGGTCAACGTCCGGCAAACTCCCCGGACGCGAGCCGACGCGGTGCCCGCTCGGACGCCTGCCGGACGGCCACCCGGATGCCCGCCGGACGGCCGCGGATGACAACGCCAGGTTTATAGGGCACAATCCGCCCGCGGGATCGCGACGACGGGATCGCGACCGGGCACAAACGAGGGGGTCTCCGCGTTACATCGGAGCACCGCACCTCCCCGTGCCACGCAGCCCCGACTCCACCGCCCCCGATCTCCCCAGACCTCCCCAGACCTCCCCAGACCCGGGCCCGACGAGCCGTCCGCCTCGACGACGAGGCCACCGCCCACCGGCGCCGACACACCGTCCGCACCGACCCCACCAGATGTGACCACAGGAGCGAAGCACCCATGGCGACCGACTACGACGCCCCCCGCAAGACCGACGACGACCTGTCCGAGGACTCCCTCGAGGAGCTCAAGGCCCGCCGGGTCGACAAGTCGGCGTCCAGCGTGGACGTCGACGAGACCGAGCAGGCCGAGGGCTTCGAGCTGCCCGGCGCCGACCTCTCCGGAGAGGAGCTGTCGGTCCGCGTCATCCCGCGCCAGGCCGACGAGTTCACCTGCGCGGAGTGCTACCTCGTCCACCACCGCAGCCAGCTCGCCAGCGAGAAGGGCGGCCGTATGGTCTGCCGCGAGTGCGCCGCTTGAGCGACGCCTCCGGCCTGGGGGCCACGAGCCCCGAGGCCTTCTCGCCCGACCGGGCCGACCGGCCGACAGGGTCGACCTCCGTCACGGAGGCCGGCCCTGACGTCGTCCAGGTGTCGCTTCGCCGCCTCGACCCGTCCCTTCCCATGCCGGCCTACGCCCACCCCGGTGACGCCGGCGCCGACCTGTCGTCGCGGGTCGACGTGACCATCGCACCCGGCCAGCGCGTCCTCGTGCCCACGGGCATCGCCATCGCGCTCCCCGACGGGTATGCCGCCTTCACACACCCCCGGTCCGGGCTGGCCGCCCGCCACGGCGTCACCATCGTCAACGCCCCCGGCACCCTGGACGCGGGCTACCGGGGTGAGATCCTCGTCAACCTCGTCAACCTCGACCCGAACGACCCCTTCGAGGTGCGCCGCGGCGACCGGATCGCCCAGCTCGTCGTCCAGCGTGTCTCCGAGGCGCAGTTCGTCGAGGTGGATTGGCTCCCGGAGAGCTCGCGGGGGGAGACTGGTCACGGAGCCAGTGGTGGCTTCGGGCCGCCGAGCGACACCCGCTGACGGCGCCCGCAGACCGCCCACCGGGCGCACCACGTCAACCAGCCCACCAGGCCCCCCAGGTGCACCAGAACCGCCACCCGCATACCGGACCAGAGACCGAAGGACGCAGGACGTTGGGACTTTTCCGCCGAGACCGCAAGAGCGAGTCCGTCGACCCCACGCGCACCGACGGGAAGCCGGGCTCCCCGGAGGTCGCTGACGCCCTCGACGAGGACGGCCGCGCCGCTGACGCGGCGGACCTCGACGGCGCGGACGGCGAGCACGAGGTCAGCGAGGACGGGCGGTCCGAGACCCCCGAGCCGCGCTACAACCGCACCCGCGGACCGTTCGACGCCGCCGAGGTGACCGACGACGACGAGGTCGCCCGCATCGACCTCGGGTCGCTGCTCGTCCCGCCGGTCGAGGGGATGCAGCTGCGGCTCGAGCTCGACCAGGAGCAGACGTCGGTCGTCAGCGCGCACGCGCTGATTGGCGAGTCGGGGGTCCAGCTGCAGGTGTTCGCGGCCCCCCGCACCATGGGCGTCTGGCCCGACATCCGCTCCGAGATCGCCGAGAGCGTGCGCACGCAGGGCGGCACCGCCGACGTCGTCGACGGCCCCCTCGGCCGTGAGCTCGCCGCCGCCATCCCCAGCCGGGGCGCCGACGGTCGCCCCGTGCACACCCCCGTCCGCTTCCTCGGCGTCGACGGCCCCCGCTGGTTCCTGCGAGCCGTCATCAGCGGGCCCGCCGCCACCGACGAGACGCAGGCCGAGCCCCTCGTCGAGCTCGTGCGCAGCGTCGTCGTCGTCCGCGACGACGAGGCCCGCCCCCCGCGTGAGGCGCTGCCCCTGCGCGTCCCGACCGTGCCCGACGACGACGGGGCCGCCGAAGGCCTCGACGGCACCGCATCCGCGGAGAGTGCCGACACCGCCGAGGGCGCCGACCGTGCCGACACCGCCTCTGGCGATTCCGCCCGCCGCAGCGCCGACGACCTGCGACCCTTCGAACGTGGCCCCGAGATCACCGAGGTGAGATGACATGGCCGAGTCCTCGCGCATCACGCACAGCGCCACCCAGGTCCCCGGGCGCCCCGGGTCGTCGACCACCGCGGTGGAGCCGGCCAAGGGTCTGTTCGGGCGGTTCGCCCAGCGCCTGACCCGATCGTCGAGCGACGACGAGAACCAGGAGCTGCGCGAGGAGACCGAGCGGGTCGGGGCGACGCCCATCTGCGACCTGCCCAACCGCGAGCGGGCCGACGTCTGCGGCACCGTCCGGTCGGTCACCCTCCGACCCCGCGCCGACATCCCGGCCCTCGTCGTCGAGATCTACGACGGCAGCCGTCCCCTGCACCTGGTCTGGCTGGGCCGCCGCGAGATCGTCGGCATCCAGGCGGGGGTGCAGCTCCGGGCGACCGGCCGGGTCTCCTACTACCGCGGCATCCCGACGATCTTCAACCCGTTCTACGAGATCGTGCCGAAGAGTGGTTGAGCCGACCCGGGTCGGCGGCGCCACGGCGTACGTCACGGTCGAGGAGCTGCTGCGCGCCCGGTTGAGCGCGGCCATCGGCGGGTGGCGCGGGGCCCTCGAGTCGGCCCTGCCCACCATCGCCTTCGTCGTCGTGTGGACCCTCACCCAGGAGGTGCGGCCGTCGGTCCTCGCCGCGGCCGCGGCCCTCGTGGTCCTCGGGGCTCTGCGGCTGCTGCGGCACGAGACCCCGCGCTTCCTCCTGTATGCCGCGGTCGGGGTCGCCATCGCGGCGTTCTTCGCACTCCGGTCGGGGCGAGCGGAGGACGCGTTCCTTCCCGGCATGATCCAGACCGCCGTCGTCGGTGTCGTCTTCGCGGTGGCCAACCTCGTGCGCTGGCCGCTGTTCGGCTTCCTCATCGGGGTGGCCGACCCCGAGCTCTCCGAGGCCACCGAGCGCCTCAAGGCCAGCGGCCGCAAGGACGCCCCCCAGGACCCCGAGTCCCTCGCCCGCGCGGAGGCCGACGAGGCCGCCGTCACCGAGGCGCTCGTCGGCTGGCGCCGTCACGAGGGCGTCGTCCGGGTGGCCAGCCGGGTGGGCTGGGTCATCGTCGTGCTCGACGTCATCCGGCTCGCCGTCATGGTGCCGCTCTACTTCACCGAGCAGGTCGCCGCCCTCGGGGTCGCGAAGATCCTGCTCGGCTGGCCGGCCTACCTGCTCGCGGTGCTCGTCATCGGCCTGCTCCTGCTGCGCGGGCACACCCCGCTCGACGAGCCCGCCGCGCCGGATCCCGCCGCCTCCTGACCCGCCGCCTCCTGCCCCCACCGGAGTCGACGGGGCCACGTGTCACTGGACGGCGATGGTGGCGACGTCGGGGAAGCCACCGAACTGCTGGTTCTCCGAGTAGCCCTTGATCGCGGAGCCGTGCACGTAGGTGAACTTCTGGCTGACGAGGGGGATGACGCCACCGTCCTTGCTGATCTGCTGGTCGATGGCGCCCCAGGCCTTCTCCCGGGCCGCGGTGTCCGGGATGAGGTAGGCGGCGTCGATGGCCGAGTTGACCGCGTCGTTGGTGTACCAGCCGTAGTCCTGGTTCGACGAGGTCGCCGTCAGGTTGATCCGGCCGTCGAACAGCGGCGGGATGACGGTGGAGCCCGACGGCCAGTCCGCACCCCAGCTGGCCCAGAACGCATCCTTCGACTTCTGGGCGACGCCGGCGATGGTCCGGTAGTACTTGTCGGTGATGCCCTCCAGGGTGACCGCGAAGCCGGCCTGGTCCCAGGTCTGCTTGAGGGCCGACAGGGCTGCGTCCCGGGTCGCCGTCTTGCGGTAGACGACGGTGATGGGGATCGGGAGCGTGCCGCCGACGTCCTGCAGCACCTTCTTGGCGCCCGCCGGGTCACCGGAGGTCGGGGCGCCGAACGGGTTGAAGCCCTTGCTGTAGCAGGGAAGTGACGGGTTGCAGGCGGAGTAGCTGGGCGTCATCACCTGCGGGCCGCCGTTGGCCAGCACGTAGGCGTCGCGGTTGGTGGCCATGGCGAACGCCTGACGCACCTTGGGGTCCTTCATGGCCTCGCTCGTGATGTTGGGCTGGATGTAGTCCACGAAGGGGGCGGCCGGGTTGGTCGCGCGGGCCGCCGCCCGGGGGTCGGCGGCGATCTGCGGCAGGATCGACGGCGGGGCGTTGGTGAACGTGATGGCGTTCCTGTCGTCGCCGCCGTCGGCGATGAGCCGCTGGTAGATCTGCTCGGACTGGATGCCCTCGATGTCGACGATCTTGTCCGGCAGCGCCTTCCGCAGCGGGTCGGTGGCCGCATCCCAGCTCGGGTTGCGCACCCAGGTGCCGCCCTTGTTGGCGTCGAAGGGGACGCTGGGGTCGAGCATGTAGGGGCCGTTCGAGAAGACGTCGAACAGCGACTTCTCGCCCTTGTCGTGGTCCTTGCGCACCGGGGAGTACGCCGCCAACGACGCCGCCGCGTAGTTGAAGTCGGCCCAGGGCTTCTTGAAGTGCAGGGTCAGCGTCGGGCCGACGCAGGTGATGGCCTTGTCGAAGTCCGCCACGCCGTCGTTCTTGTAGGGCCCCTTGTAGACCGGAGCGCCGTCCGCGTCGCTGGGCACGTCGAGGAAGCTGAGGATGTACGTAGGCCCGTTGGAGATCACGTCGGTCGCGAAGGTGCGCGAGATCCCGTACTTGACGTCCTCGCAGGTGACCGGCTTCCCGTCCTGCCACATGGCGGTCCCGGTGAGTGTGAAGGCCCACGTCTTGCCACCGTCGGTCATCGTGCCGGTGTCGGTGGCCAGGTCGGGCACGAGCGTGGCGTCGTCCCCCGTCGAGTAGGTGACCAGGCTGCGGGCGTAGGCCCGGGAGGCGAACTCGAGGTCCGCTCCCACGTAGCTCTGCTGCGGGTCCAGCCCGTTGTGGGGGCCGGTGTTGATGATGTAGAGCGTGCCGCCCTTCTGGCCCGGCGCGGCCGCCGATCCCGCGGTCGCACCCCCGGTCGACCCCCCGCCACCGCACGCGGCGGCTGTCACGCATACCGCGACCGCCGCCAGCCCCACCCTGACCCTGGAAGACACCATGTTCCACCGCTCCTCGACTCGGCGCCCGGCAGCCGGCTCGGACCTCCCGCGAGGTATGCCGCGGCCACGGCGTGGGTTCAGGGTGCCCTCGGGACACACCGGCGAGGCAACGATTTCGCCCTGGCCGAATCGGACCGCAGGGGCGGCTCACGGCGTCACCATGGAGCGTGAGGAGGCCCCGATGATCACGTTCGTCCTCAGCACCGACGTGCTGGGCAGCACCCGTTTCACCTTCTCGCCGCTGGCCGAGGCGACCCTCAGCCTCCGGCTGCTCGGCTGCCCCCACCCGACCCACATCCACGCGCCGTGGCTACGGGAGGCGCGCGGCCGGCTGGACGGGGTCGACCTGTCGCTCCTGCTGGCCGTGGCCCCACCCGGCAAGTGGCTGGTCAGCGGCCTGCTGCCGACCTCGACCGGCCCGCAGGTCACCATCGAGGAGCAGCTGCAGGACCTCACCCACCTGGATCCCGACGAGCTGCGCCGCGATCTGGAGGAGATCTGGGACGACCTGCCGACGCGCCGACCCCGGCGCGTGCAGGAGCTGGTCGACGCCGGAGCCCGGGGGCCGGGCCTGCTGGCAGATGCCCTGTGGGACTACTGGGACGCCGCGATCGGGCCGTTCTGGAGCCGCATCTGCGCGGTCCTGGAGGACGACGTGTCGCATCGGGTGGAGGCCCAGATGACGGGCGGCATCTACGGGCTCCTGGAGAACCTGCACCCGGAGGTCAGCCTCGACGGCAACCTGCTCAACATCGACAAGCCCCACCACCGGACCGCGACCTACCACGCCCACGAGATGGACCTGACGCCGTCGATCTTCGCCTGGCCCGGGCTGGCCCTCCAGGACGGTGAGCAGGACCGGTTCGGCCTCGTCTACGCCGCCCGCGGCGTGGCCCGCGTCTGGGAGGGGCTGAAGGAGCCGGAGCAGGGGGAGGACAACCCGCTGGCGGCGCTGCTCGGCCGGACCCGGGCCGCCATCCTGGAGATGACGCAGGTGCCCATGTCGACGACCCAGATCGCCCGCCAGCTCGGCCAGAGCCCGGGGTCGGTCAACCAGCACCTGTCGGTCCTGCGGGGGAGCGCGCTCGTCGTCACCCGGCGGTCCGGCCGGTCGGTGCTCTACCGGCAGACCCCGCTCGCCCAGTCGATGATCGCCGCCCAGCAGGTGGCCCGGCACGGCACGGTGCGCGCTTTTCCCCCGAGTGGCACGCGGTGACGCGACCCTTCAGGGTCAGTCGTCGCCCCGGGGGAGGCGGTGGCCCGGCGACAGCATCTGCTCGAGCACGTCCTCGCTCTCGGGCGTCGTGATGAAGAGCAGCTCGTCGTGGGCCTCGACCGCGTCGTCCCGGCTGGGGGCGATGGGCCGGTCGTCGCGGATGATCCCGACCAGCACGGTGTCCTCCGGCCAGTCGATGTCGGCGATGCGCTTGCCGATGTACGGACCCGACCCCGGCATGGTCAGCTCGACCATCGAGGCCTTGGTCTGCTGGAACTGGAAGATCCGCACGAGGTCGCCGACGCTCACGGCCTCCTCGACGAGCGCGGTCATGAGCCGGGGCGTCGAGACGGCGACATCGACCCCCCACGACTCGTCGAACATCCATTCGTTCTTGGGGTTGTTGACCCGGGCCACGGTGCGCGGCACCCCGAACTCGGTCTTCGAGAGCAGGGACACGACGAGGTTGGCCTTGTCGTCGCCCGTGGCGGCGACGACCACGTCGCACTCGTGGACCTTCGCCTCCTCGAGGACCGCGATCTCACAGGCGTCCGCGAGCAGCCACGCGGCGTCAGGCACGCGCGAGGCCTGCACGTCATCGGCGTCCTTGTCGATGAGCAGCACCTGGTGACCGTTGTGCAGCAGCTCGCGGGCGATGGACCGCCCGACACTGCCGGCTCCGGTGATGACGACACGCATACGAGATCCCTAGGTGGAGAGGCTCAGTGGGGCGGGGGAGGCTGGTCGAAGACCTTCTCGATACGCGCCAGGTCGTCGGTGGCGGCCGCCACGTGGATCTGGTCACCGTCCTGGAAGACCGTGTCGGCCTTGGGCACGAGCCCGTCGCCGAGGCGGGTGATGAACGCGATGCGGGCGCCGGAGACCGACTCGATCTCGGTGAGGCGCCGGCCGACCCAGGAGCGGGCCAGCGGCACCTGCGCCACGACGACCCGGCCGCTCGGGTCGGTCAGGGCGGGCACCGAGCCCTGCGGCAGGATCAGCTGCAGCATCTGGTCGGAGGTCCAGCGCACCGTCGCGACGGTGGGGATGCCGAGCCGCTGGTAGACCATGGCGCGGCCCGGGTCGTAGATGCGGGCGGCGACGTGCTCGACGCCGAACGTCTCCCGGGCCACCCGCGCGGCGAGGATGTTGGAGTTGTCACCGCTCGACACGGCCGCGAACGCGTAGGCCTCGTCGATGCGGGCGGCCTTGAGCGTGTCGCGGTCGAAGCCGATGCCCGTCACCGTCATGCCCTCGAACGAGCTGCCGAGACGGCGGAACGCCGACGGCTCGGCGTCGATGACCGCCACGTCGTGGCCGCGCTTGCTCAGGCTCTTGGCCAGGGTCGACCCGACCCGGCCGCAGCCCATGATGACGAAGTGCACGGCACGGACGCTACACCGGCGGACGGCGGGCAGTCGTGGCGCGCCGTGCGGCATACAGTGTGCGCGTGGCGAGCTCCGGTCGTGTCGTCAAGCGGCTCATCCTCGGCCGGGCGATGCGCAGTGACCGGCTCGGTGACACCCTGCTCCCCAAGCGGCTGGCGTTGCCGATCTTCGCCAGCGACGCCCTCTCGTCCGTGGCCTACGCGCCCGACGAGATCATGCTCATGCTCGGCCTGGCGGGTGGCGCCTTCGTCACGACGCACTCCTGGCAGATCACGGTCGGCGTCATCGTCGTCATGGCGATCGTGGTCGCCTCCTACCGGCAGAACGTGCACGCCTACCCCTCCGGCGGCGGCGACTATGAGGTGGCCACTGTCAACCTCGGCCCGCGCGCCGGCCTGACCGTGGCCAGCGCGCTGCTCGTCGACTACGTCCTCACCGTCGCGGTGTCGATCTCCTCCGGCGTCCAGAACGCCGCCACCGCGCTGCCCGCCCTGCGCGGGCACGAGGTGGAGGTGGCCATCGCTCTCGTCGTGCTCCTCACCGCGATGAACCTGCGGGGCGTGCGCGAGTCGGGCAAGGCCTTCGCCGTCCCGGTGTATGCGTTCATCCTCGGCATCGTCGGGATGGGCCTCTACGGCGCGTACCAGTCGTTCACCGGCGGCCTCGGCCAGGCCGAGAGTGCGCAGTACGAGCTGGCCCCCGAGCCCGGCCAGGGCGTGGTCGGGATCGCCGCCGCCTTCCTGCTGCTGCGCGCCTTCTCGTCGGGCTGTGCGGCGCTGACCGGGGTGGAGGCCATCTCGAACGGCGTGCCGGCGTTCCAGAAGCCCAAGAGCCGCAACGCCGCGACGACGCTGCTCCTGATGGGCGGGCTGTCCATCGTCATGCTCAGCTCGATCGTCTACCTCGGCCGGCAGACCGGCATCAAGATCGCCGACGACCCGGCCTCGCAGCTGACGCTCAACGGGCAGGTGGTCGGCGAGGCCTACATCGACCAGCACCCGCAGGACACCGTCATCGGCCAGCTGGCCAACACCGTGTTCTCCGGGTTCACCCCCGGCGTCGTCTTCGTGTCGACCGTCACCGGGCTGATCCTCATCCTCGCCGCCAACACCGCCTTCAACGGCTTCCCGGTGCTCGGCTCGATCCTCGCCAAGGACGGCTACCTGCCCCGCCAGCTGCACACCCGCGGCGACCGCCTGGCCTTCTCCAACGGCATCCTCATCCTCGCCGCGGCGGCCGCGCTGCTCATCGTGGCGTACCAGGCCAAGGTCACCTCCCTGATCCAGCTCTACATCGTCGGCGTCTTCGTCTCCTTCACCCTGAGCCAGAGCGGCATGATCCGGCACTGGAACCGGCACCTGCTCACCGAGACCGACCCCAAGGAGCGCGCCCGGATGCGGCGCTCGCGGGTCATCAACGCCGCCGGCGCCTTCATGTCGGCCACCGTCCTGCTCGTCGTGCTCATCACGAAGTTCCAGGCCGGCGCGCGCTACGCCATCGCGGCCATGCTCGTCCTCTTCTTCCTCATGCTCGGCATCCGCCGCCACTACGCCCGGGTCGCCAAGGAGCTGGAGCTCGCCGAGGACGAGACCCCGATGCTGCCGAGCCGGGTGCACGCCATCGTCCTGCTCTCCAAGCTGCACAAGCCCGCGATGCGCGCCGTCGCCTACGCCCGGGCCACCCGCCCCACGTTCCTCGAGGCGGTGACCGTCGACGTCGAGCCCGACGAGACGGCCGCTCTGCAGGCCGAGTGGACGCGGCGCGAGATCCCCGTCCCGCTCAAGGTGCTGTCGTCGCCCTACCGCGAGATCACCCGGCCGATCGTCGAGTACGTCCGCTCCATCCGCAGCGGCAACCCGCGCGACGTCGTCGTCGTCTACATCCCGGAGTACGTCCTCGGCCGGTGGTACGAGCAGCTCCTGCACAACCAGAGCGCCCTGCGGCTCAAGGCCCGCCTGCTCTTCACCCCCGGGGTGATGGTCGCCAGCGTGCCCTGGCAGCTGCGCTCGTCGGAGGGCGTGGAGGACGAGGACTTCGACGGGCCGGTCGTCGGCTCCGCGCGCCGGGGCCCGCGCTGAGCTCCCTCGTCGGCACGCAGGCGCAGGTCGAGGTCGGACCCGTCGCCCACGGCGGCCACTGCGTCGCCCGGCTCGACGGCCGGGTGGTCTTCGTCCGCCATGCCCTGCCGGGGGAGACCGTGGTCGTGCGGATCACCGAGGGCGACGCCAGCAGCCGCTTCCTGCGCGGCGACGCCGTCGAGGTGATCTCGCCGTCGGAGCACCGGGTCGACCCGCCCTGCTCGTATGCCGGTCCCGGCCGCTGCGGGGGCTGCGACTTCCAGCACGTCGAGATCGGGCACCAGCGCCGGCTCAAGGCCGACGTCGTGCGCGAGCAGCTCACCCGCCTGGCCCGGCTCGACCGCGACGTCGAGGTGGAGGCCCTCCCCGGGGACGAGGCTGGGCTGCGCTGGCGGACGCGCGTCGAGCTGGCCGTCGACGACGCCGGGCGGGCGGGGCTGCGGGCCCACCGCTCGCACCAGATCGTGCCCGTGGACGACTGCCTCATCGCCGACCGGCGGGTGGCGGAGTCCGGGGCGCTGGAGACGGTGTGGACGGGCTGCACGGGCGTCGACGTCGTGGCGGCCGACGACCCGAGCGATGCCGTCCTCGTGCCGCTGCCCGACGGACGGGACCGCACCGTCGTCCAGCACGTCACCGCGGGGGAGTGGTCGGGTGACTTCCGGCTCCACGCCCGCGGCTTCTGGCAGGTCCATCCCGGCGCCGCCGCCGCCTACGTCGACCACGTCCTGACCACCCTGGCGCCACAGCCCGGTGACCTCGTGCTCGACCTGTATGCGGGTGTCGGCCTCTTCGCCCTGCCGCTCGCCGACGCCGTGGGGGAGCAGGGGTCGGTGCTCGCCGTCGAGGGCAGCCGGGCCGCGGTCGTCGACGGAATGGCCAACTGCGCCGGCCGCCCCCAGGTCGAGTGGCGCCACGGCCGCGTCGACCGGGTGCTCCACCCCATCGTCCGACGCGGGACGAAGGCCGACCTCGTCGTGCTCGACCCGCCCCGCACCGGGGCCGGCCGCGACGTCTCCCGCCAGGTGGCCGCGCTGCGGCCCCGGCTCGTCGCCTACGTCGCGTGCGACCCCGCCGCCCTGGCGCGCGACACGGCATACCTGCAGGACGCGGGCTACACCCTCACGGGGCTGCGCGCCTTCGACGCCTTCCCCATGACGCACCACGTCGAGTGCATCGCCACCTTCGCCCCCACCACGGCCGCGGCGGACTGACCCCCGCGTACCCTCGTCGGCCAGGGGTAGCCCCTCGTCGAGGGCGTGTGGTTAGATATCTTGACGTCAAGATACTTTGCGAAGGGAGCCCGACGATGGGCAGCTCGAGAGACAGCTTCGGAGCCAAGGGCACGCTCGAGGTCGGCGACCAGGGCTACGAGATCTACCGGCTCGGCGCGGTCAAGGGCAGCGAGACCCTCCCGTACAGCCTCAAGGTGCTGCTGGAGAACCTCCTACGCACGGAGGACGGCGCCAACATCACCGCCGACCACATCCGGGCGCTGGGCGGCTGGGACGAGACCGCCGACCCCGACACCGAGATCCAGTTCACGCCCGCGCGCGTCCTCATGCAGGACTTCACCGGCGTGCCGTGCATCGTCGACCTCGCCACGATGCGCGAGGCGATGGCCGACCTCGGCGGAGACCCCGCCAAGATCAACCCGCTGTCGCCGGCCGAGATGGTCATCGACCACTCCGTCATCATCGACGTCTTCGGCCGCGCCGACGCCTTCGAGCGCAACGTCGAGATCGAGTACCAGCGCAACCGGGAGCGCTACCAGTTCCTGCGCTGGGGCCAGACCGCGTTCGACGACTTCAAGGTCGTCCCCCCGGGCACCGGCATCGTCCACCAGGTCAACATCGAGCACCTCGCCCGGACCGTCATGGTGCGCGACGGCATGGCCTACCCCGACACCTGCGTGGGCACCGACTCGCACACGACGATGGTCAACGGCCTCGGCGTGCTCGGCTGGGGCGTCGGCGGCATCGAGGCCGAGGCGGCCATGCTCGGCCAGCCCGTGTCCATGCTCATCCCGCGGGTCGTCGGCTTCAGGCTGAGCGGTGCGATCCCCGCCGGTGCCACCGCGACCGACGTCGTCCTCACCATCACGGAGATGCTGCGGGGGCACGGCGTCGTCGGCAAGTTCGTCGAGTTCTACGGTGAGGGCGTCGCGGCGGTCCCGCTTGCGAACCGGGCGACGATCGGCAACATGAGCCCCGAGTTCGGCTCGACCTGCGCCATCTTCCCCATCGACGACGTCACGCTCGACTACCTGCGGCTCACCGGCCGCTCCGACCAGCAGGTCGCCCTCGTCGAGGCGTATGCGCGCGAGCAGGGCATGTGGCACGACCCCAGCGTCGAGCCGCGTTTCTCCGAACGGCTCGAGCTCGACCTGTCGACGGTGGTCCCCTCGATCGCCGGCCCGAAGCGCCCCCAGGACCGGATCGCCCTCACCGACGCCAAGGCCGCGTTCCGCAAGGTCTTGCCTACCTATGTGGCCCACGACGAGGGCGACTCGGGGGCCGGCGCCAGCTTCCCCGCCAGCGACCCGACCCCCCAGGGCGCGCCCGAGGGGGTCAACGGCGGCTCCAAGCCGGCCGACGAGGGCGACGGGTCCTCCCGGCCGAGCAAGAAGGTCCTCGTGACCACCGCCGAGGGCGCGACCTTCGAGATCGACCACGGCATCGTCTCCATCGCCTCGATCACGTCGTGCACCAACACGTCGAACCCGTCGGTGATGATGGCGGCCGCGATGCTGGCCAAGAACGCCGTGGAGCGGGGCCTCACCGTGGCGCCCTGGGTCAAGACGTCGATGGCGCCCGGTTCCAAGGTCGTGACGAACTACTACGAGAAGGCCGGCATGTGGCCCTATCTCGAGAAGCTCGGCTTCTTCCTCGTCGGCTACGGCTGCACGACGTGCATCGGCAACTCCGGCCCGCTCGACGACGCGATCTCCGCCGCGGTGCAGGAGAGCGACCTCGCCGTCGTCTCGGTGCTCTCGGGCAACCGCAACTTCGAGGGCCGGATCAACCCGGACGTGAAGATGAACTACCTCGCCTCGCCGCCGCTCGTCATCGCGTATGCGTTGGCCGGGACGATGGACTTCGACTTCGACTCCCAGCCGCTCGGCCAGGACGGCGACGGCACCGACGTCTACCTCAAGGACATCTGGCCGACCCCGCAGGACGTCGAGCGCACGATCTCGAGCTCCATCGACCAGGACATGTTCGCCCGCGACTACGCCGACGTCTTCGCCGGCGACGAGCGGTGGACGTCGCTACCGACGCCGGGGGGCAAGACCTTCGAGTGGGACCGCGAGTCGACCTACGTCCGCAAGCCCCCGTACTTCGACGGCATGACCATGTCGACGACTGCGGTCGAGGACATCTCCGGTGCCCGGGTGCTCGCCAAGCTGGGCGACTCGGTGACCACCGACCACATCAGCCCGGCCGGGTCGATCAAGGCCGACAGCCCGGCGGGGAAGTACCTGGCGGAGCACGGCGTCGACCGGAAGGACTTCAACTCCTACGGATCGCGGCGGGGCAACCACGAGGTGATGATCCGCGGCACGTTCGCCAACATCCGCCTGAGGAACCTCCTGCTCGACGGGGTCGAGGGTGGGTTCACCCGCAGCTTCCTCGACGGCCCGACCCAAGGCCAGCAGGAGACCATCTTCGACGCGTCCGCGGCCTACCAGGCCGCCGGCGTCCCGCTCGTCATCCTCGCCGGCAAGGAGTACGGCTCCGGGTCGTCACGTGACTGGGCGGCCAAGGGCACCCGGCTGCTCGGGGTCCGGGCCGTCATCGCGGAGAGCTACGAACGGATCCACCGGTCCAACCTCATCGGGATGGGGGTCCTGCCCCTGCAGTACCCGCAGGGTGAGAACGCCGACTCCCTGGGGCTCGACGGCACGGAGACCTATACCCTCACCGGTATCACGGAGCTGAACGACGGGCATACTCCTCGGACCGTGAACGTGGTTGCCAGCAAACCCGATTCGGCCGATGTGACGTTCGACGCCGTCCTGCGCATCGACACGCCTGGCGAGGCTGACTACTACCGGGCCGGCGGCATCCTGCAGTACGTCCTGCGGTCCCTCGTCAACGCCTGACCGTCGCCGCGTCGGAGCCCCGACGCACCGCAGAACGGCGCGGATCCCTCCCGGGGTCCGCGCCGTTCCGGCGTCCCGCCACGACGGCATCCCGGGTCGATCCGGCGGGGCGAGGCGCGGGCGAAAGGGTCAAATCTTGGTAAAAGACCCATCCGACCCCGTGACGCAGGCTGAATGACGTGGTGTCGTAGATGTTCGGACGGCCCTGCGACCGGCGACCGGCCGAGGGTGAGGGTGAGGGGGTGAGGCAGATGAGCGGGAACACCACGATGGCGCGCCGTCTCCTGCGTGCCTCCCTGCTCGCGGCCGCTGCCTTCCTCGGGTGGTTCTTCCTGGGAGCCGGCGCCGCTCACGCGGACGGGCTCACCGGAGGCCTGACCAGCGCGGCCACCGGCACGGTCGCCGGTGCCACCACCGCCGCCGGCTCGACCACCGAGAACGTCACGAAGACCACCGACCAGGCCGCCACCGCTGTGGTCGCGCCGGTCACCACCACCGCGACGAAGGTCGTGCAGCCGGTCACCCAGCCGGTCACCGAGGCTGCGACGCCCGTGACCACGGCCGTCCAGCCCGTGTCCCAGCCCGTCTCGCAGGCGGTCGCACCGGTGACGACGGCCGCCACGACGACGGCCAAGGCCGCGACCCAGACGGTGACCCCGACGGTGACCCAGACGGCCACCGCCGCCACGACCACGGTCACCGACACCACCCGCTCCGTCTCGCACCAGGGCGCCGCGGCGGTCGACTCCGTGACCACGCAGGTAGCGAACACCGCAGCGGACGTCGCTCCCGTTGCCGCCCCGGTCGTCGCCGCCGTCACCGCCCCGCTCGCGCCGGTCACCGCCGCTGTCGTCGGCGCGACCAACGCGACGACCGGCC
The DNA here is from genome assembly GCA_963795915.1 of uncultured Actinomycetota bacterium. Taxonomy (GTDB): domain Bacteria; phylum Actinomycetota; class Actinomycetes; order Actinomycetales; family Dermatophilaceae; genus Lapillicoccus. The sequence goes on from CAWCJA010000003.1 coordinate 401,400, forward strand.
TCGTGGACGGCGCCGTGTCGGCGACCACCGACACCGCGACGACCACGGTCTCCGGCCTCTCCGGCACCGCCAGCTCGACGGTCGGTCCGCTGACGGGCACCCTGACCGGCACCCCGGTCGTGGGCGGGGTCCTCGAGCCCGTGGCCGGGTCGGTGCTCACGCCTGGGCCCGGCAGTACCCTCGGCTCCTCGGGGCCCGTCTCCCTCCCCGTCCTCGGGGCCACGGGACGGGCACCCGCCTCCGTCGTCGGGACCACGTCGATCGGCGCCCCCGCCGCCGGCAGCATCGCCAGGTCGACGGTCATGGACTCGGTGACGTCGTCCATCGCCACCTCCACCGCCACCGCCCTGCTGGCGTCCGTGCGGGGCACCTCGACGTCGCCCGCCGCGTTGGCGACCACCCTGGCCGCCGTGATCGGCGCGGTGCCCGCTACCGGCTCCGACGCCCCCGCCGGCCCCTCCCTGCCGGCGCTCCCGCTGGACGGCGTCGTCGCCGCCGTGGGCAGTGCCACTGGCTCGGTCACGGGTGGCTCGTCCGGCCCGGCGGCCCTTCTCGTCTTCGGTCTCGTCGTCGCCCTGGCGACGTCCCGGACCCGGCTCCCGCGTTCGTGGGACCTGCCGGGCTCGCTGAATCAGCGCCCTTCCTTCGCTCCTGATTGATGGCAGCTCGGCGTCCTTCGTGACGCGAGCGCACCTCGGCCTCCGGGCCATCCATCAACCAGTTGAGAGAAGGAAAGACCATGCATGCATTCGTGCGCAGAGGGTGCCAAGCCGCCCTCCTCGTCGGAGCTGGCGGAGTGCTCTTCGCCGCCCAGGCCCACGCTGACACCACGAGCGGCTCGCAGAGCCTGCTCGGTGGCAACCAGATCACCGCAGCCGTCACCGCTCCCGTGACCGTGGCCGGCAACGCCGTGTCCGCCCTCGGTAGCAACGCGGCGACCACGTCGACGGCGGCTCCCGCCACGTCGGCGAGCGCGCCGAGCACCTCGTCGCAGACCACCTCGGGCACCCGGTCCGTGGCCGGTGGCAACCAGGTCAACGCGCCGGTCACCGCCCCGGTGACGGTCGCCGGCAACGCCGTCTCGGCCCTCGGCAGCAACGCGAAGACGTCGAGCACCCACCCGGCAGCGCCGGTCGCCAACCCGGCGCCCAGCACCTCGTCGCAAACCACCTCGGGCACCCGGTCCGTGGCCGGTGGCAACCAGGTCAACGCGCCCGTCACCGCCCCGGTGACGGTCGCCGGCAACGCCGTCTCGGCCCTCGGCAGCAACGCGAAGACGTCGAGCACCCACCCGGCAGCGCCGGTCGCCAACCCGGCGCCCAGCACCTCGTCGCAAACCACCTCGGGCACCCGGTCCGTGGCCGGTGGCAACCAGGTCAACGCGCCCGTCACCGCCCCGGTGACCGTCGCCGGCAACGCCGTCTCGGCCCTCGGCAGCAACGCCGTCGTGAGCGGTGGCGGCTCGTCCGCTCCGGTCGCCGGTGCTTCCGGTAGCTCGTCGCAGACGACGAATGGCTCGCAGTCGGTCCTCGGCGGCAACCAGGTCAACGCGCCGGTCTTCGTGCCGGTGACGGTCGGCGGCAACGCCGTCGCGGTCGGTGGCAGCAACGCCGGGGTGCTCGGTGGCGGCTCGTCCGCTTCCGGGACCCCGTCGGGTTCCGGCAGCTCGACCCAGTCGACCTCGGGAAGCCAGTCCCTCGGGGGCGGCAACCAGGTCAACGCGCCGGTCTTTGTGCCGGTGACGGTCGGCGGCAACGCCGTCTCGGTGCTGGGCAGCAACGCCGGGGTGCTCGGTGGCGGCTCGTCCGCTCCGGTCGTCGGTGGCGGCAGCTCGTCGCAGACGACGAACGGTTCGCAGTCGATCCTCGGCGGCAACCAGGTCAACGCGCCGATCACCGCTCCCGTCATCATCAGTGGCAACGCGGTCTCGGTGCTGGGCAGCAACGCCGGCGTCCTCGGTGGCGGCTCGTCCGCTCCGGTCGTCGGCTCCGGCAGCTCGTCGCAGACCACGAACGGTTCCCAGTCGATCCTCGGCGGCAACCAGGTCAACGCGCCGATCACCGCTCCCGTCACCATCACTGGTAACGCGGTCTCGGTGCTGGGCAGCAACGCCGGCGTCCTCGGTGGCGGCTCGTCCGCTCCGGTCGTCGGTGGTGGCAGCTCGTCGCAGACGACCAACGGTTCGCAGTCGATCCTCGGCGGCAACCAGGTCAACCTGCCGATCACCGCTCCGGTGACGGTCGGCTGCAACGCGGTGGCCCTGCTGGGCAGCAACGCCGGCGTGGCCGGCTGCTCGACCACGACCCCGGGTACGCCCGGCACCCCCGGAACCCCGGGCACGCCCGGAACGCCGGGCACCCCGGGTACCCCCGGAACCCCCGGAACCCCCGGAACCCCCGGAACCCCGGGTACGCCCGGAACCCCCGGAACCCCCGGAACACCCGGCACCCCGGGTACGCCCGGAACGCCCGGAACGCCCGGAACGCCCGGCACCCCGGGTACGCCCGGAACGCCCGGCACCCCGGGTACGTCCGGAACCCCCGGGACCCCGGTGGTCACCCTCGTCTCCTCCGTGCAGAGCATCATGGCGATGCCCCAGCTGACCGCGGCTGCTGCGGCTCCTGTGGCCGCTCTGGCTGCGGCGCAGCCCGTCTCGGCCTCGGCCGTGCCGATGCTCGCGCACACCGGCGCGGACATCTCGGCCCTCCTGTGGGCGGTCGCGCTGCTGCTGCTCGGCGCGGTCCTCATGGTCGCGACCCGCAAGGGGGCCCGGGCCCAGGCCTGACTCCTCGGGAGACCAGGTCGGGGTGACGCCCGTCGTCACCCCGACCCACCCCGACCACCCCGACCCACCCCATGGCGACCGGCCGGAGGCGCACAGCCCCGGCCGGCTCCGCCGTGTCCGGGCCGCTGGGCAGAGCCCGGGTGCCGCACCACCGCCGGTCTGCGCGGGAGAGACTGGCCGGGTGAGCAGTCCAGTCCCGCCCGGTTGGCCGGCCTCGGTGCCGCCCGCCCACACCCCGGGCTGGGAGGACCGGGCCGTCGGGTGGCTCCTCGACCACTGCCCGCCGGACTACCGGGCGTATGCCGGGTGGCGAAAGAATCCGGTCGCCCTCGCCTGGCTGGCCGACCGCCACATCGACGGTCAGGTGGCAGCCATGCGCCAGGCCTACCGGGAGGCGCGGGTCGAGCTCGGCCCGCACGTCACGACCGAGGCCCTGGCCGAGATCATGCTCAACCTCGAGGCCGAGGGACTACGGCTCGTGGCCGCCAAGCGCAGCGCCGGACTGGTACTCGAGGCGCTCCAGGGCCGCCGCTTCATCCCCCGCCTCTGACCGCCGCCATTCGCCTACCCCTTGACGCCGCCTTCGGTGCTTCCGGTCACGAAGTACCTCTGGAACGTGAAGAAGATGATGGCGACCGGAATGGTCGTCAGCAGCGCCGCGCCCATCTTGAGGGGGTACTGCGTCCCCGATCCCAGCGACCCGCTCGTCAGGCTCGCCAGACCGGTGATCAGCGTCTTGTGCTCGGGGCTCTGCGTGACCACCAGGAAATGGCTGAACTCGTTCCACGACCCCTGGAACGACAGGATCGTCAGGGTGATGAGCGCCGGCTTGGCCATGGGCAGCACCACTGACCAGAACGTCCGGAACACGCCGGCGCCGTCCATCCGCGCGGCCTCCTCGATGGAGACGGGGACGGAGTCGAAGAACTGCTTCATGATAAAGACGCCGGCTGCGTCCACGATCAGCGGGAGGATCATGGCGGGGTAGGTGTCGTAGATCCCCAGGTAGGTCACGATGAGGAACTTCGGGACCAGCAGGGCCACACCGGGGACGCTCATGACGGCCAGCACCGCGGCGAACAGGAAGCCACGCCCTCGGAAGTGCAGCCGCGACAGGGCGTAGCCCGCCAGGCTGTCCAAGAAGACGCGCGAGGCGGTGACGATCACCGTCACGAGGACCGAGTTGCCGAGCCACGTCGGCAGAGGGACGGAACTGTCACCCGTCAGCCCGAACATCCGCTTCCACGCGGTGAGGTCGAACGGGTTGGGCACCAACGACAACGGCGTGACGGCGGCCTGGGCGTCGCTCTTGAGCGACGTGGCGATCTGGATGGCGAAGGGGTAGAGGTAGATCACCGCGAAGAGGATCAGCACGGCATACCCGGCGAACTTCTTGATGCCCGTGCCCGATGCTCCAGGGCGGTTCTCGTCCGGCACCTTGGTGGGACCCGAGCTGGTGGGCTTCGCCGTCGTGCTCATCGTCGTGCTCCCGTCTCGCTGGCGATCTGCGCGGTGGTGGCGGCTGCTCCTTGGGCGGCACCGGTTGTCGTGACGGCCGACCGGCGGCGCCACCGGCTCGGCTTCTTGTCCTCACGCATCACTCGTCTCTGCATCCAGGTCAGCAGCACGATGATGATGAACACGACGAAGGCCATGGCGGCACCCGAGCCGTACTTCAAGGACGTGAAGCTCTGCGCATAGGAGAGGAAGGCCGGCGTCATCGTCGTGTTGTCGGGAGCGCCCTTCCCCATGACGTAGATCTGGTCGAAGACCTGCCAGGTGCCGATCAGACCGAGCGTGACGACGAGGAAGATCGCCGGGCGCAGCATCGGCACCGTCACCAGACGGAACTTCTGCCACGCGTTCACCCCGTCGAGGGCAGCCGCCTCGTCCACCTCCACGGGTAGGTCCTGCAGGGCCGCCAAAAACATCAGCATGAAGGTGCCGGTCGTGGTCCAGATGGCCAGAATGATGATGACGCACATGGCGACCGAGGGCCCCGAAAGCCAGTCCCAGAGCGACCGTCCGAACACCGGGGCCTCGGCCCACGAGGGGTTGTCGACCCCGAGGCCGTTGAGGATGAGGTGGAGCAGACCACGCGAGTCGGAGAACCACTGGGGGCCCGTGATGCCGAGGAGGCCGAGGAAGCCGTTGACGGCTCCAGAGTTGGAGAAGAGGAAGACGAAGACGGTGGAGATGGCGATGGAGCTCGTCACGGACGGGAAGTAGAACGCGGTCCTGAAGAAGCTTTTGCCCTTGAGCAGCTTGTTGTTGACGACCAGGGCCAGGAGCAGGGACGCCAGCGTCTGCAACGGAACGACGAGCAGCACGTAGTAGAAGGTGTTCCCGATCGACTTCATGAACGTCTGGCGGGTCAGCCCATCCTTGAGGAACAGGTCGGTGTAGTTCGACGCCCCCACGAAGGACGCGTTATCGCCACCGGAGAACGGGTCCCCGTTCCCCGCCCAGTTGGTGAGGCTCACCCAGAACGCCATAAGGACGGGGATGAACAGGAACACGCCGAGCACGATGATCATCGGTGCGGTGAACACCCACCCCGCGATCCCCTCGCGGCCGTGGATGTTGCTCTTGGTGCGCGCCATCGGTCCTTCTTCTCCTGAGGGTGCGCCGGGCCGTCACGGCCCGGCGCACCACTCGGTCGGGGCTCGGTCAGCCCGCGAGGGCTGCGGTGCCGTTCTTCTGGAGGTCGGCGAGCATGGACTTCGGGTCGCCGCCCTTGCTCAGCGTGGCGAGCTTGGAGTTGAACTCCTTCATCACCGGGTCAAGGCCCGGGGCGTTCACGGCACCCTGGCCGTAGTCCCCACCGAGGGCGAAGGGCGCGTCGTCCGGATATTGGGCCTTGAACTTCGTGACGCCGTCCTGGGTGGAGGGCATCGGTCCGAACGCCTTGGTGAACGCCAGCATCTGGTCCGTGGTGGTGAGGTACTTGACGAGGTCGACCGCCGCGGCCTGGTGCGCGCTCTTGGCGGCGATGGCCCAGCAGTTGCTGAACGCGAGCGTCCCCTTGCCCGCCGGACCCGCCGGGAGCTCGACGACCTTGTACTTCAGGTTCGGGTAGTCCTTCGACATCCCGCCCCGGATCCAGTTGCCCTCCATCGTCATGGCGGCGATCCCCTTGCCGAACGCCTCCCCGCCCCAGCCCGCTGCCGGGGACGTGTCGGTGTTGAACTTCAGCGACCCGGCGTCCATCATCTTCTTGATCTCCTGCAGGCCCGCCAGGTTCTGGGGGGTGTCAGCGGTCATCGTCTTGCCGTCCGGCGAGATGACCCAGCCACCGGCCTGCTTCATGAACGCCCCGCCGCGGTTGATGTCGTTGCCGATGACGAGGCCGGTGACGTTGCCCTGGGTCAGCTTCTTGGCGACCGTCTCGAGAGACGCCCAGTCCTTGGGGATGTCCGCGTCGGTCAGCCCGGCCTTGGTCCACAGGTCCGTGTTGATCTCGAGGGCCAGCGTCGAGTAGTCCTTCGGAGCGCACTGAAGCTTGCCGTTGTAGGTGAACGTCTGGACCAGGGTGGGCAGGAAGTTCTGCCCCGAGACCTGGTCCCCGTATGCGTAGAGGTTCCCGGCCTTGGCGAAGTCACCGATCCGGGTGTCGGCGCCGTAGAAGACGTCGGGGGGCGTGCCACCGGCGAACGCCTGACCGAGCTGCTGGTCCATGTTGTCGGCGGCGGTCACCTCGACCGTGTTGCCCGTCTTGGTGCCCCACGCCGCCGTCGCGGCCTTCACCGCATTGGTCTCAGCGTCCCCCGAGCTGGCGATGAGCATCTTGAGAGCGACCGGCCCGGACGCCGGGGCCTGCGTCGCGGCGGGCTGGTTGAAGCCGCCGCCGCCGCACGCCGAGAGGGCGAGGGCCGTGACGGCCGCCAGGGTGAGGCCCGCTCGGGCCGAGCGGACTGCGTTGTTCTGCATGGTTCTCCTCCTACCGGCCGACGTGGCCGGGCTGACACTGCGGGTGGTCGACGTGATCTGGGGATGGGCGGCCGCCGGTGGATGGCCGGGGCCGCGGGGTTCACGGCCTGGTGCTGCCGCGGCTGACGACCGTTGGAGCGATGACCACCCCCTCGGTGGGGGGCTGGGGGCGCTCGATCATCCGCACGAGCTCGTCGGCGATCTCGTCGAGAGGCTGCCGCACGGTGGTGAGGCCGAACATGTCGGCGAGGTCGATGTCGTCGAAGCCGATGATGCCGACGTCGGCACCCGGCTGCAGGCCCCGGCGGCTGACGGCCATGCTGACGCCGAGAGCCACGAGGTCCGAGACACAGACCACGGCGTCGCCGGGCTCGAGCCGGTCGAGCACCGGGTCCGCCGCCGCGGCGGCCGTGAGGGCGTCCTGCGGGGTGGTGGCACTGAGCCGCGCGGCATCCTGACCGAGGTCGGCGGTGGCGGCGAGCCAGCCGGCCCGCCGGTCGTCGCCGACGGGGGAGCCCTCGGGCCACCCGACGAAGGCGACCTGCCGGTAGCCCTGCGCTCGCACGTGCTCGACGGCGGCGACGCTGCCGGCATACCCGTCGACGTCGACCCACGACGTGATCGACGGGTCGTCCCAGATCCGACCGAAGGAGACGAAGGGGACGCCCCGGTCCCGCAGCCAACCCGCACGCGGGTCGTCGTGACGGGTATGCGTGAGCACGAAGCCGTCGACCACCTGGGTGTCGAGCAGGTGCTCGTAGGTGGCCAGCACGCCGTCGGCCTCGGTGACGAAGGTGATGAGGTGGGCGTCCGCCGCCTGCGAGGAGGCGGCGAGAGCCGACAGGAACGGGTCGAGCAGGTTGCCGAAGCCGCGGTCGGAGACGGTCTCGACCTGCAGGCCGATGGCGTTCGCGCGCTGGCGGCGTAGGGAACGGGCGGCGCGGTTGGGGCGGAAGCCCAGCCGCTCGATCTCGGCCAGGACGCGTTCGAGCGTCTCCGGCGCGACCCGCTCGGGGTTGTTGACGGCGTTGCTCACGGTCTGCCGGGACACCCGGGAGGCGGCGGCGACGTCGACGAGGGTGGCGCGGTCGCGGCGCTGGCTGCGCACAGGTGGGCCACCTTTCCGACCTCGTCGTCTGGAACGTTCAAACCGGTGCACCCTCGAGACGCCTCGTTCAGAACGGCCGTGCCCTTGACAGGCGTTTGATCGTTCATAAGGGTGTTCCCCGGATGGTTCCTCGCCCACGGCCCCGCTGTCAAGGGGGAGAATTTTCCCCGCCCCCACCCCCCGCCCCGACGGAAGGCCGTAGACCCTCATGAAGGCCGCACCGCACGATCCGGCGCTCGACGTGCACCCCGGTGCGGACCCGGACGGGGCCGGCGAGCCGCACGGCCCGCAGGAGCCGCGCCAGCCGTGGCTCCACGACCTGCTGGTCTGCGTCGCCGGCAACGTCACGGCCGTCTCCGGCGCTGGCGGCGACATCGCACCCGTCGGCGCGCAGGGCCTCTTCGTCGACGACCGCCGGGTCGTCTGCCGGCTCGACGTCCAGCTGGCGGGGGAGTCACCGGCGCCGGTCTCGTCCGCCGCCCTCGGGCCGCGGGCGGAGTTCCTCGGCTCGGCCCGCAACCTCGGCTCGACGACGGCCGACCCGGTCGTCGAGGTGCACCGGCGCCGGGAGCTGACCCGAGGTGGGCTCGAAGAGCGGATCACCGTCGTGTCCCGCGCCGACCGCGCCGTCGCCGGGCCGCTGCGCGTGCGGGTGGCCGCGGACGGGTCGACCATCGCCGCCGTGAAGGCCGGCCTGGCCTCGGGCGCCCCTCTCGCTCCCGAGCTCTCCGCCCACGGTGCCGTCTTCCGTGACGAGTGGCACGAGACCCGGCTGCGGCTCGACCCCGAGCCGGCGCGCCTCCTCGCCTCGGACGGGGTCGTCGAGGCGTGGTTCGACCTCGACCTGGCTCCGGGGGAGGCACAGGAGGTGACCGCGCAGGTGGGCACCACCCGGCTGCGCCCCACCGCCCTGGACTCGGACCCCGGGGCCGACCTCGTCTCCTGGTCGGGCGTCCGCGTCACCGGGGCGGACCCGAGGCTCGCCCGCACCGTCGACGCCGCCCTCACGGACCTGCACGCCCTCCTGCTCACCGACCCCGAGTCTCCGGAGGACGTCTTCGCCGGCGCCGGAACCCCTTGGTATCTCACACTGTTCGGTCGTGACTCGATCTGGGCCGCGCAGCTGACCCTGCCGCTCGGCACCGACCTCGCGCGCGGCACCCTGCGCGCCCTCGGTCGCCGACAGGGCCGACGCCACGACCCCCGGTCGGGGGAGGCCCCCGGCAAGATCCCCCACGAGATCCGCCGGGTCCCCTACGTCGACCCGGTCTCCGGGATGCGGCTGCCGTCGGTCTACTACGGCACCGTCGACGCCACGGCGCTCTGGGTGGTGCTGCTCCACGATGCCTGGCGGTGGGGCCTGGCCGAGCCGGACGTTCTCGGCCTCCTCGACGTGCTCGACGCGGCCGTCGGGTGGCTGGTCACCGACGCGGTACCCGACCCCGACGGCCTGCTGAAGTACCGCGACGAGAGCGGAGCGGGGCTGTCGAACCAGGGCTGGAAGGACTCCGGCGACGCCATCCGGTTCCGCGACGGGCACGTCGCGGGGCCGCCCATCGCGCTGGTCGAGGCCCAGGCCTATGCCGTCCACGCGCTCGAGTGCGCGGCCCGGCTGTCCGACGCCTTCGCGCGCGGCGGCGCGGACGACCTGCGCAAGCGGGCGGAGGAGCTGCGCGGACAGGTGCGCGACCGCTACTGGGTGGCCCCGTCGTCCGACGGAGCGGCCCCCGGGCGGCCCTACCTCGGCCTCGCGGTCGACGGGGACGGGCGCCTCGTCGACGGGCTCGGCTCCAACATGGGGCATGTCCTCGGCACGACGACCCTGCGGCCGGACGAGGCGGCCCGCGTCGTGGTGACCCTCACCGGCCCGGAGCTGCTCGACCGCTTCGGGGTGCGCACGCTGGGCTCGCGCAACGGCGGCTACAACCCGATCGGCTACCACACGGGCTCGATCTGGACCCACGACACCGCGATCGCGGCGCTGGGGCTCGCGGCCGAGGGCTTCGACTCCGAGGCAGTGACCGTCGCCACCACCCTGCTCGCGTCGGCCGAGGCGTTCGGCTACCGGTGGCCCGAGCTCTACTCCGGAGAGCCGATGATGGGCCGGCCGGCCCCCTACCCGGCGGCCTGCCGTCCCCAGGCCTGGTCCGCGGCGTCGGCCGTCGCCCTGCTGACCGTGGCCCTGGGGCCCCGCCCCGACGCTCCCTCCGGCGTCCTGCACCTGCACCCCGTACGGCCGGCCGCCTACGGCCCGATGCGGGTGCAGGGGCTCCGCCTCGGGCCCGGTGAGGTCGACCTCGAGGTCGCGGCGGACGGCGAGGTCACCGTGACCCGGGCCACCGAGGGCGTTCGGGTGGTTGTCCACGGCCCGGATCCGGAGGTCACCGGGAGTCCCTGAACTACAGTGGTCGGGCCCTCACCGGCTCGTTGCCGCCACCCCGAAGGACCCACCCGTGCCCCTGCTCGACGCCATCGACGGACCTGACGACCTCAAGCGTCTGGACCCCTCGCAGCTCGACGAGCTGGCGGCCGAGATCCGGGACTTCCTCATCACGTCGGTCTCGCGCACGGGCGGCCATCTCGGTCCGAACCTCGGGGTGGTCGAGCTGACCATCGCCCTGCACCGGGTCTTCGACTCCCCGCACGACACGATCGTCTTCGACACCGGCCACCAGTCCTACGTGCACAAGCTGCTCACCGGGCGCCACGACTTCGACCGGCTGCGGATGCGCGGAGGCCTCTCCGGGTACCCCAGCCGCGGCGAGTCGGTGCACGACGTCGTGGAGAACTCGCACGCGTCGACCGCGCTGTCGTGGGCGGACGGCATCGCCAAGGCCCGCCGCCTCACCGGCCACGGCGACCGGCATACCGTCGCGGTCATCGGCGACGGGGCGCTCACCGGCGGGATGGCCTGGGAGGCCATCAACAACATCGCCGTCGACAAGGACCTGCCGCTCGTCATCGTCGTCAACGACAACGAGCGCTCGTATGCGCCGACGACCGGCGGTCTCGCCGACCACCTCGCGACGCTGCGCACCACGCGGGGCTACGAGTCCGTGCTCGACTGGGGCAAGGATGCGCTGTCGCGGACGCCGGTCATCGGGGGAGCCGTCTACGGCGCCATGCACGGGGTCAAGAAGGGCCTCAAGGACATGATGGCGCCGCAGGGCCTCTTCGAGGACCTCGGCCTGAAGTACGTCGGGCCCATCGACGGCCACGACGAGCAGGCCGTCGAGGCCACGCTGCGACGGGCGCGGGCCTTCGGAGGTCCGGTGCTCGTGCACGTGCTGACCAAGAAGGGCAAGGGCTACGAGCACGCCCGCAAGGACGACGCCGACCGGTTCCACGCCGTTGACAAGATCAACCCCGAGACGGGGCTGCCGCTGCAGGTCAAGGGCCGCATCTGGACCGACGAGTTCAGCGACACCATCGTGCAGCTCGCGCAGGAGCGTGACGACCTCGTCGCCATCACCGCAGCGATGCTCATCCCCGTGGGCCTGCGCGCGTTCGCCGAGCGCCACCCCGACCGGGTCTTCGACGTCGGCATCGCGGAGCAGCACGCCGTGACCATGGCGTCGGGGCTGGCCTTCGCCGGGCTGCACCCGGTCGTCTGCGTCTACGCCACCTTCCTCAACCGCGCCTTCGACCAGCTGCTCATGGACTGCGCCCTGCACCGCGCCGGGGTCACCTTCGTCCTCGACCGCGCGGGCATCACCGGCACCGACGGCGCCTCCCACAACGGCATGTGGGACATGACCCTGACGGGGATGGTCCCCGGTCTGCACCTCGCCGCCCCCCGCGACGCCGACGAGCTGGCCCGGGCGCTGCGCGAGGCGGTCGACGTGACGGACGCCCCGACTGTCGTGCGCTTCTCCAAGCAGAACCCGCCGGCCCGGATCCCGGCCGTGCGCACCGTCGGGTCGGTCGACGTCCTCGCCGAGCCCCCGACCGACGGGCCCGTCGAGCTGCTCCTCGTGGGGCTGGGGGAGATGGCGACGACCGCGGTGGCCGTCGCCGAGAAGCTGACGGCCCAGGGGCATACCGTCCGCGTCGTCGACCCACGGTGGTGCCTGCCGGTGAGCGACGACCTCGTGGCTCTCACCCGAGACGCCGGGGTCGTCGCCGTCGTGGAGGACAACCTCGTCGTCGGCGGGGTCGGCTCCCAGATCGCGTTGGCGCTGCAGCAGAACGGTATTGGCGTGCCGGTGCACCTGTTCGGCATTCCTAAGCGGTTCCTCGACCATGGCTCGCGCGGCGAGGTGCTCGAGGAGATCGGGCTCACCCCCGACGCCCTCGCCGACGACCTGACGGCGGTCCTCGCCCGCTGACCCCGCCGAGCCGGTGGGCTGGAGCCGCCGCTTGTGCAGTGACGGCTACTGCGCGGTCCAGCCGCCGTCCATGGTCAGCGAGGTGCCGGTGACGGACGCCGAGGCGGGCCCGCACAGGAACGCGGCCAGCTCGGCGACCTCGGCGGGCTCGACCAGACGCTTGACCGCCATCCGCTCGAGCATGACCTGCTCGAGGACGTCGGACTCGGGAATGCCCCGAGTCGTGGCCTGGTCGGCGATCTGCTTCTCCACCAACGGAGTTCGGACGTAGCCGGGGCTGATGCAGTTGCTCGTCACACCGTGGGAGGCCCCCTCCAGCGCGACGACCTTGGAGAGGCCCTCGAGGCCGTGCTTGGCGGTGACGTAGGCGCTCTTGTAGGCGCTGGCCCGCAGCCCGTGGGCGCTCGACACGTTGACGACGCGGCCCCAGCCCCGCGCATACATGTGGGGCAGGCTCTGCCGGATGAGCCGGAACGGCGCGTGGAGCATGAGGTCGAGGATGAGCTCGAAGCGCTCCAGCGGGAACTCGTGCACCGGCGCGATGTGCTGCACACCCGCGTTGTTGACGAGGATGTCGACGTCGGTGGGCAGCCCCGCCAGAGCGTCGAGGTCGGAGAGGTCGGCGGCGACGGTCGAGAGGGCGCCGGCGTCGAGCCGGTCGGCGAGCGCCCCCAGCCCCGCCTCGTCGCGGTCGACGGCGACGACACGGGCACCGGCCGCGAGGTAGCGCTCGACGACCGCGGCGCCGATGCCGCTCGCCGCTCCGGTCACGAGGGCGGTTCGGTCCTGCAGGTCGATGGTCCCGGGCGACGTCGGCATGTCTGGAGACTAGGGGAGAGCCGGCGGCGGCGTCACCAGGTCGCCGCGGCCGCGCGCAGGGTGTCGTAGGCGGCTCGCGACCGGGCGGCGACGATGCCGCGGTTCGACTGGCGGGGGTCGTAGGTCGTGCCGTCGAGCCGGCCGACGTGGCCACCGACCTCTCCGACCAGGAGGGAGCCGGGGGCGTGGTCCCACGGCGCACCTCCACCGCGGTAGACCAGCCCGTCGACCTCGCCTGCCGCCAGGAAGGGGTAGTCGACACCGCAGGACCACCAGGTGTTCCGCATGGGCGCGACCCCGGCGCCGCCCGACCCGGTGAGCTCGGGGCGGGAGACCCGGGCGTCCAGGTCGCCGTCGCCCTCCGGCAGCAACGCAGCCAGTCGGACCCCGTCGCGGTAGGTGCCCCAGCCGCGCTCGGCGACGTAGTCGTGTCCCAGCGCCGGCTGGTGGATCCACGCCCGCACCACGTCCGGCCCCACGACCTCGGCGACCATCACCGCGAACGCCGGCCGTCCCTCGACGAAGTTCCGCGTGCCGTCCACCGGGTCGACCGTGAAGGCGTGCTCTGCGGCGGCATACCGGTCGAGGAGGCCCGGGTCCAGGGCGTTGGCCTCCTCGCCGAGGACGACCGCGTCGGGGTATGCGTCGCGCAGACGCCGCGTGACGAGCACCTCGGCCTCGCGGTCGGCCACAGTGACGAGGTCACCCGGGCCCTTCTCCATCACCTGACCCTCGGTCAGGTGCCGGAACCGCGGCGTGATCACCTCCGAGGCCACCTCCCGCAGCAGGGCGAGGACGGCGTCGGTCTCGAGGCCCGGCACGGTCAGATGTCCCGGAACACCTTGATGGTGGCGCCCAGCGCGTTGAGGCGCTCGGCGAGGTCCTCGTAACCGCGGTTGATGACGTAGACGTTGCGCAGCACCGAGGTGCCCGGCGCCGCGAGCATCGCCAGGAGTACGACGACCCCGGGGCGCAGCGCCGGCGGGCACATCACCTCGGCGGCCCGCCAGCGGGTGGGCCCCTCGATGAGCACGCGGTGGGGGTCGAGCAGCTGCACCTTGGCGCCGACCTTCGTCAGCTCGGTGAGGTAGATGGCCCGGTTCTCGTAGACCCAGTCGTGGAGCATGGTCGAGCCCTCGGCCACCGCGGCGATGAGCGCGAAGAACGGGAGGTTGTCGATGTTGAGGCCAGGGAACGGCATCGGGTGGATCTTGTCGATCGGCGCATGCAGCGGGCCGGGCACGGTCGTCAGGTCGACGAGCCGGGTCTGGCCGTTCGCCGAGCGGTACTCCTCCGACATGGCGTACTCCATGCCCATCCCCTCGAGCGTCGCGAGCTCGATCTCCATGAACTCGATGGGCACCCGGCGGATGGTGATCGCCGACTCGGTGACGACGGCCGCGGCCAGCAGGCTCATGGCCTCGATCGGGTCCTCGGAGGGGGAGTACTCCACGTCCACGTCGATCTGGGCCACCCCGTGGACGGTGAGGGTCGTGGTGCCGATGCCCTCGATGCGCACGCCCAGCCGCTCGAGGAAGAAGCAGAGGTCCTGCACCATGTAGTTGGGGCTGGCGTTGCGGATCACCGTGACGCCGTCGTGGCGGGCCGCCGCGAGCAGGACATTCTCAGTGACGGTGTCGCCGCGCTCCGTGAGCACGATCGGCCGCTCGGGGCGGCGGGTGCGGTCGACGCTGGCCTCGTAGAAGCCGTGGGTGGCGACGACGTCGAGCCCGAAAGCGCGCAGCGCGGCCATGTGCGGCTCGACGGTGCGGGTGCCGAGGTCGCAGCCCCCGGCATACGGCAGCTCGAAGCGGTCGACGTCGTGCAGCAGCGGGCCGAGGAACATGATGACCGTGCGCGTGCGGCGCGCCGCCTCGACGTCGATGCCGGCGAGGTCGAGCACCGCGGGCGGGACGATCTCGAGGTCGCTGCTGTCGGGCAGCCAGCGGGTCTTCACCCCGATGGAGGCCAGCACCTCGAGGATGCGGTTGACCTCCTCGATGCGGGCGAGGTTGCGCAGGGTCGTGCGGCCGCGGTTGAGCAGCGACGCGCACAGGAGCGCGACGGCGGCGTTCTTGGAGGTCTTGACGTCGATCGCGCCATGCAGCTTCTCACCGCCGACGATGCGCAGGTGCTGGGGTCCGGAGTGGCCGAGCGACACGAACTCCGAGTCGAGGCTCTCGCCGATGCGGGCCAGGGTCTCGAGGCTGAGGTTCTGCTGGCCCTGCTCGATGCGGACGACCGCACTCTGGCTGGTGCCGAGGGAACGAGCGAGCTCGCTCTGGGTCAGGCCCTTGTGGCGGCGGGCGTCGCGGATCAGCGAGCCGATGCGCTGCAGGTAGGTGTCGGTGTCGGTCACGGTCATGGCGCCGAGGATATCTCACATATGAGATACAGCCTGGCGCGGCGCGCCGAGGGGAGAGTCAGGCGGGGGCGGCGGCGGCGGCCACGGTCGCGGCGATCGGCGTCGACGGGAGCCACGGGTATGCCGCGTGGCCGGGTGCCGCGTCGGCGCCGAGGTCGACGCGCTCCATGGCCAGGCTCTGCCGCAGGACGCGGGCCAGGCCGGGCCGGACCGGCCGCAGCACCAGGCCGAGGGCCGCGACGACCGCTGACGGGACGTGGTCCGGCGAGCGTCCGGCGCGGGTCACCAGGGCGGCGAGCTCGGCGAGACTGAGGTCCTCTCCGGCTACGTCTACCACCTGGCCACGCAACGTGGGGTCCGTCGCCGCCCGAGCGACTGCGGCGGCGACATCGTGCACCGAGACGACGTTGAGCGGCCTCCGCCCGGGACCGAGGACCCTCGGTACGCCGGAGCGACCCGCCGTGGAGCGGAAGACCTCAAGCCACATCTCCGCGAAGGCGGAGGCCCGGACGACGGTCCAGTCCGGCCCGGTCGTGGGACCACCCGCGATCAGGGTCGCCTCCGCAGCGGCCTTCATCCGGAACAGCTCCAGCGGATGGTCCCGGGCCGCTCCGATGACCGACACCAGGACGACGTGAGCGCCGGCCGCCCGCGCCGCGCCGATGAGGGCGCGGTTGCCGTCCCGGTCCACGTCGGCCGGCGACTCCCCGGAGCGGGGGTCCATCCCGTGCATCGCGGAGACCACGACGTCGGAGCCGGTGATGGCCGCAGCCAGTGACGCGGGGCGGCGGACGTCGGCCGCCCGGACGTCCGCCCCGGCGACGGGTACGGCCGGAGCCGACCGGGCCACCACCCGCACCGGGTGACCGTCCTCGACGAGCCGGCCGACCACGAGACGACCGAGGCGACCCGTCCCTCCCACGACCGTGATCACGGCCGGCCACCGGCGCCTGACATGGCCGCGATGACGGCGTCGACGCTCGGGCCGCCGGGCTCGACCGGCACCACGTAGACGCGCGCCCGCATGACGCACCCGGCCGCCACCTCGGCGATGAAGACCATCTGCCCGCGCATCGGCGTCCCGTCCCGCCGGGTCCCGACCTGGGCGGCCTCCAGCCAGAACCCGGAGTCCGTCGTCGCCTGGTTCTGCACCTCGAGCCGCAGGTCCGGTATGCCGGTGAAGAGGCTGCGCCAGTTCCGCTCCACCTGGGCCGACCCGGTGAACGAGCGGGCCGGATGGGCGGGGTCGGTGAGGACGTAGTCGCTCGCGAAGCAGCGGACCAGCCGTTCGAGGTCGTGGGCGTTGGTCGCCTCGACCAGGTCGTCGAGGACCTGACGGGGCTGGCGGGTCGGGTTCATGCGGGGCTCCCTTATTCGATACAGTACTTTGTATCTGATATGGAGGTTCCTCCTGATGGCTGCGCGTGTCAACCGTCCGCCCGCTCGCCGCTCCTACGACGCGTCCGGCCGACAGGCCCGTGCCGCCGAACGCCGTGCCGCGGTGCTGGCCGCGGCGCGTCGGCGGTTCCTCGCCGACGGCTACGTCACGACGACCGTGGCCGCCGTGGCCGAGGAGGCCGGCGTGTCCCCCGAGAGCGTCTACAAGTGGTTCGGGTCGAAGGCGGGCCTGCTCAAGGCGGTCTGGGACCGTTCGCTGGCCGGGTCGGGGCCGACCCACGCCGAGGCGCGCAGTGACGCCGCGTCCGAGGCCGCCCTCGACGGCGCGGACATCATCCGTGGGTGGGCCCGGCTCAGCGCCGAGGTGGGCGCCGTGGCCGACCCCGTCCACCGGCTCGTGGAGCGAGCGGCCCACAGCGACCCGGAGGTGGCTGGGCTGCAGCGCCGGATCGAGCAGGAGCGGGCGGACCGGATGGCGCACAACGCGGCATACCTCCACGAAGGAGGCCACCTCCGGGCCGATGTCACCCCCGAGCAGGCCCGCGACGTCCTGCTGCTCTACTCGACGTTCTACGACCGTCTGGTCGTCGACGCCGGATGGACGCCGGAGCAGCTCACGGCGTTCGTCGAGCGAGGTCTGACCGCCCACCTGCTGGCCTGAGCCGGCCGCCGTTCGTCACCGGGGGACGCTGGCGACCCCCGGCGGGAGGAAGCGCCCGCCGGTGACGCGCTCGGCGACCCCGGTGCGGTCGAGCAGGGGCGTGACCCCGCCGTTCCACAGCTGGAAGCCGGCACCGGTGATCATGGCCAGGTCGAGGTCCATGGGCGACTGGACGACGCCCTCGTCGACCATCCGCCGCGCCTCGTCGGCGATGACGGAGAGCACCCGCTCGCGCACCGCGACGGCGTCGAGCACGACCGGGTCGGAGGGCGTCGGCATGAGGGCGCGCACCTCCTCGTCGACGACCGGCCGGCCGTCCCGCTCGGTGTAGACCGACCGCTTGCCCTCGGCCACGATGCGCCGCAGGCCGTCCGAGACGTAGAAGCGCTCGGGGTATGCCGCGGCGAGAGTCTCGTTGTTGTGCAACGCGATCGCCGGCCCCACCAGCCCGAGGAGGACGAAGGGCGGCATCGGCGCCAGACCCGCGAAGGCAGCGTCGACCACCTCGATCGGGGTGCCCTCGTCGACGACGCGGGCGACCTCGCCCATCCAGCGGCCGAGCAGCCGGTTGACGATGAACGAGGGTGAGTCGGTGACGAGGATGCACGTCTTCTTCAGCGCCGTGCCGACGGCGAAGGCGGTGGCGAGCGTCGCGTCGTCGGTGCGCTCACCACGCACGACCTCGACGAGCGGCATGACGACGACCGGGTTGAAGAAGTGGAAGCCCACCACCCGCTCCGGGTGGGCCAGCTCGGAGGCCATCTCCGTGATGGAGAGCGAGCTGGTGTTGGTGGCGAGCACACAGGTCTCGGACACGACGGCCTCGACCTCGGCGAACACCTGCTGCTTGACCGCCATCTCCTCGAAGACCGCCTCGATGACGAGGTCGGCGTCCGCGAAGGCGGCCTTGCTCGTGGAGCCGGTCACGAGGGCGGTGAGCCGGTTGGCCTGGTCGGGCCCGAGTCGCCCCTTGGCGAGCAGCCCCGCGATCTCCCCGTGCACCCAGGCGACGCCCCGGTCGACCCGGGCCTGGTCCAGGTCGGTGAGCACGACGGGCACCTGGAGCCGGCGGACGGCGAGCAGGGCGAGCTGGCCGGCCATGAGCCCGGCGCCGACGATGCCGACCGTCGTGACGGGCCGGGCCAGGGCGGGGTCGGGAGCACCGGCCGGCTTGCGGGCGCGGCGCTGCACGAGGTCGAACGCATACAGGCCGGCGCGCAGCTCGTCGCCCATGACGAGGTCGACGAGCGTGTCGTCCTCGGCCGCGAAGGCCTCGTCGCGACTGCGGGTGCGTGCGCCGGCGACGAGCTCGAGGGCGCGGTAGGGGGCGGGGGACTGGCGCCCGGTGCGCTGGTCGGCCACCCGGCGGGCGGCCTTGACGGCGGCGGCCCACGTCTCCTCGTCGTCCGGCACCGCGGCGCGGCTCACGGTGACAGCGCCGGTGAGAACCTCGGCGGCCCACGCCAGGGACTCCTCGAGGAAGTCGGCCGGGGCGATGAGCCGGTCGGCGATGCCGAGCCGGTGGGCCTGCGGCCCGGTGAGCATCCGGTCCTGGCTGAGGGCGTTCTCGACGATGACCGTGAGCGCGTTCGCCGGTCCGACGAGCCGGGGCAGCAGGTAGCAGCCGCCCCAGCCGGGCACGAGACCGAGGAAGGTCTCGGGCAGCGCCACCGCGGACACGCCGGCCGAGACGGTGCGGTAGTCGCAGGCGAGCGCGATCTCCAGGCCGCCGCCCATCGCCGCGCCGTTGACGAAGGCGAAGGTCGGCACCGGCAGGTCCATGATCCCGGCGAACGCGCGGTGTCCGGCCCGGGCCACCTCGTACGCCTGCTCGCGCGTGCGGGCCGACGCGACGGCCTTGAGGTCGGCCCCGACCGCGAAGACGAACGGCTTGCCGGTGATGCCGGCCGCCTGGATCTCGCCCGCATCGGCCCGGGCGCGCAGGCGGTCGACCGCTTGCTGCAGCTCGGCGATGCCCGCCGGCCCGAACGTCGTCGGCTTCGTGTGGTCGAACCCGTTGTCGAGGGTCAGCAGCGCGAGGGTGCCGGCGCCGTGGGGGAGGCGGACGTCCTGCACGAGGGCATGCGTGACGACCTCCTGCGCGTCTGTGGCGGTCATGCCGTCGTCTCCGTCCGGTCGACGTGCGGTGGGTCGGGCTGAGGGTGGTGGGGGTTCTCCCAGATGACGCAGCCACCCATCCCGATGCCGATGCACATCGCAGTGAGGCCGTAGCGCACCTCGGGGTGCTCCTCGAACTCCCGGGCCAGCTGGGTCATGAGCCGGATGCCCGATGAGGCGAGAGGGTGGCCGACGGCGATGGCGCCGCCGTACGGGTTGACCCGCTCGTCGTCGTCGCCGATTCCGAAGTGGTCGAGGAAGGCCAGCACCTGCACGGCGAACGCCTCGTTGAGCTCGAACAGGCCGATGTCCTCGATGCCGAGGCCGGCCAGCCGCAGCGCCTTCTCGGTGGCCGGGACGGGTCCGATCCCCATGACCTCCGGCTCGACCCCGACGAAGGCGTACGAGACGAGCCGCATCCGCACGGGCAGGCCGAGGGCGAGGGCCGCGTCCTCGCTGGCGAGGAGGGCCGCGGTCGCGCCGTCGTTGAGCCCGGCGCTGTTGCCGGCGGTCACCCGGCCGTGGGCGCGGAACGGGGTCTTGAGGGTGGCGAGGTCGTCGACGGTGGTGCCCGGCCGGGGCGGCTCGTCGGCCGTCGCGAGTCCCCAGCCCCGTTCGGCGTGGCGGGTGGCGACCGGCACGAGGTCGGGCTCGACCTGCCCGGCGGCGAGCGCAGCGGCATACCGACGCTGGGACCCGGCGGCGAAGGCGTCGGCGCGCTCCTTGGTGATGGCCGGGAAGCGGTCGTGGAGGTTCTCGGCGGTCTGGCCCATGACGAGGGCGGAGGGGTCGACGATGCGCTCGGCGATGATCCGCGGGTTGGGGTCGACCCCTTCGCCCATCGGGTGGCGGCCCATGTGCTCGACCCCGCCAGCGACGGCGACGTCGATGGCGCCCATGGCGATGGAGCCGGCCACGGTGGTCACCGCGGTCATCGCGCCGGCGCACATCCGGTCGACGGAGTAGCCGGGGGTGGTCTTCGGCAGGCCGGCGAGCAGCGCGGCCGTGCGGCCGAGCGTCAGCCCCTGGTCGCCGATCTGGGTGGTCGCCGCGATGGCGACCTCCTCGACCCGCTCCGGCGGCAGCTCGGGGTGGCGTCGCAGCAGCTCGCGGATACACCGGACGACGAGGTCGTCGGCCCGGGTCTGGGCGTAGATGCCCTTCTCGCCGGCGCGTCCGAAGGGCGTGCGCACGCCCTCGACGAAGACGACCTCACGCTGGGCGCGGGGCATGGGACCTCCTGGGAAGAGCGGGTATGCCGGGCGGCACGCCCCGATGCTACTCGCTGGTAACTTGCGCGCGGTCAGGCGTGGTCGGCGCAGGCCCGGGCGACCATGGGCGCCGTGATCTCGACCTGCCAGGGACGGGCTCCCATGGCGCTGAGGGCGGCCGCGACGCCGGCCTCGCTGAGGTCGGCGGGCGGGCTCCACAGCACCCGGCGCAGTAGGTCGGGGGTGAGGAGGTTCTCCACCGGGACCGAGCGCTCGGTGCTGAACGCGGCCAGCTCCTCGCGCACCTGGGCGAGGCGGGCGGCCGCGATGGGCTCGCGGTCGGCCCAGACCCGAGCCGGCGGGGGACCGGTGCCCGGCAGCGTCAGGGGCGGCAGCGCGCTCTCGGGGAGGGCCACCGCCCGCCGGATCGCATCGAGCCACACCTGGGCGTGGCGGCGGGCCGGCCGCAGCTCGCGGGCCTCGCCGATCTCCTCTGCCGTGGTGGGGGCGGCGGTGGCCAGCTCGACGATGACGGCATCGGACAGCACCCGGCCGGGGGAGGTGTCGCGGCGTTCGGCCAGCCGGTCACGGGCCAGCCAGAGCTCGCGCACCAGAGCGATGCCCCGACGCTTGCGCAGCCGGTGCATCCCGGAGGTCCGGCGCCACGGGTCGACGCGCACGGGTGGCCCCTCGAAGGCGAGCAGCGCCTCGAACTCCTGCCGGGCCCACTCGCTCTTGCCCTGCGCCTCGAGGTCGGCGGCGATGGCGTCCCGCAGCTCCACGAGTACCTCGACGTCCAGGGCGGCATACCGCAGCCAGGGTTCGGGCAGGGGGCGCGTCGACCAGTCGACGGCCGAGTGCTCCTTGGCGAGGGAGAGGCCGAGGTAGTGCTCGACCGCGGCGCCGAGCCCGACCCGAGGCAGCCCGACGAGGCGGGCGCCCAGCTCGGTGTCGAAGAGGCGCGCGGGACGCAGTCCGACCTGGGCGAGGCACGGAAGGTCCTGGGTGGCGGCGTGCAGCACCCATTCGGCGTCACCGATGCCCTCGGCGAGCGGGCCGAGGTCGGGAAGGGCGGCGGGGTCGACGAGCCAGGTGCCCGCACCGGCGCGCCGCAGCTGCACGAGGTACGCCTTCTGCCCGTAGCGGTGACCCGAGGCGCGTTCCGCGTCGATGGCCACGGGCCCCGACCCCGAGGCGATCGCGCGCCCCGCCTCGACGAGCCGGCGCTCGTCGACGACGACGTCGGGCACGCCCTCCGCCGGGGCCAGCAGCGGGGTGAGCTCGCGCTCCGGCTCGTCGCTCGCGTCGGCCACATCGGCCATCCCCGGCGCCTCAGGATCGGGCGACGTCTCGAGAGGGTCGGGCCGCCCTCCGGCGGTCACCGCCGCTGACCGGGCAGGGCGACGACGCCCTCCGGCAGCGGAGGCAGCCCGGCGATGGTGCACAGCAGGTCGGACCAGGCGAGCAGGTGCGCGCCGATGTCGCCGAGGGGGGTCCAGGACGCCCGGACCTCCATCTCCACGGTGGGCTCGCGGTCCGACAGGCCCGCGAAGCTCTCCGACACGACCCGGGTGACGGTCCCGGCCTCCGCGACGTAGCCGAGCCGGCGGGCGTCGAGCGAGTCGACGAGCCACGACCAGCCGACCGCGCCGAGCATCGGGTCACTGGCCAGCTCGGGCTCCAGCTCGGCGCGTGCGAACGTGACGGCGCGCCACTCGCCCTCCCACGGCCCGGGAGACGACGGGTCGTGAAGCAGGACGAAACGCCCCGACGCCAGCTCCTCGTCGCCGGACGCGGAGGTGACGACGTCGGCGGTGAGCGCCACGGCATACGGGGCGATGCGTTGTGGCGCGGGCACTTCCGTGAGCCGGACCTCAGGACGCAGCCGGGCCTCGCGCAGGGCGGTGACGGCCCTGGCGAACTCGGCGGGCTGCTCGCCCGTCAGTGATCGACCTCGCACCCCTGGAGCGTATGTCGACGTGGCTCCGGGTGACAGGGAGCCACGCCGTTACCGTGTGGCCCGTGTCCGCGCTGCTCGCCCTCTGCTCGTCGCTGCTGTGGGGCACGAGCGACTTCGTGGCGGGCCTCACGAGCAGGCGGCTGCCCCCGGCCGCGGTCGTGGGCTGGTCACAGCTCGTCGGGTTCCTCACGCTGTCGGCGGTCGTCCTGCTGCACACCGGTCTCGCCTCGGGACCCTGGGTCGGCTGGGCGGTCGTCGCGGGGGTCGCCGGCGCCGTGGCGCTGTCCGCGTTCTACGGCGCGCTCTCCACCGGCACGATGAGCATCGTCGCGCCCATCGCCGCCCTGGGCGCCGCCGTGCCGATCCTCCTCGGCGTGGTGACCGGTGACGCGCCCAGCCCGGTCGCCTGGGCGGGGATGGGCGTCGCCCTCCTCGGCACGGTGCTCGCGAGCGGGCCCGAGCTGCGCGCCGGGCTGCAGGTGCGGCCGGTGCTCCTCGCGTGCGTGGCTGCCGTGGGCTTCGGCTGCGTCCTCTTCGCCATGGACCGCGGCGCCCGGGTGTCGCTCGTCTCCACGCTGTGGGGCATGCGGCTGACGAGCCTGCTCCTGTATGCCGGTGTGGCCCTCGGGCACCGCAGCCTCGGCGGCGTCTCGCGACGCGACCTGCCGACCCTCGTCTTCGTCGGGCTGGCCGACCTCGGCGCCAACGTGCTGTTCGCGACCGCGTCGACGCAGGGGCTCGTCAGCGTGGCGGCGACGCTCGGGTCGCTCTACCCCGTCGTCACCATCACGCTGGCCCGGGTGGTCCTCGGCGAGCGGCTGCGGGCCGTGCAGAACGCCGGCGTCGTGCTCGCGCTCGCCGGCGTCGTGGCCATCGCCAGCGGCTGACGGAGGCCGGTCCGCACCGTGCGACGATGACCGGCGTGACCGACCCCCACCCCACCGCCGACAGCCTTCTCGTGAGGGCCGCCCGGCGCCTGCCGGTGGAACGCACGCCGGTCTGGTTCATGCGCCAGGCGGGCCGCTCGCTGCCGGAGTACCGCGCGGTGCGCGACGGCATACCCATGCTCGAGGCATGTCGCCGTCCCGACCTCGTCACCGAGATCACCCTGCAGCCGGTGCGCCGGCACGGGGTGGACGCGGCGATCTTCTTCAGCGACATCGTCGTTCCGCTCGCGGCGGTGGGCGTCGACCTCGACATCGTCGCCGGGGTCGGGCCGGTCGTGGCCGAGCCGATCCGCACGCGGGCCGACGTCGACCGGCTGCCGGAGCTCGACCCCGGTCAGGTCGACGACATCGCCGAAGCGGTGCGGCTGACGACGGCGGAGCTCGGGGCGACGCCGCTCATCGGCTTCGCGGGGGCGCCGTTCACTCTTGCCTCGTACCTCGTCGAGGGCGGGCCGAGCAAGAACCACGAGCGCACCAAGGCGCTGATGTACGGCGACCCCGACCTGTGGCACGACCTCTGCGCGCGGCTGGCCCAGATCGCCGGCGCCTACCTGCGCGTGCAGGCGACGGCCGGGGCCAGCGCCGTGCAGCTGTTCGACTCCTGGGTGGGCGCCCTGCCACGGCGCGACTACGAGCGCTACGTGCTGCCCCACTCGAGGGCGGTGCTCGAGGGGGTGGCCGACCTCGGCGTGCCACGCATCCACTTCGGCGTGGGCACCGGGGAGCTGCTGCCGTCGATGGGGTCGGCCGGGGCGGAGGTGGTGGGCGTGGACTACCGGGTGTCGCTCACCGACGCCGTCGCGCGCCTCGGCCCCGGGTATGCCGTGCAGGGCAACCTCGACCCGGCCCTGCTCTTCGCCCCGTGGCCGGCACTGGAGCAGCGGGTGCGCGAGATCGTCGAGGAGGGCCGGCAGGCGCCCGGCCACATCTTCAACCTCGGTCACGGCGTGCTGCCGGAGACCGACCCGGACGTCGTCACCCGCGTCGTCGAGCTGGTGCACGAGGTCTCGCAGCGCTGACGGCATCCGTCCGGCCGGGCGGAGCTGACGGGGCGGTGCGGTCTAGGGGGTTGCCGCCGTGACGGGTTCACGCTCGGCGGGCTGGTCGGGGTGGTCGCCGCCGTCCGGGCCGTCCGGGCCGTCCGGGCCGTCCGGGCCGTCCGGGCCGTTCGGGCCACTGCCGCGGGGGCCGGTGCCGGGGAGCGGGCCACCGGTGCCTCTGGTGGGTCGGCTCGCCGAACGGCGCCGGCGCTGCCAGACGTAGACCGGGAGCCCGACGAGAGCCAGGAGAGCAGCGAAGGGGAGGACGGCGCCGACGACCGTCAGCACGCCCCCGAAGGTCGTGAGGAACGCCCGCCATCCGTGCCGGAGGCCGCCGAGGAAGCCGGTGCTGTCGTCCTCGGCCACGACGACCTGGGCCGCCGTCACGAGCGTCACGGTCAGCGTCGACATGGCCACCTTCTTGTCGAGCGTGTTCAGCTGGGCCTGCAACGAGTCGACGTCGGCCTGCCGACGGGAGATCTCGGTCTCCAGCGTGACGATCTGGTCGAGCGCCGTCGTCTTGGAGAGCAGGGCGCGCAGCTGGTCCAGGCCGGCCCGCATCGTCGTCAGCCGGGACTGTGTGTCGACGTAGGTGGACGTCACGTCGCGGCTCGACGAGCTGCGGCTCACGGTCGTGCCCAGCGTGCCGACGTCGTCGAGGACCCGGTCGAGGGTGTCCGACGGCACGGCGAGAGCCAGCACCGACCGGCTGCCGTCCTTGTCGACCGACCCCTTGGCGGTGCCGCTCGGCACGGCGGTGCTGTTCTCGGACACCACCGTCCCGCCCGCGGCCAGGGCCAACCGCCGCACATCGGCTGCCCCCGACTCGACGTCGTCGACCTGCACCTGGATCGACGCCGTCCGGACGAGCTTGTCGGCCGCCACGAGGTCCGCGGCGTTCCCAGCGGTGCCCGGGGCGGCCGGGCTCGCCGCGGCGCCCGACTTCGCCACTCCCGACGACGCGGCCGCCCCGGACGACGCCGCCGCCCCCGACGAGCCCGACTCGCCCGCCACATCGCCGGAGCCGCCGGCGTCACCCGCGACACCGGACACCCCGGGAGCGACCGCCTGCGCCGGTGCGCCCGACCCGCCCGACGCGCTGGACGACCCCGAGGCGGAACAGGCCCCGAGGGCGAGCGCTGCGACCAGGCCGAACCCGACGAGCGCGGCCGGACGGGACACGGTTCGAGAAGGCGTGGGTCGACAGGACGTGGGTCGAGAGGAGACAGGTCCAGGGGACACGGGTCGAGGGGACACGGCATACCTCCTGCAGGGTGGCCGTCCGGGCCGGACGGGCTATCTGGAAGGACACCCGGCGCCGGTCCGACCGTTGCATCACGATTCGGCCATGACACGCTGGGGCGGTGAGCCCGCCCACGGTCGTCGTCGTCGGCGCCGGCGTCGCCGGTCTCGCCGCAGCCTGGGAACTGGTGCAGCACAACGAGGTCCACGTCATCGTCCTTGAGTCGAGCGACCGCGCCGGTGGCAAGCTGCGCACCGCCGAGGTCGCCGGTCACCACATCGACGTCGGCGCCGAGTCGATGCTGGCCCGCCGGCCCGAGGCGCTCGCCCTGCTCACCGAGGCCGGTATCGGCGCCGAGGTCGTGCACCCACGCCCCCTGCCGGCCGCGGTCTGGAGCCGCGGCGCCCTTCGTCCGCTCCCGCCGCGCACCCTCATGGGCGTGCCCTCCGACGCCGCGACGACCGTGGGCGTGCTCACCGAGGCGGAGGCCGCGCGGGCCGCGGCCGAGCGGCTCGGGCCGCCCGTCGAGGACGACGTGTCGGTGGGGGACTTCGTGGCCCAACGCCTCGGTGACGCGGTCGTCGACCGGCTCGTCGAACCCCTCCTCGCCGGCGTGTACGCCGGTCACGCGCGGGACCTGTCCCTCCAGGCCTCGGTGCCGGGACTCTGGCCGGCGGCCCGCCAGGGCACGTCCGTCACCGCTGCCGCCGCGACGGTTCCGGTCACGACGGCGGCCGGCCCGGTGTTCGCCGGCTTCCCGGGAGGTCTCGGCGCCGCCGCCGCCCGGCTGACTGCGCTCCTCACCGACCGCGGTGTCGACCTGCGCACCGGCACGACCGTGCGCGCGCTGACCCGCACCTCGAGCGGCTGGCGCCTCGTCACCGGCCCGACCACCGCGCCGGTGGTTCTGGAGGCCGACGCCGTCGTCATCGCCGTGCCGGCCGCACCCACGGCCCGGCTCCTTCGACCGCACGCCCCCGACGCCGCCGCGACGCTCGCCGCCGTCGAGTACGCCTCGGTCGGCATCGTCACCCTGGCCGTCCCGCGCGTCGCGGCCACGCGGCTGGCCGGCTCCGGCTTCCTCGTCCCGCCGGTCGAGGGGCTCGCGATCAAGGCCGCCACCTTCAGTGCGGCCAAGTGGGCGTGGGTCGACGCGCTCGACGACGACCTCGTGCTGCTCCGGGCGTCCCTCGGCCGGGCCCGCGAGACGGCCGTCCTGCAGCGCGACGACAGGGACCTCGTCGACCTCGCCGTCACCGACCTGCGCGCCGTGCTCGGTGACCTGCCGGCCCCCGTCGACAGCCACGTGCAGCGGTGGGGCGGTGGGCTCCCGCAGTATGCCGTCGGCCATCTCGACCGCGTCGCCGCGGTGGAGCGAGAGGTGGCCACGCTGCCCGCGCTAGCCCTGGCCGGCGCGGCATACCAAGGGGTGGGGATCCCGGCCTGCGTGGCCTCGGGGCGGGCGGCGGCGCGGGCCGTGCTGGCCCAGGTCCGCGCCCGGTCGCAGATGTCCTGACCACGAGGGCGACAATGAGGGCATGAGCCGCAAGCCCGCCCCCGCCGCCGTCCGCGAGATCAACGACTCGATCCGGTATGCGATGTGGTCGGTCTTCGCGTCGGTCGAGCCCCTGCCCGAGGACCGCGAGAAGATCGCCGCCGAGGTCACCGCCCTCGTCGCCGACCTGGACGCGGAGGGCGTCGTCGTACGCGGCTTCTACGACGTGGCTGGCCTGCGCGCCGACGCCGACGTCATGATCTGGTGGCACGCCGAGACGATCGAGCAGCTCCAGTCGGCCTACCACCGGTTCCTGCGCACCGAGCTCGGCCAGGCGATGGAGCCGGTCTGGTCGGTCGCGGCTCTGCACCGCCCGGCCGAGTTCAACAAGAGCCACGTACCGGCGTTCCTCGCGGGCGAGGCGCCGCGTACCTACGTCTGCGTCTACCCGTTCGTGCGGTCCTACGACTGGTACCTCATCGACGACACGGAGCGCCGCGACATGCTGGTCGAGCACGGCCAGCTGGCGCGCGGCTTCCCGGACGTGCGCGCCAACACGGTCGCCGCCTTCGCCCTCGGCGACTACGAGTGGGTGCTGGCGTTCGAGGCCGACGAGCTGCACCGCATCGTCGACCTCATGCGCGAGCTGCGGGCGTCGGAGGCCCGCCGCCACGTCCGCGAGGAGGTGCCGTTCTACACCGGTCCCCTCGTGAGCGTGGAGGCCATGGTGGCCAACCTCCGCTGACCCCCGCGTTCAGGTGACCTCCCCTTTATCGGGTCACCCGATAAACGTGCACTTCGCTGGAGAACCGTTCTCCAGCGAAGTGCACGTTTGTCCAACGAAGTGGGCCGTCCACACCCCTCAACCGGGTCGTCCCACAGTCCACACGGTTCCGTTCGGTGCATGACACGGCGGCCACCGCTGGTCAGGGTGGCGGCCATGGACACCTTGGGCCTCGTGGCCGGCGGACAGTCGGGTCTCATCACGACCAGCCAGGCCGCCATCCTGGGCTGGGACCGCCGGTCCCTGACGACAGCGGTGCGTCTCGGGCAGCTGCGTCATCTCGGGCGAGGCCTGTATGCCTTGCCGTCACCCGATCTCGCGATGGACGACGGACGACTTCGCGCCCTCAGCCGGGGCGGGCTGCTCCTGTACCCCGACGCGGCCCTCGGCGAGGCGAGCGCGGTGCTAGCTCACAACCTCCCGCTCATCGGCCGACACCGCCGCGCCGGCCTGATCCGACCCCTGGCGTGCCAAGTGCAGACCCAGAGCTTCGTCATCCGACCGCACCGGGCCGAACCGATCGTCCAGACGGACCTCGGACCCGCCGTCGCGCGGGTCTGGGCCGTGGCCCAGCTGACGATGGACTGTGGTGTGCTCGACGGCGTGGTGGCCGCGGATGCCGCCCTGCACAGGGGCATGTTCGACGCCACTGCCCTCGCTGAGGTCTCCGCGGCGGTGAAAAGGCTGGCCACGGTCGGCCCGTCTGTCCACCCTCGCATCCCTCATGGACGGACGCTCCGAGTCGGTCGGCGAGTCCAGGCTGCGGGTGATCCTGCGCCTTGCTGAGATCGACGTCGTGCCCCAGAGCCTCATCCGCGACGAGGCGGGTCGCGTGGTCGCTCGGGTCGACTTCCTCGTCGACGGCAGCAACCTCGTCATCGAGTTCGACGGCCTCGTCAAGTACACGGACGGTGGCGTCGAGGCCCTCGTCGCCGAGAAGCGTCGAGAGGACCGCCTCCGGAGCCTCGGCTACGTCGTGTTCCGCGTCACGTGGGCCGAGCTGGCTCGCCCCGAGGTGCTGCTGGCGCGCATACGACAGGCCCTCCGTCAGCCGCATGTCGTCTCCGCGGCTCGGTAGGACTTCCGTCCGCTTCGCTGGAGAACCGTTCTCCAGCGAAGCACCCCTTTATCGGGTGACCCGATAAAGGGGAGGCGGGTGAGGTCGCACGGTCGCACTGACCCGCCTGGCCCCGCCAGCGGTTACGAGCGCAGGGTGTCGCGGTCCAGCGTCTCGGGCTTGGCGTTCGTGACCGGCTTGGGCTCCAGCGTCAGGCTGAGCGAGTTGATGCAGTAGCGCTGGTCGGTCGGGGTGCCGTAGCCCTCGCCCTCGAAGACGTGCCCGAGGTGGGAGCCGCAGCTCTTGCAGCGCACCTCCGTGCGGACGCTGCCGAACGAGCGGTCCACGATGTACTCCACCCGGTCCTCGGCCAGCGGCGCGAAGAACGACGGCCACCCGCAGTGCGACTCGAACTTGGTGTCGCTGCGGAACAGCTCGGTCCCGCAGGCCCGGCAGGCGTAGACGCCCTCCGTCGTGGTGTCGGTGTACTCGCCGACGAACGGCCGCTCCGTGCCCGCCTCACGCAGGACCGAGTACTCGGCCGGGCTGAGCTGTGCGCGCCACTCCTCGTCGGTCTTGGCCACGGGGTACGCCGCGCCCGCGGGGTCGGTCGTCGGGACGGTCTTCTTGCTGAACAGGCTCACGGGGTCTCCTTCGTGGGGGAGGGGCTCGACGTCACCCGACGTCGGCACCTGACCAATCTCGCACCCCTGACAACACCGGGCACGCACCGGCCGTTCCCGGGAGCCGGTCCCGGGAACGGCCGTAAGCGCGCGGCAACCGTCAGGTCGGTGACGGCTCGCTACGGCTCAGTGCCGCGCCTCCCGGCTGACCTCGAGGTCGGCTGCGGCCTGCCCGCCGTCGAGGGCGGTCACGACGACCCGGTGCATCCCTGGCGTGGTGGTGCGGGGGATGAGGAACTTGCCCACGGCATACCCCGCGGGGTCCGAGGTGAGCGTCCCGAGGGGCGTCGTGCCGTCGAGGGAGACCGTCACGCTGACCCCGGGGGACCACCCGAAGAGCTCCACCTTGACGTCCTTGCCCGCTTGGATCTTCGGCGGCGACAGCACCACGGTGCCGACCTTGACCGCGAGGGTCAGGCGGGCCGAGGCGGTGGCTCCGTCGACGGTCGCGGTCACGGTCACCGTGTGGGCACCGACGGCGGTCCCGGCCGGCAGGGTGAGCGTCAGGCTCGCCGAGCCGGTGGGGTCGGTCGTGACCGTGCCCACCGCGGCGCCGTCGAGGGCGACGGTGAACTCCCGGTTCGGGTACCAGCCGCCGAGCCGGACGGTCGTCGTCGCCGACCCGACGTAGACGGTGGCCGGGTCGAGGGTGAGCGTCCCCTGACGGACCGACGGCCGGATCCGGACCACCTGGGGGTCGTGGTCGGACGTCTGGCCGGCGAACTCGGCGTTGAGGTGGACGACCTGGTACTCGTGGTCGGTCACCGCCTTGCTGAGGAAGATGTGGTCCAGCACCTGCGAGACGCCGTTGTAGACGTAGGTGTAGCGCTCGTTCTCGGGGAGCGTGTTGATGAGGTCGGTCAGCGTCGCCCCGTTGTCGGTCAGCCGCAGGACGGGCGCCGAGAACTGGTAGTCGTTGAAGTCACCGGCGAGCACGACGTTGGCGTCGGGGTCGGCCGCCAGCACGTCCTTGACGAACCCGTTGAGCACCGTCGCCTGCTGGGTGCGCTGCACCTCCGACGAGCGGTTCGGCGGCTGGAACCGGCCGTCCGCGCTCTGGTCGCCCCCCTTGGAGTTGAAGTGGTTGGCCACGACGATGACGCTGCGGACGTGGAACACGAACTGGCCGGCGAGCGGCTTGCGTGACGACGTCCAGGCGGCGTTGGTCGGGTCGACGCGGCCGGGGTTCAGGCTGAGCGCCGCCGTGCCGTCCGCCGCGCGCGTCGCGGCGACCGGGTCGAGGGAGCCGCCGGGTGTGCCGGGGGCCAGGGTGACCCGCTCGGGGTTGTAGAGGAAGACCGAGCGGATGTTGCCGCCGGGCTGCCCACCGTCCTGGTCGTTCACCGGGTCGATCGTGGCCCACCGGTATGCGGGGCCGCCGGCGGCCGTGATGGCGGCGGTCAGCTTGGCGAGGGTCTGGTCCGCAGCGACGACCCCGTCGTCGGTCGCGCCGGTGTTGTCCTGGATCTCCTCGACGGCGATGACGTCGGGGGAGGCGAGGTTGTGGACGACCCCGGCGCCGAGCCGGGCGTACTTGGTGGCGGCATCGCCCGGAGCGAGGTTCTCGACGTTGTAGGTGCCGATGGCCACCTGGTCGGTGGACTGCGCAGCGGCCACCGTCGGCTGGAGGCCCTTGTCGATCCGGCTCCCGACGGTGGTGGCCACGATGTCGTAGCCGCCGAAGGACGACCAGTCCACCGGGCCCGTCGTCGCTCCGCCCAGCACGTCACCGACGTTGGCGGCCGGGACGGTGCCACTGAGCGGCGCGACGAGCAGCCGGCCGGTGGGGGTCTCGACGTAGCTCTTGAGGTAGGCACCACCACGCGGTGTGGCCAGCTCGGCCGGCTTCGTCGTCACGTAGATCTCGCCGTACTGCGGCTGACCGGGGCCGACGACGCGGACGTCGTTGACGGTGACGAGCATGCCCTCGTGCGCCTCCCAGAACTCGAGCACCGAGCCGGCGGGGTCGATCGGGGAGATCGACTCGATGTTGCGGCCGTCGGTGGGCGTCGGCGCATACCGGCCGGGGACCGTACCCGAGGTGATCACCAGCGGCGCCGGGAGGGGGTTGCCCGAGCTGACGACGGTGACCGTGGTGACCGTCGTGATCTCGGTCGTCGACAGGTTGGCGGTGGTGGTGACACTCTCACCCGAGCTGAGCGGGTAGTAGTCGGTCACGCTTCCGGAGACGAGGACCGCATCGCCGACGGTCACGGTCGGGGCGGAGGAGGTGTAGACGAACACGCCGGACGAGCTCGCGGTCCGCGTGACGTCCGGGCTCGGCTGCTGCATCCAGAAGCCGCGGCTGCCCGAGGTGCGCACGGCCGTGACGACGCCCGCGACCTTGGCGACGGTCTGACCCTTGAGCGGCGAGACGAACCCGACGCCCTGGATGTCCTGGATGGTCGTGGTGCCCGCCACGCACGGGGCCGGCAACGGGGTCACCGCGCAGGGGTTGGTGGGCGGAGTGACGGTCACGGGAGCCGCCTTGGGGGTCGGGGCGGCCACGGTGAAGTCGGTGCCGTTCACCCCGCTGTTCGTGTACGGAGAGGTGATGCGCTGGGCGGAGGTCGTGTTGCCGGGCGCCGAGGTGGGCGTTCCACCGGCGGCGTCGTTCGCCGTCCCGAACCCCACGAAGTCGACCACGCCGGCCGCGGTGGAGCAGGCTGCCGCGCAGCCGGTCAGCGCAGCGGCGGTGTTGACGAGGGCCACCTTGCCGGCCGTGCCGGAGATGGCGATCGACCCGGTGGCGTCGGGAGTGGGCAGGACGGGCATCGTCGTGCCCGATCCGGCCTGCTCCTGCACGAGGTAGAACTGGCCCGGCGCGATCGACCCGACGAGCGTCGTCACCTGCCAGCTGGTGCCCGTCGAGGACGCGTACTGCACCGACCACGCCGACAGGTCGACCGGCGCCGAGCCGTGGTTGTACAGCTCGATGAAGTCGTTGCGGTACGGCGCACCGGAGTTGCCGCCACCGCCGTAGACCTCGCTGATGACGACGGGTGATGTGGTGTCGACGGCGTGGGCCGGGGCGGCGCCGGCCGCGAGCGCGGCACCGGCGACGAGGGGGACGAGGGCGGCGGCGGCGCCTCGGCGCAGCAGGCGGGAAGGGGAGGGCAGGGGCACGGGGACTCCGGGTCTCGGGGTCGTCGGGAGCGACGAGGAACAACGGAACCGGCCGATCGGCCAGAACGGTTGAAACTAACCGTTCTCGGACCTTCCCCAGGGAGCGCACAGGTAAACAGCAGGTCAATTCTCCGCGCTACCGAGCCCCGCGACGACCTCACACGGTGCGCGCGTCCAGCGACCGGGAGCCGAAGAAGGCGTTGGCCTTGGGCGTGAAGAGGATGACGAGGATGACGAGGCCGAGGACGCCGTTGCCGATCGATGGGCCCTGGCTGGTGGAGCCGCCGCCGTTGATGACGGCGAGGATGGCGAAGAGCAGGTTGACGGCCGCGACGACGGCGGTGACCATCCGCGCCCAGTTGCGCCCGTCGAGCAGGCCTTTGGCCACGGCCAGGTAGACGAGACCGATGACGATGGAGAGCACGCCGGCGCCCGTCCCGGAGGCGGAGATGGCGACGATGCCGGCGATGATGTCCCCGATGCCCGAGAGGACGACGAGGACGACGAGGACGGTGACGAGAACGGGTCGGCGTGCGGTGGTGGCCATGTGGGTGGGACCTCTCTGGACGGGTCACTCGGGGACGGGTCACTCGGGTGGACCCGGAGGTCACGACGCTAGGGACGCACGGGGTCGGCGACCATGGACCCAGGTCGCCTTGGCTCGCGGCCGGTGTCGGGCCGTCGCCCTAGGCTGGCCCCATGGCGGCCAAGGATGCGCGGATGGTCGAGGTGCCCGGCCCTGACGGGGTGCGCGAGGTCCGGATCTCGAGCCCGGACCGCGAGCTGTGGCCCGGCACCGGCATCACCAAGCTCGTGCTCGCCGAGTACCTCGTCTCGGTGGGTGCGTGGTTCATGCCGGTCGTCGGCGGCCGCCCCATCACCCTCCAGCGGTTCCCGGACGGCATCGAGGGGGAGGAGTTCTTCGCCAAGAACCCGCCCCGCGGCGCGCCCGACTACGCACAGACGGTGACGCTGACCTACCCCTCGGGCCGCAAGCACCCGCAGCTCGTGCTCAACGAGCTGGCGGTCGGGGTCTGGGCGATCCAGATGAACACCATCACCCTGCACCCGTGGCCGGTCACCGTCACGGGGGAGCCGGGTGACACGGACAACCCGGACGAGCTGCGCATCGACCTCGACCCCCAGCCGGGCCGGGGCTTCGGGGACGCCGCCACCGCGGCCCTCGTGCTGCGCGACGTCCTCGCCGAGGTCGGGCTCACCGGGTACGCCAAGACGTCCGGCAACCGCGGCGTGCACATCCACGCCCGGATCGAGCCGACCCACGAGTTCCTCGACGTCCGCCACGGGGTCATCGCGATCGCCCGCGAGGTGGAGCGCCGCCTCCCCGAGCTGGTCACGACCGCCTGGTGGAAGGAGGAGCGTGGCGAGAAGGTCTTCGTCGACTTCAACCAGGCCAACCGTGACCGCACCATCGCCTCCGCCTACAGTCCGCGTCCTCTGCCCGGGGCACCGGTGAGTATGCCGGTGGCGTGGGATGACCTGCTCGAGGTCAGCCCGCAGGACTTCACCGTGCGCACGGTTCCGGCGATGGTGGCGAACGGCCAGGACCCGTGGGCGACGATGCCGGGCCACGTCGGCGACATCACGGCCGCGCTGGCCTGGTGGGAGCGCGACGTCGCCGACGGTCTCCCCGAGCTGAGCTTCCCGCCGGACTATCCGAAGATGCCGGGGGAGCCGCCGCGGGTGCAGCCGTCGAAGAAGCGCTACGAGGACTCCGCCTACATCCCCGACGAGGGCGGGTACCTGCGCGACAACCCCCAGGAGCCACCCGGCGGCTGGGACGCCGCGCGGCGGCGGCGGCGATGAGCGATGGCCCGGAGCTCACCGACGACCAGGTCGCCTTCCTCCACGAGGTCGTGGACCTCGCCCGGGCGGGCGAGACCGACCGGGTGGCCGACCTCGTCGACCAGGGTGTCCCGGTGAACCTCACGAACGACAACGGCGACACCCTGCTCATCCTCGCGGCCTACCACGAGCACCTCGCCCTGGTCCGGGCCCTGCTCGCCCGGCACGCCGACCCGGACCGCATCAACGACCGCGGGCAGACCGCCCTCGCGGCGGCGGTGTTCCGCCAGCAGGCCGAGATCGTGCGCGCCCTGCTCGACGCGGGCGCCGACCCCGGGGGCGGGGCACCCGACGCGGTGGCGACGGCCGCCTTCTTCCAGCTGCCGGAGATGACGGCCCTGCTCAGCCGTTCGTGAGCACCTCGGCCAGGTCGTAGGCCGGCGCCCGGTCCACCTGGTCGAGCCGGCACGACGCGGCGTCGCGGTCGGGGCGCCAGCGCAGGAACGTCACGGCATGGCGGAACCGGGACCCCTCCAGCTGGTCGAAGGCCACCTCGACGACCCGCTCGGGACGCAGCGGCACGTAGGACACGTCCTTGGCCGCGGAGAAGCGAGACCGGTCGGTCTCGGCGCTGACGACGTTGCCGTCGTCGTCCCGCACCACGAGCGGCTCCAGCTCGTCGACGAGCTCCTTGCGCCGCTTGTCGGTGAACGCGGCGATGCCGCCGACCCCGACCAGCTTCCCGTCGTCCGTGTAGAGGGCGAGCAGCAGCGAGCCCACCCCCTGGCCGGACTTGTGCACGCGGTAGCCGTAGACGACGGCGTCGGCCGTGCGCGCGTGCTTGATCTTGAGCATCGTCCGCTTGCCCGGCGCATACGGCTGCTCCAGCGGCTTGGCCACGACCCCGTCGAGGCCCGCGCCCTCGAACCGCTCGAACCAGTCCTGCGCCGTCTCGGCCGACGTCGTCAGCTGGGTGAGGTGCACGGGGTCGCCGTCGGCCAGGCCGGCCATCGCGCTCTCGAGCCGCTCCCGCCGCTCGCGGAAGGGCTGGTCCAGCAGGGACTCGTCGCCCAGGGCGAGCAGGTCGAAGCACACGAGCTCGGCCGGCGTCTCCTGGGACAGCCGGCGGATGCGCGACTCGGCCGGGTGGATGCGCTGGGAGAGGTGTTCCCACTGCAGGCGCTCCGACCCCTGGTCCCCGCTGCGTACGACGATCTCGGCGTCGACGACGCAGCGCGGCGGGAAGAGCCGCTTGACGTCCTCCACCACCTCGGGGAAGTAGCGCGTCAGGGGCTTGCTGCCCCGGCTGGCGAGCTCGACCTCGTCGCCGTCGCGGACCACGAGACACCGGAAGCCGTCCCACTTCGGCTCGTAGGCCAGGCCCCCCGCGACGCTGTCGGCCGCTGGCACCCCCTTGACGGCCTTGGCGAGCATCGGGGCGACGGGCAGGTCGATCGGCTGGTGCATGCCCGCCATTGTGTATGCGCGGGGTCCTGCCACCATGTCTCCCATGCCCACCAGGTCCGCGGCCCGAGCCCGCCCCACGACCGCGCGGAAGGTCATGCTCGTCGTCGGCACGAGCAGCGCGGCCGTGGCCGGCGCCGCCGTGGGCGGCTCGCTGGCGACGGCCACGTACTTCGCACGCAAGGTGCTCACCCCCGACCAGCGCCGCCCCGACGACACTGAGATCGTCGCGGTCGACGCCGAAGGCCCGCACGAGGTCACGCTCCGCATCAGCCCGGAGACCGTCGTCCCGGGCCGCTACGGGCTGTGGCTGGACGGGGGCTCGGGCCACGCGCGGGTCGGGGAGATCCTGCGCCGGGACGACGCCGCGGGGGTTGTCGTGCGGCGGGTCCTGGCCCGCGACAAGGGAGTTCTCCAGCCGGGTCCGGCCCGGTGGAACCAGTACTTCTACTGGGACGACCCGCTGACGAGCCTGGGCCTGCCCTATCGGCCGGTCGCCGTCGAGGGCGAGCTCGGGCCGATGCCGGCGTGGCTGATCGAGCCCGAGCGGCCCACCGGACGATGGGCGGTGCTCGTGCACGGCCGCGCGGCCCGGCGGGAGGAGTGCCTGCGCGCCGTCCCCACGCTGCTGCGGCTCGGCTACACCTGCCTCGTCGTCACCTACCGCAACGACCCGAGCGCCCCGCCCGCGCCCGACGGCCGCTACAACCTCGGCCTCAGCGAGTGGCGGGACGTCGAGGCGGCGCTCGAGTATGCCGTCGCGCAGGGGGCGACCGGCGCCGTCCTGGGGGGCTGGTCCATGGGCGGCGCGGTGATCCTCCAGGCGCTGAAGCAGACCGCGCTGGACGACCTCGTCGAGAAGGTGTTCCTCGACGCCCCCGTCGTCGACTGGGGCGACGTGCTCGCCCACCACGCCCGGCTGCGCCATGTCCCGGGCCCGCTCCGGGCGCTCGGCACCCTCGTCATGGGCCGGCGGGCCACCCGCCGCCTGGCGGGCGTGCACGACCCGGTCGACGTCGCCCTCACCAACTGGGTCGCCCGCGCGAGCGAGGTCCGGCACCCGATCCTCATCCAGCACTCGGTCGACGACGAGTTCGTGCCGGTCGGCCCGTCCGTCGCCCTCGCCCGGGCCCGCCCCGACCTCGTGACCTGGGAGCGCTGGGACACCGCCCGGCACTGCAAGGAGTGGAACCTCGACCCCGCCCGCTGGGAGCGGGTGCTCAGCGACTTCCTGACGTCCTGAGCCAGCGCCCCATGAGGGTCCCGTCCTCCTCGACGAGCACCGCCGGCCGGTAGGCCGCGTCGAGGCCAGGACCGGAGGTCACCCTCGGTCCGTCCCCACCCACGACGACCGGGGTGATCGACAGGCAGATCTCGTCGAGGACCCCGGCGGCCAGCATCGACGCGTGCAGCTGCGGTCCGCCCTCGCAGAGCAGATGGGTCCAGCCGCGCTCAGCCAGGGCCGCGACGAGCCGCCGCGCGTCGACCTCCTCGTCCCCGCAGACGACGACCTGGTCGACGCCGAGCCGGTCGCGAGCCTCGGCCAGCCCGGGGGAGCGGGACGGCAGGGCCAGCAGCACGCTGCCGGCCGGCTGGTCGTCGAAGGACGGCGGCACGCCTCCCCGGTTGCTCACCGCGACGACGGGCAGGGCGTCCGGGAGGCCGAGCCCGCGGCGCACGGCGAGCCAGCGCTCGTCGACGGCGAGAGCCGGGTACCCCTCCGAGCGTACGGTTCCGGCGCCCACGACGACGGCGTGGCTGAGGGCGCGCAGCAGCTCGAAGACGACGTGGTCGGCCTCGCTGTTGACCGAGCCCGACCGCCCGTCGGATCCGGTGATGGCCCCGTCGACGCTCGTCGCGAAGGTGGAACGGCGCCATCCCCCGGGGTCGCGGCCGGCCGTGTAGACGCCGGCGAGGGCGTCGTCGTCGAGGGGGGAGCCGGCGGGGGACGCGACGCCCGGGTCACCGGGCAGATCCGCGGTGAGCAGACGCATACGCGGAGTATGCCGTGGCGGCCCGCCCCGGCGACCGGCAGGATGGCGCGATGGCCAAGACCTCGAAGGACAGCAAGAAGTCCAAGGACACCGAGAAGTCCAAGGACACCGAGAAGCTCGCGAAGAAGGCGACGGCGAAGGACCAGGCCGACGCCGCCGTCGTCGAGGAGGCGCGGTCGCTCGCCGATCACCTCCGGGTGGAGAAGGGCTTCGTCCTCGCCGATGTCGACTGTGAGTCCACCCCGGGCTTCACTGACCGCAAGAAGGCCGGGCAGCGGGCGCTGGCCGACCACGCGTCGGAGCTCGGCGACTGGCAGGAGAAGCTCTTCGCGGAGTCCAAGGGGGGCGGCAAGCGGTCCGTGCTGCTCGTCGTGCAGGGAATGGACACCTCCGGCAAGGGCGGCCTCATGCGCCACGTCGTCAGCCAGGTGGACCCCGAGGGCATCAAGGCCACCGCGTTCAAGGCGCCCACCCCAGAGGAGCGCCAGCACGACTTCCTCTGGCGGATCCGCAACGCCCTGCCCGGCCCCGGCAAGCTCGGCGTCTTCGACCGGTCGCACTACGAGGACGTCCTCGTCGTGCGCGTCCACGACCTCGTCCCCAAGGCGGAGTGGACGAAGCGCTACGCCCTCATCAACGCGTTCGAGCGGGAGGTCGTCGCCTCCGGCACGAAGGTCGTGAAAGTGATGACCCACATCTCCAAGGACGAGCAGCGGGAACGGCTGCGCGAGCGGCTGGCCCGTCCTGACAAGCACTACAAGTACAACCCCGGCGACATCGACGAGCGCGAGAGCTGGGACGCCTACATGGAGGCGTACCAGGCGGTGCTCGACAGGACGTCGACCAAGGGCGCGCCCTGGTACGTCGTGCCCGCGAACAAGAAGTGGTACGCGAGGTATGCCGTGCAGCAGCTGCTCCTCGACGCCCTCGCCGAGATGGACCCGACCTGGCCCGAGATGGGCATCGACGTGCCCCACGAGCTGGAGCGCCTCGATGCGAGCTGACGGCCGCCCGAACGGACGACGCTGCGGCCGCCAGCATTCGTGAGGCACGGGTGAGGGGGGCCTTCCCCGAGCCCACCACTCCTCGCGACGACCGCCGCGAGGTCCTGCTGGAGTACCTCGACTTCTACCGGGCGGTCGTCCGCGACAAGCTGACGGGGCTCGACGAGACCGCCCTGCGCACGACCAGGGTGCCGTCGGGGTGGACGGCCGTCGAGCTGCTCAACCACCTCGTCCACGTCGAACGGCGATGGGTGGTCTGGGGGTTCGAGGGCGTCGACCTGAGCGACCCGTGGGGTGACGACCGCGACGACCGCTGGTATGCGTCGCCCGACGAGTCCGTGGCCGAGCTGCTGGCCGCGCTCGACGCCGGCGGCCGGCATACCCGCGACGTCGTGCTGGCCCATGACCTCGGTGACCGGGGGGCACCGAGCGACCGGTGGGACGGCGCGTCGCCACCGCCCCTCGAACGGGTCCTGCTGCACCTCCTGCAGGAGTACGCCCGGCACGCGGGACACCTCGACATCGTGCGTGAGCTCTCCGACGGGAACACCGGCGAGCAGTGAGCGAGACCGTCCCCCGGACGTCGACGTCGACGTCGCTAGAGGGTGAGGGCTCGGTCGACGATCTCGCCGGCCCGCCGCGCCCCGACCGTGGGCAGGGTCCCGAAGGTGTGGCCGGTGTCGCGGACGACCCGGGTGGCGACGAACGCCTCCGCGACGGCTGCGGGGGAGTACCGCAGCAGGAGGGTCGCCTGCAGGGTGACGGCCACCCGCTCGACCAGACGACGGGCCCCGAAGGCCGCCTCCGGGGCGGTGGCGACCTCGGCGAGGTCGCTCAGGCAGTCCGCGACCGCTCGGTCCACGCGAGGGTCCAGGCCCGCGGCCTGCGCGAGCTCGGCCTCTAGGGCCTCGACCGCTCGGGGCTCCCGCGCAGCGGTGCGTAGGACGTCGAGGGCGTTGACGTTGCCGGAGCCCTCCCAGACCGAGTTGAGGGGCGCCTCCCGGTAGAGCCGGGCCAGGCCGTTCTCCTCGACGTAGCCGTTGCCGCCCAGGCACTCCAGCGCCTCAGCGACCATCGGCGCCGTGCGCTTGCAGACCCAGTACTTGCCCGCGCCGACCGTGAGGCGGGCGAACGCGGACTCCCCGGTGTCGACGGCGTGAGCGAGCCGCATCCCGAGGAGGGTGGCCGCCTCGCTCTCCACCGCCAGGTCGGCGAGCACGTTGCGCATGAGGGGCTGGTCGGCCAGCAGCGCGCCGAAGGCGTGTCGGTGCCGGGCGTGGTGGACCGCCCTCACGAGGGCCTGCCGCATGGTGGCGGCCGAGCCGAGGACGCAGTCGAGCCGCGTCGCCGCGACCATGTCGATGATCGTCGCGACGCCCCGGCCCTCGTCGCCCAGCCGTGACCCCCACGTACCGTCGAGCTCGACCTCGCTGGACGCGTTGGCCCGGTTACCGAGCTTGTCCTTGAGCCGCTGCAGGGCGAAGGGGTTCCGGTCGCCGTCGTCGAGCACCCGCGGCACGACGAAGCACGTCAGCCCCGCGGGGGCCTGGGCCAGCACGAGGAAGCCGTCGCTCATCGGGGCGGAGCAGAACCACTTGTGGCCGGTGAGCCGGTAGGCGACCCCCGGCACGGGACCCTGATCCTCCGGCACTGCCCGGGTCGTGTTGGCGCGCACGTCCGACCCGCCCTGCTTCTCCGTCATCCCCATCCCGACGAGCGCTCCCGCCTTCTCGGTGACCGGGCGCAGTCCCGGCTCGTACGCCCGGGAGGCGAGGCGGGGC
The DNA here is from genome assembly GCA_963795915.1 of uncultured Actinomycetota bacterium. Classification (GTDB taxonomy): domain Bacteria; phylum Actinomycetota; class Actinomycetes; order Actinomycetales; family Dermatophilaceae; genus Lapillicoccus. The sequence goes on from CAWCJA010000003.1 coordinate 442,507, forward strand.
ACCCAGCGGGCCGCGAGCCCGGGGTCGCGCTCCAGAGCCGGCACCGCGGCATACGTCATCGAGACCGGGCAGAGATGCCCCGCCTCGACCTGGCTCCACAGCACGAAGCCCGCGGCCCGGCGCACGTGGGCCCGGCTGTCGGCCGGGCGGGTCCACGGCTCGGCGGTGAGCCCGTGGCCGACGGCGACCTCGGTGAGGCGGTGGTAGGCCGGGTGGTAGTCGACCTCGTCCGCCCGCTCCCCGGTAGGCGTGTGGGTCCGCAGCCGCGGGGGGTGGGCGTCGGCGTCGTCGCCCCACCGGAGCGACCGGGTGGACCCGGCAAGGGTGCCGAGAGCGTGAAGGCCGGCCTCGTCGGCCGGCTCGCCCCATCGCCGCACCGCTTCGAGGAGGCCGAGGTCGGCCTCGAGGGCGTCATGGTCCGGCAGGGGCGGGGGCTGGTTGGTCACCACGTGGGTCGCCACGGCGTGATCGTAGGCGCGCCCGCCGTGTCCGTGCCCGGGCCCGGGCGGTCGCGCCGATACCGTGGACGACGATGAGGCCGACACAGCGGATCCGGCGTGAGCTGGACCGGGTCCAGGGCGCCACGACGACGGCGCGGCTGGTCCTGGAGACCGTGCGGGCCTGCCTGCGCTACCGGGTGACCGGACTCGCGTCCGAGGCGGCGTTCTTCATGCTCCTGTCGCTGCCACCGCTCGTGCTCGCCCTGTTCGGCGGGGCCGGCTACCTCGGGGGGATCGTCGGGCGAGCGACGGTCGACGAGCTCACCGAGGCCATCCGCCGGTATGCCGCGCAGTTCCTCACCACCGAGAGCATCACGACCGTGCTGCTTCCCACCGTGAACGACGTGTTCCGCGGCGGCCGCTTCGAGCTGATGTCAGTGGGCTTCCTGCTGGCCCTGTGGTCGGGCTCGCGCGCGCTCAACGTCTTCGTCGACACCATCGCGATCATGTACGGCCAGTCCGGCGTGCGCGGCATCGTGCGCACCCGGGCGCTGTCCTTCTCCCTCTACGTCGTCGCCCTGCTGGTCGGCGTCGTCATCGTGCCGCTGGTGCTCGTCGGTCCGACGATGCTGGGGGCCTGGCTGCCGGCCCGGCTGCACGTGCTCGCGGCGCTCTACTGGCCGGTCGTGGCGGGCGCCACGGTGGCGGCCCTGACGACGCTCTACCACGTGGCCACCCCGCAGCGAGCGCGCTGGTGGCGGGACGCCCCCGGTGCGGTCCTCGCCCTCGTCATCTGGGTGCTGGCGTCGTTCATCGTGCGCGGCACGGTGGGCGCCTCGCTCGGCGGGACCTCGATCTACGGCCCGCTCTCGGCCCCCATCGTCGTCCTCATCTGGCTCTACGCGCTGGCCATCGCCGTGCTCATCGGCGCGGCCCTCAACGCCGCCGGCCGCGTCCTGTGGCCCGTGGAGACGCATACGGGACAGACGGCGCGGCTCGTGGAGTGGGCCCGGTCGGAGGTCGAGCGGCGCCGCGGCGGGACGCGGACCCGGGGCGGGGCGGCCGGCTCGAGGCCGGAGGGGGCGCGCGAGGAGGACGACGAGGACGCCGAGGTCATGGCCGACCTGATGGCGTACGAGCAGCAGTACCTCGACCTCTCCTGGGCGTCGGAGGCCTCTCCGAAGGCGGTCCGGGACCGTCCGGGACGGGCGTCCTGACCCGCTGACGGCGGCGGTCGCACCGGGCTCGACGGCCCGGTTGCGGTGCCGTGGGGCCGGTTTGGGAATCGCGCAGCGTTTCCGCTAATGTCTACCAAGCATCGAGCGGGGAAGTTACACCGCTGGTGTTCGTGCGGACATAGCTCAGTTGGTAGAGCGCAACCTTGCCAAGGTTGAGGTCGCCGGTTCGAGCCCGGTTGTCCGCTCGGAGGCATCGAGTTCGACCTGCCTACACGGTGGAGTGGCCGAGAGGCGAGGCAGCGGCCTGCAAAGCCGCGTACACGGGTTCAAATCCCGTCTCCACCTCGACTCCGACATCACCACCACTGCGGTCGCACCCGGGCCGCGAGGGCGATTGGCGCAGTGGTAGCGCGCTTCCTTGACACGGAAGAGGTCACTGGTTCAAACCCAGTATCGCCCACCGGACGAATATGGTCCCTCACCTGCGGAAACACAGGCGAGGGGCCGCTCTTAATCCTGGCGCGTGCAGGATATGTGCAGGAGCGCGCGGCCCCTCTCGACGAGAGGAAGACCCGTGGCCACCACGACCAGCACGAAGCGCAAGCTGCCCACCCTCGAGGAGCTGCGCTCCTGGGCCGCACTGCCTAACGAGGAGCTCGAGGACCGGATCGCCGACATGCTTAGCAACGCCGAGGAGTACGACCGCCCGGCCGACATGCCGGTCGACCTGCGCAACTACCGACAGGGGCTCGAGGACGGCGTCGTATCGGCGCTCACCGAGTGGCACACTGCGGCCACCGATCCCACGCCGGCGGAACGTGCCTCGGGTGCAGGCGTCCCGGTGGCCCGGATCATGGTGCTGACCAGGGCTCTGGGGCTGGATGCCGCCGAGACTTGCCAGGGGGTCGCCGACGCGGTCCGGCGACCCGAGGCGACCCGATGACCACGGCACGGACCCCACTGCGAGACTTGGTCAACGGGCACATCGTTAGCCTGCTCGACGAGCGGGACATGACGGCACCGGACCTCGCCGAGGGCGTCGGCATGGGGGCTCTCGCAGTTCGTAACCGGCTGAGTGGTCTCTCACCGTGGACCGTCAACGAAGTCGCGGCCGTCGCCGACCTGCTCGAGGTCAACGTGGTCTCCCTCTTCCGCGAGTAGGGGCTCTCGACGTCAAGAGAGCCCGCTCACCCCTCACACGGGGGTGGGCGGGCTCTTTCGTTCGTCTAGGTGCCGCGGCGTCCCCCCTTCGGGGCCCCTGCGACGCCGCGGCACGTCCTACATCGTCTTCAGGGGGAAAGCGTTACAACCCGCTGGTGCCGACTGTACGATCAGCGCACAGTCGGCGTTCGGTCCGGACCGCGACCTCGACAACGGATGACAGCTTCAGCCACGTGGTTGCCACCCGGCGCGCATGACGCCCAGCCCAAGACCGACGCCACGTCAAGCCAAACAACACCCCCGCTCACCGTTGAGCGGGGGTGCTTTCGGGTTAGGATCCTGCGAGCGGCGCCCAAAGCCCACCCGGTGGACGACCCCCCCGCATCCGTCCGCCGACATGGTGCTGCAGAGCCGGACCCGCCCCTCCCCCCACCTAGCGGGCCGGGGCTCACTCTGGCCCGTTTCGTGGGTCACAGCCCCCCAAGCGGTGATGCTAGCCACTTCGGGGCAACGCCGGGGACTGTCGCTCTAACGGTGTAAGAGGCGGTTTCATCTTCAGTTGTTCTCGGCCGCGGGCATGCGGTCGGAGAAGGTGATGGCGAACGCGTTCAGGGCTGGCTTCCACCGCACGGCCCATCGTGTCTGACCGGTGCCCTTGGGGTCCAGCGACCGCACCACTAGGTACAGGGTCTTCATCGCGGACTGTTCGTTCGGGAAGTGCCCGCGGGCCCGGACGGCCCGCCGGAAGCGGGCGTTGAGGGACTCGATCGCGTTGGTGCTGTACAGCACCCGGCGGATCTCGACGTCATAGTCCAGGAACGGGATGAACTCGGCCCAGGCGTTGCGCCACAGCTGAATCATCGCCGGGTATCGGGCGCCCCACTTGTCTTCCAGCGTATCCAGCGCGGCGGCTGCCGCCTGGGCGGTGGGTGCCTGGTAGATCGGTTTGAGGTCCTTGGACAGCTCGTCCCAGTACCTCCTGGAGGCGTAGCGGAAGGTGCCGCGGATCAGGTGGATCACGCAGGTCTGGACGATCGCGGCGGGGAACACCGCGCCCACCGAGTCGGGCAGCCCCTTCAGGCCGTCGCAGACGACGAAGAAGACGTCCTTGACCCCGCGGGCCTTCAGGTCGGTCAGCACGGCGTACCAGAACTTCGCGCTCTCACCGTCGCCGTCGCCGGCCCACATCCCGAGGATGTCCTTGTGCCCGGCCAGGTCCACCCCGATCGCCGCGTACACCGGCCGGTTGCGGACCTGCCCGTCGCGGACCTTGACCATGATCGCGTCGATGAAGACGGCCGCGTACACCTTCTCCAACGGGCGAGCCCACCAAGCCTGCATCTCTGCCACGACCCGGTCGGTGATCCGCCCGACGACGTCCTCGGACACCGACGCGCCGTACACGTCGGCGAAGTGGGCGCTGATCTCACCGTGAGTCAGTCCCTTGGCCGACAACGACAGCACCACTGCGTCCAGGTCCGACAGCCGCCGAGCCCGCTTCGGCACGATGACCGGCTCAAACGTCCCGTCCCGGTCCCGCGGTACCCCGATCTCCACCGGCCCGGCGTTGTCCGTGACCACTGTCTTGGTGCGCTTCCCGTTACGGGAGTTGGCCCGGTTCCGGCCGGCTTGGTCACCCTTGTCATAGCCGAGGTGTTCGCTCATCTCCTCGTCCAGAGCGGCCTCGACGACCATCTTGGTCAGCTGCTTCAGCAGCCCACCCGGGCCGGTCAACGCGGTCCCGCTCGCGCGGGCCTGGCGCACCAGCTCCCGGACCGTGTCCTGCTCCGCCGCCGTCAACGGCGGTAACTCCTCCGGCGGTTCACCGGATCCTGATGGGCTCACATCCACCAGTGTCATCGCGTTCTCAGTCATCTTGACCCTCCAGCCCTTACCGGGCGATCAGGCCTCTTACACCGTTATCGCGATAGTCCCCAACGCCGCGGTCAAGTCCCTTGAAGTGGTGTAGCGCTGCGTGATCCTTGGGGGTTAGGCGGTGAGGGCGGGCATGGTGTCGCCTCCGATCTCGGTGGTGGCGTTCGTGGTTGCGCCGTCGAGGGCGGTCAGGCGGCAGCGGGTGAGGACGTCGAGGCCGAGGTAGCGGCGGCCTTCGGCCCATTCGTCGGTCTGTTCGGCGAGGACGGCCCCGACGAGCCGCACGATGGCTTCGCGGTGGGGGAAGATGCCCACGGAGTCGGTGCGGCGGCGGATCTCGCGGTTGAGGCGTTCGGCGGGGTTGTTCGACCAGATCTGGGTCCATACATCTTTCGGGAAGCCGGTGAAGGCGAGGATGTCTTCGCGGGCGCGGTCGAGGTGCTGGTGCACGTCGGGAAGCTTGTGGTCGACGTAGTCGAGCAGCCGGTTGAACTGCGCGTGAACGGCTGGCTGGTCGGGCTGGTCGTACACCGAGTGCAGCATCGCCTTGACGGCTGGCCACATGCTCTTGGGTGTCACGCTCATGAGGTTGGCGGCGTAGTGGGTGCGGCACCGCTGCCAGCTGGCGCCGGGCAGGTTCGCCGCGATGGCCTCGACCAGGCCGGTGTGCGCGTCGGAGGTGACGAGCCGGACTCCGCCGAGGCCGCGGGCGACGAGGTCGGCGAAGAACTCGTTCCACGCCGCGCCGGTCTCGCTGGTGGCCACGCGCATGCCCAGGACCTCCCGGTGCCCGTCGCCGTTGACGCCGGTCGCCACGAGGACGACGGCGTTGACCACCCGGCCGCCCTCGCGGACCTTCATCGTCAACGCGTCGGCGGCGAGGAACGTGAACGGGCCGGCGGTGTCGAGGGGTCGGTGGCGGAACTGCTCGACGTGCTCGTCGAGGTCGGCCGCCATCCGTGAGACCTGCGACTTGGACAGGGAGTCGATCCCGAGGGTCTTGACCAGCTTGTCCATCCGGCGAGTGCTCACGCCGGCGAGGTAGCAGTCCGCCACGACGGTGATCAGTGCGGTCTCGGCCCGCTTGCGGCGCTCGAGCAGCCACTCCGGGAAGTAGCTGCCCGTGCGCAGCTTCGGGATCGCGACATCGACGGTGCCCACGCGGGTGTCGAGTCGCGGTGGCGGTAGCCGTTGCGCTGGCTCGCCCGGTTCGGGTTGGGACGGCCGTACTCGGCGCCGACGACAGCGTCGGCGTCCGCGGACAGCAGAGCGTTGATGATGGTTTGCAGCAACGACCTCATCAGGTCAGGGCTGGCCTCGGACAGGGCTTCGCCGAGCAGGCCGGCAGGGTCAACAATGTGTGGTGCGGTCATCGTGATGACTCCGTTCGAGAGTGCTGTGAGAGGTTCACTCGAAGGATCACGCGGTGACCGCACCCATGTCCACACCAGGACGAAGGCGGCGACCGCGCTACACCACTATCGGGGACTCAACTAACGCCGCGCCGACTTCAGCCAAGGTCCGAGCTCCAGCGGCGTGCTCTCGATGTCAAAGAGGGCAGCACCCCCGCCCTCTGCCTTCGGGGGGTGCTGCCCTCTTGACCGGCGCCCCGTGATCCTCGGGGGAAGCACGGCACACCGGCACTTTCTACAACGAGCCCCCTGCCGTCGGGTTACGGTCTAGCCTCGGTTGCATATCTCTTCCGGATGGCGGGAACCCCTCCGGAGCCGTGCAGGGATGTCCTCTGGCCCCGCGCATTGCCCCTGCAGCTGGGGCCGGGGGGCATCCCGCCAGCCCGTACCCGGCGGCGGCACCCCCAGGCCCGTGCGTGGGGGGCCGCCTCCTGGCGGGTCGTCGAGTCCGAGGGGGGATGACGACCTCCGCAGGTTGCCGCCAGCACGGGTCTCTGCTCCGTGGGCGACATCAGAAGGCTACGGCTGGCTGTTCGCCGCCGCGTGCCGAATCCACCTACTTCAAGTGCGCGGGGATGCCCCCACCGGGAGGGAAGGATCTCCGCGCGGCCCAGTTGTCAACGACGGCCGAAAATGGACCCTTTTGCGACGGGTGAAAACGGACCCCTCTCCTTGGTTGGTCATGGTCAGTCCTCGGTGGCGTTGGTGGTGGGGATGCGTCCGAGGTCTCGGTCTTTGAGCCGGTAGGAGTCGCCTTTGAGGTTGACGACTTCGGCGTGGTGGACGAGTCGGTCGATCATTGCTGCGGCGACGACGTCATCGCCGAAGACCTCTCCCCAGCGGCCGAAGGTTTTGTTGCTGGTGACGATCAGCGAGGCCCGTTCGTACCGGGATGAGACGAGCTGGAAGAACAGGTTCGCGGCCTCGGGTTCGAAGGGGATGTAGCCGACCTCGTCGATGACTAGCAGGGGGTAGCGGCCGAGGCGGACGAGCTCGTCCTGCAGGCGAGCCTCGTGGTGAGCGGTGGCGAGCCGGTCGACCCACTGGGAGGCGGTGGCGAACAGGACCCGGTGCCCGCCCTGGCAGGCGCGGATCGCGATCCCGGTGGCCAGGTGGGTCTTGCCGGTGCCGGGCGGTCCGAGGAAGACCACGTTGTCGCGGGCGGTGACGAAGTCGAGGGCGCCCAGGTGGGCAATGAGGTCTCGTTTCAGTCCGCGGGCGTGGTCGAAGTCGAACTCCTCCAACGACTTGCGAGCCGGGAACCGTGCCGCTCGGATGCGGCCCTCGCCACCGTGGGACTCGCGGGCGGAGACCTCCCGGCCCAGGCAGGCGGCGAGGAACTCCTCGTGGGTCCAGGACTCGGCTCGGGCCCGCTCGGCGAGGCGGGGCACCGCCTCGCGCAACGTCGGTGCCTTCAGGGCGCGGGTCAGGAACGCCAGCTCGGAGGTGACGTCGCGGCCCGCGGCGCCCGTCTTGGTGGTCATCAGGCGACCTCGTCGTTCAGCCCGAACGCGGTGTCGTACGCGGCCAGGTCACGCTGCTCGACGACATCGGGCTGCTCTCCTGGCGCTGGGCGTGGCCGGTGGGCGGCGCGGTAGGCGAGCTCGAGGGCGGCCTGATGGTGGACCGGGTCGGTGATCGACTGGTGCTTGGCCCAGCACCGCTGGTGGGAGGCAACCACCGTCCCGGCGCAGGTCACGGTGAGCGTGCCCAGGTCCGCGACGACCTCGACTCGACGTCCGACCACGGACGGGTCCACGGAGTAGTCGTTGCTGTCGAGGCGCACGTAGTGGTCCCGCGGCAGGCGCACCAGGGTTCGCCACCCGATGGACGGCGCCAGCGGCGGCAATGCCAGCATCGCGGCCCGGTCGGCCGGCCACCGCTCGGTCGGCGCGCCTCCGATCCGGCGCACGACCCGGGCGTTCGCCAGCTGGAGCCACCCCTCGATCTGGTCGTTGAAGTCCGCCGTCGAGGTGAAAGCCCGACCGGGCATGAACGAGGTCTCCAGGTAGCGGTTGGCCCGCTCGACGAGGCCCTTGGCCTCGGGGTCACGCGGACGGCACTGGTGCACCCCGATCCCGAGGGTGCCACGGAACGCCTCGAAGTCGTCGGTCAGCTTCGGCTTCCCGGCCCGCCACGAACCGACCGCGGACTCGTTGTCCCACACCAGCTCCCGCGGGACCGCCCCGGCCCGCTGCAGCAGCAGCCAATGCCCGGCGATCAGATCCGGAGCCTGCCGGGAGGGAATCATCGCCGCGAAGATCATCCGCGAGTAGCCAGCGACCATGACCAGCACCGGGGGCCGGCCGGCCTGCCCGAACCCCAGTGGCACATCGGCCGGCGGGAACCACAGGTCGCATTGCATCCGCTCACCCGCCACGTACTCGGTTCGGGAGGCCGGGTCCGGCGGCAGGAACAACGGCCGCAACACCCGAACCCGGTCCTTAAGCACCGTCAACGACCGCGCCCATCCGATCCGCTGGGCGATCACCGTTGCCGGCATCGTCGGCGTCGCCAACAGCAGCTCCCGGATCGCAGGCTCGAACCCGTCGACCACCGACCCCTTCACCGGCCGCTGATACCGCGGCGGGCTGTCCCGACCAATCGCGCGACGGACCGCGTTCCTCGACACCCCAAGCCGCCGCGCGATCGCCTTGATCGGCACCTGCTCCGCCCGATGCAACCGCCGGATCTCCGCCCAGTCCTCCACACAGATCACCCTCCACAGGGTCACGGAAGGGGTCCGCTTTCACCCGTCGATCAGGGGTCAGTTTTCACCCGCCGTCGACACCAGTTCACAGGATCCGTTTACTGGGCTTCAAGCCTGACCCTCGTAGGGTGCAACGATGGGGCCCCGGGCGGGTCAGGCCGACGTGCTCCCACAGGGACGCCCCCCAGGTCGACACCCCCTTGAAGGCCCGGGGGGCGTCCCGCCGGGTGCGACGTAGCCTGACGGCATGGTTCGCCTACTTCGCCGCACCCTCGCGGACTGGACCCCCCGCGGCCGGACCCGTCGATGACTGGCTCGCGTGGTGGGCCGAGGCCGGGTGGAGACCCGAGTACCCGTGGGGCGGCACCGGAAACGGTCGTCAGGGGCCGCATCATTGTCCGTTGGGGCCATGATTCATGGCAATCGTTGACGACGCCATCCATGCCGAGGCGAATACTCGCTCATCTGCTCTGCGCCCGCCGATTCAGCACGCGGACACAGAGCAGATGACGTCGCACCCCGCTAGGGGTTAGGTGAAGGTCCGGTCAACCGACCGGGATCCTGACGACCTGGCCGGTCGGTCCGTGGCCGTTCTGCGCGGGCATGATGCTCCAGTTGGAGACGTAGATCGCGCCGTCTCGGTACGCGAATCCGGAGGGGAAGTCGAGGCTTCCCACTCCGAGCATCGTCTTGGCGCCGATAGGACTGACCTTGACGACGGCGCCGGAGGGGTCGGGGCCGAACAAGCCGTTGGCCTGGAACTCGGTGGCGTAGAAGTTGCCCGCGGTGTCGAAACCGCAGCCTTGGATGCCGGTGAACCCGGTCCACTTCACGGTCGCTTGACCATTGGCGATCCGCCAGACACGGGCGTTCCCAGGCTGGTAGGAGCCGCCGAGGAGCTCACCAACGTACAGAGAGCCGTCGGGGGCGAGAGCGACGCAGGTTGGGACGGCGTCGGTGGCGGAGTTGGGGGGCACCGTGAGGTAGGCCAGCGTCGAGACGTTGCCGTGCCGGTCTGTCTGTGCGACGAGGTTCGCTCCGGCGTCCGCGACGTACTGGGTTGCCCCCCTGGTGGCTAGGGCGTTGGGGTTGGCGTCGGGGAACTGGTCAGGCTGCAGGTTTTGGTGGGCGTTGGTCCAGGCGTAGTCGGCGTCGCCGGTGGGCGCCAACGCGGTCCAGGTGCCGTCGAGGCGGTCGATAGCGATCGTCTGTCCCAGTTGGGCTCTGGCCGCGTCAACGACCTCCCCGGGCGGTGCCTGGGGCGGGATGCCTGAGGTGTTCAACCCGATCTGGCCGTACACATTGTTGCCCTGGGTGGACACCCCCACCAGGCCTTCGGCTCCGGTGCCGTTGGGTGAGGCTAGCGAGATGAGGTGGTCGACGACTTTGCTGAGCTGGCCGTGGGCGAGTTTGCTCATCCCGCTGGTCAGTCCCGCGCATTGCGGTCCCTCGGGCCCGTCGCCGAGGCATACGTTCCCGCCGTGACCGGCCTCGGCGATGTAGAGCTCTCCGCGGGCGTTGAACGCCAACCCTCGCGGGTTGTCCAAGTGCTGCGCGACAACCGTCACGGCGCCGGCCCCGGCCGCCTCAGCACTAGGCGCGACCGCTGCCCCTGTGATCGCGAGCAGGCCAGAGGAAAGGGTGACGACGACCCGGCGAGGACGCCGCCGAAGGGCCGAGACACAAGACATAACGCCTCCAAAGGTGGTGGATGTGAGGCAAGTCACGTTCCTCCTCTGCCCGCTCCGCTGTCACGCATTCAGCGAAATAAGTTGCCTGTCTGGTGAGACAGAACAAGTCCACGCTCCTGACTGCCTTCCATGACACCACTTATCGACAGAAGTCGGCATTGGGCTAGGTTCATCCCGCCACCGACGCATTCGCTGCTGGGGTGCCGCAGCTCGACTCCGGCGCGGCGGTGGCCCGCGGCGGTCCCCGTCTGCATACCGTGGGAATCGCGCCTCGCGACCTTCGTTTCCGCATCGCGCGTTCGGCGCGTCAAGGGGTCACGTTTACGCCATCGCCCCAACCTTAGGGAGCCGGTTATCAGGTCGGCGTGACGAGAGGTGTGCCGGTGGGCTGGCCCAATGGACGCGGCGTCGGGCTCCGGGATCACTTCATCACAGGACACCGGCCCACCGTTGACGTGGGCCGCTGACCGTTCCGCGCAGGCAGGTCACCGGGCTGTGAGGCTGAGCCTCGCAGAGAGGGGAGCTTTCCCTCGCTGCCTTCGTTCCGCGCGGGCCTGTCTCTAGAACCCGGGCGCGGTGACGTTGACGCGGAGTCTCATTTGCCGGCGAACGTCGGCGTGACCAGACCGGTACCGGTGAGCTGGCCCAGAGAGGCCAGGTAGCGGTCCGGGATCATCGCGGCGTAGTTGAACACGCGGAACAAAACGCCAATCGAGTCCGCGTATGGCTCGCGGAAGGACTCGGCTCGCAGGGTCGACTCCCACAGCCACACGTCGTCGCGCTTGAACGTCAGGACGATGTCCTGGTTGGTGCCGGCGCCGAGGTTCGTCGGGATGTTGGGGTCGGTGTAGACCTCCATGCCGAGGGCGTGGCCGACGTAGCCAGCGGGGGCGTTGGCGTCCGGGCCAGCGAGGCCGTTGAACGACGAGCCGCCACCGTCCGGGACGATGAGCGGCCGGCCGCTGGAGTCGGTGAACGACGCGAACCACGCCCACCGTCGCGGGTGCATGACCACCGTGTCCGGGGAGGCGTACCGGGACGTGTTGATGGCGCCCTGGAGCTTCGCCATCTGCGAGTAGAACAGGCTGGCCGTGGGGGCCGCCTGAGTCCACGTCTGGACGTTCGTCGACGCGGGGGTGAAGGACCCGCGCAGCTGCCCGGACGCACCAGAGCCGGTCAGGACCTGGGTGCCGAGCTGGCGGGCGTAGTCCGCGGCCAGGTCCTCGAGGACGACCCGGTCAAACCGGGTCCCCGACTGGTCGAGGAGCTGCTGCGCCACGACCTGCTTGCCGCCGATGGTGCACAATGCCGCTGGACAGGGCCGACGTGGTCATGTCCGTCTGCGACAGGGCCGTGTTCTGCGTGGTCTGGACCGCCGTGGTGGTGCCGCCGCTGACCTTCGGCAGGTTCACCGTCGACACACCCGGGGGCAGGTCCTCACGGTGGAACAGGTCCGCGGTCACCCGACCCGGGCGGGCCAGCTTGATGAAGTCCTCCACGAACCAGCCAGGGGGCGCGAACTCGCCTCCAGAGCCCCCCGTGGCGCCGGTGTTGCCCAGAGCGCGGGACTCGAGGCCAACCTCGCGGTTGTTGCGCTGCAGCCGCTCGGCCGCGCCCCAGTCCCCGAGCTGGGCGTTGTGCAGGTCCCGGAAGAACGACGGCGACGACTCGCCGCGGTGGTACGTCTCGCCGCCCGACACGCGGGTCGAACTGGCGTGGCCCGGCGGGGCGGTGGTCGAGCCCGCGCCGGCCATGCCGGACTCGACACGGTGGCGGGCAGCGTTGGCTTCCCGCTTCTCCGCCTCCTCGAGCTCGGCGATCCGCACGTCGATCTTGGCGATCTCGGCGATACCGATGTTGAACTCGGCGACTCGCCGGGGGACAGCGCCCGGGCCTCGCCGTTCGGGTCGACCGCGTTGCGGTGCAGGGTTTCAAGCGAGGCCTTGATGGCATTCCGGCGCTCGCGCAGGACAGTAAGCATGATGATCCTTCAGGGGAATCCAAGTGATTGATTCCTCAGGCGGATCGGCAGGGCCAGCTCAATGCCCACGGCCAGAGAGGCCAGAGCGGGGCGGTGAGAAGGGCGGGTCGACAGGCTCCGAGCGGGAGTCGGGACGAGCGGGGCTCACGGGGTTCAGCTAGACCGGGCGCCCAGCCGGAAACGATCTCCAGGGGGGCGCAAGGGTCCTGCCGTATGCCATGGGAAGCCGCTCACGGCTCCTACGACAATGATACCAAAGTCAAGGCCGTCAAGGGCGTTACCTACGCGGGGCCCGAATCCGGCCGGACCTCGCAGGTTTCCGGGTCGAATGTGAGCCGGATAGATCCATCCGGGACCGGTAACGGCCAACCCGCGTGCAGCCCGTCCATCTCCTCCAGCCGGTCACGCTCCAGCCCCATGAACAGCTCATCCTCAGCGAGCTGGCGCACCCGCAGCTCCGTCGCCACCGCCCGCACGATCCGGTGCAGCGGCAACGTGTCGTCGACCGTCTCCGCAATGCGCAGGATTGCCCGCCGCTCGCTTTCCGACAGGCCCGCGAGGACCCGGGACAGGTGGTCAGTCATCACTCTTGGCATCGTCGATTCGTCCTAACTCAATCGTGTGGTGAAAAAAGCTCATAGATAGAAGGCCGCTGAGCCAGGTCCGTGAGGGTCCGCCACCCAGAAATGATGAAACTCACCGCCTCGGTCACCCGCTGGCGTGGCCGTGTGGAGCGCCCAGGAGGGCCCGTGTGGGGCCTGCTGTGCTCGGTTGGCACTCCCGTGGATGGTGACCACGCCAGGCCCACGGAGGGCCTCACGGACACCCCCCGGGTCGCACCATCCCGTCGCTGCCCACCCCACGCGACAACCGCCGCGAGCCTGCCCACCCCGAGCCCACCCACACCCACACCCACACCCAGCGAGGGCGTGGGGAATGGTTGCGGTCGGGGTGGTTGCTGCGCGGAGATGGGCCAGGTCATCGCATTCACCACTCCTGCGACGTGATGGCGCGAGAGGGTGCGCTGGTAATGGGTCGGCCGGCCCATGCTGCTGTCTGCTGTCTGCCCGTGTTCTGTCGGTGGCACCGTGCGTGGATGGCGCGCAGGTTGGCCTGGTCGAGTGCTGACCCACCACGCGCGAGGGGGATGATGTCGTCGACCTCGATCGCCCGAGGTGTCACGAGGTCGAGAGCACCGCCACACATGACACAGACGCCGCCGCTGCGCCTGATGGCCTCAGCGCGTGCCCGGCGCCAGGCGACAGTGTCCGACCGGCCGTCACGTCTCATCCGACAACCGCCAGCCGCTGTCCCGGGACACGATCTTCCGCGAAAAAAACCCTCGCGTGCCATCCGAGGGCCCCTGGAACCAGGAATGAGGAAACTCGCTGCCTCGACGATGGTGAGTCATTGTCATTGGCTGTCCCCGTCCCGTGCCCATGACGGTTCGGGGCCACGTTGACGGCGTCTCGTGATGCGTTGCCGGGCGCTGTCGGCTGAGCGTTGTCTGGCTTTCGCGCGGTGGGTGGGCCATTGCGCTCCTGGGTGTTGCCGGCTCATGCTGCTCCTCGCTTGCGCTTGACGTTGGCCCAGTCGACGCCGGCCCAGATGCCGAAGGATGGGCGCACCTCGTCGGCGAGGGCGGCGCACTCGCGGGTGATGGGGCAGTGCCGGCAGAGGGGTGCGGCGTAGGCCTTGCCTTCGGTGGTCTCGGCGAACCACGGGTGATCGTCGCTGCCGACGCCGTACCCGCACGGGGGTCGGGTGCCTTGGTCGAGCAGATCGAGCAGGGCCTGGTCCATGTCGTCGACGGCGGTCATGACGCGGCCTCGGCGCATGATGGGTGGTTGATGCTGCCGCTGTTGACGAGGAGCGGGGCCATCGGTTCGCCGCACGTGCGGCACGTTCCCGAAGGCGTGACGGGGGCACAACTTTTCCCGTCCCGTCCCGTCCCGGTGTTACGCGTAACGACGCTCGTAACAATCGGCGTAACCGAGCCAACGTCAGGGCAATTGCCCTCCAGGCACATCGCGTGGTCGCCGGCCTTGTGGGCTCGCATCCGCCGCATCCGGACCTTGCTGTTCCTTGCTGAGCCGGATGCTCGGCGGGGCCACGTGCTCGTGAATGCGGGGCAGGACGACGATGCGCTCTCGGCGGTCCTCGTGGACCAGCGAGAGGATGGCGAGCCGCTCGAGGCACTGCTGCGGGTCGTCCACCTGCGCCACGAGCGCCGCGAGGGCGCGTGGCTTAGGCAGCCGCCCATCCCAGCGTTGAGACCGTGAGCACGCCTCCACGAGGCACACGTAGGCCCAGCGGACGTCCGTGCCGGCCCTCTCCCACTCGGGCCAGTCAGTGAAGTCGTCGGAGTACCGGAGCCAGCTCACCGCGCACCCGCCTTGACGACGATGCCCTGATACTCGGCGAGCGCGACGAGGTCGACGATCCGCTCAGTACGAACCCACCACCCGCGGTTAGCCGGTGAGTAGAGGGCCGGCACGCCCGACTCGGCGAGCCAGTCCCTGATGCCGCCCTTGACGAGCGTGTTGCGGCCCTCTACCCGCCCGACGTAGAGCACGGCTTTCATCGGTGGGTCACCGCCACTCCGTCTCGGAGTCCCCGAACCCATCGGGCGACGGTCTCGGGGTCGCTGCACTCGACAGTGATCGCCCCGAGGTGGCTTGCGTGTTCGCGCAGGTAGTCGAGCGCCACGGGGACGAGCTGGCGAGCGGCGACGACGATGGTCACGTGCGCGCCGGCTGGCGCCCACTCCAACTCCTTGATGACGCGGTCGACGCGATCGTCGTCCTTGAAACTCCATTCGCGTGCCCAGCGTGCGTTGACGACGACGCGGCCGCCGATGACGGGCCCCGAGCGACGTTGCTGTGTGTTGATCGGTGGCGCGGCAGCCTTGATCTTGGACGCGGGCTCGGTGGTGGTTTCTGCCCCGGGCCCGCGCCTCCCATGTGGAGACACAGCTGGGGGGTCAGCTGGCGGTGGGGATGCGGGTGAGCAGCTTGGTCACGTCTCCGCGGCGGACCCGGATGATTCGGGACCCCAGCCGAAAGGCCGGGAGCAGGCCGGCGCTTGCCGCGCGGCGGAGTGTGCGGGGGTGCACGCCGTATTCGGCGGCGGCGGCCGTGAGGCTGATCATCGCGTCGGGGTCGGCGTCAGGGGACAGCCCCTGGGCGCGGATGGCACGCCTGACGGCCGGCGCGATGACTTCGTTACTGACTGGGCTGTCGGTGGTGGGGGGCAAACTCTGTGGCATGGTTGGAAACACACCTCTCTGTGGGTGTCAGAGCGGCGGCCCGTCAAGTCTGTGGCGGAGGAGACGGGTCGTCGCTTGCCTTAGTGGGTCCGGATAAGTCCCGGTGTGATTAACCTTGCCACGACCGACGGACAGCCCCCACAAAAGGCTGTGGACCGCTTGTGGACAACGATGTAAACCGGTCAGGCAAGGACTGGAGCACACACAATGGTACTCGGGGACAGTGTGAATTGCGCTGTCCCACATACGGATTCCGTTCCGGTCCCCTATCCTTTGCCCGCCCAGCGCGTGACCGAGCACCGTCTAGCACGGTCTAGACACCATTGAGCCCCGATAAGCACGACCCCCTGGGCAACAGATCCGGTCAGATGGTGAGACGCGCTGCCGGGAGAGCCGTTGCCGCACATGGGAAACGTGCGTGCCGAAGCTCCTCGCCCGTGCATACGTTTCGTATGGCCCGCGGTCGAAGATGAACCCCATCAAAAGCGGGTAGACCTCGGCCTGGCGCTTGTTGGCGATGTCCTCTACGCCTTGCCGTAGAGGACGGTTGCTTCGTTGTGGATCGCCTCGGTCTCGCAGTTGAAGGTGGCAGGCGGTTGGTCAGCTTTCGGACCTTCCCGATGTCATCGTGACCATCCTTGACAGCGCGGCGGCGATCTCGGCATCCCGGCCGCCTGCCACGTGCTGATAGCGCATCGCGGCGCCGGGGGTGGAGTGCCCTAGCCGGCCCATGAGCTCGGCGAGTGTGGCGCCGGTCTGGGCCGCGAGTACGGCCCCCGTGTGTCTCAAGTCGTGCCAGCGCAGGTCCGGCCGCCCAGCGGCCTTACGGGCAGCGTAGAACCAGCGGTAGAGCGTCGAGGGCGCCAGGTGGGACGTTCCGTCGACGGCGGGGAACAGCAGCCCGTCAGCGCCGCGTAGCGGCATAGCGTCGCGGTGGGCCTTGAGCATCGGCACCAGGTGCGGGGGGATTGCGACGTCACGCACCCCGGCGTCGGACTTGGGTCGCCCGACGACGGTGTGACCCTCGGTCCGGACGACGCCCCGACGTACCCGGATGACGCCGTTCGTCAGGTCGAGATCCTTCCGGCGCAACTCGGTCACCTCCCCGAACCGCAGACCGCACCAGCTCGACAGCATGACCATGGGTCGGTAGCGCTCGGGCATCGCGGCGGCGATGGCCTCGAGTTCGACGAGGCTGGCAGGGCGCATCTTGTGGACCCGCTTGCTCGTGCCGGCGCCGCGGATGTGGCACGGGTTTGCGGGGATCTTCTCGTCGGCGACCGCGGTCGCAAGGATGCCCCGCAGGAGCCCGTAGGCGTGCGCTCGAAGGGTCGGCCGGGATCGGTCGAGGTCGGCGTACCAGTCCCGCACGGCCTCGCTCGTGATGCCCTTGAGCGGCACGTCGGCGAAGGTGGGGAGGATCTGGCGGTCGAGCAGCGAGCGATAGTGGTCCCGGGTCCGTGGCTTGAGGTCGCGGCCGGCCAGCCACCGCTCGGCGTAGGCGCCGAAGGTCTGGGCGCGAGCCGCTTGCTTGCGGCCCTTGGGCACCGTCCACGCCCCGGAAGCGATCAGGGCCCGCTCGGCGCTGAGCCACGCCTCGGCATCCTCGGCTGTTTCGAAGGTGCTCGGGGCGTTGTGCAGGAGCGTGTCGGGGCCGGTGTAGAACGTCTGCCACCGCTTACTGGGCAGGCGCCTGAGCTGCCCGAAACCGCGCCTCTTGCGGACCATGCCTGACCTCTCCCGTGCAGAATACGTGCAGGATCAGAGTAGCAGCGTGTCCCCTTGTGTCCATCTCTGACACGCGCTACTGTTCCGAATTACCGCAGATGGCAGGGCATTTCAGCAGGTGGGGTCCAGATTCCACAAGGAGCCTGGAATCTGGTTCAAACCAGTATCGCCCACCGAACGAATATATCCTTCACCTGCGGAAACATGGGCGGGGAGCCTTTCTCGTTCTCAGTGCGTGCGATGCCTGTGCGATGCCGGATTCCTCCCCACCGAGAGGAAGACCCGTGAACACCGTGACTCGACTTCAGATCAACGCCCGCGGCTGGCTCGGGTTGAAGCTGTATGACGCCGGGGTCCGCACGCTGGGCCACCGGGTCAGCCCCGAGGAGGTGCCGGAACCCACCGACCGGGCGGATGCGCTCAACGCGTGTCTGGCCGCGCTGGTGTCTGAGCAGATGCACTCCCGTGGGGTCACGGTGGCGGAGATGTCCCGCCGCACGGGCATCTCTCGGTGGACGCTCCGCCGCCGTCTGGGCTGGGGGTGGCGGAGCGCGTGGGGAGTTAACGAGGTTCCCGCCATGTCAGAGGCGCTCGGTATCGGCGTGATCGACTTCTTCCGTCAGTTGGAGCACGCGGCCGACGAGGTCAGCCCCCGGTGACCGCGCGCACCGTCGCCATCGACCTCTCGTAGGGGGCCTCTCCCGCTACCAGAGCCAGACTTTAAAGCATCGCCCGTCCCGCTTCACTCGGGGCGGGCGGCGCTTTCGTCGTTAGGCAAGGTGTAGGACTGTCCCCGGAACATGGCGTTGTGGTCGTCGTCGTGGCTCCGTCGGAGTTGGCACACGGGCACGGCGGTCGCTTGGTGCGGGTTTGGCCAGGGCTCGCCGCAGGCGTCGCGGGTCCAGTCCGTCATAGCGGGGGCCTGCGCGGGTTGTGCAAGAACTTGCTGATGGTCATAGCTACGACCAGGAAGCCCAAGAGGAAGACTGCGAACCCGAACAGGCCCGCGAGGGTCGGGAGTTCGCCGCTCATCGGCTGGCCCTCAGTTCCTCGCGGAGCTGTGCCACGCGCGGCAGTGTCTCACGACCTGAACGGGCAAAGCGGTGCGAACTGGCGGCTCTACCCTGGCCAGGGGCGGCGGACAGGACCCCCGCCCGGTTGCGTGGCGCGGAAGGTCCTGCCGTTATCCGTCAGTCACCTCGCCAACGGCTAAACCAGGCCCGGCATGGTTATGCGAGCCCGGTGAGAGTTCCGGCGCACGCCGTAGACCTGCGAGTTGCGGACGATCATGTCGCCCACCCGGGGGTGCTGCCCTCTCGCGTTGAGAGAACCCGCTGGAGCTGGGGTGCTGGCCCTGTTGACCGACGCGCCTCGGTACTCGGGGACGCCCAGCGCACCGGCACCTTCTACAACGAGCCCCCTCCCGTCGGGTTACGGGCTAACCTGGGTTGCACATCTATTCCGGGTGGCGGGAACCCGTCCGGAGCAGTGCAGGGATGTCCTCTGGCCCTGCCCCAAGCCCCCTGCTGCGGGGCCGGGGGGCATCCCGCCGGCAAGACAGCACCCCCGCTCCGGGCAGGGGCGGGGGTGCTGTCTCCCGGCCAGCGATCGATTGGCCAGGATCCCCCCATTCGTGCCGTGTCGCCGCCAACCCTGCCTAGAAGACGACCTCGCGACGTTTACTACATCGCAGCCGAGCATGGTCGCGTTACAGCCTCAGCCTCGTAAGGTGACACGGTGGGGCCCACGGGCGGGTCAGGCCGACGTGCCCCCGCAGGGACGCCCCCCAGGCCGACACCCTTGAAGGCCCGGAGGGCGTCCCGCCGGGTACGACGTAGCCTCGCCGCACCCTCGCGGACTGGACCCCCGCGGCCGGACCCGTCGATAACTGGCCCGCGTGGTGGGCCGAAGCTGGCTGGCTGCCCGAGTACCCATGGGGGGCCGAGACTGTTGACGGCCACGAGAAACTGCCCGGAGGCGGCCATATAGCTGCCCGGTAGCGGCCACGAAAAGTGCCCACTGGCGGTCACGGGATCTGCCCGACACGAAGTTCGTCGGCCTCACCACGTCCGGTGGTTGAGGCCCCTCCTGCCTGTGCGTGGGTGCTCTGGCGGTGCTGAAGCGCCGACCGCCCCAGGAGGGACACCGTGAAGTCTGCCGAGGAGATCATGAACATGTTGGAAGCCTTCGACCTGACGGGGTCGTTGCGCGATGCCGGGGAGCTGTCCGGGGTCTCGCACCACACTGTCGGTCGGTACGTGACCGCCCGCGAAGCGGGCGCCTTGTCCGACCGTCCCGCCGCGAGACCGCAGCTGATCGATGAGTTCCTGCCGAAGATCGAGGAGTGGATCGACCGGTCCAAGGGCAAGCTGCGCGCGGACCGCGCCTACGAGAAGCTGCTCGGCCTTGGGTACACCGGGTCTGAGCGCACCACCCGCCGCGCGGTCGCGGCGGTGAAGAGGGACTACCGGTTGGGGCGGGTCCGTGTGCACCGGCCGTGGGTGACGGAGCCGGGGATGTGGCTGCAGTACGACTTCGGCGATGGCCCGGTCATCGACGGGGTGAAGACCACGTTGTTCATCGCGTGGTTGGCGTGGAGCAGGTTCCGGGTGGTCCTGCCGATCCGGGACAAGACGATGCCGTCGGTGATGGCCGCGCTCGACGTCGCGCTGCGCCGGCTCGGTGGGGCCCCGACGTATGTCCTGACCGACAACGAGAAGACCGTCACCACCGAGCACATCGCCGGGATGCCGGTGCGGAACCCCGGGATCGTCGCGTTCGCCCGGCACTACGGCGTTACCATCCACACCTGCGTCCCGGCCGACCCGGCGTCGAAGGGCGGGTCCGAGTCGTCGGTGAAGATCGCCAAGGCTGACCTGGTCCCCAAGGACACGAACCTGCGCGAGCAGTACGCGTCGTTCGCTGAGCTCGAGGCTGCGTGCGAGCAGTTCTGTGACCACGTCAACGCCCGGGTCCACCGGGTCACCCGCCGGGCACCGGTGGAGATGCTCGCCGAGGAACACACCCGCCTCCACCCCATCCCAGCCGTACCGCACACGGTGGCGTTCGGGGTGACCCGGACCGTGCCGCCGGGCACGCCGATGGTCGCGTTCGAGGGTGGGCAGTACTCCGTCCCGGCCCGGCTGCTCGGTCAAACCGTGTGGGTCCGCGTCCACGGGCACGGGGCCGACGAGATGATCGTGCTCGTACACGTCAGCCCGACCGGGCCCGTCGAGGTCGCCCGGCACGCGCGGGCCACACCGGGCAGCCCGAAGATCAACGACGACCACTTCCCCCACGCTCCGGTCGGGGCGCTCGAGCGGAAACCGTTAGCCCGTAACACGGCTGAGGTCGAGTTCCTCGCTATCGGTGACGGCGCCCGGCTGTGGCTGAGCGAGGCCGCGGCCGCGGGGACGACGAAGATCCGGGTGAAGATGGCCCAAGCCGTGACCCTGGCGAAACTGTTCGACACCAAGGATGTCGACTGGGCCCCTCGGCCACGCCGCGGTCCACGCCCGGTTCGCCGAGGCCGACCTCGCGTCCATCCTCGACCACCATCAGCACGCCACGAGGAACGCCGCAGTCAGCCGCGCCGGGGAAGAGGGGTCCCTGACCCAAGGCACCGCCAGCTGGGCCGCCCTCGGCGTCACCCCGGCCCCGGCCCCGACCTCGACCTCGACGACCTCGACGACCTCGACGGCGCCGGGCAGCGACCCCGCCGTCACGGTCAGCGACCGTCGACCGGAGGCGACCTCGTGAGCCCCGCCAGGACGGCACCCGCGGTCCCCGCCTTGGGTATCCCGGCCCCACCGCCGCTGCCCGAGGACCTCGAGGCGCTGCTGCGCCGGTTGCAGCTACCGCACATCCGCCGCCACGCCCCCGAGGTCGTCGCCACCGCGAAGGCCCAACGGTGGGAACCCGTCGAAGTTCTACGGGCCCTGCTCGCCGAGGAAGCCGCCGGCCGGGAACGCTCTGCCCTCGCGACCCGCCGGGCCACCGCCGGGTTCCCCACCGGCAAGACGTTCGACGTGTGGGACCCGCAGGCCTCCTCCATCCCCGCCCCGACCCAGCAAGCCCTACGCACCCTCGAATGGGTCCACCGGCGGGAGAACCTCGTCGTGTGCGGACCCTCCGGCACAGGCAAGACGTTCCTGCTCGAGGCCCTGGGCCAGCACGCCGTCGAGCAAGGATTGAAGGTCGCCTGGTTCACTCTCGAAGACCTCGGGATCCTGCTGCGCCGTCACCGCGCGGACGACACCGTCACCCGCGCGATCGCTCGGGTGCTGCGGGCTGACGTCGTCGTGGTCGATGACATCCGCCTGCTGCCCGTAGCCCACGACGCCGCCGAGGGCCTGTACCGGCTGGTCGACACCGCGTACGAGAAACGCTCCATCGCGATCAGCTCGAACCTGCACCCGGCGTCGTTCGACGAGCTGATGCCCAAGACCCTCGCGACCGCGACCGTCGACCGTCTCCTGCACCACGCCCACATCTGTCAGACCACCGGCGACAGCGTCCGCCTGACCCAAGCCCTCGCCGGCCAGGGGGTGAACCCCTTGACCTGACCCCACCACCCAAACCGAGGTGGCCAGCACTGGGCAGATCCCATGGCCACCACCGGGCAGTTCTCATGACCGTCACCGGGCAGGTCTCACGACCGCCTCTGGGCAGATCTCAATGGCCCTTGACACGAGACCGTGGTGAACGGCCGGGCCCTGGTGCGCTGGCCATGATCGCGCGAGGGTGCCGTCCGTTATTGGATGAGCCGGCGGCGTCGTGCTCGAACTGGTAGTCCTCACGCAGTTGGAGCAGCGGTCTTAGGCTCAGCCGCCATGGACTCGGCGTGGATCCCGCTCTTCTTGGCATTCGGTGGCGGCCTGTTGACTCTGGCTGGTGGTTGGGTCGCGACGACTCGCCAAACGGTGGCTCAGAGGGCGGCGGCCCGCCGGGCCGACCTGAGCGCTCATTGCTGAGTTTCTTGTTGAGACCGATCGTCTATGGCGTGCTCTAGACGGGGTCCTTGTCGTCAGTTACCAATTTCCCGCATCGGGACCCGCCCCCGAGTCGGTTGCGAATCGTTGGAACGAAGACGCCGCGGAGCGGCGCGAGTCTGGACTAGCAGCGCAGAGGGCGTTGGCTGTCATAGACGTCGTAGCGCCCGAGAAGGTCTGATCCGAACGGGTCGCGCCCAGGTTGGCCGTCAGATTGGCGTGGGAAAGGCGAGACCCCTCCGCCCAGCTGAAGCCGCCCAGCCCGGGTCGGGGGCCGAAGGCGACCGCCGGGTCACCATCTGAGACCAGGCCCTTCTCGTAGTACCCCGGCACCGTCCCGATCGGCCCCGGCACCGGTACGCAGTCCGGGTCCGTCGACCCACCAAGGCCCAGGCAGGTACGCGCGGTCAGGCCGGGATAGGTCGGCTGGCTCCAGGTGGCGCGGAATTAAACGAGAAGTACCCGCCGACACGCCGACCCCTGGAGTGAAAGGACAGGTGTCGTCGGCGCCGGCGTAGCACGCCTCCATGTCGATCTCGTCGTTCGCCCCGGCCACCAGCACGTGCGGGTGGTGGGCGTCGACCGCCAGAGCACGCTCGTTCTGCTTGTTCTGGCTGAACGGGGCCGAGGGGCTCCCCACACTCACCCGGAAATCCGGCCCGACCGGCGCCGCCGACCCAGGGGCCCCCGGCCGCCCCATCGCCACGGACACCGCCACAACCGAGAACACCGACCGCGTACGCATAGCCACTCCATTGCGAGCTAAGGCCCCGAGGCAAAGCCAACGTACTCCGGTCTTGATCACATGAGACCCTGCTCTGCGCCGCAACCGGGCGGACCAACCACGACCCCAAACGCGCCGCCGGCCTCGGGCGGACGACGAAGCGGGCTCGCCGCACCGTCGACCTGGCAGCCAGGTGGCGAGTGCTGTCGCCCACGCCCACGCGGAGTGCGTTCACAGCGGCGCTGCAACGCCACTTCCGTCGGTGGGCCGGTGCCGCCGGCGTACCCCGAGACGCCCAGCTGCTGCTGTTCCTCGCTCAGGCCTACACCCTGGTCCACGGTGCGGTCGGGCTGGCCGTCACCGGCAGCCTGCCCCGGGAGCTGCTCGCCGATGACACGCTCTTCCGCGCCCAGCTCGCGCGCGTCCTGCCGCACCCAGGATAGGCGAGCAGCGTCGTAGGGTTCGTTCCGGCCGCCGGATGAGCACGCATCGATTCACCCGGAGGCCGGGGACGCGACACACTGGGTGGGTGGCGGCCGAGGTGCGTCTCGCTGAGCTGGTGGCATCGCTGT
The DNA here is from genome assembly GCA_963795915.1 of uncultured Actinomycetota bacterium. Lineage (GTDB taxonomy): Bacteria > Actinomycetota > Actinomycetes > Actinomycetales > Dermatophilaceae > Lapillicoccus. The sequence goes on from CAWCJA010000003.1 coordinate 466,238, forward strand.
CGTTGGCGACCGACCTCGGACTCGGCCTGCCGCAGGAGCACGTGCTGCGGCAGACCGTCATCGCCACGCGGCTCGCCCGGCTGGCCGGGCTGGACGATGCCGCGCAGGCCGACACGTTCTACGTCTCGCTGCTGGCGTGGGTGGGCTGTGTGGCCGACTCCCACGAGCTGGCCCACTGGTTCGGCGACGACCGGCAGATCCGTGCCGACAGCTACCAGGTCGACAAGACCGGCTTGCCGATGATGCGGTTGATGCTTGCCCACGTCGGGTCCGACGCCCCTGCGCTGCGGAGGCTGACCACCATCGGGCGGTTCCTCGCGGGTGGTTACCGCGATGCCGTCGGTGGTTTCGTCGCGCACTGTCAGACGACGGGTGACATCGCGGACCGTCTGGGGCTCGGACGCGTGGAGGGGGCTTTGGCTCAGGCCTTCGAACGCTGGGACGGCAAGGGCGTTCCGGGAGCGGTTCACGGGGCCCAGATCGAGCCGGTGATGCGGGTCGTCCAGATCGCGGACGATGCCGAGGTGTATGCGTCGGGCTCGGGAGTGACCGCGGCCCTGGAGATGTTGCGGTCCCGTCGGGGCACCGAGTTCGACCCGGATCTCGTCGACCTCGTTTTCGAGCACGCCGAGGAGATCCTCGGCGACGTGGGCGCCATCGATGCCTGGGAGACGGTGATCGCCGACAGCCCCGCCCTCGACCGCAGCATCCCCGACCGTGAGCTGACCGAGGCCCTGGAGGTCTTCGCCGACTTCGCCGACCTCAAGTCCCCCTGGTATCTCGGCCACTCGCGGGCGGTGGCGGAGCTCGCCGCCTCGGCCGCCCGTGAGGCCGCCTTTCCCCTCGACCAGGTCACGTTGGTCCGTCACGCGGGGCTCGTCCACCGCCTGGGGGCGAGTGGCGTCTCGACAGCGATCTGGAACAAGTCCTCACCTCTGAGCGCGGTCGAGGAGGAGCGGGTGCGGCAGGTTCCCCACTTCACGGAGCGGACCCTGAGTCGGCAACCGCGGTTGTCCGCGATCGGCGCCATCGCGGGGATGGTTCACGAACGGATGGATGGGTCGGGATACCCGCGAGGTCTGGGCGGCGCATCGATCCCACCGACCGCACGCATACTCGCTGCCGCGGCGGTCTACCAGGAGCTGGCCGAGGCCCGGCCGGACCGCCCGGCCCGCGGACCGGACGAACGTCGTGCGGCCGTCCTGCACGATGTGGCCGCGGGCCGGCTCGACGGCCCGTGCGTCGAGGCCGTCCTGGCTGCCGCAGGCCATCCCGTCCGGCGGCGACGGCGGTCGGTCGCAGGGTTGACAGCGCGCGAGCTCGAGGTGCTGGAGCTGTTGGTCCGCGGTCTGTCGAACAAGCACATCGCTGGCCGCCTCAGCATCACCCAGCACACGGTCGGCACGCACGTCGAGCACATCTTCCTCAAGACCGGAGTCTCGACCCGCGGTGCGGCCGCGATGTACGCGCTACGCCACGGGCTGGTGGACGCCAGCGCCCCGCGATAAATCAGTAGAACACCTGATGGAGGCCCCGCCGTGCCTGCGTAGAACAGTGGGCATGGAGACAACACACCGTGACGCGACGCGCCCCTCGACGCCATCCGAGCCTGCCCTCAGCCTGCTGGTCGATGCCTTGCGGCAGCGCGACTTCGACGCCATGACAGCACTGTTCGCCGACGATGTCCGGTTCCGGGCCATCACTCCACCCGGAGCGTTCGAGCTGCACACCGCAGAGGAGACAGCAGCGACGTTCCGGCGCTGGTTCGGCGGCGAGGACGAGCTCGACATCGTCGACGCATCACTGGGGCAGGTCGGGCCTCGACCGTATGCGCGGTGGCGCGCGTGGATGTGCCCGCCGGGCCGACCCGCCGAGTCCCGGGTGGCTGAGCAGCATGTCTTCACGACCGGTACCACGCGGATCGAGACGCTCGACCTGCTCTGCTCCGGTTTCCAGCGGGATCCCCGATGACTGCGCCGGCGGCCGTCGTCAGCCTGGTCACCGGCCTGGAGGACCCGGAGAAGGTCACGGTGGCCATGCTGGTGGCGGTGGGCGCGGCTGAAGCCGGGCGCGAGACGCTCATGTTCCTGAGCAAGGAGGCCGTCCGGTTGGTGGTCCCGGGCCACGCTGTGGGCGTGGCCTGCGAGGGGTGCCCGCCCCTGCCATCTCTGGTCGAGCGGTTCGCGGCTGCTGGCGGTCGGTTCCTCGTCTGCCCGATCTGCTTCACCGCCCGGCGGCTCGACCCAGGTCTGGTCGCCACGAACGCCTCGCTGGGGGGGACCGTCCAGCTCTGGGAGTTCATCGGCGACCGTCCCGTGACGACGTTCAGCTACTGAACCGCCGTGTCACACGCGACGTCACCCACCAGCGCTTCGCAGCAGTTCGAGGCGCATCCGGCTCGTGGCCGGTTCAACGCCCTGTTCTTCTCGATGCTGGGTGCCTACATCGACCGGCTCATGCGCGAGGGCAAGGCGCGGGCCTTCACCGATCTGCCGGTCGAGGTCGTCGAGATCGGCTCAGGCGTCGGCGCGAACCTGCGACACCTGCCGACCGCCACGCGCCTCGTCGCGATCGAACCCAACCCGTACATGCATACGCGACTGGTCCGCGCCGCGCAGCGATACGGCATCGACCTGGAGATCCGAACGGTCGTCGGCGAACGCCTGGACCTTCCCGACGCCAGTGCCGACGCGGTCATCTCCAGCCTGGTCCTATGCACGGTCCGTGACCCGGACGCTGTCCTCGCCGAGGTCCGGCGGGTCCTGCGACCGGGAGGCCGGTTCAGCTTCGCGGAGCACGTTGCCGCCGCACCTGGGACACGGACCCGCGTCGTGCAGCGCGTGCTGCGGCGTCCATGGGCCTGGGTCTTCGAGGGCTGTTCATGCGAACGCGACCTGACGACTCTCATCGCCTCCGCCGGCTTCGCGGACGTCGACATCCACGCGTACCGGATCCACTCCCCGTTCGTGCCCTTCAACACTCATATCGCGGGCACGGCCAACGCCAGACCGGCCAACGGTCCTCGGTGACGGGTCGATGGCGGAGCGTGAGGGCGGCTCCGTCCAGTCGATCCTGCGGGAACGTCCAGACGACTCCGGTACCCATGAGCGATGACCGTGTTGGCGCTGTCGCGGCGGTGGGAGGTGCCCTGGTGGTCCCGCGTCTCCGCCGTGGCCGGCCCTGCCGCACTCGGGAGTGCCTGGCTGCTCTCTGTCGTCTCAGGATCGGCCCATGACTCGTCGTCCGGCCGGCTCACGGGGGGAAGCCCCGCGCCCTGGTGGTGGGTAACGCCGGTGGCGGTGATGGTGGCTGGTGTAGCCGACGTGGTGACGGCTGGCGGTCTGCGTCCGGCGGCGGCCACCGGTCGTTGGCTGCTGGCCGTCGGTGGCCTCATCCTGGTCGTCGCTGCCGTCCTGTCGGTGCTGAACCGGACCGGTTTCCTGTACCAGGACCTCGGCAACGTGGCGCTGGTGACCCTGTGCGTGTGGCCGGCCGCCATCACGCCGGACCGGAGGTCACCGACGCTGGGTCTTCAGCGCCGGTGGGGTGAGGCCCTGGCGGCAGGCCTCGGCGCCCTCCTCGTCCTGTACGTCCTCGCCCGGACGGGCTCCGCTTCCACGAGCTCGAGCTACGGTCCGCTGCAACGCCTCCTGCTGCTGGCCCAGTCCCTGGCGCCGCTCATCGTGATCGTCGGCCTGCGGGTGCGGCGGGTGCGACGCCGTGCTCCCGGACCAACCGTCGACCACAGGCCCTCCCCGGCGGACGCCCGCCGGCCTCCCATCCACGCTGGGCATTCGGCTGCGGACGCCGGGGCTGCGGAGAAGGATGGGTGAGGGCTCGGGACCCTCGGCGCCAGCCGCGCCGAGTCGCAACGCCGAAGGAGTCGTCGTGTCGAAGTACATGGTCTTCTACAACACCACCGGTGCCATGCGCGCTCAGATGGCACAGATCCCGCCGGAGCAGTCCGGGGCCGGCATGCAGGAGTGGATGAGCTGGGCCGGGCGGGTCGGCGACCGGCTGGTCGATATGGGGTCACCGTTGGAGAGCGACGGCGACGCCGACGTCCAGGTGTCCGGATACTCGGTGGTCGACGCGGACTCGCGTGAGCAGCTCGATGCTCTCCTGGAGGGTCACCCGCACCAGGCCGCGGGCGGGACGATCTCGGCCCAGAGGTTCATGGAGATGCCGGCGATGTGACCGTCCCGCTCCCGAGGACGGGGTCACCAATGCGGCCTGGCCAGGGGACTGTGCTCCCGGCCGGGGTTACAGCCACCGCCAGCGTCGGAAGAGGACATAGAGAACGCTGGCGCCGATGACGATGAGGGCGGTCGAGGCGATGAGGCCACTGGTGTCGCTGAACCCCGGATAGGGGACGTTCTGCCCGAAGTACCCGGTGACCGCGGTGGGAACGGCGATGATGGCGACCCAAGCGCTGATCCTGCGCATGTCGTCGTTCTGCTGGACGCCGGTGGCGGCCATCCGCTCGGCGGCGATCGTCGTATGCGTCTCGGCCCGGGTCTTGTAGAACTCGATGACCCCGTGCAGGAACTCCCGTTGTCCGTCTGCGAGCTGGGTGATCCGCCGGAACTGGTCCTCGACGTCGATGACTCCCGAGCGCGCCGGATGCTTGGAGGCCTTGGTCACTGCGGCGATACGACCGTAGGTGGCCGCCGTGTGGGCCGCCATGGTCCTCACCGCCAGCAGCTCGTACCAGGTCTCGAACAGGTCCTCGACGAACCCCTCGGGGTCCTGTCGGGTCTCCTGTGAGGTGACGCTCTGCTCCAGCCGCCCGGACTCTTGCGCCAGATGGGCGACCAGGTCGATCTCCCGTCGCCCGAGGGACATCGCGATCGCATACGAGATCTCGTAGGCGTGCTCGACGGTGAGGGTGCCGTTCTCCAGGCGCCGGGCGACCGCGTCGGTGTCGATGTCGGCGATCTCGGCGGGCACCAGGGGGTTGAGGGGGCCGTGCACGGTGACGAGGTAGTTGGGCCCGACGAACTGGTCGAGCTCGACGTAGTGCACGTGACCGCGCTGGCCGACGTGGGGCGCATGCATCACGGTGAAGACATGGTCGGGGTAGATGTGCACCTTGGACATGTGGTTGCGCTCGACGCAGTTGGCGACGGCGCGTGGGTGGAACCTGAACACGTCCTTCAGCAGCGCCTGGGCCCGAGGATCGCAGTGGGGTAGGTCGAGCCACACGATCGCGTCCCGGTCAGCGAGCAGGGCGCCGACCTCGGAGGGGGACCGCCGCTCGACTCCTTCGGACGACACACGAAGAACTCTGATGTCTCCTCCTGGGTGCGCAGGGACGGTACCCGTCAAAGGTAACGACGGAGGCTGCGTGCTTCCTCAAAGGCGGGGGAGGACTGGCAGGCTGAAGACCCCGGCCCGAGGGGCGGGGTCCGCCCCGGGTGCAGATCCACCGTGATGCAGGGTTCTCACCCAGGCCGCTCACGAGGGCTCCGGCTCCCCCTTCGGACGGGCGTCTGCCGTCGATGATGCCTTCGGTGTCGACACGTTGACCTCGGTGGCCATCTGACCGCCGAAGACGGCCACCGCTCCCGCCATGGCCAGCGCGAGAAGTATCCCGACCAGTCCGGCGCCCACCCCCCGCCCACCGTCGACCACCGGTTTGCCGAGCCAGTCCGCCAACGAGGCACCCAACGGACGGGTCAGGGTGTACGCCGCCCAGAAGCAGACGACCGCATTCCAGGACAGGAGTCGTCGACCCAGCGCGGGCACGAGGATGGCCCCCGCGAACAGCACCGCGGAGGGAAGGTACCCCAGCTTCAACGTGATGGCCGTGAGATCGCCGAGTGCGGTGCCCATCGCGAAGGTCAGCACGACGGCGACCCAGTAGAAGCACTCGCGGGGCAGCGTCGTGACCTGATGGACGTCAACGGTGCCCTCACGCACGCGCCAGGCGATGAAGAGGATGGCCAGGACGGCGCCATAGCCGGCGAACGACACGAGGTAGGGGGCGTGCAGGACGATGTGGGTCACGTCGGCAGCCATCGTGCCGAAGACCCCGACCATGGCCACGGTGGCCCAGTACGCCCAGCGCGTGTAGCGGTGACGACGGAGCTGGACCACGAGGGCGACGGCGAAGCCCAGGAAACCCACGGTGACGGCGACCTCGGGGATGAGGGCGTTGACCGACCAGTCGGAGACGGCCTCTCCCATCGCCGTCGACAACCCCTTGGTGACCCAGAAACCCGCTGTCGGCAGGGCCACGCGGCTGAGGGTCGCAGAGGGCGTCCGACGGTGCCTCGCGCTGGGCATCAGGGGCTCGGTCACAGGCAGTGATGATGCAGGGCAAGCCTGGAGGCAGTCTGGACACCCGTGGCCACAAGGACCCCACCGAATGGCGCGTCCGGGAGAGCGAGCCAGGGCCCCTCCGCGTAAGGTGGGCGGACGTTGTCGAGGAGCAAGTGGGGAACCGCGGTACTCCGCCACCCGGAAACCGGAGCCGCAGTGAAGATCGCCCACGTCAGCGACTTCTACCTGCCGCGGCTCGGCGGGATCGAGACGCACGTCTCTGACCTGGCCGGGGTGCAACGGCAGGCCGGCCACGACGTCCACGTCATCACCAGCACCCCTGGGGTCGCCGACTCGGGCGTGCATCGCTGCACGATGGGCTTTCGCCGGCCCAGCGCCCTCCACCCGATGGCCACCGTGGCGGCTCTGCGCATGCTGCGTGACCTGGACGTCGACGTCGTGCACGCCCACCTCGGCGTCGGGTCACCCCTGGCGTTCCTGACGGCCCGGGCCGCCGCCCGACAGGGACGGACGACGGTGGTCACGGTGCATTCCATGTGGGCCGGGGTCGCTCCCGTCGTCGTGGTGGCTGACGCCCTCGGTGGGTGGTCCCGCCTCCCCCTGGCGTGGACCGCGGTCAGCGAGGCCGCGGCCGCCCCGGTACGCCGCCACCTCCCGGTTGACGTCCCGATCACCCTGCTGCCCAACGGGATCGACCAGGACCAGTGGCGGATGCCGCCGGCCCCGGAACGACCCGCCGAGGTGAACCTGGTCGCCGTGATGCGCCTGGCTCCGCGGAAGCGGCCCCTGGCCCTGCTCAAGGCGGTGGCCCGAGCCCAGGCCATGCTCGACCGGCTGGGCGACCCGACCCGCCTGAGGTTGAGCATCGCCGGCGACGGCCCCCAGCGTCCGGCGATGCACAGGTACCTCGCGCGGCACGGCATGACGGACCAGGTGAATGTCCTCGGACGACTGGACCGGCGGGAGGTCCGCGGCCTGCTGGGGCGCTCCCACATCTTCCTGGCGCCGGCGGACCTCGAGTCGTTCGGCATCGCCGCCCTCGAGGCTCGATGTGCCGGCCTTCCGGTCGTCGCGAAGGCGCAGGGCGGGATCGGGGAGTTCGTGCGCCACGAGCGCGAAGGCCTGCTCTGCGCATCAGACCAAGCCCTGGCCGATGCCGTGGTCCGGCTCGCGCGCGATGGTCAGCTACGCCGTCGCATCGCGGCGCACAACCGCACGACGCCCTGTCCGGTGGCCTGGGGCTCAGTGCTGGCGGCCACCGACGCCGCCTACGAGCGCGCCTGCAGGCTCCAGGCCGCGAGCGCACCCCATGACTGGGCCCGGCCGCAGTGGCAGCCGTCGTGACCGCGACACTGGCGTGAACGGGCTCGGCGTCGTCGCGCTGTCGCTCGGGTCCGCACTGTTCTTCTCCCTCGCTACGGCACTGAAGCACCGCAGCGCCGGAGACATGCCGCACGTACGTCGGTTCCGCGTCCCGGAGCTCCTCGGGTTCGCGGTCGCGGCCGTCCGGCACCCGTTCTGGCTCGGCGGCATCCTGGCCGACGTCGGCGGGCTCCTGCTCCAGGTCATTGCCCTCCACGTCGGGGCACTGGCGGTGGTGCAGCTCGTCCTGGTCGTCGCCGTGCTGTTCTCGCTGGTCGTCGCCCACCGGATCGCAGGCACCACGATCACGCGCCGAGAGCTGCTGCTCGGCCTCGTCCTCTCCGTCTCGGTCGCGGGCTTCCTGCTCGCCTCAGGGATCCTGACCGCCTCGACCGACCAGCCCGACCGGCTCCCCGCTGTGCTGGCCGGGGTCGCCATCGTCGCCGCGGTCATCAGCCTTGTCGCCGGGGCCCGCCGGTTCACCCGCCACACGGCGGCCTCCCGGCGCGCCGCCGCCCTGCTCGGAGTCTCCGTCGGCGCGATCTACGCCGGTACGGCGGCGCTGATCAAGACCTGCGCCGGCCTGGCTGCTGCCCACGGGCCGCTGTCCCTGCTCGGCTCCTGGCAGCTGTACGCCCTCCTCGTCGCCGGCGCGTCGGGACTCTTCCTGGCGCAGATGGCCTTCCAAGCCGGCCCGCTGTCGGCCAGCCTGCCGGCCACCGCGACGACCGACCCGCTGGTGTCCGTGACCCTCGGAGTGGTGATCTTCGACGAGCAGCTCAACACCGGTGCGGTCCCGCTGCTGGTCTCGGCCGTGTGCCTCGTTCTCGTCCTGACCTCGGTAGCCCTGCTCAGCCAGGTCCGCGTCGGCCTCGAGTCAGGTCCGGAGCACCCGCACGGCCACCTGGACTCCTGAGGCTGCAGACGCCAGTGATGCCTCCACCACGCTGTCCTACTGGGAGAGGTTCAGATCCAGTCGGTCCAGCAAGGCTTCGAGCCCCTTCTCGAACTCCTCGTGACTGCGGTCCTCCGAGAGGGTGGATCGCAGCCGGCGGACGGTCGGGTAGCTCTCGAGGTCGACGGCCTCGTCGGATGTCGGCACGGGCGCATCTCCCTCGTTGATCGGCTCCTCCACCGGCCCCGTGGCCGCGCCCAACGAGGCGGTCTCCAGCAGCAGCTGTCCCAGCAGGAAGCTGGTGAAGGAGCGGTAGACGCCCACCGCCTGACGATCGCTCAGCCCGCGGTCGGTCAGGGCCGTGAGGAAGTCCTCCACCACGGCGACGCTCCGGAGCGGGGGCCGCAGCCAGGTGGCAGCGGGATGACGGGTGGCGATGAGGGGGAAGAGCCCGGGGTGGCTCGTCGCCAGGTCGCGCACCGCGTGGGCGAACCACTGGAGGTATGCCTGCCACCCGTCCAGCGGTGAGGTGGCGGCCGACGGGTCGGTCCTGACCTGTGCGACCAGGCGGTCGGTCACCCCCTCGAGGAGGTCCTCGCGGCCGTTGACGTACCGGTACAGCGACATCGCCTCGACGCCCAGACGGTGACCCAAGCGGCGCATCGTCACGGCAGACACCCCATCCTCGTCGGCCATGGCGATCGCGGCCGTCAGGATGACCTCGCGGCTCAAGGGCGCGCGAGCCGAAGCGGATGGGCCAGGGCCGGCGCCCTTCGCCGCGTCGCCGGCGCCTGATGCGTTCCCGGTGGTGCTCATCCGGCCCCCTCGACTGATCGGCGTCCCGCCATTCTCACTGACGGGCTGCACGCCGGCACAGGGGACCGGGTTTTGACCCCGGGCGAGGGGGGTACACCCAGATGCCGGGCTTACACCGTAAGTCGGGAATTCGGAGGGACCACCCAGTGTGTTCCCAGACTGCCGGGCATCGCCTCTGCGCTGCCGTCACGGCGGTCCCCAGTACAGAAAGGAGTCGTTCATGAGCGACGCCTGGAACGACCTCTTGCGCACGGTCGCCGTGTTCGTGCCCAAGCTGGTGGCCTTCCTGGTCATCCTCGTCATCGGCCTGATCGTGGCCCGGCTGATCGGCAAGGCCGTCGACAAGATCCTCGAGCGGGTCGGCTTCGACCGCCTCGTGGAGCGCGGGGGCATCAAGCGAGCGCTCGCGAAGAGCCAGTACGACGCGTCCGGCATCGTCGGCAAGCTCGTCTACTACGCCCTGCTGCTGTTCGTCCTCCAGCTCGCCTTCGGCGTGTTCGGCCCGAACCCGATCAGCGACCTGCTGACCGGCGTCATCGCCTTCATCCCCAAGGCGATCGTCGCCATCGTCATCGTGGTCATCACCGCGGCGATCGCGACTGCGGTCCGCGAGCTCATCAGCAACACCCTGGGCGGGCTGTCCTACGGCAAGACGCTCGCCAACGTGGCCGCGGCCTTCATCCTCGGCATCGGCATCATCGCCGCCCTCAACCAGGTGGGTATTGCGACCACGGTGACCACGCCCATTCTCATCGCCGTGCTCGCGGCGGTCGTCGGGGTCATCGTCGTCGGGGTGGGCGGCGGGCTGATCAAGCCCATGCAGACGCGCTGGGAGTCCTACCTGGTGAAGGCCGAGGCCGAGGCGCCGAAGCTCAAGGCCCAGGCCAGCGCTGCCCCGAGCGTCTCGGAGCAGGTCTCCGCCGCGAAGACCACGCTCACCCCCCCGAGCGAGCCGGAGCAGGGCGGCGCCACCGCCGTCTACGACCAGTCGACCGACGGTACCCGCCGAGACCTCTGACTAACTCAGACGACCTCGGCGCGCCGGGGTTCACCCGCAGAAACCCATCCCCAGAAGGAGCATCATGAGCATTTCCGCAGAGCAGATCGACCAGGTCGTCGGCCGTCCGGTGACCGGGCCCGAGGGCGAGAAGCTGGGCGACGTCGCCCAGGTCTACCTCGACGACGAGACCGGCCGCCCCGAGTGGGTCACGGTGCACACCGGCCTCTTCGGGACCAAGGAGACGTTCGTCCCCATCAGCGAGGCCACCCTGGAGGACCGCGGGCTCTCCGTCCCCTACACCAAGGACGTGGTCAAGGACGCCCCTCGGGTCGACGCCGAAGGTCACCTGTCGAAGGACGAGGAGGCCGACCTCTACCGGCACTATGGGCTGCAGTACAGCGACGCTCGCTCCGACTCCGGCCTGCCCCAGGGGCACCGGGAGGATGCGGCCGTCGGCGCAGGCCGCGACGCCGAGGAGGGGGTGGACGACCAGGCCTCTCGCGGGGCGGTCGGCCAGGACACCAGCGGTCCGAACACCGACGAGGCGATGACGCGTTCGGAGGAGCGGCTGCACGTCGGCACGGAGCAGCAGGAGACCGGCCGCGCCCGCCTGCGCAAGCACATCGTCACCGAGCAGAAGACGGTGACCGTGCCGGTGCAGCGCGAAGAGGTTCGCCTCGAGCGCGAGCCCATCACCGAGGGCAACCGGGACGCGGCGATGTCCGGGGGCGACCTCACCGAGGAGGAGCACGAGGTCGTCCTGCGCGAGGAGCGCCCGGTGGTGGAGAAGGAGGTCGTCCCCGTCGAGCGCGTCAAGCTCGCCAAGGACACGACGACCGACCACGTCGAGGTCAACGAGGACGTCCGCCGGGAGAAGATCGTCACCGACGGGGTGGACGACGCGCCCCAGCGCTGACGAACGCACGGGGCGCCGTGGTCTCCCTCTGACCAGGGGGCCACGGCGTCCACGCGTCCTGGGTCAGGCCCCTGGGGTACGGCGGGGGTCGTGTCCCAGGGCGCGTGTCGCGATCTCGTCCGGAAGGGCGCCGGTGAGGGTCACCTCCTCCGCGATCGCGATGACGCGCCTGTTGGTGTGGTTCGACACCTGCCGCAGCAGGTCGAACCCTTGTTCCTGGTCGACCCGGTAGGTGGCCATCAGGATCCCGACCGCGTTCCCGATCACCCGGTTGGTGGCCAACGCCGCCTTGAGCTGGGCGGCGGCGTCGTGTTCGCTCGCTTTGGCCAGAGCGATGGTGGCGTGGTCGGCGAACACCTCGGCGACCCGGATGCGTTCATCGGTGAACCATCCGGGTCGATCGTCGTAGAACGCCAGCGCCCCGAGGGTTTCGCCGCGGAACTCCAGGCAGAGCGCCAGAGCCGAACGGATCGCCGTATGCGCCGTCACCTGCGCCCGGTACAGAGGCCAGCGGGTCTCCGTCGACACGTCGTCCATCAGCACGCTTGTCCTGCCGCTCAAGGCATCCAGGGTCGGCCCCTGTCCGGTCTGGTTCGCGATCCGCTCCACGGTCCACAGCAGCGGGGTGGACGTGACCGCCTCGAACGTCACCCGGCCACTCGGCCCCCGCCGCACGACCGCGGCGCACGAGCACGGCAGCGTCTGCGCCCCCCGCTCGGCGATGACCTCTGCGGTCGCCACCCGATCTCGGTAGCTGCACAGCTCGCGCGCCAAGCGGGCAAAAGCAGCCGGCTCCATCTCCACCGCGAGCTCCGATCTGGGCAACGAACAGGCCACCCTCTGACGGAGGCTCCCAAGCCGGCGATAACCCCCATCATGGCGCACCGACTCGTGAAGAGTGCGACGATGCCGGGCTATTGCCGTGTTCCTCTTCGGGCCGGCTGGCTCGTGGTCGACCGACAGACGGGGCCAAACCCCTTTCGACGCTGTGAACGGCGCGGGCACGGGCTCCGACCCGGGAGCGACGCCGACGGTCGTCCGCCGACAGGCGCGAACCGACACGTGGACCGACGGTGGGTGGCGCCGCCCACACGGACCAGGGTCCGTACCGGCGGCGTCCCGCAGGGGTCCGTCGACCATCCCGTGGTCTCGTGGTGCGTGCCTCCGTGTGTAGGCGGTCGACGGCCCGTCAGGAGGCGGCATCTCTGGAGGCAGCGCTCCGGGGGTGTCGCCGTCGGCGAGGAGAGCTGTAACGCCGGGCGGGCCAGCATGGATGTACGAGGTGCCGTGACGTCGCCCCGTCCCCCGAGGGGGCCGGCGTCACGGCACCCTGCGACGTGCTCCGGGCATCGCGTCTGCGTCAGGCCGGGGTCGTGCCGGGGTAGTGGACGTCCGTGAGGATGTCGAGGACGAGCGGTTCGACGTGGTCGGCGAGCTGGTCCCGGGACTGGGGGGTGCGCCAGATCTTGGCCAGTGTCTCGCGGAAGTCCTCGGCGCGGGTCGAGCTGTCGAAGTCGAGGTCGACGAACACGCGATGCGGGTCGTCGGCGGGGCGGCTGACCCGGTAGGCGCGCACCCCCTTCTCCCGTCGCAGGGCGTCGAACTTCTCGAAGGCCTGTCGCCAGGTGTCGTAGTCGCGGACCCGGTTCTCGATGCGCAAGGTGTTCATGGCAAGCAGCGTGCGGCTGAGACCCGTCCATCCGGTATCCCCGATCCTGGGGATCCTCCCGCGAAGGTGGGCGCCATAGTGTTGGTGGGTGCCGAACTGGGCCGCCGTGCGCGGTCGCATCGAGCGAGTATGCCTGGAGCCGGTGACGAGCAAGCAGCTGCGGGTCTCGGTGCTGAGCCTGTTACGCCCGGTGGTCCCGTTCGACGCCTACGTCTGGTTGCTGACCGATCCGGTGACCCGGGTGGGCACCGTCCCGCTGGCCGACATCCCGGGACTCCCGTGGACGGAGCTCCCGGCGCTGATCCGACTGCGATACCTCACGGGCGAGAGCTGGTTCAGCTTCCGACCCCAGGGCGCCGTCGACGTCTCCACCTCCCTGTATGTCGACCGGTTCGGCTGCTGGGGCTGGCTCGACCTGTGGCGCACCGACGCGCCCTTCGCCCCCGTCGAGCGGGCCTTCGTCGCGTCCTTGGAACCGGCGCTCACCACCGCGCTGCGGACAGCCCAGGCGCGCACCTTCACCGAACGGTCGGTCGGCGCCGAGCCCCCTGGTGCGGCCGTGTTCGTCCTCGGTGCGGACCTGCAGCCCAAAGGTCACACCAGTGCGGCGCTCAGCGCCCTGCTGCGGCTCAACCCACCGGACCGCGACATCCCGCTGGTCCCGGCCGCCGCGTACAACGTCGGTGCTGCCCTGCTCGCGCGCGAGGCGGGGCGCCGGGTCGACACGGCGTGGAGCCGGGTCCACCTGACCCGTGGACAGTGGGTCACCCTCAGCGCGGCCCGGATGGACGGCGGGGACATCGCTGTCGCCATCGAGCCCAGCACCACCGCGCAACGGCGGGAGGTCTTCGCGCTCGCCCACGCCCTGACCCCGCGGGAACGACAGGTCCTCGACGAGCTGGCCACCGGTGCCGACTCCGCAGCCATCGCCGGCAGGCTCGTCATCTCGGAGCACACGGTCATCGACCACATCAAGGCGATCCTCACCAAGACCAGCGCTCCGGCGCGCGCACGGCTGCTCGCCCGCCTCACCGGATAAGACCGACCCGACGCGCCGGAACCGAGCAGGAGCTCGCGGGGAACCTATGGGCCCCGGAAGTCTTGACGTAGCTGCTGTTCTCCCCAGGAGGTCAACGACGAGGAACAACAGTGCCGTCCAGGGTCGCGAGGAACCCCGCCACGCGATCGACGGGTCAGTACATCATCCGCGGGTCGTCGTAGTGCTTGAACTCGAGCAGGTTGTTGGACGGGTCTGCGAGCACGAAGCTGTCGTGGGCCTCGACGCGGTCCTCGAACCGGCGGAACGGCTGCTCGAAGAACCGCAGCCCTCGCGCCCGGGCCAGACGCAGCAGCCGGTCGAAGTCCGCGCGGTCGGCGAACGTGACGCCGAAGTGGCGGGGGTAGAGCTCGGGGTCCCGGTCGAACCGGTCGGACAGGTGGCAGACGACCTGGTCACCGAAGAAGTCGAGGGTGATGCGGTCGTCGTAGCGGCGGGCGAGCTTGCAGCCCAGCCCGGCCACGTAGAACTCCTGCGCCGCGTCGAGGTCGGCCACGGGGATGGCCAGGTGGAAGGCGTCGTGGGTGGTGCGCATCAGAGGGCGCCGGCCAGCATCGTGTCCGAGCGCAGGCCGAGGCGCAGCGTCTCCAGGGCGATGACGTCGTCGGCGCGGATGTTGCCGAGGTTGACCGAGGCGCCGAGACGTCTCACGAAGAACGTCTGCAGCTCCTTCGTCGGCGCCTCGAACAGCAGCCGGTCGACGTCGAACCCGCACTCCAGGACGTCGTCGACGACATCGGCGCGCGGGGTGCCGTCGGGATGGCAGAGCCCACCGCGTCCGCTCTCGCGGGTCTCGGTGATGACCAGCGCGGCGCCCGCGTCGAGGTCCTCGCCGATCGCCTCGACCCACTCCGTCGAGGTCATCGTCGCCGCGCGCCCCTGGTCCTTGAACCCGACCTCGCTGATGACCGTGAACTCCTCGGAGAGCCGGGCGACCCAGCCTGCCTTCTCGGTGTTGGTCATCGGGATCGTGCCGTTGGACACCTCGACGTGGGTCACGCCCATCGTGCGGCACAGCGCTCGCCAGTCGTCGACCATGTCGGCGAGCACGAACCGCTCGAACATCGTTCCGCCGAGGTAGAAGTCGATCCCGGCCTCGCGCAGGACGTCGGTCTTGCGCTTGATGTCCGGGGTGACGAGAGCGGTGCACCACCCGAACTTGACGAGGTCCACATGCTCACCGACGCTCTCCACCGCATCCGTGAACTGGCCGGTGAACATCCCGGAGTCGATCATCATCGTCAGCCCGCGGCGGCGCGGCCGGCTCTCTCGCTGGGGCAGGTCGAGCCTCGTGTCCATCATCGTCGTCCTCCTGTGTGCGGGCCTCTCGGAACGTCCGCAGCCCGGTCTAGCCCGCCCATCCGGGCCGTGACCTGTGGCGTGTCTGTGGCTCCGCCGTGCGTCGCGCCGGCCCGGGGGTATGCGTCGGCCGACGGCGGCGCTCGTCTCAGCCGCCTCTCAGCGCCGCGCGACTACGGTCGAGGACCGTGGACGTCGTGCCGATCTCCGCCCGGTTCGTCGGGGCCTGGCTGGTCGGCGTCGCGCTCCTGACCGCGGCCACCGGGCTCGGGTATGCCGCCTCACAGCAGTCCTCGCGGCGCACCGTCGACGACGCGCCACGGGCCCTCGCCACGGCCGCCGCATCTGCGCTCGCGCGGGGACAGGACGCCGCGTCCGCCACGGCCGGGCTCCCCGTGGACCTCAGGACCGGCGACCTACCGTTCGTCACCGTCTACGACGGGACCCACCGGCTCCTCGCCTCGAACGCCACGCTGGACGGCCGCCCGCTCACCGTCCCACCCGGCGTCCTCGACCAGGCTGTCGCCGTCGGTGAGGACGCGGTCACCTGGCAGCCGGCCGACGGAGTCCGCGAGGCGATCGTCGCCCGACCCTGGACGTCGGCGGGGGGGCATGGTGTGGTGGTCGCCGGCCTCAGCCTGGCCGCCACCGAACAGCGCACCGGCGTGGTGCGAGACGTGCTGGCGGCGACGTGGGTCCTGGGGGTGCTCGGCGTCTCTGCGCTGGCTCTCCTGTTCGTCGTCAGGGCACGACGACGGGGCGATCCGCTGCTCCGTGGGTCGGGTCGCCCACGGCGTCGGAGAACCGCTGCAGGTAGCGGATGAGGCCGGCCCGGTCGCGCGGCGACAGGCGTCCGAGAACCTCGGCCAGCGCCGCCCGGCGGCGAGCCATGACGTCCGCGTAGAGACGCTGACCGGCCGCCGTCAGGTGGAGGGTCACCCGCCGCCGGTCAACGGCCGGGTTGCGGCGGTCGAGCAGCCCCGCCGAGACGAGCCGGTCGCAGAGGCGGGTGCCCCCCGACGGGGAGATGTCGAGGGCCTCGGCCACCGACCCCGCTGTCACCCCGTCATGGGTCGCGACGAGGACGAGCACGCGAACCTGCGGCCAGGTGATCTGGTCGTCGACCTGGGCGAAGGAGGAGGCCACGACGCCCGCGAACGCCTGAGCGGCTCTCATGAGTGCGTCGAGCTCGTCGTCCTCGTCCGGCTGTGTCATGGCCGACATCCTGTCGCCGAGTTTGCCGTCAGTCAACTATTGCGATAAGACAAACGAATGAGGAGCGCACACGACCGAGGTCATCGCCACCGGGTGGACGGGGAGGTGCGGGTCGACGTCGGGGGCCCGGCGGCATACCCCGTCGCCACCGTGGAGGTCTAGCCGGTGCACCTCCTGCCTCAGCTGCCCCTGTGGGCCGAGCTCGTCGTCTTCGCCCTGTGTGCCGTCGTCATCTGGGTCGCCGGCATCCGGCTCTCCACGTACACCGACATCCTCGCCGACCGTCTGCACCTGGGGGAGGCGCTCGGGGGCCTCGTCCTGCTGGCCGTCGCCACCAACCTCCCCGAGATCGCCATCACCTACAGTGCCGCCGCGAGCGGCCAGCTGGACGTGGCCGTGAGCAACATCCTGGGCGGGATCGCCATCCAGACCGTGGTGCTCGTCGCCCTGGACGCGTTCGGCGTGCGAGAGCGGCGGCCCCTGACCTTCCAGGCGGCCAGCCTGACGCTCGTCATCGAGGGCGCGGTCGTGGTCGCGGTGCTGGCCGTCGTCGTCATGGGCACGCAGCTGCCGAAGGATCTGGTCTACGCCCGGCTCTCGCCCGAGGCCGTGCTCATCGCCGCCGTGTGGCTCGTCGGGCTCGTGCTCACCCAGCGGGCTCAGAAGCACCTGCCCTGGTCGGACAACGGGGAGGCGCCCGACAGCCAGCCGAAGCCCCGGGGCCACTCGGCCAAGCGCCACGCCGACGACGCCACGAAGCGCGGCGTCAGCACGCTGAAGGCGGCGGTCGTCTTCTCCGTCGCTGCCGCAGCGACGCTCGTGGCGGGGGCGCTGGCCGAGGAGAGCGGCTCCGCCGCCGCGAGCCAGGTCGGCCTGTCCGGCGCGCTCTTCGGAGCGACCGTCCTCGCCGCTGCGACCTCCCTACCGGAGCTCAGCACGGGGCTCACCGCGGTCAGACAAGGCGACGACAAGCTGGCGTTCGGGGACATCTTCGGAGGCAATGCGTTCCTGCCGGTGCTGTTCCTCCTGGCCGTGGTCGTTTCGGGGCGTCCCGTCCTCCCGAACGCGCACGCCTCGGACATCTACCTCACGGGTCTCGGGGCTGTGCTCACCGTGACGTACATGGTGGGGCTGGTCTTCCGCCCGGCGCGGCAGCGCCTGCGGCTCGGACCCGACAGCATCCTCGTCCTGCTGCTCTACCTCGCCGGGGTCGTCGGGCTGGTGACCATCTCGTGAGGGGCAGCGGCGCGGGGAACGGCGGCTCCCGGCGCTGTCGACGCGCCCAGCACGGGGGACGGTGGCACACTCGAAAGTGCCCTGCTACCAGCCCAGAAGGAGACGTCCCATGATCGTCCTCGGCATCATCCTCATCGTCGTCGGCCTGCTCGTCGCGTCGCTCAAGATCCTGCTGACCATCGGCATCGTCCTGCTGGTCATCGGCCTCATCCTCAACTTCGTCCCCATCGGGGGGCGACGCCGCCGCTACTACTAGGCCCCCTCAGCCCGATGGTCCGGGTGGCCGGCCGCCCCGGTCGGCCACCCGGACCACGCGCGAGGGCCAGCGTGGCCACGCATACCCCCTGGGGGTATGATCGTCGTATGACGACGCACCACCACGCCCACCCGACCTCGGCCGGCACCACGGTGACGGACCCGGTCTGCGGTATGCAGGTCGACCCCGCCACCGCCGAGCACCGGCTGGAGCACGACGGCGAGACGGTCCTCTTCTGCTCCGCCGGCTGCCGGGAGCGGTATGCCGCCGGGACGGGGGTCGGCGCCGACGTCCCCTCGGCCGCGGGGGACGGGCGGCCCGCGGCGGAGGTCTTCGAGTGGACCTGCCCGATGCATCCGGAGATCCGCCGCTCGGGGCCGGGATCGTGTCCCCTCTGCGGGATGGCCCTGGAGCCGGTGACGGTCACCGCCGACAGCGGGCCGAACCCGGAGCTCGCCGACATGACCCGCCGCCTCCAGGTGGCCGTCGCGCTCAGCATCCCGGTCGTCATCCTCGGGATGGGCCGTGACCTCGTGCCCGCCCTGCGCGACGCCGTCCCGGCGACGGCCTCCACCTGGATCCAGCTGCTTCTCGCGACGCCGGTGGTCCTGTGGGCGGGCCGGCCCTTCTTCGAGCGGGGCTGGACCTCGCTGCGCACCATGAAGCTCAACATGTTCACGCTCATCGTCATCGGCACGGGCGTCGCGTGGCTCTTCAGCGTGGTGGCCACCGTCGCGCCGGGGCTGTTCCCCCCCTCGTTCCGGATGGAGGGCGCCGTCCCGGTCTACTTCGAGTCGGCCGCGGTGATCACGGCTCTCGTCCTCCTGGGCCAGGTGCTCGAGCTGCGGGCCCGGGAGAACACCTCCGGCGCCATCCGGGCCCTGCTCGACCTGGCCCCCAAGACGGCTCGCCGGGTCGGGGCCCACGGCGACGAGGAGGATGTGACCCTCGACCTCGTGCAGACGGGTGAGCTGCTGCGGGTGCGCCCGGGGGAGTCCGTCCCCGTCGACGGGACGGTGCAGGAAGGCCGCTCCACCCTCGACGAGTCGATGGTGACGGGCGAGTCCATGCCGGTGACCAAGCAGACCGGCGACCCCGTCATCGGCGGCACGGTCAACCAGACCGGGACGCTCCTCGTGCGCGCCGACCAGGTCGGCCGTGACACCGTGCTCGCGCGGATCGTGCAGATGGTGGCCGACGCGCAGCGGTCGCGGGCGCCGATCCAGCGGCTCGCCGACCGGGTGTCGGCCGTGTTCGTCCCCGCCGTCATCGCCGCCGCCGTGCTGGCGTTCGGGCTGTGGCTGGTCCTCGGCCCGGAGCCCCGCGTCCCGCACGCCCTCGTCGTCGCGGTCAGCGTGCTCATCATCGCGTGCCCGTGCGCCCTGGGGCTGGCCACGCCGATGTCGATCATGGTCGGGGTCGGTCGCGGCGCATCCCTCGGGGTGCTCGTCAGGGACGCCGAGGCGCTGGAGCGGCTCGAGAAGGTGGACACCGTCGTCGTCGACAAGACAGGGACCCTGACCCAGGGCCGGCCCTCCCTCACGCAGGTCGTGCCCGTCGGCGGCGCCGACGAGCAGGAGGTGCTCCGCCTCGTGGCCGCCGTCGAGCGTCCGTCCCAGCACCCCCTCGGTGAGGCGGTCGTCGCCACCGCGCGCGACCGGGGGGTCTCCGTGCCGGAGGTCACCGACTTCGACGCCCCGGTCGGGCAGGGCGTCCTGGGCACCGTCGAGGGACGCACCGTCGTGGTCGGCACGCCCGGCTTCCTCCAGGAGCACGGGGTGGCCACCGGCGCGCTCGACGCCGCGGCGGCCCGCCGCCGGGGGGAGGGTGCCAGCGTCGTGTACGCCGCGGTCGCCGGTGAGCTGGTCGGCCTCCTCGTCATCGCTGACGCGCTCAAGGAGAACGCCGCCGACGCGCTCGACGCCCTGCGCCGGGACGGGATCACGGTGGTCATGCTCACGGGCGACAACGAGGTCACCGCCCGCGCGGTCGCCTGCACGCTGGGGATCGACCGGGTGGAGGCCGGGGTCCGACCGGAGCGCAAGAGCGAGATCGTGCAGGCGTTGCGCGCCGAGGGGCGCGTCGTGGCGATGGCGGGCGACGGCGTCAACGACGCCCCGGCCCTGTCGGCGGCCGACGTCGGCATCGCCATGGGCACCGGCACCGACGTGGCGATCGAGAGTGCGGGCGTCACCCTGCTCAAGGGCGACCTGGGCGGCATCGTGCGCGCCCGGGCCCTGTCGACGGCGACGATGTCGAACATCCGGCAGAACCTCGTCTTCGCCTTCGTCTACAACGCCGCCGGCATCCCCCTGGCTGCCGGCGCGCTCTACCCGGCGTTCGGCGTGCTGCTCTCGCCGATGGTGGCGGCCGCGGCCATGGCCCTGTCGTCGGTGAGCGTCATCGGCAACGCCCTCCGCCTGCGCACCCGGAAGCTCTAGCCCCGGCAGGCCGTCTCGTCTTGGTACCCCCAGGGGTATGCTGGTGGGTGTCCGAGTGCGCGGGCCCAGCCCGTCGCCCGGGCACCCCCACTGCCCGTCGTCAGAGGAGCCCCCGTGAGCTACGCGATCAGCACCACGCTCGACCGCCCCTTCGCCGCCACCCTCGACGCCACCCGCTCGGCGCTGGCCGACCAGGGCTTCGGCGTCCTCACGGAGATCGACCTGGCGGCCACGCTCAAGGCCAAGATCGACGCCCAGATCCCGGCCCAGGTCATCCTCGGCGCCTGCCGCCCGCCCCTCGCCTACGCCGCCGTGCAGGCCGAGCCGTCGATCGGTCTGCTGCTGCCGTGCAACGTCGTCGTTCGCGCCGTCGACGAGAACACGACGCGCGTCGAGGCCATCGACCCCACGGTGATGGTGACCATGACCGGCAACGACGCCCTCGTCGACGTCGCCGCCGACGCACACGCCCGGCTCAGCGCCGCCCTGGCGGCCCTGGCCGCCCTCACCGTCTGACGGTCCGACGTGCGCCCGTGCCGGCTCAGAACGCCTCACCCGTGCGCCACGGCATCTGCTGCAGCGTCAGCGAGTTGCCGTCGGGATCGGTGAAACCGGCATACAGCACACCCCCGCCGACGTCCTGCACCTCACCGATCTCCACCCCCGCAGCGGCCAGCCGGTCGCGGGCCTGCCCGATGTCGGCCACCACGAGATGCAGCCCGCGCACCGACCCCGGCTCTCCGTCGTAGACGGGCAGCCCCGTGCCGAACCCGATGGAGCAGGCCGACCCCGGTGGCGTGAGCTGCACGACGCGCACACCGGGCACCGGCTGCACGTCGACGTCGACGTGGAAGCCGAGCCGATCGGAGTAGAACGCCTTGGCCCGCTCGACGTCGCGCACGGGGATCGGGACCAGCTCGAGCTTCATGTCCATGGTGATGTCCGCCTTCGGTTCGGCTGTGGTCTTCGGGATGGTCTTCGCGGCCCGGCTCTCTGCCTCTGAGGTGGTCACGGTGTCTCCCCGGCGGGGGAGAGGACCGTGACGACACTCGAGTCGTCCTGGGCGCCGAGCCCGGCCCGCTCGGCGATGAGGAAGAGCTGCTCAGCGGCCGCTGCGAGCGGCAGTGGCACGTGGGACCGTCGGCCGGCGGACGTGACGATGCCCATGTCCTTGACGAAGATGTCGATGCGCGACCTGACCTCCGCCCCGCCCGTGTAGGCCTCGACCATCCGTGGCCCACGGTCGGCGAACATGAACGACCCCGCGGCCCCCTTCGACAGCACCTCGATGACCATGCCCGGGTCGAGGCCGAGCGAGCGGGCCAGGGCGACCGCCTCCGCGGCGGCAGCGATGTGGATGCCCGCGAGGAGCTGGTTCACCGTCTTGAGCGACTGGCCGTCGCCGGGATGCGGCCCGACGACCGTCAGGGTCGACGCGAGGTGCTCGAGCAGGGGCCGCGCGACCGCGAGCGTGTCGTCGTCCGCGCCGACGACGATGAGCAGGTCGCCCTGCCCGGCCCGCACGGGGCCGCCGCTCACGGGGGCGTCCACGAGCGCATACCCCGCACCGGCCAGTCGCTCGGCGAGCTCCCGCGCGCCCTCGGGGCCGATCGTGCTCGTGAGGACGACGGGGGACCCCGACGCCAGCGAGCCGACGACGCCGTCGGCACCGAACAGGGCCTCCTCCGCCTGGGCCTGGTCACGCACCGCCAACAGCGCGATATCGGCGTCCGCGCACGCCTCGGCCGGGCTCGCGACGACGGGCACGGCCTGCGCCTCGGCCTCGGCGCGGCGAGGGGCATACGGCTCGAACCCCGTCACCGCGTAGCGCGTCGCGAGCCGGGTGGCCATCGGCAGGCCCATCGCGCCGAGGCCGATGACGGCGATGCGGGACCGGTGCTCGTCGGTCATGCGGGTGCTCCTTCGTGGAGGGCGGCGACGACGTCGGCGAGGGCCTGGTCGTCACCGACGTTGCCGGGGAAGACGATGTACGGGATGCCTCGCGCGGGACCGGAGACCGGCTCCCACAGCGAGACGATGCCGGGGAGCATCGTGCCGCGGGACCACGCCCGGCGCACGGCCAGCCCCTCGGTGGCGGTGTCCGAGGAGGTGATGCCGCCCTTGGCGAGGACGAAGGCCGGCCGCAGGGCCGCGGCGACCTCGCGGACCGTCTCGACGAGCGACGCGCTGACCGTGCGCGCGATGTCGAGGCTGTGCTGGGCGTCGGTGCCCGGGACGAGCTCCCGGCTGGTGCGCACGACGACGTCGGCGCCTTGGTCGTTGTGCCGCAACAGGTCCACCGCACGCGCCGCGACCTCACGCACGTGGGTGTCACGCCGCTCCGGGTCGAGCAACGTGGGCACGTGCAGCTCGACCTCGACCACCGGGGCGCTGGCCCGCAGCGCGTCGAGCTGGCGCGTGGTCAGCCCGACGTGCGACCCCACGACGACGAGACCGTGCGACGCCGTGGCGCGGTCGTCGTCGGGGTCCGGCGTCGCGTCCGCGAGGATCGCCCGCAGGCGCGGGGCGTCGAGGGCCGGGGTGGCCCGCTGCCCGCTGCGGGCCCGGACGAACGACGGCCCGCACCGGTAGAGGAAGCACCGGCCCGCGGCCTCGGCCCGCACGAGGGCGAGGGCCACCACCTGCAGGTCGGCGTCGGCCAGCGCGTCGACAACGACGGGTCGGCCGTCCGTGAGGGACTCGAGAATCTCCTGGACGCGGTCGGGGCCGCCGGTGCGGATGTCGGCGAGGGTGATGGTGGCGACCGACGCAGCCGGCACCCGGCCGCCGGTCTTCTCCTCCACCCACTCGCGCAGGTCCGAGTGGCCGTAGCCGAAGCTGCGGTCCCGGGCGAACTCGCTCTCGGCCACGCGGATCATCCCGTCCGCCGTACGCATCCAGTGCACGGAGTCGAGCGTGACGCGCCCCGGCTCGATGAAGGCGGGACACACGACGACCCCGTCGACCCGCTGCCCGAGACCGGCCAGCTCCTCGGCGAGCACGTCCGTCTCGAGGGGGAAGTACCCGCGCAGGGTCGAGTCGCTGCGGCTGGCGATGGCGTATGCCGCGTCGCCCTCCAGCCGCGCGGCCTCGGCCAGTGCGCGCACCACCTCGCGGTTGCGCTCGGCGGCGTCGTCCGCGGACACGCTGCGGGTGTTGGTGAGGACGAAGAACCCGGCCGTCTCCTGCTGCAGCGCCCACCGCACGTCGTCGACGCCCCATCGCGTGAGCACCGGCAGGTCGGCGATCGTCTGGGTGCCGGTGGGGTCGTCGTCGAGGACGACCAGACGCCTCCCGGCGCGCACCTCGTCGAGGTGGTCGCCGACGTCGAGGACGGCGGGGCGCCCGGCGGTCAGCCGCTCCAGCGGGACGGGCCCCTCACCCTCGAGGCGCTGCCGGTCGGCGTTCTCGGCGGTCATCTCGGCCTCTCGTCGTCGTCGGCCGCGAGCCACCCTCCTCGAGGCGGCGGGACGTGCCGCGGCGCACGACCGGCAATCTAGCCGAACGGCGCGGATGGGCCCCGGATGCGTCCTTCGTCACGGTGCCGGGCGCATCCCGCCGGGCGTCTCGGACCGCATGCTGCAGTGACAGCCGCGACGGTCACCCGACCGGTCCGGTCGGCTGTCGTCCCACCCATTCATCGAGGAGAGCCATGTCCAGCGACACGTCCACCAGCACGTCCACCGGCACGCCGAGCCCGAGCACCACGTCCTTCTCCGACCTCGGCCGCGACATGTGGTCCTACCTCACCGGCCAGGAGGCCGCGATCGACTACATGTTCGTCGACATGACCGTCGAGGTGCCGCGGTCGACCGGGCCCGACAGTGCGCGAGCGACCTTGAAGCTCAACGGCACCCTGCGCATCACGACCCAGGACAAGGACAACCGGGGAGCGGTCTCCAACGGCACCCGTGTCTGAGCCGACGGTGAGCCGGCTCGCGGTCGTCGCCGACCTCACGATCGAGGTCGGCGACGACCGGGGGTCGACGACGGCTCACCTGGGCAGTGACGCGCACGGCCTCGTCCTGGAGGTGCCGGACCCGGCGACGCTGCTGCGGTGCGTCCCGGGGCGCGGCCTGTCGAGGGACCTGCCGGTCACGGTGCCGGGGGGGACCTTCGCCGACCTCCCGGTCCGGCTGACCTCGCGCGGTCGCGACCTGGGCCGCGTGCGCCTCACGCCGGGGGGCGGTGTGCGCCTGTGTCCGTCGCTGTCCGGGATCCCGGTCCTGACCCGCACGGCGCTCTACACGCCCGCGGCCCGCGTCGTCACGGCCACGGCGCTGCTCACGGCCCTCGCCGCCGCCGTCCACCGGCTGCGCCGACGGTAGGCCGGTCCGGTGGGCCCGGAACGCGGAACGGGTTGACGCTGCGTCAGGCCGGTCGACTCCCTCCGCAGAGGGGGTCGAGCCGGTCGACGCAGCGTCAACCCGTGACTGCTGCGCGACTCGGTCAGCCGAGGGTGGCGGTGTCGATGACGAAGCGGTAGCGGACGTCGGAAGCGAGGACGCGCTCCCAGGCCTCGTTGACCTGGTCGGCCGCGATGACCTCGACGTCGGCACCGATGCCGTGCTCGGCGCAGAAGTCGAGCATCTCCTGCGTCTCCTTGATGCCGCCGATGAGCGAGCCGGCGAACGAGCGGCGGCCACCGATGAGCGCGAAGGCGTTGACGGCCAGCGCCTCCGGCGGCGCGCCGACGTTGACGAGCGCGCCACCGACGGCCAGCAGGCCGAGGAACGCGTTGACGTCGATCTTGGCGCTGACGGTGTTGACGATGAGGTCGAATCGACCCTCGAGGTCCTCGAAGGTGCTGTCGTCGGACGTCGCGTAGTAGTGGTCGGCGCCGAGGCGCAGGCCGTCCTCCTGCTTCTTCAGCGACTGCGAGAGCACAGTCACCTCGGCGCCCATGGCGTGGGCGATCTTGACGGCCATGTGACCGAGGCCACCGAGACCGACGACGGCCACCTGCTTGCCGGGGCCCGCGTCCCAGTGGTGCAGCGGCGAGAAGGTCGTGATGCCGGCGCACAGGAGCGGGGCCGCGACGTCGAGCTCGAGCGCGTCGGGGATGCGCAGGACGAAGTCCTCGGTGACGACGACGTGGGTGGAGTACCCGCCCTGGGTGACGGTGCCGTCGACGTCCTTGGCGCCGTAGGTGCCGATGTTGCCCTTGACGCAGAACTGCTCCTCGCCGGCGAGGCAGTAACGGCACTCGCGGCAGGAGTTCACCATGCAGCCGACGCCGACACGGTCGCCGACCCGGTGCTTGGTGACCTCGGAGCCGACCTCGGCGACGACGCCGGCGATCTCGTGCCCGACGACGAGCGGCCAGCTGGTGGGCCCCCATTCGCCGCGAGCGGTGTGGATGTCGGAGTGGCAGATGCCGGCGAACTTGATGTCGATGAGGACGTCGTGCGGGCCGACGTCCCGGCGCTCGATGGTGGTGGGCTCGAGCGGCGCGGTGGCGCTCGGCGCGGCGTAGGCCTTGACGGTGAGCATGGTTTCTCCTCGGATGGTTCGGGTGACGCGGCGGGGGCCGGCTCGACGGGCGGACCCGGTCGGACCGGCCACCGGACGGGTGGTCATGCGTGGTCGGCCTGGGACGGAAGAAGCCCGGCGTGGCAGCGGCGCCGCCGCGGAGCGGTCCTGGGGGACCGGTGGTGCGTCGCCCGGCCTGGGGGCCGGCGGGGACGTTCACAGGATACGCCCCGCGCCCGAGTGGACCGTCCGCTCCGATGGGGCTCCGACGGTGCTCCGGTGGGGCTGCGGTGGGGTTCAGGCCCCGGCGGGCTCCACGCCGAGGCACCGCAGCTGCTCGGCGGACCGGTCGAGGATCCTCGTCACGGCCTCGGGATGCGTGGCGTACCAGGCGAGCTGCTCATCGACGACGGTCTCGTCGGGGATGTCCTCGCCGCCGACGCGCCACCCGGCCCGGACCGGCGCGCTGGGCTGGAGCGCATCGCGCACCGCGGCCTCGAGCGGGGTGTGCACGCTGTCGAGCAGCTCGAAGCCCGGGTCGGTCGCGGTCTGCGGCCAGCCGAGTGCGACCTGCACGCGCCGAGCCAGGCCGACGAGAACAGCATTGCCCGGATGGTTGATGGTGTTGGCGGCGCCCACCCCTGCGCTGCGCACGAGGTCGTGCACGGGCAGCGTGCCGCTCGCGTCCTCCCGTCGCTGCAGCTCACCGAGCGACCACCGCGTGACGGCCTCGACCCGGTCGGCGTCCAGCGGGGGAGGGGCGGGTCGCCCGGCGGCCCGCAGCAGCGTCCGCAGGTCGTGGTAGGGCACGACGGGGGGTTGCAGCTCGGGCGCCCCGGTCACCACCTGGTACGGGTAGACCCCGACGAACCGGAAGACGGGGAACACGACGGTATGCGTGGGTCGCCCGTTCTCTGCGGTGCGCACGACGTCGCCGGTGCCGAGGGGCAGGTCGTGGTAGCCGTCGGCCACGGGCTGGACGACGAGGACGTCACAGCGGCGCAGGAGGCGTCCGAGGAAGGGGACCTCGTCGGCGGCGAGCTCGTGGACGGGCGGGATGCGGACGCTGCTGCAGGGCGCCTGGGGGGCGTCCTGCAGCAACAGCCGCAGCGCCTCGGCCTGGCAGTTGCCGTGGACGAGCAGGAAGGGGCAGCCCTCCGGCAGCGGCTTCAGACCGTAGAACTCGCCGTAGTGGTGGGCTCGCGGCAGGTCGGCGCGCGCCGCGGCCGGGAGCTCACGGGGCAGGTCCGTATGGTCCACGTCGACCGTCGCTGTCGCCGAGGTCGCCGAGCTCGTCGGTGTCGTCGATGTCGTCGCGGTCACTGTGGTCTCCCTTCCGCCGTGCTGTAGGGGTGCGGGTCGATGGGTGGGGCTACGGGTGGAGCAGCACCTTGGTCCAGCCGTCGCGCCGCTCGTCGAAGCTCTCGTACCCCGCAGCGGCCTCGTCGAGGCTGAGCTCGTGGGACACGATCATCCCAGGGTCGAGGCGCCCACGGTGGATGAGGTTGCGCAGCTGCCGGTTGTACTGCTTGACGTTGGCCTGGCCGGTGCCCATCGACTGGCCCTTGAAGAAGAACGTGCCGAAGTCGAACGCGAACCGGCCCTGCTGCGCGTCGGGGTCCTGGGCGGAGGGGTCCTCGGGCACGAACACCCCCACCACGCCGATCCGCCCGGTGGGGCGCACCGCCTGCACCAGAGCATTGACGGTCATCCCCGGCTGCTCCGCACCGGTGTGGTCGTGCGCCTGGTAGCCGACGGCCTCGACGCCCTTGTCGGCGCCCTGCCCACCGGTCGCGTCGAGCACCTGCTGCACGGCGTCACCGGCACTGTCGTCCACTGGTGTGGCGCCGAGCTTCTCGGCCAGCCCCAGCCGGTCGGGCTGGCGGTCGACGACGAAGACCTGGTCGGCGCCCCGCAAGCGCGCCGACATCGCGGCCATCAGGCCCACCGGGTCCGGCGCCGTAGACGACCACCGACTCGCCGATCCCGACCTGCGCCAGCTCGGTGCCGTGGTAGCCGGTGGGGAGGATGTCAGAGAGCATGACGTAGTCCTTCTGCCTCTCCTCCGCGTCGTCCGGCAGGACCAGCGCGTTCCAGTCGGCGTAGGGGACACGGAGCAGCTCGGCCTGGCCACCGGCATACGGGCCCATCTCGGCGTAGCCGTAGGCCGCGCCGGCGTTGCCCGGGTTGGTCGTCAGACAGAAGCCGGTGCGCCCCGCTTCGCAGTTCTTGCAGAAGCCGCAGCCGATGTTGAACGGCAGGACCACCCAGTCGCCGACCTTCACCCGGTCGACCGCGGCGCCGACCTCGATGACCTGGCCCATGTTCTCGTGGCCCAGCACCTTGCCCTTCTCGACGCTCGTGCGGCCCTCGTACATGTGCAGGTCGCTGCCGCAGATGTTGGTCGTCGTGATCCGCACGAGAGCGTCGGTGGGTCGCTCGACCGTGGCGTCGGGGACCTCGTCGACGGAGACCTTCTTGGGGCCGTGGTAGACCAGTGCGCGCATGCGGGGTACCTCCAGTAGCAGAACAGGTGTACCCGGGCCGTGCCCCGGAACCGGGGGGCCTGAAACCTGCCTCGACCCAGCCTGGGAACCGGCTCCGAATCCCTGGCGAGGACGCCGCTGGGAGCGACAGGGGCGACGCCCGCTCCTATGCTCCGCACCATGCCCGACCCTCGCGAACCCGGCCACCAGCTCCCCGAGAACGGCCACCCCGCCGGGCTTCCCGCCCGAGCGACACAGGACGCCACCGCCCGCACCAAGCTCCTCACGGCCGTGGGGGTGGGGGTCGTCGTGGGGGTGGGCTCGGTGTTCCTGAGGCAGGGCAAGTCGGCTCCGCTCCTCGGCTGGGACGCGCTGGCCCTCACCTTCTGCATCTGGATGTGGTCGTCCATCTGGCGGCTGGACCCCGCCTCGACCCAGGCCCACAGCCGGCGGGAGAACCCGGGTCGGGAGATCACCGACCTCGTCCTCATCGCCGCGGGGCTGGCCAGCATCATCGCCGTCGGGGTGGTCCTCTTCGGAGCCACGAACGACGACGGGAGCACGAAGTTCTTCGAGGCGGGGCTCGCCGTCTTCTCGGTCATCGTCACCTGGGTGACCGTGCACACCGTCTACACGACCCGCTACGCCCAGCTCTACTACGAGGGCACCCCGGGGGGCATCGACTTCAACGAGGACGAGCTGCCGGACTACCGGGACTTCGCCTATCTCGCCTTCACCATCGGGATGACCTTCCAGGTGTCCGACACCGACCTGAAGACCAAGCCGATCCGGCGCACCGCCCTGCACCAGGCGCTCGTGTCGTTCCCGCTGGGCACCGTCATCATCGCGGCGACCATCAACCTCGTGTCAGGTCTGGCCAAGTAGCGCGGCGTTTGTGCGGCACCCCCGCGGGTAGCGTGCACGGTATGCCCCTCGTCAACAGCTCCGGGTTCGCCCACGTCCGTCTCACCGTCACCGACATCGGCCGCTCCAAGGCCTTCTACGACAACGTGTTCGGGTGGCCGGCCGCCATCGACGCCTCGGCGTCCGTGGACGAGCCGGGGGTGCGGGAGTCGGCGGAGTCGTTCTACGGCGGGGTGGTCTACCAGACCCCGCAGGGCACCCTGTTCGGGCTGCGACCGGTCGGACGGGCCACCTTCGACTCGGAGCACACCGGCCTCGACCACGTGAGCTTCGCCGTCGCGTCCCGGGCCGACCTCGACTCCGCGGCCGAGGCCCTCGGCACGGCCGGCATCCCCCACGGTGAGGTCAACGAGCTGACGGACGCCGGCCTCGCGATCCTGTCCTTCCAGGACCCCGACGACATCAACGTCGAGCTCACCGCTCCGCTGGCCTGAGGAGTGTCGCTCCCGGGGGGCCACGAGCCGTCGGTGCCGGTGGCCCTGGTCGTCGGTGCCTCTCGCGGCCTCGGTCTCCTCATCGCGCGCGAGCTCGGTCGGCAGGGTCTGCGTCCCGTCCTGTGGGCCCGCGACGGTGCGGAGCTCGAGCGCGCCGCAGCGCTGCTTGCCGATGAGGGGATCGTCGTCGACACCGCCCTCTGCGACGTGCGCGACCACGACCGGGTCCGAGCGCTCGTCGACGAGATCGAGCGTGACCGCGGTCCGATCGAGGTGGCCGTCCACGTGGCCGGGGTGATCCAGGTGGGTCCGCTCGCGTCGATGACCCGGGACCACTTCGTCGAGGCCGTCGACATCATGCAGTGGGGGCCGATCACCATGGCCCTGGCGGTGCTGCCCGCGATGCGCCGCCGGGGGCGCGGGCGCATCGGCGTCATCGCCTCGATCGGGGGCCTGGTCAGCGTGCCCCACCTCCTGCCCTACAGCACCGCGAAGTTCGGGGCCGTGGGCTTCACCAACGGGCTGCGGGCCGAGCTCGCCGGCACGGGCATCACCGCGACGACGGTGGCGCCCGGGCTCATGCGCACGGGGTCCCACCTCAACGCCGAGCTCACCGGCGACGCGCCCCGGGAGTATGCGTGGTTCGCGCCGGGCGCCTCGCTGCCCATCGTGTCGATGGACGCCGAGCGGGCCGCTCGTCGCATCGTGCGTGGTGTCCTGCGCGGACGCAGCACCGTCATCCTCACCCCGCTCGCCCAGGTCGGGGCCCGCGTCGCCGGCGTCGCCCCGGCGACCACCGCCGTCGCGATGGGCCTGCTGGCCCGCGCCCTGCCCGCAGCACCCGGTCACCCCACCCCCACCGTCACCGTCACCGGCGAGCAGGCCCGGGAACGGCTGTCGTCCCCCCTGGTCGAGCGGCTCACCGTCTGGGGGACGCGGGCCGCTCGGCGGTTCAACGAGACCTGAGCCGCCCCTGCCAGAGCCGTTCGAGCACCAGGTCGTCACCCGGCGCCGACACCGATACCCCGTCGGGCAGCGGGGCATCGGGCGGGACGGCGCAGCCTCGGGCCCGGCGGTTCTCGTCCCGCAGCCGGGCGACCCGGAACCCGGGGGCGTAGACCGGTGCTCCGGCGCATACCGAGCGCAGCGTCGCGCCGTCCAGCACGACCGCCCCGCAGTCGACGACGAACCGGGCCGACGCGAGCACCTCGGCCCCGGGGGACCCGACGTGGACCCGGGGGTCCTGCACGGCGGTCATGACCTCGGCGGCGAGGTCACGGCCGGCGGCGTCGTCACCTGTCGCCAGCCACACCTGCGCGTCGGTGCCCTCGAGCATCGACTCGAGGCACGCCACGACGTGGGCCACCGCGGCCACCGCGGCCCCGGTGGCGTCGAGGCGGACGACGACGTCGGGCCGGCGCCAGACCAGCCCGACCCCGCGCACGTCGGCGTCGGGGATACGTCCAGCCAGCGCCAGTGTCTCGGCGTTCTTCGTGCGGGCCAGGTCGACGGCGCGACCGGCCAGGTCGGGGCCGTCGTGCCAGGCGACCGCGTCGCGCAGCCAGCGCAGGTCGGCCCCCGCGACGAGGGCGCGATGGGCGAGCTCCCAGTCCTCACCGCCGTATCCACGGAACGACCCGTCGAACCCGCCCAGCCGCTCGAAGAGCGCCCGGTTGACGGACAGCACCGCGCTGATGACGAGCTGGTAGGAGCGGTCGTCCGGCTGCCGGAGGTCGTCCGTCCGCACATACCCGTCGAGCAGCCACTGGGGCTCGGGCTCCTCGCGCGGCGCCGGCCCCGACCCGTCGACCCAGCCGCGCACCTCCGCCGACGACCAGCCGTCGAGCTCGGTGTGGCGCCGGTGTCCGACGACGAGCGCCCAGGGGTCGACCGCGGCCGCGCCGACTCGCTCCAGGTAGTCCGCTGCCGGCACGCAGTCCTGGTCGAGGAAGGCGATGACCGCTCCGCGGGCGGCAGCGGCCCCGAGGTTGCGGGCCGCCGCCGCACGGAAGCCGTCGTCGTCCTGGCGCACCACCGTCACGGTGTAGGCGTGGGTCCCCGGGTCGGGCGGCTCGGGCGAGCCGTCGTCGGCGACCACGACCTCGAACCGGTCGGGGGGGAGGGTCTGCGCGTCCAGACCGGCGAGCAGCCGCTGGAGCTGTTCCGGGCGCCGGTAGGTGGGGACGACGACGCTGACCTCGGGCGGGGGGCCGGTCGTGGTGGTCGCCGTGGTCCCACCGGGCGTGGCGGTCACGTGAGGGCCTGGAGCACGTCGACGTGGGCGGCGGCGGCCTCGGCCCACGACGGGCCGACCTCGACGTCGTCGGCGAGCCAGGTCGTGGCCGGGTCGGCGACCGCTGCCGCCACGGAGCCCTGCAGGTCGTCGGCCGCCACGACGACCCCGGGCAGGCGCGCCGCGAGCTCGTCGACGTAGGGGCTGCGGCGCACCACGGGTCGGCGGCCGGCCTCCAGCCAGGTGTTGACCGACCCCGACGCGCTGATGTGGCGATGCGGGGCCAGAGGCACGTCGGCGCCCAGCACCGCGCGGCGTAGGTCGGCGTCCGTGAGGTAGCCGGTCAGCCGGAACGACACCCCCCGGGCGGCGGCGTAGCGCTCGAGCTCCTCCGCGTAATCGGCGTGCCCCTCGGCCGCCGCCCCGTCGTTGGTCACCGTCACCGCGCGGTCGTCCGTCGTCAGCGCCGCGGCGATGTCGATGGCGTCCTCCACCCCCTTGCCGGGGTAGAGGAAACCGAGCACGGCCAGGTCCACCGGGCGGCGGCCCGCGGCCGGCACAGGCGCGTGGTCGTCCGGCTGACGCCCGGATGGCGCACGCTCCACGGGGAGCGGCACGACCGTCGTGCGCCGGCGCACCTGCTGCCGGTCCGGTGGGTCTACCCCCCCGACGAGCTGGTCCGCCTCGGACGCGCTGGCCACGACCAGGAGGGTGGCCAGGCTCGCCAGCCGCGCGTAGGCGGCCCGGCGCCGCGCATACCAGTCCCCGCCCTCGGCCGCCTGGGGCACGTCGTGGAGCACGAGGGCCAGCCGGGCCCGGGCCGCCAGCGCGTCGACCACCCCGACGGCGTGCTCCGGGGTCGGCCCGAAGAGCCGGTCGGTGACGTGCAGGAGGGCGCCGCCCCCCGCCGGGACCGCCGAGACCAGCCCGGGCGGCTCGACCCCGCTGGGGCTGTCGACGCGCACGAGGGCGGCCCCCAGGCGGGCGTCGGCACCGGCCAGGCGCAACCCGTGGACGACGACGCCGTGGGTCGGGGGACCGACGACGACGTAGCCCGACCCCCCGTCCGAAACCCCGTCCGACCGCCCGTCCCGCATCGGCTCAGCCTAGGTGGACGGGTGCCACGGACGGGCTCGGACCCCCCGGGGGGGTGGGGGGCTTGTCGAGCCTCCGAACGGGGTAAGGACCCCCCATGACCACCCCTGCCCCCGGCGGTCGGGGAGTGAGCCGGGCCCCCGCGTCGACCACGTGGCTGACCCCCTCGCCCCGCACGCGACACCCCCTGCGGGTCGCGCTGGTCGCCACCTCCCGCTATCCCATCCGCCAGCCCTTCGCCGGGGGCCTGGAGTCCCTCGTCTGGCAGCTCGCGACGCGGCTGCGCCACCGCGGGCACGAGGTGACCCTCTTCGCGGCCGAGGGCTCCGACGGCGTCGACGAGGAGCTCGCCTTCCCGGCCGGCGGGTGGGAGCCCAGCCTCGTCGCCCAGGGGGACCGCTCGATGCCGGCGGCCGCCTTCATGCGCGACCACCACGCCTACCTGCGCCTGATGATGGCGCTGGCCGGGCCGCTGTCCGAGCGGTTCGACGTCGTGCACAACCACGCGCTGCACCACCTCCCGGTGGCCATGGCGCCGCTGCTCGACGTGCCGATGCTGACGACGCTGCACACCCCGCCCACGCCGTGGCTCGAGTCCGCCGTTGCCGCGACGCCCGGTCACGCGAGCCGGCACGCCCGGTTCGCCGCCGTGAGCGCGTTCGTCGCCGAGCAGTGGAGCGGCGTGCTGCCGCTGCCCGGCCCGGACGTCGTCGTCAACGGCGTCGACCTCGCGTCGTGGCCGCTGGGTCCGGGGGGCGACAGCCTCGCCTGGTCGGGCCGGCTCGTGCCCGAGAAGGCGCCGCACCTGGCCATCGACGCCGCTCGGCGGGCGGGGATGCCGCTCGTCATCTCCGGTCCGCTCAGCGACCGCGACTACTTCAACGAGGCCGTGCGGCCCCGTCTCGGCCGCGACGTGGAGTATGCCGGTCACCTGCAGGTCGGCGACCTCGCCCGGCTCGTGGGGTCCTCCGCCGCGGTGCTGGTCACGCCCGTGTGGGACGAGCCCTACGGCCTGGTCTGCGCCGAGGCGCTGGCGTGCGGCACCCCGGTCATCGCGTTCCGGCGCGGCGGCGTACCGGAGGTGCTCGGTGACGCCGGCGTCGGCCTGCTGGTCGCTCCGGGGGACGCCAACGCCATGGCAGCCGCGGTGCCCACCGCGGTCGCCGTCGACCGGCAGGCGGTGCGGGCCTACGCCGAGCGCTGCCTCTCGCTCGACCGGATGGTCACGCGGTACGAGCGGAGCTACCTGCGGATGACGTCAGGTGCAGCCGTGGGGGCCGACCGGACCGCGTGACGAGGCCCTCGGCCTCGAACGCGTCGATCCAGCCCGACATGGGGAAGTATCCCCAGCGCTCGTGGAAGCGGTTGCCGTTGCGCACGATGTCGGCGACGTGCTGCCGGGGCGGGTCGTCCACCGGGTGGTGCTGGTGGTATGCCGCGGCGCCGCCGACCCACCACCCCCGACCGCCGGCGGCCTGCAGACCGAGGGCGAAGTCCGTGTCCTCGCCGCCGTAGCCCTGGTACCCCTCGTCGAAGCCGCCCACCCGCTGCCAGTCGCCGGCGCCGACGGCGAACGACAGCGACCAGAAGAGGTGCAGGTCGTCGATGAGATCGTGCGTCCCGTCCGCCACGACCGGTCGGGCCGGATGCGGCCGGGACGCGGCGAGGTCCGCCGCGGTGTAGGTCGTCTGCCCGGGCCGGCGAGGGGGCAGGTAATGGACGGCACCGCAGAGCACGAACGGGCCGGGCTCCGTCGGGGCGAGCTCGGCCCAGGTGGCGGCATACCGCTCGAGGAGGGTCGGCGACGGGATGCAGTCGACGTCGAGGAGTACGAGGAGGTCGGCCCCTTCGGCGGTGGCGCGAGCCGCGCCGAGGTTGCGCGCGCTCGCCAGCGGCAGATGACCGTCCGCCATCGCAACGGGCACCGTGATCGACTCGACCGGCGGGCCCCCGGCCAGCGCGTCGGCCACGACGCGCGGCAGCTCGGGGTCGGCCATGGCGGCGACGACGACGAGGTCGGGCAGCACGGTCCCGGCCAGCAGACCCCGTAGCTGGACGGTGAGGTGGTCATGGCGGCCATGGGCCAGGGTGAGCACCGCCGTGCGCGGGCGCGCGGCGGCCACGGCGCTCACGCGGCGCCCTCGACGGCGAAGCGGTCCAGCCGCTCGGCCATCCGGGCGGCGCCGCGGCCGTCGGACCACCGGCCCCACGCGGCGGGGTCCGAGCGGCGGGCCGCGGCGAGGAGCCCCGGCCACTGCGCCGGCTCGGGCCAGGATGACACCCGAGGCGTCAGGCCCAGGTCAGCGAGTCCGGCGGCCAGAGAGCGCTGTTCGTCGTGCGGGCGGGACTGCGGCACGATCACCGCCGGGCGGCGAGCGGCGGCCACCTCCGCCACGACGTTCTGGCCGGCGTGGGCGACGACGACCTCCGCCGACTGCAGCAGCGACCACACCTCGTCCGGGTCGGTGGTGTCGCAGACGGTCCAGGCCCAGCCCGGTGTGGCGGTCTGGGCGGCCCGCACGTCGGCGGCGGTGACATCGGACCCGCCGTGGCCCCACAGCATCGTCACGCGGCGCGACGCGCGGACCGGGACCGGGGCTCGGTCGTCGAAGCGCGAGAGCGCGCCGAGGGACACGGTCTTGGGCCGCCACCGAGGGAGCAGACCACCGGTCACGCCGGCACCGGCCGGGAACGGGGCGAACAGGACGGAGGCGGCGTCGTACGCCAGCCGGTGCGGCTGGTCGCTCCGGTCGCCCGCCATGAGCATCGTCGCGACGGGGACCCCGAGCATCCGGGCCAGGAGGGTCACCTCCACCGAGACGTCGGACACCATCACGGACGGGCGGGCCGTCGAGACCCACGCGGTGATGGCGGCCATCCGCTCGCGGTAGCCGGGGTGCGACAGCGGGGCCCAGTGCAGGACGCCGCCGGCCTGGTGGTCGTGGCCGCCCGGGGCGTCGTCGAGGGGGAGGGTCACCCACCGGTCGGCCGGCCACCCCGCTGGGCGCGGAGCCGAGCTGAGCACGACGACCGGTGTGCGCGTGTGGGCGGCGACGAGCCGGGCGGTGGTGACGTGACCGGATCCGAGGTGGTGGGCGTACCAGCCGATGGGGCCGCGGCTCACGCCGGGACCGCCTGTGGCCCGGAGGGGGCGGACTCCGCCGAGGTCGCGAGGACCCGGCGGTACAGCGCCTCGTGGGCGGCGGCGACGTCGCGCTGCTGGCTGGCGCGGCCGGCGGGGTCGGCCGCCCGCGGGGGCCGGGCGGCGTACGCCTCGCGGAGAGCGGCGGTGACCTGTGCCGCGTCGACGGTGCCGTCGGGCCGCCAGTCGAACGCGACGTGGCGCTGCTGCTCGGACCAGTGGCCGACGCGCGGGGCGAGGACGGCCGTGCCCAGGTCGTAGCACGCCTCCAGCCAGCCGGAGTGGGTGCCGAACGCATACGGCAGCACGGAGACGTCCAGCGAGCCCAGGTAGTCCCACAGCTCGTCGTCGGTGTGGGGGTCGTGCAGGACGAGCTGCAGGCTGCCCTCCTCGTCGAGCCGACGGAGGTGTGCCACGAGGGCGGCGTCGTGGCGGGGGTGGCTGGGGTCGAGCACCTCGCGGTGCAGGTGCACGAGCAGTGCCGCTCCGGGCAGGTCGCGCAACGCCGGGAGCACGGCGTCGATCACCGGCTGGGCAACGACGTTGGCGCGCAACGACTTCAGGTGCATCCCGACGACGAAGCGGTCGGGTCGGCGGGCCGGGCGACGACCGACGAGGTCGAGGGGCGCGACGTGGGGATGGGGCAGGACGCGGGCCTCCCGGCCCCAGCGGCGCGCGATCTCGGCGGCGGCGCCCCGGGTGAGGGTGACGAGCTCAGTGGCCCGCGGCACGAGCACGTCGAGGCGCGCGGCGTGCTCCGCGCCGTCGCGGAAGTGCGGGTTGACGAGGTCGTGCACGGTCATGACCAGCGGGATCGCGTGCCGGTCGAGCGCGTCGCACCAGTCGGCGAGCTCAGCCGGGGTCGAGGCGTCGAAGCCGAAGTGCAGGTGGACGACGTCGACCTCGGCGGCGTGTCGCTCCACCCACTCGGCATCGAGAGCCGGCGGCGGCCACCACACGTCGGGTGCCGCACCCGGCACGGGTGGGTCGGCGAGGTGGACGACCATCTCGGCACCGGGGCGGACGGCACTCGCGCCCCTGGGGCGCAGGCTGAGGGGATAGGGGTGGGCACTGGGGATCGGCAGCACGCGCAGCCCCCGCGGCTGGCGGGTCACCGAAGGGTGGTACCCGGATCGGCGTGGGGCAAACGGCCCGCTACGGGCGCCTGGGGCCCGCCGAGCGCAGGGCGGGCAGGACGTCCCGGCCGTAAGCGCGCAGCATGGCGGCATACTCCGGGCCCATGTTCGCGACGTAGATCTCGTCGAAACCGGCCTCTACGAACGGCTGGAAGGCGGCGACGTGGACGTCGACATCCGGCCCGGCCGGGGTGTCCTCGGCGATCTTCTCCCGCGTGACCATCGTCGCCGCCTGCTCGAAGTGCTCGACCGTCGGCAGCACCTGGGAGAGCTCGCCGGGAAGGCCGGCGTTGGGCCAGATCCGGTATGCGTGGTCCACGCCCTGCTCCTTGGTGTCGGCCCACGCGACCTTGAGGCCGGCCTGGGCGGTGGCCCCCGGCTTGGCCTTGGCACGGAACCGGTCGAGCAGCTTCTGGTCGGGTTGGGTGGTCGTGTAGGCATCGCCGATGCGGGCGGCCAGGTCGGTGGCCAGGGGACCGAACCCCGACACCGAGATCGTCGGCAACGTCTCGGGCAGGGTCCAGATGCGGGCGTTCTCGACGGTGTAGTGCTTGCCACGGTGGGTGACGTCGTCACCCGTCCACAGCTCGCGGATCAGCCCGACCGCCTCCTCGAGCATCTCCAGGCGGACGTCGGCCGCCGGCCAGACCTCCCCGAGGATGTGCTCGTTGAGGGCCTCCCCGCTGCCTACGCCCAGGCAGAAGGGCCGGTCGCCGAGCAGCACCGCACTCGTGGCCGCCGCCTGCGCGATGACCGCCGGATGGGTGCGCATGGTCGGGCAGGTGACGGCGGTGGTCACCGGCAGCGCGCAGACCTGCGACAGCGCCCCGATCATCGACCACACGAACGGGCTCTGTCCCTGGGCGGACGTCCACGGGTGGAAGTGGTCGCTGATCCACAGACGCTCGAAACCGGCCTCCTCGGCCAGCCGGGCCTGCTCGAGCAGCTGGGCGGGCGAGTACTCCTCGCAGGACAGGAAGTAGCCGAAGCTGGGCACGGAGCTCCTCGGGGACGGGGCGGGTGGTGGGCGTCAGGCGATGACGGCGTCGAGGACCTTCTTGACGGCGCTGGGCTGGGCGGGGGAGCGGGGGGCGCGCCTCTTGGCCTCGATCAGGGCGGCGCCCAGCTCCTGCAGTGTGGTGCGGCCGAGACCCTTGCGGACCTTCGGGAACCAGTCCTGCTCCTCCTCGTCCATGTGGTGCGTCACGTTCTCGATGAGGACGCTCGTCTTGGCCTCGAACCGCTCGTCACCAGGCTTCAGGGCGGCGAGCTCCATGACGAGGACGTCCGCCACGTGGTGCTCCTCGTAGGACTCCAGGACGTCGTCCTCGAGGTCCGGCAGCAGGGCGCGGACCTGCGGGTACATGACCTCGTTCTCGATGTACGTGTGCACGGTGAGCAGCTCGATGACCTTGCGGACGATCGCGCCCTTGCGGGCGGAGGTGGTCTTCGGCGACTGGAACTCGCGGAAGAGCGCGCGGACCTCCTTGTGGTCGGCCTTGAGCAGGACGATGGCGTCGGTGGACATGAGGGGCTCCGATCAGGGACGGACGAGGGACGGACGAGGGACGGACGAGGGACGGAC
Organism: uncultured Actinomycetota bacterium; assembly: GCA_963795915.1. GTDB lineage: Bacteria > Actinomycetota > Actinomycetes > Actinomycetales > Dermatophilaceae > Lapillicoccus. The sequence continues at coordinate 505,192 of CAWCJA010000003.1, forward strand.
GAGGGACGGACGAGGGACGGAAGGGGGACCAGGACGGCCCCTGACGGGACGGCGCCTGTATCGGGGCTACCCGCGCCCCGGGGCGGCAAACCGCCCACGGTGCGTTGGTGGTTGAAGCCCCGCCCACCGGGTACCTCGCCCTCGTGCCGTCTCTCACCCGTGCTCTCAACCGCCTCGTCGACCGCGCAACCCTGGCCGTCGAGGGCGCGTCGGCCCTCGACCCCGCCGCCGAGGCGGTCGACCGGGTCGCCTCCGTCGTCCCGCCCGGGCCGGTCAAGGACGCCCTGTCGGGGGTCGCCCTCGGTCACCCGGCGCACCCCATGCTCGTCACCGTGCCCATCGGAGCCGTGACGAGCGCGGTGGTCCTCGACGTCCTCGGCGGCGACCAGCGCGCGGCCCGCCGGCTGGTGGCCCTGGGCCTGTTCAGTGCCGTGCCTGCCGCCCTCTCGGGGCTCAGCGACTGGTCCGACACCCGGGGCGCCGAGCGACGGGTGGGCATCGCGCACCTGGCGCTCAACGCCGCCGGGCTCAGCCTCCTGGGGGCCAGCTGGTGGACCCGCCGTCCGCGCGCCGACCGGCCCTTCCTGCCCGGGTCGGTGGCCGGCTCCGTGGCCGGCCCGCTGCTCAGCGTGGCCGGCCTCTCGCTCCTCGGCGGGTCGGGGTGGCTCGGCGGCCATCTCTCGTACGCCATGGGCGTGGGTGTCGACACGACCGCCTTCCAGCGGCCCCCGACGACGTGGACCGACGCCGTGGCCGAGGCCGACCTCGTCGAGGGCCGACCGGTCGCCGTGACCGTCGAGGACACCCCGGTGCTCCTCCTGCGCACCGCCGGCGGGGTCCGCGCGCTCGGAGACCGGTGTACGCACCGCGGAGCCCCCCTGCACGAGGGTCTCGTCGCCGACGGCTGCATCGAGTGCCCCTGGCACGGAAGCCGGTTCGACCTCGCCGACGGCAGTGTCGTGCGCGGGCCCGCCACGCGCCCCGCCCCGGTCTTCGAGACCCGGGTCGTCGACGGGCGCGTGCAGGTGCGCCGCGACGAGGAGCGCACCCTCCGGCTCAACCCCACCAGCTGATGGCGCACCCGACCGGTGGCCCGACGGCCCTGCGCGCCGGCACCCACATCGAGGACGTCGTCGTCGTGGTGCCCGCCCACAACGAGGAGGACACCGTCGCGGCCTGTCTCGCCTCGGTGGACGCGGCCGCGGCGATGGTGCTGCCGCTACCGGTGCACGTGGTCGTCATGGCCGACGACTGCACCGACGCCACGGTCGACGTGGTGCGACGGATGCGAACGCGGGCCGGCCGGGTGGAGGTAAGCCCGGTGTCGTCCCGCCGGGTCGGCGCGGTCCGGGCCGCTGGGTTCGCCGGCCGACCAGCCGGACCACGGACGTGGTTCGCCACCACCGACGCCGACTCCCTGGTGCCCCCGAGCTGGCTGGTCGAGCAGCTGCTGTCGGCCGAGACCTACGACGTCTTCGCCGGCACCGTCGTCGTCGAGGACTGGTCGCCGCGGCCCGCCGGTCTGCGCGATGCGTTCGCCCAGCGCTACCACCCCGCCGCGGCCCACCGGCACGTGCACGCCACCAACCTCGGGATCCGCGCCTCGCTCTACCGCGCGGTAGGCGGCTTCCCCGACGTGGCCGCCCACGAGGACCTCGCCCTGGTGACGGCCTGCGAGGCCGCCGGGGCCCTCGTCGACTGGAGCGTCGCCGCCCCCGTCGTGACCTCGGCCCGGCACTCGCACCGCACGCCGACCGGCTTCTCCGACTACCTCACCCGCCTCGAGACGGAGCGGCCCGCATGACCGGGTCGACCCCGACCAGCGGGCCCACGGAGGCGGTGTCGGCCCGGGTCCGGGCCCTGCTCGCCGACCCGCTGCCCCTTCCGGGCCGGGGCGCCACCGGCGACCGGCTGCGGCGGCTCACCGCCGCGGCCCACGACGACATCGTGGTGGGCCGGCTCCTCGAGGCCCACGCCGACGCCGACGCGATCCTCGCCGAGCTCACCGGTCGGCGCGTCGCCCCGGGCGAGTGGTGGGGGGTCTGGGCTGCGGAGCCGCCTGCCCCCGTCGTCACGGCCACGCCCAGCGACCACGGCTGGGTGCTGGACGGCACCAAGGCGTGGTGCTCGGGCGCCGGCCTGTGCAGCCATGCCCTCGTCACCGCCCGCGTCGGGGACGACCGGCCCCTCTTCGCCGTCGACCTGCGCCACCCGGGCGTGACGGCCGACACCGACGGCTGGCAGTCGGCGGGTATGCGTCGCAGTGCCACCGGGAGCGTCTCCTTCACGGCCGTCCCGGCCGAGGCGGTCGGGTCGCCCGCCGACTACCTCGAGCGAGCCGGCTTCTGGCACGGCGGGATCGGGGTTGCCGCCTGCTGGTTCGGGGGCGCCCTCAAGGTCGCCGACGCGCTCCACCGGTCGGCGGCGCGCCGCCCGCTCGACGACCTGGCGGCGGCCCACCTCGGGGCCGTCGACGCGGCCCTGGCCGGTGCCCGGTGGACGCTCGAGGGTGCCGCGCGCGAGATCGACGAGCACCCGGACGACCGCGACACGGCGGTCCTGCGCGCCCGTCGGGTGCGGGCCGTGGTCGAGGCGGCCGCGACCGCGACGCTCGACCACGTGGGTCGGGCCCTCGGGGCCGCACCCCTGGCGCTCGACGCCGAGCACGCGACGGCCGTGGCCGACCTCACCGTCTACCTGCGCCAGAGCCACGCCGAACGCGACCTGGCGGCGGCCGGGCGTGCGGCCGCCGCCGCAGCGGCCGATACCGGGTCTCCCACCGTCGGCACCGTCGGCACCGCGGGCACCGTCGACGGCTCCGACAGCAGGAGCGGATCGTGACCCCGCCCACCCGGCGCCGCCTCGGCGTCGTCGACGACGCCGGACGCGGCACCCCCACCGGGGTGTGGGAGGGCTGGGCCGACGACCTGCCGGACCTCGACCTCGGCGTCGGTGCGGGGCCACCATGGCGCGACGTCGTCGTCGTGGCCCCGCATCCCGACGACGAGGTGCTCGGGGTCGGAGGGCTCATGCGGCACCTCGTGCGCAGTGGGGCGTCGCTGCGCGTCGTCGCCGTCACCGACGGCGACGCGGCGCGCCCGCCGGCCGGCTGGAGCCCCCAGCGCCTCGGTATCGCCCGCACCCTCGAGGCGACCGCCGCCTGCGCCGAGCTCGGGGTGCCGGGGCCGCGGCGCCTCGCCCTTCCCGACGGACGGGTCGCCGCCCACGAGAACGCCCTGACGGAGGCCGTGGCCGACCTGCTGCGGCCCGACACCGTGTGCCTGGCCACCTGGCGTCACGACGGCCATCCCGACCACGAGGCGACGGGACGGGCCGTCGCCGCGGCGTGCACGCATACCGGGGCCCGGCTCGTGGAGTACCCGGTCTGGATGTGGCACTGGGCGCGCCCCGGCGACCCCGACGTCCCCTGGGCCCGGGCCCGGCGCTGGGTGCTGCCCGGCGACGACCTCGACGCCAAGGCGCGGGCCGTCGCCCACCACCACACCCAGCTCGAGGCGCCGGCCGCCGGCGTCGCGCCGGTGCTGCCCCCGTTCGTCGTCGAGCGCCTCGTCACCAGGTGCGAGATGGTGCTCGTGTGAAGCGCGAGTACTTCGAGGGCATGTATGCGGCGGACCCGGACCCTTGGGGGTTCGCCACGCGGTGGTACGAGCAGCGCAAGTACGCCTTGACGTTGGCCGCGCTCACTCGGGAGCGCTACGGGTCGGTCTTCGAGCCAGGGTGCTCCATCGGCGTCCTCAGTGCCCAGCTGGCCCGCCGGTGCGACCGGCTGCTCTCGTGCGACCTGGTGGACGTGGCGGTGCAGCAGGCGCGGGCCCGGCTCGACGCCCTGACGGGGGACCACGCCACCACCGAGGTCCGCCAGTGGGACGCGCACGACGCGTGGCCGGCCGGCACGGTCGACCTGGTCGTCGTCAGCGAGATGCTCTACTACCTCGACGCCGACGATGCCGCCGCGTTCATGCGGGCCGCCGCCGACCACCTGAGCGAGACCGGTGAGCTCGTCCTGGTCCACTGGCGGCAGCGGGTACCGGAGTACCCCCTCACCGGTGACGAGGCGCACGAGATCGCCTGCGCGACAGCGGGTCTCGAGGTCGTGGGTCACTACGACGATGCCGACCTGCGGCTCGACGTCCTGGCCCGCCCCGGGCGCCCCAGCGTCGCCGACCGCGAGGGTCTGCGCGACTGACCCCGTCGGTCAGGAGCGGGCCGGCCGCTCGAGCCGACCCACGAGCTGCATGAACCGGAACACCTGCGCCGAGCCGGTCTCCTCGGCGTAGGCCGCGACCACCTCGGCGACGAAGGCGTCGACCTGGTCGGAGGGGAGCCGGGAGGTCCAGGCGCCGAACCCGACCGTGCACCAAGCCGTGAACGCGGCGGGGGACCCGAAGTCCCACCACAGGTCGTCCACGCGCAGGTCGGTCACCGTCAGGCCGGCCCGCTCGGCCAGCGCGGCCCAGGCCCGCGGCTCGGGGTGGGCGTAGGGAGGCCGGAAGCCGGTGAAGGCGGGCGCCCATCGTGACCGGCCTGCAACGGCCGTGGCGATGGCCTCGAGGCTGCGCCGAGGGCCGGCGCAGACGAGCACGAGGAGGGCCCGGCCCGGGCGGTGCAGCGCGGTGGCGACAGCGCGGAGGACGGCAGCCTGGTCGGTCACCCAGTGCAGGGCGTTGAAGGACACGACGAGGTCGAAGGCGTCGGCGTACGTCATCGTCGTCACGTCCCCGACCACGAAGGAGAGACCGGGCCCCGACGGCGCGACCGCGACCATCCCCGGCGACGGGTCGAGGCCGACGCAGGACCCCCCGGGCAGCCGGGCCGCGAGCTGCGCGGTGACTCGGCCGTCGCCGCAGCCGACGTCGAGGAGCGAACGCACGCCGTGCAGGTCGACGTCGGCGAGGGCTCGGGCGGCGAGCCACTGCTGCAGGTTGTTGACCCTGCGGTACGCGGCACCGTCCCAGTCCGTCACCGGCGGCGGGCCGCCGTCGCGAGCAGGGCGGTGACGGCGGCCGCCCCGCCGGTCAACAGCGCCGGTCGACGGCGCGGTTCGTCGAGAGCGGCCACGGCCGCCATCGAGAGGGCGTGGACCACGTCGACGCCGATGAACAGCTGCTGGAACCGGGCCGGGGCCAGCAGCTGGCTACCGCCCTGGACGAGATGGCGCACGCCGAGGAAGCGCAGGGCGAGCTCGTCCACCTCACCGGGCGCCCGGCCGTCGACCGCGCGCCAGACGTCCCGGCCGCGCACGAGCAGCACGCCGCCCCAGACGACCGCGGCCGCGCCGGTGAGCCGCGCCAGTCGGTCGGCCGAGCCGGAGGACGCCGGGGAGGTCAGCACGGGCCCGACGCTACCGCTCACGACCGGGACCGGCGGGCGGCATACGCCAGGCCTGACCCGAGGGCGGCCACCGCGGCGGCCGCACCCAGGCCGGGGTAGTGGTGGGCGAGCCACTGCTGCGCGCTGCTCGCGTGGGCCCGGTCGTCGAACACGCCGTGCGCCCCGAAGTCCTGACCGCCCTCGCCGTCCGCGGGTGACCACAGGTTCTCGGGCAGACCGTCCGTCGAGAGGGTGTCGGTCTGTTGCGAGGAGAAGCCCGTGCGGCCGAGGTAGCGGTCGAGCAGGCCGGGCGCCACGGCGTTGGCCATGAGGGTGGCCACCGTGCTGGCGCCGACCCAGTACTCGCGCCGCCGAGGGTGGTCCGCGGCATACACGACCGCTCGAGCCGCGACCTCGGGCTGGTAGATCGGGGGCACCGGCTGGGGGTGCTTCGGTAGCCGCGACAGCACCCACGAGAACTGCGGGGTGTTGACCGCGGGCATCTGCACCATCGTCACGTGCACCGGGCTCTTGGTGTGGAGCAGCTCGCAGCGCAGGGACTCGTGGAAGCCCTGGACGGCGTGCTTCGCACCGCAGTAGGCGGTCTGCAAGGGGATGCCCCGGTAAGCAAGGGCCGAGCCGACGTGGACGATCGTGCCCCGCCCGCGGGCGGTCATCCGGGGGAGGACCGCCATCGTCGCGTAGACGTAGCCGAGATAGGTCACCTCCGTCGCCCGGCGGTACTCCGCCGCCGAGATCTCCGTGAAGGGCGAGAAGACCGAGGTGAACGCGACGTTGACCCACACGTCGATCGGCCCGAGCTCGCGCTCGATGCGCTCGACCGACGCCTCGACCTGCTCGGGGTCGGCGACGTCGGTGGGCACCGACAGGACCTCCACCCCGAGCTCGCGCAGCTCGGCCTCGGCGGCCGCCAGGCCCGTCTCCCCGCGGGCGAGCAGGGCCACCCGGTCGCCGCGCCGGGCGAACTCGAGCGCCGTCGCCCGTCCGATCCCTCCGCTGGCTCCGGTGACCGCGACCAGCTGTGACATGGGACCGCCTCCTCAGATCGGGTGCGCGGGCGCCGGCGCGCCCACTCCTTCGCCGTTCCCGCGTGGCACCCACCCCAAACACCAACCCCCCTTCTGCCCCGGAGACCGGCGGGCATGGTGAGGACACAGCGGGCGCGCCGACAGGAGGGCAGGATGGGCGCGACCGTCGACCGCCGGAGGAGCCCCGATGTCGCAGCGCTGGTACCAGGAAGCCGTCGTCTACAGCCTGGAGGTGGACACGTTCCAGGACTCCGACGGGGACGGGGTGGGGGACCTCCAGGGGCTCGTGAGCCGGCTCGACTACCTGGCGCGCCTCGGCGTGACCTGCCTGTGGCTCAACCCGATCCACCCGAGCCCACAGCGTGACGCGGGCTACGACGTGGCCGACTACTACGCCGTCGACCCGGCCCTGGGGTCGCTCGGCGACGTCGTCGAGCTGTGCCGGCGCGCCCAGGAGCGCGGCATCCGGATCCTCCTGGACCTCGTCGTCAACCACACCTCCGACCAGCACCCGTGGTTCCGCTCGGCGCGCAGCAGCCCGGACTCGCCCTACCGCGACTGGTACGTCTGGAGCGCCACCGAGCCGCCGGACCGCTTCGACGGGATGGTCTTCCCCGGCGAGCAGACCGAGACGTGGACCTGGGACGACGAGGCCGACGCGTGGTACTACCACCGCTTCTTCGACTTCCAGCCGGACCTCAACTGGGCGAACCCCGCGGTGCGCCGCGAGATCGCCAAGATCATGGCCTTCTGGCTGCAGCTCGGCGTCTCGGGGTTCCGCGTCGACGCCGCACCGTTCATCCTCGAGCGACGCGTGGGGGACACCTGGGGCGACCCGGACTTCACCATCCTCGACGAGTGGCGCCAGCACGTGCAGTGGGTCAAGAACGACGCCGTCCTGCTGCTCGAGGCCAACGTCGACGCCGACGTCATCGCGCGCTACTGCGCCTCTGCACCGGGGGGCCAGAACGACCGCGCCCAGATGCTGTTCGCCTTCGAGACCAACCCCCTGCTGTGGCTCGCCCTGGCCCGCCGCCGGGCCGAGCCGCTCGTCACCGGCCTGCAGGCCATGACCCCGCTGCCGCAGCAGGCGCAGTGGGTGACGTTCCTGCGCAACCACGACGAGCTCGACCTCAGCCGGCTGACGACCGAGCAGCGCGACGACGTCTACGCCGAGTTCGCCCCCGACCCCCGCGCCCAGGAGTTCGACCGCGGCATCCGGCGTCGGCTCGCGCCGATGTTCGAGGGCGACCTGCCGCGCATGCGGATGGCCTACTCGCTGCAGTTCTCGCTGCCGGGAACGCCGATGCTGCGCTACGGCGAGGAGATCGGCATGGCCGACATGCTCTCGCTCCCGGGCCGGGACGCGATGCGGACGGTGATGCAGTGGGAGCCGGGGCCCAAGGTCGGGTTCTCCTCGGCCGCACCGTCCACCTTCCGGCATCCCGTATGCGTCCGCGGCGTCGCCGGCGCACCGCGCACCAACGTCATCGAACAGCAGCACGACCGTGACTCGTTGCTGCGGTGGTTCGCCGAGATGGTGCGCACGCTGCGCGAGTGCCCCGAGGTGGGGTCCGGGCGGCTCACGGTGCTGGACCAGCCGCTCCCGACCAGCGTCCTGGCCCACCGGCTCGACGGGACCGAGGGCTCGTTGCTCGTGATGCACAACCTCGACGACGTCCCCGTCACGGTGGACCTCGGGCGCCAGCAGGACGTCGACGGGCAGGCGCCCCGGGAGGTCTTCGCCGACGCCGCCTACCCCGCACCCACGACGGCGATGACCGGTCTGGACCTCAACCCCTACGGCTACCGCTGGATCCGGCTACGTCGGGGCTGGACGGTCTGAGCCGTCCAGCGCTCAGCCGGCCCCTCGACGCCGGAACGGTTAGCGATCAGACTGCGTGGATGGACGGCATCGAGAAGACCGACTGGAGCACGACGTCGCCCTACCCGCCGATCGCGGAGTATGCGTTCCTGTCCGACTGCGAGGTCACCGCGCTCGTGGCGCCGAGCGGCAACGTCGAGTGGATGTGCCTGCCGCGCATGGACGGTCCCAGCGTCTTCGGCGCGATCCTTGACCGCGACGCCGGTGGGTTCCGGTTCGGCCCCGCCGACGCCCGGGTGCCCGCGGCCCGCCGCTACCTGCCCGGGACGATGATCCTGGAGACGAGCTGGGGCACCCCGACCGGCTGGGTCATCATCCGCGACTGCCTCCTCATCGGACCCTGGCACCACGAGACCAGCCGCTCCCACAGCCACCGTCGGGCCCCCACCGACTACGACTGCGACCACGTGCTCCTGCGGGAGGTGCGTTGCGTGAACGGCGACGTCCAGATGTCGCTCGACTGCAGCCCGATGTTCGACTACGGCCGGGAGCCGGCGCAGTGGACCTACAGCGGCGACGGCTACCACGACGCCGTGACCGAACCGAGCGAGCACGGTCCGCGGCTGCGCCTGACCACGGACATGCGGCTGGGGTTCGAGGGCAACCGCGCCACGGCCCGCACCCTCATGCGCGAGGGGGAGACCCACTTCGTGGCCCTGTCCTGGTCGGAGCACGAACCGCCCACGACCACCGAGGAGGCCCACGAGCGGATGGTGTGGACCGCCCACCACTGGCAGCACTGGCTGGCGCGCGGCCGGTTCCCCGACCACCCCTGGCGGATCCACCTCGAGCGCAGCGCCCTGACGCTCAAGGGTCTGACGTTCGCCCCGACCGGCGCGCTCGTCGCCGCCGCGACGACGTCCTTGCCGGAGACGCCCGGGGGAGAGCGGAACTGGGACTACCGCTATACGTGGATCCGCGACTCCACACTCACCCTCTGGGCCATGGCCCGGCTGGGGTTCGACTGGGAGGCCGACGACTTCTTCTCGTTCATCGCCGACGTTGCGGGCATCGGGGACGACATCCAGATCATGTACGGCATCGGGGGCGAGCGGCAGCTGGAGGAACGGGTCCTCGACCACCTGGACGGCTACGAGGGGTCCCGCCCGGTCCGGGTGGGCAACGGGGCGTTCGACCAGAAGCAGCACGACGTCTGGGGAGCGATCCTCGACTCGGTCTGGGTGCACAAGGGGTCGCGTGACCGCGTCGACGACCGGCTCTGGACCATCCTCGCCCGCTTCGTCGACTCGGCGATCAAGAACTGGGCCGAGCCCGACCGGGGCATCTGGGAGGTGCGGGGGGAGCCGAAGCACTTCACCTCCTCCAAGGTCATGTGCTGGGTCGCCGCCGACCGGGGGGCGAAGCTCGCCCGGGCCCGCGACCACCAGGAGCGCGCCCGGGAGTGGCAGCGCGCCGCTGACGAGATGAAGGCCGACATCCTCACCCACGGCGTCGACGAGCGCGGGGTGTTCACCCAGCACTACGGCAGCCCCGCGCTCGACGCGTCGACGCTCCTCATCCCGCTCGTGGGCTTCCTGCCGCTCGACGACGAGCGCATCCGCAACACCGTGCACGCCATCGCCGAGGAGCTCACCGAGGACGGGCTCGTCCTGCGCTACCGGGTGGAGCACACCGACGACGGTCTGGAGGGGGAGGAGGGCACGTTCACCATCTGCTCGTTCTGGCTCGCCTCGGCCTACGCCCTCATCGGGGAGGTCGACCAGGCCCGCCGTCTGTGCGAGAAGCTCTTCTCCATGGCCAGCCCGCTCGGCCTCTACGCCGAGGAGATCGACGCCGCGAGCGGGCGCCACCTCGGCAACTTCCCGCAGGCGTTCACCCACCTGGGCCTCATCAACGCCGTCCTGCACATCATGGCCGCCGACGGGTCCGACCCCCTGCGCTGACCTGGGCAGGCCGGCGTGCGGGTCGGTGTATACCGTGGCCCGACAAGGGCGCGCGGCCGACCAACGACCGGCCGGGCGCCCCGCGCGCAGCGGACACGGAGGACACCGGGCTCATGGCCATCATCAAGGGAGCACCCGTCGAGGACCTCGACGAGGACCAGCTGCACGTCACCCCCCAGAAGGACGTGGCCGCCGGGATCCCCGCCGTCGCAGTGACCATGGAGCGCGCGATCCGCTCGATGGGGCTCACCCGCACGATGCGCACCCTGCTCAAGCTCAACCAGGCCGACGGGTTCGACTGCCAGGGGTGTGCGTGGCCCGATCCCGACCCGGCCCACCGGCATACGGCCGAGTTCTGCGAGAACGGGGCCAAGGCCGTGGCCGAGGAGGCCACGCAGCTGCGGGCGGGGCCGGAGTTCTTCGCCGCCCACTCGCTCGAGGAGCTCGAGGGCCACACCGACTACTGGCTGGGCAAGCAGGGCCGGATCACCCGCCCGATGGTGCGCCGCGAGGGTGCCACGCACTACACCCCGATCGAGTGGGACGAGGCGTTCGCGCTCGTCGGCTCGACCCTGCGCTCGCTCGCCAGCCCGGACGAGGCGATCTTCTACACCTCGGGGCGCACGAGCAACGAGGCGGCGTTCCTCTACCAGCTGTTCGCCCGCACCGTCGGCACGAACAACCTGCCCGACTGCTCGAACATGTGCCACGAGTCCACGTCGGTCGCGCTGGCCGAGACCATCGGCATCGGTAAGGGCAGCGTCAGCCTGGAGGACGTCCACAACGCCGAGCTCATCATCATCGCGGGCCAGAACCCCGGGACCAACCATCCGCGCATGCTCAGCGCGCTCGAGATCGCCAAGCAGCGGGGAGCGACGATCGTCTCGGTCAACCCGCTGGCCGAGGCGGGCCTGGCCCGCTTCCGCAACCCGCAGACCCCCCGCGGAGTCTCGGGGGTCGGCACGGAGATGGCCGACCTGCACCTGCCGATCCGGGTCAACGGCGACCTCGCCCTCTTCCAGGCCCTCGGCTCGCTGCTGGTGGCCAAGGAGGACGCCGCGCGGGCGGCGGGACGTCCGGGCACGGTGCTCGACCTCGAGTTCATCGAGCGCCACACGACCGGCTTCGCGGCCTGGGCCGACCACATGCGTGCCCTCGACTGGGACGCCGTCGCCGTGGCCACCGGCCTCGAGCGCGGGCCGATCGAGCAGCTGGCCGACCTGCTGGCGACGTCACGGGCCACGGTCACCTGCTGGGCGATGGGCATCACGCAGCACAAGAACTCGGTGGCGACGATCAAGGAGATCACCAACGTCGCGCTCGCCCAGGGCAACATCGGCAAGCCCGGCGCGGGCCTGTGCCCCGTCCGCGGTCACTCCAACGTGCAGGGCGACCGCACCATGGGCATCTGGGAGAAGGCGCCCGACCACTTCCTCGACGCGCTCGGCCAGGAGTTCCACTTCGAGCCGCCACGCGAGCACGGCTACGACGTCGTGGACTCGATCCGCGCGCTGCGGGACGGCCAGGCCCACGTGTTCATGGGGATGGGCGGCAACTTCGTCTCTGCCGTGCCCGACACGACCGTCGTCGAGGCCGGGATGCGCAAGGCCCGCCTCACCGTGCAGGTCTCGACGAAGCTCAACCGCTCGCACGTCGTGTGCGGGCAGACCGCCCTCATCCTGCCGACGCTCGGCCGCAGTGAGCGCGACCGCACCGGCGGGAACGACCAGCGGGTCACGGTCGAGGACTCGATGTCGTCCGTCCACGCGTCGAAGGGGCCGCTGACACCCGCCTCGACCCACCTGCGCTCCGAGGTCGACATCATCTGCAGCCTCGGTGAGGCGACCCGCCCCGGGGTCGGCAAGGTGCCGTGGGCCGACTACCGCCGTGACTACACCGCCGTGCGACGGGCCATCTCCCGCGTCGTGCCGGGGTGCGAGGCGTATGCCGAGAAGGTCGACCAACCGGGGGGTTTCGTCCTCCCGCACCCGCCACGCGACTCCCGGACGTTCCCCACCAAGGAGAACGCCGCGGTGTTCACCGTGAGCCCCATCGACGTCCTGCACGTGCCAGAGGGCCGCCTGCTCATGCAGACCCTGCGCAGCCACGACCAGTACAACACCACCATCTACGGTCTGGAGGACCGCTACCGCGGCATCCACGGCGGACGTCGGGTCGTCTTCGTCAACCCGCTCGACATCGCCGACCTCGGCCTGGAGGACGGCGCCCTCGTCGACATCGTCAGCGAGTGGCGCGACGGGTCGGAGCGCAGCGTGCCGCGCTTCCGGGTGGTGGCCTACGACACCCCGGTGGGCACGGCAGCGGCCTACTACCCGGAGACCAACCCGCTCGTCCCGCTCGACTCCACGGCGGTGGGCAGCAACTGTCCGACGTCGAAGTCGCTCATCGTGCGCCTCGTCCCCATGGAGCAAGGAGATGCGGCCCGCGACCACGCCGACGGCGCGCCCGCCAGCGCGTGGGCGTCCCGGTCGGCGGGGGAGGACGGCGTCGTGGGGTCGGACGCCGGCCACAAGTCCACGGTGGCGCCCTACCACCTCAGCTGAGGCTGGCCGCCGTCACGGTCGACAGCGGCGAACCGGACACCCGGCCGACCGCGATCCAGCCCAGCCTCCACGCCATGGCGAGGGCGACGGCATACCGGCCGCCGAGGGTGCGGGCCAGGAGGACGCCGAGTCCGGCCGCGACGGCGAGCACGACGACGGCGAGCAGGTCGCTGACGGCGCCGGGGTCGACGCCGGAGGAGACCAGGGCCGCGGTGACGTTGGCGCACACCGCGACGGCCACCCAGCCGAGGTAGAGACCGAACGTGCCGTCGACGACCACACGCTCGACCCCGCCGGAGGCGTGGACCCCGAGGCGCCGCATGAGCACCCCCAGGGTCACGGCGAGGGCGGAGGATGACGAGGACGCTGACCCAGATCCAGCCCCGCTGCGTGACGAGCAGCCACCCGGCGTTGAGCACCATGGAGAGGGCGGCGAGCCAGCCGGCGGCCCGAGTGTGGGGGCTCGTCGCCACGACGGGGAGCCACTGCCACACGGTGTACGCCAGCAGCCCGAGGTAGATGACCGACCAGATCGAGAACGCCGGGCCCGCGGGCGCGATGCGCGTGGCCTCCGCCGACAGGGCCCCGCCGGACGACTCCCCCACCCGGGTGCCGAGGACACCCACGCCGACGAGCGTGCCGACGACGCAGAACTCTCGGCCGCCGTCACCCCGACCTGACGACGTCGGTCGGCGGACGTCGGACCCGTGGTCGCGAGGCCGCTCTGGACCCGTGCAGTGCTCAGGCGGCAGCGTACGTCGGGCGTCGACGGCGGCTAGCATCACCCACGCCCGCGGCCCGAGGGCGGCCCGCACGGAGACCGAGAGGAACCGCCGATGACCGACCTGCGCCGGCTCGCTGCCCGTACGACCATGGCGGCGTTCGTCGGGCCCGAGCTGCCGGGGTGGGCGCGGGACCGCCTGGCCGGCGGGCTGGGCGGGATCTGCCTGTTCGGCAGCAACGTGGGCGACCCGGCGGCGCTGGGCGCCCTGACCGCGGCCGTCCGCGCGGCCGGACCCGACACGGTCGTCGCCGTCGACGAGGAGGGCGGCGACGTCACCCGGCTGTCCTACGGCGTCGGCAGCCCCTTCGCGGGGCATGCGGTACTGGGGGCGGTCGACGACCTCGACCTGACGCGCCGGGTGGCGGCGGACATCGGCCGGGCCCTGCGGGCGGTGGACATCGACCTCGACCTCGGCCCCGTCGCCGACGTCAACTCCGACCCGCTCAACCCGGTGATCGGCGTCCGCAGCTTCGGCGCCGACCCCGCCCTCGTCGCCCGGCACACCGCCGCATGGGTGCAGGGGCTGCAGGACACGGGCGTCGGGGCCTGCCTCAAGCACTTCCCGGGCCACGGGGACACCCGCACCGACTCGCACGTCGACCTCCCGGTCGTCCACGCGTCGCTCGATGTCCTGCGCCGACGCGAGCTGGTGCCCTTCGCCGCCGGTGTGCGGGCCGGAGCGGTCGCCGTGATGACGTCGCACGTCGTCGTGCGCGCCCTCGACCCCGCCCAGCCGGCCACCTTCAGCCCCACGGCGCTCGGGCTGCTGCGGGCCGCGCCGGACGCGGGTGGGCTCGGGTTCGACGGCCTCGTCGTCAGTGACGGGCTCGAGATGCGCGGCGCCAGTGGGGAGATCGGCCTGCCGGCCGCCGCCGTGCGGGCGCTCGGGGCGGGGGTCGACCTCCTGTGTCTCGGCGCCGACATCGACGACGGCGACGTGCAGGCCGTCGAGGACGCCATCATCGCGGCGGTCGCCGACGGCTCGCTGCCGGAGTCCCGGCTCGTCGAGGCGGCCCGCCGGGTCGACGAGGCACGCCGGCGGCTGGCCGCGCTGCGCGAGGGACACCCGGCGGGCTCGGGTCACGGGGCGCCGGGGTCGGCGGCCAGCGAGGAGGCGGCCCGACGCGGGACGAGCGTCGACGGCGCCCTGCCCGACCTGGCGGACGCCCAGGTGCTGCGCCTGGTGACGGAGAGCAACCAGGCGGTCGGCCGGGCACCGTGGGGCCTGCCCGTCGACGGCGCCCTGCTGCGCGGCCGGGCCGCCCTCGACGTGGGGCCCGACGACCCGCGGCCCACACTCGACACGGCGCGACCGGTGGTCGTCCTCGTGCGCGGCGCGCACCGGTATGCGTGGACCCGCGACCTGCTGGCCGCGCTCGCCCGGGCCCACCCCGACCTCGTCACGGTGGAGCTCGGCTGGCCCGGTCCGGAGCGGTTGCCCGGCCGGGCGGTGGTGCTGACCCACGGGGCGTCAGCGGTGTCGGCGCGCGCGCTCGACCGGCTGCTGGCGGGCTCGGCCCCCTGACGCCCCCTGACGGCTCCGGCGAGTGCATCGGGCAGGATGGACGCGCGCCGGACGAGATGGGGTGGAAGCGTGGAGGTCGTGGTCCTCGGCACCGAGGATGAGCGCGCGCGCCTCGTCGCCGATGCCGTCGTCGCCCTTGTGGCGCGCCGCCCGAGTGCGGTCCTGGGCCTCGCCACCGGGTCCAGCCCGTCGCCCGTCTACGCCGACCTGGTCCGCCGGTATGCCGCGGGCGGGGTGTCGTTCGCGGCCGCCTCCGCCTTCACCCTCGACGAGTACCTCGGGCTCCCGGCCGGACACCCTGAGGGGTACCGCAGCGTCATCGAGCGCGAGTTCGCCTCTCTCGTGGACCTGCCGGCGGATCACCTGCACACTCCGGACGGCCAGACCGACGACGTACCCGCAGCCTGCGCGGCGTACGAGCGGCTCATCGCCGAGGCCGGCGGGGTCGACCTGCAGCTGCTGGGGATCGGCAGCGACGGCCACCTGGCCTTCAACGAGCCCGGGTCGTCCCTGGCCTCGCGCACGCGGGTCAAGACCCTCACCGCCCGTACCCGTGAGGACAACGCCCGGTTCTTCGACTCCGTCGACGCCGTTCCCCACCACGTGCTCACCCAGGGGCTCGGCACCATCCTCGAGGCCCGGCATCTCGTCATGCTGGCCAGCGGGCCAGGCAAGGCGGAGGCCGTGCGCCAGGCCGTTGAAGGACCGGTGACCGCGATGTGCCCGGCGTCGGCCCTCCAGCTGCACCCCCACGTGACGGTCGTCCTCGACCCGGCCGCCGCCGACCGGCTCTCCTTGCGCGACTACTACGAGCAGGTCTGGGCCGACAAGCCCGACTGGCAAGGCATCTGATCACCCTCCTGCCCAGCACCGACCGGCCGCCGCTGCGCCGGGCCCTCGATGCGCTCCGCGCCGGTCGGGCGGCGGGCGCTGGGCCGCCCTCGCCCGACGACGTCTTCGCCGCGCTCGTCGACTGGACCGCCGAGCAGGGGCTCACGCTCTACCCCGCGCAGGAGGAGGCGCTGATCGAGGTCGTCTCCGGGGCGAACCTCATCCTCGGCACGCCCACGGGCTCGGGCAAGAGCCTGGTCGCGTTGGGCGCCCACGTCGCCGCCCTCGCCGCAGGGGAGGGCCGCACGTTCTACACGGCCCCCATCAAGGCGCTCGTGTCGGAGAAGTTCTTCGCCCTGTGCGACGCCCTGGGCGCCGACCTCGTGGGGATGATGACGGGCGACGCGGCCGTCAACGCGGGCGCGCCACTCATCTGCTGCACGGCCGAGGTGCTCGCGAACATCGCGCTGCGCGAAGGGGACCGCGCCGACATCGCGCAGGTCGTCATGGACGAGTTCCACTTCTACGCAGAGCCCGACCGCGGGTGGGCGTGGCAGGTGCCCATCCTCGAGCTGCCGCAGGCCCAGTTCGTCCTCATGTCGGCGACGCTCGGCGACACGAGCCACTTCGAGGCCGACCTCGTCCGGCGCACCGGGCGTCCGACGGCCGTCGTCGCGTCCGGTGACCGTCCGGTGCCGCTGTCCTACGAGTGGGCCATGACACCGGTCCACGAGACCGTCGCCGAGCTGCTGGCGACCCATCAGGCGCCGGTCTACGTCGTCCACTTCACCCAGGCGGCCGCTCTCGAACGGGCCCAGTCACTGCTGTCGGTGCCCGTCGCGAGCCGGGAGGACCGGGACCGCATCGCCGAGGCCGTCGCCGGCTTCCGGTTCGCGCCGGGCTTCGGTCGCACGCTGTCGCGCCTGGTGCGCCACGGGATCGGCGTGCACCACGCGGGACTGCTGCCGAAGTACCGCCGGCTCGTCGAGCAGCTCGCGCAGCGCGGTCTGCTCAAGGTCATCTGCGGCACCGACACCCTCGGCGTGGGGATCAACGTGCCCATCCGCACCGTGCTCTTCACCGGGCTGACCAAGTTCGACGGCTCGCGCCAGCGGGTGCTCCGCGCCCGGGAGTTCCACCAGATCGCGGGCCGGGCCGGGCGGGCGGGGTTCGACACGTCCGGCACCGTGGTCGTGCAGGCGCCGGACCACGTCATCGAGAACGCCCGGGCCGTCGCTAAAGCCGGCGACGACCCGAAGAAGCTGCGCAAGGTGCAGCGCAAGAAGGCGCCCGAGGGCACGGTGGGCTATAGCGAGGAGACGTTCGCCCGTCTCGTCGCTGCCCCACCCGAACCCCTGGTATCGCGGATGCGGGTCTCCCACGCGATGGTCCTCAACGTGCTGGCGCGGCCTAGCGACCCGTTCTCCGCCATGCGAAAGCTGTTGCGCGACAACCACGAGGACCCTCGTCGTCAGGTGCGGCACGTCCGTCAGGCGGTGCAGATCTACCGGTCCCTCCTCGCGGCGGGTGTGGTCGAGCGGCTCGAGACCCCGGACGCGGAGGGCCGTGTGGTGCGCCTCGTCGAGGACCTGCAGCTCGGGTTCGCCCTCAACCAGCCGCTGTCCGCCTTCGCGCTGGGGGCGGTGGATGTGCTGGACCCGGACTCCGCGGCATACCCGCTCGACGTCGTCTCCGTCGTCGAGGCGACGCTCGAGGACCCCCGGTCGATCCTGCTGGCCCAGCAGTGGAAGGCGAAGGGCGAGGCGGTCGCCGAGATGAAGTCCGACGGCATCGAGTACGACGAGCGGATGGAGCTGCTCGAGGACGTCTCGTGGCCGAAACCGTTGGAGGAGCTGCTCACCGCGCTCTTCACGACGTACCGGCAGACCCACCCGTGGGTCTCACCCGACGCCCTGTCGCCGAAGTCCGTGGTCCGCGACATGTGGGAGCGGGCGATGACGTTCTCGGAGTACGTCGCGTTCTACGGGCTCAGCCGCGGTGAGGGCCTCGTCCTGCGCTACCTCAGCGACGCCTACAAGGCATTGCGGCAGACCGTCCCGGAGAGCGCGCGCACCGAGGGCCTGCTCGACCTCATCGAGTGGCTCGGGACCGTGGTGCGCCAGACGGACTCGAGCCTGCTCGACGAGTGGGAGGCCCTCGTCGACCCGGAGCGCGCCGGCGGCCTCGGTGGGCCGGGGGTCGAGGCCGCGCCGCCGCCGCGTCCGCTGTCGGCCGACCCCCGGACGTTCCGCCTGCTCGTGCGCAATGCGCTGTTCCGCCGGGTCGAGCTGCTGTCGCGGCAGCGGTGGGGCGAGCTGGCCGCGCTGGAGGAGGGCGGCCTCACCGCGGACGACTGGCGCGAGGCGGGGGAGGCCTACGCCGCCGAGCACGGCGACGTCGCGACCGGGCCGGACGCCCGGGGCCCGGCGATGGTGCTCGTGCAGCCCCCGCGCGACGGCCACGTCGTCGTCGCCCAGATCCTCGACGACCCCGACGGGGACCACGACTGGCGGATCACCGCCGAGGTCGACCTCGCGGCGACCGACGAGGCCGGCGTGCTCGTGCTGACCACGACGTCAGTGGCCCCGCTGGGCTGAGGCCCGCGCCGCAGATCGTGCGGAGAACCTGGGAGAACCCTGGAGAACCGGTCTCGTTCCGGCCAGTTCGCGCCCAACTCTTGCCCAGGACCCCGGGAAAGACGGTTCGGCCCCTTGTCACGGAACGGTCACGGGGTTTTGCTTGCCCATGGTCCGCCCCCAGGCGGAGAACCGACCCCGACCCATGAGGAGACACCTCAGATGCGCAGGACATTCATCACGGCGGCCACCACGCTGGCCGCGGCCGTGGGGTTGACGGTGGGGGCCGTCACCACGACCACCAGCGCCGAGGCCGCCCCGGGCGTCCACGGCCAGAAGGTGTGCACCGACGCCAAGGCCGGCGAGGCCAACTGCCACGCCATCAAGCTCGTCGACGCCCACGGCCAGGCGGTCGACAGCAACGGGAAGCCCTCGCCCTCCGCCTCCACCCCGCCGGCGTCGGGCAAGAAGCCGGCCGACATCCGCAACGCTTACAACCTGAACAGCTCGCTCTCCGGCGGCAAGACGGTCGCGATCGTCGACGCGTACGGCTATCCGAACGCCGAGCGCGACCTCGGGGTCTACCGCTCCTACTACAAGCTTCCCGCCTGCACGAGGGCCAACGGGTGCCTGACCATCGTCAACCAGAGCGGAGGCAGCTCCCTCCCGAGTACCAACGTGGGCTGGTCGCAGGAGCAGGCCCTCGACCTCGACGCCGTCTCGGCCGCGTGCCCCGACTGCAAGATCCTCCTTGTGCAGGCCTCCTCGGCCTCGTTCGCCAACCTGGGAACGGCGGTCAACACCGCCGCCAAGAAGCCCGGCGTCGTGGCCATCTCGAACAGCTACGGCGGCGGTGACGCGGCCGACACGTCGTACGGCAGCTACTACAACCACCCGGGCATCGCCGTGACCGCGTCGACGGGTGACAACGGCTACCAGGGCGCGTCCTACCCGGCCTCGTCCTCCTACGTCACGGCCGTCGGCGGGACCTCGCTGACGACGTCGTCGACCGCCCGCGGGTGGGCCGAGACGGCCTGGAGCGGCGCGGGCTCGGGGTGCTCGACGCTGAACACCGCCCTGGCCGCGGCCGCGAACCTCGGCACCGGCTGCGCGGGTCGGGCCATGGCCGACGTATCCGCTGTGGCCGACCCCAACACCGGCCTCGCGGTCTACGCGCCGACGAGTCAGAGCAGCAGCTCGTGGGCCCAGTACGGCGGGACCAGCCTGTCCTCGCCCATCATCGCCTCGGTCTACGCCATGGGCCCCCAGGCGACCGGTTACGCCAACGCGCTTCCGTACGCCCACCCCGGCAACCTCAACGACGTGACCGGCGGCACCAACGGCACGTGCCCCACGTACCAGTGGTGCCACGCCGGAGCGGGCTGGGACGGCCCGACCGGTCTCGGCACGCCGAACGGCACCGCCGCCTTCTGACCCGCCCATCCCTGCAACGACCGGAGGCCGGCCCCCACGGTGGGGGCCGGCCTTCGCTCACCCGTCACGCTCGGACTGGTGTCCAGCGCCCGGAAGGGCGAGCCCTGGACACCACATCGCTGCGGACGACGCGAGACGCGGAGATGGGACGCGGAGATGGGACGCGGAGATGGGACGCGGAGATGGGACGCGGAGATGGGACGCGGAGATGGGACGCGGAGGTGAACGGTGACCGAACACACCCGCAATTTATTTGAAATCGAAACCTTCTTTTTCGTAGAATGGGCGCACGGGTCGACGTCGACGCAGGTGACGCTGACCCGTTCTGCGCAGGCCTGCGCGTGGCACCTCCTCGCCCCGGGTCCTGCTCCTTCTGTTCCAGAGAGTTCCTCCGTGTCCGTGTCCGCCCCGACGTCCGTCGGCGCCCCCGTCCAGACCAGCCCCAGCCCCCGTCGTGAGATCGCCCGCATCGCGGTGCCGGTCAGCGCGGAGTTCGTCCTCACCCTCGTGCTGCAGGTCGTCAACCAGGTCATCGTCGGCCTGCTCGGAGCCACGGCCATCGCCGCCGTGGGCTTCGCCAACAGCCTCTCGATGATCCTCGTGCTCACCCTGGGCGCGCTCGGCGCCTCGGTGAGCATCCTCGTCGCGCGGGCCTACGGCGCCGGGCATCAGGACCGGCTCAACCGCACCGTCACCGCGGCCGTCCTCCTGGCCGGTGGGGCGGGCCTCCTGGCCGCCGTGCCGATCCTGCTTTGGGGCACGCCGCTCATGCGGCTCGTCGGCGCCTCCGAGACGGTCGCCGCCACCGGGGGCGGCTACCTCGGGTTCCTCGGCCTGGCGCTCGTCCCCATCGTCGTCGGTGGCCTCCTGAGCGGCGTCCTGCGCTCGACCGGGCGGGCCCGCAGCCCGATGCTCGCGACGATGGGCACCGTGGGCCTCAACGCCGCTCTCGCCTACGCCCTGGTCACGGGCTTCGGTCCGTTCCCCACCCTCGGTGTGGTCGGGGCCGGCGTGGCCACGCTCATCACCGCCACGATCAAGACCGGCATCCTCGCCGTGCAGCTCTTCGCCCTCCACCGCATCGTCGCCTGGCAGCTGCCGCGCACCGCGGAGGAGTGGCTGCCGGTGGCCCGCTCGCTCTTCGTCCTCGCGGTCCCTCTCGGCCTCACCGAGCTGTTCTGGACCGGCGGCACCTTCCTCTACAACGTCGTCTTCCAGCGGCTCGGCGACGACGCCCTGGCCGCCGCCCAGATCGTCAACATGCTCGAGGCGCTCTTCCTCGTCGGCAGCATCGGCCTCATGAGCGCGACCACCGCGCTCGTCGGTCGTGAGGTCGGCCGCGGCGACGCCATGGCCGCCGCGGCCTGGGTGCGCCGCATCAAGAAGGTCGGCATGGTCAGCGGGGTGGCCTTCGGGCTGCTCTACGGCGCCACCGCCTTCCTCCTCCCCGTCCTGTTCCCCCACACCGGCGACGAGGTGCGGGTCATGGCCGTGACCGGCATCGTCCTGTATGCCGTGTCGCAGGTCGTCAAGGTGCGCAACATGATCCTCGGCGCGGGCGTCCTGCCCAGCGCCAACGACGTGCGCGGCGTCATCCTCGGCGACGTGACGGGGGCCTTCGCCGTGGGCCTGCCCCTCGCCATCGTCCTGGGCCTCTGCACGCCGCTCGGCGTGGCCGGCATCTTCGCCGCCCGCGTCGTCGAGGAGGTCGTCAAGGTCGCGATCTTCTCCCGGCGTACCCGGCGCGTGCGGTGGGACGTCCTCGCCGCCTCCACCGCCACCGGCCCGGCCCAGCCGACCGTGGCCCGCGAGGCCGAGGAGCTGGCCCAGCTGGCGTGACCCGTCGACCCCTCCCGCCGGGGGGCGTTGCAGACCCGTCAGGCGGCCGTGGTTGAGTTCGAAGTGTGGAGCCAACGACGGCCGGCACGACGACCAGCACGACGACGAGCACGGCCAGCAGCACGGCCGCCCTCGGTCGGACCGTGGGCGTGCTCCTCGCGGCCGGTGCGGGCCGGCGGATGGGGATGCCCAAGGCGCTGGTCCACGACGCCGACGGCACGTCCTGGCTCCTGCGGGCCGTCACCACGCTGACCGACGCCGGCTGCCCGAGCGTCGTGGTGGTCCTCGGGGCGGGGGCGGACGCCGCGCGGCGGCTCCTCGACGAGGGGGGCGCCGTCGGGCCGGGAGCTGACGGGGGTCCGGACGTCCGCGTCGTCGTGGCTCCCGACTGGGGCGACGGCATGGGCGCCTCGCTACGACACGGTCTCGAAGCGGCAGCCGCGACGGACGCCACCGCGGCGGTCGTGACCCTCGTCGACCTGCCCGACGTCAGCGCCGCGGTCGTCACCCGGGTGACCGCGGCCGCCGGCACCGGCGCGCAGACGCTCGCGCGGGCGGCATACGAGGGTCGGCCGGGGCACCCTGTCGTGCTCGGTCGCGAGCACTGGGCGGGGGCGGCACAGGCGGCCGACGGGGATCAGGGCGCCCGGGACTACCTCGAGGCGCACGGCGCCGTGGCGGTCGAGTGTGCCGACCTGGCGTCGGGCCTCGACCGCGACACCCCCGAGGGGCGAACCGATGTGCCCGAGATGGGTGACGGGTCAACCATCGTGGGTGATGATCAGGGCATGACCGCGCCCGTCACCTCCGCCGCCGACCTCGCGGACCGGCTGGGGGGCACCGGCTACCTCGTCGACGACGCCCTGGCGACCATCGGCTTCCTCGCCCTGACGCTGCACCGCCCCCTGCTCCTCGAGGGGGAGCCGGGCACCGGCAAGACCGCCCTGGCCGAGGCGCTGGCGGAGGCCCTCGACCTCCCGCTGGTGCGGCTGCAGTGCTACGAGGGCATCGACGCGACGCAGGCCCTCTACGACTGGGACTTCCCCCGCCAGATCCTGCACCTGCGGGCCCTCGAGACGGCCGCCCGCGTCGGTGGCGGCGACGAGGCGGGTGGGCTCGGGGCCGGGGACACCGGTGAGCTGGAGAAGTCCCTCTTCGACGAGCGCTTCCTCCTCGCCCGCCCCGTGCTGCAGGCCCTCCGGCAGAGCCCCGCGGTGCTGCTCATCGACGAGGTCGACCGGGCCGACGACGAGTTCGAGGCCTTCCTCCTCGAGGTGCTCTCGACCTACCAGGTGACCATCCCCGAGCTCGGCACGGTGCGGGCGGCGACCCCGCCCATCGTCGTGCTCACCTCCAACCGCACCCGCGAGCTGCACGACGCCCTCAAGCGCCGCTGTCTCTACCACTGGATCGACCACCCGGGCCTCGAGCGTGAGCTGTCCATCGTGC
The DNA here is from genome assembly GCA_963795915.1 of uncultured Actinomycetota bacterium. Taxonomy (GTDB): domain Bacteria; phylum Actinomycetota; class Actinomycetes; order Actinomycetales; family Dermatophilaceae; genus Lapillicoccus. The sequence goes on from CAWCJA010000003.1 coordinate 528,363, forward strand.
GGCGACGCGCTCCGCACGTGGCCCCGGCGCTCGCCGAGCAGGTCGTCCGGCTGACGCAGCGCCTGCGCGGCCGCGACGACCTCGTCAAGCCGCCGGGGGTCGCCGAGACGCTCGACTGGGCGCGGGCGCTCGACGCCATGGGCGCGGCCGACCTCGACGTCGAGCTGGCCGCCGCCACCCTCGGGGTCGCCGTCAAGTACCGCGAGGACGCCGACCGCGTGCGCGCCAGCCTCGACGAGATCCTGCGGACGTGACGGTGACGACGGTGATGACGCGATGACGACGCCTCCCGACGCCCTGCTCCTGGGCTTCGCCCGCGCCCTGCGCGCCGCGGGGCTGCCGGTCACCGCCGACCGCGAGAGCGGGTTCCTCGAGGCGGTGTCGGTCGTGGGACTCGACGACGAGGCGGCCACCTACTGGGCCGGGCGCGCGACGCTGTGCTCGGGACCCGACGACCTGGCCCGCTACGACCAGATCTTCACCAGCTGGTTCAGCCGTCACCCCGTCACCGTGCCCCGGCCGGCCCCGTCGACCACGCGTCCCGAGCCGGCGTCGCTCCAGGAGGGGCCGGCCGCCTCCGGACAGCAGGGCCTCGACGACGCCGCGGACGTCCTACGCGCCTCGGCCAGTGCCACGGAGGTGCTGCGCCACCGCGACGTCGGGCAGCTCGAACCGGCCCAGAAGGCCGCACTGGCCGCCATGTTCGCGACCCTGCCGTGCCCCGACCCCCGGCGCCGGACGTCGCGCCGCCGGGAGTGGCACCGCGGGGAGGTCGACGCCCGTCGCACCCTGCGCCGCCAGCTCGAGCGGATGGGGGAGCCCGGGGTGCTCGCGTGGCGCCGCCGCAGCAGCCGGCCCCGCCGGGTCGTGCTGCTCATCGACGTCTCGGGCTCGATGAGCTCCTACGCCGACGCGCTCCTGCGCCTCGCCCACCGATGGGCCGGGGGGCCCGGGTCGGTCGAGGTCTTCACCATGGGTACCCGGCTCACCCACGTCACGCGGGCCGTGCGCCAGCGTGACCCCGACCGCGCCCTCATCGCGGCCGGTGACGTCGTGCCGGACTGGTCGGGCGGCACCCGGCTCGGTGAGTCGCTCAAGGCGTTCCTCGACCGCTGGGGACAGCGGGGCATGGCCCGCGGGGCCGTGGTCGTCGTCTTCAGCGACGGCTGGGAGCGCGGCGGCGTGGAGCTGCTCGAGGACCAGATGCGCCGGCTGCGCTCCCTCGCCCACCGTGTCGTCTGGGTCAACCCGCACCGCGGCAAGGCCGGCTACCAGCCGATCCAGCAGGGCATCGTCGCCGCGCTGCCCCACTGCGACGCGCTCGTGGCGGGCCACTCGCTGCACACCTTCGACGTGCTGGCGGGGGTGGTCTCGCGTGCGTGAGGTCCTGCCCGAGCTGCTGCGCTGGTGGCGCGCCGGGGCCACGGTCGGCGTCGGCACCGTCGTCGCCACGTGGAAGTCCGCCCCGCGCCAGCCCGGCGCGTCGATGCTCGTCGGCCCCGGCGGGGAGGCGGTCGGGTCCGTCTCCGGCGGCTGCGTCGAGGGCGCGGTCTACGAGCTGGCGCAGGAGGTCGTCGGATCCGGTGAGCCGGTCCTGCAGCGCTACGGCGTCAGCGACGAGGACGCGTATGCCGTGGGCCTCACGTGCGGCGGCATCCTCGACCTCTGGGTGGAGAGCGTCAGCCGCGAGACCTTCCCGCAGCTCGGTCTCGTCGCGGGGGACATCGAGGCCGGCCGTCCGGTCGCCGTCGCCACCGTCGTGGCCCACCCCGACCCGAGCCGGCTGGGCCGGCGCCTCGTCGTCCACGCCGAGGACGACCCGATCGAGGGCTGGGGGCCGGAGACGGAGGACGGGCCGACGACGGCCCGCGGCTCGCTCGGCAGCGGGCGCCTCGACGCCGCGGTGACGGACGACGCGCGGGGACTGCTCGCGCTGGGGCACAGCGAGACCCTCACCTACGGTCCGGACGGCGAGCGGCGCGGCGAGGGGATGCGGGTCTTCGTCGACGTGCACGCCCCGGCGGCGCGGATGCTCGTCTTCGGCGCCATCGACTTCGCGGCCGCCTGCGCCCGGATCGGGAAGTTCCTCGGCTACACCGTGACCGTCTGCGACGCGCGCCCCGTGTTCGCCACCGCCAGCCGCTTCCCGGACGCCGACGAGGTGGTCGTCGAGTGGCCCCACCGCTACCTGTCGGCCGAGGCGGAGGCCGGCCGGGTCGACGCCCGCACGGTGCTGTGCGTCCTCACCCACGACCCGAAGTTCGACGTCCCGCTGCTCGAGGTCGCCCTGCGGCTGCCCGCGGTCGCCTACATCGGCGCCATGGGCTCGCGGCGCACCCACGACGACCGGCTGGCCCGCCTGCACGAGGTGGGCCTGACGGAGGCCGAGCTGGGCCGGCTCTCCAGCCCCATCGGCCTCGACCTCGGCGCCCGCACCCCCGAGGAGACCGCGGTGAGCATCGCCGCGGAGATCGTCGCCCTGCGGTGGGGCGGGGGCGGCAGCCGGCTCACCGCCGCGGACGGACCCATCCACCACGCCGTCCACAGCGAACCCGACCCACCCCCGCATCCCGCCGAGGCCGCCGACCCGGCGCCCCGGCATACCCCCTCCGACCACTCGTCGACGGACCGCAGCGGTTCGGCGCACGAGGACCAGCACGACCTGCGGACCGCATCACCAGCACGCACGATCTGAACCAGCAGCAGCCAGCAGTCATGACGAAGGAGTCAAGGATGACCCGCATCACCGTCAGAGTCGACGACGTGTCCTACACGGACGAGGTGGAGCCGCGCACGCTCCTCGTCCACTACCTGAGGGAGCGGCTCGGCAAGACCGGGACGGTGGTGGGCTGCGACACGAGCAACTGCGGTGCCTGCACCGTGCACCTCGACGGGGTCAGCGTGAAGTCGTGCAACGTACTGGCCGTGCAGGTCGACGGCGGCGAGATCACGACGATCGAGGGCCTGGCCAAGGACGGCGAGCTGCACCCGATGCAGCAGGCGTTCCACGAGTGCCACGCGCTCCAGTGCGGCTACTGCACGCCGGGGATGATCATGCAGTCGATCGACCTGCTCAACAACAACCCGAGCCCCTCCGAGGAGGAGATCCGCACCGGCCTCGAGGGCAACCTCTGCCGCTGCACGGGCTACCACAACATCGTCAAGGCCGTTCAGCAGGCCGCCGGAGGTGCCAAGTGACCATCACCGAGGACCGTCCCACCGCCACCAAAGAGGTCGGCAACGCCCGTAAGCGCAAGGAGGACCAGCGCCTCATCACGGGCCGCACCCGCTGGACCGACAACATCATCCTGCCGGGCATGCTCCACCTGGCCATGGTGCGCAGCCCGTACGCGCACGCCCGGATCACCGGCATCGACGCCACGGCCGCCAAGGGCGCGGCGGGCGTCGTGGGCGTCTTCACCGGCGAGGACCTCAAGGACACCCAGGGCGTCAACGCCAACGCGTGGCCCATCACCGCGGACCAGAAGGCCCCGCCGCACCTGCCCGTTGCCATCGACCGCGTCGCCTGCACCGGTGAGATCGTCGCCGTCGTCGTCGCGCGCACCGCAGCCGAGGCCCGCGACGCGGCCGAGCTCGTCGACGTCGACTACGAGGAGCTGCCCGCCGTCTTCGACCTCAAGGAGGCCGCGGCCGACACGGTCCTGGCCCACCCCGACCTCGGCACGAACAAGAGCGCCTTCTGGCAGCTCGACTCCGCCACGCAGGGATCGGGCGGCAGCATCGACGAGGCCATCGCCACGGCGAAGGCCGACGGCATCCTCATCGAGCGCGAGTACCGCCAGCAGCGGCTCATCCCCGCGTTCATGGAGCCCCGCTCGACGGTCGTCGACCCGACCGGCGAGCAGATGACCGTCTGGTCCGCGACGCAGGTGCCCCACATCCTGCGTTTCCTCATCGCGGCCACGATGGGCATCCCCGAGTCCAAGGTGCGGGTCATCGCGCCCGACGTGGGCGGCGGCTTCGGCGGCAAGCTCCAGACGACCCCGGAGGAGTTCGCGACCATCGCGGTCGCCCGCCGGCTCGGCAAGCCGTGCAAGTTCACCGAGACGCGCTCGGAGTCGCTGCTGTCGGCCCACCACGGGCGCGACCAGTGGCAGAAGCTCACCCTCGCCGCCACCAAGGACGGCCGCGTCACCGGGCTCAAGGTCGACCTGCTCGCCGACATGGGGGCGTACATCGCCATCGTCGGGGGCGGTGTGCCCGTCCTCGGCGCGTGGATGTTCAACTCGATCTACAAGTTCGAGGCCTACCAGTTCAACTGTCAGACGGTGCTGACCAACAAGACCTGGGTCGACGCCTACCGCGGGGCCGGCCGCCCGGAGGCGACCTTCGCCATCGAGCGGATCATGGACGAGCTGGCCGTCGAGGTCGGGGTCGATCCTCTGGAGATCCGCGAGAAGAACTGGATCAAGAACACCGAGTTCCCCTTCACCACGGTGGCGGGCATGACCTACGACTCGGGCAACTACGAGGCGGCCACGGAGAAGGCCAAGGGCCTCTTCGACTACGACGGCCTCCGGGCGGAGCAGCAGCGCCGCCGTGAGTCCAAGGACCCGGTGCAGCTCGGCATCGGGATCTCGACCTTCACCGAGATGTGCGGCCTCGCCCCCTCCCGGGTGCTCGGCCAGCTCAGCTACGGCGCCGGCGGCTGGGAGGCCGCCTCGATCCGGATGCTCGCGACCGGCACGGTCGAGGTCATCACCGGCACGTCGCCCCACGGCCAGGGCCACGAGACGGCGTGGAGCCAGATCGTCGCCGACCGTCTGGGGGTGCCGTTCGAGAATGTCGAGGTGCTGCACGGAGACACCCAGATCGCCCCGAAGGGCATGGACTCCTACGGCTCGCGATCGCTCGTCGTCGGTGGCGAGGCGCTCGTCAAGGCGGCCGACAAGGTCATCGAGAAGGCCAAGCCCATCGCGGCGCACCTGCTCGAGGCCGACGCCGCCGACATCGAGTTCAGCGAGGGCCGGTTCTCCGTCAAGGGCACCGACAAGGGCGTCGGGCTCACGGAGATCGCCATGGGCGCCTGGACCGGACACAACCTTCCGGACGGCATCGAGCCGACGCTCGACTCCGACGCGGTCTACGACCCGGTGAACTTCTCCTTCCCGCACGGCACCCACCTGTGCGCCATGGAGGTCGACACCGAGACGGGCCAGGTGACGATGCGCACGTACGTCTGCGTCGACGACATCGGCACGATCGTCAACCCGCTCATCGTCGAGGGCCAGATCCACGGCGGCCTCGTGCAGGGCATCGCCCAGGCGCTGTGGGAGGGCGCGGAGTACGACAGCAACGGCACCCTCACCACGGGCTCGTTCGTCGACTACACGCTGCCGACGGCGGCCGACACCATCAGCTACATCAGCGAGCACACGGTCTCGCCGTCGACGACGAACACGTTGGGCACCAAGGGGGTCGGCGAGGCCGGCACCATCGCGTCCACCCCGGCGGTCGTCAACGCGATCGTCGACGCCCTGCGGCCGATGGGGATCAACGACATCCTCATGCCCTGCACGCCCGAGCGGGTGTGGAAGGCGATCCAGTCGGCCGGGTCCGCCCAGGCCGAGCCTCCGGTGGCGCAGCAGCAGCCGCACTTCGCGGCCGACGCCCTCAACCAGGACGACCCCAGCAACGACACGCAGACCAACCCGGCGAGCTCCGACGACCAGGAAAGTGGCCAGCAATGATCCCTGCCCAGTTCGACTACGTCGCTCCCGAATCCCTCGAGGAGGCCCTGTCGGCCCTCGCCGAGGCCGGAGACGACGCCAAGGTGCTCGCCGGTGGCCAGAGCCTCCTCCCGGTGCTGCGTATGCGTCTCAACGCGCCGGAGAAGGTCGTCGACCTGCGCAAGATCCCCGGCCTGACCGACATCACCGAGGACGGCGACCACATCGTCATCGGCTCGATGGCCACCCACAGCTCGGTGGTCGACAGCGACCTCGTGAAGACGCACGCGCTGCTGCTGTCCAAGACGGTCGCCGAGGTCGCCGACCCGCAGATCCGCCACCGCGGCACGGTCGGTGGGGCGCTCGTGCACGCCGACCCGGCCGGTGACGTCGGTGCGGCCGCCCTGGCGCTCGACGCCGAGTTCGTGATCGCCGGACCGGGCGGGGCCACCCGCACGGTCCCGGCGGCGGACTTCTTCGTCGACCTCTTCGAGACGGCGGTGGGGGAGGGCGAGCTGCTGACGCAGGTGCGCATCCCCAAGCACACCGGCTGGGGTGCGCACTACGAGAAGTTCGTGCGGGTCAAGCACCAGTGGTCGATCGTCGCGGTGGCGGCGACCGTCCGCGTCGAGGGCGGCACGATCGCCGAGGCGCGGATCGGGCTCACCAACATGGGCTCGACCCCGCTGCGGGCGACCTCCGTGGAGCAGGCCCTCGTCGGGAAGACCGCAAGCGACGAGGCCGTGCGCGAGGCGGCCGGGTCGGCGGCCGACGGCACCAACCCGCCGTCGGACCTCAACGGGGACAGCGACTACCGCAAGCACCTGGCCACCGTGCTCACCCGCCGGGCCGTGCTCGCGGCCGCCGGGAGCTGAGCCCGTGGAGCTGCAGCACCGGTTCACCGTGCCCGCCACCGTGGACGACACGTGGGCGACGTTCATGGAGCTCGGGGAGGTCGCGGGGTGCTTCCCCGGGGCCACGGTGACGTCCTACGACGGGCAGCGGTTCGAGGGCACCTGCAAGGTCAAGCTCGGTCCGATCGCCCTGATGTACTCCGGAAACGGCACCTTCGTCGAACGCGACGACGCCGCCCACCGGGCCGTCATCCAGGCCAGCGGGAAGGACAAGCGGGGCAACGGCACGGCCGGGGCCACGGTGACCATCGCGCTCGGCGACGGCGGGTCGGGGGCGACATCGGTGGAGGTCCTCACCGACCTCAACGTCACGGGCAAGCCGGCGCAGTTCGGTCGCGGCGTCATGCAGGACGTGTCCGACAAGCTGCTGGGCCAGTTCGTGGCGTGCCTCGAGCAGCGGTTCGCCGCCTCGGACGCACCCACGGGGGCTGCTGAGGCGGAAGCGCCCGACGCGGCGGTCGGCTCGGAGGCGGCGCCCAGTGCTCCGCCGCCCGCACCGGAGTCGGCGGCGGCCACCACGACGGCGACGCCGGCCCCGGTGGCGGCGGCCCGTCCGCAGGCGTCGAACCTGAGCCGGCCGGCCTTCGTGCCGACGGAGCAGGGCAAGGACGACACGCTCGACCTCGGCGCGACCGTGCTGCCGGTGCTGCTCCGCAGCTATGCGCCCTACCTCGCAGCAGCCGTCGTCGGGCTCGCCGTCGGCGTGCTCATCGGCCGTCGCCACGGCTGAGGACGCCCACCGCATCCTGACCGGCTGACGGTCTCCGTCAGCCGGTCAGGTGCCGGGCCAGCGCCGCCGCGATCGGCTGCTTCGTCTGGTCCTCGAAGTACGTGTAGGCCGGGCTCGGGTTCACCTCGAAGCAGTAGACCTCGCCGTCCGGGGTGACCTTGAGGTCGACGCCGGAGAAGGCGAGCCCGAGGTCCGCCGTCAGCGCCACGCACCGGTCCGCGAGGTCGGGGTCGAGCTCGTACGCGTCCAGCCGCGCCGCCTCGTCGACCTGCCGCGCGGCATACCGGTAGTCGGTGGCGGTGGTCGTCACGCGCGTCGCGAAGACCTCGCGGCCGACGACGTGCACCCGCACATCCGTCCCGGGCACCCACGTCTGGAACTGCACGGGGCAGGCCCGCACCTGGTCCAGCCGGTCGGCGTCGACCGCGGTCATCGTCTGCACGATGGAGCGCACGCCGCTGGCCGACTTGTACACCACCCGCTCGCGCGACCGGTAGAAGTCCCGCGCCTCCTGCGGGTCGTTGGTGACCAGGGTCTCCGGGGTGCGCAGGCCGTGGCGGGCGATCAGCTGGGCCTGGTAGGGCTTCGAGCCGTTCGACGCCATCGCCGAGGTGCGGTTGACCACCCGGCCGGGGCACACGTCGCCCCACGCGCTCAGCTCGTCCATGACGAGGGCGCAACGCAACCGCTCGGGGTCGTCCGGGGCGAGGCGGCGCAGCTCGGGCAGGTTGCGGAAGTCCATGAGCCGCACGTAGACCCCGGTCACCTCCCGGAGGGCGACGTGGCGCCGGCCCACCCGCAGCAGGCCGTCGACCCGGCCCTGCTCGTCGACGGTGAAGGCGAGGTCGAGCTGGCCGCAGGCCCGCTGGTTGACGACGACGACGTCGGCCCGCAGGTCCGACAGCCGGTCGAGGGCGGTCGCGAGCGGTGGCTCCGAGGGGATCCCCGCGACGACGATCACGCCGGCACCCGCTCGCGACCCAGCAGGGCGGCCCGTAGGGCCTCGACGAGCGGCGGACCGAGCGCGGTCAGGTCGGGCCGCGGCGTGACGTCGACGACGCGCCACCCACCGGCGTCGGCCACGAGGTCGACGCCCAGCAGGCCGCTGCCGTGCTCCGCGGCGAGGCGGCGGACTCCCGCGGCGACCTCGGCCGGGACGACGATGCCGCTCGGAGCCGACACCTCACCACCCACGACGACGAGCGGTATGCGGGTGGGCTACGGGCGCGCCGGGGCTCCGGTCCGGTAGCCCACGACGGTCAGCCCGGCGCGGCCGGCTCGGGCCATCCACTCCGAGGATCGCCACGCCGCCCCGCTGAGGCCTCGCCCGTCCGGACGGCCGAGCACCACCCCGGGCAGACCGTGCACGATGCTGGTGAGGATGGCCTGCAGCTCCTGCAGGGCGTAGAGCCGGTCGGCCGCCGGTGCGCCGGCGAGGTGCTCCGCGGGCACCCACGTCATCCGGTTGAGCGTGCCGCGCAGGTCGGGTCCGAGCAGGGCGCCGTCGCCCAGCCGGACCGCGGTGGCGGCCCGCCCGTGCGTCGACACGGTGTGCCGCAGGCTGGTGCTGTAAACGAGCTCCTGCGTCGTGACCAGGCGGACGTCGAGCCCGGCGGCCCGCAGGGACCCGGCCATCCACACGGCGGAGCGGTCCTCCGGGCCGCACAGCACGGCATACGCGACCGGCTCGAGCCGGCCCGGCCCCCGACGGGGAGCCGAGCCGGCGACCCCCTCACCCCTCGGCAAGGTTCTCCTTGTCCTTGAGGTCCTTGCCCTGCTTGGCCGCGTCGGCCTGGCCCTGCACGTCCGCCTCGCGGCTGAGCGCGCCGGAGCCGAGGTCGGGCCGCAGGTCGGAGCCGATGAAGTGGGCCAGCGCCGCGACCGACTGCTCGACGGCGCTCAGCCGGGCGTCGAGACTGGCGCCCGGCGCCTGACCGCCCGACAGCCCCGCGGCCGGGCCGGGGTTGATGACGCCGCCGCCCAGCCCGCCGTCACCCTCGACCAGGCCCTTGCCGCCGCCCTCGAGGAGGTTCTTGTGCTGGTCGACGATGAGGTGCTTGCCCTCGATGGCCTCGAGCTTGTGCTCCTTCAGCTCCTTGATCTCGGCCTTCTCGTTCTTCAGCTCCTTGGCCTCGAGCTTGTGCTCCTTGAACTCCGGCTTCTCCTTGAGCTCCTTGACCTCGACCTTCTCGATCTTGATGTCCTTGAGGTCCTTGGCCTCGGCCTTGGTCTCCTTGACGATCGGCTTGTCGACGCCGGTGTGGCCCTTGACGTGCGCGGCGATGAGGGCGCGCAGGTCGGGCCGGTTGCCGATGCGCTGGGTGGCCGGGCGTCCGGGCTCGTCCTGCTGCGGGGAGCCGGTGGCGCGCAGCCAGCTGCGGGCCGTCGTGGGCGTCATGAGCGGCTTGCCCGCAGCCCGCAGGGTCCCCTGCAGCGCGCCGAGTGCACCGACGACGATGGGGGAGGCGCTCGAGGTCCCGGAGAACCGGTTGGTGTACCAGATCCGCTCGTCGGCGCCGCCCTGGAGGTCGCCGTAGCCGGTGCTCGTCACCTCCCGTCCCCAGCCCTGCGCGTCGATGAGCGCGCCCCAGTTGGAGAAGTCCAGCCGCGACCGGTCCGCACCCCAGGTCACGCCGTGCGTTCCGGGCGGGGGAGCGCCGGCGCCGACGACGACGGCGCCGGAGTCCTGGTTGGCCCGGTTGAACGGGTTGGTCCACGAGGCCGGGAAGCCCGACGGGCGGGTGGCGTAGAGGGGGTCGTCGAGGTTCTCCGCCCCGTTGCCGGCCGCCTCGACGACGATGATGCCGCGCGAGATCGCGTAGCGGATCGCGTCGAAGTCGTCGGGCCACCACTCGATCGCGATGTAGCCCAGCTGGTCCTGGCGCCCCTGGAAGCCGAACCGGGGCCCGGGCCGGTGGATCTCGAGCAGGATGATGTCTCCCGCCCCGAGGCGGTCCGCCGCCGAGCGGATGGTGCCCGCGGTGGGACCCGAGAACGCCGCCGCACTGATGACGGCGTCCGGGCAGATCCCGGTGATGCCGTAGGCGTTACGGTCGCCGCTGATCTCGCCGAGGACGGCGGTCCCGTGGTTACGGTCGGTGCTCCCGGTGCCGACGACGATGCCGCCCTGGTTGCCCGTGAGGTCCTCGTGGTCGAAGTGCCACCCCCACTCGCAGTCGATGATGCTCACCCCGGCCCCGCCGCCACCGGGCCAGGTCCACGCATACCGGGCGTCGACGCCACCCGGCGCCGCCTCGAGGTAGAGCTGGTTGACCACGAAGTCGGGGGTCGTCGGCGGAGCGTCCTCCGGAGCCGGGGCCATGTCGTTGACGACGGGCGGCTCGCTCGCGGGCTTGACGTAGGCCGCCTGCACGCCCTCGGCCGCACCGAGCTCCTCGGCGAGGCCGTCGAGGTCCGCCGCCGGCGCGTCCACGTGGTAGTAGACCGACAGGTCCGGCACCGGGGCCAGGGCGTTGGGCAGCAGCCGCTCGGCCTGGAGCTGCACGCGGTCCTCGGGGCCGAACAGCGGCCGCAGCATGACGCTGCTCCGGGACACCACCCGGTTCAGGGCCCGCGTGTCGGCCCCGCCACGGGACGCGATGCCGCCGGCCCCCATCCTCAACACGGCGGCCGGGTCGGCCATGACGATGAGCTCGGGAGAGCCGAACGACGCGGCGGGGGCCGCGGAGCCGGCGGGCTCCGCGGAGCCGGCGCCGCCGTTGCGGGGGCGTGCGGCGCTCTTCTTGGCCGGGGTGCGCTTGCTGGGGGGCATGGTGGGACCTCCGTTGGTCTCGGGTCGGATGAGGTGGGCCTACGGTGGTCCGTCCGGGGGCTTGACGTACGCCGCCGTGACACCGGGGACGTCGAGGATGTCCTGCAGAACGTCCGTGAGGACGTCATGGGGGCGCTCACCCAGGCTGTCGTGGGAGCGGTCTTCGCCCTGCTGGTCGTCGCCCGTCTCGGCCCAGAACCAGATCGTCTCCTCGGACGCCTCGGGACCCCCCTGCGCGGGGGCGGTCCGAAGGGCGTCGAGTGACCTGGTGTGCTGTGGCTTGAGGTCGAGATGGGCTCTGCTGGTGAGGAGCTGGAGGCGCGAGGTGTCAGTGGTGCGCACACCACGCGCGAGGGCAGACGCGAGTGCCGGGGTCATGCCGACGATGAGCTGCGCCACGTCCGCCTCCGAGTCGAACGGGATTCGAAGGACCGTCGAACCCGCCACGGGCCACCGACAGTGACGCCGCCGTGGAACGAGCCCGTCCGTCGATGGTAGCGACGGGCGGCAGCCCCGTCCGGGGATTGGGCACAGTCCGTGCACAGGTGGTCCGGACCGGGCCCAGCGGTGAGGAAGTCACGCGGCAGGTTCGAAATCCGTTGGAACGCAACGGTTCCGCGTACCCCAGGTCGGCGAGGGTCGCCCCCCTCAGGGATGCCCGGCCGCGAGACGCGCGCAGCTGCGGGCCTGGGTCCACGCATTCGTTTGTGCCGCAGCGGTTCCGGCGTCTGGCGGCATAGGTACCCCGTCGGCCCCGATGAGCAGCGGCGTCCAGGCGCCGGCGGTCACCACCGACGGACCGGCCGCTCGCTGCTCCGCGGTGCGGCCCCGCGTCGCGCGGGCGGCGACCGGGTCCACCGAGACCGTCAGCACCCCGCTGACCGCGTCCGCGGGGCCCCGGGTGTTGAGGCAGACGACGTTGCCGAGCCCGTAGTCGACGTAGGCCCGGCCCAGCCACCCGGCGCCCTGGACGCGATGCGAGTGTCCGCCCACCACGACGTCGACGCCTGCACGCGAGAGGGCGGTCGCGGTGGCGACCTGCGCCCCGTCGGGGCACCCGACGTAGTCACTGCCCCAGTGGAGGAACACGACGACCATGTCGTACGCCTGCCGCGCCGCCCGCACGGACGCCAACAGCCTGCTGTCGTCGAGGTTCCCGGCGATGCCGGGCCTGCTGTCCGTCGCGGGGAACGCGTGCACGGTGACGTCGTCCACCTGTGACGAGGCGATCACCGCGACCGTCGTGCCGCGCACGGTGAAGACGGCGGGGGCGAACGCCCGGGCCGCGTCGGGGCCGATGCCCACGACGGGGATGGGGCTGGCGGACTGGGCCGCGAGGGTGTCGACGAGGCCGTCGGCGCCGTAGTCGACGGCGTGGTTGTTGGCCATGCTCACGGCGTCCACGCCGCCCGCTCCAGGGTGGTGAGCGCCGCCGGGCTCGTACGGAAGTGGTAGATCTTCGGCTGCTCGGTGCCCCGGTCGGTGATCGCGGTCTCGAGGTTGACCACGGCGACGTCGGCCGAGCCCAGCACCGGCCGCAGGGCCGCCAGACCGTCGCCACCGGCGAGCAGACGACCGACCGTTCCCTCGAAGTGCACGTCGCCGCCAAAGGCCAGCGTCACGGGGGAGTCCGGCGACGCAGGTCCGGAGGTCGCGGGGGCGAAGCAGTCGCGGTGGGGCCGGGAGCGATGGGTGTGGCGGTGGCGGCAGAGGTCGCGGCGCCCCCACCCGAGGTGGCCGGGGGCGAGCCGGCGGCCGCCGCGGGGGTGGCCTCGGGCTCCGGGTCAGCACAGGCCCCCGCCACCAGCCCGGCGGCGAGGACGACGGCTGCCGCGACCGCCCGCCGACCGGTGCGGCGACGCATACCACGTCGTCGTCCGGGGGCGCTGGCCGGCGGAGTCGGGTCGATGAGGTGATGATGCCGCGTCGACCCGACGGGGACGGGGGGGCCGGGCCGCGACGGGTGGAACGCGGACGCAGGGTCTGCGGACGGTGCGAGGAGAGTGCGAGGACGGCGCTCTGGCAGGGTGGACGGCATGACGGTGCGGGTGTGGGTGGACGGGCGGCTGCGGGACCCGGAGGAGGCCACCCTCACGGCGGTGGACCACGGGGTGACCGTGGGGGACGGGGCGTTCGAGACGGCCAAGATCGTCGACGGCCACGCGTTCGCGCTGACCCGGCACGCCCGTCGCCTCGACCGGTCGCTGGCCGGTCTCGGCCTTCCCGGCGCCGACCACGCCCTCCTCGCCGACGGCATCGCCGCGGTGCTGGGCGCCGGCGCGCCGATCGCCTTCGGGCGGCTGCGCTACACGGTCACGGCGGGGCCGGCCCCCCTGGGCTCCGACCGGGCCGCCTCGACCGCGCTGACGACGATCGTCACCGCGGTCGACCAGGAGCGGCCGCCGGCCTCCGTGGCGCTCGTCACCGTGCCGTGGACCCGCAACGAGCGCGCCGCGACCGCGGGCCTGAAGACGACGTCCTACGCCGACAACGTCGTGGCGCTGGCCCACGCCAAGGCCCGCGGTGGGGCCGAGGCCGTCTTCGCCAACACCCGGGGCGACCTGTGCGAGGGCACGGGCAGCAACGTCTTCGTCGTCGTCGACGGCTCGATCGTCTCCCCGCCCGCCGAGTCCGGTCTGCTCGAGGGCATCACCCGCGCCCTGCTTCTCGAGTGGTGCCGGGCGGAGGGTATGCCGGTGCGGGAGCAGGCCCTGCCGCTCGAGGCGCTGCAGACGGCCGACGAGGTCTTCATCACCAGCTCGACGCGCGACGTCATGGCGGTCCACCGCGTCGACGACCGCGACGTCGCGCCCGGGCCGGTGACCGCTCGGGCGGCCGCCCTCTTCGCCCGGCGCGCCGGGGAGGACCTGGACCCGTGACGAGCCGCAGGACCGGCGGGCCGCGGTATCCGGAGGACTCCGACGACAACGTCGTGCTCGACGCGCAGGACGACGACTGGGCCTGGCGGCGCGCGATCCGGGCCAACCCGGCCGCCCACCGGGTCTACCGCGGCGTCGTCGCCGTCGTCGGCGCCGTGGTCGTCGTGCTGGGCCTCATCGCCGTGCCCGCACCGGGTCCGGGCTGGCTGATCGTCTTCGTCGGCGTGGCGGTCTGGGCGTCGGAGTTCGAGTTCGCCCAGCGGCTGCTGCGCTGGGGGCGCGCCCGGCTGGAGGCGTGGAACGGCTGGCTCCGGGCCCGACCCTGGTGGGTGGGAGGCCTGGTCGGGCTCGGCGCGGCGATGTCGGTGGCGCTCGTCCTCTGGGGTTTCCTGGCCTGGCAGGGTGCCCCGGGCTGGCCGCCCGACCACGTCGAGGCCTGGCTCCAGGTGCTCCCAGGGGTCTGAGGCGCCTCCTCACCTGGGCGAAGGCGGGATCAGGGCCGGGTGGGTGGCTGCGGCCGCCCCGATTGGGTCAACGTGGGCGCGTCCGGTTATCCTCAGGGCGCGATTTCATCGCTCGGACGTGTAGCTCAGCTGGTTAGAGCGCTCGCTTCACACGCGAGAGGTCAGGGGTTC
>CAWCJA010000004.1:0-310158 GCA_963795915.1 uncultured Actinomycetota bacterium
TTAGGGGTGTAGGTGGCGTCGCCGGGAGGCGCGCGGTGGTGGGCGCGTCGCTGCCGGGGTGAGGGTCGAGGTCTTCGCAGGATGGGAGTTCTCACGCAACCGTCCAGGAAGACCCCGACATGCTCGACGCTACCTTCGCCTGCCCTGATCTGACGACCTTCTGCCGGCTGGACGGCCTCGGGTTGGAGGTGACCGGGCAACGGCTCGAGCCGGATCGGGCGGTCCTGGCCTGCCAGGTCGTCGACGCTGACCCGGGCGACCGGTGGTGCCGCCGCTGCGGCTGCGAAGGGACCGTGCGGGACACCGTCGTGCGGGAGCTGGCGCATGAGCCGTTCGGGTGGCGTCCGACGACGCTGGCGGTCACGGTCCGCCGCTACCGGTGCAGCAGCTGCCGGCGGGTGTGGCGGCAGGACACCACCGCGGCGGCCGACCCGAAGGCGAAGCTGACCCGGTCGGCGGTGCGGTGGGCGTTGGAAGCCCTGGTGCTGCAGCACCTGACGGTCGCGCGGGTCGCCGAAGGCGCTGGCGGTGGCGTGGGACACCGCCAACGACGCGGTCCTGGCCGAAGGGCAGCGGGTCCTCATCGCTGACCCCGCCCGGTTCGACGGGGTCAGCACGATCGGGGTGGATGAGCACGTGTGGCGACACACCAGGCGCGGTGACAAGTACGTGACGGTGGTCATCGACCTGACCCCGATCCGTAACGGCACCGGGCCTGCTCGGCTGCTGGACATGATCGAGGGCCGCTCGAAACAGGCGTTCTCGACGTGGCTGGCCGCCCGCCCGCAGGCGTGGCGCGACCGGGTGGAGGTCGTCGCGATGGACGGGTTCACCGGGTTCAAGACCGCCACCAGCCAGGAGCTGCCCCAGGCCACCGCGGTGATGGATCCGTTCCACGTCGTCCGGCTTGGCCGGTGACGCGTTGGACCGCTGCCGCCGCCGGGTGCAGCAGGACCTGCACGGCCACCGGGGCCGCACGAACGACCCGCTGTACCGGGCCCGGCGGACCCTGCACACCGGTGACGACCTGCTCACCGAGAAGCAGACCGCCCGGCTGGAGGCGCTGTTCGCCGTCGAGGAGCACGTCGAGGTCGAGGCCACCTGGGGGATCTATCAGCGGATGATCGGCGCCTACCGCCACCCCGACAAGACCCAGGGCGGCGAGCTGATGCGCACGGTCATCGACGACCTCAGCCACGACGTCCCGACCGACGCTGACCGAGCTACGACGGCTCGGCCGGACCCTGAAGCAGCGAGCCGAGGACGTGCTCGCCTACTTCGCCCGACCCGGCACCTCCAACGGCCCCACGGAGGCGATCAACGGCCGGCTCGAACACCTCCGCGGCTCCGCCCTCGGCTTCCGCAACCTGACCAACTACATCGCCCGATCACTACTCGAGACCGGCGGCTTCAGACCCCACCTACACCCTCAAATCGGATGAGCCGCTAATGCACGGAGCACAACCACATCAGACGCCTATTTGACCATATGCCGCTTTCGCGTGACGTCGATCTCAGGACGGATGGTTCTTCGGCCTCGGGGGCAGTCCACTTATAACGATCGCGTTGGACGCGGGCCAGACGCCTGCCGGGATGTCTTCGGGCATCACGGCCTTCAATTCGTCAACGAGGTCCTCCGGGCCAAGGCTGCTCAGCGCCGCCGCCACCAACCCGCAAGAGCGCGTACGAGCGCTGCCAGGTCGAGAAGGCTGCCGGAGTCATTCGTCTTGTCAACAAGCCAACGGGCGAAAGCCAAGAGGAGCAGCAATCCAATGAGCGACGTGACGGACGAGATGACGGTCATGAGAAGGATGAGATCCATGCGGGGCCTCCAGGGTTGGGAAGGAGGATTTGTTCTCCTTCACCCCTTGGCGGGAGTTCCGGCCACCCCTACAGGATGCTTCTAGGTCACGATTTGGTGACGGGGCGAGGCGCCCCGTCGACCGCGTCGGAGCGTCCAGGTCAGCTCGAGACTCGCCGGCGAGAGCCAACGGGCGCGATTGGATGCGCGGGGTATGGCGGTAATGATCTCCTCGGAGCCCGAGTGGCCGCCGCTGAGCCCCTCGGCATTTGGCCAGGCACAAGGTATTAGTCAGGAACAGGGGCCATTCACAGTACCTCGAGACGAGGATTAGCCAATCCGACTGCGTTGCAAGATTACAGTGAAAAATTGCGGACCCGCTGTACATATAACCGTTGGCAATCACTTCTGGCACCCCGGCAGCACTCCGGACAAACGGATGGCTGAAGGAACGTGTCAATTGCTTGGTGAAGGGGACATTCTGACATTGGTGGTGGCAGCCGACCTACCGCTCAAGGAATGGATGGAGCGTTGGCGAGCGGGTGCAGGCAATGCGCCGTTCGGACCCAGCTAGTCGCCTCCGACGGCTTCGATGAAGGTGTCGAAGACGCCGCTTGGGACATCGAGTGGGACGGAAAGCCGGTCGCTCCCAAAAGTGATGACGCGGGTTCCTGGGTACTGAACCAAGTAATCTCGGGCGAACCCGTGGAAACCAAGGTCAGTGAAGTCCGGCGCACTTACTACCAAAGCAAGGCCAATGCCATGACCTTGCCAAATTGACCCCCGCTATGAACGGTGGTTGTTTAGGACCGCGGGCTTTCGCAAACCTCGACGGAAACGGGGCGAATCCACCGGTCTTGAGGGGATAGAGCGAGATCGGGGGGAGTTGCGAGGGGCGAGGGCGGCACTGCGGTGCCCGAGCGGCCACTTACGGGCTTGGGCGCTCCACCCAGATGTGCCCGACATGCGACGGAAGACGCAGCTCTTCCACAAGGTGAGCCCGTCGGCACTGCGAAAGAGCTGACTGTATCGCGACGGGTGGCCGCCTTTGCTGCTGATTCTGATCTCGCTCGGTCCATGCGACGGAAGGGGGCCGAATGTTCACCGGAGACCCAAGGTCCCGGACAATCCATGCTGCCAATCCGGCCGTGATGATCTACGCCTATCTCCTGCTCCATCTCAGCGGGGGACGCGCTTGCAGATCATCGTATCTATGGTATGAAGCTTCGACATTGACAGCTTCCTCGCGACCCGTGAGCGAGCCCTGAAGGGCGAGGTGCCGAAGGGGCCCTCGTCGTCTGTCGGCGCGTGCCATCTGCAGCACGGCCGCAGGCGCGACGCCCGCAGCCTTCATTAGCGTCAGCTTCCAAGACAAGTCTGGCCCCCGTCGCCGCCCCTTCTAGAGAGCCCTGCAATAATGCCATAATGTACTTTGGTGACAGCCACGTTGGCGGACACACTCGCGTTGATTTCCTTATCCGGA
The DNA here is from genome assembly GCA_963795915.1 of uncultured Actinomycetota bacterium. GTDB lineage: Bacteria > Actinomycetota > Actinomycetes > Actinomycetales > Dermatophilaceae > Lapillicoccus. The sequence continues at coordinate 3,285 of CAWCJA010000004.1, forward strand.
GTTGACACTGAGCTTGAGCAGATCATTAAAACTCATCGTTACGTCATTGGGGCAGCCTCACGTGACTTCACGAACGAGTACGAGCGCTTGCTGGCCGTACACAACTATGCGGACGATGGCTATGACGGTGGTGATGCCATCTGGGACGCTGAGCAGACCCTTGGCATGAATCCGTGGGCTGTGGAGCAGCACTTTGGGCTGCTCTCCCTAGCACGCGCGCTATCTCTAGCGGAGATTGTTATGGCAAGGCTCGCGGCTGCGTGCTGGGAGAAGCCAGAGATCACCGTCTTTCCGAATGGGAAGACCTGGTCACGTAGATGGGAGGGCGAATTCTATCGAACATGCTTAAACGTTGACTTCGACCCTGAAGCTGATGGACTGGGTACTCTGCGCTCACTACGCGACCTCTACGTGCACGGGTATGGTGTACCGGTTCACAAGGAACATCAGCACCAGTTGGCCGCTTCCCTTGCCGAGCACTTCAGCGCAGACCCGCCCACACAAGCGGAAGTCGACTTGGGTTATCGGGGGTCGTGAGTTTCTTGGACCCGACGCCATCTTCGATCCCAGGACTGGGCTAAACGACGAGATCCGCTTTCGCCTTCCGGAGGCCAACGTCACCCCATTGGCCACGTATCGGGCACTCAGCCGAATCGGCAAATGCGTGTCAGGCGCGGCCGATGCGGTTCTTAGCGGACCTCTGAAAGACGTCGAGCCTTCACGATTCATCAAGACCGTGACCGCTTTTTGGCTCCGGCAGGGCGGCTTTCCTGGTGAAAAGACAACAGATTGAGACTGGGTTCGATCTGCGCGAAAGTCAACGTCAGAGGCTGACACGCGGCCGTCAAGTGGGCGATTCGTTTGCGCCAAACAGTTGCTTGATAGCCCGTCGCACAAGAGCTCACGCAGGACGACTATGGTTGCGGTGTGTGAGTTTTCTGAGAGAGACGCGGGGGGCCAACGCGAACCCTAGGTGAATAGGACCGCTCTCGCAATCGGAGGCCTGTGCTTAACTGATCTTTGTTTGTTAGCGGGATCCACTTTGGGTGGCTCGTGCCTCTAGCGGCTCCGTGAGCGGGCTGGCCGCATATCAGCCGCCGGGCCTGGTCCGCGGCAATCGAGTTTGCTTCCGAGGCGTTGATTGTGACGTGCGCCTGGGTCAAATGTCGGGTGGCGAGAATCTGGCGACGATGGCAGGTGTTTCCGCCCCTCGAAACCGATGCCCGCCCAGCTACTATCGGACCGAGCCCCTGCACCTGACGCGGCTCCCGGGTGAAACTGTAGGTGGGGTTCCCGGGTGCCCCAGTTCGGGGCTATGGCCGCCCACGGATGACGAGTCCCAATCCCCGGCGATACAAGCAAGATCAAATTGAGCGGCTGTAACGGTCGTGCCTCTCAGCGGCTCGAGCACCCCTATCTCGAACAGCCGATCAAGAGCTGCAAGGCCGTTAGGCTCAAAATCCTTGAACATTCCGTACAAATCTTCACGCGTGTAGCTGGCGTTGGTCTGGCCCCGGAAAGTTTGAAGATGAGGCTTCATATCCGGAAACTCGGCCAAATATGAACTCACCCGCTCTTGGGAGACGTAACCAAATGCTGAGAGGACATGCTCCGGCTTAAAAGGCCAGTTTCAGGGAGGCCGCGACTCTTCTCTTGCTCCGCTTTCGCTTGATTTCCGAGCATGATCGTCTCTCGGGGCAGAATCGTTCCCTGTGCGTCTGTCACGCGCGCCACGAGCCAATCCACGAATTGAGCCTCGCGTTGGCCGGGGTAAAGCGTCTCTGGAAATATCGACAGCACGCCTGTCTCGACGTCCTCTGGCGATAGCGACTCCACAGTCGCCCCTTGGAGGGCCGGCACTGCCGTCTCCACGTGTAATCTAACAGTCTCGACCGCGCATGCACGCTTAAGCAGGAATAGCGCTAATTGGTTCCGCGTCCATTTCAGTTCAACCTTCTTATCGCTGAGGTGGCTTTTATTCGTGAAATTTAGATCCCTCCATATGTCAGTTCTAAGCAGTATCTTTGGTTGAATGGCTGGGAACTGTCGACGGATTGACATGCAAGCAGTCATTAAGCCCTCGATCGCTGCGCGTCGTTCCTCTGGTTCAGATGGGAAAATCTCATCAACCTTGTCGAAGAGGAGCCAAATGACGCGGCCGCCGAACTCAAGGGCGTCCTCGATCTCTTGGAGTAACCCAACGACATCGAGAGTTCTCTTGCCACTCTTCAAAGTTACCGTTGCGCCACCGGCACCTATCCGTATTTCACTAGGGGCATCTCCCGCGACGGTCGTCCACAAAGACTTTAAAAGGGGAAGAATGCGAATGTCCGAGCTCCGCCCCCAATGCGCGGAGGAGATCTTTGAGGGGGCCATTCTGGATTGGTGTTCCGTCTTTGCCGATCGCAAGAGCGCACCGCACGGCAATATAGAGACGCCATAGACGGTCATGGTCGTAGCCGTTTTCGTCTCGGAGGGATCGAATATCTCCAGTTGCAATCTCAGACAGATCGCCAAATCCAGTGCCAGCCGCTATAATTACGCCATCGAGAGCGCCTTCAGAAAGGGTTCGAAGCAAGTCCTCATATTTGGCAAATAACTCAAAAAGAGCACTTTTGCCCGTGCCCTTTGGGCCCAGTGCAAGCCAGATATCATGTCGAACGAACTCTAGAAAGTCATCGGTTCGGACGAACCGAAGATCGAGGTCTGTCTCGAGCTCCAGGAGTCCACTTTCCCAAAGTTCAAGGCCTTAAGGGCGCTGATGCGCTGCTCATCCACCCAGACATCCTCACACGAACCTCAGTTGCGCAACAGACTTGACCCCCGCGGTCCCAAACCGTGGGTGCCGCCCGATGAGGAACAAACCTTCGTTCCTCATCGGCAATCGCGTACGGCGGGACCGGCGCGCAGGTCGCTATGAATGAACCTCCAACTGCTGCACGCGAGTGCGTCACAGTGGGCGGTATGACGCACTCCTGTCGTCGCTGACTCGCGGCAACAGCGGATGTTAAATTTTCAGGCTCGAATGCGCGGGCCGCTCGTATCGGGGGAGCCGCGTCCTGGCTGCGGGTTCCTTTAAGGCTTCGCTGACGGCGGGATGGCTGCTTGTCCTGCTGCGAGGGCGGGGTCGCCTTCTTCGACCACGTCCGGGGCGATAAGGAACTTCTTGGCGTTCGACCACCACTACAAAGTGCGGCGGAAGGCGGTCGGGCGGCTTGCAGCCGGATCGGGTGACGCGCTGCTGGCGCAGTTCTTCGGCAGTCACAGTGACGCCGGCAACGGCGGCGTCGAAGGCGCTGTAGAGCGAGGCGAGGGCGCCATCGAGGGTCATCTCGATTCCTGCGAGTCGTTCCAATCCGCAGTCCTGGTTGAGTTGGCCAGCAGGTCGATGTACCAGTCCGAGCAGCGCAGTTTGTAGTTCGCCCAAGCTTCCGCAGGCCCGGTATCGGCTGGGACCGCCCCGCACCGCCACGCGGAACACCCCCACGCACGAAACGCAACCCGCTCATAGCGCAGCCGACCGGCCGCCGCTGACCCCGATGAATTGGCGGGGTTAGGTTGCATCCGCCGCTTTCCGGGTGGCTCCTCCGGTCAGCGAGCCCCCCTCGAATGACCGTTGACGAACTGGAAGCGCTGCTCGCAAGTCGACGGCCAAGTGTACCCAGCTGAACCCCGTCCTCTATCCAGCAGAAATTTGTACTGGACAGCAGAGGAGTTGTCTGGTCTACTGATGGTCGCCTCGGACACAGCGGTGCGGGGAACATCGTCCGGACCCTCTGGGTCCGCCGCCGAGGAGGCGCTATGGCGTACGTGATCGGGATCGACATCGGTGGCACCTTCACTGACGCCTTCGTGGCTGACGAGTCCGGAAAGGTGGCAGGGGCGAAGACCCCGTCGACACCGCCGGACTTTTCCGAGGGCTTCCTGACCGTCCTCGACGAGCTGGCGGGCCTGCTCGGAGTCGATACTGGTGCGCTGCTTGCCGACACCCATTACATCGTGCATGGCACCACCTCTACGCTGAACGCGCTGGTGACCGGGGATGTCGCGACGGTCGGGTTCCTCACCACTCGGGGGCACGCCGACTCGATTGCGATTATGAACCTCGAGGGCCGCTATGCCGGGCTGGGGGCGGATCAGGTGCAGGACATGGTGCGCACCGATAAGCCCAAGCCGTTGGTCCCGCCGGAGCTGATCCGTGAGATCGACGAGCGGATCGATCACAAGGGCGCCGTGATCGTGGAGCTGGACGAGGAAGGCTCCCGGACGGCGGTCCGGGAGTTGGTCGCCGCCGGAGCGCAGGCCATCGCGGTCAGCCTGCTGTGGAGCTTCCGCAACCCCGCGCACGAGCAGCGGCTGGGCGAGCTGGTCGCGGAGGAGGCTCCCGGCGCCTACGTGGCGCTGTCCAGCGATGTGAGCCCGCGGATCCGGGAGTACGCCCGCAGTGCGACCACGATCATGAACACCCAGGTTGGCCCGAGGCTGCGCGACTACCTGCGCCCGCTCGAGACCGAACTGCGCTCCCGCGGTTTCGAGGGCTCGCTGCTGGTCATGCAGGGCTCGGGTGGCTGTGTGGATTCCAGCGACGCGCCATCGCGCGCGATCACCACGATTGGCTCGGTGCTGACCGGCGGCGTCGTCGGCTGCACCCGGCTGGCTGCCGAACTCGGCCACCGCAATGTCATCTCCACGGACATGGGCGGGACGACGTTCCTCGCCGGCCTGATCGTCGACGGTGAGCCGGTCTCGACGACTAGCACCGTGCTGAACCAGTACCAGCTGAACGTGCCAATGGTCGACGTGCACACCATCGGTGCTGGCGGTGGCGCGATCGCGTGGGTGGACAACGGCGGCAACCTGCACGTCGGCCCGCGCAGTGCCGGTGCCCGCCCTGGCCCGGCCTGCTACGGCGACGGGGGCACCGAGCCCACTGTCACCGACGTCGACCTGCTGTTGGGCATCATCAACGCCGACAACTTCCTCGGGGGCCGCAAGCAGCTGTCCAAGGAGCTCGCCGGCGAGGCCGTGCGCACGCACATCGCCGAGCCTCTGGGCCTGTCGGTCGACGACGCCTGCGCGGCGATCTATGCCATCCAGAACGCCCAGACCGCCGATCTGGTGCGCAAGGTCGTCGTCACCTCGGGGCACGATCCCCGCGACTTCGTGCTTTACGCCTACGGCGGCGCCGGTCCGATGCATTGCGTCAGCTATGCCGCGGACCTGGAGGTCAGCGAGGTCTTGGTCCCGCTTGGCCCGACCGCCGCGGTGTTCTCCGCCTACGGACTGGCTGCCTCCGACATCGTCCTCACCGCCGAGCTCTCCTCGCCGACCAACTTTCCGCCAGAGCCGGCCGAGTTCAACGGCGCGTTCGGTCAGCTGCGTGGCGAGCTGGAGGATCGGCTGGCCGCGCAGCGACTGCGCTTCGCCGACGTCGAGTACCGTAGCGAGGCCGACCTGCGGTACACGATGCAGCTGGCCGAGGTCGCCACCCGGGTGCCGGCCGGTGATCTGGATGTCGCTGGACTGAACGGCGTTGGAGCGGCCTTCGGGCTCCGCTATGAGCAGCTCTACGGCAAGGGTTCGGGTTTCGCCGACGCGGGCCTGCAGCTGATCACCTACCGCACGCAGGCGGTCGGGGTGCTGCCGATCCGGCCCAAGCTCGGCGAGATCGGCCAGGGCGAGGGCGACGCCCAGCCGACCAGTCGCCGACGCGTCTTCCTCGACGCGCGACGCGGCTGGCAGGAGGCCGACATCTACGACTACCGGATGCTGGCCGAGGGCCACGAGCTGAAGGGGCCGGCCGTGGTCGAGGCGCCTACAACCACCGTCGCCCTCCCCGAGGGCTGCGTGGGCCGGGTTGACCGGCTCGGCAATCTCGTCATCCGTTACACCCAGGCCTGAGAGGAGCTCCACAAATGCCCGTCTTTCCCGTTGCCGGTTCCGAGAAGTTCGCCAACCAGCCGTCCTCACGCGAGGAGACCCTGCGCGCCGTCGGAGACTCCGTTCGGCTGCACGACGTCGACCGCTCCGTCGTCGACACGCTCGACCCGCTGACCTATGAGGTCGTTCGGCACCGCCTCACCTCGATCACCGAGGAGATGGGTGAGGCCCTCAAGCGGATGTCCGGGTCGGTCGTCGTCACCGACTGCAACGACTTCGACGCCGCGATCATGGACGAGGTGGGTGACGTCGTGCAGGTCGGCCTATACAACACCGAACTCGCCGCGTCGCTGGACATGGCCGCCAACTGGACACTGCGCAACCGCAGCCGAGGTCGGGGCATCAACCCCGGGGACATGTTCCTGTGCAACGACCCGTGGGTCGGAGGCGGGCTGCACCAGAACGACACGAGCCTTCTCGCCCCGCTGTTCGTCGACGACGAGCTGTTCTGCTGGACCGGCGCGGTCGCCCACCAGGTGGACCTGGGCGGAGTCTCGCCCGGCAGTTGGTCAGTAGGGGCCACCGACATCTTCTGGGAGTCGTTGCCGACCCCGCCGGTCAAGATTGTCGAGGCCGGGGAGATCCGCGAGGACATCGAGGACGTCTGGCTGCGCCGCTCCCGGGTGCCCAAGCTGGTGGCGCTGGACCTGCGGGCCAAGATCGGCGCAAACAACGTTGCGCACGAGCGGCTCCGCGCCCTGTGCGAGAAGTACGGCGCCCCCATCGTCAAGGCCGTCATGCGCCGCACTATGGACGACGCCGAGTCCCGGCTGCGCGCCAAGCTCCGCGAGCTGCCCGACGGCTCCTGGACCTCGGTGGCCCACCAGGACTCTGCCCGGGCGGGTGACCGCGGGATCTACAAGATCGTGCTGAAACTGACCAAAGCCGGCGACAAGCTGGTCTTCGACTTCACTGGCACCGACCCGCAGGTCGACGGACTGATCAACTGCACCTTCGCCGGGTTACGCGGCGGAATCATGCCGGTGCTGCTGACCATGCTCTGCGGCGACCTGCCGTGGGCGCCGGGCGGCATCTACCGGTGCATCGAGATCATCAGCGAGCCGGGGACCATCAACAACTGCACCTTCCCGTCCGGGATCGGCAAGGCGTCGGTGGCCTCGGCCTGGGCGACCACAAACGTCGCCACCGAATGTCTGGCCGGAATGCTAGACACCCATCCCGAGCACCGCAAACGGCTGATGAGTGTCTGCTGCGGAACCTGGGACTTCGCCTTGCTGGCCGGCGTCGACCAGCGCGGCGGCGGCTTCGTGACGATGCTCTGCGACTCGATGGCCGGCGGCCTCGGGGCGCGGTCGGACTCCGACGGAGTGGACACCGGCGGCCTGGCCTGCATCCCGATGGGCCGGGTCGCCGACGTGGAAATGAACGAGTTCGCCTTCCCCATGCTGTACCTGTGGCGCCGCGAGGAGCCCGACTCCGGAGGCCCGGGGCGGTTCCGCGGCGGCGTGGGTGCCTCCAGCTGCTTCGTCCCGCACGACAGCCCCATCGGCGGGGTGCACCTGGTCGTCTCCGCGCCTGGGAAGGCGCTCCCGCTGGCCAGCGGACTATCCGGTGGGCTGCCGGCCGGGACCCAGCACGACGTCCTGCTTCGCGGCACCGACGTCGCGGCCCAATTCGCCGCCGGCCGCATCCCCGGGTCACTGGCCGAGCTCTCCGGCGCCACCGACCTGCTCCCCGCCCACCACGAAACCGACCTCGGGCCCGACGACGTGTACTACACGCACTGGCAGGGCGGCGGCGGTTACGGCGACCCGCTACTGCGCGCTCCCGCGGCGGTCGCGTCCGACCTGCGGGCGCACAAGGTCTCCCAGGGCGGCGCCGAGGGGGTCTACGGCGTCGTCTTCGGTGCCGACGGAGCAGTGGACGAGGCAGCGACCACGACCCGGCGGGCGGCCCTGCGGCGCACCCGGGCGGGTCTGGACACCGAGGAGGTCCCGGCATGAGCGTGTTCATCGACGAGAACCTGTCCCAGGACGACACGGGATCGGTCACCTGCCGGCACTGCACCACCGTCCTAGGGGTGGCAACCGACCCCCTGCGCGATGCCCGGATCCGGGTGACCGCCCCGCAGACGGCCGGCCCCTCGGTGCGCGCGGAGGCCAGCCATTTCACCGACCGTGAGGTGGTGCTCAGGCAGACGTTCTGCCCGGAGTGCCTGACCCTGCTGCAGGCGGAGATCGTGCCGGCCGACGAGCCCTCCTCGCGGAGCCGTTCGGTGAGGGTGGTGGGTGCGTGAGTGACCTGACGGGCCGGGTCGTCGTCGTCACCGGCGCCGGCCAGGGACTCGGCCGCGCCTACGCACAGCGGATCGTCGCCGACGGTGGCAGCGTCGTCATCGCGGACCTCAACGAGGAGAAGGGCGCAGCGGTGGCCGCGGAGCTGGCCGGAGACGGTGCGACTGCCCGGTTCGTGCGCCTCGATGTGGGCGACGCGGAGTCAGTCACCGCGTTCGCCGACACCGTCAGCGGGGAATTCCGGGCGGTGCACGGGCTGGTCAACAACGCCGCCATCTTCTCCACGATCCAGATGCGTCCCTTCTGGGAAATCCCGGTCGAGGAGTGGGACCGGCTGATGGCGGTCAACCTTCGAGGGCCGTGGCTGGTAACCAGCGCGCTGCTTCCGGTTCTGCGGGCGGCCGGCGGGGCCAGCATCGTCAACGTCGGCTCCGACGCCGTCTGGCTGGGCCGCGCGGGCTACCTGCACTACATCGCCAGCAAGGGCGGCGTCGCGGCGATAACCCACTCGATGGCACACGAACTAGGCGGGGATGAGATCCGGGTCAACTCCATCTCGCCAGGCCCCACCTACACCGAGGTGCCGCGCGGCACCGTCTCACCGGAGCAGAAAGCCGCGATGCAGGCTGCCCAGGCGCTGCACCGGGACGCCGAGCCGGCGGACATGGTGGGCGTCGTCGCGTTTCTGCTTTCCGACGACAGCCGCTGGGTCACCGGCCAGACCCTGAGCGTCAACGGCGGGGTCCTGCACCGCTGAACGCGCGACGGGCGGGTGCGATCCCACCCGAGCGCCTGCCGCTGGGTGGGCTCAAGTTAAGGGAGGAACCCATGACCCTGCTCGACACTGCTCACACCGTGCTCGACCGCGCATTCGAGGTGCAGCTCGGCGGGCGGCCGATGCCCACGGGCGCCCGCTACGAGATCGATGACCCGACCACCGGTGGCCGGCTCACCGACGCCCCGGACTGCTCCGCGGAGGAGGTGGACCGCGTCGTGCGGGCAGCGGCGCAGGCACAGCGCGGCTGGGCCCGGCTTCCGGCCAGGACCCGGGCCGGAAAGGTTCGAGAGTTCGCCGAACTACTGCGGGCGCACACCGACGAGCTGGCTACCATCGACGCGCTCGATGCCGGCTTCCCGCTGCCCGTGATGCAGGCCGACGTGGGTGCCGCCGCGACCCTGCTGGACATCATGGCGGACCACGCTCTCAGCCTGGGCGGGTCCACCTTCCCGCTGTCGGGCAACCTCCACTACTCCCTGCGGGAGCCCTACGGGGTGGTCGGGCGGATCGTGCCGTTCAACCACCCCCTCTTCTTCGCCGCCGGCAAGGTCGCGGCCCCGCTGGTAGCGGGCAACGCGGTGGTCCTCAAGGCGCCGGACCAGACCCCGCTGTCCTCGCTGCGGATGGCCGAGCTGGCCACGGAGGTCTTCGGGCCGGACCTGTGCGCGGTCGTCAGCGGCCGCGGTGCTGTCAGCGGTCGGGCCCTCACCACGCACCCGCTGATCCGCCGGATCGGCTTCATCGGCGCCCCCGACACCGGCCGACTGATCCAGCGGCAGGCCGCCGAGAGCGGGGTGAAGTACGTGAGCCTCGAGTTGGGCGGGAAAAACGCCTTGGTCGTGATGCCGGACGCCGACCTGGCCAAGGCCGCCGACAGTGCGGTCTTGGGAATGAACTACACCGCTACCGCCGGACAGTCCTGCGGGTCCACCAGCCGGCTGCTGCTACACGAATCCATCGCCGACGAGGTCCTCGCCTCCGTCGTCACACAGGTCCGAACCATACGGGTCGGCCACCCGCTGGCGGAGGGCACCCAAATGGGACCGGTGATCGACCGCAACCAGTACGGAAAGTCCATGGCCGCCATCCAGGCCGCGACCGCTGCCGGCGCGCAGGTCCTCGCCGGAGGGGGGCGGCCGGACACCGTCGGCGAGGAGGGCTGGTACGTCGCGCCGACCGTCCTCGGCCCGATGGCAGCGGACAACCCGGCTGCGGTGGAAGAGATTTTCGGCCCGGTGCTTTCCGTCATCACCTTCACCGACGAGGCGGAGGCAGTGGAGATCGCCAACCGCAGTCAGTACGGGCTCACCGCCGGGGTATGGACCTCCGACGTCACCCGGGCCCACCGGATGGCCGCGCAGCTCGAAGCGGGGTACGTGTGGATCAACGGCAGCTCGCGGCACTACTGGGGACTGCCCTTCGGCGGTGTAAAGGCCTCCGGCGTGGGCCGGGAGGAGTCCGTCGACGAACTCCTCTCCTACACCCAGACCAAGGCGGTGACCGTCGTCCTTGAATGACCGGCCCCGCGTTTCCAACTTTCCCGAACCAGAGACCACCCGGCGTCCGGAGCGACACCCGAGGAGGACTGACAGATGACCGATCAGACCGACGTGCTAGCCGACGTCCGGCGCGGCATGATCCCGGCCCACATCTACAACGACCGAGAGATCTTCGAGCTGGAGAGGGAGCGTATTTTCTCTCGCGCCTGGGTCTTCGTCGGTCACGAATCAGAGATCGCGCGGCCCGGCGACTACGTGGTGCGCCGCGTCGTGGAGGACTCGTTCATCGTCACTCGCGACGAGCAGGGTGAGATCCGGGCTCACTTCAACATGTGCCTGCACCGCGGCATGCAGGTCTGCCGGGCGGAGATGGGCAACGCCTCACACTTCCGCTGCCCCTACCACGGGTGGTCCTACCGCAACGACGGACGAATCGTCGGACTGCCGTTCCACCAGGACGCCTACGGCGGCGAGGCCGGGTTCAAGCGTAAGGGGCAGCGGCTGCTGCCCGCGCCCAACCTGGCGACCTACAACGGGATGATCTTCGTGTCGTTGGACCCGGCTGCGCCGCCATTGGACGAGTTCCTCGGCGACTTCCGGTTCTACCTGGACTACTACACCAAGCAGAGCGGCAGCGGTATCGAGCTACGCGGCCCGCAACGGTGGCGGGTCAAGGCCAACTGGAAGATCGGCGCGGAGAACTTCGCGGGCGACATGTACCACACGCCCCAGACCCACACCTCCGTGGTGGAGATCGGCCTGTTCCGTGAGCCCAAGGCCGAGAAGCGCAAAGACGGCGCGACCTACTGGGCCGGCGCCGGCGGCGGGACGACGTACAAGCTCCCCGAGGGGGACGTCGACGAACGGCTGCGCTACGTGGGTTACCCACAGGAGATGGTGAATCGGATGAAGGAGTACTGGTCGTCCGACCAGCTCAAGGTCATCGGCGACGACGGCTTCATGATCAGCGCAGCGACGATCTACCCCAACCTCTCCTTTGTGCACAACTGGCCGCGGGTAGCCGACTCCGATGACGTGCTGCCATTCATCTCCATCCGGCAATGGCAACCGATCAGTGAGGACGAGACCGAGGTCTTGTCCTGGTTCGCCGTCGACGCCGAGGCCCCCGAGGAGTTCAAGGCCCTGTCCTACAAGGCCTACCTGATGTGCTTCGGCTCGACCGGCATGTTCGAGCAGGACGACGTGGAGAACTGGGTCTCGCTGACCAACACGGCAGCGGGTTCGATGGCCCGCCGGCTGCGCCTCAACAGCCGGATGGGCATCCTCGAAGACGGTACAGAGGTAATCCCGCAGCTGACCCCGGAGCAGTTCCATGGTCCGGGATCGGCGCACACCGGCTACTCCGAATACAACCAGCGCGCCCTGCTGGTCCGCTGGGCCGATGACCTGGAGAAGCCGATGGCTACTGCGGCCACCCTCGAGGTCGGAGGGCCTCGGGCGCAGGACGCGGACGGACGGACCTCGGAAAACACTGGCGGAACCCCGCTGCCAGCCGGTGAAGCGGTGACGCGGGCATGAGTGAGACCGGGACGGACACACACTCCGCACGTTCCGTCCTCGGCGAGCACGCCTCCCGCGTTCAGCGGACCGGGCACAGCCTGCCCTTCGGCGACGAGCGGCACCTGATAGCCCACCAGTGGCTGGTCGACGAGGCCTGGCTGCTCGACGCCCAAGCCTACGCGGAGTGGCTGGAACTGCTCACCGACGACATCCACTACCTGATGCCGGTGCGGGTCACCACTGCCCTCGGCGCGGGTTACGACACCTCCCCAGGGATGGCCCACTTCGATGAGAACAAGTACTCCCTGTCCCGGCGGGTGGCCCGATTCCTCACCGAGCACGCCTGGACCGAGGACCCGCCGTCGCGGCTGCGCCACCATCTGAGCAATGTGCGCACCTTCGCGACCGTGCTCGAGGACCACCTGGTGGTGGAGTCGGCAACCCTGCTCTTCCGAAACCGGGGCGACGTCCGGGAGGGCTCGTTTGTGTCCGCCGGGCGCGAGGACCTGCTGCGGCGGACCCCAGACGGCTGGAAGCTCGCCCGCCGCACGATCCTCGTGGACGACTCGGTGATGCGGATGCAGAACCTGGCGATCTTCCTGTGACACTGCACTGGGAAGGCGAGGAGGCCGACTCTCGGGCTGCGCAGCGGGCGGCTGTAGAGCGCGAGGCGTTGCTCGCGGGTGCCCGCGGCGACGCGATCACCATCGCCAACGAGTTCGCCGAGGTCCGTGTGGTGCGCGTCGACACCCGCAACGGCTCTCGGTTGCTGATCCAGTCACCGAAATCCGGGCAGTGGGTGGCGCTGGACCCCCTCGAGCTCGAGGCCCTGACCTGGCAGGGCACGGCAACCTTCTCCGCAATGATCGCCAATCCCTTCGGGCCGCTTATTCCCGAAGGGACCGCCGGCATCCTCGACAGTCCAGCGGTCGCGGAGGGCGGAAAGCAGCCTTTGCGACGCCTGCCCGAGGGCGGCAGTCAGTGAGTGGTGACTGGCTGCAGGGCCGGCGGGCGCTGGTCGTGGGTGCCGGGTCCGGAATCGGCCGAGCGGTCGTCGACGCCTTCGTCGCAGAGGGGGCTCGGGTCGCCGTCCTGGAGCGGGACCCAGACAAGGGCGTCGCCCTGTCGGCGGCGTTGCCCGATGTTCCGGTCACCGTCGGGGACGCGGTGACCCGCGAGGCCAACCAGGAGGCGGTCGCCGCCGCCGTGGAGGCGTTCGGCGGACTGGACGTGCTCGTCAACTGTGTCGGCGTGTTCGACTTCTACCGCAGCATCCTCGACCTGGATGCCGGCGTGCTCGACGTCGCGTTCGACGAGATGTTCCGCACCAACGTGCTGTCCCACCTTCAGTCGGTCAAGGCAGCCCTGCCGCACCTCCAGCAGTCCAGCCACGCGGTCGTGCTCCTCACCGAGTCGACCTCCGCGTACTTTCCGGGCCGCGGCGGGGTCCTCTACCTGTCGTCCAAGTTCGCCGTCCGCGGTCTGGTCACCGCACTGGCCCACGACCTGGCCCCCGCCATCCGGGTCAATGGGGTGGCCCCGGGCGGCACGCTCGGCACCGACCTGCGGGGCCTGCCCAGCCTGGGCACGGCCGCGCGCAGCCTGGGGGACACCCCCGGTCGCGCCGAAGAACTCGCGTCGCGAGTGCCCCTACAGGTCGCGCTCTCGGGGGAGGACCACGCCTGGAGCTACGTGTTCCTGGCCTCCGACCGGTCCCGCGGCATCACCGGCGGCGTGCTGCACCCCGACGGCGGCATCGGCGTCTCCGTCGCTCCCCAGAAGCGCTCCTGAGCCACAAGACCCGTCCGAGAGGAAACCGCCATGGCCCGGCTGTTGGCCGACTACGAGGCATGTCAGGGATACGGTAACTGCATCACCGCTGCCTCCGACGTCTACGACATCGACGACGATGGCAAGGTCGTGCTACTGACCGAGGCGATCAGCGACGCGGATCGGCCACGGGTGGAGGAGGCCGCCCGCAGCTGCCCAGTGAGCGCACTGAGCATCGAGGACCGATGACCAACCGCCGGACCGTGGTCGTCGTCGGCTCCTCGATCGGCGGCGTGCGCACCGCCCAGGCGCTGCGCAGCGAGGGCTTCGATGGTCGGATCGTGCTCGTCGGCGAGGAACCCGACTTGCCATACGACAAGCCCCCCCTGTCCAAACAGTTCCTCGCCGGCAGCTGGGATGTCGACCGGGTCGCCCTGCTAACCGATGAGGCAGCCCAGGCCGCCGGCATCGAGCTACGGCTCGGCGTGCGTGCCGTGCGGCTCGACATCGCCGGACGGGAGGTCATCCTCGCGGACGGGGACGCCGTGCCCTTCGACGTCGTCGTGCTGGCGACCGGTGCAGCGGCGCGGCCCTCGCCATGGCGAGCCGAGTCCGGCGTGCACGTCGTCCGGTCGTTGGCCGACAGCCGGGCACTGCGCGTCGACCTCGAACAGGAGGCTCCCGTAGTGGTCGTCGGCGGCGGGTTCATCGGCGCGGAGGTGGCCGCCACCGCCCAGGGCCTCGGTCGGCAGGTGACCGTTGTCGATCCGCTGCACGTTCCCATCGGCCGGGTCGTGGGCGGTGACATCGGGGAGCACTTCACCGAACTGCACCACCGGCACGGTGTGGACACCCGCTTCGGCGTGGGCGTGGAGTCCGTGACCGGGCGCGCCGGGAACATGACCGTTCGGCTGACCGACGGCACTGAGCTCGGCGCCGGCACCGTAGTGGTGGGTATCGGGGCATCACCAAACGACGGCTGGCTGCAGTCCTCTGGCCTGCTGGTGGAGAACGGGGTGACCTGTGACCAGTACTGCCGCGCGGTGGACTCGACCGACGTCTACGCCGTCGGCGACCTGGTGCGCTGGTTCCACCCCGGACACGACGAGCATGTGCGTGTCGAACACTGGACCAATGCCGTCGACTCGGCCACGGTGGTCGCGCACAACATCGTCCACCCCGAGGATCTGCGGGCGCACAACCCCATCGAGTACGTCTGGAGCGACCAATACGACTGGAAGGTGCAGATCGTCGGCCTGCCGGCCCGCGCCACCGAGCACCGGCTGACCGGTGAGCTGACCGGGGCATCGGCCCGGGCGGCGGTCCTCTACACCGACGACAGCAGACGGCTACGCGGTGCCGTCACGATCAACTGGCCCAAGGCGCTGATGACGTGCCGACGGCTCATGCTCGCCGGCACTACCTTTGACGACGCGATGGCCCAGATCGCCAACCTGGCACCACGAGCTGTAGCGCGGTGACCTTCGACGCCGAACGGCAGCTGATCGCGGACGCCTGCCGCGTGGTGGCTGCCCGGGGACTCTCCGACGGGTTCCTCGGCCACATCAGCCTGCGGGTTGATCACGAGCGCCTGCTGGTCCGGTGCCGCGGTGCCCAGGAACGCGGGCTGGCCTGGACCACGGCCGCCGACGTTCACCTCATCGACTATCAGGGCCGCCCCGGGGCTCCCGGTGAGCTCGAGGGGTGGTTCCCGCCGAACGAGCTGCCGCTGCACGTCCAGGTTCTGCGGGCACATCCGGACGTGGCCGCCGTCGTCCATGTGCACCCACCAGCCGTGGTTGCTGCCGACCTGGCGGGCCTGGCCATCCGCCCGATCGTCGGCGCCTTCGACATCCCGGGCGCCAAGCTGGCTGCCGGTGGGGTCCCGGTCTATCCCCGTGGCGTGCTCGTCCGCAGCCAGGAGCTAGCCATTGAGATGGTAACGGCGATGGGAGACCGCCCGGTCGTGCTCCTTCGCGGGCACGGGCTGACCAGCAGCGGACGCTCGGTGCAAGAAGCCGTGCTGCGCGCCATCAGTGTCGACACACTCGCGCGGCTGTCTCTGCACATCTGCTCGGCAGGTGGTCAGCTCACAGACCTTCCGCCCGCCGACCTGGCGGCGCTTCCGGACCTCGGGCCGGGCTTCAACGAAGGGGTGGCGTGGCGCCACGAGGTCTCCCGGCTGGGCTGAGAGGCGCCGGCCTGGCGCGGCATCGTTTCTGCAGTGCAGACAACCACTATCCTTTATACGTGACTGCGGCCTCGGATCTGCCTCCGGCGCCGGAGTTCGGGTCGGAACCGCAGTACCCGATCGAGTCGGTGGACAATGCCCTGCGGGTCCTACTGCTGCTCAGCGAGCACCCCAGCCTGCGGATGACCGATGTCAGCCAGTACCTCGGGGTCGCCTCGTCGACCGCGCATCGGCTTCTGGCCATGCTGCAGTACCGCGGCTACGTCCGGCAGGACGGTCCCACTCGTCGATATGTCCCAGGGCCGACCCTAGACTCGCTGGCGTTCAGCCTGCTCCGCCGACTCGACGTCCGGAACCGGGCTCGCCCGGTCCTCGAGCGGCTCAACGCGGAGCTCGGGGAGACCGTGCACCTGGGCCGGCTCGAAGGGGACAAGGTCCACTTCATCGACTCCATCGAAAGCACCAAGGCATTGCGGGTGGCCAACCGCCTCGGACGCAGTATGCCTGCGCACTGCACCTCAACCGGGAAGGCGTTACTGGCCACGCTGACCGACGACGAGCTCCGGCGGCTCTACCCTGACGAACAACTGGCCCAGCTGACGCCACAATCACTCGGCACCCGAACCCAGCTTCTCGACGCAGTCCGGACGATCCGTTCGCGCGGTTTCGCGATCAGCAACGAGGAGAGCGAGGAGGGTGTCAGCTCCCTGGCCGTGGCAGTGCCATCGATCCGCTCGCCGCGCGTGGCCGTAAACGCCTCCGTGCCGCTCAGCCGGATGAGCCCGACCGCCCAGAAGGACATCCGCGCCCGGCTGGTGGCGGCGGCGGAGGAGATCGACCACCTCCTGCTCTGACCGCCGTGGTCCGCGCGAGGTCGGCAGTTTGTCCGAGGCCACGTGCCGGCCGAAAATGCCCCGCCGATATAGCTTCAGGCGAGGCGTACTCTGCGGTTAATTAGTGACAACACGGACGGAAAGGGTGACGCGCCAGGAGGGTGACGAGCCAGGAGAGTTTTCGCTCAAGCCGCGTGCCGACGCCTTCTCGACCCTCTTCGGGTGCGTCTAAGTGGGAGCCGGAAAAGGTCGCCTTAGCCCCGCCCCCTGAGCATCCTCACGGCGGACTGGGGACGTTCCGACGCGTGTCACCGAACATCCGACTCTCGGCTAATAGCGGTCGTTGGCGGCGTAGAACCGCGTGGCCGTTGGTGTGGTCGAGCCCGTGGGGGGTGTCCTGGTCGGTTACGGGTCACGGGATGCTGGCCGCCGGCGTTGCGGTTGTCGGCAACGCTCGAAATCGGGGGCCAGACCGTCGCTACGGCCTCGTTCTCGGCGTCATCGACACTCCGACCCTGAGCCATATCGCGTGCCCCCCCGGTGCCCCCCGGCGATGACACCGAGGCACCCTGGCGTTCAGTTCGCAACTCATGCAACGCATACACCGGTAATCGATGGGGCTGGACACGCCTTCGCAATGAGAAGGTCCGGGGTTCGAATCCCCGCAGCTCCACCAACCCAACCCCCGTCTGACCAGCGGAAACGGTGACATCGCGGCGAGGCTTCGTCCAAGAGACTTGCCCGTGCCCCCTCAATGCCCCCCGCCCGACCACTTATCTCACGCCGTGAGAAGGGCGATGCCGGCCCGGAGGGCGAAGGCGCGCGTCGGAAAGGGTCAAGAAGGAGCTGCCGGCCTCCACCTGCATGTTGAGCCGCCCGAATCGCCAACAGCGGACGCCCTGCCAGTCCGTACACGGCGGAGTGTGCCAGCCGCTCTCGCGCTGTTATGCGCTCCTCCGAGGAGCATCAGCCAGGCTGCTCTTAGCAATGCTCAGGGAAGGCTTGGGCCACGGGTGATCTCGCGTGAACCGTTGGGCAGCGTCCTCTTCGATGAGCTGACGTCACCCTCGTTGTGTGCTGCTGGGCTTCTTATCGTCATTGACGGCTCTCTCCGAGGCGAGTTCGAACTGTCTGGCCGCCGGCAGCTCCCAAGACCATCATCTTTGGGCCTGGCGTTCGCCACGTCGCGGGCGGCTTGGACAGCCCCGCTGGCTCGTGTCCGGCCAACGGCCCCTGGCCACAGTCGGAGAATTACCGCACCCTGTCTCGCTTGGTCAGGGCTGGCTCCTCAAGCGGGGGACGACAGTATGCCAAACCTATATACCGACAGCCTCGAGCGGAGGATGATCGCAAGGGGGGTGCCGCCCGCGCGATCTGCCGCTCCACGGTTCGGCACACCACATCGGGGTCTTTCCTCGGCGTGTGGGCTGTGGAAAGGGCCATTATGGGCACTCTGATCGATCAGGCGAAGTTCTCGCGTCGACGCATCTCGGTCGGTGAGAGTGTGTACGTTCAGATTAAACCGTCCGACCCGCGAACGGACATCGCCATTGACGGTGTGTACGGGCCACGGCAGTTCGTGCAGTTCAGAAGTCCGGGCACGTACAACATCGTGGTGACCGCTCTGCTCGACGGTGAGATCGAGCAACTCGCCGAGCGCGTCACGGTGGTGGAGGCGAAATCAGGGGGGCACCCGATCCCCATCGTGTGGGCCACGCTTGACCGCTATCGGGCTCGCCTGATCATTTTCTCTCTCCCCGGCAGCGACCAGCTTCGCGGCGAGATCGCCTCCTACGACTGGTCCTTCGGCGACGGAACCAGCGGGTATAGCGATACGGGCGCGATCGATCACGATTACACCGATGCGCTGGACCGCGACGCGCTGTACACCACGTTCGACGTTGAGGTCACTGCGCACTTCAATGATCAGACCTCGGCCGTGGGCCGGCGAACCATCTCGATCTTCAACACGTATGCCCTCAACAAGTCCCTTAAAGGCCTCCTGGCGCCCCGCGTCGCCGTCAACCACCCGGCTTTCATCCCCGCAATCATGTTTCTGCCGAGCGAGGTGATTTGTTCGTTCACCATAAAGAATTGCGAAGATGAGGACCTCCTCTTCTCTCGGGAGACGTGGGAATGGCTGCGCGCGGACGCATCGGATCTATGGCCCCCCGATTCCTCGAGGCAGGACTCGCAGCTTGCGACCAGAGTGCTGGCGCGATCCACGGCGCCACAGTCCACTGGTGCTGACCTTCGCGTTCCTGCCCTGTCGACGGTCACCGTCACTCGACTCATCCCCGAGTCGGCGTTCAGTGGTGACATCTTCGGCGTCGCCGTGCACCTCCAGGGGCGAGGAACGTGCTCCCACCTCCCGGCGATCGCCAGCGCCTATATCGAGGTCAAGCTTCCCATGGCCTGGAGCAGCCGAGTGTCGCGCGCTTCGACCAAGGCCGTCGCGTACGGGGCCAAGCTCACCGCAGCTACCAGCGCTGCTGGCTCCGTGTTCACGATGAACGATCTCCGCGAGCCGGTGAGACAGGCGGCCGTTACCGAGCGTCTGCTGGGTGCTGTTCCACCTCCTCCCGCCGCGCTGCCTACGCCCTCCACGGGTGCGACAACGGCCACGTTCGAGGGAACAGCGGTGTCGATGGCTCACCTGGGCGCGTTCACGCTGAGCGGGCCGTCGCTGGCCGAGGACCTGACGAAGCTCGCCGCCCCCGAGCTCTCTCCTATCGACCTCAACTCGCTGTTCGACCCGGTTCAGCCCGTGGTCGGCGACGAATGCGACCCCGACAACATGCCGGACGGTCTACCCGAGGGCATGGTCTGCCAGCTGACCAGCGAGATCGAGTGGCGGTTCGTGCCCGGGCGCATCCTGAACGCCAAGAAGGGTGACCTGCTGCTTGACCCGGGTGGCCCCGGCGTGGTCGGACAGTTGCTGCGCCAAGTGCAGCCCCCCCAGTACTACTCGCACTGCGGCATCATGACCAAAAACCACATCGAGCTGCGGCACTCGACCGGCTCCGAAGACTGGCTCAAAGACCACCTTGCCGGCAGCTTCCTCGGCAACAAGGGCACCGACGGGTTCGACCCGACGGCGCTGAAATACCTATGGCCCGGTTCAGTCACCCAGTCCATCGACAACGCCTACCACGGAGAGTGGGTCACCTCCCCCGACACGGGTCCTTACAAGATTGCTGAGTTCAGTTTCGCTCCCGACTTAAGCGACTCAAGCACCATCATTCCGCCGGTGGTGGTCAAGCCACCGCCCTTCAGCGAGACGGCGGACGTCCGGCACACCCTCCACCGCATCGCGGACGAGGCAGTCAAGATCAACGCCCACTACCGCTTCTACTGCTACACGCGCCCCGAGATCGCCCTCGGCCCAGAAGGTGTCGCCGGACCCGGTTCAGGCTGGGCCAACGGGACGATCGCCACGCAATGCGCATCCTTCATCTGGCTTGCCGCCCAGCACGCCGGCGTGAAATTAGAGGGCCCGGGCAAGATCACCAAACGCACCGACATCGAGCCCACTGACGAGGTTCACGGCGCCCACGTCAACGAGGACACCCTGGACGGCCTCTACCTCTACTCGGCCGCCAACCGCCAGGGTGCCGCCAAGTGGCTCTACCAACACGTTTTCGACCAGGTGTACAACCAGGCCGGCTTCTGGGGCCAACTATTCACCGGTGCGCCGGATGACGTGGCGAACCAGTTGTGCAACGCCTTCGCCTCCGACTGGACCGACATCGGCAACGGCGGCTCTGGCGACTCGGACGCATGGAAGTCCACTGGTGACGCGAACGCCATCAGCCCCGACAACCTCATGTTTTGGGATTCCCCGAACGGCTACGGACAGGGCAGCTTCAAGTCCGTCTACGGTGCCGTAGAGGAGTTGTTCTACCTCCCAGGCACATACGCCCAAGTGCCGATCTACCGCTGGAAACTCGTGCCCACCAGAGGCGACCTCAACGGCACAGTCACGGCCAACGCCGACGTTACCGGGGCGAATGTCTCCCTCCTCGGCAGCGGTCAGCAGGATGTGGTGGTCGGCGCCGACGGCCGCTTCTCCTTCACCAGCGTCCCCGCCGGCGACTACACCGTGTCGGCAGGCCTCAACATCGCTGGCCACTGGAACTCGAACTCGGTCAAAGTCACCCTCACCGCCGGCGGCACGACCAATGTGGACATCCCCCTCCAGCCCCCTCCCGAGGTTCTGCGCACAGTAACAATCACCGTCGACATGGACACCGACTGGAGCTCCGTCTTCGCCCACGGCGACCACGTCTGGAACGAGTCCAAGTCCGCCAAAGTGCACCCCTTCTGGTCCCACGGCCACCTCGACTTCGGCGGCGGCGACACCCCCCACGGAGGGATCGGCTTCGACATCGACCTCAACGCCGACCTCAGCGTCACCGTCGCCTGGGCGGCCAGCGAAATCGATGACGAGGTCGAGGCGACCATCCACGGCGGCACCAACGTCGGCAAGGACTCATGGATCTCGTGGCGCCACCTGCGCGTCAACAACGACGACTCAATCGACAACGACGGGACGACGATGAACTTCACAATCCAGAACGACCAGGGGTAAGGCGTGGGCGCCGGCCACCCCCGGTGTCGGGCTGCCAAGCAGCGACCCCCCTTCGCCATGCGCGCTCGTCGGCAAGAGTGATCGCGGCATGGGTGGTTACCGCGGTGGTTGTTGCGGTGGCTGTATGGCGGGGGGTCTCGCCGGGTCGGGGTGTTTGTCGATTCGGTCGGGCCTACGGTCTCGCGGTCCCACATGCGGCGGCGGGGGAGGGGCTGGCGCGGATCCATGCCAGCCCAGGGAGGCGATGTGCTGGCCGCGGGCGCAGGCGTCCAAGGCGGATGGGGTGACCCCCCACCGGCGCGGCGGCTGATCAGGACGCCGGACAGACCCCCTGACCGGAGCAGCTGCTGCACGACGGGTCGGAACACCGGCACGAGCGCGCACAGATCATCGGTCGTGAGGGAGGGAACCTCGGCCTCCTTCGACACCCCGGCCGGGTAGACGCGCACGCCTTGAGCCCGGACGTGCGCTCCCAAGCCCGCTCAGATGGGTGTCTCAGCATTATTGGGGGTGCCGAGGTTGTACGCCGGAGGCTGTCCTCGCACGACGTCAGTGCTCGTGAGAGGCCAGCCGAGTCCAGGGTCCGGGGGAGTCGGGCCCGCGACGGTTACGGCGCCTTAGTGTGCGGCGTCGTACGCCTCCTGCACGGTGGCGCTGATCCGGCCCCGGTCGCTGACCTCGTGACCGTTGCTCTTGGCCCACTCACGCACCTCGGCCAGGTCCTTTCGGGGGCCGCGAACTGCAACTCTCCTCGATGCGGGCACCGGACGGCGGCGGCCCTGCTTCGTCGCTTTGGCGATAAACGGCTTCAGCGCCTTCTCCAACGCGTTGCGGTTCTTCGCGCTCAGGTCGATGGTCCACGATTCACCGTCGAGGCTGAAGGTGACCTCCTTCGCGTTCGCGGACCCATCTAGGTCATCGGTCACGGTCACCGTCGTCTGTTTCGCCATGAGCGCGATACTCATGCCTCGAGCGGACCGTTGTCCAATCCGATGCTTACACCGCACCTCATGGGAGGGCAAGCGCGTCAGTCATCTACTGCTGGTCCACAACGGTCCTGGTGCCCGTCGAGCATCGAAGCGGCAACGAGCCTTCGCGCTGCCGAAGCTCCTCGCTCACAGCCGGTCGCGCACGGAACCAACGCATGGGTAGCAACGCCGAGCTGGGCCTTGCTCGACGATGTGAACAATGCAACGCAGTAATTGCCATTCAAACCGAACGTGTTGGCTGTGAGGAGGGGAGCACGGCTGCCCTTCGCGGCGTAGGACGCATGCTCCCAGCTCTTTGGGGGTCGCTCGACTTGGCCGCTGGCTCTGAGGTCGAGCCCCGCCGTCAAATCCTGTTGCGGTCGGCGGGAGGTGCGGGGTCCCTTCGGCGGGCTTGCCTCGGGGGCCCCGTGCCGTCACGCCACGTCGTGGATGACGGTCGAGGTGATACTTGTGGACGGCGCTCCGGTGAGCAGGTCGGCCAGGTCGGCCTGGGCGTCATTGCGGGTAGCGGCGATGGCCTCGGCATGCTCCTGGGTGTCCCAGGTGGAGATTGAGATGAAACTCTCAGGCTCCATGATCATGACGGTGCTGCAGTGGCCGGGCTGGTCGTGGAGCACCTTGGCGTACTTCTCGCCGATCTCGCGCGCCTTCTCCGAGCTGTCCGGCTTGATGGGGAATGTCGTGAAGCGTGTGTACATGGTGACCCTCCTCGTCACGGGCGAGGTGCCCGTGCATGTGTCGAGCATGCACCTGATGCGTTTCGGGTACACCGGCTTTCGTCGCCTATTCGGCAGGCGGCGGTACCGAATCCATCGGCCTGTCGTGACCTGGTGGTCCCCTCGACCGGTGACGGGGCGCCGTGGCCGAGGGCCGATAGAGCCCCCTTGTTGCTGGCGGGTAGCGGGCCTACACGTGTCGCGAAATCCTGACCATCCGGGACCTCGTGTCACGCCCTCACCAGACTCAATAGGGCTGTGGTCCTGGTAGACCCGCCTACCTATGGATCACTTCAAGGATGTAAGACACCCGATGCCCAGCCTGGTCGTCCCCCCGAGGTCGGTGACTTACCTATGGGCGTTTCTCACGCGCGCGTGATGAGGCCTCCAGATCCGTGACGACCGGCCTCCGCACCTTCGTCGACCCGAGCGGGCCCACACGCTGCGCACTGTCGGCGGCAAGCAGCGGGAAGATTCGCCGCAATGTTCCGGTTGGCCTTCACGTCGTTCCCGCTGACGTCGGGCCTGCCGGGGGCAGCGCCCCGCGTGGGGCCCATCCGGGCTATGGCGCCGTCACCCGCTCGTCCGTAGCGTGAAATCGATCCGTGCACCGTGGATCACTTCAACGATGAAGGACATCGGATGCCCAGGCTGATCGCTACCCACGAAGTCGACGACGTTGCTCACTGGACGGCCTCCCCCAAACGTGAGGAGGTCTTCGGATCCGTAGCGACCGACATCCGCACCTTCGTTGATCCCAGCCGACCCAACCATGTTGGCCTCAGCATGAACGTGGCCGATATGGCGGCGTTCCAGGCGGTGATGGAAAGCGAGGCGGGCGCAGCGGCCATGCAGTATGACGGTGTCCATCCGGACACCCTTGCGGTCTACGTGCAGACCTGACACGCACGGACTCGAATCCGCGGACAGCAGGACGTTGATGATGGTTCGCAGCAGCGACCTCATCAGGTCGGGGCTGGCCTCGGACAGGGCTTCGCCGAGCAGGCCGGCAGGGTCAACAATGTGTGGTGCGGTCATCGTGATGACTCCGTTCGAGAGTGCTGTGAGAGGTTCACTCGAAGGATCACGCGGTGACCGCACCCATGTCCACACCAAGGACGAAGGCGGCGACCGCGCTACACCACTATCGGGGACTCAACTGTCACCCCACCGTTGATGGTCACGCTGGCAGGGTCCTGACCGAGGCCGTCGACCTCGGTGTAGTAACCCACTTTGACATCCAACGGTTGCGAGGTCGAACCGTACGTTTCGGGCGCGAATAGCAGCGCGTACCGCTGCGTGCCCATCTCGTTGTTGGCCTGCTGCGCATAGATCGCGTCGACCCCCGCCTGAATGACCGCCTGCGACATGTCCGGCGTGAACACGACCACGTTCGGTCCCAGGTCCGGGGGCGAGGGCGCAGAGTCCGCAGAAGCGTCTGGGTTGGCTCGAGCAGGCACGCCGCCGCCACCCCCACACCAACAGCGACCCCCAGGGGCCGTTGACGAGTGCAGTCAAAGCGATGCGGGGCAGGGAGAGAGAGGGCAGCATCAGCCGCTCGACGAGTGAAGGGGCCACGAACCACCCCACGCCGCTCCACTGGGGCAACCGTAGAACCCACCTCGACTGACGCCCGCGAGTGGGCGAAGAGTCAGGGCATCCAAGTATCAGACCGGGGGCGCGTAGCTGCCGCTGTGCTGCGCCAGTACCAGGAGTCTCACCGCTAGGCGGGTCACGATCCTGAGGGGAGGCGGGTCACGATCCTGAGGGGCGAGAACGCGAAACGGCGGGACGGAGAGCTGTCAATGGATACAGCTCGCCAGCGATCGTGTTGGTGGCGTTGAAGTCGTGCTTCTTATCGCGCTCGGCCCAAATCGGCGTCCAGGACGCTGGGGTAGTGGCCCCTGCAGGGGCCAGGTCGCCCGCTGAAGCGCCCTTGGCATGTCCGGAGAATCCGATCCGGGCGTGAGGCGCGCGTGCTCCACGAAGCAGGTCAGGCGCTGTACTCGCGGCCACAGTGGGCTCTCCGTTGGGGGGCTTAGGGTGAGGTCCATGGCCGCGACCGATGAACCTTACGAAGCACCTGCGTCGACGAACCTGTCCGAGTGGGACCTGGAGTTGATGCGCAAGCAGTTCTCAGCCAGCCCCAAGAACCGATTGGCGCAGAACGCCGTGTCTGAAACGTCTATCGACGAGGTCGCTTTGGACCGGGAGGTCGTCGTCGGGACAAACACAACGGTGTCGAACCTGCTCGACGACTGGAGTGTCACAAACCAGAAAAACAGCGGTCGCTGCTGGCTGTTCGCGGGACTGAATCTTCTGCGGGTGGGTGCCGCCCAGACCATGAATCTCAAGGAGTTCGAGTTTTCCCAGAGCCACCTCATGTTCTGGGACAAACTTGAGCGGGCAAACTACTTTCTCGAGGCGATGATCGCGACCGCGGACCGAGATCTGGACGAGCGTACGGTCGCACACCTGCTCTCCGATGTGACCAATGACGGCGGGCAGTGGAACATGTTTGTTGCGCTCGTCGCCAAGCACGGTGTCGTACCTAAGGCCGTCATGCCAGAGACGCACAGCTCCTCCAAGTCTTCACGGATGAACGAGATCTTGCAGAGCGTCCTGCGCCAGGGCGCGTTGGAAGTGCGGGGCTGCCCCAGCGCAGAGCAGCAAGAGACGAAGAAGCGCGTCTTGGCGGCCGTCTACCGCATTCTCTGCATCCATCTGGGCACCCCACCGGAGCGCTTTGTTTGGCAGTGGGTCGACAAGGACCGGGGGTTCCACCGCGACGGTGAGATGACGCCGAAGGAGTTCGCGACGAAGTACGTTCGGCTTCCCCTGGAGGACTACGTCTGCCTGGTCGACGACCCCCGACCGAACAGCCCGAAGGGGCGAACGTTCACCGTGGACTTTCTGGGGAACGTCGTTGGTGGGCCGCCGGTGGTCTACCTCAACGTGGACGTAGCGGTCATGAAGAAGGCGGCCATGGACGCCATCGTAGGTGGCAGTCCTGTGTGGTTCGGCTGCGACGTGGGCAAGATGCAGAACAGCGACCGTGGTATCTGGGACGCCCGCCTATACGACCTTGACTCTGTCTACGACTTCTCCTTCTCCCTTGACAAGGCCGAGCGGTTGGCGTTGCAGGAAACCAAGATGACCCACGCGATGTTGTTCACTGGCGTCGATGTCGTCGAGGGTAGCCCGCGGAAATGGCGTGTCGAGAACAGCTGGGGAGACGAGAAGGCCGACAAGGGCTTCTGGACGATGAACGACAATTGGTTCGACGAGCACGTATTTGAGATCGCGATACCCCGTGACCACCTGTCCCCTCAACTGCTGGTCGCCTTGGAGGCCGAGCCGATCGTGCTGCCTGCTTGGGACCCGATGGGCTCGCTGGCAGGCTGACTAACCCCACTTATCGACTTGCGGTGCGTGCGCTGGCGAATGTCTGTCGGCGACAGCCCACCCCGCACCTGCGGTTCCTTCCTGGTACATCGAATCTCGCTGGTTGGTAGGGCGAGCAGGGAAAGCGCGACCCCCTATGCCGGAGGTGCCACGGCTTCTATCCTGACTGGTAGGAGGTGGTGTGGATGAAGGCTCAGACCGGTGACCGGCTTCTCTTCCGCGGCAAGAAGGTCGGTTCTGCGGACTCCACCGCAGAGGTGCTCCAGGTCCGGGGCGACGACGGCGGCCCTCCCTACCTCGTCCGGTTCGGCGACGGCCACGAACGGCTCATCTACCCAGGGACCGACTGCCAGGTGTTACACGCCGACCACCCAGAAACGAGAGCCGGCGCGACCTGACCGCCCCGCGGGAAGCCCTTCGCCGGCAGCAGTCAACGCGAAAGTCCGAGGCCCGCGACGAGCGCTCATGCTCTAGCGGGGAGTCGGTTGACGGCGCGCGGCGCCATCCTTCGCCACCCTGGTCGGGGCCGTGACGGCGCGAGAGCGATGCTGGCCGCGGCGTTGCAGGCCGAGGTCGCCGCGTACGTCGACTCGTACGAGGTGGACCAGGCCGGGCGTCGACTGGTGGTCCGCAACGGCTTCCATGGACCCCGGGTGGTCTCGACGGCGGCCGGGGCGGTGCCAAGGGACGAAGTGACGTTGGCTCCTCGCGCACTCTCTTCGTCACACTCGCCGAACCCACACCCTGGCGGTCCTGGCCTGTCCGGGCTCTGTCAAGGGCTGCTCTCCCCGATCCCGGCACCTTCGCCGATCGGCTGCCCTCAGCTGCACCTCCCTGCTACGACCGGACGACGATGAGGGTCTCCCACCTCCAACGCGAGTTGTCAGCGCCTCACGGCGCGCGTCGTCGACAGCGTCGATGTAGGCGTACCCGCCACCCGCGGTCGCCCAGGCCGCCACGGCCCCCGCCCATCACGTGAGCCAACCGGAGCGGCCGATCCGGCGCTGACGGGCTGGCCGCGCTATCGTGCTCGCGGACCTCTATGACGCCGTGCGCAGCGTCCTGATACGCCATCGCCGCAGCGCCTGAGGCGCCCTCAACCAGCACCAAGGGAGGCACCCATGTCGAGCGCCCACGACCTCGCTCTGGACGATGACCGGAAGGTGAGCGCGGGTCGACCCGGCCTGCTGCACCGGTTCACCGACCTGTCTGTCCGCTACGTCGAGAAGTGGATGCCGGACCCCTACCTCTTCGCCGTCATCCTCACGCTCGTCGTGGTGGTCCTCATCTTCGCCTTGGTGCCCGGCGCCAGCCTCGGCGGCGTCGTCGACGGCTGGTACAAGGGCGTCTGGGGCGAGGGCAACATCTTCACCTTCGCCATGCAGATGATCCTCATTCTGGTGGGCGGTTACACGCTGGCCGAGGCCCCGCTGGTCAAGCGCGGCCTGCAAGCTCTGGCGAGCAAGCCGAGGAACCAGGCCCAGGCCGGGCTGCTGTGCTTCGCCGTCGCGGCCGTGGCGTGTCTCGTGAACTGGGGTCTCGGCCTCGTCGTGGGCGCGTTGCTGGCGCGTCAGGTTTTCGCGAGGCTGCGAACGGCCAACTTCGCCTATCTGGTCGCTGCAGGCTACATGGGCTACATGGTGTGGACCAGCGGCCTGTCCAGCTCCATCGCTCTCGCCAACACCGACGAGCTGAGCAAGCTCAACATCATCTGGACCCAAACCCACCAGCTGGTGCCACTCAGCGACACGATCTTCCGGCCCTACAGCTTCCTCCCGATGCTCGTGCTCGCCGGGGTCATCGGCCTGCTCGTTTACCGGATGTCGCCGCCCCCGCAGAAGTCGACGGAGGAGGCCGATGTCGACCACGAGGCGCTGCTGGCGCTGGACGAGACCCAGGTCGCCGCTCGCCCGGCCGGCCCGCTCACCCTGGCCGAGCGCCTCGAGAACCTCTGGATCCTCAACGTGCTCGTCTTCGTGGCCGGCGCCGTCTACTTCGTGCGGAGCGGCTTCGCCCTCAACATCGCCTCGATGGTCATGCTTTTCTTCATCCTCGGTGCACTCTTCCACTGGACGCCCCTGCGCTTCATCCGGGCGTTCACCGAGGCCGCCAAGACCGCGGGGCCGCTGCTGCTGCAGTACCCCCTCTACGGAGGCATCATCGGGCTGCTCGGTTACACCCCTCTCTCCAGCGTCCACCCGCTCCAGACGGTGATCGCCTCCGCGATCGTGTCGCATGCGACCTACTACACGCTGCCGGTGCTGAACTACATTGCGTCCGTCGTGATCTCGCTGTTCGTGCCCTCTGGCGGCGGCCACTGGGGAGTCCAGGGGCCGGTCGCCGTCAGCGCGGCCGTCCAGCTGGGCCAGTCCTCCCCGACCTACCTCGGCAAGATCTCCATGTCGGTGGCCAACGGGGAGGCCGTCGCCAACATGATCCAGCCCTTCTGGCTACTGCCCGTCCTCGCGATCGCGAGGCTCAACATCCGAAGGGTGATGGGCTTCACCGTGGTGGCCTTCGTCGTCGGCTTCGTCGTCCTCGGTATCGGCAGTCTCCTCATGCCGCTCCTGCCGTGAGCCTGGGGCCTGGAAGAAAAGGGATTGGCCGGGACGCGCGGGAGCGCATACTGCCCATGGACGTATGCCGTCTGGAGACTCTCGCGGGGAAAACCAGGTGACCTGTCGTGAGCGTTCCCACTGCCGAGCAGGCAGCGCTGGTGGAGCACTCGGCACTCGAGCTCTCGGACCTGGTTCACCGGCGTGAGGTGTCGTGCCTCGAGGTCATGACGGCCTACTTGGCGCAGATCGAGCGCTACAACCCCGTGCTCAACGCGATCGTCGCGCTCCGCGATCGCGAGGAGCTGCTGGCCGAGGCGCGGGAGTGCGACGGCGAGCTCGCGGCCGGTCACCGCCGTGGATGGATGCACGGCTTGCCTCACGCGGTCAAGGACCTGGCCGCAGCCAAAGGGTTGCCCTACACCGCTGGGTCACGGATCTTCGCGAACCGCATCGCGGACGTGGACGATCTGGCGGTGGCCCGCATTCGTGCCGCCGGCGCCATCATCGTCGGCAAGACGAACACGCCCGAGTTCGGCCTCGGGTCGCAGTCCTACAACGACGTATGGGGCACGACCGGCAATCCCTACGACCCGTCCCGCACGGCCGGAGGCAGCAGCGGAGGCGCAGCCGCAGCGCTCGCTGCTCGAATGGTGCCGGTCGCCGACGGCTCGGACCACATGGGTTCACTCCGCAATCCGCCGGCCTTCAACAACGTCATCGGTTTCCGGCCCTCCTGGGGCCGGGTCCCTGAGCCGGGGTTCATCCCCTACGGCAGCGTGAACGGGCCCATGGGGCGCACGACGGCCGATGTCGCACAGCTGCTATCGACCATGGCCGGCCCCCACGCCAGCGCCCCCCTCGGCATCGACGAGGACCCGGCGCGTCTGACGGCCGACCTCGACCGGGACTTCCGCGGAACGCAGATCGCGTGGGTCGGCGACTGGGACGGCTACCTCGCCACGGAGCCCGAGATCCTCGCGCTGTGCGAGTCGGCGCTCCGGACGTTCAAGCACCTCGGCTGCCACGTGGAGTCAGCGCTCCCGAGCTTTGAACCACGAGAGATCTGGGGCTCCTACCTGGCGTGGCGCTCCTGGGGGAACCTGCGCTACGCCGACCTCTACGAGGACCCTGCGACCCGTGCGCTGATGAAGCCCGAGCTGATCTGGGAGATCGAGTGCGGGCTGCGCCTGACCGCCCTCGACCTCACCAAGGCGGCCGCAGCCCGAGACGCCTGGTATGCCGCCGTGGTCAACTTCTTCGAGAGCTACGACTACGTGGTGGCGCCGAGCGCGCAAGTGTTCCCGTTCGACAAGTTGGTGCACTGGCCGGAGACGATCGACGGCCGACCCATGGACACCTACCATCGCTGGATGGAGACCGTCGTCCCGTGGACCATGACCGGTCACCCGGTGGCGGCCATGCCCGCGGGCTTCGATACGCGAGGGCTGCCGACGGGAATCCAGATCATCGGGAAGCGTCACGGTGACCATGACGTCCTGCAGTTGGCACACGCATACGAGGGAGCCAGCCCCGCCATGGACCGGACGCCCCCGCCCCTCCTGCTCGCTCCTGGAGCGGGCGGGCAGTGAGCCTGCTAGCGACCGCCAAGTGCGTGTCGTGGCCGAACCGGCGCGGCGGCTCGACAGGACCGAAAGGCATGCGCCGACCGGGTGACTCGCCACCTATCGCATCGGCTGAGCTGGGACTGCCGTTCAGGGTTCCGAGCGGATGACCTGCTCCGCAATGGGGCGGGGGATCTGCAAGATCCGGCACAGGCCCAGGGCTGTCAGTGAGTCCTCCGCCGCTGGTGCGCCTGGTACGCCGGGAGGGTAGCACCGCGAAAATCAGCCCACCCATCGACAGCTCTCCATATGGTGCTGAACCTCCAGTAGACCGCCGCGCACTGCCCGACCCTTTTGAGCGCGCTGTGCGCAGGCTGTGGTGGGTGGTTTGCGCCCCGGGTGACCACCGGGTGGAGGTGGGGTACGTGGGTCCCGTCGACGGGGCTGTCGGGCGCGCACAGCCCTCGCGGGACATCGCGCCGACCGATGCTGCTGCCAGATACGTACGGAGGTGCTCGTCCTCGCTGATGAGGTTCGTGGGGGCCACGCTCGGGCCGTTCAGACTGTCCACGGTGTGCGCCTGGTTGGTGTTGCCAGCTGCGGAGCGCGTCCCTGAACGCAAGACGCGAGGTTGATGGCGCCTCTGGGTCCGCTGGCGGCGGTTAGATGCACCTCGCGATTCCCCCCGCAAGCGCATGCCCTGCGCCGGCCTCAGCGGGCGAGCCGGCCGGCCAGCACCGGCTGCCCTGGGCCGGCCAGCTCCCCGATCGCGCTTCGCCGGCCGGTGATCGCCATCAACATGGCCTCTGCCGGTCCGGTCAGTTCCGGTCCTGAGCCGTGGGTCCAGTCCAGGCCGGTCGGGGTCAGGCGTACTCCGCGGGCGAGGCGCCACGCCGGCAGTTCGGGGCTCCAGACGCTGGCCCCCAGGACCCACCGCAGGCGTTCGGCAGGGATCCGGCGAGGCATACACAGGGGGCGGCGGATGTCCTGGTGATGGATGGTGACGTCAAGGAGCGCCAGCCGGCCCCCGAGAGTGGTGGCCAGCCCCTGTGGCTCCAGATGAGTCCGCAGCCGGTGCAGAAGCTGTTCGGTAGTCAGGTCGGCGACCTCGTCAACAGCCACCTGGTTGGCATGGACAAGCCGACCCCGGATGGCGCGGTGAACCATGCCCAGAAGACTCACCCCGTCGAAGCTCATCACGTGAGCGACGACATCCCGTACCCGCCAGTCCTCACACAGCGACGGCGCCTCCCACTGCCCAGGCGTCAGAGTCTCCAAGAGATCGGCCAGGTCGGTGCGCTCGGCGGTGGCCATCTCGAGACCGTCCACCCCATCACCTCCTCAGACCCGTCGGTGATACCGCAGCGGCCACTGAAGGTGCCGCCCGAGGACATCAAGTCTGTCGCCAGCTCCCGTCCGGTGTCCACGACGGCAGGGCAACGCTGCAAAGGAAGTGCACCCTGGGGTCGTCGCGTCGCGTCATGAGTCGGCGCGCTTACCGTCCTGACGGGACGCCATGCAGGCGGCGGTGTGACGCTTCGTGGTTGATGGCAAGCGGATGTCGGTGCCTTCTCTGGAATGCAGGCTTCGCCGGGTTGGTTGCGCCGCGCTCACGGGTTCAAACAGGCGGCTGGTCCTGCCCGACCCCAAGGTGGTCAGGGCCGGGCAGGGACCGATGACGGCACTCCACGCAGACCTGATGTGAGGTGGAGTGGCAGACGGACGGGAGGGGGAAGGTCAGACCAGCGATGCGCACTGGCCGGTCGCGTTGCGGCCGACGTGGTTGTGTTCGCCGGGGATGAAGCCACCCGAAACGCCGGGCTCCAGCCCGAAGCATGTGAGGTTTCGGCCCACGGTGTTTTCCACGACGGCGACGGTCCGGCCCGGGTCGCCGGGGTCAGTGGCGGTGATGTTGGTCAACGTCAGATTGCCGCCGACCTTGTTGAACTGCACGCCGAGCCAGTCAGCTGTCACCCCAGTAATGGTGAGGTTTCCGCCGATCGTGTTGCCTTTGATCGACCAGGGGATACCGTCGCCTCCTCCGGTCAGCG
The DNA here is from genome assembly GCA_963795915.1 of uncultured Actinomycetota bacterium. Taxonomy (GTDB): domain Bacteria; phylum Actinomycetota; class Actinomycetes; order Actinomycetales; family Dermatophilaceae; genus Lapillicoccus. Next base: position 35,944 of record CAWCJA010000004.1, read on the forward strand.
TGACGTTCCGGTTGACCGTTACCTGTCGCAGCAACACGGTGTTCGCATCGGTGGCCGTGACGTTCCCTCCGACCGTGATGACGGTGTGCCCGGCTGGTTCTGCGGCGCAGGGCACCCCGGCGAACCTGCCGATGAAGTTGGTGGGTTGGCAACCCATGCCCAGGATCGAGCCGGGACCAGCGGTGACGTTGTGGCCGACCGTGATCGTGGACGGTGCACTCTGCGCGTCGAGGACGGCACCGGTCGCGACGTCGATGTTGCCCACGACGCGGATCACGGCATCCGTCTGTATGCCGCACTCGCCGGCCACCGTGATGCTGGCGTAGTCGCCGGATGGAATCAGACCACCGGTGCAGGTGTACGCCATCGATGTCGGGCTGGCCACAGCAGCCATCCCCGATCCACCCGTGATGGCGATGGCGCCCACAACGCCTAGAGCGCCTCGCACCGCGAGACGCCGCTGTCCCTTGTACATGGGCATGACCCTTCTTTCGCGGGCCCCTCTCCCCGGGGCCGAATGGAGCCCGGTCTACACCAAACGCAGGACCGCGTGGGCCGTTATCGGAGTCCTCCCCCTGAAGGCTGATGCAGGGGGAGCGCGGCATCGGAGTGGGTTGTGAGGCTCAGCCCGTCCCTGTGCGTCTTGCGTATGATCGCAACGGCTCGTTCGGCTTCGTCTGTCACGAACTGAACAAATTCGTTGGACATCATCGTCATTGGTTCGGCGCCATGGCGGGCGCACCATGCTTTGAGTTCAGAGGATTCCATCGCGTCGGAAAGGTAGTTCCGCAGTTCCAGGACGATGTCCGGGGGGTGTTCCTGCTCGCACCCAGGCCCCATACCAGATCGGGAAGTCGTAGCCGTCGATGTCTTGTTCGGCGACCGTGGGCACGTCGTGAAACCAAGGGGAGCGACGGGCGGTGCTGACGCCGAGCGCGACGAGGGTTCCGGCCTCGAGGTAGGGCTTGGCGATCGAGATGGGCGACAGCAGGTAGTCGATGGCGCCACGGGCCACCTTGGCGGCCACCTCGACGATCGAGTCGCTCGGCGCTGGCGGCACGTGGACGGCGGTCACCCCCGCCTTCTAGGTTGAAAGCGCGGCGGCTAGGTGGCTTCCGGTGCCGGGCCCGGTCGAGCCGAAGGTGAGTTCCGTGGGGCGAGAGGCTGCCGGGGCGACCAAGCCGCGCAGGGTGACGATGCCGGAGTCTCGTCCCGTCACGAAGACCTACGCCTGCTCGGTGAGGGGCGCGATGGGCGTGAAGTCCTCTAACGGGTGGTAGGGGAGGTCGTGCGCTATGGCGCCGATGTAGGCGTGCGCGCTGGTGTGGATGAGCATGGTGTGGCCGTCGGCCGGGGATTGCGCGACGAGAGCCGGCGCGGCGGTGCTTCCCTTACCCGGAACGTTCTCGACCACGACGGGCCGACCCCAGGCGACGGCGAGCCATGCGGCGAGTTCCCGCACGAGAAGGTCCGGTCCACCTCCGGCACCGAACGGTTCGACGAGGCGGACTGGACCCACCGGAAAGCCGCTCGCGGCCACCATCGCAACCTGCATGCGACCCGGAGAGGGGTCCATCGCCGCCGAGATGCCGCAGCCGCCAAAAGGACGTCGATGACGGATCCACACACACGCCCTTGGCGGTTCCCCCCTGCGGGTTCCGCTCCGAAGGGCCCGTCGACCGCTCCATGCCATCGTGCCCGGGCTCGATGACGCCGGTCAGAAGCGGCTGGAGTCGGCGACGCCGAGGACGGTCCGAACGCACACACCGCATCGTCAAGGCGATCGGTGGTGCGCCGTGGATGAGGGCGTTCGTGACGAGCTCGGAGACGAGCAGCAGAGCGTCGTCGGGGTCCGTGAGTTGGTCAGGACAGGCCCGTCGGCGCAGGAACTGCTGCGCAAGGCCGGGGGCGGAGGGGGAGGCCGCAGCGTGCACCGGGATGGCGCACACGTCGAGCACCGCGCTGTGGTGGCGTCCACCCCTTGACCGTCAGCATCAGCGTTAGCGTCGGCGAAGTCGGCTTGGGGCGGACGTCAGCGACCGGGGCCCTCGGGGCCGTCGCAGTTGCACGGAGACGTCGGAGCCGATCGGACCCGCGCCTTGCCCCACACCGCGACTCGCGTCCGCCCGGGCCGGACAGCCGGCGACAGGTGCCCGCCCCCGGTGCGGTCCCGTTGGTATCGGGTGCGGTGGTCCGCTTCCAGGACCTGGCCGCGGCCGGCTTGGTACGGCCGTCCCGCCGGCCCATGGTCGCTTCGTCGACCAGCTGGCCGCCCAACCGGGCTGGGTGCCGGCGGAGAAGGTCCAGCACCTCGCCGGTCCGGCACCGCCGATGGCAGCCGGGCGTGCGTCCCGCGATCAACCGGCCCGTGACGGCCCAACGGGTACCCATCTTGGGCCCGACGCCGATCAGGGGGGGCGCACCGTCTCGGCAATGCCGTCGGCGTCATGGGCCCGCCGCTACGGGCCGGCGCGGGCGGGCGTCACCACTGCCTCGGGCTGGCCGCAGAGGGCACCCAACCTGCCGTGGTGGCAACGGATTTGTCCCAGTTTATCTAAAACGCCCTCACAGTTGGTCATGTCCTTTACTCTTCCTATACCTGAGACATACCTCCACTATACCTAGGACGCGGGCGGAAGGCAGCCGCTGAGCTAGTGCGATTTCGTTCGATGGCAAGCGCCCCGAGGATCGCTCACCGTTGATCTGACTCAACTACCGGTCTTTGATGGCTCACTCACCGAAGAACGGTTCAAAACGCCGCCCATCGGGATATGAACGGCCCTTTACACGTCCCCGGTTCAAGGTGACGCGATTCTTAGTTAGCCGCACCTACGAGGCCCTCGTAGGTCCTCGCAAAGACTTGGTGGGCGCTTCCTCCCCAGATGGCGGCCGCCCCTTAGAGCGCGCCGCCATGCCCACCAACACGCCGTCACGTAGCCGGTGTCATTTTCGCCTGCCGTCCCTTCGAGGTCAGGCAACCACTGAAGCAATCCAACCCACCCCTAAGGACACCCATGAAGGCTCAGTCCGCCCGCCCACAGAGCTACCCGAAGATGGCGGCCCCGGCGTGCCACCCCCGCGTTACCGGGGGTACCCACCGACTGGTGCGAACCCTCCGGATGTCCCCCCCATGCGAAGGAGGCTCCGCGAAGGTCCGCTCGACGGCCATCGCGGCAACGGTAGGATGTGTCACCCTGCTGTTAGCCGCCTGCGGTCACGCCACCCCGGTCCCGGTCGCTGGCCCCGAAACGGCCCCCGACATGACCGTCGTCCTTGAGTCGCTAGCCCACCGCACGAGCGCCGGCTGGACACCGGTTCCTGCGTCTAGCCCAGCGCCTGCAGTTCCTGCGTTTAGCCCGGTGCCCGTGGTTCCCGCTGTTCCGGTGGCGCCCGCGCCCGCCGACCCCGCACCGGCCCACGCACCGGCACCCGCACCGGCACACGCACCGACGACGCCCAAGGCCTCACCCGCCCCCAAGGCCACGCCGGCGCCCGCACCCAAGGCGGCACCGGCACCGACCCCGGCGCCCGCGGTCGCACCGACTCCGAACCCCGCGCCCGCACCGGCCCCCGCACCAGCGCCCGCTTCAGCGTGCCCGGCGTCCGTCCATGGCATACCCGTCCACTGCTACGAGGAGACGCCGGACAGCATTGCCTACCCGAACGCATGGTCTGCGACGATCCCGGCCGGAATCTGGGTCTACAAGGCATGCCCGGCCAACCAGATCGACTCCGTCCTCAAGCACGAGTACATGCACGCGCTGGAGTACAGGGCCGGCTGGACTCAAGCTCAGGCCGCCTCCAGCAACGGCGAGCGGGTCGCTGACGCCGGCGAGCAGCTCCAAGGTGGCAGCTACTTCCACTACACCCACGGCAACCCGACCGCGTCCGAGACCGCTCAGGCCCGCGGGCTGCTAGGTGTCTGATCGTGTAAGGCCATCCGCCCCGCGTGGCTGTTGGTGTCGGTCGAGCCCGTGGGGAATGTCCCCGGTTGGTTAAGGGTCCCGCGATGCTGGCCGCCGGCATTGCGGTTGTCGGCAACGCTCGAAATCGGGGCCAGACCGTCGCTACGGCCTCGTTCTCGGCGTTGTCGACCCCGACGTGGCGCCGGGAGGCCTGGTATTCACCGCTCAGGCAGTGCAGGCCCGGCCGGCCGGGCTGAGCCCTGATCCACCAACGATGATTTCCGGGGACTTAGCTGACGCTTTCGGCCGCTGATTCCTTGGTCTGTCGCGCGGTGACGTGGCGGAGCCGCCGGTCTGTCCGGCTCTTCCACGTCGGGTGGTTCCTCGGGCCGGTAGGCCGGATGGTCAGGGTGTCGCGGTGGTGGCGGTGGCCCAGAGGTTGTCCCACGCGGACGACCAGGGCCAGTTCTTCGGCAGGTGCAGCACCAGCCGGCGAGCGGACGACGCGACCCGGGCGGGGACAGCCACCAGCTGGGTGCGGTGGCCCACCGCGCTTTCGCATGGCGGGCCGAGGCGGCCACGCCCGCGGTACGCAGGAGGTTGAACGCGAGACAGGCCAAGGTGAGCCAGGCCGCGTTGGCCAGGAACTTCCCGGACGGGGCATGCGCCAGCGGGCCGTTCTTCAGCTCGGCGATGACCTGCTCGACGATGGCGTGGTCGCGGTGGGTCTCGTCCGCCGCGATCGTGGTCAGGGTGGAGTTGGTGACGAACCCGTGGTGACGCCACGTGGAGAAGAGCTCGCCTTGGCCAGCGGCGGTCGCCCGGGGGCTGAGGCGTTGGACCCGTCGCACCACGAGCCGGCAGGACACCTGCTGCTTCTTCGGGGCGGAGGTGAACGCGGTGAACGTGGCCTCGGCGACCTGCGCCTCGGAGACCCACCGCTTCTCGTCCTCGTCCCACACCGCCCGCGGGTACTTGATCGTGGTCCACGCGGTCTCGGGGATGCCCGCGATCGCGCGCACGACAGCAGGATTCATCCGGACCGTCACGGAGAACCAGGCTTTCCCCGCGCGGGCGGCCGCGATCACGTCGCGGCGGTAGTAACCGGAGTCGGCCCGCACCATCACCTGACCGCTCGCGCCGGCCGTCCGGGCGGTGGCTAGGGCGTCACCGATCAACCGATGCGCGCCGTGACCGGACACCGCGTTGCCCTTGCGCAGCCGAGACGCCGCGATCACCGGGGCGCACGTCGGCGACGACAGGACCGCGAGCTGCGCGTTCAGGCCCTTGACCCCGGAGTACCCGTACGCGGCGCCCTGCTTCCGGTACCCGTGGACCTGCCGGATCGTGTCGTCGACATCGATGAACGCCATCGCGTCGGTCCCGGCGAGCAGCCGCGGCACCACCGACGCGAGGCCGGCCAGGACCCGGGAGGAGACGGCGTCGAGCTGGCGCACGTGCCCGAACGTGAACGTGCGCAGGAACGTCCGACCGTCGAGGGCGCCCTCACCCCGGTAACGACCCTGACCATCCCACCGTGGCGCAGCACGTCGAGGTCGTCGATGGAATCGGCGCCGGCGACCATCCCCGCGACCACGCACGATGCCTTCACCGCCGCGTTGGCAGAGGGCAGCCGCAACCGCTCCGGCAACATTTGATGCAGCCCGGCCCGCTCGGCCAGCCGCATCACGGGAACCAGACCCGCCGACCCGATCAGGTTGGGGTCATCGAAAACCGCGTCGATCTTGTGGAATGCTCGCACCTGTCGGATGCCCCTTCGGTGTAGGTCGGATCGAACTGTCGCAAGTCCAATCCTTCCGCCCCACAGGGGCATTCGCGTGTCACGACCCGCTGCCGCCGCCCACCAACCGGTGGATCAGGGCTGAGGTGACGGACGCTGAGATGGCCTGCGAGTCCACGTCCTTGGTCGGTCGGCGAATTCCATAGCCAGTCAACAGGATGCCTCCCTTTAGGACGAAGTCCTGCCCGTGCTGAGTCCTCTGAAGTCGGTCCAAAAATGACTCAAGAGCATGGCGGGTGACCAACTCGCCAGTCGCGACCGGGGCATCGGTCCTCCTTGACGCTTGCGCTTGGCGTTGGAGCTGCCAAAGGACCTGATCGCCATTCGCCGTCATCCGGCCATGACCTCAAGCGTCCGAAGCAGAGGCTCCCTGGTCCGCGGTAGCTGCGACGCGATCTCCAACAGGTCGGCAGGCTTCCCACCCCGGCCCAGCCAGCTTCGCAACGCGTCACGCCCCAGCTCGTACCCCAACGAGCCACGAAGTCGGAACGCGTCAGCAATGCACCGCTCCGGACTGTAGATGCCTATGCGCATATCCGAGCCCGGGATGGCAATGGTGGTCCGACCTAGGCCGAAGGAGTCGGCGGCAAAGTGGTGCCAGGCGATGGCTCCCTCGGTCGCAGGGGTCCTGCTACCTCGCGGAATCGCGACGTCAAGTGCCTTAGGAATCTCGTCGGTCAGGTCGTAGTAGGCCAGCGCCGATGTCAAGCAAAGAGTCGCCTTGGGATGTTTGGCGGCCGCCTCAAGCCAGTCCCAGTCAGCCGTGTCCGCGTCGGAAGGCAGGTAGAGGCCGCGCGCGATCCTCTCGTAGGCGCCCGCATTCGCACGACGGTAGAACGCGCTGCGGGACGTGGCGTGCTCACCAGCACGAAGCAGTGTGGCAGCAGGCATGTGGCGCTCCTCCTTGGAACAAGGGGTATGCCGATAACTGTACCTGTATACGGTTTGTTTCGCCACCCAGCCCGGAGCCCCCTGCGTCCCCCAGCTGGCCGCCGACATGTGACCTCCAGGGCCGCATCCGCTTAAGCATCGCCCGCAGATCGGCAGGACCCTCTGCAGCGCGGCTGGGTTAGGTGCCGGAGGCCATGTAGGCGGCGAGGATGTAGTTGGGGTGGCGGTCGAGGTTCTTGCGGGCGCGGTCGTAGCGCATGGTGGTGCGGGGGTCGGCGTGCCGGGCGGCGATCTGGACGTCCCCACTACTTCCAGCCAAACGACGACGACTGATGTCCGAGGCGCGTGACCCGGTCTCCGAACACCTCGTCGGCGAACCGTGTCACGCCCCCGACATCAGGCCGATCCGGATCTTTCGCCCACCGGCAGACCCGTTAGCGTGTGCGCCCGCACGCCGCTGGAGTGACGCCCACCTCGCGGGATCCGGTCGCCTACTTCCAACGGAAGTGGACGAAGACCCGGCAGAAGTTGTGCGAGTCTTTTCGACCCGGTGGTAGAGCGTCTTGATGTCTGGGCGGTCCAGGAACCGCAGCACGTTTTTTCAGCTGCCCCGAGCCCTTGCCGGGAATGATCTCCACGAGCGGGGCCTTCTTGGCAACGGCTCCGTCGATGATGGATCGGAGTGCCAGCTCGATCTCCTCGCCGCGGTTGTAGACGTCGTGCAGGTCGAGCTTCAGCTTCACCCGCCCATCGTCCGACACCCGCTTCCCCCATGCGAGGCGAAGGGACATGGAACCGGGATGCGCTAGCCGATTGCCCGTGCATAGACGGCGGGGTCGGAGCCGATGAGGCCGTCGATGTGGGCGAACCGGAAGTCCCCCGGACGGCGTGCATCATCGTCACGACCGAGGAGTCCATGAAGCCGTGGTCGCCGAGCTGCCGGATGTACAGTTCGACGTGGGCGCGTTGGATCCCGACCAGTGGGTCCAGCGCGTTGGTCTCGCACCAGGTGAACCACTGCCTCAGCTGGAAGGCGTACAGGACGTGGGTGCGGCCGGAGTAGCGGGCCAGGTAGGACACGGCCGCCAGCTGCGCGGTCGACATCGTGGAGGGTTGGTAGGGCAGAACTTGGGCTGGACGGGACATAGGAGTTGCCTCACGCGGCGACCAACCGATGGCCCGACCGGCCCGCCGCAGAAGGCGGCCACGCTCGAGGACACTTCACGGTATCTGAAGGCCTTCACCCCAGTTCGGTCTGCGTGCCGAAGGTGAAGGCACACATCGGCGTCGATGCCTGGCCCGAGAAGTGGGCGGCCAAAGGGTGGGTTCCCGAGTACACCTGGGGCGGTACCAAGGTCGTCGTGAACGGTCGGAGGGTCTGACGCTGGGCCATGATCGCCACTACGCCTTTGGCGGAGCTGGAACCAGTTGATCGCTGACTCACGGCCCGGCCTGTGCGCCTCTAGGCCCTCACGCCCGTGAGTGTCTGGATGTCCGCCCGGATCGACAGGTGGTAACTGTGCGAGCCGTCCGTATGGTGTCGGTAGACGTCGATGTAACCCATCGTCGCTGGCTGGAACTCCCAGAGGTCCCCGTTCTGGTTGGGGAACCGCCACAGCCTTTCGGAGGTCGCCCCCACGGTCGCGAAGACGTAGAGGTCGGCCATGGCCCGCGACCCTACGCCCGGCTGGGGGCCTGGGCACCCCGGGCCGGCTCATGCTCGCGAGATGGAGGCCATCGCGAAGGATTGGCAGGTGCCGGTGACGTTCCTGTTCGAGCACTGAGGTCTCTCGACGTCAGGAGAACCGCCCCCCGCCTCGCTGCAGGACGGGGGCTGTCGGCACTCCGCCCAGCACACATCCGGCGATCGTGGGTCTAGCCGCGAATACCCCCGGACCTCGACGACCCCTAGGGTCTAGACGGTTCGAAGCGCACGACGCCGAGATGAATGGCAGCGACGTCGGCGGGGCTGATGCGATGTCCGGCGGGCACCTTCAGGCCTAGGGCCCGTTGTGAGATGCCGGCCGAGAGCAGTCCGTTCGCGACGGCTGCGACGTGGTCCGGATCGGCGTCCAAGACCCCTCGACCCCGGATGTCGACACCGCCATGGCGCACGACCAGCGGGGCGCCGCCTGCGAAGTTCCGGCGCCATCGGGCGGGGGAAACGATCACGTGTTCGCCCTGGAACTCGTGCCAGCTGCTGACCACGACCGTGTATCCCGCCCCGGTTCTCTGGCCGCTGAAGTGCATCAGAGCTTGGCCGGTCATCCGGGTTGCCAACCGGGACTGCAGCAGGCTCCGCGTAATCGGGTTCACGACCTTCAGGACCACCGCCGGCGGGTGGGAGATGCGAACCTCGTTAGACATGTGTCCGACCGGGGCGGCTGGCGGGTCAGGCCGTCGCGCCCCCACGGGGCGCCCCCCAGGCTGACACCCCCTTGCTGGCCCGGGGGCGTCCCGCTGACATGCGCATAGACGAGGGTCTCGGGGTGCCGCGTCGTACGCTGTGCTGATCGGCGTCTCTGCCAAGGTCCGGGTCGATGTTCCAAGGCGTTACATCCACCCCGGAGGCGCCGCAGGGCCCCGACCCAATCGCCCCCCCGGCGTCGGGTCGGGGCTCGCCCCCGGTTAGGGCCTCCCGCAATGCTGGGCCCTTGTCGAATGCTAGCCAGGTTCCTGGCCGATACGGGGCTGTTCCTCGCAATCCGCGGCCGGGGGCTAGCCGGAGGGGGGCGAGGACTCCTTAGCGGTACCGGTCGTGAACAGCTCACGGGTCAACCCCAGGGGGAGGGCGGGGGCCTGGTGGTGCGCGGCGCCGGTGGGGTGGTCGGCGGGGCCGGAAAAGTGATCGTGGGAAAAACGGGCCTGGTGGTGCGCGGCGCAGGGGGTGTCGTCGGTGCGACCGTGGGGAGCGGCGGGGCCGTGGGAGGGGGCGGTGCCGTAGGAGCGGGCATGACTGTGGGAGCGGGGATTGGAGTGGCAGGGGTGACCGTGGAGGCGGGGGCGGAGTCGGGAGGACTCGAACCCGCGCTGACCGTGGCCCGCGGCAGAGGCTTAACGGCTCCGACGGTGGACCGGGGCCGAGAGGGGAGGGTCGAGGAGACAGTGGGCTGCTCGGGCGGCGGCAGGGTGACGGTCAGGCTGGGCGCAGCCGTGGTGGTGGAGGTGGAGGTGGGGGGTTGTGCCGCCTCCACTACTGGTGGGGCCGCGGTCGACGTGCGGACGGCCGGGGGGGTGATCACGATGTGTTGGGACAGCGAGGTCATCACCCAGAACAGGGCGCCCACCACAAATACGCCAGCGAGTGTCAGTCCCAGCCCTGCCAAGACGGTGGGCCTGGTCTCGTGGTCACTGTCCGTCGCGTTCATCACTAGTCGTCCATCGATATTTTGCGACATTCCCGGTTAAACGCACGAGCGTAGCGAGACCGGGGAGGGGCCGCCTCTCGTTTGTGTTCGTTCGTGATCTTGTGACTCGCGCCTGCGGACCAGCGCACTCGGGCGGTCATGGGCCCGGGTGGACAAACCCGGTCTCAGCGCCGCGATGATAAGTCGGCTGGGGTCTCGATGATGCCGCCACGCCGCTCCCATCAGGGGAGGATAGGAGCGACGTCGCGGCACCCCCTTCATCGGTGGAGGCGGGCGCAGCGTTACAGCCCGCGCTCCCCGGGCGGCGGCACCCCCGCCGTTCAACCGGGGGGGTGCCGCCCTCTGGCGGGACTTCGACGGGCCTCCTCGGCGCTCACCACGAGCCCGAGGGCAGCCGACGGCCCCAGCAGGTCGCCGCCCGCGGGATTCCGGTCCGTGTGGCGGCCGAGCCACATAAATCCACACACGCCCCACCGCCGCGCGTTGAGACCGCGTCGAGGCACCGCTAATACGCTCATCCCCTGGGGGCAGCATCAACCCGGACGGCGTTCCGCGCCCACGGCGCCCCTGGGATGCTCTCGGCCCTCCCCCTGACGGCCGGGGGCATCCCTCCGGCTTGAGGCGGCAGGCTCGGTGGGTCGCTCGCATTCCGACCCGAGTACCCGTAGGGCGGCGTCGAGACCGTGGTGAACGGCCGGGCCCTCGTGCGCTGGGCCATGATCGCGGGAGATCCCGTCCCACCGTCAGTGACCCCCATAGACCCTTGCTCAGGTCGACGCTTCGCTGATCCGCCGCACATGCCGCTCGACCTCGTCGAGACGGCAACCAGCACCCCCGCTGGGATACGAGCGGGGGTGCTCTCTACTGCACGGGCCGCTGCGCACATAGCCCAGGCATTCCTGAGCTGTTGCAGGAGCCCTCCAAGGGCTCAGAAGCGACACGACACTAGGGGGTGGCAGGTCACGCGCCCTTACGGGTAACGGCAGACCAAATTGTTGGAGGTGTAGTCGCTTGCGACGTGACCCTGCGGGTTGTGGAGGACCGTCCCGCCGGTGTAGACATCGCCGTTAAAGGTGCAGGTCAGGCTGTAGACGGAACCCCCGCTGCCTCCTGCTGGGCCGGCGGGTCCAGCGGGTCCAGTTGCGCCCCTCGGTCCTACGGGGCCGGTGGCGCCTGCCGGGCCGGGCTGTCCCGGGATCCCCTGGTCGCCCTTGGGGCCGACGGCGCCTGAGGGGCCGGTAGCACCGTCCTTGCCCGGAGCGCCCTGGTCACCCGTGGCGCCGGTTAGGCCGGTGTCACCCTTCAACCCCTGGGTGCCGGTGTCACCCTTCGGCCCCTGGGCGCCGGTGTCACCCTTCGCCCCTTGGGCGCCGGTGTCGCCTTTTAGGCCCTGGACGCCCTGGATACCGGCGATTCCTTGGTCGCCCTTGGCACCAGTTAGACCCGTGTCGCCCTTGACACCTGGGATCCCCTGAATCCCCTGGGGCCCCTGGGGTCCGATGGGTCCGGTGTGGCTCCAGCTGATGGCGGTCTCGTGCGCGCGGCAATCCGTCGCGGTAGCGACGACCTTGAGTATCCCGCTTGGGCCTACGCATCCGAAGAAGACGCCGTCGGCCCCGGGCAGTGGCTCGGCTGGGGCCGAGGCGGGTGAGGCTATCGCGGCGCTACCGGCGAGGGTCATCCCGGCTGCTAGGCCGATAGAGACGAGCAGCAGGGATCCAGCGGGACGCTTGCGCCTACGGGTCGACCGTTCAGCTTGCATTGGTTCTCCTGCTCTCAATAAGACGGTGTGGGTTCCTCTGGGAGTATGCACCGGCCCGGTTGGTTGTGATTATTTATCCGTAAAATTCAGACGGCCTTCGTCGGAAGGCGGTTCAGGGTGATTCATTGGGGCGGCGTTGGCGCAGGCCCCGCCCGAGTGCTTGTTGCTGGCTTTGATCTTCAAACCCAACCCCTCGCGGCAGCCGGTCTCGCGACATGAGGACAGTCCTCCGCTCGAGGGGGCCGGCGGGGCCGTCCCGAGTTGACCCCAGGGTTCGACATGCTGAGGTCGGCATCTCCAGTGCCCCGACCACAGGGGACACGGGTCCCGGCTATACCTCGGGAACCACGCAACTCCCAACCCGTGACCCGGCGATGGCCAGTGAGACAGCCCTCACGTCGACCGATCGCACCTCGGTGCCGACGAGTCGGAGGCCGCCGCGTCCCACACTGACCTGCCCGGCTTGATCGGCACCGAGCAGTTAGCCCCCTGCGCGGCCTAATCATTTACCCCGGCCCGAGCCACGGACCTGTCGGGGCTGGCCCCGACCTTCATCGACGTAGGCACCGTCGACCTGTTCCACGACGAGACATCGCCCTCGCCAACCGGCTCATGCAGGCGGGCGTGCCGACCGAGCTGCCCATCAACCCCGGCAGCTACCACGCCTCGGAGACCTTCACTCCGGCAGTGGCTCTCTGCAGCGGATATGGGCCATGCGCCTCGAGGACGCGGTCTGGCGACACGGCCGGCTCGACGACCTGTCCTAGGGCCCGTGCGATACACGTCGTTACGAGGGAGACTGAACCAGCCGGGTGGCGTCGTCGTCTCCCAGGTAGCGTCGGGACAACACCCCCCGGCCTCCGTCGACGAAGGAGTCGTTTTGATGAAAACACCCCGCCGTGCACTGGTTGGTGGCGCCCTGATGCTGGCGTGCGGCGCTGCCGTCGTCGCGGGTGCCGCTCCGGCTTCGGCCCGGACCACGGCCTACCCGGGCGCCTTCATGGACACCCAGCAGGAGGGCGGGGTGCCGGATACGGGGGCCTCGGGCATCTTCAGCTTCAGGATCAAGGACGGCCAGCTCTGCTACACCCTCGTCGTACGCCACCTCACGGCGCCGGCCGTGGCCGGGCACATCCACCAGGGGGCCGCCGGTGTCAATGGCCCTGTCGTCATCCCCCTCGTGGTGAAGCCGGCCAACACGTTCGCGGAGATCACTTGCGTGACGCCGACGGCGCCGGGGATCCTCGACAAGATCGCGGCAGACCCGTCCGCCTTCTACGTCAACGTCCACGACGCCACCTACCCAGGCGGGGAGATCCGCGGTCAGCTGCGGTAGTTCAAGCCCGGCTCAGCGCCTCCGGGTGGACACGTCGACGATGGTGAGCCCGGGCGGACGCCCGCGCTTACTCATCCCGGCCAAGCCGGCTCCGGCCGCCTCCAGGCCGACCACTCGTCCCACGAGGCGCTGCGGGTTCCACGCGCCCGCTGCGAACGAGGTCGAGCAGCCCGGGGTAGTCGTGCGCCGCCATCCCGTGCGAGCCGTAGATCACCAGCTCCTGGGCGACGACCCGGTCCATCGGCAGCGGGGGCGTGGCGGCGGCGCCGAACAGCAGCCCGGCCTGCACGTGCCGGCCACGCGGGGTGCCATGGAGAGGACGGACGAAACGGCGGTGGCCGCCGAGCCGACCGCGTCGAGCGAGACGTGCGTACCGCCGACGGTCGCCTCCCCGACCGCAGCGGCCACGTCGCCCGCCCCGTCGAGGACGACCTCGGCGCCCAGCTCCGCGGCCGGGCGTCGGCTTGCCGGCGAGGAGTCGATCGCGACCACACGAGCCCCGAGGGCGGGCTCGAGGATGACGGCCGACAGCCCTACCCCATCGCAGCCGTGCACGGCGAGCCACTTGCCATGAGCGAGCCGGCCGTGGCCGGTCACCGCGCGGTACGCGGTCGCGAACCGGCACCCAAGCGAGGCCGCAGCGACGAAGTTCCGGCCCTGGCGTTGGATGTGTGGGTCTCGTACGAGCTTCGCCGCGGTGGGTTCGATAAAGACGCGGTCTGGCCCCGCCCCAGCGCGCCCGGGATCCTCCCGTTGCCGCTCGTTAAGTTACTGGAGAAGGTGACCAGGCCCGAGCGCGAGAAACTGTGGAGACGGCTGCAGGCGCCGACTCCTCCGACGGGCGCGGCGGCCTCCAGCGCGAACATTCTCGGCAAGAACTGCCTCAAGCAGGTCGACGTCGTGATGTCGAATTGGGACACCGGCCCGGAGCTCCTTATCAGCACTAAGCGGATGGACTCCAGCTTCGGGAAGAACGCCGCCAACCGGGTCGAGGAGTCCTGCGGGGACGCAAAGAACCTGCGCCTCCGTCACCCGATGGCTGCTCTGGGGTTCCTGTACGCCCTTCGGTCCACCATCTTCGAAACAAAGCCCGACAAGGCCGCTTGGCTCATCGACCTCCTGCAGAAGCTGGGCCGCGAAGATGATGCGTATCACGCCGTATGCCTCATCATCGTCGAGTACGGGGCTCACCCGGCGGTCGACGAGAGTGATGATGACCCTGGTGACGGCGAGGACGCCCTCGTCGAAGCTGGCCTTGTCGATGCCATCTCCGACGGCGACCTGGAGACCTCACAGGAACAACCCATTGTTGATAACCGCGACGTCGACCAGGCGCTCGGTGCCCTACCTCGCGTCGTCTTGGCGCAACACAGGGTCCCTCAAGACCTGCAGCCGGCCACCTACATGGCCGAGATGATTATCCGCGTACTGCCACGCCTATCAACCTGCACCAAGAAGCGCGCCGCCGACGACGTGAGGCCGCGTCCGCCGCGGCGCCCACGCCCACACCGCCCCAGCTATAGGTCGGTCTCGTCAACCATCTGATAAATCCGTCAGGCCGGCGGTGTGGCCTCGAACTGTGCACCACGTCGCGTGCCCCCCCGGTGCCCCCCCGGGATGACATCGGGGCACCTGGCGGTCATCGCGCAACCCATGCAACGCATGCAGCGGCCATCGAGTAAGGCTGGACACGCCTTCGCAATGAGAAGGTCCGGGGTTCGAATCCCCGCAGCTCCACCGACGACCAGGGACCATCCGCTCCGCGGACCGGTCCCTTGCTCGTCTCTCGAGTCACCCGCCGCCAGGCCCGTGTCCGGTTTCTCCAGGATTTGTCCAACAGTGGGTTAAGACGCCGTCAAGTCAGCCGTGCCGCTGCACGGCCACCCGCATGCTGTTCCCATCGGGTGCCGCTTTCCCGCGTGGCCCCCGCCGTCGCCAGCAGTCCGCACCCTCTCCCGAGGATGCGGGATGGCCACCGGAGGCCAGCCCGGCGACGTGCGCTCAGGTGTGTCGGGGGGCCCGCCATCTGCGGGTGGGCCCCCTGGCCCCGACGTCGCCCTGACCGGGCGCTCCGGGAGGCTGTCCAGCCTCGACCTGAGTGTGTGGCGCCGCCCGCTCGGGGGTCCGGGCGGCGCCACGACACCTGCTTCATCGGCGCAGCGGCCGGATCGTTACAGGCATACCGACGAGTTGCTCGGTTCGACCTCTCCGGCCTCGTGGGGTCCGTCCCTCGAGGAGGAGCGGCTACGACGGCCTAGCGGTCGGCCACCGCCGCCTCGAGGACGAGGCCGGCACCGATCCCCAGCATCCACACGTCCTTGCTGACCGCCATCCCGGCGGGGGTCGGCCACACGCTGCCAGGCTGGTGCATCTCCGGCGTGCGCAGGTACATCGTCACGAGCGCGCCCGAGAACCCGGTGAGGGCGGCCCCGGCCACCGCGTTGGGCACGATGGGCACGAGGAGCAATGCGCCGGTCACCATCTCGCCGACCGAGAGGGCCTTGAGGAACTGGGCGGGCGGGATGTCCTTGAGGAAGGGGAAGGCCTGGCTCGCCGCGCCGTGGACGTACGCGGCCTGCTGCGGCTCGCCCTTCCACTTCCCCATCCCGCTGTGGAAGATGTAGGCACCGGCGGCGAGCCGCTGCGGGCTGTGGGTGAGGGCGCTGCGCAGGTTCATGGTCGGGCTCCTGGCCAATCGGGATGGTTGAAAAGACAACGTCCGGCCCATCGAAGCACGGCGGTTCAGGTGGCGCGCGGTGGGGTCGCCAGCTGGATGAGGTTGCCGCAGGTGTCGTCCACGACGAGCGTCGACACCGGGCCCATCTCGGTGGGCGGCTGGGTCACCCGGGCCCCGCGGGCGAGCAGGGACGCATACGTCCGCTCGAGCTCCTCGGGGCCGGCGACGCCGAACGAGGTGGCCGGGATGCCGTCGGCGCGGATCGCCGCCGCGAAGGCCTTGGCTGCAGGATGGTCGTCGGGCTCGAGCAGCAGCCGGGTGCCGTCGGGGTCGTCCGGCGAGACGACGGTGAGCCACCGGAACTCCCCGAGGGGCACGTCGTCCTTGACGACGAACCCGAGGACCTCGGTGTAGAACGCCAGGGCCTTGGCCTGGTCGTCGACGAAGACGCTGGCGGTGGTGATGCGAGGCATGTGCGGTCCTCTCAGGGGGGCGGCCACCGGTCGGTGATGGCGCGCAGCGGTGCGGTATGCAGGTGGTGCAGCTTGGTCCGGCCATCACGGCGGCTGCTCACGAGGCCGGCCTCCTCGAGCAGGGCCAGGTGCTGGGAGACGGCCTGGCGGGTCGACGTGATGCCGTGCCGCATGGTGAGGCGGGTGCAGATCTCGAAGAGCGACTGGCCGTCCCGTTCGGCGAGCTCGTCGAGGATCACCCGGCGGGTCTCGTCGGCCAGCGCCTTGAAGAGGGCGTCCGACACCGCTCCAGAATAGGCAAGGAAGGACTTGCCTATCAAGCCCTCAGATCCAGCTGGGGAACCACATGTGCGCGCTCCAGAACGCATAGGACACGACCTGGGCGGTGTAGATCGGGTAGAAGAAGGCGAAGAGCAGGATCTCCGAGACGACGAAGAGCCCGGCCACGCCCAGCCCGACCTTGCGGCGCAGCGGTCTCGCCCGGGGGCCCCCGATGAACAGGCCGAGCACGTAGACCACAGCGAGCACGACGTAGGGCACGAAGGCCACGGCGTAGAACGAGTAGATGGTGCGGTCACCGAGGAGGAACCAGGGCACGTAGCCGCCCATGAACCCGCCGAGGATGGCGCCGGCCCGCCAGTCGCGGCGCAGGGCCCACATGAAGACCAGCACGACGATGGCCAGGGTGGCGGCCCACCAGACCGTCGGCGTGCCGATCGAGGTGATCGCCTTCGAGCAGGTGTCGACGACGCAGCCCTGCTCGCCGTTCTTCGGTCCCTCGTAGAAGAAGGACGTCGGCCGGCCCTGCACCAGCCACGACCAGGGGTTCGTCTTGTAGGGGTGGTCGGACGTCAGGTGGGTGTGGAACTCGAGGATCTGGGCGTGGTAGTTCCACCACGACCGCACGGCCCCCGGCATCCAGCCCCATCCCGGCTCGGCCGGGTGGGTGTCGGCCCAGGTGCGGTTGTAGCCGATGGACGTCGCGAACCAGCCCCACCAGCTGAGGCAGTAGACGACGACGCTCGTCACGGCCAGCCACACGACGGCCAGCGGGGTGTCCTTGACGAGCCACGCCGTGCGCCAACGCTTCACGCCCGCCGCCCGGCGGGCGCCCATGTCCCAGAGGACGGTCATGATCCCGAAGACGACGAGGAAGTAGGCGCCGGACCACTTGGTCCCGCAGGCGAGCCCCAGGCATACCCCGGCGGCAAGGCGGTACGGGCGCCAGCCGAGCGACGGCCCGTAGCGCCCGAACCGCCGCCGCTCGTCGCGCCCGAGCCCGGCCAGCCGGCGGGCCAGCACGGCCCGGGAGGCGTCGCGGTCGATGAGGAGGAAGCAGAACGCGGCGAACGACCAGAACATGACGATGAGGTCGAGCAGCCCGGTGCGCGAGTGGACGAAGTGGTGGCCCTCGAAGGCCAGGACGAGGGCGGCGATGGTGCCGAGCAGGGACGACCCGAACAGCCGCCGGGCCGCCCGTCCGATCATGAGGATCGACAGCGTGCCCATGACGCAGACGGCGAACCGCCAGCCGAACGAGCTGTCGATGCCGAAGATCTGCTCGCCCCAGCCGATGAGCCATTTGCCCACCGGGGGGTGCACGACGAGGTCGCCGTTGCGCGGGTCGTAGACCGTGAGGACGTTGCCCGCGGTGAAGTTCTGGTCGACCTGCTGTTGCGCCTGCAGACCCGGGTCGTTGCGCATCTCGACGCCGAACAGGATCATCGACCAGCCCTGCTTGACGTAGTACGTCTCGTCGAAGACCAGCTGGTGCGGGTTCCCGAGGTCCCAGAACCGCAGGACGCCGCCGACGACCATGGCGAAGAGCGGTCCCAGCCAGCCGAGCAGCCGCTGGCCACGGGTCACGTCGACGGGTGCGCCGAGCAGGCGTCGGCGCAGCTCCCCCTCGCTCTCCACGGGGTGCATCGTATGCAGCGGGCTTGGGTGCGCCCGCCACATCGACCCGGTGTCCGGCCCGTGCTGCGGGCCCGGCCCTCCTCCTGGTGCTCCAGAACCGGACCGGGACTCAGAGGTTGCCCGGTCCGCAGGCGGGGCAGCCGCAGAACCGGGGAGCATCTGAGTCCGGTCGGGGCGGGCTACTGGTGGTCGGCGCCCTCGTGGTCGGCGTGGTCGGCGGCCTCGAACTGGATGGTCGAGTGCTCCACCGAGAACTCGTGGGCGAGCGAGTGCTGCAGCTGGTCGAGCATCCGGGGCAGGTGGCCGTCGTGGAAGCACGAGGCGTCGACGACGACGTGGGCGGTGAGCACCGGTAGGCCCGTCGCGACCTGGCTGACGTGCAGGTCGTGCACCTGCGTGACGTGGTCGTCCTCGAGTAGCCGGGCGCGCACGGCCGCCAGGTCGATGCCCTTCGGGGTGGCCTCCATGAGCACGTCGACGCTCTCGCGGAGCAGGCCGATGGTGCGCGGGATGATGAGGACGCCGATGACGAGGGACGCCAGGGCGTCGGCCCGCAGCCACCCGGTCAGGGCGATGACCGCCGCCGCGACGAGCACGGCGACCGATCCCAGCGCGTCGTTGACCACCTCGAGGAACGCCGCGCGCAGGTTGAGGTTGCCGTCGCGGGCGGAGGCCAGGATCGAGATGGACACCGTGTTGCCGAGCAGCCCGACGATCCCGAAGACGACCATGGCGCCCGACCCCACCTCGGGTGGCTCGAACAGCCGGCGGACGCCCTCGACGAGCACGAACCCCCCGACCGCCAGCAGGACGGCGGCCTGGGCGGCGGCCGCCAGCACCTCGGCCCGCCGGTAGCCCCAGGTGCGCTGCTCCGTGGCCGGCCGGCGGGCGAGGGTCGCGGCGAACCACGCCAGCGTGAGGCCGGCGACGTCGGTGAGCATGTGGCCCGCGTCGGCCAGCAGGGCGAGGCTGCCCGAGACGACGGCGCCGACGACCTCGACGGCGAGGACGACGGTCGTGACGGCCAGGACGAGGGCGAGGCGCCCGCGGTGGTCGCTGCCGGCCGCCTGGCCCCCGCCGTGGTCGTGTCCGCCGCCCATCAGAGGGTCTCCGTCGCGCTCATCGCAGCCAGCCGATGTGGTCCTTGGCGAGCGTGTAGCCGACGAACGCCACCACGTCGAGGATGGTGTGGGCGACGACCAGCGGCCCGACCCGGCGCCAGCGCAGGTAGACGAGGGCGAACACGACGCCCATGACGGCGTTGCCGACGAACGCCCCGAAGCCCTGGTAGAGGTGGTACGACCCGCGCAGGAGCGCCGACCCGGCGACGACGAGCGGGGTGCGCCAGCCCATCTGCTGCAGCCTGGTCATGAGGTAGCCGACGACGACGACCTCCTCGAGCGCGGCGTTCTGCACCGCGGCGAGGACGAGCACCGGGATGGTCCACCAGGCCCCGGAGAGGTTGGCGGCGGCCACCTGGGTGTTGATGTCGAGGGCCTTGGCGGCGACGTAGAGCCCCAGCCCCGGGATGCCGATGATGGCCGCGAGCGCCACGCCACCGCCGAGGTCGAAGCCCGGTCGGTGCCGGTCGAGCCCGAGGAAGCGGGAGGCGGCATACGGGCTGCCGGGCGCCGGCGGCTCGACCCGGCGCAGCAGATAGAGCGCGAGGGCGACCGGCACGAGGCCGAGGCCGATGCCGGCGAGCTGGTAGGCGAGGTCGAGGTAGGGCCGGTCGGGGGTGACCGAGTTGTTGAGCGACGAGGTCTGCTGGTTGAGGGCGACCTGCTTGGTGAGCCGGTCGATGATGGCCAGCACCGCGTAGATCGCCGACGAGCCGAGGGACAGGCCGAGGACGACGAGCGCCTCCCGGCCGAGCCCGGCCCGGCGCTCGAGGGGCACGGGGACGACCGCGGGGGGCTCGACCGCGGAGACGGTGGCCCCATCGACCCCAGTGGCGCTCACGAGCCGACTGTATGCCGCGCGGCCGTCAGCCCTGCGTCGCGTCGCCACCCGGGCGCCAGGGCTTCAGCCACGGCGTCTCCGGCCAGCCCTCGGCGGCGGCGAGCAGCTCGTACATCGTGGCGCCGTCGAGGTGCTCGCGCACGATGTCGGCGTGGCCGGCGTGGCGGCTGGTCTCCTCGAGGATGTGGAAGAGGACCCAGCGCACCGACCAGGCGTCGACGTCCTTGGGGAACCAGGGCGCGTCGCGCGGCACCGGCACGGGGGCGTCGAGGTCGAGCGACACGTCGAGGGCCGCGGCCTCGGTGGCCGCCGCCTGAGCGTCGAAGCCCTCGAGCACCTCGGCCAGGGTCTGGCCCGAGGCGTCCCAGTCGGCGCCATACTCCTCGGCCCGCTCCTGCGTGGAGCGAGTGTCGGCGGCGCGGCCGGCGGTGCCGGCCCGGGCCCGCTCGAGCCAGGCCCGCTCGGTGTAGGCCACGTGCTTGACGAGCCCGGCGATGGTGATGGCGCTGCGGGACGGCGCCGCATGGGCCTGCTCGTCGGTGAGGCCGAGCGCGGCGTTGCGGATGCCGTCGTGCTGCTGGCGCAGGAACGTGCAGAGGGCCTCACGCTCGGAGGCGACGGGTGGTGGGGTTCCTGGCATGTCGAGGTCCTCTCGGGTGCTGGGCGGCCGGCTGCCGGCGCCACATCCCGACCCTAGGAGGGACCGGTGTCAGCTGAGGACGTCCTTGCGCTGGAAGGTCCGGTATCCGAGCCCCACGAAGAGCACCGTGTAGAAGAGCGACCAGAGCATCCCGTGGCGCATCGAGGTCCAGTCCACCTGTGGGGCGAACGCGTCGAACCAGGCGCGCGAGTAGTACATGGGCAGCCCGTTGCGCCACCCGCCCAGCGTCTCGATCTGGCTGAGGATCGACGACACGATCGTCACCATGACGGCGCCCCCCACGGCCGCGAGCGGGGCGTCGGTGCGCACGCTGAGCCAGAACGCGATGGCCCCGACCTGGAGGAGGAAGACGACGAGGTAGAGCACGATGATGCCGAGCCGGGGCAGCATGTCGGACCACTCCAGCACCCCGCCGGCCGGGTTGGTGAACGGGGCCCAGCCGTAGGCCAGCCCGCCCACCAGCAGCGACCAGGCCGTGAGGACGACGACGGCGACGGCCATCGTGGCCAGGGCGACGAGGAGCTTGCTCGTCAGCAGCCGGGCGCGCGGGACGGGGGCGATGAGCAGGTAGCGCAGCGTCGACCACGACGCCTCGGACGGCACGGCGTCGCCGACGAAGAGGGCGGCGAGGACGACGAGCAGGAACGACGCCGAGGCGGACAGCGAGAAGACGGTGAAGTTGGCCGCGCCGGCCTTGGCCAGCCCGACGAGCGAGCCGCCGGTGGCGCTCCCGGTGCCGCCGATGGCGAAGGCGGCGACGAGGATCACCGGCAGGGCGAGGATGAGCACGAACGACCAGAGGGTGCGGCGGCGGCGCAGCTGGCGGCCGACCTCGGATCGCCAGGACAGCGGCCGGTGCTCCACGGCCGACGGGCCGGAGGGCTCCGAGGCGCCGGAGGGTCCGCCGGGGCCGGTGGGGGTGCCGTCGGCGTCCGGACGGGCGGTGGCGCTCATCGGGCGCTCATCGGGCGCGCACCTGGCGCAGCCGGTCGGTGATCGAGCGCGGACCCTCGCCGTCGGAGGAGGCCGACCCGGCGCCCTGGGCCGCGGCGATGACGCCGAGGAACACGTCCTCGAGATGCCGGCGGCTCGTCACGCCGATGATGTCGACACCGGTCTCGGCGACGGCGCGCACGACGTCCGCGCGCGGGAGGTCGGCCGTGATGACGACCTTGGGCTCCACGGGGTCCTCCTCCACGTCGACGTCGGTGATGCCCGGCACCGCCGCGAGCCGGCGGCGCAGCAGCGGGACGTCGCTCCCCGGCCCGAGCAGGACGACCGTCGTGTCGGCGCTGTCGACGAGCTCGGCCACGGTGCCGCTCGTGACGACCCGGCCGGCGTGCATGACGATGACGTGGGAGCAGGTCAGCTCCACCTCGGCCAGCAGGTGGCTGGAGACCACGACGGTGCGGCCGGTCGCGGCATACCGGTGCAGGATGGGGCGCATCGCGGCGATCTGGGGTGGGTCGAGCCCGTTGGTGGGCTCGTCGAGCACGAGCACGTCGGGCAGGCCGAGCATGGCCTGGGCGATGCCGAGCCGTTGCTTCATCCCGTGGCTGTAGGAGCGCACCGGCCGCTCGACGGCGCCGCCGAGGGCCGCGACCTCGAGCACCTCGGCGAAGGCCGCGTCGGCCACGGGGCGGCCCGTCGCCGACCAGTAGGCGTGCAGGTTCTCCAGCCCGGTGAGGTGGGGCAGGAAGCCGGGTCCCTCGATGAGCGCGCCGACCCGCGCCAGCACCGGGGCGCCGGCCTCGATGGGCTGCCCCAGCACGTGGACGGAGCCGGAGTCGGGGCGGATGAGGCCCATGACCATGCGTAGCGTCGTCGTCTTGCCGGCGCCGTTGGGCCCGAGCAGCCCGACGACCTGGCCCCGCTCGGCCCGCCAGGACACGTCGTCCACGGCGCGGTGTCCGTCGCGGTAGGTCTTGACGAGGTGGTCGACGACCAGAGGCACCTCGGCCAGCTCGGGGCGGAAGGGGTGGGCGCGGCGCCGACGCCGGCGCCACCACCAGGAGGCCAGCAGCGCGAGCAGGACAAGGCCGGTCGCCACGGCCACCCCGATGGACTCGGTGTCGGCGTCGGACTCGGCCGAGAGGGTCGTCCCGGCGACGGTCGGCAGGACGAGCCCGGTGGCGTCGACCGCGAGGCGGTCGGCGCGCGCGGCGCGGGGACCGGCATACGCCGAGTCGGTGGCGGTGACGAGCACGCGCATGACGCTGCCGGCCTCGAACGTCCAGGTGGCGGCGGGGAGGTCGATGTCCACGGTCGTCGGCTGGCCCGGCGTGGTGGGGACGGTCACCGGGGACACGAGGCGGCGGGGGAAGGTGGCGACGCCGGCGGTGACCTGCCAGAGGCTGAGGTAGAGGGTGCTCGACGCCGCGCTGGAGGTGACGGTGAGGCGCACCCGGGGGGCGCCGACGATGCGGGTCTGCTCGCTGAGGACGGCGGAGTCGAACGCGACCGACTGGCCGGGGAGAGCGGCGAGGGAGTAGGTCGGCAGGGTGCTCGCAAGGAGGCCGGCCCCACCGGGTATGGCGGTGATCGCCGCCGGCTGTCCGCCCGGCGGGGCGGCGAGCGACGTCGGTCCCGAGGGCGTGAGCGGGACGCTGGACGTCGTCGCGGAGCCGGCGTAGGCGCCGGTCTGCAGCAGGGGGGCGACGCGCTGGCGGCGGGGCACGGGCGCGGCATACACGAAGGCGGGCAGGGGCGGGCCGCCGGCGACGGGGGAGCCGTCGGTGCTGTCGACGGGCAGGTAGTGGGTCAGCCAGGTGCGCACCGACTCCTCGTCGGCCGGGGCGGTCGTGCTCGGTCCGTCGTGACCGCCGTCCATCCACCGCACCGCGACCGGGGTGCCCTGGGCGGTGAGGGCACGGGCCGTCGCGTCGGCCTGGGCGACACCGAAGAGCGAGTCGGACATGCCCTGCACGAGGTACGTGGGGGCCGTGAGCCCCGACATGACCGCGGCCGGGCTGTGGGCGCGCAGGAGGGCGAGCAGCTCGGGCGAGGGGGTGCCGGACTCGGAGACGGCCAGGAACAGCCGGCAGACGGTGGGGTCGAAGCGGCCGCAGACGGGGTTGGCGGTGGCGGGGGTGCTGGCCGTGGTCGTGGCGGGGGTGGCGGCAGTGCTGCGGGCGGAGCCGGCGTTGGCGCTCTGGAAGAAGGTGGAGGCCCACAGCTGCTTGAACGGCCCGGGGGTGGCGATGGGGGTGAGCGCCGCCGGGGTCTGCGGGGCCGCGTCGGTGGTGACCTGCTGGGGGAAGAAGGCCTGGGCGAGGTCGTTCCACGTGATGGAGGCGGCGACGGCGT
This sequence comes from uncultured Actinomycetota bacterium, assembly GCA_963795915.1. GTDB lineage: Bacteria > Actinomycetota > Actinomycetes > Actinomycetales > Dermatophilaceae > Lapillicoccus. Next base: position 60,003 of record CAWCJA010000004.1, read on the forward strand.
CGATGCGCCGGTCGGTCGCGCCGAGCATGAGGGCGAGCGCTCCGCCGTAGGAGCCGCCGGCCACGCCGACCCGGGGGTCGCCCGGGGCGTCCAGCCGCACCTCGGGCCGGGTGGCGAGCAGGTCGACGAGGGCGCGGGCGTCGGCGACCTCGTAGTCGGGGTCGTCGAGGTGGATCCGGCCGCCCGAGGCCGCGAAGCCGCGCGCCGACCATGTGAGCACGACGTAGCCCCGCTGCTGCAGCTGGTGGGCCTGGTCGACGAGGTCGTCCTTGCTGCCGCCGAACCCGTGGGCGAGCAGCACCGCCGGATGTGTCCCGCCCGCGGTGGGGAGGAAGAGCGTGGCGTCGAGGCTGACGGCGGTGCCGTCGGGCTCGGCCCCCACGGGCACGGTGAGGGTCTGCTCGCTGCCGCCCGCCGAGGTGGTGGGGCCGGGCGTGTCGGCGTGCGCCGGGGCGACCGCCTGTGCGGCGCCGAGCACCGACGCGAGGGCCACGAGGGCGGCGGCCCCGGCGGCCCGCAGCCGGCGCCCGGGGGCCCACGCGTCCATGCGCGACCCTAACCCGCCCCGCCGACGCCCCCATCCGCGACCGGGCGGGCCCGGTCGACCGGCTGGAGACGTCAGAACCGGACGGATGTCGGCTTCGTCACCTCTCGGGCCGGTCGACCCGGGCCGGTATGCGCGTCAGCGCCCGGCCGTCTCGTGCAGGTCGATGCCCCTCGTCTCGGGCAGCGTGAGGATGGTCAGGCCCGAGACCACCATGAGGGCGATCGCGTAGAACGGGAAGACCGCCGTCGACTGGAAGTGCTCGGCCATCCACGCCTGGATCAGCGGCGCCGTCCCGCCGAACAGCGCGATGGCGATGGAGTAGGGGAAGCCGAAGCCCGCTGCACGCACGTGTGTGGGGAACATCTCGGCATACACCGCCGGACCGATCGACGACACCGCTGCGATGACGGCGAGCATGACGCTCATCGAGACGGCGAGCTGCCACGCCGAGTCCTTGAGCAGGGCGTTCATGGGGATGTAGAGGACGATCGCGCCCACGAGCGCCGAGATGAGCACCGGCTTGCGGCCCACCCGGTCGGAGAGCCGGCCCCACAGCGGGAGGCAGGCCAGGAAGACGAGGTTGCCGATGACGCCCGCCCACAGCGCCGAGGTCGGCTCGATCTTCAGCGTCGTCTGGGCGTAGGCGGGCGCGTTGATCGCCCACACGTAGTAGATGACGGTGAAGCCCATCGTCATCCCGATGACCTGCGCGGCCTGCTTGCGGTGGGCGACGAGCGAGGCCCACAGCCCCGCCGCCTCGCCCTGCGCCCCGAGGTCGTCGGTGAACACCTCGGTCTCGGTCATCGTCCGGCGCAGCACGAGGGCGTAGAGGCCGACGACGGCGCCGACGAGGAACGGGACCCGCCAGCCCCAGGCGTTCATCGCGTCCTTGCTCAGCGTCGTCGTCAGCAGGGCCGCGAGCAGCAGGCCGGCGAGGTTGCCGACGGTGCCGGAGAAGTAGATCCAGCTCGACCACAGGCCGCGGCGCTCCGGCGGGGCCTTCTCCGACAGGTAGGTCTGGGCCGCCGGCAGCTCGCCGCCGTGGGCGAGCCCCTGCAGCAGCCGCGCCGTGAGCAGCAGCAGCGAGGCGCCCACGCCGATCGAGTCGAACGTCGGGGTGACGCCGATGAGCAGGCTGCCGATGGACGCGAGACCCACCGACAGCATCAGGCTGAACTTGCGGCCGCGCCGGTCGGCGATGCGCCCGAACAGCAGCCCACCCAGCGGGCGCGCCAGGAAGCCGACGGCGAAGACCGCGAGCGTCGACAGCAGCGCCGACGTGGGGTCGGCCTTGGAGAACATGTGCGACGCGATGAAGACGGTCAGCGTCGAGTAGATGCCCCAGTCGTACCACTCGAGGGCATTGCCGATTCCGGTGCCGGCGAACGACTTCCGGGTTTCCTTGCGCTCCTCGGCGGAGGTCGGTGCGGTATGCGTGGAGCTCATTCCGGGGGTTCCTCTCAGGTGGAGGTGCCTGGGGTGGTGCGGTGCAGCCGCTCGACGGCCAGGGCGGCATACAGGGCCGCGCCGTCCGCGAGCACGCCGTCGTCGAAGACGGCACGGGGGGAGTGGTTGAACTCGGCGGCGGCCAGGTCGGCTCCCGCCGGGGCCGCGCCCAGGCCGACGAACGTGCCGGGCACCTGCTGCAGGACGAACGAGAAGTCCTCGGAGCCGGCGAGGGGGCGGGCCCACCGGACGTGCCGGCCGTCGAACAGCTCGTCGAGCAGGTCGGCGGCGAACGCCGTCTCGTCGACGTCGTTGCTCGTCACGGGGTACTCCCGGGTGTACTGCGCGTCGACCGTGAGGCCGTGCGCCGCCGCGATGCCCTGAACGACCCGCGGCAGCACCTCGGCCACCCGGGCGCGCTGCGCGTCGGAGAAGGTGCGCACCGTGGCGTCGAAGAACGCCTCGTCGGGAATCACGTTGCGCTTGCTGCCTGCTCGCAGGAGACCGACGGTGACGACGACGGGGTCCTGGGCGTCGAAGGAGCGGGTCACCGCGCTCTGCAGGGCGAGCACCATCTCGGCGGTGGCCGGCACCGGGTCGAGCGCGCTGTGCGGGGAGGAGCCGTGGCCGCCGCGGCCGACGACCCGCACCGCGAACCCGTCGGACGCTGCCAGCATGGTGCCCGGCTTCGTGACGAAGGTGCCGTGCGGCGCGAGGGTCGAGAAGACGTGCATGCCGTAGGCCGCGTCGACGGGCCGCCCGGCCGCGTCGAGGACGCCCTCCTCGATCATGATGCGCGCCCCGCCGAAGCCCTCCTCGCCGGGCTGGAACATGAGCACGACGTCGCCGGGCAGCTCGTCGCGGCGGGCGTCGAGCAGCCGCGCCGCGCCGACGAGCATCGCCGTGTGCAGGTCGTGACCGCAGGCGTGCATCGCCTCCTCGACCTCCGACCGGTAGTCGACCGCGGCCAGCTCCTGCACCGGCAGCGCGTCCATGTCGGCCCGCAGCAGCACGACCGGGCGATGCCCTGCAGCCGGGTCGGCGCCAGCACGACCACCGCCGCCGCGCAGGACCGCGGTCACGGACGACGTTCGGGTCCCGGTCGACACCTCGAGGTGCAGACCGTCGAGGGCGGCAAGCACCCGCTCCTGCGTGCGAGGCAGGTCGAGACCCACCTCGGGATGCCGGTGCAGGTCCCGGCGGAACGCCCGTAGGTCGTCGTGGAGCTGGGCGGCGTCGTCATGCAGGGGGTCGAGGCGGGCGGACGAGGTCACGAGGCTCCTCACGGATGGCGGCGTGCTCGGGCCGATCCACTCTAGGGCGGTTCGTCCGTTCCGCCACCGGAGCAACGAGGCCCTCGGCGCCCGCACAGGGGGTGTGCCGAGCGCCGTGTCGAGGGCCGTGGAGCACCTTTGACAGGATGCGGGGGTGAGCTCCACGGTGGCGACCGGCACGCTCGTCCTCGCGGCCACGCCGATCGGGCACCCGCGGGACGCCTCGCCGCGGCTGGTCGACGAGCTGCGCCGGGCCGACGTCGTGGCCGCCGAGGACACCCGCCGGCTGCGCCGCCTCACCGCGGAGCTCGACGTCCAGCCGACGGGCCGGCTCGTCAGCTACCACGAGCACAACGAGGCGGCCAAGACCGCCGAGCTCGTCGCCGGCCTGCAGGCCGGGGAGCGCGTCGTCCTCGTCACCGACGCCGGTATGCCGTCGGTGTCGGACCCCGGGTACCGCCTCGTGAGCGCGTGCGTGCGGGCCGGTGTCCGGGTGACCTGCGTGCCCGGCCCGAGCGCCGTGCTCATGGCGCTCGCCGTGTCGGGGCTGCCCGTCGACCGGTTCTGCTTCGAGGGGTTCCTGCCCCGCAAGGGTGGCGAACGGGCCCGCGCGCTGGGCCTGCTCGCCGACGAGCGGCGCACGATGGTCTTCTTCGAGGCCCCCCACCGGCTCGCGACGACGCTGGGGGCGATGGCCGAGGTGTTCGGCGCCGACCGGCCGGCCGCGGTGTGCCGCGAGCTCACCAAGACCTACGAGGAGGTCCGTCGCGGTGGTCTGACCGAGCTGGCGGAGTGGGCGCAGGAGGGCGCGCGCGGCGAGATCACCGTGGTCGTCGGCGGGGCTCGTGGCGCCGCGGCGGAGGTGCCCGACGTGCTGCCGACGGTGCTGGAGCGCGTGGCGGCGGGCGAACGGCTCAAGGACGTCAGCGCGGAGGTGGCGGCCGAGGCCGGGCTCTCGAAGAAGGCGGTCTACGACGCGGCGGTCGCCGCCCGGGCGGCAGCCCCCCGATGACGGCGGACGGCGCGCCCCGGCTGCGCGAGCCGGCCCACCGGGTGAGCCCCCGGGCGCGGCTGATGTGGCTCGTCGAGGGGGCGGCCCTCGTCCTCGTGCTGCTGGCGCTGCAGGCCGGCTGGTGGCTCCTCGACGGGCGCGGCTCCCGCACACCGCACCTCGTCGTCGGCGCGGTGTGGCTGGTGGCCGGTGCCGCCTACCTCGGCGTCATGCCGGCCTGGCGCTACCGGGTGCACCGCTGGGAGACCACGGAGACGGCGGTCTACACGCAGACCGGCTGGTACGACCAGGAGCGGCGGATCGCCCCCGTCAGCCGGATCCAGACCGTCGACCTCGCCCGCGGCCCGGTGGCCCAGCTGCTCGGGCTGGCCAGCATCACGGTCACCACCGCGTCCGCCGCCGGACCCTTGCGCATCCACGGGCTCGAGCTCGAGACGGCCCTTCAGCTCGTCGAGGAGCTGACCGCCCGGACGGTGGCCGAGCCCGGGGACGCCACGTGACGACGCCCGTCGGCGCGCCCGACGGCGAGCCCGACGGCACCCACGGCACCCACGTCACCCCCGGGCCCGCCCCGACCGCCCTGGCCGACCTCGAGTCCCCCCGGTGGCGGCGGCTCGACCCCCGGATGCTCCTCGTCCACCTCGTGCAGGAGCCGATCCGGTTCCTCCCGGTGCTCATCGGGGTGCTCGTCCTCGGCCGCAGCGGCAACAGCGGGGAGGAGTGGTGGCGCTACCTCGCCCTCCCGGCGGTGCTCGCGGTCGGGGTGCTGCGCTACCTGACGACGCGCTACCGCATCGTCGGCGGCCAGATCGAGCTGCGAAAAGGGTTGCTCAACAAGCAGATCCTCGCCACCCCCGCCGACCGGGTCCGCACCGTCGACGTCACCTCCCCGCCGATCCACCGGGTCCTCGGGCTCGCCAAGGTGGAGCTCGGCACGGCCGGTGCGGGCCACGACCGCATCGTCCTCGACGCGCTGCGCACGCGCGACGCCCGCCGACTGCGCGAGGAGCTGATCCACCTGCGCCCCGCGGCCGGTGGCGCTCCGCCGCATACCCCCGACGAGGTGGGCCGCGCGGTCGACGGCTCGGGCGACCTCACCGCGCCGTCGGACCCCGTCGAGACGACCCTGCTGCGGCTCGACCCCACGTGGGTGCGCTATGCGCCCGTGACACTGACCGGGGTGGTCTCGGCGCTGGCCCTCTTCGGCTTCGTCAACCAGTACCTCACCCGGCTGCTGGAACGCGGCGTCGTCGAGGACGCCGTGGACCGCTTCGGCGAGTACCCCTGGTGGGTCGACTCGCTCGTCGCCATCGTCGTCCTGCTCGTCCTGGTCACGCTGCTCGCCGTCATCGGCTACGCGCTGCAGTTCTGGGGGTTCCGCCTCACCCGCCACCGCGGCGGCACGCTCCACGTCACCCGCGGGCTGTTCACGAGCCGCGAGTCGAGCATCGAGGAGAAGCGCATCCGCGGCCTCGAGGTCGGGGAGCCGCTCGGTCTGCGTCTCGTCGGTGGCGGCCGCCTCCAGGTCGTCACGACCGGCCTCAGCCGGCACGAGGACCGCCGCGGCACCGCCTGGCTCGTGCCGCCCGCCCCGCGGGCCGTCGTCGAGCGGGTCGCCGCGGCCGTGCTCCGCGACGAGGAGGCCCTCTCCGCGCCGCTGACCCCGCACGGCCCGGCCGCCCGCCGCCGGCGCTGGTCGCGCGCCCTCGTGCCGTCGCTCCTGGTCCTGCTAGTGGTGCTCGTCCCCACCCTCCTGCGCCACTGGCCGGTCGGACCGGCGGTCGCCGCGTCCACCCCGCTGCTGGCGGTGCCCTTCCTCGCCCGCGACCGGTATGCCGGTCTGGGCCACCGGCTCACCGCCACCCACCTCGTCGTGCGGTCGGGGTCGCTCGTGCGCCGCCGCGACATCCTGCAGCGCACCGGCATCATCGGCTGGACCGTCTCCTCGACGTGGTTCCAGCGGCGAGCGGGCCTGGTGCACCTCGTGGCGACGACGGCCGCGGGGAAGCAGCACTACACGGCCCACGACATCCCCGTGGACCAGGCGGTGGCCCTGGCCCGCGAGGTGGACCCGGACCTCCTCGACCAGTTCCTCGTCCACTGACCCCGTTCGCACCGACCACCGACCAGACCGTCACCACCCGAAAGGCATACCCATGTGGGACAAGCGCGCAGACATGGTCGTCCACGAGGACGACCCCTACAACGCGGAGCCCCCACCAGGAGCCCTGGCCGGGCACGCCCTCACGACGGCGGAGACCTTCTACAGCCGCAACCACGGGGCGGTGCCCCACCTCTCCGACTCGGCCTGGCGGCTGCGGGTCGACGGGCTCGTGCGCACCCCGCTCGAGCTGAGCCTGGCGGACCTACGGAGGCTCTTCCCGGAGCAGCACGTCACCGCCACCCTGCAGTGCGCCGGGGCGCGGCGGGCCGCGATGGACGCCGTGCGCCCGATCCCCGGCGAGGCCCTCTGGGGCCCGACCGCGACCTCGACCGCGGCCTGGACCGGCGTCTCCCTCGCCGCGGTGCTGGAAGCGGCCGGGCTCGACGATGACGCGAGCGACGTTGCCCACGTGGCGTTCTCGGCTCCGGACGTGGCGCTCGAGGCCCGGCCGCCCCAGGCCTTCGGCGGGTCGATCCCCCTCGCCAAGGCCCGACGCCCCGAGGTGCTGCTCGCGTGGGCGATGAACGGCGAGCCGCTCCCGGCGGTCCACGGCGGCCCGGTGCGGGTCGTCGTGCCCGGCTACATCGGCGCGCGCAGCGTCAAGTGGGTCGAGCGCGTGACCGTGCAGGCCGAGCCCTCCGACAGCTTCTTCCAGGCCACCGTCTACCGGCTGCTGCCGGCCGACGTCGACCCGGCCACGGCCCCGCCCGGCGCCGGGTTCCCGCTCGGCGAGGTCGCCCTCAACTCCGACGTCCTCAGCCCCGCCGACGGCGCCCACGTGCCCGCGGGGCCGACGACGCTGGAGGGGTATGCGTTCGCCGGCGGCGACCGGTCGGTCGCCCGGGTGGACGTCTCGGTCGACGGCGGGGCGACGTGGGCCCAGGCCGAGCTCGCCCCCGCGACCGGCCCGTGGGCGTGGACGCTCTGGTCCCTGACCGTGCCGCTGTCCCAGGGGGAGACCGAGGTGGTCGTTCGCGCCTGGGACGACACCGCGGCCTGCCAGCCCGAGTCGGTGGCCAGCCTGTGGAACCCCAAGGGCTACGTCAACAACGCCTGGGGCCGCATCCGGCTGCACGTCGACGCCTGACGCGTCGGGCGTGGGCAAACCCGTTGGCGCCGCGGCCTAGGGTGGCCGCATGGCTCATGTCCTGTCCGCCGTCGCCTGGCCGTACGCCAACGGCCCGCGCCACATCGGCCACGTGGCCGGGTTCGGCGTGCCCTCCGACGTCTTCAGCCGCTACATGCGGATGGCCGGCCACGACGTGCTCATGGTCAGCGGCACCGACGAGCACGGCACCCCGATCCTCGTCGAGGCCGACAAGGAGGGCGTCACGGCGCGCGAGCTCGCCGACCGCTACAATCGGGTCATCGCCGAGGACCTCACCGCGCTCGGGCTGGCCTACGACCTCTTCACCCGCACCACGACGCGCAACCACTACGCCGTCGCGCAGGAGCTCTTCACCGGCGACTGGCGCAACGGCTACATGGTCGAGCAGACGACCCGGGGCGCCATCAGCCCGTCGACCGGCCGCACCCTGCCCGACCGCTACATCGAGGGCACCTGCCCCATCTGCGGCTACGGCCAGGCCCGCGGCGACCAGTGCGACAACTGCGGCAACCAGCTCGACGCCACCGATCTCATCGAGCCGCACTCGCGGATCAACGGCGAGGTGCCCGAGTTCGTCGAGACCCAGCACTTCTTCCTCGACCTGCCCGCCCTCGCCGGCGCCATCGGCGAATGGCTCGACGAGCGCGAGGCGACGGGCACCTGGCGGCCCTCGGTGCTCAACTTCTCCAAGGGGCTGCTCGAGGAGGTCCGGCCGCGGGCGATGACCCGGGACCTCGACTGGGGCATCCCCGTGCCGGTCGAGGGCTGGCGCGACCAGCCGACCAAGCGGTTCTACGTCTGGTTCGACGCGGTCGTCGGCTACCTCTCGGCGTCCATCGAGTGGGCGCGGCGCACCGGCGACCCCGACCGCTGGCGCGAGTGGTGGAACGACCCGCAGGCGCGGTCGTACTACTTCCAGGGCAAGGACAACATCACCTTCCACTCGCTCATCTGGCCGGCCGAGCTGCTCGCGTATGCCGGTCGCGGCGACAAGGGGGGCACGCCGGGGGAGTACGGCGTGCTCAACCTGCCGACCGAGGTCGTCGCGTCGCAGTACCTGACGATGGGGACCGAGCAGTTCTCGAGCTCGCGCGGTCACGTCGTCTACGTGCGCGACGTGCTGCGCGACTACGGCCCCGACCCGCTGCGCTACTTCATCTGCGCGGCCGGCCCGGAGACCCAGGACGCCGAGTTCACGTGGACGGCGTTCGTGCAGCGCAACAACTCCGAGCTCGTCGCCGGCTGGGGCAACCTCGTCAACCGCACGGCGACGATGATCCACAAGCAGTTCGGCGAGATCCCCGCGGCCGGCGCGCTGGAGCCGATCGACGAGGAGCTGCTCGCGGCGGTGCGCGGCGGGTTCGCCACGGTGGGTGGGCTGCTCGAGCGGCAGCGGGTGCGGGCGGCGACGGCCGAGGCGATGCGGCTCGTCGGCGAGGCCAACGGCTACGTCAGCCGCACCGAGCCGTTCCGGCTCAAGGGCGACGACCAGCGCGAGCGGCTCGGGACGATCCTGCACGTGCTGGCCCAGGTCGTCACCGACCTCAACACGATGCTCTCGCCGTTCCTGCCCCACAGCGCCAACGCGATCCACCGCGTCCTCGGCGGCGACGGTGACCTGGTGCCTATGCCCCGGCTGGAGGAGGTCGACGACCTCGACGGAGGGCCGGGCTACCCGGTCATCACCGGCGACTACACGCAGACCCCGGCGTGGGGCCCGCGGCCCGTCGTGGCCGGCACCCCGGTCGGGAAGCCGTCGCCCGTCTTCCGCAAGTTCGACCCGCCAGGCCCGGTCGGGTGACCCCGCACCGCTCCTCCTCGCGCGACGTCCCGGCCGCGCCGGCCCCGCTGCCGATCCCGGTGGTGGACAACCACGTCCACCTCGACATCGCCCGCGACGGGGAGACGGCGCCCTCGGTCTCCGACGCCGTCAAGGCCGCTTCGGCGGTCGGGGTCACCCGGCTCGTCCAGGTCGGGTGCGACCTCCCGGGCGCCCGGTTCACCGTGCGCGCTGTCGAGGAGCACGCCGCTCTGCTCGGCGGGATCGCGTTGCACCCCAACGAGATTCCCGGGCCTGACCCGCTCCGGAGAGCTGCCCGACGCGCTCACCGAGATCGAGTCGCTGGTCGCGCACCCGCGGGTCCGGGCCGTCGGTGAGACCGGTCTCGACTACTTCCGCACCGGGCCCGACGGCATCCCGGCCCAGCAGGAGGCCTTCCGCTGGCACATCGACCTCGCCAAGCGCACCGGCAAGGCCCTGCAGATCCACGACCGGGACGCCCACGACGACGTGCTGCGCATCCTCGACGAGGAGGGCGCCCCGACGCATACCGTCCTGCACTGCTTCTCGGGCGACCAGGCCTTCGCTCGGGCGGCGGTGGAGTGCGGGCTCATGCTCTCGTTCGCCGGCACCGTGACGTTCAAGAACGCCCAGGGCCTGCGCAACGCCCTCGCCGTGACGCCGCTCGACCGGCTGCTCGTGGAGACCGACGCGCCCTACCTGGCGCCCAGCCCGCACCGGGGCGCGACGAACGCGTCCTACCTCGTGCCCCTCACCGTGCGGGCCATGGCCGACGTCCTCACCGTCGACGTGCCCACGCTCTGCCGGGCGCTCGTCCGAGAACTCCGAACGGGTCTACGGCGCCTGGTCCTGACGGCGGATAGGCCGCTACGCCTCTGATGTCACGTGCGTCACATCAACCACGCCGTCGTTACCAAAATTTGATTTTTGGGTGTCGAGTCCGGGACAGTTGTCGCCGTTGGCCGGGAGTGAGATCCCGGACCGGCGTCCGCTGGGGCCGCCTGGAGGAACGGAGACCGTTCCCGGAGGCCCCTTTCGCGTATGCCGAGTCCGCCCTCCGTACCGGGAAGAACCAGGTTTGGAGAACAGTGATCTCAGGGATCTCGCGCCCCCTCTCGCGACCCGTCCGGTGGGCCGCCCAGGGCGGAGCCGTGGCCCTCGTGGCCGTCGGTGCGCTGGCGATGTCGCAGTACGACAAGGCGGTCACGCTGTCGCTCGACGGGACCAGCCAGTCGGTCCACGTCTTCGGCAGCACCGTCGGTGACGTGCTCGCGAAGGAGAACATCGCCGTCGGCGCGCACGACCTCGTGCAGCCGGCCGCGGACGCCCCGCTGCGCGACGGCGACACCGTCGTCGTGCGCTACGGCCGCAAGCTGACGGTGACCGTCGACGGCAAGACCACCGACTACTACACGACCGCCTCGACCGTGGACGCCGCGCTCGCCGACCTCGGCATCCGCGCCGACGCGGCGCGCCTGTCGGTGTCCCGCTCCGAGCCGCTCGGCCGCTCGGGTCTGGCGCTCACCATCACCACCCCGAAGACGGTCACCGTCGTCGTCGACGGCGCCACGAAGTCCGTCGCCTCCGTCGGGGCGAGCGTCTCCGATGCGCTGCAGCAGCTCGAGGTCACCGTCGGCGCCGACGACCGGGTCAGCCCCGCGCCCGACACCGCCATCGCCGACGGGATGACGGTGACCGTCAACCGCGTCGAGAAGAAGACGACCACCGAGAACCAGGCCATCGCCTTCACGACGGCCACCCAGGACGACGCCACCCTCGCCAAGGGGACCAGGAAGACGACGACCGCCGGCGTCGCGGGCCAGCAGACGCTGACCTTCGACGAGGTCTGGGTCGACGGGCAGCTCGAGTCGCGCACGCAGACGGGCGCCCAGGTGACCACCAACCCGGTCAACCAGGTCGTCGCGGTCGGCACCAAGGTGCCGACCCCCGCCCCCGCCCCCGCCCCCGCCCCTGCTCCGGTCAAGGCCGCTGGCTCCGGCGCCGGCCGCTCCCGCCCCGGCCCCCTCGGCCGGCAACACCTCCGGCGCCGGCATCAACCTCGCCAACGCCGCGATGTGGGACCGCATCGCGCAGTGCGAGTCCGGCGGCAACTGGGCCATCAACACCGGCAACGGCTACTACGGCGGGCTGCAGTTCGCAGCCTCGACGTGGACCAGCAACGGCGGCGGCGACTTCGCGTCCCGCGCCGACCTCGCCTCCCGCGAGCAGCAGATCACCGTGGCCAACCGGCTCTACGCCAAGTCGGGCCTGAGCGCGTGGGGCTGCGCGGGCGCGGCCTGACCGGCCCCGCCTCCGACAGCGACCGGAGCCGGGTGGCGTCACGCCACCCGGCTCCGTGCTGTCCGGACACCCTGGACCGGCTGGCTAGGGTCGACCCCATGGACGACGAGCCCGAGGGGCGTGACCCTTCGGGCCTGTTGGGGGCCTCCCGCATCCGTGAGCTGGCGACCCGCCTCGGCGTGCGGCCCACCAAGCAGTGGGGCCAGAACTTCGTCGTCGACGCCAACACCGTGCGGCGCATCGTGCGCCTGGCCGGGGTCGGCGCCGACGACGTCGTCCTCGAGGTGGGACCCGGCCTCGGCTCGCTGACCCTCGCCCTGCTCGAGCAGGTGCGGCACGTCACCGCCGTGGAGGTCGACCCCGTCCTGGCCCGCGCCCTGCCGGACACGGTCGCGGAGCAGCGGCCGACGCACATCGACCGCCTCACGGTCCTGCTCGAGGACGCGCTGCGGGTGACCCGGCTCCCCGACCCGCAGCCCACCGCCCTCGTCGCGAACCTGCCCTACAACATCTCCGTGCCCGTGGTGCTCTCCCTCCTCGAGCAGGTGCCCACGCTGACCCGGGTGCTTGTCATGGTGCAGCTCGAGGTCGCCGAGCGCCTGGCCGCGCCCCCGGGCTCGCGCACCTACGGCGTGCCCAGCGTCAAGGCCGCCTGGTACGCCGACGTCCGGCTCGCCGGAACGGTGCCCCGGGGGGTCTTCTGGCCCCAGCCCAACGTCGACTCCGGCCTCGTCGCCATGATCCGACGCCCTCCACCGGCGACCGCCGCGACCCGGGAGCAGGTCTTCGCCTGCGTCGACGCCGCCTTCGCCCAGCGCCGCAAGACCCTGCGGGCGGCGCTCGCGGGCTGGGCGGGTGGGGCCGACCGCGCCGAGGCCGCCCTGCGGGCCGCCGGGGTCGACCCGTCCACGCGGGGGGAGCGCCTCGACGTGACCGCGTTCGCCGCCGTCGCCGCCGCCCGGGCGGCCGGAGCCGCTGCCCTAGGGTGAGGCGGTGACCTCAGCCCCGACGACGCGCCGGTCCGTGACCGTGCGCGTCCCGGCCAAGGTCAACCTCGAGCTCAAGGTCGGCCCGCGCCGGTCCGACGGATACCACGAGCTCTCCACCGTCTACATGGCCGTCGGCCTCCACGACGAGGTCACCGTGGTCCCCTCTGACGACTGGTCGGTGCTCGTCACCGGCCCGTACGCCGACCGGGTGCCGCGCGACGACACCAACCTCGCCCTGCGCGCGGCCAAGGCGCTGGGTGCCCAGGTCGGGGTCGACGACCCGGTGTCGGTGCTCATCCACAAGGAGATCCCCGTGGCCGGCGGCATGGCCGGCGGGTCGGCCGACGCGGCCGGGGCGCTCCTCGCCTGCGATCACCTCTGGGGGCTCGGCCTCCCGCGCGACGACCTGCTCGAGACGGCGGCCGACCTCGGCAGCGACGTGCCCTTCGTCCTCACCGGAGGGATCGCCGTGGGGTCCGGCCGCGGCGAGCGGCTCGCCCCGGTGCTCGCCCGCGGCACCTACCACTGGGTGCTCGCCGTCAGCCCGACCGGCCTGTCGACCCCCGCGGTGTATGCCGAGTGCGATCGGCTGCGCGGCAGCACCGCCGTGCCCACCCCGGAGCCGTCGACGGAGATGATGACGGCCCTGCGCTCCGGCGACGTGCGCGCGCTCGGTGCCGCCCTGACGAACGACCTCGGCGACGCCGCACTGTCCTTGGAGCCGGGCCTCGGGGAGATCCTCGTGGCCGGCATCGAGTACGGCGCGGTCGGCGGCATCGTCAGCGGCTCCGGCCCGACCGTGGCGTTCCTCACCGACTCGCCAGAGGCCGCGCTCGACCTCTGTGTGTCCCTGACCGCGTCGGGCGTGGCGGGCGAGGTGCGCCGGGCGAAGGGTCCCGTCCACGGCGCCCAGGTCCTGCCCGGCCCGTCGGCCCGCGGCTGAGCCCCCACCGAGTCGACCGGACCCGCATCCGTCATGGCCAACCTCATCGCCCTCGAACGGGCGACGCTCGTCTTCGGCACGACCACCGTGCTCGACGCCCTGTCGACCGGCGTCGGCACCGGCCAGCGGATCGGCGTCGTCGGTCGCAACGGCGGCGGTAAGTCGACCCTGCTGCGTGTGCTCGCCGGCGAGCAGGAGGTCGACACCGGCCGCGTCACCCGCGCCGGCGGCGTCACCATCGGGCTGTTGAGCCAGGTCGACACCCTCGACCCCACGTGGACCGTGCGCGAGGCCGTCGTCGGCGACCTGGCCGAGCACGTCTGGGCCGGGGACGGGCGGATCCGCGACGTCCTCACCGGGCTGCTCGGCGGCATCGACGCCCCGTCGGTCGGCGGCCTCGACGCCGTCGTCGGTCCCCTCTCGGGCGGCGAGCGCCGTCGGCTGGCCCTCGCCCGGCTGCTCGTCATGGACCCCGACGTGCTCATGCTCGACGAGCCCACGAACCACCTCGACGTCGAGGGCGTCGCGTGGCTGGCCGACCATCTCGTCACCCGGCGCACGCGGCCCGACAGCGCCCTCATCGCCATCACCCACGACCGGTGGTTCCTCGACGCCGTGGCCACTCAGACCTGGGAGGTCGTCGAGGGGACGGTCAACAGCTACGAGGGGGGCTACGCGGCATACGTCCTGGCTCGCGCAGAACGCGGCCGCATCGCCGCCGCCGTCGCCGACCGTCGTGACAACCTCCTGCGCAAGGAGCTGGCCTGGCTGCGCCGGGGGCCGCCGGCGCGCACGAGCAAGCCGCGCTTCCGGATCGACGCGGCCAACGCCCTCATCGAGGACGAGCCGCCGCCGCGCGACGAGGTCGAGCTGGTGAGGTTCGCGACCACCCGGCTCGGCAAGGACGTCGTCGACCTCGTCGACGCCACCGTCGAGCTCGGCGGACGGCGCATCCTCGACCGGGTGACCTGGCGGCTCGCCCCGGGGGAGCGTGTGGGCATCGTCGGCGTCAACGGGGCGGGCAAGTCGACGCTGCTGCGCGCCATCACCGGGGAGCAGCCGCTCGTGTCGGGCACCCGGCGGCCGGGCAAGACGGTCGTCATCGGGTTCCTGACCCAGGAGGTGCGCGAGCTCGAGCGGTACGCCGCGTGGCGGGTCATCGAGGCGGTCGAGGACGTCCGGTCGGTGACCATGCTCGGCGGCAAGGAGGTCACCGCCTCACAGCTGGCCACCCGGCTCGGCTTCAGCGGCGGGCGTCAGCAGACGCGGGTGGGCGACCTGTCCGGCGGGGAGCGGCGGCGGCTGCAGCTGCTGCGGCTGCTCATGACCGAGCCGAACGTGCTCATCCTCGACGAGCCCACCAACGACCTCGACATCGACACCCTCACCTCGCTCGAGGACGTCCTCGACGGGTGGGCGGGCACGCTCATCGTCGTCTCCCACGACCGCTACCTCCTCGAGCGGGTCGCCGACCGGCAGCTCGCCCTGCTCGGCGACGGCGCCCTGCGGGACCTGCCCGGCGGCGTCGACCAGTACCTCCAGCTCCTCGCCACGCTCCCACCCCCCGGTCGTGCTCCGGACGGCACCGAAACCCCCACTCCCACCGCACGACCCGACGGGATCGGGGGCGCCGCGGTGGAGCCGAACGCCGCCGAGGTGCGGGCGGCCCGCAAGGAGATGAGCCGGATCGAGCGGCGGCTGGCCCGGATCGCCGCCGACGAGGCCCGGCTCCACGCCGACCTCGTGGCCCAGGCCGCCGACCATGCCGCGGTGCTGCGTCTCGACACGGCGCTGCGGGCGCTCATCGACGAGCGGGACGAGCTGGAGCTGGCCTGGCTCACCGCTGCGGAGACGGCCGGCTGACCCCCTCGTCGTCGGCTCGGGTGCCGGACGTCAGCACCGTGGTGGCCACCAGACCGCCCTCATGACTGCCAGTCATCCCACCCGGCTGCCGTGACGACGGCAGCCGAGTGCCATGACCGGCAGTCATGTCGGGGAGTCAGGCGTCGAAGGGCTCGAGCAGTGCGCGCAGCAGGGTGGACAGCCCGGCACGCTCCGGCTCGGAGAGGCGCGCCAGCAGCTCCCGCTCACGCGCGAGGAGGTCGGCCAGCGCCCCGTCCACCGCCTCGCGTCCGCTGTCGGTGAGGGTGACGATGACGCCCCGGCGGTCGCTGGGGTCGGGGCTGCGCGAGACGAAGCCGCGGGCCGCGAGCCGGTCGACCCGGTTGGTCATCGTCCCCGAGGTGACGAGGGTCTGGGTGACGAGCTGCCCCGGCGAGAGCTGGTAGGGCGCCCCCGACCGGCGCAGCGCCGAGAGCACGTCGAACTCCCACAGCTCGAGTCCGCGCTCGGCGAACGCCGCTCCGCGGGCGAGGTCGAGGTGACGGGCCAGCCGCGAGATCCGCGACAGCACCTGCAGGGGCGAGGCGTCGAGGTCCGGTCGCTCACGGTCCCAGGCGGCGACGATCCGGTCGACCTCGTCGGGCGCGCCACCGTCGTGGCCGTCGGCGCGCGGCTCGGGCGATGGCGCGGTGGCGGACACCTTGCCGAGTCTAGCCGCCGTCAAGTATCTTGACATCAAGATACTTGAGGAGCACTGATGACCTGGGACCCCACGCAGTACGCCCTGTATGCCGGCCACCGCGGGCGCCCGTTCGCCGACCTGCTGGCCCGCATCGACGCCGCCGACCCAGCGGTCGTCGTCGACCTCGGCTGCGGCGACGGTCCGCTCACCCTGGGTCTGGCCCAGCGGTGGCCGGACGCCCGCGTCGTCGGCGTCGACTCCTCCCCCCAGATGCTCGAGGCCGCCCGGGCCCTCGACGAGCACGGCCGGGTGGAGTGGGTGCAGGCCCGGGCCGAGGACTGGCACCCCCGTGACGTCGGTGCCCCCGTCGACGTGCTCGTCACCAACGCCACTCTGCAGTGGGTTCCCGGTCACCTCGACCTCATCCCCGGCTGGGTCGAGGCGCTGGCGCCCGGAGGGTGGTTCGGGATGCAGGTCCCGGCCAACTTCGGGGCCCCCTCCCACGCCCTCATGCGCGAGGTGGCGGCCCGGCACCCCCGGGCCGACGACCTGCTCCCCCACCTGCAGCGGGCGCTGGGGGTCGCCGCGCCGGAGGCCTACCTCGGGGTGCTGGCCGACCTCGGCCTCGAGCCCGACGTCTGGGTCACGGAGTACCAGCACGTGCTCGATCCCGCTGCCGCGCAACGGTCGCCGGTGCTCGAGTGGGTGCGGGCCACCGGTCTGCGACCCGTCCTCGAGGTGCTGACCGACGAGCAGGCGCGCAACGCGTACCTGGCCGACTACACGGCGGAGCTCGACCGGGCCTACCCCCGGCAGCCCTGGGGCGTCGTCCTCGGCTTCCGCCGGATCTTCGCCGTGGCCCGCCGCCCGGGCTAGGAGACCGCGCCGAGACGGGGCTTGGCCTCGAGCCCGCTGAGCCCGTTCCAGGCCAGGTTGACGAGGTGGGCGGCGACGTCGGCCTTCTTGAACCTGCGGGAGTCCAGCCACCACTGGCCGGTGAGGGCCACCATGCCGACGAGCATCTGCGCATACAGGGGGGCGGTCTTGGGGTCGAGCTTGCGGGATGTGAACTCCGCGGCGAGCAGGTGCTCCACCTGGCTGGCGACGTCGCTGATGAGGCTGGCGAACGAGCCCGTGGACTGGCCGGCGGGGGAGTCGCGCACGAGGATGCGGAAGCCGTCGGTCGATCCCTCCACGTAGTCCAGCAGCGCAAGCGCGGCGGCCTCGAGGAGGCCCCGCGAGGTCGTCTGCGCGCTCAGGGCGTCGGTGATGCCGTCGAGCAGGGCGCGGATCTCGCGATCGACGACCACGGCATACAGCCCCTCCTTGCCGCCGAAGTGTTCGTAGACAACAGGTTTCGACACGCTGGCCTTGGCCGCGATCTCCTCGACACTTGTGCCTTCGAACCCCTTCTCCGCGAAGAGCTTCCGGCCCACCTCGAGCAGCTGCTCGCGCCGCTGGGGCCCGGTCATCCGGGACCGGCCGCGGCCGCTCTGCCGGGACCCCTCGCGTGCGCTCATCCGGGCATTGTGCCGTGCCGGCTCCGCAGGCCCGGTCCGGCGCTACCGTGAGCGCGTGCAGGAGGGGCGTGGGCCGAGGAGCCGCGGGTATGCCGCGTCGCGCCCGGCCGCCCGCACACGGGCCCCCGCCGCGGCCCTCACCGCGGCGCTCGCGCTGCTGGTCGCCACGTCCCTCGCCGCCTGCGGCTCGGAGCGGGCGGCCATGGTCAACGCGCCCCTCGGCCCGACCGGTGGGGTCACCGCCCCGCCGGCCGGCTCGACCGCCACGGACCCACCGCCGTTCGCCGTCCCCAGCGCGAGCCCGAGCGCGACGGGTGCCGCGGGCCCGACGCTCGAGGTGACCGCTGTCCCGGCGCCATCGGCCCCCGCCCGGCCCGCGCCCGCCACCACGACGGTGACGAGGGCGGCGCCATCGGTGCCGGTGACCCCGAAGCTCACGACGCCGACGCCGACGCCGACGCCGACGCCCTCCGCCCCGCCGGCGGCCGCCGCCCTGCGCATCGTGCCCGCGCTCATCCCCTTCCCGGCGAGCCGTCAGGCCGAGATGGCCGACTACTCGCTGCGGCACTCCGGTTCGGCGACGGCCCAGCTGACGCCGACGGTGATCGTCCTGCACTACACGGCCGGTGGCACATGGTCGTCGACCCGGAGCAGCTTCGCCAGTGACGTGCCCAACCTCGGCGAGCTGCCCAACGTCTGCGCCCATTACGTGGTCGACCAGGACGGCACGGTCTACCAGCTCGTGCCGACGACGATCCGGTGCCGGCACACCATCGGGCTCAACGACGTGGCCATCGGCATCGAGATGGTGCAGGCGGCCGGGTCAGGCCCCGCGTGGGCGGACCAGCAGATCCTCGACCGGCCGGCCCAGGTCGGCGCGGCCCTCGCCCTGGTGCGCAGCCTTCAGTCGCAGTACGGCATCGCCACCAACAACGTCATCGGCCACGCCATGGCCAACGCCGCCCTGCAGTTCCACGACCTGCTCGGCTGGCACAACGACCACGTCGACTGGCAGGCCGCGGACGTCGCCGTCTTCCGCTCGAGGCTGTGACGTCAGGTGCCGCGTCCGCCGTTCGGTCGGATACTGTCGTTTGGCTCCTGTCCTGCTGACGAGGCCCTACGGTGACCGGGAACCGACACGACGTTCTGGGGAGATTGACGTGCCACGTCTCATGGTGGTGTATGGCACGCGGCCGGAAGCCATCAAGATGGCGCCGCTGATCGCCGCGCTTCGCGCGCAACCGGGGATCGACACCGAGGTTGCAGTCACCGGGCAGCATCGCGAGATGCTCGACCAGGTGAACCGGCTGTTCGGGATCCGGCCGGACCACGACCTCGAGCTGATGACGCACGGGGCGACGCTGGCCCAGGTCAGTACACGCGCCCTGCTGGCGACCAGCGACCTCCTCGCGTCAACCCGCCCGGATGTGGTGGTCGTGCAGGGCGACACTTTGAGCGCGTTCGTCGCGGCGCTTGCGGCCTTCTACGAGCGGATCCCCGTAGTGCACTTGGAGGCGGGGCTGCGTACCGGGGACATCTACTCGCCGTTCCCGGAAGAGGTTAACCGGCGCCTCATAGCGCCGATCGCCGCGCTGCACCTCGCGCCCACGTCGACGTCAAGAGCCAACCTGGAGCGGGAAGGAATCGAGGCAGCGACGATCACCGTCACGGGTAACACGGTGATCGACGCGCTCCGTACGACCGTGGGGGTCCCCGTCGAGTTCACCGACCCGCGAGTGGCGGATCTGGTCGCGTCGGGAGCGCCCCTCCTTGTCGTGACCAGCCACCGCCGCGAGTCATGGGGCGGCCGGATGGGCGATGCGATGGCGGCGCTGCGTGATGTAGCCGAGGAGCATCCCGAGTGCCAAATTCTGCTGCCGATGCACCGCAACTCAGTCGTCAGGGATGTGATCGAACCGGCGTTCGAGGGCTTGGACAACGTCGTGCTGACCGAGCCGCTGAGCTATCACGAGTTCGCCCACGTGCTCGGAGCCTGCCGACTGGTTGTCACCGACTCGGGGGGCGTCCAGGAAGAGGCTCCGAGCTTGGGTAAGCCTGTTCTCGTCTTACGCGAAACCACCGAGCGGCCGGAGGCGGTCATCGCCGGAACCGTCAAGCTGGTCGGCACCGACCGCCAGGTCGTCCGGGAGGAGACCCTTCGGTTGATCGAGGACCCTGACGCGTACGCAACGATGGCCAGCGCCACCAACCCCTACGGTGATGGGCACGCGGCGGAACGGGGCGTGGCTGCGATTGCCCACATGCTGGGCCTGGGTGAACGACTCCCCGAGTTCGCAGGCACCCCCTGAGGACCCAGCACGAGGGCTGCGCCGGTGGGCTCGGTGTGGGCAGTGGCGGGGTCGGTGCGCTGCGACGACTACCCTTGGGTGCGCTTCGGCCACTGGCCGCGCCTTCCCCGGTTGGTCTGCTGGCAGGGCCCGCCTGACTTTGAATCAGGACTAGCGACGATGGTTCGATTCCATCCCGGGGAGCCAGAGGCCGCGGGTCTCCGGATGGAGCCACGCAGCCGCCGCCGATAGCATGGCGTGCGGCCCTGGACGTCACGCGGGCCGGCGGCCGTGCGCCGTGCGTCTACCCCAGTCCTGGGAGTCCCAGCCTCGTGAGCACCCTCCGCCCGGCCGCCGTCGTCGTCCTCGCCGCGGGGGAGGGCACCCGGATGCGGTCCCGGCTCCCCAAGGTCCTGCACGCCATCGGTGGCCGCTCGCTCATCGAGCACGCGCTCGGGGCCGCCCGGGGCACGCACCCCGAGCACCTCGTCGTCGTCGTCCGGGCCCACCGCGACCGCGTGGCCGCCCACGTCGCCGAGCTCGACCCCGACGTCCTCGTCGCCGACCAGGACGAGGTGCCCGGCACCGGCCGGGCGGTCGAGTGCGGTCTCGAGGTCCTGCCCGCCGACCTCGCGGGCACCGTCCTCGTCACCTACGGCGACGTCCCCCTCCTCACCGCCGAGACCCTCGCCGGCCTGCTCGAGGCCCACGCGGCCGCGACGGCTGCGGTCACGGTCATCACCGCGACCCCGCCCGACCCCACCGGCTACGGCCGGGTCGTGCGTGACGCCGACGGCGGCGTCTCCGCCATCGTCGAGCACCGTGACGCCACCGACGAGCAGCGGCGGATCGGGGAGGTCAACTCCGGCCTGTATGCGTTCGACCTCGCGGTCCTGCGCGAGGTCCTGCCCCGCGTCGGCAGCGCCAACGCCCAGGGCGAGCGCTACCTCACCGATGTCGTCGCCCTCGTGCGAGCCGACGGCCGCACGGTGCGGGCGCACGCGGTGGACGACCTCTGGCAGACCGAGGGCGTCAACGACAAGGTGCAGCTCGCCCGGCTCGGCGCGGAGCTCAACCGCCGCACCGTCGAGCAGGTCATGCGCGACGGCGCGGTCGTGATCGACCCGGCCACGACCTGGATCGACGCCGGGGTGACCATCGGCACCGACACGGTCGTGCACCCACACACCCAGATCCACGGGGCCACGACCATCGGCGCCGACTGCGTCATCGGTCCCGACACGACGCTCGCCGACGTCGAGGTCGGCGACGGCGCCACCGTGGTGCGCACCCAGGCCCTGCTCGCGGTCATCGGCCCCGGGGCCACGGTGGGCCCGTTCTCCTACCTGCGCCCGGGCACCGAGCTCGGCGCGGGCGGCAAGATCGGTGGGTTCGTCGAGACCAAGAACGCGCGGATCGCCGCCGGGGCCAAGGTCCCCCACCTCACGTACGCCGGTGACGTGACCATCGGGGAGCGCAGCAACATCGGGGCCGGCACGATCTTCGCCAACTACGACGGGGTCGGGAAGCACCACACGAGCATCGGCGCGGACGCCTTCGTCGGCAGCAACAGCGTGATCGTCGCGCCGGTCGAGATCGCCGACGACGCCTACGTCGCCGCCGGCTCGGCGATCGTGCAGGACGTGCCCCGGGGCGACCTGGCGGTGGCCCGCGGGCGCCAGCGCAACATCGAGGGCTGGGTCGAGCGCAAGCGGGCCCGCGACGCGGGGGCCCCACCCACGCATACCGACAGCGCCCACACCACTGACAGCGGTGACAGCGGTGACAGCGCCCACACGACCGACACCACCGACACCACCGACACCACCGACTCCACCGAAGGTGGGCACCCGTGACCGGGATCATCAAGACGACCCAGAAGAACCTCATGGTCTTCTCCGGGCGGGCCCACCCCGAGCTGGCCGACGACGTCGCCCGCGAGCTGGGCACCGGGCTCGTGCCGACGAGCGCGTACGACTTCGCCAACGGCGAGATCTACGTGCGCTACGAGGAGTCGGTGAGAGGGTCCGACGCCTTCGTGATCCAGAGCCACACGGCGCCGATCAACCACTGGATCATGGAGCACCTCATCATGGTCGACGCGCTGAAACGCGCGTCCGCCAAGCGGATCACCGTGGTCCTGCCCTTCTACGGGTATGCGCGTCAGGACAAGAAGCACCGCGGCCGCGAGCCCATCTCGGCCCGGCTCATGGCCGACATGTTCAAGACCGCCGGCGCCGACCGGCTCATGGCCGTCGACCTGCACCAGGCCCAGATCCAGGGCTTCTTCGACGGCCCGGTGGACCACCTCATGGCCCAGCCGATCCTCAGCAGCTACGTGCAGGAGCGCTACGGCGACCAGAAGCTGGCCGTCGTCTCGCCGGACGCCGGGCGCATCAAGGTGGCCGAGGAGTGGTCGCGCCGGCTCGGTGGGGCCCCTCTGGCGTTCATCCACAAGACGCGCGACGTCAGCCGGCCCAACGAGGTCACGGCCAACCGCGTCGTCGGCCTCGTGAAGGACCGCATCTGCATCCTCGTCGACGACATGATCGACACCGCCGGCACCATCACCAAGGCGGCCGACGCGATCATGGCCGAGGGGGCCGCCGGGGTGGTCATCGTCGCGACGCACGCGATCCTCTCGGGCCCGGCGGTCGACCGGCTGAAGAACTGCATGGCCGACGAGGTCATCGTCACCAACACGCTGCCGATCTCGCCCGACCGCGAGTTCGACAAGCTCACCGTGCTCTCCATCGCCCCGCTCATCAGCCGCGCGATCCGCGAGGTGTTCGAGGACGGTTCGGTGACGAGCCTCTTCGAGGGCAAGGCCTGACGGTCCGGCGCAGGCCCTCGGTCCTTCAGACCTGAAGGCCTACGGGTCAGCCGGTCTCGCCCGAGCGGCGGGCCCGGTAGGCGGCGACGTTGGCGCGGTTGCCGCAGCCGCCGTCGCAGAACCGGCGCGACCGGTTCTTCGACAGGTCGACGAGCACGTCGTCGCAGACCTGCGCGTCGCAGACCTTCAGCCGCTCGAGCTCGCCCGCCCGGACCACGTCGACCATCGCCATGGCCGCCTCGACCGCCATCCGGGTGGCCAGCGGGGCGTCCGGCGGGGTGGCGTGCAGGTGGTAGTCCCAGCCGTCGTGGCGTACGAGCTGGGGCAGGGCGTGCCCGTCGCGCAGGAGGGCGTTGACCGCCGGCACGGCCTCGGCCTCCTCGAGGAGCCAGAGCTCGCGCAGCCGGGGGCGTAGCGCCCGCACGGCGGTCAGCTCACGCGCTCGTGCCGCGTCCCCGACCGCGCGGTCGCCGGTCCACTGCCAGGCCGCCACGAAGGCGTCGAGCTCGTCGACGGTCGTCAGCCGGTCGACGTCGTCGTCACCGGGGACGGACCCGGCCATGGTGTTGACGAGCGCAACGGCCCCCTGGAGGCTCACTTCGGCGTCATGAGTGAAGAGCATGTTGACTCCTGACGTCGGCGACCCGTACGGTCATGAGTGTAAGGCGTTTCGCTCCTGACCGAGGGTGACGCGGTCGACCAGTCACGAGGTGCGCATGCCCACCCCCGCCGATGCCGTCACGGCCGTCGCCCCCGAGGCCCTGGCCCCCAGCACCAGCACGCGCGAGACGTCCCGACCCGTCCGCCCCCACGGCCCGACCGGTTCGGCGCGGGCGGGCCTGCTCGCCGCCGTCGTCTCGGCCGCGGCCTTCGGCACGTCCGGGCCGTTCGCCAAGGCCCTTCTCACCGGGGGGTGGACCAGCGGGTCCGTCGTCCTGCTGCGCGTGGCCGGCGCCGCCCTGGTGCTCGCCGTGCCGGCGGCCCTGGCCCTGCGGGGGCGCTGGTCCCTGGTGCGCCACAACCTCGGCCTCGTGCTCGTCTACGGTCTGGTGGCCGTCGCCGGCTGCCAGGTGGCCTACTTCAACGCCATCGGCTCGCTTCCCGTCGGCGTGGCCCTGCTGCTGGAGTACTCCGGCACCGTGCTCGTCGTGCTCTGGCTGTGGGCGCGGACCCGGCTCGCACCGTCCCGCACGACGCTGGTCGGCGCTCTGGTGGCGCTGGGTGGCCTCGCCCTCGTCCTCGACGTCACGGGCCAGGCGCCCCCGCCCCTGGCCGGGGTGCTCTGGGGCCTCGTCGCGGCCGTCGGCCTCGCCGCCTACTTCGTCTCCTCCTCCGCCCACCCGGCCCGGGGGGAGGGCCTGCCGCCGGTGGCCCTGGCCGCCCTCGGCATGGCCGTCGGCGCGGTCGCCCTCGCTCTCCTGGGCGCGGTCGGGGTGCTGCCCATGCGCTTCGCGACCGGCGACGTGACCCTCGCCGGCCACGCCCTGCCCTGGTGGGCGCCCGTCGGCGAGCTCGCCGTCGTCGCGGCGGCCGCGGCATACCTGCTCGGCACGTTCGCCGTGCGGCGGCTCGGGGCCACCGTCGCGTCCTTCCTCGGGCTCACCGAGGTGCTCTTCGCCATCGTCTTCGCGTGGCTGCTGCTGGGGGAGCTGCCCCGAGTCGTCCAGCTCGCCGGGGGAGTGCTCGTCATCGCCGGCGTGGTGCTCGTGCGGCTCGGGGAGATCCGAGCGACGCGCTCGACTCACCCGTCCTCTGAGGTCAGCACGCCGCCCGCTAAGACGTAGCGCTCGCCCGTCACGGGACAGGTCCACCGGCCGTCCCCGGCATCCTCGAGACGCACCCCCGCGCGACCAACCCACCCGATCTGGCGGGCGGGCACCCCAGCGACGAGGGCGAAGTCCGGGACGTCCCGCACGACGACCGACCCGGCCGCCACGAGGGCCCAACGGCCGATCGTCACCGGCGCGACGCACACCGAGCGGGCCCCGATGGCGGCGCCCTCATGGCACACGACGGCGACGGCGTGCCAGTCCGCCCCGTCCTTGAGACGGCCGTCGACGGTCACGGCGCGGGGATTGGTGTCGTTGGTGAAGACGACGGCCGGTCCGACGAACACGCCGTCCTCCAGCACAGCGGGCTCGTACACGAGGGCGTAGTTCTGGAGCTTGCAGCGGTCGCCGATGCGCACGCCGGGGCCGACGTACGCCCCCCGCCCGATGATGCACTCGCCGCCGACCACGGCGTCCTCCCGGATCTGGGCGAGGTGCCACACCCGAGTGCCCTCACCGACGGTCGCTGCCGACGAGACGTCGGCGCTGACCTCGATACGTGCTGCCACGGTTATCCTCCCTGTCCTCGATACACAACCCCACGGTGGCGGTCGGCGCGGCCGATGACCGCGTACCCGTCCTAGCATGGCGTGGGTGCGCACCCCCCGACCCGCCGCCCTGAGCGACGCCCTGGTGCTCGTCGCGGGGGGAGGCCTGGCGCGGGAGACGGCCGCGTCCGCCGCTGCCCAGGGTCACCGCATCGTCGGTGTCCTCGACGACGGCCGCCCCGTCGGTGAGGAGATCGCCCCCGGGCTCCCCGTCCTCGGCGCCGTGGAGCACGTCGGGGCGCTGAGCGCGGCCCGCTTCGTCGTCTGCGCGGGCAAGGGCAGCACGCGCGAGGCTCTCGTGGCTCGACTGGCGCGGGCCGGTATCGGTCCCGACCGCTACGCCACGGTGGTCGACCCCTCGGCCCGCGTCCTCGACCGCTGCGACGTGGGCCCCGGCTCCGTGCTCCTGGCCGGGACGGTCCTCACGGCCGACGTCACCGTGGGGGCGCACGTCGTGACCATGCCCCACGTCGTGCTCACCCACGACTGCCGGCTCGACGACTTCGCGACGGTCTGTGCAGGGGTGGTCCTCGGTGGCGGCGTCCATGTCGGACGGGCCGCGTACCTCGGGATGGCCTCCTCCGTGCGGGAGGGGCTCACGGTCGGGGACCGGGCCGTGGTGGGGATGGGAGCGGTGGTGCTCCGTGACGTTCCCGGAGGGGAGACGTGGGCCGGCGTGCCCGCGCGTCCCGTCGTTCCGGCGCGGTCAGCGGACGACGGCCGGTGACCACGCCTTGGGGATGAGCAACGACGGGGCACCGCTGCCGTCGGCCGACGCCATCCACACGTTCGACTCGGCGGCGTCCGACCCCTCGCCCGGCAGGCCGTAGAGGACCCGGGCGTCGTCGAGCCACTCCACCTGGTCGTCCACGCTGCGCGTCTCGGGCAGGACGGTCTCCACGCCCGTCCGCAGGTCGAGCACGGCAAGGCGCCAGTCGCCTCGCGCGCGGTCTCCGCGCTTCTTGTAGGCCACCCGGGTCCCGTCGGGGGAGAGCGACGGGCACTCGGCGTCCGTCCGCACGGACTCGACCCTGCGCGTCGACACCTGACCGCGTGCCAGGTGGGTGGATCCAGCGAACGCGACGGTGACGTAGAAGTGGTCGTCGTCCGCGGCGAAGGTGACGCCCCAGTAGTTGCGGTCGACCGGGGTGACGGTGCTTCCCTGGTCAACCAGAGTGAAGTCCTCGAGGTCCCAGCTGGTCCGGTCGTCGACGCGCGAGATGACGGTGCGCGTGGAGAAGCTCGTCGCGGCGTAGGAGTCACCGGCAATGAAGCTCGTCGTGGCGGCGTACCTTCCGTCGCCCGAGAGCCGGGCCCGGCTCGGACTTCCGGTGAGCGGCAGCGAGGTGCCCGCACCGGTCGCGTCGGCGTACACCGTGGCTGAGTAGGTGGTCACCAGGCCGCGGTCCGAGGCCAGGCACAGCATCTCGGCCGTCGTGGCGAAGACCCGGTCGCACGAGCGGGAGGTGTAGGCCCGCGGCCCGGCGGTGTCGCTCAGCGGCACCATGGCCACCCGGCCGTACTGCGGGCCGAGGGCCGTGTTGCGGAAGACGACGCGAGGGGCCCCGCTCACCGACGTCACGCTGATGCCCGCGTCGGCGGTGCCCGGGGTGGCGGGATCCTGCCGCGCCCGCGACACCGCGATCCATGCCCCGGTGCCGATGACGAGCACGAGGGTGAGCGCGCCGAGGACGAGAAGGCGGACCCGGTTCGTCATCCGGCGGCGACCTGGGCGTCGTCGCCCGCAGGGCGCAGGCGGCGCAGGAGCACCCAGGCGACGGGGACAGCCACGAGCAGCGCCCCGGCGTAGAGGGACACGGCGGGGCCGCGGCCGGCCGTGGCCCACAGGACGCCGAAGAGCAACGAGGACCCGAACCGGGCCACGGCGACGACGGTCTGCGTCGTGGCGATGCCCACGGCCCGCACCGACGACGGGACGAGGCTCGCCGTCAGGGCGGCGAGGACGCCGTCGGTCGCGGCGTAGAAGGCGCCGAGCAGCAGCAGGCAGAGGGCCGTCGAGAGGACACCGCCGGTCGGTCCGGCTGCGGCGAGGTAGGCACCGATGAGGAGGAGGTGCCCGCCGACGAGGACCTTCTGACGCCCGACGCGGTCGGACAGGCGTCCCATCGGCACGGCCAGCGCGAAGTAGGCGACGTTGGTGCCGACGAACAGCAAGGGGAACCAGGTCGCGGCGAAGTCGTCGCGCTGCTGGAGCGAGAGATAGAGGAAGCCGTCGCTGATGGCCAGCACGCTGAGGAGCGCTGCCGCAGCGACCAGCCGACCCATCCCGGCATCGGCCATGAGACGAACGGACGGCATCGCGCGGACCCGTGGGGCCTGGCCGTTCGCCTGACGGGGGCGGAGGTCGGGCACGACGAGCCCGAGGACGCCCAGCCCCAGGACCGCCGCCGCGAACGAGGCGACGAACACCGAGGTGTAGTCGCCGGGGACCAGCCAGCGGATGGCGAAGGCGATCAGGGGACCGATCGCCGCGCCCAGCGTGTCGAGCGCGCGGTGCACCCCGAAGGCCCGGCCGAGCGCGTGCTCGGGCGTGGACGCGGCGATGAGGGCGTCGCGCGGCCCGGTCCGCAGGCCCTTGCCGAGCCGGTCGACGGTGATGACGGCGGTCAGCGCCGCGAAGCCGTGGAGCGGCACGAGCAGGAGCTTGGTGACCGCCGATATCCCGTAGCCGGCGAAGGCGACCCACTTGGGGCGGTCGGTGCGGTCCGCGTACCACCCACCGAGGATGCGGACGAGGGCGCTCACGCCCTGGTAGAGCCCGTCGATGAAGCCGTACGCCAGCGGCGTCAGCCCGACGACGGCGGTCAGATAGAGCGGCAGGACGGCGCTGACCGACTCCGACGAGACGTCGGTGAGCAGGCTGACCACGCCGAGCAGCACCACCGTCGGCGCCACGCGACGACCGGTGTTCCGGGCGAGGGCGGTGCGATGGGTCTCCTCCCGAGGGCGCTCGGAGATGTACACGCGTCCCGCTTCCGTCTACGCGGCGCGACCCCCCCGGCCGCGTCTGCTCGACCAGGATAGGAAGGGACGGCCGATGGGGTGAGCGAACCGGGCGATTTCCGCAGGCCCTGGTAGGCGGTTAGACTCCTGACGTTGCCTCGGCGAGGGACGATGCACGGCCAACCGGCCGCCGTCCGTGATCGACAAGGACGGCGCCGCCCGCGGTGTCGGGAGCCCGTGTCGCGCCCCACGTCGAGGCCTGAAGCCACCAGACCGAGGAGCTCCTTTCCATGCCCGAGATCAAGCTTGTCGCTGAGACGCGAACGCAGTTCGGCAAGGGCGCGGCCCGCAAGATCCGCCGCGACCACAAGATCCCCGCCGTCCTCTACGGACACGGCACCGCGCCCGTGCACATCACGCTGCCGGGCCACGACACGATGATGGCGCTCAAGACCGCCAACGCCCTGCTCGACATCGAGATCGACGGGACGAGCCAGCTCGCGCTCGCCAAGGACGTCCAGCGTGACGCCATCAAGCCCGTCATCGACCACGTCGACCTCGTCGTCGTCCGCCGCGGCGAGCGCGTCGCCGTCGACGTGCCGGTGACGACCGACGGAGACGCCGCGCCCGAGACGATCGTGACGGTCGAGTCCCAGACGATCGAGCTCTCGGTCCTCGCGACGCGGATCCCCGAGAACATCGTCGTCTCCGTCGAGGGGCTGGAGGCCGGGACGCAGGTCCTCGCCGGCCAGCTGTCCCTGCCGGAGGGCGCCGAGCTCGTCACCGACGCGGAGCAGCTCGTCGTCAACGTCACGCAGCAGATCTCCGCCGAGGCCCTCGAGGCCGAGCTCGCCGAGGCTGAGGCCGAGGCCGGCATCGAGCACGACGAGCCCGAGGACGAGGCCGCCGAGGGCGCCTCCGAGGACGGCGACGACGCCAAGGAGGACGGCGACTCCGAGTCCTGACCTCCGGGCCCACGCGCCCGCGCCAGACCGTCGTCAGAACGGCCCGCCCCCCTCGGGGGGGCGGGCCGTTCGGCATACTGGTCCGTCGTGTCGGAGGAGCGCAGCGCGTCGGGCCACGGGGCCCCCGGTCCCTGGTTGGTGGTGGGGCTCGGCAACCCCGGCGTCCAGTACGCCGGCAACCGGCACAACGTCGGCGCCATGGTCGTCGAGGAGCTCGCGAAGCGGCACGACCCGGGCGCGGCCGGGCACAGAGGGGGCAAGACCTCGCGTCCCGGCTCCCGCCTGACGGCCCACAAGGCCCGCGCCCTCGTGGACCAGGTGCGGCTCGGCGGTGGCCCGACCGGCGAGCGGCTGGTCCTTGCGGTCCCGGCCGTCTTCATGAACGACTCGGGCGGGTCGGTCAAGGCCCTGATCTCCTTCTTCTCGACCACGGTCGACCGGCTCGTCGTCGTCCACGACGAGCTCGACATCCCGGCCGGTGTCGTGCGCGTGAAGCGAGGTGGCGGCGAGGGTGGTCACAACGGCCTGCGCTCCGTCACGTCGTCGACCGGCACGAAGGACTATCTCCGCGTGCGCGTGGGGATCGGCCGCCCACCTGGCCGGATGGATCCCGCGGACTTCGTGCTGCGGGACTTCTCCACCGTGGAACGGGCCGAGCTGCCCTTCCTCGTCGACCGGGCGGCCGATGCGGCCGAGTCACTGGTGAGCGCCGGGCTCCTCGCCACCCAGCAGCTCTTCCACGCTCCCTGAGCGGACCGCCCTGTTCGCCCGTAATAGGGGCGATTTGCCCATTTAGCAAGCCTTTTCGGGCGTCGGAGGTGGCGCCCCTTTTCCCGGATCCCGGGGTGCTCGGCTCCACGGTGACCTAGACTCCGTCGGAGTACGCGGATGTTGCGGGAACAACACGGCGTGCGTCGATCCGGAGCGGGGGCTCCGGGAGTCCCTGCGTGCGTGCGTGCAGCCGGGGCTGCATCCGCCGGGGACGATATGAGGGACACGCAGTGGGTTCGTTGGGGACACGAGAAGCTCTGACGCGTCGGCATCATGGCCGGCGCCGCCTCGTCGCGGCGTTCGCGGTGCTGCTGCTCTCGGTGACGGGCCTGGTGGCCGTGGCTCAGAGCTCCGCCAGTGCGGCCGGCGACCCTTGCTCCGGCGGCAACGCCGTCGCGTGTGAGAACAGCAAGCCGGGGTCGGCACCCGCAGAGTGGGACATCAGCGGGGCAGGTGACAACACCATCCAGGGCTTCGCCACCACGACGAGCATGCAGCCCGGCGGGACCGTGGCGTTCAAGATCAAGGCCGCCGCCTCCTACACCGTGGACATCTACCGTCTCGGGTACTACGGGGGTCTGGGTGCCCGTCGGCAGGCACCGACGTGGTCGGTCACCAACCCGGTGCCACAGGTCGCCTGCGCCTCTGACCCGTTCACGCAGAACTACGACTGCGGCACCTGGGCGGTCTCGACGCAGTGGACCGTCCCGAGCTCGGCCGTCTCGGGCGTCTACATCGCCAAGCTGACCATGGGCACGGACGTCAGCCAGATCCCCTTCGTCGTCCGCGACGATGGCAGCCGGTCGGCGGTCGTCTTTAAGACGTCCGACGCGACGTGGCAGGCCTACAACGCCTACGGCGGCGCGGACTTCTACACCGCGCCCGACTCCAAGACCGGCACCCAGGCCCGCGCCTTCGCCGTCAGCTACAACCGGCCCTACGCGACGCGCGGCGCCCAGCAGGGTCGCGACTACCTCTTCAGCAACGAGTACCCGACGCTGCGCTTCCTCGAGCGGAACGGCGTCGACGTCTCCTACACGACCGACGTCGACGTCTCCGTCGGCAACGGTGCGCTGACCAACCACAAGGCGTTCCTGTCCGTCGGACACGATGAGTACTGGACGCTCCCCGAGCGCACCGCGGTCACCGCGGCCCGGGACGCCGGCGTCAACCTCATGTTCCTGTCGGGGAACGAGGTCTACTGGCACACCCGCCTGGCGCCCAGCATCGACGGCTCCGGCACGCCGAACCGCACGATCATCTGCTACAAGGACAGCTGGGAGAGCACGAAGCTCGACCCGAGCGCCGAGGGCACCCCCACCTGGCGCGACCCGGCGTACGCCGCGCCCGGCGGGAGCCAGCCGGAGAACGGGCTCACCGGCACGTTGTACATGTCCAACAACACCGACCTGCCGATCACCGTGTCGGCGCAGGAAGGCCAGTCCCGGCTGTGGCGCGGGACCTCGCTGGCGTCTCTCGCCGCGGGGACGTCGGTCGCCCTGGCCCCGCACACGGTCGGCTACGAGTCCGACGAGGACGTCGACAACGGCTCCCGACCCGCGGGCCTGATGACCCTGTCGACGACGACGGGCCCGACGCAGCAGTACGTCCAGAACCCGGCCGGCACCAAGGTCGCCCCCGGGACGACGACCCACAACCTCACGCTCTACCGGGCGGCGAGCGGCGCGCTCGTCTTCGGCGCCGGCACCATCAGCTGGGGCTGGGGTCTCGACCAGACCCACGACGGTGACAACAGCAACCCCGCCGACAGCCGCATGCAGCAGGCGACGCTCAACATGCTGGCCGACATGGGCGCCCAGCCGACGACGTTGATGAGCGGTCTGGTCATGCCCACGGCCAGCACCGACACGACCGCGCCGACCGTGACCGTCACCACCCCGGCGACGGGGGCCACCCTCGCCAACGGCTCCTCGGTCACGGTCAGCGGCATCGCCACCGACACGGGCGGCCAGGTCACCGTCGTCGAGGTCTCCCTCGACGGCGGCAGCACCTGGAAGCGCGCCGCGGGGACGACCTCGTGGTCCTACACCGGTGTCCTCACCGGTGTCGGCGCCTCGGCCGTCAAGGTCCGCGCCAGCGACGACAGCGCCAACCTCAGCACCCCGGTTGGGGTGCCCGTGAGCATCACCTGCCCCTGCAGCCTGTTCGGCGCCACAGTCCCGGCGACCCCGGCGGCCGCCGACTCCTCGGCCGTCGAGCTCGGCGTCACCTTCAGCCCGCAGGCCGACGGCTTCATCACCGGTCTGCGGTTCTACAAGGGCTCGGGCAACAGCGGTACGCACATCGGCACCCTCTGGAGCTCCACCGGGCAGTCGCTGGCGACGGCGACGTTCGCCGACGAGACCGCGACCGGATGGCAGACCCTCACGCTCTCCGCCCCGGTGCCGGTGACGGCCGGTACCCGGTACGTCGCGTCGTACTGGGCTCCCAACGGTCACTACGCCGCCGACGCGAGCTACTTCACCGCCAGGGGCGTCACCGCGCCACCGCTCGTCGCGCCGGGGCGTCCGTCGGGCGTCACCAACGGGGTCTACTCCACGTCGCACGCCTTCCCGACGCAGTCCTACGGGGACGCCAACTACTACGTCGACGTGCTCTACACGCGGGACAACACCACGCCGCCGGTGGTCACCTCGACGTCCCCGCTGGCGGGGTCGACCTCGGTCGCGACCGCCACGCAGGTCGCGGCGACCTTCGCCGCGACGGTCGACCCGTCGTCGGTGTCGCTGACGCTGGTGGACGCCGGCGGCAACCCGGTGGCGGGAAGCGCGACCTTCGACGCGTCCACGCGCACCGCCCGTCTCACGCCGTCGTCGCCGCTGACCCGGGGGGCGAGCTACACGGCGTCCGTCACGGCCAAGAGCGCCGCAGGGGTGCCGATGCCGACCCCGACCACGTGGTCGTTCACGGTCGCCACGACCGACCCGGTGCCCGGCGCCTGCCCGTGCACCATCTGGCCCGACACGGCGACGCCGGCGACCGCGAGCACCACCGACACCGGTTCCGTGGCGCTCGGGGTGAAGTTCACGGCCGAGGTCGACGGACGGATCTCGGGCGTCCGGTTCTACAAGGGCCCCCAGAACGTCGGCACGCACACCGGTGCGCTGTACACCGCCGCGGGCGCCCAGCTCGGCAGCGTCACCTTCGTCAACGAGTCGAGCACCGGCTGGCAGACGGCGTCCTTCACGACGCCCGTCGACGTGACCGCGGGCACGACGTACATCGTCTCCTACCGCGCCCCGAACGGCGGGTATGCCGTGACCGCCAACGGCCTCGCCGCCGCGGTCGACTCGCCGCCGCTGCACACGGCGGCCGGCGGGGGCGTCTACACCTACGGCACCGGCGCGCCGCTCACCGCGACGCCCACCAACTACTGGGTCGACGTCGTCTTCGTCGCGACCGATCCCGCACCCACCGTGGCGACGACCTCACCGGGTGCCTCGTCGACCAACGTCAACGTAACGGCCGGGGTCTCGGCGACGTTCGCGGCGCAGATCCTGTCCGGCTCGGCGCAGATCGGCCTGCGCGACGCCGGCGGCCAGGCGGTGCCGGGAACCATGACCTACCAGGCGTCCTCGCGCACGGTCGCCTTCACCCCGACGTCGGCCCTCACCGCCGGCACGGTCTACACGGCCACGGTGACCGGTGCCGCCGGGCTGTCCGGGAACGTCATGTCGCCCTCCTCGTGGAGCTTCACCACGGCCGGCTCCGGCGCCTGTCCCTGCAGCCTCTTCGAGAGCGGGGCCGTCCCGAACCGGGTCGACTCGGGTGACACCGGGTCGCTGGAGCTGGGCGTCTCCTTTACGCCCGCGGTGACCGGCTACGTCACGGGCGTCCGGTTCTACAAGGGCACCGCCAACACGGGTACCCACACCGGCACCCTGTGGAGCTCGAGCGGACAGTCGCTCGCCACGGGCACCTTCACCGGCGAGACGGCCAGCGGGTGGCAGAACCTCACCTTCGCCAAGCCGGTCCAGCTCGCCGCGGGCACCACCTACGTCGCGTCCTACTTCGCGCCCAACGGTCACTACGCGGCCACCGGCCAGTTCTTCGGCTCGGGCTACACCAACGGCCCGCTGACCGCCGGTGCCACCAACGGGCTCTACCGCTACGGGTCCGCCTCGACCTTCCCGACCAGCTCCTACGGCGGGTCGAACTACTGGGTCGACGTCGCCTTCGCGCCCGGCACGCTGCCCGACACCGACCCGCCCACGGTCGTCGCGACCTCGCCGGTCGGCGGCTCCACCAGCCAGACGTGGACCGGTCCTTACACCGCGACGTTCAGCGAGGCGGTCACCCCCTCGTCCGTCGCGATGTCGGTGACGCCTGCGGGCGGCGCGGCCGTCCCCGGGTCGGTCACGTACGACCCGGTGAGCAAGGTGGCGTCCTTCACGCCCACGTCCCCGGTCGCCCGCGGCACCACCTACACGGTCGCGGCGTCCGCCACCGACACCTCGGGCAACGCCATGACCGCTCCGGTCACCTGGACCTTCACGACGGCTCAGCCCGACCCAACCGCGGGCGTCTGTCCCTGCAGCCTCTGGACCGACGCCACCACACCGGTGACGATGGCTGACCCGGACGCGGTCGCCATCGAGGTGGGCACGCAGGTCAGCTCCGACACCGACGGCAGCATCACCGGGGTGCGCTTCTACAAGAGCCCGCAGAACACTGGGACCCACACGGTCTCGCTGTGGTCGACCTCCGGCACCCGGCTGGCCACGGCCACCGTCACGGGGGAGTCGACGAGCGGTTGGCAGACGGCCTCGTTCGCCTCGCCCGTCGCGGTGACCGCGGGCACGTCCTACGTCGTCTCGTACCTCGCACCGCAGGGCCGCTACTCCTCGACGGCCTACGCGCTGCAGTCGCCGGTCGACCGGCCGCCGCTGCACACGGCGGCAGGCGCCGGGCGGTACGTCTACGGCGGTGGGTTCCCGGCGAACGCCTCCGGCGCGAGCTACCTCGTCGACCCGGTCTTCGTCACCACCCCGCCGGTGGTGAACCCGCCGCCGGCGGTCCCGGCGGACACCACGGCGCCCGTCATCTCGAACGTCGCCGTCACGACCTCCGGAGCGACGGCCACCCTCACCTGGACCACGGACGAGGCGTCGAGCAGCTCCGTCGCCTACGGCACCTCGTCGAGCCTCGGATCGACCGCGACCGGGGCGTCGGGCACCGCGCACACGGTGACGATCTCGGGCCTGGCCAGTGCGCAGACCTACAGCTACCGCGTCAACTCCACCGACGCGGCCGGCAACGCCGCCATGGCCCCCGCTGCCTCCGCGGCACCCGCGACGTTCACGGCGCCCGACACCGTGGCCCCGGTGGTCTCCGCCGTCGCGGTCACCGGCGCGGGCAGCTCCCGGACGATCACGTGGACGACGGACGAGTCCTCAACCTCGCTGGTCTCGTGGGGCAGCAGCGCCCAGCTGGGCCAGACGACAACGGGATCCACGGGCACGGTGCACTCGGTCACCCTGACGGGCCTGGCCGACACGACGACGTACTCCTACCGGGTGACGTCCGTCGACGCGGCGGGCAACTCCACCACCACACCGGCGACGAGCGGCGCCCCGGCCACGTTCACGACGACCGACACCACGCCGCCCACCGTCAGCGGGGTCACGGCGAGCGGGTCCGGCACGTCGGCGACGATCGCCTGGACCACGGACGAGAGCGCGAGTACGACCGTCCAGTACGGCGTCTCGGCCACGGCCCTCACGACGTCAGCCACCGGCACGGTAGGGACGTCACACACCGTGACGCTCACCGGGCTCACGCCGAACACGCGGTACTACTACCGGGTGGTCTCGGCCGACGCCGCGGGCAACACCACGACCTCGCCGTCGACCTCGTCGGCAGCCGCCTCGTACGCCCCGACCGTGCAACCTCTCGTGATCTC
The DNA here is from genome assembly GCA_963795915.1 of uncultured Actinomycetota bacterium. Taxonomy (GTDB): domain Bacteria; phylum Actinomycetota; class Actinomycetes; order Actinomycetales; family Dermatophilaceae; genus Lapillicoccus. Next base: position 95,753 of record CAWCJA010000004.1, read on the forward strand.
GTCGGTCGCCGACTTCGTCGGCGGGAGCGGGGGCTACGTCGCGGACACTGCCGGTGGTGAGCTGCTCTCGGCCCCGACCGTCGGAGCGGAGTTCACCAGCGGAGCCACCGGTGGGTCGCTGCCGTCGTCGTTCACGGGGCAGGCCGTCGTCACCGGGGGGTCGGTCACGGTGGCGAACAACGTGGCGACACTCAAGGGGGCCCGGATCGCCTCCGGGGGCACCTTCGGCGGCGGTAACACGGTGACGGTGGCCGCCACGATGCCGAGCAACAGCTCGGTCGGGTGGGCCTCGACCGGCGCCCTGTCGTCCAACGTCCTTGCCGTGTTCTCCATCGGGGCGAACGGGCAGCTGACGGCGGTCGCCAACGACGGCATGCTCGGCAACAGCACCCAGGTCGTCACCGGCGTCCAGTCCGACGTCCCCCACCAGTACCGGGTCGACATCGCCAACAGCACGGCGACGTTCCTCGTCGACGGCACGCAGGTCGCGCAGGCCTCCTTCGCCCCGCTCGTGTCCGTCCGTGCCGTCGCCACCGACTCGGTCAACGACGCGACGTCCCTGATCGTCGACTGGGTGCGAGCCGGCGTCTACGCCGCGTCGAGCACCTACGTGTCGAAGGTCATCGACGCCGGGGCCGTCGTCGGCTGGGACACGGTGACACGCGACGTCTCCACCCCGGCCGGCACCACGGTCACCATCCGGGTGCGGTCGGGCGACACAGCCTCGCCGGGCACCGGCTGGACGGGCTGGACGACGGTCTCGGCGACGAGCGGAAGCATCACGCGGTCGACGCGTTACCTTCAGTACCAGGTGATCTCGACCACGTCGGGCACCAGATTCGTCAGTTCCGCCACGAACGGTCTGCAGATCGGGTTGCATGTCCTGTAGGGACGTTCTGCGCTGAGCCCAGACCAAGGTCGGACATGCGGGACGAATGGGTGTCGGCGGGAACCGACACGTCACATGGGGGAAGGTAGATCAGTCATGTCACTTCGCGTTGCCGTCGTGGGCGCGGGGTACTGGGGACCTAACCTGGCGCGTAACTTCCGCGCCAGCGGTGCCTGGGACCTCGTTGCCGTCTGCGACCTCGACGAGGCCAGGGCCAGGAAGGTCGTGGGGGACGCCGCCCACGTCGACGTGGAGACGTCGCTCGAGCGGTTGCTCGCCCGGGACGACCTCGACGCCGTCGCCATCGCGACCCCGGCCGGGACACACCGGCCGATCGCCATGGCCGCCTTGGCGGCCGGGAAGCACGTCCTCGTCGAGAAGCCACTCGCCAGTTCCCGCGCCGAGGCCCAAGAGATGGTCGACGAGGCGCGACAGCGGGGTCTGGTCCTCATGTGCGACCACACCTACTGCTACACGCCCGTCGTCCGCCGGATCCGCGACATCGTCCGCTCAGGGGAACTGGGCGACATCCTCTTCGTCGACTCCGTGCGCATCAACCTCGGGCTGGTCCAGCCGGACGTCGACGTCATCTGGGACCTCGCGCCGCACGACCTGTCCATCCTCGACGTCATCCTCCCGGACGGGCTCGCGCCGCTGGGTGTCGCAGCGCACGGGGCCGACCCCCTGGGGGCCGGGCGGTCGTGCGTGGGGTACCTCACCATGCCGCTGGAGGGCGGGGCGATCGCCCACGTCCACGTGAACTGGCTGAGCCCCATGAAGATCCGGCAGATGGTCATCGGCGGCTCCCGCCGCACCCTCGTGTGGGACGACCTCAACCCGCAGCAGCGCCTCAGCGTCTACGACCGTGGCGTCGACCTCGACCTCAGCTCCCGCTCCGACGACCTGGCCGACCGCCAGGCGGCCGGGATCTCGTACCGGCTGGGCGACATGTACGCGCCGTCGCTGCCCGAGGGGGAGGCGCTGGCGGCCATGGTCACCGAGTTCGCCGACGCCATCCGTGAGGACCGGGCTCCGCTGACCGACGGAGACGGTGGTCTCCGCGTCCTCAGTGTGCTCGAGGGTGCCTCGGCGAGTCTTGCCGCCCACGGCCTCATGGTCCCTCTCGGGCCGAGCACTGCCGACGACCGCTCGCAGGAACGACTGGAGGCTCTCGTATGACCACCCTCGACGGCACCCTCAGCGGTGCGCGCGTCCTCGTCACCGGCGGTGCGGGCACCATCGGGTCGACCATCGTCGACCAGCTGCTCGACGCCGGCGTCGCCCACGTGGACGTCCTGGACAACCTCGTGCGCGGGCGGCTAGAGAACCTCGAGCCGGCGCTCGAGAGCGGCCGGGTGCGCCTGGTCGAGGGCGACCTGCGCGACCGCGACCTCGTGCACGACCTAACGCGGGGCAGCGACCTGGTCTTCCACCAGGCCGCCATCCGCATCACCCAGTGCGCGGAGGAGCCGCGACTGGCTCTCGAGGTCCTGGTCGACGGGACGTTCAACGTCCTCGAGGCCGCTGCGGAGCACCGGGTGGGCAAGCTCGTACTGGCGTCCTCGGCCTCCGTCTACGGTCTCGCCGAGCAGTTCCCGACCGGTGAGCGACACCACCACCACAACAACGACACGTTCTACGGCGCGGCGAAGTCCTTCAACGAGGGCATGGCGCGCAGCTTCCGGGCGATGCAGGGGCTCGACTACGTCGCGCTGCGCTACTTCAACGTCTACGGCCCGCGGATGGACGTCCACGGTCTCTACACCGAGGTCCTGGTCCGGTGGATGGAGCGGATCGCCGACGGTCAGCCGCCCCTTATCTTCGGGGACGGCGCGCAGACGATGGACTTCGTCTACACGGTCGACATCGCCCGTGCGAACCTCCTGTCGGCCCGCTCGGACGTCCGTGAGGGCGTCTACAACATCGCGAGCAGCGAGGAGACGTCACTCCTCGGCCTGGCCGAGGCTCTGCTGCGGGCCATGGACTCCGACCTCGGGGTCGAGCACGGTCCGGAGCGGGCGGTCAACGGCGTCACGCGCCGGCTCGCCGACATCGCCGCCGCCGAGCGCGATCTCGGCTGGGTCCCGACGACCGGCCTGGAGGACGGGCTGCGCGAGCTCGTCGCGTGGTGGGCGCCGCAGCGGGAGGCCGTGGCGGCCGGGCGCTCGCTGGCCGGGGCGCCGTCATGACGGGCGCGACCCGGATCAACGTGATGAAGCCGTGGATGGGCGCGGCCGAGGTCGCCGCGGTCACCGCGGTGATCGAGTCCGGCTGGGTGGCGCAGGGGCCTCGCGTCGCGGAGTTCGAGGCGGCCTTCGCCGCCCGAATGGAGGCGGACCACGCCGTCGCCGTCTCCAACTGCACCACCGCTCTCCACCTCGCCCTCGTCGTGGCCGGCGTGGGCCCGGGTGACGACGTGGTCGTCCCGTCGTTCTCCTTCATCGCCACCGCCAACGCCGCGAAGTACGTGGGGGCGCGACCGGTGTTCGCCGACGTCGACCACGAGACCGGCAATGTCACCGCCGACACCGTGAAGTCGGTTATGACGCCGCAGACCCGCGCCGTGATCGCCGTGGACCAGGGCGGGGTGCCCTGTGACCTCGCGTCGCTGCGCGAGCTCTGCGACCCGCTGGCGATCACCGTCGTGGAGGACGCCGCCTGCGGCGCGGGGGCCACCTACCGCGGTCGTCCCGTCGGGGCCGACGCCGAGATCGCCGCGTGGTCGTTCCACCCCCGCAAGATCCTCACCACCGGCGAGGGCGGGATGATCACGACGAGCCGTGCGGACTGGGCCGACCGGGCCCGGATGCTCCGTGAGCACGCGATGAGCGTCTCGGCCGCCGAACGGCACCGCAGCGTGCTGCCGCCGGCCGAGCAGTACCTCGAGGTCGGTTACAACTTCCGGATGACCGACCTGCAGGCCGCGGTCGGGATCGTGCAGCTCCAGCGGCTCGACGAGGTCGTCGCCCGGCGTCGTCAGCTCGCCCAGCGCTACCGGGACGCGCTCGCGGACATGCCCGGGCTGCGGTGCGTGGCCGAACCCTCCCACGGCGAGACCAACGTGCAGTCGTTCTGGGTAGAGGTCGGCGCGGCGTTCCCCCTCGGCCGCGAGGAGTTGCTGGAGCGGCTGGCGCACGCGGACATCTCGGCCCGCCGCGGCATCATGGCGTCGCACCGACAGCCGGCGTACGCCGGCGTCGAGCACCTGCCGCTCCCGGTCACCGAGCGACTCACCGACCACACGCTCATCCTGCCGATCTACCACCAGATGACCGAGGCCGACCAGGACCGCGTCATCGCGTGCCTCCGCTCGGCCGCCGGCTGACACCGAGGTCGTGACGCCGTGAAGGTCCTCGTGTACCCGCACGACCTCGGGATGGGCGGCAGCCAACTCAACGCCGTCGAGCTGGGCGCTGCGGTGCGCGACCTCGGCCACGACGTCGTCGTCTACGGCCGTCCCGGCGTGCTCGCCGGCCGCGTGGCCGAGCTCGGGCTCGAGCTCGTCGTCGGGGTCGAGCCCGGCCGGCGGCCCAGCCCGCGCGTGGCCACCGAGCTCCGGGGTCTCGTCGCCGACCGCGGCCTGGACGTCGTACACGGCTACGAGTGGCCGCCGATCCTCGAGGCCCGGCTGGCCGTGCGCGGTCGGTCGGCGGTCGCCGTCGGCACCGTCATGTCGATGGCGGTCGCCCCGTTCGTCCCTCGGCACGTGCCACTGGTGGTCGGGACCCGTCAGATCGCCGATCACGAGCAGAGGCAGGGGCGTTCGCGGGTCGGTGTCATCGAGCCACCCGTAGACACCGCCACCAACAACCCGGAGGCCGTGTCGGGCGAGCAGGTCGACGCCTTCGCCGCCCAGCACGGGATCCCCGAGGGCATGCGGACCGTCGTCGTCTCACGACTGGCCCCCGAGCTCAAGCTCGAGGGGCTGCTCGCGGCGATCGACGTCGTGCCCACCCTCGCGCCCGACTCGGTCCTCGTCGTCGTGGGCGGAGGCCCAGCGGATCTACAGGTCAAGGCGGCCGCACAGGTCGCCAACGGCCGCGCCGGGCGCCGCGCAGTCGTGGTGACCGGGGAGGTCCACGACCCACGGCCCGCATACGCCATGGCGGACGTCGCGCTGGGGATGGGCGGGTCCGCCCTCCGGGCCATGGCCTTCGGTGCCCCCGTCGTCGTCCAGGGCGAGCAAGGCTTCTGGTCGACGCTGACCGCGGCGACCCTTCCTGAGTTCGGGTGGACCGGTTGGTATGGCATCGGGGCCGGGGCCGCCGAAGGCCGCGCGCGGCTGCGGACCGAGCTCGCGCCGCTGCTGGCCAACCCCGCCCGACGCCGGGAGCTCGGCGACCTCTCCCTCCGCACCGTCCTGGAGGGCTACTCGCTCCAGTCAGCGGCCCGCCGTCAGGTCGAGGTGTATGCGGCTGCGCTGGAGCACCGCGAGCGCCACGGGGCCGCCGGACTGGGCCGCGAGGACCTCCGGGCCGCCAGCCGGTTGGCCTCCTACAAGTTCGGCCGGCTATCCGGCCGGCTGCGTCGTCGGCACCGTTCCGACGACTTCAACGCCGTGCCCGTGGCGGCGCGTTCCACCCGGCCGTCGGCTGAGACCACGGCGCTCACGGCGCCCGCGGCCGAGTCGGCCAGGTCCGGGGGCCCGCGGTGACCGCCGTCGTCCTCGTCGCCGGGGCTGGCTGGGACGACGTGCCGGGCACCGACCGTCGCCTGGTCGAGGCCCTGGCCGGCCGGGCCGAGGTCGTCTGGGTGGACCCGCCGGTCCCCGTGTGGCGCCGGACGTCCGGACCCGCTCGAACGGCTGCCGTCACGGACCGCGCGGTGCGGCTGGTGCGGACCCGGGGTCTGCCCGGGCTCACCCGGCCCGTCCTGCGTGACCTCACGCGTCGACAGGTGTCCGCGGTCGCGGGCCGCTGGGTCCGGAGGTCCTCGGCGGACGCGGTCGTCCTGGCCAACCCGCTGCTGGGCTTCCCGCGGACCCACGCGACCCGGGTCTTCTACGTGACGGACGACTGGGTGGCCGGCGCGTCGCTGATGGGCCTGACGCCCGGCGCCGTCGCCCGGACGGAGCGCGCGAACGCCGCCGCCGCCGATGTGGTCCTCGCCGTGTCGCCCTGGCTCGCCCGCGAGGTCGCCGCCCGGACCGGCACGCAGGTCGAGGTGCTCCCCAACGGGTGCGTCGTCCCCCCGGGTCCGGTGACCCCGACCTGGCGCGCCGAGGACCGGCCCGTGGTCGCCCTGGTGGGGCAGCTGAACGAGCGCCTCGACCTCGACGTCCTCGAGGCCGTCACCGACCGCGACGTCGACCTCCTCGTGGTCGGGCCCCGGCGCGAGCGGGACCCCCACGTCGCCCGCCGGCTCGACGCCCTCCTCGCCCGGCCGACGGTGCGCTACGTGGGGGAGCAGCCGGCAGCCAGCCTGCCGGCGTACCTCGCGACGGCCCGGGTCGGGATCACCCCGTACGCCGCGTCGGACTTCAACCGGGCCAGCTTCCCCCTGAAGACGCTCGACTACCTCGCGGCCGGGCTGCCCTGCGTGGCCACCCCGAGCTCGGCCACGGAATGGCTGGACACGCCAATGGTCACTACCGCGTCCGACCCGCAGGCGTTCGCCGACGCGGTCGTGGCGCAGGCCCGTGAGGCGGAGGACGATGCCGCCCGGTGGGAGCGGCACGCAACCGCATCGCTCCACTCGTGGGACGCCCGCGCCGACCATCTCCTCGACCATATCCGGCGTGCCCGGCGCCCCGGACCCACCACGTCCGACCCGTCAGACGTCCTCGACACGTTCGACGCGTTCGACGCGTTCGACGCGTTCGACGCGTTCGACACGTTCGACATCGTTCGACACCACCGACACCGATGACGACCATCGGGCCGGGAGCATCGCCACGAGCGCCGGCCGCATCCCAGGAGGACCACGGTGAACACCGCGCACGACACTGCCATCCCCTTCGTCGACCTGACCGCGCAGATGGCCGAGATCGCCGACGACCTGCGCCCCGACGTCGACCGGGTCCTCGCGACCGCGTCCTTCGTCGGTGGCCCCGACGTCGCCGAGTTCGAGCGCCGCTACGCGGAGTTCGTCGGGGTGTCCAGCTGCATTGGGGTCGCCAACGGCACCGACGGGATCGAGCTGGCCCTGCGGGCCATCGGGACCGGACCCGGGGACGAGGTCGTCCTGCCGGCCAACACCTTCATCGCGACGGCCGAGGCGGTCGCCCGGACCGGGGCCACCCCGGTGCTCGTCGACGCCGACGACAAGACGCTCCTTATCGACCCCGCGCTCATCGAGCGAGCGCTCACGCCGCGCACGAAGGCCGTCCTGCCCGTCCACCTCTACGGCCAGATGGCGCCGGTGGAGACGCTCCAGGACGTGCTGGACGGTACGGGCGTCGTCATCATCGAGGACGCCGCTCAGTCCCAGGGGGCGACGCGGTGGGGTCGCGGCTCGGGCTCGGTCGGCCGACTGGCGAGCACCAGCTTCTACCCGGGCAAGAACCTCGGTGCCGCGGGTGACGCCGGCGCCGTGACCACCGACGATCCCGAGCTGGCCCACGCCGTGCGGTTGCTCGGCGCACACGGCAGCCCGCGCAAGTACGTCCACGACGTGCTCGGCTTCAACTCGCGCCTCGACACCATCCAGGCCGTCGTCCTCAACCACAAACTCACCCGGCTGCCGGCCTGGAACGGCGCCCGTCAGGCCGCCGCCCAGCGGTATCTCGACCTGCTGGATCCCGACGCGGCGGTCGGTCTCCCGACGGTGCTCGAGGGCAACGAGCACGTCTGGCATCTCTTCGTGGTCCGGGTGGACCGTCGCGACGAGGTCGTGGCCCGGATGAACGAGCTCGGCGTGGGTGCCGCGAGCCACTACCCCACGGCGGTCCACCTGACCGGCGCCTTCGCCGGTCTCGGCCATCGACGGGGAGACTTCCCCGTCAGCGAGCGGGCGGCCGACGAGGTGATGTCGCTGCCGATGTTCCCCCACCTGCGGGCGGAGCAGCAGGAGCGCGTCGTCGAGGTGCTGCACTCCGTCGTCCGCTCCGACGGGTGATGTCCTCGGCACCCGAGACCGACCGACCTGAGGACGCACTGCGTCGTCAGGTCGGTCGTGGCCTCGGGTGGAGCCTGGTCAACAACCTCGTCGCGCGGCTGACCAACGTCCTCGTCGGGGTGGTGCTGGCCCGGATCCTCGTCCCCGGGGACTACGGGATCTTCGCGGCGGCCTTGGTGCTCGTGAACGCCGCGCTGAGCATGAACGAGCTCGGCGTCAGCCTGGCCGTCGTCCGCTGGCCGGGCTCGGCGGACCGGATCGCGCCGACCGTCATGACGCTGTCCCTGGTGTGGAGCACCGCGCTGTTCGGGGCCATCTGGGTCGCCGCGCCGGCCGCCGCAGAGGCTCTGGGGTCACCGGGTTCAGGGGCGCTCATCCGGGTGCTCGGCCTGTCGGTGCTCGTCGACGCCGTCGCCTCGGTGCCGGCCGCGCTGATGACCCGGCACTTCATGCAGCGCGAGCGGATGGTCATCGACAGCATCTGTCTCGTCGTCAGCTCGACGCTGTCCATCGTGCTGGCCCTGCGGGGGTTCGGACCCTGGGCGCTCGGGTGGGGTCTGCTCGTCTCCAGCGTCCTGTCGGGGGTCATGACGGCCCTCAAGGCGCCCCACCGCTACTGGCCCGGGCTCGACCTGACCGTGCTCCGGGAGCTGCTGGGCTTCGGGATGCCCCTGGCCGGAGCCAGCGCCCTGGTGTTCCTCTGCCTCAACGTCGACTACATCGTCGTCGGTCGAGAGCTGGGGGCGGAGGCTCTGGGCTTCTACACCCTGGCCTTCAACGTCTGCAGCTGGCCGGTCACCCTGATGTCGGTCGCCATCCGGCGGGTGTCGTTCGCCGGGTTCTCCCGCGTCGCCGAGGGAGACGGTGATGCCGCACCGGCGTTCGTCCGGTCCGCCGCGCTGCTCCTCGGCCTCACCCTGCCCCTGTGCGGACTGCTCGCCGCGTACGCCCGGCCGGTCGTCGAGGTCGTCTACGGCGACCGCTGGCTGCCCGCGGTCGACGCCTTGACGCTCCTCTGCCTCCTCGGGGCGGTCCGCGTGTTCGTCGAGCTGGGCTACGACTTCCTCGCGGCCACCGGGTCGTCTCGGGGCAACCTCGTGCTGCAGGGCGTGTGGTTCGTCGCGTTGGTCCCCGGCCTCGTGGTGGGGGCCCGGCTGGACGGCATCCGCGGCGTCGCCGCCGCCCACGCGGTGATCGCCGTCGCGGTCGTTCTCCCGGTGCTTCTGGTGCTCCTCGCCCGGCGTGGGGTCGCCCTGCGTGCCTTCACCCATCTGCTGTGGCGCCCGGCGGTCGCGCTCATCGCGATCGGTCTCTCCGCGGTGGTGGCGCACCACGTGCTGGACGCTCCTCCGGCCCAGCTGCTCGTCGGCGCAGCGGTGTCGGGCGCGCTCGCCCTCGCGGTCCTCTACCCCCTCCATCATCTGGCCCGGGGGGAGGAGCGACATGTCGAGTCCGATGCGCGCCCGTCAGCGGTCGGGTGATCGGAACGGTCACCGCTCAGGTCGTGACGCGGCTGCTCTCGTCGCGGAGCCAGGTCGTGAAGTCACCGGCACGGACCCGTCGGGCGGCGGCCCTGCGGGCCACCAGGGTGACCCCGAGGAAGGTGGCCACCCCGACGACGGACGTCGGGCGTTCGACGACCAGGTCGAGCAGGACCCGCACGGAGGTCGTCGCCGAGCTCGAGCGGAGACCCATCCGGTCGGCCTGGGCGTTGCCGGTGGCCACCCGGACACGACGCCTCACCAGGTCGGCGGCGGTCCGGGGCAGGCGGATCCGGACCCGGGTCCCGCGGACTACGACCCGCTCGGCCGGGGCGAACGCCTCGGACATGACAAGGTCGTCGGACAGCACCATCGGCATGGTCTCGAGTCGCCGCGCGCCCTTCTGCGAGACGACGACGACCCCCCGGCCGAAGAGGCCCTCCCGCACCTGGGGAAGTCGCTGCCAGACGGCGTAGTACCGCCGCACCACCCACGACACCCCGCGGGTGTCGAGGTCCCGCTCGGGGGCGGCGGCGAGATGGTCGCCCGGTGCGGCGACGGCGGCGGCCAGCCTCAGCAGGTCGGCGCGCGTCACCACCACGTCGGCGTCGACGTATGCGCGCGGGTACGAGGTCGCGACCTCGTCCGCAGCGATCTGCGCCACCCGCTTGGAAGGTTCCGGCAGGTCGAGGACCGTCACCTCCGGCCCGTAGCGACCAGCGACCGCCACCGTGTCGTCCGTGCAGGCGTTGGCGGCCACGATGATCTCGAGGCACCCGCCCCCCGCACCGTCGCCGGCGCTGGTGAGCGCGGTGAGCAGCTCGCCGATCGTGCTCTCCTCGTCGTGCGCGGGGATGACGACGCTCATCACGGGCGCCGCCAGCGCGCCCGAGGTGGGCGAGGTCGGCATCAGCTCCACGCCGATATGGTCGCACGGGGGTTCTGCGCGTGAGGTCGGATGTCGTGAATAACCCCGGTCGTAAGAAGGGCGGGGGCCGCGCACGCCCCCGCGGCGCGCGGCGTCGCGAAGGAGTCGTCGCGGTGTTCGGAATGGTGGTGTTGGTCCTCGCGGGCTCGGCCGCCTGGGTGGTCGTGAGGCCTGCCGAGCCGTCGCCGCTGCCCGCACCAATTCCCACCTCGCACACACCGGCCGTGGTGACGCCTCCGGTGGGTGGGTGTGGGGTCAAGGCGTCGGTGTGTGGGTTCCCTGACGCCTCGACGACGGGGGTGCAAGTCGGGGTGTCCTTGCGCAGCTCGGGCTGCGTGACGGCAGACCAGCCGGGCCAGGTCGTCGAGAACCTCGTGATCACTGACTGCACCGTCGAGGTGACAGCGCCGAACGTGACGGTCCGCAACGTCAAGATCGTCACGACGTCGGTCGACATGTGGGCGCTGCGGGTGTCGGGCGCCGGATCCGGGACGATCTCGAACGTGGAGATCGCCGGACGCGACAAGGACCAGGGGTCGGTCCAGTACGCCATCCTGAACCAGACCGACGACCAGGTGAATGTCGACCACGCGAACCTGCACCACTGCGCGGACTGCATCCAGGGTGAGGCCATGACGGTCACCGACTCCTACATCCACGACATGGCCAACCCCGCCGGTGCGCACGTGGACGGGTTCCAGTGCAACTCCTCGTGCGGTGTGACCGTGCGGCACAACACGATCCTCAACGAGTGGTCACAGACCGCTGCGATCGCGCTGTTCGGTGACTTCGGGACACCCGCCAACTCGGTCATCGATAACAACCTCCTCGCCGGAGGTGGCTACTCGGTGTACGGCGGGACGCCCCGCTCGACGAACATCACAGTGACGAACAACCGCTTCTCCCGCCTCTACTTCCCGAACGGCGGATACTGGGGGGTCGAGACAGCCCTCAACCGGTCCGGCACCGGCAACCGGTGGAGCGGCAACACCTGGGACGACACCGGAGCACCAACCCCTTGAACGAGACCTCTCACCGGCCAGACGTAATCGTCGTCGTTGTGACGTACCACTCGGCCTCGGTAGTGACGGCCCTCCTCGATTCGATCCCCGCGGGCGTGGCGCCCTACGACTACAAGGTCCTCGTCGTGGACAACGGATTCACTGATGACACCCGCGAGATCCTCGAAGCTCGCGACGACGTGGTCCTGCTCTATTCGGCGAACGTCGGGTACGCGGCGGCGATCAACCGTGCAATCCGTCACGCGGCGGCGGACAGTCCCGCCTTTCTCGTGCTCAACCCGGACACCGTCGTGCACCCGGGAGCTCTGGCCGAGATGATGCCGGTCCTTCAGGAGCCCGGCGTCGGAATCGTCGCCCCGCGCACCTTGGACCCGAGCGGGATGCTGATGTTCACCCAGCGACGTGAGCCAACGCTGCTGCGTGCGTTGGGCCTGGGTCGCACGAACCTCCCCGCCCTGTCCGAGCACGTTGGGGACGCCCGTGCCTACTCCTCACGACAAGCGGTCGATTGGGCGGTCGGTTCGGCACTGCTCGTGTCTCGGCGTTGCCACGAGGCCCTGGGTGGCTGGGACCCGAGCTTCTTCCTATACTCCGAGGAGACGGACTTCTGTCTGCGTGCGCGTGATCTCGGCTTCCGGACCGTGTATGTGCCTTGCGCTGTCGTCACGCACGCCGCAGGCGCTTCCGGGCGCAGCCCGCGGACGCACAGCATGCAGGTGCTCAACCGCGTTCGGCTCTACCGCCGAAGGCACTCACTTGTCCCCTCAGCGGCCTACTTTGCCGCCATCCTCGCGGGAGAGATGGCCCGCTCCCTGCGTACGGGAAATGCAGGTGCCCGACGCGCTGTCCGCGACCTCCTCCGACCACGGAGCCGGCCTCCCGAGATCGGTGCCTCGGCTCGCCTGCTCCCACGCTGACGGACTAGCCTCGTGGTCAGCCGATCGGTGCTCCGGTGTCGTCCCAGGTGTTGCCGCTCCACCGGTTGCCGGTGCCGGACCGGTTGAGGGCTGTCTCGACCCCCCAGTATCCGCCGTTCGGGAAGTAGAGGCGGGAGAAGCGGTTGTTCGTCACTGTGATGTTCGTCGAGCGGGGCGTCCCGCCGTACACCGAGTAGCCACCTCCGGCGAGGAGGTTGTTATCGATGACCGAGTTGGCGGGTGTCCCGAAGTCACCGAACAGCGCGATCGCAGCGGTCTGTGACCACTCGTTGAGGATCGTGTTGTGCCGCACGGTCACACCGCACGAGGAGTTGCACTGGAACCCGTCCACGTGCGCACCGGCGGGGTTGGCCATGTCGTGGATGTAGGAGTCGGTGACCGTCATGGCCTCACCCTGGATGCAGTCCGCGCAGTGGTGCAGGTTCGCGTGGTCGACATTCACCTGGTCGTCGGTCTGGTTCAGGATGGCGTACTGGACCGACCCCTGGTCCTTGTCGCGTCCGGCGATCTCCACGTTCGAGATCGTCCCGGATCCGGCGCCCGACACCCGCAGCGCCCACATGTCGACCGACGTCGTGACGATCTTGACGTTGCGGACCGTCACGTTCGGCGCTGTCACCTCGACGGTGCAGTCAGTGATCACGAGGTTCTCGACGACCTGGCCCGGCTGGTCTGCCGTCACGCAGCCCGAGCTGCGCAAGGACACCCCGACTTGCACCCCCGTCGTCGAGGCGTCAGGGAACCCACACACCGACGCCTTGACCCCACACCCACCCACCGGAGGCGCTGGCGTCGTCGTGGGGGAGGTGGTGGTGGGACGGGTCGTCGTCGTGGTCGTGCCCATGGTGGAGCTCGACGAGGTCATGGTGGTGGTCGACGACGTCGTTTCGATGGGCGGTGTCGTCGACGTCACGGATGTCGACGGAGGGGGGGTGGGTCCACCGGCGGACGTGGTGTCGGGCTGGAACACGACGTCGACGTAGTAGTTCGAGTCGTCCCAGACCGACCCGGGTACACCGTTGCCGTACGTGTAGGCACCCCGTGTAGCCGTGAGAGGACCGTTGGACACGGTCCTTTGCGGTGATAGCGCGTACTGGTCGTCGGCATACTGCCCACTGGGGGCTCGATAAGACGCCGTGTACGTGGCGCCCGCCTGCAGCCGGGCCGGGCTAGAGAGTGTGGCTACCCGCCACCCCGGTCCCTGGGTGGTCGGGGCCAGATATCCGGTGCGGAGGGACGAACCGTCTGGTCCCCACAGGGTGACGGCATGTCCTCGGCTGTCGTCCGCCACGCGGTAGAAGCGGATCGCCGTCACCAATCCACTGACCGTCGACGAGAACTGCACACCCAGCTCGACGGATGTGCGGTCGGGGTCGGTTTGGTTCGTCGGCGTGATGGTGCTGAAGATCGTGTAGGAGGTGACGACGGCGCTACTGGCTGCGGCAGTGCCCATCACGACACCCATAGCGGCGAGGACCGCCACGATGCCGATGAGAACTGCAGGCCTCCGGCGCGCCCGCAGGCGGAGGACGCGAGCAACAGGAGGAGGGGACATAGGCATGACGAGATCTCCAGTGGTGAGAACCGCGGCTGCGGAGGGGGGCGCCCAGGCCTGCCCGTCCTGTGCGAAGCCCGCCGAACGTAGCACGGTCGTTCGTCATGACTAGTCCGAATTGACTAGTCATGACGAATGCATGATCCCTGCTTGACCAATGGAGCGCGCTCGTAGCGCGCGGTCGGGCCGGAGGTGGACTCCTACAGCGGCTGGGCGGGCGAGCGCTTCGACCCTCTGCGGGACGGCGGTCGGTGCTCCGTCTGCTGCAACCGGTGGACCCCACTGATCAGGCCCACCAGAAGGAACGAGACGCCACTGGCCATGGGAAAGCTAAACGCGTCGAAGAAGGCGTAACCCAAGGCGATTGAGGTCACGCCCGCCGCGAGGGATGCGCACAGGGCCCGGACCGTAGGGTCTTCACTGCGGGTACGGACCCTCACTGCCGTGAAGACGCTCGTGACGAAGAGAAGGAGGAGGGCGGCGAGACCCACGATGCCGGCGTCGATGAGCAGGCCAAGGTACTGGTTGTCCAAGATGCGGTACTCGGGCAGGAAGGTCATGAACCCGCGGCCCAGCCACGGTGAGCGTCCGATGAACTCCAGGGCGAGCGAGTAGCTATCGGTCCGCGAGAGGGCGCTGGGGTCGGAGTCAATACCGGTAAACAACTTGGTGAAGGCACCCAGAAAACCCGGGATGAGGAGGAAGATTGCGCCCACTACCGCTGTCACCGCCACCATGGCCGACCGCCGAGCGGTCTGCGACCAGGTGGGGATGAGGGCGAGGAGGATGACGACCGCTCCGATGATGGCCGATCGTGACACCGAGAGGGGGATGGCCATGGCCGTCGCCGCCACCGGGAACCAGCGGCGCAGCAGGCCCGTGGGGCCCGGTGCCATCGCGATGTAGAGGCATACGGGCAGGAGAGCGGTCACAGACACGCCGAACTCGATACTGTGAATCGCCGTTCCAGCCGGTCGGGCGAAGCCGCCGCGGTCGGCGACCCCAAGGGCAACGGTGTTCGAGACCAGACCGGGAATCTGGATCTGGTCCGCGATGGACACACCGGTGACGAACTGCGCGACGCCGAGGCTCGCCTCAAGACCTCCGATGAAGGCCGACCTCCGGAGGAGGACCTGCAGTCGCGCCCAGTTCGGTATCGCATCGGAGGCGACCAGGATCACGCCGCTCCAGGCCGCCAGGCTGATGAGCCCCGACTCCATGGAGCGCACCTCCGTGCCCGAGATCGGACGGATGGTGCCCATGACGTAGCTCGCGCCCACCGCCAGGACTAAGGCAACCAGAGCCCTTCGAATGGGGCGGGACATCGGGGTCCCGGACCTGACGCCGACCACCGCGCTCCATGCCCACCAGACCAGGCCGAGAGCACCGAAGATGTTGGCGGGAGTGCCGGCGCCCCCGAGGGGACCGATCACGAGCCGTGCCGGGACGACGAACAGCAGCACGAGGTAGATCGTCAGGAACGTGGTGCCGTCCCCGCGACGGTCTGGTACGCCGCACGGGTGACCGCTTGGTCCTCGGCGCATCTGGTGCAGCGAGTCGGGTGCAGTGACGTGATCGCCCTTCGGTCGCGGCAGCGTGCGGGCCGGGGGGATCACCGCCGAGAGCCGGCCAGCGAATCTCCGCCGACCTGGTTGGGTGCCTCGTCCGACCGCGTCGGCGCGACACCATTTCCTTGGGCGTCAACGTCCTCGTAGCCGCTGCCCGGGCTGATGGTGTCGCGCGACCGCCGACGCCGGGATTTGGGTTGCGAGCGTCGACGGCTCTGCCGGGCCGTGAGGGGCAATAGACGAGACGCGTGGCGTCCCAGCCAGCGGTCAATCCCGGCCGTAAGCAGGAGCGTCAGGACGAGGCCGGCGACTCCGGCGACGAGGATGGAACGGATCTGGCTCTTGCTCGACGTGGTGACCTTGTCGGGACTCACGATGACGGTGCTGGTCACGTAGGCGTTCTGGGGGACGTTGACGTGAGCTTGGACGCCCTTGAGCGTCGCCGGGATCTGATTCAGGAAGAGTGCGCTGTCACGCGTCGCCGCTTCCGGGCTCTTCGCGACAGTCGTGAGAAGCATCATCGGCGCGGCGCTGTTCTGGTCTCGCTGGAAGGTGACCTCGCTCGTCAGCCCGGCCGCCTTCACGGCGTTCATGGCCTCCCCGTCCTGCATGGCTCGGCCGAGGATGTCGCACACAGCCTCCAGGCCGCTCAGCGAGAGGTACGGGTTGTCACCTGCCGGCACGTTCGGTGCGGGCGGGAGGAGCAGCACCTCTCCCGTCGCGGTGTACTCCTTGGGCGTCACCTTGATCGACCCGTAGATCAACGCACTCGTCGCCAACAGACCGACCAGCACGACGTACCAGCGGCGTACGAGGGTACGAGGGATCTCACTCAAGAACATGAAGGATCTTCACTCTTTCTGGAATGGGACGCCCCCTGACGGCCCTGGTTCGAGGATACGTGAGCAACGTCGGCTGCCGTCGGCGTTCAGCGGAACGCCCGGCTGTGCGTATTCCGGAACGCGGCCGCTAGCCAACCGCTTCATGCGACCCTGGAGTCATGTCTGAGGGACAGTCGCTTGACGCCGCGATGAAGCGGCTTTGGCGCTTCACCACCCGGCTCTGGGTCCTGGCGCTCGTCGGCGTCCTGGCCACGGCCGCGCTGGCACTCAGCGTCTACCGAGCCCCGGGGGTTTACTATGGCAGTGCCGACGTCGTGCTGATTCTCCCGTCCTCCCAGCGCATCCCGAACGCCCTGGGGCTATATCCGGCCAGCCTCATCGCCACCGCCGGAGTTCTGCAGCGAGAGGTGACCGGTGGGCCTGACGAAGCCCACGTCGTCTCGGGCGATGTCACCATTGTGGACGAGGGTGACGTGAGGGGAGTCTCGGTGACGCTGCCCAACGTCGGCGGGCAATGGGCGAACAATTTCGAGAAGGCGTCCCTGCACGTGCAGGCAGCCGACCCCGACCCGGCCGTGGCCTTCCAGAAGCTCCGTGGCACCGTGTCAGCCATCCAGGACGCACTGGCGGCACGACAGGACGCGGTAGGAGTTGTGCCGGGGCGCAGGATTCGTGCGGAGGTCAGCCCGACCCAGCTCGCGGTGTCGCTGCTCACCGGAGACCGGAAGCGAGCGACGGTGGCGACGGCCCTTCTTGGGCTGTCCCTCACGCTCTCCCTCATGGTCCGAGTGGACCAGCGCCGGCGCCCAGGAGCGCAGTCCGGCCGGGGCCACGCCTTGGACCGACTCAGCTCTCGTCGTCGGCGATCGCTATCACCGATTTGACCAATCCCGCGACGCGCTCGTAGTGAAGCCGCGAGCCGGGGAAGTACTCGCGCATTTCGGCGATCCCGATGAGTTCCGTCCACAGCACTGCTGAGCGGGCCTTGTCCACCGTGCCGGCAGGGCTGTGGCCGAGGGGCCAGCGGGCGGCGATCTGGGCCCGCGCCTCGACCGGGAGGAACTGCATGCCCGGGAACAGCCAGTGGGGTTCGAGGGGGAAGTATCGGTACGGGGTCTGGATCCAATGCCTTGGCGCCAATGCTGCGGCTGCCTCAGCGAACCGGGAGCGATTGGCGTGTCCGCCCACGTGCTCGAGAACTGCGTTTGAGAAGACGAAGTCGTACCGGTCCTCTCCGGTCTCCTTGCCCAGCACCGAGACGGCGTCGCAGGCGTCGCCTGTGACGGTGCTGACCCAGCCCTCGTCACTCGTCCCGGGTTCCGAGATATTGAGTACCGTGACGTGCGCCGGCCGGAGCGGGGCCTGCCGCCAGGCGTCGACCGTGCCCCCAAGGTCAACGACACGGTACGACGAAAAGGCTGGGAACAGGTGTCCGAGAAGCGCCCACCGTCTGGCCCGAGCCCGGCCGCCGACCGAATTGGGCGTCTCGACCACCAGCTGTCGGACCCGACCTCTTATTGACATCCCGCTGCCTCGAATTCCGCTGTTGGTGTTTGTCCGTAGCGTATTTGCAGGCGCGCACCGCCTGGGGCTATTCCCGCGAATCCGTAGTCCCGTCCATCGATCTCCTGGTCTCGGCCACGCGCAGCCTGGACGTGCTCGGTGGGCGGCAATTCGGACAGCCTGCTACTTTTCGCGTACTGACGTCACGCCGAGCAGGGCGGTGGTGCGGAGTCACGACCACTGGTCGACGTCGACACCAAGGAGACCCGAGCCCATGCCCCAGACCCGCACCCTCGTCCTCCGCCGCCCCCCGGCGCCCGCTTTGCTGGTCCTGCTGGCCGCGGTGCTCGCGTCCGTCGGGCTGGCGGTGCCGCGCTGTCCGGGTCCGCCCAGGCCGCGCCCACGAGCTACTCGATCTGGCCGACCTCAAGCGTGCCGCGGAAGGCCGCCGACTCCGATAAGGCGTCCGTGACCCTCGGGGTGCGGTTCCGCTCCAGCCAGAGCGGGTGGGTCTCCGCGGTCCGCTTCTACAAGTCGTCGGCGAACACCGGCCGTCATACCGGGACGCTGTGGTCCACCAGGGGCACCGCGCTCGCCACGGTCACGTTCAGTGGCGAGTCGGTGAGCGGGTGGCAGGAGGCGGCGTTCGGCAGCCCGGTCAAGGTCGATGCCGGTGTTGACTACGTCGCTTCGTACCTCGCGCCCAACGGCCGGTACTCCGCCGACACCAACAGCCTCTCGCCCGCCTCACCGAAGGTGACCTACGCGCTCACCGCCACGCAGGGCGTCTACAGCTACACCGGCGGGTTCCCCCGCAGCAGCTGGCAGAGCTCGAACTACTACGTGGACGTCGTGTTCACCACGGTCCTCCCGGGGCAGCCGACGGCGTCCCCGACCACTCCCTCGTCGACCAGCACGACCAGCACGACGACGACGACGCCGGCACCCACCACCAGCTCGACCAGCCGACCAGCTCGACCACCTCGACCCCCTCGAACTCCTCGACGACCCCGTCGTCATGCGGCACCTCAGCGGTGTGGTCGTCGCTCGAGTCCTGCGGGTGGCCCGGGCCCCGGAACACCGGCTACCCGGCCGGCCAGGCCTTCTCCCGCACCGTGACCGGCGGCTACGTCGTGACCACCGACAACACGGTCATCGACGGGTGGCGGGTCTCCGGCGGGATCCAGGTGCGGGCCAAGAACGTGACGATCCGCAACAGCTGGGTGACGAGCAGCTTCGGCGGTGCCAACGGGTCCGGCACGGTGAACGTCAACCCCGGCGCCTCGGCGACCATCGAGCACAACCTCCTCGACGGTCAGAACGCCACCCACAGCTGTATCTGGCACGAGGGCACCTCGATGACCGCGACGTCCAACAACTGCCAGGGGGTCAACGACGGCATCTTCATGTGGGCCACCCAGGTGGGTGTCGACGGGGCGGGTGACAACTTCACCATCCAGGACAACTACCTGCACGCGTTCACCACGCAGGCGGCCAACGGCCATATCGACGGCATCCAGACGGAGGGTACCAAGAACGGCCTGATCCGTCACAACACCATCGACGTCACCCAGGACCAGGACTCGGCCGTGGCCCTGTGGAACGGCCGGAAGAGCACCGACAACGTCCGGGTCGAGAGCAACCTCATGGCCGGTGGTGGGTTCGCGGTGTACGCCGAGGACTACTCGCCCTCCGAGGCCAGCCCTGCCGGCGGCTACACCCTCACCAACGTCACCTTCACGAACAACGTGTTCTCGACCGTCCACTACGCCTGCGTCGGCAACTGGGGTGTCTGGTTCACCCGGGGTGCGCCGAGCGACGGCTGGCGTCGGTCGGGCAACGTCGTGCTCGAGACCCGGCAGCACATCGATAACCAGAACCCCACCGTCGGGGGGCGGGTCTGCAGCTGAGGCCGGGCAGGGGACGAGCCCCAGCTGCAGACGTGGGTCAGCGCCAGACGCCCCGTGTGTCGTAGACGACCTTGCCGGCGAGCCGCGTCTTGTTGAGCGCCTTGAACTGGTCGTGGTCCACGAGCATGACGACGATGTCGGCCTTGTCGATCGCCTCAGCGGCGGGCGACAGCTGAAGGTTCGCGATGCCCTGCAGCTTCGGCGGCAACTCGGAGACGAACGGCTCGCTGACGAGGATGTCGACGCCCGGCAGCCCGGCGCAGATCTGCTGCACGATGTCGACCGCCGGGGACTCGCGCAGGTCGTCGACATTCGGCTTGAAGGCCAGTCCGAGGCAGGCGACGATCGGCTCGCGGAAGCGGCGGGCCTTCTTGATCACCTGCTGTGCAACGTGAGTGGGCTTGCTGTCGTTGACCTCCCGGGCGGTGCGGATGAGTCGCGAGAATTCCGGGGCGGCACCGACGATGAACCACGGGTCGACCGCGATGCAGTGACCACCGACGCCCGGTCCGGGGGTGAGGATGTTCACCCGCGGGTGCCGGTTGGCCATCTCGATGACCTCCCAGACGTCCAGCTTGAGCGACTCGCAGATGAGGGAGAGCTCGTTCGCGAAGGCGATGTTGACGTCGCGGCTCGCGTTCTCGACGAGCTTGGCCATCTCGGCGCTGCTCGCGTCCGTGAGGAGGATCTCGCCCTGGCAGAAGACGCGGTAGATCGTCGCGGCCCGTTCGGCGCACCGACGGGTGATCCCGCCGACGACACGGTCGTTGGTCAGCATCTCAATCATGATCCGACCGGGCAGGACCCGCTCCGGACAGTGCGCGACGAAGACGTCGGGCACGGCGTCCGTGTCGTGGGGCAGGTGGAGGTCGGGCCGCAGCTCGGCGATCCACTCGCTCATGAGCTGGGTGGTGCCGGGCGGTGAGGTCGACTCGAGGATGACGGTCTCGCCGCCGCGAAGCCGGGGCGCCAACGCCTCGACGGCGGAACGGATGTAGGAGAGATCGGCCGTGTGGTCCTCGTTGAAGGGCGTCGGCACGGCGACGATGTAGGCGTCCGCTTCGGGCATCTCTGTGGTGGCCGTGAGACGCCCCATGGCGACGGCGCCACCGACGGCGACGGCGAGGTCGGGCTCCACAAAGGGCACCTCGCCGCGCTGCACGGCGGTGACCGTGCGCTCGTTGACGTCGACACCGACCACCTCCACGCCGCGCGTCGCGAGGACGACCGCGGTGGGGAGGCCGATGTAGCCGAGGCCGACGACCGCAACGCGGCCACTGAACAGTTCACTCATGACTGACTCCGAGACACAGATGGGGTGAGGGGTGAGGTGGGCCGAAGGCGTTCCCGCGCCACGAGACCCAGGAAGGCGGTGTTGGTCCGCAGGTACCGGCGCCACATGCGTCCGGGCTCCTGTAGGAGGCGGTAGGCCCACTCCATGCCGGCGCGCTGCCACTTCTCAGGCGCTCGCCGGGTGAGACCGGCCATGACGTCGAACGACCCGCCGACGCCGTGCATGACCGGGACCCCGAGGGAGTCGCCGTAGGTGGAGAGGAAGATCTCCTTCTTGGGCGAGGTCATCCCGAGGAACAGCATGTCGGCGCCGGACCGCCTGATGTCGTCGGCCACGTCAGCGGCCTGTTCCGGGGTGAAGTACCCGTCGCGTGAACCGGCGACCTCGAGGCCGGGCCAGCGGTGCTCGACGGCCGTCAAGAGCAGTCCGAGCACCTGGGGGGTCGCCCCCAGCAGGTAGACCGACCGGCCCTCCTGGTGCGCGAGCCCGAGGAGGGCCTCGAAGAGGTCGATGCCGGCCACTCGCTCCGGGAGCGGCTGGTGAAGGAGGCGACTGGCCCACACGACCGACTGACCGTCGGCGAGCAGCAGGTCACACTCCAGGAGCGAGTCGCGGAGGAGGGCGTCGCCGCGAAGGTTGACGACCTTGGCGGCGTTGACCACACCGACGAGGACCCGCTCCTCGGTGTCCAGGGCGACCCGGCACCGGTCGACCGCCTGGTCGAGGGTGATGGCGTCCAGCTCGAGGCCGAACAGGAGCGGGCGGTCCGACAGCCCGTGCGGCACGGGCCGGTGGTCGAGCACGGCAGCTCATCGGGAGACCTCAGCTATGGACAGGGTCGGGCTCGAGGAGACCAACTTCGTGGAGGGTTCGGGACGGTCGACGAGCCGACGCGAGGCGGGGCGGCACCAGGCGTACAGGAGCCAACCCAGCTCGTAGGGACGGCACTCGCGGTCGATGACCCCCGCCGGGAAGGCCCGGTCGAGCCCGGGGAGGCGGAGCCCCGGCCGCACCCAGGTGGTCACCGCGCTGAGCTTGCGGACGGCCTTGGACGGCTCGCGCCGACCCACCTTGCGCCAGACGACGCCATTGGCCTCGTCGACCAGCTCACCGAACACCTCAGGGTGGGTGGTGAGCCACTGCATGCCGAGCGCCACCGCGTCGGTGTGGTCGTCCCCACCGCTCTCGACGAGGTCGAGGAGCACCATCGGCGCCATGGCGTGCTGGTGGACGCTGTAGACCGGGAACCGCTCGACGACCGAGCCGTCGCGGGCGTCGTAGTGCCACCACCACTGGCCCGCCGCCCCCTGCAGCTCGCAGAGGCGAGCGGCGGTGCGGTTGGCGGCCGCCAACGCGGAGCTGTCCCCGGTCGCGGCGGCATACCGGGCCAGCGCCTGCACCGGGTAGACCTGGTCGGCGAAGCTGCCCACGTGGGCCCGGAAACGGCCCTGGGCGGTCCGCGGGAGCAGGTGGGGGAAGATCCCCTCGGTGCCCTGCTCGTCGAGCAGGCGCCGGCGCGCCGCCTCCGCGACGACACCCCACGCCTCCTCGTCGGCACCGGCGGCCGCACTCGCGACCGCAGCCGTCAGCATCCACGAGACGTCCACGGTCGGCAGCGGTGCGGAACTGGCGAGCCAGCCCTGGAGTCGTTCTAGCAGAACGGTTTCCCGGCGCCCGGTGGTCTCCGCGGCGGCCCAGACCGTGAGCGCGGTCGCGCCCGGGTCAGGGTGGGTGAGGGCCTGCTCGACCATGGCGTCACAGAGCGACGCCGCGGTGTCGCCGGCGAGGACCGAGCGCTGGTCGGCGAGCCCGACGTGACCGAGTCCGAGTGCGACCATGGCCGCATACCTCAGGTTCTTGCCCTCGACGACGAGCCGTGGCCCGTCGGGAGTGGCGATACCGCGGATGGTCTGCACGAACTCATGGGTGGACGGGTGGTACATCCCCCGGAGTCCGCGCACGGCGAGGGCGACGAGCCGGTCGACGTCTGCGGTGATGGCCCTCCCATGGACCTGCGCACACGATGGATCAGCGGACAGCATTGAGTGCCTCCGAAATCAGGGGCCCCCGGCGCTTCCCGCGCGCTTGGGACCAGTTCTGAACCACCCCCCCGGCGGTTCGTTGTTCAGCCTAGGTCGGCTCGTCCGACCGTGTCTCGAGATTGGAAAACTGGATCGCCTTAATTATCAACACTTTTGGCCGCGTATGTCCGGTCTGTGGCGATCCCGGAGCCGCCCTCAGGCGTGCTTTGGTGCACCAGCGACGGCGAGCGATGACAAGGGCGGGGACCGCACCGTGGGTCTGGTGCCGGGACGCCGAACGTCAGCGGAGGCGGCTGCGATGCGCCTGCTTCGTCCTGGGTGGCGTCCTCGTCCTCCTCACCGTGCAGCTGCTCAACATCCACTCGTCGTCGCCCGTCCCGATCTGGGGGGCCTCAACCCCTCTCCGGTCATCTGGCCCTGGTCGCCGGGGTGTCTCGCGTGGCTGGTGGTCGCACCGCCCCCGGTCCGGGCCGGGTCCACCCGTGTCTGCGCCCTGGCGATGGCGACGACGTCCGCGGGCGTCATCATGGCCGGATGGCACACCCGGCCCAGGTGCGCTGTGGCCTGCTGATCGCGGTGGGATGGCCCGTCGTCGGCATCGGTCTGCGACCCGCCGTCCCCACCGGGGGCGGTTCGCGGGGGTGGAGTCGTGGCCCTGCTCGCGGGTGGGGCCGTCGCGGCGACCGGCCTGGCGTGGTTCGCCGCCTGCTGGGTGGGTGCGCCCGAGGCCGTCCTCCCGGCCGTCGCCATCGCCGTGGTGGTGGGCTCGGGCTGTGGGGTGGCGGCCCTGGGCGCCGTCGCCGCGCTCGGCCCGGGGGAGAGCGTTGACGGCGGCAGCGCAGAGGCCCCAGCCGCGACCGTCGGTGGGGCGACCTAAACTGGGTGACGACCCGGCGCCGATCCTCGGCGTGGGGCGTTCGTGCTGTCTCGCGCGGACGTGTGCTTGACGAGATGCGGACGTGTGATGAGCCTGACCACCGACCTGCCCGCGACCGATGCCGACTGCCGCCTCCAGCCCCTGCTCGCCCAGTGGCGCCACTCGCCGGGGCTGGGTCGCGTGCTCCAGGCGGCGACCGACCGGCTGCCCCTTCGTCGACGTCGCCGTCAGCGGCGGCGCCCGCTCGCTCGTCGCCGCCGCCTTGGCCGGGCGGCGAGTCGGGGCGCCGGTTCCGCCGGCGGCGACCACGTCCCGGCGGCCCCCCTGCTCCTCGTGACCGCCACGACGCGGGAGGCCGACGACCTCGCCGAGGCCCTCGGCTGCCTCCTGCCGGCCGACCGGGTCGCGAGCTTCCCCAGCTGGGAGACGCTGCCCCACGAGCGGCTCAGCCCCCGCAGCGACACGGTCGGCCGCCGGCTGGCCGTGCTGCGCCGGCTGGCCCACCCCGACCCGGCCGACGCGGCATACGGACCCCTGTCGGTCGTCGTCGCGCCGGTGCGCGCGGTCATGCAGCCGGTGGCCAAGGGCCTCGGCGAGCTGGTGCCAGTGGCGCTCAAGCCCGGTGACGAGCGGCCGCTCGAGGAGGTCGTCGACGCGCTGGCCGGGGCGGCCTACACGCGCACCGACCTCGTCGAGCGCCGGGGCGAGTTCGCCGTGCGCGGCGGCATCCTCGACGTCTTCCCCCCCACCGAGGAGCACCCGCTGCGGGTGGAGTTCTGGGGGGACACCGTGGAGGAGGTGCGCTGGTTCAAGGTCGCCGACCAGCGCAGCCTCGAGCTCGCCGAGCACGGCCTGTGGGCCCCGCCGTGTCGCGAGCTCCTGCTCACCGACGCCGTGCGCCGGCGGGCCCGACGCCTCGCCACGGAGCTGCCCGGCGTGGGCGACATGCTGGCCAAGGTCGCCGAGGGCATCGCCGTCGAGGGCATGGAGTCCCTCGCCCCGGCCCTCCTGCAGGACGGCAGCGGCACCGGCGGGATGGAGTCGGTGCTCGACCTGCTGCCGCCGCGCTCGCTCGTCGTGCTCGTCGACCCCGAGCGCATCCGCTCACGCGCCCACGACCTCGTCGCCACGAGCGCGGAGTTCCTCGAGGCGAGCTGGGTCGGCGCAGCCGCCGGCAGCGCGGTGCCCGTCGACCTCCAGGGCGTGCTCGGCAGTGCCTCGTTCTGGACCATCGCACAGGTGCGCGAGCACGCGCGCTCCCGCGACCTGCCCTGGTGGTCGCTGACGGGGTTCGCCAGTGACGAGGAGCTCGCCGCGCTCACCGGTCCGGCCGACGACGACGACAGCACCGAGGTCGTCAACCTCGGCACGACCGACGTCGAGCCGTTCCGCGGGGACACCGAGGCCGCCGTGACCCAGCTGCGCGCGTGGGTGCGCGACGGCTGGCGCGTCGTCGTCGTCACCGACGGCGCGGGTCTGGCCCGCCGGGTGCACGAGGTGCTGGGGGAGAACGACGTCGCCTCCACGCTGGAACCGTTGGGGGACATCGCGACCGGACTCGTCCACGTCACCACCGGCTCGCTCGGTCGTGGGTTCGTCGACGCGGGTGAGAAGCTCGCCGTCGTCACCGAGACCGACCTCACCGGACAGCCGGGCTCCACCGGCACCAAGGACATGCGCAAGATGCCGTCGCGGCGGCGCAACCAGGTCGACCCGCTCCAGCTGCGGCCCGGCGACTACGTCGTCCACGAGCAGCACGGCGTGGGCCGGTTCGTCGAGATGGTGCAGCGCACCGTGCAGGCGGCCACCCGCGAGTACCTCGTCATCGAGTACGCGTCGTCGAAGCGCGGGCAGCCCGCCGACCGGCTGTTCGTGCCCACCGACCAGCTCGACCAGATCACCAAGTACGTCGGCGGGGAGGCGCCCAGCCTCAACAAGCTCGGCGGCTCCGACTGGCACAAGACCAAGGCCCGGGCCCGGCGCTACGTCAAGCAGATCGCCGCCGACCTCATCCGGCTCTACAGCGCGCGGATGGCCACGGTCGGCCACGCCTTCGGGCCCGACACGCCCTGGCAGCGTGAGCTCGAGGACGCCTTCGCCTACGTCGAGACGCCCGACCAGCTCTCGTCGATCGACGAGGTCAAGGCCGACATGGAGAAGCAGGTCCCGATGGACCGGCTCATCTGCGGCGACGTCGGCTACGGCAAGACCGAGATCGCGGTGCGGGCCGCCTTCAAGGCGATCCAGGACGGCAAGCAGGTGGCCGTGCTCGTGCCGACCACGCTGCTCGTCACCCAGCACTTCAACACCTTCTCCGAGCGGTATGCGTCGTTCCCCGTGACGGTGCGCGCGCTCAGCCGGTTCCAGACCGACAAGGAGGCCAAGGCCGTCCTCGCCGGTCTCGCCGACGGGAGCATCGACCTCGTCATCGGCACCCACCGCCTGCTCAGCGCGGAGGTGCGGTTCAAGGACCTCGGCCTGGTGGTCGTCGACGAGGAGCAGCGCTTCGGCGTCGAGCACAAGGAACAGCTGAAGACGATGCGCACGGCGGTCGACGTGCTCGCCATGTCGGCGACCCCGATCCCGCGCACGCTGGAGATGGCCGTCACCGGCATCCGCGAGATGTCGACGCTCGCCACCCCGCCGGAGGAGCGGCACCCCGTGCTCACCTACGTCGGGGGCTACGAGGAGAAGCAGATCACCGCCGCCCTCCGCCGCGAGCTCCTGCGCGAGGGGCAGGTCTTCTTCGTGCACAACAAGGTCAGCTCGATCGAGAAGGCGGCGGCCCGCCTGCGCGAGCTGGTGCCCGAGGCCCGCGTCGCCACGGCCCACGGCCAGATGGGTGAGCACAAGCTCGAGCAGGTCGTGCTCGACTTCTGGGAGAAGCGCTTCGACGTGCTCGTCTGCACGACCATCGTCGAGACCGGGCTCGACATCTCCAACGCCAACACCCTCATCGTCGAGCGCGCCGACGTCATGGGCCTCAGCCAGCTGCACCAGCTGCGCGGGCGCGTGGGCCGCGGTCGCGAGCGGGCCTACGCCTACTTCATGTACCCCCCGGAGAAGCCGCTCACCGAGACCGCGCACGACCGGCTCATGACCATCGCGAGCCACACCGACCTCGGCGCCGGCATGCAGATCGCCATGAAGGACCTCGAGATCCGCGGCGCCGGCAACCTGCTCGGCGGGGAGCAGTCCGGCCACATCGAGGGCGTCGGCTTCGACCTCTACGTGCGTCTCGTCGGCGAGGCGGTCGCCGACTTCAAGGGCGACGACTCGGCGGCGCAGTTCGCCGAGATCAAGATCGAGCTGCCCGTCGACGCGCACCTGCCCCACGAGTACATCCCCGGCGAGCGGCTGCGGCTCGAGGCGTACAAGAAGCTGGCCGCCGTCGTCGACGAGGCCGCGGTCGTCGAGATCGAGGCCGAGCTGCGCGACCGCTACGGCCCGCCGCCGGAGCCGGTGCTCAACCTCTTCGAGGTGGCCCGGCTGCGCACCGTGGCGCGGTCGGCGGGCATCGCCGACATCGCGGTGCAGGGCACGACCGTGCGCTTCGGACCGGTGGCGCTGCGCGAGAGCCAGCAGCTGCGCCTCCAGCGGCTCTACCCGGGGTCGATCGTCAAGGAGGCGGTGGGCACCATCCTCGTGCCCAAGCCGATGACGGCCCGGGTGGCGGGCCAGCCGCTGCGCGACGAGGCGGTGCTGCGCTGGGCCACCGACCTCGTGCGCGCGGTGCTGCTCGACGGTGTCGGCGACGCCGCGCGGGTGGCGGCGGCGGCCACGGCTCGCTAGGGCAGAATGGGGCCCGCTCGAGTGCCCTCGAGCGGCTGGACCGAAAGGACAGAGGTATGCCGGTGCGTCCGAACCCGTCGTCGTCCCCCCGCACGCTGAGGGTGCCGACGGTCACGCGCCGGGTCGCCCGGCTCTCGGTCGCCTCCGTGCTCCTCGCGGTGGCGCTGGCCGGCTGCTCGACGTTCCAGAAGGGCAGCACCGCCGCCTTCGTCGACGGGCAGCCCATCAGCAAGAGCGAGGTCGCCCAGGTGACCCAGCAGTACAACGACTCGCTGTCGACCTCCGCCCAGGACCGCCTGCAGGAGCCGCAGACCCTCGGACTGCTCATCCTCGCCCCGTTCGTGCTCAACCAGGCCAAGGCCTCCGGCAGCTGGGTGCCCGACGAGCGCTACAACGCCGCCCTGGCCAAGGTGCCGGACCCGTCGCAGGGCACGAAGAACCTCGTCGGCGTCTCCATCGCCCTCCAGCCGGGCGTGCTCACCGACGCCGACGTCACCGCGGTCGTCGCCGCCCTGAAGAAGGCCAACGTGCAGCTCGACCCGCGCTACGGCACCTTCGACCCGAGCACCGGTGGCTTCCTGCCGCCCGAGAACAACTGGATCCGCCCCACCGCCACGGCCACGCAGGCGGCCACGGGGTCGGGGGCCGGAGCGCCGGCGCCGACCGAGGCGCCGTCCGCTGCCACTCCGGGCGCGACGGGCACCGCCACCGCACCGGCGACCGCACCGGCGACCACCGGACCGTGACCGCCCGGCTGAGCCTGCTGCTCAGCAGCCCCCGGGTCGTCCCGGGTGTCCTCACCCGCGAGGCGTGGCGGGCGCTCGAGGACGCCGACCTGGTCATGGGCCGCGCCGACGACCCGCAGGCCCTGGCCGTCGCCGACGCGGGCCTCGCGGTGGACCTCGGCGAGCCGGACGACGGAGACCCGCTCGACCCGCTCCCGGTGCTCGACCCGCTCGCGCTCGGGCGCCGGCTCGTCGACCTCGCGGCGGCGGGCCAGGAGGTCGTCTGGGTCGTCTCCTCCGACGGCGACCCCGGGCTCACCGACGCGGTCGCGGCCGAGGTGTCGCGACGCCCGGACCCGCCCGAGGTGGAGGTCGTGCTCGGCTCGCACGACGCCCCTGGGGCGCGGCTGCTCGACCTCGTCGCGGTCATGGACCGGCTGCGCTCGCCCGGGGGGTGCCCCTGGGACGCCGAGCAGACGCATACGAGCCTCGTGCCGTTCCTCGTCGAGGAGGCCCACGAGGCGGCCGAGGCGCTCGAGGTGGGCGAGCGCGACCACGTCGTCGAGGAGCTCGGCGACGTCCTGCTGCAGGTGGTCTTCCACGCCCGGGTCGGCGAGGAGGACGAGACGGCGCCGTTCGACATCGACGACGTGGCGGCGGCGATCGTCGCCAAGCTGGTGCGGCGCCACCCGCACGTCTTCGCCGACGGCGCCGCGTCGACCCCGGGCGAGGTCGAGACGAGCTGGGAGGCCATCAAGGCCGCGGAGCGCGTGGGCACGACCGCAGAGGGGGCCGGTCTCCTGCACGGCATCCCCGCCGGTATGCCGGTGCTGGCCCGGGCGACGAAGGTCGTCTCGCGCGTCCGGCGGGCCGGTCTGGAGGAGCTGCTCACCGCCCCGGGGGCGGTCGACGACCCGGGGGCTCGGCTCCTCGCGCTGGTGGCCGAGCTGACCGCCGCGGGGGTCGACCCGGACGCCGCGCTGCGGGGGGCGTTGCGGCGTCTCGTGGAGCGGGTCGCTCCGACGACCGACCCCCTCTGACGACTACGCTGACGAGCAACGTCCGACCCAGGAACGACGCTCGTCGCTGCCCGGACCCACCGTCAGATTGGAGCCCCTCGTGGCCAGCATCGAGGCCGTCGGAGCCCGCGAGATCCTCGACTCGCGCGGCAACCCCACCGTCGAGGTGGAGGTCGCGCTCGACGACGGGACCATCGCGCGCGCGGCCGTCCCGTCGGGTGCGTCCACGGGGGCGTTCGAGGCCTCCGAGCGGCGCGACGGCGACGACGCGCGCTACCTCGGCAAGGGCGTCACGGGCGCGGTCGACGCCGTGCTCGACGACATCCACCCCCGCCTCGTCGGCTTCGACGCCAGTGAGCAGCGCCTCGTCGACGCCGAGATGATCCGGCTGGACGCGTCGAAGAACAAGGAGAACCTCGGCGCCAACGCCATCCTCGGCGTCTCCCTCGCGGTGGCCCGGGCGGCCGCCGACTCGGCCGGTCTGCCCCTCTTCCGCTACCTCGGTGGGCCCAACGCCCACGTGCTGCCCGTCCCGATGATGAACATCATCAACGGCGGCTCCCACGCCGACTCCAACGTCGACATCCAGGAGTTCATGATCGCGCCGATCGGGGCGCCGTCCTTCAGCGAGGCCCTGCGCTGGGGCGCGGAGGTCTACCACGCGCTGAAGTCGGTGCTGAAGAAACGCGGGCTCTCGACCGGCCTCGGCGACGAGGGCGGGTTCGCGCCGAACCTCGAGTCCAACCGGGCCGCGCTCGACCTCATCCTCGAGGCGATCGAGAAGGCCGGCTACACGCCCGGCACCGACGTCGCCGTGGCGCTCGACGTCGCGGCCTCGGAGTTCCACGAGGACGGCGGCTACGCCTTCGAGGGGGCCACCAAGACCTCCGACGAGATGATCGCCTACTACGAGCAGCTGCTCGACGACTACCCGCTCGTCTCCATCGAGGACCCCCTCGACGAGGAGGACTGGGACGGCTGGAAGGCGATGACCGACCGCCTCGGCAGCCGGGTGCAGATCGTCGGCGACGACCTCTTCGTCACCAACCCCGAGCGCCTCCAGCGCGGGATCTCCAGCGGCACCGCGAACGCCCTGCTCGTCAAGGTCAACCAGATCGGCTCGCTCACCGAGACGCTCGACGCGGTGTCCCTGGCCCAGCGCAACGGCTACCGCTGCATGATGAGCCACCGCTCCGGCGAGACCGAGGACACGACCATCGCCGACCTCGCCGTGGCGACGAACTGCGGCCAGATCAAGAGCGGCGCGCCCGCCCGGTCCGAGCGCGTCGCCAAGTACAACCAGCTGCTGCGCATCGAGGAGGAGCTCGACGACGCCGCCGTGTATGCCGGGGTCGAGGCCTTCCCCCGCTACACGCCGGCTCCGGTCGCGCCCCGCCCGGCGTCCGAGCCGTCCGACGCGTCGGACAGGGGTCCGGCACAGGAGCCGGCCCCGGAGGCAGCCGCCGAGGACGAGCCTTCCGGGTCCCCGAGCGGGTCCGGCGAGTCGACCGAGGGCGAGCCCGACTCGTCCGTGTGACGCATCCGGTCTCGAGCAGCAGTGAGCAGCAGTGGGCAGTAGTGAGCAGGGGTTGAGGGACGAGTGACGGGGGAGGTGCCGAGCCGATGAGCGGTCCGAGGTCGAGCGGCGGCGGCACCCCCAGCCCACCCCGGGCCGGCGGGTCCGCTCGCGCCACGACCGGGGCGCGCAGCCCCGCCGGGGCGCGCACCGCGACCGGGTCCCGGCCGCGCACGGCGGGTCCGTCCCGGCCGTCGGCGGCGCGGTCCGGTGCGAGCCGCCCGGCGGCCGCCTCCCGTGGCCGCACCCCCACCCCGCCGCCGGACCGCCCGTCCACCGGCTGGGTCCGGGGCGCGGTCCTGCTGACCATCCTCGTCGTGCTCGCGGTGACCCTTGCCCCCACCGCACGCTCGCTGCTGCGCCAGCGGGGCGACCTCGCGGCGCTGCAGGAGAAGGTCGTCCAGCAGCAGCAGAGTGTCGCCGACCTCCAGCGCGAGCAGGCACGGTGGGCCGACCCGGCCTACGTCGAGCAGCAGGCGCGCGAGCGGCTGAAGTTCGTCAAGGTGGGCGACCGCTCCTACAGTGTCATCGACCCGGCCACCGAGGTGCCGAAGCCGCCGGCGTCCGCCGTCGTCGCGGCGCCCAAGGCCGACGCGAACGCGCCCTGGTACGGCCAGGTCTGGCAGTCGGTGCGGCTGGCCGACCAGCCGACCGCCGGCATGGCGCCCGTCCCGGACAAGTGACCGGGGTCAGCGCGCAGGACCTCGCGGCCGCGTCGCGGCAGCGTGGTCGCACGATGCGCGGCGTCGTCGAGGTCGCGCACCGGTGCCCCTGCGGTGAGCCCGACGTCGTGCGCACGGCGCCCCGCCTGCCCGACGGCACCCCGTTCCCCACGACGTACTACGCCACCTGCCCCCGTCTGACCGGGCGCATCAGCACGCTCGAGACCCAGGGCGTCATGCGTGACATGGAAGGCCGCCTCGCGGCGGATCCCTTACTGGCGCAACGGTATCGGCGTGCCCATGAGGACTACCTCGCCAGGCGGGGCGAGCTGGGCGACGTGCCCGAGATCGACGGGGTGTCGGCCGGTGGGATGCCCGAGCGGGTCAAGTGCCTGCACGTGCTCGTGGCCCACTCGCTCGCGCGGGGCCCAGGGGTCAACCCGTTCGGTGACGAGGCGCTCGCCCTCCTCGGGGAGTGGTGGGCCCCCGGCAGCTGCGCCGAGCCGAGCGAGGCCACCGGTGGCTGAGCTCGTGCGGGTGGGCGCCGTCGACTGCGGCACCAACTCCATCCGCCTCCTCGTCGCCGACATCGACCCGGGCACGGGCGCGCTCACCGACGTCCTCCGGCGCATGGAGGTCGTCCGGCTCGGCTACGGCGTCGACCGCACCGGTCGGATCGACCCCGAGGCGATGGCCCGCACCCTGGCCATGGCCCGCGAGTATGCCGCCCAGTGCCAGGCCTTCGACGTCACCGGGGTGCGGTTCGTGGCGACCTCGGCCTCGCGGGACGCCGACAACGCGGCCGAGTTCGTGGCCGGCGTCCGGGAGGCGTTCGCGGCGTTCGGCACGGCCCCCGAGGTCGTCTCGGGGTCGGAGGAGGCGGCGCTGTCGTTCCGGGGAGCCACCGGCGACGTGGCCGCCGCGGGCATCGACGGCCCGTACCTCGTCGTCGACCTCGGCGGCGGCTCGACCGAGTTCGTCACCGGCACGACCTCGGTCGAGGCGTCGCGCTCGGTCGACATCGGCTGCGTGCGGATGACCGAGCGGCACCTGCACTCCGACCCCCCGACGCCGGCGGAGGTCGCCGCCGCCACCGCCGACATCGAGGCGGCGGTGGGCGACGCCCTGGCCGCGGTGGACGTCTCGCCGGTGCAGGCCCTCGTCGGGCTGGCCGGCAGCGTGACGACGGTGACGGCGCAGGCGTGGTCCCTCCCGACCTACGACCCGCGTCGGATCCACCTCGCGGTGACGCCGGCGCCCCGGATGCGGGCGGCGGCGCGGGAGCTGCTGGCCATGACCCGCTCGCGCCGGGCCGCGCTGCCGTTCATGCACCCCGGCCGGGTCGACGTCATCGGCGCCGGGGCCCTCGTGTGGGACGTCGTCATCCGTGAGGTGCAGGACCGCACCGGCCGGGGCGACGCCCTCACCGTGGTCTCGAGCGAGCACGACATCCTCGACGGCATCGCGCTCGGCGTCGCCGACGCGTCCCGGTCCTGACGGAGGGTCAGCCCCAGAGCGCTGCGAGGGACGGGGCCAGGGTCCGGCCCTGCTCGGCGCCGGCCCGGGCGGCGGGCGCTCGTCTCGAGACGTCCATGAGGTTGTCGCCGAACGCCGCGAGGGCGTCGGCGTCCGGGAGGACGGTCGCGACCCGGCTGCCCCCGGCGCGGAGCCGCTCCACCTGGGCGTCGAGCTGCAGACCCCAGGCGAGCGGCATCCGGGTGCGGCCGCCGAGCGGGGACAGCACGAGCACGCGGGCGCAGCCATCGGCCAGGTCGGCGTTCTCGTTGCCCCAGTACCCGCCGTCGAGATAGCGGTCGTCGCCGACACGGTAGGGCGGGCCGCTCGACGTGCTGGCGGCGACGGCGTCCACGAGGTCGACGCCCCCGTCACGGTCGAACACGACCGGCGCGCCGGTGCGGGCGTCGACGGCCGTGATGAGCAAGCGGCGCTCCGGCCACTGCTCGCTCGGCAGGCGCGAGGCGGTGGTCTGCCGCCACCACGCGGCGCCGGAGCCGTCGGTCGCCGCGTCGATCTCCAGCGCCGCCGCCCCGAGCCGGCGGCGCAGGTCGGCCGGGTCGGCCGACGCCTCGATGAGCAGCCGCGTGCGCTCCTGGTGGTCGACGCCCCGGCGGGGGGACCCACCGGGCCCTGGTCCCGGCGGCGGCGGCGCGGCGAGGATCGCGGCGAGGAGGTCCGCCGGCGCCGCGCCCGTGACCTGGGCGGCCGTGGTCGCCCCGGACGAGGTGCCGACGACGAGGTCGGCTCCCGTGACGTCGAGACCGCCCTCGGTCAGACCGGCTACGACACCGACCGCCCACGCGTTGCCGATGGACCCGCCGCCCCCGATGACGAGGGCGCGGCCGGAGAGGGGGTCAGCTGGTGATCGAGGCTCCACGAGCGCTGGACGCTAGCACCCGGTGGCGGCGGGTCAGAGCCCGAAGCGGGCCGGATCCAGCGGTGGACCGACCAGGCGGCTGCCGTGTCGGGCCGCCGCCTCGGCCAGTCGGGCGATGTCCGGTGCGGCGGGAGGCGGGAGTCCCGGCTCCGAGGCCGGGGTGCCGACCTCGGCGAGGAAGGACTCGAAACCGGCCGGTGTCGTCAGCTGCAGCACCCGGCCGGGGCTCGTGACGATGAACGTGTGCGGGACGCCGTGCGGCAGCCAGGTGAGGCTCCCGGCGCCGGCGTCCCAGGACTGGTCGCCGCACTCGATGTGCAGCGAGCCGTCGATGACGAAGAAGGCCTCGTCCTCGACGTCGTGCACGTGACGGGGAGGCCCGAAGCCCGCGGGCGACTCCTGCAGGGCGAGGGTGAGTGCACCGCCGCTGAGGGCACCGTCCACCAGGGTCGTCATGCGGGTGGCGAGGAACCACCATGCCTCGCCGTCCCCCTCGGGGACGTGGCGACCGATGCGCTGCTGGCTCATGGACGGATCAATGCCGGGAGGTATGCCGGGGGGCGTGCCCCGTGGCGAGGCCGGCCTCGAGCGCGGCGATGATCTTCGGCCGCAGCTCGGCCGCCGAGATGACCTCGTCGACCGACCCGACCTCGACGGCGCGGTGGATGTTGTGGACCGCGTCGAACTCGGAGGCCACCTGGCCGAGCTTCTCCGAGCGCACCGCCTGGCGCACCTCGGCCGCGACCGCGTTGAGGGCCGCCCGGTCGCCCGGGCTCGCCGTCGCCGCAGCGTGCTCCGCCTCCTTGACGCGGGGGTCGGCCTCGGTGCGGGCGTCGACGTCACCGGCGAACACGACCGCCGCCGCCGGGGCGCCGCCGAGCACCGACGCATACGACCCCTCGACCGCGAGGACCGTCATCCGGGGGTTCAGCGTCTTGGAGAAGACGACGAACGCCCCGCCGTGGTATCGCGAGATGACCGCGAAGACGATCGGGCCGTCGAAGTTGACGATGGCCCGGCCGATCTCGGCGCCGTACTCGAGCTGGAGGCCGCGCATCGAGTCGGGAGAGCCGTCGAAGCCCGACAGGTTCGCCAGCACCACGAGGGGGCGGTTGCCGCTGGCCGCGTTGATGGCCCGCGCCGCCTTCTTCGACGACCGCGGGAACAGCGTGCCCGAGGTGTAGACGTCGGGGCCGTCGGTGGGCGGGAAGCCCCGGCGGGGCACCGACTTGCTCTCGATCCCCAGCAGTACCACCGGATAGCCCCCGAGGTGGGCGTCCTGCACGACGGCGGTCTCGGCATCGGCCATGCCGGCCCAGCGCTCGAGTGTGGCGTGGTCCTGGTCGGTGACGGCCCGCATGAGGGTGCGGATGTCGAACGCCTTCTTGCGGTCGGGGTTCGTGGCCGAGGAGAAGATGTCGCCGACCGTCGTGAAGTCGCTGCCCACCAGCTCGTGGGGGAACGTCGTGACATCGCGGTCGACGGGGTCGGTGCTCGGCGCCCGGCGCGGGCCGCTCTCACCCGGCGCGACGTAGGCGTGGTCGTAGTGCGCGAGCAGGATCCGTAGCGCACCGCCGAGGTCGGGCGCCCAGTACTGCGCCTGCCCGTTCGGGCCCATGACCCGGTCGTAGCCGCCGATGCCGAAGTTGTCCTCGGCCGAGACGCCACCGGAGAAGTCCAGCGACTGCTTGCCGGTGAGCACCATGGCGCTGTCGGGTGTCATGACGAGGATGCCCTTGGTGTGCATGAGCATCGTCGCCTCGGCGTTCCAGTACGGCTGCGCCCCGACGTTGATGCCGGCGACGACGATGTTGATCTCGTGCCCTGCCTGGGTGAACTCGATGATGCGCCGGAGGGCCCGGGCCACCCAGTCCATGTTCTCGGTGCCGGAGTCCATCGAGATCCGCGCGCCGGCGGAGAGGGCGTACCACTCGAGCGGGACACCCATCTCCTCGGCGAGGTCGAGGGCGGCGATGATGCGGACGCACTCGGCCTCGGCCACGGCCCCGAGGGCGCGGGTCGGGTCACCGCTGAGGACGACGCGGGTGACGCCCTCGGGGTGCAGGTCGGTGCGCGTCGTGACGACGCCGACGATGATGCCGGCCGTGTTCAGGCCCGGCGCCCGGTCGGCCGGGACGAGCCGCCCGGTGTCGTCGAGGTCGTACTCCACCGAGGAGCCACCCGGACCGGCGACGAGGTCCTGCATCTCGTAGGGGTAGACGGTGCCGCGACGGCGGGCCCGCAGGACGCGCTGCTGGTAGTCGTCGACCGGCTTCAGCAGGTCGTCCGGGGGCAGCCCCACCTGGGACGTGACGCCCGACCCCGCCTGGTAGAAGAACCGCGCCGAGATGGGCGTGACGGTGCCGTGCGGCCCGATGACCCGGCCGTCGGCGCGGATCTCCTCGATGCCGGCGCCGGCGGTGAGGGGCGCGATGTTGTTCTGCAGGGCGGTCAGCTGGTCGACCTCGGCCTCGATGACCGGCCAGACGTGCAGCCACACGTGGTTCATGTCGAGGCGGGCGCCCTGGGCCCCGCGGGCGGCTCTGGCCCGGCGGATCGCCTCGAGGCACGAGGAGATGGCCCGCTCCACCTGGGGGAGCGAGGTCACCTGGCCCTGGTCGTCGCGCACGACGCTGAGCTGGCGCACCTGCGCCAGCGCGATGAGCCGCTGGTCGGCCTTGTTGTCGCGCGCCACCGCGAGGTAGAGCAGCACGTCCTCGGGCGCCTCGAGCCGGGTGAGGGTGAACTGCCGCAGCCGCCAGAGGTTGAGGCGGCGACCCACCATGGGGTGGACGCCCCGCACCAGGTCGTCCTCCACGACGCCGCCCTCGGCGTCGGGCGACGGGCGGAAGGTGAAGTAGGCGGGGGCGCGGCCGGACCCCGCGCCGACGGCGATGGCGATCCGGCGCACCCGCTGCGCGACGTCGAGCCGCTCCACGAGGTCGCGCAGGGCCGCCGACGCCTCCTCGGGGTCCTGCGGCTCCTCCGGCCACGA
Source organism: uncultured Actinomycetota bacterium (assembly GCA_963795915.1). Lineage (GTDB taxonomy): Bacteria > Actinomycetota > Actinomycetes > Actinomycetales > Dermatophilaceae > Lapillicoccus. Next base: position 132,822 of record CAWCJA010000004.1, read on the forward strand.
CAGGTAGAGGTCGACGACCGACTCCTGGCCGGGCGTCGCCGCCTCCACCTGGCTCGTCACGGCCTCGACGAGGGGGCTGCCGGGCCTGAGCTCGGCCACCGTGCCCACCGTCGTCACGAGGTGGGTCGGCCGGTCGTCGAGCAGGTAGTCGGCGACCGCGAACGGCCGCCCACCGAGGGTCGTCGAGGTCAGCCCGGACAGCTCGTACTCGCGGTAGTGGCGCCGGATCAGCACCTCGAGCATCGGCTCCGACTCCGGCATACCCCGCTCGAGCCGGTCGAGCAGGAACCGCACGATCTGCTCGGGGATCGCCGCGAGGGCGTCGATGCGCTCGGCGCGGTCGGGGGTGTTGGGGTTGTCGGCCAGCAGCTCGATCTGGTCGCGCACCGAGGCGAGCACAGCCTGGCGGTCGGCGTCGACGAGGGGCTGGTCGAACCAGCGGAAGCGGATGCTGCGGGCGAGGTCCCCGACGATCGGGAAGCGCAGCTGGGTGGCGAGCACGAGCCGGTCGAGGACCTCCCGCGCGGTCGCGGCCAGGGCCGGGTCGGCGGGCCGCGGCTCGCCCATCCACCGCTGCAGCAGGGCCATGACGAGCTGCAGGTCGGGGGCCGACCGCTGCTGCGCCAGGAAGATCCGGAAGACCGCGTCGTCGAGCTCGCGACTGCGCTCGAGGGAGTCGACGCCGTAGTGCCGCAGGACGCGCAGCAGCCGGCCCTTGAACTCCTCCGGCAGCGCGCTGCGCTCGATGTCGAGCGTCTGCAGGTAGGTGTGGAACCGCTCGCGCGGCGAGTGCACGAGGTTCTCCACGTGCCGGTCCTCCCCGGCGGGCCGGTTGCGGCTGAGCTCGGCGAAGTCGGCGAAGAGGGACAGCAGGGCGACCTCGCGGTCGACGGGGATCGCCCCCTGCTCGGCCAGCGTCTCGCGCGCCGCGAGGTATGCCGCGAGCGTGCGGCCCTCGTTGCCGGGGTCGAGGTCGTAGCCGAGGAGCATCCCCGACAGGTCGGTGAGCTCGGCGGCCGCCTCCTCGGCGGCGGACCGCGCGACCTGCGGGGTGGGCAGCTCGAGGTCGGCCGCCACGCGCTCGGCCTCGGCGTCGGTGCCCGCACCGTCGGCGTCGGGCGCGTCGGGGTCCTCCTCCGGCAGCGGCTCGAGCCGCACCAGGGGGGCGCCCGTCTCGACCTGGCTGCCGGCGCTGACGAGCAGCTCCCGCACCGTGGCGGCGAACGGGGCCGGCAGGACCGTCTCCATCTTCATGCTCTCGAGCACGAGCACCGGAGCACCGGCCTGGACCGTGCCGCCCACCGGGACCGGCGTCGCGACGACGAGCGCCGGCGCGGGGGAGCGGACGACGCCGCCCTCGTCGAGGCTCACGCGGTGGGTCGTGCCGTCGACCTGCACGAGGTGGACCGGGCCGTGGGTCGCGGTGACGAGGCGGTAGCGGGAGCCCTCGAGGACGAGCCGGCTCGCGTAGTCGTCGACCCGCTCGAGCTCGGCGTCCAGCGGCTCGGCGTCGTCGATGACGACCCGGAAGCGGTGTGGTCCCACCCGGGTGACGAGCACCCGGTGGACCTCGTCGCGCAGCGTGAGGTTCACGGCGCGCCCGACCTTGTGCTGCACCTGCGGGCGCCCACCACGGGCGGTCTCGAGCAGGCGGGCCACCTCGACCTGCTCGCCGTCCTCGTACGCCTCGATGCCGGCGGCGACGATCGCGACGCCGGAGTGGTGCGCGGAGGCCAGGCGACCCTCGCCGCGCACCCGGTCGATCCAGCCGGTGTCGGCCGACCCGTCGACGACCTCGGGCTGGTCGAGCAGGTCGAGGACGAAGCTCTTGTTGGTGGCGCCGCCCTCGATGACGACGGTCGTCTCCCCGACGGCTCGGCGCAGCCGGGCGAGCGCCTCGGTGCGGTCGTGGCCGTGGGCGATGATCTTGGCGATCATCGAGTCGAAATCGGCGGGGATCGTGTCCCCTTCTCCCACACCGGTGTCCACGCGGATGCCGGGCCCGGCGGGGAGGGCGAGCAGGGCGATGCGACCGGGCGCTGGGGCGAAGTCGCGGTCGGGGTCCTCGGCGTTGAGCCGGGCCTCGACGGCGTGGCCGCGCTCGGCCGGCGGGGCGCCGTCGAGGCGGCCGCCACCGGCCACGTGGATCTGCAGCTTGACCAGGTCGGTGCCGGTCGTCACCTCGGTGATGGGGTGCTCCACCTGCAGCCGGGTGTTGACCTCGAGGAACGCGAAGGAGCGACCCTGCGGGTGGTAGAGGAACTCCACGGTGCCCGCCCCGGCGTAGCCGACCGCGAGGGCCAGCCGCTCGGCGCTCGCCTTGAGCTCCGCCGTCTGCTCGGGGGACAGCACGGGGGAGGCGGACTCCTCGATGACCTTCTGGTTGCGCCGCTGCACGGAGCAGTCGCGCACCCCGAGGGCCCACGCCGTGCCCTGGCCGTCGGCGATGACCTGCACCTCGACGTGCCGGGCCCCCGTGACGAGGCTCTCGAGGAAGAGGACGCCGCTGCCGAAGGCGCGCTGCGCCTCGTCGCGGGTCCGCGCATACGCGTCGGCCAGGTCGGCGTCGGAGCGGATGACGCGGATGCCGCGGCCACCACCGCCCGCGGTCGCCTTGAGCATGACCGGGTAGCCGATCTCGTTGGCCTTGGCCTGGGCGGCCTCGAGGGTCTCGACCGGGCCGCGGCTCCACGGGGCGACCGGGACCCCGACCTCCTCGGCGATGAGCTTGGAGCCGATCTTGTCGCCGAGCCGGCGCATGGCCTCCGGGCTCGGCCCGATGAAGGTGACCCCGATGCGGCCGCACAGCTCGGCGAACGCCGGGTCCTCCGCGACGAACCCCCAGCCCACCCATACCGCGTCGGCCCCGACGTCGACGAGGGCCTTCTCGAGGAGGGCGTGGTCGAGGTAGGGCCGCGCCGAGGCGGGCCCGAGGTTGTAGGCGAGGTCGGCCTCGCGCACGAACATGGCCCGGCGCTCGCCCTCGGTGTGCAGGGCGACGACCTGGATCGGCGTGCGCTCACCCGCCGGGGACTCGGCGTTGAGGTCGCGCACGGCGTGGATCAGCCGCATCGCCGCCTCACCGCGGTTGACGACGGCGATGCGCGTGAACGTCACCGATGCCTCCTTGCGGGTCATGGCCGGTCGTCCGGCCGGCCATCACCCGAGAATCTGTCACACCCGCTGCCTACTATCGAGTCAACCCGCGACGGTCGGCGGGGCCGTTCGTGGCAGCATGCCGCCATGTCCGCAGCCGGCGCCCCGGCGCTGCTCCCGCACCCCGTGACGGGGGCGCTCTTCCCGTCCCCGGTCCCCCCGGGCACCGGCTGGCCCGGTGACCCCGCGGACGCCGTCACCCCGTCCGCCGGCACCCCCTCCGAGGTGATCCGGCTGGCGGCGAGCGCCCCGTCGGTCGAGGAGCTGTCGGCGCGCATCTCGGTCTGCCGGGCCTGCCCCCGGCTCGTCGCGTGGCGGGAGTCGGTGGCCGCGACGGGCAAGCGCGCGGCCTTCGCCGACCAGCCCTACTGGGGCCGCCCCGGGCCGTCCTTCGGGGACCCCGACGCACCGGTGGTCGTGGTCGGGCTGGCCCCGGCGGCCAACGGCACCAACCGCACCGGGCGGATGTTCACCGGCGACCGCAGCGGCGACTGGCTGTATGCCGCCCTCCACCGCGCGGGGTACGCCAACCAGCCCTCGAGCGTCGCCTCGGGCGACGGCCTGCGGCTCACCGGGCTGCGCATCGTGGCGGCGGTGAGATGCGCCCCACCGGCCAACCAGCCCACCCCGCTCGAGCGGGCCACGTGCGGCGCCTGGGTCGACCGCGACCTCGAGCTGTCGGCGCCCGGGCTGCGCTCCCTGCTCGCCCTCGGGGGCATCGCCTGGGACGCCACGCTCGCGAGCGCCCGCCGCCTCGGCTGGGCGGTGCCGGTGCCCAAGCCGCGGTTCGGCCATGGCGCGGAGGTCACCCTCGTCACGGCCGCGGGCCGACCGGTGCGGCTCGTCGGCAGCTACCACGTGAGCCAGCAGAACACCTTCACCGGCACGCTCACGGAGCCGATGCTCGACGCCGTCATCGCCCGGCTGTCAGACCCGTCAGCGGCCATCTCAGGCCTCTGACAGGGCTGAGGACGTGGACGAGAGGTGACATTCGCGGAGGTTGTCAGACACGAATGCGTGACATTCCCACCGGTGTCCCGTGTCGTCTTGCCAATCCCTCACCGGGGGAACAGTCTTCTCCCATGCGCCGATCCATCGTTGTCGCGGCCACCGGCCTCGCGCCCCTCGCTCTCGTCCTCGCCTCCTGCTCCGGGAACGGGCCGGCCTCCACCGGCAGCGCGTCCGGCGGTGGCACCGCCGCCGCCGGGGGCTCCGGCGGCGGCACCATCACCGTCGCCGCCAGCGACGACACCAACATCCAGGAGCTCTTCCAGCAGACGCTCATCCCCGACTTCCAGGCCGCCAACCCGGGGACGACGGTCAAGCTGACCTACGACCTGCACGGCACCAACGACCAGGCGAACTTCGCCAAGCTGGCCGCGGCCGCCCAGCAGGGCCGGGACCCGGCGATGGACGTCACGGCCAGCTTCGTGCCCAAGGCCGCCAAGGCCGGCCTGCTCGTCACCGACGTCAGCAAGGTCACCAACCTCAGCGGGGTCGACAGCCAGATCGTCGCCGCGGGGGGTCCCGGCGCGGTGCCCTACCGCGCCTCCTCCGTGCTGCTCGCCTACAACCCCGACAAGGTCAGCAACCCGCCCAAGACCCTCGACGAGCTGCTCGCGTGGATCAAGGCCAACCCGGGGCGCTTCACCTACAACTCGCCCAAGACCGGTGGGTCCGGCGGCGCGTTCGTCACGACCGTCCTCGACAGCAAGGTGCCGCAGGGCGACCGCGACCAGATGACGACGGGCTACAAGAAGGAGCTCGAGAAGGACTGGGACCCGGGCTGGCAGACCCTCGCCGGCCTCAACCCCTACGTGTTCCAGAAGGGCGTCTACCCCAACGGCAACAACCAGACGCTCCAGCTGCTGTCGTCCGGCCAGATCGACATGGCGCCCGTGTGGTCCGACCAGTTCATCTCGGGCCAGGCGTCGGGGTCGATCCCCAAGACGATGAAGGTGCAGCAGATCTCCAACCCGTCGTTCACCGGTGGGGCGTCCTACCTCGGAGTCGTCAAGGGCTCGAAGAACCAGGACCTCGCCTTCACGTTCGTCAACTTCATCCTCCAGCCCGACGAGCAGGCCAAGATCGCCGACAAGATCGCGGGCTACCCCGCGATCCCGCTCAGCAAGCTGGCCCCCGACGTGCAGGCGAAGTTCAAGGACGCCGACACCCAGAACCTGCGCCCCGGGTACTTCTCCGACCACGCGACCGACATCAACAACCTGTGGGACCAGAACGTCCCGGGCAAGTGACCGGTAGCCGGTGAAGCCCACGCTGCGGCACCGGCTGGGTGGGCTGGCTCTGGCCAGCCCACCCCTGCTGCTCGTCGCCGTCTTCGTGGGGTTCCCCATCCTCACGGCCGTGGCCTACAGCTTCGGTCACACCGGGGGGCTGAACGCGACCGTCGCCGCCATCGCCAGCGACCAGCAGACCGTCGACGCCTGGTACAAGACGACGTTCGCGGCCTACACCCAGCTCTTCGCCGACTCGCGGTTCCAGCGCGACTTCACCGTCACGGTCCTCGTGACCCTGGCGACGACCGTCATCGTCGTCATCCTGGCGTGGGGGATCGCGCTCTACGTGCGGCTCTCCGACTCGTGGGTCTCGCGGGTGCTCTCCGCGCTCGCGGTGATCCCCATGTTCATCCCCGTCGTCATCGCGTCGTGGGCGATCCTCACGTTCTACGCCGCCGACGGCTTCCTGAGGTCGGTCGCCGCCTCCGTCGGTCTCGAGGCCCCCGTCTGGGGGTACTCCATCACCGCCGTGCTCATCGGCCTGGTGTGGACCAACCTGCCCTTCGCCACGCTCATGGTCGTGTCCGGCGTGCAGGGCGTGCCCGACGCGCTCATCGAGGCCGCCCGCGACGCGGGCGCGTCCATCCCGGTGACGGTGCTGCGGGTCATCGCGCCGTTGGCCCTCGTGCCCACCGTCATCGCCGGCACCTTCACGGCCATCGGCACGCTCGGGTCGTTCACCGTGCCCTACTTCACCGGGCCCAACGCGCCCAAGATGCTGGGGGTCGACATGGCCGACTACTTCCAGGCCTTCAACCTGCCGCAGTCCTCGGTCGTCATGGCCGTCGTCGTCTTCGTCGTCGCCTCCGGGTTCGGCGCGGTCTACGTCTGGGCCAACTACCGCGCGGCCGCCGCGTCCGGACGGGTATGAGATGACGAGCCTGCCCACCCTCCCCACGGCCGCCCAGGCCGACCCCGACCTGGCGCCGCACCCGAGCCCCCCGGCCCTGGTGGCCGCCGGCCCGGGGAAGCGCCCCAGCCGCTGGCTGGGTCGCACCCTCAGCACCCTCTTCGTCCTCGTCATGGCCGTCTTCATCCTCGGGCCGTTGATGTGGCTCGGGATCCGGGCGTTCGCCACGAGCTGGACCTACCCCAACCTCGGGCCCGACGGCTGGACCATGCAGTGGTGGGCGTCGGTCTTCGCCGACCCCAACCTCAAGAGCTCGGTCGTCCTGTCGTTCCAGTTCGCGCTGACGACGATGATCGTCTCGGCGGTCCTGTGCCTCCCCGCGGCGTATGCGTTCGCGCGCTTCGAGTTCCCGGGCCGCCGGGTCTTCCTCATCGGCCTCTTCGCCACCAACGCGTTCCCGAAGATGGGCCTGTTCGTCGCGCTGGCGTCGCTCTTCTACGCGTTCAACCTCATGTCGACCTTCGTCGGCGTCGTCATCGTCCACGTGCTCGGCACGGTCGTCTTCATGACGTGGATCCCCGCGGCGGCCTTCGCCTCGGTGCCGCGCTCCTACGAGGAGGCGGCACGCGACGCCGGCGCCAGCCGGTTCACCGTCCTGCGCCGGATCACGCTGCCGCTGGCCCTGCCCGGCATCACCGTCGCCCTGATCATGTCGTTCCTCGCCTCCTTCGACGAGGCGCAGGGCACCTACCTCGTCGGCAACCCGGAGTTCATCACCATGCCGACCCAGATGTACTCGCTCGTCCTCAACTACCCGCCCCAGGTGGCCGCGGTCTTCTCGATCCTGCTGGCCATCCCCTCCGCCGTCCTGCTCCTGCTCGTGCGCAAGCACGTCATGGGCGGGCAGCTCGCCGAAGGGTTCCAGATCCGATGACGTCCACGAGCACGACGAGCCCGATGACCACGCGGTCCCGCCAGCCGCAGCCCCGGGACGGCGGTGGCTCCGACGGAGTCGATGCCGGCGGCCTGACCCTGCGCGGCGTGCACAAGGTGCTCGGCGGCCGCGCCATCGTCGACAACCTCGACCTCGTCGTCGAGAAGGGCGAGCTGGTCTGCCTGCTCGGCCCGTCGGGATGTGGCAAGACGACCACCCTGCGCATGGTCGCCGGCTTCCTCGACCCGGACGCGGGCTCGATCCTCATCGAGGGCAGCGACGTCACGCACCTGCCCCCTGAGCGCCGGCCCACCGCGATGGTCTTCCAGAACTACGCGCTGTGGCCGCACATGTCGGTCTTCGACAACATCGCCTTCGGGCTCAAGCTGCGCAAGATGCCGGGCCGGGAGATCAAGGAGCGGGTGAGCGACGTGCTCGAGCTCGTCGGGCTCACGCACCACACGAACGCCCGCCCGGCGCGGATCTCCGGCGGCGAGCAGCAGCGGGTCGCGCTGGCCCGGGCGCTCGTGCAGGAGCCCAAGGTGCTGCTGCTCGACGAGCCCCTCTCCAACCTCGACGCCAAGCTGCGCGTGCGCGTCCGCGAGGACATCCGCGAGATCCAGCAGCGGCTGGGCATGACCACCGTCGTCGTCACCCACGACCAGGACGAGGCGCTGTCGATCTCCGACCGGGTCGCGGTCATGAACGGCGGGAGGATCGAGCAGTATGCCGCGCCCCTCGAGCTCTACCGCTCGCCCGCCACGACGTTCGTCGGCGGCTTCGTCGGCGCGACCAACGCCCTGACGGGGAGCATCCGTCACGAGGGTGGGCGCACGTGGGCGGTGCTCGGCGACGTCCGCGTGCCCGTGGACGCCACGAACCTCGACCCGGGCCAGTCGTCGGCCGACGGCGACACCGTCTCGGTGCGTCCCGAGGACGTCGTCGTGACGCGGGTCGGCTCCGGGCACCAGGACGGGCGCCAGGACGGGCCCGCTGCGGACGACGGGGCCGGGGCGGCGGCGTCGATCGACCGGGTCATCCCCCGCGGTCACTTCACCGAGGTCGTCCTGCACCTCGGCGCCGGCGCGCCGGCGGGGGACGACGCGCCCACCACGGTGCGGGCCTACGTGGACGGCGGCGCACTGGGCGCCTTGGGTGCGGAGGGCGAGCGCCACCAGGTGCGGTTCCGCCGGGCTCTGGTGTACCGCGACGGCGCGCTCCTCTGACGTGGTCCGCGACACGGTGGGCGACCCGGTCGCGGGCGCCCTGGGCCGGCCTCTGGCCATCGCTCACCGAGGTGACCCGATCCCTTTGCGGGAGAACACGGTTCCGTCGATCCGCTCGGCGGTCGCGGTCGGGGCCGACATCGTCGAGATCGACGTCAAGACGACGCTTGACGGTGTGAGCGTGGTCCTGCACGACGACTCGCTCGTGCGGCTGTGGGGCCTGGACCGCGACATCCGCACCATGACCGCGGCCGAGGTGGCTGACGTCGGGGAGGGCACCACCCGCATACCCACGCTCGCGGAGGTGCTCGACCTCTTCTCCGGCACGGACTGCGCCGTCATGGTCGACATGGACAGCGGGGAGTATGCGGCGGCGGCGCAGGCCGTGGTGCGGCGAGCCGTCTCGACGGGGGTCGTGCGGCCCACCCAGGTGGTGTGGTGCGGGCACGTCGAGGGGATGCAGCAGGTGCGGGCCGCTGACCCGGAGGCGCGGATCTTCCTGTCGTGGGGGGAGGCCGCCCTCGACGGGCCGCCGTCCGACGCGCTCGTGGGGCAGCTGCGGCCGGAGGCGTTCAACCCCTACTGGCGGGTGCTCGAGCTGGGCGGGCGGGACTGGGCCGCCGCCCGCGGCATACCGGTGTCGTGCTGGACGGTCGACGACCCTGCGGTGATGCGCCAGGTGGTCGCGGCCGGCGTCGACGCCATGATCAGCAACGACATCCGGGCCCTGCTCGGCGTGCTCGCGGAGGGCGCCCGCGACGACCGGGAGGAGTCGGCATGACGGACCAGGACGCGGGCCTCGACCTCGAGCACGCGCGAGCGGTCGCCATCCGGGCTGCCGAGATCGCCGTCGACGTGCTGCGGTCGGTGCCGCTGGGCGAAATCCGCACGAAGGCGCACGACGCCGACGTCGTCACCGACGTCGACACGGCCACCGAGCGGGCGGTGCGCGAGCACCTCGCGCGCGCGTTCCCGGACCACCAGGTCGTCGGGGAGGAGTACGGCGGGAAGGCCGACGCCGGGCCCACCTGGTACTGCGACCCGGTCGACGGCACGACGAACCTTGCGTCGCGGCTGCCCTGGACGTCGTTCTCGCTCGGCCTCGCCGTGGGCCACGAGCCGCTCGTCGGCGTGGTGGCCGACCCGTGGCGCGGCGAGGTCCTGCACGCCGTCCGGGGTGGGGGCGCCTGGCGTCGCCCCGTCGGCGGAAGCCACGGCGGCGCCGACGAGCCCCTCCACGCCGCGGCGACCGAGCGGCTGCAGGGCGGCGTCGTCATGAGCGAGTGGGCCGCCCACGTGCCCTTCCCCGGTCAGCTCGAGCTGCTCGCAGCCCTCGGCGAGCGGCACTGCACGATGCGGGTCATGGGCTCGGGCACCCTGTCGGTGGCGAGCGTCGCGGCCGGCCGCGCGGCCGGGGCGGTCATCGGCGACTTCCACCCGGAGGACCACCTCGCCGCGGTGCTCATCGGCCACGAGGCGGGCGCGGTGCTGCGCGGGGGTCCGAAACTGGAGCCGGACGGCCTGTGGCCGGTGCCCGGCCCGTTCGTCCTCGCGGCGCCGGGTGTGGCCGGCCCGCTCGCCGACCTGGTGCGGAGCGCCGCGGCACTACGCTGACCGCCGTGGACACCACCCCGGGCCTCTTCGCCGTCACCGTCCTCGGGGACGACCGCCCCGGCATCGTCGCTGACGTGACGGGAGCGCTCGCGGGTCTGGGGTGCAACCTCGAGGACTCGACGATGACGTTGCTGCGCGGGCACTTCGCCATGGTCGTGCTCGTGCGCACCGCCCACCCTCTCGACGACGTCAGCGCCGCCCTCGCTCCGCTCTCGGCCGAGCAGCGGCTCACCGTCGACGTGCGCCGGCTGCCCGAGCGGCAGGTCGCGGCCGGTGACGGCGCGGCCTACACGCTGCACGTGCACGGGGCCGACCGGCCGGGTCTCGTCGCCGCCATGACCCGCGTCGTCCTCGCCCACGGCGGCAACATCGTCGACCTGTGCTCCCGTCTCGGCGAGACCACCTACACGCTGGTCGCCGACCTCGTGCTCCCCGCGGGCGGGTCCGTGGACGCCCTCGAGGAGGAGCTCAGCGCCGTCGCCCGCGAGATCGGCGTCGACTTCCACCTGTCGGCTATGGACGACGACCTGCTGTGAGCGAGCCCGCTCACCAGGGCTGGCGCCTGCCGGACCTGCCCCCGGGGCGCGTGCTGCCGGTGGTCCGCACCCCCGACCCCGTGCTCGGTATGCCGGGCGAGCCGGTCGACCCCACGGCTCCCGACGTCGTGCAGCTGGCCGCCGACCTCCTCGCCACCCAGGCGGTCTCGCCCGGCTGCGTCGGCCTCGCGGCCCAGCAGGTGGGCGTGGCCCGGCTCGTCTTCAGCGTCGACGTGTCGGCCCACCCCAAGACGCGCACGAGCCACGGGCGGTTCGTGCTGTGCAACGCCACCGTCGAGACGGCGAGCCGTCGTGAACGGGGCCGGGAGGGGTGTATGTCGGTGCCGGACTTCACGGGCGACGTCGCCCGCGCCCGCCGCCTCGTCGTGCGCGGGCAGCTGCCGGCGAGCGCCGAGTGGGTGCGGGTCGAGACCGACGCGTTCGAGGCGGTGGCCCTGCAGCACGAGATCGACCACACGCAGGGGCTGATCTTCCTCGACCGGGTCGCCGGCTCCCACGCGGTCCACCCGCGCCGCACCTACCTCTGAGCCGCAACCCCACGCATACAGTGGTGCCGCCCCCGTGGCCCAACGGGCAGAGGCAGGCGACTTAAAATCGCTTCAGTGCGAGTTCGAATCTCGTCGGGGGCACCCAGTACGCCGCTCACGAGCCACCGTGGCGTCAGCGCGTCCCGTGCCGGCGCAGGCGTTCCCGCAGGCCTAGGCGCACCGACGGCCACTCCGCATCGATGATGGAGTAGACGACGACGTCGCGCACCGTGCCGTCGCGCCACAGGTCCTGGTTGCGCAGCACGCCGTCCTGCTTGGCGCCGAGGGCCTCGATCGCCCGACGGGACCGCCGGTTGTGCCAGTGGGTGCGGAGCTCGACGGCCACGCAGTCCAGCTCCTCGAACGCCCGGGTCAGCAGGAGCAGCTTCGCCTCGGGGTTGACGGCCGTGCGCTGGGCGCTCACGGCCAGCCACGTCGAGCCGATCTCGAGCCGCCGGTGGTCGGGCCGGACGTTCATGTAGGTCGTCATCCCGACCGCCCGCCCGCTGCCCGCGTCGCGGACGGTGAAGGGGACCATCGTGCCCGCGGCGTGCTCGGCGAGGCGCCGGTCGATCTCGGCCGCCATCGTGTCGGGGGAGGGGATGCGGGTCACCCAGAGCCGCCAGAGCTCGCCCTCCGCGACCGCCTCGGCGAGCTCGTCGGTGTGGGCGGGGGACAGCGGTTCGAGGACCACGTGCTCGCCACGCAGCGTGGGCTGGTCGAGGAACGCGCCGGTGGACAGGGTCACGGTTTCCACCCTAAAGAGGGCCGGGGGCGGCCCGAGGGAACTATTGCGCCGACTCGCTCGCCCTATTCTGTGGAGAGGCGTCCGGACGGGGCCGCCGAGCACCCATGGAGGACAGATGGCCGGAAACAACCCGGTGTTCGCGCAGGTCAACCGGCAGATCCGTGAGGGGTACGCCGGGTTCGGCCCGCAGCAGCGCGGCGGCCAGGGCGGCTTCGCCCAGAGCCAGAGCCAAAGCCAGGGCGCGGTGCAGGACGCGGCGACCCAGAACATGTCCGGACCCGACGCCGACCAGCTCGAGCGCATGTACCAGCGGCCGCCGGCCGGCCCGGTGCAGATGGGCCGGCTGACGCTGGACGACGTCGTCATGAAGACGCTCGGCCTGTTCGTCGTCGTCCTCGCGGTGGCCGCCGGCTCGTGGGTGCTCACCCGCGAGAGCCCGGGGCTGCTGCTCCCGGTGTGGCTCGGCGGGATGATCCTCGGCCTCGTCGTCGGCCTGGCCATCGCGTTCATGAAGACGGTGAGCGTGCCGCTCATCGTGGCCTACTCCGTGCTGGAGGGGGCCTTCCTCGGGGCGTTCAGCCAGGTCATGGAGCAGCGCTACCACGGCATCGTCGGCACCGCGGTCATCGCCACCCTGTGCACGTTCACCGGCATGCTCCTCGGCTACAAGTTCGGGATCATTAAGGTCACGAGCCGCAGCCGCAAGATCTTCGGGATGGCCATCCTCGGCTACCTGCTCTTCAGCGTCGTCAACGTCATCTCCCTGATGTTCGGGTGGACCTCGGGCTGGGGCTTCGGCGGCAGCGGCATGCTCGGCCTGGCCATCTCCGTGCTGGGCGTGGGTCTCGCGTCCTACTCCCTGGCGCTGGACTTCGACAACATCGACCAGGCGGTCCGGGCCCAGCTGCCGCAGAAGTACAGCTGGCTGCTGGCCCACGGCCTCATCGTGTCGCTGGTCTGGCTCTACCTCGAGATCCTGCGCCTCCTGGCGCGCGCTCGCGACTGACATCGAGGGCACGACCCCGGGCGACGCCCCGGCGCAGACCGTGATCCGAGGCGAGCTGCGGCGCGTGGTCGAGCGGTGGCATCAGCTGCCGCTCGACCACGCGCTCTCGCGTTTGCCGGTGGTGCAGGAGCTCGTGCAGCAGCTGGCCGACGAGGTCGCCGACGCCGAGGGCCGCGAGCGCGTGGCGGTGCCCGACCTCGGCCCCGCCGTGGTCATGGACCAGCTGACGGTCATGGTGCACGACGCGGCCGCCTCGAGCGCCGGAGGCTCGACGCATACCGTCGCGGGCCGGCTCGCCGACCTGCGCCGCGCCCTCTAAGCCGCCCGCCCCACACCCGGTCGGGGTGTGGGGGTCCGGGGTCTATGGGGTCAGGAGAGGCGCTCGTAGATGATGGCCATGCCCTGGCCACCGCCGACGCACATCGTCTCCAGCCCGAAGGTGCCGTCGCGCTCCTGCAGGCCGTTGAGCAGCGTCGTGGTGATGCGGGCGCCGGTCGAGCCGAAGGGGTGGCCGAGGGCGATGGCGCCGCCGTGGACGTTGAGCTTGTCGAAGTCCATCCCGAGGGCGTCGGCGCTGGGGAGGACCTGTGCGGCGAAGGCCTCGTTGATCTCGTAGAGGTCCATGTCGCCGATGCCCATCCCGGCGCGGGCGAGGGCCTGCTTCGACGCCTCGATCGGTCCGAGGCCCATGATCTCGGGCGAGAGCGCCGAGACCCCGGTGGCCACGACCCGCGCGAGCGGCGTGAGGCCCAGCTGGGCGGCCTTGGTGTCGCTCATGACGATGACCGCCGCGGCGCCGTCGTTGAGGGGGCAGCAGTTGCCGGCCGTGATGGTGCCGTTCTCGCGGAACACGGTCCGGAGGCCGCTCACCGCCTCGAGGGTCACGCCGGCCCGCGGGCCGTCGTCCTTGCTGACGACGGTGCCGTCGGGCAGGGTCACGGGCGCGATCTCGCGCTCGAAGAAGCCGTTGGCGATGGCCTTCTCGGCCCGGTTCTGGCTCGTCACGCCCCACTCGTCCTGGCGGGCGCGGGAGATGCCGAGCGACGTGGCGACGTTCTCGGCCGTCTGGCCCATGGCGATGTAGACGTCGGGGAGCAGGCCGTCCTCGCGCGGGTCGTGCCAGGTCTCGTTGCTCTTCGCCGTGGCGGCGGTGCGCGCCATCGCGTCGGCGAACGCCGGGTTGGTGGCGTCCGCGTCGGCGGCGCCCGCTCCCGCGAAGTTGAGGTACTGCGAGACGCACTCCACGCCCCCGGACACGAACGCGTCGCCCTCGCCGGCCTTGATCGCGTGGTAGGCCATGCGGGTCGTCTGCACGCTCGACGCGCAGAACCGGTTCACGGTGGCGCCGGGCAGCGCGTCGTAGCCCGCGAGCACGGCGACCACGCGGGCGAGGTTGGCGCCGTGGCGCCCCGACGGCTCGGCGCAGCCCCAGTAGAGGTCGTCGAGGTCGGCTGCGCCCAGTCCGGGCACCTTGGCGAGCGCGGCGCGCAGCACCTGCACGGACAGGTCGTCGGGCCGGATGTCCTTGAGCGAGCCCTTGAACGCGCGGCCGATGGGGCTGCGGGCGGTCGAGACGATGACGGCGTCGGTCACGGCGGTCCTCCTTGACGCGCGGTGAGCGCTCGCTCACCTGGTGGCCACGATGGTATGCCGTGCGGCTGGGGGGCGTCTGCGGCCCCGGCTGTGCGATGCGTCTCGCCGACCCCTGCCGCCGATGGCCGCTACCGAGCCTGCCGGTGCGCTACTCCCGGACCCCGGGGTCCCCGCTCGGCGCGGCGTCCTGGCCGCCCTTCCCGTTCCGGTCGCGGTCCTCCCGCTGCTCGCGCTGGTCGTCCGGGGCGTGCGCCGGGACGGGCCGGCCGGGGCGGTGCAGGACCACGGCCCACCTGCCCAGCCGGCCCCGTGACTGACCGGCCACCTGGGTGGGCGCGACCTCGGTGCCGGGGTCGCGGACGGCCCGGGTCGCGGCCCGCGACACGGCGGTGACCCGCTCGCCCCGGCTCTGGTCGAGACCGATGAGGACGTCCTCGCGGAAGAGCCCCAGGGCGGAGCAGAGGGTGGGCAGCAGGACGGCGGCGGCCCGCGCATACCCCGCGGGTGAGGGGTGGAACCGGTCGGGGCTGAACAGCTCCCCGGGGCTCTGCGCGAACTCCAGCCCGAGCAGGTCGCCGAGCGACACGGTGTGGCCGCCGGCCTCGACGACCGCGACGGTCTGGGCGGCGGCGAGGTCACGGCTCCAGCGGCGCGCGAGGGACCGCAGGGGCTGGGCGATGGGCTGCACGGCGCCGAGGTCGGGGCAGGTGCCGACGACGACGACCGCCCCCGCCGCGCGCAGACGTGAGACCGCGGACTCGAGGTGGCGCACGGCGATGGACTTGTCGATGCGGTGCGTCACGTCGTTGGCGCCGATGAGCAGCACGGCCGCGTCAGGGCCGCTCGACGGTGTCGAGGACGTTGGCGACCTGCCGGCCGAGGTCGGCCGACACGGCCCCGACGACGGCGGCGTTGGTGAGCCGCACGCGGCGGCCGGCGAAGGCCGAGACCCCGGTGGCGAGGATGGCGCCGATCGTCTGCTCGCCGCTCTCCGTGCCGAGCCCGGCCGCACTGCTGTCGCCGAGGACGACGAGGTCGATGGGCCGGCCCGGCCCGGCGCCGTAGAGGCCGTCGTGCTCGGGGGCGGTCTCGCTGACCTCGCCGACCGCCCGGCGCGCGAGGATCGCCTCCGCCTTGATCAGGCCGTAGCCGAGCACGCCCAGGGCGCCGATGCCGGCCACCCCGAACCCGCCACCGTATGCCGCCGCCTGCGCGATCCGCCGCGCCCGCCGCGCCCGCCCCATGGCCCCGCTCGCCCCCATCCCGCCGAGTGCCGCTCGGCCGAGCGGCGACACCGGTGCCCACGCTACGACCTCCGCGCTGTGGGGCCACCCCGAGGGGCCGATCTGGACCGTGGTCATGACGGAAGGAGGCAGGATGGTCGTCGTGAAGTACGCCGAACACATCGCCGACCTCGTCGGGAACACGCCCCTCGTCAAGCTCAACACCGTGACGGAGGGGATCGCCTGCACCG
Organism: uncultured Actinomycetota bacterium; assembly: GCA_963795915.1. Taxonomy (GTDB): domain Bacteria; phylum Actinomycetota; class Actinomycetes; order Actinomycetales; family Dermatophilaceae; genus Lapillicoccus. The sequence continues at coordinate 148,804 of CAWCJA010000004.1, forward strand.
TGCTCGCCAAGGTCGAGTACCTCAACCCGGGCGGCTCCGTGAAGGACCGGATCGCCCTGCGCATGGTCGAGGCGGCCGAGGCCGCCGGCGAGCTGCGGCCCGGAGGCACCATCGTCGAGCCCACCTCGGGCAACACCGGCGTGGGCCTGGCTCTCGTCGCCCAGCGGCGCGGCTACTCCTGCGTCTTCGTCTGCCCCGACAAGGTGAGCCAGGACAAGCAGGACGTCCTGCGGGCCTACGGCGCCCGGGTGGTCGTGTGCCCGACGGCCGTGGCGCCCGAGCACCCTGACTCGTACTACTCCGTCTCCGACCGGCTGGTCCGCGAGATCGAGGGCGCCTGGAAGCCGAACCAGTACGCCAACCCGATGGGCCCCCAGAGCCACTACGAGACGACCGGCCCGGAGATCTGGGCCGACACCGACCACCGGGTGACCCACTTCGTCACCGGCGTCGGCACCGGCGGCACGATCAGCGGCTGCGGGCGCTACCTCAAGGAGGTGTCCGACGGGGCCGTGCGCATCATCGGCGCCGACCCGGAGGGCTCGGTCTACTCCGGCGGCAGCGGGCGCCCCTACCTCGTCGAGGGGGTCGGCGAGGACTTCTGGCCCAGCGCCTACGACCCGAGCGTCGTCGACGAGGTCATCGCCGTGTCTGACGCCGACTCGTTCGCCATGACCCGCCGCCTCGCCAAGGAGGAGGGCCTGCTCGTCGGCGGCTCCTGCGGCATGGCCGTCGTCGCCGCACTGCGGGCCGCCCGCACCCTCCCGGCCGAGGCCGTGCTCGTCGTGCTGCTGCCCGACTCCGGGCGCGGGTACCTCTCGAAGATCTTCAACGACGACTGGATGAGCTCCTACGGCTTCCTCAACGCGGGCGGCGAGACCACCGTCGGTGACGTGCTCCGGAGCAAGTCGGGCGACCTGCCGGCCCTCGTGCACACCCACCCGGGTGAGACGATCCGCACCGCCGTCGGCATCCTGCGCGAGTACGGCGTCTCCCAGATGCCCGTCGTCAACGCCGAGCCGCCGGTCATGAGCGGCGAGGTCACGGGCGCGGTCAGCGAGCGCGACCTGCTCGAGCTGCTCTTCACCGGCAAGGCCCACCTGGCCGACTCGGTCGGCAGCCACATGGGCCCGGGGTTGCCGCTCGTCGGGTCGGGGGAGAAGGTCAGCGTGGCCCGGCACGAGCTCGAGAACGGCGACGCGATCCTCGTCGTCGACGGCGGCAAGCCGGTGGGCGTGCTCACCCGCGCCGACCTGCTCACCTTCCTGAGCGACTGACCACCACCGGATCACGGGTCGACCCCCCGAGATCCCCGACCCACCCCGACGGATCCCTGCACACCCCCGGGTATGCCGTGGGGTCGGCGGGGATCTCGTGGGTCAGGCGATGCGGCGGGCCATCGTCGGGTCGGCCGGGCCGGCGGCCTCGGGGTGGAGGACCGCAGCGAGGGCCTCGACCCCGTCGACGAGCCGGGGGCCGGGGCGGGCGAACGAGGCGTTGGCGTCGACCGCCCAGACCGGGATGCCGCGCGGCAGGACGCCCGCGGTGACGAGGGCCTCGGCCTGGGCCGACGCCCCGTCGAGGTGGTAGCCGCACGGGGCGACGACGACGACCTCGGGCGCTCCGGCCAGCGCGTCCGCCCAGGTCGTGCGGAACGACTTCTCGCCGGCGGTCCCGATGACGTTCGCGCCACCGGCCCGCGTCACCATCTCCGGCACCCAGTGACCGGGAGCGAACGGCGGGTCGGTCCACTCCAGCACGAGGGCCCTCGGGCGCGGCCGGCCGGTGACCCGCGCCTCCACCGCCGCGAGGCGCTCCCGGAGCTGACCGACGAGGCGCTCGGCGGTCTCGGGCCGCCCGGTCGACCGGCCGAGGGTGACGACCGACTCCAGGACGGCGTCGAGGGTGTGCGGGTCGATGGTCAGCACGTCGGCGCGGCAGCCGAGGTGCTGCAGCGCGTCGTCGACGACCGACACGTCGACCGCGCAGACCGCGCACAGGTCCTGGGTGACGACCAGGTCGGCGTCGAGATCGGCCAGCGCGCCCTCGTCGAGGTGGTAGAGATCCTCCCCGGCCCGCATCCGCTCGCTGACCACGCGGTCGATCTCCGCCGCGCCGAGGCCCTCGGGCAGGGCCGACGTGGAGACGATGCGCCGGGTGCGCGCCTCGGTGGGGTAGTCGCACTCGAAGGTCACGCCGACGACGTCGTCGCCCGCGCCCACGGCGAAGAGGATCTCGGTGGTGGAGGGCAGCAGGGAGACGATGCGCACCTCCGCGAGCCTAGGTGACGTCAGGGCGGATGCCGCCGCGCTCGGCCCCTTGGGGTCAGGCCGTGGCGGTCGCGATGGTCGCGCCGGCGCGGGTGTGCACCTGCACCAGGGCGATGTCGGCCGACCTCATCCAGCACGCGGCGGTGAGGGTGGCGCGTCCCGTGGGCGTCCCGGTCCAGCTCGCGACGTCGTAGGCGTGGCCCTGCCGGTCGGTGACGGAGAGGTAGAGGACCTGCCCGCTCGGCAGGCTGCTGCCGCGCACGTCGAGCTGGGTGCCCCAGGTGCGGGTCACGAGGTCGATCTCCACCGCGGCCGCGGGCGCGCTCCCACCTGCCGGCGCCGACGCGACGAGCGGCCTCGTCGGCGGCGCGTTGACCCGGTCGAGCACCGGCCCGATGCCGGCCCCCACCGCACCCGCGACGAGCACGAGGACCGCCGCCGCCAGCCCGTAGCGCCACCGCCGGCGGCGCCGGTCGGACCGCATCCGCGCGAGCAGACCGGGCGGCACGAGCGTCGTGACGCCCGCGGCGGCGTCCGCACCCGGCATACCCGGGGTGGGGTCGAGGCCGGCGACCCGGTCGCGGTCGACGACGTCGAGCAGGGCGGGCAGTCCGGAGAGCTGGGCGCTCTCGCGCTGGCAGACGCCGCAGTGGCGCAGGTGCCGGGTGAACGCCTGGTGGTCGTCGGCGTCGAGACCGCCGAGGACGAACCCGCCGAGCAGCAGCTGGAGCCGCTCGTGCTCCAGCTGCGTCTCGCGGCCGTCGTCGGGTCGCGTGGTCGGCGGCGTCACTGCGTGACTCCCATCTCGTCGAGCACCACGCGCAGGGAGCGCACGGCGTAGAAGGCCCGGGACTTCACGGTGCCGGCGGGGATCCCGAGCCGCACGGCGGCCTCGGCGATGCTCAGCCGCTGGTAGTAGAGGGCGACGACGACAGCCCGGTGGTCGGGCTGCAGCCGGGCGAGGGCGTCCTCGACGAGGATCTGGTCCAGGGCGTGGTCGATCTCGACCTGCGGGTTGGGGGTGCGGGGGTCGAGCCGCGCCCGGGAGTCGTCGTCGCGGTCGGCCGCCACCTCGACGACGCGTCGCCCTGCGGCACGGTGCATGTCGATGAGCACGTTGCGCGCGGTCTGCAACAGGTAGGCGCGCATGCTCGTGACCTCGGGCGCCTGGCGCCACACCCGGAGGATGACCTCCTGCACGATGTCCTCGGCGCGCGCCGGGTCGTTGACGCTGCGCCCCACGAAGCGGCGCAGCACCGGGGCGTGCTCGCGGTAGATGTCGGCGACGACCGCCTCGTCCAACGGCATCCGCGCCTCCTCCCGCCGTGGTGGTGGCACCGCTCGGTCGGCACCCAGTCTCCCTCGAAAACCCGCGCCGGAGCGCGGTATCCGTCAGGGAAGACGTCCGTCGGGCGGATCCGGTTCACCTGAACCACCACCCGCATCGCAGCGTCTACCCGGCTGCCATCCCTCCGACGAAGGAGCCCTCCATGCCCCTGCTGCCTCGCGTCACCAGCCACCTCGCGATCCTCGGAGTGGTGGCCCTCGGGCTCGCCGCCTGCGGGTCCACCACCGACACCTCGGCCCCCGCCGCCCCGGCGAGCTCCAGCGCGGGTGCCGCCTCCACCACGTCCTCCGGCCCGTCCTCCAGTGCCGCGGCCACGACGCTCGCCCTCGGCACGACGAGCCTCGGCGAGGTCGTCGTCGACGGCAGGGGCCGCACGCTCTACATGTTCGGCAAGGACACCGCCGGCTCGGGGAAGAGCGCCTGCACGGGCGGCTGTCTCGCCACGTGGCCCCCGCTCGTGGCCACGGGCGCGCCCACGGTCACGGGCGTCACCGGCACCGTCGGCGCCATCGACACCCCCGACGGCAAGAAGCAGGTGACCCTCAACGGCTGGCCGCTCTACACCTACGCCAAGGACGCCAAGGCCGGTGACACCGCGGGCCAGAACGTCGGCCAGGTCTGGTTCGTCCTCGACAAGACGGGCACGCCGGTCAAGGCCACCGGAGGCACGACGACCGGCTACTGACGCCGGCCCGATCCAGGCACCCGGCGCCGTCTCCGCATGCCGGCGCATCCCGGGTCTGCCTACCCTGGCCCCATGGGTGAGGCAGCCGGACCAGCCGGAGCGCGGCGGCCGGGCCGGGCCGTCCAGTCGGTGGAGCTGCAGCTGGACGCCGCGGGCGACGCCCTCGTCACCGGTCTCTGGCAGCGGCTCGCCGACGCCGGGCTGCCGTCCCAGGCGCGCCACACCTCACCGAGCAACCGGCCGCACATCACGCTCGTCGCGGTGCCCGACCTCCCGCCGGGGGCCGAGGCCGCGCTGCATACCGTCGTCGCCGGCCGGCTGCCGGTGGGGGGCACCTGGGGTGAGGTGACCCTGTTCGGCGCCGGGCCGTGGACCGTGGTGTGGCGGGTGGGCCCGTCCCTCGACCTGCTCGACCTGCAGGCCCGGGTGGCCGAGGTCTGCGCGGTCCCGGCCGACGAGCTGACCGCGCCGGCGCACTGGGCCCCGCACGTCACGCTGGCCCGCCGGGTCACCGAGCAGCAGCGAGCCTCGGTGCTCGACCTCCTACGGGCCCCGATGGCGCAGGCCGCGGCCGGCCCTGTCGTCGCCACCGTCGTGCGGCGGTGGGACGGCGCGGCCCGGCGCGAGTGGCCGGTCGGTCAGGCGGGCGCCTGACCGGTGCGGCGCAGGACGGTCTGGAACCAGCCGGCATCGGTGTCGAACGCCTTGCCACCGGCGATGCGGTCGAACTCGATGGTGCGCAGCTCGTCGCCGCGCTCCTCGTCCTGGCCGACCACGCCGGAGGTCCGGGCGCGGGCCGCATCGACGGCGACGTCGACCATGGCCCGGATGAGGGTGCGGTCCGCCTCGTTGGCGGGCGCGGAGCGGGAGAAGTAGCCGCTCTTCTGCACCAGCGTCTTCTCGGCGCCGATGCGCTCGGCGAACTGCTTCGCGAACCACTCCCCGGGGTTGACCTTGTCGAGCTTGACGTGGCCGAACGGGTCGCGGGGGACGTCCTCGCCGGCCGCCTCGAGCGCGGCGACGATCTCCGGGACCCCGGCCCCCTCGGACAGGAAGATGTTGACGCAGCCGATGTCGTCCATGACGGCGCGCAGCCGGTCGGCCTCGGCGTCCATGTCGATGGCGAGCTCGGGCACGTAGACCGCGTGGATGTCCCAGCGTTCGGAGGTGAGGCCGATCGAGGGCACCCACTGCCGGCCGGCGTGCCACTCCTGGTAGTGCGCGGCGGCGGCCCCGGTGAGCCAGCCGCAGCCGCGGCCCATGACCTCGTGGATGATGAGCATCCGCGGGTTGGCGCCGTGCTCGGCGAGCACGTTCTGCGCGAAGCGCGACGCCTGCTCGGCCGCGGTCCACGCGCCGAGGGACTGCTTGATCGGGATGACGTCGTTGTCGATGGTCTTGGGCAGCCCGACGACCGTGAGGTCGTAGTCGCGCTCGTGCAGGAAGCGGGCGAGGTCGGCCGCCGTCGTGTTGGTGTCGTCCCCGCCGATGGTGTGCAGCACGTCCACGCCGTCGGCGCGCAGCCGCTCGGCGGCGACCTCGAGCGGGTCCTGGCCCTCCTGGATCAGTCCCCGCTTGACGAGGTCGGCGGTGTTGGTCAGCTTGACCCGGCTGTTGCCGAGGGGGCTGCCGCCGTACTCCTGCAGCGCCGAGGCGAAGGTGCGCGCCGCCGCGTCGACGACGACCGACGTGCCGGTCAGCACCCCGTGGTAGCCGTGGCGGTAGGCGATGATCTCGACGTCGGGCAGCTCGGCGGTGTAGCGCTCGATGAGGCCTCCCACCGCGGCGGACAGGCAGGGCGCATACCCCCCGGCGGTGAGCAGGGCGACGCGCTTCAGCGGTGACGGCTCAGGCATACCGCGAAGCCTAGGACGGGCCTCGAGCCCGGCGTACTGTCGGCGCCGTGGCTGAGACGACCTACCGGGCCGAGGCGCCGGGGGAGGAGGCGGCGGTCGCCGCCGTCGTCCGGCAGGCCTTCGGCGCCGGGTCCGGGGTCGACGATCTCGTGCGCGACCTGGGCGCCTCGGACGCGTGGGTCGGCCTCTCGTTCGTCGCGGTGCAGGACGACGCCGTGGTCGGCCACGTGGCCTTCACCCGCAGCCGGCTCGACGCGCCCGGCGCCCTGGTCGACGTGCTCGTGCTCAGCCCGCTGTCGGTGGCACCGAGATGGCAGGGGCGCGGGGTCGGCACCGCCCTGACCCGGTATGCGCTGGGGCAGCTGACGTCGCGCCTCACCGCCCGTGCGGACCAGGCGCCCATCGCGCCGCTGGTGTTCCTCGAGGGTGCTCCGGGCTACTACCGCCGGTTCGGGTTCGTGCCCGCCGGGCCCGAGGGGTTCCGGCGTCCGTCGCTGCGCATCCCCGAGCCGGCGTTCCAGGTGCTGCGGCTGGACGCGTCGGCACCCACCCTGACCGGCACGCTCGTGTACCACCGCGCCTTCTGGGACCACGACGCGGTGGGGCTGCGCGAGCGCTCCGGCTGACTCAGCCCCGGGAGAGGGGCGCAGAGGCCGCCGGGTGCCCCGAGTTGTGGTGCTCGACGACCTCGCGGGCCACCTCCGCCAGCTTGATGTTCATGTCCTGGGAGGCCTTGCGCAGCATCCCGAACGCGACGCTGTCGGAGACCCGGTGGAAGGCCATGAGCAGGCCGATGGCCTTGCCGATCTCGCGGTTGCTGGCCAGTCCCTGCACGAGCGAGCGGGCCTCCATGCGGTGGTGCAGCGTGCTCACCGCCACGGAGGCGAAGGCCGCGAGGACCATGGCCTGGTCGGCGGAGCGTCCGGTCATGCCGCCGACCCGGTCCGAGAAGAGGTTGAGCGCCCCGATCTTCTCCTCGCCGGCGATGATCCGGAAGCCGGCCGCCGAGCGCACCGGGGTGAGCCGGACCACCTCGCGCGAGAACGTCGGCCAGTGGGCGCTCGGCTCGGACAGGTCGTCCTCGAACTGCGGGGCGTCCTCGACGATGGCGTCGAGGCACGGCCCGTCGCGGTGCAGCTGCTCGAGCTTGTCGATGATCCGGGCCGTCTCGTCGGTGGCCGCGACCGTCTGGAAGCCACCGTCCTTGCCCCGGCGCATGATGCTGGCGTGGTCGCAGCCGTCGATGACCTCCACGGCCAGCGTCACGAGGGTGTCGTAGACCTCCTGGAGGGTCTCGCTCGCGTAGACCACCGCGGCGAGCGTGTTGAAGGCCTCGGCGGCGGGCGCCAGGAGGGTGGGGTCGGGGCTCAGCGCGGTGGCCACGTCAGAGGAGGCGGCGGCGTCGGGGTCCATGGGCTCTCTCTCGTGCGGGGTGGCACCGGGGTCGACCTGGGGCTACCCATCCTGGGGGCCCACCCATTCTCACAGACCGCGCTGCGTGGTGGCGGCCGCTGGACCCCGATAGGGTCCTGCACGGCCCGTCGCGTCGGGGCGTGACGTGCTGCTGGGGTCCTATCGGCTTCAGCTCGACCTTCGAGAACGCGAGACACACATGATCGTCCTGGGAGTCATCCTTCTCCTCATCGGGCTCTTCGCCAAGATCTCCATCCTCACCACGATCGGCATCATCCTGCTCGTCGTCGGCCTCGTCCTCGTCCTCCTGGGCGCGACGGGCCGTGCGGTCGGCGGCCGCAAGTACTGGTACTAGACGTCCTGGTACGCGGCGGTCGGCGCCGGGTTCACCAGAGTTCCCGGAGGCACGGTGTCGCCGTGCCGCGGCTGACATGACGACGGAGCCGGACCACCCGCGGGTGGTCCGGCTCCGTCGTCGTTCTCAGGCCTCGTCGGGGCGGCTCAGGCGGCGTCGCCCATCGACGACTCGAGCCGCGAGCGCAGCCGGCTCAGGGTGGCGCGCAGGATGCGGGACACCTGCATCTGGCTGACCCCGATGTGCTGGGCGATCTCCGACTGGGTCAGGGACTCGACGAACCGCAGCCGCAGCACGGTGCGCTCCCGCTCGGTGAGGTCGTGCAGGGCCGCTCCCAGCCACTGGGCGTCGTCGAGGGCGGCGAACGGGTCGTCCGTGTCGTCGACGGCGATGTCGGGCCGGTGCTCCGTGGTCATGGGCAGGTCGAGCGAGACCGCGTGGAAGCTGGACGACGCCTCCCGGGCGGCCCGCACCTGCGACTCCTCCACACCGAGCACCGCGGCGATCTCGGCCGGGGTGGGGCGGCGGTGCAGCTGCTGCTCCAGCTCCTTCTCGGTGTCGCGCAGCCGCGCGCCGAGCTCCTGCAGACGCCGGGGCGGGCGCACCATCCAGCCGGTGTCGCGGAAGTGGCGCTTGATCTCGCCCGAGATGGTCGGGGCGGCGAACCCGGCGAACGACTGCCCGAGGGCCGGGCGGTAGCGACGGACGGCCTTGACGAGCCCGAGCCGGGCGACCTGCACGAGGTCGTCGCGCTCCAGGCCGCGGCCGAGGTAGCGGCTGGCGATGCCGTCGGCCAGCCCGAGGTTGAGCATGACGACCGTGTTGGTCTCCATGACGCCGAGGGGCGTCTCGTCGCTCACCGCGCCGAGCAGGACGTCGGTGCGCTCCCGGGCGGCCGCTTCCGTGGCCGAGAGCGTCGGGGCGGCCGGCGGGGTCGTCACCGGGGGCAGGAGGGTGGCCACCGACGGCGTGACGGCCGGGGCCGGCGGGGCCGTGTTGGCGACCTTGGCGGAGACCTCGGGGGACATCGGGGAGGACACCGGCGACATCACGGTGGCCGGGACTCCGGCGGGCGAGACGGTGGGGTGGGCCACGCGGACGGGTCGGGCACCCAGTGCAGTAACGGTCATCTCAGTGGCTCCTCGGGGGTTCTACGAACGTGCTCCCGTGGCGCCACTTCTGGACCAGTGCTTCCACAGAACCACCCCCGGGGCCCAATAGCAAGCCTTGGCCTCCTGCGGATCCTCCGAACGGCCTGTGATGCATGTCTCGCGTCCGTCCAGCCTTTGTCCAGGGTCTGTTCCTGTATGCGCCGTCCGGGTTTGCCCCGCGGGGCGGGGGGTACGGTCCGGAACACGTGGCCCGGGAACGACGTCGTTCCGGCGGCTTTCTCCTGGGGACCCACGCCGTCCGAGGAGATCGTCGAAAGGAAATCCCATGGGACTGATGGACAAGGCCAAGAACGAGGCGGAGATCGCCAAGGGCAAGGTCAAGGAGGGCGTCGGCGACGCCACGGACAACGACCGCATGGAGGCCGAGGGTCAGGGCGACCAGGCCGCCGGCAACACCAAGCAGGCGGGCGAGAAGGTCAAGGACGTCTTCCGCGACTGACCTCGCGCCGGTTCGCAGCACCCGCCGGTCGACCTGTGTCGCCGGCGCCACGGCCCGGGGCCGCCGCCGTCATGGTGGCCCCGGGCCGTTCGCTGCGCCCGGGCGCTGGGTGTGGTGTCCAGCGCCCGGAGATCCGTGCGCTCCGCACCAGTCCGCCACGACGCGTGGGCTCAGGCGTGGGCCGTCCGGTCCGCGCTGGGAGCCGGGCTGCGTTCCGCGAGCCGGCGGAGCAGGTCGGCCGCGACGCTCACCGCGATGACGGCCGGCTCCTTGCCGGGCAGGTCGGGCAGGCCGATCGGCGTCATGACCCGGGCCAGCGCCTCCGGGCCGTGACCTTCCGCCGCGAGCCGGTCCCGGAAGCGCGACCACTTGGCCGACGAGCCGATGAGACCGATGCTCCCCAGGTGCGTGCACCGCAGGGCGACGTCGCACAGGGCGACGTCCTCCGCGTGGTCGTGGGTGAGGACCAGCACGTGCGTGCCCGGCGGCACCTGCCCGAGCACGAGCTCGGGCACCGGCGCGTGGTGCACGTGCACCCGCGCCACCGGGTCGTCCAGCACCGGCGCGAGGACCGTCTCGTCGACATGGTCGGCCCGCGAGTCGACGAGGTGCAGGTCGAGGTCGTGGCGGGCGAGGATGCGCGCGAGCTCGAGGCCGACGTGCCCCACCCCGAAGACGGCGACGGCGGGCACCACGGGCAGCGGCTCCAGCAGCACGCTCACCTCGCCGCCGCAGCACTGCACCCCGTGCTCGGCCGGCGCCCGGTCGTTGAGCGACAGCGACAGCACCTCGGGTATGCCGCCACCGGCCGCCAGCAGCGCGCGGGCGCGATCGACCGCGGTGGCCTCGAGGTTGCCGCCGCCGATGCTGTCCCACGTCGCCTCGTCGGCGACGACCATCTTGGCGCCGGCCGCCCGGGGGGCGTGCCCGCGCACGGTGACGAGCGTGACGAGCACGCCCGCCCGGCGCTCGGCGCGCAGCCGCTCGACGGCGTCGACCCAGCCCACGGCGTACGCCCTCAGGTCCCGGCCGGCACCGGGCGCTCGTAGCGCTCGGAGGTGGGCTCGATGGGGGCGGCGTCACCCTCCGGCTGGTCGGGCACGACGCCCGGGCCGCCTTCCACCACGTGGTCCGCCCCCGGGTGGCTGCGGGCGCGTTCGATCGCCCAGTAGACGGCCTCCGGGGTGGCGGGGGAGGGCAGGTCGACGCTCGTGCCGGGCGGTCCGAAGGCGGCCGCCGCCTCGCGCAACGCCTCTCGCACGGAGAAGGCGAGCATGAGCGGTGGCTCCCCGACGGCCTTGGAGCCGTAGACCGCTCCCTCCTCGTGGGCCTGCTCGAGCAACGAGACGTTGAAGACCTCGGGCATCTCCGAGAAGCTGGGCAGCTTGTAGGTGCTCGCTGCCTGCGTGGCCAGCCGACCCCGCGTCGGCCCGTCGCTCTCGTCCCAGCGCAGGTCCTCGAGGGTCAGCCAGCCGGCGCCCTGCACGAAGCCGCCCTCGATCTGCCCGAGGTCGACCAGCGGTGACAGGCTGTCGCCGACGTCGTGGACGATGTCGACCCGCCGCGTGCGGTAGGCGCCGGTGAACCCGTCCACCTCCACCTCGCTCGCCGCGACCCCGTAGGCGAAGTACTTGAACGGCTCGCCCTGCATCGCGCTCGAGTCCCAGTGCAGGCCCTCGGTGCGGTAGTAGCCGGCCGCGAAGAGCTGCACGCGGCGGAAGTAGGCCGTGCGCACGAGCTCGTCCCACGGGATCCGCTCGCTCGTGTAGGCGACGCCGCGCGCCTCGCCGTTCTCGATGCGTACGTCGTGGGCCGAGATGCCGAGCGTCTGGGCCGCCACGTCGAGCAGCCGGCACTTGATCTGGTCGCAGGCGTTCTTGACCGCGCCGCCGTTGAGGTCCGCACCCGAGCTGGCCGCGGTGGCCGAGGTGTTGGGCACCTTGTCGGTGCGGGTCGGCGCGAGCCGCACGGTGCTCAGCGGGACGCCGAGCGTCGTCGCGGCGACCTGGAGCATCTTCGTGTGCAGCCCCTGGCCCATCTCGGTGCCGCCGTGGTTGATGAGGACGGAGCCGTCCTTGTAGACGTGGACGAGCGCGCCGCCCTGGTTGAAGGCGGTGAGGTTGAAGGAGATCCCGAACTTGACCGGCGTCATGCCGATGGCCCGCTTCACGTGCTCGTGGGCCGCGTTGAACCGGGCGACCTCCTCGCGCCGTCGCTCGACGTCGCCGGAGGCGAGTACCTGGTCCCACGCCGCCACGGCCCGCTCCGGGTGCCGCACCGGCTGCCCGTAGGGCGTGGTCTGGCCGGCCGTGTAGAAGCTGCGGCGCCGCAGGGTGAGGGCGTCGACCCCGAGCAGGGGCGCGCACCGCCCGAGGATGTCCTCGATGACGATCATGCCCTGGGGGCCGCCGAACCCGCGGAACGCGGTCTGCGAGGTCTTGTTGGTCTTGGCGATCCGGCCGTTGACCCGCACGTGGGGGACCCAGTAGGCGTTGTCGATGTGGCAGAGGGCCCGCGCGAGAACGGGTTCCGACAGGTCGAGGCTCCAGCCGCCGTCGGACGTCAGCGTCGCGTCGAGGGCGAGGAGACGGCCGTCGCCGTCGAAGCCGACGCGCCACTCGGCGTGGAAGCCGTGGCGCTTGCCGGTCATCGTCATGTCCATCGTGCGGTTGAGGCGTAGGCGCACCGGGCGGCCGGTGAGTGTCGCCCCGAGGGCGGCGACGGCGGCGTACCCGTGGGGCTGCATCTCCTTGCCGCCGAAGCCGCCGCCCATGCGCAGACACTGGACGGTGACGTCGTGGCTGCGCCGGCCGAGCACATGGGCGACGATCTCCTGCGTCTCCGACGGGTGCTGCGTGCTGCTCTGCACGAAGACCTGGCCGTTCTCGTCGACCAGGGCCAGGGCGCAGTGGGTCTCGAGGTAGAAGTGCTCCTGCCCGGCGAGGTCGAGCTCGCCCGAGAAGACGTGCTCGGCCCGCGCGAACCCGGCCGTCACGTCGCCGCGCTCCATCCGCGGCTGCCCGCCCTGGAAGCTGCGCGCGGCGATGGCCTCGCGGACCGTGATGAGGCTCGGCAGCGTCTCGGTCTCGACGTGGACCGCGAGCGCGCCCAGCCGGGCCGCCTCGAGGGTCTCGCCGAGCACCCACGCCACAGGGTGGCCGACGTACATGACCTCGTCCGGGAAGAGGGGCTCGTCGTGCTTGATGCCGGCATCGTTGACGCCGGGCACGTCGGCGGCCGTCAGCACCCGCACCACGCCCGGCACGGCGAGCGCGGGGGTGACGTCGAGGGCCGTGACGCGAGCGTGCGCCGTCATCACGGCGACTGGCCAGGCGTGGAGGCAGTCCTTGGTGCGGCCGACCAGGTCGTCGGTGTAGAGCGCCTCGCCGCTCACGTGCAGAGCCGCGCTCTCGTGCGGGATCGCCTCTCCCACAATGGGGTTCGCTGGACGCTCGGACAGGGTGCTCATGCGCTCGCCGTCCGCTCCGAGGTGGCTGACGTCTGTGCGTAGAGCTTGAGCAGGCACGACCCGAGCATGGCCGAGCGGAACGCCGCGCTGGCCCGGTGGTCGTCGAGCGGGGTCCCCTCCGACCGCAGGACGTCGGCGGCGGCCCGCACGGTCGCGCGGTCCCAGGGCTGCCCCTCCAGGGCCTGCTCGGTCGACCGCGCGCGCAGCGGCGTGGCCGCGACCCCGCCGAGGCCGATGCGGGGCCGGGTGACCCGGCCGTCGGCGAGGTCGAGGCAGAAGGCGACGGCGACGCTGGAGATGTCGTCGAACCGGCGCTTGGCGATCTTGTGGAAGGCCGTGGTCGCGGCCAGGGGCAAGGGGATCCGCACCGCACGGATCAGTTCGCCGGACCGCCGGACGCTCTGTCGGTAGCCGGTGAAGTAGTCGGCCAGCGGCACGACCCGCTCGCCGGAGGACGAGGTCAGGACGAGGGAGGCCTCGAGGGCGAGCAGGGCCGGCGGGGTGTCCCCGATCGGGGAGCCGGTGCCGAGGTTGCCCCCCAGAGTGGCGCCGTTGCGGATGAGCCGGGAGGCGAACTGGGGGAAGACCTGGTCCAGCAACGGGATCCGACCACCCAGGCGGCGCTCTATCTCGCTCAGAGTCAGAGCGGCCCCGAGCTCGACGATGTCGTCGCGGACCTCGACGGTCCGCAGCTCGGGCAGCCGGTCGACCGCGATCGCGAACGGAGCCCGGACGCCCCGGATGTTGACCTCGACGCCCCAGTCGGTGGACCCGGCCACCAGGACCGCACCGGGGTGCGCCGCCATCAGGTCGAGAGCGTCGGCCAGCGCGGACGGGCGGGCGAACTCCCCGTCGGCCGCGGAGATCCGGGTGGGCCGCACGGCCGGAGGTGCGGAGCTGCGGCGAGCGGCGAGGCGGTCGTCCTCCGGCGGCATACCGAGCGCGTAGGCGGCGTCGCGGATCGGGCGGTATCCGGTGCACCGGCACAGGTTGCCGCTCAAGGCGTGCAGGTCGAAGCCGTTGGGGCCGTGCTCCCGCGCCACCGTCTCGGCGTCCTCACGGGGGTCGACGTCGTCGGCCGTGGACGCCGATTCGGGGTCGGGCGTGCGTCCGGCGCGGTAGTACTCCGCGGCCATGCTGCAGACGAACCCCGGGGTGCAGTAGCCGCACTGCGACCCGCCCCGCACGGCGAGCTCGTGCTGCACCGGGTGCAGGTCGCGCGCGCTGCCGAGACCCTCGACCGTGACGACCTCCTGGCCGTCGAGCGTGGCCGCCGGCACCAGGCAGGCGTTGACCGCGGTCCACTGCGTGCGGGTGGCGGGCTCGTCGTCGTCGGGGCGGGCGACGAGCACCGAGCAGGCGCCGCACTCACCCTCGGCGCAGCCCTCCTTGGCGCCCGTGAGGCCGATGTCGCGCAGCCAGGCCAGGGCGGTCGTGTGGGCGGGCACGCCCGCGAGCGAGCGCTCGCGCCCGTTGACGGTGACGCTCAGGGCGTCGACGAGGTCGGTCACGACAGCACTCTCTCCAGGCGCAACAGGGCGATCTCCCGCAACTGTCGCACGGTCTCGCGTCGCTCGTCGGCATCCGTCGCGCCGAGGCGCCGCTGCAGCTCGCCGAGGATCTCCGGGGCGGTGCGGCCGGCTGCCCGGATGAGGAACACCCGGTCGAACCGCTGCTCGTAGGCCGCGTTGCCGGCCGCCAGGCGCGCCGCCACGCCGCGGTCGGCCGGGTCCACCCCAGCCTGCTCGCGCTGCGAATGGGCCGCGGCATGGCCGGCGCCCGGGCGCTCGCCGATGCGCGGGTGCCCGGCGAGAGCCTCGGCGAGCTCGTCGTCGGTGAGGTCGGCCGCGGCCGACCCGGCGGCGTGGAGCATGGCGGCCCCGGTGCCGTAGGGCCGGCCGGCGACGAGCTGCTCCGCCCACCGGCGCACCCCGAGACAGCCGTGGGCCACGGCATACGCCTCGGTGGGGCTCAGGGCGTCGAACCGGGCCGCGTCGAGGTCGGGTCTCGAGCGGTCGTCCGGCTGCGTGTGCTCCCCCACAGGCGACACCGTAGACCGGGCGCGGTGGCACCATCGACGGGTGGAGGGGCATACGGAGGTCACGCAGGAGGGCTGGGCGGAGGTCACGGCCGACCAGGCCGCCGAGCTGCTCGGCGTGCGGCTGCAGACGGTTTACGCCTACGTGAGCCGGGGCCTGCTGACCCGCACCCAGACCCTCAACGAGTCGGGCCACCGGGTCTCGCGTTTCGCGCTCGACGAGGTGCTGCGGCTGGCCGCCGAGCGCACCCGGGTGCGCGCCGGCTCGCTCGAGGTGCTCGTCGAGAGCGACGTGACCCTGCTCGACCCCAAGGGCCGGCTGTCGTGGCGCGGCCACGACGCCGTGGCCCTCGCGGAGCACCCCTTCGAGGACGTCGCCGAGCTGTTGTGGTCGGCCGACGGGGTCCTGCGCGCGCACGACCCGGCGTGGTGGTGCCTGTCCGGCGGTGCGGCGGCGGCGGCCGGCCGGGTGGCGGTGGCGCTCCCCGACGGGGCCACCGACCTCGACCGCGTGCGAGCCGCCGTCGTCGCCCTCGCCGGCCTCGATGTCGACCGGGGAGCGCTGACCCGCGACCACGTGGCGGTCGTCGGACGGATGGTGCTGCTGGGGGCGCTGGCGGCGATCCCGTTGCGGCAGAGCGACTCCGGCCACCCCGGGGACGACCCTCTGGGCCCGTATGCGTCGCGGCTCTGGCCGCGCCTGTCGACCCGGCCGGCGACGCCGGACGCCGTGGCGGCTCTGCAGGCCGCCCTCGTCCTGCTCGTCGACCACGAGCTCGCCGCCTCGACGATGGCCGTGCGGGTGGCCGCCGGCACCGGCGCCGACCCCTACCTCCTGGTGCTCACCGGTCTGGCCGCGCTCGGGGGCCCGCTCCACGGCCGGAGCAGCCTCGACGTGGAGGCCCTCCTCACGGCGGTGCGGCGCGAGGGTGTCTCGGCGCTGGAGGCCTACGCCGGCCGCCCGGTCCCGGGGTTCGGTCACAAGGTCTACGTCGAGGCCGACCCGCGGGCCGAGACGCTGCTCGACCGGGTCGCCCGGCTCGACCCGGACGGCTGGCCCCGCGTCGAGGAGCTGCTGCTGGCGGTGAGCCGCAGCCGGGGGCTCAGCCCGAACGTCGACCTCTCCCTGGCGGCGCTCGTGCAGGCCGGCGGTCTCGTGCCCGGGGCGGGCGAGACGGTCTTCGGGCTCGGCCGGGTGGTCGGGTGGCTGGCCCACGGCCTGGAGGAGGCACCGCAGGGGCTGCGCTTCCGCGGTCGCGCCGTCTACCGGGGGGACGGCCCGAGGCCCGGCTGAGACGTCGGCGCGGGTCGGGAGCCGTGGGGGCGGAAAACCCCTCGCGGCTCCCCACCCGTTGCCGTCAGCCGCGGTCCGCGAGCGGCGGGACCGGCTGTGGCGGCGGGGGACCGGCATACCGGGCACTCGGACGGATGATCTTGCGGTCGCGGGCCTGCTCGAGCACGTGGGCCGTCCAGCCCATGACCCGGCTGACCGCGAACGTCGGGGTGAACATCTCGCGGGGCACCCCGCACTCGTGCATGACGACACCGGCGTAGAACTCGACGTTGGCGCGCAAGGTGCGGCCCGGGCGGCCGGCGTCCAGGGCGGCGTCGATCGCCTCCTCCGCGGCCACGGCGAGCTCGGCGAGGGGGCCGCCCAGGGCGTCGGCGGTCTCGCGCAGCAGCTCGGAGCGGGGGTCCTTGCCGCGGTAGACGGCGTGGCCGAACCCCATGATCCGGCGCCCGGCGGCGAGCTGCTCGTCGGCCCAGGGCCGGGCGCGGTCCGGGGAGCCGATCTCGTCGAGGGAGTCGAGGGCGCGGCTCGGGGCGCCCCCGTGGAGCGGCCCGGAGAGCGCGCCGAGGGCGGCGACGACACAGGCCGCGACGTCGGCCCCGGTGGAGGCGACGACCCGGGCGGTGAACGTCGAGGCGTTGAAGCCGTGGTCGACGGTGAGGCAGAGGTACCGCTCCAGGGCGCGGACGTGCTCGGGCGCCGGCTCGCGACCGGTCACGAGCCACAGGTGGTTGGCGGTGTAGCCGAGGTCGGCGCGCGGGGCGAGCGGCTCCAGGCCCTGGCTGCGGCGGTAGGCGGCGGCTGTGAGCAGCGGCACCTGGGCGGCGATGCGGACGGCGTCGCGCTCGCGCTCCTCCTCCGACAGGTCCCAGACCGGCTCCAGGTCGAGTCCGCCGCCGAGCGCCGAGAGCGCGGTGCGCAGCCCGGTCAGCGGCGGTGTCCCGGCCGGGGTCGCCGTGGCGACCGTGTCGAGCTGGTCCTGGAGCGCCATCGGGAGGTCCTGGGCCGCCCGCACGGTGGCCCGGAACGCGGCCAGCTCGTCGGCGGTCGGCAGGGCGCCGCGTAGGAGCAGGTGCCAGACCTCCTCGATCGAGCAGGTGCGGGCCAGCTCGACGGCGTCGTACTGCCGGTAGTGGTAGAACCCCTCGTCCCCGCGGACGTCGCTGAGGGCGGTGGTCGCGACGACGACGCCGGCCAGGCCCGGCGGGGCGACGAGGGACGGGTTCGGCTGCGTGGCAACGGTGCTCATGGCTCTACCGTCGGCCGTTGGGGCGAGGCTGGTCAACGTTGACGGCGTCAATCTGGTATCAGAGTGGTATCGTGACGACATGGCGATGACCCTGAGACTCAGTCCCGACGACGAGCGTGCTCTGACGGAGCTGGCCCGCCTCGAGGGCGTGAGCAAACAAGAGGCGACGGTGCGCGCTATCCGCGAGGCCGCGGCCCGTCGAGGTCACAGCGACCAGGTCGCACAGCTGTCCGAGGCCGCGCGGGCGCGCTACGCCGACCTGCTGGACCGACTGGGCCAGTGACCCGCTACCTCACGTTGCCCGACCTCCTGGCTCTGGTCGACGACCTGGGGGTCGGGCCGGTGCGGGACCTCGGCCTGCTCGACTCCCCAGTGCACCGTCCCCAGACCGAGCTCATCGGTCATGAGGCCTACCCCTCCACCGACCTCAAGGCGGCGGTGCTCCTCGAGTCGGTGGTGTCGAACCACCCGTTGGTCGACGGCAACAAGCGGTTGGCGTGGCTGGCGACGGTGGTCTTCTACGGACTCAACGGCGAGACCCTCGAGGCTCCGGACGACGACGCCTACGACCTCGTCATCGCCATGGCGAGCGGTCAGCCGGGCTACCGCGAAGCCGCAGCGGTCTTGGGTCGTTGGCACTGATTCACTTCGGGGGCAGCGACGAGGCATACCGGACCCCGATGTCGGCCCAGTGCTGCAGCTCCTCGTCGTTCTCGACGCCCTCCGCGTCGACCCGGAGCCAGCCGGCCATCTCCTTGCCGTGCATGACCATCCGGCCGGCGTGCGGCCCGGCCGCGAGCCCGTCGGACTCCTCCGGAGCAACCCGGAGCATGATCCCGCCCTGCCCGCTGGCGGCGACGGCCATGTGTCCACCGATCAGGAACGCCAGGCCGCCGAACATCCGCATCTCGCGCACCCCCTCGACGTCCTGCAGGGCGGTGCGCAGCCGGTTCGCGAGCTCCTCGTCGTAGGCCATGGGTCCAGCATCGCGCAGCCGGACCCCTGGCGGGGCACGGTCAGCTCGTCGGCGGCAGCACGTCCTGCTGGGCGGGCACCTCGTCCTGGCGCAGCAGCCCGACCGGGCAGGTCATCCCGTTGGGGCCGTGGTTGCAGTAGCCGCCGGGGTTCTTGGCCAGGTAGCCCTGGTGGTAGTCCTCGGCGATGTAGAACGGGCCGGCGTCCTCGGCGGAGCGGATCTCCGTCGTGATCTGCCCGTAGCCGTTGTCGGTGAGCACCTTCTGGAAGGCGTCGCGCGTGGCGATGGCGGCGCGCTCCTGCTCCGGCGTCGTCCAGTAGATGGCCGAGCGGTAGGTCGTGCCGACGTCGTTGCCCTGCCGGTTGGCCGTCGTCGAGTCGTGGTTCTCCCAGAACTCCTTGAGCAGCAGCTCGGGCGACGTGCGCTCAGGGTCGTAGACCACGCGAACGGCCTCGGCGTGCCCGGTCTGCCCGGTGCACGTCTCCTCGTAGGTCGGGTTCGGGGTGTAGCCACCCATGTAGCCGACCGCCGTCGTGATGACCCCGGGCTGCTTCCAGAAGATCCGCTCGACGCCCCAGAAGCACCCCATGGCGACGTAGAGGATCTCGCTGCCGTCGGGGAACGGGCCGTCGATGGGGGTGCCGAGGACGACGTGCGTCGGGTCCACCTGGTGCGGCGTGGAGCGCCCGGGGAGGGCGTCCTCGCGGGACGGCATGGTCGACTTCCTACCCAGTCCGAAGATCACCCCTCCAGTGTCCCACGGTGCTCCGGCCACCCGGCGGGCCAGCGGTTACGGGGCGCTGACGCCGTGGTAGACCCTGCCCATGGTCGTCCTGCGAGGTGCCGTGGCCGTGCTCCGTGACGAGGCCACCGTCGACACCGGTCCCGTATGTGTGTCGGACGGCCGCGTCGTCGACGGGCCCCAGGCGGCGGCGCCGGCCGACACCGAGATCCTCGACGTGTCCGGCTGCGTCGTCACCCCGGGCCTCGTCAACGCCCACCACCACCTGCTGCAGACGGCGTTCCGCACGCTGCCGGGCACCCGTGGCGTGCCGATGCGCGACTGGCTGCCGCGGATGGCCCAGGCGTATGCGTCGGTGGGGGTGACGCCGGAGACGGCCGGGGTCGCGGCCCGGGTCGGGTTGGCGGAGTCGCTGCTCTGCGGTGTGACGACCGTGGCCGACCACCACCTGACCTGGCCGGCGGGCCTGACGGTGGCCGACACCGTGGGCATCGCGCAGGCCACGGCCGCGGCCGCCGGTGACCTCGGCGCGCGCCTGGTGTTCGTGCGCGGGAGCGCGCGCGACGACCCGGGCTGGGCGGCCGAGAGCGCGGACGCGGTGGCCGAGGCGTTGGCGCCGGGGTTCGGAGGGCTGACGGCCGACGGGATGCTGCAGGTGGCCGTCGGCCCCGCGGGGGTGCACAGCGACGCGCCTGAGACCTTCGAGCGGCTGGGCGAGCTGGCCCGGCGCCGGGGGCTGCGGCGCCGCACCCAGGCCAACGAGCAGGTCGACGTCGAGGTGGCTGAGGCGACCTACGGCGCACGGCCGCTGGCCCTGCTCGAGGAGTGGGGCTGGCTCGGCCCCGACGTCACGCTCGCGCACCTGTGCGGGGTGACCGACGCGGAGGTCGAGCGGCTGGCCACCACCGGCACGACGGCCACCCACGCGCCCGGGTGCGACGTGCCGATGGGGTGGGGGATCGCCCCGGTGGCCCAGCTGCTCGAGGCCGCGGTCCACGTCGGGCTCGGCACGAGCGGCGGCGGCAGCAACGACGCGGGTCACCTGCTCGCCGACGCGCGGCTGGCCCTGCAGGTGTCCGGCCTGGTCGGGCCCCAGCTGCCGGCGCTGACGGTGCTGGGGATGGCGACGGCCGGGGGAGCGGCCGGACTGGGCCGCGACGACCTCGGCCACCTGCGCCCCGGCGCTCGCGCCGACCTGTGCGTGTGGGACGTGTCCGGCGTGCCCGACGCCGGGGTGGCCGACCCCGTGGCCGGGCTGCTCTGGGCCGCGCCGGGCCGGCGGCCGCGGCACGTCGTCGTCGCCGGGGCCGTCGTCGTCCGCGACTACGCCCTCGTCACGGCCGACGAGCGGGCCGTAGTGGGGGACCTGCGCACCCTCCTCAGAGGCGAGCGCCCAGCGGGTCTCGGCCGATGAAGCCGAGGAGCCGCGTCTGGGCGTCGGCGTCGTCCGGTACGGGGACCCCCGGGCCGTACTGGCCCGAGGTGCGCAGCAGCTCCTCGATCGGCGTCATCCCGGCCAGCAGGTCGGCGCAGTGCTCCGGGTCGAGCCGCTCGTCCTGCCCGGTGGCGCGGGCGAGGTCCCACGTGTGCAGGAAGACGTCGGTCGTATAGAACTGGTCGACCGCGACGGGCAGCGGCATCTCGCCCACCATCGGGTGGCGGAAGGTCGTCGTGGCCTGGGGTCCGTCGAGCAGGCGCTGCACGGCATCGGCGTGCACCCGCCAGGCGCCGACCGGGTCCTCCCGGGGTGACGGTCCCCGCTCCAGGCGGACGTCGGTCGCGCTCTCGAGGAACGCGGGGAACCACTCGACGAGGTGGGCGACGACGTCCCTCGCCTCCCACCCCGGCACGGGGGCGGGCGCGGCCCAGTCGGTGGCGCCCTCGACGCGCGCGCTGAACCCGGCGCATACCGAGCGGTGCCGCTCCGCGGGGTCGGTGGGGAGCGTCATGCCCGACCTCCGTCGCCCGCGGCGTCGATGTCGGGCAGGAGGGCGTCGAGCTTGGCGTAGCCCTGGTCGACCCCGGTCTGCATCCCGCTGCGAAGCCACGCGTCGCGGCTCTCGAAGCTGTCGGTGAGCGACTCGGCGACCAGCCGGGTGCGCCCGCCGCCGAGGTCCTCGAAGCGAAGGGTCCCGAGCGCCACGGCGTCCGGCTCGCCCTCCCACGTGAAGGTCTGCACGATGCGGTCGGGGCGCACCTGGTGGAAGCACCCGTGGAACGCGAACTCCCGGCCGTCGCGCCGGGAGACGTAGCGCCAGCTGCCGAGGGAGGTGGCGTCCCAGCGGTCGACGGTCGTGTCCATGCCGTCGGGCCCCACCCATCGGGCGAAGAGCGCGGGGTCCGTATGCGCGCGGAACAGCTGGTCGGGCGTGGCGGCGAAGTCACGGGTGATGCGGATGAGGGGCACGGTGGGGTCCGCCTCGATCGTCGCTCCCGTCCGCGGGCTCGTCGGGGTGGTGGGGGTGGTGGGGGTGGTGGGGGTGGTCGGGGTGGTGGTGGTGCTCATGCCGTCTCCTTCCGGGCCGGGGCGGGCCCGGCCTCACTCGTGTGGTCGCTGTTCTCGTCCATCTCGGCGAGGACCGCGTCGAGGCGCTGGTACCGCGCCTCGGCGGCCCGCCGGTACCGCTCGATCCAGGCCGTCATGAGGTCGAGGACCTCGGCCTCGAGGTGCACCGGGCTGCGGTGCCCCGTCTCGCCACGGCTGACGAGCCCGGCCTGCTCGAGCACCTTGAGGTGCTTCGACACGGCCTGGACGCTGACGGCGTAGGGGGCGGCCAGCTGGCCCACGGTGGCGTCTCCGACGGTCAGCCGCGCGACGAGGTCGCGCCGGGTCGGGTCGGCCAGCGCGGCGAAGACCTGGGTGAGCCGGTCGTCCACGGGGCCTCCTCGTCGTCAACCGTTCGGTTGTCGATGAGTATGCGCGGGGTCGTGTGCTATGTCAACCAGCCGGTTGAGAACGGGAGCCGGGTCAGGGTCGGGACAGGGTCGGGTCAGAGGTCGGTCAGAGGTCGGTCAGAGGTCGGTCAGAGGTCGGTCAGAGGTCGGTCAGAGGTCGAGGACGAGGCGGGGCCCGGCGGCCCGGGAGACGCAGACCATCATCGTCAGGCTGTCGGCCTGCTCGGCGGGCGTCAGCACCGAGTCGCGGTGCTCCACCTCGCCCTCGATGACGGGCGTCTCGCAGCTGCCGCACGTACCGCGCCGGCACGACGAGGCGATGAGCACGCCGGCGTCGTCGAGCACGTCGAGGATGCTGCGCTCGGGCGGCACCGTGACGGTCTCACCGCGCAGCGCGAGCTCGACGTCGAACGGCTCGGTCCACACCGGCTCGCCGAACTCGCGGGCCACGAAATGCTCGCTGTGCACCCGTCCGTCGGGCCAGCCCTGGGTGAGGGCGTCCAGCTCCTCCATGAGCCGCAGGGGGCCGCACGCATACAGCGCGGCGGTGTCCGGGAGCTCCGCCACCACCGACGGCAGGTCGAGCCGGGAACCCTCGTCCGCGGCGTACAGGCTGACGCGGTCGGGGTCGAGGGCGGCGAGCTCGGCGGCGAAGGCCATCGTGCGGCGTGAGCGCCCGGCGTAGTGCAGGTGCCAGTCGAGCCCGGCCCGGGCCGCCGCCTCGACCATCGGCCGGATGGGGGTGATGCCGATGCCGGCGGCCACGAAGACCGGGGGGTGGGCGGGGTCCGGCTCGAAGCCGAAGTGGTTGCGCGGCCCGCGCACGCGCACCCGGTCGCCGACCGCGAGGTGCTCGTGCGCGGTGACCGACCCACCGCGGCCGGCGTCCTCGCGCAGAACGGCCACCCGCCACCGCGAGCGGTCCTCGGGGTCGCCGCAGAGCGAGTACTGCCGCTCGGTGTCGGGGGCGACGCGCACGTCGATGTGCGACCCGGGGGTCCAGGCGGGCAGGTCGCGGCCGTTGGGGGCGACGAGGTCGAAGGCCACCACCCCGTCGGCGAGCGGCGTGCGGGCGGCGATGTCGAGGTCACGCTCGACGTCGGAGAAGAAGCTCACAGGTGCTCCATGCGTGGCTCGGCTGGGCTAGGTTCGGGCGCGGGCCGACCGCGGACCGTGGCCGACGAGGGGCCGGCGGCAGCGGACGACGCGCGGGTCGAGAGGCAGCGGGGACCACGCCGGCCCGACTGGTTACACGCGGTGACCTCGCGTGTTACATGCTGGACATGCGCCCGTCCTACGGTCACTCGCAGCGAGGTTAGCAACCGCACGGCGGCACGACCGCAGGGCCGAACGATCGAACGAAGGAGGGCCGTGGCTCCAGCACGACCCGTGACCCGACTCCTGGGCGCGACCCTGGCCGACGGGCGGGTGGTCGACGTCACCCTCGACGGCGACCGCGTGGCCTCCATCGACCCAGCTGACCCGGCGGCCCCACGGAAACCCACGACCTCCGCCCCCTCGCCCGCCCCGGTCGGGGGCGACGTCCTCGACCTGCGTGGTTTCGTCCTGTTGACCGCTCCGGCCGAGCCGCACGCGCACCTCGACAAGGCCCTGTCGTGGGAGGTCATCCGCCCCCCGATGGGCGATCTCGGCCTGGCCATCGCCTCGTGGCGGGCCTTCGCCGCGACGACGACGCAGGAGGAGATCGAGGGCCGGGCCCAGGCCGCCGCCCTCCTAGCCCTCGGCCACGGCACCACGGCCGTGCGCACCCACGTCGACGTGCTCGCGGGCGACGACCCGCTGCGAGGGGTCCGCGCTCTCGTCGCGGTGCGCGAGCGGCTGCGGCCCCTCATGGACATCGAGCTCGTGGCGCTCGCCGGCCCGGAGACGCCCGACGAGGCGGTCGAGGCCGCCCTCGACGCCGGCGTCGACCTCGTCGGCGGGGCCCCTCACCTCGCGGCCGACGAGCACGCCGACCTCGACCGGCTGCTCGCCATCGCCCGCCGCTACGGCGTCGGTGTCGACCTGCACGTCGACGAGAGCCTCGTGCACGGCACAACGATGCGCGGCTTCGCCGAGCGCACCGCCGGCTGGTCCGTCAACCGCACGGCGAGCCACTGCGTGCGGCTCGGCGCCTACGACCCCACCGAGCGCGACGAGATCATCGCCGCCCTCCTGGCCTCCGGCATCGGCGTCGTCGCCAACCCCATCACCAACCTCTACCTCCAGGGCTGGGACCACGAGCACCTCACCCCGCGCGGCCTCGCGCCGCTGCGCGCGCTGCTCGACGCGGGCGTCCTGACGGCGGCCGGGGCCGACAACGTGCGCGACCCGTTCAACCCCATGGGCCGCGGTGACGCCCTCGAGACGGCGATGCTCGCCGTCGTCGCGGGCCACCTCACCATCGACGAGGCGTATGCCGCCGTGTCCACGGGCGCCCGGCGGGTCATGGGGACGCCCGAGGCCGGCCCGGTCGTCGGCGCGCGCGCCGAGCTGCTCGCCGTGCGGGGCGCGTCGCTGGCCGAGGTGGTCGCCGCCGCGCCCGCCGACCGGCTCGTCATCCACGCCGGCCGGCTCGTCGCCTCGACGACGACGACCCGCACCCTCGCGGACCTGCCCGGCAGCCCTGCCGCGACCGACCCCGACCCGTCGACGGACACTGGTCCTGCCCCCGCCCACCCCCACCTGGAAGGAGTGCTGGCGTGAGCACCGTGACCGGCACCCGCCCCACCCCCGGCGCCACCGACACCACGCTGCTGCGGTTCGAGGACGTCGAGATGACGTTCCCGGGCGGCACCACCGCGCTGTCGGGCGTCGACCTCACCGTCGACCGCGGCCAGTTCGTCACCGTCGTCGGCCCCTCCGGCTGCGGCAAGTCGACGCTGCTGCGGATCGCGTCCGGCCTCGAGAAGGTCACCTCCGGCACCTCCACGCTGCGCACCGACGCCATCGGCTACGTCTTCCAGGACGCCACCCTGCTGCCCTGGCGCGACGTGCGCCGCAACGTCGAGCTGCTCGCCGAGCTCAAGGGCGTGCCCCGCTCCGAGCGCACCCAGCGGGCGGCCGACGCCATCCGGCTCGTCGGCCTCGAGGGCTTCGAGCAGCACCTGCCGCGCCAGCTGTCCGGCGGGATGCGGATGCGCGCCTCCCTGGCCCGCTCGCTGACGATGCAGCCCGAGCTCTTCCTCTTCGACGAGCCGTTCGGCGCGCTCGACGAGATCACCCGCGAGCGCCTCAACGACGAGCTGCTCAAGCTGTTCGTCGAGAAGGGGTTCGCCGGGCTGTTCATCACACACTCCGTGGCCGAGGCGGTCTACCTCTCGACCCAGGTCGTCGTCATGTCCGGCCGGCCGGGCCGCATCGTCGAGCGCTTCGAGGTGCCGTTCGCCATGCCGCGCGACCCCGACATCCGCTTCACCCCCGAGTACGCCGCCCTCGTCGGCGAGGTCTCGCACGCCCTGCGGGAAGGACACCACTGATGAGCCTCTCCGCCCCGTCGGGCACCACCGCCTCCGCCGAGCCGGCCGACCCCGTCGTCGGCGAGAGCGCCACCGGCCCTGTCGACAGCGGGCCGACCCCCGGGTCGGCCGCCCCCCGCACCGGCCTGCGCCGGCGCCCGGGCTGGGTCCGCACCGCGTGGCAGCCCCTGCTCGTGCTCCTGGCGCTCGTCGGCATCTGGTACGCCGCCGCCTCCTACTACGACCAGGTGCAGCAGCTGGGCTACCTCGTGCCCTACCCGCACCTCGTCATCCAGGCTCTGCTCTTCGACGCGACCAGCCGCGCCACCATCTTCACCGCGCTGCTCAACTCGGCGATGGTGGCCCTCACCGGCCTCGTCCTCGCGGTCGTCATCGGGGTGGCCTGGGCCGTGCTCATGTCGCAGGCCAAGTGGGTGGAGCGCTCGCTCTTCCCGTATGCCGTGATCCTCCAGTGCGTGCCGATCCTCGCCCTCGTTCCACTCATCGGGATGCTCTTCGGCTTCGACTTCTCGGCCCGGGTCATCGTCACGGTGATGATCGCGCTGTTCCCCATGGTCGCCAACACCCTCTTCGGCCTGCAGTCGGCCGACCGGGCGCAGCGCGAGCTGTTCCAGCTGCAGGGGGCCAGCCGGTTCACCCGCCTCGTCAAGCTGCAGTTCCCCGCCGCGCTGCCCTCGATCTTCCTCGGTCTGCGCAACTCGGCCGGCCTCTCGGTCATCGGCGCCATCGTCGGCGACCAGTTCTTCCAGCGCGGCACGCCCGGCATCGGGGTCGCCATCCAGGTCTTCGCCTCCCGCCTCTCCGGCCCGGAGCTGTACGCCGCCATCCTTACCGCCGCGCTCTTCGGCGTCGCGGTGTTCCTCCTCTTCGGCCTGCTGACCCGGGTGGCCGTCGGCCGCTGGTACGACCTCGGCTGACCGTCCCCCTCCTGTCCACGCCCTCTCGTCCCCCGCTGACCCGACCCACCCCTCGCCTGTCCCCCCGCCCAGCCCCCCTGTCACTCCCCAGCTAGGAGCACCATGTCCCGCCTGCGTCTCTGCACCACCGCGGTCCTCTCGAGCACCGCGGTCCTGGCCCTGGCCGCCTGCGGCGGCGCCGCCACGAGCGGCTCCGGCAGCGCCGGCGGGTCGGGCGCCACCGCCGCCGCGGGCGGGGTCAACCTCGCCGACGTCTGCCCCGCCACCGTCGTCATCCAGACCGACTGGAACCCCGAGGCCGACCACGGCCACGCCTACCAGCTGCTCGGCCCGAACCCCTCGATCGACGCCGGCAAGAAGGCCGTGACCGGCGACCTCTACTCGAAGGGCCAGCCGACCGGCGTCAAGGTCGAGGTCCGCGCCGGCGGTCCGGCCATCGGCTTCCAGAGCGTCAGCTCGGTCATGTACGCCGACAAGAGCATCATGTTCGGCTACGTCACGACCGACGAGGCCGTCTCCAACTCCAGCAAGCTCCCGACCACGGCGGTCTTCGCGGAGAACGACATCTCGCCGCAGATGATCATGTGGGACCCCTCGGTCTACCCCAACGTCACCGACATCAAGGGCCTGGGCGCAGCCATGGCCTCGGGCGGAGGCGTCATCCGCTACTTCAAGAGCGCCGCCTACATGGACTACCTCACCGGGTCGAACATCCTCCCCAAGGCGGTCACCGACGGCGGGTACGACGGCACGCCGGCCCAGTTCGTCGCCGCGAAGGGCAAGGACGGCCAGCAGGGCTTCGCCACGGCCGAGCCGTACATCTACAAGAACGAGGTCAAGGCCTGGGGCAAGGACGTCAAGTTCCAGCTCATCTACGACACCGGCTACCCGGTCTACCCCGAGGCCATGGCCGTCCGCACCGCGTGACCTCGACAAGAACGCCGCCTGCCTCAAGAAGCTCGTGCCGGTGCTGCAGCAGGCCGACGTCGACTACCTCAAGAGCCCCGACACGACCAACCAGCTCATCGTCGACCTCGTCACCAAGTACAACAACGGCTGGGTCTACAGCAAGGGCGTCGCCGACTACGCGGTCAAGCAGATGAAGGACCTCGGCATCGCCAAGAACGGCCCCAGCGGCTACGTCGGCGAGATGACGACCGACCGCGTGCAGAAGGTCATCGACATCGACACCCCGATCTTCACCGCGCAGAACGCCGCGCCGAAGTCGGGCCTCAAGGCCGCCGAGCTCTTCACCAACGACTACCTGGACAAGAGCATCACGTTCTGATGACGCTCGACACCACCACCACCACCACCACCAGCACGCGGCACGTCAGCCCCGGACGTCGACGCCCTGGAGGCCGAGCTCAGCGCGCTGCTCGGCCCCAGGGGGGTCACCGCCGATCTCCGGATGCGTGAGCGCGCGTCCGTGGACGGCGCCCGGATGTCGCCGCTCATCAGCGAGCTGCTGCCGCTGGGGCTCGCCGACCTCGTCGCCTTCCCCACGTCGGCCGAGCAGGTGGGCCAGGTCGTCGACGCGGCCGTGCGTCACGGCGTCGCGGTGACGCCGCGGGGCAAGGGGACCGGCAACTACGGCCAGGGCATCCCCATGCCCGGCGGGCTCGTGCTCGACCTCTCGCGCTGCCGGCACGTCGTCGAGGTCGGCGACGGGTGGGTCACCGCCGAGGCGGGGGCGACGATGGTCATGCTCGAGGAGGCGGCGCGGGCCACCGGCCAGCAGCTGTGGATGTACCCCTCCACGGTGCAGTCGACCATCGGCGGCTTCCTCAGCGGCGGGTCGGGCGGCACGGGCACCATCGCCCACGGCGCCAACCACATGGGGTTCGTCCTGGCCCTCGAC
This sequence comes from uncultured Actinomycetota bacterium, assembly GCA_963795915.1. GTDB lineage: Bacteria > Actinomycetota > Actinomycetes > Actinomycetales > Dermatophilaceae > Lapillicoccus. The sequence continues at coordinate 177,259 of CAWCJA010000004.1, forward strand.
GTCGTCCACGCCGACGGCTCGTCCGGCCTGGTCCACGTGGAGGGTGACGAGGCCCAGCAGTACGTGCACAACTACGGCACGGCCGGCATCCTCGCCCGCGCCACGGTGCGCCTCGAGCCGCTGCAGGAGTGGCGGGGCGTCTACGCCAGCTTCCCGGACTTCCCGGCCGCCCTCTCCGTCCTGCGCGAGATCGGCCGCCTCGAACCGCTGCCGCGGCTCGTCTCGGCCGACCCCGCCGAGATCGTCGCGACGCTGCCGGACGACCCGGCCTACGGCACCGGCCTGGCCTCGATGCGGGCCATCGTCGACCCGGCCGCCCTCGACGCGACGACCGCCCTCGTCGAGGGCGCCGGCGGGCGGGTCGAGGACGTGCGCGAGGGCCCGCAGGTGCCCATCCGGATCAGCATGCTCAGCTACAACCACCCCATCGAGTGGCTGCAGAAGAGCGCTCCGGGGATCTACTTCCACGTCGAGGTCGGCGGGGACGCCCTCGTCGAGCGCTACGCGGAGGTCGTGCAGGTCTGGCCCGGCTCGCTGCTGCACATCGAGGCCGGCCACACCGTGCCGATCGGCATGCTGGCCGCGCCCTACGTCAGCCCCGAGCACGTCGCGGCCGGGATCGACGCCCTGGGCGACCTCGGGGTCGGTGTGCACAACCCGCACCAGTGGAACGTCGACTTCGAGCTGGCCCGCACCGTCGAGCTGGCGCGCACCACCGACCCGCGCGGCCTGCTCAACCCGGGAAAGCTCAACCCGGGCTACGGCGGCCCCACCAAGGGAGCGATCCGATGACGCGGCTCGCGGCTGCTCACCGAGCTGTCCGGACCGGCCATCGCCGCACGGCTCACCGCCGACTCGGTCATCGTCCTGCCCACCGGCTCGGTGGAGCACCACGGCCCTCACCTGCCGGTCATCACCGACGCCCTCGTCGCCGAGGCGGTGGCGAGCGCCGCCGTCGAGCGGGCCGCGGCCGAGGGGCTCGACGTCTGGCGGCTGCCGACCATCACGTACGCGAAGAGCGACGAGCACCACTGGGCGCCGGGCACGATGTGGCTCCGGGCGAGCACCCTCCTGGAGACGCTCGTCGACCTCGGGCGCTCGGTGGCCACGACGCCCGCGCGGACGATCGTGTTCCTCAACGGCCACGGCGGCAACACCGCGCTGCTTCAGGTGGCCAACCGCGAGCTGCGGCGCCGGTTCGGGCTCCGCACCTTCACGATGCCCGCGGGCCGTCAGGGGGCCGGCCGGGGGGTCGACGGCGAACCCGACGAGCTGGGCCTCGGCATCCACGCCGGCTGGGCGGAGACCTCCACGGTCATGCACCTGCGGCCCGACCTCGTCGACCTCTCGCTGGGCGAGCGCAACGTGCCGCAGGAGGTGGCCGACTCCGCGCTGCTCGGGTTCCACAGCAAGCCGGTCACCTTCGGCTGGCTGTCCGACGACTTCGGCCCGTCCGGCGTCATCGGCGACCCCACCGGGTCGTCGGCCGAGGCCGGCGCCCGGATCTTCGCCGGTCACGTCGACTTCGCCACCGAGTGCCTCCACGAGATCGCCCGGTTCCCGCTCGGCCCGCGCGACCCCTCACCGGAGGGCTGACGTGGCCCCGGTCGCCCCGCCGGAGCCCGGGGCCGACCCGTTCGCGGGGCCCGTCGGCTCGCCCGAGGTGCTCGGCGACGACCCCGCCACGGCCCCGGCCGACCCGATGACGCTGGCGGCCGCGTGGGTGGCCGACGCGGCATACCGGGCGCCGTTGGAGTCCGTGCTCGCGACGGTGGGGGCCGACGGCAGCCCGGAGGCGCGCACCGTGCTCGTGTCGCGGCTCGACGCCGACGGCTTCCACGTCAACACGCCCGCCAGCAGCGCCAAGGCCGCTGCGCTCGCCGCGGACCCGCGGGCGGCGCTCGTCGTGCGGCTGGGGGAGTGGGGGCGGCAGCTGACCGCGCAGGCCGACGTCACGCCGCAGACGCCCGAGCAGGCCGCCGAGGTCTACCGCGCCCGCAGCCCCTACCTGCGGGCGCTGGCCTGGCTCAACGACGCGGAGTATGCCGCGCTGCCGGTCGCCGAGCGCGAGGCCCGGTGGGCCGCGTTCGACGTCGACGGCGAGGGAGCGGTGCCGCCGCCGGACTGGACCGGCTTCGTGCTGCGCCCGTGGCGCGTCGTCTTCTGGGCGACCTCGACGACGATGGCCTCGCGCCGGCTGGAGTACGTGCGCGACGGCGACGCCTGGCGCCGCTCGCTGCTGCCGGGGTGACCAGCGGGGGCCGTTAGCCTTCGCCCATGACCTCCACCGCATCGTCCGGCGCCCACCCCGCGCACGGCTTCGCCACCCGCGCCATCCACGCGGGGCAGGACCCCGACCCGGCCACCGGCGCCGTCGTCACGCCGATCTACCAGGTGTCGACCTACAAGCAGGACGGCGTCGGCGGCCTGCGGGGCGGCTACGAGTACTCGCGCTCGGCCAACCCCACGCGCGCGGCGCTCGAGGAGTGCCTCGCGGCCCTCGAGGGCGGCGCCCGGGGGTATGCGTTCGCCAGCGGGCTCGCCGGCCAGGACACCGTCGTGCGCTCGCTCATGACGCCGGGCGACCACGCGGTCGTGCCCTCCGACGCCTACGGCGGCACCTACCGCTACTTCAACCGGGTCGCCAAGCCGGCGGGCATCGATCACTCGATCGCGCCCGTCGCCGACGTCGACGCCGTGCGCGCCGCGATCCGCCCGGGCGTCACCAAGGTGGTCTGGGTCGAGACGCCGACCAACCCGCTGCTCGGCATCGCCGACATCGCGGCCATCGCCGAGGTGGCGCACGCCGAGGGGGCGCTGCTCGTCGTCGACAACACCTTCGCCACGAGCTACCTGCAGAACCCGCTCGCGCTCGGCGCCGACATCGTCACGCACTCGACGACGAAGTACGCCGGCGGCCACAGCGACGTCGTCGGTGGCGCGGTCGTCGTCGGCCACGACATCGGCGTGGCCTCGATGGCCGATGCCGGTGAGCGGATCCTGTTCCACCAGAACGCGATCGGTGGGGTGGCCGGGCCGTTCGACGCGTGGCTGGTGCTGCGCGGCCTGAAGACGCTGGCGCTGCGGATGGAGCAGCACTGCAGCAACGCCGAGCGGGTCGTCGAGCACCTCGTGGGCCACCCGGCGGTCGAGAAGGTCTACTACCCCGGGCTCGACGAGCACCCCGGCCACGCGGTCGCCGCCCGCCAGATGAAGCGCTTCGGCGGCATGGTGTCGGTGCTGCTGCGCGGCGGGGAGCGGGCCGCGGCCGACGTGTGCGGCGCGACGACGGTGTGGACGCTGGGCGAGTCGCTCGGCGGGGTCGAGTCCCTCATCGAGCACCCGGCGCGGATGACCCACGCCTCGGTCGCCGGGACGCCGCTGGAGGTGCCGCCCAACCTCGTACGCCTCTCCGTGGGCATCGAGGACGCCGACGACCTCATCGACGACCTCGACGCCGCCCTGGCCGCCCACGGCTGACCCGGCGCCGGCGGTGCTGTGCGTCGACGTCGGGTCCACGTTCACCAAGGCGTGCCTCGTCGACGACGAGGGTGGGCTGCTCGGGACGGCGCAGGCCCCGACGACCGGGTCGAGCGACGTCATGGACGCCGTCCGGGCGGCCGCGGCCGCGCTGGGAGCGGTGCCGGACCGGCATACCCTCGCCTGCTCGAGCGCCGGGGGCGGCCTGCGGCTGGCGGTCGTCGGCTACGAGCGGGTGGTCACGGCCGAGGCGGGCCGCCGGGTCGGCCTCAGCGCGGGGGCCCGGGTCGTGCACGTCGGGGCGGGCCCATGGACGGCACCGCCGTGGCGGCCCTGGCCGACACGGCCCCCGACCTGGTGCTGCTCGTGGGCGGCACCGACGGCGGCAACGCGGAGGTGCTGCGCCACAACGCCGGCGCGCTCGCCACGGCGGCCCTGGGCGTCCCGGTGGTCGTCGCCGGCAACACCGACGCGCGCGACGACGTGGTCGCCGTCCTCCGACGCGCCCACCAGCCGGTGCAGGCGGCCGACAACGTCGTGCCCCGGATCGGCGTCATCGCGCCGGACTCGGCCCGTCGGGCGATCCGCACCGTGTTCCTCCAGCACGTCATCGGCGGGAAGCACCTCTCCGCCGACCCGCTGTTCACGCAGGTCGTGCGCGCCCCCACCCCCGACGCCGTCCTGCGCGGGGTCGAGGTCCTGGCGGAGGCCGTGGACGGCGACGTCCTCGTGCGTCGACGTCGGCGGGGCGACCACCGACGTCTACTCCGTCGTGCGTCCGGAGGGGGAGGACGCCACCCTGCGCCGCGAGGTCGTCGCGCCGCTGTGGCACGCGCGCACCGTCGAGGGCGACCTCGGGATGCGGTGGAACGCCGACGGCGTGGTCGACGCCGCCGAGCGCGAGGGCCTCACGCTCGGCCCGGAGCTGCGTCCGTATGCGCGGGCCGTCGCCGCCCAGCCGGGCCGGCTGCCCGCGTCACCCCGGGAGCAGGCGCTCGACCTCGAGCTGGCCCGGCTCGCCGCCGTCCTCGCCGCCCGCCGGCACGGGCGGCCGGCGACCGGCGAGTCACCCCGCCCGCTCGGCGCGGTGGGTCTGGTGCTGGGCTCCGGCGGGGTGCTGCGGCATAACGGTCGGGAGGCGGCCCTGGAGGTCCTCCGCGCCGTGGCGGCGGACCACGCCGGGGGGTGGCGCGTGCCCCGGTCGGCCGCGTACGCGGTCGACGCGGACTACCTGCTCTTCGCCGTGGGCCTGCTCGCCGACATCCGGCCGCAGGCGGCGCAGCGGCTGGCTCACACCCTGGCTGAGTAGCCTTCGACCATGTCCGTGCCGGCCGCTCTGCCCGTGACCATCGACGACATCCGGGCCGCCGAGAAGCTGCTGGACGGGGTCGTGCGACCGACCCCGCTCGAGTACTCGCGGGCGCTCAGCGAACGGGTCGGCACCGAGGTCTTCCTCAAGTGCGAGAACCTCCAGCGGGCCGGGTCGTTCAAGATCCGCGGCGCCTACACGCGGATGGCGCGGCTGAGCGACGAGGAGAAGGCGCGGGGCGTCGTGGCCGCCAGCGCCGGCAACCACGCGCAGGGGGTGGCCCTCGCCGCGCAGCTGCTGGGCATCGACGCGAAGGTCTACATGCCCCACGGCGCCCCCATGCCGAAGATCTCCGCGACCAAGGCCTACGGCGCCCAGGTCGAGCTGCACGGCCAGACCGTGGACGACTGCCTCGTGGCCGCGCACGCGTGGTCGGCGCAGACCGGAGCCGTCCTCATCCACCCGTTCGACCACCCGGACATCGTTGCGGGACAAGGGACCTGCGGGCTGGAGATCCTCGACCAGTGCCCCGACGTCGGGACCATCGTCGTCAGCACCGGGGGTGGCGGCCTGCTGGCGGGCATCGCCGCGGCGGTGCGCTCGCAGCGGCCCGACGTGCACATCGTCGGGGTGCAGGCCGAGCAGGCGGCGGCCTACCCGGCGTCACTGGCGGCCGGGCACCCGGTGCCGCTGGAGCGGATGTCGACGATGGCCGACGGCATCGCCGTCGGGCGGCCCGGCATCGTCCCGTTCGCGGTGGTGGAGGAGCTCGTCGACACCATCGAGACGGTGAGCGAGGCGAGCCTGTCGCGGGCGCTGCTGTTCCTCCTCGAGCGGGCCAAGCTCGTCGTCGAGCCGGCCGGGGCCGCAGCCGTGGCCGCCCTGCTCGACCCGGACCGGCCGCCGCTGCAGGGCCCCGTCGTCGCCGTGCTGTCCGGCGGCAACATCGACCCGCTGCTCATGCTGCGGATCATCCGGCACGGCATGGTCGCCGCCGGGCGCTACCTCACCTTCGCGGTGCAGGTGCCCGACCGGCCGGGATCGCTGGCCCGGCTGCTGGCCGACCTCGCGGCGTCCGACGCCAACGTCATCGAGGTGCGCCACCACCGCAGCACGTCCAGCCTCACCGTCGACGAGTGCGAGATCGCCGTCGAGGTGGAGACGAAGGGCCCCGAGCACCGTGAGGAGGTGCTCGAGGCCCTGCGGCGCGACGGCTACCGGGTGCTGTTCCGGTAGCCGTCGGGGGAAGCGGGTCAGCCCGTGAAGGGGGCCGCCTTGAGGATCTTGACGTCGACGCTCTTGCCGGACGGCGTCTCGTAGCGCGCGCTCGCGCCGACCTTCTTGCCGTTGATGGCCTTGCCGAGCGGCGACTGCTCCGAGAAGACCTCGGGGCCGTGGGCGTCCTTGATCTCGCGGTGGCCGAGCAGGAACGTCTCCACGTCGCCGAACATCTCGACGGTGACGAGCATCCCCGGCTCGACGACGCCGTTGTCCTTCGGCGTCTCGCCGACCTTGGCGTTCTCGAGCAGCTGGGTCAGCTGGCGGATGCGGGCCTCCATCTTGCCCTGCTCCTCCTTGGCCGCGTGGTAGCCGCCGTTCTCCTTGAGGTCGCCCTCCTCGCGGGCCGCCTCGATGCGCTTGGCGATCTCGGAACGGCCCTCGCCGGAGAGGTGGGCCAGCTCAGCCGTGAGACGGTCGAACGCTTCCTGGGTGAGAAAGCCCGGGGTGGGGGCGGTCGCCTGGTCGGTCACGTCATGCTCCTTGGATCGCGGTGGCCTAAGCAAAGGGTCTGGACCATGGCGGTCCAGACCCGGTGTGCTCGAGGCGAAAACACCAAGGATACCCACCTCCGGCGGCCGGCGGGGGCCGCACGGGCCGGTCAGCCGCCGCGGACGCAGTCCTGGACCACCCCGGTGACCGCGCGGGTCGTCGTGCGGACGGTGCTCTCCTGGTGGACGACCTGGTCGCCGGTCACCGGCACGACGACGGAGGCGCTGCCCACGGCGGTGAAGTGCCCGTCCAGGGCCCGGATCGTGCACGTCACCGCGGTGCCGGGCGGCCGGGACACGTCGAAGGAGACGCTGACGCTGGTGTCGCTCTCGACCGTGTAGGCGACCGTGGTCGCGGTGATGCGCTCGCCCTCGTTGCGCAGGGTGACGAAGCCGAGGAGCGCGGCGCCGACGAGACCGACGACGCCGCCGGCCACCGCCCACGCCAGGCTGCGGCGGTCGGTGCCGGGCGGGATGCGCAGGCGGCTCCGTCCGGTGGCGGGGGTCTCGGACGACGGTGACATGATGGCTCACCGTAGATCGACGGCGTCGTCCCCGTCCGACCGGGGACCCGTGAGCAGGGCCGCGACGGCTCTTCGAGAAGGACAGGTGGACCGGTGGCACCCCGAGGGTTGCGGCTCATGGCCGTGCATGCGCACCCCGACGACGAGTCGAGCAAGGGGGCCGCCACCATGGCCAAGTACGTGCGCGAGGGCCACGGGGTGACCGTCGTGTCGTGCACCGGCGGCGAGCGCGGCGACATCCTCAACCCCCGCCTCAAGGACGACGCCCACATCCTGCGCGACATCGCCCAGGTGCGCCGCGACGAGATGCGTGCGGCCCAGGAGATCGTCGGGTTCGACCACGTCTGGCTCGGCTTCGTCGACTCCGGCCTGCCCGAGGGGGACCCGCTGCCGCCGCTGCCCGACGGGTGCTTCGCCCTCGAGCCGCTGGACGTCACGACCGAGGCCCTCGTGCGGGTGATCCGCGAGGTGCGCCCGCACGTGCTCGTGACCTACGACGAGTCGGGCGGCTACCCCCACCCCGACCACATCAACACCCACATCGTCTCGATGGCGGCGTATGCCGCGGCCGGTGACCCCGAGGCGTACCCGCACGCCGGCCCGCCCTGGCGGCCGCCGAAGCTGTACTACCTGCGCACGATGACCAAGGGCCGGCTCGAGGCCCTGCACGGGCTCATGCTCGAGCGCGGCGTCGAGTCGCAGTACGGCGAGTGGCTGGCCACGTGGGAGCGCCCCGACGTGACCATCACGACGCGGGTCGAGTGCGGTGAGTACTTCCCCATCCGGGACCAGGCCCTGCTCGCGCACGCCACGCAGGTCGACCCCGACGGGTCGTGGTTCCACACGCCGATGGACATCCAGCGGGAGGCCTGGCCGACGGAAGACTTCGAGCTCGTCGTCTCCCACGTGCCGTTCATGGAGGGCGAGGACGACCTCTTCGCCGGTCTGGAGTCGCCCGAGGCGGCCGACGCGCTCGCCCAGGACCCCACCGTCCCGACCGTCCGCGACACCCGGCCGGAGTCACCGGACGGCGCCGTCACCCTGCTGCGCAGCGTGGCGGGCTGATGGACACCCCGTCGAGCACCGTCGGGCCGGGCATCGGCGCGTTCATCGCGTTCTTCCTGCTGGCCCTCTGCCTGTGGCTGCTCATGCGCAACATGAACGGCCGGATGCGCCGGATGGCCTACCGCGAGCAGCAGCGGGTGGCTGACCTCGAGGCCCGCGAGGCGGCGGCCCAGGAGCAGCGGGCCGGGCAGACCTCGACGACGACGCGGGCGCCCCGCACCAAGCGGCGCAAGGGCCGGGCCGGGGCCCCGGAGACGGCGGGGTCGGCGCCGGCGGAGCCGGGTCAGAGGGAGTCGGGTCAGAGGGAGCCGGGTCAGACGGGGCCGGACGACCCGACGCCGTAGACCGCGAGGGAGGCGGCCACGTAGTGCGCGGCGAACGCCAGCACGGTGAAGGCGTGGAAGATCTCGTGGAAGCCGAACCAGCGCGGTGACGGGTTGGGCCGCTTGGTGCCGTAGACGACGGCGCCCAGCGTGTAGAGCAGCCCGCCGGCGACGATGAGCGAGACGATGGCCGGTCCGCCGAAGTGCAGCAGCGGGCCGAAGTAGAAGACGGCCACCCAGCCCAGCGCCACGTAGATGGGCGTGTAGAGCCAGCGCGGTGCGCCCACCCAGAACACGCGGAACAGCACCCCGCCGACCGCGCCGCCCCACACGATGAACAGCAGCGTGCGGGCCTGCTCCCACGGCAGCAGCGTCACGGCGAACGGCGTGTAGCTGCCGGCGATGATGAGGAAGATGTTGGAGTGGTCGAGGCGCTTGAGGACGCCCGACACCCGCGCCGACCAGGTGCCCCGGTGGTAGACCGCCGAGGTGCCGAAGAGCAGGGCGGCGGTCACCGTGAAGACGACGGCGCTGACCCGGGCCTTGCCCTCGGGCGCCAGGACGACGAGGACGATGCCGGCCGCCAGCGCCAGCGGGAAGGTGCCGGCGTGCAGCCAGCCGCGCAGGCGCGGCTTGACGACGGCGACGAGGTCCTCGACGGGACCGCCGGCGTCGCTGACGCCGCCGGAGCCGGTGGAGGGGAGAGGCGTCGCGGGCATACGGCGAGTTTAACCTACGGAACCGTAAGTTACGGAACCGTAGGTTGTGAGGGCGGCCACACGCATACCGGGTTGCGGCGAGGTCGCGGGGGTAGCGTGGCCCTGTGCCACTCACCGACGTGCTCTACGGCGCGTACGAGCGTCGGCTGGCCAGGCAGATCGCCCGCGAGGACGTCCCCCGCCACGTCGGCGTCATGCTCGACGGCAACCGGCGCTGGGCGCGGTCCAACGGCTTCGAGACGGTCGACGGGCACCAGGCGGGCGCGGACAAGATCAAGGACCTGCTGCAGTGGTGCGAGCAGGCCGGGGTGGAGGTCGTCACCCTGTGGCTGCTGTCCACCGACAACCTCGACCGCAGCCCCGACGAGATCGTGCCGCTGCTGAAGATCATCGAGACCGCGGTGGCCGACCTCGCCATCGCGGGCCGCTGGCGGCTGCACCCGATCGGCGCCCTCGACCTGCTGCCCGCCGAGACGGCCCAGAGCCTCAAGGCCTCGGCGGAGGCCACCCGGGACGTCACGGGGATGCACGTCAACGTCGCCGTCGGCTACGGCGGACGCCGCGAGATCGCCGACGCCGTGCGCTCGCTCATCCACGAGCACGCCGCCCAGGGCACCCCGGCCGACCAGATCGCCGACTCGATCACCGTGGAGCAGATCGAGGCGCACCTCTACACCAAGGGCCAGCCCGACCCCGACCTCGTCATCCGCACCTCTGGGGAGCAGCGGCTCGGCGGGTTCCTGCTCTGGCAGAGCGCGAAGTCGGAGTTCTACTTCTGCGAGGCGTACTGGCCGGACTTCCGCCACGTCGACTTCCTGCGGGCGCTCCGGTCGTACGCCGAGCGCGAGCGCCGCTTCGGCCGCTAGCTCGTCGTTGCACCCACCAGGTGTGGAGCGGCCTGCCGACGGGACGCGTGGGACCCGTGGGTCAGGTGGGACCCGAGCCGGTGGCGCGCGTGTTTCCGGCGGGTGAACTTTCCGCCGTGACGCCCGCGACACGCCCTCCACGGCGCGCCCCGGACCGCATCCGGTCGTACCGTCGACCGTGACGGCAGACACCTCGTCTGGCGTTCGGGAGGCCCGATTCATGGAGCGAACCTCGCTCCGAGCGGAGGGCCGGACCCGGCTCATCCTCGTGAGGACGGCCCGGTCCCGGCACCCCGTTCGCGAGTAGCCCGCGCACCCTGCGCGCGCGTCAAGGAGTCGGCCCATGGTCACTGCCCGTCCCTCTGCCCGCCGTGCCCCGCACAGGACCTTCGTGCTCGACACGTCGGTGCTCCTGTCCGACCCGAAGGCGATGCTGCGCTTCAAGGAGCACGAGGTCGTCCTGCCGGTCGTCGTCGTCACCGAGCTGGAGGGCAAGCGCCACCACCCGGAGCTGGGCTACTTCGCCCGCCAGGCGCTGCGGCTGCTCGACGACCTGCGGATCAGCGAGGGGCGGCTCGACAAACCGGTGTCGGTCGGCGCCGACGGGGGCACCCTGAGGGTCGAGCTCAACCACACCGACCCGATGGGCCTGCCCGCGGGGTTCCGACTGGGCGACAACGACACCCGCATCCTCGCCGTGGCCAAGAACCTGTCCAACGAGGGCTTCGACGTCGTCGTCGTCAGCAAGGACCTGCCGATGCGGGTCAAGGCCTCCGCGGTCGGTCTGGACGCCGAGGAGTACCGCGCCGAGCTGGCGGTCGACTCCGGCTGGACCGGCATGACCGAGCTCGAGGTGACGACCCAGGAGCTCGACGCCCTCTACGAGCACGGTCGGGTGGAGCACCCGGCGGCCGCCGAGCTGCCCTGCCACACCGGGCTCGTCCTGCTCTCGCCGCGGGGAAGCGGTCTGGGGCGGGTCGGGGCCGACAAGCAGATCCGGCTCGTGCGCGGCGACCGCGACGCGTTCGGCCTGCACGGCCGCAGCGCCGAGCAGCGCATCGCCCTCGACCTGCTCCTCGACCCCGACGTCGGCATCGTCAGCCTCGGCGGGCGCGCCGGCACCGGCAAGTCCGCGCTCGCGCTCTGCGCCGGCCTCGAGGCGGTCATGGAGCGCCGGCAGCACCGCAAGGTCGTCGTCTTCCGGCCCCTGTATGCCGTCGGCGGCCAGGACCTCGGCTACCTCCCCGGCAGCGAGCAGGAGAAGATGGGCCCCTGGGGGCAGGCGGTCTTCGACACCCTCGGGGCCCTGGTCTCGACGGAGGTCGTCGAGGAGATCCTCGACCGGGGGATGCTCGAGGTGCTCCCGCTCACCCACATCCGCGGGCGCTCGCTCCACGACGCGTTCGTCGTCGTCGACGAGGCCCAGTCGCTGGAGCGCAACGTGCTCCTCACGGTGCTCTCACGGATCGGCCAGAACTCCAAGGTCGTCATGACCCACGACGTCGCCCAGCGCGACAACCTGCGGGTGGGCCGGCACGACGGCGTCGCCGCGGTGATCGAGGCGATGAAGGGCCACCCGCTCTTCGCCCACGTCACGCTGACCCGCAGCGAGCGCAGCCCCATCGCGGCGCTGGTCACCGACCTGCTCGAGGGTCTCGAGCCCTGACCCGGCGGTGGGTGGGTGCCGGCCGATTTGGTCGGCACCCACCCTGTCTGGCACCGTGGCCCGTCGAAAGGTCTCGATTCGGTCACGGTGAAGGAAGTTCATGTCTCGGTATGCGGGTCGCCATCGCGACGCCCCCGCGGTCCCCGTCCGCTCCCTGGAGCGGCCCTCGGAAACCGGGCCCTCCACTGCTCGTCGGGTCGTCCGCCTCGTGGGTGGGGCGGCCGCGCTGTCCCTCCTCGGGGCCGGTGCCGTCTCCTCGACGTCGCTCACCCGGGTCGGCCCCGCGAGCACCGGGAGCACCGGGAGCACCGCGGCGGCGATGACCGTCCCGGTCGCGTCCCAGCAGGCGGCGATCCAGGCGGTCGCCTACCAGGGTGACCTCGCCGACCTCGCCGACCAGCGGGTCGGCGCGAGCCGGGCCTCCAACCTCATGGCCTCGGGCGCCGTCGACTCGGCCCGGGCCGCCCAGCAGCAGGCCGCGGCGAAGGCCGCCGCCGATGCCGCAGCCGCCCAGCAGGCCCAGGCCGCCGCCGATGCGGCGGCTGCTCAGCAGGCCCAGGCCGCTGCCGCCGCCCAGCAGGCCCAGGCCGCTGCCGACGCCGCCGCGGCCGACGCCGCCCGGCAAGCGGCCTCGGCCCAGGCCGCCCGCGATGCCCAGCGCTCGGCCGACCCGCGCTCCGCCGCCAAGGCGATGCTCGCCGACTACGGCTGGTCCACCTCGCAGTTCAGCTGCCTCGACTCGCTGTGGACCAAGGAGAGCGGCTGGAACCCCAGCGCGACCAACGGCTCCTCCGGCGCCTACGGCATCCCGCAGTCCCTTCCCGCCTCCAAGATGGCGAGCGCGGGCGCGGACTACCGCACCAACCCGGTCACCCAGATCACGTGGGGCCTGACCTACATCAAGGGGTCCTACGGCAGCCCGTGCAGCGCGTGGGCGCACTCGCAGGCCGTCAACTGGTACTGAGGTCCCGCGCCTACAGCTTGCGCAGGCGGACCCGCTCGACCCCGTGGTGAGCGCCCTTGACGAGCACGAGCGTGGCCCGGGACCGGGTCGGCAGGATGTTCTCGGTGAGGTTGGGGCCGTTGATCTCCCGCCAGATCCGCGAGGCGGTGCTGCGCGCCTGGTCGTCCGAGAGGGCGGCATACCGGTGGAAGAAGGAGTCCGGGTCGGCGAAGGCGGTCTCCCGCAGCCGCAGGAACCGCTCGATGTACCACCGCTCGACGTCGTCGGCGTGGGCGTCGACGTAGACCGAGAAGTCGAAGTAGTCGTTGACCGCCACGCCCATCGTGCCGTCCCAGCGCGGGCCGGGCGGCTGCAGCACGTTGAGGCCCTCGACGATGAGCACGTCGGGACGGTCGACGACGACCTGCTCGTCGGGGACGATGTCGTAGGTCAGGTGTGAGTAGACCGGCGCCGTGACCGTGGGCACCCCGGACTTCACCGCGGCGACGAAGCGCATGAGCGCCCGCCGGTCGTAGGACTCGGGGAAGCCCTTGCGGGTGAGCAGCCCGCGCCGCTCGAGCTCGGCGTTGGGGTAGAGGAAGCCGTCGGTCGTGACGAGCTCCACCCGGGGCGTGTCGGGCCACCGCGACAGCAGCTCGCGCAGGATGCGGGACGTCGTGGACTTGCCGACCGCCACCGAGCCGGCGACGCCGATGACGAACGGCGTGCGGGGCGGGTTCTCGCCGAGGAACTCACCCGTGACGTCGTGGAGGTTGCCCACCGCGCCGACGTAGTAGTTGAGCAGCCGCGACAGCGGCAGGTAGACCTCCTCGACCTCCTTGAGGTCCAGGCGCTCGCCGAGACCCCGGATCCGGGCCACGTCGTCGTCCGAGAGGCTGAGCGGGTGGTTCTCGCGCAGGCGGGACCACGCCGCCCGGTCGAGGTCGACGTAGGGCGACGGCACGCCCGTGGGCTCGTCGGACGGCTCGTCGAGTGGCTCCAGCGACACGCGGGACAGTGTGACGTATGCGTGGGGCATCGCGCCGGGTCGGCCGCCACGACCGGCGCGGCTAGGCTCGCCACCATGTGCGGAATCGTCGGGTACGTCGGCCCCCACGTCGACGGAACGGCGCTCGCCGTCGTCATGGAGGGCCTGGCCCGGCTGGAGTACCGGGGCTACGACTCGGCCGGGGTGGCGCTCGTCGCCGAGCCCGACGGCCACCCCGGCTCCCGGCTCGAGATCGCCTCCGAGAAGCGCTCCGGCAAGCTCGGCAACCTGCGCGACTCCCTCGCCGCGCACCCGCTGCCGCCGTCGAGCACGGGCATCGGGCACACCCGCTGGGCGACCCATGGCGGCCCGACCGACAACAACGCCCACCCGCACCGCGGCGGGGAGGACGGGCGCCTGGCGCTCATCCACAACGGCATCATCGAGAACTTCCATAGCCTCAAGGCCAAGCTCGTCGACGACGGCGTCCACTTCACGTCGGAGACCGACACCGAGGTGGCGGCCCACCTCGTGGCCCGCGCCTACGACGAGACCCACGACCTCACGGACGCGATGCGGCTCGTCGTCGGCGACCTCGAGGGCGCGTTCACCCTCCTCGCCGTGCACGCCGACGCTCCCGGGGTCGTCGTCGGGGCCCGGCGCAACAGCCCCCTCGTCGTGGGTCTGGGCGAGGGCGAGAACTTCCTGGGGTCCGACGTCGCGGCCTTCATCGGGCATACCCGCGAGGCCCTGGAGCTGGGCCAGGACCAGATCGTCACCATCACGCCCGACGCCGTCTCGGTCATCGGCTTCGACGGCCGGCCCGCCGAGGCCACGCCGTTCCATGTCGACTGGGACGCCGCCGCCGCCGAGAAGGGCGGCTACCCCAACTTCATGACCAAGGAGATCCACGAGCAGCCGCACGCGGTCGCCGACACCCTCCTCGGCCGCACCGACGAGTCGGGCCGGCTCGTGCTCGACGAGGTGCGCATCTCGGAGAGCGCCCTGAAGGGCGTCGACAAGATCGTCGTCGTCGCGTGCGGCACCGCGGCGTATGCGGGCATGGTCGCCAAGTACGCCATCGAGCACTGGACCCGGATCCCCGTCGAGGTCGAGCTGGCCCACGAGTTCCGCTACCGCGACCCGGTCATCGACCAGCACACCCTCGTGGTCTCGATCAGCCAGTCCGGCGAGACGATGGACACGCTCATGGCGGTCAAGCACGCCCGCGAGCTCGGGGCGCTCACGATCTCCATCTGCAACACCCACGGCTCGACCATCCCCCGCGAGTCCGACGCCGTGCTCTACACCCACGCCGGCCCCGAGATCGCCGTCGCCTCCACCAAGGCGTTCCTCGCCCAGATCACGGCGACGTAC
This sequence comes from uncultured Actinomycetota bacterium, assembly GCA_963795915.1. Taxonomy (GTDB): domain Bacteria; phylum Actinomycetota; class Actinomycetes; order Actinomycetales; family Dermatophilaceae; genus Lapillicoccus. The sequence goes on from CAWCJA010000004.1 coordinate 192,288, forward strand.
ATCCTCGGCCTGTACCTCGCGCAGCTGCACGGCGGCGACCATGCCGACCGGGCCCGTGAGGTCATGGCCGAGCTGCACGGCATCCCCGACAAGATCCAGACCGTGCTCGACTCGATGGACCGGGTGCGCGAGATCGCCCGGTTCATGGCCGACACGCGCGCCGTGCTCTTCCTCGGGCGCCACGTCGGCTACCCCGTGGCCCTCGAGGGTGCGCTCAAGCTCAAGGAGCTGGCCTACATCCATGCGGAGGGCTTCGCCGCGGGGGAGCTGAAGCACGGCCCGATCGCCCTCATCGAGCCCGGCCAGCCGGTCTTCGTCATCGTGCCGTCCCCGTCGTCGGCCCACGGGCTGCACGGCAAGGTCGTGTCCAACATCCAGGAGATCCGGGCCCGCGGCGCGCGCACGATCGTCGTGGCCGAGGAGGGCGACGAGGACGTCATGCCCTTCGCCGACGAGGTGATCCGGGTGCCCGCCTGCTCGCCGCTGCTCGCGCCGCTGCTCACCGTCGTGCCGCTGCAGGTCTTCGCGTGCGAGCTGGCCGCGGCCAAGGGGCTGGACGTCGACCAGCCGCGCAACCTCGCCAAGTCGGTCACCGTCGAATGACCCGTCGATGACCTTGGTGACCGAGGGGCGCGCGTGATCATCGGCGTGGGCATCGACGTCGTCGACATCGCGCGCTTCCAGGCCACCCTCGAGCGCACCCCGGCGCTGCGGGGGCGGCTGTTCACGGCCGCCGAGCGCGGCCTCGGCATCGCCTCGCTCGCCGCCCGGTTCGCCGCCAAGGAGGCCACCGCCAAGTCGCTCGGGGCCCCCGCCGGCCTGCACTGGACCGACGCGTGGGTCGTCAGTGACGGCGACGGCCGCCCGATCCTGCACGTGTCCGGCTCCGTTGCCGAGCGGGCTGAGGCGCTCGGGGTCGACTCGTTCCACGTGTCCCTGTCGCACGACGCCGGCATCGCGTCGGCCGTCGTCATCGCTGAGGGCTGAGCTGAGGGGTGAGCGGTCTGGTGAGCGGAAGGATGAGCGCATGATCGAGGCGTATGCCGTCGCGGACGTCCGGGCCGCCGAGGAGACCGCGCGGCAGGGGCTGCCCGAGGGCGAGCTCATGGCCCGGGCCGCGGCCGGGTTGGCCGCCGTCGTCGCTGCGCGGCTCGAATCCCGCCGTGGGGCCCGCGTCGTCGCGCTCGTCGGGGCCGGTGACAACGGCGGCGACGCCCTGTACGCCGTGGCCGACCTCGCGGCCCGCGGCATCACCACCGCAGCCGTGCACGGCGAGAAAGCCCACGCGGCCGGTCTGGAGGCCGCCCGCGCCGCCGGGGTGGCCCTCGTCGACGGGACGACGCCCGGCTGGGCCGACGTCGTCGGCGAGGCCGACGTGGTGCTCGACGGCATCCTCGGCATCGGCGGGCGGCCCGGTCTCACCGGTGACCCGCTGGCCTGGGCCGACGCGGTGCCCGAGGACGCCTGGGTGGTCGCCGTCGACCTGCCGAGCGGCGTCGACCCGGCCGGCGAGACGCCGGCGGGCGACGCGGTGTTCGCCGACGAGACGGTGACCTTCGGCGTCGCCAAGCCCGTGCACCTGCTGCCCGGCACCGAGCCCGCCGTCGGCCGGCTCACGGTGGTCGACATCGGGATCGACGGCGCGGTGCGCGACGGCGGCTACCGCCCGGCCGTCGAGCGGCTGACCTTCGCCGACGTGCGCGCCCTGTGGCCGGTGCCGGACGCGACGTCCGACAAGTACTCCCGCGGCGTCGTCGGCATCGTCGCCGGCACGCCGACCTACCCAGGCGCCGCCGTGCTGAGCGTGCTCGGGTGCCTGGGCGCCGGACCGGGGATGGTGCGCTACCTCGGCCATCCCGACGTGCAGCAGCTCGTGCACCAGGCCGCGCCGGAGGTCGTCACCGCCCCCGGCCGGGTGCAGGCGTGGGTGCTGGGCTCCGGGTTCGACCCCACGAGCCGCGCCAAGGGGGTCGCTGAGCAGCGCCGGCACGTGCTCGACGCGCTGGCGAGCGACGAGCCGGCCGTCGTCGACGCCGGCGCGCTCGAGCTGCTGGAGCACCGGGAGGCCCCGACCCTGCTCACCCCGCACGCCGGGGAGCTCGCCCGGCTGCTCAGCCGGCTGCGGGGCGAGGAGGTCACCCGGGCCCAGGTCAGTGCCGCACCGCTCGCTCACGCCCGCGACGCCGCCGAGCGCACCGGCTGCACCGTGCTGCTCAAGGGCGCCCACACGCTCGTCGTCAGCCCGGACCCCTCGCGCCCGGTGCGGTGCCAGGCGGACGCGCCGCCGTGGGTCGGCACCGCGGGGGCCGGCGACGTGCTCGGCGGCCTGCTCGGCACGCTGCTCGCCGCGGGCCTCGACCCGCTCGACGCCGGCGCGCTCGGGGCGCTCGTCCACGGGGTCGCGGCCGACGAGGCCAACCCGGGCGGCCCGGTGCGGATCTCCGAGGTCGCCCGACGCATACCGGCGACCGTCGCCGCGCTGCTGCGGTATGCCTGACCCCTCCGGCCCCGCCGCGGCCGTCCCGCCGGGTGCCCCGGGGGCGGCCGTCGTCGACCTCGACGCCATCAGCGGCAACGTGCGGGCGCTGCGCGAGCGAGCGTCGGGGGCCGAGGTGCTCGCCGTCGTCAAGGCCGACGCCTACGGCCACGGCCTCGTGCCGGCCGCGCGGGCGGCCCGGGCGGGGGGCGCGACGTGGCTGGGCACGGCGCAGCAGGCCGAGGCCGTGGCCCTGAGGGACGCCGGGGTCACCGGGCGGATCTTCACGTGGCTGCACGTGCCCGGGGTGGACTTCGCCGCCGCGGTGGGGCGCGACATCGACGTCTCCGCCTCCGCCCCGTGGGCGCTGGAGGGCATCGCCGCGGCGGCCCTCGACCTGGGCCGGCTGGCGCGCGTACACCTCAAGGTCGACACGGGGCTCGGCCGCAACGGGGCCTACGGGGCCGGCTTCACGGATCTCGTGGCGACGGCGCGCCGGCTCGAGGCTGAGGGGGTGCTGCGCGTCGTCGGGGTGTGGTCGCACCTCGCGTGCGCCGACGAGCCGGGCCACCCGTCGGTGGAGCGCCAGCGGGAGGTCTTCGTCGGCGCCGTCGCGGAGGCCGAGGCCGCGGGCTGCCGGCTCGAGGTGCGCCACCTCGCCAACTCGGCCGCCACGCTCACGGCCCCGCGCACCCACTTCGACCTCGTCCGGCCCGGGATCGCCGTCTACGGGGTGAGCCCGGTGCCGCAGGTGGGCGGGCCGGACGCCTTCGGTCTGACGCCCGCGATGACCCTGGTCGCGCGGCTGGCCCTGGTCAAGCCCGTGCCCGCCGGGCAGGGGGTCTCCTACGGCCTGCACTACACGACCGCCAGCGACACCGTGCTCGGGCTCGTGCCCCTCGGCTACGCCGACGGCATCCCGCGCCACGCGTCGGGCACCGGGCCGCTGTGGGTGGGGGGCCGGCGGCATACCGTCGCGGGGCGGGTGTGCATGGACCAGGTCGTCGTCGACCTGGGGCCGGACAGCCGGGCGAGCGCGGGTGACGTGGTGGTGCTCTTCGGGGCCGGCCCGAGCGGCCCGACGCCGTTCCCCACCGTGCAGGACTGGGCCGATGCGGCGGGGACGATCGGCTATGAGATCGTGACGCGGATCGGGCCGCGGGTGCCCAGGGTGTACGTCGGAGGAGTCGCGTGAGCTCGAGTCGAGGGGGCCTCATCGGCCTCGGGATCGGCGTCGGCGTGGCCGGAGCGGCCGCGGCGGCGGGTCTGGTGGCCGACCGCGTGCACCGCCGGCGGGCCGACGCCCTCGAGACCGGCGCGAGCCTGGTCGAGACCCCGAGCCGCACCCTCACGGTGACCGCCACCGACGGCGTCGCCCTCCACGTGGAGGTCGACGAGCCGGCCGACCACCATGATGACGTCGACGACAACGGCCTCGTCCGCCCGACGATCGTGCTCTCGCACGGCTACTGCCTGACGTCGGAGTGCTGGGTGTTCCAGCGGCGCTACCTGCGGTGGGCGGGCTACCGCGTCGTCGTCTGGGACCAGCGCGGCCACGGCCGCTCGGGGCGGGGCGACACCGACTCCTACACGATCGCCCAGCTCGGGGAGGACCTCGCCGCCGTCATCGCCGCGACGGCGCCCGACGGACCCCTCGCCCTCGTGGGCCACTCCATGGGCGGCATGACGACGATGGCGCTGGGTGCCCTGCACCCCGACCTCGTGCGCGAGCGCGTCGTCGCACTGGGGTGCATCTCGACCTCGGCCGGCGGTATGCCGCTCGCGGCCGGGGACTTCGCCGCCACCGCCGGGCGGCTCCTCCTCGAACGTCTCGGCCCCCGGGTGGCCGGGCTGTTCGAGACGCGGCCGGAGATGCTGCGCACGATCCTGTCGGCCAACTCCGAGCTCGCGGAGTTCCTCGTCGAGCGCTACTCGTTCGCCTCACCGGTGCCCCGGTCGGTCGTGCGGCTCGCCGCGAAGATGCTGCTCGGCACCAACCTCACGGTGATGTCGTCGTTCACCCCGGCGTTCGTCGACTACGACCAGACCGCCGGGCTCGTCGCCTACCGCGGCAGCGAGACGCTCGTCTTCAACGGCGAGCAGGACATCCTCACCCCGCCCGAGCACAGCGAGGCGATCGTGCGGGCGCTCCCGGGGGCTCAGCACGTCATCGTCCGCGAGGCCGGGCACGTCATCATGCTCGAGCACCCCGACCTGCTCAACCAGCAGCTCGACGCCCTCGTGGGCCGGGCCTCGAACCGTGAGGCCGAGGACATCCCCGCCGAGACCGTGCCCCGCGTGCGCCGGGTCGTCACCGACGTCGACAAGAAGCGGCGCATCGAGCAGGGCCGACGCCGGCGTGAGGCGGCTCCCGCGGCACGGACCCGGCGCTCCTCGAAGGCCTCCTGACGTGGAGGCGTACGCCGAGGTCGACCTGCCGACCGCGGAGGCGACCCAGGACCTCGGCCGCCGGCTCGGGGGGCAGCTGCGGGCCGGCGACCTCGTCGTGCTCACCGGCGACCTCGGGGCGGGCAAGACGACGCTGACCCAGGGGCTCGGCGAGGGGCTGCGCGTGCGGGGCCCGGTGACCTCGCCGACCTTCGTCATCGCCCGCGTGCACCCGTCGCTGGTGGGCGGACCGCCGCTGGTGCACGTCGACGCCTACCGGATCGGTGGGGCGCTGGAGCTCGACGACCTCGACCTGGACGCCGACGTCGACGGCAGCGTCACCGTCGTCGAGTGGGGCCACGGCGTCGCGGAGCGGCTGGCCGAGGACCACCTCGAGGTCGTCCTGGCCGTGACCGAGGGCGAGCGGCGCACCGCCCGGCTCACGGGCGTCGGGGCGCGCTGGCGGGGCCTCGCGGTCTGAGCGGTCGGCGCGCCGGTAGCCTGCGGGCGTGCTCCTGCTCGCCATCGACACGTCGACGACCGCGATCACGGTGGCCGTGCACGACGGCGAGCAGGTCGTCGCCGAGGTGACGACGCTCGACGCGCGCGGGCACGCCGAGCACCTCGCGCCGGGGGTCACCCGGGCGCTCGAGGGCGCCGGCGCGCGGGTGCGCGACCTCACCGACGTCGTCTGCGGGCTCGGCCCCGGCCCGTTCACCGGCCTGCGCGTCGGCATCGTCACCGCGCGCACCCTCGCCCTCGCGACCGGGGCGACCCTGCACGGCGTCTGCAGCCTCGACGCCCTCGCCCACGAGGCGTATGCCGGCGGGTCGGGGGGCGAGCTGCTCGTCGCCACCGACGCCCGGCGCAAGGAGGTCTACTGGGCGCGCTACAGCCGGCATGCGGCGGGGCCGGCCGGTGTGCCGACCCGGGTCGAGGGGCCGCACGTCGCCCGCGCCGCGGACCTGCCGGGCGACGTCGCGGCCCTACCGGTCGTCGGGCGCGGCCCGGTGCTGTACCCCGACGCGTTCGCGGGCGCCCACGGCATACCCCTCGACGTCTCGGCGCGCTGGCTGGCCGACCTGACGGCCCGGCGGCTGGCGGCCGGCGACCCGCTCGACGAGCACGAGCCCTTCTACCTCCGGCGCCCGGATGCGGTGCGCGGTGCCGTCGGTGCCGGCGGTGCCGGCGCTCGGTGCCAGGAACGGCGGGGCCGGCTGGGGCGGCTGCGGCCGGGGGGCGGGCGTGAGCGTGCTGCGGGAGATGACGTGGCGCGACATCCCGCGCCTGGCCGCGCTGGAGGCGGAGATCTTCGCCGACGACGCCTGGAGCGAGGCGACGTGGTGGTCCGAGCTGGCCGGGCGGCCGCGGCGTGACTACGTCGTCCTGGAGGGCGATGGCTGTGGTGGTGATGGCGAGGGTGGCATCGAGGCGTACGCCGGGCTCGACCACGGCGGTGACGTCGCCGACGTCATGACGGTGGCCGTCGCGCCCCGGTCGCGCGGTCGGGGCGTGGGCGACCGGCTCGTCGAGACCCTCCTGGAGCGGGCGGTGGCCCGGGGCGCGGTGGCCGCCCTGTTGGAGGTGCGGGCCGACAACGCCGCCGCGCTCGGCCTCTACCGGCGGCAGGGGTTCGAGGAGATCTCCGTGCGGCGGCGCTACTACCAGCCCGGTGACGTCGATGCGGTCGTCATGCGGCGACGGCTTCGGACCGAGGGGGAGCGGTGAGCGTGGAGACGGGGAGCCGGTCGGACGGGCCGCTCGTGCTCGGCATCGAGACGTCCTGCGACGAGACCGGCGTGGGGATCGTGCGCGGGCAGACGCTGCTCGTCGACGCCGTGGCGAGCAGCGTCGACGAGCACGCCCGCTTCGGCGGCGTCGTGCCCGAGGTCGCGAGCCGGGCGCACCTCGAGGCCATGGTGCCGACCATCGAACGGGCGTGCCGCGACTCCGGGGTGCGCCTCGCCGACCTCGACGCCATCGCCGTCACCGCGGGCCCGGGTCTGGCCGGCGCCCTGCTCGTGGGGGTCGCGGCGGCCAAGGCGCTCGCGGTCGGGCTCGGCGTGCCGATCTACGGCGTCAACCACCTCGCCTCGCACGTCGCCGTCGACGTCGTCGAGCACGGCCCGCTGCCGGAGCCCTGCCTGGCGCTGCTCGTCAGCGGCGGGCACTCGTCGCTGCTGCTCGTGCCCGACGTCACCGCCGACGTCCGCCCGCTCGGGGCGACGATCGACGACGCCGCGGGGGAGGCGTTCGACAAGGTGGCCCGCGTGCTCGGCCTGCCGTTCCCCGGGGGGCCCTACATCGACCGGGCGGCGCGGTCCGGCTCGTCGGTCGCCATCGACTTCCCGCGCGGCCTGACGGCGGCCAAGGACCTCGAGCGGCACCGCTTCGACTTCTCGTTCTCCGGGCTGAAGACGGCGGTGTCGCGGTGGGTGCGGCTGCGCGAGGAGTCGGGGGAGCCGGTGCCCGTGGAGGACGTCGCGGCCAGCTTCCAGGAGGCCGTGGTCGACGTGCTGACCCGCAAGGCGGTCGCCGCCTGCCGGGCCGAGGGCGTCGACGACCTGCTCGTGGGCGGTGGGGTGGCCGCGAACTCCCGGCTGCGGGCGCTCGCCGCCGAGCGGTGCGAGGCGGCCGGCATCCGCCTGCGCGTGCCCCGGCCGGGCCTCTGCACCGACAACGGCGCCATGGTCGCGGCCCTCGGCGCCCAGATGGTGGCCCGCGGGGTGGCGCCCTCCGCCCTCGACCTCCCGGCCGACTCCTCCATGCCGGTCACCCTCGTCCGCGCCTGACGGGCAGCTGCGGCTGGCGGGCAGCCACGGCCCACCGGCACCACGGCATACCGGCGTACCGGCAAGGTGCGTCCGACCCGACTGCCGGTCGTCGGGTCGGACATGACTGGCAGTCGTGGATCTCGGCTGCCGTTGTAGCGGCAGCCGAGGGCCCTGACTGGCAGTCATGTCGGGATGGGGTCGAGCCCGACCGGCAGTCATGTCGGGGTGGAGGCGGCGGGCGTGGCCCCGTGAGCGGGGGTCAGGCGCAGGGCGTGAGGTGGTGGCGGGTCTTGAGGTCGAGGACGCGCGTCACGGCCGCGTCGACCTGGGCGGCGAAGGCCGGGTCGGCGGCCGCTCGGTCCACGAGGGCAGCGGTCATCGTGGGCACCGTCGACGGCAGACCCGTGAGGACGATGTCGCCGCCCGCCGCCACGAACTGCGTCGCCCGCTCGCCCACGGGCACGGCCGCCACGGCCTTCGCCGCGCCCACGTCGTCGGTGACGACCACCTTCGTGAAGCCCAGCCCCTGCCGCAGCAGCCCCGTGACGACGGCGGGCGAGAACGCCGCCCGGTGGTCGGGGTCGATCCGGGGGTAGAGCGCGGACGAGACCATGACGAGGTCGGCCCCCGCCTCGATCCCTGCCCGGAACGGCCCCAGGTATGCGTCGTCGGCGGTCGTCGTGTCGTCGGTCGTGCCGCTGGCGGTGAGGTCGGTGTTGCCGGTGACGCGGCCGAGGCCGGGGAAGTGCTTGAGGGCGGCGCTGACGCCGGCGCCCTGCAGCCCGCCGACCGCGGCCCGCACCGACGCGGCGACGGTGGCGGGGTCGTGGCCGTACTCCCGGTCGAGCGCGCCGATGGGGGCGTTGCGCGGCGCGAAGGCGGCGGTCACGGTGTCGGCGACCGGGGCCAGGTCGACGTCGACGCCCGCGCTCCGCAGCTGGGCGCCGACCGTGGAGGACGTGCGCGCGACCCCGGCGGGTGACCGGCCCTGCGCGAGGGCCGACGCGGTGGAGGTGAACCCGGCGCCGCGCACGTGCTGCACCTGGCCACCCTCCTGGTCGGCGGCGACGAGGGTGCCGATCCCGCCCGAGGCCGCCGTGCCCAGCGACTGCCAGTGGGCCACCGCCGCCGAGACGGTCGCGGACCCGGACCAGGTGCCGAGCAGGGTCACCCCGCCCACCCGCTGGTCGCGCAGGACGGCGTCGAGGGCGCCCACCGGCTGAGCCGCCTGGGCGCCGACCATGACGAGCTGGCCGGCCTTCTGCTCGGGAGTCAGACCGGCGACCAGCCGGTCGACGCACGACGCGGGGGCGGGCGCCGAGGTGGTGGTCGGGGCGGCCGAGGTGGTGGGCGGGGTGGTGGGCGGGGTCGTCGGGGTCACGGGTGCCGAGGTGGGGGACGTCGCCGCGCCCGTCGGTCCCGCGGAGGTGCTCGCCGCGCCGGTGGGGTCCGGTCCGGCGGTGCACGCGGCGAGGAGCGCGACCGCTGTGACCGCTGCGACCGCTGTGACCATGGCGACGGCCGCGACCCCGGACCCTCGCGTGACCCCCACGGACCCGACGCTACCGACGGCAGCCGCCGGTCGCATACCGGCCGTATGCTCCCCGCCATGCCCACCCCGGTCGTGCTCGACGTCGACACCGGGCTCGACGACGCCTGCGCCATCCTGCTGGCCGCGCGCCACCCCGGGCTCGACCTGCTCGCCGTCACCTGCGTCGGGGGCAACGCGCCGCTGCCCGACGTCGTCGCCAACACCCTCACCGTGCTCGACGCCGCCGGCCGGCCGGACGTCCTCGTCGCCGCGGGCGCCGACCGCCCGTTGCTCGAGCGCCCGGCCCACGCCCGCCACGTGCACGGCGAGGACGGTATGGGTGATCTCGACTGGCCCCGGTCGACCCGCCAGCCCGACTCCCGCGGCGCCGTCGACCTGCTCCGCGACGTGCTGCTGGCCGCGCCCGAGCCGGTCACGCTGGTCACCCTGGCGCCGCTCACGAACGTCGCGCTGCTGCTGCGGACCCATCCCGAGGTCGCGTCCCACCTCGCGGGCATCGTCATCATGGGCGGCGCGGTCGACGTCGGCAACGCCACCGCCTCGGCCGAGTTCAACGTCTTCCACGACCCCGAGGCCGCCGCGATCGCCGTCGACGCCGCCGCCGTCCTCGGCGTCCCCCTCACCCTCTACGGCCTCGACGTCTTCTACGCCCCCACCGTCACCCTCGAGCAGGCCCACGACCTCATGGCCGCGGACGACCCCGCCACCCGGCTCGCCGGCCACCTCATCGAGGTGCAGTGCCGGCGGTTCGGCACCCCGTCGGCGACCATCGGCGACGCCGGGGCCGTGTGCGCGGTGCTCGACCGCGGAGCCCTGCGCACCGAGGCCCTGCCCCTGCGGGTCGAGCTCGGCGGCTCGTGGTCCCGCGGGCGTACGGTCGTCGACCGCCGCAGCTGGGACGGCGACATGAGCCACGACCCCCACGGCATCTCCCCGGTGCTCGTCGACGTCGCCCTCGGGGTCGACGGCCCCCGGTATGCCGCGCTCTGGCTCGAGACCGTCGGGCCGGCGGGTGGGTCGCGCGGCTGATGGGCCGGGTCGTCGTCGTCGGCTCGGTGGGCGTCTGGGTGCGCGCCCAGGTCGAGACGCTGCCCCGGCCGGGTGAGGCGGCGACAGCGCTCCGGGCGGTGCGCACCGTCGGCGGCCGCAGCGTCGACAAGGCGGTGGCGGCGCGCCGGGCGGGCGCCGAGGTGGTGCTCGTCGGTGCGGTGGGCGACGACGCGGACGGTGCCTGGTGTGCCGCCCAGGTGGCCGGGCTCGGGGTCGAGGCCCGGCTGGCCCGGGTCCCCGGCGCCACGACCGGTCTCGTCGTGGTCGCCGGCGAGGAGGGCGGCCCACCACCCACCACCCTGCTCGTGCCCGGCGCCGACGAGGACCTCGCCGGTCACCTCGAGGGCGCCCTGCGCGACCTGAGGCCCGACGACGTCGTCCTGCTGGACCTCGGGGACGCCCCGGCGGCGGTCGGGGGAGCCCGCGACGGGCCGGTCGGTGCCGTCGTCGGAGCCGTTGCGGGCGCCGTCGTCAGCGCGGCCGAGCACGTCGAGGCGCGCGTCGTCCTCAGCGCCTCCCCCTACGTCGGGGTGCCGGCGGCGGCGCTCGAGGCCTGCTCCCCGTGCGTGGTCGACGAGCGCGACGCCGCGGCGCTCGCCGACTCCGGCCTCCTGCCCCGGTCGCTGTGCGTCGTCGTCGAGGGGTCCGGGGCCGTCTGGGACGGCCTGCGGGTGAGGCGTCGTGGGGGGGCGTTCACGACCCGACCCGCCGCCGACGTGCTCGCCGGGTCGGCGTCGGTCGTCGACCGGTTCTGCGCAGCGCTCGCGGCGGCGCTCGCCGCCGACCCCGACCCGCCGTCGGCCCTGCGCCGGGCCGTCGCCGTCATCGCCTGACGCAGCGCTCGCGCCGGGACCGTCGCGATGGTCGACGCCCCGGTATGCGCCCAGCCGGGTGGCGTCGAGGGGCACCCCGAGCCGATCCGGGCCGATGGAGCCGGTCCGGGGCACCTAGGGCGTGGGGGGAGTCCCCGGGGCCGCCCACTCCGGGCACGGCGCGGGTGCGGCTGGGGCGTCGGTCTGCTCGATCGTCTTGCCCCACGCCTGGAAGGCCGCGACCACCGCGGCGCCGTCCCGTACGGGGAAGACCCAGCGACGGCTCGGGTTCATCGGGTCCGGCGTCGCGTGCATCGTGAACGTGCCGCTGCGCAGGGTGCGCTGCCACGGGATCGGGGTCCGCGACGGGTCGATGACGAGAAGGGACACATGGGCGGGCGCCCCGGACCGCGGGAAGAAGCCGTTCGCCGTCGTCACCCGGGCGGGCGCCATCAGCTGCTGCATCCGGGCCCCGGCGTCGCGCCCCTCGACGAGGTGGGCGTCGCCGAACCCGTCCCACGCGACGTGGAACGGCTGGCGCATCAGCCCGGAGAAGAGCGGGGGCCGGGCGCGTGCCGTCGGCGCCCCGAAGAGCACCCCCGTCTCGTCGAGGCGCACCTGGAGGCCGTGCCAGCGCAGCCACGGCGGCAGACCCACGGCGACGAGCACGATGCCGATGACCCCCACCACGACGACTCCCGGCGACCGCTGGCCGGCCACGGCGGCGACGAGGAACCCGGCGACCAGCAGGGCACCGACGAGGGCCACGGCGAGGTCTCGCCGACTGCGGCCCACGTCGTGCTGCACCACGACCGGCCCGCTCACGTGGCCCTCGACGGGAGGGCCGCATCGAGCAGGAGCCGGCGCAGCGCCTCCTCGACCTCGTCGTCACCGGCCGCGACGACGCGCTCACGGGCGCCGTCGAACCCGCGCACGGCGAGGGTCAGCAGGCCCCGCGGGGCGGTGAGCACGACGCCGGCCAGGGTGAGCTGCTCGCCGTCCCGGTGCCGCAGCAGCTCGACGGCGAGACCGGACGGGCGGTCGGCCGGCTCGGAGCGCAGGTGACGGGTGCCCCACGCGGCGAGGCCCCGCGCCGCGAGCTCGGGGCTGGCGAGCCGGTAGTCGTGCTGCCCGCCGGCGACGACCTCGACGACGAGGCCCTGCAGACCGTCGTCGTCGACCAGCGCATACAGCCGAGGTCCGGGCACGGGTCGGTCGGGCGGTCCGGTGGTGACCACGACGAAGGTGGGGCGGGTGCGGGCGGCGATGACGAGGCCGAGCGCCGGGGCGGGCACGAGGACGTCGTGGTCCCCGGCGCCCTCGTCCGCCGCGCCTGACGCCGTGAGGTCGGCCGGCGCGGCCGGGCCGGCTGGGGTCGGCGCGGTGAGCAGGCCCCGGGCCACGAGGCCGCGCCGGGCGCCGACGAGGGTGGCGAGCTGACGGTCGGGGTCGAGGTCCGACCACCGGGTCACGACGTCGGCATCGGCCAGCGCCCAGAGCGGCGACCCGAGGAGGATCTCCTCCGTGTCGGTGAGCCGGCAGAGCGGGACGATCCCGTGCACCTGGGCGCCGGTGGTGAGGGCGCGAGCCGCGGCGGCCCGCTCAGAAGACGGCATTCCACACATCCTCGGCGACGTTCGCCACGCCGTGGCCGACGTCCGACGCGGCGTGTCCGACGTCCTTGACGACACTCACCGTCGTGTCGGCGACCGTGTTGCAGACGTTCCGGAACGGCTCCCAGTGGTGGTAGAGGTAGTCACCCGCGAGGTAGGCGGCGGTGCCCACCATGAGCACCTCGCCGGCCACCGGGATCGTCGCCTCGGCCCCGAAGACGCCGGCGGTGACCGCGAGGTCCCCGGTCACCAGCGCCGCGTTCGCGCCGGCCGCGCCGCGGTCCACCCAGCCCATCGCCCCGCTGTCCTCGGGCGAGATCATCGTGAAGACGTCGCCGACGATGGCGGTGGCGCCGAGGCCGTACTTGGCCACCGACAGGGCGCCGGTGAAGCGGGAGAGCCCGCTGGCCGCGGACACGGCGGCGGCCGACGTGTCCAGCGCGGGGTCGAGGGCCTTCGTCACCTCGCTGAGCCGGGCCAGGTTGGCGGGGCTGGCGTTCCCCGTCTCCTGGAGGACCTGGAGCACCGACTTCTCGGTCTGCAGCGCCTGGAGTGCGGCCCGGGCGTCCTGGGCCCCGGTCCGCAGCCCCGGCAGGGCGCGCGAGGCCTCCTCCAGCTTCTGGCCGAGCAGGTAGTCGCTGGGACTGAGGTCCCAGACGGAGTGGAACCGCTCGTTGGCCCCCTTGAGGGTCTCCAGGAAGCCGGTGAAGCCCGACCCCTCCGTGCCCTTCTCGAGCTCGGTGGCGCAGGCCGCGGCGTCGACGCACGCCTGGTCCCGGGCGGCGCGGAAGGTCGCCCAGGCCCGGGCGGCGTCCTGCTCGGCCGTGGTCATCGCGCCCTGGAAGCCGCGGATCGCCGTGTTCGCGGTGTCGACGTCGCTCTGGGTGCGCTGGGGGTCGGCGTTGACCGCGTCGGCCGTCTGGTTGGCCTTCCCTTCGGCGGTGACATAGCTGGCGGCGGCGGCCCGGACCGCCCGCTGCGCCGTGTCGAGGGCGTCGGCGTAGGTGCGGACGACGCCCACGAGGCGGGTGGTCGGCGACTCCAGACGCGCGGCGACCCCCGTCGTGGCCGTGACCGCCACCCCGAAGGCCTGCGAGCTGGGGCCGGTCCAGCCGGCCGACGACGTCGTGCCGTCCCCCCGGCGCTTCGTCGACGCGGCCAGGTCACCGATCGTCCCGGCGTGCCTCGCGAGGGTCGACGCCGAGGCGTGGATGCCGGCCGGGTTCCCGGGGGGAGGGGTCAGGACGTCCGGGGCGGCGCTGCCGCCGCCGCCACCGTCAGGGAGCACTGGTGCCGCCCAGGCGCGCGTGGGCCCGCGCGTAGCTGGCCGCCGTGCTCTGCTCGTTGACGACGTACCCGTCGCCGTTGGCCTTGACGTTCACCCCCAGCTCGGTCAGCCCGGCGTGGACGAGCTGGAGGTCGGAGAGCAGGGCGGTGACGACGGCCCCGACGGAGGTGACCACGGCCGGGTCGCCCAGCGCGTCGACCATGGACGAGGTGGCGTCCACGACGTCGCGTCCGCTCTGGACGCAGTCCTGCGCGATGACGTCGAACGCCGGCGCGGCCGTGGCGAGCGCCTGCGGGTCGACCGTGTAGAGCCCCATCTGCCGTGCCCCCGTCTGCTCCGCGTCGGCACCCTCGGAGCGCAAGGGATGCAACACGGTGTTGCTGACCGCAGCCTGGGAGAGTGCTGAGTGCGGCCCGGGGGGCCTGCTGCCCTCAGGCCGGGTCGACGACGAGGGCGTGGGGCTGGGCGCCCACCCGCGTGAGCACCAGCGTCGCCGCCGCGTCACCCGACAGCCGCAGCTGCCGGCGCACGACCTCGGGGTCGAGGGAGACGCCGCGCTTCTTGATCGTCAGGCGCCCGATCCCCCGGTCGCGCAGCCAGCCGCGCACCGCCTTGACGTTCCACGGCAGCGCCTCGCGCACGGCATACCGGTGGGCCCAGGGCACGTCGACCACGCGGTCGCTCGCGACGTAGCCCACCCCGCTCGAGAGCTCGGCGCCGTCGACCTCGCGGCTGAGGGCGCCGGTGAGGCCGGCCCGGATCACCGCGCGGTCGGGCTCGTAGAGGAGCCGCCCGACCTCGGCGCCGCGCTCCAGGGGCGGGCGGGCGCCGGCGGCGTCGGCCTCGGTCAGCGAGACGACCTCGGCGCCGGGCCGCAGCACGCTCGCCGTGCGGCCGGGCGTCGTCACCAGGGGGCCCCACCACACCGAGCACTCGACGACGTCGCCGAGCCACGACACCCACTGGGCCTCGGCGCCGGCCGGCAGCGCCTGGTGGGGGAAGCCCGGGGCGAGCTTCGCGCCGGTGGCCGGCACCTGCGTGGCATACCGCAGCACCTCCGACCACGACGGCGAGATGGCGTCGAGCGAGAAGACCCGCCGGGAGCGGCCGTGGATGTCGGCCGGCCCGCGGGTGCGCCGCGCGGGGTCCAGCCAGAGGCCGGTATGCCGCAGCGCCTCCCCCGTGGGCAGCGCCACGTCCTGCGCCCGGGCGTGCGTGACGACCGCATCGGGCCAGTGCCGCAGGTTGACCGCGGCGACGACGGCCGTGACGGCGTCGGCGTCGACCGCCCGTACGCCGAGGTCGAGGCCGGCGAAGGCCATCGCGTCGACCCCGATGCC
Source organism: uncultured Actinomycetota bacterium (assembly GCA_963795915.1). Lineage (GTDB taxonomy): Bacteria > Actinomycetota > Actinomycetes > Actinomycetales > Dermatophilaceae > Lapillicoccus. The sequence continues at coordinate 207,581 of CAWCJA010000004.1, forward strand.
GCAGCCGAGGTCGTGGACGAGCCGGATCTCGGCCCGCAGGTAGCGCGCGGCGTGCCGGGCGGCCACGCCGAGCCGGGTCGCCTGCTCGAGCCCGTCCTGGGTGAAGAGCATCTGGTCGGCGAAGGTGCCCAGCTTGTCGACGGCCCGGGCCCGCAGCATCGACTGGGTGAGCGCCGCGGAGACGAGCTCGGGGGCGTACCCCGCCGCCCGCAGCCGGGTCTGCAGGGCCAGCTCGCCGGCCGGGTCGTACGGCGGCAGCGACGCCAGCAGGTCACGGCCCTCGCCGTCGACGAGCAGCGCGATCGAGGCCAGGTCCACACCGCATTCTCCCAGCCCCACCAGCCTCCCCTTTATCGGGTGACCCGATAATGGGGCGCTTCGCTGGGGAACCGTTGTCCAGCGACGTGTCCCCTTGTCGGGAGGACCGACCAGGGCACGGACCCGGCGGAGCTGGCACTCGACTTGACCGAGTGCTAACCACCTACCTAGATTTGGCGTTAGCACTCTCCACCTGGAAGTGCTAACCGCTCGGCGGGTCGACCCCCGCGACGGCGAACCCCGAGCAGCCCAGACATTCATCTCGACAATCCCGAAGGGGAGGTCAACATCGTGTCGGTTTCCATCAAGCCGCTCGAAGACCGCATCGTGGTCAAGTCCCTCGAGGCCGAGCAGACCACCGCGTCCGGCCTGGTCATCCCGGACACCGCCAAGGAGAAGCCCCAGGAGGGCGAGGTCCTGGCCGTCGGTCCCGGTCGCATCGACGACAAGGGCAACCGCGTGCCGCTCGACATCACCGTCGGCGACCGCGTGATCTACAGCAAGTACGGCGGCACCGAGGTCAAGCACCAGGGCACCGAGTACCTCATCCTCAGCGCCCGCGACGTCCTCGCCGTCGTCGGCTGACCCACCTGCCCCACCGCGTATGCCGGGTGCTCGCCGTCTCGGCGCGCCCCCGGCATACCCGTATCACCTGCTCTTCCATGCAGTAACTGACTGAAGAAGGACGCTCATGCCCAAGACGCTGGAGTTCGACGACTCCGCACGCAAGTCGCTGGAGCGCGGCGTTGACGCGCTCGCCAACGCGGTCAAGGTGACGCTCGGCCCCAAGGGCCGCAACGTCGTCATCGACAAGAAGTGGGGCGCCCCGACGATCACCAACGACGGCGTGACGATCGCCAAGGAGATCGAGCTCGAGGACCCCTACGAGAACCTCGGCGCCCAGCTCGCCAAGGAGGTCGCGACCAAGACCAACGACGTCGCCGGTGACGGCACGACGACCGCCACGGTCCTCGCCCAGGCGATGGTCAAGGAAGGCCTGCGCAACGTCGCGGCCGGCGCGGCCCCCGCCGCCCTGAAGCGCGGCATGGACAAGGCCGTCCAGGCGGTCAACGACCGGCTGCTCGAGAACGCCCGCGAGGTCGACGGCACCGCCGAGGTCGCCTCCGTCGCCACCCTCTCCGCCCAGGACGAGACCATCGGCAAGACCATCGCCGAGGCCTTCGACAAGGTCGGCAAGGACGGCGTCATCTCCGTCGAGGAGTCCTCGACGACGGCGACCGAGCTCGAGTTCACCGAGGGCATGCAGTTCGACAAGGGCTACATCTCGGCGTACTTCGTCACCGACACCGAGCGCATGGAGGCCGTCCTCGAGGACGCCTACATCCTCATCCACCAGGGCAAGATCTCCTCGATCCAGGACCTGCTCCCGGTGCTCGAGAAGGTCGTCCAGTCGGGCAAGCCGCTGCTCATCGTGGCCGAGGACGTCGACGGCGAGGCTCTCTCGACGCTCGTCGTCAACAAGATCCGCGGCACGTTCAACGTCGCCGCGGTCAAGGCCCCCGGCTTCGGTGACCGCCGCAAGGCGATGCTGCAGGACCTCGCCATCCTCACCGGTGGCCAGGTCATCGCCGAGGAGGTCGGCCTCAAGCTCGACGGCGCCGGGCTCGACCTCATGGGCCAGGCCCGCCGCATCGTCGTGACCAAGGACAACACCACGGTCATCGACGGTCTCGGCGAGAAGGCCGACGTCGACGGCCGCGTCGCTCAGATCAAGTCCGAGATCGAGCGCACCGACTCCGACTGGGACCGCGAGAAGCTCCAGGAGCGCCTCGCCAAGCTCGCCGGCGGCGTCTGCGTCATCAAGGTCGGCGCGCACACCGAGGTGGAGCTCAAGGAGAAGAAGCACCGCATCGAGGACGCCATCTCGGCGACCCGCGCGGCCATCGAGGAGGGCATCGTCGCCGGCGGCGGCTCGGCCCTCATCCAGGCCGTCGCGGCCATCGGCGACCTCACCCTCGAGGGCGATGAGGCCACCGGTGCGGCGATCGTCCGCAAGGCTGCGGCCGAGCCGCTGCGCTGGATCGCCGAGAACGCCGGCGTCCAGGGCTACGTCGTCACCTCGAAGGTGGCGGAGCTGCCCATGGGCCACGGCTTCAACGCGGCCACCGGCGAGTACGGCGACCTCATGGCCGCCGGCGTCATCGACCCGGTCAAGGTCACCCGCTCGGCGCTGCGCAACGCGGCGTCGATCGCCTCCATGATCCTCACGACGGACACCCTCGTCGTGGAGAAGAAGGAGGACGAGGAGGCCCCCGCCGGGGGCGGCCACGGCCACGGGCACGGTCACTGACGCGCCGCCCCACCACGACGAAGGGCCGTCCCCCACGGGGGGCGGCCCTTCGTCGTCAGCCGGCCGGGTGACCCGGCCCGCAGGTCAGGAGGCGGCGAGCCCCGCGGCCGCGGATGCCGGGCGACGCAGCCCGTACGCGGCCTCCCGCTCGTCCTCGGTCATGCCGCCCCAGACCCCGTAGGGCTCGCGCACCTGCAGGGCGTGCGCCCGGCACTGCACGAGCACGGGGCACGTCGCGCAGACGGCCTTGGCCGCCGCGTCGCGGTTGCGCCGGGCGGGGCCCCGCTCGCCCTCGGGATGGAAGAACACCTCGGGGTTCTGCCCGCGGCACAGCCCCTGGATCTGCCAGTCCCACAGGTCGGCTACCGGTCCCGGCAGCCGGGAGATCTCTGCCATGTCTCCTCCGTTCGCGCCGTGCCATGGCGTCGTGGACGTCCGGCACCCGTGCGCATCAGGCCGGTGCCGGACTGGGTCCGACCCGGCGGCACATCCCGAGTCGATGCGGATGTACCCCACCCCCCGGGGCCTTAGACGTCACGGATCGGTCACGGTTCGGCGAAGGGGCCGTCCTCGGGTTGCGGCAACCTGCTCCCCGGTCCCATCCGGCCCCGGTATGGTCGGGCGGCAAGGTCGGGCGGGAGAGCCGACGATGGGCACGACCGGGGGTGTGGTGAGCACGGCGGTGTCGTGGGCGGGCCGGAGGTCTGTGACGTCCCAGCCGCGGGGGCAGGACGCCCCCGAGGCGGGTCGCTCGTCCCTGTCGTCCCGGTCCGCAGCGGTCGAGGCGTCCACGCCTCGGACGGCGCCGGTAACGCCGGACGCCCCGGCGGCGATGGAGCACGTAGGTCCCACGGAGACGCTGCGGGACCTCGCCGCCCTCGCCCGGTGCGACGGCGGTGCTGCGGCCGAGGCCCTGCTGGGTCGGGTCCGACAGCTGGCCCTGCGTTACGCGCGGGCCCGGCTGGGCCGCTTCGGAGCCGAGGACGTGGCCCAGGACGTGGCGCAGGAGGTGTGCATGGCGGTTCACACGGGCCTGCGCACCTACGACGAGCGAGGGCTGCCCTTCGAGGCCTTCGTCTACGCCATCGCCGCTCGCAAGACCGCCGACGCGCAGCGCGTGCTCATCCGGGGGCCCTCAGGCCGTGGCGGACGTCCCCGACGCCGTCGACATGACGACCGGGCCCGAGGACGCCGCCGTGCTGCGCGACGAGGCGGCCCGCGCCGCCGCGCTCATGCGCACCCTGCCGCAGCAGCAGCAGGAGATCCTCACCCTGCGCGTCGCGGTCGGCATGTCCACCGAGGAGACCGCCGCCGCCCTCGGGATGACCGCCGGGGCGATCCGGGTCGCCCAGCACCGCGCCCTCACCCGGCTGCGGGCGCTGCTCGCCGACGCGCAGGAGGTGGCCTCGTGACGCCCACCCGGCTCAGCAGCGTGCTCGCCGACGACCTGCTCCTCGACCGCGTCGGCGCCCGGCTCGACTGCGACGACGAGCTCGGCTCCCTGCTGCTCTCCGTCGCCCGCCAGGTCGACGCCCCCATCAGCCACCCGGGCCTGCAGAGCCGCGGCGCCGTCGCGGCCACCGCGGTCTCGTCGTGCTCGCGGCCCTCGGCGTCGCCGTCTCGGGCGCCACGGTCGCAGCCGCCCTGGAGACCTCTCAAGGACAGTCGGCCGCCCTGGGCGACTCCGGCGCATACTCGCCTCCTCCCGCAGGCGCTGCAGGCGCTCGGGCTGCCGTTCACCGGCCCCGGACTCGCGTCGGGCCGCCTCCTTCTCCCCGGCTCCGCGGGGCTGGCCGGCGGCCGCGGTATGCCCGGTGTCGCCGTCGCGTCCGGGCCGCCCTCGGCCACGGGCCTGCCGTCCCTGGTCCTTGCGGGCCCCGCGGCGGGGACCGTCGTCCCTGGGGCAGCGTCGGACGGCAGCACGGCGGACGGCGCCGCGTCGGCGCCGCCGGCCGGCTCCGCGAGCACCGCGTCGGGCTCGGCGAAGGCGTCGTCGAGCAAGGCCAAGGGCACGCCGACCTCCGGCAGTGGGCAGGACGCCCAGGGCGGCGCGGCGAGCGCGTCCTCGAAGCCCTCCGATACCTCCACCTCGGCGACGAGCAGCCCGACCACCGCCCCCTCGAGCACCAGCACGCCCAGCGGCCACGCCTTCGCCGGCACCGGCAACGCCGGACAGGGGGCGCTGCACGCCGCCACCCCGGCGTCGAAGCCGACGCCCACGCCCCGCCGACCTCAACGACACCCGCCTCCACGAGACCGGCCTCCCCGGCGCCGGCCAACGGCAACGCGTACGGGGCCGGCCATGGCAACGGCGGGGCGAAGCACCGCGGCACCAAGGCGCGGCAGGCCGACCGGAAACGAGCGACGCGACGAGCGGGGCCATGACGCCCGCGACCTCGCCGACGGCCGTGCCGGTCGTCACCCCCGCCGCCACCTCGACCACCACCTCAGCCGGTACCCCCACCCCCTCCGGCACGTAGCCGGGGCGGCCCCCTGCGGCCCGTAGAATGAGGCGATGAGCACCGGTCCGTCCGATCACTCCGACGAGACCCCCCTGGTGGCGCCGCTCGGCCTCACCTACGACGACGTCCTGCTGCTGCCCGGCGAGACCGACGTCATCCCCAGCGAGGTCGACACGACGACCCGGCTGACCCGCGAGATCAGCCTGCGCGTGCCCCTGGTCTCGAGCGCCATGGACACCGTCACCGAGTCGCGGATGGCCATCGCCATGGCGCGGCAGGGCGGCATCGGCGTGCTGCACCGCAACCTCGCCATCGACGACCAGGCCTACCAGGTCGACCTCGTGAAGCGGACGCAGACGGGGATGATCTCCAACCCGGTGACGATCGGCGCCGACGCGACGCTGGAGGACCTCGACGAGAAGTGCGGCCAGTACCGCGTCTCGGGCCTGCCCGTGGTCGACGCCGACAACCGGCTGCTCGGCATCATCACCAACCGCGACCTGCGGTTCACCCCCGTTGCGGAGTGGGCCACGACCAAGGTCGACGAGGTCATGACGCCGATGCCTCTCGTCACGGCGCCGGTCGGCATCAGCCGCGACGACGCGACGGCCCTGCTGCGCCAGCACAAGCGCGAGCGGCTGCCCATCGTCGATGACGCCGGCCGCCTGGCCGGGCTCATCACGGTGAAGGACTTCGTGAAGTCCGAGCAGTTCCCGCAGGCGAGCAAGGACGGCCACGGGCGGCTGCTCGTGGCCGCCGCGGTCGGCTACTTCGGCGACGCCTGGGAGCGGGCCACCACGCTCGTCGACGCCGGCGTGGACGTGCTCGTCCCCGACGTCGCCAACGGCCACGCCCGGCTCATGCTCGAGATGATCCGCCGGCTGAAGTCCGACCCCGCGACCCGCCACGTGCAGGTGCTGGCCGGCAACGTCGCCACCCGCGAGGGCGCCCAGGCCCTCGTCGACGCCGGCGCCGACGGCGTCAAGGTCGGGGTGGGTCCGGGCTCGATCTGCACGACCCGCGTCGTGGCCGGGGTCGGGGTGCCCCAGGTCACGGCCATCCACGAGGCCGCCCGCGCCGCCCGCCCCGCCGGCGTCCCGGTCGTCGGTGACGGCGGCCTGCAGTACTCCGGCGACATCGCCAAGGCCCTCGTGGCCGGCGCCGAGACCGTGATGATCGGCTCCCTGTTCGCGGGCTGCGAGGAGTCGCCGGGCGAGCTCGTGCTCGTCGGGGGCAAGCAGTTCAAGGCCTACCGGGGGATGGGCTCCCTCGGAGCGATGGCCTCGCGCGGCAAGAAGTCGTTCTCCCGCGACCGCTACTTCCAGGCCGACGTCACGAGCGACGACAAGATCGTGCCGGAGGGCATCGAGGGCCAGGTCGCCTACCGCGGCCCCGTCTCCGCGGTCGCCCACCAGCTCATCGGGGGCCTGCACCAGTCGATGTTCTACGTCGGCGCGCGCACCATCCCCGAGCTGCGCGAGCGCGGCCGGTTCGTGCGCATCACGGCTGCCGGGCTCAAGGAGAGCCACCCCCACGACATCCAGTCCATCGTCGAGGCCCCCAACTACAGCGCCCGCTGACCCGGGTGTGACCTGGTGTTGACCGGGCAGGCGGTCAGCCTCTTCGCCGTCCCGGACGCCGACCTCGAGCCCCTACGGGATGCCGCGGAGCGGGCCCGCGACGACGCCCACCTCGCGGACTGGGTCGGCCAGACGGCCGAGGCCCTCGGTATCGCGGTCGGGCGTCCGTCCCCGCCTCCACCCCTGCCGAGCCGCGCGGCGCTGGTCGCCCCGGGCGAGCCGGCCACGGGGCCCGATCCCGCGGCATACCTGCCCGTGCTGGCCTTCGCGGAGGTGCTGCCGACGACGCTGGGCTGGGCGCACGACCGCGGGGTGCCGCCGCCGGTGCTCGCCGCGACCCTGGCCGACGTGGGGCGGATGATGACCCGCAACCGGCAGTGGGAGGGCCGGCCGGGGCTCGGCGACGAGCTCGGCGGCTGGCTCACCCGACACCTAACCGGGTCGATCCTGCAGGTGGGGCGGCTGCAGCACGAGCGGTCCGCCGCCGGGGTGCGCACCGGCGAGTGGCTGCGCGAGGACGGTGCGGCGTATGCGCCGGGGGACCTCTGTGTGAACCTGCACGTCCCCGAGACGGGGCCGCTGCGCCCGGAGGCCGTCCGCGAGTCGCTGCGGGCGGGCCGGACGCTGCTGCGCCGCCGGTTCCCCGAGGAGCGGCTGCGGGTGCGGTTCTGCGTCTCGTGGCTGCTCGACCCGCAGCTGGCCGAGTATTTGCCCGACGCGTCGAACATCCGCGCCTTCCAGCAGCTGTTCCGCATCGGTCCGGCCAAGGACGACGACGGCGACGTCTCGGTGCGCAAGTTCGTCTTCGGCACCACCACGGCCGGGGTCGACGAGCTGCCTCAGCGCACGGCGCTCGAACGGGCCGCCGTCGCCCACTGGCGGGCCGGCCGGCACTGGCGCGTGCACGTCGGCCGGATCGACGAGTCCCGCGTGTAGTCAGCGGGTCGTCATGCTGCCGATGACGCGGTCGACGGCGATCTCGACCACCACCCGCTGGGGGTTGGGCTTCGGGGTGCGGTAGCGGGCGGCATACCGGGCCTCGGCGTCGGCCACCGCGGCCGGGTCGTCGAGCACCCGGGCCGGGCCCTCCAGCGAGAGCCACCAGCGGCCGTCGACCTGGCAGACGACCGCCCGGCTGCCCGCGGCGACATGGCGCACCTTGCGGCTCGGGCGGCTGGTGATGATCCGGGCCACCCGACGCTCGGTGTCCCAGGTGAAACCGACGGGCACGACGTGCGGGGTGCCGTCGGCCCGCAGCGTCGTCAGGGTCGCGAGATGGCGCACCCGCAGGAACTCCAGGGCGGTGGGGGAGAGGTCGGCGGGGTCGAGGGCCACGAGGAGCAGTCTCTCCCGGCGGCCCGCACGGGGATCGCACGGGTGGCGCCTGGTGGATAGCCTGGGCGCGGAGGTGCGCCATGCTCGTCGACGTCGTGAGCGAGGTCGTCATCGACCGACCGGTGGACGTCGTCGCGGCGTACGCGGGTGACCCGGGGAACGCCCCGAAGTGGTACGCCAACATCGCGTCCGTCGTCTGGGAGACGCCGCCGCCTCTGGCCCTCGGCTCCAGGCTGGCCTTCGTGGCGCAGTTCCTCGGGCGGCGCCTGGCGTACACGTACGAGATCGTCGAGCTGGTGCCCGACCGGCGCCTCGTCATGCGGACCGCGCAGGGACCGTTCCCCATGGAGACGACGTATGCGTGGGAGCAGCTCGGCGACGGCCGCACCCGGATGGCGCTGCGCAACCGCGGGGAGCCGACCGGGTTCTCCCGCGTGGCGGGACCGATGATGACGCGGGCGATGAGCCGGGCGAACGCGAACGACCTGGCCCGCCTCAAGGCGCTGCTCGAGACCGACGCGACCGCGCCCCGGTAGGCTCGCGCGGTGCTTCCCAGCGGACTGACCAGGGCCTCCGGCCGATGACCGAGATCGAGATCGGCCGGGGCAAGCGCGGCCGCCGGGCCTACTCCTTCGACGACATCGCCGTCGTGCCGTCGCGGCGCACGCGCGACCCGGAGGAGGTGTCGGTGGGCTGGCAGATCGACGCCTACCACTTCACCATCCCCGTCATCGCGGCGCCGATGGACTCGGTGATGTCACCCAGCAGCGCCATCGCCCTCGGGCGCCTTGGCGGCCTGCCGGTGCTCGACCTCGAGGGGTTGTGGACCCGCTACGAGGACCCGGAGCCCTACCTCGAGGAGATCGCCGGGCTCGACCCCGTGGGCGCCACCGGGCGGATGCAGCAGATCTACGCCGAGGACATCAAGCCGGAGCTCATCTCCGAGCGGCTGCGGGAGGTGCGCCAGGCCGGCGTCACGGTGGCCGGGGCGCTGAGCCCGCAGCGCACGCAGCAGCACTGGAAGACCGTCGTCGACGCCGGGTGCGACCTCTTCGTCATCCGCGGCACGACAGTGAGCGCCGAGCACGTCAGCGGCCGGGCCGAGCCACTCAACCTCAAGCGCTTCATCTACGAGCTCGACATCCCCGTCATCGTCGGCGGCGCGGCGTCCTACACGGCCGCCCTCCACCTCATGCGCACCGGAGCGGCCGGGGTGCTCGTCGGGTTCGGCGGCGGCGCCGCCCACACGACCCGGCTCACGCTCGGCATCCACGCGCCGATGGCGTCGGCCATCGCCGACGTCGCCGCCGCGCGACGCGACTACCTCGACGAGTCGGGGGGGCGCTACGTCCACGTCATCGCCGACGGGGGCGTCGGCACGTCCGGGGACATCGTCAAGGCGGTGGCCTGCGGCGCCGACGCCGTGATGCTGGGCGCGGCCCTCGCCCGGGCGTCGGACGCCCCCGGTCAGGGCTTCCACTGGGGCCCCGAGGCGCACCACGGCGAGCTGCCGCGCGGCGAGCGCGTCGAGGTCGGGGCCACGGCCCCGCTCGAGGAGGTGCTCTTCGGGCCCGGTCGGGTCGCGGACGGGACGACCAACCTCGTCGGGGCGCTCCGCCGGGCCATGGCGACGACGGGCTACTCCGACGTGAAGGAGTTCCAACGCGTCGAGGTCGTCGTCGCCCCCTACCAGCACGGCTGAGAGCGACCCCGCTCCGGATGGCGGCGCTGCCGGCAGAGCCCGGCGCCCCTGCGACCGTCTGCTCCCCTGCGCCTGCGCGCCGCCACCCGCCCCCCCATGAGGAGGGATCGACCGGCGCTCAGCTGCCGGTCGGTCCCATGGCGGGCCCCCGGCGACCGACGTCGACGAGGGCGTTCCACCCTCTTCAACGAGGCCGGGGGCCAGGGGTTACGGGTGCCGGACGACCAGTCCTCAGGACCCCCGAGGGACCACGAGTCGCTCGGGTCCGATCAGGTGAGGAAGGTCTTCCAGCCGTTCTTGGGCGCCGACCCGGTCTGCAGGGTGCGCAGCTGGGTAAGGACCGCGGGGTCCTGGGCGTCGAGGTAGTCGCACAGCTGCCGGAACGACACGAGCCGGGCGTCGGGGTAGGTCGCGATCTTGCGCATGACCTGCTCGACGGCGGTCATGTAGATGCCGCCGTTCCAGCTCTCGAAGTGGTTGCCGATGATGAGCGGGGCGCGGTTGCCGTCGTAGGACCGCTTGAAGCCGGCGAGGTAGGAGTCGACCGCCTCCTGCTGCCACTGCGCGAACTTCGACGAGTCGCCGTCGGGCACCTTCGACTGGTTGTACATCATGTTGTAGTCCATCGACATCACCTGGCCCCTGTGGCCGACGAAGGGGATGGACTGCAGGTCGAGGGCCCAGAGCTTGCCGGCCTTGCTCGGCCACATCTGGATGCCGTTGGAGCTCGTGTCGTAGCGCCAGCCGAGGTCGTTGGCCGCGGTGCGCAGGTTCTCCGACCCCTCGAGGCACGGCGTCCGGCCGCCGATGAGCTCCTTCTCGTAGTCGAACGGGAGCGGGTCGAGATCGGTGAACCCGGTGTTGGTGCGCCAGTGCTCGACGAAGCCCTTGGCCTGGGAGATCTCGTCCTTCCACTGGTCGGGGGTCCACGAGCTGACCCCGCCCTTGCCGCAGAAGTGGCCGTTGAAGTGGGTGCCGATCTCGTGGCCCTCGAGCCAGGCCTTGCCGATGCCGTCGATCGTGGCGTGCACCGACTCGTCGGAGAGGAACGGGATGGCCGAGGACCCGGCGGGACGCCCCGGCGGCGTGTAGAGGGTGCGCTTGGAGTTCGGGACGAAGTACAGCCCCGAGAGGAAGAGGGTCATCGACGCGCCCAGCTCCTGCGAGATGCCGCGGAAGCGGGAGAGCAGCGGGTTCTTCACGCTCTCGCCCGCGCCGTCCCAGGAGATGACGACGAACTGCGGCGGGGTGTCGCCGGCCTTGAGCTTCTCGATCGTCGGCTGGTGCGGCTGCGGCCCGGAGTCACGCCAGGAGCCGTCGGAGCCGGGCGCGGCCGCCGCGGTGGTGGAGCTGGAGGCGTCGGGGGTCGTCGTGCCCGGGGCGCTCGAGGAGCCGGTGGCGCCGGCCGTGCCGGGTGCGGCCGCGGGCCCGCGGTTCTCGACCAGGTGGTCGCAGGCGGCCAGGGCGGCGGCCGCGCTCACCCCGATGCCTCCGGTCAACAGTCGTCGACGGCTGAGATCCGACACCGAAACCAATCCCCTGACATTCGTCGATCGGGCCCCGGTCCCGCCGCTCCGCCCGTCCAGGCGGCCCCTCGAGAGTAGGGCATCGGCGGGGCCTGCTCCGTGAGGCGCTCCCTCACACGGCTGGGCATTCCCCCTGCGTTCCCGGGGCACCTGCTGTGCATCCTGCTCCCGCACCCCGCTTGGGCACCCTGCTTCGGCACCCTTCATCGGTCAGCGGGATGAGGCCTGCTCGCTCGGCTCGTCGCGCCATGACCGCCACAGCGCGGCGTATGCGCCGCCGGAGGCGATGAGCTCGTCGTGCGTGCCGATCTCGGTGACGAGGCCGCCGTCGACGACGGCGACGCGGTCGGCGTCGTGGGCCGTGTGCAGGCGATGGGCGATGGCGACGACGGTGCGCCCGGCGACGACGGCGGCCAGGGACCGCTCGAGGTGGCGGGCGGCCCTCGGGTCGAGGAGCGAGGTGGCCTCGTCGAGCACGAGGGTGTGCGGGTCGGCCAGCACGAGCCGGGCGAGGGCCAGCTGCTGGGCCTGCGCCTCGGCCAGGGCGTGGCCGCCGCTGCCGACCCGGGTGTCGAGCCCCTCGGGGAGCGCGAGCGCCCAGGGCAGGGCGTCGACGGCGCCGAGCGCCTCGCGCAGGGTCTCGCGGGAGGCGCCCGGCCGCGCGAGCAGAAGGTTGTCGGCGAGGGTGCCCACGAAGACGTGGTGCTCCTGGGTCACGAGGGCGACCTCGCCGCGCAGCTGGTCGAGCTCGAGGTCGACCAGGCGCACCCCGCCGACGTCGACCCGACCGGTGCGGGGACCGTCGATGCCGGCCATGAGCCGCCCCAGCGTCGACTTGCCGGCGCCGGAGGGGCCGACGATGGCGAGCCGCTCGCCGGGACGCAGGTCGAGCGAGACGCCCTTGAGCACGTCGCGGCCGGTGCGGTACGCATACCGCACGTCCTCGACTTCGAGGTGGCCGTCGCGCGGGGTCTCGCCGCTGGCGGTGCGGTCGGGCGGCACGTCGGCGATGCCGATGACCCGGGCGAGCGACGTGGCGCCGACCTGGATCTCGTCGAGCCACATGAGCAGCTCGTCGAGCGGGAGGGCCAGCGCCTGCACGTAGAGCGCGACGGCGGTGACGGTGCCGACGGTCGTCTGCCCGGCGGCGACGAGGAACCCGCCCCAGAGCAGCGTGACGGCCACGGGCAGCAGGTAGGCGATCTCGACCTGGGGGAACCACCACATCCGCAGGCGCAGGGTGTACATCTCCGCGTCGTAGGAGTCCGCGAGCGCCCGGTCGATGCGGGCCCGGCGCCGAGCGCCGAGCCGCAGGGCGTCGACCGTGCGGGCGCCGTCGACGGTCTCGGTGACGACGCCGTTGGTGACCGCGTAGGTGGCCCGTTCGCGCAGGTAGCCGTCGGGGGCGTAGCGCAGGTACCACCGCGTGGAGAACCAGAGGATCGGCACGCCGACGAAGATCGGCAGCGCGACGAGCCAGCCCGTGACGAGCGCGGCCGCGGCGGTGATGACCACCGTGACGACGGCGACGAAGATCGACGGGATGCCGTAGCGGGCCACGTGCGAGAGGGCTTCGACGTCGTTGGTGGTGCGCGACACGAGGTCACCGGTGCCGGCCCGCTCCACCGTCGAGAGCGGCAGCGAGACCACGCGGTCCATGAACTGCTCGCGCAGCTCGGCGAAGATGTCCTCGCCCATCCGGAACGCCGCCCGCCGCGCGAACCAGGTGAGCACCGTCTGGACGACGACCGATATAGCGAGGAGCACCGCCAGCCGGTCGACGGTCTCGACGAGGCCGTGCTGCGTGACGGTGTCGACGAGGATGCCGACGACCCGGGGCGCGACGAGCGCGGCCACGGCCGCCAGCGCGTGCAGGACAATGACGAGGGTGAGCAGCCGGCGGTGCCGCCGCATCAGCGCGGCGGTGTAGGTGCGCACGGTGGCCGGCTCGGCGACCGGCAGCGTCGTGCGGGTCGGCGGCGTCATGAGGAACGCCATCAGTCCTCCCCCCGCACGACGACGGCCCGGTAGTCGGGCTGTGCGCGCATCAGCTCGTGGTGGGTGCCGCTGGCGGCCAGCACGCCGTCGCGCAGGAACAGCACCCGGTCGGCGTGGTCGAGCAGCAGCGGGCTCGCGGTCATGACGGCGGTGGTCCGGCCGCGGCGGGCGGCGGCGAGCCGCCCCGCGACCCGGGCCTCGGTATGTGCGTCGACGGCGCTGGTGGGCTCGACGAGGACGAGGGTCTCGGCGTCGGTCAGCAGGGCCCGGGTGAGGGTGAGCCGCTGGCGCTGGCCGCCCGAGAACGACCGGCCACGCTCCTCGACCTCGCTGTCGAGCCCGTCGGCGAGCGCCTCCAGGACATCCTCGCCGCTGGCCACGGCGAGCGTCTCGAGGATGGCGGCGTCGTCGTGCCGGCCCCACGGGTCGAGCTCCTCGCGCAGCGTGCCGGTGAACAGCCGCGGGTCGGTCTCGCTGACGACGACCCGCCGGCGCACCGTCTCGAGCGGCAGGTCCAGCAGTGACGTCCCGCCGAGCCGCACCCCGGCCGCGTCCGGCCCGAACCGGCCGAGGCGGTCGGCGAGCGCGGCGGACTCCTCGGGCCGCGCCGACACGACGGCGGTGAGCAGCCCCGGCTCGACGACGACGCCGCTGCGCTCGTCGACGAGCGGGACGTGGTGCGGCGGCTCGGGGGCGTGCCGGGACGGGTCGGGGTGGTCCTGGTGGTCGGGCCGCACGGCGAGGATGCGGATGATCTTGCGCGCGCCGATGTGGGCGCGCGTGAACCGGTCGACGAACTCGGTCGCGGTGCGCAGCGGCAGCACGAGGAACGCGGAGTAGCCGTAGAAGGCGACGAGCTCGCCGACGCTGATCTCCCCGCGCAGGGCGTAGCGGGCGCCCAGCCACGTGACGACGAGGACGAAGACCCCCGGCAGCAGGACCTGCGCCGCGTCGAGGGCAGCCTGCACCCCGGCCACGTGGTAGCCGACCCGGCGCACCTCCTGGGACTGACCGGCATACCGGCGCAGGAAGGTCTGCTCGCCGCCGATGCCGCGCAGCACGCGCAGCCCCGCGACCGTGTCGGCGCCGAGGCCGATGAGCCGGCCCGACTCCTCGCGCTGGTGGGCCTGGCGGCGCTGCAGGGGGCGCACGATGAAGGTCAGCAGGGCGACGAGGACGGGCACGCCGACGAGCACGACGATGCCGAGGGTGCGCGACGTGGACAGCAGCACCACGGCGACGACGACGTAGCTGACGACGGCCCCCACCATGCGGGCGAACACGTCGTAGAGGCCCCCGAGGCGCATGGCGTCGGAGGCGACCACGGCCACGACGTCACCGGTGGGCGTGGTGCGGGTGAGGGCGTCGCCGACCTCGGCGCTGTGCCACCCGACGAGCTGCACGGAGCGGAAGGTGGCGCTCAGCCAGTTGGTGACGGCGAAGTAGTGCCGCAGCGTGCCCGCGGCCGCGCTCACCAGACCGAGGACGAGCAGCACGCCGCACCACCGGAGCAGGGTGCCCGTGTCGCCGGCGACGATGCCGCCGTCGATCGCGCGGCTCATCGCGGCCGGGAAGAACGCCTGCGTCACCATCCACGTCACCCCGAAGACGGTGGCCACGGCCAGGGTGCGCCACTGACCCCGGCCCACCCAGCCCAGGAGTCGCATCGGGCCGCGTAGGTCCGGGGTCCCCGGATGCTCGTAGGGAAGCCGCACGACGAGCCACGCTACGCGTCGGGTCCGACAGCGCCCACCGGTTTTCGCGGCGAGCGGAGTGGGCCCGTACGCTGGTCGGGCCGGACCTCCGGCCTGCGCGCCGACGCGCGGTGCGGGCCGCGACGGCCCCGCCCCCGGCTCGCCAGTCTCGTTCTGCCGCAACAGGAACCGTCATGTCCCAGGCCTCCGCGCCCCCCGCTCTCCCCGTCCGCACCGATCACGGCAGTGGCGCCGCGCTCGTGGCGGTCGGTGCCCTGTTCGCGATGAACGGCGTCGTCATCGGCGGGTACGCCGGCGTGCTCCCCGCGCTGCGGACGCGCCTCGGCGTGGACGCCGGCACCATCGCGGTGCTGCTCTTCAGCGTGGGCGTCGCCGCGGTGCTCGCCATGCAGGTGGCGGGCCGGCTGGCCGACCGGGTCGGCGCCCGCCGGGTGGTGCTCACGGCCATGCCGCTCATGGCGGCCGGCGCCGTCGTGCTGGGGCTGGCGCCGTCGATGCCGGTGGCCGTGGTCGGGGGGGTGCTGGTCGGCCTCGGCAACGGCGCCACGGACGTCGCCATGAACGCGCTCGGCGTCGCGGTGGAGAAGGCCCGACCGGTGCCGGTGATGAGCCGGTTCCACGCGTTCTGGAGCATCGGGTCGTTCGTCGGTGCGGCCGTGGTCCTGGTCACCGCGGCGCTCGTGGGCGACGCCGGGGGGTCGGTCGTCGCGCCCGCGATGCTTACCGTCGCGGTGCTCAGCCTGGTCGCGCTCGCCGTCGTCGTGAGGCGGGTCCCGGAGACCGAGCGGGTGGGGTCCCCGGTCGACGGGGTGACGGCCCCGATCCCTGCTGCGGCCTGGCTGCTCGGGGCCATGGCGGTCTGCTTCGGCCTCATGGAGGGCACGGCCTACGACTGGTCGTCCCTGCACGTCACGTACGTCGCCGGGGTCGACCCGGGCATCGGCTCGGTCGCCGTGGTCACGGTGACGTTCTTCATGGTGGGGATGCGGCTCGTCGGCGACTCGGCCGTGGCGCGGTTCGGCCACCGACCGGTCGTGCAGGTGGGGGCGCTCGGGGCCGCGGCCGGGTATGCCGTGACCGCCTTCCTCACGCCGCTGCCGGTCATCCTCGTGGGCTGGGCCCTCGTCGGCCTCGGCGTGGCGATGGTCGCGCCGCAGATCTACGCGACGGCCGGCCACCTCGGGGGTGGCCGGATGCTCGCCGTCGTCGTGACCTTCGGGTATGCCGCGTTCCTCGCCGGCCCGGCCGTGCTGGGCTGGCTCGTGCACACGGTGGGGGTGCAGCACGCGATGCTGCTGCCGTTCGCGCTGGCGTTCGTCCTCGTGGTCGTCACCCGGTGGATGCCGGCGATCGACCGCAGCGCCGCCTGACCCCCGAGCGAGCGGCCGTACGGCACAGAGCCGGACGTGAGAAGTAGACCCGCCGAGCCGGTCTCGATGAACGGTCTCAGCGATCTCAACGATCTCCGCCGTCTCAGCGGTCCTGCGGTGTCCAGACCAGGGCGTCCTGGGGCCCTGACGGGCTTGGCCGTGCGGCCGAGTCCGCGTCGCTCCGCGAAATCGACAGCACCCGTCCGCAGGCGCTGCACTCGTCGAGGTAGCTGGCCCTGCCGAGCGTGAGGATGGGGACGAAGAAGATGCTGAGCCTCCGCCGCGAGCTGAGGACATCGTGCCGGGCATGCCGCCCGCACCGCTCGCACGTGTAGATGCGTGCGGCCATCAGCCGCACGACGTCCTTGATCCCCATGATGAGCAACATCCCAGAGGGGTACCCGGTGCGCTCACCGGGAAACCGGCAGGAAAGGTGTTCCTGCGGGGCCGGACGGCCCCGCCTACCCCGTCGCCCGCGCGGCCGCCCGCCGCACCGCGGCCACGGACCGCTCGACGTCGGACGCGTCGGTCGAGAAGTTGCTCACCGAGATCCGCAGCACGGCTCGGTCGCGCCACCGTGAGCCGGACATCCACGCCCCGCCGTCCTCCACCAGGTGGGCCGCGACCGCCTCGGTGCGCGCGTCGTCGCCGAACCCGACGCAGACCTGGGTGAAGCACACGTCGTTGACGACCTCAGCGCCCGGCACGGTGCGCAGGCCGGCCGCCAGCTCGCCGGCCCGGGTCGCCAGCCGCTCGACGAGGTCGGCGACACCGGCACGGCCGAGGCTGCGGAGCACCGCCCAGACCGGCACCCCGCGGGCCCGGCGGGACAGCTCGGGGGTGCGCTCGTAGGGGTTGCCGGGACCGCTGCCGTCCTCAACGAGGTAGCTGGCGTGCACGCCGAACGCGCTGCGCATCGCGGCCGGGTCCCGCACGACCGCGATGCCGCAGTCGTAGGGCGTGCTCAGGGTCTTGTGGGCGTCGGTCGCCCACGAGTCGGCCCGCTCCATCCCCGTGGTGAGGTGGCGCAGCCGCGGGCTGGCTGCCGCCCAGAGCCCGAAGGCGCCGTCGACGTGCACCCACGCCCCCCGCTCGTGCGCGGCCGCGACCGCGTCGGCGAACGGGTCGAACGCTCCCGAGTGCACGTTGCCGGCCTGCAGGGCGACGATGACCGGCGCCCCCTCGGGCACGTCGGCCAGCGCCCGCTCGAGCGCGTCCACCCGGAGGCGGCCCTGCTCGTCGGCGTCGACCGCGGTGGGCGCGCCGAGCCCGAGGTAGCGCAGGGCGAGGTCGACGGTGTCGTGCCGCTCCGCCCCGACGAGCACGTGCACCTGCGGGGCCCCGGTGAGGCCGTCTCGGTGCACGTCCCACCCGGCGCGGGCGAGCACGGCATACCGGGCGGCGGCCAGGCCGGTGAAGTTGGCCATCGTGGCGCCGGTGACGAAGCCGACGTCACTGGTCGGGGGCAGCCCGAGCAGGTCGAGCACCCAGGCGGCCGCCGCCTCCTCGAGGGCGACGACGGCCGGGGTGGCGGGACGCATACCGGCGTTCTGGTCCCACGCGCTGACGAGCCAGTCGGCCGCGAGGGCCGCCGGCTGGGTGCCGCCCATGACCCAGCCGAAGAACCGGCCGGAGCCGATCGCCATGAGGCCGGGCTCGGCGGACGCGAGCCGGTCGACGACGGCAGCCGGGCCGTCCCCGTGCTCCGGCAGCGGGCCGCCGAGGCGAGCCAGGAGGTGGTCGGCGTCCTCCCAGGGGCCGATGCGCCGGGTGTCGAGCGACGTCAGCCACGCCAGCGCGTGCTCGTGGGCGCGGTCGAGGGGCTCCTGGTAGTCCTCGCGGCGCGCGCCCACCTGCCGACGGTAGCGCTCGCTCAGAAGGTCACGTAGGTGTTCCGGGCGAGGAAGAAACCCTTCTTGCTGGCCGTGTCGATGCACGTCATGCCGAACTCCTTGCTGAGGCACTGGTACGGCGATCCGGACATCGCGGCGACCGTGCCGTACTGCAGGACCACGGCGCCGACCTGGTAGATCGTGTCGGTGTTGCAGATCGGCTTGGGGGCGTCACCGCTCCACTCGATGCGGCCGATGTCGGTGGCGCCCGCGCCGCCCGCCGGGCAGAGGTCGGCGGGCGCGGCGATGCGGCCGTCCTTGACCTCGCAGCCGGCCGGGACGCCACCGCCCGTCCCGATCGAGCAGAAGATGTTGCCGGTCGGGCTCGTGAAGACCTTCTGGGCGTTGGCGTCGACCTTCGCGGCGGCGAACAGGCGCGCCGCCTCGTCGTAGCTCGTGGGGGGCTTGTCGGCGGCGGTCGTCGTGGTCGTCGTGCTCGGCGTGGCGGACGAGGCGGAGGCGGACGGCGTCCCCGACGGGGTGACGGTGATGGTCGTCGTGCGCGGTGTCACCGGCTGGTCGGCACTGCAACCGGCGAGGCCGGGAGCGGCCCCCGCCGCGACCGCGACGGCTACCGACCAGCCCGCCAGGCGGGGCCTTGAGGGTCGGGAGGGCGTGAACACGCCCTACAGGGTGCCACAGCCCCCTGCCGACCCGGCCGGGCCCGCAGCGGCCGTCGCTTAGCCTGGAGGGGTGCTCCGGACCGTGCTCAAGCCCCGCTGGCTGGGGTTGCTCGGGGTGCTCGTCGTGCTGCTCGTGGCGTTCACCGTGCTCGGCCTGTGGCAGCTCAGCGTCGCCCGCGACGACGGCCGCCACGACGCCGTCGCCGCGGCCCCGAACCTGGCCCCGGTCCCTCTCGCTGATGTGCTCGCGCCGCACGTCCCGTTCCCGGCGGAGGCCTCCGGACGGCCCGTCACGGCCACCGGCACGTACGACCCGTCCGGCCAGGTGCTCGTCGCCGGCCGCCGGCTCGACGGCGTCACCGGCTACTGGGTGGTCACCCCGCTGGTCGTCGACGGGTCCGCGGCCCGGCTGGCCGTCCTGCGGGGGTTCGTGACGACCGCTTCGGGCGCCGGGCCGGCCCCGACCCGGTCGGACGCGGTCACCGTCTCCGGCACCCTCGCCCCGGGGGAGTCGCCGGCCTCCTCGCCCGCGACCCTGCCGGCCGGGCAGCTCGGCTCGCTCGACCTCGCGCGGCTCGTCAACGTCTGGCCCGGCGAGATCTACAACGCCTTCGTCTTCGCGACCGGCGAGAGCCCCGACGCGACGACCGGTATGCAGCGGGTGCCCCCACCGCCGATCCCGACCGGCTTCACCCTGCGCAACGGCGCCTACGCCCTGCAGTGGTGGGTCTTCGGAGCGTTCGCCGCGTGGATGTGGTGGAGGATGGTGCGCGACGACTACCGCCGTGATCTCGCTGACCGGGCGGACAGCGCGGCCACCGACGAGACCCCCCACCCAGCCGGAGCGACGACGTGAGCACCTACCCCACCACGATGGCCAAGCCGGCCGACATCCGACGCGCCCTCTCCTTCTACCGGGTCATGGCCGTCATCGCCGGCATCGCGCTGTTCGTGCTCATCGCGGCCATGGTCGTCAAGTACGGCCCGGCCAAGGACGCCGCGTTCAGCAGCCTGTGGAGCCCGATCCACGGCTTGATCTACCTCGTCTACGCCGCCTCGATCGCCAACCTCGGCTTCAAGTCGGCGTGGGGCCTCAAGCGGATCGTGCTCAACCTGCTCACCGGGTTCGTGCCGATCCTGCCGTTCGTCGCCGAGCGCCGCGTCACCGCGTCGACCCAGGCGCTGCTCAGCCGGGCCTACGTCGCGGGGGACGGCTCCATCGGCCGATAGGCTGATCTGGTGCCGGACCAGACGAACGAGGCGCTCCAGGCCCGACCCGTCCTCGTCGTCGACTACGGGGCCCAGTACGCGCAGCTCATCGCCCGCCGGGTCCGCGAGGCCAAGGTCTACAGCGAGGTCGTGCCGCACACGCTGCCGGTGTCGCAGCTGCTCGCGCGCAACCCCGCGGCGGTCATCCTCTCCGGCGGCCCCTCCAGCGTGTATGCCGAGGGCGCACCGCCGCTCGACCCCACCCTGCTGTCGGCCGGGATCCCCGTCTTCGGGATGTGCTACGGCTTCCAGGCCATGGCCCAGACCCTCGGCGGCACCGTCGCGCATACCGGCCAGGGTGAGTACGGGCATACCCCCGCCGTCGTCTCCGACACCGGCTCCACGCTCTTCCACGACCAGCCCGCCGCGCAGTCGGTCTGGATGTCGCACGGCGACTCGGTCACGGCCGCGCCGGAGGGGATGCGGGTGACCGCCTCCACCGCGGGCGCTCCGGTCGCGGCGTTCGAGGACGACGCGCGGCGGCTCTACGGCGTGCAGTGGCACCCCGAGGTCATGCACACCGAGCAGGGCCAGCGGGTACTCGAGAACTTCCTGCGCGACGGGGCCGGCCTGGCCGGCGACTGGACCCCCGCCAACGTCGTCGACGACCTCGTCGAGAAGGTGCGCGCCCAGGTGGGCGACGCCCGGGTGCTGTGCGGACTCTCCGGCGGGGTGGACTCGTCGGTCTCGGCCGCGCTCGTGCAGAAGGCGGTCGGCGACCAGCTGACCTGCGTGTTCGTCGACCACGGGCTGCTGCGCGAGGGCGAGGCCGAGCAGGTCGAGAAGGACTTCGTCGCCGCCACGGGGGTCAACCTCGTCGTCGTCGACGCGCGGGAGCAGTTCCTCGCGGCGCTCGCGGGGGTGTCGGACCCCGAGGCCAAGCGCAAGGCGATCGGCACCCAGTTCATCCGGGTGTTCGAGCAGGCGGCGCGCGACATCTCCGGGTCGGCGTCGTCGGAGGGCCACCCGGTCGAGTTCCTCGTGCAGGGCACGCTCTACCCCGACGTCGTCGAGTCGGGTGGCGGCGAGGGTGCGGCCAACATCAAGTCGCACCACAACGTCGGTGGCCTGCCGGACGACCTCCAGTTCACGCTGGTCGAGCCGCTGAGGGCACTGTTCAAGGACGAGGTGCGGGCGGTCGGGCTCGAGCTCGGAGTGCCCGAGGCGATCGTGTGGCGCCAGCCCTTCCCGGGGCCGGGCCTCGGCATCCGGATCGTCGGCGAGGTCACGGCCGAGCGCCTCGACGTGCTGCGGCGGGCCGACGCCATCGCCCGCGCCGAGCTGACCGCGGCCGGCCTCGACCGCGAGATCTGGCAGTGCCCGGTCGTGCTGCTGGCCGAGGTGCGGTCGGTCGGCGTGCAGGGCGACGGGCGCACCTACGGCCACCCCGTCGTGCTGCGCCCGGTGTCGTCGGAGGACGCGATGACGGCCGACTGGACACGGGTGCCCTACGACGTGATGGCGAAGATCTCGACGCGCATCACCAACGAGGTGCGCGAGGTCAACCGGGTCGTGCTCGACGTCACGAGCAAGCCCCCCGGCACCATCGAGTGGGAGTAGCGCGCCCGTTCTGTCCACGTGACCGGCCCTGCTCAACCGGATCGGCTTGGCTCAACCGGATCGTCACCGCGCAACGGCATACCGTTGACTGCTGACGATGTCCTCGTCCACAGCCTCTGACCATCGGGTCCCGCCCTCCACAGGGCGGCGGCGCGGTGTGGTGCCGGGGCGTGATGCCCTGTGACGATGCCGTCATGGACGACCTCGTGCAGCTCCGCCTCATCCGCAACGGCGGCGTCGTGGTGAGCGACGAGCTGGCCCGGCTGGGTCTCGACGCCAACGCGGTGCGGCGGCATGGTGCGCCGCGGCGACCTCGTGCGCGTGCGGTGCGGCGCGTTCGTCGACGGCGCCGTCTGGGCGGACGCCGACGTCATGACCCGCCACGGGCTCACGGTCCGGTCGATGCTGACCGGCGTGGACGGGTATGCCGCGTCCCACCTGACGGCCCTCGTGCTGCACGGACTGCCGGCGCTCAGCGCCGACCTCGGCGAGGTCCACGTCGTCCAGGTGGGCCGGGGCGGGCTCGCCGGGCCGGAACCCTGCGCGTCCACCCGGCCGTCCCCCCGTCCGAGGTCACCACGCGTCAGGGGGTCCGGGTCGTGGCACCGGCCCTGGCCGTGCTCCAGGCCGCCGATCTCTCGCTGCGAGCCGGGCTCGTCGAGGCCGACGCCGGCCTGCGCACGGGCGCCGTGGCCCAGCACGACCTCCAACGGCTCGCCTCGAGCGGCGCGGCGCGCCAGACTGCGGCCCTGGCCAGCCCGCTCTCCGAGTCGCCCGGTGAGTCCTGGACGCGGCTCGTGCTCGCCGGTCTCGGGGTCGCTGCGGAGCAGCAGGTGGAGATCCGCGACCGCGAGGGGCGGTTCGTGGCCCGCGTCGACGTCCTCGTCCGGGCCGAGCGCCTCGTCATCGAGTTCGACGGGGTCGTGAAGTACGCGGGTGCCGAGGGTCGTGACGCCCTCGTCCGGGAGAAGCGACGTGAGGACGCCCTGCGCGCGCTCGGCTACCGAGTGGTCCGGCTCGCGTGGGCCGATCTGCACGACCCGGCGCGTCTGCTGGGCCTGGTCAGACCGGAGGCGGCCTGAGCGGGACCCGTCAGGCGGGGGTGATGCGGATGATGCGGCGAGCGGTGCCGGTGCTGCGCTTCACGGTGCGCACGACCTTCTCGACGACCATGGCGGCCCGGTACTGCGCGCCGTACTTCGCCGCGAACAGGTGCTCGACGCGCGCGTGGGCGTGCGGGTCGGTCTCGACGACGGCGGTGCCCGTGAGGGTCGGAGCGCCCGCCTTGACGGTGCCGCGGCGGCCGCAGGGCTGCAGCTCGACCCGCGGGGTATGCCGCAGCCGCTTCACCTTGCCGCTGCCCGCCGGCGTCGTGACGAGGATGTCGTCGCCGTCGAGCGCGACCCACACCGGCGTCGCGACCGCGGCGCCGTTCTTGCGGAACGTCGTCAGCTGCACGAAGTCCTCCGCGCCGACGCGGCGCCAGGTCTCGTCTGTCGAAGCGGGCTCGGAGGACGGCGAGGCGGGGGAGGAGGACACCCGCGGAGCGTAACCGAGCGGGGCGCGGGGCAGACGTGCCCAGGACCTGCGAGCCCGTAGGGTTGGCGCGTGCTGAGGACCACCGCCGCGATCGTGGCGGGCAAGGCCGCCCGGGCGGCCGCCCGTGTGCGCGGCGGCGGCGGGTCGGCGATGCCGGGCCTCGTGGCCGAACGGATCGACCCGGCCTTCCTCACCCACGCGCTCTCCGGTGTGCGGGGCGGGATCGTCGTCGTCACCGGAACGAACGGCAAGACGACGACGACCAAGATGCTGGCGGCGATCCTGCGCGCCCACGGGCAGCGCGTCTTCACCAACCCCACGGGCAGCAACTTCACCCGCGGCGTCATCTCCTCGATGCTCGGCTCCCTGCCCCTCTCGGGGCGGCTCGACGCCGACGTCGCCGTGCTCGAGCTCGACGAGTGGCACGCGCTCCAGTTCGCCCGGGTCGTCACGCCGACGCATGCGCTGCTGCTCAATGTCGCCCGCGACCAGCTCGACCGGTTCGCCGAGATCGACACGACGGCCAAGCTGCTCGCCACCCTCGCCACCCAGACGAGCACCGGGGTCATCCTCAACCGCGACGACACGTTCGTCTCGCGGATCCGCGCCCAGGTCGGTGACGGCGTCGAGGTGCGGTGGTTCGGCATCGACCCCGCGGTCGCCGACGACCTGCCGCCGCTGCACGAGGCCGACGTCCGTTCCGGCGACCCCGTGGCCGTCCCCGACCCCACGAGCGACGACGGCATGCTCCACCCCGATGACGCCCGGGCGTTCCGGGTCGACTTCGGTGCCGAGGCCATCGGGCCGGTCACGCTGCACCAACGCGGGCTGGCGGCGATGATCAACGCGACCGCGGCCGTGACGACGGCCCGGCTCGTCCTCGGTGACGCCTTCTCACCCGCTTCCACCGTCGAGGCGCTGCGCACCGTGCGTCCGCCGTTCGGGCGCGGTGAGGTCATCGACGCCGGCGGCGCCCCGCTGGAGCTCGTGCTCGTCAAGAACCCCGCCGGGTTCACCGTGGCCCTCGGCACCTACCTCGCCGAGCCGGTGACGACGATGGTCGCGATCAACGATGACTACGCCGACGGCCAGGACGTCTCGTGGCTCTACGACGTGTCGTTCGAGTCGTTGCGGGAGAACGGAGTGGCGCTGACCTCGGGCGTCCGGGCGTACGACATGGCGCTTCGCCTCGACTACGACGACGTCGCGGTGGGCGCGGTCGAGCCCGACCTCGAGCGCGCCCTCGACCGGCTGATCGCCGAGCACCCGGACGAGCCGCGCCGGATCTTCTGCACGTACACCGCGATGATGCGGCTGCGACGCCTGCTGGCGGCCCGCTACGGGCTGGTCGGCTTCGGGGAGGAGAGCGCATGACGAGCAAGGGGCTTATCAACCTGGTGCACCTCTACCCGCGGGAGATGTCGATCTACGGCGACCTCGGCAACACCCGCTGCCTCGCCTCCCGGATCCGCCGCCACGGTTACGACGTCACCGTCCACGACCACCACCCCGGCTCGACGCTGCCCGACACCCCGCACCTGTTCATGGGTGGCGGGGGCCAGGACTCGGGGCAGAGCCGGGTCGAGGACGACCTCGCCGTCATCGGCGACCGGCTGCGCGGTCTCGCCTCCGACGGCGTGCCGATGATCATGATCTGCGGGATGTACCAGCTGTTCGGCAACGCCTTCATCACCGTGGAAGGCCAGGAGCTGCCGGGCCTCGGCATCCTCGACGTCACCACTCGCGGCAACCCGACGCGGATGATCGGCGGCATCGTGCTCGACACGGGCTTCGGACCGGTGGTCGGCTTCGAGAACCATTCCGGCGCAACGGTGCTCGGTGCCGGTCAGGCTCCGTTCGGCACCGTGAGAGCGGGCCACGGCAACAACGGCACCGACCACACCGAGGGCGCGGTGACCGGCCACGTCATCGGCTCCTACCTGCACGGCCCGATCCTCCCGGCCAACCCCGCGGTCGCCGACCACCTCGTCGCCCGGGCCGCCGAGCTCGCCACGGGCCGACCGTTCGAGCCCGGTGTGGTCGACGACTCGCTCGCCGAGCAGGCCCGGTCGCGGCAGGTGCGTCGCCTGCTCGCGGCGTGATGCCGGCGTCGACGGTCGACCTCCTCGAGGCGGTCTACGCCGCGACGACGACGGTGGTCCGCGGCCTCGACGACGTCGGGTACGAGCGCCCCACCCGCAGCGCAGCGTGGACCGTGAAGGAGCTGCTCTTCCACCAGCTGTGTGACGCGCAGCGGGCGCTCATCGTCCTCACGACGACCGCCGACGGACCCCCCGACACCGATGCCGTCTCCTACTGGTCCGCCTGGTCCCCCGGCGGGCCGGGCCCCGACGCCCATGCCCGGTATGCCGCCCGGGCCGCCGCCGCCTACGGTCACCCTTCGTCCCTCGTCGCCCAGTGGACGGAGACGAGCCGGGCGGCGGTGCGCGCGGCCCGCGCCCACGACCCCGCGGCCCTCGTCGCCACCCAGGGTGACGTACTGACGGCGGCGGACCTCACGCATACCCTCGCCGTCGAAGCCGTCGTCCACCACCTCGACCTCACCCTCCACCTGCCGTCGCCCGGTGTGCCCGACGCGGCCTACGGGCTGGTCCTTGAGGTGCTGACCGGCCTGCTCGGCCGGGACCTACCGCCGGCGTGGGGCCTGGCGGAGGCCGTGCTCAAGGGCACCGGCCGCGAGCCGCTGGCCGCGGCCGACCGGGCGGTCCTGGGCGCGGACGCCGACCGCTTCCCCCTCTTCGGCTGACCCGGAGTCGCGCCCCGTCCGGGACCCGAGCGGCATACTCGGGGGGTGGGATCGCCCGGCCCACCCCAGGAGCAGGCGGTCGCCGACCCGGTCGGGGCCGCGATGGCGATGACCCCGCGGGCGGACTTCCTCCCCGCCGACCAGCAGGCGTACGCCGAACAGGACCGCGCCCTGCCGATCGGCCACGGGCAGACCAACAGCCAGCCGACGACCGTGCGCGCCATGCTGCGCGCGCTGCGACGTCGGGCCCGGGATGCGCGTGCTCGACGTCGGCTCGGGGTCGGGCTGGACGACGGCCATCCTCGCCCGGCTCGTCGGCTCCGGCGGGTCGGTGGTCGGGGTGGAGCGGGTGCCCGGAGCTGACAGCGTCGGGCGGCGGCAGCGGTGGCGCGACGGGGCTGGGCTGGGCCGGGTCGGAGCAGGCCGACCCGGCCCGGCTCGGCGCCCCGGACGCGGCGCCGTTCGACCGCATGCTCGTCTCGGCGCAGGGTAGCGAGGTGCACCGGCGGCTCTGGAGCAGCTGACGGGGACGGGGTCATGGTGCTGCCGGTCGGCGGACGGCTGCTCCGGGTCGAGCCGGGACGGGCAGCCGGGAGGACCTCGGCGGCCTATCTCTTCGTGCCGCTGTAGGTGACGGCGGGCCCGGCAAACCGGTTGATCGCCGCCTCCGACGCGGGTTGGGTGGGGGCATGACGACGCCCTCTGCCCCCGTCTCGGTCGGGCCCGCCACCGACGCCGAGCGCTATCTCGCCACCGAGGAGGTGGTCTGGTTCGAGGAGCCGTCGGCCGCGACGGCGGAGCGCCAGCTGGTGAGCCTGGCGCCGGACCGGCGGTTCGCCGCGGAGGTCGAGGGGGCCGACGACCACAGCTACCCGGGCGTCTACGGGGTCTACCCGCTCGACGTCATGCTGCCGGCCTCCCCCGAGGGGGCGGCACGCCCGGTCGCCGCCGCGGGGCTGACCTGGGTCGGGGTGCACCCGGACCACCGGCGCCGGGGCGTGCTCACGGCCATGCTGCGCCACCACCTCGAGCGGGTGCGCGACGACCCGGACACCGCCATCTCCGTGCTACACGCGAGCGAGCCGTCGATCTACGGGCGGTTCGGCTACGGGCCGGCCTCGCTCGAGCTGCAGGTCGAGCTGGGCAGCGGCACGACCTTCACAGCCCCCGGTCTCGACAACGCCGCCGCCGCAGTGAGCACCCATCTCGTGGACGGCACCCGCGAGGGCGTCGCGCAGCGGATGCGCGAGTGCCACCAGCGGTATGCGGGTCTGGGGGAGGTTGTGCTGCACCCCGAGTACTACCAGCGGACCGTCGCCTGGATGCCCGAGGAGCTGCGGGACCGGGAGCCGCCGCGGGTGCTGTTCGCGCGGCAGGACGGGCAGGACGTCGGCTTCGCCCTGGTGCGTCGTGACCCGAAGTGGGAGCGCGGGCGGCACGCCGGCCGGATCGACGTCTGGTGCCTCGTCGGCACGGTCGGCGCCCAGCTGGCTCTGACCCGCCGCGTGGTCGCCTTCGACCTCGTCAGCACCGCAGTGGTCAAGCGGGTGGGTCCGGACCACCCGCTGCTGCTCTGGGCGGGTGGCCCGCGCGGCACGGCGGACGTCGGCACGTTCGACAGCCTGTGGGTCCGCCTTGTCGACCTGCCCCGGGCCCTGCAGGACCGCGCGTGGGGTGCGCCGTGCGATGTCGTCGTCGAGGTGGCCGACGAGCACGCCCCCTGGAACGCCGGCACCTGGCGCATCCACGCGGACGACGCCGGGGCCGCGGTGGTGGAGCGCACGGACGCTGACGCCGACCTGCGGATGCCGGTGCAGGCGCTGGGGTCCGCCTACCTGGGCGGCGGGAACCTCGTGGCCCAGCAGGTGGCCGGGCTCGTCGACGAGCGGCGAGCCGGCGCGACCGGCGAGCTGTGGCGCGCGATGCGTACGCCGGTGGCGCCGCACGCGTCGATGGGCTTCTGAGGGCGGTCTTCCCGAGACCCGCCCCGACGCGTCGGCGTCAGGCGGCGCGGTCGGGCGGGGCCGTCTTGGGGCTGAGCCACCAGCCGACCCAGCCGAGCAGGCCCAGCGGCACCTCGAGGAAGTGCACGTAGAGCGAGTAGAGGACGACGCCCGCGGTGGCCTGGGCGGGGTTCGCGCCCCACCCGACGAGCAGCGCGGCGACCCCGGTCTCGGAGACGCCGACCCCGCCCGGTGTCACGGTCACGCTGGTCAGCAGCCGGCTCAGGGCGAACGCGAAGAACATGTACGGGAAGGAGAACTGGACCCCGACCGTGTTGAGGCAGAACCAGAACAGCAGGTAGTTCATCCCGAAGAACCCGATGAGCCCGAAGGTCATCGAGATCCAGCCGTGGCGGACGACGGCGATGGTCTGGTGTCGCTGGTCCATGATGTGCCGGCTCAGGCTCGGCTGCGCGTCGCGCACGACGGGCAGGAAGCCCAGCACCCGCTCCAGCCACAGCCCGATGCGCTGCGCCGCGCTCTCGGAGGTCAGCATGGTGATGAACAGCCCGAGGATCGCGACCCCGCCGACCGCGCCCACCCCGGCCGCGCGCATGACCGCCGGGTTGAGGTCGGCGGCGAACAGGAGCATGAGACCGATGCCGAGGATCGGCAGCAGCAGCCGCGCCATGAGGTTCCAGACGCCCGTGACGATGAGCGACGTCGAGATCGCGCGCCGGGTGAACCCCCAGGAGCGCAGCTGCTTGTAGGTCGCCGCGGCGCCCGCCGCCCCGCCCGCGGGCAGCAGGTTGCCGACCGCCGACCCCGAGACGTTGACGATGAACGCCTTGACGTGCGGCAGCCGGGGCAGCGACCCGGTGAACGTGAAGGTGTACATCCACAGGCCGAGGACCATCCAGAGGAAGAGTCCGAGCGCGGTCGTGACCGGTATGCCGCGGAGCACCGCCCACACCTCGCCCCAGGTCGTGTGGGCGAAGTGGGGCAGGGCCCAGCCGAGGAGGCCGACCGCCAGGCCGAGGCCCGCGACGACCTGTAGCACACGCACCCACGTGATCCCCGGAGCCTTCGGGACGTCCGGCGGCGGCAGCGGGGTGCCGTCGGGAGCGACCTCGGTCTCGTAGGAGATCTCGCTCTCAGGCGAAGACGTCATGGGCCACCCCCAGACCGGGCGGGCGGGCGGCGTCGACGTACCACTCGCGGCCGAAGACGAGGTCGAAGAGCGGACGGGGGATGCGCAGGAACGCGGCCAACGTGCGGTCGGCGCCGCCGTCGGCGCTCGCCTGTGACGCGTGGGCGCGCATGGCCGCCCGCTTCTGCGCGGCATACCGGCGCACGCCGATGCGGTGGGTGACCGCCGCGCTCGGGCTGTAGGCCCGGTCGAAGGAGGTCGGGTCGAACTCGGGCGGGAACCGGTAGAGGCGGCCCGCGAGGCGCACCGCACGCACCATGAGGTCGCGGGGCACGGTGGCCTGGAGGACCTTCGGGGTGCCGGCGATCTCGGCCGCGCGCGCCCCGACCTCGTGCACCTTGACGTGGTCGCGGTGGCCGTAGCCCCCGTTGGCGTCGTAGGTGAGCAGGACGTCGGCGTGCTCCTCGCGCAGGATCGCGGCGAGCCGCTCCGCCGCCTCCTGCGGGTCGGCGCGCACGAAGCGCACCCGGCCCGGCGGGTCGGGGAGCACCTCGGGCCCGAGGCCGCTGTCGGCGTACCCGAGGGTCGCGACGCGGGCCGTGCCGAGGGCGGCGGCGCTGGCCTGCAGCTCGGCCATCCGCACGGTACCGAGCCTGGTGTCCGAGGTGTCGAGGTGTCGAGGTGTCGGAGGTGTCGGAGAGGCCGGCGTAGTCGCTGGCGGCGAGACCGAGGCCACCGTCGGTGGCGACGACGAGGACGACCCGGTGGCCCTCGGCCGCGGCCTTCGCCATCGTCCCGGAGGTCAGCAGCGCCTCGTCGTCAGGGTGGGCGTGAAAGGCCACCAGTGTGCGTCCCATGTGGTCGTCATTGTGTCGCATGACATCCTCGTTGCCGTGAAGATCGCCCTCCTGTCGGACTGCTACCTGCCTCGGCTGGGCGGCATCGAGGTGCAGACCCACGACCTCGCGGCACAGCTGACGGCCCGGGGTCACGAGGTGGCGGTCTTCACGGCGACGCCGGGCCCGCACGGCGAGCGGCACGGCGTGGTCGAGCTCGTCGACGGCGTCCCAGTGCACCGGATGGCGCTGCGGCTGCCCGGGGACCTGCCCGTCAACCCGCTGGCGCCGCGGGCGATGCGCGCGCGGCTGGCCGGGTTCGACGTCGCGCACGTGCACATGGGGGTGGTCAGCCCGTTCGCGGTCGACGCCGCGTTCCTCACGACGCGGATGGGCCTGCCCACCGCGATGACGTGGCACTGCATGCTCGACCGGTTCGCCCCCGTCGTATCGGCGCTCGGGGTGGTGCGGCGCTGGGCTCGGGCGGGGATGGCCATGAGCGCGGTGTCCGACGTCGCGGCCCAGCCGCTGCGGCGCGTCCTGCGTGGCGGGGAAGGCTCGGCCGGCGAGGTCGCCGTTCTGCCCAACGGGATCGACGTCGCGGCCTGGCGTCCGGGGCCGCAGACGGTCCGGCCCGACGACGGGGTCGTGCGGCTGGTGACGGCGATGCGCCTGGCCAACCGCAAGCGCCCCGTGCCGATGCTGCGGGTGCTGCGCCGGGTGCGCGACCTCGTGCCCGCCGACGTGCGGCTGCACCTCGAGATCCTCGGCGACGGCCCCGACCGCGGCGGCGTCGAGCGGTTCCTCGACGAGCACGGCATGCGGGAGTGGGTCAGCCTGCCCGGACGCGTGCCGAGGTCGACGCTGCGCGACCGGTATGCCGCGGCCGACGTCTACCTCTCGCCCGCCCGGCTCGAGTCGTTCGGCATCGCGGCCCTCGAGGCGCGCACCGCCGGGCTGCCGGTGGTCGCCCGACAGGGTTCTGGCGTGGGCGAGTTCGTCGCCGACGGGGTCAACGGCTACCTCGCGGACGACGACGACGCGATGGCCGCGGCGCTCGCGCGCCTCGCGACGGAACCGGCCCTGAGGGCGCGGATGCGCGAGCACAACCTGCGTCACGAGCCGGCGCAGGACTGGCCGCGGGTGGCCGCGCTGGCGGAGGCGGAGTACGTGCGGGCGCTCGGGGCCCCGGTCCGGGCATGAGGGGGCCGAGCGCTCCCGCGGGGCCGGTCGTCCGCGTCGTCGCGGTCGACCCGCACGGCCGGGAGGTGGCCCGGTTCGACCTCGCCCACGGCACCGACCCGGAGGAGTCGCTGGCCGCCCACGGGCTGGGTGCGGCCCGGTTGTCGGCGGTCGGCGGGCAGCCCGACCCGCACGTCGTGGAGCTGGTCTACCGCGTCGCGGCGGACGGGAGCGAAGGGGCCGACGACCTGGGGTCGGCGGGCATGGCGTCGGGCGTGGCGTCGGGCGTGGTGCGGCGGGCCGTCGCCCGGGACGCCGACCTCGTGCGGGAGCCGGGCGAGGAGGCGTACGTCTTCCAGCGGGTGGCGGTCTACGCGGTGCTGCGCAGCGAGCGGGGGCTGCTGCTGACCCAGATGTCCGACCGCACCAACGCCGTCGGGCGCTGGGGTCTGGCCGGTGGCGGCATCGACCCGGGGGAGCACCTCGAGGCCGCGCTGCACCGGGAGGTGTGGGAGGAGTCGGGACAGCGGGTCGACGAGGCCGAGCCGTGGCGGGTGACGACGAGCCACTGGGTCGGGCGGGCGCCGTCCGGGCGGCTGGAGGACTTCCACGCGGTGCGGGTGGTCTACGACGCGTGGTGCGCCGAGCCGACCGATCCCGTCGTGCACGACGTGGGCGGGACGACCCAGGCGTCTGCGTGGTTCACCGCGACTGACCTCGGCGGCCTCCCGTTGGTCGACAGCTGGGCGGCCCTCGTCGCCGACCTGCCGCACTGACCTGCCGCTGACCGACCGCTGACCGACCGCTGACCGACCGCTGGCCGCCGTCAGCGGCGGCGGCGGGCGAGGATGCCGACGACGCCGACCGCGGCGCACGCCAGGCCGCCGACGACGAGCACGCTCGGCCCGGCGTCGGCGAGCTGGGTGACGCGGAAGCCCATGAGCTGGTTCGCCGCGACGGCCGCGGCCACGAGCACGAAGAACAGCCCGAGGAGGACGAGTCCCCAGTGGGGACCGGTGGGCGGCGGCAGGTAGGTCACGTCGGGCGCGGGCCGGGGCGAGTCCTGCGGAGTCGGCGGGGTGGGCTGGGACATCAGGCGTCCTCCACGATCGTGACCTGGCCGGCGCCGACGATGATCTCCAGCGGTATGCCGGTCGGCCCCGGCCCGACCCGGGTCGTCGTCACCTGGTCGGCGCCGCCGCGGCTGGGGTACTCCTGCACGGCCCCGGCCACGCTTCACGGTGAGCTGGCCCAGGTGCACCGTGGAGGAGACGTCGACCGTCACTCCCGCCGGCACGTGGACCGTGAGCTCCCCGGCCCCGATCTCGACGTGGACCGGCCGGCCCTCCTGGGCGCCCGCCATCGACAGCGTCGCGTCCCCGGCGGTCAGGGTGTAGCCGGCGGCGGGCGGCGCGGACGCCAGCCAGGTGCGCTCGCCGAACCCTCCGGAGGGCATGTGGGGCATGGCCGTACCCAGGACGGCGAGCCCGGCCAGGGCGGTCACGAGGAGCGCGCTGAACCCGGCCCGTCGCCCGGCCAGCCCGACGAGCACGAGGGCCACGCCGGCCCCGGCGAGCGCGAAGGCGGCGCCGAGCAGCTCGGGGCTGCCCGACCACGAGCGGTCGGCGGCGAGCAGGGTGCCCGCGCCGTAGCCGGCGACGGCCAGCCCGGCCGTCAGCAGGAGGGCCAGCAGTCCGCCGCGGGGCCGGCGCCGGGGGACGACCCGGGGTGGGGCCGTGACGACGCCGGACCGACCCGGCCCGAGGCCGTGCGGCTGGCTGCGCTCCGGGCCGGTCGGCGCGGCGGGGGCGGGCGGTGCGACGGCAGGGGTCGGCGGGGTGGCGGTCTCGGTCGCCGGGGCCGGGGTGGGAGTCCCGACGAGCGGCTCCGCCTGCACCCCCGCCGCATACGCACCGGGCGGAGTGGGGCCCAGGACCTTGTCGGCGCGGCGGCGCAGGTCGGCGGCGAGCTCGTCGGGCGTACGCCCCGCGCGGGTCGACGACATGGCCCACCACGCGAGCACGCCCACGGGCGCGAGGACGAGCCAGAGCCACCACCGGTCGGCGCTGTCGCTGAGCACGACGATGCCGATGACGACGAGCAGGGCGATACCCCAGCCGTGCCCATGCAGCGCCTCCTCGGCGAGGATGCGGCCGTCCCGGTCGGGCAGCAGGGCCCAGGCGACGAGGTAGGCGAGGCCACCGATCCCGCCGACGAAGATCAGCACGATGAGCGCGCCGCGGACGACGAGCGGGTCGATGCGCAGCCGGTCCGCCAGCCCGGCGCATACCCCGGCGAGCCATTTGTCGTCGCGGTTGCGCTGCACCCCCATCCCGCGCAGCGCGGCGAACATCCCGTCCAGCGTCGCGCGGCCGCCGCCCGGGGGCGCGGTGGGTGCGGAGGAGTCGGGCATGAGCCCATGGTGGCCGCCGCCGCAGCCGCGCAGCCATGAGGGTCGACCCTGAGGCGACCCTGACGGCACCCCGGCGCTACCCCCAGAGCGGGTCCGGCCCGCCCGCGATGGGTCAGGATGGAGGGGTGCCGGACCCCATGCCCGCCCCGTCGGGACCGCCGGCGGTCGAGCGGCCCACGCTCTACCGCTCGTCGAGCGACCGCTGGGTCGCGGGCGTATGCGGCGGGATCGCCGAGCACCTCGGCATCAGTGCCGCCCTCGTGCGGCTGCTCATGCTCCTCGCGGTCGTCGCGGGACCGGGGGTGCTGCTCTACGGCTTCTTCTGGGTGATGACCCGCCCGGACACCCGCGCGCCGCATGGGGTCGCTGCGCCGCGCACCCGTCGGCCGCTGAGCCGCAACCAGCTGCTCGTCGTCATCGGCGCCGGCGCCCTCATCGTCGGCCTCGGGTGGGGCGGACCGGCCGGGCAGCTCGGGCGCCACCTCGGCTTCCTCATCCCCGTCGTCGCCGTCGCGGTGGGGGCCTTCCTCGCCTGGTCGCAGCTCGACGCCTCCGACCGGGGCCGCTGGGCGACCCGCTCCACCCGGGGCCGGGTCGTCGCCCTCGCCCGGCCGGTCGTGGGCGTGGCCATCGCCATCGCGGGCGTCGTCGCGCTCGCCACGCAGGGGCAGGGGTTCGACGTCGTCCTCACCAGTGCGCTCGCGGCCGTGGCCGTGCTGCTCGGGGCGGCCGTCATCGCCGCGCCCTGGGTCGTGCGGATGTGGCAGGGGCTGCAGGCCGAGCAGGCCGAGCGCATCCGCGCCACCGAGCGCGCCGACATCGCCGCGCACCTGCACGACTCCGTGCTCCAGACGCTCGCCCTCGTGCAGCGCCGGGCCGACGACCCGGCCACCGTCGTCCGGCTGGCCCGGTCGCAGGAGCGCGAGCTGCGCGCCTGGCTCTACGGCGAGGAGCGGCACAGCACCGACAGCCTCGCCTCGGCCGTGACCGCCGTGGCCCACGAGGTGGAGGACGAGCACGGCACCCCCATCGAGGTCGTCGCCACCGGTGACCGTCCGCTCGACGAGGGGGGCCGCGCCCTCGTCAAGGCCGCTCGCGAGGCGATGCTCAACGCCGTCCGCCACGGCGGCCCCCCGGTGTCGGTCTACGTGGAGATCGGGGCCCAGGGGGTCGAGGCGTTCGTCCGCGACCACGGCGCCGGCTTCGACCTCGGCGACATCCGCGACGACCGGCTCGGCGTGCGCGAGTCGATCCTCGGCCGGATGCGTCGACACGGCGGGGCGGCCCGCGTGCGCCGGCTCGAGTCCGGTACCGAGGTGGAGCTGACGCTGCCCCCGCCGGCCGCCCCGACGCATACCGAGGCCCGGACGCACACCGAAGCCACCTCGCCCGCCGAAGCCCCGGCGCCGGTCGAGGCCCCGGCGACCCAGATGCCTGCCCCACCCCTCACCCCCCAGCACCCCGTCGGAGGACGACCCGCGTGAGCCCCGCCCCCCTGGCACCGAAGGCCCCGATCCGGCTCGTCCTCGTCGACGACCACCGGATGTTCCGCTCCGGCGTCAAGACCGAGCTGCACCCCGACACGACCGAGGTGGTGGGGGAGGCGCCCGACGTCGACACCGCCGTCAAGGTCATCAAGGCCACCAGACCCGACGTCGTGCTCCTCGATGTGCACCTGCCCGGCGGCAACGGCAACGGCGGGGTCGACGTGCTCTCCGCGACCCGCGGTGCGACCACCGAGGCGGGCCAGCCGGTGCGCTTCCTCGCGCTGTCGGTGTCGGACGCCGCGGAGGACGTCATCGCCGTGATCCGGGCGGGCGCGCGCGGCTACGTGACCAAGACGATCAGCGGCAACGACCTGATGACCGCGATCCGCCGGGTGGCCGACGGTGACGCCGTGTTCAGCCCCCGGCTGGCCGGGTTCGTCCTGGACGCGTTCGGGGCGGCCGCGGGCGAGATCGCCGAGGTCGACGAGGAGCTCGACCGGCTGTCGGCCCGCGAGCGCGAGGTCATGCGCCTCATCGCGCGCGGCTACCAGTACAAGGAGGTCGCCAAGGAGCTGTTCATCTCGGTGAAGACGGTGGAGACCCACGTGTCGTCGGTGCTCCGCAAGCTGCAGCTCTCCTCGCGCCACGAGCTCACCGCCTGGGCCATGGGCCGCCGCCTCCTCTGACCCCCGCGCGTCAGCACGCCCCGCGCCCCGCCCCGCTTTCTCCCCAATAGGAGCGCAGCGCACGGCTTCTCGGGGCGGGACCGACATGAGGAGCGGAGCGCACGGATATCCGAGCGCTGCGCTCCTCATGTCGTCGCCGCCGTGCGCTCCGCTCCTATTAGGCAGCAAACTCAGTGGGGCTGGGCCGCGTACGACTCTGTGAGCCGCTCGAAGCCCTCGTCGAGGCCGACCTCGGGACGCCAGGCCAGGGCCTCCCGCGTATGCCGCTGGTCGAACCAGTGCGCCGTCGCCAGCTGCTCGGCGAGGAACCGGGTCACCGGCGGCGTCCCCGACCGCGAGGTCGCCGCCCAGAAGCCCTCCACGACGCCGCCGGCCAGCCACGCCGCCGCGAGCGGCACCCGTCCGCGGGGCCCGGGCACCCCGGCGGCGGCGCAGATCCGCGCGACGACCTCCGCCACCGGGCGCGGCTCGCCGTTGGAGACGACGAACGCCTCGCCGTGCACCGGTCCGCACACGCCCAGCGCCGCGACGAGCGAGGCGGCGGCGTTGTCGACGTAGGTCGTGTCGATGAGCGCCGCGCCCGAGCCCACGAGCACGAGCCGCCGCGCCCTCGCCCGGGCGACGACCCGCTCCACCAGCTGGGTGTCGCCGGGCCCCCAGACCAGGTGCGGGCGCACGGCCACGACCGCAAGGTCCGGCCCGTCGGCGGCCAGCGCCAGCCGCTCGGCCATCGCCTTGGACCGCGCGTAGGACCCCCGGGCCCGCTCGGGGTCGGCCGGAGCCGCCCCGACCCCGGTCAGCGACCGGCCCTGGTGGGCCACGGACGGTGAGGACACGAACACCAGCCGGGGTATGCCCCCAGCCCGGCACGCGTCGACGACGGCCTGGGTGCCGACGACGTTGGTGCGCTCGAAGTCGGCCCACCGCCCGGTGACGTCCACCTTCGCGGCGAGGTGGAGCACGGCGTCCTGACCCTGGGCGGCGCCCCGCACCGCCGCCGCATCGGTGATGTCGGCGAGCACCTCACGGCCGGGCAGTCCGGCGGGTCGCCGCTGCAACACGGTCACCTCGTGGCCGTCGGCGAGCAGCCGCTGCACCGTGACCCGGCCCAGCAGGCTCGTGGCCCCCGTGACGAGGACCCTCACCGGCGGCCCCCGCCCAGCACCGCCTCGCCCGACGGGCCACCCGCGCCCGGTCGACCTTCGACGCGTGCCGGATGTCCACCGGCAGGGCGTCGGTGACGAGCACCGCCGCCACCGGGGTCCGGGCGGCCGCGCGTACGGCGTCGGTCAGCTCGGTGGGCGCGACCCGCATCCACCCACGCCGGCCCCGGATCCGCGCGCGCCGCAGGGCCGCTCGCGCCCCGGACCTCGCCTCAGCCCCCGCTCCCGACCCCGGCGTGCTCTCGACCAGCACGACGACCAGCGCCTGCGCGCCGACGGGTCCGACCCCGACGACGGCCGCCGCCGCCACCGCGTCGAGGGCCTCCACCCGCTGCTCGACACCTACCGGCGTCACCGGGCCGTCCGCCGTCGTGACGACGTGCGCGAGCCGGCCCTCGACCCACAGCTGACCCTCGCGCGTCGAGGTGCCCGACGTCGCCGGTGCGGTGCCAGCCGGCGTCACGCGACCCCGCCCGTTCGGTCGCCCACAGCGCGTCGTACCGCTCCTTGACGTGCCCGGCCCGCACCGCCACCTCACCGGTGACCCTGGGCGTCGCGACCAGATCCGCGTGGGCGGTCCCCGACGCCGACAGCGGGCTGACCCGCACCTGCACCCCGGCGAGGGGGCGGCCCACGCATACGCCGTCGTCCGGGCCTGCCGCAGCGATCTCGTCGCGGCTCACGTCGGTGACGGGCAGCGCCTCGGTCATGCCGTAGGGGGTATGCATCTGGGCCGCCGGCAGGGCGGCGCCCACCGCGTCGAGGAGGCTGAGGGGCACCGGCGCCCCCGCCGACACGAGGAGGCGGGGCCCGCCCAGGGTGGCGCGCTGCGCCGGGGTCGCGCGCTCGACCGAGGCGACGACCCCGCGCAGGGCGGCCGGCGCGGCGAAGACGACGGTGGCGTCCACCGCGGCGACGGCGTCGGCCAGGCTCGCCGCGGTGAGCTCCTGCGGCCGGGTCACGTCGATGTCGGGCACCGAGGTGGCGACCCCCAGCCCCGGCCCGAGCAGCGCGAACGGGGCGAACGCCGCCACCAGCCGGTCGTCGGGCGTGATCGCGTAGGTCGAGCGGATGAGGTCGAGCTGGGCCACGACCTGGGCGTGCCGGTAGACGACGCCCTTGGCCGGGCCGGTCGACCCCGACGTGAACACGACGGCGCACTCGGCGTCGAGCGGCGGCTCGGGCGGCGCGGGGCAGTGCCGTCCCACCGCGGCCAGGCCGTCGGTCGTGAGGTCGGCGCCCAG
Source organism: uncultured Actinomycetota bacterium (assembly GCA_963795915.1). GTDB lineage: Bacteria > Actinomycetota > Actinomycetes > Actinomycetales > Dermatophilaceae > Lapillicoccus. Next base: position 245,652 of record CAWCJA010000004.1, read on the forward strand.
CAGGCGCGTCCGGGCGTCGCCCGCGCCCACCGCCACACGCCGCCCCGGCAGCCCCATGGCCCGGGCCGCGGCCAGGCCCCGGGGCTCGGCGACGACGATGTCGACCGCGGCGCTCCGCAGCGCGCGGCGCATCCCCGCCAGCCCGAGGCCCTGGTCGGCGACGACGACGACCCCGCCGGCGCGCCACACGGCGTAGGCCGTCGCGGTGAGCTCCGGGGACGGCGGCACGAGCAGGGCGACCCGGTCACCGGGCCGCAGGCCGGCGTCGACGAGCCCGGCGGCGACGGCCTCGACCCGCTGCGCGAGGGCCGCCCACGTCACCGCTGCGCCGCCCACCGTGACGACGGCCGGGCTCTCGTCGGCGCGCCGCTCGGCCAGGGCCGACCAGAGGGTGCGCCCCGCGAGGTGTTCGCCGGTGGATACGGGTTCCGTTGCGGCAGAGGGTTCTCGGTCGAGGTCACCCACCCACTGCGCGACCGCCTCGGCGTAGGCCGGGGCGTCCTCGGTGACGAGGTGGGACGCGCCTTCGTAGCGGTGGAGCGCCGCCTGGGGCAGCCGCTCGCGCAGGTCGGCGAGGTAGCGCTCGCCGAACACCGGGTCGCGCGGGCCCCAGAGCAGGAGCGCCGGCACGTCCAGCCCGCGGACGCCGTCGGCGATGGCGTCGAGGGCTGCGGCGGAGGGGTGCTCGGGGGTGAAGGGGATGTCGGCCACGAAGTCGCCCACCGCCTGCCGGCGCCCGGCCGTCGCGTAGGGGAGGGCGAGCGCGCGGCGCACGTCAGCGGGCAGGGCGGGGCGGGAGAGCGCGCTGGTCGCGCGGACGAAGGTCGGAGTGCGCACGCATACCGTGTCACGCAGCGCGGTCGCGTGGGCGAGCCGGATGAGCACCGGTCCCCGGTCGTCGTCCCCGAGCGCCACCGCGGTGTTGGTGAGCACGACGCCGCGCAGCTGCTCGCGGTGGTCGAGGGCCCAGCCGAGGGAGACCGCGCCGCCCCAGTCGTGGCCGACGCTGACGACCGGCCCGTCGAGGCCGAGGGCGTCGGTGAGCCGGCCGAGGTCGGCCACCCGCTGCGCCACGGTGCGCGGCGCAGCGAGGCGCTCGGAGTAGCCCATGCCCAGCTGGTCGACGGCCACGACCCGCCAGCCCGCGGGCGGCCCGGCCAGCAGCCGCCGCCACAGGTAGGACCAGGTGGGGTTGCCGTGGACGCACAGCAGCGTGCCGAGGGTCGGTGCGTCGCCCCGACTGCCGGGGTGCCCGGTGTCGAGCACGTGCCAGGTATGCCGCGTACCCGGCTCCTCGCCGGGACCGCCGGGCACCGGGACGAGACGGGACCAGGCGGGGTCGAGGCCGGGGAGCCCCGGTGGCGGACGACGGGCGGCGCGGTCGACGCCGGCCGTCACCAGAGGATCTCGAGGCAGGAGGCGTTGAGCCCCGAGCCGATGCCCATGAGCAGCACCCGGTCGCCGTCCTCGAGCCGGTCGGCCTCCGCCGCCAGCGTGATCGGCACGGACGCGGGGCCGATGTTGCCCCACATCGGGAAGGTGCGCGGCACCCGCTGGGGGTCGATGCCGATCCGGCGGCAGAGCGCGTCGGTGTGCACCTGCGAGATCTGGTGGATGACGTAGCGGGTCATGCCGTCGGCCCAGTCGAACTCCTCGGCGGCGTCGCGCCACAGGTCGGCGGACAGGTCGAGGCCCGCGTCGAGCAGGCCCTTGAGGTCGGTGTACATGACGTCGTTGTCGCCGATGCACAGCTCGTGGTGCTGGGTCGCCGCCCGCGTCGTCGAGCCGATGATCCGGTGGCCCTCAGGGTGCCGGTCGGCGGGTCCGAGCACCATGGCGACCGCCCCGGAACCCAGTGTGAGCGCGGCGAACTCGCGCATCACGTCCTGCGACGTGACGCCCGGCTCGGAGAGCCGGGCGATGGTGTTCTCCTGGACGACCCGCGAGTCCTCGCCGTCGACGACGAGGGCGTACTCCACCATCCCCGAGTCGATCATCGCGCCGGCGAGCTCCATGCCGTTGACGAAGCCGAGGCAGGCGTTGGTGACGTCGAAGTTCTGGCACGACGTCGGCAGCCCCAGGCCGTGGTGCACCGAGACCGCCGTCGACGGCTCGAGGTAGGCCCGGCTCACGGAGGTGTTGACCATGAGGCCGATCCGGGCCGGGTCCACCCCGGCCTCGCCGATCGCCTTCGCGCCCGCGGCCACGGCGCCGTCGACGAAGGAGTAGCCCTCCGGCCACCAGCGGCGCTCCTTGATGCCGACGAGGCGCTCCAGCATTCCGGCGCGCATCCCCACCCGCTGGTAGGTGCCGGCGAGGCGTTCGTCGAAGGCGTCGGACGTGACGACCTGGGGCGCCTCGATGGCGCCGAGGGTGAGCACCGCGGTGTTGGTGAACCGGTGCGTCGCGTTCCCGCTCATGAAGGGGTCCTGTCGTCGGTCGGCCTGGTGGGCCGGGGCGTGGATAAGGCATTGTCCCTGCCCCCGGGCCCAGCGCGCTCATCCGACGGCACGGGGACCACGACCCCGCCCACCACCGACAGCCTCCGGTCGCGCACCGCGAGGGCGACGGCCCGGTCCAGCCGCTCGCGCACGAGGGGGGTGACCCGGCCGCCCCCGAAGCGGTGGAACGTCTCCTTGGCCAGCTCGTCGGGAGTGATCCCCATGGCGTGGCGGGCGATCGACGTGGCCGCGTTGGCGATCTCCCGCAGCGCCACGTCGTCGAGTGGACGCTCCTTGACCGGCCCCGTCGTGCAGCGGTAGCCGGCCCACCGCAGCGGGTCGCGCGCGGCCGGCCAGACGAAGCCCTCCTCGGGGTCGCGCCGCAGGTCGGCGGGCACGGTGCGGCCCAGCTGCGCCACCCGCTCGTCGCTCACCCGCGAGAGCCCGTGGGCCCGGCCGACGAGCCGCGCGAGCCGGCTGGGGCTGACCGGACCCTCGGTGTCGACGACGGCCCGGATGACCTCCTGCACCGACGCGGTATGCCGCCCGTGCGGCAGCCCGTCGAGGGCGCTGCGCCGTCCGACGACGTCGCTGACGAAGGGCACGAAGTCCTCCTCCGCGTCCGGGCGGGCGGTCGTGAGCCCGATGGGGTCTACCGGGGTCGCGGCCTGCGGGCCCCCGTCCTGTGGACCCTGGTCCTGCTGGCTAACGTCCCGCGGGATGACGTCCTGTGGATCCTGGTCCTGGGGGCCGGCGTCCTGCTGACCGGCATCCACCTCCGCCGGGACGTCCGGCACGAGGTTCCGCGTGACGACCCGCTCCGCGACCACGACGGGCCGGGTGTGGGCCGCCCGGGCGGCCTCGACGACCGACCGCACGACCGCGTCGCGGTCGGCCAGCCAGGCGGGCAGCCAGACCCGGGCCACCGCGGGCCAGCCCATGATGCGTTCGAGCACGGTCACTGGGAGGGCGTCGCGGTCGCTCGTCGTGCGGCGGGCCGCCCAGGCGGGGGAGTCGAGGAGCACGGCGAGGTCGGCCGGTGAACCCGGCCGCCCCACGGCGAGGTCGACCTGGAAGTCCGACAGCCCGACCGCGGTGGTGACCTCCAGGCCGGCCGTGCGCAGCGCTGCGGCGAGGTCGTCCCGGTGCCGGTCCACCGCTCCGCGGGCACCCCCGACCCCTGCGCTCACCCGACCGACGCCGTCGCGGGCCAGCTCGAGGTAGCGGCGCAGGTCGCGCAGCCCCACCGACGACGTCTCCTCGACCCGCAGGTCCTCCGGGTCGAAGGAGGAGAAGACCATGACCCGGCGACGGGCGCGGGTCACGGCGACGTTGAGCCGCCGCTCGCCCCCCGCCCGGTTGAGCGGGCCGAAGTTCAGCGGCAGCACGCCGTTCTCGTTGGCCGAGAAGCCCGTGGAGAAGAGGATGACGTCGCGCTCGTCACCCTGCACGTTCTCGAGGTTCTTGACGAACAGCCCGTCCTGCTTGGCCGCGATGGACTCGCGCAGCCCCGGCGCGTCGCTGTCCCAGAGCATCGACTCGATGAGGGCCCGCTGCTGCAGGTTGAACGTCACCACCCCGATCGAGCGCTCGCGCGCCTGCCACCGGCGCAGCACCTCCGCGACGACCGCGGCGGCCTCGACCGGGTTGGTGCGCAGCATCCCCTTCTGCCCGGCCCGGGTCGAGCGCACGAACGTGCCGGGTATGCGCGTCAGGCTCAGCCCCGTGTCGTGCGACTGGGCCGCGTGGGCGGGGAAGCTCGACAGCCGGTCCTCGTAGTAGGCCGCGTTGGAGAAGGCGATGAGCGACTCGTCCTGGCTGCGGTAGTGCCATGACAGCCACAGCCGGCCCACCCCGGCGTGCACCGCCTCGGTGAGGATGCTCTCCTCGTCGGGCACCACGTGGAAGGAGGCGCCGGCGCCATCGTCGCCGTCCGACCCCTCGGCCGCGTCGAGCGGGAGGTCGAGCGGGAGGTCGAGCGGGAGGTCGGGCGAGAGGTCGTGCGAGAGGTCCCCGAACGACGACGGGGGCATCTGCTTGGAGTCGCCGGCGATGACGGCGGCGTCGGCCCGCCCGAGGGCCCCGATGGCGTCGGCCACGGTGATCTGCGAGGCCTCGTCGAAGACGACGAGGTCGAACCCCATCGCGCCCGGAGGCACGAACCGGGCGAGGGAGTCGGGGCTGACGAGCACGCAGGGCGTGATGGCCCCGATGACCTCGCCGTACTCCTGCACGAGACGGCGCACGCTGAGGCCGCCCCGCGTGCGGCCGATCTCGCGTTCGAGGGCCCCGACCTTGCCGAAGAAGGCGCCCGGCCGGAACGGGCGGCGGTCGAGCAGGGCGGCCGGCAGCGCCGTGGCGAGGGTGCCGCGCAGCCGGTCGGACGCCGCGACGAACCGCGTGACCGAGCGGTCGTGGCGGTCGGCGTCGAAGCCGTCGAACCCTCCGGCGCTCCAGCGCTCGGCCACCGAGGCGTCGGCCAGCCCGCGGTCGAGGGCCGCGGTGGCGTCGTCGGCGGGGACCGCGCCGGTGAGGAGGAGCCAGCGCGCGTCGGGCAGGACGGCGGCCAGGGGTGCGAGCGTCTCGGCCGCCTCGACCCAGCGACCGAGAGCGACGCCGCGCGGCCGGTCCGCCGCCCGGTCGGCAGCGGTCTCGCGCCAGGTGCCGAGCAGGCCGCGGCCCCGGGCATACCGGTCCTGGTCGGCGGGCTCGGCTCCGCACCGGTCGGCGACGTCGGCGAGGGCCCGCGCGGCCTCGTCGAGGGCGCGGTGCTCGCCCGGGGCGAGGGGTGACGCGTACCGGTGGACGGCCAGCACGCCGTCGGCGAGCGGCGTGGGCAGGGAGGCGAGCAGGTCGCGGTCGCGCTCCACGGCGGCCACCTGGTCGGCGAGGGCGCGCCACGCGGGCTCGGTGAGCGGGGTGGTCGCGGGGTCGAGACCGTGGAGCCCCGGCAGGCCGCGCCAGCCGTCGAGGAGCGTGCGCGACTGGCGTGCGAGCCCGGCGACCTGCTCCACGAGCGCGCCGAGGTCGCCGGCCTCCACCGTCTTCCCCGGCCGCAGGTGGGCGAGCACCGGGGCTGCGGCCCGCACGAGCCGGCCCTTGCGCCCGATGAAGAACGACGACGCGGCCGCCCGGAGGTCCTGTCGCACCGGCTCGAGGTCGACGTCGAGCACGTCCGGGTCCAGCCGGTCGAGCACGGGTCGGGCCTCGCGCTGCAGGTCGCCGGTGCGCTGCCACAGCTCCTGGCGGGCGGCGCGCCAGCGGTCGCTGCGGGCCTCGAGCGCGAGCGCCGGGTCGGTGGCGCCGGCCGACAGCAGCCACGCGGCCGCGGCGAGGTCGGGTGCGGTGGTCGCCCCGTCGACCACCTCCCGGGCCGTGCCCGCGAGACCCGGGAGCGCCAGGGTCCGCTCGACGGCGCGGTCGGCCGCCTCGACGGCGGCCCAGAACGCCGGCAGGTCGGCCGGCCGCCGCGTCGCGAGGCCCCACGTCGGGGTCTCGGTGCGCGGGAGGGCGGACAGCAGGGGCACGGCATCGGCCACCGCCCGGCGCCACTGCTCGTCACCCGGCCCGGCCACGGCGATCTCCGGCACGGGCAGCCGCGGCCCGTCACCGCGGGCCAGCTGCTGTCCGCGCGCCGTGTAGAGGGTGACCCCGGTGCCGTTGGCGTCGTGGAGGCGACCGGCATACGCCTCGAGCACGCTGCCCGCGGCGGCGACGTCCTGTGCGGCCATCCGGTAGGCGTCGGCGTCGGGCTGGGCGCGGTGGGCCAGCGCGCCGCGCAGCCGGGCCCGCACCTCGGCGGGGCGGGCCCCCTCGTCGTGCAGGTCGAGGGCGAACGGCAGCAGCCCGACCTCGCCCAGACGGTGGCGCACGACGTCGAGCGCGGCGCCCTTCTCGGCGACGAAGAGCACACGCCGGCCCTGGGCCATCTGGTCGGCGAGGATGCCGGTGATGGTCTGCGACTTCCCGGTGCCGGGCGGCCCCTCGAGGACGATGGTCTGGCCCGCCCGAGCGGCCGCGATGGCCTCGGCCTGCGACCCGTCGGCCGGCACGGGAGCGCTCGCGACGACGTCGTCGAGGTCGACGTCGCCGAGGGCCGGCGGCTGCCCACCGGAGAAGCTGTCGGTGGGCGTCAGGGCCAGGTGCCGCACGAGCGGCCGTTCGAGGAACCGCTCCCAGTGCTCGTCGAGGTCGCGCCACAGCAGGTAGCCGGTGAACCCGATGATCGCCAGCCGCGCCTCGCTCTCGACCCGGAACGGCAGGCCCGACGCGGCGATCGCCTCCCGCACCAGGCGCACCGCGGCGTCGACGTCGACGTGGTCCACGCCGTCCGCGCCGCGGGTGGTCGGCAGGTCGTCGAGGGCCGGCACGCTGAACCCGAACTCGAGCCGCAGCTTCTCCATGAGGCTGCGGTTGAGTGTCACCGCGCCCGAGTCGTCGAACGCGACCCGGAAGGGCAGCACGACCCCCTTGATCTCGACCGGCGCGAGCAGCAGAGGTGCGCTCAGCTCGCGGTCGCCCAGCTGCCAGTCGAGCCGCCCCAGCGTGACGTAGAGCGGGTTGGCGCCGGTCTCCTGGATCGTCGTGCGGGCCCGGTAGCGCAGCCGGGTCATCGCCGTCTTGTGGGCGTCGCCCGGCAGGCCGGAGTAGATCGTCGAGCGGGTGGCCAGCATGCTGCGCAGGACGTCCCCGGGCAGGGCGTATGCGTCGCGCCCGCGGTCGGCGGCCACGGCCCCGGCGAGGTCGTCGACGGCGCGCACCGAGACGGTGCGTCCCTCCTGCAGGATCGCGGCCAGCTGCCCCAGCTGCTCGCTCGGGGTGATGAGCGGCGCCTGCGTCATCGGGCCGTTCATCGACAGCAGGCGGTTGCGCAGCGTGAGGTCGAGCAGCGCGTTCTTCCAGGCCTGCACGCGCGGCGGCGGCGGTGGCCGCTCGTCGCCCCGCGCGGAGACGGACCGGGCGGGTGGGCCGGCGACCGGCATACCGGGCCGGTCCGCCGGCTCACCGACCAGGTCGGTCACGGACGGCTGGTACTGCACGACCTCGACGACGCCGTCGTCACGCACCCTTCGCGAGGGCAGCGGCAGCACCCGCATGAGCCGCGCCATGCCGACGTCGACGACGCCGAGCAGGTCGGCGCTGCCGCCCAGGAAGTACCCGTCGAGCGGGGCCTGGGCCGCTCGCCGGAAGAGGTCGCGCGGAGGCCGGCGCTCGCGGGTGACCAGCGTCGACTCGACCACCCCCATGAGGCGCAGGTCGACGGCGTTGGCGGCGGGCGCGAGCTGGAGGCTGGCCGCGTCGGGCAGCCCCTGCTCGCGCGAGCGCCAGTAGCCGAGGAACGCGTGCCCGCGGGCGACCCACAGCACCGGGTTGACCCCGATGTGCTCGAGGCAGGCCGCGAGGAGCAGGGTCGTGTCGAGGCACGTGCCGACCCGGTGTTCCACGACGTCGCCGGGGGTGCGCACCTTCTGGCCGTAGCCCCAGCTCGGCGGCGGCTCGGCGTAGTGGACGTCGAGCTCGTGCACGCCCATGAAGACCGCCTCGGCGATGGCGTCGACCCGCTCGGGCGCGACGTGGGCGACCTGCAGCGACCCGCTCCGGGTGCGCTCGGCGAGCAGCGTGGCCGCCCGCCCCACGAGAGGCCCGACGGCCGGGTGGTTGGGCTGCACGAAGGACGCGAGCAGCTCCAGCGACAGCACGGGCGCGTCGGGGTCGAGCGTCCACTGGCGGGCGGCGAGCACCCGCACCGGCGTCATGGCGGTGGCCACGGGCATCCCCGCGACGGTGGCGGTGACGACGACCTCTGCGCTCGTCTCCTCGTCGAGGTCGGCCAGGTATGCCGCGTCGAGCCGCACCGCCGGGTTGTCCAGCACGAGCGGCACCCCGGCCCGCAGGCTGTCGACGTGGTGCTGCCAGGGGCGGGTGAGCGCAACCCGGTGGGCGTCACGGACCTCGGCGCTGACGACGAGATCCTCGACGTCGCCGAGGGCGGGGGGCAGCGTCAGCACGACCCGGTGGAGGAACCCGATCCCGCTATGGGCCATGGCGTAGCTGAGGACCGGGGCGGCGACGACCTCGATGACGGCGTCCTCCCGGCCCTGCACCGGCTGGTCGTCCATGGGTCGCGAGCCTAGGGGAGCCTGCCGACGCCCCCAGCGGCGCTGGCTAGGGTGCCGACATGTCTGTCGCCATCTCGGTCCTCGTCGTGCTGCACCTGCTCGGGGCGGCGGCGATCATCGGTCCCTGGCTCGCCGCGCCCCGCCGGCCGCGGATCGCCATGGCCATGGTCTGGGGCGCGCGGGCGCAGCTCGTCACGGGGCTCGTGCTCGTCGGCCTCCACGAGATGAGCACCGACCCGGCCGAGGCGCTCAACCACGTGAAGATCGGCGTCAAGCTGCTCGTCGCGCTGGCCTGTGCCGCGTGCGCCGAGATCGCCCGCGCCCGGCAGGCCCGGGCGGAGACCGGCGGGACCGGTGAGGCCGGGCAGACCGCCGGCCTCGCCGGGGCCGACCGTGGTCCTCGGACGGGTGAACGCGCCGGCGGCAGCGCGTTCGCGACGGTGCCGGCCGCCGGACTCACCCGGGCGACCGCCCTGCTGGCTGTGCTCAACCTGCTGGTCGCGGTCCTGTGGACCTGAGCACCTGCGTCACACCGTCGGTCGCGACGCGGGCGTCCCTGGGCAGGCCGTAGAGGATCGACGACGACCGGCTCGTCTCCCACGGCAGCCCGGCGAAGCGCAGCCCGGGCCGGGCGGCCGCGGCGCCCTCCTCGAGCACCGGCCACCCGCGGGCATCGAGCACCGACTCCGGCAGCCACGAGAAGTCCCCGCCGAAGCCCGTGCACCAGATGACCGTCGCGATGCCCTCGGCGTCCAGGTCGAGCATCGGCCTCGGCGGCACGTCCACCGGGCCCCGCCCCGGGTCCGGAGCGGGCGGCTCCACGTCCAGGCCCGTCGCGGCGATGTAGTCGTCGGCCACGCGCTCCATGTCGAGGGCGACCTGGTCGGCATACGCGATCGACTCCTCGACGCCGCCCGCGAAGCTCAGCCGGGCCCCGGTCATGCCCGTCAGCCGCCCGACCAGGTCGACTCCCTGCCGGGCGAGCATGGGCAGGCCGAGGTCCTGCCCGTCCGGACCGATGAGCGGGGTCGCGACCCGCGCGGAGGCGGGGTCCGCGAGGTCGGCGAGGCTCTGGTCCCAGTAACCCGCGTCGACGTGCCAGTCGAGCAGGGCCCGCCCGCGGTAGTGGGCCCGGTAGCGCCCGACCCGGCTCGTCGAGAAGAACACCGAGCGCCCCGAGCGCACGAGGTCCTGGGCGATCTGGGCGCCCGACTGCCCGCCCCCGACGACGAGCACCGGGCCGGCCGGCAGGGCCGACGCGTTGCGGTAGGCCCCGGCGTGCAGGGAGGTGACGTGGGGCGGCAGGTCGGCGGCGAGCGCCGGCAGCAGGGCGACGTTCTTGGGTCCGCTCGCGACCACGACGGTCGGGGTGGCGATCTCCTCGTCGGGGGTCACCACCCGGTAGCCGTCACCGTCGGTGAGCACCGCCGTCACCGGGGTATGCGTGCGCACCGGCAGGTCGGCCGCCCTGGCGGTGAGCCGGTCGACCGTCTCCTCACGCGTCGAGTACTCGTCGGGCGCGACGTCCCCCAGCAGCGCGTTCATCGACCCGGGGGTGTTGAGCGCGAAGGCCTCCCAGCGCTGGGTCGACCACGTGTGGCCGACCTCGCCCCGTTCGAGCACGACGTGCTCCACGCCGGCGTCGAGCAGCGCTCGACTGGTGGCGATCCCGGCCGACCCGGCCCCGACGACGACACACTCAACAGTCACGAGGGACACCCTGCCTTGTCAGAGCCGCCCGCACGGCCGATCGCGGCGGAACGTTGCGCGCCGGCTCAGGGAATGAGCAGGACCTTCCCCGTCGTGGCCCGGCCCTCGAGGGCGTCGTACGCCGCGGCCGCCTCGGCGAGCGGGTACCGGGCCCCGATGCTGACCGTGAGGTCGCCCGAGGCGACGGCCCCGAGGATCTCCGAGGTGCGCCACTCCAGCTCTGCGCGCGTGAGCAGGTAGTGCACCATCGTCGGGCGGGTGAGGAAGAGCGAACCGGAGGCGTTGAGCCGCTGGATGTCGAACGGCGGCACCTGCCCGCTCGCCCCGCCGAACAGCACCATCATCCCGCGCGGGCGCAGCGAGGCCAGCGACGCGTCGAAGGTCGACGCGCCCACCCCGTCGTAGACGACGTGCACGCCCTGGCCGCCGTTGAGCTCCCTGACCCGGTCGGACAGCTCGGCCATGTCGCCCAGCTGCGAGTAGTCGATGACGTGGTCGGCGCCGAGCGCCGTCCCGATGGCGACCTTCTCGGCCGAGCCCGCCGTGCCGATGAGGGTGGCGCCCTTGGCCTTGACGAGCTGCACGAGCAGCTGGCCCACCCCGCCCGCCACCGCGTGGGCGAGCACGGTGTCGCCGGGCTGCACGGCATACGTCGAGTTCACGAGGTAGTGCGCGGTGATGCCCTGGAGCATCGCCGCCGCGGCGGTCTCGAGGTCGACGCCGTCGGGCACGCGCACGACCTTCTCGGCCGGCAGGGTCACCGCACCGGCTCCGCTGCCCGGGCCCTGGCACCACGCGACCTTGTCGCCGACCGCGAGGTCCACGCCGTCGCCGACGGACTCGACCGTGCCGGCCCCCTCGCCGCCGAGGACGAACGGGGTGGTCATGGGGTAGACGCCCTGCCGCTGGTAGATCTCGATGAAGTTGACGCCCATGGCGGCCACCGTGACCCGCACCTGGCCCGGGCCGGGCGGGGCGATCTCGCGCTCCTCGATGGTGAGCACGTCGCTGCCGCCCTGGCGGGGGACGACGAGGGACGGGGTGCGCAGGGTGTCGGTGGCCATGGGGCCCACCCTAGAAGGCGGCGCCGACCATAACGTCGCCTAGGTATGTCCATAACGCGAGATGATGGATAAACCGGCTTGCCAGGGGCCGGCCGAGCCTGGTGTGCTCGTGTCATGTCCTTCACCGCCACGCGAATGCGCACGGGTCGGCCGGCCTCCCCGGCGACCTCGTGGCGCGAGCGCCGTGTCCGCGGTGTGGTGCAGCGCTGTTGTCGCTGGTCGTCGTCCGCCCTCTGACCCAGACCTCCCGACCGCCGCCCCGCCGGTGTTCGCCCCCGGCCCCGAACCACCTGGACCCGCCATGAGTGCTTCCCTCTCCCATCTCGACGCCCGTTCCGAGAGCGCGTCCGCCCGGCCGACCGTGCCGCTGGCCGAGCTGCGGCGCACCGTGCGTCGCTACGCGCTCAACCCCAACCTCGCCGCCCTGCTCCCCGACACCGGCGAGTCGCCGACGCCCTCAGCGGCCCGCCTCGCCGGCGACGCCCGCTCCGACGTCTGGCTCATCTCGTGGCCCGAGGGCACCGAGACCGGCTGGCACGACCACGGCGCCGCCGCCGGGGCGTTCGCCGTCGCCTCGGGTGTGGTCGTCGAGCTCACCTGGGCCCTCGGCGCCGTGCAGCACCGCCGGCTCGTCGAGGGCGACGCCCGCTCGTTCGGGGGCGACCACGTGCACAACGTCGTCGGCGCCGCTTCCGGCCGCTCCCTCACCGTGCACGCGTATGCGCCGGGCCTGGTGACGATGGGCGAGTTCGAGCTGGGGCCACAGGGTCCGGCGCGGCTCGCGACGGCCCGCGGCCGGGACGGCGGCTCCTGGTGAGCGCGCTCGCGGTCGACCCCGCCGCCCTCGCCGCGCTGACGGCGTGGGAGACGTCCCTCTTCTCGGCCCCGGCCCGCCCGGCGGTCGACGACCTCGTCGACGAGGCCCCGGGGACCGACGAGCGGGTCTCGGCGCGGGCGGCATACCAGCTCGTGCTCTTCCACCGGGCGGTGCTCGTGGACATCCGGCCCGAGGCGCAGCGCCGGGCCGAGGGGGAGGTGCACCCCGCGCTCGGGCCGGTGGTCGTCGAGCGCACCGTCCTGGAGTGGCGGCTCGACCCCCGCAGCAGCGCCCGGCTGCCGTGGGTGAGCCCCGAGGTGCGGGTGCTCGTGCTGTGCCAGGAGGGGTATGCGTCCTCGCTCGCGGCCGCGAGCCTCGTGCGGCTGGGGGTGCGGGCCACCGACGTCACCGGGGGCCTGCGGGCCTGGCGCGAGGCCGGGCTCCCCCTCGCAGCGTGACTCTGGTCTGACCGTGGCCTGACCGTGGCCTGACCGTGGCCCGACCGTGGCGGGGCCCCGGGTGCACCGGGCCTGTCCGCCGCCGGACGTAGGCTTGCCGGCGAGATGAGCACCCTCTTCGACGACCTCGACCTGCCGACCCCGGCCCACCCCTCCGGCGGCGGAGACGTCGACGAGCGGGGCATCCCGCTGTGGGCCACGACCGACGAGCCGGCCCCCGGCGCGGCGCCGTCGCGGGGTCCGGCCGACTCCGACGGCCGGCTCCACGACCCGGAGGAGCTCGTCGCCGGGCTCAACCCCCAGCAGCGCGAGGCCGTCGTCCACCATGGTCCGCCGCTGCTCATCGTCGCCGGAGCCGGTTCGGGCAAGACCCGCGTGCTGACCCACCGCATCGCCCACCTGCTCGCCGCGCGCTCCGTGCAGCCCGGCCAGATCCTCGCCATCACCTTCACCAACAAGGCCGCCGGCGAGATGAAGGAGCGGGTGGCCGAGCTCGTCGGGCCGCGCGCCAAGGCGATGTGGGTCATGACCTTCCATTCGGCCTGCGTGCGCATCCTGCGCCGCGAGGCGACCCGCATGGGGCTGCGGTCGACGTTCTCCATCTACGACGCCGCCGACAGCCTGCGCCTCATGACGATGGTGCTGCGCGACCTCGACCTCGACCCCAAGCGCTACCAGCCGCGGGCCTTCTCCCACGCGGTGAGCAACCTCAAGAACGACCTCGTCGACGAGGAGTCGTATGCCGCCCGGGTCGGCTCCGACGACTCGCCGGCCGCCGCGGGCAGCACCCACCAGGAGCGGATGGTCTCGCAGGCCTACACGGCCTACCAGCGCCGGCTGCGGCAGGCCAACGCCATGGACTTCGACGACCTCATCATGACGACGGTGCACCTGCTGCAGGCGTTCCCCGACGCCGCCGAGCACTACCGCCGCCGCTTCCGCCACATCCTCGTCGACGAGTACCAGGACACCAACGTCGCGCAGTACCAGCTGGTCAAGGAGCTCGTCGGCCCCGAGCTGCCCGCCGACGCCCCCGCCCACGCGGTGCCGCCCGGTGAGCTGTGCGTCGTCGGTGACGCCGACCAGTCGATCTACGCCTTCCGCGGCGCGACGATCCGCAACATCGTCGAGTTCGAGGAGGACTACCCCAACGCGCGCACGATCCTGCTCGAGCAGAACTACCGCTCCACGCAGACCATCCTGCGGGCCGCCAACGCGGTGATCGCCCGCAACGAGAAGCGCCGGGCCAAGAACCTGTGGACGGACTCCGGCGACGGCGTGCAGATCATCGGCTACGTCGCCGACAGCGAGCACGACGAGGCCGCGTTCGTCGCGAAGCAGATCGACCACCTCGGCGACACCGAGGGCGTCCAGCCCAAGGACGTCGCGATCTTCTACCGCACGAACGCGCAGTCCCGGGCCTTCGAGGAGGTCCTCGTCCGGGTCGGCATGCCCTACAAGGTGGTCGGCGGCACCCGGTTCTACGAGCGCAAGGAGATCAAGGACGCGCTGGCCTACCTGCGCGTCGTCTCCAACCCCGCCGACACCGTCAACCTGCGCCGGATCATCAACGTCCCGAAGCGCGGCATCGGCGAACGGGCCGAGGCGTGCGTCGCCCAGCTGGCCGACCGCGAGCAGATCCCCTTCGTCGCCGCGCTCGGCCGGGCCGCCGACGCCCCGGGCATCGCCACCCGCTCGGTCACCGCGATCGAGGCGTTCACCGGGCTGCTCGAGTCGCTGCGCCAGGTGTGGGACAGCGGGTCCGGCGTCGCCGGCCTGCTCGAGGCCGTCGTGGAGCAGAGCGGCTACCTCAAGGAGCTGCGCGCGAGCATCGACCCGCAGGACGAGACCCGCGTCGAGAACCTCGCCGAGCTCGTCGAGGTGGCTCGCGAGTTCGACGACGAGCGCATCGAGACCGGTGAGGTCGTCAGTCTCGAGGACTTCCTGGAGCGGGTCTCCCTCGTCGCCGACGCCGACCAGATCCCCACCGGTGCCCCGGGCGCCGAGGCGGGCGTCGTCACCCTGATGACGCTGCATACGGCCAAGGGTCTGGAGTTCCCCGTCGTCTTCCTCACGGGCATGGAGGACGGCACCTTCCCGCACATGCGCTCGCTCGGCGAGCCGCTCGAGCTCGAGGAGGAGCGCCGGCTGGCCTACGTCGGCATCACCCGGGCGCGCGAGCGGCTCTACCTCTCGCGTGCGGCGGTCCGCTCCGCGTGGGGCGCGCCGCAGTACCACCCAGCCTCCCGCTTCCTCGACGAGATCCCGGCCGAGCTCGTGGCGTGGGAGCGGCTCGAGTCGGCCATCGACCAGGCGCGCGCCGGCCGTCGGCTCGGGGGCTCCGCGATGGAGTCGCTGGCCCAGCGCCGCGACCTGGCCCGCGCGTCGTCCAAGCCCGCGATCTCGCTCAACGTCGGCGACCGCGTCACGCACGACTCGTTCGGGCTCGGCACCGTCGTGCGCGTCGAGGGCGAGGGCGACAAGACGATGGCCCACGTCGACTTCGGCAGCGAGGGCGTCAAGCGCCTGCTCCTGCGCTACGCCCCGGTCACCAAGCTCTGACGCCGTGCCGGTCCTGGCGCTCGACGGCGTCGCCCTCGCCTACACGCGGCGGGGGAGCGGGCCGGTCCTCGTCGTGCCCGAGGGCAACCTCGGCGTCGACGCCTACGCGCTGGAGCCCTACCTCGACCGGTTCACCGTCGTCGCTGTCGCGCCCCGGGGGTTCCAGGGCAGCGGGCGCCTCGCCCCCGACGCATACTCCGCCGTGCGGGTCGTCAGCGACATCCGCACAGTCCTCGACCACCTCGGCGTGGAGCGGTATGCCGCGCTGGGCTACTCGCTGAACGGCGCCATGGCGTCGTACCTCGCCCTGGACGACCCGCGGGTCCAGGCGGTGGTCTGCGGCGGCTTCCCGACGACGGCGTCCTACGCCGGCCTGGCGGAGAGCCGCCGGGTGCAGATGGAGGAGCGCCGCCGCGACCCCGAGGTGTGGGCCGAGACGGTCGCGGCCCTCGACCCCGCGGCGCTGCTCGCGTTCTTCGCGGCGGTCGACGCGTTGCCGACGGGCCGCCTGGCGAGCGGTCCCCTCTGTCCGGTGTGGTCGTGGTGGGGCGGCGCCGACCCGCTCTTCGACGCGTTCGGCGGGGTCGCCGCGCACCGGGCCGCCCTCGAGCGCCTCGGCCTGCCCTACCGCGAGCTGCCGGACCTCGACCACGACGGAGCCCTCACGGGGATCGACCAGGTGCTGCCCGACATCGCCGACTGGCTGGAACCGCTGCTGACCTGACCTGATCTCACCTCGGGTCATGGACGTCGCGCTCAGGTGACCTTGCGCAGCATCCGGCCGGCTGAGCGCAGCCACTGCACGGTTCCGTCGGCGCGGACGATGAAGTCCATCCGGCCGTCGGCGAGCTGCCCCTTGTCGTCGATGTTGACGACCTTCTCCCCGTTGTAGAACGCCACGGTCGAGGTGCCCTGCGGCGCGCCGTCCGCTCCCACGAGGCGCAGCCGACCTTGGTATGCGTCCAGCCGCGCCGTCGTCTCGTGCGTGGTCCCGTCGCCGAGCACCGCCGTCGCGGTGTAGGTGCCGACGTACCGGGCGAGGTCCGCCGCGCTGCGGTCCTGCGGGACGACCGGGGGGTTGTGCAGCCCGGTGAACGCCGTCAGCATCGCGTCGTTGCTGAACAGCTGCCCTCCGAGGGTGCCCCCGGCGTCACCGTTGGTGAGCAGGGTGAAGGCGAAGTCCCGGTCGGGCACCATGAGGAAGCGGCTGTGCTGGCCGTCCCAGTCGCCGCCGTGCTCGACGATGCGGACCCCTTCGGCGGTGGGCCGCAGCATCCACGACACCCCGAAGCCCTCGAGCTCCATGAGCAGGGTGCCTCCGGGGCCGGGCGTGCTGCGCATCGCCGCCAACGAGGCGGGGGTGAGCACCGGCCGACCGTCGCTGCCGGGCACGTGGCCCAGGTGGAACCGCGCATACCGCAGCTGGTCGCGGGCCGTCGACATCAGGCCCCCCGTCGGGGCGAGGCTGCGCGGCAGGGACCAGAACCCGGTGTCGAGGGTGGCCTTCCCGTCGACGACCGAGTGCGATGCGGCGAGGGGGTAGCCGACGAGGTCATCGGTGAAGTAGCGCGTCCGGTCGAGCCCGAGGGGGTCGAGGACGAGCTCCTGCATCGCCTTCTCGTAGGGCTTGCCGGCCACGACCTCGACGATCCGCCCGGCCGTGGCGACCCCGGAGTTCTGGTAGAACTCCGTGCTCCCGACCGGGGTGAGCTGGGGCAGTGTCGCCACCCCGCCGACGAAGCGGGCCAGCGCGTCGTCGCCGCGGCCGAAGTCCTGGAGGAAGTCGCCGAGCCAGCCCGCGGTGTGGTTGAGCAGCTGCCGCACCGTGACGACCGGGGCCACGGACGGGTCGGACGTCGCGAAGTCGGGCAGGTAGGTCCGGACCGGGGCGTCGAGGTCGACCTTCCCCGCCTCGACGAGGCGCATGACCGCGGTCCCGGTGAACGTCTTGGTCGTCGACCCGATGCGGAACACCGTGTCGGGGGTGACGGGGCGCGGGTCAGCGACGCTCGTGACGCCGTAGCCCTTGAGGTACTCCTGGCCCTGGTACCAGACCCCGACGGCCACCCCGGGGATGGCGAGCGCCTGCATCTCCGCCTCGATCCTGGCGTCGAGGTCGGCGAGCGGCCCGCCGGGCGGGGCCGAGACTCCGGGGGTCGGCAGGGGCGCCGAGGAGGCGTCGCTCGCGCAGGCCGCCAGCGCCGGCCCGGCCGCCACCACGGCGGCGGCGCCGGCGCTCGTGCGGAGGAAGGACCGCCGCGACCAGCCCGGCGCGACCAGGTCCGCACCGTTCGTCGCCACAGCGCCTCGACCCGTTCCGCGGCCGCCTTGGGGTGGTGGTCGTACGCGAGCCATCGTCGCAGCGCGCCGCTCCTCGGCGCCTGACCCGTTGGGACTAGCGCGGACCCCGGTCAGCGGGTCAGCAGGTCAGGGCATGATCCCCTTGGCCGTCAGCCACGGGATGGGCGGCACGGGGGAGCCGTTGCCCGGGTGGATCTCCACGTGCAGGTGCGGGCCGGTGGAGTGACCCGTGTTGCCCGACAGCGAGACCTGCTCGCCCGGCGTCACCGTGTCGCCCTGGGCGACGAGGAGCTTGCTGTTGTGGGCGAACCAGGAGACGGTGCCGTCCCAGTACTGGATCTCGAGCTTGTTGCCGTAGCCGCCCTGCCAGCCGGCGAAGAGGACGGTGCCGCCGGAGAGGGCGTGCACCGGTGTCCCGACGGGGACCGCGAAGTCCTGGCCGGGGTGCATGGCGCCCCAGCGCATACCGAACCCGGAGGTGAGCTGGAAGCCGGAGTCCGCGCTGACGGGCGCGGCCCACGCGTGCGCGGCGGCCTTGGGTCGGCCGCGGCCGCCGCGTCGGCGGCGGCCTTGGCGTCGGCGTCCACCGCCGCCTTCGCGGCCGCATCGGTCGAGCCCGCACCGGCGGTGTCGTTGCCGGCGGCGTGGGTGGTCTCCAGCCCGGCGTCGGTGCCGTCGGCCGCGCTACCGCCGGCCGCGGAGCCACTGCTGCTGGAGGTGGAGCCGCTCGCGCCGGTCGTCCGGTCGGCGCCACGGGCGGCGCGCTCCTGGTCGATCCGCTCGATGACGTCGCTCGTGGCGCTCGCGCCCGGGAGCGCCCCGAGCACCGCGTTCTGCGCCGCCGCCTGGCCCACGCCGGAGCCGAGGCTCCCGCCGAGGTGGGCGCCGGTGGCCGTCAAGGCCAGGGTCGCCGCCGCGGCGGTGGGCAGGAGGAAGCCGGGTCGCGTGAGCCGGGGGAGGCCCGAGCGGGACGCGGCGCGGGGGGTCGCGCGGAGGGCCGAACGGTCGGCGGAGCGGGGGGCGGTGACGGCGCGGTGGCGGCCCGCCGGGGCGCGGTGGCGCCCTCGGTAGAGGTCGTCTGACAAAAGAGGGTGTCCTTGGGGGCAGGTCGGGGTATCTGGGGTACCCGCGGCTGCCCGGACCCTACCGTGACCGTTTCGTTATCAGCAAGTCTGTGCGTCGCCGGTGAGCGGGGTCGCGTCGCCGGTGAGTGCCGTCAGGCCGGGGCGGCCGCGCCGCGTCGACGGCCCGTGATGGGCGCCGCGCCCGGCGTCACGGTGCTGCCGTCGGAGTCGAGGTGGGCCAGGGCGGCCGAGATCCCGTGCACCACCGACTGCATGATCGGCAGGCTCATGTGGCCCACGCCGTGCATCCCCACGTTGGTCACGGTGAGGTCCGGGTGGTCCAGCGCCGCCGTGCGCTGCGGGAACATCAGCTGGTCGATGTCGGACCAGTAGCAGAGGAACCGCGTGCGGCAGCCGCGCACCGGTCCGGCCAGCTCCTGCATGAGCGGGCTGCCGGGCCGCAGCTGCTGGGTGATCTGGCTCGGCCACCCGTAGGCGAGGTAGGTGCCCTGGTGCGGGCTCCCCAGCGTGACGAGGGTGTGCACCCGCTCGTCACCACCGAGCCGGGTCACGTAGTACCGGGCGATGAGCCCGCCCATGCTGTGCCCGACGACGTGGATGCGCTCGTACCCGGTCTCGGCGACGAGGGTCTCGACCTCCTGCGCCAGCTGCGCCGCGGCCGTGCGGATGTCGCCGGTGAGGATCGAGTAGTTCATCGTCGTGACCCGGCCGAACCCGCGCCGCCGCAGGCCGAGCCGCAGCAGGGTGAAGACCGAGCGGTTGTCGGCCATCCCGTGCACGAGCAGGATCGGGGTGCCGGCGGCCTCGAGGTTGGAGATCACGAGCCCGCGCTGCACCGGGCCCATCGGCTCGATCCGGTATGCGTGGGAGACGTCCCGCGCCCGGGCCCCCACCAGCCCGAGGGGGTAGATCGCGAGGTGTGTGCCGAGCCAGAGGGCCTCCACCGCGGCGCCGGCCAGCCCGGTGGGCGTAGCGAGCGCTGCAGCCGTCTCGCCCAGGATCGCCCCGGCCTGGGCCACCGCCGCCGCGACCGGTGCCACCGCTGCCGCCACCGGGACAGCCGGGCCGGTCACGGTGCGTGCCACCGACCGGGTCGCGCCGCGCAGGGCCCCGGCGATCCGGTTCACGGACGCGCGGTCGTCCACCGGATGACGAGGGGCGGCGTGGTGACCAGGCGGCGGTGTCATGGTGTCGCGACAGTAACCCGGGCCGAGGCCCGGAACGGCTCGACCCCCCGGATCCCTGCAGCGCTCGCGCCCTCCCGCCCTGAGGGCCGGCACCTACGGCTCATCTGGCCCACGTCGGGGCCTTGGGTACGCTGCGAGCATGAGCGACACTCCCGCGGCAACGGTGCCGGCCCCCACCTCCAGCCCCGCCGCTCCCCAGCGGCACGAGGAGGGCAACGGCGCGGCCGACGCCGGGCCGGGGACGCCGATCCGCGTCGTCGTGGCCAAGCCGGGGCTCGACGGGCACGACCGGGGCGCGAAGGTCGTCGCGCGGGCGCTGCGCGACGCCGGCATGGAGGTCATCTACACGGGCCTGCACCAGACCCCGGAGCAGATCGTCGAGGCGGCCATCCAGGAGGACGCCGACGCGGTGGGCCTGTCCATCCTCTCCGGGGCGCACATGACGCTCTTCAAGAAGGTCGTCGAGCTCCTCGCCGAGCGGGACGCCTCCGACATCGTCGTCTTCGGCGGCGGCATCATCCCCGAGGACGACATCCCGGAGCTGACCAAGCTCGGTGTCGCCACGGTCTTCACTCCCGGGGCGACGACGACCGAGATCGTCTCGTGGGTCCGCGAGCACGTCGACCCCGACCGCTGAGCGGCGGGAGATCGAGAGCTCGCCGGCAGCTCACCGACGTGACGGCTGGCGTCCGTCCAGCAGGTGAGACAACACCTGTCCGGTACGTCCGGTACTGCCCCATATCGCCCCGAACGAGCCGGAAAGTACTCAGTCAACGTTAAAGACTTGGCAAAGTCGATGGCTCGTCGCGTCAGGCAGGGCGGAGGATTGAGCCACGGAACCAAGCATCAACCCCCCCACGATGCGCGGATCCGAGTCGATGACGGACAGGGTCGGATCCCCGCTTTCCCGCAGCGGGTGAGGTCCGGGCACCAATGTGGTGGGCCGAGTGCGCAAGCCCCGGCGAGACCGCGTTGTCGGCGACCGAAAGGTTGTGGGGCCGCCGAGGGGCTGCGGCCCCACAACCTGGTCGGAGCGGGCGAAGCGCGTTCCCGCGCGTCCTTCGCCTGAGAGCCCACCCAACCAGAGCACCTATGCTCCCCGCCCGTGATGCCCAGAACTGGCCGCCGGCTGCCGTGGCACCTCGCTGCCACCGTCGGTCACGGGCCGAGGCGTCGGCTCCTCGTGCCGGGGCTCGGAGCCGCGCTCGTGGTCGCCGCCCTCCTCGTGGGGTCGTGCTCGAGCCCCCGGGCCGACGCGCCCACCGTGCCCCCCACCACAGCTCACTCCTCCTCCAGCGCGAGTCCCCGCCCGACGACCACGACCACCACCGGCCCCGCCAGCTCCACCGCCCCCGCCGCGCCCGCCACCCCGACCGCACCGTCCTTACCCGGGGTGGCCGCCGGGACGCTGCTCGCGGTGAAGGTCGACAACACCGTCGCGTCCCGGCCGCGGATCGGCCTCGACCGGGCCGCCGCCGTCTACGTCGAGCCGGTCGAGGGGGGCCTCACCCGGGTGCTCGCCGTCTTCTCGTCGTCGGCCCCGGGCGGACTGCCCCCGGAGGTCGGGCCGATCCGCAGCGCGCGGGAGTCCGACGTCACCCTCCTGGCGAACTGGGGTCGCATCGCGCTCGCCTACTCGGGGGGCTCGGCCTACACCCGGTCGATCGTCGACAGGGCCGACCTCGCGGCCATTCCGCTCGAGGCGTCCGGCCAGGGCTACCGCCGCGCCGGTGACCGCAAGGCGCCCTACAACGTCATCGGCACCACCGCGGTCCTGCTGGCCCGGGCCGGCACCGGCGCCACGTCGGGGGACCCCGGCTTCCGGTTCGGCCCGCCGTCACCCGGCGGCGCGCCGGCCACCTTGGTCTCCACGTCGTGGCCGGCCGCGCGGATCCGCCTCGACTGGGACCCCGGCAGCCATACCTACCTCGTCACCATGGACGGCCAGCCCGACGTCGACGCCGACGGGGCCCGGCACGCAGCCGCCACCGTCGTCGTCCAGCACGTGCCGAGCCACCTCAGCCAGAACCGCGACGTCAACGGCGTCCAGACCCCGGTCGTCGACCTCGTCGGCCAAGGCCCCGTCACCGTGCTGCGCGACGGGCAGCAGTGGTCCGGCCAGTGGTCGCGCCCCCAGCCCGGCGCCCCGACCGACGTCGTCGCGAACGGTCAGCCCATCGCCATGGCCGCGGGCCCGGTCTGGGTACTGCTCGTGCCCGACGGTCAGGCCGTGGGCGTCGGCTGAGCCCCCGGCATACCCCGGGTCCGTCGGTCGGTCGATCGGTGCGGTATGCCGCTGCCGCCGGCGGGCTCCGGGCCGGGTCAACCGCCGACCAGCGGGCCGATAGAGTCGGGCCGCCGGACCGCATCCCCCGGGGGGCAGGCCGGCTGGACGACCGATGTGGCGACGAGTTCCGACGATGGGATGGCCGGCGTGGACCTGTTCGAGTACCAGGCGCGAGACATGTTCGAGGCGCACGGCGTGCCCGTGCTGGCCGGCGTGGTGGCCGACACGGCCGAGGCCGTGCGCGCCGCGGCCGAGGAGATCGGGCCCAAGAGCGGCGGCGTGGTCGTCGTCAAGGCGCAGGTCAAGACCGGGGGCCGCGGCAAGGCCGGCGGCGTCAAGGTCGCCAAGAGCCCCGACGAGGCGCAGGCCGCCGGCGAGGCCATCCTCGGCATGGACATCAAGGGCCACACCGTGCACCGGGTCATGGTCGCCCAGGGCGCGTCGATCGCCGAGGAGTACTACTTCTCGGTGTTGCTCGACCGCGCCAACCGCACCTACCTCGCCATGTGCTCCAAGGAGGGCGGCATGGAGATCGAGGAGCTGGCCGTCGAGCGCCCGGAGGCACTGGCTCGCATCCCGGTCGACCCCAACACCGGCATCGACGCGGCCAAGGCCCGCGAGATCGTCGACGCGGCCGGGTTCGACGAGGCCGACAAGGGCGCCATCGCCGAGGTCATCCAGAGGCTGTGGGACGTCTACCGCGAGGAGGACGCGACCCTCGTCGAGGTCAACCCGCTGGTCAAGACCTCCGACGGCTCGATCGTGGCCCTCGACGGCAAGGTGACCCTCGACGAGAACGCGGGCTTCCGGCACGAGGACCACGCCGGGCTCGAGGACGCCGCCGCGGCCGACCCGCTCGAGGCGGCGGCCAAGGCCAAGCACCTCAACTACGTCAAGCTCGACGGCGACGTCGGCATCATCGGCAACGGCGCGGGGCTCGTCATGTCCACCCTGGACGTCGTCGCGTATGCCGGTGAGCAGGTCGCGGCCGACCAGGGCCTCGACACCCCGCCGAAGCCGGCCAACTTCCTCGACATCGGCGGTGGCGCCTCGGCCGAGGTCATGGCCAACGGCCTGCACATCATCCTCGGCGACGCCCAGGTGAAGTCGGTCTTCGTCAACGTGTTCGGCGGCATCACCGCGTGCGACGCGGTGGCCAACGGCATCGTCGGGGCGCTCGACGCGCTCGGCGACGAGGCCACCAAGCCCCTCGTCGTACGCCTCGACGGCAACAACGTCGAGGAGGGTCGCCGCATCCTCGCGGAGCGGGCCCACCCCCTCGTCAGCGTCGAGGACACCATGGACGGTGCGGCCCGCAAGGCCGCCGAGCTCGCGGCAGCGAAGTAGAAGGAGCGTTTCGGCGACATGGCGATCTTCCTGACCAAGGACTCCAAGGTCATCGTCCAGGGCATGACCGGCTCCGAGGGGATGAAGCACACGACCCGCATGCTGGCCTCCGGCACCCAGGTCGTGGGCGGTGTCAACCCGCGCAAGGCGGGCCAGAGCGTCGACTTCCCCGCTGACGTGACGGTGCCCGTGTTCGGCACCGTGGCCGAGGCGAAGGAGAGCACCGGCGCCGACGTGTCCGTCGTGTTCGTGCCGCCGCCGTTCGCCAAGGCGGCCGTCGTCGAGGCCGTCGACGCGGGTATGCCGCTCGTCGTCGTCATCACCGAAGGCATCCCCGTCAAGGACACGGCCGAGTTCTACGCCTACGCGCAGAGCAAGGGCGGCACCCGCATCATCGGTCCGAACTGCCCCGGCCTCATCAGCCCCGGGCAGTCCAACGCCGGCATCATCCCGGCCAACATCGCCGGCCCCGGCCGCATCGGCCTGGTCAGCAAGTCGGGCACCCTGACCTACCAGATGATGTACGAGCTGCGGGACTTCGGGTTCTCCTCGGGCGTGGGCATCGGCGGCGACCCCGTCATCGGCACGACCCACATCGACTGCCTCGAGGCCTTCCAGAACGACCCCGACACCGACGCCATCGTCATGATCGGCGAGATCGGCGGCGACGCCGAGGAGCGGGCCGCGGCCTACATCAAGGACCACGTGACCAAGCCGGTCGTCGGCTACGTCGCCGGGTTCACGGCCCCCGAGGGCAAGACCATGGGCCACGCCGGCGCCATCGTCTCCGGCTCCTCCGGCACGGCCGCGGCGAAGAAGGAGGCCCTCGAGGCCGCCGGGGTCAAGGTCGGCAAGACGCCCTCCGAGACCGCCTCGCTCATGCGCGAGGTCATGAAGTCCCTCTCCGCCTGACCCCCCTCCCTCCCGCTCGCTTGGGTTGCCTCCCCCTTTATCGGGTCACCCGATAAAGGGACGGTTCGCTGGACAACCGTTCTCCAGCGAAGCGCACCTTTATCGGGTGACCCGATAAAGGGACAGCCTCCCGTCGGCGTGCCCCGACACCTCGGCGGGCCGCCAGCGGGGACGATGGACCGGTCATGACGCTTCTCGACTCCATCCGCGACCGCGCCCGTGCTCCGCTGGCCCCTCGAGGCCGCCCGGCCGACCCCGGGACGGGCTCGCACCTCCCTGCTCCGTGGTGGCAGGCGCCGGCCGCCGGCGGGCTCGCGGCGGCGACGTCGTGGCTCGCCCTCGCGCTGCCCGCCCTCGTGGTCTGGGTGGCCACTGCGCACACCACGGTCGGCTGGGGCCAGGCCCTCGGCGTGGCCGGCGCCGGCTGGTTCCTCGGGCACGGCACCGCCGTGCAGGTCGACACGGTGTCGCTCTCGGTCGCCCCCCTGGGCGTCACCCTGCTCGCGCTGCTCGTCACCGCCCGCGCCGCCCGCCGGCTGCTCGACACGACCGAGCGCGAGGCCCCCGGCACCACCTGGCCCATGCTGCTCATGCGCCGGGTCGCCCCCGGCTTCGTCGCCGGGTATGCCGCGACCGCCGTCGTCGTCGGGCTGCTCACCGTCGCCGGGCCCGCCCGTCCGAGCCTGCCCGGCACGGTCGCCGTGCTCGGCGTGCCGGTCGGGGCCCTGCTCTGGGCGCTGCTGACGCGCCACCTCGACGACGAGCCGGCCGGGCCCGTGGGGGTCCTGCTCGACCGGCTGCCCCGCTGGCTGCCGCGGGCGCTGCGCACCGGCGTCGTCGGTGCGGCCGCCCTGCTCGGCCTGGGCACCCTGCTGCTCGCCGTCATGGTCGTCGCCCGGTGGTCGACGGTCTCCGGCGTCCACGCGGCCGTCGGCGCCGACGCGGTGGGCGGGGCCGTCCTCACCGTCGCCCAGCTGGCGCTGCTGCCCAACCTCGCCGTCTACGGCCTGGCCGTCCTGGCCGGTCCCGGGTTCCAGGTCGCCGACGGCTCGAGCATCGCCCTGGCCGGCGCCCACCCCGGCCTCATGCCGCTCATCCCCGTGCTCGGCGCGCTGCCATCCGAGGGCACCTGGTCGCGCTGGCTGCTGCTCGCCCTCGCCGCCCCGGTGCTCGTCGGCGGGCTCGTAGGCTGGCTGACGTGCCGACCCCTCGCCCGGCTCTCCAGCTGGCGCACCAAGCTGGCGGCGGCCGCGACCGCCGGGGCCACGGCCGCCCTGCTCCTGACCGGACTGGCCCGGCTCGGGTCGGGGTCGGCCGGGGTCGACCGGCTGCGCGACGTCGGCACCCAGCCGGTGCTCCTCGGTCTCGCCCTGCTGCTCGAGCTGCTGGTGGGCGCCGCCGGGTGGGTGCTGGTGGCCCAGCTGCGCCTGCGGCTGCGCCACCGCTGAGCCTGGCCACCCGGCATACCGTCGATCCCGAGGCCGGACGATGAGGGTCCTCGTCGTCGGCGCCGGCATCGTCGGCCTGGCCACGGGCCGCGCCCTCGCCCTCCGCGGCGACGACGTGACCGTGGTCGAGAAGGAACCGGACATCGCCGCCCACCAGACCGGGCGCAACTCCGGCGTCGTTCACTCCGGGCTCTACTACGCCCCCGGCAGCCTCAAGGCCAGGCTGGCCGTGCGGGGCGCCGCCTCGATGACCGCCTACGCCCGCGAGCACGGGGTGCGCGTCGAGACCACGGGCAAGCTCGTCGTCGCGACGAGCGCCGAGGAGGTGCCGCGCCTGCACGCCCTCGCCGACCGCGCCGCCGCCAACGGGGTCCCCGCCCGCCTGCTCACCCACGCCCAGGCCGCCGTCCACGAGCCCTACGCCGCCGGGGCTGGAGGCCCTCCACGTCGCGTCGACCGGCATCGTCGACTACCCCGGGGTATGCCGGGCGCTCGCCGCCGAGCTCATCGCCGCCGGCGGGAGCCTGCGCACCTCGACGAGCGTGGCCGGCGTCGCACCGCGGCCGGGCGCCGGACCCCTGCGGGTACGCCTGGGCTCGGGGGAGACGGTGGAGACCGACGGCCTCGTCTCGTGCGCCGGGCTGCAGGCCGACCTCGTGGCCCGGGCCTGCGGGGTCGAGCCGCAGGTGCGCATCGTGCCGTTCCGGGGGGAGTACCTCGAGCTCGTCGCCCACCGGCAGCACCTCGTGCGGGGGCTGGTCTACCCCGTGCCCGACCCGCGGTTCCCCTTCCTCGGCGTCCACCTCACCCGCACGGTGGACGGCGGGGTGCACGCCGGCCCCAACGCCGTCCTGGCGCTGCGGCGGGAGGGGTACGGCTGGGGCCAGGCCGACCTCGGCGAGCTGCGCGACGCCCTGTCCTGGCCGGGGCTGTGGCGGCTGGGTCGGCGCACCGTCGCCCCGGGCGCGCGCGAGGTGGTGCGGTCGCTGTCCCGGGCCGCGTTCGCCCGGAGCGCGGCCCGGCTCGTGCCCGGCATCACGGCGGACGACCTCGTCCCGGCCCCGGCCGGCGTGCGCGCGCAGGCGCTGCGCCGTGACGGCACCCTCGTCGACGACTTCCTCGTGCAGACGGCGGCCCGGCAGGTCCATGTGCTCAACGCACCGTCCCCGGCCGCGACGGCCGCGCTGGAGATCGCGGCCTACCTCGTGGGCCACGTCGACGCGGCTGTGCCCGCCTGAGGGGTCAGAAGTCGGTGAACGAGCCGAGGATGTTGCGCTGGCGCTGCTGGTTGCAGACCGACTGCGCCGTCGCCGTGTTGGCACCGGTCATGCAGTCCTCGTACTGCTTCTGCGGGCCGTAGAAGACGACCTGAGTCATCGCCCCGATGAGCAGCACCGACGACAGGCCCAGCGCGATCGCGGGGCCGAACCGGGTGAAGGCCGTCGCGGAGACCTTCGACAGCCGCCGGATCTCGCGGACCGACGCGAAGATCGCCACCGCCAGGGGCACGACGACGATGGCCCGCTGCGGCAGCGGCAGGCCGCCGCCGAGGAGGATCAGCAGGAACAGCGCCGCGATGGTCAGGGAGTAGCGGCCCCGCCGCTGGATCTCCTCGCGGCTGACCTGCCCCCTCGCCTGCTGTGCCACCGTCCACCCTCTCGTGACCTGCGCGCCAACCGTCAGCCCGTCCGTCCGACGGCCCGGCCATCCTCGCGCATCAACGTCCGCGCGCCGACGACCACCCAACGACCCGGGGTCGCGCGGCGTCCCCGCCGCGGCTGGGTAGTGTTGGGGAACGTGACGGCCCCCCGGCAGGACGCTCCCGCGGGTGCCCCCGCCCCGCCCCGCCCCGTCGTCGTCCTCGTCTCCGGGTCGGGCACCCTGCTGCAGGCGCTCATCGACGCCACGGCCGACCCGGCCTACGGGGTGCGCATCGCCGCCGTCGGAGCGGACCGCAACGGCATCGAGGGCCTCGCGCGGGCCGAGCGCGCCGGCATACCGACGTTCGTCTGCCGTGTCGCCGACCACCCCGACCGGGCCGCCTGGGACGCCGCGCTCGGTGAGGCCGTCGCCGCCTACGACCCCGTGCTCGTCGTCTCCGCCGGCTTCCTCAAGCTCGTCGGCCCCGGGTTCCTCGCGCGCTTCCGCGCCCGCTACGTCAACAGCCACAACGCGCTGCTGCCGGCGTTCCCCGGCATCCACGGCCCCCGGGACGCGCTGGCGTACGGCGTCAAGGTCGCCGGCGCCACCCTCTTCGTCGTCGACGAGGGGGTCGACACCGGCGCCATCGTGGCGCAGGTCGCCGTGCCCGTGCTCGACGACGACACCGTGGAGACGCTCACCGAGCGCATCAAGCAGGTCGAGCGCCCCCAGCTCGTCGAGGTCGTGGGCCGGATGGTCCGCGACGGCTTCACCGTCACCGATCGGAAGGTCACCATCCCGTGAGCACGACCGTCCCCACCGGCCCGTCCGAGGAGACCGACGCGGGTCGCCGCCCCATCCGGCGCGCCCTCGTCTCCGTCTACGACAAGACCGGGCTCGACGTCCTGGCCGCCGCGCTCAAGGAGGCCGGGGTCACCGTCGTGTCGACGGGGTCGACCGCGAAGACCATTGCGGCGCAAGGCGTTCCGGTGACCGCGGTCGAGGACGTCACGGGCTTCCCCGAGTGCCTCGACGGCCGGGTGAAGACCCTGCACCCGAAGGTGCACGCCGGCATCCTCGCCGACACCCGCAACCCCGACCACCTGCGCCAGCTCGACGAGCTGGGGGTCGAGCCCTTCGACCTCGTCGTCTCCAACCTCTACCCGTTCCGCGACACCGTCATGTCGGGCGCCGCGCCGGAGGAGTGCATCGAGCAGATCGACATCGGCGGCCCGTCGATGGTGCGTGCCGCCGCCAAGAACCACGCGAGCGTCGCCATCGTCACCAGCCCCGACGCCTACGGCCAGGTCGTCGAGGCGTTGCGGGACGGCGGGTTCACCCTGGCCCAGCGGCAGCGGCTGGCCGCCGAGGCCTTCGTGCACACCGCGACCTACGACGTCGCGGTGGCCAGCTGGATGGGCAACGTCGTCGCCGACACGTCGGAGGGCACCGGCTTCCCGGCGTGGACCGGCGCCACGTGGGACCGCGTCGAGGCGCTGCGCTACGGCGAGAACCCCCACCAGCGGGCCGCGCTCTACCGGCACTGGCGCCCGGGCATCGCCCACGCCCAACAGCTGCACGGAAAAGCCATGTCCTACAACAACTTCGTCGACGCCGACGCCGCTGTGCGGGCCGCCAACGACCACGGCGAGCAGCCGACGGTCGCGATCATCAAGCACGCCAACCCGTGCGGGATCGCCGTGGCCGACGACCTCGTCACGGCCTACGAGCGCGCCCACGCCTGCGACCCGCAGTCGGCGTACGGCGGCATCATCGCCACCAACCGCACCGTGACGGCCGCCCTCGTCGAGAAGACGAAGGGCGTCTTCACCGAGGTCATCGTCGCCCCCGGTTTCGACGACGACGCCCTCGCCCTGCTGCGCGCGCGCAAGAACGTCCGCGTGCTGCAGCTGCCGCCCGACATGGCCCGCTTCCGCGACCCCATCGAGGTCCGCCCGATCAGCGGCGGGATCCTCGTGCAGTCCGTCGACCGCGTCGACGCCGTCGTCCAGGACGAGGCCGGCGCCACGACCGGAGGCGACGACCCGGCGCACTGGAGCCTGGTGGCCGGCGCCGCCGCCGACGCCGCGACCCTGGCCGACCTCGCCTTCGCCTGGCGGGCGATCCGAGCCGTGAAGTCCAACGCCATCCTGCTCGCGAAGGACGGGGCGTCCGTAGGGGTGGGGATGGGGCAGGTCAACCGCGTGGACTCCTGCCGCCTGGCCGTCGCCCGGGCGGGTGCCGACCGGGCCCGCGGCTCGGTGGCGGCGTCCGACGCGTTCTTCCCCTTCCCGGACGGCCTCGAGATCCTCCTCCAGGCCGGGGTCCGCGCGGTCGTGGCGCCGGGGGGCTCCATCCGCGACGACGCCGTGATCGAGGCGGCCGAGCGGGCCGGGGTGACGATGTACCACACGGGTACGCGCCACTTCTTCCACTGATGGCCGAGTCAGCCGGTCCGGTCCTCGGCCGTCGCCGGATGTCGGCGCGCACCGGCTGGTCGGTCCTCACCCTCCTGTCCGGGGCGTTCCTCGCCGTGCAGGCCCGGATGAACGGCGCCCTCGCCGTGGCGTTCGGCCACGGCCTCGACGCCGCGATCTGGAGCTTCGGCTCGGGGCTCCTCGTGCTCTGCCTCCTCCTGGCCCTGACCCCGTCGATGCGGTCGGGCTTCGGGTCGCTGCGGGAGGCGTTGCGCTCGCGCCAGATCCGCTGGTGGCAGTGCATCGGCGGCACGGTCGGGGGCCTCTACGTCTTCACCCAGGCGTATGCCGTGCCCGTGGCCGGCGTGGCCCTGTTCACCATCGCGGTGGTCGGGGCCCAGACCATCAGCGCCGTCGGCGTCGACCGCCTCGGCATCGGCCCCGCCGGCCGGGTCGCCGTGTCGTGGCCACGGGTCGCCGCCGCCCTCCTGGCCGTCGTCGGCGTCGTCATCTCGGTGGGCGACCGCGTGCGGGGCGGCTCCGGAACATCGGCGGCCGTCGTCGTCCCGGTCGTCCTGGCCGCGCTGGCCGGGGCGGCGATGACCGTGCAGCAGGGGATCAACGGCCGGGTCACGGTCGCGGCCGGCCAGCCGCTGACGACGACGTGGCTCAACTTCGCCTTCGGCAGCCTCATCCTCTGGCTCATCGCGATCCCGGCGTCCCGAGGGACCGCCTTCGGCGCGCCGGAGAGCCTGTCCGTCCCGTGGTGGGCGTGGTTCGGCGGTGTGCTCGGCATCGGCATCATCGCGGTGGGGGCGATCTCCGTGCGCCACCTCGGCGTGCTCCTCGTCAGCCTGCTCATGCTGGCGGGGCAGCTGCTCGCCGCGGTGCTGCTCGACCTGGTCGACGCCTCGACCCGCGGCCACATCACCCCGGTCGCGGTCCTCGGCCTGCTCGTCACCCTGGCCGCCGCGGTCCTGGCGGGGCTGGCGGCCCGGCGGCGTCCGCATACGGCCGAGGTCGAGCAGGACCATGATGCGCGCGTGGCAGGATAGGCGCCCGTGACCGCACGGATCCTCGACGGCCAGGCCACCCTCGCGTCGATCAAGCTCGAGCTGCGCGAGCGCATCGCCGCCCTGGCCGCGGCCGGTGTCGTCCCGGGCCTCGGCACCGTGCTCGTCGGGGACGACCCGGGCAGCCGGTGGTACGTCGGGGCGAAGCACCGCGACAGTGCCGAGCTCGGCATCAACAGCATCCGGCGCGACCTGCCGGCGACCGCCACGCAGGCCGAGGTCGAGGCGGTCATCGACGAGCTCAACGCCGACCCGGACTGCACCGGGTTCCTCGTGCAGCAGCCCACGGGTCTCGACGAGATGGCCCTGCTGTCGCGGGTCGACCCCGAGAAGGACATCGACGGGCTGCACCCGATGAACCTCGGCTGGCTGGTGCTGGGCAAGCCGGCGCCTCTGCCCTGCACGCCGATGGGCTGCATCGAGCTGCTGCGCCGTCACGACATCCCGATTGCCGGGGCGCACGTCGTCGTCGTGGGGCGAGGCCTCACCGTCGGCCGCCCACTGGGGCTCATCCTCACGCGCAAGTCCGAGAACGCCACGGTCACGCTGTGCCACACCGGAACCCGTGACCTGGCCGCGGCCGTCCGCGAGGGCGACATCGTCGTGGCTGCCGCCGGCGTCCCCGGCATCATCACCGCGGAGATGGTCAAGCCGGGAGCGGCCGTGCTCGACGTCGGCGTCTCCAAGGTCGACGGCAAGACCGCCGGCGACGTCGCCCCCGAGGTCTCGGAGGTCGCGGGCTGGGTCAGCCCCAACCCCGGCGGCGTCGGGCCGATGACCCGCGCCATGCTGCTGACCAACGTCGTGGCCGCCGCCGAACGGCAGGCTGGCCTGCGGTGAGGCTCGCTCCGCTGCGGCGACTCGGGCTGTGGTGGGTGCTCGGCGGGTTCGCGCTGGCGGGGATGGCGCTCGTCATCGGCGGCCGTCTGCGCATCGGCGGCTTCGTCATCGGCCTCGGGCTGCTCGTCACCGCCCTGATGCGCATCGTCGTCCATGAGCCGCACGGCGGCGGCATCGAGGTGCGCTCCCGCGTCCGCGACGTCATCACCCTCGTGCTCGCGGCGGCCCTCGTCTTCGGCGCGTTCTTCCTCGTGCGCACGTGCGGCCCGGCCGACGCCCAGATCGGCGGCGGCCGCGCCGCGAGCTGCCCCTAGCCCGGACCGAGCCGACTGGCCGGGCGCCGGGCATACCGGACAACCGCCCGGTATGCCGGGGTCGGGCCAGTCGACTGGGCCCGACGGGGTGGCGCGTGTCCGTTTCGGGCCGCCGACCCCGGACCGAACCGGACACCAGCCCGCCGGCCGGTATGCCGCGCGACCACCTGGACCGGGTCGACTGGCCCGGCGACGGGCATACCGGACAACCGCCGGGTATGCCGGGGGTCGAGCCAGTCGACCCGGCCCGACCGACTGGCGCGTGTCCGTTTCGGAGCGCCGAGGCCGGACCGAACCGGACACCAGCCCGCCGGTCCGGTATGCCGCCCGACCACCCGGACCTGAGCCCGGCGGCATACGGCTCAGATGAGGCCGAGCTCCTTGACGGCGTCGCGCTCCTCGACCAGCTCGGCGACCGTCCTGTCGATCCGCGCCTGCGAGAACTCGTTGACGTCGAGGCCCTGGACGATCGACCAGCGTCCGCCCGACACGGTGACGGGGAACGAGGAGATGAGGCCCTCGGGCACGCCGTAGGAGCCGTCGGAGCAGACGGCCATCGACACCCAGTCGCCGTCGGGTGTGCCCTGCGCCCAGGTGCGGGCGTGGTCGATGGTGGCGGAGGCGGCACTCGCCGCGGAGGACGAGCCCCGCGCCGCGATGATGGCCGCGCCGCGCTTGGCGACGGTGGGGATGAACTCGTCGGCGAGCCACTGCTCGTCGTCGACGGCCTCGGCGGCGTTCCGGCCGCCGACCTCCGCGTGGAAGATGTCGGGGTACTGCGTGGCGGAGTGGTTGCCCCAGATCGTCATCTTGCGGATCTCGGTCACCGGCACACCGAGCTTGGCGGCGAGCTGGGAGATCGCGCGGTTGTGGTCGAGCCGGGTCAGCGCTGAGAACTGCTCGCGCGGGATGTCGGGCGCGTTGCTCATGGCGATGAGCGCGTTGGTGTTGGCCGGGTTGCCGGTGACGAGCACGTGGACGTCGTCGGCGGCGACCTCGTTGAGGGCCTGGCCCTGGGGCTTGAAGATGCCGCCGTTGGCCTCGAGCAGGTCACCCCGCTCCATGCCGGGGCCCCGCGGCCGCGCGCCGACGAGCAGGGCGTGGTTGACGCCGTCGAAGACCTTCCGCGGGTCGTCGCCGATCTCGACCTTGGCGAGGGTCGGGAACGCGCAGTCGTCGAGCTCCATGACGACGCCCTCGAGCGTCTTCAGGGCCGGGGTGATCTCCAGCAGACGCAGCTCGATCGGGGTGTCCTTGCCCAGCAGGTCACCGTTCGCGAGACGGAACAGCAGGCTGTAGCCGATCTGGCCGGCGGCGCCGGTGACGGCGACCTTGACGGGCTGGCGGGGGCTGGCGGCGGCGGTGTCGGTCACGCCCAGCGACGCTACCAGCCGGTATGCGGTGGCGCTCCTGCGGGACGGGCCCGCGTCACTCGGTGACGGCCGGCTCCTCCACCTCGCGCACGGGAGCCGTCTCGGCGATGACCTCACCGGGATTGACGGCGCCACCGACGTCGAGGTTGCTGCGGTCGATGCCGGTGATGGCCTCGAACGACCAGCCGGCGATGACCGCCCCGACGAGGGGGGCGACGACGAAGAGCCACACCTGGCCGGGGGCCCCGTTGCCGTTGAAGAACGCCACCCCGAGCGAGCGCGCCGGGTTGACCGACGTGTTGTCGATGGGGATGGAGATGAGGTGGATCAGCGTCAGCGTCAGCCCGATGGCCAGGGGGGCGAACCCGGTGGGCGCCCGGCTCGTCGTGACGCCGAGGATGACGAAGACGAAGAACGCGGTCAGCAGCACCTCGACGAGCAGCGCCGCGAGCAGGCTGAAGCCGCCGGGGGAGTGCTCGCCGTAGCCGTTGGCGGCGAGCTTCCCCGCGACGCCGGCGTTGCCGAGCACGCTCTTGGCCAGCCCCCACAGCACGGCGCCGGCGAGGAACGCCCCGACCAGCTGCGCTGCGATGTAGGCGCCCATGTCGCGCACGTTGTCGAAGCGGCGCGCGGCCCACAGGCCGATCGTCACCGCGGGGTTGAAGTGGGCCCCGGAGACGTGCCCCACGGCATACGCCATGGTCACGACCGAGAGCCCGAAGGCCAGGGCGACACCGAGCAGCCCCACCCCCAGCTGCGAGGAGGGCGTCGTCAGCCCGGCGGGGGTGAAGAAGGACGACCCGAAGATCGCCGTCCCGCACCCACCGAAGACGAGCCAGAAGGTCCCGAGGAGCTCCGCGCCGAGTCGCTTGCGGAGGGGCGGTGTGATCATGCGCGAAATCTAGCGGAGGGCGCCCACGAGGCCCCTCCCGAGCCCGGCGCGGATTTATCTTGACGTCAAGAGACCGATATGCTGCCGAGGACGTCCCGACGAGTGCAGGAGCCGCCCCCATGAGCCGCATCATCTACACGCTCACCGACGAGGCGCCCCTCCTCGCCACCTACTCGTTCCTCCCCGTGGTGCAGGCGTATGCGTCGGCCGCGGGCGTCGAGGTGGAGACCCGCGACATCTCCCTGGCCGGCCGGATCATCGCCGCCTTCAGCGACGTGCTGCCGCAGGACCAGGCCACCGGCGACGCCCTCGCCGAGCTCGGCGAGCTGGCCACCACCCCCGAGGCCAACATCATCAAGCTGCCCAACGTCTCGGCGTCCGTCCCGCAGCTCAAGGCCGCGGTGGCCGAGCTGCAGGCCCAGGGCGTCAACGTCCCGGCCTACCCCGACGAGCCGCGCACCGACGAGGAGCGCGACACCCGCGCGCGCTACGACAAGGTCAAGGGCAGTGCGGTCAACCCCGTTCTGCGCGAAGGCAACTCCGACCGCCGCGCGCCGGCCTCGGTGAAGAGCTACGCGCGCAAGCACCCGCACTCGATGGGGACGTGGAGCCCCGACTCGAAGACCAACGTGGCGACGATGGACGTTGACGACTTCCGCCACAACGAGAAGTCGGTGGTCGTCGAGGCCGACGGCACCGTCGACATCCTGCTCCAGCCCGCCGAGGGCGGCGAGGCCGTCACGCTGCGGGCCGACGTCCCGGTCACCGCGGGCGAGATCCTCGACGCCACCGTCATGAGCGCGGCCGCGCTCGACACCTTCGTGACCGAGCAGCTGGCCCGGGCGCAGGCCGACGGCGTGCTGTTCTCCGTGCACCTCAAGGCGACGATGATGAAGGTCTCCGACCCGGTCATCTTCGGGCATGTCGTCCGCGTGTACTTCGCCGACGTCTTCGCGCAGTACGGCGACGAGCTCACCCGGGCCGGACTCGACGGCAGCAACGGCCTCGGCGCCATCCTCGCCGGGCTGGCCGGGCTCGAGCACGGCGACGAGATCCAGGCGGCCATCGAGCAGCGGCTCGCCGACGGCCCGCGGCTGGCCATGGTCGACTCCGACCGCGGCATCACCAACCTGCACGTGCCGAGCGACGTCATCGTCGACGCGTCGATGCCGGCCATGATCCGCACCTCCGGGCACATGTGGGGCGCCGACGGCCAGGAGCACGACACCCTCGCCGTCATCCCCGACTCCTCGTACGCCGGCATCTACCAGGCGGTCATCGAGGACTGCCGCGCCCACGGGGCCTTCGACCCGACGACCATGGGCTCGGTGCCCAACGTCGGTCTCATGGCGCAGAAGGCCGAGGAGTACGGCAGCCACGACAAGACGTTCGTCATCGGCCAGAACGGCACCGGCGCCGGCACCGTGCAGGTCGTCGACGCGAGCGGCACCGTGCTCATGGAGCACGCCGTCGAGGTCGGCGACATCTGGCGCGCCTGCCAGACCCAGGACGCCGCCGTCCGCGACTGGGTGAAGCTGGCGGTCAACCGGGCCCGCGCCACGGGCAGCCCCGCGATCTTCTGGCTCGACGCCTACCGCGCCCACGACGCCAACCTCATCACCAAGGTGAACGACGGCCTCGCCGAGCACGACACCGACGGCCTCGACATCACGGTGGCGAAGCCGGTCCACGCCATGGAGACCTCCCTCGAGCGCATCCGCCGCGGCGAGGACACGATCTCGGTGACCGGCAACGTCCTGCGCGACTACCTCACCGACCTCTTCCCGATCCTCGAGCTCGGCACGAGCGCCAAGATGCTCTCGGTCGTTCCGCTCATGAACGGCGGCGGCCTCTTCGAGACCGGCGCCGGTGGC
Source organism: uncultured Actinomycetota bacterium (assembly GCA_963795915.1). Taxonomy (GTDB): domain Bacteria; phylum Actinomycetota; class Actinomycetes; order Actinomycetales; family Dermatophilaceae; genus Lapillicoccus. The sequence continues at coordinate 281,814 of CAWCJA010000004.1, forward strand.
TCCGCCCCCAAGCACGTGCAGCAGCTCGTGCAGGAGAACCACCTGCGGTGGGACAGCCTGGGCGAGTTCATGGCGCTGGCCGAGTCGTTCCGGCACCTCTCCGACTCCACGGGCAACCCCGGCGCCGCCGTGCTGGCCGACTCCCTCGACCTCGCCACGGGCCGCCTCCTCGACGAGAACAAGTCGCCCCGGCGCCGCGTCGGCGAGATCGACAACCGCGGGAGCCACCTCTACCTCGCGCTCTACTGGGCGCAGGAGCTGGCCCGTCAGACGACCGACACCGCGCTCGCGGCCCGGTTCGCCCCCCTGGCCGAGCGCCTGGAGGCCGACGTCGACGCGATCGAGGCGGAGCTGCGCGCCGTGCAGGGCCACTCGGTGGACCTCGGTGGCTACTACCGCCCCGACCCCACGAAGGCCGAGCGCGTCATGCGCCCCTCGCAGCGCTTCACCGACGCCCTCGCCCTCGTCGCCGCTCCCGCCGCGAGCTAGGCGTATGCGCGTCGTCGTCCTCGACCACACGGCCGAGCTCGGGGGCGCAGAGCTGGCGCTCGTGCGGACGCTGGACGCCCTGCCCGACGGGGTCGACGTCCGGGTCGTGCTCTTCTCGGAGGGGCCCCTCGTCGCGCGGCTGGCCGAGCGCGGCCACGCCGTGGAGGTCCTGCCGCTCGACCCCTCCGTCTCGGCGGTCACCCGAGCTCCCGGCCGGCTCGACGGGGCGCGCGCGGCGCTGCGCTCCGCTCCCTTCGTCGTGCGCCTGGCCCGGCGCCTGCGGCAGCTGCGCCCTGACGTCGTTCACTGCACGTCGCTGAAGGCCGACCTCCTCGGCCTGCCCGCAGGCGCGTCTGGCGGGCCTCCCGGTCGTCTGGCACGTCCACGACCGGATCGCCGCCGACTACCTCGCCGCGGGCGCCCCGCCCGGTGACTCTGTTCCGGGCCCTCGCGTCGGATGGGACCGGGCTGCCGGTCATCGTCGAACTCGCGACGCGACCCGCGCAGAAGGACGCTCCCCGGACGTCCGCAACCTCACCGTCGTCTACCCGGGCGCTGGCGCCCCGAGCAGCTGGACCGCCTCTCCCCGCCGTGGCCGAGGCCCGGCGAGCACGAGGTAGGTGGGCCCTGATCGGCCGGCTCAGCGCCGCCAGAAGGGGCAGGCTCGAGCTGGTGAGGGGGCGATGCCGTTCGTGCTGGCCGAGCGGCCCGGCCGTCGGGCGACGGATCGTCGGAGCACCCCTCGTCGGGCAGGAGGGGTATGCGGCAGATGGCGACGCCACGGAGATCACGAACGAGCGGGCTCGAGGGCACCGTCGAGGTGGTGGGGTTCGTCGACGGCTCGGCGGACCGGACGATGGACGCGCCTCGCCGCTTCTGGTGCATGAACCGTCACCCGTGGCGAGAGCCCTTCGGTCAGGTCGTGGTCGAGGCATGGCACGAGGGGTGCCGGTCGGTCGCGACCGATGGCGGCGGCCACCGGAGAGCCTGGAGACCCAGGCTGAGCACGCAACTGCGCCGCGCGCTCGGCTGGCTGGTGGACCTCCGGTGAGACGTCGAGGCACCTCGCGTCAGCGGGGATCCTTAGCCACTCGGTGACCCGTCAGCCGGCACGGGAGGGTCGGCCGTCCGCCGCCGCGGCGAAGCGTGCAGCGTAAGGTTCACCGCGCAGGACTGCGTCCCGTGGGCTCGGTCGCCGACTGGCAGTCGGTGGCGGAGGCGGCTCTGGTCAGCCCGGTGTAGGCGTCGACCTGGTCCTGCGCCACGGCTTGGCCCAGGGCGGTCATCTTGGCCACGTCGACGACGTCGACGTCCCCCACGGCGTTGGTGGCGAACCCGCTGAACGGCGCGGTGATGAACCGCACGTCGCTGCCGCGGATGTTGCGCATCGACAGGCCCAGCTGCTGCATCGCGCCGAGGTCGAGGTCCTTGTCGACGGTGAGGTTGGTCGTCGTGGCGTAGACGAGGTTGCTCAGCTTGGCCGGGTTGGTCAGCGTGTCCGACGACAGCATCTTGAGCATCAGGGACTTGAGGAACTCCTGCTGCCGTTGACCACGCGAGATGTCGCCCTGGCTCAGCTGGTAGCGCGCACGCACGAACTGCAGGGCCGTGGCGCCGTCCATGTGCATCGTCGTGCCGCCGATGAACTTCACGCTGTCCTGGCTGCTCGACTCGGCGACGTAGACGTCGACGCCGCCCACGGCGTCGGTCATGGCCTTGAACCCCTCGAAGCCGATCATCGCGACGTGGTCGATGTGGGCGCCGGTGAGGTTCTGCAGCGTCGTGACGAGCAGGGGTGCGCCGCCGTACGCGAAGGCGGCGTTGATCTTGTTCTTGTTGTACCCGGGGATGTCGACGTAGAGGTCGCGCGGGAAGTGGATGAAGGTGATGTTGTGCCGGTCCTCCGGCACGTGCACGAGCATGATGACGTCGGAGCGCGCTCCGGACCGGTCGGGGCCGGCGTCCGAGCCGAGGAGCAGGAAGTTCATCCCCTTGCCACTGACGGCCGTGGCTCCCGGGGCCGGTGCCGCGCCGGGGTTTCCCTTCAGCTGGTCCGGCGTGAGGGCCGGCAGGAGGTCGTCGTGCTGCACGTTGGACGTGACCATGTGTCCGAGGTATGCGGCATACCCGCCGATGGCGACGATCGGCACCACCAGCAGCACGATGGCCACGATGAGCACCCAGAACCGCCGGCCGTGCCGGGGCTGACCGGAACCGGAGTCGGCGCCATAGCCCTTCGCGGTGGCCTTGTCCCCGGACGAGTCGGACAGCCGACGGAGGTCGTCCAGGTCGGTCACCGCCACAGTCTAGGCAGGCGCCGATAGCCGGTCGGCTGGTTTATGCCGGATACGCCGACGGAACGTGCGGGCCTGTGCGAAGATCCGTCAGTCGGACAGGGAGCGCGAGCCGTGCCGTGGGGGTGGTGGTTCGATCGGGAAACCGTGTTGCCTTGAGGGGGTCCGACACGACGCGGAAAGGTTTGCGGGATGTTCAGCAGTTCTATGGGGTTCGTCCTCTGGTTGTCCGTCGGGCTCGTCGCCTTGTTCGCTGGCTGCGTCACGGTCGCGCGGTCGGGGCGAAGCCGTCACGAAGTGTTACGGGATCGAGAGCGTCTCGGCCGCCGGGCGCCTGACATCCTGTCGAGATGACCATCGCGCTCGGGCGACCGACGAGCCGCTCCAGCAGCGGCATCGACCGGTACACCCTGCGCATCGCCGTCACCGACGTCCTCGTCGTCATCTGGGCGGTCGTCGGCGCCCAGATCGTTCGGTTCGGGTCCGACGCCTCGGACGCCGCGCAGACGTCGACGCTGGGCGTGGACTACGCCTTGGTCTCCGTCGTCCTCATCGTGCTGTGGATGGCGGCGCTACGGGTGCACAACGCCTACGACCCGCGGCTGTTCGGTCACGGCCCGGAGGAGTACCGCGCCGTGGCCGCGGCTACGGTGAGGCTCTTCGCCGCCATCGCGATCGCCAGCTACTTGCTGAAGCTCGAGCTGGCCAGAGGGTTCCTCCTCATCGCCCTGCCGTTCGGGCTGGCCGGACTCTTCCTCAGCCGATGGCTTTGGCGTCGGTGGCTCGGACTTCAGCGGTCCGAGGGTCGGCTCTGCGACGCCATGCTCGTCGTCGGCGACCGCAGCCACCTGACCAGCCTCGTCAGCGCGCTCGAGACCGTTCCCGCCGCGGGCTTCCGCATCGTTGGGGCTTGCTGCTCGGACGGCACCGACCCGATCGCGGCGTCCCCGTCGTCGGGACCGAGCTCGAGGCCGCTGACGTGGCCGACCGCCTCGAGGTCGACGTCGTCGCCTGCTCCGGCTCTTGGCGTCTCGGCTCGGAGGGCCTGCGCCGGCTGGGCTGGGACCTCGAGGGCACGGGCATCGGTCTGGTGCTCGCACCGGGGATGACTCAGGTGGCCGGCCCGCGCATCCTCACCCGTCCGGTCGCGGGGCTGCCCTTGCTCCACGTCGAGGCGCCGACCTTCACCGGCCCGACGCGGGCGCTCAAGACCGGGTTCGACGTCGTCGGGGCACTCATCATCGGGTTCGTGCTCAGCCCGCTGCTCGTGGTCGTCGCGCTGCTGGTGCGAGGAGACGGGGGACCGGCGTTCTACCGCCAACAGCGGGTCGGGATAGGCGGCGAGCCTTTCCTGATGTGGAAGTTCCGATCCATGGTCCCGGGCGCTGACCGCCTTCCGCGGCCGGAGGTGCATGAGGGCGCCGGCCCATTGTTCAAGCAGCACAGCGATCCCCGCATCACGGCGCTGGGCCGGGTCCTGCGCCAAACCAGCGTCGACGAGCTACCGCAGCTCTGGAACGTGTTGCGCGGCGACATGAGCCTGGTCGGCCCCGGCCCCCTCTCGCGTCGGAGGTCGAGCTCTACGAGCAGGACGTCCACCGCCGCCTCCTCGTCAGGCCCGGGATGACCGGGCTGTGGCAGGTCAGCGGGCGCAGCGACCTCAGCTGGGAGGACTCCGTACGCCTCGACCTGTATTACGTCGAGAACTGGAACCTCGTCGAGGACCTCAAGATCCTGTGGCGCACCCTGCTGACTGTTCTCAAGCGGGAAGGCGCGTACTACGAGCGCCTCGAGCCGTCCTTCGTGGTCGGCGATTTCTGTTAACGAGAGCTCCGCCACCGCGGCTCGCAGCGCCGCGTGGAATACCGGCTCCGAGAACAGCTCGGCGTGCGCCGTGATGCGTGACGACGACCACACCCGCTCGCGTTGCTCTAACACCGTGGCGCGGATCGCCGCGGGCGTGGCCGCGGCGAAGAAGGACCCCGTGATGCCGGGCACCACCGTGTCCAGGTAACCGCCGGCGCCGAGGGCGAGGGTCGGCTTGCCGTATGCCGCCGCCTCAAGGGGGGTGAGGCCGTAGTCCTCGAGGCTGGGTGCGACGAGCGCAAGGCTGTGCGCATACGTCCAGTGCAGCTCCGGGTCGGTGAGGTCCGAGACGAGCCGGACGTTGTCCGGAAGGTGCCGTTCCAGCGTGCGGCGAAGGGGGCCGTTTCCCACGACGACGAGGCGCTCGCCGAGGCCGCGAAACGCGTCGATGACGGTGCCGACGTTCTTATAGGGGAGCAGCCGGGAGACGACAAGGTAGTAGCCGTCCTCGGCCCAGTCCACGAGACTGGGCACGGGCTCTTGGTCCGCGTCGGCGTCGATGGCGTGAGGCGCGGGAAGGACCGCGGCTTCCACGCCGTACGTCTCCATCATGCGGTCGCGGACGACGCGGGAGTTCGCGAAGTAGAGGTCCGCGGTCACCGCGTGGCGCCGGTCCCAGCGACGCAGCCACGGCGAGAGGAAGGCGAGGGCCCAACCGGCCGCCGACCGGGATCGGCCGCCCCCGAGGTAGGCCTCGGTCTGGTAAAGCCAGCGGGCCGGAGCATGGCAGTAGACGATGCGCTGGCCGGTGGCGGCGAAACCATGGGCCCAGCCGCTCGTGGACGTCACTACGACGTCCTCCCGGATCCGCAAGGCTCGCGAGGCGAAGGGCAGCAAGGGGAGCGTTGCGCGGTGATTCCGGCGCAACGGCGCGATACGGCTGAGCCCCGAGGTCACGATGCGGGCGTTGCGGAACTCGGGGTAGGTCGCGTCCGGGTCGTAGAGGGTCGTGTAGATGGTGGCGTCCGGGAACGCGCGGTGCATGGCGAGCACGACCCGTTCGGCTCCACCGCGCTGCGTGAGGTAGTCGTGCGCGATGGCCACCGAGGGCCACCGACGTCCGGGCCGGCTGTCCACGACGTCGGCCATGATGTCAGCCATGGCCCTCGCGCGGTCGTCCCAGCTGGGCACGTCCATCGGGAGCGACGACGCCGTCGTGGCCGACCCCTCGGTCACGATGGCCTCTCTGACCGCGGCCGCGAACGCCGACGCCGGACGCACCGTCACCAGCGGGTCGTCGCTGTCACGGAACCCGGCCACGGGTGTGCTGACGACGGGCCGGCCGGCGGCGCGGTACTCGTAGAGCTTGATGGGGTCGAGGCTGTCGGTGAAGGCGCTGACGACATGAGGCACGAGCAGGACGTCGGCATGGATGAGATAGCGCGGGACGTCACGGTGGTCCCGCGCGCCGAGCAGGACGACTCCCGCGCGCTCGAGCTCCGCGCGCTCTGCCGACCCGAGGTGCACCGGCCCGACCACCGCCACGGTGGCGCGCCCGGCCAGCTCCCGCGCGGTGGCGACGCATATCGCGAGGTCGACCCGGTCCGGGTGCACCGTGCCTACGTAGAGAGCGACCCGGCCGTCGGGCAGGTCGGTGGGACGTTTACCGGGCTCGGCGTATGCCGCGAGGTCGACCGCGTTGGGCACCAACGAGATCGTTGCCGTGCCCAGTTGCTCGGTCTTGCTCTCGAGGAGGGCGGGGGAGCAGACGACGACGTGGGCGCAGCGAGTGAGCAGCAGGCTCTCGTCGCGCAGCAGACGCTCGTGCTCGGCGGCGGTGTGGTCCGCGTGGAGCCAGTCGTCCGTGATGTCGTAGAGGGCCCGCCACCCGGTGCGCCCCAGCAAGGTCGCTGCCGCCGCGTCGTTGACCCACAGAACGGGGTCGTCGAAGCCCGCGCGGCGGGTCGCGCGCACGACGGTCGCCGCGAGCCGGTCGTCGGCCCGGCGGTCGATCTTGCGGGGGAGGGGCTTGGTGGGCTGCAGGAGGAGCAGGCGACCGTTGGAGACGCCGGGGATGGCCGGGCCGGCGCGCAGCCCCCGGCCCCGATGCGGACGCGTCCGGCTCCGAACGGCATGCAGCGGGTCGGCGGGCGGTTCGACGAAGAGCACCCGGAGCTCGGGATCGTCGCGCAGCATGCGCGAGAGGACGTGCTGGTTTCGTCGCCAGACCCCGTCCCAGGCCTCGAGCGACGCGACGACGAGGTCAGTCACAGGACGCTCCGATAGACCGCTTCGGTGGCGCGTTCCTGCTCCGGGATGGTGAACATCGTCCGTTGGAGTCGCTGCTGGTTGGCCGCCACCGAGGAACGCCGCTGCTCGTCGGCGGCCAACCGGGCCAGGGCCGCCGCGCCGGCCTCGACGTCACCCGGCTCGTAGAGGGCGGCGCCCTCGACCCGGCCCACCGTCTCCAGATGGCCGCCGCCACGGGCGGCGACGACGGGCAGGCCGGCAGCCATCCCTTCGAGCACGCTGAGGCCGTAGGCCTCATGAGGGCATGGGGCGAGGAGGATGCCGGACCGGGCCATGAGCGCCCCTACGTCCCCCTGCTGTCCGAGGAAGCGGACGCGGGGGGCCACACCGAGACGCGCGGCCAGACGCTCCAGCTGCGCCCGCTCGCCGCCCGTCCCGGCGACGTCGAGGGTCCAGCCCGCAGCGCCCAGCCCGGCGGCGGCGAAGATCTGGACGGCAAGGTCGGTGCGCTTCTCCGGCTCGAGCCGCTGAGCGACGAGAACGGTCCGCCGGCGTTCCGGTGCGGACCCCAGGTCGGGTCCGTTCCTCACGCCCGCGTAGACCACGGTGCTCCGACCGTCAATGGCGTCGGCCGCATATCGGCTCACGGCGATCTGCCCGGACATCCGGGTGGCGGCCCACCGCCCGACGACACGGGTCGGGGGTGTGCTGCCGCGGCGTTCGGCGAAGTGGCGGGTGGTGACGACCGGAGCGTCCGACCCGATGGCCGCAACGACCGCCGCGACCTCCGAGGCGGTCATGTGCACGTGCACCAGGTCAGCGGCGCGGATGAGGCGTCGCACCTGCCTCGTCGTCTCGAGCACCGTCCGGGCCTCGACGTGCGGCAGCGCGGGTCGGTTCATGGCTGCGAGCATCGGGCCCCGGTCGCCGCCGGCGACGACCACGGTCTTGCCGGCGTCGAGCTGCGCCGCGGCCAGGAGGGCGACGTGGCGCTCGACCCCGGCGAACCGGTCGGAGCAAACCACGTGAAGCACCCTCACCCCCGACTCCCTCGACGGGCACCCGTCACAGACGGTCTGCCCGGCCTCACCGCACCGCCACGGCGCCCGCGGCGACCGCTCCATCCGACCGCGAGGGTCCGCGTCCGTCGGCTGGCCCGTCGGATCGTGGGGGACTCTCCCGACGAAGCCACGCGCGCCGCCTCACCCAGGCATACCCCGGCGATGACGAAGGGGACCGAGACCTGGGCCGCCACCCAGAAGAGGTCGAACTGGGCCTGCACGAAGCGGGTCAGGACGACGGTGAAGGCGAGCGTCCCGTAGGCCACGGGGAGCCGCCAGAGGATGAGGAGCGACCCCACCATGAGCGCGAGGAAGGCGGCGAGACCGACGAGGCCGGCGGTGGTCAGCACCTCCATCTCGGCGTTGGGCGGCTGGAACTTGCTCGCGAACCGGTCGGTGTACCACCAGCGCAGGCCGGCGCCGAAGATCGGGTCGGTCGACCACACCTCGAGCGAGTCCTGGAACCAGTTGATCCGCTGGAAGAGCGAGTTGAACTGGTTGCCGGAGTCGATCTGGTCGCGGACCGCGCCGGCGACCAGGGCCAGGCCGCCGATGCCGGCGAAAACGATGATCTTGGACCGCTTCCGGGTGTCGTCCGAGCGCAGGACGACGACCGCGAGCCCCACCGCCAGGCCGATGACCGCCTGCCGCGACTGGGTGAAGATCATCCCGGCCACGCAGAGCCCGAAGACGGTCAACGCCATCAGCCGGGGCCACCGCATCCATGGGGGGTGGATGTAGGCCACCAGGGCGGCGAAGCCCGAGGATGGTGCCCGGCGTAGTTCTTGTGCATCGCGAACGGGAACGTCGGGATAGACCGGTGTGAACCCCTTGGGGAGGGCCAGGACGCCCTGGGCGATCGTGGCCACGGCGATGACGGTCGCCGCGAGCAGGAGCAGCGTCAGGGTGACGCCGCCCCGCCCGGACCGGCCGAGGGCCCAGCCGACGACGAGCGCCCCGCCGGTGAGGAAGCCGGCGTGGACCCACTCGACCGCGTTGGCGGTGAAGGGGTTGGCGATGACGGTGAAGAAGGTCGCGGCCTCGTAGAGGACCACGAGCCACAGCAGGGCGCGCAGCGGAGGGCTGAAGGGCCGCGGGCCGAGGACGACGGCCGGCCAGAACGCCGCCGAAGAGCACGACGTCGGAGACCGACAGGCCCACGCCGCCCGCCCCGACGCGGACGATGACGAGCAGGACGGGGATCGAGAGCAGCGGGATGATCGTGGGGTCGGCGAGGGTCAGCCCGACCACGAGCACGGTGACCGCGATGAGTCCGGCGACGATCGGCTGGTCGGGGATGAGGCGGGCCACCCCGAGGAGCAGCGCCAGCAGGCTGAGCGACACTGAAGGTCCAGGCGACGGCCGGTCCGAACCGTGCTCGCAGCTCCGTCATCGCTGTCCCCCGGCAGCCGGTAGGCCCACGGAACGGTCCTGGGCCGGGCGGTAGCCCCTCTCGACCTGCGCCGGCCCCGACGACGTAGGTCCGCAGACGCTGAGTACGCCTGGGCGCCGCGATCCCCGCGCAGGACCAGCGCTCGGGCCGCGGAGCCGACGACCTGAGCCGCCCTGAGGGCCTGCCAGCCGGCGGGTCCGAAGTGCTTGCGTGCGTAGTGCTCCTGCGACCCGTGGAAGTGGGCCTCACGGCGATCCGGGTCGGAGCTCGTCCCGGCCCCGACGTGCACAGCGGTGGCTGCCTCGACCACGGCGTGCCGCCACCCCAGGCGTGAGGCGCGGTAGGCCCAGTCGGTCTCCTCGGCGTACAGGAAGAAGCGCTCGTCGAGCCCGCCGACCTGCGCGAGGGCCTCCGCGCGCAGGAGGAGGACGGACCCGATGACGAACTCGTCCGGGGTCCTGCTCAGCCGGCCGAGCCCCAGGGCCTCGGCCCAGGCGCGAGCGGGGGTGGGGAAGGGCCACCCGACCCGTGCGGTCCGACCTGCGGGGTCCACCTGCACCGGGCCGACGCTGGCGAGCCCGGGGTCGGCGGCCAGGGCCCGCTGCAGCTCGGCGACGTCGGCGGGGCCGATGACGGCGTCCGGGTTGAGGAGCAGGACGTCGGCCTCCGGACGCAGGCGGTCACCCAGCGCGATGTTGACCCCGGCGGCGAACCCGCGGTTGGCCCCCGCGTCGAGGTAGCGCACGGACCGCGTCTCGCAGACCCGGCGCACGGCGTCGCGAGGACGAGTTGTCGACGACGGTGCACGGCAGCCCGTCGAGGGGGGCGAGGGCCTGGCCGAGCTGCTCGGCCGAGCCGTAGGCCACGACGACGACCTCGACGTCCCTGGCATCCCGGGCGTCGCGGGCGTCGCGGGCACCCGACCGCGGTGCGGCGATCTCGACTGTCCGTCGGGCGACCCGCTCGTACAGCCGCAGGTAGCCCGCGGCGACGGCCTTCCAGTCGCACGACTCGGCGCGGACATACCCCCGCCGGCGCAGGTCGCGGGCCAGCGCCGGGTCGTCGAGGACGCGACCCAGGGCGGTCGGCCAGCGCCGGTGCGTCGCCGGGGGGCACGAGGAGCCCGGCTCCGCCGACGACGTCAGGGAGGGCGCCGCTGTCGGAGGCCACCACCGGTGTCCCCGCCGCCATGGCCTCGACCGCCACCCGTCCGAACTGCTCCACCCAGGAGGCGGTCGTCAGCGACGGCACGGCGAGCACGTCGACCTCGCGGTAGAAGTCGTCGAGGTCCGGGCCGGCCAGCGAGCCCCAGGAAGTCGACCCGACCGGCGAGGTCAGCTCGCGAGGCGCGGGCCGTCAGACGGTCCCGCGTCGGGCCCCGCCCCGGCGACGAGCAGCCGGACGTCGGGCAGGGCGGCGACGGCGTCGAGCAGCACGTCGACCCCCTTGTGGTCGGCGAGGCGGCCGGCATACCCGACGACGCGGCCAGCCGCGGACCGGGCCGGGCGAGAGGCGGGCACGTCGACGCCGAGCGGGATCACGTCCGGGACGCCCGCGAACCCGCGGTGCTGGAGGATCTCGCCCGCCGCGGCGTTGCACACGCTGACCGCCCGAGCCCCGCGCAAGACCGCTCGCTCGAGAGCCCGGAAGGGTGCGGGCAGGCGCTTGTCGAGGTTCTGCGCGGAGTAGACGACGTAGGGCGCCCGCTGTCGGCGCAGCGCGCGGAGGGCGAGGATCTCGGCCGTCGCCAGGGCGAACGGCTCCTCGTGGATGTCGAGGACGTCCCACGGCTCCCCGAGCAGGCGCCAGAGCGCCCGAGGGTCGTAGACGAACAGCGCGGGGTGCGACCCGAGGGTGCGGATCCCCTGCACGGCCTCGCCCGCGCGCGGCCTCGAGCCGGACCGGGGAGCCGCCCTCGTCCCAGACCGAGGCGGAGACGAGCAGCAGGTCGACCCCCAGCGACCGGATCTCGCGCTCGCGGTGCTCGCCAGGCGTCGACGACGCCACTGTGCGAGATCCGCAAGACGCGCAACGCCGCTCCTCCCTGCCTGCCGACGAACTGCCGAACGACCCCGAGTCGGCACGAGCCTACGGGCAGGCGCCGCTGCGCGTGTCTCTCGTGCGTGCCGGAGCCTTCCGTTCGTGACGGTATGCCGCGTATGCCTGTGGGAGGATTGCGTGCCCGTCAGCCCCCGCGCAGCAGGAGACCACCCGTGCAGCTCCGTGAGTTCCTGGTCGTCCTGCGCGCCCGCTGGCGAAGCATCGCCGCCTGCACGCTCATCGTGCTGGGCGCCGTCGCCGCCTACACGCTCACCCAGACCCCGACCTACACGGCGTCGGCCCGCGTCTACTTCTCCGCGACCGGCGGCAACCAGGACAAGGTGGCGCAGCAGGGCACCTACATCATCACCAGCCAGGACCTCAACACCTACATCGAGGTGCTGCACTCGCCGGCGGTCCTCGACCCTCTTCGTGCCTCGCTCGGGCTGCCCGCGGGAGCGCCGCTCACCATCTCGGCGAGCGTGCCGCCGCAGGCCTCGGTGCTCGACATCACCGCCGTCGGACAGCACCGCGGAGGGCGCTGCGCGCACCGCCAACGCCGTCGGCCCTCAGCTGGCCAAGGTCGCCGCGAAGTTCTCCCCCCTGCTGGCGAGTGCGGGCCAGACGGTGGAGACCACGTCGATCACGCCGGCCACCGCGCCGGACGCCCCGTCGTCGCCCAACGTCCGGCGCAACCTCGCCCTCGGGCTGCTCGCCGGCCTCGTCATCGGCATGGGCGTCGCCTTCGGGCGGCACGCGCTCGACACCAAGGTGCGGTCCGAGGCCGACATCAAGGCGCTGTCGGACCGCCCACTGCTCTCGGCCATCCCCATGGACAAGGCGACCAAGGGGAAGCCGCTCACGCTGGTCACCGACCCGCACGGGATGCACGCCGAGGCGATCCGCCGGCTGCGCACCAACCTGCTGTTCGTCGACGTGACCACGGGCAAGCACTCGTTCGTCGTCACCTCGGCCATGCCGGGTGAGGGCAAGACGACGACGATCATCAACCTCGCCCTGGCCCTCGCCGACGCGGGCGGCCGGGTGCTCCTCGTCGACGGCGACCTCCGCAACCCGTCGGTCGCGAAGTCGATGGGTCTCGAGGGCGGCGTCGGCCTCACGACGATCCTGCTGGGGGCCGCCGGCGTCGACGACGTCGTCCAGCAGTGGCGTGACTCCAGCCTCTACGTGCTGCCCGCGGGCCAGATCCCCCCGAACCCCAGCGAGATCCTCGGCTCCAAGCCGATGGAGGTCTTGTTCGACCAGCTGACCAAGGAGTTCGACTACGTCCTCGTCGACAGCCCGCCGGTGCTCCCGGTCATCGACGCGATCGTCATCAACAAGCTGGTCGGCGGGCTCCTGTTCGTCGTCGCCGTGGACCGCACCCGCAAGCGCGACCTGCAGTCGGCCATCAGGCAGCTGTCGACGGTCGACGTGACCGCCGCCGGCTTCGCGCTCAACATGGTGGCCTCCGGACCGAGCGATCCCTACCGCTACGGGTACTACCGCTACGAAGCCCCCGCGGGCACCCCCAACGACCGCCGGGCAGCGAAGGCCGCACGGGTCAAGGTCACGAGCAAGGCTCCCGAGACTGGCTGACCGCCTGACCGCCTGACCGCCTGACCGCCTCAGCTCGGCTCGAGCAGTCCCTGTTCCATGAGGAGCTCCACGAAGGTGCGCACGTCGCCGTCGATGTCCGCGGGAGGCAGCCCCACCCTCGCGGCGAGCCGGTGGACGAGGTCGTCCTCGGTCGAGCCACCGGCGGTGGCAACCGCCTCCTCCCAGATCATCGCCCCCGTGCCCTGCAGCACCATCAGCGATCCGTGGGGCAAGTGCGAGAGGTAGACGGTGTCCGTCTCCGGGCCCACCTCGCCTGTGGACGCCCGGACGACGGCGACGTCGTCGGGGCAGCGGAAGTGCGTCACGACGACGACCGGTCCGCGCGACGCGACCTCCAGGCCCGCAGCTCCTCGGACGCTCCACGGACCGGGCGGGCGAAGAACTCCGCGACGATCTCGCGGCGGGTGGCCCGGCGCCACAAGGTCATCTCCAGGTGCTCCACGTTGACGAGCGGAGCACGAAGGATCAGGACGAGGGCAGCTCGACGGGTCGGTGCGGCGCGGATGCGGGCCCACCACTCCTCGACCCGGGTGCCACCGCGCGACGCCACGCGCCACAACGGGTAGTCAGGGTGCTGCCGGTAGTGCTCGAGGTCGCCGACGGCAGCAGCGAACCCCACGTGCGCGCCGAGGCGGTCGACGAGGGCGGTGACCGCTGCCCGTTGGTCAGCGGACGCGCTGCCCCACGCTTTCTCGACGTCGAGATCCGCGCGTCCGCCCGGGGAGCGGGCCGCGTGCAGAAGAAGGACGAGGGCTTGCGCGGGTAGGCTGGGGACGCAGCATGCAACCCCGGCGATCTCGCGCTCGAGGCGCTCGGCCCACAGCAGGGCGAACGCGCGGTCGGGGTCAGGACCCAGCCCGGGAAACTCCCGATGGATGTCGGCCCAGCCGAACTCGACGTGTCGCAGCGTCGCCGCGTGCTCGAAGGCGGAGCCGTTCCGAAACGTCGAGGCGACCACCCAGCCTGCCGCCTCCAGTGCCTCGACCAGCCGATCGGCGTCGTGCGCCGCGACGAGCACATCGGCGTCGGTGCCGTCCCGTCCTTCCCACCGGAGGCTCTCGTCGAGCGCGGCGCCCTTGATGTGCAGCACCGGTGTGCGCGTGGGTCCTCGCGACCCACTGGATGTGCGCGTGGGCCATGCGGGTGCGGACGATGGTCGGGACCTCAGCCTCCGACACCGTCATGGCCCGGATGCTATCGGCCGGTGTCCGTTCCGTCCCTGCCAAGAAGGCCCAGATAGCTCAGGCGATGGGCGACGCGGTGTCGGCCGAGCGCCCGGCCATGACGTCGGTAAGCGTCTGAGGTATCCGACGCGCGATGGCGCCTGCAGCCTCAAGCTGCGCGACGGCCTGGCTCACCAGTTCGGCCGCGTCAGGGTGCTCTCCGTGGGTGGCGGTGACGTGGGATAGGAGCTGCTCGGACTCAACCCCGGAGCGCACGGCGAGCCAGATGGTGGCTCCGATCCCCGCCAGCCGCATGGGAACCCCGCCGACGAGCAGCAGCAGCTCGTCCTCCACCGCGAGGGCGTCCTGGAACGGCTCGACAGCAGTGCGGCCGTCCCTCAGCGGCACAGCGGGGCTTTGGGCCTCAAGGGTCTCCCAGACGTGAGGCGACGCCGCGATCGGCTCGGCCATGAGGTCGACCAACAGGGGGGCCGCGTCGGAGATCTCCGAGTAGGTGAGGCGCCGTGCTCCGCCTCCCGCGTCGATAGCCTCGGCCAGTCGCTGCAGCGGCCGGGGGAGGGACGGCAGGCCTGACGTCTGGGGGATGAGGTCGAGCATCGCGTCGACGAGCCCCACGGGTTCGAGTCGGGGCGGCACGCATCCCGGCTGCCGGTCGAGCACCACGGTGGGCCCGATCCGGAGGGTCGTCGCGCAGGCTCGAAGCCCGAGCTCGTCCGGGCCCCGTTGCACCTTCTCTGCCTCGTGGCCCTGCTCCCCGAGGAGGGACAGGGGCTTGGGATACGCCTCGACCCGCAGATCGTCGTCGATGACGACCGTCTCGTCGCTGACATAGCCGAACACGGAGGCTGCAAGCGCCCTCGCGGCCGTCGTCTTCCCCGTCCCGGAAGGGGCGACCAGAACGAGGACTCGGCCGTCGTCGCCACTGAGCCCACACGCATGGAACATCAGGCGCCGGCCCACGAGTCGCTCGATGACGTGGATCGTGATGTTTGTCGACAGGCGGTAATGCGCCGCTTGCGAACCGGCTTCATCGCCATCTGACAGACCGATGTCGAGAGTCAGGTGGTCTCTTATCATCGACATCCGGGACAGGCATCGAGACCAGTCCGCGCGCACCTTGTCCGAGTCCCACACGGTGGGAGTCGCGACGGACACGGCCTGATTGACACACAAAAGGTCGATCCGTGTAACAGTCACCACACCAGTATCGTTGACGGCGTGAGGGCGTGCGCCCCAGTCAGGTCAGGGTTGGGGGCCCTCGATGGGGCACTTGTTGCCCCTGTTGTCCTGATAGACCGTGAAGCCGGAAAAGTACTGGGACGTGCTGCCCGCGACGGTGCCGATTGAGTAATCAAGCTTCGCCGTCCCGTTAGCACTATCGGAGAGACCGGCAGCAGTAAGCACGACCGTTTTAGTTTGGCCGCTCGAGACGTCCACGGTTTTGGGCGTGACGGTCGTCGTCTCACCATTGATGGAGATCTGGGTAAAGGTGTAGGTGACCGTCGAGCTCGTGGTATTGGTCAGCTTGACTTCGAAATAGTATGACTTGTTGCCCTGGTTTCCCGGATCCTTGCAGGCTCGACCGGTCAGGACGACCGGTCCCGAAGCGGCGAGGGCGGGAGCGGCGCTGGCCACCACGATCGCGGGCACGGCCCACGCGGCCCCTATGACGACCGTCCGCCGTGAGAGCCCGTTCGAAGAATTGGTCGTCATGATGCAGGGTCTCCCCACCCCTAAGAGCGCTCAGCGCTCGAGCCGCCTGATGGCACTGGAAGGTGTCATCCCCCCGGACGACAGGACAGTAGTGGCTTAAGGAGAGCCATTGTGCTTGATCGGGCGATTTGTCGGCTAAGAGAAGAAAGTTTTCAACCCCGGAAAGGGATAAGTTTCGTAAAGTTGGACAAAGTTCCGGTCGGTGACGTCCAGAGTCTGGACGGATTCGAGCACTACACGGTGCCATGACGCGAGGCTCGACCCCTAAGGGGTCGAGCTCTCACCCTGCCGCGTCGCGCGGCGCCCGCCCTACGCTCCGACGCAGGCAGCAACGTTCAGATTGGCATTGACTGTGCCGGTGAACGTCGAGTTGCCGATCTTGATGGAGTACCCCACGGCGATGTTGGCCGACGTCACGACTGTCAACGTCGGAATGGTGACTGTCACGACGGTCGTGCTGTTTCCCTTGATGGGGCCTCCCGTGAGCACGGGGACACCGAGGGTGACCCCCGCGATCGTGATGGCGCCGAGGGTGAGCTGACCTGAGGAGCCCAGGGGGTTATCGATCGACAGCGTCAGACGCAGCGACAGGTCACTCGCGCGACACAGGCCGGTGATGGTTACGACGGGGGCGGACGCAGCGAGCGCAGGCGCCGCCGAAGCGACGACGACCGCGGGGACCGCCCATGCCGTTCCGACGACGACCGTGCGACGGGAGATCGAGGAGCGGGCGCGCTCAGGGCGCGCGGTGCTGGGGTTCACGGGCTGTTCTCCACCTTCGGGGGCAAACGGGGTCACGGGGGCGCGAGTGGTGACAGCCAACGTCGCTGATGGCGGCTACAGCGACCTTAGCGGGCCGATGTGTGAAATAACCATATGAAGTCGGCAATTGGGACATCAACGTCCATGCGACGCCGGCTGGCCCACGGGCTACCCTGAACGCCATCGGAGGGTACGCTGCGTCCACGTCTGACGGGTCGCGACGGGGTCGACGTGGGGGAGGAGGTCCGGGTGTCGTCGTCCGTCCTCTTCGTCTGCACCGGCAACGTCTGTCGCTCGCCCGCGGCCGAGCGCCTCCTCGCGATGGCTGCGGCAAGGGCAGGACGTCGAGGTCGGCAGCGTCGGCACGGGTGCCCTGGTCGGTGAGCCGATCAGTCCCCCGATGGCCGCGCTTCTGCGGGACCACGGCGCCGACCACCGACGGCTTCGAGGCCCGGCAGATGACCGCCCGGCCATCTGCGGGCGGCCGATGTCGTCGTCACGATGACGCTACGCCCACCGCGACGGCGGTCGTGAGGTTGGTGCCGGCCGCCGTCCAACGCACGTTCGTCCTGGGCGAGCTGGCCCAGATGCTGCGTCAGGTCGACGACGACGCGATCGCTGCGCGAGGCCGGCCCGGAGGCGACGTCTGGCCGAGCAGCTGGCGGCCGCCTTCACGCTCGCCAAGCACCACCGGGTTCCCGGGGAGGACGCCGGACGGTGACATCGACGACCCTTATGGGCGCTCCAAGCAGGTGTACGCCCGCAGCTTCGACCAGATCCTCGATGGCCTCGGTCCGTTGACCCGGCTCGCTCGCCGCATCTGACGTGGTCCCAGCCCCGACGAGCCTTCAGACGAGACCCCACGACGGCAACCCGTGACCTTGCCTCGGTGCGTCGCCGTGGCCTGCGCGCTCGGTTTCGTCCTCGTCTACTTCATGTCCGACCGCACCTCGTCGGTCAGCGCGTCGACGACCGGGTCTTCCTCGTGCTCTACTCGCTGGTCCCCGGTGGCTGGCCGGTCGACGCCGTGGCCTTCCTCGCCCGGGACGTCGTCATCGTCGTCCTCGCCGCGGCGACGTCCTGCTGGCGCTCGTCGCCGCTACCGCCGCCGGTGGAGCGTGGTTCTGCGGGCATCCGTCGTCACCGTCGTGTCGCGTGCCGGCCACCCCATGGCTGCGCGACGACGTACTGACGCGACACGACCTTCGTGCCCGAGGCGTTCCCTCTCAACTCGATGCCGTCCACCCACGCGTCCGCGGCGGCCGCCTTGGTCGCGGCCGTCGTCGTCCTGTGGCCGGCGCGCCCGGCCGTGGTGGCTGGGCAACGCCGGGCTGGTCGTCCTCGGTCTCGTGGCCCTCGGCAACATCGTCGGGCAGGCGCACCGCCCCAGCGACGTCGCTGGGGTCGTACCTGCTGGTCGCCGGGCTGTCGCCGCGACGGTCGTCCTTCGTCGTGACGGGCGTCCGTGCTGGCGGAGGTCGCGTGACCGTTAAAGTCCCTCCGGTGAAGACGGACGCGCGCGCCCTGGCGTTCTACCTGCCGCAGTTCTACCCCATCCCGGAGAACGACGAGTGGTGGGGGCCCGGGTTCACGGAGTGGACCAACGTCGCCAAGGCCCGGCCGCTCTTCCCGGGCCACCGCCAGCCGCACCTGCCCGCCGAGCTGGGCTTCTACGACCTGCGCGTGCCCGAGACCCGCGCCGCCCAGGCCGAGCTGGCCCAGGCTACGGCGTCGAGGCGTTCTGTCTACTGGCACTACTGGTTCGGCCACGGCGACCGGATCCTCGAGCGGCCGTTCCGCGGAGGTGCTCGACTCGGGCGAGCCCGAGATCTGCGTTCTGCCTCGCGTGGGCCAACCAGTCCTGGACCGGCATCTGGCACGGCGCCCAGGACCGCGTGCTGAAGCAGCAGCGCTACCCGGGCCCGGAGGACGACCAGGCGCCACTTCGACGCGCTGCTCCCCGCGTTCACCGACCCGCGCTACCTCACCGTCGACGGCAGGCCGGTGTTCTACGTCTTCCGGCCCGAGGAGCTGCCGCGACGCCGCGGAGTTCGTCGAGCGGTGGCAGGGCATGGCGCGCCAGGCGGGGCTGCCGGGGCTGTACCTCGTCGCCGAGATGAGCGACCTCCTCGGACGCGGAGCGAAGTATGCGTCGGCGCTCGCCGACGGCTTCGACGCCGGGGTCTACATGCGCCTGCCCGCCGAGGTCACGCCCCGGTCAGTGCTGCGGATGCGCGCGCTGCGCAAGGCGATGCGCGGCGGACCCGAGATCTACCCCTACTCGGACTCGGTGATGGCCCAGCGCCACGACAGGACCGCGGCATCCAGCCCTGCGTCTACCCGAACTGGGACAACACCCCACGCTCCGGTCGGCGCGGCCTGGCCCTCGTCGGGGCCACGCCGGAGAAGTTCCGGCGCAACGTGGCCGACGCGGTCGCGACCGATCCGCGGACCGCCCGCGCGCAGGAGCGGCTGCTGTGGGTGAAGTCGTGGAACGAGTGGGCCGAGGGCAACCACCTCGAGCCCGACGCGCGGGACGGTCGCGGCCTGGCTCGAGGCGCTGCGCGACGGGATGCGCGACGGTGGCTGAGGCGGCTGACGACGCGGAGCGCCCGTTGCGCATCGCGATGATCTCGTACTACCTGCCGAGCGGGAGCAAGATCGGCGTGGGCTACCAGGTGCACGAGCTCGCGACCGAGCTGGTCCGGCCGCGGGCACGAGGTCGACGTCTTCAGCGACTGCCCGCCGGTCGAGGGTGCCGTCTACGGCCACCACCACGTGCACCTGAGCGGGTCGATGCGCACGTTCCGGTTCGCGACCGAGCTGCGACAGGCCGACCTCTCGGGCTACGACGTCCTGCACGCCCACGGCGACGACTACTGGATGTGGCGCCGGCGCGTGCCGGTGCACGTGCGCACCATCCACGGCTCGTGCTTCGAGGAGGCCCTGACGCATCCGCGGGGTCAAGGAGAAGGCGCGCATGGTGGCGCTCGGGCTCACCGAGGTCCTGGCCAGCCTCGTCGCCGACCGCACGGTCGTGGTGTCGCCGGCGACGCGGCGGTGGATGCCGTGGGTGCGGACCGTGGTCCCCAACGGGGTCGACACCAGCCGTGTTCCACCCGGACGAGTCGCAGCGGTCGGCGCACCCCACGGTCCTGTTCGTCGGCACCTGGGGTGGGCGCAAGCGGGGCGCCGCTGCTGGCCGAGGCGTTCCCGCGGGACGTGCTGCCGGCGGTGCCCGACGCCGAGCTGCGGATGGTGACGCAGGACGCCCCGGCGGACCCCGGCGCCGGGATCACCGTCCTCGGCCGGCTCGACGACGAGGAGCTGGCCCGCGAGTACCGCGCGGCCTGGGTCTTCTGCCTGCCGTCGTCCTACGAGGGGTTCGGGATCCCCTACGCCGAGGCGATGGCGAGCGGGCACGCCGGTCGTGGCGACGCCGAACCCGGGTGCGCGGTACGTCCTCGATGACGGAAAAGCTGGCGAGTTCGTAGCGCTCGACGCGGTAGGGAGCACACTGGCGCACGTATTGGTCGACGCCGAGCAACGTGCACGGTTGACGTCCGCGGCCACGGAGCGCGCCCAGGACTTTAGCCTCACGACGGTCGTGGACTCCTGCGAAAAGCTGTACCGGTCTTCTCGCATTCCTTGAACCGACCCATGGCGAGACGCCAGTCCGTCATGAGCCCTGAATTCTTGCTCAAGCGGCCGCGCAACTCGCTCGCCCAAAGGGTTTACGTGGGCCACCGCAGACTCGAGCAGCCGTCGTTGTCAACTGCGGACGACGGGGGCCATTCGTCCTCGATCTAGAGAGACATGGAGCCAAAGACCGTAACCGACGCCGGCTGCGGAGATGGCTCGGCGTGCAAGGCGACCGGCATATTCGGCGATTTTTGTCCTGAGGTCGCAGTGGCGCGAGCGCACATCCACGCACCTCGGACGCTTTCCATCCGAAGTTTCGTAGGAACAGCAGCATGTAGTTGGAATGGGCGTAGAACTCGTAGCGCAGATCGAATCTCTGGCCAACCACATGGGGAGCGGAGTCATGGACGATGTGCGCAGCAGGGGCGAAATAAAGATGCCGACCTGCCTTACGCACTCTGACGGAAATGTCGGTGTCCTCGCCCATCGCTGTGCCGGGATAGTCCTCACGGAGGCCGCCCAGCGCCACAAGGGTCTCCCGAACGAAGGACATATTCGTTCCCAGCGCGTGGTCCACCAGTACATCGCAAGTCGGATAGGTAGCAAAGTTCCCGTGGACACGACCGTCCGGCGAGATGAGTCCGACTTGCGTGCTTGGTGGGGGCGGCCCCGCGCCCCGTTCCGACGTCCGTCCGGCGATGCCTCCTGCGTCCGGATGGCGAGCGAACGCAGCCATAACCTCCGCTGCCCAGTCAGGGGTCGGCAAAGAATCGTCATCGATGAAGCTGACGATGTCGGAAGCGCATACATTGAGGCCGACGTTTCGCGAGCTGGTCATATTGCCGGCGTTGACCCGATTGTCAACCCAACGCACCGTCTCGTGTGCAGCGCAGACGTTACGGCTCAGATCGTCGGGGGATTGGTCGACGACGACGATCTCGTCAATAGTGCGGCTTTGACCCAACAGGTTGTCCAGGCATGCCGCAAGAGGGCCCGGGCGTTGATAGGTGATCACGACGACGGCGTGAGTACTGTACACTCCGATAGTGTACCTCGGCGACGACAGCATATCTGACCTACGACCACGAGCATGATTATGGTATGTGTTTACAGAAGATCTAATGCTCCCGTTGTGGGCCGCTTAGTCGAGCAGGTGACAGCCGTGGGTGGGCAATCCCGCCTTTGGGCTCTCGACTCGGTTGACCCCACCCTGCAAGACCGCACTCTTGGTTGCGGGCCTGGTGGCCGGTTCGAGTTGATCAACCGGCTCCTCGAGGGGCTGGGGTCCTCGCATACAGTGGTCGTCGCGGACGACGATGTGTCCTTCTCCGTCGGTTCCCTTGACCAGCTCATTCGCATCAGTCAGGAATGCGCCTTCGAGCTCGCACAACCGGCGCACACTTTGCGTAGCCATTCGACGTACGCCTTCTGCCGCCGACGGCCCTGGTCGCGAGCCCGCCGCACAAACTTCATCGAGATCGGTCCGCTCTTCGTCGTGGACGCGGCAGCCATGTCTCGGTTCACGCCGTTTCCGGAAGACACCCGAATGGGGTGGGGAGTGGACCTTCTGTGGCGTGACGCCGCACTCGGCGGTGCCTGCATCGGCATCGTGGACGCCGTCGCTGTCTCACATCACACGCCGCTGGGGCACAGCTACGACATGACGCACGAGGGGAAGCTGCTTGGCGCCATGCTCCGAGAACGTCACCTGAGCCGGGTGGAGGACGGCCAGAAGACAATGGCGATGTGGTACCGATGGCGGCCGCGGCCGCCCTGGCGGTAGGAGTCAAGCCCGTTGGGCATCCTCGAACCACCTCAGCACGACGAGCCGATATGTGGGATAGGCAACGAGGGCAGCGATGGCGCCCGTGGCCGCGATGTAGGGGACGGGCTGGTCTCGCAGCATGAGAAAGGTTGGCAAGGACACGACCAATCCGAAACCGAACCCCATGAACGCGGGGAGAATCGAGCCCCGCCACAGCAACATGGTAATTTCAGGCTGGTCCCAGATGCCGCGCATGATGAAGGCTAGGACCACCAAGTCCATGATGACCAACGTGAGTAGCGTCGCCGCGGCGGCGCCAACTACTCCGAAGAAGTGCACGAAGGTGACCGTGCTGGCTACGAAGACGGCAATCTCGACGGGGACCACTTTGGCCATGACATCCTGCCGCTCACGTGCCAGGATCTGTAGGACAATGCCGTGGATGGCAGCGTCCAGCGCGTAGCCCGCACACATCATCGTCGACACGACGACAACCGCTGGTGACGGAGCGCTCCCGGTGATCAGCGATATGAGACTTGGCGACGCCATGGCCAGGAGCGCAAAGAGCGCCGCCGAGCTGAAGGAACCGGTACGCAGTGCCAGCCCGAGCTGGCGGGGCGAGTGTGTAGTGCGCCCCCGCACGAAACGGGGGTAGATGACCCCGTAACCGACGAACACCAGGTTGACGAGGTTCTGGGGGAGTGTCGTGCCGACCTTGAGATCGCTCACGAGCGCTGGCCCGAGAACCCCGCCGACGTAAAGGAGCCCGCCGGTGCTCAAAATCACCGCGCTCGCGTTGACGATGGTCATCATCGTGGCGCCGCTCACGATGTGCCGGAACTCGGCACGGTCCGGACGCGCTCCCAGGAAGCCCAGGCTGGGAACGACGCGCCTCGCGATCCGGTGCAAGAGGACGTACTCAAGGACCGCTCCGCAGGCCAGCACCGCGGCGTTGCCGATGAGGCCGAAGCGTGGCACCAGAATTGTCAACGCCAGAATCCGTGCGACGAGCGAGAATAGAGACACCTTCCCGCTCGTTGAAAAGCGGTCGTGCGCGGCGAGGATCGCACTTGGAACGGCCGCCTGGAACTGGAAAACCGACGCAATGCCGATCAGTGGCACGGCCACCTGGAAGGCCCCGACCGAGGATGGTTCGACTCGGAAGATGGCAGGGCCGAGCACGCCAGCGAGCAGAGACAATGCAAACAGGGTGACACCGAATGCCACGTAGAGGAACTGGACGCCTCTCAGTGTCCGAAGAGCCCGACCATCCGGGTCCTGGCCCGCGATGAGTGCCCCGGAGGTGCGTGCGGTCAAACTCAACGAGCTCGCCAGAATGCCAAGGAATCCGTTGATGGAGACGATCAGCAGCAGCAGTCCGTAGTCGTAAGCGCCGAGGACTCGGTAGTTGAGACTGAGGGTGTAGATGCCACCGGCAGCATTCAGGAAAACGGGCAAGCCTGTCCATGCCGCGTGGCGTATCGTTCTGGCCAGGCTCGTCACTCGAGAAGCCCACGCTTGAGCGCTTGAAGAAATAGATCTCCATGACGGGTGTCGGGCTCGAGCGCCGCGCCTTCAGCCCACTCGTTCCACGCGTTCACGAACATGAGGCCGTCCGGACGTACTTCCTCTGCTGTGGCCTTGGCAGCGCGAACCCAGTCGCGAAAGATGTCGGGCTCGGCGTTTTTGATAATCAGTGCTCCCCGGGCTCGACGCGGACTGTTATCCCATCCGGGAAAAACTCCTGGCCATCGTTGGTAGGGAACCGACGTTCGGGCCCGCATCGCGTAGACCACGTCCCCGTAATCCAGGATGCGGTCGCGGCGACGCCATTGGCGAGGGCGCATAGAGTCGACGAGAGCTCGCGTTCTCGAGGCCTGAAGCAGCGCTGAGAAGTTCGGCTGGAAGTCAACAGCCGCATCGAATCCCAGATCTCGCGGATCTCCCGTCTCATCACCGAAATGTTCAGTGCGTAAGAGATAGAGACCCGGAAACCCGGCACGGGCGACCTCGTCGCGCCAAATCTGGGTTGTCTCCCGGGGGTGCGGCAGCAACGAGGCGCGATGGACAAGCAAGACGGGTTTGCCGTCAAACGTGATGTAACGGTCGTCATGCATGACACCAACGAGCCACCGAATGTGTGCTCGATCGTCCTCGCGGGAGTATGACTGCTGCATCAGGATCTGACTGGCGCCGCCGTCCCAGGCCCGAGTCCAGTTCTCGTTAGCCCAGCTGAGGCAAAACGGGAAGCGGTATTCCGGGTCTTCGAGGATCCCGTCGACGGGTGCGCTGAGGAGTCGGCGTCCGTTGAACCAGTAGTGGTAGAACACGAACCCCTGGAGGCCCGACTGCGCGGCGAGATCCGCCTGCATCCGGCGACTTTCGGCGAGACGCAGATCGTAGAAGCCAAGATCCCTAGGAAGACGGGGTTGCTCATGACCACGGAACCGTGGCCGGGCCCGGGCGACATTGGTCCACTCCGTGAAGCCCTTCCCCCACCACGCATCGTTCTCGGCCGTGGGGTGAAACTGGGGAAGGTGGTACGCGAGCGCGCTCACCATGTCGTGTCGTCACCGGGGGGGCATTCTCCACCTTCGCAATCCTGCTTCCACCCTCGACGGCGTTGTACGGACTCTCGCAGCATGGGACTCATTCTAAGCCCTCCAACCATCTCGCCGTGCAGATGATTATGCCTCTCCATTCTAGAAGACACGAAACTTTCTCGGCATCACATGCGGCCTTGAGATGCCTGAAACGCCGCCCCCACAAAGCTGTCGTGAACAGATGGTCATGAGACGTTAGCGCATCGATGGCGCTATGGGTAGGTGAAGAACGTGAAAGTTCAGGACTTCCGCCAATAAGCTCCCGAGTTGTCAACAGGAATGATCTCTTCAACAATTGAATGCAGATTCCGATACTCGGTGATTGCACGCCTGCACGACTCGTAAGTAAAGTAATCATCGATGATCAAGAATCCACCCGGGCTTAGGTCGGGATACAGGTTGACAATCCCGTCCATCGTTGACTGATACATGTCCCCGTCAAGTCGAACCACCGCCCAGGGAGTGCCAGCGAGCGTCGGTAGGGTATCCGCAAAAAATCCTTTGATGAAGCGGACCTGATCATCCAGCAATTGGAATTTGGCAAAAGCTGCCTGTACATCCTCCTGGCTCACGGCGAGGGTGGGATCGGAATGCAATTCAGCCGCGTCATCGCTTTCATCTGCCGCGGGTAGCCCCGCAAAACTGTCTGCGACGTAGACGACTCGGTCGGTGACTGCCCGGCTGGCCAGGACGGCGCGCATCAAAATGCATGTTCCACCCTTCCAGACTCCCGTTTCAATGAGGTTCCCGGGAACTTCATCGTCCAGCGCGGCCTGCACTGCCTCCCGAACATTGCTTAGTCGCGCTCGGCCGATCATGGAATATCCCAAATTCAACCGATCTCGGGGCCATCCCTCTCCGCTGTCATAGGCGGACGCTGGCACGGAAACGGTTTTGGCAGCAATGACGCCCGCGGCCGACGCGGCCGAGGCCGCGACCCTGCGAACTCGTGAGACCGAATCGACCGGCCTGAGGTACTGCTGGGCACCGTAGATGGATCCGTTTACCGTCTCGACAATCAAGTCGAGATACCGTTCTGCATTTTCGTCAGTCACGGCTTCAGAGTAGCGACTCGCCCTGCAAGAGCTGGTGGGGGTGGTGATCTGCAAGTGAGGTGCACTTGGCAAGGCGCGCTGCTCCACGGCAGTGCGTGCAGTCTGGCAGCTCTGCAAATTCGACTAGCGGGCCCGTGGCGGTCAATTGGGGTGCCACCACCGATCGCGGCCCAATCGGCCGCGTGCGGCCACCCCGGTCCAAGGCCTCGCTGAAGTCGATAGGTCGGCCAGATCCTCGAGGGCTCCAAGACTGGTCGGTTAGCCTCGCCCGTTCACCGAACGTGACTCGACACGCGCCCTGAAAACGCGAAAGTGCCTGTCGCACAACGAGATACTGGATTTGTCTAGGATTCAGCACGCTCGAGTGGAAGGCACCTCGCAAGTGAAGCCTACAACGGGACGATCGATGAAGAAGGCGGCGCGTCAGGCGCGTCGGAAAGCTCCCCGCGGGAGCGGGACAGGCCGATGGTCCACCGGGTTGATGGTCTCCGCGGACGCGACCGGGGTCGTGGCCCATGCCGGGAACGTCGCGACCCGGATGCTGTCCGACCAGGTCGGCCTGACCGGGGCGTTGTCCTCGGCGATGGCCCGCCGGGGTTTCAGCCCGACCCACGACCGGGGACAGGTCCTGGCCGACGTTGCGGTCCTCATCGCGGGCGGCGGTGAGGCCATCGCCGACATCAACGTCCTGCGTCACCAGCGTGAGGTCCTCGGGTCGGTCGCGTCCGCACCGACGGTGTGGCGGGCGCTGAAGGCAATGACCCCCGCGGTGGCGAAGCGGATCGATGCGGCGAGGGCGAAGGTCCGCGCCCACGTCTGGTCCCAGCTGCCCGGCGGGCTGCCGCCCTCGAAGGTCGCGGACACCGACCTCGGTGACGTCGTCGTCCTCGACGTCGACGCCACCCTCGTGACGACACACTCGGAGAAGGAAGGGGCAGCCTCGACGTTCAAGAGAGGCTTCGGCTATCACCCGCTCGGGGTTTGGTGCGATAACAGTCAGGAGTCGATGGCGGTGATGCTGCGGCCCGGGAACGCCGGCTCGAACACCACCGCGGACCACATCGCGGTCCTGACCGCGGCGATGGCGCAGGTCCCGACCACGCGCCGCAAGAACCTGCTGATCCGCGCCGACGGCGCCGGCGCGTCCCACGGGCTGCTCGAGTGGCTGACCACCCTGAACACGAAACGGGGCCGGACCGTTGAGTATTCGGTCGGGTTCGCGGTCACCGACAAGGTCCGTGACGCAATCAGCAAGGTCCCCGAAGAAGGCGTGGGCGCCAGCGATCGACCCCGAGGGTGAGGCCCGCGTCAACGGTGACGTCGTCGAGATCACCGACATGCTCACCCTGACGCCGTGGCCGGCCGGGATGCGGATCCTGATCCGCCGGGAGCACCCCCACCCCGGGGCCGCGCTGTCGCTGTTCGAGGACGCCGACGGGTGGCGTTACCAAGCCGTCGCGACCAACACCCCTTTGGCCAGCGGGGGGCAGGTCGCGTTCCTCGAGGCCCGTCACCGCGCCCATGCCCGGGTCGAGACCCGGATCCGGCACGCCAAGGACACCGGCATCCACCTGGCCCTGGGCCAAGGACGTCCTGTCCGTGTTCACCGCGATCTGCGGCCTGACTCCGTTGCGGACCTGAGGCTCGCCCCCTCACCCGTCCACTCACGAGCGAGCACCACCGGAGACCCGCCCGCAGCGCCAAGCGGAACTCCGCCACACCCGAAAGACAGAACGCACCGTCAGCGCCAAGAAGCGGCCGTCACCGACCCCGGTGAATTAGCGAGGCTAGATGCTGATGCCAACCTGTCTTCCACACAAGCATCAGGACATCCACTGGCATGAGTGGACCGTCGAGAGCCGACACGCGCCCAGGTACCGTAAGCGTCGCACGGTGGGCCTGGCCTCCGGCGCTCACGGGGGTTTGGGGTTCTGCGAAAGGGTGGCGATGGAGGGACGCCGACGACTGGCGGCTACGGCGGGGCTCGTCGCCCTCGTCCTGCTCGACGTGGTGCTGGTGTTCGCCGCCCTACGCCTCTTCGGTCGGGTGTCCGCGGAGCCGGAGCCGTCCGCGGTGGTGATGAGCACCCCGGCCCCTGACCCTGCCGTCACGGTGTCCACCCCGCCCAGAGCGTCCACCGCGGCCACTCAGGGGTCGGGGCCCGCCTCGACCACGACCGGTGCGGCTGCAGTTCCCGCCACGCCCCTGACGCGCGTCATCACTGCCGTGGACGGCACCACCGCCTGGCGGGCGACCACGGGCTCCTGCGTCGCATCGGGGGCGGCGCTGTCGTTCAGCTCCAACGGGGGCCGCACCTGGCAGAACGCCAAGACGCCCTATCCGGTGGTGACGAGGATCCAGCCGACGGATGCCAGCCGCGCGTTCGTCGTCGGCGGCGACCCCAACTGCGTCATGGGGGTGCGCACGACGGTCGACAGCGGCACGACCTGGACCGGGACCGGGCCGGGCAACCTCTCCGAGACCCTGGCGCGCGACATCAAGGACCCCACCAAGGTCCGCGCCCCCGGGGGACGAACGGTCGCGCCCTGCGGCACCCTTGCCGTCGTCGACCTCGCCCGGAACTCCACGACGGGGGCGCAGGCCCTGTGCTCCGACGGGTCGATCCGCGGCACGACCGACGACGGCCGCACCTGGCCGCAGGCCGGCC